>NZ_CP012968.1:0-2721344 GCF_001663395.1 Staphylococcus sp. AntiMn-1
GGATACACAAGGCATTGAAAACTTCATTCGCAAAAATGAAATAACTACAAATCATGAGGGTGATTATATATTGAAGATGCCATTAAAGATAGCTTAAAAAGATTAATTATGCCTTCATCGAAAGAGAAATAAGAGGAGATCTAACAGAAAAAGCTGAAAACCAGCTATTGATGTCTTTAGTGAAAATTTAAGGAATTTATTGTTACAACCACCATTGAAAGGTAAACAAATACTGGGGTAGATCCAGCATTTAGAACAGGTTGCAAACTTGCAGTTATTAACCTTTCGGTACATTTGTTGCAAAAGGCGTGATGTACCGCATCCTCCAATTAATAAAAAAGCAGATGCTGAGAAAATATTCGTTAAATTTGTAAAAGATTATGAGTAGAACTTATAGCAATAGAACGGACAGCTAGTCGCGAAACTGAACAATTTGTAGCATCTATGACAAGAACATCATTTGAAGGTGCAATTCATTATTGTGAATGAAGCGGGTGCGTCAGTATATTCTGCATCAGAAGTCGCTAGAACAGAATCCCAGATTTCCAAGTTGAAGAACGTAGTGCAGTTTCAATTGGTAGAAGAGTGCAAGATCCATTGAGTGAACTTGTTAAAATCGACCCTAAATCAATAGGTGTAGGTCAATATCAGCATGATGTTAATCAGAAAGCACTTGAAGCGGCGTTAACATTTGTGGTTGAAACAGCAGTAAACCAAGTAGGTGTGGATGTTAATACTGCTTCACGCTACTACTCCAATACGTTTCTGGTCTATCACCAACGATTGCACAAAACATAATTAACTATCGTGAAGAAAACGGAGCAATCAAACATAACAAAGATATTGCGAAAGTTAAGCGTTTAGGCACTAAAACATTTGAGCAAAGTATTGGGTTTTTAAGAATTGTCGATGGTAGCGAACCATTAGATAATACTTCGATTCACCTCTGAGAGCTACAGAGCAACGTATCAATTTTAAATGAAATCAATATGAAAGCTGAAGGTCTTGGCACAGAAGATTTGAAATCAGCATTAAATCACTTAAACATTGCGGAAATGGCTGAGAAATTGAATATAGGTCAACCGACATTAGAAGATATTTAAAATCGTTGATTGCTCCAAATAGAGATCCTCGTGATGAATTTGAAACGCCTATTCTAAAATCAGATGTTTTATCAATCGAAGACTTAGCAAAAATATAGAAGTTAAGTGGTACAGTTAGAAATGTTGTAGATTTTGGTGCTTTGTAGACATCGGAGTTAAACAAGATGGACTTGTACATGTATCTAAACTATCTAAGAAGTTTGTGAAGAACCAATGGATATTGTTAGCGTTGGAGATATAGTAGATGTTTGGATACTTGATATTGATGATAAAAAAGGTAAGGATCATTAACTATGATTGATCCACATGGATAATGAAACCTTCAAAGATTGACAGAAACTATATCTGAAACGCACTTTAAGCGCTCATTTAAGCATAAAGCTTATTTTAATAAACGCTTAAAAACAACAGGCGGTCGCTACTTATTACAAACTCATAATATTGAAATTAGATAAGCAGTATACTAAATTTGGTGAAAAAGCAGTTCAAGATATATTAAACATGAATTATGTCATTACATTTGCACATACAAGGAAAGGGGTATCAACATAAGGATAAGGATTTTAAAGCGTTGAGTAAGTTAACAGGTGCTCCAAGGTTCTGTTCAGCTGTAGAAAATATGAGACCGAGCAAAGTTATTTATAAATGTAATACATGCGGTGCCAATTTCCGAGGATACGAAAAGTTAACACGACAAAAATGATGTGTGGACATTGTAAAGGTAAATTGGTTCAACATGACATTGTGCAATCATAGTAGTTTTATAAAAAGGCGAGCTAAAACGATTAGTTTTAGCTCGCCCTTTTATTTTGAATTAAAATAGATGGAATTTAAGTAATAAAGGTCTATTTAGGTGAATTTAATGTGATTTTAACATCAATAGTTAAATCCAACTTATAACTAGATCATTTTACTCATTTTGTTTGCTTTTCTGTTGACGATGAGTCGATTATATTATAAGATAATAAACGTTGCGAAATTAATAGGCAATTGAGTTAAGCAAGTATTAATTTTATTAAATAACTTTAAAAACGTGTTGACAAAACATTAAAGGTATATTACAATATAATAATGTTAACTTGATAAACAAACCGTTTTGCGAGCGGCCGTGGCGGAACGGCAGACGCGCTAGGTTGAGGGCCTAGTGGAGAAATCCCGTGGAGGTTCAAATCCTCTTGGCCGCATCAAAAATATTACATATAAAAAAATGCGGGTGTAGTTTAATGGTAAAACCTCAGCCTTCCAAGCTGATGTTGTGGGTTCGATTCCCATCACCCGCTCCAATAGAAACATTAATGAACATTGAAAACTGAATTGCAATATGTCAACGTTAATTCCGAACACAACATTAAATTGTTGGTTCAAACGTGTTAGAGATAACACACAAATTAGTATTTTATGAGCTAATCAAACATCATAATTCATTTATGGAGAGTTTGATCCTGGCTCAGGATGAACGCTGGCGGCGTGCCTAATACATGCAAGTCGACGAACGGATAAGGAGCTTGCTCCTTTGAAGTTAGCGGCGGACGGAGTAACACGTGGGTAACCTACCTATAAGACTGGAATAACTTCGGGAAACCGGAGCTAATGCCGGATAACATTTGGAACCGCATGGTTCTAAAGTAAAAGATGGTTTTGCTATCACTTATAGATGGACCCGCGCCGTATTAGCTAGTTGGTAAGGTAACGGCTTACCAAGGCAACGATACGTAGCCGACCTGAGAGGGTGATCGGCCACACTGGAACTGAGACACGGTCCAGACTCCTACGGGAGGCAGCAGTAGGGAATCTTCCGCAATGGACGAAAGTCTGACGGAGCAACGCCGCGTGAGTATGAAGGTTTCGGATCGTAAAACTCTGTTATTAGGGAAGAACAAATGTGTAAGTAACTGTGCACATCTTGACGGTACCTAATCAGAAAGCCACGGCTAACTACGTGCCAGCAGCCGCGGTAATACGTAGGTGGCAAGCGTTATCCGGAATTATTGGGCGTAAAGCGCGCGTAGGCGGTTTCTTAAGTCTGATGTGAAAGCACGCACGGACCGTGGAGGTCATTGGAAACTGGGAAACTTGAGTACAGAAGAGGAAAGTGGAATTCCATGTGTAGCGGTGAAATGCGCAGAGATATGGAGGAACACCAGTGGCGAAGGCGACTTTCTGGTCTGTAACTGACGCTGATGTGCGAAAGCGTGGGGATCAAACAGGATTAGATACCCTGGTAGTCCACGCCGTAAACGATGAGTGCTAAGTGTTAGGGGTTTCCGCCCCTTAGTGCTGCAGCTAACGCATTAAGCACTCCGCCTGGGGAGTACGACCGCAAGGTTGAAACTCAAAGGAATTGACGGGACCCGCACAAGCGGTGGAGCATGTGTTAATTCGAAGCAACGCGAAGAACCTTACCAAATCTTGACATCCTTTGAAAACTCTAGAGATAGAGCCTTCCCCTTCGGGGACAAAGTGACAGGTGGTGCATGGTTCGTCAGCTCGTGTCGTGAGATGTTGGGTTAAGTCCCGCAACGAGCGCAACCCTTAAACTTAGTTGCCAGCATTTAGTTGGGCACTCTAGGTTGACTGCCGGTGACAAACCGGAGGAAGGTGGGGATGACGTCAAATCATCATGCCCCTTATGATTTGGGCTACACACGTGCTACAATGGACAATACAAAGGGCAGCTAAACCGCGAGGTCATGCAAATCCCATAAAGTTGTTCTCAGTTCGGATTGTAGTCTGCAACTCGACTACATGAAGCTGGAATCGCAGTAATCGTAGATCAGCATGCTACGGTGAATACGTTCCCGGGTCTTGTACACACCGCCCGTCACACCACGAGAGTTTGTAACACCCGAAGCCGGTGGAGTAACCATTTATGGAGCTAGCCGTCGAAGGTGGACAAATGATTGGGGTGAAGTCGTAACAAGGTAGCCGTATCGGAAGGTGCGGCTGGATCACCTCCTTTCTAAGGATATATTCGGAACATCTTCCTTGAGAAGATGAAGAGGAATGACATTGACATATTGCATTCAGTTTTGAATGCTCATTACGAGTATTCATTGCGTTATTTTGACATTGAAAACTAGATATGTAAGTAAAATTTATGATTTTACAGCAAAACCGAGTGAATTAGAGTTTTAAAAAGCTTGAATTCAAAAAATAGAAATAATCGCTAGTGTTCGAAAGAACACTCACAGATTAATAACATTTTAGGTTTTCAACCGATTTTATCGTGTTGAAGGTCGAAAAGATTAAGTTATTAAGGGCGCACGGTGGATGCCTTGGCACTAGAAGCCTACGAAGGACGTTACTAACGACGATATGCTTTGGGGAGCTGTAAGTAAGCTTTGATCCAGAGATTTCCGAATGGGGAAACCCAACACGAGTTATGTCTGTTATCGATATGTGAATACATAGCATATCTGAAGGCAGACGCGGGGAACTGAAACATCTTAGTACCCGCAGGAAGAGAAAGAAAAATCGATTCCCTGAGTAGCGGCGAGCGAAACGGGAAGAGCCCAAACCAACAAGCTTGCTTGTTGGGGTTGTAGGACACTCTATACGGAGTTACAAAAGAACAAATTAGACGAATCATCTGGAAAGATGAATCAAAGAAGGTAATAATCCTGTAGTCGAAAGTTTGTTCACTCTTGAGTGGATCCTGAGTACGACGGAACACGAGAAATTCCGTCGGAATCCGGAGGACCATCTCCCAAGGCTAAATACTCTCTAGTGACCGATAGTGAACCAGTACCGTGAGGGAAAGGTGAAAAGTACCCCGGAAGGGGAGTGAAATAGAACTTGAAACCGTGTGCTTACAAGTAGTCAGAGCCCGTTAATGGGTGATGGCGTGCCTTTTGTAGAATGAACCGGCGAGTTACGATTTGATGCAAGGTTAAGCAGTTAATGTGGAGCCGTAGCGAAAGCGAGTCTGAATAGGGCGTTGAGTATTTGGTCGTAGACCCGAAACCAGGTGATCTACCCATGACCAGGCTGAAGTTCAGGTAACACTGAATGGAGGGCCGAACCGACTTACGTTGAAAAGTGAGCGGATGAGTTGTGGGTAGCGGAGAAATTCCAATCGAACCTGGAGATAGCTGGTTCTCTCCGAAATAGCTTTAGGGCTAGCCTTAAGTAATGATTATTGGAGGTAGAGCACTGTTTGGACGAGGGCCCTTATCGGGTTACCGAATTCAGACAAACTCCGAATGCCAATCAATTTTATCTTAGGAGTTAGAACGCGGGTGATAAGGTCCGTGTTCGAAAGGGAAACAGCCCAGACCACCAGCTAAGGTCCCAAAATATATGTTAAGTGGAAAAGGATGTGGCGTTGCCCAGACAACTAGTATGTTGGCTTAGAAGCAGCCATCATTTAAAGAGTGCGTAATAGCTCACTAGTCGAGTGACACTGCGCCGAAAATGTACCGGGGCTAAACATATTACCGAAGCTGTGGATTGTCCGTAAGGACAGTGGTAGGAGAGCGTTCTAAGGGCGTTGAAGCATGATCGCAAGGACATGTGGAGCGCTTAGAAGTGAGAATGCCGGTGTGAGTAGCGAAAGACGGGTGAGAATCCCGTCCACCGATTGACTAAGGTTTCCAGAGGAAGGCTCGTCCGCTCTGGGTTAGTCGGGTCCTAAGCTGAGGCCGATAGGCGTAGGCGATGGATAACAGGTTGATATTCCTGTACCACCAAATTTCGTTTTAAGCGATGGGGGACGCAGTAGGATAGGCGAAGCGTACTATTGGATTGTACGTCCAAGCAATGAGACTGAGTGTTAGGCAAATCCGGCACTCTTAAGGTCAAGTTGTGATGGGGAGAGGAAATTGTTTCCTCGAGTCGTTGATTTCACACTGCCAAGAAAAGCCTCTAGCTAGAATTTTGGTGCCCGTACCGCAAACCGACACAGGTAGTCAAGATGAGAATTCTAAGGTGAGCGAGCGAACTCTCGTTAAGGAACTCGGCAAAATGACCCCGTAACTTCGGGAGAAGGGTGCTCTTTAGGGTTAACGCCCAGGAGAGCCGCAGTGAATAGGCCCAAGCGACTGTTTATCAAAAACACAGGTCTCTGCTAAACCGTAAGGTGATGTATAGGGGCTGACGCCTGCCCGGTGCTGGAAGGTTAAGAGGAGTGGTTAGCTTCGGCGAAGCTACGAATCGAAGCCCCAGTAAACGGCGGCCGTAACTATAACGGTCCTAAGGTAGCGAAATTCCTTGTCGGGTAAGTTCCGACCCGCACGAAAGGCGTAACGATTTGGGCACTGTCTCAACGAGAGACTCGGTGAAATCATAGTACCTGTGAAGATGCAGGTTACCCGCGACAGGACGGAAAGACCCCGTGGAGCTTTACTGTAGTCTGATATTGAAATTCGGTACAACTTGTACAGGATAGGTAGGAGCCTTTGAAACGTGAGCGCTAGCTTACGTCGAGGCGTTGGTGGGATACTACCCTTGCTGTGTTGGATTTCTAACCCGCACCATTTATCATGGTGGGAGACAGTGTCAGATGGACAGTTTGACTGGGGCGGTCGCCTCCTAAAGAGTAACGGAGGCGCTCAAAGGTTTCCTCAGAATGGTTGGAAATCATTCATAGAGTGTAAAGGCATAAGGAAGCTTGACTGCGAGACTTACAAGTCGAGCAGGGTCGAAAGACGGACTTAGTGATCCGGTGGTTCCGCATGGAAGGGCCATCGCTCAACGGATAAAAGCTACCCCGGGGATAACAGGCTTATCTCCCCAAGAGTTCACATCGACGGGGAGGTTTGGCACCTCGATGTCGGCTCATCGCATCCTGGGGCTGTAGTCGGTCCAAGGGTTGGGCTGTTCGCCCATTAAAGCGGTACGCGAGCTGGGTTCAGAACGTCGTGAGACAGTTCGGTCCCTATCCGTCGTGGGCGCAGGAAATTTGAGAGGAGCTGTCCTTAGTACGAGAGGACCGGGATGGACATACCTCTGGTGTACCAGTTGTCGTGCCAACGGCATCGCTGGGTAGCTATGTATGGACGGGATAAGTGCTGAAAGCATCTAAGCATGAAGCCCCCCTCAAGATGAGATTTCCCAACTTCGGTTATAAGATCCCTAAAGATGATGAGGTTAATAGGTTCGAGGTGGAAGCATAGCGATATGTGGAGCTGACGAATACTAATCGATCGAAGACTTAATCAAATTTAAAAGTGTTTTGTTTGGCATTATCAAATTTTACTTACTATCTAGTTTTGAATGTATAATTTTTTATACAGTTCATTGTCTGGTGACAATGGCAAGGAGGTCACACCTGTTCCCATGCCGAACACAGTAGTTAAGCTCCTTAGCGCCGATGGTAGTCGGACTTACGTTCCGCAAGAGTAGGACGTTGCCAGGCAATTAGGGACCCGAAAGGGTCTCTTTTTTATGCGCAAAAGGAGCTTAACTTCCAAAAAAATCTGGTTTAAGAAAGCGTTTGAAGCTGACGAACTGAGTGAAAGACGAGACGAGCTTACAAGCGGTAAGTGAGTAAGGAAAGAGCGAAAGTGAGAAAAGATGCGAACGCTTGCCTTACACCAGAAAAGCTTCTTAGCGTCGATGGTAGCCGACTTACGTTCCGCAAGAGTAGGACGTTGCCAGGCAATTAGGGATCCTGAACTGACCCCAATTAATGGGAGTAAAATAAAGACACTTTCGTTGAATTCATATTAAAATGAATTTATTCGGAGGTGTTTTTTTCTATGAAAAAAGTAGCATATTCAGTAGAAACTAAAAACAAAGTAATAGAAATGAAAATTCAAGGTTATTCTACTAAACATATTATGGACATTTTAAAATTAAAAAAAGACTCAAGTACAAAGATGGTGGAAATGGTATAGAGATGGTGAAAGCAACAGGTTTCCTCAACAAGTCGGAAAACAATATTCATATGGAAAGGGAATTGAAGAATTCAGTAATGAAGAGAAATTGAAATTAGAAATTAGACGTCAACAAGCTGAAATTGATGTTTTAAAAAAGTACAAGGAATTGGAAAGGAAGTGGCGCCAAAAGTAATAATACAGTGGTTAATGCGTTGAAATCAAGGTACCCAGTTAAGGTAATATTAGATGTTTTTAAGATTCCCAAATCCACTTATTATCGTTGGAAATGTAAAAATTATGAATTAGATTCAATTGAAGAAAAAGTTAAATATATTTGTCATAAACACAACTATACCTATGGTTATAGGAAAGTAACTGCTGAATTAAATAAATTTAGCGAAATAAAGTTAACCACAAAAAGTACAAAGAATTATGCAGGAAAATGGATTGAATTGTCGCGTTAAACCTAAGAAATCTAAAAAACCAGGTAATCCATTTTATAAAACAGATAATTTACTACAGAGAAATTTCAACGCAAACTGTCCATTAGAAGTACTTGTAACTGATATTACTTATTTACCTTTCGGTAATACAATGTTGTATCTTTCATCAATTATGGATGTCTATAACGGAGAAATTATAGCTTATTCTATAGATAATCACCAAAATCAAAGTTAGTAAACGATACGCTTAATCAAGTGGAAATTCCTGATGGTTGTATCTTCATACTGATCAAGGTAGTGTTTATACGTCGTATGAATATATAATGTGCAAAGAAAAAGGCATTACCAGAAGCATGTCCCGTAAGGGAACGCCAGCCGATAATGCCCCGATCGAATGTTTTCATTCCTCACTAAAGTCTGAAACATTCTACTTAAACAAAGAGCTCAAGAGCTCTAATAACATTGTAATAGATATTGTCGAAAATTACATTGAAAACTAATAAAGTTAGAATTCAACAAAAACTAGGCTACTTAGCTCCTATAGAATTCAGGAAACAGCAGCTTAGAAAACAGTGTTTTTATTAAATTCCCATTTTAAGGGTTCAGTGCCATCCGAAAGGGTCTCTTTTTTTATGTGCAAAAGGAGCTTAACTTCCAAAAAAATCTGGTTTAAGCCATGAGCACATAAGCTGAAGCTCATGTGTAAGAACTACTAATCCCAATGATTTTGAGAAGTAGTTCATTAAAAAAAGCTTAGCGCAATAGCTAAGCTTTTAAATAAGAAGTGAATAAAGCATTTTATTTTCGTTAATGTAAATATTTGAAGCATCGAACTCATTTACATTCTTTTTCAAGTTATTCAAATCTTTATGGTTATTTAATTGAATGCCTATGATAACTGTACCGGTGTTTTGAGATGATTTTTTTAGGTACTCGAATTTAGTAATATCGTCTTTAGGTCCAAGTACATCATTTACAAATTCTCTTAAAGCGCCGGGACGTTGGGGAAAGTTTAAAATGAAGTAATGTTTCATTTCTTCGAAAAGTAATGAACGCTCTTCAATTTCTTTCATGCGGTTAATATCATTATTACCACCACTCACAACACAAACAACTGTTTTACCTTTGATTTCTGCTTGAATAATTTCTAAAGCGGTAATACTTAATGCACCAGCAGGTTCTGCGATAATGGCCTGTTTAGAGTACATATCCAAAATGGTTGAACATACAGCACCTTCATGTACTTGAACATAATCATCAACAACTTTTTTAGAGATGTCATATGTTACTGACCAACTCTTGCAACTGAAGCACCGTCAACAAACTTATCAATGTCAGGTAATGTTACGATTTGATTTTCTAAAACAACTGATGTATACATACTGCTTGCGCCAGCAGGTTCTACGCCAACAATAGATGTTTGAGGTGAATTTTCCTTGAAGTACGTACCAACACCAGAAATTAAACCTCCGCCTCCAATTGCGGCAAATAAATAATCAAATTGTATATTTTCTTCTTGAGATTGATCAATGATTTCTTTAGCAAGTGTACCTTGCCCTGCAATAGTATAGATATTGTTAAAAGGATCAATGAAATTCATTTTGTTATCTTCTGTATAACCGAGCGCTTCTTTTAAACAATCATCAAAAGTATCACCTGTAAGAATGACTTCGACATTTTGTCCACCAAAGAATTTAACTTGGTTAATCTTTTGAAGTGGGGTAGTGACAGGCATAAAGATAACTGCATCTAAGTGTAATTTATTAGCAGTATAAGCCACACCTTGTGCATGGTTGCCTGCACTTGCACATGTGATGCCCATTTCTCTGTCTTCTTTATTTAAGGCTACAATTGCGTTGTAAGCGCCTCTAAGTTTAAAAGATCTGACCCATTGTAGGTCTTCTCTTTTTAAATATACATTACAGTCATATTTAAGTGATAAATAATGATCCTTTTGTAATGGAGTCTCTTTAACAGTATCTTTTATTTGTAAGTAAGCTTCATCGATATCTTTGAAGAAACAGTTGTTTTTACAGTCATATGTTTCACACCTTTGTTAGTTTAGTATCTTTAAAAATTTTTTGCTCTTTCGTAAGATTTAATCTCATCTTCATATTGCAATGTTACTGCAACATCATCAAGTCCTTTTACGAGTTTGTTTTTCCAAGTTTCATCGATATCAAAAGTAAATATTTTGTCTGGAGAAGAAACAGTTTGATTTGGTAAATCTACTGTGATCGATTCTGATTGTGCTAAATGTTTTCTCGCTTCTTCATCTAATACAATAGGTAACATCGCATTTTTAGTACAGTTCATATAGAATATATCACTGTAACTGCCAGCAATAATTATGTCAAAACCGTAGTCTTTAATCGCCCAAGCAGCATGTTCACGACTTGAGCCACATCCGAAATTATCTCCAGTAATTAAAATCGATGCATCTTTATATTCTGGTTTATTTGGATTGAAGTCTGGATTATCAGATCCGTCATCTAAATAACGCCATTCATCGAAAGCAAATGGTCCAAATCCTGATTTTGAAATACGTTTTAAATGGACTTTAGGTATAATTTGATCGGTATCGATATTGTCATGAAATAATGGTACGACTTTACCTGTATACGTAGTGATTGGTTTGATTTCCATATTATACAACCACCTTTCTAACATCTACAAATTTACCATTAATTGCTGCGGCTGCTGCCATAGCAGGAGAAACAAGGTGTGTTCTTGCACCTTTACCTTGGCGACCTTCAAAGTTACGATTACTTGTCGAAGCACAATGAACACCATTAGGTACTTGGTCTGGATTCATACCTAAACACATTGAGCAACCGGGCTCTCTCCAATCAAAACCTGCTTCTTTAAAAATTTTATCTAGTCCTATTTTTTCTGCTTCTTTCTTAACTGTACGAGAACCTGGAACAACGATTGCTGTAATATTAGGGTGGACTTGATTTCCTTTAACAATATGACTCGCTTCAACTAAATCTGAAAGACGAGCATTTGTACAAGAACCTAAGAAGACATAACCCAAATCAATATCCTCAGCTTTTTGACCAGGTTTTAAATCCATATAATTATATGCACGTTCGTCATTAACATCTTCTATTTCTGGGAAAGGTGTGCTAAAACTCACTCCCATTTCAGGACTAGTTCCCCAAGTCACTTGAGGTTCTAAATCTGAGACATCCATTTCAATGACTCTATCAAATTCGGCATCGTCATCCGTGTAGAGTTCGCGCCATTCATCAACAGAATTATCAAAGTTTGTTGCGTATGGACGGCCTTTAACATATTCAAATGTTGTTTCATCTGGCTCCATCATGCCATATTTAGCACCAGCTTCAATTGCCATGTTACAAATTGTCATTCTAGCTTCCATACTCAAACTACGAATCGCTTCTCCAGAAAATTCTAGAGCATAGCCTGTCCCAAAATCAACGCCATACTGACTAATCAAATGTAAGATAATATCTTTGGCATATACACCAGTCGGCAATTTGCCTGTTACATCAATTTTTAGATTTTTAGGTTTAGTTTGCCATAGCGATTGTGTAGCAAATACATGCTCTACTTCACTTGTACCAATACCAAAAGCAATTGCTCCGAAAGCACCATGTGTAGCAGTATGAGAATCACCACAAACAATTGTTTTACCTGGCTGGGTTAAACCTGTTTCAGGACCTACCATATGCACAATACCTTGTTCATCAGAACCCATATCAAATATATGGACACCGAATTCTTTAGCATTATTTTGCAATGTAGTAATTTGCTTGTTTGCGATTTCATCTTTGATATTAAAGATATCTACGGTTGGTACGTTATGATCAAGTGTTGCATATGTTAAGTCTGGTCTACGCAATTGTCTGTTTTGGAGTCTCAGACCTTCAAATGCTTGAGGAGATGTGACTTCGTGTATAAGATGCAAATCTATATATAATAACTGTGGGTCACCTTCTTTACCAGTCAAGACATGTTTATTCCAAACTTTATCAAATAGTGTTTTACCCATATGACATCTCCTCCTTTTTATAGATTTTCTTTTACGAAATTAATAATATCTGACGTATTATAATTTCCATTGAGATCACGGGTTGTTTTACCTTCTTTAATGAGTTGATAAATTACTGTTTCTAATTTTTCAGCTGCTTGTGGTTCATTTAAGCTTTCTCTAAGACACATAACAACTGATAAAAGCATACCGAAAGGATTTGCGATATCTTGGTTTGCAATATCTGGTGCTGAACCATGAATCGGTTCGTAAAGTCGTGGACCTTGTTCACTAAAACTTGCAGAAGGTGATAAACCTAGTGAACCTGGTATTACAGATGCTTCATCACTTAAAATATCACCAAATAAATTTTCCGTAACAATGACATCAAATTGTGATGGGTTAGTAATTAAATGCATTGCACAAGCATCTACAAGCAAATGGTTAACTTCTACTTCAGGATAATCTTGTGAAACTTCATTTATTACTCTACGCCATAATTTACTAGAAGAAAGCACATTTTCTTTATCAACAGATGTTAATTTTTTATTTCTTTTTTGAGCTAAATCAAATCCAACTCTAGCAATGCGTTCAATTTCTGATCTGGTATAAGTAAGAGAATCAAGTGCATCGTCATCACCCAATTTCTTAGGTTCACCAAAATAGATACCGCCAGTGAGCTCTCTTACTAAAATGAAATCTGTGCCTGCAACACGCTCTTCTTTAATCGGAGATAAATGGCTCGTACCATTTGTTACTGTAGTAGGGCGTATATTAGCGAATAAGCCTAACGCTTTACGTATGCCTAATAAACCTTGTTCTGGTCTATTATTAGGATCAGTCCATTTTGATCCACCTACAGCGCCTAATAAAATTGCATCAGCATTTTGACATGCATTTAGTGTCGATTCAGGAAGTGGTTTACCATGGTGATCTATAGCAACACCACCAAAATCATGTGATTCTAAGTCATAATTAAAATTAAAAACTTGGCTTAATTGTGCTAATATTTCTAGTGATCCTTTCATAATTTCAGGACCAATACCATCACCTGGTAGGGCTACAATCTTATAACTCATGAATGAATACCTTCTTCCGTAGCTGAATTAGCAGCATATTTAGCATGTGCTTCAACATATGATTTACATGACGCAAGTAAGATATCATGGTCAATACCGACACCTGTAACAATTTGATTATCAATCTTAATTTGTACATGTACTTCTGCTTGTGCATCAGTGCCTTCAGTAACAGAATCAATACGATATTCTATTAACTCAGTGTTGAGGTCAAAAATACGATCTATTGCATTGTACACGGCAACAATAGAACCAGTGCCAATACTTGAATCTTGATACGTATTACCGTCTTTATCTTTAATGACGACTACAGCACTTTGAAGTCCATTTGAAACAAATTGTAGCTGTAAAGTTTCAACTTGATATATCGCATTTTGTTCGTGTTCTGTACCTTGAATTAAAGCATGAATATCACGGTCTGTAACTGCTTTTTTCTTATCTGCAATTGTTTTAAACTGTTTAAATAATACTTTTTGTTCTTCTGGCTCAACATCGTAACCCAAATTAATTAATTTTTCAGCAAAAGCATGTTTGCCTGAAAGTTTACCTAAAGGTAATTCTGTTGTTTTAACACCAACAAGTTGAGGTGTCATAATTTCATATGTTTCAGGGTTTTTAATTATGCCATCTTGATGGATACCTGATTCATGACTAAAGGCGTTTTGACCGACAATGGCTTTGTTTCTAGGAACTCGAATTCCTGCAAATCTAGCAATTAAATCTGAGGTTTGTTTTGTTTCTTCAAGGTTAATTCTAGATTGATTGCCATAATGATCTTGTCGAACGTAAAGGCCAAGTGCTACTTCTTCAAGTGCTGCATTACCTGCACGTTCCCCAATACCATTTAAAGTACCTTCTATTCGTTTGGCTCCATTTTCAATTGCAGCCATACTATTTGCAACTGCAAGCCCAAGATCATCGTGACAGTGCGCACTATAAATTACTTCATGGTCTGTTTTGATAGATTCTTGTAGTGTTTTGAAAATTTGACCATATTCAGAAGGGTAACTGAAACCTACAGTGTCAGGTACATTGATTACACTTGCTCCGGCATCAACAGCTGTTTGAACACATTCTATTAAAAATGGTAGTTCTGTTCTTGTTGCATCTTCTGGGGAGAATTGAACTAAATCAAAATATTTTTTCGCATAGCTTACATGTTCTGTTATAGATGCTAAAACTTCTTCCTTAGACATCATAAGTTTGGAATCACGATGAATCGGGCTTGTTGCGATAAAGACATGAATTCTTGGTTTTGCTGCTTCTTTAGTTGCTTCATATACTGCATCAATATCTTTTTTTACACAACGGGCTAGACCACATACAGCAGTTGTTGTTAATGCTTTTGAGATTGCTTCAACTGATTTAAAACTACCATTACTTGATGCAGGGAACCCAGCTTCTATAATATCTACGCCCCATTTTTCAAGTTGGTTTGCTATCTTCAAACGTTCATCGAATGAAAAGTTTACACCAGGTGTTTGTTCGCCGTCTCTAAGTGTTGTATCAAAAATTTGAATATGGCTACTCATTTTCAACATCTCCTATAAATGAATTTTAGACTCATATAACCGTAAGTAATGAAGAAACACACTTTTATGAGAAAAGTAGCTGCATTTTTAAGCAATCATATATCCCTAATTAAGTGTGATTCTCCAATTACGATTAATTTAAAGGTTGAATCTAATTATTTTTCAATGCTTTTAGATTTAATGAATGGCATCATTTCACGTAGCTCTTTACCAACCGCTTCGATTTGATGTCCATGTTGTTCTTCGCGTAGTTTGTGGAACTCTTCAAAATTATTTTCATTATCTTTAATGAAACGATCACTGAATTTTCCTTGTTGGATATCTTCTAGTACTGCTTTCATATTATCTTTAACGTCTGGTGTAATGATACGTGGTCCAGATACATAATCACCAAATTCTGCTGTATTTGAAATTGAATAACGCATGTTTTCCATACCACCTTCGTATAATAGGTCTACGATAAGTTTCATTTCATGTAATACTTCGAAATAAGCAATCTCTGGCTGATATCCAGCTTCAACTAAAGTTTCGAAACCAGTTTGTATTAATTTAGTTGTACCACCACAAAGGACAGCTTGTTCACCAAATAAATCTGTTTCAGTTTCCTCTTTGAATGATGTTTCTAATACACCAGCACGTGTAGCACCGATACCTTTAGCATAGCTTAAAGCTAAGTCTGTAGCTTCTCCACTTGCATCTTGTTCTACTGCGAATAGGGCAGGGACTGCACTACCTTCAGCAAAAGTACGACGAACTAAATGTCCTGGGCCTTTTGGAGCTACTAAGAATACGTCAACGTTTTCTGGTGGGTTGATAACATCAAAATGAATATTAAAACCATGAGCAAAAACTAATGCATTATTTGCTTCTAGATTTGGTTCGATTTCTTCTTTATATATTTTTCCTTGAGCTTCATCTGGTAGAAGTACCATAATGACATCAGCTTGTTTTGCTGCTTCATTTACAGGATATACTTCGAAGCCGTCATCTTTTGCTTTATCAAAAGAACGTCCAGGTCTGATACCAATGATTACGTCATAGCCATTGTCTTTTAAGTTTTGTGCATGAGCATGACCTTGAGATCCATAACCTAAAACCGCTACTTTTTTACCTTGTAATGCATCTTTCTTTACTGTTTCATCATAATAAACTGTTGTCATAATATAATCCTCCATGTGATTTGAATTTTTGTTAAAACATTAAAACTTAAGCTAAATAATACCTGCCGAACCCGTACGTGAGACTTGTTCGATTTTATATGATGATAGATCGTCTAATAAATTATCCATCGTATATTGTGGACCTGAGGCTTGAAGGTACGTATACGTTTCTTCATTTTTTAATATAGAGACTAGCGCATCATAAGGTTTGATTAAATTTTGTAATTCTTGGTGATTGTTTGGTGTTTGTAATTTCACAAGTACCAACTCTCTATTGTAGGTATTTGTATCTGTTATATCTTCAACCTCAATTATATTGATTTGCTTTTCAAGCTGTTGAAGTAGTGTGCGTAACACGTCTGTATCAGGTATTTCTGCTACAAAAGTAATGTTAGAAATACCTTCTTCTAGCGTAGGTGTTGCGGAAAGGTTAACGATATTAAATTGTCTTCGTACGAAAATACTGGTTAATCTATTCAATGTACCTGCTTTATCTCTCACTTTTGTTCTAAATGTTCTTCTCATAATAGACCCTCCATCTCATGGTTTGCTTTACCACTTGGTACCATAGGAGAGACAATTTCAACTGGTGAAATACGAATGTCAATTAAAGCTGGTCCGTCATGTTGGAAAGCCTCATCCAATTTTTGTTCTAAGTGTGTTGGATCATCTATAAGATAGGCTTTTACATTATATGCTTCAGATAGCTTAATAAAGTCTGGCTGTCCATTAAACACAGAATGTGAAAAACGTTTATTAAAGAATTTATCTTGCCATTGTTTCACCATACCCAGCGTACCGTTATTTACGATTACGATTTTAATATCTATGCCATATTCTTCTAAAATACCCATTTCTTGGTTTGTCATTTGAAAACCACCATCGCCTACAAATGCTACGACTGGTTTGTCTGGTTTAGCTAATTTAGCACCAATTGCTGCAGGTATACCAAAGCCCATTGTGCCTAAACCACCACTTGTAACAAGTTGACCATGATTTTTGAATGGGTAGTATTGTGCAACCCACATTTGATGTTGTCCTACGTCTGTAGTTACGATTGCATCACCATTGGTAATTTCTCCGATATATTCAATTGCGCGTTGTGGTTTTGAAAATACACCATCTTCATCATCACTGTATGCAAATGGTTGCTGTGTTTTATTTTCGTTACATGTTTCTAACCAATCTTCGTGTCGGATTGAATAACTGTCGAAATCGAGTAGAAATTCTAATGTCGCTTTACAATCGGCAACAATACCCAAATCTACTTTAATAATTTTGTTGATTTCAGATGGATCGATATCAACATGAACGATTTTAGCATTTGGTGCGAATTCATCAGGGTTACTAGCTAATCTGTCGTCAAAGCGGCTTCCGAAGTTAATAAGTAAATCACATTCAGTTAATGCCATATTACTTGCGTATGATCCGTGCATACCACCCATACCTAAAAATAGGGGGTGTTCGTATGGAATTGCACCGAGACCAAGTAATGTACTTACTACTGGTAATTGGTGTCTACTTACAAATTCAGTGAATAAATCGTTTGCTTTGGCATGGTTGATGCCTGCACCTGAAAGTACTAATGGTTTTTTTGCACTTTTCAAAAAGTCTCTCAATTTTTGTATATCATCTTTTTTCGGTTTATTAGGTATTGTGTAACCAGGTAACTCTAATTCATTAGTAACTTGGGCATTTGTTGATAGGACACCCATATCTTTAGGAAAATCGATTACCACAGGACCTTTTCTTCCAGTATTAGCGATATGAAAAGCTTCATGAATAATTTTTGGAATATCCTGTACATTTTTGACTTGATAGTTGTGTTTAGTAATAGGTGTTGTCATGGAGAGTAAGTCTGCTTCTTGGAATGCATCCTTACCAATACCAGGTGTTGCGACTTGGCCTGTGATTACTACTAAAGGTAAAGAGTCGCTGTAAGCATCAGCAATACCGGTAATCGCATTTGTAGCTCCTGGACCACTTGTAACAACTACTACGCCTGTATTACCAGATACACGTGCATAACCTTCAGCTGCGTGCGTTGCACCTTGTTCGTGACGGGCTAAGATGTGCTTTATTCTTCCATCATATAGTGTGTCATAAAGAGGGAGAACAGCACCTCCTGGATAACCAAATATAAAATCAACACTCTCATTTGCCAATGATTCAACTAATAATTCTGAACCAGATCTCATTTCATCAATTGTCTCTTGTTCTAGCTTAACTTCAGGTTCAATTGGTTCTACTGCTTCCAAAGATTCAAAATTTTCTGATTTTTCTATTTCAAGTGTTTCAGTATGTTTAGACATTGTGCTCACTCCTTAAATGAGATTTTCGGGAACTTGCATTACGCCACCAGTATTAGCACTTGTAACAAGTGCGGTGTAACGTGCAAGATAACCAGTTTTCACTTTTGCTTTAAATGGTTTCACATCTTCTTTTCTATCGTTTAAAGTTTCATTTGATACTTCGACATTCAACGTTCGGTTAGTTAAATCAATAGTAATTTCATCACCATCTTTAATTAGTCCAATAGGTCCACCAGAAGCCGCTTCAGGTGATATATGTCCTACAGCAATGCCTCGAGTTGCACCTGAGAAACGGCCATCTGTAATTAATGCGACATCTTTACCTAATCCTCTTCCTACAATTGAAGAGGTAGGTGCTAACATTTCAGGCATGCCTGGACCACCTTTAGGACCTTCATATCTTATTACGACAACATGGCCTTCTCGAACAACGTGATTATCAATTGCTTCTACTGCATCATCATGCGAATCAAAACAAATTGCTTTACCTTTAAATACTTTAATTGAAGGATCTACACCACCTACTTTAATGACGGCACCATTTGGAGCTAAATTACCGTATAGAATTGAAAGCCCTCCTTGTTTGTCGTAAGGGTTATCTAGATGTCTAATTACATCGCTATTTAAAATTTCTTTACCTTCATTATTTTCACGAAGGGTCTTGCCTGTCGCTGTGATTCTATCTGGATGTAAGGTACCTTCTCTTTTAAACAGTTCATTAATAATTGCTGGCACACCACCTGCTTCATGTACATCATGCATTGAATAAGAAGAACTAGGTGCAATTTTTGAAAGGTAAGGTGTTTTCTTAGCAATTTCGTTAATTCTTGTTAAGTCATAATCGATGCCAGCTTCGTTTGCAATTGCTAATGTGTGAAGCACAGTGTTTGTAGAACCACCCATTGCCATGTCTAACGCAAAAGCATCATCAATTGCTTCACTTGTTACGATATCTCTTGGTTTAATATCATTTTTAATATTATCTACTAATTTGAATGCGGCTTCTCTAATCATTTCTCTACGTTGATCACTGACTGCTAATGCTGTTCCATTATATGGAAGGGATAAGCCTAAAACTTCCATTAAACAATTCATTGAATTCGCAGTGAACATACCAGAACAAGAACCACATGTTGGACAAGCATTTTGTTCCATATCTAAAAATTCATCTTTTGAAATCGAACCATCTTTAAAAGCACCAACTGCTTCAAACATTGAAGAAAGTGTTAATGCTTTACCTTCTGAAGATAATCCTGCTTTCATAGGACCACCAGAACAAAAGATGGCTGGAACATTGGTTCTGACTGATGCGAGGATCATACCTGGTGTAATCTTGTCACAGTTAGGAATATAGAATACACCGTCAAACCAATGCGCGTTAATTACTGTTTCAGCAGAATCAGCAATGATTTCTCGTGAGGGAAGGGAATATCTCATTCCTATATGACCCATCGCGATACCATCATCTACACCGATTGTGTCAAATTCAAAGGGAATAGCACCTGCTTCACGAATTGCTTCTTTGGCAATGTCTGCTAATTCTCTTAAGTGGACATGTCCTGGGACAATGTCAATATATGAATTACAAATTGCCACGAAAGGCTTGTTCATATCTGTTGGTTTTTCTAATGCACCTGTAGCATGCAAAAGACTTCTTGCTGGAGCCTGCTGATCACCTTTTTTGATCATATCGCTTCTCATACCATTTCCCCCTTAAAATTGAAAATAAAAAAACGTCCCAATAAATTATTGGGACGCTTTCAAGTCCCATTCAACTAGAAAGAGGACTTAAACGTTTAGTAAATTCTTCACTAAAGTTCCAGTCCTAATAGCATAATAAAATGACTAAATTATTTGAAGTTGTTGGTTTGTATTGCATATGGTTTTTGGTCATTTTATTATACTCCTCTCGAATGAATGGTTTTTATTTAATTGAATTGTCTAAAAATTCGATAAATTAAATTTACTACATCGGCAAGGTCATGTCAATGACTTTTTCGAATTATCTCTAAATTCACACAATTACAAAAAAGAAAGAACTTGTTTTACTATGAAGTAAAATAGGCAAAAATTTGTTAAACTATAAGAGTTATTTATATAGAGCAGATAAATTGAAGTAATGTATTGTGATTAACTCAAACAAAAATTGCGAATAGTTACTATAGAAAGAACTGAGTTTTTATAATGGAGTACAAGAGAAGTGTTAAAGGAACGCCTGAGCTAAAGCTCATGCATAAGAGCAACTCATCCCAATAATTTGGGGAATTAAAAAAGGAACGCCTGAGCTAAAGCTCATGCATAAGAACTACTAATCTTGCAAGCAAGAAAGTAGTTCTTTAAAGGAGGGGAATATGATTAAGATAAAGGATTTAGATGGAATGGCGGTTTTTGCTACAACGTTAGCGAAGTATTTATCAGCTGGCGACCTTGTATTGCTTAATGGTGATCTAGGTGCTGGGAAAACAACATTAAGTCAATTTATTGGAAAAGCGTTAGGTGTAAAAAGAAATATTAATTCACCAACCTTCAATATTATAAAATCATATCAAGGATCAAATTTGAGATTACATCATATGGATTGTTATAGATTAGAAGACTCTGAAGAGGATTTAGGCTTTAATGAATATTTTGAAGATGAAGCAGTTATTTTAATTGAATGGAGTCAATTTATTTCTGAGTTTTTACCACCGTCTTCTTTATCTATTAATATAACGACATTAAATGAATCGGAAAGAAATATAGAATTAGAAGCACAAGGTGTACATTATGCAAAAATAAAGGAGGAGGTTGAACGTGAACTATCTGTTGATTGATACGTCAAATCAGCCATTGTCAGTTGCTTTAATGCAAGACGATAAGGTGTTAAGTGAATTGAATTCAAATGAAAAAGTAAATCATTCAGTACAGTTAATGCCAGCAATCGAACAAGTTATTGCTGAAAGTAAAGTATTGAAAGAAAATATCGATGTCATTGTAGTTGCACAGGGACCAGGTTCATATACTGGTTTAAGAATAGGTGTAACAGTTGCAAAAACTTTAGCATACGCTTTAAATGCTGAGTTGTATGGTGTGTCATCACTCAAGGCACTTGCCGCAACGATTAAAGAAGACACGAGATTAATTGTACCTGTGTTTGATGCAAGAAGAGAAGCGGTTTATACAGGTGTATACCAATATGAAGAGAATCAATTAGTTCAAGTTGAACAAGACCAGTATCTACCTATTGAAGAATTATTGGATTTATTGCACAAGACTGGACAATCCTATGTGTTTGTAGGGACAGATACTGAGAATTTAGAAGAATTATTAGATAGTACCTGTGTTGCGAATGTGCCACTAGCTAAAAACATGAAACCACTTATTGAAACAGCAGAAAATATACATCAATTCACACCAAACTATATTAAAATATCAGAGGCTGAGAGAAATTGGTTAAACCAACAGAACAAGAGTTAAATATACGTTTAATGAACACAAAAGATGTGCCACAGGTATTTGATATAGAAAGAAATAGTTTTAATGACAGTAGTTGGTCGATTGATGCATTTTATCACGAGGTAGAGCAAAATGAATTTGCAAATTATTTTATTATTGAATTTAATGAGAAGATAATTGGTTATATTGGCTTATGGATAGTAATTGATCAAGCACAAATTACAACCGTCGCTATTGATAATGAATATAGGGGTTACGGTTTAGGCCAACTTTTATTAAAATATGTAATGAATTTTGTCCGAGAAAAATGTGAAATGATGAGTTTAGAAGTGCGTGTAGATAATGATATAGCACAACACGTTTATACAAATTTAGGTTTTAAATATGGTGGTAAGCGAAAAAATTATTATGGTGAAGGCGAGGATGCATTAGTTATGTGGGTGAATTTTAATGAGTGAAGCAACATTAGTATTAGCAATTGAATCGAGTTGTGATGAAACAAGTGTAAGTATTATTAAAAATGGTACAGAAATACTCAGTAATATCGTATTGAGTCAAATTGAGAGTCATAAACGTTTTGGTGGCGTAGTACCAGAAGTAGCAAGTAGACATCATGTTGAAGGAATAACAACAACGATTGATGAATCGTTAGTTAAAGCAAATGTAACAATGCATGATATAGATGCAGTTGCTGTAACTCAAGGACCAGGATTGATTGGTGCATTATTAGTGGGCATTAATGCGGCAAAAGCCTTAGCATTTGCTTACGATAAACCTTTGATACCTGTTCATCATATTGCTGGTCATATATATGCGAACCATTTAGAAACACCCTTACAGTTTCCTTTAATGGCATTAATAGTCTCAGGTGGACATACAGAATTAGTATATATGAAAGACCACTTGAGTTTTGAAGTTATAGGAGAGACAAGAGATGACGCTGTCGGTGAGGCTTATGATAAAGTAGCGAGAACAATTGGATTAAGTTATCCGGGCGGCCCACAAGTAGATCGTCTAGCAGCAGAAGGAAAAGATAATTATCAATTTCCTAGAGTATGGCTTGAAAAAGATAGCTATGACTTTAGCTTTAGTGGTTTGAAAAGTGCAGTAATTAATAAATTGCATAATTTAAAACAAAAAGATGAAGAAATTAACAAAGCAGACGTAGCAACAAGTTTTCAAAATAGCGTTGTAGAAGTTTTAGTCGGCAAAGCTATTTCAGCTTGTGAGCATTATGATGTTAAACAACTGATTGTTGCAGGTGGCGTGGCAAGTAATAAAGGTTTGCGAGCAAATTTAGCAGAAGCTTGTGAAGCCCATAACATTACACTTTGTATACCGAGCCCTAGTCTTTGCACAGATAATGCTGCCATGATTGGTTCAGCTGGACATTATTTATATCAGGCTGGCGTAACTGCTGATATGACATTAAATGGCTTTAATAGTATGGATATTGAACAATTTTCAGTTAAATATTAGTTAATATTTAAAAAGATGAATCTATGAACAACATAAGGCTAAATATATTTTCTAAAAATAATAACACCAACGATTGAATGATGATATGCTCTCTTTTAAGTTTTTACTTTTTAAGTGTCTACTTGGATGGGCTCAGTTCATTTTGACAATCGGTTGGTGTTTTTTAATTTATATTTGAGAAATAAGGGTATAGGTAATTTAGTGAATCATTATCTAATGACGATAGAATCTAAGGTTATTTACAAATATCATTTTTAAAGGAGGATATTTTAATGAAATCAGTTCAATATTTTAACTTTCAAAATAGTTTAGCAGCGTTGAATTTTTATGAGAAACACCTAGGGGCCACTGACATACAGCGTGTTGGCGGTGATCATGAAATGTTTGCAGATATGCCAGAGGAATATGATATTGATAAGAATTTTACTATGAATGCATCATTTAAAATTTTAGGTGAAACATTCTATTGTAGTGATACAATGAAAAATAAAAAAATTGATAATAGTGGTGCGATTGTGGCTTTCACTTTTGATTACTCAAATGAAGCGGACAAACAGCAAGCAAAAGCTTTTTTTAATAAAGCAATAGAAGGTGGATGTGAAGCTACGATGCCATTAGATAAGACAGAGTGGTCTGAACTATATGGTATGTTTAATGATCCATTTGGTGTGACTTGGATGATCAATGCAGAATAAATTATAAAAAGCTAAGGCTGAGACATGTAATTATGTCCCAGCCTTAGCTTTTTGATTAATTGGTTTTTGAGATGAAAGATTTTGCACGTTTATAGATTTGTTCTGGAAATTGCATAATGCGTAACAACTTTGACATGATTACATAGGTAAAAAATGAAATCAGTTGAACATTATAGTTTATACAGAATGTCAATAGGGAACGTGCGTACTTATCAACAAATAGTGCATAACTTGTGGATAAGTGGTGGTTATATGTGTGGATATAGGTTAATATCTGAAAATTGAAAACGATAATAGTTACATATTACTTGTGGACAACTAGGATAACTCTGTGGATAGCTATTGTAACAGTAATGGTATTGTGAATAGAATGAGCATAAAAAAAGAGCTAAAGTAGAAAATTTTACTTTAGCTCAATTGCACTTATAGCGATTATATTAACAATTCTTGTAATTCTGCCCATTCATCCATAACTTGTTCTAATTTTTGTTCGGCTATTTCTTTTTCAATTGCTAAATCATTTGCCTTTTCTGGATTAGAATACACATCAGGCTGTGTGAGTTGTTCGTTTATATTATTTATTTCTTGTTCATATATTTCAATATTTGTTTCACATTGTTCTATTTTACGTTCAACTTGTCGTTGCTCTCGTTTTTGTTGTTTTTGGTCAACGTAATTATGATTTTGTGATGCACTTACTTCTGTTTTTGTAGGGTTATCCAATTCTTTTTTCGCTTGAATCGCTGCTTTTTCTTCTAATTTTTCAATGTAATACTGATAATCACCTAAATACATTGTTCCACCAGTAGTGTCCAAATCATAAACTTTATTTGCAAGTTCGTTTATAAAATAGCGATCATGTGACACAAATAAAATTGTGCCTTTAAAATCTGACAATGCTTGTTCAAGCATCTCTTTAGAGTCTATGTCTAGATGGTTAGTTGGTTCATCTAAAATAAGTACATTGTTACGCTCTAGCATCAGTAGAGCAAGTTGAAGACGCGCTTTTTCTCCACCAGACAAGTCATTGATGATTTTTTTGACATCATCTTGTACAAATAAGAAACGACCTAAGACAGCTCGAATATCTTTTTCATTCATTGTTGGATATTGGTCCCATAAATAATCAAGGATTGTTTTGTTTGATTTAAATTCAGCTTGTTTTTGATCGTAATAACCAACTTTTAAATTTGCACCTGTAGTAATTTCTCCACTAATCTTTTGTTGGAGACCGGCGACTGTTTTGATTAAAGTAGACTTCCCAATACCATTAGGACCAATGATTGCAATATGGTCTCCCTTCGTGGCTTCGATATTAATGCCTTTTGTTATGGCTTCCTCATATCCAATTTCTAGATTTTTAATATGAAATACATCGTTTCCAGTATTTCTATCAAAATCGAATTGGATATTGGCGCTTTTAGCATCAATCATAGGTTTGTTAACTCTTTCCATTTTTTTCAACATTTTCCTTCGGCTTTTTGCCATGCCCGTAGTTGAAGCACGAGCGATGTTTTTCTCTACAAATGTTTCAAGTTTTTTAATTTCAGCTTGTTGACTTTCATATTCTTGCATACGTTTTTCATAATATTTATCTCTTTGCTCTATAAATTGTCCATAGTTACCTACGTAATGTTGTACATCGCCGAGCGCAACGTCATAAATTTGATTGACAATTTTATCTAAGAAATATCTATCGTGACTGATAATGACGATAGCGCCTTTGAAATAATTAAGATAACTTTCCAACCATTGCGTTGTTTCCATATCTAAATGGTTTGTAGGTTCATCAAGTAATAGTAAATCAGGTTCGCTAAGTAACATTTGGGCTAAAGATAACCTAGTCTTTTGACCGCCACTAAAATCATTAATAGGACGATTAAAATCCGCTTCACTAAAATTCAAACCGTGTAGTACAGTTTTAATCTTACTTTCATATTGATAACCTTCTTGTTGTTCAAATTGATTAGATAAAGACTCATAGCGATCGATGTGTGTCTTATATGACTCAGTATCATATTCATCAGCATGTTGCGCTAACCAGTCCGTCTCAAATTTCATTTCTAATTCTAATTTTTTCATACTTTCAAATGGTTTCGACATTTCATCAAAAACAGTTTGATTCGTATTTAAAGTCATTTGTTGTGTTAGATAACCAAGCTTGAGATTTTTGCTTTTTGAAACTTGACCGCTATCATATGTCTCGACGCCAGCAATGATTTTCATTAAAGTAGATTTTCCGGCACCATTACGTCCAACGATACCAATACGTTCACCAGTTTTAACTTCAAAATCTACATTATTAAAAATATCTTCTCCGTCGAATGATTTAGTTAAGTCATTGAGTTGTAATAATATCATCCGATTTGCACCTCTCTATTCATTATCATTCTACAGTATTCAACGCGTGGTTAAAACTATCATTGTTTATTTTTATTATTCAATAATGTATAATGTTGTAGTGATTATAAGATAAATCAGCAATAGATAATGAAATAGGGGGACATGGTCTTGGCTAATCAAAGCGAAAAGATTCCTCGTGCCACATTGAAACGTTTACCGTTGTATTATAGATTCGTCAATACTTTGAAATCTAAAGGCATAGATAGAGTTAATTCAAAAACTATAAGTGAGGGTTTGAACATTGATTCTGCAACGATTCGTCGTGATTTTTCATATTTTGGTGAATTAGGCAAGAAAGGCTATGGCTATAATATAGATAGCTTATTACATTTTTTTAAAAATGAGATAAGTGAAAATGACGAGATAAAAATTGCAATTGTAGGTGTTGGGAATTTAGGGAAAGCATTAATAACATACAACTTCTCAATACATGATGAGATGACAATAACGGAAGCTTTTGATATACGAGATGAAATTATAGGGACGCAAATAGGGAAAGTAACAGTCAGTCCGTTTGATAAAATTACGGATATATTAGCACAAGAACATATTGATGTAGTGATTTTAACTACACCTGAAGAAGTAGCGCAGCACGTTGCTGATACTTTAGTAAAAACAGGTGTAAAAGGTATTTTGAACTTTACACCAAGTCGTGTTCTGACACCATCGGATGTTCAAGTACATCATATTGACTTGGGTATTGAATTACAATCTTTACTATTCTTTATGAAAAATTATAGTAACAAATAAAGCGTATGAAAATAGGCTAGCTTTTTTATTTACACGAGATACACGTTAAGTGGTGAGTGTTTAAAAAAGCTAGTTTTTGTATTTAGTTATACGATTACTAACAACTACAGTTATTTTCACAATTAACACTTTATAAAATATAAGCAAATAGGCTTGATATTTAATGAAAAGTTTAATATGATAAATCATATTGATTTTATCGGGAAAGAGGTAATAATATGACGTGGTTAGTAATCAGTGGACTAATCGTTGGTGCGCTTTTAGGCTTTGTTATGCAAAGAACGCGATTTTGTTTAGCTGGTGGATTTAGAGATATGTACGTTCAAAAAAGCAATAAAATGTTTTATGCATTGTTAATTGCAATTTCCGTACAAAGTATTGGGTTATTAATTTTAACATCAACAGGCTTAGTAGAAATTCCAGAATCTACGTATCCAATTATTGGAACTGTAATAGGTTCATTTATATTTGGTATTGGTATTATTTTATCTGGAGGTTGTGCTACAGGTACGTGGTATAGAGCTGGAGAAGGTTTAATAGGTAGCTGGATGGCACTTATTGCCTATGGTTTCACTGCAGCGGCAACAAAGTTTGGTTTGCTGTTACCATTAATGAATGGTGTGAACAAACCGACAAATGTAAATTCAAGTATGGCACAAACGACAGGTATACCAACATGGGTTTGGGTCGCGTTACTTACAATCATCACGATTCTTCTTGTTGTAAAAACGTTACGTAAACCAAAACCTAAATTTGCTATACCAAAATTAAAGCAAAAATATACAGGTATAAGACATTATTTATTCGAGAAAAAATATCACCCATTTGTTGCAGCAATTGCTGTTGGGCTAATTGCTTTAATCGCGTGGCCTGTAAGTGAATCAACAGGAAGAATGTATGGACTTGGTATTACAACACCATCTGCAAATATAGTTCAGTTTTTTGTAACTGGTGACTTGAAATTGATAGACTGGGGTGTATTCCTTGTTCTAGGTATATTCGTTGGTTCTTATATTGCTGCGAAAGGTGCTAAAGAATTCAAATGGAGAATGCCTGATAAAAAGACAATACGTAATAGTGTTATCGGTGGCGTATGTATGGGATTTGGCGCTTCTGTAGCTGGCGGTTGTTCAATAGGTAACGGTTTAGTAGAAACTGCAACGATGTCATGGAAAGGTTGGATTGCACTTGCGTCTATGATTTTAGGAGCTTGGTTTATGAGTTACTTTATATTTATAAAACCAATGAAAAAAGCGCAACGCCAACAAACTAGTGAAAATACGATTTCAACACAAACACAAACGACTTAATTATATTAGGGAGGAATTTAATTATGGTACATGAATTAGGAACGGTAGGAATGGTTTGCCCATTTCCATTAATAGAAGCACAAAAAAAAATGGATACAATGAATAACGGTGAAGAATTGAAAATAGACTTTGACTGTACTCAGGCAACAGAGGCACTACCTAATTGGGCAGCTGAAAAAGGATATCCGATAACAAACTATGAACAATTAGATGATGCTTCTTGGACGATTACAATTCAAAAAGCTGAATAAGTGAAAGACCAACCAACTTGCTATTATTAGGTTTAAACACCTAAGGTATCAGGTTGGTTTTTATTTTAAATAGTATTTAAAGCGATTGCAATATGATAGAATTAATCATATTGAGAATAGCTTATTGATGAGAGTGAGAGAATATGAAAAATATATCTGATATTGCAAAAATTGCTGGCGTATCAAAGAGTACAGTTTCAAGATATCTTAATAATGGCTCGGTAAGTTTAAAAACTAAGCAAAAGTTGGATAAAATCATTCAAGAAAATGATTACCAACCAAATCAGTTTGCCCAAAGTCTGCGAGCGCATAGAACCAATATGATAGGTGCGATTATACCTAGAATGAACTCTTACGCAGTAGATGAAACAATCAAAGGCGTGAAGACAGTTTGTGATGATTTGAACTATAGATTATTGCTTAATTATACAAATATCGATACAGAACTGGAAATTGATGCATTAGAAACATTTTATAGAAGTAAAGTCGATGGAATTATATTAATGGCTACAGAAATTACAGATAGACATATTGAAGTGATTAATAAAATTGATGTCCCTGTTATTATCGTCGGTCAAGAACATAAGGACTTGCACTGTATTATCCATAATGATTTTCATGCAGGTTATATGGTAGGCGAAGGACTCGGATTAAAAGGTTTTAAAAACATTCAATTCTTTGGAGTTACAGAAACCGATGTTGCTGTAGGTATACATAGAAAAAAAGGCTTAATCAGTGGCTTAGCGAAATATAATGTCAAACCACATATTTCGCAAACCTCATTTAATTACAATGAGGCAATGATTGATGTATCAAAAGAATTGCAAACTCAACCTAATTATGACGCAGTTGTAGGAGCAACAGATTCTATCGCATTAGCTGTACATAAAATCACCTCAGAAGATACTACACAAAATGGTGACAAATTTATCGTTGGTTTTGGTGGTGATCCAGTTACAGAAATTGTCTCGCCTTCAATTCATACAGTTAATTATCATTTTGAATATGCTGGTGAAGTAGCAATGAGCAAACTCAATCAACTCATTCAACATCAACCTATAGAGCAACGTATCTCTATTGATGTGGGTCTTTCATTTAAAAATTAACTGAAGCATGATATTATATAATAAAGCGTAATGGAACCGGTACCAAAATGTAGAATAAAGTTTGAATATTGGATAGTAGGAGGAAAATAGTAATGGCTGAGTGGACAAGAGATGAACGTTATCAAAAATATGAAGACGTTGATCAGCAAACATTAGATGATTTATCAGCTAAAGTTAATGAGTCTAAGTATAGACAAACGTTTCATTTACAACCTAAAACAGGATTATTAAACGATCCTAACGGATTGATATACTATGACGGGACGTATTATATATCACATCAATGGTTTCCGTTAGGACCAGTCCATGGCTTGAAATATTGGTATACATATACAAGTAAGGATTTAGTACATTTTGAAGATGTGGGAACATCATTAAAGCCAGATACTAAAGATGATAGTCATGGTGTTTATAGTGGTAGTGCATTTGAATATAATAACCATATGTATTATATGTATACGGCAAATCATCGCGATGAAGATTGGAATAGAATTTCTACGCAACATATTGCAAAAATAAATGCAGAAGGTGAAGTTGAAAAGTTTCCTAAAGCGGTCATTGCTGAACCGCCATTTGGATATACACAGCACTTCAGAGACCCTAAAGTATTTTCAAAAGATGGTGTCTATTATGCTGTCATTGGAGCTCAAAATGAACAAGGTCAAGGTAGAGTGATTCAATATCGTTCAACAGATATTGTGAATTGGGAATTTCAAGGTGAAGTTCATACGAATCTAGATTCATTTGGTTATATGTGGGAATGTCCGGATTACTTTAACTTGGATGGATATGATATGTTGTTATTTTGTCCACAAGGTATTGATGAAGAAGGTGAACGATTTAAGAATATCTATCAATCAGGTTATATTATGGGACAATACGACATTGATAATTTAACAATGAATCATGGCGACTTTTTTGAACTTGACCACGGCTTTGATTTTTATGCGCCACAAACGTTTATAGATGAACATGGACAGCGAGTATTAATTGGCTGGATGGGATTGCCGGAAATTAATTATCCATCTGATGTTGATGGATGGGCACACTGTCTAACTATTCCACGTGTACTATCGATTGAAGCAGGTAATTTAAAACAACGACCTGTAAAATCCCTTGAACAATTAAGAACAAATAAAGAAACAGCACTAGGATATGCGAATAAATTCACGAGACAATTGTATCCATATGAAGGAAGACAATATGAATTGATTATCGATATTTTAGAAAACGATTCAACTGAAGTATATTTTGAAGTGCGTACGTCTAAAACACAAACAACACTGATTACTTATAATAAGAAAGAACAAAAGTTAACGTTAGATCGTAGTGAAAGTGGTTTGTTACCAGACCCAGTCGACAGTACAACAAGAACAACCTATCTGGATACACCTTTAACACAGTTACAATTATTTATCGATACATCGAGTGTCGAAATATTCTGCAACGATGGTGAACGTGTCATGACTTCTAGAATTTTTACAGACGATGAAGCTACAGGCATTAAAACATCAACAGAATCTGGACAAGTATATTTAAAATTCACAAAATATGATTTAAAGGATGAGGAAGTATGAAACGACTACTTGCTATAGGTGAAGCGTTAATCGATTTTATACCTAATACGACGGACTCTAAATTGAAAGATGTTGAAGGCTTTTCGCGCCAAGTGGGAGGCGCACCTTGTAATGTAGCATGTACGACGACTAAACTAGGTGGCAAAGCTGAGATGATTACTCAATTAGGAAATGATGCATTTGGTGATTTAATAGTTGAAACGTTAGAAAACTTAGATGTCGGTACACAGTATTTAAAACGTACGGATGAGGCTAATACTGCATTAGCTTTTGTAAGCTTAACTAAAGACGGTGAAAGAGACTTTTCCTTTTATCGTAAACCTTCTGCTGATATGCTTTACCAAACTGAAGCGGTAGCAGGAATTGATGTAATGGAAAACGATGTGCTACATTTTTGTTCGGTGGATTTAGTAGAAAGTCCTATGAAGTATGCACACAAAGCATTGATTGATAAAGTTAAAGTAGCAGGGGGAACAGTTGTATTTGATCCCAATGTTCGCTTGCCATTATGGGATAGTGAGGACGCGTGTAAAGAGGCAATACAATCATTTATACCACTAGCAAATATTGTTAAAATTTCTGATGAAGAATTGACTTTTGTTACAGGTCAGAGTGACGAAGTACAAGCAATTCAATGGTTATTTCAAGGTGATGTAGAAGCGGTTATTTATACTAAAGGTGCTGGCGGAGCTATGATATATTTGAAGGACGGTACAGTCATTAGGCACCAAGGGTTTAAAGTACAGCCGATTGATACGACAGGTGCCGGAGATGCTTTTATTGGAGCGTTGATTAGTAGAATCGTAACCTCAAATACAAATGATATAAATCAATTGTTAAAAAATGAAGGTCAAAGTATTTTAGAATTTAGTAATTATGTAGCAGCAATGGTTACTACAAAATACGGCGCTATAGAGAGTATTCCGAATTTAAGTGAAGTAAATAAAGCATTAAATAAACAGTGAAAAAAGACTTAGCATAATTTGCTAAGTCTTTTTTATATTATATTTTTTTTACATTTCTTACTGAAGCAAAGCAATGTTCTTGGTTTTTGAAATAAACAATGCGAGATTTTGAATCAATAGATTCAATATTATGTCTGTTAACAACGAAACTGTTATGACATCTAAAGAATCTATCATCAAGTTGGTTAAGTTCTTTAAGGTTACCATAGAATTCAATTTGTCTATTGTCTAAGTGCGCAATCAATCGATGAGATTTAGTAGAGGACTCAAAAAACATAACATCATCATATTGAACATATACTGAATTACTTCCACGTTTTAATTCAATTGTTTCAACAGTGCTTTCTTTAGAAAGTAATTTTAACCTAGATTCTGAAGTTTCTAAACAATCAATGATTCTAGATTTTAATTCATCTGGATCATCTTTAAAAATAAAGTCCATCGCTGCTACTTTATAAACAAAAGTAAGATATGTAAGCTCGCTATGACTTGTAACAAAAATGATATTACCTACAGGATCGTGCTTGCGAATTTCACTAGCAAGCTTGATACCGTTAATGTCGGCTTCCAATTGTATATCTAAAAAGTAACACCCTATATCACTTAAATCTTTAGAACGTTCTAAAACTTCATAAGGATCGGCAGTTGCAACTTCAATTTCCATCGGTTTCTCTTCAATCATGATGTAGTTGTTGATAATCGAAATCATATTCTCACGTTGTCTTTCATCATCTTCACATATGAATATCTTCATATTTTCACACCCTTATGAATCAGTATTTAATATTTCTACTTTTTGAATAAAATAGTTATTATCAATTGTTGTATCTAATAAAACATTAGAAGTCGTATCAGTCAACTCTTTTAATGTTGAAAGCCCAAGCCCACGATTTTTACCTTTTGTAGAGAAATTCTCTTGGAACAGGGTATGTACTCGAGGCATATCAGTATCACATTTATTCATAACTATAAACATCACTGAATCATCTTCATTTTTGATAAAAGCAATTCGAATAAGCGGGTCATCCACTATTTTTTCAGAAGCTTCGATCGCATTATCAAGTAAAATGCCAATAACCCTACTCAAATTAATAATAGGCATTTCTATTTTTTCGATTGTTTCAGGAACTTCTATGCTAATTCTAATATTCTTTTCTTGAGCTTGTAATATTTTTGTTGTTAATAATCCTTTGATTTCACGAACTTTTAGGTTTTCAATACCATTAATTTTAATGGCATTCATTTGCATACTGTCTTGCATAGGCAAAATTTCTTCATGGAAATATTGATCTAAACCTTCCATATCATTTTCTCTAATAAAATCCGACATCGTTGATAATATGTTGACGTAGTCATGTCTAAATTTACGCATTTCATGATTAATTTTTTCTATTTGTAAAGTATACTTATAGTAATTCTCGATTTCACGCATATTACGCTTGTATTGAATCTGACGAATGATACTGAAAGAAATCGTAACAATAAGTACAGCAGTCGTTATGATTAATACGGCATACATAACCACTAAAAACTTTATATCTCCAAAAGAAAGAACACGATCAGGTAAATAAAAATAAATTAATAACAATACTGTTAATAGAAAAACACAAACAATAATTAAATAGATTTTATTTAATGATAAACCGGAAGTGGTTAATAGTTTAAAGAGAAATCTTCCAAGTATTGAAAAAACCATAATTATAGCAACGAAAATTATATAGTATATAAAGTTAAATATATAATTCTCTGAAATTAAATCTTGCAATGATGTTGCTAACCAAATTGAAAGGAAGTTGGCCATATACAGGATGAAAAAGCTAACGAGTACAGATACGACACCCATGAAGCGATTTTTAAAATACATAAAGACAACACTTGCTAACAATAAAAATAACATCGATTTTGTATCAAAATAAAAGAATAAAATGGTTGAAGGGATTATAATCCCAATAATGGTAATATAATCCCTCAAAGTATAAGTTACATTTGTTAAAATTTTAATGATTATGAAAAGCAAAACTGCTTGAAATATTGATAACATGATTGTGTTTAAAATAGCCATACTCTACACACTTTCTAAGACAATTATTCGTATAATTCTGTAATTTCTTTAGGTACTTCTGTCTCATCAAAATATCCATAACAAGGTCTTGCCCCGGCTACTGCACCTAGTACTGTGAAAAACTTCGCGATTATACTAAAAATAGATTCAAAGATATGCATAATTAAACATCCTCCTTAGGGAAAAATATAGGTAGTTGAGCGATAGCAATCAAAATAATGCCTAAAAGTACTAATTGTTGATAAGGCTCACTGAAAAACATTGATATTACTACTAATAATAAAGTTACAATGACTGTCTTTAATTTCTTACCTTTTACTAATCGTTGTGGTATAGGCTGCTTTTTCGTAGCAGCAGGTGCGTATATCATTAATATAATGAAACCAATTATTGCTAATGGATACATAATTAGTGAAGACACTCCCATATACCCGATTAACCAAGGTAATAAAACAAATAAAGATAAATTCTGCACATGACATGCAAAAGAAGATTTTGCATGTGCACCGTGTGCATATTGCCTAATTAAAAAGTACGATAAATGGACAGTTAGTGTGTAAAAAAAGAGATGGCAAAGGATCGAAACGCCATAAGTTATTATTGTTTTGGTTACATTGCCTACAAATACTTGCATACCTAAACGCATCTTTAAATAATCAATATGTTCTAAGTTGTTACGTTGTTGTAGATATTTAGCAAAACGGTCAATTTTGCTATCTATAGACTTTAACATTGGGCTTCTCTCCTCAGTCGTATTATACAATTTTAATTAAGTTTTATGCGTCTTATTGCGTAACTGTATATTTTGTGTTCCTAACTGTTGCTAATCTTTATCTCTTTAATTTTAACATAAAAAAGTAAACATTTAGGAATGAAATATGACGAGTTAGGGATTTTTTAACGAATAACCTCAAAATCATGGTTAAATGTACTTGTATCACAAAGAAGTGATAGCATTTTACAAATCATTTAATCAATTTTTGTTTGAATTTTGATTTGAATGATGAAGTTAATTAAGCTTTTGAGCAGGAGCTTAATTGACACGCTGATATTGTAACTGTACTTTCTTCGTATAGTTGTTATAGTTACAAAAATTAGTTATCGTTTTTCAATTTTAATACAAACAAGAGGAGGCTGATGTAGTGACAAAAGATATCTCAGCAGCAATTAGTGATTTCGTAAAATAGTACTTACTGAGTACACAACGCGCTTATTAACTTAAGCATTCCCAATTTAGATTTGCAGAACCTTCCCAGTCTCGAATCTAATATCATTTTAACATTGTCTATAACAGAGACAATTTAAAATATTAACATGTAAGCTATCGTAAACATCATTCAATTTATCATTAAAATCGGTAAATTCACTAATTTTTTTCATAATTAATAACATCCCCAAAAATAGATAGAGAAATAACTGTAAAAACATTCCCTTAATAATAAGTTACAAAAACCGTGAGCCCCTCCCAAGCTCACGGTTTTTATTATGAAATTATTTATATAGATGTGGTCTTAAATTTTTGAATACTGGAATAGTATTGCGTTGATTCGTTACTTCATCTAAATCAATGTCACAAGTTAAATGATCTGGTTTTTCTTCTAATTCTGCTATAACTTCACCATTAGGGTTAATTACGATAGAATGACCTGCATATTCAGTCTTACCATCATCTCCACAAGCATTACAACCAACTACAAATATATCATTTTCGATGGCACGTGCTTTTAAGAGGGCAGTCCAATGATTCAATCTTACCGCGGGCCATTGTGCAACATAAAAAGCGATTTGTGCATCTTTACGCGCTGGATAGCGAAGTAATTCAGGAAAGCGTAAATCGTAACAAGTAATATGTGCAACTTTAGCGCCATCTGATAGAGTGAAGGGTTCTGGAACTGCATTACCGGGTGTTAAAAATGAAGGTTCATCTAACATCGGCACAAGATGTACCTTGTCATAACTGTTTATTAAATAACCATTTTTTGAAACGGCAAAAGCAGTATTGTAGATGTTATCTTTCATACTATTTGAAACAGAACCTGCAATTACATCAACTTTATATTGGATTGCTAATTTTGATATAAACTCAAAACTTCTTGATAATTGATTATCAGCAAGTTCTTTTAGTTGCGGTAGGGCATAACCGTTGTTCCACATTTCCGGTAAAACTACGATATCTGTCTTTGCTGTGACATACTCGGCAAACCAATTCGTAATTGTTTCTTCATTTAATGCAACATTCGCTGGTTCCACTTTAAATTGAAAGATTTCTATATTCATCTCGATCGCCCCTTAAATTGTTGTTAGCATAAATATACTAGATATATTCAGAAAATTCAAAATTGGAAGGGGGCAATGAAATTACAAAATACCACGTGAGACGCGTGGACACTCAAAATAGAAATATTCAAATAAAAAAACCAGTTCATTTTAAATGAATTGGTTTTATAAATTGGAAAGGGTTTATCCCTAAGCGCTTGTATTATTGTTAATGTTAAAAAAATTAAACAAACTATTTTCTTACTAAGAAGCGTTTGCTTACATCATGAAATTCTTTTTCTCCAGCTTCATCACGCACGTTACCAAAAGGCATTTGAGCTACAAGATTCCAAGTAGTAGGAATATCGAACGCTTCAGTTACTGCTACGTCTACAAGTGGATTATAATGTTGTAATGATGCGCCAATACCTTTAGTACCTAATGCAGTCCAAATTGCAAATTGGTGCATTGCATTTGTTTGGTTTGACCAAATTGCAAAGTTCTCAGCATAGTTAGGCATTTGATTTTGTAAACCTTCGACAACGTCTTGATCTTCAAAGTATAGGATTGTACCATATGAATGTTTGAAGTTATCAATTTTGTCTGAAGTTGCTTGGAATTCATGATCAGGACCCATTGATTTTTTTAATTCTTCTTTTGTTATATCCCAAAATTTATTATGGTTATCGTTTAATAACAATACAATACGAGTTGATTGAGCATTAAATGAAGATGGAACATGTTTAATTGCATGTTCGATGATACCTTCTACCTCTTTATCAGATATTGAAATTTCTTGTTCTAAACTATATATTGTACGTCTTGATTCTACTGCACTTTGAAATACATCTAGTGTATCTTCTTTTTTACTAAAAAATCCCATTCGGAAAACTCCTTCATATCAATTTATTTTATATATCTAGTATAATAATTATACCTTGATTTGTAAATAGCTTTTTACAATAAATTTCAAATAGATTAATTTCTTCTTTCAAAAGCCTAATTTTAATGAAAAATAGGACGATTTCTAATATACTAATAGGGAATATAAGAAAAATTATTTGGAGGTGAGATTATGAAAAATTATATTTCACATAAGTTTATTGTATCTAGCTTTGCAATTGCACTAAGTGCTACATTAATTTCTAAGCCAACACAAGGGGCAGAGAAAGATCTAAATGAATACAATAAGAATACGACTATGAAGAATGCTGATTTAGACCATAAGCGTATCAATATATCAGATATAGATAAAAATGTGCAAAATAGCACTCAGCTAGTAAATAATTCAAGTGAGAATGAAGTATCTTCAAATTCTGACCAAACTGATAATAAAACCAGTAGTGATGCTATAACGATTTCATCATCCGAACAATCAAATGATAGTAACTCTAACGATAGTGAGCCAGACACTACTACTAACCCAGTTAAGTCAGATGAAGACAATCAATCATCGGATTCAAACAATACAGGAGACAGTGACAACGGAACTGAAGAGAAACCATCATCGGAACAACCAAATGGCAGTGATTTGGACAATAGTGATTCAGACACTACTACTGAGCCTGAAAAGCCAGAAGAAGATAATCAATCATCAGGTTCTGACAAACCAGAAGATAATGGCGACGATTCAGAAGAGAAACCTAAACCAGAACAACCAAGTGAAGACGAAGACGATAATACAACAGAACCATCAAACCCTGATAATCCACAGGACGGTGGAGATGACTCAGAAGAGAAACCTAAACCAGAACAACCAAGTGAAGACGAAGATGATAATACAACAGAACCATCAAACCCAAATAACCCACAAGGCGGCGGAAATGACTCAGAAGAGAAGCCTAAACCAGAACAACCAAGTGAAGACGAGGATGATAATACAACAGAACCATCAAACCCAAATAACCCACAAGGCGGCGGAAATGACTCAGAAGAGAAGCCTAAACCAGAACAGCCAAGTGAAGGTGGAGACGATAATACAACAGAACCGTCAAACCCCGATAACCCACAAGGTGGTGGAGATGACTCAGAAGAGAAACCTAAACCAGAACAACCAGGAGAAAGTGGCGAAGATAATACAACAGAACCGTCAAACCCCGATAACCCACAAGGTAGCGGTGATGACTCAGAAGAGAAACCTAAACCAGAACAACCAAGTGAAGGCGGAGGAGATAACAATACAACAGACCCCCGAAACCTAATAAACCACTGAGCCCCAACATACCATCTGGATCAAACCATCATAACCAGGGTAGTAAAAATAATATATCAGACAGTTCAGTGAATCATTCAAACTCGGGAAGTTCTCAAAATGAACACACATCTTCAAACAAATATAATGGTGAGAATCAAAATGCAAATAAGCAATATGCGCAATCAAATAAAAAGATAGCAGGCAGTAACAATAATGCTGTGACTTATGGAGATTTGAGTACAGAGAAAACAAGTCAAAATTCAAATCAAGGTGACAGCAGATTAGTTAATAGATTTAATCAAATGTCTCCAGGTTCTTTTAAATACAATCCTTTTATTTTGAACCAAGTTAAACAGCTTAATAATAATGTTGATAGTGTATCTGACAAAGATATTACTTCTATTATAAGACGTCAAAGTTTTTCAGATAATGCGTTTTTAAATGAGTTACAAAAGGGAACAAATTATTTTAAATTTCAATATTTTAACCCATTAAAATCAAGAGATTACTATAAAAATTTAGATAAGCAAGTTTTGGCATTGATTACTGGAGAAATAGGTTCTATGCCTGACTTAAAAACGCCAGAAAACAAAAGTGCCGCATCTGGTAAATATGAATATCATTCAAGTAGTGATGAAGAATCGACGCGTACAAACGATAAGAAATCGAAAGACACAATTGATATTAAATTCGAACGGACATTATTTGCTTTAATCACTGCAATAACGATAATATTTATAGGTGTAGTGGTAGGATATTTCGTTTATCTCAGAAACAAAAAAGTAAATGAATAGCTTTTGATATATAACGTTTCATAGACAAATAAAAAATGGAAGGACTCATGTAATAAACATTGAGTTCTTCCATTTATTTTATATAACTTAAAATTTAATTAAAACATGAAGTTAAATATAAATGATGCAGATTCTTGTAGTTCTTTTATTTTTTCAGGACCAAAGTAAATTTGTACAATAGCGACAAAGCCATTTTGCATTATGTGTACTAGGATAGGTACCCATATACGTTTTGTATATACATACAATGCTGAGAAAATAAAGCCCATACCAAAATAGATGATAAAGAATGATGGGTCTGCATGTGCAGCACTAAAGATAATTGAACTCACAATTCCGGCAATGAGAAATTTAAAAGTTTTATTACCTTTTAATATGTTGTATAACTCACCAAATATTACTTTTCTAAATACGAACTCTTCTAGAATAGGTCCTACAACTGAAATTAATATGATAAACATCGGGATTTCTTGTGCTATTTTCATCAATCTTTCCGTATTAGGGCTAGATTGAGGTGCGCCGAATACATACATATTTATCATTCCTGCAACAACTTGATAAATCATAACAATCATATAACCTACGATTGCCCAAAGTATTACATACCTTTTCTTTTCTTTAGGTTGTAACTCTAGTTGGGTAGGATTGGCAATGAAAAAGTTTATTAGTATGATGAGTAAAGCAGCTATAATAAACAAGATCACTTGTGTATAAATATTAGCAAAGAGGATTTCCTTGCCACTTAAATTGTTAAATAAGCCAGCCATTTGTAAGAAAATCGGACCAAACTGAGCAAGGCCATAAATAACTAATGTCAAAATGGACACCCATAAACGAGACATAATGAACCTCCAAAAATTAGAATATATTCTATTTTATCGCAAAATAGCTTTTCACACAAAATTTAGTGTAATGGTTTTAACTTGAAATATTGACCAACTTTGATTATTATAGAAAGTGTATTAGCACTCACAATGATTAAGTGCTAAAAATTTTAGTATTTTAAGGAGGAACAATCAATGTTAAAGCCATTAGGTAACCGAGTAATTATTCAAAAAACAGAACAAGAGCAAACAACTAAAAGTGGTATCGTTTTAACTGATAGCGCTAAAGAGAAATCAAATGAAGGTACGATAATTGCAGTAGGTGCAGGACGTATTTTAAAAGATGGTTCTCGAGTTGCTCCTGAAGTGAATGAAGGCGACAATGTTGTTTTCCAACAATTTGCTGGAACTGAAGTTAAGCGTGGAGACGACACATACTTAATCGTTAGCGAAGACGATATATTAGCAGTAATAGAAGAATAATCAAAATTAAAACTAAAAAATATACAAATAATACGAACATCATGGAGGTAAAGTAATATGGCGAAAGATTTAAAATTTTCCGAAGACGCACGTCAATCTATGTTAAGAGGTGTAGATAAATTAGCTAACGCCGTGAAAGTTACAATTGGACCAAAAGGGCGTAATGTTGTATTAGATAAAGAATATACATCACCACTAATCACAAATGACGGTGTTACAATTGCAAAAGAAATTGAATTAGAAGATCCATATGAAAATATGGGAGCGAAATTAGTACAAGAAGTTGCCAACAAAACGAATGAAATCGCAGGTGATGGAACAACTACAGCTACAGTATTAGCTCAAGCAATGATACAAGAAGGCTTGAAAAACGTAACAAGTGGTGCAAATCCTGTAGGTTTACGTCAAGGTATCGATAAAGCTGTAGACGTAGCTATTGACGCATTACAAGAAATCTCTCAAAATGTTGATAATAAAAATGAAATTGCGCAAGTTGGATCAATTTCAGCAGCAGATGAAGAAATTGGTAAATATATTTCAGAAGCTATGGAAAAAGTAGGTAACGATGGTGTAATTACAATAGAAGAATCAAGTGGTTTTAATACTGAACTTGAAGTCGTTGAAGGTATGCAATTTGATCGTGGCTACCAATCCCCTTATATGGTAACTGATTCAGATAAAATGGTTGCAGAACTTGAAAAACCATATATTTTAATTACAGATAAAAAGATTTCATCTTTCCAAGATATTCTGCCATTATTAGAACAAGTTGTTCAATCTAACAGACCTATCCTAATCGTAGCAGATGATGTAGAAGGTGACGCACTAACAAATATCGTATTAAACCGTATGCGTGGCACATTTACTGCAGTGGCAGTTAAAGCACCTGGATTCGGAGATCGTCGTAAAGCAATGTTGGAAGATTTAGCTATCTTAACAGGCGCACAAGTGATTACTGATGACTTAGGCTTAGATTTAAAAGATGCAACAATTGACATGTTAGGTACTTCAAGTAAAGCAGAAATCACTAAAGATAATACAACAGTGGTTGATGGTAATGGAGACCAAAATAATATCGATGCACGTGTAAGCCAAATTAAATCTCAAATTGAAGAAACGGATTCTGAATTTGATAAAGAGAAATTACAAGAGCGCTTAGCTAAATTAGCTGGAGGCGTAGCTGTAATAAAAGTTGGTGCAGCAAGTGAAACAGAATTAAAAGAGCGTAAATTACGCATTGAAGATGCTTTAAACTCTACTAGAGCTGCTGTTGAAGAAGGTATTGTAGCCGGTGGTGGTACAGCATTCATGAATATTTATGACAAAGTTTCTAAAATTGAAGCTGAAGGCGATATTGCAACAGGCATTAATATTGTATTAAAAGCATTAGAATCTCCAGTTCGTCAAATTGCAGAAAACGCTGGTTTAGAAGGTTCGATTATTGTTGAAAGACTTAAAAATGCTGATGTAGGTGTTGGTTTCAATGCAGCTACAAATGAATGGGTGAATATGTTGGATGCAGGTATTGTAGATCCAACTAAAGTTACACGTTCAGCGTTACAACATGCAGCAAGTGTAGCAGCAATGTTCTTAACAACTGAAGCGGTTGTTGCGCATATTCCTGAAGAAAGCAGTAATGATGCACAAGCAGGTATGGGCGGCATGCCAGGGATGATGTAAAATAGCCCTCAAACGTTGATTTGAAGGCATTTAGTAATTGTGAATGACATAATTTTGACATAAAAATTTAAAATAATTCTTTACTGACGTCTTCCATTAAGTTACTTAACTTAGTGGAAGACTTCTTCTTTATGATGAATGTTCTATAGTTTGATATACATATCTATAGAGACTATATTGTAACAAAGGAGGAATTTATTATGTTAAAAGATATCAATGAAATTGTTGTCCCAGATAGTAAAATAATCCAAGAAGCACAAGAAGTAGTCCATGAATACGGTAATGAGTTAATATGGAACCATTCGAATAGAGTATATTTATTTGGTGAAGTTAAAGGCATGCAAGATAATTTGAAATATGATAAAGAGCTTTTATATATGTGTTCGCTCTTCCATGATTTAGGGTTAACGAACCAATATAGTAGTGATGATCTGAGGTTTGAAGTAGACGGCGCAAATGCAGTCCGCCAATTTTTAGATACACACAATTATAACGACCAAGATTTACAACTTGCTTGGGATTCAATTGCATTACATACAACGATAGGTGTGGCTGAGCATAAAGAAAATAATGTTGCATTATTATATCACGGTGTTGGTATGGATGTTATGAGTGACAATTGGGACCAATATTCAGATGAAATTAGAAAAGCTATCGTAAATAAATTTCCTCGAGGTAATTTTAAAAAAGATGTATTAACAGCTTTTTATGAAGGCTTTAAGCATAAACCTGAAACAACTTTTGGTAATATTAAATCTGATGTGGTGAAATATTTTGAGCCAGAATACCCTCAAAATAATTTTTGTTCTTGTGTCCTACGCTCAAAATGGGATGATTAAAAATACGCTGTACTTTAGTAATATTTAATCACTAAATCTTAAAGTAAAAACAATTGAATTTGAAAGCGATATAGAGCACTATTTAACAGTAGTATTTAAATATTTTTAGTATAAAACGTATAAAGTGAGTAAAAACAACTTATTGAGGGTAGAGAAAGTAAGCATAAATATTATTCACTACTTATAATTATTATTTATGTGAAGCTTTTTTAAGAAAGGGAGATTAACTATGACAAAAAAATCAGTGTACGATGTGATTGATACAGGTATTAATTATTTAATATCAGATTATGACAAATGGAACATTGAAAGTATATTAGATAATGAAAGTGAACTCTTCCCTAATACGCTACATTGGCAATATGGACACGTGTTAACTATTTTTGAATCTGCGCTATCTTTAAGTGAACAAAATGAAGTCGACATCCAAAAATATACGCGCTTATTTGGCTATGGTTCTAATCCAGCTGATTGGGGCGACGAAGATATCCCAAGTGTGGATGAAATTATCGAAAATTTAAAAACGTTACCTGAACGTGCCAAAAAATTAACTGACCAACAATTAGAAGTTGAATTAACTGAAACGATTGCTGGTTGTAGTACGTTAGATGAGTTGTTAATTTTAAATGCAATTCATGTACCACTACATGCTGGTAAAATTGAAGAAATGGCACGTGTACTGAAACAGCAACGTTAATATAAATAAAAAGGATGAAATCACCGTTTATAAGCGATTTCATCCTTTTTATTATTTGTTTTAATTTTTTAGGTCTTCAATAGCTTTAGCGATAGAATCAAATACATGTGGAATGTCATCTTTTTCTACACAACTAAAAGCAATGCGAATGTCGGTTGAATTAAGGGCAATAATACCAATAGAGTATTTATTAATTAAGTGTTGGCGTAACTGTTCAGGGTCAACGTCTTTAACTTGTAACGCCATAAAATAGCCTGAGTTAAAATCATAGGCTTGCCAGTATGATGTGTATTTCTCATCATATACAACAGATTTCGTTACTTCATATCTAGCTTGTAACGTGTTGATATTGTGTTGAATTTCTTTATCAAAAGTTTCGTGATTTTCGAGCACGTATTTAACTGCACTTTGCGAAGGTAATGGGCCGCTTGAAATGTTACTTCGAATTAATCCTTTGATTTTAGCTTCTAATACTTGTTTTGTTGTATCGTTTCCGACACCAAAACTGATGAAACCTACACGTAAGCCCCATGCAAAGAATTCTTTTGTTGCACCATCTAAACGAATTGGTAATAAGTTATCTAAATGTAAATTCGTTAATGCTGTGAATAATGACTGTGTATAAACATCTTCGTAAAAGAGTCCGTAGTATGCATCGTCAACTAAAGCGATAACGTTTGTACCACGTTCTGCTAATGATTTTACTGCAGCGACGATAGTATGAACTTCATCTTTTGTTGGTGTATAACCAGTTGGATTATTTGGATAATTTAATATTAAAATGACTTTTTCTTTATTATAATTTTCTAGAGTATTAACTAAATTTTCTGTTGTAAAATGTCCAGCTTCGTCAAAAATATCATACGTTTCGATTTCAGCACTATGTCTTGTACTATAAACGAGTTTATAGTTGCCCCAATTATGCGTTGGGAGTAAGAGTGTATCACCACTATCGACGAACATGTCACCAACTAATGATAAGCCATGTGTTAAAGCATTAGTAAGGATTGGTCTTGTCATGTCTTTCGCATCTAAATCTGGGTTTTCTTTTAATGTTTTTTGTTGCCATAAATCACGAAGAGATTCTAAACCTTGTGGCGGAGCATAAGGGAAGATTTCATCTGGTTCTAAATGATCGAAGATGTCATTTAAAGTATTTGCGTACATCTTACTATCTTTATATGTTGCCATTCCTATCGTGGCATTATATTGTGTGGATTTTGCTTCCGCCGATTGAGATAATATACCTTTCGGATAATACATTAATTTTCCTAGGTCGGAAAGCATGTCTGCAACTTCTGGATTTGATTTAGATAATTGCTCGTTTAAATCTAAAGCTAAAGGATTCATAGTTGGTCAACCTCTCTTTACTTTTTCAATGATAACCTTATATTATCTTGAAATTGCTTAAAATTAAAGTCTTGTGACTGTTTTAGACAGAAAATTTCAAAATTTAGCCATTTATACGAACACATGTTCTGTTTTGTGTTAGAATACGGATAGGCCATCAAAAATCCTACATGGCACTTTTTTCTGTGGGAGGTGTAGTATGATAGCGTGGTGGCAAGAAATAATTACAACTTTATTAACAGGTAGCTTACTTGTTGTATTCCGTGTTTGGTTAGAGAGTAAATGGAAGGACAAATAGGTGGCCTTACACAAAAAACCCCAAGTCTGATGACGCAGACTTGGGGTTGTGTAGTATAATCCGTGGATACATTTACAATTTTATCATCATAGGTAATAGACTGCAAACAATATATTTAAATGTCAATCATAAAAGTAGTTACATAAGTATCAATAATTTTTCTGAAATGAATTGCTTTTAGAAATTAATGCCAAAGTTTGATACAATGATATTGTTTGAGGTGATGAGAGTGAAACATTTAACTAAAATATTTGTCATAATGGCAATGATATTACTCGTTGTAGGCTATTATTTACAGGCTATTGGTCATGAAGATTCTGGTATTAAATTATTAATTGCTGCAATCATGTTTATGATTTGCGCTTTTATTGATCGTAATAATAAGCGTAAGAAAAAAGATAAACAAAATAAATAACATTGTTTAAACATGCTATAAGTGAGATGAAGCGATATGCAAAATCTTACTTATAGCTTTTTTATGTTAACTCGTCCTTTTCAATGAGTAATTATATGGATGTTTGAATACATTTATACTTTACAAGTGTGTATACATTGTATATAGTGTGTATATACAGTTATAAGGGAGGACGTCCATGAAAATACTTTTGAAAAATAGTGGTGAACAGCCAATCTATGAACAGATTAAGCAACAAATCAAAGAAAATATTTTAAAAGGATACGTTGCTCCTGGTGAACACTTACCTTCGATGAGGGAATTAGCACATGATTTGAGCGTTAGTGTTATAACTACAAAGCGCGCATATGAAGATTTAGAAAAAGATGGTTTTGTCTTTACTATTAGAGGTAAGGGTACATATGTGAAAGAGCAAGATAGTTCAATTTTAAAAGAAAAACAGTTCATGGTGATTGAAACAATGGCTAAATCAATAAGCAAAGAAGCAAAAACCATAGGCATGCCACTTTCAGAATTACAAGAAATCTTAGAAATGATTTTTGAGGAGGACGATGAATGAACGCAATCGAATTAAATGCTGTAAATTATCAGTATAAAGAATTCAAGTTAAATGATATTAGTTTTCGTGTTCCTCAAGGATTTATAACTGGATTTATTGGCGCAAATGGTGTTGGTAAAACGACCATTATTAGAATGATTATGGATTTAATTGAGCCTGATGGCGGAGATGTTTTAATTTTTAATCAAAAAATGAAAGCGCACCCTGAAGCTATTAAAAATAAAATTGGTTTCGTTTATTCCGAATTGTACCTCAATGATAAATGGAATATCCAAAAAATTGAACAGTATGTTTCACCATTTTATAGTACATGGGACCATCAGTTATTTACATATTATCTTGAAAAATTTGATTTACCTTATAAACGCAAAATCAAAACATTCTCAACTGGTATGAAGATGAAGTTGTCTATTGCTATTGCTTTTAGCCATCATGCTGAATTGTTTATCTTAGATGAGCCAACATCAGGGTTAGATCCAATCGTTCGAAATGAAGTTTTGGATGTAATCCAAAAAGAACTCATTGATGAAAATAAAACAGTATTTATTTCCACTCATATCATTTCCGATTTAGAAAAAATCGCTGATTACTTAGTGTATTTAAAAGATGGTGAAATTGTACTAAATCAATTTTTGGATGACATTTTGAATAGATTCAAAGTAGTTAAAGGTGACATGCAGCAATTGGATGAAGAATTAATTCAATTAACACACTATATAGAAGAAAACAAAACAGGATATATCGCCCTTACAGAACATGCTAATATATTTAATGAAATTTTTGGAAACAAGATTGCAATAACTAAGCCAACGATTGAAGATTTAATGGTTTACCTTGAAAAAGGAACCCAGAAGACTGAACAAAAAAATTATGAGACTTAACAACTGGGGGCATTAGATGAAAAATTTACTTATTAGAAATTTAAAATTACGTAAATGGACAATCGTAATATATGCAATGTTATTATTGTTTTCTCCACTGCAATTAATCATAATACCTAATAGTATTTTTACTAATGCGTTATATTCTGCAGTTGCGATGATATTACTTTTTGTTTCTATACTAGATTCTGGTCATGTTTTTCGTTTTAATAGTAAGCTTGGGCACAGAATGGCTTATGACTTTTTTGGCAGTTTACCAGTTTCTAAAAAGTCGTTATTGAATGCTAATTATTTAACAGTTATTATTTTTACATTAGTTGGGGCAGCAATATTATCTTTATATACTATGCCGAATTCTCATGTATCAACGAGTAATATTGATTTTAACATTTCAATGCCATTTTCATACATTGCGGTAAATTTCTTTGCAGTACCTATAGCTTTCAAAAAATATACAGAACAAAAATCTGATTACATTTCTTATATAATTTATTTACTTACAATGGTTATTTTAATACCTGTCATAATCGTGCTACTTGTAGTTGGAATATGTACATTATTTAATTATAGTCTGGGTATATTAAATTATTTTGAAACTATTTTTAATTATGGATTTTTAACTTTAAGTATTTTTTGCTTTGTAGCTAGCTACATCATTCAATATAAAAAATTAATTTAATAATAAAAGGAGGCGCATTTATGGAATTAAAAGATATAACAAAAACGTATGGCAATAACAATGTTTTAGACCATATCAATTTTGATTTTGGACAAAGCCAAATTGTAGGTCTAATTGGTAAAAATGGTGTCGGCAAAACAACATTAATGAAAGTCATGAATGGAAATATTATCAAATATAAAGGGGAGGTAAAGGTAGGTAATAAAGACAATATCGGTTACCTTATTGAACATCCTAAATTGTATGATAATAAATCAGGTTTATATAATTTAAAATTATTTGCCAATGTATTAGGTAAGGGTTTTGATAAAAAATATGCAAATCAAATTATTGATGCTTTTGGTATGAGACCTTATGTGAAGAAAAAAGTTAAAAAGTATTCAATGGGAATGAAACAAAAGTTAGCCATAGCTGTTTCATTAATGAACAAACCCAAGTACCTCATTTTAGATGAGCCAACAAATGGTATGGACCCTGACGGATCAATTGATGTATTGAAAACAATTCAATCACTTGTGCAGGAACTGGATATGAAAATTTTGATTTCTAGTCATAAGCTTGAGGATATTGAATTAATTTGCGATAGAGCAGTGTTTTTACGAGATGGTAATTTTGTTCAAGATGTTGATATGAAAGAAGGGGCACCAACGGATTCTACAGTATTAATCTTAGAACAAAGCAATTTCAATAGTGCTTTAGAATATTTAAATGAAAATTTCGATGTGATTCAATCTAAAAGAGAAAATGGAGAAATCATTATTAAAGCACAATCAAGTTATCAAAAAGTGCTTAAAGGTTTATCAGATATTGATATTTTCCCTGAGTTTATTGAAACACGTAAGAGTTCTTTACGTGATACTTACTTCAATATTAATCAGAAAGGTGGCCAATAATGAATAGTTTACAACTCGTAAAATACGACATTTATAGCATTATTAGAAGTCCATTAACATATTTAGCATTACTCTTAACAATACTTCCATTAATTGGTTTTACAGTTTTATTTGTTCAGCAATCTGATAAAATAGACGGCAATATGTTACTTTCTATAGGTAGTTGGTTCTTTTCTATCATGGGCTTACTATTTGTAATCAAGACAATCACCCGTGATATTTCACAAGGTACGATTCAATTATATATGAATAAAACATCAAGTCGTGTGGGCTACGTTATCGCAAAAGTGATTTCAATTATACTGATTGCCATAATTATTACAGCAATACTTGTTGGATTTGTATTAATCGTGCAACAAATTGTTGACGGTGAAAATATAAAAGTTGATAAAATCTTTGAGTTACTTTGGTTCTTCATTCTATTCCATTTATTCTTTGGATTATTATTATATTTATTTTCATTAGTTGTACCAAAAACAGCATTAATCTTTACTTTAGGTATATTCTTAATATTACTTGTTCCTTTTGCTGAACCATTTATACCTATGATTCCTAAATTTGGTGACAATATTCAAGATGCATTGAAATATATTCCATTTAGTTACTTAACTTCTAAAACGACAACTGGTGATTATACATTCTCTAATTGGCAATGGTTTATTACTTCAGCATCTATTGTAGTACTATTTATCGTTAATATATTCTATGTATCTAAAAAAGATATTTAAAATAAAGATAACCGAAGTTTGAGTCATAAAAAAAGAGACGTATGAATTAACGGTTATAATACCTTAATTCATACGTCTTTTATTAATTTATAATTAGTTTATCTAGAATTGAATCATAAACATATTTCCACATTTGTGAGTCTGTTTTAAAGCGATTAGAAATAATTGCATATGATTCAGTCGATTTATCTTCAAATGTAGGATCATCTTTTGCAGGCAGTTTGGAACGTGTTTCCTCTACAAAATGTTGTACTTGTCTTGCGCGAGGTCCCCAAACTGTTTGTTGTTTAAAATCATCATTTAAAAATACAAATATAGGTATCGATCTCGCAGTACCATTTGTTAAGTATTGATCGATTAAGTCAGTGTTTTCATCACGATGAAAAACACGAGCTTCTAAATTTAATGCTTCACTAATATGTTTAAGAATAGGGATGTTCATCATAGCATCTCCACACCAGTCTTCAGTGATAACTAGAACTTTGCTATAGTTTGATGCTTTAATTTTTTCAAGACGACCATCATCCTCTGGTGTTGAGAATGAATTATATATTGATAGTAAATTCTCTTTGTTTTCAGTCATTGCTTCAATATATTGATCAAGCGGTTGACTGTTTTTGAAATACGTTTCTAAACTTGTCATAATAGTTCCCCTTTAATTGATTAGATATTATTATATCAATATTTTAATATGAAAGAAAATTATTAATACATATAAAAGTAATATGTTTTAAGATTTCTTCAGGGATGAAAGTGACAAATACCTATGCTATATTTAATTAGTAAAGTAGAGTGTGGTGACAACATTGAAAATGCATAGACTACATAAGCGTCTTATATTTTGTGTGTTTATAACAATGGCTTTTGGAACATTGTTACTGGTTAACTATATCAAGCAAGAACACTCGACTGATTTATCAAAACTATCTATTAATCGTGTCAAAATAGGGTCTGAAATTAATATTGACGAATACGTTGAACAAGACGAAGTCATTTTAAAAAAGTATCGTCTTTATTTAAAAAGAGAACATCCTAATTTAATTTTCAAAGTGAATAAAAAGGATACACGACTTAAAGGTATAACTTTAACTAACGATACTACAGTTCAAACTAATTTTAATGGAACAATCAATAATAATGTTGGAAAAGTTACACAGATACTAGGAACACGTTATAAACAAAAAAAGTTGCGCAAAGGCTTTAATGCTATAATATATAAAGATAAGAAAAATCAAATAAAGTTATTTATTATTTATAAACATGATAAATAAAGAAAGTTGAAATATATAAGAAATAAAAAATTAAAAATGACATTCCTAATAGGGTATGTCATTTTTGATTTTATATATACGTTTTGCTTCGAATCTTAAGTTTGAATGGCGGTAGATATTTTGGATAAAATCACTTTTTTAAATGAATTAGAGCAAGAATTAGATAAATTACCAAGAAGTGAACGCGATAAAGTGATGTATGAATATGAGGAATATTTTTTTGATCAAGAAAGTGAAGGTAAAAATGAATATCAAATCATTGGTGCCCTTGAATCACCTAAAAAGATAGGCAAAGAGCTAATGGCTAGAAACGCGATTGTATCTGCGGAATTTCGCCCTAATATAAATACAATTGTGAGAGCAATTATGGCATCTCTGGGTATGGGGATATTATCATTAATCATTATTTTAATCCCTATGATATTTGTTGGCATTTTCATGTTTATACTATTACTAGTTGCATTATTTTTCTCGCTTAGTCCGCTATTATTGATTATCAACGGCATAATTAATGATAATTTTAGTTTTGCTATAAGTAACTATTTATTTGCGATTTCCTATACAGGGTTAGGTCTTTTATTATTTGTTATTATTGCAAAATTTGCTCAATTCGTTTATAGAGTGATTTTAAAATACTTACGTTGGAATATTAAAACAATTAAAGGAAGTGCAGTCGAATGAAGAAGTTATTTTTAAGCGGCTTAACATTATTTCTCGTGTGCTTTCTTTTAGCTTGTGTCGCTTGGTTTGGATTTGAAAAACAAAACAACCAACTCAATTCTGTTGATAAAGAAGTTAATGATAAAAATATAGAAAATTTAAACATAGATAGTCAAAATAGTGAGGTTCAAGTTAAGCAAGGTGACGAATTTTCAGTGACCTATAAAGGGAAAAAGAATATTGATATTACGCATAAAAACAAGACATTACATGTTCATGAGACTGATAATACAGATGATCATTATGGATTGAATTTTAATCCGTTCCGACAGTTTGATGATGAGATGGTAGTAACAGTGCCAGATAAAAAACTAAATCATTTAAATGTATCTAGTAAGACGAATATTATAAATATTGATAGTATTAATGTAAAAGATGCATATATTTCAATGAAAGCTACTGGTGCAGCACGTGTGTTTTTAAGTAATGTAGCATTAGACAAACTGTATTATAGAGGTTTGAATTCACCCATTGATATAAAGAGAAGTCAAATTACTAATGCGAATATTAAAACGAAACAGGCGAGTATAACGAGTAAAAAATCATTGATTGAAAAGTCAGTGTTGTTAGCTGACCATGGTAAAATTGATTTGAGTCGAATGGATATTGCATCACATTTTAGAGCTTCTACGCAATATGGTGATATTTTCATGTCATATAATGAGGACCCTCAAGATACGTTGCTAAGATTGAATCCATCTGATGGAACTTCTGAAGTTATCAATAACAATTTTGAAGATAATAAAGTAGGTTCAGGAAAGCATATTTTAGAGTTCTATACAGATCATGGGGATATTTATATAAATTAAATTTATACTGTCATGAATAGAAAGAGTCAGAAAGTACATTTAATTGAAATGCTTAAAGTGAAAAAATAGCTATACACCTTTAAATTAAAAGGGTATAGCTATTTTTAATTTGGAAATAATTACAAATTACTACAAACTAACCACTTGATAATCATAAAAATAACGAGTCGATGTTAGATATAATGAACGATCTAAATCAAGTTACCCAACAGCAAAATGGTGAAAGTAAATGACTAATAAAATAATATAAAAATATGTTAGAATAAAAAAGTGAGAAAGTTGGATAGATGGTGGCTAATCTTAGTATAAAGTGAGGTGGTGCTTATGAAAGTACCGACAAAATCTTTAGAAAGGAGACGCCTTGTGTGGTTCCAATTGTAGAAGCACTACACTTAATGTTAGGTTTCGGTACTTTCATCGTTACCTTATTAGGTTTAGTGGTTGCAATTGTTAAATTAAGCCATAAAAAATAACCATCTCTAACTTTGGCGAGGATGAGATGATTATTTAATCATTATTAAATTCCAGCCACCGTCTTTTTAACGGGCTCATTAGGGCGATACACTTATGGTGTGTTGCCCTTTTTCTATATATAAATTACCACAACATAAAAATATTATCAAATTTTTATGTCGTATTATTATTGTTAGAAGGAAAACAATGTGGTTGTAAAAATAGCTGTATCCCTTGATATTGAAAGTATATAGCATTTGTTGATTTGAAAATCATTACAATATACCACAATCTAACTACTCATTAATCATAATAATAAAGGATCAAATGATTCAATATAACTATCTAAATTTGATAACGCATCAAATTCCATTTTTTCAGTTACATGAGTATAGATATTTAATGTGGTTGTTATATTTATGTGTCCAAGTACCTGTTGTACTAATTTTACTGGCGCTTCCATTATACCTTGTACCATTTTAAATCTAACCCATTCTTATAGAGGCGTTATTTTATATTGCCTGTTCTCAAAAGCAAATGATTCATTTGACGATGCTTATCATTTAACTTAGTTAATAAATTCGATACAATGCATAAATTATATATCAGAATACTACGTATATACCACCTTAATATTGAATTTGTACGTAATATTATGAGGTTTTAAGTTATCCACACATACTAAGAATACTGAAATGAAAGGATTTGACAAAATATAAATGCAAGCACTTTAATTAAGTACTTTCTGGCTCTTTTTATAGTGTGATGATTTAAAATGATAAATATTAATATGTGGCAAAGGTTAAATCAGTGTCAAGATGGCCGTTAATTGAAGTAATATCTAATGATTCGCCATCGAGCCATTTGCCAAAGTCTATTATGGTAGGTGCTTTATTTTCCCCTAAAGTGATATGTGCTGTTAATGATTGTGGTTCATACATACTTGTATGAATTGTACCGGACCAACTTTTGAATAATTTACTATAAATTTCATATTCCGGATTATTAAATAAATTAAATGCGCTCATTTTATCTAGTGATGTAGGTGCTTGTTTTAGAAGGCGATTTAAACGCTCTTTAGATTCTTTTGTAAAATTTCTATTCTCATGTGTTAATAATTTGAAATGATTCGTACAAGTACGATCGTAACGAACATCAACGGAGCGAGGAGAAACTTCGACAATCGCATGATTCAAATGTTTATCCATGACAATGTAACTAAAAGAGCTTCTATGTGGAAGTTCTTTTAGTAATTGTATGGCTTCAGGTACATCTTTACAATATTGTAATATAAGCCTGCCGACCATATAGCAGACGAAGCCATCACCTGGGTGCTTTCTGTGCATGAAATTGTAGCCCATGGATAGACCAGATTCATTCATTCCGTCCATTCTCCCGGTTACACGTGATGTAGGACCTATTTGTGCTAATCCGCCATCAGTAGGTTGGAACAATAAGTAACGACCATCATAAGTTGCAGGGTGGTAATCATAGTTTCGAACCATATAATCTTGACCTAAAAAGACCGTACAGCCACTGTTTTTCAACGGTGTGAATCGATAGTGCGCAAAGTTAAGAATCATTTGACGAGTAGGCAAATTAAGTACTTCTTGCATACCTCTAATTTCTTCCCAAATTTGCGGTGCGTACGTTTGGAAAATGTCATATGTTTCTTTGATATGGATATCAAAGCGGGGCATACGTTTTTTCCATTCTTTCTCTCTATTTTTAAGTAAGGGTGTTTGCTGCATCCACTGTGCTGTTTGTACACCTAAATCAAAGTGTGAACCTCGATGTGTTAAGATGTCTGATTTTACTGATTGCATAGTTTAAAACTCCTATTTATGTGTGTAATCTTACAAAAATGTAACTTCATTGTAACGCTCTGTTAATTGCATTACGTATGACCAGTAGTTATGCTTAAATTAACATCAAGGGACGATTCAGATAGACAAATTCAATGAGGTGATTATTATGTCAAATTATTATGATGCTTTCAAAGATGCAGTCTCCACTTGGTGGGGTCAATAAGATGAGAATAACTAACATTGAATTGGCTAATATTTAACGATATTAGCCCTTTTTTACATATATTGGTAATAAATATAACATCTATCTTTATTCTGATGAGAAGAAAATGTTAAAATAAATAAGACATATTGACTAAAAATTATTGATTTTGCATTACTCCAATAATATCATAAATTCACTTTTTAATATTTAGATTAAAGTAATGGAAAGTGGGTATATATTTATTGATGCTTTCAAGTATGCTATCATTATTGATAGATATGTTAATAATTTATTGAGGTGAATCAGAATGTGTAATTTTATTAAAGGTTTATTTAAATTTGTATTAGGTACAATTCTTACTGTGTCAATAGCAGCAGGTGTTGGTGCAGTAGTTTTCGCTTATATCTTTAAAAAAGATTTCGAAGATATTGAAAGTAAAACAAAAGAAATAGTTTCAGATATTGAAACGAATAATTAAGTTATTGATAGAGCACTTTAGAGTGTTCTCATACTGTCGACAAAGTCTTAGGGCTTCTGTTGGCAGTATTTTTTTTAGCCACCGTTCAACGAAGTTGTTACGGTGGCTTATGCAGTCGGAAAGACTGCGAACATAGATCCGTTCAACGAAGTTGTTACGGTGGCTAATGCAGTCGGAAAGACTGCGAACATAAATCCGTTCAACGAAGTTGTTACGGTGGCTTATGCAGTCGGAAAGACTGCGAACATAAATCCCGTTCAACGAAGTTGTTACGGTGGCTAATGCAGTCGGAAAGACTGCGAACATAGATCCGTTCAACGAAGTTGTTACGGTGGCTAATGCAGTCGGAAAGACTGCGAACATAGATCCGTTCAACGAAGTTGTTACGGTGGCTAATGCAGTCGGAAAGACTGCGAACATAAATCCCGTTCAACGAAGTTGTTACGGTGGCTAATGCAGTCGGAAAGACTGCGAACATAAATCCCATTCTTCAAGTATAGAAAAGCAGTTAACTATTGTCTTGAGTTATTCTAGTTATATCAAATAATGAAAGTTTAATTGTTTCCTGTGTATGGATTAGGTAACCTTCTAAAAACATATGAGTCATATCTATATTTTTAATTTTTATATGAGTCGTTTCCAACCATCCTGCTTTATAGTATTCGATGTGAATATAGGAATCTGTATGTAACGCTTGATGAAGATGTAAATTTAAGTCATTTAATTGATCGTCTGATAATATAGGACGGTCAATTTTATTTTGATCTACTAAATATTGTTGAATTGTTTCGAATTGTTCTGGCAAAGTTGCAAATGGCGCCCATTTAACCATGCCACGACCTTGCGGGATATTGGCATTAAGAAATTCTCTTGGTATATTTCTATAGTCATTTTCATTTTGATATTTTTTCGGAATCATAAAATCACCTCAACACAATAATAGAACATATGTTCGTGTTATTGCAAGAAGTTTTTCTTTATTTCAAGTTAATAAAGCATGAATCTTAATGTGATAGAAATTGATAATAATCATTATATTGTCATTTAGTATAGATATTTATTAAAATGAAACTACAATAATATGGAGGGGTTTACATGACGACAACAGGTTATATTGGTACGTATACGAAAAAAGAGGGCAAAGGCGTTTATCGTTTTGAATTAGATGAACAAACTGGAAGTGTAACAGAAGTTGAAACAGGATATGAATTAGAAGCATCCACTTATGTAAATCAACATAATTCATTTTTATATGCTGTAACACGTGAAGGAGATAATTGCGGTGTTGCTAGTCTTAAAATAGAAGAAGATGGTAAACTCAAATTAATAAATAAATGTCTTGCTTCTACAAAAGGTAGCGGCTGTTATGTAGATGTATCACCAGACGGAAAGTTTGTTTTTGAGTCTGTTTACGGTGCTGGATTAGCGCGCTTATATGAAGCGAATCCTGAAACAGGTGAAATCATACGTTTGATTCAAGAGTTAGAGCACAATTATCCAACTGGGCCACACGAAAGACAAGATCAGCCACATGTGCATTTTATTAGTACAACACCAGATGAAAAATATGTTGTTGCAATCGATTTAGGTACAGATAAAATAGTAACATACGAATTTAATGATCATGGTTTTAGTGAACATGCAGTGAGTGATTTTGAACCAGGGGATGGACCAAGACATATTACTTTTCATGAAAATGGGAAGTTTGCTTATGTTGTCCATGAGTTATCAAATGTCGTAAGTACAGTAAAATATGAAGACGGAAAATTCACAGAAGTCCAACGACATTCAACAATTCCAGAAAATTTTGAAGGTGATACAAAATTAGCGGCAGTAAGACAGTCACACGATCAAAAATTCTTATACATCACGAATAGAGGGCACGATAGTATTGCCATTTTTAAAGTAAGTGATGATGGTTCAACGATTTCATTCGTTGATATTGTATCAAGTGGTGGCGAATTTCCACGTGATTTCAACATTACTGACTCAGACGATTTCTTAGTTTGTGCACATCAAGAAGGTGACTATACATTGACGGTTTTCAAACGTGATAAAATTACGGGAGAATTAGAAAAAGTCGATCATCACGAATCAGCACCAGAAGGCGTTTGTGTACAATTTTTAAAATAAAGACAATTGAAAATAATTAAAAAAATAACCTAGTATGGATAATACACTGCCATACTAGGTTATTTTCTATTTGTTGAAAAATGTTTTGATGTATTTAAATTTCCCTTTATATGGTGGGAATATAAGGCTTGATTCAAGTCTTGTAGATTTAAATACATAAGATTTATCATGACTAAACGTATCAAAACTATATTTACCATGATATTGTCCTATACCCGAGGCACCGACACCACCAAAAGGTAAGTTTGGGTTTGCGAGGTGCATCAACGTATCATTAATCGCGCCACCACCAAATGAAATTTCATGAAGTACACGTTCTGTTGCATTTTCATCTTCGCTAAATAAATATAAGCTGAGTGGCTTAGGTTTAGTGCGTATTAAATCAATTGCTTCATCAAAGTCATCATAAGGAATGATTGGTAAAATAGGGCCGAAAATCTCATCTTCCATTATTTTAGCATCGAAAGTAATACCATCTAAAATGGTTGGAGCGATGTATTTATCATCTGCATCAGATTGACCGCCAAATGCAATTTCTGTTTTATGAACATTTAATAAATGGTCTAAACGGTCGAAATGTTTTTGATTAATGATACGACCGAAATCTGGACTATCTTGTATAGATTTACCGTAAAATTCAGTGATGGTATTTTTGAGTGCCGCGATGAGTTGGCTTTTGACTTTTCGGTTAACTAAAATATAGTCTGGTGACACACAAGTTTGACCAGCGTTCGTAAATTTTCCGAAACAAATGCGTTCGCTTGCTACTTTGATATTTGCTGATTCATCTACAATCGCAGGAGATTTACCCCCTAATTCTAAAGTGACAGGCGTTAAGTTTTCGCTAGCTGCACGATAGACAATACGTCCTACTTTTTCGCTGCCAGTGAAAAAGACATAATCAAAAGGTAGGTGTATGAGCGATTGTGTAGTTTCTGCGTCGCCTTGACATACACTAATATATTCAGGGTTGAATACATCTTCAATAATTTGCTGTACTATATCTGCAACGTGTGGTGTGAATTCTGATGGTTTAAGTATAGCTGTATTTCCCGCTGCTATTGCACCAATTAATGGTTCAATGAGTAATTGGAAAGGGTAATTAAAAGGCCCGATAATTAAGACCGTACCATAAGGCTCTTTCATGATATAACTTTTAGTAGGGAATAAATAAAGGGGCGTGTTAACTTGTTTTCTTTTCGCCCAATTTTTAAGTTCTTTGCGTGCTGACTTAATGCTTTTTAAAGTGAATCCAATCTCGGTTGCATAAGCTTCCACTTTGTTTTTTCCTAAATCTTTTTGAAGTGCGTCGAGTAATTCATTTTCATGATTTTTAATACTTTTACCCAAGAGTTTGAGTTGTTTTTTTCTAAACTTAAGATCTTTGGTTTCGTGAGTATTAAAATATTGTTTACTATTATGGAAAGTTTGCTCTATTGAATTCAAATGATATTCCTCCTAGTATGAGATGTCGCTATGCTTATGCAAATGGATAAAAAACTGGAACATATTTACTATGTTCCAGAATACTGAGCGGCTAGGTGTTTAGTTTCTTTGTCCACTCAGTGTTTATCATATACTATTAAACGACTTCGTTTAAAGCTTCTGTAATTTGAGGTACAACTTGTTTTTTACGAGAAACTACTCCAGGTAAGAATGCAGTATTGTTTTCAAGTTCAACATTGAAAGCTTTACCTACTTTGTCTGTTTCAGGTCCTACTACTAAAATTTTAGAATCACTATTAATGATGTCAGTCACGACTAACACAAATAAATCATATTTTTCATTTGCACTTGTTTCTAACATAGCTTTTGTTAATTCTTCTTGACGTGCAAAGACTTCATCAATATCCACAGTATTAACTTGTCCAATATGAGTTGAATAATCTCCCATGTTGAAAGATTTTGCATCCATAGATAAGATATCTGAAATTGATTTGTCTGTTGTAGACGCACCTGCTTTTAACATATCTAAACCGTAAGATTCTAAGTCAACATTGGCGATCGCTTTCAATGCTTCTGCAGCTTGCACATCTTCTTCAGTACATGTAGGTGATTTGAATAATAAACTATCTGAGATAATTGCAGAAATCATTAAGCCAGCAATTTCAGGTTTAATTTCAAAACCGCGTTCTTTATACATTTTGTATAAAATTGTTGCTGTACAACCAACTGGTTCAGCACGGTAATATAAAGGTGCTGCAGTTTCAAAATTAGAAATTCTATGGTGATCTACGACATGTTGAATTGTAGCGTCAGCAATTGAATCTGCGCTTTGTTGGAATTCATTATGGTCAACTAAAATAACATTTTGATCAGCTAGATTATCGTTAAGTAATTCTGGCGCTTCTACTTTGAAATGATCTAAAGCAAATTGCGTTTCAGGACCTATTTCGCCTAAACGGTAAGACGCAGCCTCCGAATTACCTGTTTGTTGTTCAAAATCTGCCATGATGATGGCAGATGCAATAGCATCTGTATCTGGATTTTTATGTCCGAAAATATAAGTTTTTGCCATATCTAAATTCTCCTTATTTATATAGTTAATATTATTTTATCATGAGTTTGCATAGTTATTCTACTTCAGCACCTAAGGAATTTTTAAAATGATCTAAAGCCCAATCATGACCTGTTGAATTAAATGAAGCAACGCCTTTATGTGAAATACTGATAGAATAACCTAAATTATAGGCAGTAATCGCTGTATGTAATACACAAATGTCAGTACATACACCAACAATTTCTAAATGTGTTACATTTCTTTCCCGAAGCAAAATATCTAACGAAGTACCGCAAAAAGCATCATAACGTGTTTTATCTAAAAAATGTATGTGATCATTAAATAATATATTTTGATAGATATCATTTACTTTGCCGTAAAGCTCTCTCCCAGATGTTCCTAGAATATTGTGAGGAGGGAAGAGCTTGTTCTCAGGATGATAACTATTTTCTTCAAAATGTAAATCCATCATAAAGAAAATGTTCTGCTGTTTTTTATTATATACTTCAATTCTTTCCACAATATAATGTTCAATTTGTTGGCCTGGAATGCCACAAGTCATTTTTCCGTTATTTGCAACAAAATCATTTGAATAATCCACTACAATAAGTGCACTTTTTTTCATAATTTGTGAACACTCCTAATATTAAAGATAATAAGTATTATATACTAAGTAGATAAATCAATAAAGCTACAACAAACGCGTTTGAAAATCCTTAATTAAGTTTATTATAAAGTATTGAGAAAGAGAGGGATTGTCCTATGATGATTAATGCAAAGGAATTTGGATTAAAAGGTAAAAGTAAAAGCGCAGATACACGAGCAATGCAACGTGCATTGAATTATGCAAAAAAATATCCTTCGACAACAATATATGTACCTAAAGGTGAGTTTCATATACGCAAGTCACTGGTTATTTATGAGTCTACAACATTATTGCTAGATAAAAGCGCAGTTCTTAAAAGATGTGGGAAAGATGCCTTACTAAAAAATGGTAGAAGATTTAAACCTTACTATGGTTATAACGGCAACAGCCATATTTATATTGCAGGAGGAACATTTGATATGAATGGCTATGATTTCCCTTATAATAATACAGCAATGTGTATAGGACATGCCCAAGATATTCAAATTGTCGATGTGACCTTTAAAGATATTATAGGTGGTCATGGACTGGATGCATGTGGGGTAAATGGATTATATATAAATAATTGTAAATTTTTAGGATTCAATGATAGTGATGGGACAAGAACTTTTTCAGAAGCAATTCAGTTAGATATTCAAGTACCAGGTGCGTTTCCTAAATTTGGGACGACAGACGGAACGATTACAAAAAATGTAATAATAGAAAATTGTTATTTTGGCAATTCAGATACGCCTACGATGCAGTCCTGGAACAGGGCGATTGGTTCTCATGCAAGTCGTTATAATCAATTTTATCAAAATATCCATATTCGTTTTAATACATTTGAAGGGATAAAGCAATATGCACTAACACCTTTAAAATATAAAGATACGTATATTCATCATAATATTTTTAAAAACTGTGCTGGTGGTGTTCGTTTTTTAGCAGTTAAAGATGGTAAAAATGCAAAAGATTTAAAAGGGAAACAAAGATCAACTCAAGCAGGGTGTAATTTAAATATTTATCGAAATAAATTTGTTGGAACGATAGAGAAATATGCAATTCGGATTCAAAGTTATAATAATATAAAACATAAAAATATTTTTATTGCTCAAAATGAGTTTGATGAATCGCCGCCTAAAATGTATTTGAAAGACATTAAAAATTTATTTTTATCTTATGATGATAAAATTTAAAATAATGTTAAGTCTAATTAAACATGATTAGAATGCTACATTGACATTATAAAGGCTGTATTTGTAAGCGGTTTATCATTGATATTTCATTAAGATTATATTATGTTATAAACTAAGAAATGTTATGAATATTCAGAAAAGTAACTTTAGAGGGGGACGAATATGAACAATTTGAACAAAGGGGATATGAGAAGGTCACAATATTTAATGTTTTTTTCTAACAAGAAAGAAAAGAAGTCTTATAACAGTGGACAATTAATAGGCTTAATATTGGGGCCACTATTATTTGTTTTAACATTACTATTTTTACAGCCTGAAGGTTTATCAAGTAAAGGTATATTTGTTTTAGCAATAACACTTTGGATTGCAACGTGGTGGATTACTGAAGCTATTCCGATTGCAGCAACGAGTTTGTTACCATTAATATTGATGCCAATTGGACATGTATTAAGTCCAGAAGAAGTTTCATCACAATATGGTAATGATATTATCTTTTTATTCTTAGGCGGTTTCATTTTAGCGATTGCCATGGAAAGATGGAATTTACATACCCGAGTTGCTCTAACGATTATCAATACATTAGGGACAAGTACAGGAAAGATTTTACTAGGATTTATGATTGCGACAGCTTTTTTATCCATGTTTGTGTCGAACACTGCCGCTGTTATGATTATGATTCCGATTGGTTTAGCAATTATTAAAGAAGCCAGTGAATTAAAAAATAAAGGCATTAAAGATTCAAGTATTACTAAGTTTGAGCAATCCATAGTTTTAGCAATTGGTTATGCCGGTACAATCGGTGGTCTTGGCACGTTAATTGGGACACCGCCTCTGATTATTTTAAAGGGACAATATCAATCTGCATTTGGTGAAGAAATTAGTTTTGCTAAATGGATGATTATTGGTGTACCAACGGTTATTGTTTTACTATTCTTAGTTTGGGCATACATACGATATATAGCTTTTAGACATGATATGAAAGCATTACCAGGTGGTAAAGCGTTAATTAAAAGAAAATTAGATGAATTAGGCAAGATGAAATATGAAGAGAAAGTAGTTCAAGCTGTGTTCATGCTTGCTAGTTTCTTATGGATAAGCAGAGAGTTTTTACTGAAAAATTGGACATATACTTCAGAAATAGATGATGGAACTATAGCTATGTTTATTGCAGTCTTGCTCTTTTTAATTCCTGCGAAAAATAAAGAACAACATAAACGTATTATAGATTGGGATGTGGCTAAAGATTTACCATGGGGTGTATTAATTCTCTTTGGTGGGGGCCTAGCGCTAGCGGAAGGGATATCATCAAGTGGTTTAGCAGCATGGCTTGGCGATCAGTTGAAACTGATAGAAGGTGTGAGTCCTTTAATCATTGTAATAGTCATTACCGTATTTGTACTGTTCTTAACTGAAATTACATCTAATACTGCAACTGCAACGATGATATTACCAATTCTTGCAACATTATCAGTTGCTGTAAACGTTCATCCGTTATTGCTGATGGCACCTGCTGCAATGGCGGCGAACTGTGCATTTATGTTGCCAGTAGGTACGCCACCGAATGCAATTGTATTTGGTACAGGACGTATTAGTATTAAAAGAATGGCGTCTGTCGGCTTTTGGATAAACATGCTAAGTATTATCGTTATAGTACTCGTTGTTTACTTCCTAGTACCACCAGTATTAGGTATAGATGTAACCAAGCCATTGCCACTTAAATAATAATATAGATAAATAAAACTCTCCATTTCTAAATAATGAAATGGAGAGTTTTTGGTTTGTTTAATTGAGTTATATAAAAATAAACTTAACTTAATTTATTAAATGAACCAATAATTGAGACTTGGAAGTCTAGCGTGTTTAAAATTTTAATAACCTTAGCCAAATCTTCATTGATTGGTGTGTCTGCTTGTACAAAAAAGTGGTACATTCCGAGTTGTGTTTTTAAAGGTCTAGACTCAATCCAAGACAAGTTAATATTAAATAAAACAAAAGTATTTAATATGCTTGCTAATAAACCAGGTTTATCAAATTGAGGCGTGATGAGCAATAATGTATCGCTCGCATCCTCTACATCCTCGATGCTACTCGGTTGGTTACTAACGACTAAAAAGCGCGTTACATTATGTGGGAAGTCTTGTATGTTTTCCTCAATAGGTGAATAGCCGTATGCTTCACCACTACCTAAAGGTGCAATGGCACCAACGTGATTAGTTATTTTTTCCAAACTTTTGATTGTACTGTCTACATAGTCATACGTGAACCCTTGCTTTTGTATGTACTGACTCGTTTGACTAATCGCAGGCGCAATAGAATAAACTTTTGAGATATCATTTACTGTAGCACCTTGAGAACCATACAACGCGAATTGAATATCTAAATGAAGTTCACCTTGCGCAAAAATATTTTGTTGTGTTAATGCATCTGCGACAATATTAATCGTCCCTTCAATTGAATTCTCAATTGGTACTACGGCGATACTGTTATCATCGTTAGAAACAGCTTGTACTACTTCGTACAGGTTAGATTTGGCTTCAAAATCCATTTCAGATTCTGATTTATATTGTTTTGCTGCTAAGTATGAAAAGGTCCCTTTTGGGCCTAAATAATAAAGTTTCATGTGACGTTACCCCTTGTTTATATGTGTAAGGATAGAGTGTTTAATGGAATGGACAACCCGTAGATGTTGATTTCTTATAAAAGAAATTAGGTTCTCGAATTTCATTTTTATAACCATGATGATAATTTGCCACCAATGTTGGAGATAACGAAGGTGATAACCATGACCATTTACCAGTAACATCTCTTCCTTCTTTTGTTTCATTCTTTTCAAATCGTTCAAACTGCTTAGAAGCAGTCAAATGATCAACAATAGAGACGCCTTCATTTTTAAAGGAATGATACACTGCATCATTTAGTTCGACAAGTGCACGATCTTTATTGAAAGAATTATTCTTAAGTGTATCAAATTCAAATGCTTCTGCAACACTTTCTAGCAAATTATAACGATAACTATCTGTAAAATTACGAACAGCAATCTCATTTACCATATACCAACCGTTAAATGGTGCTGTTGGATATGTAATGCCGCCAATTTTTAAATCCATGCTTGATATAATAGGAACGGCATACCATTTTAAACCGAGTTGTTTTAACTTTGGATAGCGGTCATGTGTTATAGGAACTTCCTTAATTAATTCTGGGTTATAACTATGATATTTTAAATTACCTTCAGGCATTTTATAAATTAAAGGTAAGACATCAAAGTGAGTATGTTCTCCTGTCCATCCAAGATGTTCAGCGAGTTGCGTTATACTTCGTTCAGCAGGGTCGCCTTGATCTGAATAACCTGCATATCTGATTAATTGATTATTATAAATTTGTGGTGGTTGATGCTGTGAAAAGATAGTGATATAAGGTTTGATTTTTCCATTATTTGTTGCAGTTGTTATGTGATTTTCAATTGTAGCTATAAATTCATCTTCAGTTTGAATATCTCTTGCGTCTGCAACAGTTAATGAATTCCAAAAAAATCGACCAATACAACGATTAGAATTCCTCCAAGCCAATTTAGCACCATAAGTAAGTTCTTCAATTGTATGTTCATACGTGCCATTTGTTTGAATAGCAATTTCAATTTCTTTAATTCTATCTAATGTAACATGTTCATCGTAACTTAATTCTTTATGCATTGTTTTAATAAATGATTTAGCTTCATTTAACATATAAACACCTCACTTAGTATTATAAGTGATTACAGTTAATTTATAATTATAAAACTATAAATGTCACTACTTTGTCGTTAGTAATGTCACACTTTTATCAAAATTTAAAATAATGAACAATAGCAAACTGAAAATGTTGTACGAATGCTATTAAATAGGATGGTATTTCAGGTGCTAACAACGTTTCTTTTATGCTAAACTAATAGAAAAGCTGATTGGAGAGATTTTTGTGTACCAATACGAAGACGATACATTAGTATTGCATAATGATTTATATCAAATAAATATGGCTGAAAGTTATTGGAATGATGGTATTCATGAACGATTAGCAGTCTTTGATTTGTATTTTAGAAATATGCCATTCGACAGTGGCTATGCGGTTTTTAATGGATTAAAGCGTGTGATTGAATATATAAATCAATTTCATTTTTCAGACTCAGATATAGAATATTTAAAATCTATTGGCTATCAAGAGGATTTCTTGAGTTATTTAAAAGACTTGAAATTTACTGGTAATATTCGCTCAATGCACGAAGGTGAGCTTTGTTTTGGTAATGAACCATTAATGAGAGTAGAAGCGCCACTAATACAAGCTCAATTAATAGAAACGATGCTATTAAATATAGTGAATTTCCATACTTTGATTACAACAAAGGCGAGTCGTATTCGACAAGTTGCGCTGGATGATATGTTAATGGAATTTGGTACACGCCGTGCGCAAGAAGCGGGCGCAGCATTATGGGGAGCCAGAGCATCATACATTGGTGGCTTCAATTCTACAAGTAATGTAAGAGCAGGAAAGTTATTTGGCATTCCAGTATCTGGTACACACGCCCATGCAATGGTGCAAACATATGGTGATGAATATATTGCTTTTAAAAAATACGCCGAGCGACATAAGGACTGTGTGTTTTTAGTAGATACATTCCATACGCTAAAATCTGGTGTTCCGACAGCAATTAAAGTTGCAAAAGAATTAGGGGACAAAATTAATTTCGTAGGTATTCGATTAGATTCAGGAGATATTGCTTACCTTTCTAAAGAAGCGCGACGTATGTTAGATGAAGCTGGATTTACAGATGCCAAAATTATTGCTTCAAACGATTTAGATGAACAGACAATCACGAGTTTGAAATCACAAGGTGCAAGAGTTGATTCATGGGGTGTAGGTACTAAATTAATTACAGGCTATGACCAACCAGCACTTGGTGCAGTTTATAAGCTCGTTGCTGTTGAAGATAGTTCTGGCGCATATGTTGATCGTATTAAACTCTCAAATAATGCAGAAAAAGTAACGACGCCAGGCAAGAAAAAGGTATACCGTATCATTAATAAAAAAACGAACAAAGCTGAAGGAGACTACATTACATTGGATCACGAAGATCCGTATGAAACGACGCCGCTTAAACTTTTTCATCCTGTCCATACCTACAAGATGAAATTTATAAAATCATTTATAGCGAAAGATTTGCATCATGATATTTATAAAGACGGTAAATTAGTATATGATTTACCAAGTGAACAAGAAGCACAAACTTATTTGAAAGAAAATCTTACCTATTTATGGGATGAAAATAAGCGTCATCTTAACCCACAAGAATACCCTGTAGATTTAAGTACAGCATGTTGGGAAAATAAACATAAACGTATATTTGAAGTCGCAGAACATGTAAAGGAGATGGAAGAAAATGAGTAATTTACAAGAAATCATTGTTAAAGAAATGAATGTCCAACCAATGATTGACAGTGAACAAGAAGCGCGTAGCATAATTCAATTTATTAAAAGCTATGTACAATCTCACTCTTTTATCCAATCTTTAGTGTTAGGTATTTCAGGTGGCCAAGATTCCACTTTAGCTGGTAAACTGTGTCAAACTGCAGTTAATGAGTTAAAAGAAGAAAAAATTCATTGCCAATTCATTGCTGTTAAATTACCATATGGTGAACAAAAAGATGCAGCCGAAGTGGAAGATGCATTGAAGTTCATCCAACCGGACGCAGTAGTAACGATTAATATTAAATCAGCTGTAGATCAGAGTGTGCAATCACTAAAAGATGCTGGTATTTCACTTACTGATTTTCAAAAAGGAAATGAAAAAGCACGTGAACGTATGAAAGTACAATTCTCAATTGCTGCAAATAAACAAGGTATAGTAATCGGTACGGATCATTCGGCTGAAAGTGTAACGGGTTTTTATACGAAATATGGTGATGGTGCTGCTGATATTGCACCGCTATTTGGTTTGAACAAACGCCAAGGTAGACAATTATTAAAGTATTTAGAAGCGCCGAAGCACTTATATGAAAAGGTGCCTACTGCAGATTTAGAAGAAGACAAGCCACAATTACCAGATGAAGAGGCACTAGGTGTGAGTTATGATCACATAGATGATTATTTGGAAGGCAAATCAGTACCAGATGATGCACAAGAAGTTATTGAGCGTCATTATATTAAGAGTGCACATAAAAGAGAATTAGCTTATACAAGACACACATGGCCTAAAAATTAACTGCTATAACCGTAAGTTTTTAGTGACAAAATATAAACTTACTGATAGAATTACTTGAATTTAATGTAACAGAAAGGAAAATGGACATGTCAGTGATAACATCTACGCCATGGTTAATGGTTTTAGCCATTTTTATAATCAACGTTGCTTATGTAACATGCTTAACGATGAGAACGATATTAACCCTTAAAGGTTATCGCTATGTTGCTGCAATCGTGAGCTTCTTGGAAGTCCTTGTATATGTTATTGGTTTAGGTATGGTAATGTCTAGTTTGGATCAAATTCAAAATGTACTTGCATACGCCTTTGGTTTTTCAATAGGTATTATTGTTGGTATGAAGATTGAAGAAAAACTAGCACTTGGTTATACAGTAGTCAATGTAACTTCATCTGAGTATGAGTTAGACTTACCAAGACAATTAAGAGATTTAGGGTATGGTGTGACACATAATACTGCATACGGCCGAGATGGCAAACGCTTGATTTTACAAATACTTACACCGAGACGTTTTGAAGCTAAATTAATTGAGACGATTAAACAAATTGATGCAAAAGCATTTATGGTCGCATATGAACCGCGTACAATTCATGGAGGGTTCTGGGCGAAAGGTGTTAAAAGTAAAAAACTTAAACAATATGATACGGATGAAGTTGAAAGCATATGAAAAAACAACAAAAATTCAAAGTCGAAGAACACGAGTCAATTCAAGATTGTTTGGGTCGCATGCGTGAAGCTGGCTATACACCAGTTAAACGTTTTGAAAAGCCTGTTTACAAAGAAAATAAAGACGGCAGCGTAGAGGTACTTAAACAAGAAATTGAGTTCGTAGGCAAATTACAAGAATGATAAATATGGGAGCCTGATACATGTATTTATGTTTCGGGCTCTTTTTTTAATATTTTGATTCTAAATAATTTCTATAGTAGGCTTAAAAGGCTTATACATTTCAAAGTAATTCTGTTAAACTAGTATTGAAAAGAATAAACACGAACTTTAAAGTGAAAATGAACTTAAATGTGCATGTTTTGAGGTTTGTGAACTAAAACTTATGTAAGATAGGAGCTAATTTCAATGATTGAACGCTATTCTAGAGAAGAAATGTCTAATATTTGGACTGATCAAAATCGCTATGAAGCTTGGTTGGAAGTAGAGATACTTGCTTGTGAAGCTTGGAGTAAACTAGGGGATATACCTGAGGCAGACGTCAAAAAAATACGTGAAAACGCCAAGGTTGATGTTGAACGTGCACAGGAAATCGAACAAGAAACGCGTCATGATGTAGTCGCATTTACTAGACAAGTTTCTGAAACACTTGGTGAAGAACGTAAGTGGGTTCATTATGGTTTAACTTCAACTGATGTAGTAGATACTGCGTTAAGTTATGTGATTAAACAGGCAAACGACATTATTGAAAAAGATTTAGAAAGATTTATTGAAGTATTAGCGAAAAAAGCAAAAGATTACAAATATACATTAATGATGGGTCGTACACACGGTGTGCATGCTGAACCAACAACGTTTGGTGTCAAAATGGCGCTTTGGTATACAGAAATGCAACGTAATTTAGAACGTTTTAAACGCGTAAGAGAAGAAATTGAAGTTGGAAAAATGAGTGGTGCAGTAGGGACTTTTGCTAACATACCACCTGAAATAGAAGCACATGTGTGTGAAAATTTAGGCCTGGGTGCAGCTCCAGTATCAACACAAACGCTACAACGTGATCGTCATGCTTATTATATTGCGACACTTGCACTTATCAGTACTTCAATGGAAAAATTTGCCGTGGAAATACGTAATTTACAAAAAACTGAGACACGTGAAGTAGAAGAAGCATTTGCTAAAGGACAAAAAGGTTCATCAGCAATGCCACACAAACGTAATCCAATTGGTTCTGAAAACATTACAGGTATTGCACGTGTGATAAGAGGTTATGTGACAACAGCTTATGAAAACGTTCCGTTATGGCATGAACGAGATATTTCTCATTCTTCAGCCGAACGAATTATGCTCCCAGATGTTACGATTGCATTAGACTACGGCTTGAACCGTTTTACAAATATTGTTGATAGACTTACAGTATTTGAAGATAATATGCTTGGAAATATTGATAAAACGTTTGGTTTAATCTACTCACAACGTGTATTATTAGCTTTAATTAATAAAGGTTTGGCACGTGAAGAAGCATATGATAAAGTACAACCTAAGGCGATGGAGTCTTGGGAAACTAAAACACCATTTAGAACATTAATAGAACAAGACAATTCAATTACAACATTATTATCTGAAGCAGACTTAGATGAATGTTTCAATCCAAAACACCATTTAAACCAAGTTGACACTATTTTTGAAAGAGCTGGTTTAGAATAATCAGGAATAATTGAATTTTTCAAGGGAAATCGTTACACTTTAATGTATTAGTACGTTAAACTGAGATTAAATTGAAAGATACAGGGGTTGTTTTGAATGCAAATAGAAAAATTAAGAGGAAAAGCATTAGATGAATTGTTCGATGCGATTTTGACGCTTGAAAATAGAGAAGAATGTTATGAATTCTTTGATGATTTATGTACTGTTAATGAAATACAGTCATTGTCACAACGATTACAAGTCGCAAAAATGATTAAACAAGGCTTCACTTATGCGACAATTGAACAAGAATCTGGTGCATCAACTGCAACAATTTCTCGTGTGAAAAGATCGTTGCAATGGGGCAATGATGCTTATACCGTAATTCTAGATCGCATGAATATTGAAACGGCTGATTAGATAATTTTATATGAGAAGTAAGGTTAACTATTTAAGTTAACCCTAGCTGTCGATAGAGTATAATACTTTGTCGGCAGCTTCTTTATGTTTTGTAAAGTGATAGAATGGTAATTGAGACGTATCAACTACATCTTTGTTAAATGCATTCTTTGAAAATATTATTATATGTACACATGTTGGAGGGGAAATTACTGTGTTTAAGAAGTGGATAATTGTAATTGCGACTTTATTATTTATCGGTATTGTCATACGAATGTTGCTTATTATAGCTTCTAATCATCAACAACCTATGCATTCAAATATCATCGAACCTAAAAATGCATTACCAATTATTGTTGAAAGGCAAGGCGTGACGAAAGTGAATGGGCATGTCATTGTTAACAAAACATATCAATTACCGCAATACTATAAACCTGGTGAAAATAAAAAAGCCAGACATAAATTAAATGAAATGTTAGATAAAGCTGAACAAAAAGAATTAGATTTAAAATATATTAGTGGCTATAGAAGTTATAAAGATCAACAAAAAGTAGTGAAATCATATCTTGAAAATGATGGAAAAAAAGTCGCGAAACAATATACTGCTAAACCAGGACATTCAGAACATCAAACAGGATTAGCATTCGATGTAGGCACGCAAAGGTCACTCGAAAATTTCCACGAAGATTTTGAACATACAAAAGAAGCACACTGGTTAGCTCAAAACGCTTCTAAATATGGATTTATTATTAGGTATCCTAAAGGGCAATCAAAGCACACTGGCTATGCATATGAAGCATGGCATTTGCGATATGTAGGACCTGAATTAGCTGGAATTATAGACAACCAAGATACAAATTTAGAAAGTTATTACCAGTTAAATTAAATAATTACCGTAAAAAGGAAACTAAATTATAAAAATCATCTCAGAAATATTGGGGTGGTTTTTTTCGACATCATTTTAGAACTCACAGACTAAAAATGATATAATCATATGTATGTTTAAAAAAGGAGTAACATATCATGTATGACATTAAAAAGTGGAAACATATTTTTAAATTAGACCCTGCAAAGTTAATATCTGACGAAGAATTAGAAGCAATTTGTTTATCTAATACGGACGCAATTATTATAGGTGGAACAGATGAAGTTACTGAAGATAATGTGTTTCATTTAAAGCGACGCTTAAACCAATTTTCATTACCCATAGCATTGGAAATTTCAAATGTAGATAGCGTAATGCTTGGCTTCGACTTTTATTTCGTGCCTACCGTGTTAAACAGTTCAGATGTTAAATATCATAATGGCATATTGTTAGATGCACTCAAGTCATTCGGACAAATAATTGATTTTGATGAAGTCATATTTGAAGGCTATGTCGTACTTAATCCTGATAGTAAAGTCGCGAAAGTGACGCAAGCAAATACAAACTTAACGGATGAAGATATTGAAGCTTATGCATTAATGATTAATGATATGTACAAATTACCGGTTATGTATATAGAATATAGTGGTACATATGGAGAAGTAGAAATAGTAAAAGCAGCAGCAAATCAATTAACAGATACACAACTATTTTATGGTGGTGGTATTAGTGATTATAATGAAGCAAAACAAATGGCTTCAATCGCAGACACTATTATAGTTGGAGACATTATATATAAAGATATAGAAAAAGCATTAAAAACAGTTGAGATAAAGGAGTCACATAAATGAACGCATTAGTTAATAAGATGAATGAGGAACAAAGCCAAGCAGTACGTACAACAGAGGGGCCATTGCTTATAATGGCAGGTGCAGGTTCAGGCAAAACACGTGTCTTAACACATCGTATAGCATACTTGCTTGATGAGAAAGACGTGTCTCCATATAACGTATTAGCCATCACATTTACAAATAAAGCTGCCAAAGAAATGAAAGCACGTGTTGAGACATTAGTTGGAGAACAAGCTCAAGTGCTATGGATGTCTACATTTCACTCTATGTGTGTGAGAATACTTCGAAGAGATGCAGATAGAATTGGTATAGAACGCAATTTTACAATTATTGATCCAACTGACCAAAAATCAGTAATTAAAGATGTATTAAAAAATGAAAATATCGATAGCAAAAAGTTTGAGCCTAGAATGTTTATAGGCGCTATTAGTAATTTGAAAAACGAATTAAAAACGCCGGAAGATGCACAAAAAGAAGCAAATGATTATCATGCACAAATGGTTGCTACTGTTTATAAAGGTTATCAACGTCAACTTTCAAGAAACGAAGCACTAGATTTTGATGATTTGATTATGATTACAATACGTCTATTTGAACGAGTTCCAGAAGTATTAGATTATTATCAAAACAAATTCCAGTATATTCATGTGGATGAGTATCAAGATACGAATAAAGCACAATATACATTAGTTAAACTCCTTGCAAATAAATTTAAAAACCTTTGCGTTGTAGGTGACTCAGATCAATCTATATACGGATGGCGTGGCGCAGATATACAAAATATCCTTTCTTTTGAAGAAGATTATCCAGAAGCAAAAACGGTTTTCCTAGAGCAAAACTATCGTTCTACAAAAAATATTTTAAATGCGGCTAATGAAGTAATTAAAAATAATTCAGAGCGTAAACCTAAAGGATTATGGACGGGCAATACTGACGGCGATAAAATACATTATTATGAAGCAACAACTGAACGAGATGAAGCGGAATATGTTGTACGCGAAATTATGAAACATCAGCGTAATGGAAAGAAATATAAGGATATGGCTATTTTATATCGTACGAACGCACAGTCACGTGTACTTGAAGAAACGTTTATGAAATCAAATCTTCCTTATACAATGGTTGGCGGTCAAAAATTCTATGACAGAAAAGAAATTAAAGATTTATTAAGTTATGTACGAATCATTGCCAATAGTAATGATGATATTAGCTTGCGTCGTGTAATAAACATTCCAAAACGTGGTATTGGACCAACTTCAGTAGATAAAATTCAAACTTATGCAATGCAAAATGATTTAAGCATGTTTGATGCATTAGCTGAAGTAGACTTTATTGGATTATCTAAAAAAGTAACGCAAGAATGTATTAATTTTTATGATGTAATGCAAAATCTTATCAAACAACAAGAATTTCTTGAAATTACTGAAATTGTTGAAGAGGTGCTAGTTAAATCAGGTTACCGTGATATGTTAGAACGTGAACAAACGTTAGAATCTAGAAGTAGACTTGAAAATATTGATGAGTTTATGTCTGTTCCCAAAGATTATGAAGAGAATACACCATTAGAAGAACAGTCATTAATTAACTTTTTAACAGATTTATCTTTAGTTGCAGATATAGATGAAGCGCAAATTGAAGATGGTATCACGTTGATGACAATGCACTCTGCTAAAGGTCTAGAATTTCCGATTGTATTTATCATGGGCATGGAAGAGTCTTTATTCCCACACATTAGAGCAATTAAGAGCGATGAGGAACATGAAATGCAAGAAGAGAGACGTATTTGTTATGTAGCTATCACACGTGCTGAAGAAACATTATATTTAACACATGCAACATCAAGAATGTTATTTGGACGACCACAATCCAATATGGCTTCTAGATTTTTAAGAGAAATACCTGAAGATCTATTGGAAAATGAAACTAAATCTAAAGCAAAAGCTAAAACACAAGGCACTAGCTTCCGTTCAGCAACAAAAGAACCAGCTAAAAGAGGTTATAGCCAACGTGCTACAGCTACTAAAAAAACACAAGTGTCTTCAGATTGGAAAGTTGGAGATAAAGTTGTTCATAAATCATGGGGCGAAGGCATGGTTAGTAATGTAAAAGAAAAAAATGGTTCTGTAGAATTAGATATCATCTTTAAATCAGAAGGACCGAAACGCTTACTTGCACAATTTGCACCAATTGAGAAAAAGGGGGAATAAAATGTGGCTGATTTACAATCACGTGTCGATGAATTGCATCAATTGTTAAATCGCTATAGTTTTGAGTACTATGTTCAAGATAATCCATCAGTGCCGGACAGTGAATATGATAAATTGTTGCATGAGTTAATAGACATTGAAGATGCTCACCCAGAATATCGAACGCCTGACTCTCCAACGGTAAGAGTCGGTGGTTCTGCTCAATCAACTTTCGAAAAGGTAAGACATAATACCCAGATGCTCAGCTTAGGCAATGCATTTAATGAAGAAGACTTAAGAAAATTCGATCAACGTATACGCGAACGTATAGGTGACGTAGAATACATGTGTGAATTGAAAATAGATGGCTTAGCAGTATCTTTGAAATATGAAAATGGCCGATTTGTACAAGGGTTAACACGTGGAGATGGTACTACAGGTGAGGATATTACAGAAAATTTAAAAACGATTCATGCTATCCCTTTGAAAATCAAAGAAACTAGAACATTTGAAGTTCGCGGCGAAGCATATATGCCTAGACAATCATTTTTTAATTTAAATGAAGCAAAAGCTAAGAATGATGAACAAGCGTTTGCGAATCCGCGAAATGCTGCTGCCGGTTCACTTAGACAATTAGATTCAAAGCTCGCAGCTAAACGTAAACTAAGTGTTTTTCTATATAGTGTCAATGATTTTACTCAATTTAATGCGAATACGCAAAGTGAAGCGTTAGATGAATTAGATGAGTTAGGCTTTAAAACGAACCAAGAACGTCAACGTGTACAAACGATTGATGATGTGATTGCATATATTGAACATTGGACTGAAAAAAGAGAAGCATTACCATATGATATTGATGGTATTGTAATTAAAGTGAATATGGTAGCACATCAAGAGGAACTTGGCTTCACTCAAAAATCACCGCGTTGGGCGATTGCATATAAATTCCCAGCAGAAGAAGTAATTACAGATTTAGTGGATATTGAATTAAGTATAGGTAGGACAGGTGTCGTCACACCTACAGCTATTCTTGAACCAGTAAAAGTTGCTGGAACTACTGTTTCTCGCGCTTCTCTACATAATGAAGATTTGATTCATGACAAAGATATTAGAATTGGCGACAGTGTAGTAATTAAAAAAGCAGGGGATATTATACCTGAAGTTATTAAAAGTGTATTAGATAGACGTCCAGATAATGCGGAAGTTTATCATATGCCAACACATTGTCCAAGTTGTGAACATGAATTAGTACGCATAGAAGGCGAAGTAGCTTTGCGTTGTATCAATCCTAAGTGCCAAGCACAACTTGTGGAAGGCATGATTCATTTTGTTTCTCGACAAGCAATGAATATCGACGGTTTAGGTACAAAAATCATTCAACAACTGTATGATAATGAAAAAATAAAAGACATTGCAGATATTTTCTACTTAACAAAAGAAGATTTATTACCGCTTGACCGCATGGGAGAGAAAAAAGTAGATAACTTGATTAATGCTATTGAAGTGTCTAAAAACAATTCTTTAGAAAAGCTATTGTTTGGTTTAGGTATCAGACATCTTGGCGTAAAAGCAAGCCAAGTCATAGCTGAAAAATACGGCACAATGGATAAATTATTCGAAATAACAGAAGAAGACTTTGTTGGTATACATGACATCGGGCACAAAGTAGCCCAATCTGTAGTCACGTATTTAGAAAATGAAGATATTCGTGCACTTATTAATAAATTAAAAGAAAAAAATGTTAATATGACATATAAAGGTATAAAGACAAGTGATTTAGAAGGCCACCCAGACTTTAAAGATAAGACAATTGTACTTACTGGTAAGTTATATCAAATGACTAGAAACGAAGCTTCAAAATGGTTAGAACTTCAAGGTGCAAAAGTTACGAGCAGTGTAACTAAAAGTACAGACTTAGTTATCGCTGGTGAGGATGCAGGCTCCAAATTAACAAAAGCTGAAAAATTTGATACAGCAATATGGTCAGAAGAAGACTTTGTTCAGAAGCAAAATGAAATCGAGGGATAGAGGAGATAATGCATGAAACGGAAGGTTATACTATTCATCTCAGCAGTTTTTTTATTATCAGCATGTGGCAATGATGATGATAACAAAAGCAAAGAACAATCTAATGAAAATGAACAACAACAGCAGCAAGATTCTGGTTCTGTAAAAGATATTGCAACGGATAAAAATGTAGCAGGTGACAATTACAGAACAATATTACCATTTAAAGAAAGCAAAGCACGTGGCGTATTACAAGAAAATATGGCAAATAGTTATAATGGTGAAGATTTCGAGAGTGGTCTATTAGATTTAAGTAAAGAAGTCTTTCCAACTGAAGATTATTTATATCAAGATGGCCAATATCTAGATAAAGATACGATTAACGCATATTTAGGACCTAAATATACTAAAGCTGAAATCGATGATATGGATGAAGACGAACGTAAAGAGAAAAAAGCAAATGAGAATTTAGGATTAAATCCATCTCATAATGGTGAAACAGATCCTGAAAAAATTGCAGAAAATTCACCAGCATATCTTTCTAATATTTTAGAACAAGATTTTTATAATAGTGGCGATACAAAAGGTAAAAAAATTAAAGGTATGACGATTGGTTTAGCGATGAACAGTACATATTATTACCAAAAAGAAAAAGATGGAGAGACCTATAGTAAGAAATTGGATGACAAAGAAATTAAAAAACAAGGTAAGAAAATGTCTGAAGAAATACTTACTAGATTACGCGAAAATAAAGAACTGAAAGATATTCCAATTCATTTTGCTGTTTATAAACAATCTGGAGAAAACTCAATTATACCTGGCGAGTTTATCGCTGGTACGACAGTTGAAGGTGATAAAACACGTATTAATGAATGGAAAGATATTCAACAGAAAACTGCTTTATTACCATCTGGAGAGGCTGCAGATTTAGATGAAAATTTAAACTCTGATTTCAAACAGTTTAATGATAATCTCCAAACATATTTTAATAATTTCACTCAAGCAGTAGGTACTGTTAAATTCGATAATAAAGAAGCTAAGCAATTATCTGTAGATGTACCAATTGATTATTATGGTAAAGCCGAAACTATAGGTATTACGCAATATGTCACTGAACAAGCAAGAAAATATTTCGATGATATAGATGAGTATGAAATTCACATCAAAGATGGTAATAACCCTAAAGCACTAATCAGTAAAACAAAAGAAGATAAAGAACCACAAGTTCATATTTATAAAAACAACAACTAATTTTTAGTCATCTTTGTGAGGGTGGGACTATGAAATCAAATTTAAAATTTTGATTTCTGTCCTGCTCTTTTTATTTTAAAGCTTTCCGATTTTGAAAGTGCATGCTTGCCTGAGGTATGGCTCGAGCCTGTAGTCTCTCGCTCATACTATTCCCCTAGGCGTAAGCCCTTTACAAAATCGGTTTATTACATAAATTTATACAAAAAATTTTAGTATAGAGAATTTACCTTAACATATCTTTAAAACGAGATGGTTTATGTTTTAGAATTATAATCTGACTCAATAGATACTATCATTGGAACTGAGATACTAATCACTAACAATGAAGGGTTATATTTTGATTTCTATCCCGCTCTTTTTTTGAAACATGAATGGTTATACAAGAGGATTCAAAATAGCGTAAAGATAAATATTAAGTAATTTTATGATTTCACTCGATATTTGCTAAGTGTTAAACGCTTACAATTTTTATAGACTAAATTCTTTTTTTAGAAATAATAGAATTATTATACATATAAAAGTGATAAATACTTGTATCCATATTGAAAACATAGCTATAAAAGGGTTGTGAAAATATATAGTTTTTGAAAAAGTTTAAAAATAAATCACTGTAATTTACTGTTATTATCGAAAAGCTTAGATTTTTGGGCGGAATTTTGGTACAATTTTGTAATGAATGAGTAAAAAGGAGGCTTTTATTTAATGGCTAAAGTTACACGTGAAGAAGTAGAGCATATAGCAAATTTAGCTAGACTTGAAATTACTGAAGATGCAACTGCAGAGATGCAAGAAACATTAGAAAGTATTTTAAACTTTGCTAATCATATAGATTCAGCAGATACAAGTGAAGTAGAACCAACATATCACGTATTAGATTTACAAAACGTATTACGTGAAGACAAAGCAGACGAGGGTATTCCTCAAGAGCTTGCATTAAAAAATGCTAAAGAGACGGAAGATGGACAATTTAAAGTCCCATCTATCATGAATGAGGAGGACGCTTAAGATGACCATCCGTTATGAATCTGTGGAAAATTTGATCAACTTAATAAAAAACAAAGAAATTAAGCCTTCACAAATTGTGAATGATATTTATGATGCAATAGAAGAAAGTGATCCAACAATCAAATCATTTCTTGCATTAGATAAAGAAAATGCAGTTAAACAAGCGCAAGAATTGGATGAATTACAAGCTAAAGACCAAATGGAAGGTCAACTTTTTGGTATTCCTATGGGTATAAAAGACAACATTATTACTGAAGGCGTTGAAACAACTTGCGCAAGTAAAATGTTAGAAGGATTTGTGCCTATTTATGAATCAACAGTAATGAATAAATTACGAAATGAACAAGCAATACTTATTGGTAAACTAAACTTAGATGAATTCGCTATGGGTGGTTCAACTGAAACTTCATACTTTAAAAAGACAGTTAATCCATTTGATCACACTGCAGTACCTGGAGGTTCATCAGGTGGTTCAGCAGCAGCCGTAGCAGCAGGATTAGTTCCGTTCAGTTTAGGTACAGATACTGGTGGTTCAATTCGTCAACCAGCGGCTTACTGTGGCATCGTAGGTATGAAACCTACATATGGTCGCGTATCACGTTTTGGATTAGTTGCGTTTGCATCATCATTAGACCAAATCGGACCACTTACACGTAATGTTAAAGATAATGCTTTAGTATTAGAAACAATTACTGGTTTAGATGAAAATGACTCTACAAGTGCACCAGTTGAAGAGTCAGATTTCACTACTGATATCGGTAAAGATATTCAAGGTCTTAAAGTTGCGTTACCAACAGAATACCTTGGTGAAGGTGTATCAGAAGATGTTAAAGCTTCTGTTAAACAAGCTGTTGAAACACTAAAAGAATTAGGTGCAACAGTTGAAGAAGTGTCATTACCAAACACTAAATATGGTATCCCTTCTTATTATGTTATTGCTTCATCAGAAGCTTCATCAAACTTATCTCGCTTTGATGGTATTAGATATGGTTACCATTCACCTGAAGCGAACTCATTAGAAGACTTATACAAAATGTCTAGAAGTGAAGGCTTTGGTGACGAAGTTAAACGTCGTATCTTCTTAGGTACTTTTGCATTGAGTTCTGGTTATTATGATGCATTTTATAAAAAATCACAAAAAGTAAGAACATTGATTAAAAATGATTTTGACCGCATATTTGAAAACTACGATGTTATTGTAGGACCAACGACACCAACACCAGCGTTTAATATAGGTGAAGAAATTGATGATCCGCTTACAATGTATGCGAATGATTTATTAACAACACCAGTAAACTTAGCTGGATTACCAGGTATTTCTGTTCCTTGTGGTAAATCAAACGGACGTCCAATTGGTTTACAATTTATTGGAAAACCATTTGATGAAAAGACGTTATATCGTGTCGCTTATCAATATGAAACAAAATTCAATTTTCATAATGAATACGAAAAATTATAAGGAGTGGAAATCATGCATTTTGAAACAGTTATTGGACTAGAAGTCCATGTTGAGTTAAAAACAGAATCTAAAATGTTCTCTGCATCACCAGCACATTTTGGAGCAAAACCTAACTCAAACACAAGCGTAATTGATCTTGCATATCCTGGTGTATTACCGGTTGTAAATAGACGCGCTGTTGATTGGGCTATGAGAGCTTCAATGGCAATCAATATGGATATTGCAACAGAATCTAAATTTGACCGTAAAAACTATTTCTATCCAGATAATCCAAAAGCATATCAAATTTCACAATTTGATCAACCTATTGGTGAAAATGGTTATATTGATATTGAAGTTGACGGTAAGACAAAACGTATAGGCATTACACGTCTTCACATGGAAGAAGATGCTGGTAAATCAACGCATAAAGATGGATACTCTTTAGTAGATTTAAATAGACAAGGTACACCATTGATTGAAATTGTTTCTGAACCAGACATTCGTTCACCAGAAGAAGCATATGCATACTTAGAAAAACTACGTTCTATTATTCAATATACTGGTGTTTCTGACTGTAAGATGGAAGAAGGCTCACTACGTTGTGATGCTAACATCTCATTACGTCCATATGGTCAAGAAGAGTTTGGTACAAAAGCAGAGTTGAAAAACTTAAACTCATTTAGTTTTGTACGTAAAGGTCTTGAATATGAAGAAAAACGTCAAGAAGAAGAACTGTTAAATGGTGGGGAAATCCTACAAGAAACACGTAGATATGATGAGTCAACTGGTAAAACAATTTTAATGCGTGTTAAAGAAGGCTCTGATGACTATCGTTACTTCCCAGAACCAGACATTGTGCCATTATATGTGGATGAAGCTTGGAAAGAGCGTGTGCGTCAAACAATCCCAGAATTACCAGACGAAAGAAAAGAAAAATATGTGAACAACTTTGGCTTACCTGCTTATGATGCGCATGTTTTAACACTTACAAAAGAGATGTCTGATTTCTTCGAAAGTGCTATTGCTGAAGGTGCAGATGCTAAATTAACTTCTAACTGGTTAATGGGCGGCGTGAATGAGTATCTTAATAAAAATCAAATTGATTTATTAGATACAAAATTAACGCCTGAAAACTTAGCTGGAATGATTAAGTTAATTGAAGACGGTACAATGAGCAGTAAAATCGCTAAAAAAGTATTCCCAGAACTTGCTGAGAATGGTGGGGACGCCAAACAAATTATGGAAGATAAAGGTTTAGTTCAAATTTCTGACGAAGCTACACTTTTAAAATTCGTAAATGAAGCGTTAGATAATAATGCACAATCAGTTGAAGATTACAAAAATGGTAAAGGTAAAGCAATGGGCTTCTTAGTTGGTCAAATTATGAAAGCTTCAAAAGGCCAAGCCAATCCTCAATTAGTAAATCAATTATTAAAACAAGAATTAGATAAAAGATAATTAAAAATGCGTTGGATTTTAGTGTAATGTAAGGATTAGATAATGCATTACAACAATAGATATAGCAGAACCTGTAGAACGTTTTTGTCTACAGGTTCTTTTACTATTCATACGATATTATATATATTCTGTAAAATTTGGCCTAAATGCTTTTATCATTTATCTAAATCATATAATATAGATATTGAGTATAAGAAGTCGAGGGATAAAATATGAGAAAACGAGCTAGAATCATTTATAATCCAACATCTGGAAAAGAATTGTTTAAACGTACCTTGCCAGATGTTTTAATTAAATTAGAAAAAGCAGGGTTTGAGACAAGTGCATATGCAACTGAAAAAGTTGGAGACGCAACTTCTGAAGCAGAACGCAGTTTAGAACAAAACTATGATGTATTAATTGCTGCCGGTGGTGACGGTACGCTTAATGAAGTCATAAATGGTATTGCAGAGCAGCCGAACAGACCAAGTATAGGTATTATACCTATGGGTACAGTAAATGATTTTGGACGTGCGCTACATTTACCAAATGACATTATGAGTGCAATTGATGTGATTATAGAAGGCCATACAACTCGGGTTGATATTGGCAAGATGAATAGTCGTTATTTCATAAATTTAGCAGCCGGTGGTCAATTAACACAGGTTTCTTATGAGACGCCAAGTAAACTGAAATCCATTGTTGGACCGTTTGCCTATTATATAAAAGGCTTTGAAATGTTACCCCAAATGAAAGCTGTTGATATTCGTGTAGAATATGACAATGAAGTTTTTCAAGGGGAAGCATTGTTGTTCTTATTAGGTTTAACGAATTCAATGGCTGGTTTTGAAAAATTAGTGCCAGATGCTAAATTAGATGATGGTTATTTTACATTGATTATCGTTGAAAAAGCAAATCTTGCTGAATTAGGACATATAATGACACTAGCCTCTAGAGGAGAACATATAAAGCATCCTAAGATACATTATAAGAAAGCTAAATCCATTAGCGTATCATCATTTGTAGATATGCAGTTAAACGTAGATGGTGAATATGGTGGTAAATTACCAGGTAATTTCTTGAATTTAAAACAACATATCGAAGTATTTACGCCAAGTGATGTTAATAATGATGAAATAGTCGAACAATAAAAGTACGCTTCGTATAATATTACAAATTCAACTTGAAGAACTTAAGCGTTTCAAGTTAAAATGAATAGTCGAAAAAATTAAAGATACAGAATAAACTGAGAGGTTAGGTAAAGACATCAAATATCCTAACCTCTTTTAGTGTGGGGTGATGTTATGAATGCAATTCAAAAAAATGAGATCATAGAAGGAAAAGTTATAGATTTAACACATGAAGGGCATGGTGTTGTTAAATTAGATCGCTATCCTATATTTGTACCAAATGCGTTGATAAATGAAACAATAGAATTCAAAGTGATAAAAGTTAAGAAAAATTTTGCAATAGGTAAGCTACTTGAAATTAAAAAAGAAAGTGAAGAACGTGTAGAACCACCATGTGTTTATTACCATAAATGTGGTGGATGTCAGCTACAACATATGACCTATCAAGCACAGTTGAATATGAAAAAAGAGCAAGTTGTCAATTTGTTCCACCGTAAAGCAGATTTTAAGGATACAATTATCCACGATACGATTGGTATGGATAATCCGTGGTTTTATCGTAATAAATCTCAAGTACCAGTTGGAAAGAACAATGAAAATAAAGTGATTACAGGATTTTATCGTCAAAGAAGTCATGACATTATAGATATGGATGAATGTTTAATACAAGACAATATGCATCAAGACGTGCTAAATCAACTCAAATTATGGTTCAATGAATTAAATATCAGTATATATAATGAGCGTAAAAAGCAAGGTCTTATGCGTCATGTCGTAATTAGAACAGGACACCATTCTAGAGAACTGATGGTTGTATTTGTTACAAATGGGAAGAAATTCAAACAAAGTGATGTACTTACAGAAAAATTAGTAGCAGCATTTCCAGAAATAGTGAGTGTCAAACATAACGTGAATGATACACATTCGAATGTCATCATGGGTGAAACGTCATATACGCTATATGGTAAAGATGAAATTCAAGATACACTTTCAGATGTAACATTCAAAATCAGTGATCAATCTTTTTATCAAATCAATTCTATTCAAACTGAAAAATTATATCAACGTGCAATTGAATATGCTGAACTTAAAGGTGAAGAAACAATACTAGATACTTATTGCGGTATAGGTACGATTGGATTATACATGGCACCAAAAGCGCAACATGTCTATGGTGTTGAGATTGTCCCAGAAGCGATTGCAGACGCAAAGCAAAATGCGACCTTAAACCAGTTCGAAAATACAACTTTTGTCTGTGGTAAAGCTGAAGAGGTTATTCTAAAATGGAAAGCACAAGGCATTAAACCAGATGTAGTAATGCTTGATCCACCTCGAAAAGGCTGTGACGAAACTTTCTTGGAAACACTTTTAGAATTGAACCCAAGAAAGATTGTCTATATTTCTTGCAATCCATCAACGCAACAACGTGATGCGCAACAATTAGCACAACGATATAAATTAACACAAATTACACCAGTAGATATGTTTCCACATACCACGCATGTTGAAACAGTAGCACAATTTGAAAGACGCTAAATTATAATATTTTATATTTAGGTGATTATACGTGAATATAGGATTTGTGTGAATTTAATTAATAAGTTGTTTACTAATTATTGCAAAATATTGCAGAACAAGTAAGTTTGTTAAAATTCAATTACAAGCAACTAACTTACTTGAAAAGCCCATCATTAGTGGTTACAATCGTTGTATAGTCTAGGTAATAACGATGACGATGACACGGAGGGTTGACACATGTTCAAGATTGATTTGTTCTCTAGCAAGAAAATGTTAGAAGGATTTATACTTTTTCAATTTACAATAGTGATGGTTAGTATATTATTATCTTATAAATTTGCTTTTTCATTTACACACATTATAGAACAAAATATTATATTAAATTTAGTATACGGTATATTAGGATTTGCAGTTGTTTATTTCTTACATGAATTTATTCATAATATAATGTTCCGCTTGTTGTCAAAAGGCAACAAACCTACTTTTCGAATCCGCCAAGGTTTAATTACTACCCATATGCCAAATGTATATTTTAAAAAATGGCAATATATCACTATCATGTTAGCTCCCTTAGTCGTTATTACAACAGTGTTGATTATATTATTCTCATTTTTTGCATATTCATCTATGATATTTATTGCGAGTCTTCATATTGGATATTGTGTAATGGACATGTATTTCTTAACAGGCGCACTTAATAACAAAGTGCAATATATTGAAGATACAGAAGAAGGTATTATATTTTATTCAGATAGTCCAGTGCCACAAATACAGACTCAAAACGAAGTGAAATAATTGAATTTATAAATTTTAAAAACTGAGTTAGTTGTTTACTTACAGAGAGATGCTGATGATTGCGTTTAGCAGTCGTTTGTTCTGATAAGAGATGACTGACTCTTTTTTCGTGTTACTTGAGCAAATTTAAAGAAAATACATATTTTAAAAGGTAAGATTAAACTAATATTATTCATTGTATATAGACGATGAAGGAGCTGAGTGCATTGTCAGAAAGACGTATTATCCATATTGATATGGACTATTTTTTTGCGCAAGTAGAAATGAGAGATAATCCAAAGTTAAAAGGGAAGCCTGTGATTGTAGGTGGAAAAGCAAGCGGTAGGGGCGTAGTTTCAACAGCCTCATATGAAGCTAGAAAATATGGTGTACATTCTGCAATGCCCACTGCACAAGCGCATAAGTTATGCCCAAATGGTTTTTATGTTACTCCAAGATTTGAAGCATATAAAGCAGCTTCAGAAAAGATTATGAAGATATTCAAAAGTTATACTGATGTTGTAGAACCATTATCATTAGATGAAGCGTATTTAGACATTACACATCTAGTTAGAGCAGATTTACCCGCATCAAGTATTGCTCAATATATACGTAAAGATATTTTTGAAGCTACACAACTAACTTCTTCAGCTGGGGTATCTTATAATAAATTTTTAGCTAAATTGGCGAGCGGAATGAACAAGCCGAATGGGTTAACAGTAATTGATTATCGTAATGTACACGAGATATTAATGGAATTAGATATAGGCGATTTCCCTGGCGTGGGTAAAGCCTCTAAACAGAAAATGCACGATAACGCAATATACAATGGTAAAGATTTATACGAACAAAGCGAAAGAGAATTAATAAGACTTTTTGGTAAACGAGGCCATGGGCTATATAACAAAGCGAGAGGTATAGATTATAATCCTGTTAAACCAACAAGAATAAGGAAATCAGTTGGTACAGAGCGTACTTTTGCGACGGATATGAATGATGATGATCAAATATTACAAAAAATTTGGGAATTGAGTCATAAAACAGCAGAACGGTTAGCTAAATTACAAAAATCCGGTAAGACAGTTACAGTAAAAATAAAGACGCACAAATTTGAATCATTATCGAAACAGCGAAGCTTAAGAGACTCTGTCAGAGATGAAACGGATATTTATAATATAGCTTATACTTTATATACAGAATTAAAAGATCCAGATGTACCCATTAGACTAGTAGGTGTAACAGTAGGTAATTTAGAAAAAGCATCTTATGAAAACATGACAATTTATGATTATATTTAAAAAGTGAGTTCAAATTTGAAGCTAAGTTTATTAATCTTTATCCTTTAAATCTTTGCCATAAATATTAAGCATACTACTTAAATCATCATAGTGTTTTAAAAGGCGAAATGTGATCATTGCACAAGCTTTTGCATCATTTAATGCATCATGATGACCATGAAAATCTAAATTATAATATTGCATCATATAATTCAAGCCGTAGCGGTGGTTCTCTATTGTTCTTCTTGATAGTTGTAATGAACAGAAGTATTTCATATTTGGCGTATCACTACCTATAGCTTTAATACTTTCATGCAGGACATTCATATCAAAAGCAGCATTATGTGCGACAACTGGTAGGTCGTCAATGAATTGCATCATAAAAGGGTATACTTTTTCAAACGTAGGTGCATCATAGACCTCATTCGGTTGTATACCATGTACAGCAATATTTTGTTGTGAAAAGTAATCGTTTGGATTGACTAATGTGTAAAATGATTCAGTGATTTGGTGATTAACAACTTTAACCATACCGACTGAACAGATACTAGTACGTTTACCATTGGCAGTTTCAAAATCAAGGGCAATAAATGCGTCAGAATTCATTAAGCAAGGTTCCTTTCTCATGTGTGAATATGATATGACTTTATATAAATATGTGCTTAGAGTCAAGTTAATCAGATTTTAACAAGCCAAATTACAAGCCTATAATAAACATAAAAACTCATCCCAGATTTATATTGGGATGAGTTTTTTGAGACAATAAACTTAAGTTTTAATATGAAGATTACTCTTCGTCAAATGAACGTGCAGCTAATTCTTTCTCGTATAGGTAAAGTGTATTGCTGTCATCACCGATACGTTTTAGGTAATCAAGGTGTGTTTCAAACATAGCTTCTTCTTCTACTTGTTCATCTAAGAACCAATTCAAGAATGAAATAGTGGCATAATCTTTCGCTTGATTAGCTAGATCTGATAAATTATAAAATCTACGTGTAACATCTTGTTCTTGTGCTAAGCCATCTTGAAATGTTTCCAAGATACTAGAGAAATCTGATTTTGGCGCAGGAATCGTTGCAAATAAAGCGTGTTCTCCACGGTCATTGATATAATCATATATTTTTTTACCATGGAATCTTTCTTCTTTTGCTTGTTGAACATAGAAATTTGCAAAACCTTCGTATGATTCTTTGTCGCAAAAAGCGGCCATTGCCATATACGCATGTGCTGCAAAATATTCATGGTTCATTTGTTCATTTAATGCATTTAACAATTCTTTGTTTAACATAAGTAATAGCCTCCATGTATGTTTTTTTTCAGTATAGCAAATCTATTCTCATTAGTAAATAATAATGATTATAATCTGTAAAAAGACATGATTATTTCAATTGAGAATTGTTTGGAATACAACTTAATCATGTTATAATATTTGAGTGAAGAGTGAAGGAGGAAGTACATGAGACATTGGACTGCAACCCACTTAGCAAAATTGGCTAAGCAAGCAAGTAAAGCTGCTGGGAAAAAGGGCACAGACTTGCCAGGTCAAGTTGCTAGAAAAGTGGATAAAAATATTTTAAGAAAATTAGCATCACAAGTTGATGAAATTGTCTTTATAAGTGGCACAAATGGGAAAACAACCACTTCAAATTTAATTGGCCATACATTAAAAGTAAATGATGTCGACATCATACATAATAATGAAGGCGCAAATATGGCTGCAGGTATTACTTCAGCATTTATTTTGCAAATTAAACAAAGTACAAAAATTGCAGTCATTGAAATTGATGAAGGCTCGATTCCAAGAGTACTCAATGAAGTAACACCAACAATGATGGTGGTTACTAATTTCTTCCGTGATCAGATGGACCGTTTTGGGGAAATAGATATTATGGTAAATAATATTGCAAATGCAATTAATAATAAAGGGATTAAGTTATTGTTAAATGCGGATGATCCATTTGTGAGTAGATTGAAGATAGCTAGTGATACAGTTGTATATTATGGGATGAAAGCACATGCACATGAATTTGAACAAAGTACAATGAACGAGAGTCGCTATTGTCCAAATTGCGGTCGTTTATTACATTATGATTATATTCAGTATAATCAAATTGGGCATTATCATTGTGAATGTGGATTTAAACGCGAAGATACTAAATACGAAGTGTCTGAATTTAATTTAAATCCATTCATTAATTTAAATGTAGGAACTGCTACATTCAATATGAAAATCGCGGGAGACTTTAATGCTTATAATACGATTGCAGCTTATACAGTACTAAAAGAATTAGGACTCAATGATGAAGGTATAAAACGTGGATTTGAAACATATACGTCGAATAATGGACGTATGCAGTACTTTAAAAAAGACAGTAAAGAAGCAATGATTAATCTTGCCAAAAACCCTGCCGGAATGAATGCTAGCCTTTCTATAGGAGAACAACTAGAAGGTAGTAAAGTTTATGTTTTAGGATTGAATGATAATGCAGCTGACGGTAGAGATACTTCATGGATTTATGATGCTGATTTTGAAAAATTAGCCAAACAACAAATCGAAGTAATTATTGTTACAGGGCTTCGTGCAGAAGAATTGCAGTTAAGATTAAAATTAGCAGGTGTAGAAGCACCAATCATTTTAGAAAGAGACATATATAAAGCGACAGCAAAAACGATGGACTATAAGGAAAGCTTTACAGTAGCTATTCCTAACTATACTTCTCTAGCACCTATGTTAGAACAATTAAATCACTCTTTTGAGGAGGACAAAGCTAGATGAATGAATTAACTGTTTATCATTTTATGCCTGATAAATTAAATTTATACAGTGATATTGGGAATATTATCGCGCTAAGACAACGTGCAAAAATGCGTGATATTAAATTAAATGTTGTAGATATAAATGAAACAGAGGGCGTTACTTTTGATCAATGTGATATTTTCTTTATTGGTGGCGGTAGTGATAGGGAACAGGCACTAGCTACTAAAGAATTAAGCAAAATCAAAACGACATTAAAAGAAGTAATTGAAGACGGTATGCCTGGTTTGACAATTTGTGGTGGCTATCAATTTCTAGGAAGTAAATATATTACGCCTGATGGTACTGAGCTTGAAGGACTTAATATTTTAGATTTTTATACTGAGTCACAGAAAGACCGTCTCACTGGCGATATTGTAATTGAGAGCGACACATTCGGTACAATTGTTGGTTTTGAAAATCATGGTGGCCGCACATATCATCCATATGGCACATTAGGTAATGTCACACATGGTTATGGTAATAATGATGAAGATGCTAAAGAAGGTATACATTATAAAAACCTATTGGGAACTTATCTACATGGACCAATTCTACCTAAGAACCATGAAGTGACTGATTACTTACTAGAAAAAGCATGTGAACGTAAAGGTATACCATTTACGCCTAAGCAGGTAAATAACACTGAAGAAGAAGCTGCCAAACAAGTAATCGTTAATCGTGTAACACAAAAATAGAATAAGCTTAATAAAACAAAGTGGCTGTTAGAAATCCAATTGGAAATCTGACAGCCACTTTTTAAATTTTACTGCATAAGACTTATATACGCTAAGTGTTATGCAAAACGATGGTCTAATATACGATAGATTAATAGAATTTCATAAATAAGGTGACTTTTTAATTGATTATCATCAAATTCGTCTAAGCCCTTAACAGAAGTTTTCAATAATGAAGCAGATTGTTGTTGTCGTTCAAAAGATCCAGTTGTGTATATGTCATTAATACTTTGAGCAATATTTAAGATAGAGATTTTTTCTTCATTCGTAAATTGGATATGCGTGCCTTTAGGTAAATAGACTAAGTTTGATAAATGGGTGATGAACAATCTGTTTGTATGTGTACGTGTTGTTAATGATTTTAAACGTATCCATTCTGAATCATGATGTTTGTGATAGCTCAGTTCATCCTTTTGATAAGAAAGTAATGTCTCAACTTTTTGATTTAAATCTAACAATACATTTAATTGTTGGTAGGGTGCGCCTTTAGTAAATTTGCCTAACAGTAACTGACGCATACGGTGATGAAAAAGCCCGTACATTTTAGACTCTACGTCATTTATTGAAGATTCAAGTTGGTCATAATATTTTGGTGGGAACACAACAAAGTTGACTAAACCTGCAGTAACCAGACCAATAATTGCAGTTAATAATCTTGAGAAAAAGTTAAAGAAATAAGCATCATGTATACCGGGTATCATAGCCATTGCTGTTAATGTTGCAACAGTTGTTCCAGCTTGAAGTTTTAACTTAGTACAAAATATTATTGTAAATGTAGCACTAAAAGCATATGCAAAAGCAGATTTGTCCCCAAAAACAAATGTGAAAATAACTGCAAAGAGCGCTCCAATTACTGTAGCTGGCAGTCTACGATATCCTTTTTTTAATGATGCCTTTGCAGTGGGTTCAATTGTGACAATAGCAGTTAAAATTGCGAAAATAGGATTTAAATCTAATGCTAAACAAAAAAAGGCAGTTAAAAAAGTAGCCAACCCCGTTTTAATCGTTCGTGCACCTATAAGTCCTTTATACCAATTGTTGCTCATAAAAAAACTCCTAGTCATGTTATGTATCAAAAGAGAATTAACACGAATTACAAAAAGTAGCCATGTTATTCATATAATCAAAATGTTAAACTATACGTGTTCAAATATTCTAATTTATTATATCAAAAAAAGTCTGCTATAATAAGGAAGAATATAATTTACAAAAAGGAACGGGATAATATGATCGTAAAAACAGAAGAAGAATTAACAGCTTTAAAAGAAATTGGTTATATTTGTGCATTAATTAGAGATACTATGCAAGCAGAAACGAAGCCAGGTATCACAACAAAAGAGTTAGACGATATTGCAAAAGAGTTATTTGAAAAACATGGCGCACTTTCTGCTCCAATCCATGATGAAAAATTTCCTGGACAAACATGTATTAGTATTAATGAAGAAGTAGCGCATGGTATTCCAGGCAAACGTAAAATACGCGAAGGTGATTTAGTGAATATCGATGTTTCAGCATTGAAGAACGGCTATTACGCCGATACAGGCATTTCATTTGTCGTTGGCGAAGCAGACAATCCATTGAAACAAAAAGTCTGTGACGTAGCGTTAGAAGCATTTGATGCGGCTATGACAAGAGTTAAAGTAGGTGGGAAGTTAAGTCAAATCGGTAAAGCAGTCCATGCTACTGCACGAAAAAATGATTTAACAGTTATTAAAAATTTAACAGGTCACGGCGTAGGACAATCACTTCATGAAGCACCAAGCCACGTGATGAACTATTATGATCCCAAGGATAAAACTTTACTTAAAGAGGGCACAGTGATTGCAGTTGAACCGTTTATTTCTTCAAAAGCAACATTTGTGACAGAAGGCAAAAATGAATGGGCATTTGAAACAAAAGATAAAAGTTTTGTTGCTCAAATTGAGCATACTGTCATCGTTACCAAAGATGGACCAGTGTTAACTACTAAAATAGATTAGATAGTGTTTCGGTCTAAAGTCCTAATATAAGATGGTTCCGGAGCCTATACCAATGGTTCCGGATATTTTTTATAATAGAGTCTAATCGATCATGAGGTGATTCTATGAATTATATTACGTCTTATTTAGAAAAAATGACAAAACACACATTTCGCACAAGCATAGTGGAGTACCAACGATTTCTTGATAAAAAATTGAGAAGTGTTGAAATGTATATTAAATACTTAATTGAAAGAAAAGGTAATGTAGGCAGTTTAATTGATAGACTGACATTATCATTAGAAAATAAATATATTGATATGTTGGATAAAGAGTACATTGATTGTGCTGAAGAGATAGAACATAAAGATATTGAGCAAATAAAATGTGAATTAAATGAAATGGAAGCAGACTACGCTCGTATTGAAGCCGATTTATCACAACAAGCAACAGAGAGAGCTAATATTGAAACTGAGTGTGATCTAATCGAACGCATTAGTTTAGTCGCTTGAAGAAAGGTGGCGAAACATGACTCATAAATATATATCGACTGAGATGTTAATTGTTTTTACAACATTATTGATTATTGCCAATTTTTATTATATATTCTTTGAAAAAATTGGTTTCCTACTCGTGTTATTACTTGGCTGTATCTTAGCCTATGTCGGTTATTTGTATTTCCATAAAATACGGGGACTTTTATCATTTTGGATTGGTGCTTTGTTGATTGCATTCACTTTATTATCCAACAAATACACAATTATCATTTTATTTATCTTTTTAATAATGCTAATTATAAGATATATTATTTATAGGTTTAAACCATTTAAAGTAGTCGCTACAGATGAAGCAGTTGAGTCCCCAAACTTCATTAAACAAAAATGGTTTGGAGAGCAACGCACACCAGTATATGTATATAAATGGGAAGACTTACAAGTGCAACATGGCATAGGTGATATTCATATAGATATGTCTAAAGCTGCTAATATTAAAGAAAATAATACTGTAGTGATACGACATATTATAGGTAAAGTACAAATTATTGTACCTTTAAATTATAATATTATTTTAAACTTCACTGCCTTGTATGGGAATGCTTATGTTAATGAAACTTCTTATAAAGTAGAAAATAATAACATTAAAATCTTGGAAGAAACGAAAGAAGAAAACTATGCTGTAAACATTTATGTTTCGACGCTAATTGGCGATATTGAGGTGATTTATAAATGAATCACTACATAAGAGCAATAGGATCCATGTTGATATTAGTTTATAGCACATTTTTTGCTCTGTTTTTTATCGATAAAGTATTTGTAAACATAGTATATTTTCAAGGTATGTTTTATACACAAATTTTTGGAATACCAGTTTTACTATTTTTAAACTTATTAGTTATTTTTCTTTGTATTATTGTAGGATCGGTATTAGCATATAAAATAAATCAACAAAATCACTGGTTACAAGACCAAATAGAACGTTCTATTGAAGGTCAAACAGTAGGTATTAATGATCAAAACATTGAATTATATAATGAAACAATTGAATTGTATCAAACGTTAGTTCCATTAAATCAAGAAGTTCACAAATTACGTATGAAAACGCAAAACTTAACAAATGAATCATATAATATAAATGATGTGAAAGTTAAAAAGATTATAGAAGATGAACGACAAAGGCTTGCACGTGAATTACACGATTCAGTAAGTCAGCAATTATTTGCAGCGAGTATGATGCTTTCAGCTATTAAAGAAACACAGTTAGAAGCACCTTTAGATCAACAAATTCCGATATTAGAAAAAATGGTACAAGATTCTCAGTTAGAGATGAGAGCTTTACTATTACATTTAAGACCTATTGGATTAAAAGACAAATCATTAGGTGAAGGTATTAAAGATTTAGTCGTTGATTTAAAGAAAAAAGTACCTATGAAAGTTGTACATGATATTGAAGAATTTGAAGTACCTAAAGGTATTGAAGATCATTTGTTCAGAATTACGCAAGAAGCTTTATCTAATACTTTGAGACATTCAAAAGGTACCAAAGTAACAGTAGAATTGTTTAATATGGCAGATTACTTATTATTACGCATTCAAGACAATGGTAAAGGGTTCAATGTTGATGATAAGGTAGAACAAAGTTATGGTTTAAAAAACATGAGAGAACGTGCGCTTGAAATTGGTGCAACGTTTCATATTGTTTCTTTACCAGATTCAGGTACAAGAATTGAAGTAAAGGCACCATTAAATAAGGAGGATTCACATGACGATTAAAGTTTTGTTTGTTGATGATCATGAAATGGTTCGAATTGGAATTTCTAGTTACTTATCTACACAGCCAGATATTGATATTGTAGGGGAAGGTCAGTCAGGAAAAGATGCGATTGAAAAGGCTCATCAACTAAATCCAGATTTAATCTTAATGGACTTGCTTATGGACGATATGGATGGTGTCGATGCTACCGAGCAAATTAAAAAAGACTTACCCCATATTAAAGTTGTAATGTTAACAAGTTACATTGAAGATAATGAAGTATATCGTGCTTTAGATTCTGGCGTAGACAGCTATATTTTGAAAACGACTAGTGCTAGTGATATAGCCGAGGCTATTCGTAAAACGTATAAAAATGAGTCTGTATTTGAAGCTGAAGTGCTTGTGAAGATGAGAAATAGAATGAAACAACGTGCCGAATTATATGAAATGTTAACGGAACGAGAAATGGAAATTCTATTACTTATCGCAAAAGGTTACTCAAACCAAGAAATTGCGAGTGCATCACACATAACGATTAAAACAGTAAAAACACATGTAAGTAATATATTAAGTAAATTAGAAGTACAAGATAGAACACAAGCAGTTATTTATGCATTCCAGCATAATTTAATACAGTAATGAATTCTATTTTAAGTATTTCCAAAAGGCTAAAACCGAAACGTAGATGATAGACATTTACGTTTCGGTTTTAGTCTTTTTACGTGCTTTAAGGGCTCTATACTAAACAGGACTGATATAAATTAGAAAGCAAAAATAGCTGATAGACATCATGATTTAGATACCTATCAGCTATTTAGCAAAGTTTATATTAAATTATAATTTTTTGTTGTTTGAGTCTGAAATATTATGATTGGAATCAGTAGCATGTGTGGATTCATTTTCAGCATTGATATCAGCTTCGCTACCAACGTGAGTTGTTTCGTTCTCTTCTATCTCAGCCATTGTATGTTCCTCTGGTGTTTTACCAGCGACTACTTTACGTTGGTGGATAATCGCGTTGATTTCAGCGCCGATAATAATAATAAAGCCTGTAATGTATAACCATAACATTAAAATAATGATACCAGCGATACTACCGTATGTTTTAGAATAGTTAGCAAAATTTGATATATATATACCAAATAAGAATGAGCCACCTAAAAATACAATCGTAGCGAATATTGCACCTGGTATTACAGATTTCATTTTAATTTTAACATTTGGCGCTAACGTATATAAAACCATAAACGCTATGAAAATAATGATTAATGGTAATACCACACGTACTAAATTAAAAATCCATTTAATTTGATCACCTAAACCAAGTGGGCCAAATAAAAGCGAACCGATTTGTTCTCCAAAGGTAGGTAATATCAGCGCGATAGGTAAGACGATAATCATAGCAAGTGTAAATAACACACTAAATAATTTAGAAACAATAAAGTTTCTACTATCTTCAACGTCATATGCGACGTTGAAAGAGTTCATAATTGCTGTCATACCGTTTGAAGCAGACCAAAGTGCTAAAATCAAACCTACAGATAATATACTGCCACTAGCATTACTCATAATATCACCAATGATTGATGATACTTGTCCTGCATAATCTGGTGGGACGTGCTCTTTAATCATATCTCTAATCGTTGATTGTTCAACACCTATTACAGGTACTATTGATAATAAGAATAGGAGCATAGGGAACAGTGACAACATGAAGTAATAGGATAATTGTGCAGATAAACCGGATGCATCATCTTTACCTATTCTATAAATAAGATAAGAGAAAAAATTAGGGTTTTTTGTATATTTTGCTGGTTTATTGATACGTGATACAAAGAATTCTTGATTGTCTTTCTTAGGTGATTTTGATTTGAATTCATTAGGCGTGATATACGTACGATCACGCCCGATTTGTTCATCTTTTGATTTCTTAGACTTCTTATCTTCATCCTTTTTAGTTGAGTTTAGAAACTTTGAAGTTGTTTTCTCTTTTTTAGACATATCAAATCTCCTTATGTATTGATATTTTCAGTATATTGTTTAATATACTTTAAAAGTTAAAGAAGGTAAATAACTGTTTATATTCTTTTTTAAAAATTGTTTTTAGATTTTTAAAATATCGCACATTACAAGTTATATACAAAAGACAATACCTAAACATGTAATATTAGGTATTGCCTTAATTTAATTATTTAAACATGTGGAATCAAAAATACTATACTATAAACAAATTAATTGTTTAAGCGATTGTTTTTACGCTCAACGAATGTATTTTTCGCATCTTTTAAAGAACGTTCTAATTCTGGATTATTACGGCGAATTTCTTCTACCACATCTTTCCAATATACTATCTCGTCTTTTACGTTGTTGATCGCTGAAGGTTTTTGAGAACGATTGCCTTCTTTTCTATCTTTAATTGATTGTTTTAATGATTGGCGAGTTGATTTGTCAGCCAATGTTGCTGCGCCTCCAATTACGGCACCTAATAGAATTCCTGGAATTAATTTATTTTGCATGATGTTTTACCCCTCTCTTAGATTTGCATCTTTAACTATAAAATCAATTAAGTTATCACAAGATGATTGTACCATTTTATAAACACCTTCGAAATTATTTGTATAATAAGGATCAGGTACGTCAGTCTCATTCATATCACTAAAGTCTAATAGTTTATACAATTGTCCATTAATGTTTGAATTGATCTGTTTAATATTCTCTACATTACTTTGATCCATTGCAATGATATAATCAAAGTCATCATCAGCTTTAAATAGTTCACTGATCATGTTATCAAAGGGTATATCATTTTTAGTGAGAATATCTTGCGTACCCTCATGAGGTGGCTGACCTAAGTTCCATTCACCTGTACCTCTAGAGGTTACGTTTAAACCTGTTATCTTTCGATCTAGTAATCTTTGTCGCATAATAGCTTCTGCCATTGGTGAGCGACAAATATTGCCTAAACAAACGAATGCTACTGAAATCATGTGACTACCTCCAAATTATATATTGCTAATTCCCATTTTAAAGCTTTTTTAATCATTTCTAAAGCATTATTGTGATAAAAGTTTTACAAGAAACGTAAATTTGATAAAATAAGTTGATAAAAGGGGTGAACGAAGTGACAAATACTAATGAACAAATGATAGTAGAAATAAGAGAACGTTTAAATCTTGTGAATCAAAGCTTGATTGATCCAGATAAATATGAAGAAGCAGATAAGCAAGAAATAGCTGAAATTCATGAATATGTAACATCAAAAGCGTCATTTACACCAAGTGAAGCAGCTGCAATTGCAGACGCACTTGGTCAAATACGCAAATAAAAGGAGTGTATAAATATGACTCAATTACAAGAAAAATTAAAACAATACGCCGAACTTTTAGTTGGTGTAGGAATGAATGTACAAGAAGGTCAACCAGTATTTATTCGCTCAAGTGTTGATGCTATTGAATTAACACATTACATAGTAGAAGCTGCATATAAACGAGGTGCATCTGATGTTAAAGTTGACTATAGTGATGATCGACTTTCTCGCCTAAAATTCGAATATGAACCAGTAGAACATTTTGAAAGTAATGAAGTGAAAGATTATGAAGTGGCTAAGCGCATGGATTATGTAGATAGAGGCGCTGCAAATTTAGCACTCATAACACAAGATCCTGATTTATTAAATGGCATTGACCGTGATAAATTATCAACTTTCCAAAAACAGTATGCTACTGCATATAAAGGATATATGGAAGCAAGTCAGAAAAACCAATTTCCATGGTGTGTGGCAGCCTATCCATCAAAAGCTTGGGCAAGTCGTGTTTATCCAGAACTATCAGAAGAAGCAGCTTACAACACGTTCATTGATGAAGTATTAGATATCGTTCGCGTAGATGGAAATGATCCAGTGGCTAATTGGAAAGACCATGTTGCTAATCTAAGTAAACATGCAGATAAATTACAAAGTAAAAATTATAAAGCACTTCACTATATTTCTGAAGGTACAGATTTAGAAATTGGTTTACCAGAAGGTCATATATGGGAAGATGCAACAAGTTATGCGAGTGGTGGTCAAGCCTTTGTAGCTAATATTCCAACTGAAGAAGTGTTCACTGCACCTCATAGATTAAAAGTAAATGGCTATGTGACGAATAAATTGCCATTAAGTCATAATGGTAATATTATAGATGGTTTTACATTAACTTTTAAAGATGGAGAAGTAATTGATTATAAAGCTAAGCAAGGCGAAGAGGTTTTACGTGATTTATTAAATACAGACGAAGGTGCTAAGCGATTAGGTGAAGTTGCACTAGTACCTGATGATTCACCGATTTCTAACCGCAATACCATTTTTTATAATACATTGTTCGATGAAAATGCATCTTGTCACATTGCATTAGGCTCAGCTTATGGTTTTAATATAGAGGGTGGTACAGAAATGACTACAGACGAAAAGTTAGCACAAGGATTAAATGATTCACTTATTCATGTGGACTTTATGATTGGTAGTAAAGATTTAACGATTTATGGCGTGACACAAGAGGATGAAAAAGAACTCGTCTTCGAAAATGGTAACTGGTCAAAATAGAGAGAGAGGGATGAGTTGTCAGTGTTCTGAAATAGTCTACTATATTCAGAGCACTCACTTTTTGTCTGATAAAAGAAAAGGGATTGATTAAATTATGGAAAGACCAAAACGTAAATCGATGTCTGAAGCACGAAGTATTAAAGAGAGACAAGTATTCCCACAGGAAACGAATCATTTAAAGACAATGTTTGGCGGTATGTTGATGGCGAACATTGACGAAATTTCTGCTATAACAGCAACGAAACATAGTAATTCACAGGTGGTCACAGCTTCAACTGATTCGGTAGACTTTTTAAAACCAATTAAAACAGGTGCTGTAGTTTCTTATGAAGCTATGGTCTCATATGCGGGAAAATCTTCGATGGAAGTCTGTGTTCAAATTATTATAGAAGATGTGCTTAAAAATGAAAGACATTTAGCAGCATTAAGTTTTTTAACATTTGTAGCACTCGGTGAAGATGGTAAGCCAATAGAAGTACCTCAAGTATATCCAGAATCACAGACAGAAAAGTGGTTTTATGATACGGCACCTGCTCGAGTCAAGAGAAGGAAAGAACGTAGAGAAGAAAGTAAAAGCACGATTGAGTTCTTATCAAGCGTGCAACAATTAGGATAATACAAATCGAGGGTGCAAATCGGATTAATACAAGCCGATATGCACCTTTATCACTTTATATATTTTTTTAAAATGGCAGTGATTTATGCCGATTACTGAGTAGTTAATAAAGCACTAGCTAAAAACTACAAGATAAGATTGTGCCTGAGCACAACGAGCACAAAAAGAGTGTCAACAAAGTCAGAGACGCGTTGACACTCTGAAACACTACACTTAGTATTTCGTTATAATATTATTCTGCTACTATCAAAAGTTGTTAATTCCATGTTAGGATAATAATATCTTATAAAAAGGAGTCTCATTAGATAATGAATGAAAATCAAACAATTGATCAAATAAAAGAAAGATTAGAAAAGTTTATTGACGATATAGACCAAGTTAATCCAAACGAAGTAAAAGTGGAAGACATTGATGAGTGGATTGGTTTATTAGATCAGTTAGAAGAAAAAGTAAAAACTGTATCAAACACATCTGAATAAGTTCAGTCTGTCCATAAGTGAGATTGAGCTACTGTATGTTTAACTTTTCTTAATTTCGTCTATACATAATGTAGAACGCAAATAGGAAAGGTGATTATACATGGCTAAAAAAGTAGCAATCATAGTAACAAATGAATTTGAAGATGTTGAATTAACAAGCCCTCAAGAAGCAATTGAAGAAGCGGGGCATGAAACAGTAATTATTGGCGATACAGCGAATAGTGAAGTTGTTGGTAAACATGGTGCAAAAGCTACAGTAGAAGTTAGTATTGCAGATGCTAAGCCAGAAGATTACGATGGATTATTAATTCCAGGTGGATTTTCTCCAGATCATCTACGTGGTGACTCAGAAGGTAGATATGGTACATTTGCTAAGTATTTCACAAAAAATGATGTTCCAACATTTGCAATTTGCCACGGACCTCAAATTTTAATAGATACTGATGATTTGAATGGACGTACTTTAACAGCAGTGTTAAATGTCCGTAAAGATTTATCTAACGCAGGCGCACAAGTTGTAGACGAATCTGTAGTTGTAGATAAAAATATAGTTACGAGTCGTACACCTGATGACTTAGATGATTTTAATAGAGAAATTGCAAATCAATTAACAGATTAATTGAAATTTATTAATTAACGTAAACTTTGGACGTGATTGTCCATAATATATAACTGGAAAAACGTATGGTAATGATTATATTTTATAGGTTGAATTTAAAGTTCAATCTTTTAGATATATTCTGACGCTATGGGTTTTTCCAGTTTTTATATTTTACAATGATAATTATCGCGATAGTATATATGGTGAGGATGGGACATAAATAGATATCCCATCCTCATATCTTATGGTTGTATAATGCTTAATAAACCCAAACATATATGAAATATGCTTACAATGAAACTCTATGCGTAGCGTGACATACACCCTTGGACTGATATTTTCAATTTGGTGTAGATAAACATTTAAACTATTGATAAACTCACTTATAATGATATGAGAGCAACATAAAGGAGCTAGCGCATGAAAAGAAGCGATCGTTATAAGCAAACTAAAAAACAAACCAGTCAAAAAAATTCAAATATACCGCAGCATAATACCTATTTCCAACCAGTAAATAAACCACCAAAAAAGAAAAAAGGAAAAGGTTTGTTGATAAAGATATTAATACCTATCATCATTTTAATCGCTGCGTTTATAGCTACAATGTATGCATTTTCTTTACGAGCAGATGTTGATGAATTGAGAAGTATTGAAGATAAAGAAACATTCGTCTCAGTTTCAAATATGCCAGACTATACTAAGGGTGCATTTATAGCAATGGAAGACGAAAGATATTATAAACATAATGGATTTGATTTCAAAGGTACGTCACGCGCACTATTTTCAACAATAAGTGAGAATAGCGTGCAAGGTGGAAGTACCATTACGCAACAAGTAGTGAAAAACTATTATTATGATAATGAACAATCACTAACAAGAAAAATCAAAGAATTATTTGTAGCACATCGCGCAGAAAAAACGTATGATAAAAATGAAATTTTAAGTTTTTATGTAAACAACATTTATTTTGGAAGTGATCAATACACTGTTGAGTCAGCAGCAAATCACTTTTTTGGGGTAACAACAGATAAAAATAATCCTAATTTACCTCAAATATCTGTATTACAAAGTGCAATTTTAGCTAGTAAGATTAATGCACCAAGTGTATACAATGTGAATAACATGTCGGATAATTTTATCAATCGTGTAAAAATAGATTTAGAGAAAATGAAACAACAGGATTATATTACTGATGAGCAGTATGAAAATGCAATCCAAGAACTCGGCGTGTAATAAACTAAGAGAATAGAATACTACAGTCTAAATTCAGTAGGTGCATGATTTATACATGTTTCAGCCTCAATTATTAAATTGTCAGTAGTTGACAGAATTGAAAATGCGCTTATATCAAGCTATTAAAGAACTACTACTTCGTTTATGAAGACAAGTAGTTCTTATGTAAGTGTTTTAGCTTTTTCTAATCAGTTTTGTGGGAGTGGGAATACGAAATCAAATTTTGATTTCTATCCTACTCCTTTTTTGATGTTATAATTTAAATATACATACAGGGATTAATAGCAATTTCAAATATGCTATACACTATAATTCCATTCATAATCAATATAAGTTATTCTTATAAGTGGAGTGAATTATATGCCTAAAATAACAAAGATAGAAGTGCAAAAAAAGAATAAAGAACGTTTTAATCTATATTTAGATGATGAATTTGAAATGGGAATCGATATTGATACCTTTGTCTATTTTAATTTAAACAAAGGTCAAATTGTTGAAGCTAAAGATATGGAAGAAATCCAAAGCTATGAACAATACAGGCAAGCAGTTAATGCAGCTATTCAATATATTTCATATAGAAAAAGAACTGACCATGAAGTAATAAAACATCTTACAAAGAAAGAAATTTCAGAGTCAGTTATTGCTAAAGTCATAGATTACTGTCATGAGCAAAAGCTCATAGATCATAATGATTATGCGAATAGTTTAAAAAACACCATGATCTTAACGACAGATAAAGGTCCTGGAATATATAAACAAAAATTACGAGAAGCTGGTATTGAACAATTAATTATTGATGAATATAGCCAGATTTATGAACAGGAGCAATCTATGGAAGATATATTAAAAGTTGCAAATAAAATTTTGAAACAGAAAAAAGGGCCATTAGTAAAAAGAAAAGAGAAATTAACACAATCATTAATGCAAAAAGGTTATTCTTTTGAGAAAATTAAAGAAGTAATGGATGAAATGGATTTTTCACAACCTGAAGAACAATTAGATGAGTTATTACAAAACGAATTAGAAAAAGCATATAATAAATATTCAAGAAAATTTTCAGGTAGAAAATTAATTAATAAAACAATAGAAGCACTTATGAGAAAAGGCTATAAATATGATAAAATTAAAGCTAAATTAGAAGAGAGTGGAATAGTAGATGGAACAGAAGAAATTGAGTGAAATGAGTGAAATTGAATTACGTCATGAGATACAAGGTTATAAAGAGAAAATGCGTAAAGCAGAAATGAATGGCATTTTTAATGAATATGACGTATATGCAAGTAAAGTAATTATTGCAGAAAGCTATCTAGTAGATAGAAACAAAGTAGAATTAGGTAAAATATACAAATTAAATGATGGCACAGAAAGCTATTTCAAAGTTGAACGGTTAAAAGGCGTTTTTGCGTGGGGCTTTAGAATTAAAAGTTCAGAACCTGAAGAAGGTTTACCACTCGCATTATTAAAATTGTAGAAGGATGAAGATAGGATGGGTAGTTCAATTATATTAAAGTTACTAAATGTAACTCATTATTATAGAAATAAAAAATCCTCCAAATGGTATTTACCATTTGGTTATGATGAAGAAGATATAGAATTGAATAATTTTAACCTCCATATCTATCAAGGTGAAGCTTTAGGGATAATAGGTGAACCGGGTTCTTCTAAATCATTAATAGGGCGTTTATTAAGTGGTGAAATACAACCCGATAAGGGAAAAGTCGTTATAAAAAGAGACTTGTTTTTTGCTGATATTGAAGATAAATTATTGCAACATACTTCTGTAAATGAGTTTGTGGCTAATGCAGTCATATTGTTTCAATATAAAACTTCGGATCATAAAGTAGAGCAAATTATAAGGTATGCACACCTTGAAGATAAAGCGGATGTTAAAGTTAACCGATTAACTGATTCACAATATGCACAATTATTATTTGCATTAGCAAGAACTTCAAAAGCAAGTATTATTATTTTTAATCATATATTACAATTTTTAGATGAATCTTTTATCGAAAAAGCAATTGGACTTACAGAAGAATACATAAATCAAAATTCAACAATTGTGATGATCGATGATGATGTTCAACGTATAGCTCAGACGAGTAATTACATTGCCTGGGTCTCTCATGGTCAACTTAGAATGGAAGGCTCTTTAAATCAAGTATTACCAGTATTTAAAGACCATGAGAAAGATAGATTGTCATTGGAAGATGAACAAGAGAAGGCGAACTTTGATGTTGATTGGAAAAAAAGTAGAACAAGAACGCCGGAATTAACATACAATTTCAAACGTATAGAAAGATATAATCATGTGAAACCACCTGTTGCATTCGTTAGATTTTGGACGTGGCTTTCAGTATTTGTAGTTGGCTTATTATTTATGGCAGTTTTAATGTTTAATAATGTTGGGAAGTTACAGATTGGACAAAATATTGATCAAGCCTCAATACAAAACCAAAATAAAGATCCATATGAAGAAATGCTAGGTTACGCTATCGTATTAGATGAATCTATTACTGTGGAAGATATGGAAAATGGAAATAAACAAAAAATAAATCAGTATGGTTTTGTAACAATTACTGCTGAAAATAATGAGAATTATAGAATTGATGTAGACAATAAACATTATAAGGTTGCTAAAAATAAAGTGCGATTCTTTGAACCAGCAGCTTTATATGAAGAACATAGTTCTAAATCATTAGCACCATACATGCATAATAACTATATTAATTTTTATGAATTTTTCAACAGTCATTTGCATAAAAAACATAGTACAGTAACAGAAGGGCTTGTTCCAGAAAATAATAAGGACAATCGCTTTGTAGTACCTATAGTACAACAACCTATTTCTATGATTTTTAATGACGAAAATAAACTTAAAGGCTTTACATTCCCTATTAAGAAGAAGGAAGAATTAAAAGAAAAGTTCGATATTGAAAATAATTTCTGGATTACTAAATCTGGAGAAGGCTATTTTATGGCTGATTTAAAAAATAATAAATGGATATATATTGAATTGTAGGTGTAAAGAATGATTGATAGTATAATTAGTTTTTTTAAAAACGTGCCATATCTTAGCACACAAGCATATCACCGATTAAAATCACAGTGGGTATGGCTTGTCATACCATTTTTATCAAGCTTGGCATTGCTATTTTTATTAATGTTAATATTTAAAATAAAAGGCACTGAAGAACTAATTCAAGCTCGTGCCTATTTTAGATTGGCTGGGTTAACAACTTTTGCTTATATTTGGATTGCTGTATATCGAAGCTATAACACTTACAAAATTGATTACTTTACTGGTAAGCTATTTAACTTGAATCCAATATTTCAAAATGTTGTTATAGCAATCATTACGAGTATAACAATGTTTATAACTTTAATTATTATGATATATGCAACACCTGTTAATATTGAAAGTTCTATACCCTCTACGTTTTATTACGTTGTAATGTCGATGCTATTCATGATACTTGTATCGACAATATTAGGTCTTTCAGCTATTGTTCGTCGCAAAATCAATGTCATGTTTTATGTGATTTCATTAGTGATGTTTTTTATTGTTCCAATACTCTTTATACCAACAAGTAATACGACACTGATCTCGCACATATTAATGTTGAATCCACTATATTACCTTATTGAAGGTGTTTCACAGTCGGTCGTACTTGGTGCGTTAAGCTTGAATAATATACCTTATCATTTATATTATATATTATTTTTAGCAATACTTTGTGTAGTTATTTTTGCTAAATATCGAATAATGGCACACAGAAAATATTTGTACGCAATTCCTGATGAAACCATTGTTTCGCATTCAGATACAGATGAAAATATGATTGAAGCGGATGACTTAAACGAAAAAGATTAAAGATTATGGATTATTAATTAAACTAAAATAAGAAAAGAACTGGAAAGATTCGTTATCAATCAACGAATCTTTCCAGTTCTTATTGTATTTAGAGGTATTAAATTCTTTAACGTGTTACTTTGCAAATAATTTTTTCTGTAATTTATCTTCGCTAAAGACCCAGCCGATATAAGAATGATCGATAGTCATTTCATCGTCTAAATGGGCAATAGCTACAAAAGAATAATGTCCATTTTTTAAATAACGTAAATCAATTAATCTGATTTCGGTTGTTTCATCATCTAATTTTCTAGCTTCCCAACGATAAATAGTTGAGAAGTTAAGGAATGTTTTAATATTTTTATCACCTTCAACATATTGCATTAAATCATCACTTGGAAATGGGTGACGTTTTGATTTGTCACTAAATACAATGTTTCTACCAAAACTACGTCCCACATAATCATGTTCTTCAGTTTGTATTGCAACACGCCATTGCATGAAGCGAATTGTCGGAGCTACAAATACTTTTACTGGATTATGTTCTTGTTGAATTTGTTTTAGAGCTTGTTGTTTAATCACAGCTTGCATTCTAAAGCGAATGATATAATATACTACAAGAATAGCGATAATTGGGAAAAACACAAGATATGGATGAATCCCAACTAACCAAAGCAGTATTCCGATACACCACAAGATAAATATAATTGGATCAAACGTATTAATTACACTGAGTTGTATCCATTTGTTAGTAATAGGCCTTAGCGCTTGTGTACCATAAGAATTGAAAATATCTACAAACACATGTAGAAATACTGCAAGCTGAGCCCATAGCCAAACATGTGTTATATCAACGTTTTTGAAAAATGTAAAAATTAATAAAGTAATTAATAAAGGCCATAATATCGTAAAGGGTATTGAATGTGTAATACCTCTATGATTTGATATATAGGTAGCGTTATCTTTTAATTTAAAAACAGTGTCGCCATCAGGTATTAAAGAGCCAACTACTAATGTGGTAGCTGTGGCTACAAATGATCCTGCCATTGCCGGGTCTTGAGTAGCTAAAGCTGTTAAACCGATACCCATGACAATATGTGTGCCTGTATCCATAAGTATTCAACTCGTTTCATGTCAATAATATATATTCATTATAATCTAATATCATAAATAATAAAAATAACATACTAAAATTTATTTTGAAATTTTTAAGAATTACTAATAGAAAGAGATGTGTAAAATGTTTAATGAGTCAAAATTCAAGAATAATCTCGTTACATGGTTTGACGAACATCAACGTGAAATGCCCTGGAGAGAAACCTCTAATCCATATTATATATGGTTGAGTGAAGTAATGTTACAACAAACCCAAGTTAAAACGGTTATAGATTACTATCATAGATTCATTCATCGCTTCCCAACTATTACTGAGTTAAGTCAAGCACATGAAGATGAAGTGCTCAAATATTGGGAAGGCTTAGGCTATTATAGTAGAGCACGTAATTTTCACACGGCAATAAAAGAAGTACATGAAAGTTACAACGGTGTCGTACCAGACGAACCGGTGACATTTGGAAAGTTAAAAGGTGTAGGCCCTTATACACAAGCAGCAGTTATGAGTATTGCTTTCGACAAACCTTTAGCAACTGTGGATGGAAACGTCTTTAGAGTATGGTCACGACTAAACAATGATGAGAGAGATACGAAATTGCAATCAACACGTAAAGCATTTGAGAATGAATTACAACCATACGTTGAGCAAGATGCCGGTACATTTAACCAAGCAATGATGGAATTAGGTGCATTGGTATGTACACCGAAAGCTCCATTATGTTTATTCTGTCCGGTTCAAGATCATTGTGAAGCATTTGAACAAGGGACTGTTCAATCATTGCCTGTAAAAACAACAAAAGTTAAGAAGAAACATATAAAACAGCATGTTTATCTTCTTCAAAATGAAGATAATGCTTATTTAATTGAAAAACGTACACAAAAATTATTGAATAATATGTGGGAATTTCCAATGTACGAAGCAGAGGAAGATAAGCATATCAACACAGTATTAGGGACACAAGTGATATTTGATCAAACACCTGCATTTAAATTAAAACATCAATTTACACATATCACATGGGATATTGAAGTGTTTATATCTCAAGAAAATGTGCATAAAGATGACATTATTTTACCAGAGAATATGGTGTGGATGCAGTTAACAGAAAAAGAAGACTTTAATTTTCCTGTAAGTATGACAAAAATATATAATTTCATAACTAAACATTGTTAGATTCGGTGTTGTATCTTGAGGTATGTTATAATTCTATATGTGAAATTAAGAAAAGGTGGTGTGGAGCATGGTAAAAGAATCCATACCTAAAGAAGGTCAGACAATTAAGATTCAAAGTTATAAACATGATGGTAATATTCATCGTGTTTGGTCTGAAACTACTATATTAAAAGGTACGGAAGATGTTGTTATCGGTGGGAATGATCATACGCTCGTCACAGAAAGTGATAGTCGTACATGGATTACGAGAGAGCCTGCAATTGTATATTTTCATTCTGAATATTGGTTTAACGTGATATGTATGTTTAGAGAAGATGGCGTTTATTATTATTGTAATTTATCTTCACCATTTGTTTGTGATGAAGAAGCTTTAAAATATATCGATTACGATTTAGATATTAAAGTATATCCAAACGGTAAATATCATTTACTAGATGAAGATGAATACGAGCAGCATATGAAACAAATGAATTATTCATCTGATATCGACGTGATTTTAAGAAGAAATGTAGATATTTTACAGCAATGGATTGAACAGAAGAAAGGTCCGTTTGCTCCAGACTTTATTAAAGTTTGGCGAGAACGATACAAAAAAGTTAGAAATTATTAAGCAGATTTAATGTTTTTAATTTAATTATCATTTATAGTGATATGAATGTGAACAATACAAACAAGAAAAAATTAAGTTTGCTATAAAATATTCGTATTCGCAAATGAAATTGTCAAACAACTTTAGATAGTGCATAAATTAGCAGCCTAGTTGGACCATCAACATAGGCTGTTTCATTTGCAAATATAGTGTGGGGAGGAATCGTTTTATGATTCGCAGATATTTACAATTTGTTCGACCATATAAATGGCGAATCATTGCCACTATACTTGTAGGTATTCTAAAATTTGGTATTCCGATGCTGATTCCATTATTAATTAAATATGTCATTGACGATATTATCAATAATGGTGCGATAACAGTAGAAGAAAAAATCACAAAATTATTAGTTGCAATGGGTATAGCAGCGTTTATCTTTGTGATAGTAAGACCACCAATTGAGTTTTTAAGACAATATCTAGCACAGTGGACAAGTAACAAAATTTTATATGATATACGTAAAAAGCTTTATCATCATTTGCAAGCTTTGAGTTCAAGATTTTATGCGAATAACCAAGCAGGTCAAGTTATTTCAAGGGTTATTAATGATGTTGAGCAAACTAAAGACTTTATATTAACTGGTTTAATGAATATATGGCTTGACTGCATAACTATTATTATTGCATTAACTATTATGTTCTTCTTAGATGTCCAGTTAACTTTAGCCGCACTGATTATATTCCCTGTATATATTTTAACTGTGTATTTCTTCTTTGGTCGTTTGAGAAGTTTAACAAGAAAGAGATCACAAGCATTGGCAGAAGTACAAGGATTCTTACATGAACGTGTACAAGGGATGTCAGTTATAAAAAGTTTTGCGATTGAAGATAATGAAGCAGGAAACTTTGATAAACATAACCAAAATTTCTTACAAAGAGCGTTTAATCATACGCGTTGGAATGCTTATTCATTCTCAGCAATTAATACGGTTACAGACATTGGACCTTTAATCGTTATTGGTACAGGAGGGTTCTTAGCAATCAATGGATCAATAACAGTAGGTACTTTAGCTGCTTTCGTGGGCTATCTTGAACAACTATTTGGTCCTCTTCGTAGATTAGTTTCTTCATTTACAACATTGACACAAAGTTTTGCGTCAATGGACCGTGTATTCCAACTTTTAGATGAAGATTACGACATTAAAAATAAAAAAGGTGCACTGCCAATAGAAATAAAACAGGGACACATCGAATTAACTAATGTTAAGTTTAAATATGATCAAAATGAAGCAAATATCCTTAAAGATATTAATTTAGAAATTAATCAAGGTGAAACTGTGGCATTTGTTGGTATGAGTGGTGGAGGAAAATCTACTTTAATCAATTTAATACCTAGGTTCTATGATGTTACCGAAGGCGAAATAAAAATTGATGGTACCAATATCAAGTCATATTTAACAGGTAGCTTGAGAAGACAAATTGGCTTAGTTCAACAAGATAATATATTATTCTCGGATACAATTAAAGAAAATATATTATTAGGTAAACCAGATGCTTCAGATGAAGAAGTTATTAATGCTGCTAAAATGGCCAATGCGCATGATTTTATCATGGAATTATCTCAAGGTTACGATACAGAAGTAGGCGAAAGAGGGGTTAAACTCTCTGGTGGACAAAAACAACGTGTTTCTATTGCCCGTATTTTCCTAAATAATCCGCCAATTATTATTTTAGATGAAGCGACGAGCGCACTTGATTTAGAAAGTGAGTCTATTATTCAAGATGCCTTGAGTGTATTAAGTGCAAATCGTACAACACTGATTGTTGCACATAGATTATCTACAATCACACATGCTGATAAAATTGTTGTTGTAGAAAATGGTGAAATTGTTGAAAGTGGTTCACATTCAGCATTATTAGCTAAAAAAGGTGCATACGAACATCTATATAGTATTCAAAATTTATAGTCAGTAAATATTTAAAAGCGCACTCGGTATTTTAATGTATACTGAGTGCGCTTTTGTGTTAAACGATAAAAATACCCTCTGAGCAGATGGAAATTAAGCTCAAAGGGTATTTTATTTATAAATCGAAGTCTTCTTCTAGTATATCAATTTCATTATCATTTCGATGGTACGTGAAGAAACTAATACGTAGTCTATCTAAATGTTCTAAAATATAACGATATTCTTCAATTGCTGAAATAATTTGCATAATATTAGTATATGAGTACATTGATTGATAAGGATTTTGAATGATTTCTTTTTGAAATGCATCCATCAAATCTTTCTTCTGTGGATTTGAAATCTGACTATCAAGTTGATCTACATCATACCGTGCCTTTTTTGAAAGACTGATGAAGATTTGTTCGTGATATGCAATCAATGTGTCGATTTCTAATTTAATCTGCAAAAGTAATTCATTATTTAAATTATGAAGGTCATTTTGATAACGATTCATTTTTCTCAACACTTCATACGCTCTCCGAGTGCTACGGACTAATTCTTTAAAAAGAATTTTTTTCCTATTTTGTGCATACAGTTGCTTTTTAGTCCATGGTTTTTCTTCTGAATAATAACCTAAAGTTTCTTCGAGTTTATCAATACGAGTAACAATTAACCCTCTATCTTCTTTAATATGATGATACTCAGAGGTGTCATTTAAAACCAATTTAAACCATACAAAAATATCAGAACAGATATTCAATGAATTATAGTAAATTTTAGATTCAAATTTAGGTGGTAGAAATAAAAGGTTTACTGCTGAAGAACTAAGCACACCAACCATAACAAGTACAAATCTATAAAAGGCAGAAACATAAAAGTTACCAGTATGTTGTCCCATAATAATTAAAGCAGTTATACTTGCTAGCGTAGCAACATGTTCCAATTTGAAACGAAACAGGATTGCAATTAATAAAATTACTGTAACACCCATGATTACAATATTATTACCAAATATCGTAACCATCACTACTGCTAAAACAGCACCAACAAGGTTACCTATTGCTCGTTCCCCAATTGTTTTTATTGAACGAAAAACACTTGGTTGCATTGCAATGACAGCACTGACTGCAGCAATGGCTTTTAAACCAGCTTCATCAGGTAATAGAGAAGCGATAAACAAAGCAAGTATAATTGCGATACCTGTTTTGAGAATACGGGCTCCTAATTTCAAATGTACCGCTCCTTAATATATTTAATAAAATAATGTTTATACTTGTTATACAACGATTGGGTGTAAAATTCAAGTTTATACCATTTGACTAAATGCATAATCTACCGCTTTTAATGTTGAATCAATGTCTTCATCCGTATGTTCAGTAGTTAAAAACCAAGCTTCAAATTTAGAAGGAGCAAGATTAATACCTTGGTTTAGCATTAATTTAAAGAATTTAGCAAATGCGTCTCCATCAGTATTTTCAGCCTGAGTATAATTTTCTACTGTTTCATCTGTAAAATATAATGTTAGGGCACCATACACTCTATTTACTGTAGCAGTAATATTATGTTTTTTAATTAATGAAAGCAAACCATCCTCTAAACGTTTACCTAATGCATCTAATTTTTCATAAACGCCATCTTGCTCTAATACTTCTAGAAGTGCAATACCAGCTTTCATGGATAGTGGGTTTCCTGCCATGGTACCAGCTTGGTATGCTGGACCTAAAGGTGCTACTTGTTCCATAATATCTTGCTTTCCTCCATATCCACCTATAGGTAAACCGCCACCAACAATTTTACCGAAGGCTGTTAAATCAGGATATACATTATAAAGATCTTGTGCGCCACCGTAATGGAAACGGAATGCTGTAATGACTTCATCATATATAACTAAGCTTCCATTATTATGAGTAAGTTCATTTACTTGTTCTAAGAAACCAGGTTTAGGTTTAACCATGCCAAAATTACCAACAATAGGTTCAACCAATACGGCAGCAATATCTTCACCCCAATAGTCAATAGCTTCCTTATAAGCATCAATATCATTGAAAGGAACTGTGATTACTTCTTGAGCGACACTTTCAGGAACACCAGCAGAATCAGGTGAACCTAGTTGAGAAGGCCCACTACCCGCAGCAACTAAAACTAAATCAGAGTGACCGTGATACTGACCAGCAAATTTGATAATTTTAGTTCTTTTAGTATAAGCACGGGCGACACGGATTGTAGTCATAACTGATTCTGTACCTGAATTAACAAATCTAATCTTTTCTAATGAAGGCATAGCATCACGTAATTTTTTAGCAAATTCAATTTCTAGTTCTGTAGGCGTACCATATAATACACCTTGTGCAGCCTGTTCTTGAATAGCTTTAGTAATATGTGGATGTGCATGACCAGTAATAATAGGGCCATAAGCTTGTAAATAATCAATGTACTTATTTCCATCTACATCAAACAAATATGCACCTTGACCAGAGCGCATCATAACTGGTGCGCCACCGCCAACTGCCTTATATGAGCGAGAGGGTGAATTGACTCCTCCTAGAATATACTCATTAGATAATTTTTGAAGTTTTTCACTTTCAGTAAATTTCATACATATCAACCTCTTTTAATTTAATAATTTCGTCTATTATCGTATCATAAAATTAAGAATAAAAAGGAATAGGGTGAGTTAAATGTTAAGAAAAGGCGATCAATTTCCATCATTTAAACTAGAAAATCAAAAGGGAGAGTTTATTTCTAATGAATCTATAAAAGGAAGTAAAGCTGTACTTTACTTTTATCCAAGAGATAATACACCTACATGTACTACTGAAGCATGTGATTTTAGAGATAATTTAGCAATCTTTAATGATTTAAATGCCAAAGTGTATGGTATTAGTGGAGATAGTAAAAAGAAACACGAAAATTTCAGCCAAAAACTAGATCTAAACTTTGATTTATTAGTGGACGAGAATTATGAACTGTCAGAAGAAGTGGGTGTCTATCAATTGAAGAAATCATTTGGTAAAGAATCGATGGGGATTGTAAGAACTACATTTGTTATTGATGAAGATGGTATTATAATAGATGTAATTGAAAAAGTTAAAGTTAAAACACAAATGGATGAACTAAAAGAAATCTTGGGGTGAACATAGATGAAAGCTGTCAGTTTGAAACGAATGGGAGATTTAGAATCTAAATTAATAGAAGCATATCCAGCTGTCGAATTTGTATTTACAAAGGGTGTTTCTGAAATAGAAGAACAAGATAAGAAAGATTTAGATATAATATTCGGCTATGATGGTAAACTTAATCAATCATTTTTAGAAAATTGTCCAAACCTTAAATGGATGGCATGGTATTCAACAGGTGTGAATAGTTTACCTTTAGATTATATTGATAAACATAATATATTACTTACTAATGGTAAAGGTATACATGCCAAGCAAATGTCAGAATTTATTATAGCTTATATACTAGATGACTATAAAAAAATGAGGACTTCCTATATTAATCAACAAAATAGATATTATGATTCAAAACTTACGGGCTCAAGAGTGAGTGGAGAAACAATTTTATTTCTAGGTACAGGAAGTATCGCTCAATATACGACAAATATTGCAAACGCAATGAATATGAAAGTCATTGGTATCAATACAAATGGTCATTCAGTAGAGGGATTTAGTAAAACCTTCGCATTAAATGAACTTTCTAATGCTTTAACCGAAGCGGACATAATTGTTAACACGCTACCTGAAACTGAGCAGACTATACACCTCATAACAAAAGCGCATTTCGAATTAATGAATGAAACAACATTATTTATAAATGTAGGCAGAGGGACAATTGTTGATGAAAGTGTATTAATTGAAGCTTTAAAAGAAAAACAAATTAGACACGCATATATAGACGTGTTCGAAAATGAGCCTTTAAATCCAAGTAATGAATTATATTCATTAGATAATATTACTATTACTGCCCATATCACAGGTAACGGCAAAGAAAATATGAGTGAGGTTACGGATATATTCATTAAAAATCTCAACCATTTTCTCAATAAGGGGTTTTTAATTGAGAATGAAGTGGATCCTAAACAAGGCTATTAAAGACTTTTAAGCAATGAAGATTGACATTTCACACATCAAACAGTTATATTTATATTAAGTAATAATTATTCTTAAATAGAAAGATGGTGAGTGAAATGAGTGCAGAGATGGAAACAGTTGAACATCAACTAGAACATTCAATTGCGTCTTTAAGAAATAACGGTATTAGAATAACACCTCAACGACAAGCAATATTGAAATTTTTAATTGCTTCAGAGACACATCCTACAGCCGATGAGATTTATCAAGCACTTTCACCTGATTTTCCAAATATAAGTGTTGCTACAATATATAATAATTTACGTGTTTTTAAAGATATTGGTATAGTAAAAGAATTACCATACGGAGATTCTTCAAACCGTTTTGACTTCAGTACACATAATCATTATCACGTTATCTGTGATAATTGTGGAAAAATAGTGGATTTCCATTATCCACAACTTGATGAAGTAGAACAATTAGCGCAGCACGTAACAGACTTTAATGTAACGCATCACCGTATGGAAATATATGGGTTATGCAAAGACTGCCAAGATAAAAGAAACAGCCAATAGAAGAAAGAAAACATTATCTAGTATCTAGTTATACTAATGATATAAGAAAAGGGAAAACTCATTTTTAAAACAAATGAGTTTTCCTTTTTCTTTGTTCTTACTTCTTTATATTGAATATGTTGAATGATGCTAAACTAGAAAAGTTGAGTACATACGGTAGTGGTGCCGTTTCTTATTGGTATGCATTCTAGTTCCTTCTATAGATAACAGAAGGTAAAACAACTTCATTAAGTTAAGAAATATGCCGATATATTTACACTAAATAAACTTTTAATACATAAAAACAATAAATAGACATCACAAAGGTAAAATTTAACTAAAAAGATTGCTGAAAATTATTGACGGTTGTGAATAAACTTGATATTATAAAAAAGTCGTCGAAACAAGACACAATAGCAAAACAACCGAGTCAACGAAGTTTTTACAAAGTGTAAATTTGACACTTGTTAAATCAGTTAAAAGGATATACAATATTAAATGTTGAGTTAAAAACGCAACAAACTTAATAAATAAAAAAGAAATTTATTATTGACTTAACAAAAACTTAATGTTATAATTATTTCTTGTAACGCATTAACGCAGTAATGAACATTGAAAACTGAATTGCAATATGTCAACGTTAATTCCGAACGCAACATTAAATTGTTGGTTCAAACGTGTTAGAGATAACACACAAATTAGTATTTTATGAGCTAATCAAACATCATAATTCATTTATGGAGAGTTTGATCCTGGCTCAGGATGAACGCTGGCGGCGTGCCTAATACATGCAAGTCGAGCGAACGGATAAGGAGCTTGCTCCTTTGAAGTTAGCGGCGGACGGGTGAGTAACACGTGGGTAACCTACCTATAAGACTGGAATAACTTCGGGAAACCGGAGCTAATGCCGGATAACATTTGGAACCGCATGGTTCTAAAGTAAAAGATGGTTTTGCTATCACTTATAGATGGACCCGCGCCGTATTAGCTAGTTGGTAAGGTAACGGCTTACCAAGGCAACGATACGTAGCCGACCTGAGAGGGTGATCGGCCACACTGGAACTGAGACACGGTCCAGACTCCTACGGGAGGCAGCAGTAGGGAATCTTCCGCAATGGACGAAAGTCTGACGGAGCAACGCCGCGTGAGTGATGAAGGTTTTCGGATCGTAAAACTCTGTTATTAGGGAAGAACAAATGTGTAAGTAACTGTGCACATCTTGACGGTACCTAATCAGAAAGCCACGGCTAACTACGTGCCAGCAGCCGCGGTAATACGTAGGTGGCAAGCGTTATCCGGAATTATTGGGCGTAAAGCGCGCGTAGGCGGTTTCTTAAGTCTGATGTGAAAGCCCACGGCTCAACCGTGGAGGGTCATTGGAAACTGGGAAACTTGAGTACAGAAGAGGAAAGTGGAATTCCATGTGTAGCGGTGAAATGCGCAGAGATATGGAGGAACACCAGTGGCGAAGGCGACTTTCTGGTCTGTAACTGACGCTGATGTGCGAAAGCGTGGGGATCAAACAGGATTAGATACCCTGGTAGTCCACGCCGTAAACGATGAGTGCTAAGTGTTAGGGGGTTTCCGCCCCTTAGTGCTGCAGCTAACGCATTAAGCACTCCGCCTGGGGAGTACGACCGCAAGGTTGAAACTCAAAGGAATTGACGGGGACCCGCACAAGCGGTGGAGCATGTGGTTTAATTCGAAGCAACGCGAAGAACCTTACCAAATCTTGACATCCTTTGAAAACTCTAGAGATAGAGCCTTCCCCTTCGGGGGACAAAGTGACAGGTGGTGCATGGTTGTCGTCAGCTCGTGTCGTGAGATGTTGGGTTAAGTCCCGCAACGAGCGCAACCCTTAAACTTAGTTGCCAGCATTTAGTTGGGCACTCTAGGTTGACTGCCGGTGACAAACCGGAGGAAGGTGGGGATGACGTCAAATCATCATGCCCCTTATGATTTGGGCTACACACGTGCTACAATGGACAATACAAAGGGCAGCTAAACCGCGAGGTCATGCAAATCCCATAAAGTTGTTCTCAGTTCGGATTGTAGTCTGCAACTCGACTACATGAAGCTGGAATCGCTAGTAATCGTAGATCAGCATGCTACGGTGAATACGTTCCCGGGTCTTGTACACACCGCCCGTCACACCACGAGAGTTTGTAACACCCGAAGCCGGTGGAGTAACCATTTATGGAGCTAGCCGTCGAAGGTGGGACAAATGATTGGGGTGAAGTCGTAACAAGGTAGCCGTATCGGAAGGTGCGGCTGGATCACCTCCTTTCTAAGGATATATTCGGAACATCTTCCTTGAGAAGATGAAGAGGAATGACATTGACATATTGCATTCAGTTTTGAATGCTCATTACGAGTATTCAACATCGAAATGGGCCTATAGCTCAGCTGGTTAGAGCGCACGCCTGATAAGCGTGAGGTCGGTGGTTCGAGTCCACTTAGGCCCACCATTTAGAATTTTATAAGCACTATGGGGCTTAGCTCAGATGGGAGAGCGCCTGCTTTGCACGCAGGAGGTCAGCGGTTCGATCCCGCTAGTCTCCACCATAAAGAATTTAATTTGTACATTGAAAACTAGATATGTAAGTAAAATTTATGATTTTACCAAGCAAAACCGAGTGAATTAGAGTTTTAAAAAGCTTGAATTCAAAAAATAGAAATAATCGCTAGTGTTCGAAAGAACACTCACAGATTAATAACATTTTAGGTTTTCAACCGATTTTATCGTGTTGAAGGTCGAAAAGATTAAGTTATTAAGGGCGCACGGTGGATGCCTTGGCACTAGAAGCCTACGAAGGACGTTACTAACGACGATATGCTTTGGGGAGCTGTAAGTAAGCTTTGATCCAGAGATTTCCGAATGGGGAAACCCAACACGAGTTATGTCGTGTTATCGATATGTGAATACATAGCATATCTGAAGGCAGACGTGGGGAACTGAAACATCTTAGTACCCGCAGGAAGAGAAAGAAAAATCGATTCCCTGAGTAGCGGCGAGCGAAACGGGAAGAGCCCAAACCAACGAGCTTGCTTGTTGGGGTTGTAGGACACTCTATACGGAGTTACAAAAGAACAAATTAGACGAATCATCTGGAAAGATGAATCAAAGAAGGTAATAATCCTGTAGTCGAAAGTTTGTTCACTCTTGAGTGGATCCTGAGTACGACGGAACACGAGAAATTCCGTCGGAATCCGGGAGGACCATCTCCCAAGGCTAAATACTCTCTAGTGACCGATAGTGAACCAGTACCGTGAGGGAAAGGTGAAAAGTACCCCGGAAGGGGAGTGAAATAGAACTTGAAACCGTGTGCTTACAAGTAGTCAGAGCCCGTTAATGGGTGATGGCGTGCCTTTTGTAGAATGAACCGGCGAGTTACGATTTGATGCAAGGTTAAGCAGTTAATGTGGAGCCGTAGCGAAAGCGAGTCTGAATAGGGCGTTGAGTATTTGGTCGTAGACCCGAAACCAGGTGATCTACCCATGACCAGGCTGAAGTTTAGGTAACACTGAATGGAGGGCCGAACCGACTTACGTTGAAAAGTGAGCGGATGAGTTGTGGGTAGCGGAGAAATTCCAATCGAACCTGGAGATAGCTGGTTCTCTCCGAAATAGCTTTAGGGCTAGCCTTAAGTAATGATTATTGGAGGTAGAGCACTGTTTGGACGAGGGGCCCTTATCGGGTTACCGAATTCAGACAAACTCCGAATGCCAATCAATTTTATCTTAGGAGTTAGAACGCGGGTGATAAGGTCCGTGTTCGAAAGGGAAACAGCCCAGACCACCAGCTAAGGTCCCAAAATATATGTTAAGTGGAAAAGGATGTGGCGTTGCCCAGACAACTAGTATGTTGGCTTAGAAGCAGCCATCATTTAAAGAGTGCGTAATAGCTCACTAGTCGAGTGACACTGCGCCGAAAATGTACCGGGGCTAAACATATTACCGAAGCTGTGGATTGTCCGTAAGGACAGTGGTAGGAGAGCGTTCTAAGGGCGTTGAAGCATGATCGCAAGGACATGTGGAGCGCTTAGAAGTGAGAATGCCGGTGTGAGTAGCGAAAGACGGGTGAGAATCCCGTCCACCGATTGACTAAGGTTTCCAGAGGAAGGCTCGTCCGCTCTGGGTTAGTCGGGTCCTAAGCTGAGGCCGATAGGCGTAGGCGATGGATAACAGGTTGATATTCCTGTACCACCAAATTTCGTTTTAAGCGATGGGGGGACGCAGTAGGATAGGCGAAGCGTACTATTGGATTGTACGTCCAAGCAATGAGACTGAGTGTTAGGCAAATCCGGCACTCTTAAGGTCAAGTTGTGATGGGGAGAGGAAATTGTTTCCTCGAGTCGTTGATTTCACACTGCCAAGAAAAGCCTCTAGCTAGAATTTTGGTGCCCGTACCGCAAACCGACACAGGTAGTCAAGATGAGAATTCTAAGGTGAGCGAGCGAACTCTCGTTAAGGAACTCGGCAAAATGACCCCGTAACTTCGGGAGAAGGGGTGCTCTTTAGGGTTAACGCCCAGGAGAGCCGCAGTGAATAGGCCCAAGCGACTGTTTATCAAAAACACAGGTCTCTGCTAAACCGTAAGGTGATGTATAGGGGCTGACGCCTGCCCGGTGCTGGAAGGTTAAGAGGAGTGGTTAGCTTCGGCGAAGCTACGAATCGAAGCCCCAGTAAACGGCGGCCGTAACTATAACGGTCCTAAGGTAGCGAAATTCCTTGTCGGGTAAGTTCCGACCCGCACGAAAGGCGTAACGATTTGGGCACTGTCTCAACGAGAGACTCGGTGAAATCATAGTACCTGTGAAGATGCAGGTTACCCGCGACAGGACGGAAAGACCCCGTGGAGCTTTACTGTAGTCTGATATTGAAATTCGGTACAACTTGTACAGGATAGGTAGGAGCCTTTGAAACGTGAGCGCCAGCTTACGTCGAGGCGTTGGTGGGATACTACCCTTGCTGTGTTGGATTTCTAACCCGCACCATTTATCATGGTGGGAGACAGTGTCAGATGGACAGTTTGACTGGGGCGGTCGCCTCCTAAAGAGTAACGGAGGCGCTCAAAGGTTTCCTCAGAATGGTTGGAAATCATTCATAGAGTGTAAAGGCATAAGGAAGCTTGACTGCGAGACTTACAAGTCGAGCAGGGTCGAAAGACGGACTTAGTGATCCGGTGGTTCCGCATGGAAGGGCCATCGCTCAACGGATAAAAGCTACCCCGGGATAACAGGCTTATCTCCCCCAAGAGTTCACATCGACGGGGAGGTTTGGCACCTCGATGTCGGCTCATCGCATCCTGGGGCTGTAGTCGGTCCCAAGGGTTGGGCTGTTCGCCCATTAAAGCGGTACGCGAGCTGGGTTCAGAACGTCGTGAGACAGTTCGGTCCCTATCCGTCGTGGGCGCAGGAAATTTGAGAGGAGCTGTCCTTAGTACGAGAGGACCGGGATGGACATACCTCTGGTGTACCAGTTGTCGTGCCAACGGCATCGCTGGGTAGCTATGTATGGACGGGATAAGTGCTGAAAGCATCTAAGCATGAAGCCCCCCTCAAGATGAGATTTCCCAACTTCGGTTATAAGATCCCTCAAAGATGATGAGGTTAATAGGTTCGAGGTGGAAGCATAGCGATATGTGGAGCTGACGAATACTAATCGATCGAAGACTTAATCAAATTTAAAAGTGTTTTGTTTGGCATTATCAAATTTTACTTACTATCTAGTTTTGAATGTATAATTTTTTATATATTTCATTGTCTGGTGACAATGGCAAGGAGGTCACACCTGTTCCCATGCCGAACACAGTAGTTAAGCTCCTTAGCGCCGATGGTAGTCGGACTTACGTTCCGCAAGAGTAGGACGTTGCCAGGCAATTTTATACGGAGGATTAGCTCAGCTGGGAGAGCATCTGCCTTACAAGCAGAGGGTCGGCGGTTCGAACCCGTCATCCTCCACCATTTATTTTTAATAGCCGGCCTAGCTCAACTGGTAGAGCAACTGACTTGTAATCAGTAGGTTGGGGGTTCAAGTCCTCTGGCCGGCACCATGTTTTGAGCCATTAGCTCAGTTGGTAGAGCATCTGACTTTTAATCAGAGGGTCAGTGGTTCGAGCCCACTATGGCTCACCATTATTTTAATATCGCGGGTGTGGCGGAACTGGCAGACGCACTAGACTTAGGATCTAGCGCCTCACGGCGTGGGGGTTCGACTCCCTTCACCCGCATATGCAGAAGTAGTTCAGCGGTAGAATACGACCTTGCCAAGGTCGGGGTCGCGGGTTCGAATCCCGTCTTCTGCTCCATTATTTTGCCGGGGTGGCGGAACTGGCAGACGCACAGGACTTAAAATCCTGCGGTGAGAGATCACCGTACCGGTTCGATTCCGGTTCTCGGCATTATCCCATAAAAATAGAATTATGCGCCCGTAGCTCAACTGGATAGAGTACTTGACTACGAATCAAGAGGTTACAGGTTCGACCCCTGTCGGGCGCACTATTTTACGGGAAGTAGCTCAGCTTGGTAGAGCACTTGGTTTGGGACCAAGGGGTCGCAGGTTCGAATCCTGTCTTCCCGATATCCTTAAAATAATATGGGGGCTTAGCTCAGATGGGAGAGCGCCTGCTTTGCACGCAGGAGGTCAGCGGTTCGATCCCGCTAGTCTCCACCATATATTTAAATGCAATCTAAATTACAACGGCGGCGTAGCTCAGCTGGCTAGAGCGTACGGTTCATACCCGTGAGGTCGGGGGTTCGATCCCCTCCACCGCCACTAATTATTAGTTGTAAATTATATTTAGGACCTTTAGCTCAGTTGGTTAGAGCTAACGGCTCATAACCGTTCGGTCGCAGGTTCGAATCCTGCAAGGTCCATATAATTTTTTTGGAGGAATACCCAAGTTCGGCTGAAGGGATCGGTCTTGAAAACCGACAGGAGCTTAACGGCTCGCGGGGGTTCGAATCCCTCTTCCTCCGCCATTTTTATAATAATTGAATATAATTTATTTACCTAATATTTTTGGAGGAATACCCAAGCCCGGCTGAAGGGATCGGTCTTGAAAACCGACAGGGGCTTAACGGCCCGCGGGGGTTCGAATCCCTCTTCCTCCGCCATTAATATTATTACCGCGGGATGGAGCAGCGGTAGCTCGTCGGGCTCATAACCCGAAGGTCGGTGGTTCAAATCCGCCTCCCGCAATTTTATATTTTAGGTCCCGTAGTGTAGCGGTTAACACGCCTGCCTGTCACGCAGGAGATCGTGGGTTCGAATCCCATCGGGACCGCCATTATTGTTATGGTTCAGTAGCTCAGTTGGTAGAGCAATGGATTGAAGCTCCATGTGTCGGCAGTTCGACTCTGTCCTGAATCATTTTAATGCAAGCCGGCCTAGCTCAACTGGTAGAGCAACTGACTTGTAATCAGTAGGTTGGGGGTTCAAGTCCTCTGGCCGGCACCATCTTTTTGGAGGGGTAGCGAAGTGGCTAAACGCGGCGGACTGTAAATCCGCTCCTTCGGGTTCGGCAGTTCGAATCTGCCCCCCTCCACCATATAACTTTAATTTAATAGGGGCATATTTCAACGGTAGAATACAGGTCTCCAAAACCTTTGATGTGGGTTCGATTCCTACTGCCCCTGCCATGGCGGTTGTGGTGAAGTGGTTAACACATCGGATTGTGGTTCCGACACTCGTGGGTTCGATCCCCACCATCCGCCCTTTGTATTTTTGGGCTATAGCCAAGCGGTAAGGCAACGGACTTTGACTCCGTCACTCGTTGGTTCGAATCCAGCTAGCCCAGTTTTTATTGGCGGCATAGCCAAGTGGTAAGGCAGAGGTCTGCAAAACCTCTATCACCGGTTCAAATCCGGTTGCCGCCTCCATCAATATGCGGGAGTAGTTCAATTCTTAGAACACGTTCCTTCCCGGAACGAGGTATAGGTGTAAGTCCTATCTTCCGCTCCAAATTTAATTATATCCCATGCGGGAGTAGTTCAACTTTTAGAACACGTTCCTTCCCGGAACGAGGTATAGGTGTAAGTCCTATCTTCCGCTCCAAATTTAATTATATCCCATGCGGGAGTAGTTCAACTTTTAGAACACGTTCCTTCCCGGAACGAGGTATAGGTGTAAGTCCTATCTTCCGCTCCAAATTTAATATTATTTTCATGCGGGAGTAGTTCAACTTTTAGAACACGTTCCTTCCCGGAATGAGGTATAGGTGTAAGTCCTATCTTCCGCTCCATTGATACTTCCACATAGGGAGTTTTTTATTTATTTAATTGGGCCGGCGTGGCGGAATTGGCAGACGCGCGGGACTCAAAATCCCGTTCCATTGATTTGGAGTGTCGGTTCGATCCCGACCGCCGGTATATATAACGTACTTAGATGTACATGTTAAGCAATCTCATAAGATGGGGTTGCTTTTTTATGTTTAAAGTTTGTTAAATGCTAATGCCTTTAATTATTTACTCAATTGCTTAATATCACTTTATAACATAGGCTATGCAATATTAATATAATTAAAGTAAATATTGTAGTTTTGGTAAAGTATAATATTATTAGTCTAATGTTATATTTGGAGGAAAATTCAATGGTTAAAACTAAATCAACCAAAATTAAAACAACTAAACCAAATGGAAGGCAATTTTTTGCTAATATCTTACAAGCTGTTGGTGCAGGGGTAGTTATTGCGTTAATACCTAATGCATTATTAGGTGAACTATTAAAGTTCTTTAAAGAAGGTAATGAATTATTAGAAACAATATATCAATTAGTAGTTTTGATTCAATCATTTATGGCTTTTATTATAGGTGTGTTAGCTGCACATCAATTTAAATTTAATGGTGCAGGGGCTACGATGATAGGTGTTTCTGCTATGTTAGGTAGTGGAGCTGTTAAAATTACTCCTGATGGATTTATACTAAATGGTATTGGTGATATTATTAATACTATTTTGGTTGTAATTATTGCTTGCTTTTTATACTTAATATTACAGAATAAATTGGGTTCATTAGAAATGATCTTGTTACCAGTCATTATTCCTGTAGTAAGCGGGATTATTGGTCTATATACATTAGGCTATGTATCTAATGTTACAAAAGGTTTAGGTCATATAGTGCATTCATTCACTGAACTCAATCCATTATTGATGTCAGTGTTAATATGTGTGACTTATTCATTGCTGATGGTAACGCCAATATCGGTTGTAGCTATTGCAACAGCTATTAGTCTATCTGGACTAGGTAGTGGTGCAGCTAATATGGGAATTGTTGCAGCCTGTGTTACATTCCTATTTGGATCAATAAGAGTTAATGGTGCTGGTGTGAATCTTGTATTAATTATTGGTGCAGCTAAGATGATGATACCTGTCTATTTCAGACATTTAATTATCGCGATACCTTTAACAATTAATGGTATTATAGGTGGCTTGATTGCTTACTTTATTGGTATTGAAGGTACACCGATGTCAGCTGGTTTTGGTTATACCGGACTTGTAGGACCAATTAACGCCTTTAACCGTATGTCTGGAGATCCAACAATGAATATCATATTATTAATTTTGGTTATTTCATTATTCCTTTTGTTGCAGCATTTTTTGTTCATGAGTTATGTAAAAAATTCATTGGTAAATATACTGATGACATATACAGTTTTGAAATTCCTAAACAGTAATTTTAATTGACCTAATGTATATTAGGTCTTTTTTATACATAAATAATGCATATTTTGTCTTTTCTATAAAAAAATAACTATTATAGATAGCTTTTGTATAAAAAGTTATTGAATAATATTACGTTATTATGTATAATAATTAATTATATAGAGAGGGGTTAACCAAGATGAAACACACTATTAAACTATTTATGGTCTTTATTATATTTATTAGCGCCATAATTACATACATAAATCCTGATGCTCAAGCAGCAGAAGAAGATCAATGGGATAAAATTAAAGAACGTGGAGAATTGAGAGTAGGTTTATCTGCAGATTATGCACCTTATGAATTTGAACATAATGTGAATGGTAAATCTGAATATGCCGGTATTGATATTGATTTGGCAAAGAAAATTGCAAAGGACAATGATGTAAAGCTAAAAATTGTTAATATGCAATTTGATAGTTTGTTAGGAGCAATTAAAACTGGGAAAATCGATTTAATCATTTCTGGAATGACACCAACACCTGAACGTGAAAAAGAGGTAGATTTCTCAAATCCATATATGACGGTTGAACAAAAAATGATTGTTAAAAAGTCTGAGGCAGATAGATTTCAAAATATAGATGATTTTGCTAATCAAAAAATTGGTGTACAAAAACAAACACAACAAGAAAAAATTGCTCAAACAGAAATTGAAAATGCACAGATACAATCTTTAACGAGAGTACCTGAAGTAATCATGTCATTAAAGAGTGGCAAAATAAACGGGATGGTTATTGAAGGACCAGTTGCAGAAGCTTACTTGAAACAAAATGAAGATTTAGCATTTGCAGATGACGTGAAATTTAATGAAGGTACGAAACAAACAGCAATTGCAGTACCTAAAAATTCCCCTGAATTAATGGAAAGACTTAATGCTACTATTAAAGATGTTGAAGATAAAGGTTTACTAGCAGATTATAAAGCATCAGCTGCAGAAGCAATGAAAAAGGACGAAGGAAATTTCTTTACTAAATATGGAAACTTCTTTATAAAAGGTATTCAAAATACGATACTCATTTCAATTGTGGGAGTAGTGCTAGGTGCAGTGTTTGGTGCATTTATTGCGTTATTAAAACTAAGTAAAGTTAGAGTTTTAAGATGGTTAGCTTCCGCCTATATTGAATTCTTAAGAGGCACACCATTGCTCGTGCAAGTATTTTTAGTTTATTTCGGTACAACTGCAGTATTAGGTTTAAATATTTCTGCATTAATTTGTGGTATGATCGCGCTTGTAATTAACTGTTCTGCATATATTGCTGAAATTATTAGAGCCGGTATAAATGCAGTAGATAAAGGACAAACTGAAGCTGCACGTAGTTTAGGATTATCTTATGGCCAAACTATGAAATCAGTTATATTACCACAAGCTATTAAAAATATTTTACCTGCCTTAGGTAATGAGTTTGTAACAGTAATTAAAGAATCTTCTATAGTATCTGTAATCGGTGTTAGTGAAATTATGTTTAATGCACAAGTTGTTCAAGGTGCCTCATTTGATCCGTTCACACCATTGATCATAGCAGCTATACTGTATTTTATTCTCACATTTACATTATCTAGAATTATGTATTTCTTTGAAGGGAGATTGAAAGTTAGTGATTAATATTAAAAACTTATACAAGTCATTTGGTAAAAATGAAGTTCTAAAAGGTATTGATTTTACTGTAAATCAAGGCGAAGTAGTAGCAATCATAGGTCCTTCAGGTAGTGGGAAAAGTACCTTACTGCGTTGCATGAATCTACTAGAGACGCCAACAAGTGGTGAAGTTATATTTAAAGACAATAATTTAACGAGTAAAGATACAGAATTAGAAAAATTGCGTCAACAAATGGGGATGGTATTTCAAAATTTCAATTTATTTCCGCATAAAAAAGTAATAGATAATGTTATTTTAGCGCCTAGTTTATTAAAAAAAGGGAATCAAAATGACTTGAAAAAAGAGGCCCAGTTGTTATTAGAAAAAGTGGGTCTAGAGGATAAATCTGATGCATATCCAGCACAATTATCTGGTGGTCAAAAGCAAAGGGTAGCAATTGCTAGAGCATTAGCGATGAACCCTGAAGTTCTATTGTTTGATGAGCCGACATCAGCGCTTGATCCAGAGGTTGTAGGAGACGTATTGAAAGTTATGAAAGATCTAGCTAAAGAGGGTATGACAATGGTAGTTGTAACCCATGAAATGCATTTTGCTAGAGATGTAAGTGATAAAGTAGTATTTATGGCTGATGGTGTCATCGTTGAGTCTGGGACACCAGAAGAAGTCTTTGACCACCAACAACATGAAAGAACGAAAAACTTCTTATCAAGAGTTTTGTAATTATTTAATAATAAGACTGAATTGGTAACATAGGATTGTTTAAAATCAATCTTATGTTATTGATTTGGTCTTTTAATTTTTTATATTTAAATTATAATAAAAGTATTATAGCTAATACTCTAAAGCCATACGAATGTGTTAAACTGTAGAATGTATGTTTTTAAGGTGGGGTGTATGAAAATGGATTTAAACCAATTAAAACAAGATGTTATAGACTATGCCCATTCAATTGGTATTGATAGTATTGGTTTTACGACAGCTGATCCTTTCGATGAAATGAAGCAAAAGTTAGTGGATTATCATGCAAAAGGTTATGCATCTGGTTTTGAAGAATCTGATATAGAGTTAAGAACAGAACCGAAATTAAACTTGCCAACAGCGAGATCTATTATAGCAATCGGCGTTGGTTATCCAAATAAATTAAAAGGTGCGCCTAAAAGTGTCCGTGGAGACAGAAGAGGTATGTTTGCCAGAGCTTCTTGGGGCAAGATTATCATACTATTATGAGAAAACGGTTAGATAAATTAGGTGAGTATTTACAATCTAGAGTAGAAGACGTTGAAATTAAATCAATGGTAGATACGGGAGCATTATCTGATCGTGCTGTAGCAGAACGTGCAGGGCTTGGGTTTGTAGGAAGAAATGGCTTTGTCATCAATCCTGACCTTGGCACATGGACGTATTTAGGCGAGATGCTAGTTAGTATACCTTTTGCTCCTGATGACCCGTTAATCGATAGCTGTGGCGATTGTACGATTTGTGTCGATCGTTGTCCAACAGGAGCACTCGTTGGAGATGGACAGTTAAATAGTCAGAAATGTATTAGTTTTTTAACTCAGACGAAAGGCTATCTCGAAGATGAATATCGTTATAAAATTGGTAATAGACTTTATGGATGTGATACATGTCAACAAGTGTGCCCGAAAAATAAAGGGATTAACACACAACATGACGATATAGTATTAGAACCTGAAATTTTAAAACCAAGACTCGTGCCTTTATTAAAAATGAGTAATAAAGAATTTAAAAATACTTATGGTCATTTAGCAGGAGCATGGAGAGGTAAGAAACCGATTCAACGTAATGCAATTATTGCTTTAGCACATTTTAAAGAAGAAACAGCAATACCAGAATTACAAGATGTTGCGTTAGATGATCCAAGACCTATGATCAGAGCTACAGCATATTGGGCGATAGGACAAATTCAAGGCGAGGCTGCTAGACCATTTGTTGAACAACATTATGAAAATGAACTAGAAGAGGTTCAAATTGAAATGTTAAAAGGACTTGAAACGAGGAGCGAAAAATAGAATGACAAATCACATAGTATTATATCAACCACAGATACCAGGTAATACAGGCAGTATAGCAAGAACATGTGCAGGCACATATACACATTTACACTTGATTAAGCCACTTGGTTTCAGTACAGATGACAAGATGTTAAAGCGTGCTGGATTAGATTATTGGGAAACTGTTAATATTACTTATCATGAAAGTATCGAAGACTTTTTTGAAGCAACAGAGGGCACTTATTATTTATTAACTAAATTTGGAAAGAAAACATATTCAGATTTTGATTTTACTGATACTGCTCATGATCATTTCTTTATTTTCGGACGTGAAACGACAGGATTACCTGACTGGGTGAAAGAAACGTATCAAGAAACGGCATTACGTATTCCTATGAATGATAATATTAGATCATTAAACTTATCTAATACAGCATCATTACTTATTTACGAAGCATTACGACAACAAAGTTTTCCAGAATTACATTAATAAATGCGCTAAATGAATGAAAATAATGTGGTAGATTTGTATAATAGAGATAAGTCTTATAACTTAGCATTTAGTTAATTAAATTGATACATTAGTGATGTTGTGGTTTATCTCCATTACATCAAGGGTATTAATAAAAATAATGCTAGAACGCGTCTTAATAAAAAAGAGGAGTGTAATTACTATGGCAATGAACTTTAAAGTTTTAGAAAACGAAAAAATTGTAGCTGAATATGCTGCAGATATATTAAGAAAACAATTTAACAACAATCCGACGACTATTGCAGGTCTACACCTTTCTAATGATAATTCACCAGTATTAGATGAATTAAAGAAAAATGTAGATAATCATCCTGTAGACTTTAGTCAAATCAACATTTTAGATTATGACGATAATAAATCTTATTTTGAAGCTTTAGGTGTACCTGAAGGTCAAATTTATAATGTTTCATTTAATGAAGACACTGAATCATTTATCAGTGATAAAATTAAAACAAAAGAAAATAAAGGTAAATTGATTACACAAGTACTATCAATTGATACTAATGGTAAATTGAACGTAAGTGTAAAACAAGGTCTATTTTCAGCACGTGAAGTTATATTAATTATCACTGGCGCTGACAAAAAAGAAATTGTTCACAAATTATATGAAGAAAATGGTAAAACAAACTTTGAACCTTCAGATTTAAAAGCACATCGCATGGTAAATGTGGTTTTAGATGAAGCGGCAGCAGAAGGATTACCTGAAGATGTAAGACATTATTTCACAGCACGTTTTGCTTAATATAAAAATGTGAGGTGATAGGTATGGCAAACGAAAAAGATAATAAACATTTACAAAATGATGCATTTGAACCTGAAAATGAAATGGTCAGTGACTACGAAGATGTAGTAGAACTTGGTAAGGAAATGGAACAAATTTCCGAGGAAAATGATGAAGCTAAGTTAGATAAATCACATGATCCAGAAGTTCGTTCAGATTTAAAAGATTAGTTTTAATTTAGCTCTTTGTTGAATTTGTTATTCACAAAGGGCTATTTCTATGTCTTTTTATAGCAATCGAGACTTTAAGAAGATGAAAATTTAACTTTTTGATTTTCAAATAACACGATAAATTATTTTCAATTTAAAAAGAAATGCCAAGTTAAAAGTGAATGTGTTATTATTATATCATTATTGGATTTAAGGAGACTTATACATATGTTAAGTAAGTATTGGAAATACATTATGATTAGTGCTGTCATTGTTAATTTAATTTCTATTAAAGGCTTTCCTATGGCAATTGGTGCACTCTACTTACCCGTGTTATTTAAAGTTATAAAATTGCAGATAAATTTATCGCGTGGACTTGTTGATCAAGTTAATGCTTCTACGTTTGTTAAAGGTAATCAAACAGGAATTATTATAAGTGTGATATGTTGTATTGTAATAACTGTATTGTTATTTAAACCATTAGGAGATTTTTATAATGGTTTAACTGGGTTCTTAGGTACATTAGTTACGATTAGTCCTGTTACTATGGTAATCGGTGCGATTCTACTCATATTAACAGCAGTAGGCGTAATACAAGCAGCAAAAGTACAATTCAACAAAATAAACATTACTAAAGAAAGTTAAATTTCATAGTGTTAGATGATTTATAAAAAATACCGTAAAATCTTATTGATTTTGACGGTATTTTTTTATGGAAAAGTGAAGTGTTCTAGTTAATAAAGTAAAATAATAACTCATAAATACAGTTTAAAATAAAATAATATGTAAACGCTCTATAATACGATTGCCCCTTTAAAATAATTAATGCTATACTAAAGCTGAATAACGAATAATGAAGGGGAGAATTTGAAATGTCAGTTAGAATTGAACATGATACATTCGGTGAAATTGAAGTACCTGCAGATAAATATTGGGGTGCTCAAACAGAAAGAAGTAAACGCAATTTTCCAGTAGGTAAAGAACAAATGCCAATTGAAGTTGTTTACGGATTTGCTCAGTTAAAAAGAGGGGCAGCTTTAGCTAACAATGAATTAGGAAAACTATCAGATGCTAAAAAAGATGCCATTGTTTATGCTTGTGACCGTGTCATTAATAAAGAGCTAGATGAACATTTTCCATTAGTGGTTTGGCAAACAGGTAGTGGCACACAAAGTAATATGAACGTAAACGAAGTTGTGAGCTATGTAGCTAATGAATATTTAAAATCACAAGGCAGTGATGAAACGATTCATCCGAATGATGACGTTAATAAATCACAAAGTTCAAATGATACATTCCCAACAGCAATGCATGTTGCATTATATAATGAAGTAGAAACAAAACTTGAACCAGCTTTAAAAGCGTTGCGTGATACTTTTAAAGAAAAAGAAGAACAATTTAACGATATTATAAAAATTGGACGTACGCATTTACAAGATGCAACGCCTATTCGTTTAGGACAAGAAATTAGTGGATGGCGTTTCATGCTTGATAAATGTGAAACTTTATTAGGCGAATCAAAAGCACACATTTTAAATTTAGCGATTGGCGGTACAGCTGTAGGTACAGGTATTAATGCACATCCAGAATTTGGCGATAAAGTAGCTAAATTCATTTCAAAAAATACAGGTTATGCATTTGTATCATCTGAAAATAAATTCCATGCTTTAACAGCACACGACGAAGTGGTTCAATTACATGGTACTTTAAAAGCATTAGCAACTGACTTGATGAAAATTGCTAATGATATAAGATGGCTAGCATCAGGCCCGCGTGCAGGGCTTGCTGAATTATCTATTCCTGAAAATGAACCAGGTTCATCTATTATGCCAGGAAAAGTAAATCCGACACAATGTGAAATGTTAACAATGGTAGCAGTACAAGTTATGGGTAACGATACTGCAGTAGGTATTGGAAGTTCTCAAGGTAATTTTGAGCTTAACGTATACAAACCTGTCATTTTGCATAATACATTACAATCAATTTATTTATTAGCAGATGGTATGCAAACATTTAATGAAAATTGTGCAGTTGGTATTGAGCCAATTCATGAAAATATAGATAATTATTTAAACCAATCATTAATGCTAGTGACTGCTCTAAATCCACATATTGGATATGAAAATGCTGCAAGTATTGCTAAAAAAGCACACCGTGAAGGTCTTACATTAAAAGAATCTGCGATACAATCAGGTCATGTGACCGAAGAACAATTTGAACAGTGGATCAAACCTGAAGACATGGTTGAACCAAAATAAAAAATACTTTAAAAAGCCAACGCTTCTTTAAATAGAAGGCGTTGGCTTTTTTTGTAATATATTAATATGATTTAAATTTCATCGTCCATACTTACTGAAATTGTTTCTTGCGTAAGTGGGTGGATAAATTCAATTTTATAACTATTTAATTGAAGTTGTCTTAGTGTTGAATTACCGTATAATGGATCACCAATTACTGGATGGCCAATTTCAGCTAAGTGAACACGAATTTGATGGGTCCTACCTGTATCTAATTTTAAATCTACTTCGCTTACATCTTCTTTAATCATTTTAGAATTAATAATATGTGTAATTGCAGTTTGTCCAGTAGGTGACACTCTACGTTTATTTGAGTGGAATTTATCTTTGCCAATTGGCATATCAATCGTTTGTGGTTTGATAGGTAATAAACTGTGCACATTTGCTTTATAAATACGATCAATTTCATTTTCTTCCAACATACGGTCTAAAATTTTCTTCATTAATGGATTTTTAGCAACAATCAATAAACCAACTGTTTCTTGGTCTAAGCGGTGTATTGGCTCAACGTAATCACTCTTGACTGTATAGATAACGTGATTCATGAGTGTATTACTCTCTTTTAAATCATTCGGGTGTGTTTTAACACCTTTTGGTTTCATTACAACAGCGATATCGTCATCTTCGTAATAAATCTGAGCGTATCGATAACTTGGTAAATAATTGCTTACTTCTTCTGGTGTAGGAATATAAGCTATGTCACCAGTGTTTACTTTAGACATTAATGTTGCTGGTTCATCGTTAATTGTAATTAACTTAGACATATTTAAATTATGTAAGTCTTTTTTAGGTAAGTGCAATTGTTGAAAAATTTCTCTCAATGTTAATTGATTATATTTAATAGGGATTTCAAATTTCATAGTATCCTCCTTGATTATCATATATAATCATACCATAAACAACGTGTTAAAAATATTAGACATAGTAATTCTATGAAATTTATTTTATTGTTAATTAAATCATTTTGTAGGTTAATCGTAACTATATTTTTCAATTAGTTTATGAGTCTGTATAATATATGTAAAGTAATATTGTATAAAAGAATGGACTGGTTAAATGGAAAAACCGACTAGACTTGCTTTATTAAAAGAAATTGCAGAATTTTTAAATGTAGAAACAGAAACATATAGTATGATGCAAGGTGCATTGAAGTCTTTAATTCAAGGAAGCGAGTTTACAACAGGCTGGATTTTCTTTATTGATGATTCAGGTCAACATGAGCTTGTATCTCATATAGATTTACCAGGCGCATTAGCCAAACAAAATTGTAAATATATGTGTGAAGGCACGTGCTGGTGTGTTCAAGCTTATCAAAATAAGAAATTGACCAAAGCTTCTAATATCATTAATTGTTCGCGTATCAACCTTGCAAACCGTGCATATCATGATGAAACAGATGGTGTCACACATCATGCAACTGTACCGCTAAGGTCAGGGGAAGAACAATTCGGACTATTAAATGTTGCTACACCACATACAACGCATTATAGTGAAGAAGATTTAGAAATGCTTGAGTCTGTAGCATTTCAAATTGGCTCTGCAATCAAACGTATTTGGCTAACGGATCAAGAAAAAGAAGCAGCTCGCATAAGTGAACGAAATCGCTTAGCAAGGGATTTACATGATTCAGTGAATCAAATGCTTTTTTCTGTAAAATTAACAGCCCATGCAGCTGAAGGAATTACTAATGAAGAAGTATCACGCAAGGCTTTTCAAGTGATAGAACAAACAAGTCAACAAGCTGTTAACGAGATGCGAGCTTTGATTTGGCAATTAAAGCCAGTTGGATTAGAACAAGGTTTAGTTAACGCACTGAAAAAATACAGCACGCTTTTACAATTTGAATTAACTGTTAAAGTAGATGGTCTGATCAATCTGCCAAGTATAATTGAAGAAAATATTTATCGTATTATACAAGAAGCAATGAATAATACAAAAAACATGGTGGTACCAAACAAATAGATTTATCATTGATTCAAAAAGATGGTTATTTAACTATTGATATAGTAGATCAGGGCAAAGGATTTAATATTAATAAATCCAATCCACCAGACTCTCATGGTTTAAGTAATATGAGACAACGTACAAAATTGATTAATGGTAAATTAGAAATAGATTCAACTCAAAATAAAGGCACTACAATTCATATAGCAGTTCCATTATAGTTTTTTGAAAGGAAGTTTAACATGCATCGAATTATACTCGTGGATGATCATCATATCGTAAGACAAGGATTAGAATTCCTATTATCTACTGTTGATGATATAGATGTTATAGGAGGGTTTTCAGACGGTAAATCTTTCTTTGAATATTTAGAAACAAATGAATTACCTGATATTGTATTATTAGATTTAGTTATGCCAGAAATGAATGGTATTGAAATTACAGAAATGATGAAAAAGTCGTATCCAGAAGTGAAAATTTTAGTCCTTACAAGTTATGTGGACGATGAACATGTCATTTCCGCAATTGATAAGGGTGCAGATGGATACGAGATGAAAGATGTAGAGCCAGACCAATTAATAAAAACGATTAAGAAAGTACTTTCAGGCGAGAAAACGATACACCCTCAAGCGCAAAGTGTCATCGAAGCGGTGAGTAAAAAGCCACATTTTACTAATAAATTATCAAAGCGTGAATCTGAAGTGCTAGCAGAGATGACTAAAGGTAAAACAAATAAAGAAATTGCAGAATCATTATTTGTTTCTGAGAAAACTATAAAAACACATGTGAGCCATATTTTTAACAAACTTCAAGTAACTGATCGCACACAAGCAGCGATATATGCGATGCAAAACAATCTCATTTAATATAGCGAATCAACAGTGTTGGAAGCGGATTCATTTTTTTGTAATTATTTTCAAATTTTACTTTTATTTATATAAAATTACTATATAATACAGAGTAATAAACAATAGGGGGATAATGCAATGAAAACAAAAAACCTTTCAATGAAGATTGTCATAGCATTAATATTAGGTATTGCCATTGGTTCAATTTTTAATATGTTTGCACAGTCTGCATTCGTAATTAATGTTGATAAATACGTGTTTAATGTTATTGGACAAATTTTCTTGAATTTAATATTTATGTTAGTAGTGCCAGTAGTATTTGTATCAATCGTTTTAGGAGTGGTAGGGGTTGGGGACCCGAAACTACTTGGTGGTATAGGTTTAAAAACAATTACATTCTTTTTAGCAACTACAGCTTTAGCAATTACCATTGCTATGGCTTTGGCATTGATATTTAATCCAGGAGAAGGTAAATCTGATTTATTAAATAGTGAAGATGTTTCTAGTTATCAAAAAACTTTAGATAAAGAAGAGGGCTCACAAAGTGCTGCAGCCAGTCAATCGTTCGATCAAACTTTAATTAATTTATTTCCAAAGAATCCATTACAATCAATGACTGATGAAAATATGCTTCAAATTATCACATTTGCTATTTTTATTGGGGTCGGTCTTATTATGGTTGGTTCCAAAGCACAAATGGTACATAAATTTTTTGAACAAACCAACGAAGTACTCATGTACATTGTGACAATGATTATGAGTGTCTTTGCACCAATTGGTACGTTTGGTTTAGTTGCACATGCATTTACAGGAGCAGGTTTTGGTGCTATTAAACAATTAGGTATGTACTTCTTTATCGTATTGTTAGCACTCGCAATTCATTTCTTTGTAGTTTATGGATCGGCAGTTAAATTCATAGGAAAAACAAGTCCATTGAAATTTTTCAAAGCATTTATTCCAGCGATTTCGCTTGGATTTAGTGCTTCTAGTTCGACAGCAACGTTACCAGTATCACTAAGATGTACGAAGAAAATGGGAGTGAGGCCTGAAATTGCATCCTTTGTTCAACCTTTAGGTGCGACAATTAATATGGATGGTACAGCAATTATGCAAGGGGTAGCAACTATCTTTATTGCTCAAATTTCAGGCGTGGATCTCTCAATTGGTCAACTTATTACTGTAGTAGTGATTGCAGTTGTAGCATCAATTGGAACTGCAGGTGTGCCAGGTGTTGGTTTAATTATGTTAGCAATGGTGTTAAATGCAGTGGGACTAGATCCAGCAGCAATCGGTATTATTTTAGGTATAGATAGATTGTTAGATATGACAAGAACATCTGTAAATATTACAGGTGATGCAGCTTGTGCTATGATTATTTCAAATCAAGCAGACAGAAAAGATGCTAAAAAAGCTCAAGCATAATTAGTTAATGGTATTTTAATAAAGAAGCCTCCCATTCAAACAATTGAATGAGAGGCTTCTTTAAATGCCAATTTAAAAATATGTATAGTTATTAATTTAGATGAGAACAAAATACTTTGATTTCTAAGTAAGAATGACTTCAGACTTTAATTTTTATTAACGGAGTTGTAAATTTCTATAAATTGTTTGGCATCTTTACGATTCACTTGATCGAAAATCCACGATTCGCCATCGTTATCTATTATAACAATGCGGAATGGAGAAAATGAAAAACCAAATTTAATATTTTTAATATCTTTAAAGTGAAAATTATCTTTAATTTCTGTTCCTTTCAGTACACCACTTGCTTTAAAGCAAATTTTATCATTTAGAAGTGTTAAAGTACCTGGAATTGCTTGAGCTGTAAAAACTTTCATAGCAGCGTATAGCGAAAACTCTGGATGGTGAGCTTTTAATGTCATAATAAACCCTCCGTCTTTAGTGAAATTTTTTCTAGTATATCATTTTTAAATGTATGCAACAAATAAGGAATTAACTTAATATAAATTGAAATTACAAATTCAAATCGAAACAGAAAGTTTTTCAGAATATATTTATATAAAAACTTTAAAAATTCTGAATATTTTGTTAGTGTTATAACCATGTTGCAAGGTAATCAAAATAAATTACAACATATTAAGGAGGAATTTTCTATATGGATACATTAAATTTTGTGAAAAGTAAGGGGTTAGTAAGTTTAATGGTTGCTGCTTTGATTATTTCGTTAGTAGGTGTCTTCAATAGTGCAAGTGCTGCAAGTATAGATAATCCTGTAGAAGTGAGCAAGAAGGATGATAGTACAGTACATCTTAAATTAAAAGAGGGTATCAAGGGTACTCAAGCTGAAGATGGGGCGGTTACGCTTACTGATGAAGATGGAGAATCTAAAGAATTACCTACGGAAGTAGAAAAAGACGGAGAAACAGTTAAGATAAAATATACAGAAACTGACGATGGATATGATATGGAAGTTTTAAGTAAAGAGACTACTAGTACGCAAGCAGCTTCAATTTAACAAGTTTTTGTTTTAAAATGGATTAACTCTCTAAATATAAATTTTAAGAGATTAGAACATAAGTAATCATGATGAAGTAAATCATTTAAACTAAAAAAGAGCCTTTATAGGCTCTTTTTTAGTTTATTAATTTTATTGATACTCTCTAGTTTTATATTGCTATTACTGTTTGTACTATTAATTAAATACGATTGTTTTATTTCCTTTTGTAACAATTACTTTGTGTTGTACATGGTATTCCACAGCTTGTGCTAATACACTTGATTCAACATGACGACCAATTTTTCTTAAGTCCTGGACATTATAACGATGATTAATGCGCGTCACATCTTGATCAATGATAGGGCCTTCATCTAAGTCAGAAGTTACATAGTGACTCGTAGCTCCTACAAGTTTCACCCCACGTTCCCAAGCTTGTTTATAAGGATTTGCTCCAATAAATGAAGGTAAGAAGGAATGATGAATATTGATGATTTGATTTGGGTATTGGCTCACGAAATGATCACTTAGAATTTGCATATATTTTGCTAATACAATGAGTTCAATTTCGTGTTTAGCACAAATATCTAAAATGTCTTTTTCAACTAAATCTTTTGCATTATTACTAGGTACGTAATAAAAAGGAATATTAAACGTTTCTGCAAAATGTCTATTATTTTCGTGATTACTGACAACACATACAATTTCCGCAGGTATTTCTCCACGTTTCACTCTCAGTAAAACTTCATTAAACGCATGGTCTTCTTTTGAAACAAATAATGCGATTTTAGTTTTATGACTATTATCGAATAAATTAAATTCGATATCATTTTCACTTAGTGTTTTTTCTAAAGCTTCTTTTACTAAGGGTACTTTATTAAATTCAAATCTTAAATATAATTTTCCATCCGCATCTTGTGCATGACCATATTCAGTAAAATGATCTAAATGTAAAATATTAGAATCATATTGTGAAATGATATTTGTGATTAATGATGTAATTCCAACTTTGTCTGAACATGTAGCTAGTAATATGTATTTATCTTCCATTTTAAGCACCTCTAATTTTGAAAAGTAACTCAGAGTATAATGAAAATTCAGAAAAAAGTAAACGATTATAGCTCAATTTGATAACTTTTAAAATTTTTTAATCTTTTTCTATGCGTAAATAGGTAAAGTAGGCTATAATGATAAATAGTGTTTTTATCTTAAAAGAGTAATAAGTAATTTAGGAAAATGACACTTTTCACAAAAATAATACGCTTACAATCAAAATGTTTTTGTTTGTAACTTATTTATAAGATATAAGATTGATTATTTTGATAATTGCGCCAATGATAAAAAACGATGAAAATTTCATTTCACTCTTTTATTTTCTTGAAAATTGTATTAAGATGTAATTTGTGTTTCAAGAAGCGTGTATTATTGCAATTTCTTGTGTCCGGATAAAATATTCTTTTATGAAAGGTAGATTAAAGTAATGGATAGACAGCAATTCACAGATTTAATTCAAACAAAATTTAAAATGGTACGTATTGAAGCAGGTTATACGCAAGATACGATGGCCCAAACTATTGGTCTTTCAAAAAAGACATTAGTACAAATAGAAAAAGAGAGAGTATTACCTAACTGGACTACGTGTGTGTCAATTTGTGCATTATTCAGAGATTCAGATGTTTTAAATAGTACTTTTGGTTGTGATCCTTTAGAAATGGTACAAACGATTTCTCGTAATCATTGTGCATACCCTAACCATTCAACAACAAGTGACATATACTGGAATACGATTGATAGCCGCAACGGATTTATCTTACAAAGTAATAAAGTAAGTGATATCTATCGTGTGCTTAATAATGAAACGCAACCAATATTTGGAACGTCTAAATTAAGAGAAGCTGAAACATACTTCGGCAGAATATCAAAAGAAGAATTAATGCACGTATAATATTAATTCATTTTGTGATAGGAGAATCATTATTTATATAATTGGGTGACATGGGACTTTAAATTGTATATGAATGATTTAGTCACTTTACTCTACTTGACCTAAACAAAGATTTAGGTCTTTTTTTATTTGGTTGTTTTGTAACTTTGTTGTAGTTACTGGTGATATTTAAGATAAATTAAGTAACTAAATTTGAAAAGCAAGATATTTTTATTACACATTTTTATAGTAAGTATTATACAATGTAAAAATGATTGTAATTTAAAATAGTCTTTCAATAAAACAGAAATAAAGTATAGAATTCAAAGGAGAAATCATCTATGCAAACTTTTTTAATAATTGTATTTATGATGGTGATTGGGTCATTGATAGGTGGAGTAACAAATATTTTAGCAGTTAGAATGCTATTTCATCCATTTAAAACCTATTATATTTTTAATAAACGTGTACCCTTTACACCTGGATTAATACCAAAACGTAGAAAAGAAGTCGCTGATAAGATTGGTCAAGTTGTTGAAGAACACTTATTAACGGAAAGTTTAATCCAATCAAAATTAAATACACCATCTTCAAGACAAGCAATTGAAGAAGTATTACTCAATCAAATTCAAAAATTAAAACAAGAAAATATGACATTGCAATATTTTGCTGATAAGTTAGATTTAGATATTACGCAGTTAGCAAATGAAAAATTAGACTTAGTGATTTCAAATAAATTAGATGAATTTTATCAAGATAATCAAACTACACCTATCAAGCAGATTATTCCTGAAGAAATAGAAGCTAGCATTGATAGTAAAATAGATTTAGTTCCTGATTTATTATTTGAAAGAGCAAGTGTGTACCTCAATTCAGAAAAAGGTGCGGCTGATATTGCATCTATGTTGGAGACTTTCTTCAACGAGAAAGGTAAAATAGTTGGCTTATTACAAATGTTTATGACTAAAGAGAGTATTGCTGATCGTATTCAGCATGAACTTATTCGTTTAACTAAACATCCTAAAGCTAAGGCAATTGCAAAACAGGTCATTGATAATGAATATGAGACTGTGAAAGCTAAAAATTTAAATGAACTTGTTAGTGAAAGTCAGTACAATTCATTTAAAACTTCTGTAACTGAATTAGCCGTTGGTTATTTAGATGTAGATAAAGTATCAAAACAATCGTTTAATACTTTAATGCCAAGCTTTATTCATTTCTTAGAAAGCAAAGTTTGTCAAAAACTAACAGATGTTATTATAGAGAATATATCTAAACATATATCTCCAATCATGAAAAAGATTAATTTAAGACAAATGATTGAAGAACAAATTAATACATTTGATTTAGCTTATATAGAAAAATTAATTATTGATATCGCAAATAAAGAACTGAAATTAATTATGCTTTTAGGTTTTTTATTAGGGGGCATAATAGGGCTATTACAAGGCGTAATTGCAATTTTTGTATAACATATTAAATTATGTTATTGTAATACCGATGTGGTTTTCACACATATACAAAAAAGGAGTGAAGCATAGTGGCAGTAAATTTACACGATCATGCAAATCAATTAGAACAAGCTTTAAGAGAAAGTGATGAATACCAAGCTATTCAAAAAGCTTATGCAAATGTTAAAGAAAATAAAGAGTCAAAAGAATTATTTGACGAATTCCGCGAAACTCAATTAGAATTCCAACAAAAACAAATGCAAGGTGAAGAAATCGGTGAAGAAGAGCTACAAAAAGCACAAGAACAAGCTCAAAAAATCGAAAATGATTCAAACATTTCAGAATTAATGGCTGCTGAACAAAACATGAGCCAAATCTTCCAAGAAATCAACCAAATCATTGTTAAACCTTTAGACGAAATCTACGCTGACTAATATCAATTAATCAGATTTTTGATTTCCAGCTACAATACATTTTATGTATTGTAGCTTTTTTTGTTTTATCGACTGAATCTTAGACAATGTGGTAAAATATAGAGATACAAGGTATTCGCATGCACACATCTTAAAATTTGAATAAGTAACCAATTCATTTATAGATTGTCTCGCATGTATCATCTTAAATAAACCTTTAGATAAAGGAGAACTGTACTGTATGGTGAAATTTATTCATTGTGCTGACTTACATTTAGATAGCCCATTTAAGTCAAGAAGCTATTTAAGTCAGTCGATTTTTGAAGATATGCAAAAAAGTGCGTACGAAAGCTTTAAAAAAATAGTAGATTTAGCATTGAATGAAGAAATAGATTTTATGATTGTTTCTGGTGATTTATTTGACCAACAGAACCGGACATTACGTGCAGAAGTGTTTTTGAAAGAGCAATTTGAGCGCTTATCTAAAGAACAAATATTCGTATACATTTGTCACGGCAATCATGATCCATTATCTTCAAGTATTGGTACAGAATGGCCAGATAACGTTTCAGTGTTCTCAGAAAATGTAGAAACTTATCAAACAATTACTAAAAATGGTGAAGAAATCTACCTTCACGGGTTTAGTTATCAAAATGATGCAAGTTACGAAAATAAATTAGATGCTTATCCATCAAGCCAAGGACAAAAGGGAATCCATATTGGCATACTTCATGGTACATATAGTAAATCTAGCACTAAAGACCGTTATACAGAATTCAGATTAGAAGATTTAAACAATAAGCTGTATCATTATTGGGCATTAGGTCATATTCATGAGCGTCAACAATTAAGTGATATGCCTCAAATTCACTATCCAGGGAATATACAAGGCCGACACTTTAAAGAATTAGGCGAAAAAGGTTGTTTGTTAGTAGAAGGTGACGATCTAAATCTTGAGGCTAAATTCGTACCTACACAATTTATTCGTTTTGAAAAAGCAACGCTTGAAACAGATAAAACATCTAAACAAGGTCTTTTTGAAGCAATTCAAACTTTTAAAACACAAGTGAGAAAAAAAGGTAAATCGATTTATCAATTAAAGGTTATTGTTAATTCTGATCAAATGATACCTGAACAAGACGCGTTACAAGTTCATGAAATGATTAGTGATTACGAAGAAAATGAACATAACTTTGTATTTATTGAAAATTTAACAATCAATAATAAATATGAAGATCAAAATACATTAGTGAAAGAATTTTCGCCAGAATTAATCGATGACAACACTGTGTATGATAAAGCTATGAACGATTTGTATTTAAATCCAAAAGCTTCTAAATATCTTGAAAATTATAGTGATTTTGATCGACGTGGTTTGATTGAACATGCCGAAGAATTATTAAAGTCAGATATGAGGGAGGAATAATATGAAAATTAAATCGTTAGAGATATATGGTTATGGCAGATTTATACAAAGAACAATCGAATTTGATGAGACTTTCACTGAAATATATGGTGAAAACGAAACTGGAAAGTCTACGATACAAGCTTTTATTCACTCCATTCTATTTGGTTTTCCAACAAAGAAAGAAAATGAACCACGATTAGAACCACGATTAGGTAATCAATATGGCGGTAAATTAACTTTGATTCAAGACGATGGTACATTAGTTGATGTTGAGCGTATAAAAGGTAGTGCAGTGGGCGATGTGAAAGTTTATTTACCTAATGGCACGATTAAAGATGAAAATTGGTTGAAAAAAGAATTGAATTTTATTTCTAAACGTACATACCAAGGTATTTTTTCTTTTGATGTACTTGGACTACAAGATATTCATAAAAATATGGATGAGACTCAATTACAAAATTATTTATTACAAGCGGGTGCATTAGGTTCTACAGAATTTACTAGTATGCGTGGCATTTTAAATGAGAAAAAAGAAATGTTATATAAAAAAAATGGACGTAATCCAATTATTAATCAGCAATTAGAACAGTTGAAAGAATTAGAGGGTCAAATTAGAGTCGAAGAGTCGAAGTTAACTACTTATAAAAGACTTGTAGATGATAAAGATAAATCAGAACGCAGGTTAGATAATATAAAGCAAAATCTAGCACAGTTATCAAAAATGCATAACGAGAAACAAAAAGAACTCACTTTGCACGAACAAACACAAGAGTGGAAAACGCTAGAATCTCAACTTAATATTGAACCAGTACTTTTCCCTGAACAAGGTGTTGATCGCTATGAATCTGCAAAAATTCAAACCCAAAACCTTAAAAGAGATTTAGGCTTGAGAGAAGAAAAGTTAGCACATCTTAAATCAGAAAACGAAAAAATTAATGTTCCGAAACAAAGTGATATAGATGCTTTCAATCACTTACACCAACAAGAGAATGAAATTAAACAAAAAGAATACGAACTTAAAGCTATTGAAAAAGACATCCAAGATAAAGAACGCGAAAAGACAGGCCTGAAGTCCAATATTGGTTGGCATGATGTGCATCATCAAGCTGACAGTTCAGAAGCAATGAAAAGTTTTGTAAGTAATCAAATTAAAAACAAACAAGAACAAACTGCATTTGTACAACAATTAGAACGTAATATCGAAGAGAATAAAATTGATCAAGAGACCAATGCTACGGAAATAGATGCTTTAGAAGCAGATATTGTACCTGAAGAAAATTTTGAAAAGAAAAAACAATATAATAAACAAGTTTTCGAGCTTCAAGAAAAGAATAACCTTTACCAAAAAATGAAAGAGGCTTTTGATAAAGATCAACAAGAAAATGAGAAAAAACAGAATCTATTACGCATAAGTTTAATTATCTTAGCAGTAATAAGTATAGGACTAACGATTTTCTCATTCATATCTGCGAACATACTCTTTGGCGTTGTATTTGCGATATTGTCAGTCATATTTATCATAGGCGTTTTCTTTGTAAAATCTAAAGAAATAGGTCATAGTGAAACTTTCTCAAAAGAAATAGATGATTTGCAACGACAAATTACGCATTTAGAAGATAATTATGATCTCGACTTTGATTTGGATGATCAGTACCGAGTGCGAGAACAGTTGCATAGTACAGTTAAGACAAAAGAAGCACTTGATAAAAAAGCTGAATATTTAGCAACGAGTTTAGAACAAGCTCAAAAACAGTACCAAGAAGCCCAAGACAGTATTCACAAAGTTAAATCAGATTTACATTTATCTGATAAAATGTCAGATGAACTGATCATTGATAGTATTGGCACAATGAATAAGATTAAAGACCATGATAAACACATCGATGAACTTAAAGAACAAGCGCGTCAATTACGTGAGTCATTAGAAGCCTTTTATGCGCATGCTAAAGAAATTACAAATAATCAATTTACGTATTTTAATGATTTATCATTATTCCATGACATTAGACAGTGGCTCAAAGAAGAAACAACTAATCTTGAAAAATGGAATAGAAACGATGAGCAAATCAAATTAATTGAGAGTGAAGTATCGCAACTACGCAATCGATTAAATGAAAATAATAATGTGATCACACAGTTATTTGGCTATGTTAATGCTTCTGATGAAGAAACTTATTACCAACACCATGTACAATATCAAAATTACCAACAACAAATGACTAGGTTTAACGATTTATCGAAATACCTAGAGAATCAAAATTATAATTATGATTTAAGTTCAAGGTTAAGTGAAAAGACTTATGCGCAATTAACGCACGAAGATGAAGTCTTAGCACGACAAGTAGACGAATATAATGATCAATATTTAGAAATGCAGTCAGAAGTTAGTGACTTAAACGCAAAAATAACTGATATGGAGACAGACAAGACATTAGCTGATTTAAGACATAGATTCCATATTCTTAAAAATAAAGTAAATGACGAAGCAAAAGATTGGGCAAGTCTGAGTTACTTACAATCTTTAGTAGAAGGTCACATTGCACAAATTAAAGATAAACGTTTACCAGAAGTGATAAGCGAAGCAACTGAGATATTTACGCATTTAACAAATGGTCATTACGTACAAGTGACTTATGCAAACGATGAATTAATGGTGAAACAGCAAAATGGTCAAATGTATGAACCAGTAGAACTTAGTCAGTCTACTAAAGAAATACTTTATATTTCATTACGTTTGAGTTTAATCAAAACGTTAAAACCATACTATCCATTTCCTATTATTATTGATGATGCATTTGTACATTTTGATAAGCAACGCAAAGAAATAATGATGAATTATTTAAGACAAATGCCAAAAGACTATCAAATTTTATTCTTTACATGTGTGAAAGATACAAGTGTGCCTTCAAAACAAATCATTACTTTGAATAAATTCGAGGAAGGCGGTAAATAATGAGAAACGTAGAAAATTTAAAGCCTGGAGATTCTGTAGATAACTTTTTTCTAATTCACAAAGCAATACAAGGTGTGACAGCTCAAGGTAAAGATTATATGACACTACATTTGCAAGATAAAAGTGGAGATATAGAATCTAAATTATGGACGGTTTCAAAAGAAGATATGAAAATATTAGAGCCTGAACAAATCGTCCATGTTACTGGTGATGTTATCAATTATCGTGGTAGAAAACAGATGAAAATCAATAAAATAAAGTTAGCAAAACCAGAAGATAATATGAAAACTCAAGATTTTGTTGATGGTGCACCATTAACACCAGATGAAATTCAAGAAGAAGTTTCACATTATATGCTAGATATTGAAAATGCTACATTACAACGTATTACTCGTCATTTGATACGTAAGCATCAGGAAGCATTTTTCACATTCCCAGCTGCAAGTACACATCACCATAACTTCTCTAGTGGTTTAAGCTATCATGTATTAACGATGTTGCGTGTTGCAAAATCTATATGTGATATTTATCCTTTACTTAACCGTAGTTTATTATATAGCTCAATTATTTTACATGATCTAGGCAAAGTAAGAGAATTAAGCGGACCAGTTGCTACATCGTACACAGTAGAAGGTAATTTACTTGGTCACATCTCCATAGCAAGTGATGAAGTTGCAGAAGCGGCAAGAGAGTTAAATCTTGACGGAGAAGAAGTACTTTTATTACGCCATATGATTTTAGCACATCATGGTAAGATGGAATATGGTTCGCCTAAGTTACCGCATATGAAAGAAGCAGAAATATTATTCTTTATTGATAATATCGATGCAAAAATGAATATGTTTGAAAAAGCATATAAGAAAACGGATAAAGGTCAATTTACTGAACGTATTTTTGGTCTAGAAGGCAGACAGTTTTATAATCCAACGTCACTAGACTAATCTCGTTATTGTTTATATAAGAGGGTAGTTTGGAGCATCAATAGCTCATCCTCAAATAATATATAAAAAAGGCTGATAGAATCTCTTTTGGGATCTATCAGCCTTTTTGAATTTGTGTTAGCTATTTCAGGGTCTCTGTGATGGATTTTTATTGTCCTGTAGACATCCCAGCGCCACCTTGTTGCATAGCTTGTTGTTGCTGCTGTTGCTGTTGTTGTTGTTTTATTTTTTCTGGGTTTAAAATTGAATCTTCAATAGCTTTTTTGATATCTCTATCTTTATAGTCTACATTATATTCATCTAATAACTCTTTGTATGCATCTGTTAATAATTTAGGCTCTTTTTGTACTTTAGATTGTAATAATTGAGATTTAAGTTTATCTTTTTGTTTATCAAAGTCGTCTTCTTTGTCTGCTTTAATAATGTGATAACCATAATCTGTTTTCACTACTTTAGAAATTTCTCCTTCTTTAAGTTTAAAGAGGGCTTTTTCAAATTCATCTTCCATTTGGCCTTTCATAACATAGCCTAAGCTACCGTCTTTTTTAGCTGATGATTTATCTCCTGATTCTTCTTTTGCAATTTCTCCGAATTTGTCTGGATCTTTATCGACTTGTTTTTTGATTTTTTCTGCTTTTGCTTTTGCATCTTTATCTGATAAACCTTCTTTATCATCTTCGTTTTCTTTCACTTTAATTAAGATATGAGAACCTTTTTTAGTGTTTTCTTTGATTTCTTTATCTGATACTTCGACTTTATCATTAAGTAATTCTTTTTGATAAGCTTGTGTTTTCTTCTGTTCTTTATAATCACTTATAGACATTTTTTGCTGTTTTAACATACTTTCAAATTGTTCTTTACCGCCATATTGTTTCTGTTCTTTTTCGACTTCTTTATCAATATCTTTCGTATTAACTTCGTCTTTATATTTATCTGCTAGTAATTTGTTTAATAAGATTGAGAATGAACTGTTGGCAATTTGTTCATCGCCCATTTTGCTCATGACATCTTCTACTTTAACGTCTCCAGCTTTTGATGAAATAATTGTATCATCTTTTGAATCTGTTGCACTACTACCACAAGCACTTAATAGCAACGCGCTTGCTGTAACCGGAAGTATAACTTTTTTAAATGTTTTCATGGTTGGAAACTCCTTTTGTAATAATAACAACGTAAATATAACATATTATGCTGTGTTCACCAATAAGAAACCCTGTTTCTAGGACTATAGTATTAGTAAATTTATAAAAAAATAGATTATTAAAATTAATTTGAATTAAAAACAAAAAAGTGGGATAGAAATCAAAATTTAAAATTTGATTTCTATCCCATCCACAATACTTATTAGGTATCTGATAGTTATTATGCAATATCCCATTTACATGTGTAACATAGCATACTGGATTTATGTCAAAATCACTTCACTTTATTGTTCATACTTAGTGTCAACTTTATTTAAAATATTAATGCCTGTTTGATGTTCTTCTATATATGAACCTTCATTGGAAAATAGTATTATTTTTAAATAAAGAAAATCCATTACTGAATAACCCATATTTAATGCAAGAATAAACATAAAGTAATGACCAAATTGTGGGAATTGTATGCTGGCATATGCACAGATGCTCGTAATAATGATTACAGGTGTAATTAAATCAAAACAAAAATAATATTTATTAACAGGTGTGTTCACATACGTATTATAAAAAGGTACGGATTTATGTCGCACTAATTTATATTTTTTGAAAGATTTATAATAAGGAAACAGAAATACTAAATGAATTGCTTTATGAATAGGGTATAAGATCACCACTAATACTAAAAATACTAAAAAATATTGATCTGTTAATTTCGTATTGGAAAAAAAATACAAAATCTCATAGGCAATCAAGAATGTAATGATCGTTGTGACTAAACTTAGAAATGCTATTCTAGGTAAGCCGAAACGTGCATTAATATCAATTTGGCGTGTACATAGATACATAACTAAATCATGCTCCTCTACTTAATAAATAACAGCACTTATATACTTTCGTATTATCTATCCTAACAGGAAAAAGGTCAAGATAATTTTGAATATGAAATAGGGCGTATATTAAAGAAGAAATAAGCGATCAATTGAATACTTTTATAGAAGATTTTATCAGTATATAAAAAGAGCTGTAAACCTCATTATGGACAATGCTTAGGTTTACAGCTCTGTGTTTAGGCTTGATAGATGTTTAGCATAAAATCAATTGAATAACTGTAAGTTATTTATCTTTTTCAAAAGTTTTACTAATTTCTTCGCCACGATTTTGTAAATTCTCGATATGAGATTGTAATTTTTCAATGTTAGGATTGATATCAGATTTGAAATCACCAATCATTGTTTTTACCTCATCACCAATTGTACTGCCAAATTCTGTACTTTCAGATTTAATTTGAGAGATATAATTCGTAATATCATTTATACTTTGCTTAATGGTATTAATTTCTCTATCAACTTCTGATTCAGCGCCGGCAGGTCTTTTTGTTTGTGCATTAAATTGGTTAGACTCTCTTTTATCGCGGTTCATCAAAGCAAAGCCAAGACCAGTTGCAACGCCAGCACTAAGACCTAATAATATTTGAGCTGTTTTCATAAAAATTCTCCTCATTTCTAAATAATATCGCATTCTTTAATATGGTTTATATACCCCATATGAGATAAAATAAGCATATTTAGTCGAATTGAGCTGCTATTTCTTGTGCGAGTTTAGCTTTTTGGTCATCATCAATCGTCTCTTCATGCGTTTCCCATTTATAGCCAAAGCCATCCACATCGTTTTCATATCTTGGTAAAAAGTGGAAATGAAGATGGAAGACAGATTGATCGGCAAATTCACCATTATTCTGTATAATATTTAATCCATCAGGGTTAAATGCTTTTTTAATCGCATTGGCTACTTTAGGTAATGCTGCGCCAATATGTTTCATCGTTTCAGTATCTGTTTCGAAAATATTGGCTGATGCTTTTTTAGGAACTAATAGTGTGTGACCTTTTGTAACTTGAGAAATGTCTAAAAATGCGTAAACATAATCATCCTCGTATACTTTATGGCTAGGTATGTCACCATCAATAATTTTACTAAAGACTGTTTCTGACATGAATCTTCACTCCTTGTAAGATTGTTACTGACTATTATAGCATTAGTATATTATTTCCGTCATTTTTCGCAGTAAATTTATGCCTATAGACTGATTTTTGATACAATATAATTTGTGGAGGTGCCATATGACAGTAAAAATAGAACATTTAACAGGCGGTTATGGTAAACGACCTGTAATTAAAAATATAAATTTCGAATTAACCCAAGGTGAAATTGTTGGGCTTATTGGATTAAACGGAGCAGGTAAAAGTACGACAATTAAGCACATGCTTGGCTTGCTGACACCTATGGAAGGTGAAATGACAATTTCTAATACAAATATAAAGCAAGATGTTGAAACTTATAGAAGGAAATTATCTTATATTCCAGAGGCTCCGGTTATTTATGAAGAATTAACATTGCAAGAACATATCTACATGACAGCTATGGCTTATAATATTAGCAAAGAAGCTGCAATGGAAAAGGCACAACCTTTATTAAAAACATTTCGCTTAGAAGATAAATTGAATATATTTCCAAGCCATTTTTCTAAAGGTATGAAGCAAAAAGTGATGATTATCTGTGCTTTTATTGTAGATCCAGAATTATACATTATTGATGAACCATTTCTAGGATTAGATCCTTTAGGCATTCAATCCATGTTAGATTTAATGGTTGAGAAAAAAGACGAAGGTCGTACGGTATTAATGAGTACACATATTTTAGCGACTGCAGAAAGATACTGCGATAGATTCTTAATTATGGACGAAGGGCAAATTGTAGCATTCGGAAACTTAGATGAACTAAGAGCACAAACAGGTTTAAAAGGTAAAACGCTAGATGAAATATATATCCATGTCACACAAGGTGGCCAACAAACATGAACCAAAATGCGAAACAATTATTTAGTACAAGAAAACAAGAGATAAGCAAAGAAAAACAATACTATAATAAATTCATATTTAATGGTCATTTCTCTGTATTTCTTGTAATTATGTTTGGTGCCTTTCTAGTAGGCTATGGTGATTGGCTACAATCTATACCAAAGCATTTTAATTACGCTTTGGTTGCTAGTATCGTCGTAGCATTAACATCAATGTTTCCAATTAGAACGTTGCTTAAAGATGCAGATAGACTTTTTCTATTACCATTTGAAAAACACATGTCGGAATATATGAAACATAGTTTAATATATAGTTACTTTTCTCGAATAGGGATACAAGTAGTAATACTAATTGTGTTATTCCCATTGTTTTTTGTGATTAATAATCAAACTTTTGGTTTTTATATTTTGTTTGCTGTATTAGCACTCATTTTTCCATTATTAGGGCTATTACTAAAATGGCAATGGTATAAATACCGATTAGAACGTTGGTCTCTTTATGTATTACTCTTTATTATTTTCACATCTGGATATTACTTAGCATTAGAGCCGAAACAACTATCAAGTATTACTTCTGTTTTTATCCTAATCGGCATAACAATGTTGATTCGTTATCAAAATAAGACACATTTATATCCTTGGGAAAAAATGATTAAATCAGAACATCAACATCATATGAATTATTATAAATTCGTTAATATGTTTACGGATGTAAAACATCTTAAAGAAACAGCGGTAAGAAGAAGTTATCTAGATCCATTGCTAATTACGCCTAAGCGTAAAAGGTTTAATTCAAATTATATGTATCTTTATTTATTTATAAGAAGTTTTGTGCGCGGTAAAGATGCTTTTAATATCATTTTAAGATTAGTAATTCTTGCGCTTGTTTTAATGTTTTGGTTAGAACAACCCATTATCATGTTAATTATTGGTAGCTTGTTTATGTACATTATCTTATTACAAATGGCACAATTTTATACACAACAAGCTTATGGTTTGTGGCCACAAGTATGGCCGGTTACTGAATCAAAAGTAATAAAAGGATATGAACAATTCTTATATAGATTAATGTTAATTGTAGGAGCGTTATTTATTATCGTTTATGCTTTTGTATTTCCACTCTATAGTTACTTTGGTTTGTTATTCTTCCTTGTAGGTTGGCTAACAATAATAAATGTCATTAAAAAACTTAAATATCAAGAAACATTGTTAAGAGATTAAAAAAAGTCGTTTCTCGGTGCGATAGATAGTTTATCCATCGCATAAGAAACGACTTTTTATTTTAAAAATTGTAATTTTCAATATTAATTATCATCAATCGGGAATAAATGTCTTTCGAAATAACTCGAATGTTGACGACTTGAGCCGAAGAACTGGCTTAATGCCAACTTATCAAAGTTGTCTTTGAATAAAGATGAAGCTCTAAAATCTTCATAAGCATTTCTACTTTCGAAGCCAAAGTAAATCTTATATGTTAAACCTTGTTCCGGTTTTAAGAAACGATAACTTCTATAACCAGCAAATTGATTGAAATCAGTAGAAAAGCCTTCCAATTTTTTCTCTAATTGATATGCATGATCTTCTGAAGTCGGAATAAATATTACTGAATAAAAGTTATTCTCATCTAAATCACCCTCAGCCTTTAGAACTTCATAAACTAAAGGTTGTTTTAAAACGGATTGATTATCTGTTTCTTCTATGATTACTGAAGAGTCAGAAGCTGAAAATTGTAATAAGTTATGACTAGGGTTATTTAGTCTGATTTGATTCAAATAACCAAACGTACCATAAGATGCATAAATTTTCATAAGATTTCCCCCTTGCTTTGTTTAAGAAAGTGCATATAACTATTATACTGTACTATAGATATATCTATTTTATCAAATAAATATAACAATAGTCTTTGATAACATTATAATAGATTTCTAAAAGAAAACAATAGTCAAATGATTAAGATAACAAAAGTAGACTGTTTGTCTTTTTTATGACATTTTAACACAATGAAATACGGCGTATATAACAGTATGGTATTATAAATAAGAATGATTATAATGTAGGAGGATTCAAGGTGCATAATAAAAATAATACAATCCTAGATATGATAAATGGTGAGGCGGTAAACCACACACCAGTATGGTTTATGCGTCAAGCTGGTAGATCACAGCCTGAATATAGAAAGTTGAAAGAAAAGTATTCTTTATTTGAAATTACACATCAACCAGAGCTATGTGCTTATGTGACACATTTACCAGTTGATAATTATAATACAGATGCAGCGGTGCTGTATAAAGATATTATGACACCACTTCAGCCGATTGGTGTAGATGTGGAGATAAAATCTGGTATCGGTCCAGTAATTCACAATCCTATAAAAAATATACACGACGTTGAAAAGTTAGGGAAGATTGATCCTAAGCGAGATGTGCCTTATGTTTTAGATACAATAAAAATATTGACTGAAGAAAAATTAAATGTGCCATTAATTGGTTTTACAGGAGCACCATTTACATTAGCAAGTTATATGATTGAAGGTGGACCTTCAAAGAATTATAATTTTACTAAGGCGATGATGTATAGTGACGAAGAAACTTGGTTTGCACTTATGGATCATTTAGTAGATATGTCCATCACGTATACATCTGCTCAAGTTGAAGCTGGAGCAGAGATAATTCAAGTGTTTGATTCTTGGGCTGGGGCGTTAAATGTAAAAGATTATCGTTATTATATTAAACCAGCGATGGAGAAACTTATTAATGGTATAAAAGCGAAGCATGATGTACCTGTAATATTATTTGGTGTAGGTGCGAGTCATTTAGCACATGAGTGGAATTCATTACCAATCGATGTATTAGGTTTAGATTGGAGACTTTCTATCAAAGAAGCTGGAAATCTGCATATCACTAGAACCTTACAGGGCAATTTAGACCCATCATTGTTATTAGCACCATGGGACGTTATTGAAGAAAGATTAAAACCAATATTAGATCAAGGAATGGAACATGGACAGCACATTTTCAATCTTGGACATGGCGTCTTTCCTGAAGTTAAACCTGAGACACTTAAACGTATAACGACATTCGTTCATGATTATACGAAGAGATAGTAGACATAAACACACGTCACCAAGAGTAACAATTTATTATGTCATATACATCTAAAATTTATTATACAAAAGGATGATTTAAAAATGACAAAAACAATAGGCTTATTAGTTATGGCATATGGCACGCCATATCAAGAAAGTGATATTGAGGCTTACTACACAGATATTAGACATGGCAAAAAACCTACAGAAGCAGAATTACAAGATTTAAAAGATAGATACAAACATATCGGTGGGTTATCACCATTAGCTAATACAACAAATCGTCAAGCTGAAACACTTTGTGATGCACTAAACGAAGCATACAGTGATGTTGAATTTAAATTATACATTGGTTTGAAACACATACACCCGTTTATAGAAGATGCGGTTAAATCAATGCATGAAGAAGGTATAGAAGAAGCTGTTACAGTAGTGTTGGCTCCACATTATTCTAGTTTCTCAGTAGGTTCATATAATACAAGGGCTCAAAAAGAAGCGGATAAATATGGCATTACATTTAAACATGTAGAGCACTATTATCAACAACCTAAATTCATTCAATATTGGACAGAAAAAGTGAATGAATCATTAGCGGAAATTCCACAAGAAGAACATGATGAAACTGTATTAGTTGTATCAGCGCATAGTTTACCGAAAGGACTTATTGAGCAGAATAATGATCCTTATCCAAATGAATTACATCATACAGCACAATTATTAGAAGAACATTCTAATATTATCCATGTAGCTGAAGGATGGCAATCTGAAGGTAACACTGGTACACCGTGGTTAGGACCAGATGTTCAAGACTTAACTAGAGCATTATATAATGAACATGGCTATAAAAATTTCATTTACACTCCTGTTGGTTTTGTATGTGAACATTTAGAAGTGTTATATGACAATGATTATGAATGTAAAGTAGTCTGCGACGAATTAGGCGTTAACTATTTCCGTCCGTCAATGCCTAATACGGACCCTTTGTTTATTGGAGCAATCGTTGATGAAATCAAAAATGTTTATTAAAGGAAGCGTGAACTGTTTTGACTAAAAGTATTGCGATTATTGGTGCTGGTATTACAGGTTTATCAAGTGCATATTTTATAAAACAACAACGACCTGATATTGATGTCACTATATATGAAGCGTCTAATAGAACTGGTGGTAAAATTCAAACATATAGAACTGAAGGATACACTATCGAACTTGGGCCAGAATCTTATTTAGGACGCAAACAGATTATGACAGATATTGCTAAAGAGGTTGGTTTAGAAAATGACCTTATTACAAACCAAACAGGGCAGTCTTATATATATGCTAAAAATAAATTATTCCCCATCCCAGGTGGGTCAATTTTAGGTGTACCAACTGATGTTAAGCCCTTTTTAAAAACAAATCTAATTTCTCCTACAGGTAAATTAATAGCTGGGTTAGATTTATTTAAGAAATCGATAGAAATAGAACATGATATTTCAGTCGGATCATTTTTCCGCCAGCGCTTAGGAGATGAAGTGTTAGAAAACTTAATAGAGCCTCTAATGGGTGGCATTTACGGTACGAATATAGATGACTTGAGTTTGATGAGTACTTTTCCAGAATTCAAGCAAAGAGAAGAACAATTTGGTAGTTTAATTAAAGGTATGCGATATGAAAAAGTACAGCGACAGAAACAACGTCAACTATATCCAGGAGCGCCAAAAGGCCAATTCAAGCAATTCAGACATGGCTTGAGTTCATTTATAGAGGCTTTAACTAAATATGTATTAGATCTTGGTGTCCAAATAGAGTTTAATACGCCTATTCAAGATATTATCGTTGCTCAAAAATCTTATGAAATCGTTACGGCAGAATCGAAAATAGAATATGATGGTGTCTTGGTTACTACGCCACATCAAACATTTATGCAATGGTTTGGCAATGATCCTTCCTTTGACTATTTCAATACTATGGATTCTACGACTGTTGCAACAGTCGTATTAGCTTTTGATGAGCAAAATATTGAAAACACATATGACGGTACAGGATTTGTCATTGCGCGTACAAGTAAGACGAGTATCACTGCTTGTACATGGACAAGTAAAAAATGGCCATTTACAACACCAGAAGGTAAAGTACTTATTCGTGCATACGTAGGTAAACCTAATGACACGGTCGTGAACGATCACACAGACGACGAAATAGTAAATATTGTTAAAAAAGATTTGAGTCAAATGATGACATTTAAAGGTGCGCCAGATTTCAGCATCGTGAATAGATTACCTAAAAGCATGCCACAATATCATGTAGGTCATATAGATCGTATTAAAGAAGTACAAGCTCATATTAGAACAAGTTATCCAAGGCTACGTATTACTGGCGCCTCATTTGAAGCAGTAGGATTACCTGACTGTATTCAACAAGGCAAAAATGCTGTAGAAGAATTAATAGCAGAACTATAATAAAACTTTGAAGAGTCGTTTTTCGATATAATAAGTTGTTATATCGAAATAACGGCTTATTTTTATATTTTTAATTGTTGGATAATTTAATATTTATAACAATTGTGAGATACTTAATATATAGCGTAGTAGAAGCGGATACGGTAGCAAAATAACAATGATTTATGAGCTATTGTACAGGAGGAATATTTATGACAGATATTATAATTGTACATTCCAAAATTGGAGATGCTACAAACCATTGGTATCAATGGTTAGCTAATAACCTTATTTTAGAAGGTTATAATGTAACATTATTTGATTTACCAGTAGAAGAAAATGATAATCTTGAGCAGTGGGTGGAAAGAATGAAAGACCAAATCACTGTTAAAAAATATGAAACATATTTTATAACACATGGTTTTGGTACTTTAGCATCATTAAAGTACATAGAAGAAACGAATATAAATCATATAGAAGGTCTGTTTAGTGTTGCAGGTTTCATGGATGACGCGGAAGAAATAGATGCATATATTGATCCTGAAACAAAAGCAATCGACTATGAGATTGTTAAAAATAAAGTAGATCAATTCTATGGTTTGTGTTCTAAAAATGATAAATATGTATCTTACTTAGAAACTAAAAGATTAATGGATACATTAAATGGTGTGTGTAAAGTAACAGAGAATGGTGGCCATTTTATGGAAGATGACGGCTTTACCACATTCACAATTTTACACGGAAAAATGCAAGGTATCATGAGTAAGTAATTTAGTATTTAACATTAAAGAACATTATTTAATTAGTTATTGTTCTTTAATGTACAATATTTATTGTAATGACATCACAACAAATGTAGTATTTAAGCGTGAAAACAATAGAATTTTGTATAAATAAGGAACTAAAGATAAAATATTATTATTATATTCCTTTTTTACACAAAATAGTTTTTAAAAGTTATTGACTAAAGCGTTAGGAATTTATATACTAAGTAAGTATTGATTGATAGGGGATGTACAAACATCAATTATCGCATTAAAGTTTTAATTCCTGATTAAGCCAATGTAAATTACTTTTAAAAAGTTGTTGACATTAAGTAAAGATTCATGGTATATTAATTGGGTAGGCGTCATTAATAATATTACCGCGGGATGGAGCAGCGGTAGCTCGTCGGGCTCATAACCCGAAGGTCGGTGGTTCAAATCCGCCTCCCGCAATTTTTATTTTAGGTCTCGTAGTGTAGCGGTTAACACGCCTGCCTGTCACGCAGGAGATCGCGGGTTCGATTCCCGTCGAGACCGCCATTATCATTATGGTTCAGTAGCTCAGTTGGTAGAGCAATGGATTGAAGCTCCATGTGTCGGCAGTTCGACTCTGTCCTGAACCATTTTTTAATATTGCTTTGGCGGTTGTGGTGAAGTGGTTAACACATCGGATTGTGGTTCCGACACGCGTGGGTTCGATCCCCATCATCCGCCCCATAATGATTAATTAAGCGGGTGTAGTTTAATGGGAAAACCTCAGCCTTCCAAGCTGATGTTGTGGGTTCGATTCCCATCACCCGCTCCATTTAAATTATTCCACAGTAGCTCAGTGGTAGAGCTATCGGCTGTTAACCGATCGGTCGTAGGTTCGAGTCCTACCTGTGGAGCCATATGGCCCCGTGGTCAAGCGGTTAAGACACCGCCCTTTCACGGCGGTAACACGGGTTCGAGTCCCGTCGGGGTCATACAAACAGAAGTGAAATATCGCTTCTGTTTTTTTATATTATATTGGAGAGTTGTCCGAGTTGGCCGAAGGAGCACGCCTGGAAAGTGTGTAGACGTCACAAGCGTCTCGAGGGTTCGAATCCCTCACTCTCCGCTATTTACATAAGTTGAACTTTTTTGAAACACCGTAAACCTGATATAATAGGGTTTCGGTGTTTTTACTTTCAATAGACTACTATAAAAATTGTAATCCCCATAATTAATATTAAAAAATATGTTGTCAAACTATAACTTTCATTAAATTAAATAAGGATTTACTTTTATCAGAAATTATTATATTATTGTTGTGGACACCCTAGGGTGTTGTCAGATAGAGTGGGTCTAACGTACACCTTAGGGTGTGGGTTCAGACAAACTCTCAGACGTAACCATCTCTTCGGAGATGGTTATTTTTTTGTTACATTCAAGTCTTTTACAATCTGAAATATGTGAAATAGTAATACAAAATGAGGTTATACAAGAAGAGTGTAAACAAACAAATTGTGATTCTTAACCTTAGAAATTATACTGAATTAGAATAATCATGATTATGGGGGTTCATTTTTGGAAAATAGAATAGATTATTATGAAATTGCTGGAGAAGAAATGGCATTAATAATGGATTTGGAAAAACAATTAAAGAAAACATCTATTAATAGAAAGTTAAGAGAGTTGATTAAGATACGTGTCTCTCAAATAAATGGTTGTGCTTTTTGTATTGGTATGCATACTGCAGATGCTAGAAAAATGAAAGTATCAGAAGAAGAAATCTATTTATTAAATGCATGGCATGAAACAAATATATATTCTGATAAAGAGAAACTGGCTTTTGAACTTACAGAAGCAGTAACGAATATTACTGTAAATGGTGTTTCAGAGGAACTATTTAACGAAGTTCGTAAACTGTATACAGAAGAGGAGTACACAGACTTAATATTAATCATTAATCAAATCAATATGTGGAATAGATTGTCTATTTCTATGGGGAACAAACACATCATATAAGTCATAACTTTATAGAAATCATAAATAAAGGAGGATCAATAACTTCATATTGATCCTCCTTTATTATTTAGTGAATTTTAATCGTCTTGTTCATTATTTAGTACATCACCACTTTTAGCATCGATTGTGATTTCGTGCTTAGTGCTGTCATCTTTTAGGTCTAAATCGTAAACGAGTTTGCCATCATCTTCAGATAGGGACCATTCTTTGATGTCGCCATCAAATTCTTCTTGTCCTTTTTTAATAGCTTCTTTATAGTCGATGGCATCATTATATTTAAATGTTTCATTTTCATTTTCTGAATCTTCATTTTCAGTTTCCTTATTTAAAACCTCTTTGTTTTTATCAGAAATGATAACTTCTGATTCTTCACCATTTTTTTGTTGCTCTATTTTATAAGCCCATTCACCATTACTCTTTTCATAAGTAATGCCTTTTAAGTCTTGTCCACTATACTCATCTTGTGCTTTTTTAATAGCATCTTTGGGGCTTGTTTTGATTTTATCTAAAGCAATGACTTGTTTATCTGTATCTTTATTACTAGAATCCTCAGATTTAGTATCGCTCTCTGAATCTCCATTACCACATGCTGTAAGCAAAATACCTGACAGTGCTACCGCAGTCACCAATTTTAACTTCATTTTTAACACTCCTTGTAAATGATTCAATCATTAATCTATACCCAGTAATAATACTTTCAAACTATAATTTTAAAAAATAATTTTTGAGAATTTTAGTGTGATAAAATTTATATTTTTTAGTATTAATAATTAAAAATGATAAATTAAATAAGTTTTCATTTACAATATTCCGATTTTGAAAGGACATGTTTGTCTTGTTTTTTATAATATGATCAATTAGCATTGCCAATGTAAACTGAGATGTTAATCACAAACAATGATATCACTCAAGCAGTTAATAAGACTGTTAAAGCAATTCCAGTAATAGAATTTTATGAATCTATTCACTTATATGGTTCATTATCTTACCGCCTTAAAGAAATTTAAAATCTACAAGATACACGGAGAAGAGGGGTATTATTAAAATTAAAGTCTCCTTTTAAATCATGAATGTTTATATGGATTTTTAAATTGCTAATACTTGCTATTTTATACCCATTCATCATTAATATTGGTGTTTTATTTTTGTTCCATTTAACTGAAAATGTAATTTGCTCATAATTCGTGAATATCCATTCAATTTTTTCTTTGTTTAGTTTTAAATCTTCTTGCTTCAATGCTAAGTAATGTCTATTTTCATAATTAAAGTTTTCCAATTATATCTTTAACCACCTTTTAATATTTTATCTGCAGTCATCACAGCTAATAGGTTATTTTGACGTATAGCTTCCAATTTTAAATTAAATATAGGTGTTACATATGTATCTGCGGTTCTAGGAACTTCATTTATAGTTTTTGATAAATATTTAATCCATTCTTTTTTCTCTTTGTAACTCATTTTACTAATTGAAAAATGCTTATTCTGTCCATGTCTCAATAGCCTTGTTGTATACTTCGCTGCAAGTTTGTCACGGAGTACTCGTTTTTTGTATACTTTACTGCAATATATTGCGTTATAGATATTGCTTATAGTAGAAAAATATTGTTTCGGTGTGCTTTTTTTAGTAGACAGATGATTTTTAGACGAGAAATCATTCACAACAATGTAGTATTCATAATCAGTTTTAATAGAATAATTTTTTGAATTCATAAGGAATTCTATAGTGAAAAGTTGATCCTCTGCAGTTTTAGCATTTGTTTTAAAACGAATTTTATTTTTATGTATAATATTACTTTTAAACATTTTTAAAACTGATAATGCATAAAACAAACTGTTTTCTATAATATCCGCTTTTGGCACATTACCATTCTCAAACACTGCTTTCGGAACACCTCTACCTTTTCCTTCCACACCATACTTACCAATAATTAAATCACTATTATTTTCTTTCCCATATATGTAAAGATCCTCTAACGCTCTTTCATGCAAGTAATCATCAGAATCTAAGAAGAAAATGTACTCTGAATTACTCATGCTTATGCCTTTGTTTCTTGGAGCACTTGCGCTTCCTGTATTTTTATTTAATCTTTTAAATTTTATTAAATGCTTATAATTAACCCAATATGATTTAATAGTTTCAACAGTTTCAATATCATTTGAATGATCATCTATAATTATTAATTCAAAATCTTTATGACTCATAGTTTGATTTAGAATTGAATCGATAGTACGAGAAATCATATTCCCGTTATTATATGTAGGCATGATCACACTAACCTTTTTCATAAGAAATCACTCCTTTAAACTAAAATAGCAAAGTTAAATAGGAGATGGAATAAGGTTCAGAAAAGTGTAAAAAATATAACTGCAAATGTAAAAAAATAGATGTATGAAAATTCAAAAGCGATTTGAAATAAAACAAACTTTAAAAAATAGAATGTGTGACTAAAAATTTAACTTATAAAACATTTGCGTAGTCATAACATTAAAGTGAAGATTTGGACCATGTTAAATAATAATAAAAGCGTTATAATATAATATGAGATGGAGGAATGTAGGCGTGGAATTTTGGTTGAAAAAACAAGCAGAACTAAATGGTGAAAAGGTGTTTATAGATGACGGCACAAAGCAAATTTCATTTAATAAGACCTATCAATATGCTTCGAGATTAGCATATCAATTAAAACAGTTATATAAGCCAAGAATTGGATTATATATCGATAATTCGATAGCATCTGTCATTTTAATTAATGCAGCGTGGCTAGCTGGTATTGAAATTGCTATGTTAAATACAAGACTGACTAAGAAGGAAATGCTTGCACAAATGGTATCAATTGAAGTTGATACTGTGATAGCACGAGAGCCAATACAATTAAAAGGTATTCATATAGTTAATTTTGAAAACTTATGGACTCATTTGGATGATAATCAATATGAAACATCATTTTCAATAGAACGTATTGCATCGATTATGTTTACATCAGGGACAACGGGACCTCAAAAAGCTGTGCCACAGACATTTAGCAATCATTATGCAAGTGCAAGTGGTTGTAAGGAAAGCCTTGGGTTTGATCAGAATACGAAATGGCTATCCGTATTGCCTATCTATCATATTTCAGGATTAAGTGTAGTGTTAAGAGCATTAATTGAAGGCTTTACAGTTCGTATAGCATCTAAATTTAATTCTGCAGCTATGTTAAAGATTATAAAAGAAGAATTACCTACACATGTGTCACTCGTGCCCCAAACATTAAAATGGTTAATGGATGAAGGATTTGATCAACCTTATCAAGTTCAAAAGATATTACTTGGCGGCGCGAAACTCTCTAGTGCTCTGATTGATCAAGCACTTCAAAATAGACTGCCAATATATAATTCTTTCGGTATGACAGAAACGTGTTCACAGTTTTTAACTGCTTCACCAGAGATGTTAACACATCGTTATGATACAGTAGGTAAACCGAGTGCAAATGTTGATGTGAAAATTAAAGCCCCAAATTCACAAGGTCATGGTGAATTGTTAATCAAAGGTGATAATGTTATGCAAGGTTACCTATATCCTGAAAATAAGCAAGACATCTTTGAAGCAGGCTATTTTAATACTGGTGATATTGCAGAAATAGATGACGAAGGTTATGTCATGGTTTATGATCGCAGAAAAGATTTAATAATCAGTGGTGGAGAAAATATCTACCCTTATCAAATTGAGTCGGTTGCTAAGAATTATTTGGGCATAGAAGATGCAATGTGTGTCGGCGTAGAAGATGATACCTGGGGGAAGTCCCATATTTATATTACGTTGCGAATATAACAATATCTGATGCGCAATTATTAGAGCATTTCAAACAAAATTTAGCAAAATATAAAATACCTAAGCAATTTGTACGCGTTGAATCATTACCTTATACATCAACAGGAAAGTTACAGAGAAACCGTTTGAAACTTTAAATTCGAGGTGGATATGAAATTACAAGCAGTGAAATTATACGAATATAATGCTAGTTTTAAACATGCTATTGTGACGCCGAAAATTAAATTGAGTTGTCGGAAGGTATTAATTATTGAATTAATTACTAATACGGGGCAACATTATTTTGGAGAATGTAATGCTTTTGAGACGGATTGGTACTCACCAGAAACGATAGAAGTTGTGCGCCACCAAACTGAGAAATGGATTAAACAATATCAGAATGAAACGTTTAATCATTTTGGAGAGGCACAAGCAACATTAGATAATTTGATGGCATTTCCAGCTACAAGAAGCATGCTGGTAATGGCTTTTTATCAAATGTTTTATGAAATGCATTCATTTAATGTTCCATATGGCGCAACAGTCAGTGGTTTGACTGAAGGGAATTTAAAGCAACTTGTAGATACCCAACCACAACGTGTTAAAATAAAATGGTCACAGCATATACTACAAAATATTGAAATGTTAAAACAATTAGACTTTCAACCGAATATCGCAATAGATGCGAATGAATCTATTCAAGAAAATGAGTCACACAAGTTAAAACAACTTGCTAATAAATCAATACTCTATATCGAAGAACCTTTTAAATCATTAGATAAATTAGAGGCTTTTACTAAATCTGAACTGCCACCAATCGCAATAGATGAAAAAGCATTATCTCAAGATGAAATTATGAAAATCATTGCTAATAATCCTATTAATGTAGTTGTGTTGAAACCTTTTAGATTAGGTGGAGTAGATAAAGTATTAGAAATCATTAACGTTTTAAAAGCAAAAGATATCAAAATCGTTATCGGTGGTATGTATGAATATGGATTAAGTAGATATTTCACCGCATTGTTAGCTCAATTTGCTGACTATCCAAGTGATATCACACCAGAAGGTTATTATTTTAAAAATGATATAGTAAATAATGCAGGCATATTAAAAGGAGATTCAATATATTTTGAACCTCCTGAAGTTAATACAGCACAATTAAAGCGCGTTTATTAATCTTTTTTCTTTTCTTTTTTCTTTAATGGTACTGGGTCAAAGCCACCCTTATGAAGTGGATGACATTTCGAAATTCTTTTAACACCTAACCAGGTACCCTTAAATGCACCATAGACTTGTATCGCTTCTCTCGTATATTCAGAGCAAGTAGGATAGAAACGACATGTAGCAGGTGTCATTGGCGAAATGAAACGTTGGTAAATACGTATAAGTCCTAGGAACAATGTTTTCATTATAATTTTGCCTCCAACAAATAACTTAGCATAGACAGTTTAACATAATTAAAGGGAGAAGGATGAACGTGAAGTTTAAAGATAGCGAAAATGATGATGTGTTTTTATCATATAAAAATGACGAAAATCATGCTGATGGTAACCATGTCCTGATTATACCTATATATCAAGGACAATTGCTGTTTACCAATCATAAAATAAGAGGTATAGAGTTTCCTGGTGGCAAAAAAGAATTAGGAGAATCCAGTGAAGTAGCAGCAGCTAGAGAATTGTTCGAGGAAACAGGTGCAACGATAAAAAAGTGTAATTATATTGCGCAATATCGTGTAGTAAGGCAAAATGGATTAAGCTTTACTAAAGATGTATTTATGGTTGTCGTTAAGGATGTAGAGCAACAACAAGACTATTTAGAAACAAATGGACCTTTATTTTATAATAATGTTTATGATATTCCAGAAGAACGCAAAAGCTACTTATTGAAAGATGCAGCAATTTTACAATGTTTAGAGAGAGTGATGGAGCTTGGATTTTATTCATAGAAAACGTATGCCAGTTGAATCATCAACACATTTTTTTGAAGAAGTCACATATCATGTGGATGCTTTAAAAGTGCGTGGTCTCTTAATGGCACCTATAGCTAATGTAGAAAGAATTGTTATTTATTTGCGAGGTGGAAAAGGGCAAGTAGGTATGGTACGTACAGGACGTTTAATGCAATTTGCAAACGATCATACATTAGTTTTCGGTCCTTATTATCGTGGGAATAATGGCAGTGAAGGTAAAGATGCATTTTACGGTGCGGATTTAAACGACGTTACTGTTGCTATTAAAATATTAAATTGTATGTATCCAAAAGCACATATTCATATGGTTGGATTTTCTAGAGGTGGTCTACAAGGGTTATTAACGTTTCAAGATTTACCGATATCTAGTTATATAATTTGGGGTGGAGTCTCTGATATATATTTAATGTATGAAGAACGTGTTGACTTAAGAGGAATGCTTAAACGTATGATTGGTCATCCTAAAAAGAACGCTGATGCGTATAGGCAACGAGATGCAGTTTCCCAAATTACTAAGGATAGCCCACCAATTTTAATAGTACACGGTGGAAAAGATTATCAAGTTGGTATTCATCAAGCATATTATTTAGCGGAAAAATTAGAGCGTATAGGTGCGACTTATCGTACGTTTTATCAAATGGAAGAAGGGCATATTCCTAGGCCGTTTGCATTAAAATCTACATTGTCGACCATCAAACAATGGATGACAGATGTTGAAGCCCAGCATATTAAACAAAATTATAATGAACAATAAAAAGCATGAACTACAAATTCTTTCGTAGTTCATGCTTTTTTTATTTATTTAACTTATTTGAAACCGCCATTGTTAGCTAAATCTTCTACTTCTGTACCGAATTTTTCAAAATTATGTTTAAAACGATTAATTAAATCTTGAGCTTGCTCTCTATATGCTTCTGGCTTACTCCAAGCATTAATAGGGTTTAATAATGTCTGAGGTACACCTTCAATTTCTAATGGGATATCTAATCCGAACATATCATCTTTAATATATTCTATTTCACTTAATTGTCCAGTAATAGCTTGGTTTACCATTTGTCTTGTATAGTTAAGGCTGATACGACGTCCGAGCCCATATTGGCCACCAGTCCAACCCGTGTTAACTAGATAAACGTCTACGTCATGTTCATCAATTAAATCTCCTAATAGGTCTGCATATACTTTTGCGTTGAGAGGTAAGAATGGTGAACCGAAACAAGTTGAGAATGATGGTTCTGGCTCTGTAACACCACGTTCTGTACCAGCTAATTTAGCTGTGAAGCCGCTTAGGAAATGGTACATTGCTTGATCTTTAGATAATTTAGAAATAGGTGGTAATACACCAAAAGCATCAGCAGTTAAGAAAATAATTGTATTCGGATGTGCTGCTTTAGAGGGTGTCACGATATTATCGATATGATCAATTGGATAAGCGGCTCTTGTATTTTCAGTGTAATAGTTATCATCGAAGTCTACATCACCATCTTCATCGACAACTACGTTTTCTAAAATAGTACCATATTTAATTGCGTCGTAAATTTGTGGTTCCTTTTTATATGAAAGGTTAATTGCTTTAGCATAACAGCCGCCTTCAATATTGAAAATGCCGTTTTCATTCCAACCATGCTCATCATCACCAATCAGTTTACGTGTTGGGTCAGCAGAAAGTGTTGTTTTACCTGTACCGGATAATCCGAAGAACAAAGCAACATCACCTTTATCGCCAACATTAGCTGAACAGTGCATGCTCATGATTTTATCTTTAGGGAGTAAGTAGTTCATTACTGAGAATATGCCTTTTTTCATTTCTCCAGCATATTCAGTGCCACCAATCAATATTACTTTATGTTTGAAAGAGGTAATTATAAATGTTTCGGAGTTTGTGCCGTCAACTTCAGGAACTGCTTTAAAAGAAGGTGCTGAAACAATAGTGAAATCAGATTTGATTTCGCTAGCTTCTTCTCTAGTACTTGGGCGAATGAACATATTTTGTGCGAATAAATTATGCCAAGCTAATTCATTAATCACTGTGAGTTTTAATTGTGAATCTTCATCACTACCTGCATAACCCTTAAATACATAAAGTTCATCTTTTTTGTTTAAATGGGCTAAAACTTTATCATACAAATTTAAGAAAGTTTCTTCTTCGATAGGTTGATTTATGTTACCCCAATCGATGTCATCTCTATAAGATGGTTCATTTACAATAAACTTATCTTTTGGAGAACGACCTGTGTATTTACCTGTTTTAGCGTTAATTGCTCCAAGTTCAGTCAATGCGCCTTCATCATTATTTAAAATTTTGTTATACAACTGTGTTGTAGATAATTGAAATAATGATGATGGTTTGTCCAATATACTTTCAATCTTGCTTGTGTATGTGTATGTATCTACCGCCATACTAATCCCTCCAACGCTATTTAGTTAATGTAAGCCTTTACAATTAAAGAGTATAACACATATGTATTATTAGTCCACATCATATTAAAAGGAAATTTAAATAAATAATAATAATTGTTAAATTGACAATATATCATAGATTAGGTACTATAGGACTTAACGGATTCTCTTATCCTGAGTGGCGGAGGGACATGGACCCAATGAAGCCCAGCAACCTCTTCTTAATACGAAGAAAGGTGCCAAACCGTTTGCAGACATATATCGTCTGAACGATAAGAGCGAATGGACGTATAAGGGCCTTCTCTCTATTTAATATAGTGATGAAGGCCCTTTTTAATGAGCTCAACAGAGAGAGAATTTTCGTAATTTAAAACTAAAGGAGCAAATTATGACATACAATAGAAGATTATTTACTTCAGAATCTGTAACAGAAGGGCACCCAGATAAAATAGCGGATCAAGTATCTGATGCAATATTAGATGAGATATTAAAAGACGATCCTAATGCAAGGGTAGCTTGTGAAACTACGGTAACTACTGGTATGGCGTTAATTTCAGGTGAAATATCTACAACAACTTATGTTGATATTCCAAAAGTAGTAAGGGAAACAATTAAAGAGATTGGTTACACACGTGCAAAATATGGGTATGACAGTCAAACTATGGCCGTATTAACAGCAATTGATGAGCAATCTCCTGACATCGCGCAAGGTGTTGACACAGCATTAGAGTATCGTAATGATGTTTCTGAAGAAGAAATTGAAGCAACTGGTGCTGGCGACCAAGGCTTAATGTTTGGTTATGCTACGAATGAAACGGATACGTATATGCCTTTACCAATCTTCTTATCACATCAACTCGCTAAGAAATTATCTGATGTGCGTAAAGATGAAATATTAAAATATTTACGCCCAGATGGGAAAGTACAAGTAACAGTTGAATATGATGAACAGGATAAACCACAACGTATAGACACTATCGTTGTTTCTACGCAACATGCAGAAGATACTGAATTGCAACAAATACAAGATGACATTAAAGCGCACGTCATTTATCCAACAGTGCCTGAAAATCTATTAGATGAAGACACTAAATTTTATATTAATCCTACTGGTCGTTTTGTGATTGGTGGTCCTCAAGGAGATGCTGGACTTACTGGTCGTAAAATTATTGTAGACACATATGGTGGTTATGCACGTCATGGCGGCGGTTGTTTCAGTGGTAAGGACCCAACAAAAGTTGACCGTTCTGCTGCCTATGCTGCACGTTATGTAGCTAAAAATATTGTAGCGGCTAAATTAGCAGACAAATGTGAAGTACAATTAGCATACGCAATTGGGGTTGCTGAACCAGTTTCAATTTCTATTGATACATTTGGAACAAGTAGTGTCAGTGAAAATGAATTAGTGGAAGCGGTACGTAAGCATTTTGACTTAAGACCTGCTGGCATTATTAAAATGTTAGATTTAAAACACCCAATCTATAAACAAACAGCTGCCTATGGTCACTTTGGCCGTACAGATATCTTATTGCCATGGGAAAAATTAGATAAAGTAAACTTATTAAAAGATTCTGTAGAAGTATAATAAACTAAAATTTAATTTTATGGACTTTTCTATCGAATGATGAGCTATTATCTATTATAATTAAGTTACTGAACACATAAAGGAGCGTTTTTGTTATGAATTCATTAGGGCCAATAGAAATTGGTTTAATCGTGGCAATCATCGTAGCAGTCATTTGTTTGATATTATTTATGCTTGCTTTAAAAAGTAAAAAGAAAGCGCAAAAAAAGGCTGAAGAGCAATATAAATCTAGAGAACAAAAATTAAGCGATGAACATGAGGAAGAGTTGGAAAAAGAAAGAATAGAAAATAAAAAAACTGTAACAAAACAAAAGGAAGAATATGCAGCTACAGTTAGTTCTAAAGACAGAGAAATTGATGCCTTGAAATTATTTTCTAAGAACCATAGTGAATATGTAACTGACATGAGATTGATTGGTATCCGTGAACGTCTTGTAAATGAGAAAAGAATTCGTCCTGAAGATATGCATATTATGGCTAATATATTTTTACCTAGAAATGAATTTAGCGACGTTCAACGTATTAGCCACTTAGTACTGACACGTACTGGTCTATACATCATAGATTCACAGTTATTGAAAGGGCATGTATATAATGGCGTTAGCGCAGCCCAATTCAAAGAACAACCAATGATGGAGCAGGTATTTAATACTTTAGATCTTGATAAGCACACGCCACAAACGCTTGTATTAGATAAGAATGAAGATGCGGAATCATTATCGTTTGTAAATTATACATCGCATTTAAATGAAATAGAAAAACTTGCCGGTGATATTCAAACAGAACTTAATTTAAAATTCACACCAACTACTATTTTATACTTCAATCCTAAAAATGAAGGTGCTGTAACGATTTCAAATTATGCACAAAGTTCAAATACTAAGGTACTAGTGGGTGCAGAGCAACTTGATGAGTTCTTTAATAAATTTGTATTCCACGGTCGAATTCAATACAATGTTGAAGATTTGCAACGTGTTATGGATGAAATAGAAACATTTAATTAATGTGAAATACTTAATTTTAAAAAGATAGGTAACCATACAGGTTATCTATCTTTTTGTTGGAGTTTTAAATGCACAAACAATGTGTTTTATGGATTAATACAATATAATTTGGTTATTTAAAGTCCTTTTAATTTATAATTTAAAGAAAATTGATTAATATAATAGTTATCTAAATAGAAAAGGGGATTTTAATTTGGAAAATGTAACTTTTTATAATGGCAATGAAATGCCAATTGTTGGTTTAGGTACTTTTCGTGTCGAAAACAGTGACGAATGTAAAATGTCAGTAAAACATGCGATAGAAAATGGTTACACACATATAGATACTGCAATGGTGTATGAAAATGAAGAAAAAGTAGGGGAAGGTATTGCAGAAGGTTTAGCAGCTACAGGTAAAAATAGAAGTGATTTGTTTATCACATCTAAATTATGGTTAGCAGATTATGGCCGTGAAAATGTTACAGATGCTTATGAAACGAGTTTAAATAAACTTGGATTAGATTACCTAGACTTGTATCTCATGCATTGGCCGGGTACAGATGAAGCTTTAATGATAGACACTTGGCAAGGTATGGAAGACTTATATAAAAATGACAGAGTAAAAAATATTGGAGTAAGTAATTTTGAAACGGCGCATTTTGAAGCCTTGTTAGCCCAAGTTTCTATTAAACCTGTGATAAACCAAGTTGAATTCCATCCATATTTATTGCAAGAATCATTAAGAAGATATTTAGAAGTACAGAATATTCATATGGAATCATGGTCACCACTTATGAATGCGCAAATTTTAGAAGATGATACTGTAAGAAATGTTGCAACTGAAGTAGGAAAATCACCAGCACAAGTGATTATTCGTTGGAACATAGAACATGGTGTTGTAGTAATACCTAAATCAGTGACACCTTCTAGAATAGAAGAAAATTTAAATGTATTTGATTTCCAATTAACATCAGCACAAATTGAAAAATTAGATAAACTCAATGAGGATAGAAGAATCGGTCCAGATCCATCTGAATATAGTGGACACTAGTATTAAAAGAAGTGACCGTTACAAATTCGCAATTCCTAAATAAAAAAGCCCAATCTATTAGTTTTTTTAATAGATTGGGCTTTTTAACTATTTTTCTTTTGAAGGTGTGTGCTTAACTATTTTATAAAAGAGATGGTGATTGAAGTTATTAATAATTATTGTATTTATATGCATCTGAATTTCAATTAATCGGCTAAATCATGATGTATCCTAATAAACAGGCTGAAAATGACACGGCATATTGTAGTAAAGAATAAATTAAAAAAATAAATATGTTCTTTTCAGTTATTAATAATTTGACTAACTCTGAAGATAAAGTAGAAAATGTCGTTAATCCGCCGAGAACGCCGACAATTGCAAAGGGATGGACCCAATCTATATTTAATGTCATACCCATCAATAAACCGATTATTAAACTGCCTAATATATTAACGATTGGCGTTGCAATAGGTAACTTACTACTAAATCTACTTGTACAAACGTTAGTAATCACTCCTCTGATTACAGCTCCGAGACCGCCACCTAACATAACTAACAGTAATTGTGTCATGATAAACGAGCCCCCAATTTTACCCCGAAATAACAGACGAGTATACCTATAATATAACTACTTAAAGCGTATAAAATCATTAATAAATATGCCTGTTGTTCTAAAAATGAAACGAGCTCAAATTGAAAAGTAGAAAAAGTAGTGAGTGCGCCTAAAAATCCAGTAGTTATACCTTTTTTAAGTAATGGATTATTTCTAAAATACTTTATTGTCAAAGTTCCAATAAGGCCCATTAAGAAAGCACCAACAATATTAGCAATAAATGTGCCTGTTGGAAATTCAGCAGTTTGATTGATGAATGTTAATAGATATCTTAGTAGAGCACCAATCGCACCACCTATAAAAATATATAAGTATTGCATTGTTTTTATTCTTCCTCTCGACAAAAAATAAAAAACTACAAAAGTATTATAACTTTTGTAGCATTAATTAGAAAATAATACCAAATGTTGAAAGTGAAGCAACGATATGGATGATAAGCACTACTAATATTACGTAAGGTAATATCTTACTAGCTTTTCTAACCCACCCAGAATTTTCATGTAAGTGTTTAATTGATTTATCTGCTAAAATAATTGAAATTATTAAAATAATAGCGTTAATAATACTACAAACAAAAATTAATTTGATCATTGAACTAAAATGCATAGTAATTAGAGGATTTCTAGTATTAAAATACAAGCTAATAATAACCAATAAACTAGATAAATAAAAATAAAGTTTTGAACATGCCATAGTTACCTCCTAGTACAATTCATTAAATAATAATACCATAGATTTACAAAAAATTAACTAATTTGTAAATTTAGAATATATATAAATTTAGATTTACTGTAAATCATAACTGAATAGAGCTTCAAGTACGCGTAATGCTTCTTTTTACTCTAAAGATTTTGACAATTCAAGCAAAAAATTAGAATTTATTGATTAATGGTGGTATAAATGAGTTGTATGGTTAATAACCGTTATAAAAATAATTCTTTATTGAATTATTTATTTAAGTCAGGAGGAATTAGTAATGGCAAAATTAAATGTTGAAGTGTTTGCAGATGGTGCAGATATTGAAGAAATGAAAACAGCTTATAAAAATAAACAAGTAGATGGTTTTACTACTAACCCTAGTTTAATGGCAAAAGCAGGTGTAACAGACTATAAAGCTTTCGCAGAAGAAGCTGTTCGTGAAATTCCTGATGCTTCTATTTCATTCGAAGTATTCGCAGATGATTTAGAAACAATGGAAAAAGAAGCTGAGATTTTGAAACAATATGGTAAAAACGTATTTGTTAAAATTCCAGTTGTAAACACAAAAGGTGAATCAACTATTTCTCTAATTAAAAAATTATCAGCAGACAATGTGCGTTTAAATGTAACTGCTGTTTATACTTTAGATCAAGTTAAAGAAATTACAGAAGCTGTAACAGAAGGTGTTCCAACTTATGTATCAGTATTTGCTGGTCGTATTGCTGATACTGGGGTAGATCCAGTTCCATTGATGAAAGATGCAGCAGAAGTTACACATAGTAAAAAAGGCGTTAAATTACTTTGGGCAAGCTGTCGTGAAGTAATCAATGTAATCCAAGCGGATGAAGTGGGCGCAGATATCATTACATGTCCTGCAGACGTTGTGAAAAAAGTAAATAACAACCTTGGCCGTGATGTTAACGAATTATCAGTTGATACAGTACAAGGATTTGCTAAAGATATTCAAAGTTCAGGATTATCTATTCTTTAATAGAAGATTAAGAAATTTAAATTTCAGATAATAATAGGCTGAGGCAATTCATTCTAAATGAGTTGCCTCAGCTTTTTTATTGAGCATAAGTATAGGATGCTAAGATATCTGTTATACTGTTGAATGTCTTGAATTTCAAATACATATAACTACTTGTTCAATTAAACTATGAATAATAAAGAGGGGAAGATTATTTATGAAAATACAACAACCCAAAATTAGTGCAAATTTAGAACTTAAAGAATTAGAAGAAATTTTTCAAGATGAAGATGATATAGTTGAAGTCGCGAAAATAGAAAATGCTAATTTAAGTAATAAAGTTTTACAAAGATTTGTAGTTTATGGTTCTTATATCAAGGATTGTGATTTTTCTAACTCTGATTTAGGTCGCGCTGATTTTACAGATGTTATTTTTGAAAATTGTGATTTTTCGAATACGAAAATGGATCATGGCTCCATACATAGAGTGACATTTAAAAACTGCCGTATGACAGGAACTTTATTTAATTATATGAGATTTGGCAATATAGTATTTGATGAAGTGAAAGCTGATTTTATAAGTGTTGTGGATTCTAAAATAGAAGCACTAGTGACCCAAAAAAGTAACTTTGAAAATGCAGAATTTCATAATTCAACTTTGAAAAAGGTAGTTTTTGATGATAGTAACTTAGAGCATTTATCAATTTATCAAACCCCATTAAAAGGTTGTGATTTAAGCCAATCTTATTTTGAGTCATTTGTGGTTAACAAAGAAGACTTATTAGGTTGTAAAGTTTCTAGAAATCAAGCTGTACAATTTGCTGCATTAATGGGCTTAGTTATCGTAGAGTAGATAATATAACAATCAATAAAATTAAAGATAATAAAAATATTTTAAAATTTAATTGAATAACCTAGATAATTGATTTATTATTTAATGAGTATAAAGTTCTGCGTAAGTTCTAAAGGAGAAACATTTATGAAACTAGATATCTTTAAACAAAAAGTTAAAAAGCAATTATGGTTTTTAAATAAAAAAGAAAAAAATCAATTGAATGAAGTGTTAGAAGAAGTTACTAAGTCTAGTGATGGACAAAGTTTAAATCGTCCTATTGCATTTTCAAACCAATTTTTAAAGGAATATGTCTTTAAAGAGAAAGTTGTATCATCAACACAATTATTTGCATTGCTTATAGGTATTTTAATCACTTATATCGTGCTATTAGGTTTGTTTTTATTTGGGTTTTTGACAAGTCTATCATCTGTACAGTACTTTATTAAACCTGAAGTGCAATTATCTACTACAACTGTTATTTTGACCTTGATTGGCTCAATATTACTATTAATCGTCAGTTTATATTTGATTAAAATGGTAACAGCTTATTTTACGAAAAAATTATTAGAATATAAACATAATAAGGCGTTATAGTTGGATAGCGCTATGTTGAATGGTGAGAAAGCGTTAAACTTTCTTGCCATTTTTTATGAATAAATAGATAGGGAGCATTGACTGTAATATAGGTAGCGTTCTCAAAATATATAATTGTTTGTGTCCCCTTTGACTTTAGTCCCGTGATTGGAATTGCATTAATATAATATTGAATTGGTGAGCGCTGTGGCTTTATTGGGAATAATGTTATATCGCTATTAATAAATATTGGAACGAGTTTACGTATTTTTAGTAAATGTTTGGCTTGTTTTGTCTGAAGAGTTAAAGATAAATGTCTTGATTCTAAAAAATACTGTAATGTGAGATTAATTGTAGTAGGGTAAGTGAATTGGTGTGTCGTATATTGGCTTATTGTTAATATTTCTGGCCCAACAACTGTTTTGAAATAGAGTAGTTTAGTAAGTGGAGTCATATCATATTCACCTCAATCATGGGTATAAAATTTTAAATGTTTTTGTCGAATTCGTTTTTGATAGTTTTTTAAAGTTGAGACAGAACAATTAAGAAGTTTTGCAATTTCATATTGTTTAAGTCCTGCAAATTTTAATAGTAGCCATTGCTGTTCTTTATCAGTCAATAACGATAAAAATTGTTGAAATACTAGCATGTTGTCATAATCATCATTAATTAAAGAAGATTTAACTTCTTGTTCTGAAATATCAACTAGAGTTAGAGCTTGGTGTTTGCGGAAAAGGTCTATCAAATAGAAATTTAATCGTGAATATAAGAAAGTGTTTAATGAGCTGCGTTTTTGTGAATTGTAGATTTTACTTAGCTCCCACATTTTAATTAAGAGGAGTTGAGCATATTCATCATAATTGTACTGAATATTGTATTTTTTAATAGATAATGAATAATATATTTGTATTTTTTATAAACTTCTTCGAAGGTCATTCATTCTCTCCATTGTCGTATATACAACATGTATTTCCGGATGTTATTATTTTATTATAAGAAATAGTAATTTTCATTTGCCAAATAGGGATAATAGGTGTTAAATAGTAGTCATAAGATAGATAAATTTTAAGTTTTATAACATTAGCGCGTATTCAACTTAAAGATATAACACTTTAGAGGTATATTATTATCTTCGGACAATTATCAGGAGGTTTATATGGATTACGCATATTTAAATTTAGAACATTTTTTTGCAAGGCATGATGATTTGGATCTGATTAAAGATAAATCAGATTTTGTTATGATAAACAACATGGCAAAAGAAATGATGTATCGGGACGGGGAAATAGAAGGTACGATTGATTTAAATCGTTATTTTTATAAAAATAGATCACAAGCTGCAAGCTTTATTATAATGGATTATTATAAAAGTCAAGAGTAATGAAATTAAAATTTCATTACTTTTTTTATGAATATGTAACAACGTTCATATTAAATTGTCTGTTCAAGTAATTAGTGTTATACTTTATTATCGGATAGCTTTAAAGCTATGATACATATGACGAAGGCGTGTCCTTCCTAATTATTACCTAAGAGGTGTAAACATGACGAAGCATAAAAAAGGCTCAATTCTATCAATCATTGGTTTATTGATAGTCTTAGGTGTAGCTGCGGTTGTTGTTTTTTCAATGATCTCAGATCAAATCTTTTTTAAAGAAGTTGACGAACAAGAAAAAGTGGAAAATCTTAAAGTAACTTTGGATAAAGCATCTAAAAAACAAATCGATAATTATACTAGCCAACAAATTTCAAGTAAAGATAATAAAACATGGAGAGATGCGTCATCTACTGAGATAAAATCTGCGATGAATAGTAGTGAATTTATTGAAAGTGATACGCAAAAATACCAATTTTTAGAATTAGATAAGTATCAAGGTATTGATGAAAATAGAATAAAACGTATGCTCATAGATAACCCTACACTGTTAGAGCATTCAGATGATTTTATAAAAGCCGCACAAGACAAGCACGTTAATGAAGTTTATTTAATTTCACATGCGCTACTTGAAACAGGCTCTGCTAAAAGTGAACTTGCAAGTGGTGTAGAAATTGATGGTAAAAAATATTATAACTTCTTTGGTGTAGGTGCACTTGATGAAGATCCAATTAAAACAGGTTCAGAATATGCTAAAAAACATGGCTGGGACACACCACAAAAAGCAATTAGTGGTGGGGCTAACTTTATTCATGATCACTTTTTATCTAATGAAGATCAAAACACGCTTTATAGTATGAGATGGAACCCTAAAAATCCAGGAGAACATCAATATGCTACAGACATTAAGTGGGCTGAAAGTAATGCGACTTTAATGGCTCATTTCTATGAAGATATGAAAACAGAAGGCAAATATTATAAATATTTTGTTTATAAAGATGATGAAAAACACAAAAAATAGATAAGCGTTTGAAATAATAATTTCTACTACAATAGAAAATTAAGAGAACGTAGATAAGAGGCTGATACAAAATACATGTATCAGCCTCAATTATTATATTGGCAGTGGCTGACTGATTTGAAAATGCGCTTTTATCAAGCTTTTAAAGAACTACTACTTCATTTATGAAGAAAAGTAGTGCTTATGCAAGAGCTTCAACTCTTGTATTCCATTTTCTAGTCAGCTTTGCCGAACTGTCTCATACGACGAAATCTTGTTGAAAAATAGATTTCTGTCCCACTCCCATCAGGTTGTCGACAAAGCCCCTGACTTTGTCGACAGTCTTTTGTGCAGGCTTTCTGCGGCACTACCTTAGACTGTGATCTTCGGCTAGTACTTTATAAACGAGTCAAAAGTCAGCCCAAATTACTGCCAATATTATAATATATACAAAAGAGTCTCCAATTTTGGAAACTCTTTATTGTTATTCTATTTTATTTTTTTGGCTTATAAGAATGAAGAACATGAGTGCTGATATAAACACTTTTATAGTAAATTTCATATTATCACTTCCTAGTCTATGCCAACATATTAACATTAATTGGGTTTGAAGATACATCGATAACTACTCACAAGTGCATATACTGTGCATTATTCTTTTTCAAAGTAATTGTGCTCTTTTAAAAATTCTTCTGCAACAACTGCTGGTTCTTTGCCTTCTCCATCTGCTTCATAATTTAATTTTTGCATTTGCTCCGTACTTATTTTATCGTTTAATTTATTAAGTGCTTTCCTAACTTCTGGTTGCTCTTTTAAAAGTTTGTTTGGTGCTACAGCACTTGCATCATATGTTGGGAAGAACTTTTTATCGTCTTCAAGTACTACTAAATCATAAGCTGCAATTCTACCATCGGTCGTATAGCCTAGTGCAACATCTAATTTTTTGCTTTTCAAAGCATCGTAAACGAGTCCAATTTGCATCGGTTTAATTGAATTAAAAGCAAAACCATAATGCTCTTGGAAAGGTGCGTATCCATCACCACCACGTTTAATCCAAGTTGTATCTGTTCCTACGTCTACTTCATCTTTTACTTTTTCTAAATCTGAAACAGTCTGTAAATCATATTTTTCTGCAGTTTCTTTAGTTACCATAAAGGCAAAGGTATTTTCAAAACCATATGAATCAAAAAAGGTCTGATTAAATTTTTGCTGAAACAACTTTTTAGTTAAATCCATCGCTTTTTTAGGATCAGTAATGGGCTCAGACTCAAGGACACCCACTAAATCTGTTCCAGTATATCGGGTGCTCGAGATATCTGCATCGCCATTCATTAGTGCATTATGCTGGATTGTTGCTGAGCCTAAGTTATTAATGATTGAACCTTTAATTTCACCTTCTGTATCATGTTCGATAAGGTTTATTATCATATATGCCATGATTTGAGATTCACTCGTAGCCAACGCTGAAACTTTAATCTCGTCCTTTGACTGGCTACCACCAAGCCCTGGCAATCCACAACCGGATAATAATATTGTGCTTGCTATAATTAAAAAAAATAAATGTTTTGAAAATTTCATTGTCTAGCTCCTTAAAATAAGTACAGAAATAATATTTTGATGAATATATTAATATTAACATATTCATCAAAATATTATAACAACGCTAAATTGTACGATAGTTGAATAGATTAGCATGTAATATAAGGTTAATCATTGCTATAATGAATATAAATAAATTTAATAAGGATGTGTACAATGCGAATAGCTATCATAGGAATGGGCACAGCAGGTGTAAGCTTGCTGAAAGAATTAGTGAAACATGATAATTTTGCAACGATGAATATAGACATGTACGATAATCCTAAAAATATGGGGCAAGGTGTACCTTTTCAAAATGACAGTGATCAATTATTAATAAATGTACCTGCCAAACAAATGACTTTGAATTTAGAGAATCAAGGCGAGTTTTATGAATGGTACAAATCACAATCGATATTTAAGTTTTCAAACCCGGAGTATTTACCTAGGTTTATATTTGGACATTATATGAAAGATTTTTTAGAAAAATATAATCACCAATTTGAAAATATCCAGATGATTAAAGAAGAAGTGTCAGAAGTTTTCATTGAAGCTGATGTAGGTCAAATAGATGTTAAATATTATGTTTGTACTTCGAAAGACATGTCAAATTGTCAAAAGTATGATGTTGTATTTTTAACAATTGGTACAATGTCATACCATGACCCGTATCATTTGAAAGGGAAAAAAGGATATATTCATACACCTTATCCAACTTATAATACGTTAGATGATGTAAATGAAACTGACAGAATTGCAATCATTGGCACAGGTTTAGCATCTTTAGATGTAATTCGTTATGTTACTGCACATCATCCTAAATTACCAATTACTTTAACTAGTCGCAAAGGTCAATTGCCAAGTGTAAGAGGTGAAATGCCTGACATTGAATTTAAATACTTAACACCTGAAAATTTTAATGCAATAAAGAATGAAAATTTCGGAAACGTACCTTTGGAACAAGCGCTAAGTTTATTTTTGAAAGATTGTGCATATTATAATGTTGCAATTGAAAAATTAGTGCATCGTAGACAAAATGACCCGGTGAAGGATTTAACATATGATTTAGAACACGAAACTGAATTAGGGGCATTCCAAAGTATACTTGAATTAGTAAAAGAAAATTTAAATTGGATATGGAATAGTTTCAGTAGAGAAGATCAAAAACAATTTTTAAAAGATTACCAATCTATATTAAAAGATAATTCTAATCCTATGCCTCCACGTACGGCTAAATTAATAATAGATCATATTAAAAATGGGACTATTGAAATTAAAAGTGGTTTAGAGAATGTTCAGTATGAAGCAAGCCAATTTTATTTCAAATACAAAAATGAAACAGAGGCAGTTCATAAATTCGATGTCGTAATTAATGCTACTGGTTCAAAAACGCAACTTTCAGATCTTGATAGTGATGATCAATTGATTTTAAATCTTGAAAATAGACAGGTTGTACAAGCACATCCGCTTGGTGGTATCCAAATTATTGCTGAAACAAATCAAGTTATAAGTCCACGCTACGGAACTCTTAAACACATGTACGCATTAGGTCAACTAACAAATGGAATCAATCAGTCTCGTAATGGTGTAGCTATGATAGTTAAACAAGCGGTTAGCGTAGTAAATCAGTTGTTAGCAGATAAGTGATTGTAAAATGAATTCTTTAGCAGTATATTTTGTGAGAGTTTAATTTTTTAATAATAACTAAATTATAAAGCGTATAAAAGTCATAATAAAAAATAATTTATTTTTTATTAATTTGAGTAAAAAGCTTTTTTATTAGTATTTAAAGCATTTTAATAATAATAATACGTTGAAAATAAAGCCGACTTAGATAATATGAATTGTCATTCTGCCTAAAATGTAGTACGATATTGATGTAACTTAATAAGAGTTACTTGACTCAATCATTATTTACAATTTCATAGATATTCTTTCGGGGCAGGGTGAAATTCCCAACCGGCAGTAAACAAAGCCTGCGACCTGCATTTGATTATTCAAATGTGGCTGATCTAGTGAGATTCTAGAGCCGACAGTAAAGTCTGGATGGGAGAAAGAATGAAGTATAACAAAAATGACACTTTTTAAGTGTTTATTTGGCATACACTTATATTTGAAAGTGGATAAGTGTATTTAGTTTGAAGCTAATGATGTTATATCAATATATATCCCACACCTGAAATGTTTTATTTCAGGTGTTTTTTATTATTTAGAGGTGATAATGTGAGTCAATATTTAAATTATGCAATCCAATTAGCAAAAATGGTAAGTGGTCAAACGGGTGTAAACCCGCCTGTAGGCGCGGTAGTTGTTAAAGACGGCCGAATCGTAGGTATGGGCGCACACTTGAAAAAAGGCGATAAACATGCTGAAGTACAAGCGTTAGATATGGCACAAGATGAAGCTAAAGATGCTACTATATTTATTTCATTAGAGCCATGTACACATTTTGGTTCAACGCCACCTTGTGTGAATAAAATTATCGATTTTGGCATAAAGAAAGTCATATATGCTGTTAAAGATACGACTTTACCCTCTAACGGTGACGAAATATTACAACACGCAGGAATAAAAGTTGAATTTCGTCATAATACAGAAGCAGAAGACTTGTATAAAGACTTCTTTATAAGCAAAAGTAAAGAGGTACCTGTAGTGTCAGTTAAAGTTGCTTGTAGTTTAGACGGTAAACAGGCTACTGACGAAGGTGAAAGTAAATGGATTACGAATAAAGCCGTCAAAGCTGATGTATTCAACTTACGTCATACGCATGATGCTGTACTTACAGGTAGAGGCACATTAGATGCAGATAACCCTCAATATACAACACGAATTGAGGAAGGTAAGCATCCAACAAAAGTAATTTTATCGCAATCAGGCCAAATTGATTTTGAATTAGACATGTTCAAAAATACTCATACACCTATTTGGATTTATACACAAAATGAAAACTTAAAAACAGATATTGAACAGGTGGAAATTATTATTTTAACTGATTGTTCAATTGAAAATATTTTAATAGATTTATATCAAAAGGGAATTGGAAAATTATTGGTAGAAGCAGGTCCAACCGTAACTTCAGCATTTCTTCAATCTCAATATACGAATGAACTTATCTTATATTATGCCCCGAAAATTATAGGTGGTTCTGGTAATTATCAATTTTATCAAACTAAAAATATTTTTGGATTATCAGAAGTACCACAATTCGAAATTGTTAATACCCAAATGCTTGAGCAAAACATTAAATTAGAGTTGCGAAAGAAGTGAATAACCATGTTTACCGGTATTGTTGAAGAAATAGGCACGATTAAAAAAATAACGACACAACAATCTGTAGTTAACTTAACAATTGATTGCGAGACCATCTTATCAGACATGCATATAGGAGATTCTATAAGTGTGAATGGCGCATGTTTAACTGTTGTTGATTTTAATAAGCATTCGTTCTCTGTACAAGTAATTAAAGGTACAGAAAATAAAACTTATCTAAATCATTTAAACCAATCTACAGAAGTGAATTTAGAAAGAGCGATGAGTGGTCAAGGTCGTTTTGGAGGTCACTTTGTGCTAGGACATGTAGATGAAGTAGCTAAGATTACACGTATACAAGCATCAGATAATTCTAAAATTGTAACAATTAAGCCTACTACTACGCTTATTAAACAAATGGTGCCACAAGGGTCCATAACTGTAGATGGCGTAAGCTTAACTATTTTTCAATTAAAAGATGCTGAATTCGATATCCATCTCATTCCTGAAACGCGAAGATCCACAATTTTAAATCAAAAACGTGTAGGTGATCCGGTCCATATTGAAACTGATATGTTATTCAAATATGTAGAGAGAATTGTCAGTAATAATGAATCAGGATTAAATACCGAAAAACTTAGAGCATTTGGATTTTAGGAGGGGTAGTATGAAATTAGATAGTATAGAGACAGCACTTATAGAACTGAAAAAAGGTAAAAGTATTGTTGTCGTTGATGATGAAAACAGAGAGAACGAAGGCGATTTAGTAGCTGTGACAGAATGGATGCAAGATAATACCGTTAATTTCATGGCGAAATATGGTAGAGGACTCATTTGTGCGCCAATTAGCAAAGGTATAGCTGGAAAGTTAGAACTCAATCCAATGGTGAATGATAACTCTGATATCTATGGTACGCAATTTACTGTGAGTGTCGATCATATTAATACGACGACAGGTATCAGTACTGGAGAAAGAACAATGACAGCAAAAGCGTTAATAGAGGAAAATGCAACAGCTAGTGATTTTAATAAACCAGGCCACTTATTCCCCTTAATTGCACAAGATGATGGTGTGTTAGAAAGACGTGGCCATACAGAAGCATCTGTAGATTTAGCTAAACTAACTGGCGCAAAACCAGCAGCATTAATTTGTGAAATTATGAATGAAGATGGTTCTATGGCTAAAGGTAAAGAATTAGAAGCCTTTAAGGAGAAGCATGCGCTTGTAATGATTTCTATTGAAGATTTAGAAACATATAGAAAATCATTAACATCTAAGTTAGAAGCAAAAGCAAAAGTGAAGTTGCCTACTAAACATGGTAAGTTTGATATGTATGGTTTTACTTCTCAGACGAATGAAGAAGAACTTGTGGCTATTGTAAGTGGAGACATAAAGAAAACAGAAAATGTACGTATTCATTCTTCTTGTCTGACAGGCGATATTTTTCATAGTCAAAGATGTGATTGTGGTGAACAACTTGAAGCTTCAATGAAATATATAAGTGAGCATGGTGGCATTATTTTATATTTACCTCAAGAAGGTAGAGGTATTGGTTTAATTAATAAGTTAAAAGCATATGAACTTATTGAACAAGGTTATGATACTGTGACAGCTAATATTGCTTTAGGTTTCGACGAAGATTTGAGAGATTATAAAGACGCCGCGAGAATTTTAAAATATTTTGGCATTGAAAGCGTGAATTTGTTAAGTAATAATCCCAAAAAATTTGAAAGTCTAGAAACTTATGGTGTGAATATTAATAAAAGAATTGATCTTGTAGTTCCAACAAATAAATTTAATCAAGATTATATGGATACGAAAAAAGAAAAAATGGGTCATTTAATATAGGAGGTCAATAGGATGAATTTTGAAGGTAAATTAATAGGTTCCGATTTAAAAGTAGCAATTGTTGTAAGTAGGTTTAATGATTTTATTACAAACCGTTTATTAGATGGTGCAAAAGATACTTTAGTACGACACGAAGTACCAAAAGAAAATATTGATGTGGCATATGTACCAGGCGCATTTGAAATTCCATTAGTAGCTAAGAAATTAGCTCAAAAAGGTGAATATGATGCAGTGATTACGTTAGGTTGTGTAATAAGAGGATCTACTTCTCATTATGATTATGTGTGTAATGAAGTGGCGAAAGGTGTTTCTAAGGCAAATGATGTTGCTGATACACCAGTTATCTTCGGTGTTGTAACAACTGAAAATATTGAACAAGCAGTAGAACGTGCAGGCACAAAAGCAGGGAATAAAGGTGCAGACGCAGCAATTAGTGCAATAGAAATGGCTAATTTATTAAAAGAAATATAATAGAATAAGATTGAAACGTCAACATTTATATAACTGGATATAGGCGTTTCTACTAAATAAAAAGAATTGGACAATAACGATTTCGTTAAGTCCAATTCTTTTTTGTTCACTATTATTTTTTGAAAAGGCGATATACTAAGGCACTAGCTGCTCCAAAGGCTGCAACTATACCTGTAACAACGCCCGCTTTTTTCATTACTTCGGGTTTCATTAATTCTTTAAACATTAAATTTAAATTTTGAGGTCGTTCAGCTAGTCGCCTCATAAAGTAACTAAACCAATCATCCCCATATGGTACATAAATACAGAAATTGTTACCTTCCCCAGCTATTTTCTCCGCTAAATCAGTACGGAAACCATACAACATTTGAAATTCATACTGATTTTTTTCGATATTATTATCTTTGATAAATTGTTTTATATGTGTAATAACTTTATCATCATGAGTTGCAATTGACGTTACATTTTTAGCGTTTAATAATCTTTTTTCAATTAAACGTATGTAATTTTCGTCAATGTCTTCTTTAGTTTGATAAGCTATTGTATCACTTTCTTTATATGCGCCTTTAACCATGCGCAATCGTAATTCTGGATATTTTTCTACAAGTGTATCAGCTTCATATAAATAACCTTGAATTACGGTACCTACATTTTTGAATTCACCTTTTAAACGGTCTAACACTTGCGTGATGTCAAATAAACTATCATACTTTTCAGTATCGATATTAATATGCATATTATTAAACTCATTCGCTTTTAATAATATTTCACGTAGATTGCGATAAGCAAGATCCAAATCAAATTCAGAGCCTAACTGGCTTAATTTAATAGACATGTGACCATCTAAGCTATTATTATAAATAGCGTACATCACTTCTAATATTTGATCTTTTGATTGAATTGCTTCACCTTCAGTTACAACAAATTCTCCAAGGCAATCTACAGTAACTGTAATTCCCTTGCTGTTTAGACGTTCAATTGTGTTTAATAAGGCTTCGATTGTATTGCCAGCAACCACTTTATTAGCACCGAGCATTGGACCGATTTCCTTAGCAGTCTTATTTAAAAAAGGGTTGTTAGATAACCCGATAAAAAAATTTTTCACAATTGGCATATTAATTCCTCCCATTCTGCTTACAGCTGATCTTTCAATATAAGTGTAGCATGAATCTAAAGGGAATGAAATCGTTTACAATAGAATATATTACACTTTATTTTATTAAATACACTTATAGCAAAGTGTTGATTATAAGATGCTTTTTATTTTTAAAACAAATTGAGTTTTTCACGTCCATGGCTATCTTTAAAATGGAAAAAGTACATCATATTTTGATACAATAAATATAATGAAATTTAACGAGAAGGGGAAGTATGTATTATGTGGAAATGGGAAACCGAAAAGGAAGCTAAAGGTGTCGTTGTAATTGCACATAACATGCTTGAACATACGGGAAGATACGCATATGTAATTACGATGCTTCGCCGAAATGGATATCATGTTATTATGGGCGATTTACCTGGCCAAGGGCAAACGTCACGTTCTAACAAAGGTCAAATTGACAGTTTTGATGTATATCATGAGCATATTTTAGAGTGGATTAGAATAGCGAATGAGTATAAAATACCTACTTACGTGTTAGGTGTCGGTTTAGGTGGTTTAATTACACTTAATTTACTTGAAAAAGTAGAAGTACCAATTGAAGGTTTGATGCTTTTATCTCCACTTTTAGAATTTAAAAAGAGTAATAAATCTCGTAAAGATAAAATAATTTCAAATATAGGTAAAGTAGCTAAAGATACAAGATTTAAAGTGGGAATCACGGTTGAAGACTTAACACGAAACGAAGAAGTAATTGAAGAAATAAAAAATGACCAGTTGATGTTGCAGAAAGTAACTTATCACTGGTATAAACAAATCATAGAAATTATGAAAGAAACAGTAACACATTTAACTGATATTAAACCGTTACCACTACTGTTAATGTATGGTCTAGAAGATCAAGTTGCAGATACATCAACAATGGAATTAATTAAAGACAAAGTGAAAACGGATGAATTATATTTCAAAGCATGGGAAGGACTTTATCATGAGGTACATAATGAACCCGAAAGAGATGAAGTAATGAGATATATATTGGCATTTTTAAATAATAGTGCAAGCAATAACGGCTTTATTGTACATGATGAACATGAAGTATCTTAATTAAAAGCATCACCACACTAAAATAGAGTAAGAAAAGCGTCAGATACCATAAAATGTTATCTGACGCTTTTCTTATAAAATATCATTTAGAATAAAGAGTATGTACCACGCTATAATGAAGGTTGTTGAAATAATTTTGTGAAATAAATCACAATTTTATTGAAAAACTCATAGAATACTGTTATATTTATATTGTGAAATAAATCATAAATAATAACTTAACGATTGAATACGTGAGGAGCGTCATATAATGAAACAAGTTAAAAATAATAAAGTAGTTTTAATAGGTGATGGGGCAGTAGGCTCAAGTTATGCTTTTGCGTTAGTAGCTCAAGGTGTTGCAGATGAATTAGTAATTATTGATTTAGACGAAGAAAAAGTTAAGGGCGACGTCATGGATTTAAATCACGGTGCGCCATATGGTGATTCACCAGTGAAAATCAAAGCAGGTACATATAATGAATGTACAAATGCAGATTTAGTCGTCATTACTGCTGGTGCAGCTCAAAAACCAGGTGAAACACGCTTAGATCTTATTGAAAAAAACACCAAAATTTTTAAAGGAATTGTTTCTGAAGTTATGAAATCTGGATTCGATGGTATTTTCTTAATTGCTACAAATCCAGTAGATGTCTTAACATATGTGACATACAAAGTATCAGGTTTACCAAAAGAAAAAGTGATAGGTTCTGGTACAATTTTAGATACAGCACGTTTTAAATATGAGTTAGCTGAAGAATTTGGCGTTTCATCAGGAAGCGTGCATGGTCAAATTATCGGTGAACATGGTGATTCAGAATTAGCGGTATGGTCTCAAGCTAATATTGCTGGTCAATCTTTATATCAACTTTTAAAAGATGATCCTGAAAAGCAACACAGAGTTGAAGAGATTTTTACAAACACGCGTGATGCAGCTTACGATATAATACAAGCAAAAGGTGCGACGTATTATGGGATTGCAATGGGGTTACTACACATTACTAAAGCAATTTTAAATAATCAAAATGTTGTATTAACAGTTTCTAGTTATTTAGAGGGTGAATACAACCAAGAAGAAGTCTATATTGGTGTACCAACACAAGTAAATAAAGAAGGTGCTGTAAAAGTTTTTGAAATGCCTCTAGACAGCCATGAGCGCAAGTTATTCGAAAAATCAGCCACTATTTTGAAAGAAATGCAAAATAAAATAACTCATATAATTGCATAATTCATAGTTTAAATTTAAACTGTATATAAGATTAATTTTATTAAAAATTCTAATGTTAATTCAGTGAAGAATTTATTTACTAAGAATGATGTTTTTTGATAAATTAATTTTACATGTTTAACTTTATACTATGATTGGGGGATTATTCTATGGGGAAGACATTTACTGATAATGTTGATGGTGTTTTAAGATTAGAAATGGTGTTGAATGACATCGAAGATATCTTTAACAAAGTTCAAAAGCAGTACAAGATGTCGAAAGAAGAAATTTTGATTCTTTTAACACTTTGGAAAGAAGGATCGATGACTTTAAAGGAAATGGATGATTTTGTACACATTAAATCTTATAAGCGTACAAGAACTTATAATGATTTAGTGGAAAAAGCGTGGATCATTAAAGAAAGACCACAAAATGACGAACGTACAGTTATCATTCATTTCAATGAAGATTTAAAAGCGCAACGGGAAAGCCTTTTAAATTTCTTCAAAGAAGAAATTGAATCAAAATCAACTAGCATTCAAACTAGTCTTAAATCTATCATTAACTTATAGGGAATAAGCAAAGCCTCGGTAGTCAAATACCGAGGCTTTTGTTTGTCTTTTTTATTTTATTATAAATAAGGTTTGTGCATACTTTCCTCAGGGCTAGCTTTAGCTGTAGTCTTTAGCTCATTCCTTCCACACAGAAGTCGTGCTAAATCATTGATAGTAATTAAAAATCTCAAACAAACTAAACGTAAATAATACAAGTTTGGTTTGTTTGAGATTTAAAATAGTTATTTTATCTTCGAATAAATAGTTAATAACCGTGGTTGCGTTAAGAAATATACCTTGAAATCATGGGGTATTCACAGTCTAAATTTTTTCAAGTGCACAGATAAACGGCGGGTTATTCTGTTGATTAATAAATTGATATTGCAATACATGTGCTTTAGTTTGGTCAAACTGTGATAAATAATCAATTAAAGCATCACGTTCTAACTTGCCTTCATCATGACCATGATAAATCACTAATATAATGATGCCTTCTGGAGCTAATATATCAAAAATTGCGTTGATAGCTGACAATGTACTTTCAGGTTGGGTAACAATCGATTTATCACCTTTAGGTAAATATCCTAAATTGAAAATGGCAGCATCCACTTTACCAACTTCAATATCTGGAATATGCTGTTTTACATGTGCATGGCTATCTTGAATCAACGTTACATTGTGATAACCTTCAGTTTTTAGTTTTGTATTGCTAATAGCTTCTGTTTGGATATCCAATGCATATACTTTACCGTGAGGCACTTGTTGCGCAAGAAAAAGTGTGTCATTGCCATTACCACAAGTAGCATCTATGACAATGCTTTCTGATGTAACATGTTGTTGAAGCAACGTTTTCGCAAATGGTAAAATACGTTCTAATTTCATGATTTTATCTTACTTTCAAAATGTTTTCCTTGATATGATTCTCTGCGACCAAGTTCATTATCGATTTCGTTCAGTACTTCCCATTTATTTACGCTCCACATTGGACCTACCATTAAATCAATCGGACCATCACCAGTAATTCTATGAACAATCATTTCTTTTGGAATAATTTCTAATTGGTCACAAACTAATTTAGTATATTCATCCTGTGACATAAATTCTAACATGCCTTTATCATACTGTTTCACCATTGGTGTGCCTTTAAGTAAATGTAGTAAATGGATTTTAATACCTTGGACGTCCATTTGAGCGACTTCTTTAGCCGTCTCCATCATCATTGTATAGTCTTCACCTGGCAAACCATTAATAATATGTGTACAAATATTAATGTTATGTTTCCGTAATTTGGCGATACCTTCATGATATGTTTGCATATCATGTGCGCGATTGATTAAATCTGATGTTTCTTGGTGAACTGTTTGTAAACCAAGTTCTACCCATAAATATGTACGCTCGTTTAACTCTGCCAAATACTCAACCACATCATCAGGTAAACAATCAGGTCGTGTACCTATTGAAAGGCCAACAACACCCGGTTCCTTTAAAGCAGTTTCATATTTTTCACGTAATTCTTCGACAGGTGCATGCGTATTTGTAAATGCTTGGAAGTAAGCAATGTATTGACCGTCACTCCATTTTTCGTGCATTCTATCTTTAATTTGTTGAAATTGTACATCGATTGGATCCACACGATTACCTGCAAAATCTCCGCTACCTGCAGCTGAACAGAAAGTACATCCTCCATGTGCTACAGTACCGTCTCTATTAGGACAATCAAAGCCACCGTCAATTGCTACTTTGAAAATCTTTTGTCCGAATTTATTTTTTAAGTGATAATTCCAAGTGTGATATCTTTTATTCTCGAATGCGTAAGGGAAAAATTGTCCCATAAAACATTTTCCTTTCTGAATTCATTCTAGTTAAAGATTTTAACATATTTTAATGATATAGTGTTTAGTGTAAAATTAGAAATTTTAAAAATAGAGAGGAGCTTACTGTTATGAAAATGCCTAAATCAGTGTGGTGGTTAGTTATTGGGATGGCATTAAATATCACTGGCTCAAGTTTTTTATGGCCCTTAAATACAATTTATATGAATGAACAATTAGATAAAAGTCTTACAATGGCTGGTTTTGTCCTAATGATCAATTCGTTTGGTATGGTTATTGGTAATTTATTAGGTGGTAATTTATTTGATAAATTAGGTGGCTACCCAACGATTATGATAGGTACAGTTATATGTTTAATCAGTACAACGCTATTAAATTTCTTCCATGGGTGGCCTTGGTATGCGGTTTGGCTCGTAGCATTAGGTTTTGGCGGGGGTATGATTATTCCAGCTATTTATGCACTCGCAGGCGCTGCATGGCCTCAAGGTGGCCGCCAAACATTTAACGCAATCTATTTAGCGCAAAATTTAGGTGTCGCTATAGGAGCAGCATCCGGAGGTTTTGTGGCAGAGTTGAGTTTCAATTACATATTTATAGCAAACTTATTAATGTATGTAGCATTTGCAGTTGTAGCAATCACACAATTTAATATTAAACTTGATGTGAAAGTAAAATCGAATGATACGATGTCCTTATTATCTAAACAAAACAGAGTTCAATTTATTGCGCTATCACTTTTATGTGTGATGTTTAGTATTTGTTGGATTGCATACATTCAATGGGAGAGTACGATTGCTTCTTTCACTCAAGAAATTAATATGTCAATGAGCCAATACAGTTTGTTATGGACTGTTAATGGTATTATGATTCTGGTTGCACAACCGCTAATTATGCCGGTAATCAGGTTACTAAAAGGTAATTTAAAATATCAAATGTTGGTAGGTATAGCGATTTTTATAATGTCGTTCTTAGTGACAAGTTTTGCTGAACAATTTTCAGTGTTCATGATAGGTATGATTATACTAACATTAGGTGAAATGTTTGTTTGGCCAGCCGTTCCAACAATTGCAAATCAATTAGCTCCAAAAGGAAAAGAAGGGGCGTTTCAAGGGTATGTTAACTCAGCAGCAACTGTAGGCAAGGCTTTTGGTCCGCTTATAGGCGGAGTTCTTGTAGATACATTTAATATGCAAGCGATGTTTTTAAGTATGATAGGTTTACTTGTTATCGCAGTGTTTTTCTTAATGATTTATGATAGGAAATTACCAAAAGATGTATAAATTTTACATGGAAAATAAAAATTATAATCATTTTCTCGAACAGGTGTAAGGTTGCTTGTTCGATTTTTTTATAAAAACTAATAAATCGCAACATAGAAACTTTTAGTGTAGCTTTATTTCGCGTTTTCCACTTGAAATAAAACCTTTTTTCAAATATCATTAGTAATGTATAGGAGTAGTAACTTGAAAGCTTTTCTACAGAGAACTAGGAAAGGTGGAACCTAGTGTTAAGCATTGAGTGAACTTACCAGGACTTAAATGAATTTATAACATCTCTAACTATTAATTTAAATGAGCGCACATTTAATGTGAAACTGGGTGGTACCGCGGTGAAAGTCGTCCCTTTTGAAATCGATAATAGTTTGAGGTGTTTTTTTATTGAATAGGAGGAAAAGTAGTGAACTACAATCATAATGAAATTGAAAAGAAATGGCAGGATTATTGGGCAGAACATAAAACTTTTAAAACGAGCGATAATTTAGGTCAAAAAAAATTCTATGCGCTAGACATGTTTCCATACCCATCAGGTGCAGGACTTCATGTAGGCCATCCAGAGGGTTATACAGCTACCGATATTATTTCTCGTTATAAACGTATGCAAGGTTATAATGTGTTACATCCAATGGGGTGGGATGCATTTGGTCTTCCTGCAGAACAGTATGCCTTAGACACTGGTAATGATCCTCGTGAATTTACTAAAAAAAATATTGAGACGTTTAAACGTCAAATTAAAGAATTAGGTTTCAGTTATGATTGGGATAGAGAAGTGAATACTACAGACCCAGAATATTATAAATGGACGCAATGGATTTTTATTCAATTATATAATAAAGGACTCGCTTACGTTGATGAAGTTGCAGTAAACTGGTGTCCAGAACTTGGTACAGTACTTTCAAATGAAGAAGTTATTGACGGTGTGTCCGAACGTGGCGGTCACCCTGTGGTAAGAAAACCAATGAAACAATGGGTATTAAAAATTACTGAATATGCAGATCGTTTACTTGAAGATTTAGATGACTTAGATTGGCCTGAATCATTAAAAGACATGCAACGTAACTGGATTGGTCGTTCAGAAGGGGCTGCTATCTCATTCGATGTAGAAGACAATGATGCCCAAATTGAAGTATTTACAACACGTGCAGATACTGTGTACGGTGCAACATTCTTAGTGTTAAGTCCTGAACATGAACTTGTAAATCAAATTACAACAGCAGATCAAGAAGTGGCTATCAAAGATTATCAACAAGAAGCGGCTAAAAAGTCAGACTTAGAACGTACAGGTTTATCTAAAGAAAAATCCGGAGTATTCACTGGTGCATATGCAACGAATCCTTTATCTGGACAACAAGTTCCAATTTGGATTGCCGATTATGTACTTTCCACATACGGAACTGGTGCAGTTATGGCAGTACCAAGTGGAGACCAAAGAGACTATGAATTCGCACAAACATTTGATTTGCCAATTTTAGAAGTTATCGAAGGTGGCGATTTATCGCAAGAAGCCTATGATGGAGATGGACCACATGTTAATTCTGGCGAGTTGAACGGTTTATATAACGAAGAAGCGATTGCTAAAGCAATTGAATTGTTAGAACAAAAAGGTGAGGGTACTAGAAAAGTAAATTATAAATTACGAGACTGGTTATTTAGTCGTCAAAGATATTGGGGCGAACCAATACCTGTAATTCATTGGGAAGATGGTTCAATGACCACTGTTCCAGAAGAAGAATTGCCGTTACTTTTACCTGAAACGGATGAAATTAAGCCTTCAGGTACAGGCGAATCTCCATTAGCTAACATTGCTGATTTTGTTAATGTGGTTGATGAAGAAACTGGAATGAAAGGTCGTCGCGAAACAAATACTATGCCACAATGGGCAGGTAGCTGTTGGTATTATTTAAGATATATTGATCCAGATAATGATCAAATGCTTGCTGATCCAGAAAAATTAAAACACTGGCTACCGGTTGATTTATACATTGGTGGTGTAGAACACGCAGTACTTCACTTATTATATGCGAGATTCTGGCATAAAGTTTTATATGATTTAGGTGTAGTCCCTACGAAAGAACCATTCCAAAAATTATTTAACCAAGGCATGATACTCGGTGAAGGTAATGAAAAAATGAGTAAGTCAAAAGGTAATGTAATCAACCCAGATGATATCGTGAAATCACATGGTGCTGATACTTTACGTATGTATGAAATGTTTATGGGACCACTTGATGCAGCAATTGCATGGAGTGAAAATGGTTTAGACGGCTCAAGACGTTTCTTAGACAGAATCTGGCGCTTATTAGTTACTGATGATGGTTTGATTTCCGATAAAGTGGTAAATATTAATAATAAAGCTTTAGATAAAAGTTATCATCAAACAGTGAAAAAAGTTACTGAGGATTATAATACTTTGAATTTCAATACCGCGATAAGTCAACTTATGGTATTTATCAATGATTGTTATAAAACAGATGAAATTTACAAACCATATATTGAAGGATTCATTAAAATGTTGGCACCAATTGCACCACATATATCTGAAGAATTATGGACGCAACTTGGACATGAAGAAACAATCACTTATCAACCATGGCCTTCATATGATGAATCATTGCTCGTTGATGATGAAATCGAAATTGTTGTTCAAGTGAACGGTAAAGTACGTGCTAAGATTAATATTCCAAAAGACACTTCAAAAGAAGAAATGGAACAATTAGCACTTGATAATGATAATGTTAAAGCTGAAATTGAAGGTAAAGATATCAAGAAAGTCATTGCAGTACCAAAAAAATTAGTTAACATTGTAGCTAAATAATAGTAGGAGGAATTATTTATGGAATCTATTACAATTGATGAGTTGAAAGATAAGGTCCTAAATTCTGATCCAATTCATATCGTTGATGTTAGAACAGATGAAGAAACAGCTATGGGTGTAATACCAGGCGCAGAAAAAATACCAATGAATCAAGTTCCAGATAAATTAAATCATTTTAACAAAGATGAAACATATTATATCATTTGTAAAGTGGGCGGACGTAGTGCACAAGTTGTTCAATTCCTTGAACAAAACGATATACATGCAGTTAATGTTGAAGGCGGTATGGACGCGTGGGGCGACGAAGGTTTAGAAATCAATAGTATTTAAGTTGAAATAAAGCTTAAAATATTGAATTGAAAATGTTTGATTTAATAAATTCTAATTAGCTTTCTTTTTAGAGCGTTAATTGTAATTTTAAAGTGTCGACAAAGTCTCTGACTTTGTTGGCATTTTTTTGTGCAAGTATTCCACAAGCGCAGCGTCATCCTATAGTCTTCAGCTATGAACTTGTCAAAGGCAAATATTGTCTCGATGACAATATAAATCAAAAAAACAAACAAAATGCTATAAGAGCATTTTGTTTGTTTTGATTTGTGAAGATTATATTTAAGTATTAAAGATGAAATTCACCCGCGTTTGAGCCAGCAACATTACCAGTGACTAAAGCGCTTGTGATATTATATCCACCTGTGTAACCATGTATATCTAATACTTCACCGCACAAAAATAACCCTGGTACGTGTTTTGACATCATAGTTTTAGGGTGTATTTCTTTTAATGACACACCACCACCAGTTACAAAAGCTTTATCAATGGGCAACGTTCCGTTGACAGTAAAAGTAAAACCTTTAAATAATTCAACTAACTTATTAATTTGTGCATTTGAAATATGATGGGCAGTTAAGTCATCACTAATTTGTGCTTGTTCAATAATGAATAATAAATAACGTTCTTCGATTAACCCGTGCAAGCTATTTTTAATATATTTGTCAGGTGTATCTTTTAATATATTTCTAATTTGTGCTTCTAATTGAGCGACACTCAGATTTGGAAAAGCATCAAGTTGCATCTGAATCTCTTTTTGTTTTTGACTTTTTTGCTCTTTATATACAAATTGACTACATCTCAGTGCGGCAGGTCCACTTATACCAAAATGTGTGAATAACATATCCATTTGATGTGTGATACGTTGTTTGCCATTCTTTTTCAATACGGATAGTGCAACATCCTTTAAACTTAAACCTTTTAAACGCTTGTTCTTAATAAAAGGTTCAGAAGACGTAATAGGGACTTCGGTCGGAAATAATTCTGTAATCGTATGACCTAAATGTTTAGCAAATTTATAACCATCTCCAGTAGACCCCGTTTTGGGTACACTAGTACCACCAGTCGCAATAATGAGACTCTTACTTTCAAATTGTTGTTGCTCATTTAGTGTAACTTGAAACGTTTGTTGTGGTGTATATTCAATAGATTGGACAGTAGATTCTTCTTTAACGTTTACATTGTTTTGTTGTAACGTATGAATGAGGGCATCTACCACGTCTTGTGCTTTATTAGATACTGGAAACATACGACCATGATCTTCTTCTTTTAAACCTACACCTCTTGATTCGAAAAATTGAATGATGGATTCATTATCAAATACAGAGAAAGGACTGTATAAAAATTTTCCATTGCCAGGTATGTTTTTAATAATTTCATCATAAGGAAGGCGGTTAGTAACATTACAGCGGCCGCCACCAGAAATTTTTAGCTTGCGACCCAATCCTTTTTTCTTCTCAATTAATAAAACATTTTCGCTATTTTGACTTGCTGCAGCGGCAGCCATGAGTCCACTTGGCCCACCACCGATTATAATTGTTTGATACATTTTATTGCCTCCCTTAGCTATATAGTGTTATTTTATAGTAATATACTTTTGAAAAAAAGTAGTTATAACGTTATTATTAAAGTTATGAGTGTAAAAATTAATTTGAGATAGGAAGATCTGAATGAGTGAAAGTAAAGAATTAGTGAGGGGCACCTTTTTAATTACGCTTAGTATTTTGATTACTAAGGTTTTAGGTGTTATATATATTATTCCATTCTACTCGATTATTGGTGGAGAGGAAAATTTGGCGCCTTTCAACTATGCATACACCCCGTATAATATAGCGATTGCTATTGCAACTGCGGGAGTCCCATTAGCAGCGTCTAAATATGTTTCTAAGTATAATGCAATGGGTGCATATAAGGTCAGTGAAAAACTGTATAAATCAAGCTTTCTTGTTATGACTGTAACAGGATTTATAGGATTTTTCATCTTATATTTATTAGCTCCAACAATTGCATCTATTACTTTAGCAAATAAAGCAGGTGCAAATGGCGGGTGGTCAGTAGACGAAATTACATGGATTATTAGAATTATTAGTATGGTAGTTATTTTTATTCCGCTACTTGCTACATGGCGCGGTGTGTTCCAGGGTTACAAATCTATGGGACCAACAGCAGTGTCAGAAGTTATTGAACAAATTGCACGTATACTATTTATTTTAGTTGGTAGTTATTTAGTTCTTAATGTATTTAACGGCAGTGTACTTGCAGCTAATGGTATTGCTACATTTGCAGCGGCTGTAGGAGCAATTGCAGGGATTTTCACACTATGGTATTACTGGAGAAAAAGAAAACCTAATATTGAAAAAATGGTTGCAACGGATACAACGGGCATTGATATATCATACGGTAAAATGTACAAAGAGATTATTTCTTACAGTATTCCGTTCGTCATCGTGAGTCTGAATTTCCCATTATTTAATTTAGTCGATCAATTTACACATAATAGCGCACTCGGTTTAGCAGGTGTGTCTAGCAATATGCATGACTATTTCTTTACAATTTTAAATATGACGACAAATAAAATCGTTATGATTCCAACAGCACTATCAGCTGGTTTTGCAGTAAGTTTAATTCCATTTATTACTAAAACGTATGCAAAAGGTGAATTACATGAGATGCACAGACAAATACGTACGTCATTAGGGGTTCTAATGTTCATCACAGTGCCTGCAAGTTTAGGTATTATGGCATTAGCATTACCATTATATACAGTCTTTTATAGTTATAATGTTGATGGTAGCCAAATGCTATTCTACTATGCGCCAGTAGCAATTCTAATTGGTTTATTGAGTGTAACAGCATCAATGTTACAAGGTATTGATAAACAAAAATTAACAGTATTTGTTATATTAGCGGCAGTTGTAATAAAAGTAGTGTTAAATACACCATTAATTATAGCGTTCCATTCTGCTGGTGCGATATTAAGTACGGCAATTGCATTATTATTTGCAGTGTCATGTAATCTGTATATACTTAAAAAACATGCTAAATTTGATTTTTCAGAAACATGGTTACACTTTGGTAAAATATTCTTGTATAGCTTAATTATGATGATATCAGTTGAATTAACATTCTTTATCTTACAATTCTTTATTTCAACACAATCTAAATTTGGATCGCTGATTATAATTATTGTTAGTGTGATTGTTGGTATGTTAGTTTATGCTAGCATGACTATGAAGACAAGACTTGCAGATCAGTTTTTAGGTGATATTCCACAGAAAATTAGACGTAAATTAGGTATCGCAGAATGAGAATAGATAAATTCTTAGCTAATATGGGCGTAGGAACACGTACAGAAGTGAAACAACTACTAAAAAAAGGCAATGTTACCGTGAATGATAAAAAAGAGAAATCACCAAAAACACAAATCAATCCAGATACGGATACTGTAAGCGTTAATGAAACGCAAATTCAGTATATAGATAAAATCTATTTGATGTTAAATAAACCAAAAGGGTATTTATCAGCTACTGAAGATAATAATCAACAGACAGTTATAGACTTAGTAGAAGAATTTAGATATTTAGAACTATTTCCAGTTGGACGTTTGGATAAAGATACTGAAGGGTTATTGCTCATCACTAATGATGGGCAGTTTAACCATCAATTGATGAGTCCAACAAAGCATGTTTCTAAGACATATGAAGTAATTTCTGAAAAAACTATTACAAAAAATGATATAGAATCCTTTAAAACGGGTATTGAATTAAATGAGGGATTGGCGAAACCTGCTCAATTAGTTGAAGGTGATGAAAAGAACAAATCATTTGTCACAATATACGAAGGAAGGTATCATCAGGTTAAGCGTATGTTTCATGCTATAGATAATGAAGTTTTAGCTTTGAAACGTATTAGCATTGGCGACTTAAAGCTAGATTCAGCATTAGCGCCAGGAGAATATCGTCATCTAACTCAACAAGATTTTAAACAATTAGGATTAAAATAATGAAGAGGTGTTTTTATGTCAAATTTATTTAAAGCAGTATTAGGTATCGGCGGAGCAGCGGCTGCAGTTGTTCTTTCTAAAAAAGAAAATAGAGATAGATTAAAAGACGAGTATGGCAAATACAAGTCTAATCCAGAATCATATAAACAAAACGCGAAAGATATCGCTAGTCAAATTAGTTCAAAAGCAGGCGAAACTTATAGTGAAGTAAAACAAGATCCTAAAGGCTATGCTTCAAAAGTAAAACAAGACCCTAAAGGTTACCTTAAAGATCAAAAAAATCATTTCAAAAATGGTGTCAAAAAAGAAGACGTAGAAATTGAAGAAGCTAGATTCGATGATGAAGGCGGAGATCCTTCTAATAATCTACGTGTCGTAACTGAAGAAGAATTAAAAAATAATAGTAATAAACGTGATAATAAGTAGTAGATTACGTTTTGACGGCCTAGTTCATTTTAGTGAACTAGGTTTTTTTATGTAAGTGCGACAGAAATTTATATTTTTTAACGAGATTTCGTCGTATGAGCCGAGTCCCACAAAGATAACTAGAAAATCGAATACATGAGCTGGAGCGCTTGCATAAGACCTACTTGTCTTCATAAATGAAGTAGTAGTGCTTTAAAAGATTAATATAAGCGCATTTTCAGTTCAGTCAGTCACTGCCAATATAATAATTAAGGATGAGACATGTATTTTGTCTCACTTCTTTTTTATATTAATACAGTTTTTGAAATATATTAATATATATAGGTTGAACTGTTTTCTTTGTTGACTAAACAGTTGGAATTTTTAAATAATAATGACATCTCACTGTAGTTTCTTCCACACTTCATGTAAAATATTAAATATATAAGTTTGGAGAAGGAAGTGGATCACAAATGTGGAAAGACAAAGTGAAAGAGTATGAAGATCTAATCGTTGATGATTTGAAAGGTTTATTATCTATTGAGAGTGTTAGGGAAGATAATAAAGCAACAGCAGAATATCCAGTTGGACCTGGTCCACGAAAAGCCTTAGATTACATGTACAAAATAGCTGAACGCGATGGATTTGGCACACATGATGTAGACCATATCGCTGGTCGTATTGAAGCGGGTGCTGGAGAAGATGTTTTTGGTATATTATGCCATGTTGATGTTGTACCTGCTGGAGAAGGTTGGGATTCTGATCCGTTTGATCCAGTTGTGACAGACGATAGAATTATTGCAAGAGGTACGCTTGATGATAAGGGTCCAACAATTGCAGCGTACTATGCAGTTAAAATATTAAATGATATGAATGTAAATTGGAAAAAACGTATACATATTATAATAGGTACTGATGAAGAATCTGATTGGCAATGCACTGAGCGTTATTTTGAAACTGAAGAAATGCCTGCATTAGGATTTGCACCGGATGCAGAATTCCCTGCAATTCACGGCGAAAAAGGTATTACTACTTTTGATGTGATACAAAATGAAAAAGCAGAAGACCAAGACGAGCCAGAATATGAATTAATTTCATTTAACTCAGGTCAAAGATATAATATGGTACCTGATGAAGCCGTGGCAAATGTATCTGTAAAAGAAAACATGACTGACGTCATTCAAAATTTCGAACAATTTGTTCAAGAGAACAATATTGAAGGGGAAAGTATCGTTGATAGTGGTGTACTTGTATTAAAAGTTCAAGGAAAAGCTGTACATGGTATGGATCCTTCTATCGGTGTCAATGCTGGTTTATACTTGTTAAATTTCTTATCAAGCCTAGATTTAGATAAAACAGCAGCTAATTTCGTAGATTTCAGTGAAAAATATTTATTCAATTCTCATTTCGGAGAAAAAATGGGTATGAAATTCCACACAGATGTTATGGGTGATTTAACGACGAATATTGGTGTTATGTCTTATGACAATGTCAAAGGTGGGACATTTGGTGTTAATTTAAGATATCCGCAAGGATTTGAATTTGAAGAAGCAATGACGCGTTTCAAGAGTGAAGTTCAATCACTTGGATTTTCAATTGAATTAGGTAAAAATCAAACACCACACTATGTAGAAAAAGATGATCCATTTGTTCAAACGCTCGTACAAGCCTATAGAAACCAAACAGGCGATGAAACTGAACCATACACAATTGGTGGTGGCACATACGCCCGTAATTTAGATAAAGGTGTTGCCTTTGGAGCAATGTTCAATGATTCTGAAGATTTAATGCACCAAAAAAATGAATATATCAGTAAGAAGCAATTATTTGATGCGACGAGTATCTATTTAGAGTCACTATATACTTTGTGTGTGGAGGAATAAATATGACAAAAGTGTTAATAAACGAAAGATTACTAGAAGAAAAAGATGCAAATGTAGCTTATAACGATAGAGGTTATGTATTTGGTGATGGTATTTATGAATATATAAGAGTTTATGACAATCATCCCTTTACTGCCAATGCACATTTTGAAAGATTATTAAGAAGTGCTAAAGAAATTGGCTTAGAATTAAACTATACTGTTAATGGCCTTATAGAACTCGTACGCGAACTGATAGCTGCAAATGGTGTAGTTAATGGCGGTGTATATATTCAAGTAACACGTGGTACTGCACCACGTGACCATGCCTTTCCTACGCCATCAGTAAAAGCGAACATCACAGCTTTTACAAAGACTTATGATCGTCCATATAAGCTATTAGAAGAAGGCATAAATGCCGTGACAACTGAAGATATCCGTTGGTTAAGATGTGATATAAAAAGCTTGAATTTATTAGGCAATGTATTAGCAAAAGAATATGCTGTTAAATATAATGCACAAGAAGCAATTCAGCACCGTGGTGAAACTGTTACAGAAGGATCTTCAAGTAATGTTTACGCAATTAAAGATGGAGTGATTTATACACACCCAATCAACAACTATATTTTGAACGGCATTACACGTATGGTTATAAAAGAAATTGCTCAAGAAAAAGGTGTTTCGTTTAAAGAAGAAACATTTACTTTAGATTTTTTGAAAAATGCGGATGAAGTTTTGGTTTCAAGTACATCAATTGAAGTGATGCCAGTTGTTAAATTAAATGGTGAAGCTGTGGGTGATGGAAAAGTAGGGCCAATCACTAAATCGTTACAAGAAGGATTTAATAGATATATTGACACGCATAGTTAATAATTTCAATAAATGGATAGAAAATGTAACATATATTAAGGTCAAATTATGTTATAATTCTTACTGAGCCGTTTAATAGAATTCCATAAAGGTATGGAATCAAAATGTGAATTTTAATTTCTCATTTATAGTTGAAATAAAGTATTAAAGATTATAAAATCTTTTATATGTCATGAAATTTGGAAGTAAAAAATTTCACAAAAAAAGATAAAGAAATATTAAATTAATACTCTGTTAAGAGCTAATTTATGATATGATGTAAAAGTTATTGTAAATTAGCTCAGATAGTATGAGTATTAATAAATTAAAAAGGACTTGAACCACGATGGGACAATGTGTCAGTCATAAAACTTGAGGCTGCACAATTTTGGTTGGAGTTTATAATTTTGAATTAAAAATTATTATATATGGCTCTCGAAAATTCTTTTCAGGAGCCATTTTCTAGTTGAAAGTGAGGTGAACGTGTTGGAGCAGTTTTATCAATTAGGATGGACGCTTGATTCAGCAGGTGGTGCATCTGGTGAAGCTTATATGGCTGAACAGGATGGACAGAAATTATTTTTAAAAAGAAATTCAAACCCTTTTATTGCAGCCTTATCTGCTGAAGGTATTGTGCCAAAACTAGTTTGGACGAAACGTATCGAAACTGGAGAAGTTGTAACGGCGCAGCATTGGAAAAATGGTAGAGAACTTACTTTCAATGAAATGTACGAACAAAGAGTAGCTAATTTATTGAAAAAAATTCATAGTTCAAGAACACTATTGAATATGTTAAAACGAATGGAAATGGAGCCGATCACACCCGATATTTTGTTAAACAAAATTAACGCTTCATTATCTAGAGAAGTTTTAACGCATCATGTAGTAAGAAAAGCATTGACGTATTTAGAAGATCATATGCCTAATTTAGATCCACGTTTCTTTACGGTTGTGCATGGCGACGTCAACCATAATAATTGGTTATTATCAGATCGTGACGAGCTTTACTTGGTTGATTGGGAAGGTGCGATGATTGCTGATCCTGCAATTGATTTAGGTATGCTGCTATACAATTACGTTCCTGAAAAGAAATGGCCTCACTGGTTAGATGTATATGGAACAAAAGATTCAATGGACTTACAAAAACGTATGAAATGGTATACAGTTATCCAGTCTATAGGTATGGTTCAATGGTACGAAGAACAAAAGCGCTACAAAGATATGAATATGTGGCTTAAATTCTTAAATGAAGTAATGAATAACAATGCTTTTATATAAGGAGTTATCAGAATGAGAATGCGTTACAAGCCTTGGGCAGAAGATTATTTAAAATCACATCCTGAATTAGTGGATATGGATGGTAGTCATGCAAGGCACATAAGTGACTGGTTTGATAAAGATCAAGAAATATATATTGAAATAGGGTCAGGAATGGGACAGTTTATTACGACACTTGCTGGTCAAAATCCTGATATAAATTTTATTTCTTTAGAACGAGAAAAAAGTGTAGTAGTTAATATTGTAGATAAAGTTAAAGAACTTGGCCTTACAAATATTAAATTGATATGTAATGATGCACTGGAGCTCAATGAATATTTCAAAGATGGCGAAATTGATCGTATATATTTGAATTTTTCAGATCCATGGCCTAAAAAACGACATACTAAGCGTAGATTGACGTATCATACGTTTTTAGCACTGTATAAGCAAGTTTTGAAAGAAGATGGGGAACTTCATTTTAAAACTGACAACAGAGGTCTTTTTGCTTATAGTTTAGAGAGTATGTCTCAATTCGGTATGTATTTTACTAAACTCAATTTAAATCTTCATCAGGAAGATGACGAAGATAATATAGAAACTGAGTATGAAAGAAAGTTTTCTGACAAGGGCTCAAGAATTTATCGCATGGAAGCAAAATTCCATAAAAATTTATAATTATTAAAAAATGCCAACAGAGTTATATAACTTTGTTGGCATTTTTTATATTATTCATAATAGTATTGATTGCGTAGAGGAAGGAAATTGAAGAATCAGTGTTTTCAAATCATATCCATTATTTTACGTAGTAAATGTATTGTATTACTATAGAAAGTAATCAACGTTGTTAAATGGAAGATGAGGAGGAATTAAATGATGAAATTAGGCAATTATAAAGTACATTATTTAAACGGGGGTATTACTCATATTGATGGGGGTGCAATGTTTGGCGTTGTACCAAAAGCACTATGGACAAAAAAATACGAGGTGAACGAAAAAAATCAAATCCCATTACCTACACATCCGATACTTATCCAAACTGAGGATAAAAATATTATTGTTGATACTGGTATTGGTACTGGAAAATTAACTGATAAAGAACGTAAAATATTTGGTGTCCATTATGAGAGTGATATGGAAAATGATCTAAAAGCATTAAATCTAACACTAGAGGATATTGATTATGTATTAATGACTCATCTTCATTTTGACCATGCAGCTGGGCTAACGGATAACGATGGACATGCTATTTTCAGTAATGCAATACATGTCCTTCAACAAGATGAATGGCATGAATTCCAAAGTCCCAATATACGTAGTAAATCGACTTACTGGCAGAAAAATAATGGAGATTTTAAAAATAAATTAATATTATTTGAGGACGAGATAGAAATATATCCTGGCATTCAAATCCGTCATACTGGAGGGCATAGTTATGGACATTCAGTAGTCACAATAGAAAGTGAAGGAGAAAAAGCAGTGCACATGGGAGACATCTTCCCGACGCTAGCTCATAGAAATCCATTGTGGGTAACAGCATATGATGACTATCCTATGCAATCCATAAGAGAGAAAGAACGTTTAATTCCAAATTATATCTTGCAAGATTATTGGTTCTTATATTATCATGATGCGAAATACTTTGCTGTGAAATTTGATAAGCATAAATTGAATGAGATAGAAACTTATATTACGAGAAATTAAAAAGGCTAAAGTTATGAACGAAGAGATACGGACTATTACTGTTTTAAAAAAGGATGGGTGTAGTCCTATGTCTAAACAGCGTTAATCTTTATCTCTCGTAATGTATAATCAGTGCTTTAAGCGATTGATACATTACATGTTCAAAACTTTAACCTTTTACTTTTATGATTCACATTCAAGAATATCTATAACTTCTCCACTTTTTGCATCTGCAAAAAAGTCATAATATGTTAATGTTTTATTGTTTTGTGTGGTAATACCACCTTGAAAAACAATAAAATTATTATCGGATTTTTTATACGTAATCGGTTCATTCAATATATAAGATCCTACAACATTCATAAAGTATGTTCTTACTTCAGTAATAATTTTATCTGGATCGTGATATTGTAGATCTTTTTGACGTTTATAAAAATAAGTCGCTCCGACAATTGTTGTTAGTGAAATAAATAAGATGATAAGCCTATTCTTTTTATTTAACATAACACAATCTACCTCCAATAAAGTCATATTTATAGTTTACCATAACGAAGATGATATAATAAATAGTAAGGAGTGAGAGACATTGAATATAGACAATAATAAAACATTAGCTAGAATGAAAACATTAACAGAATTACATGGCGCACCTGGTTTCGAAGATGATGTAAAAGCATACTTGAAAACAGAATTAGAACCATTCGTAGATGATTTTGTTTATAATCGCATGGGTGGCATTTACGGTGTTAAACGTTCGAAAGTAAAGAATCCAAAGCGTGTAATGGTGGCTGCTCACATGGATGAAATTGGTTTTATGATCACAAATATTACAGAAAATGGTATGATACAATTTACAAATTTGGGCGGCGTTGCTACAGATATTTGGCAAGGTCAACGACTTAAAGTAAAATCGCGTAAAAATGAAGAAATCACCGGTGTGGTTGCGAATATACCTAAACATTTTAGAACAGGTAATGAAGGTGCACCGAAAATTGAAGATTTACTTTTAGATATTGGCTGTGAAAATCAAAAAGATGTAAGAAAACGTGGCATTGAAATTGGTGATTCAATTGTTCCAGAAACACCCTTCACACAATTATCAGAGCATCGTTTCTCAAGTAAAGCGTGGGATAATCGTTATGGTTGTTTGCTTGGTATTGAATTATTGGAATTATTAAAAGATGTAGAGCTTGGCTATGACTTATATGTAGGTGCCAATGTTCAAGAAGAAGTTGGTTTAAGAGGAGCTAAAGCATCTGCTGAATTGATAGACCCTGATGTGGCTTTTGTAGTAGACTGTTCACCAGCCAATGATATGAAGGGTAAACAAAATTTATCTGGAGAATTAGGTGCAGGTACACTAATTAGAATTAAAGATGGTACGATGCTACTTAAGCCAACTTTTAGAGATTACTTACTAGATTTAGCTGATGAATTTAAAATTAAGCATCAATATTATATTTCACCTGGTGGCACTGATGGTGGCGAAATTCACAAAGCAAAAATCGGTATCCCAACCGCAGTAATTGGAGTTTGTGCACGATATATTCATAGTACAAACGCAGTGTTTGATATAAGAGATTACGAAGCTGCAAGAGAATTATTAACACAAGCTACTACCCAATTAGATGATTCGAAAATTGAAGAATTACAATATAAATAACACATGAAGGAGAGATTAGATGCAACAATTAGAAACTGAACAACAATTTGAGCAACTTAAAAACGAGCAAACAGTATTTTTATTTACGGCTGATTGGTGTCCTGATTGTAAAGTGATTGAGCCCGAATTACCACAGTTAGAGGATAAATACACTGATTATAAATTCATTTCAGTTGATAGAGATAAATTTATAGATATTTGTGTGGAAAATGGCATTATGGGCATACCGAGTTTTCTAGTTTTTCGTAACGGCTTACAAATCGGTAGTTATATTGGAAAAGAGCGAAAATCCATCGAACAAATTGATGACTTTTTAGCATCTTTATAAAAAAATTTATTTTGTAAATAATTCATGTTGAAATATAAAAATATATACCCTTAGAACTTACATTTTTTCTGTTCCTAAGGGTGTATTTATTGTAAACTATAATAAGGCACGTAAATAGGAGTGTTAACAATGAATGTCTTTCAAATGAGAGATAAATTAAAAGATCGATTAAGCAAACCAGAAGTGAAGTTTACTTTTAATCGAGAAGATGAAACGCTACGTATATCTAGAGTAGACAATGGCAAAGGTGTCACTGTAAAAGTTGCTACGATAGTAGCTAAATATAAAGAACAAAAAGAAAATATAGTAGATGAAATTGTATATTATGTAGAAGAAGCTATTGAACAAATGAAAGGGGAGGGGCTATCAGAGGTTAATAGTGCCCAAATCATGCCAGTATTGAGATCCCCAAGTTTTGATAAAAAAGATAAAGATGGTAATGCATTTGTTATAGAAGAACACACTGCAGAAACAAATATTTACTACGTAGTTGATCTAGGGAAATCATATCGTCTTATGGATGAAAAAATGTTAGAGTCAATGAAGTTATCTAAGCAACAATTAAAAGAAATGGCCTTATTTAATGTGCGAAAATTAGATAATAAATATACTACGGATGAAGTAAAAGGCAATATATTTTATTTTATTAACTCTAACGATGGCTATGATGCGAGTAGAATCTTAAACACGACGTTTTTAAATGAAATCCAAGACCAATGTGAAGGTGAAATGTTAGTTGCAGTGCCACATCAGGATGTGTTAATTATTGCAGATATCCGTAATAAAACGGGTTATGACGTAATGGCGCATTTAACTATGGAATTCTTTACAAAAGGTTTAGTCCCAATTACATCATTATCATTAGGTTACGACAAAGGTCATTTTGAGCCTATTTTTATATTAGGAAAAAATAATAAACAAAAAAGAGATCCTAACGTGATACAAAGATTAGAAGCAACAAGAAAGCAATACGAAAATAAAGATAAGAAATAAGGAGTCTATAGACATGAATTTATTTTATAACAAAGAAGCAGTAGGAGACGTTGCGTTTCTACAAGTTGAACCAGCTAGTGGTGAGTTCAATTATGAGTATAAAGGTGATGTTGTTGAAATTAAAAATGAATCTCAAGTTGTAGGTTATAACATTTTTAATGTATCAGAAAAATCAACTATAAGTGGAAATGGGCATGTTAAGTTAACTGAAACACTAGTTAATGAATTTCAAAAAGCCATTGAAGATGCTGGATTTACATTTAAATTAAATGCAGATTTGTCTCCTAAGTTTGTTGTAGGCTATGTTGAAACTAAAGAAAAACATCCAGATGCAGATAAATTAAGTGTACTCAGTGTTGATGTAAGTTCTGAAAAGTTACAGATAGTTTGTGGTGCAGCTAATATCGATGCTGGACAAAAAGTAGTAGTAGCTAAAGTAGGTGCTGTAATGCCAAGCGGTATGGTTATTAAAGATGCTGAGTTAAGAGGCGTAGCTTCAAGTGGTATGATTTGTTCTATGAAGGAACTTGATTTACCAAATGCACCTCAAGAAAAAGGGATTATGGTCTTATCTGATGATTACACAGTTGGCCAAGCATTTTTTGAACAATAGAAGGAGGTAATGTACGAATGAGCTGGTTCGACAAGTTATTTGGAGAAGATAATGATTCTACAGAAGATTATCTTAGTAAAAGAAACCAACGACGTCAAAAAGCTACACAACAAGAACAAGATTCATTACTTCCTCAGAACAATGATGTTTATGAAAGACCCAAAGGAAAATTCAGGTTTCCAATGCGTATTTTAGAAGAAGCGAATGAAGCACAGCATCCAGAAGAAGATTCAATTTCAAAAGATAGTTCGAATCATAGTGATCAACAACACAGTGATCGTCATACTTCAGACTCTATAAATGCCAATCATAAGCAGAGAAGACGTAGACATTTGTATGATAAGACAGCTTCTAATGATGTTAATACACAAACAGAAAATCAGGAGTCACCAAAAGAAACATATTCAGAACCAAAACGAGAATCAAAATCTCATAAAGGTCAACGAATGAGAATACAAACTGATGTTTTACGTGCAAATGCTTCTAAGAAAACTAAAAGAGATACACCTATGTATCATGAGAGTGATTTTAAAGCGAGTGAAGTGCCATCTGCTATATTTGGTACTCAAAAACCCCACCCGCTGGAAAATGGTGTTATAAAACCTTCAGATGAAACTGAAAACGGCAATAACGAGCAAGTTTCAAATTATGAAGGTAACAAAACGCAATCGCAAACTTCAGCACAGGAATCTTCTGAAATACATGACACTAAAATTTATAATGATCAATTTGTAGAACCATCAATTGATGTAGCAGACGACGAAACTTCACAAGTTGATAATAAGCAACCATACTCTTTTGAAGGTAATGACTATATAGAAGCGCAAGTGGAAAAAGATAATAAACAACCACAACAACCTTCTGAACAAAAGCAGCAATCTTCAAATGAACAACCTAAAGTAAACAACACAATTAATATTGAAAATATTTACGCATCACAAATCGTAGAAGAAATTCGAAGAGAACGTGAACGTAAAGTACTTCAAAAACGCCAATTCAAAAAAGCGTTGCAACAAAAACGTCAAGAAAACCAAGATAATAACGAAGACAGCATACAAAAAGCAATAGATGAAATGTATGCCAAACAAGCACACCATTTTATTGGTGAAAGTTCTTTAGACGAAGAGAGCAAAGCCAAAAATGTTTCTGAAAATCAAACAGAAGCATCGATTCAAGACGCTCAACTGTCTGATGATAGTCAACAAAATGAGGATGATACCCGTATAGGTGCTACATCACCATTTAATTATGAAGAAATTGATTTAGATAATGTGCGCGATGTACATAAAATTAATGATGAATATGTAAATGTAGATGCAGATTTAGAATCAGAATCACCTGATAGTGATAATGACATTGAACATCATACATCAGCTGAACACAAATCACTAAATGATGATGTCGAAACAACCATTTCAAACGATGATACTTTAAATACAGTTGAAGATAATAATGAAAATATTTCTGATGAAGATCTTTATGTAGAAGTAGAAGATAATGACGATATATCAGACGCTCAATATAGAGAAGTGACAATGCCACAAAATGAATCACCAGAAGCGGAAAGTATTATACTTGAGTCTGAGACAGAGAGAGAGTTTGAAGATCAGGAATCAGCGACTGAAACAGAACTAAACAGTGCTCAAGATATGACACAACCATCAGAATCAGACATGTCATCGGAGTCTGTATCTAATGAAATAGCTGAAGTGCAACAAGGTTCAGCACAATACAATACAGCGCAATCTGATACTGATCAAGTTGAAACCGAAGATGAAGTTGCTAGTAAAGAAACACAGCTCCTTTCTAGTAGTACGCAATCAAATGCACTTGATAATGAAACAACTGAATCTAACGAATTGACTTCAAACAGAAAACAAACATCAATTAGAAAAGGTAGCAAACCGTTTAATGTTGTTATGACACCTTCTGATAAAAAACGTATGATGGATGCTAAAAAACTTAAAAATAGTAATCAGCATTTTACAAATTCAAGTAACACATCACAATCGTCACGAAATGAAAGTAAAGAAATTGAATCCAATGACCTTGGTACTGAAAGCGTAGTTAAAGCTGAAACAGTTGGACAAGAGCAACCACAGCAAAATCTGACATCGACGTCCGAAACGACAGAACATCCATCAAATTCAATAGATGCATCAAATCATAGTGAACAATCTATCAATCATGGAACGTCAGAAAAACATGACAATGAAATGAATCCATCTTCAGTGGATGGCAATCAATACGTAAGCCATGATGAAACTAAATTTAATAAAAACAATAATGAACATGTGTCACAAATAACACAAAATCAAGAACCAAAATTAAAACCTGAGAAGGTACACAATCAGTTAGATGCTAGTAAGACAACTGATGACAGTGGTAAGCCAACAATTAGAAGAGGGCCTAATATTAAGTTGCCTAACTTAGATTTATTAGAAGAACCTAAACAACACGAAATTGATAACGTTTGGATCGAAGATAAAAAACAAGAGCTTAATGATGCATTTTATTATTTTAATGTTCCAGCTGAAGTTCAAAATGTTACTGAAGGACCAAGTGTCACACGTTTTGAATTGTCAGTAGAAAAAGGTGTCAAAGTTTCTAGAATAACTGCATTGCAAGATGACATTAAAATGGCGCTAGCAGCTAAAGATATTCGTATAGAAGCACCAATTCCTGGTACTAGCCTTGTGGGCATAGAAGTTCCTAATCAGAATGCTGCCACAGTCAATTTACGTTCAATTATTGAAGATCCTACATTTAAAAATGCAGAGTCTAAATTAACTGTTGCTATGGGGCTTAGAATTAATAATGAACCATTACTTATGGATATATCTAAAACGCCACACGCACTTATTGCTGGTGCAACAGGTTCTGGTAAATCTGTATGTATAAATAGTATTTTAATGTCACTATTATATAAAAATCATCCAGAAGAGCTAAAATTATTACTTATTGATCCTAAAATGGTAGAATTGGCACCATATAATGATTTACCACATTTGGTAGCGCCTGTAATTACTGACGTAAAAGCGGCTACGCAAAGCTTAAAATGGGCTGTAGAAGAAATGGAACGTCGTTATAAAGTGTTCGCAAAATATCACGTAAGAAATATTACTGCTTTTAATAAGAAAGCAACATATGAAGATAGAATGCCAAAAATTGTTATAGTTATAGATGAATTAGCTGATTTAATGATGATGGCTCCACAAGAAGTAGAACAATCTATCGCACGTATTGCACAAAAAGCACGTGCTTGTGGTATTCATATGTTAGTAGCAACACAACGCCCATCAGTGAATGTCATTACAGGTTTAATTAAAGCAAATATACCTACAAGAATTGCATTTATGGTATCGTCTAGTGTCGATTCAAGAACAATTCTAGATAGTGGCGGTGCTGAACGCTTGTTAGGATATGGAGATATGCTTTATTTAGGCAGTGGTATGAATAAACCGATACGTGTTCAAGGCACATTTGTATCGGATGATGAAATTGACGATGTTGTTGATTTTATAAAACAACAAAGAGATCCAGAATATTTATTTGAAGAAAAAGAATTATTGAAAAAAACGGAAGCACAACCTCAGGATAGTTTATTTGATGATGTATGTAGATTTATGTTGAAAGAAGGTCATATTTCCACTTCATTAGTCCAACGCCATTTCCAAATCGGTTATAATCGTGCAGCGAGAATTGTAGACCAATTAGAACAATTAGGTTATGTTTCTGGAGCAAATGGTTCAAAACCAAGAGATGTATACATTACAGAATTAGATTTGAATGAGAATTAAATAGAGATAAAGGAGTGTTACAATGACACATTATCATTTTGTCGGCATAAAAGGTGCCGGCATGAGTTCATTAGCACAAATAATGCATGATCTTGGAAATGAAGTACAAGGTTCAGATATAAATAATTATGTTTTTACAGAGGTGGCATTACAAAATAAAGGTATTAAAATATTACCTTTTGACGAAAATAATATAAAAGAAGACATGGTAATTGTTCAAGGTAACGCATTTCCAAATTCACACGAAGAGGTTGTTAAGGCGAATGAATTAAAACTTGATGTCATACGTTATCACGACTTTTTAGGTCATGTTATCAGTCAATATACATCTGTAGCTGTAACAGGTGCACATGGTAAAACATCTACAACCGGTTTATTGTCACACGTGATGAATGGGGATAAAAAGACATCATTTTTAATTGGAGATGGCACTGGTTTAGGTATTCCTGCAAGTGATTATTTCGCATTTGAAGCTTGTGAATACCGTAGACATTTCCTAAGCTATCATCCAGATTATGCTATTATGACAAACATTGATTTTGATCATCCAGATTATTTTAAAGATGTTGAAGACGTGTTTAGTGCTTTCCAAGAAATGGCACATAACGTAAAAAAAGCAATTATTGCGTGGGGTGATGATGATCACTTACGTAAGATAGAAGCAGATGTCCCAGTATATTATTATGGTTTTTCAAAAAATGATGATGTATATGCGGATAACCTACAAATTAGTGAAAATGGAACTAAATTTGATGTATACATTAAAGATGAATATTATGATACGTTCTTATCTCCACAATTTGGAGATCACAATATATTAAATGGACTTGCCGTTATTACAGTTAGCTATCTTGAAAGTTTAGATGTAAATAATATAAAAGAAGCCTTAGAAACTTTTGGTGGCGTAAAAAGAAGATTTAATGAGACAAAAGTGGGAAAACAAGTATTAGTTGACGATTATGCACACCATCCTAGAGAGATTAGTGCTACAATTGAGACAGCTAGAAAGAAATATCCAAATAAAGAAGTTGTAACTGTATTCCAGCCTCATACTTTTAGTCGAACGCAAGCATTCTTGGATGATTTTGCTGAAAGTTTAAATTTAGCAGATAAAACTTTCTTATGTGAAATTTTTGGTTCAATAAGAGAAAATACTGGTAATTTAACAATTCAAGATTTACTCCAAAGAATTGATAATGCGACATTAATTGATGAAACCACTGTGAATGCGTTAGAACAATATAGTGATGCAGTTATTTTATTTATGGGCGCGGGCGATATTCAGAAGATTCAACGTGCTTATATGAAAGAAATGGGTGTTACTACCTCATTTTAATATGTTTATGTTAAAATGATTTGGGTATTTATATTAAATAACAACATATGATTAATAGGAGGCGTTTTAAATGGAATGGATTTTACCTATAGCTGGTATTATTGCGGCGATTGCTTTTCTTATTTTAGTAATTGGTATCGTTGTAATTTTACTTTCAGTTAAGAAAAACTTAGATCACGTTGCAAAAACTCTTGATGGTGTTGAAGGACAAATTCAAGGTATTACACGTGAATCTACGGACTTACTTCATAAAGCAAATCGCTTAACTGAAGATATCCAAGACAAATCAGATCGTTTGAATTCTGTAGTTGATGCAGTGAAAGGCATCGGCGAATCAGCTCAAACGTTAAATGGTTCAGTTGATCGAGTTACAAACTCAATCACGCACAATATTTCTCAAAATGAAGATAAAATTTCTCAAGTAGTTCAATGGTCAAATGTAGCAATGGAAGTTGCTGACAAATGGCAAAACAGAAGAAATCGTAGAGATAGTGCAAATTATAAAGCGAGCAGTGTAGCAGATGATTCTAATCATAGCTATACTACACGTGTAGATAATAAATAATTCGTATATTTAAACAAACAAATGCACTTAAATGAGGTATGAAACTTATTTAAGTGCATTTGTTATAGGGGGCATTCAATTATGAAGTACTATAACCGTGATAATTACGAAAGAAATGTAGAAAGCTATGAAGTACCGGAATATTTTACTAAAGGTGCCAGAAATGATTTTGTTTACGGATTTCTCATAGGCGCATTTATTGGTTCAGCTGTTGGTTTAATTTCTATAAGCAAGTCACGCACTAAAGATAAATCTCAAGTTGATTCTGAAGATGAATCACGCTTTAAATCTAGTATTATTGAGCAGTCTGAAAGTGAACAAGCTGACGCTGAACAACAAGTAGATGGTATTAAATCTACTGTTGCAGATGCGCAAAACAAAGATACTGAAATAACAGATTCTGAACTTGCTGCTCAAAAAGTGGCAATTCAGCAAGAAACTTCAGACAACAATTTAGCAGATACGTCACCACAAGCACAAGACCTTCAAGATGATAATAATTTGGAGCAGAGTGACGATACAACAACACATATTGATCCTAATTCAGAACCGACTGAGGACGAGGTCAATGCGCAACAGAATGCTATTAAAGAAGAATCTGCAGATAATAACTTAGCTGATTCTAGTACTACACCTTCAAATAATAATGGTGCACAAACTGCAGCTGCAGCAACAGGTGGTGCAATAGCAGCAGGTAGTTTAGCTAAAGTTGCACATGATAAAAAGCAATCATTAAATAATGATTCACAAGTTTCAGAAAACACTGATAATCTTTTGAAATCTGAAGAAACAACGAAAGGTGATACTCAAAAAGATGCGCCTAACCTAGAAACTAAAAACTCAAAAGAAGATGAAAGCAAAAATAATAGTCATTTGAAAGCAGGCGCTTTAGCAGGTACTGTCACAGCATCTGGATTAGCGTTAGCAGCTAAAAATAAAAACAAAGCTTTAAATGACGATGATAAAGTTGCAGAAAACACAGCAAGTTTATTAAAACCAGAATCACCTAAACAAAGCATCAAAAAAGATGTGCCTAATTTAGTAACACCAAAAGTTGGTCATGCTGTAGAATCAACTGATAAAGTAGAAAACTCTGCAGACAAAAATAAAAGTAATGCGATTGTAAAACCAGAAAAAGCTGAACAACGTGTAAAACAAACACATAAATCTGTAAATTTCAAAGATGGTATTATTGTTCATAATGAAGCAGAAACTGGTCTTAGCAATCAAACTGCAAACACAGCACATCAGAGCGAAGCTACTACAAATGAAACAGATAAAACGTCAACATTTAAAGATGGTATCCTTGTGCATGATAAAGCAGAAACTGATATTAGCAATCAAAGTGCAAGCAAAGAGCAACAGAACGAAGCCACTACAAATGAAACAGATAAAACATCATCATTTAAAGATGGCATCCTTGTGCATGATGAAGTAGAAACTAATAAAACAACAAATAATAGTGAGACACAACAAAGTAAAGATGTAGATAATGAACCAACTTACTCTAAAAACAGATCGCAATTGAAAAAATCAGAAAAATCTCAAAGTAAAATAGATAAAAGAACTTTTAATGATTAATCATTACTACAAATGAAATATAATAAAAGGCATCGAACAAAACTTGTTCGATGCCTTTTTAATTTATACTTTTTAGGATCTAGGTTATGTAAAGTGTAATACGAATTAGAATTTATTATACTCATTGTGTCTCTTGAAACGATTATTTTGCCATTTTTGAAGTATTATAATTACACAAATAACTAGGATGCATCTAGAACGTTATTTAAGTCATCTAGAATGCTTATAAATGCTTTATTGCATATATTTGATTGATTAGACGATATAGCTATATTTTGATGCCTCAACGTGCAATATGCTTTAAAAATTTAATCGGACGCTTAAAATTAACGAGAACCTTTTTTTAGTGCTTTTTAAAGGAAAAAACTGTGTGACATAAATGTATTTATTTAATAGATGAATGATTAAATCATCATTTAGAAAGTACAATTCAGCATTTATATGAAAAATAAATTGAATTAAATGAAACTTAAGTTAATAAAGTATAGAAAATGAATGAATAGTGTAAAATATTACTGGTAAATGACTGAAAATTCAGTTACCATTAGGGATATTCACTTGCAGAAAGTGAAATTTTAACAATCATGACTTGAACTTATAACTAGTTATTGTTAGAATTACGTTTAACAAATATTTTATCGCTTTAAAGCAGAATAAAATATCGATTTTAAATTTTTCATAGAGGTGAATAAAATGACAGACAAATTACAAGAATTCAGAAGCGAGATTGTTAATATTAATGAAGAAATTTTAAATCTTTTATCTAAAAGAGGAAAAATAGCACAAAACATTGGTGAGGAAAAACGTAAGCAAGGTACAGCTGTGTACGATCCTCAACGTGAAAAAGAAATGATTAACAAACTAATAGATAAAAATGAAGGTCCATTTAACGATAATGTGATCAAACAATTATTCAAGGAAATTTTTAAAGCCTCTACTGATTTACAAAAATCTGAAAATGAAAAACATTTATATGTATCAAGAAAATTAAAACCAGAAGATACAATCGTTCAATTCGATAATGGAGGTATTATTGGAAGTGGTAACAAATCATTCGTATTTGGACCATGTTCAGTTGAATCTCAAGAGCAAGTTGATGCAGTTGCAGCTAATTTACAAGCTAGAGGCGAAAAATTCATTAGAGGTGGTGCTTTCAAACCACGTACATCTCCATATGATTTCCAAGGCTTAGGTGTTGAAGGTCTTAAAATTCTTAAAAATACTAAAGATAAATACGGTCTAAATGTAGTAAGTGAAATTGTAAATCCTGCAGATTTTGAAGTAGCAGATGATTATTTAGATGTATTCCAAATTGGTGCACGTAATATGCAAAACTTTGAATTATTAAAAGAAGCAGGTCGTTCAAATAAACCAGTATTATTAAAACGTGGTTTATCTGCAACAATTGAAGAATTTATCTTTGCAGCAGAATACATTGCTTCTCAAGGTAATGAAAACATTATTCTTTGTGAACGCGGAATCCGTACTTACGAAAAAGCAACAAGAAACACATTAGATATCTCTGCAGTACCTATTTTAAAACAAGGTACTCACTTACCAGTAATGGTTGACGTTACCCATAGTACAGGACGTAAAGATATCATGTTACCAACAGCTAAAGCTGGCTTAGCAGTAGGTGCAGATGGTATTATGGCTGAAGTTCATCCTGACCCATCAGTTGCATTAAGTGATAGTGGACAACAAATGGACTTCGATGAATTCGAGAATTTCTATAATGAAATTAGACCATTAGCTGATATGTACAATAACAAACAATTAAAATAAGAAATATAAAAAAGCCCCTGTTACGTTACTACTTAAGTAGTGAACTGTAATAGGGGTTTTTTTGCTTTCATATTGTTTTTAAAATGAATGAAGTATAATGTTAGCAATTTATAAAATGCTCATACTTTGGAGTGATATGACAAATGTATAGAGTATTTAAATATAAAATAAAAAATAAATGATGAATCATCATATTACGCTTGATTTTAATGAAAAACATAAAAATTTAAACGAAAAAGGTTTGTTTTCACTGGAAATAAGAAATATAATACATTTAGTAGGTTTATAATTTTATAAGATGACATAATTATGACATTCAAAACAAAACTATTTTACATTTAGTAAAAATATGGTAAACTTTGAAAATATTATGAAAACAGAGTATAATAATAAAGAAATCGCTTTCAAGGAGGAAATTATGACTGTAACTATATATGATGTAGCTAGAGAAGCAAGAGTTTCTATGGCAACTGTCTCACGTGTTGTTAATGGCAATCAAAATGTTAAACCCGAAACACGTGACAAAGTAAACGATGTTATTAATAAATTGAACTACCGTCCAAACGCAGTAGCAAGAGGATTAGCTAGTAAACGAACTACAACAGTAGGCGTTATTATTCCAGATATTTCTAATGTCTATTATTCGCAACTTGCTCGAGGGTTAGAAGATATAGCAACAATGTATAAATATCATTCAATTATTTCAAATTCTGATAATGATCCAAGTAAAGAAAAAGAAATTTTTAACAATCTTTTAAGTAAACAAGTAGATGGTATTATTTTCTTAGGTGGAACAATTTCTGAAGAAATTAAAGAATTGATTAATAAATCTTCAGTACCTGTAGTAGTTTCAGGTACAAATGGTAAAGATGAAGGTATTTCATCTGTAAATATTGATTTTAAATCAGCAGCTAAACAAATCACGAACCAATTAATCGAAAACGGCGCAAAAACATTTGCTTTTGTCGGTGGCGATTATTCTAAAAAAGCACAAGAAGATGTGCTAGTAGGATTAAAAGACGTTTTAGCAGAGCATAAACTTTCATTAGATGAATCATTGATTTTTAATGGTAATGAAACATATAAAGATGGTCTACGTGCATTTGATGCATTGAAATCTGCTAAGCCAGATGCAATTCTATCAATCAGTGATGAACAAGCAATAGGTCTAGTTCATGCTGCTCAAGATGCAGGTATTAACGTTCCAGAGTCATTACAAATTGTAAGTTTTAACAATACTAGACTTGTTGAAATGGTAAGACCTCAATTATCTAGTGTAATCCAACCGTTATACGATATTGGGGCAGTGGGTATGAGACTTCTTACTAAATATATGAATGATGAAGAAATCGAAGAGCCTAATGTGATTTTACCTCATAGAGTTGAGTATAGAGGTACTACAAAATAGATTTTTTATAGATTCAACAATGTATAATTAACAATAACTTCAGTGTTAATAAATGATAATGAAATATAAAAAACGAAATTCTTATTAATTAAGAATTTCGTTTTTTTATTTAAATTGAAAACTTAAACCAGTATGATAAGATGTTGATTTATTTAAAACCAACTCAGTACTTGTTTGGCATATTTTAAATTTGTTTCTGTAATTTCTTTTTGCCTAGGTATTATTTGATAGTCAGTTTTTTCATCGGTCCAAGTTTGTGGTAGTTCGCAAGGCGCGTATTGTTGCCATTTTGTTAACCATTTATCAGGCAAACGGCCAGTTTGTGGTTTTTCTCCGATTAAAGCTAAAAAAACGTGGCTCCAAGCCCGTGGGACAACTTTCCATATATTATAGCCGCCGCCACCAAACATTAATACTTTACCTTTTGTGTATTTATCTGCTAAATCTTTAATGATATATGGAATTTCATAGAGTGATTCTAGAGTACAATTCAAATGCGTGAGTGGATCTAAGTAGTGAATGTCAACGCCATGTACACTCACAATAATATCTGGTTTAAATGATGCCACTATAGGTTCTATCGTTTCTTTAAAGGTTTCTAAAAATGAATCATCTTCTGTATAAGGTTCAAGTGGAATATTTACTGTATAACCGAAACCTTGTTCACTACCTCGTTCCGTGTAACGTCCTGATCCAGGGAAAAGAAATTTTCCAGTTTCGTGTATCGAATAAATTAAAGCTTGATCATTTGTATAAAAACTCCATTGTGTTCCATCACCATGATGTGCATCTGTATCAATACATAGCACGCGTTGGTCATATTTTTGTATGAGATAAGCGATAGTAACTGCAACGTCATTGTAAATACAAAATCCATTCGCACGACCTGGTAGGCTATGGTGTAAACCGCCACCTAAATGGCAGCCATTGGTGACTGTATCATCCATGATGTGATCAGCCAAATTCAATGCTCCACCCACAATACGTGCACTGTGCTTGTGCATCATTCTAAATTGCATCGTATCATCACCGTCTAATCCATACTTCTTAGCTTCATTGTCACTTAAAATACCATGTGAAGCACGTCTGATAGCTTGGATATAATCATGAGAATGAATTAATGATAATTCGGTATCATTAGCTATACGTGGTTTAATAATATGATGTGATTTTAAATAACCTAAATCTGTTAATAATTCTGTTGTTAATTTTAATCTCATTTGGTTAAATGGATGGCTATTACTAAAACGATATTGCAGTATTTCATTAGAATAGACAAAGCCCGTTGATTGTTGCGTATTACTCATATGTTTCTCCCCTTTAAAAGAAAAAGCGATTCATGAAGCGAATGTCATCAAATGCTTGTAATTGTTCTATAGAAATTCTTGAACCAATTCTTGCCATAAGACAATTAGCAGGATGACTTGTAATTTCTGGGTCATCTGTGGCAAATACTTCAAGGCCCCCATAACCCATCAGTTTTTGCATTAATTTTTTATATTCATATACATCAAGCCCAGAATTTTTCAAATCCCAATGCCAATAATATTCAGTAGTTAACACGATGTAATCTTCATATTCATCAGCAGCTAAACTGACTTTGATAAGCTCACTTCCTAAATGTAAATCGCGATAAGCTAAACTTAATTCTATAGCTCCTAATTCTATTAAGTATTCCAAATTACCACTAGACCAACGTTCTAATGGATCTGGGTAATGATAAGTGACATAACCGATAATATGTTGTGAATTGCGCAACACAAAAATTCTACCTTCTTCTAATTCACTAATTTCTTTTATTGCTTCAAATTGATCCGTAGGTGGGCGAAATGCAAAGAGCCCATCATCAAATGTCATAGATTCAAGACTACTTCTTAAAACAGGACCTTCTATCACAAATGTTCCTTCATCCAAGTGATAAGTTTGAGATTGATATGTTTTTATATGTTCCATTTTTTCACTCCAAACTACCGCATACACATACAGTAAACAATCTAATATAAGTCTATTATAAGTTAAAAAAGTTTAAAATAACACAATAATGTATTCGTTTACACACTATTATTTTGAAAATTTTGACAATATTAGTTATAATAATTTTTAAGCAAGCGATTTCATTAAGAGGGGGATTCAAAATGAAAGTAGAAGTATACAAAGGGGAAAATGGAAATTTTAACCTTAAAGACTATGAAAAAGAGTACGCTAATTTTGACTGGAAAGAAATAGAAAAAGCATTTTCATGGTCAGAAACTGGTAAGATCAATATGGCACACGAGTGTATTGATCGCCATGTGGATGAAGGTAATGGTGAAAAAGTTGCGTTACATTATAAAGATGATAAACGTAAAGAAAGTTATACTTTTGAAGAAATGAAATCAAATTCTAATAAAGCGGCAAATGTATTAAAAGATAAAGCAAATATTGAAAAAGGTGATCGTGTTTTTGTATTTATGCCTAGAACGCCAGAACTTTATTTTGCTTTATTCGGTATATTAAAAATAGGTGCAATTGTAGGACCATTATTTGAAGCATTTATGGAAAAAGCTGTTGCAGATCGACTAGAAAATAGTGAAGCAAAAGTGATTGTGACAACGAATGCATTATTGCCACGTATTCCTAAAGATAAATTACCACATTTAGAAACGATTGTAGTTGTAGATGAGGAAGTAGAAAGTGAATATGTTGATTTTAATAGTGAATTAAAAAATGCTAGTGATCAATTTGAAACAGAATGGCTAAACTTAGATGACGGTTTGATATTGCATTATACTTCAGGTTCAACAGGCCAACCTAAAGGCGTGCTACATGCTCAAAAAGCTATGCTCGTTCATTACATTTCTGGTAAATATGTACTAGATTTTAAAGAAGACGATGTATATTGGTGTACTGCTGACCCTGGATGGGTAACAGGTACTTCATATGGTATTTTCAGTCCTTGGTTAAATGGTGTGACAAATTGTATTGTTGGTGGTAGATTCTCACCTGAAGCTTGGTACGGTATGATTGAAGAGTATAAAGTTACAATATGGTACACAGCGCCAACGGCATTAAGAATGTTGATGAGTGCAGGCGATGATGTTATAGACAAATACGACTTATCATCACTAAAAAGTATCTTATCCGTAGGTGAACCACTTAATCCTGAAGTCATTAAATGGTCCAAAGATGTCTTTGGCAAACGTGTCTTAGATACGTGGTGGATGACTGAAACAGGGGGCCATATGATTGTTAACTATCCATCCATGGATGTTAAATTAGGCTCTATGGGTAAACCTTTACCAGGCATAGAAGCATCTATTGTTGATGATCAAGGTAACGAGTTGCCACCGAATCGAATGGGTAACCTCGCAATTAAAAAAGGATGGCCATCTATGATGGTTTCCATTTGGAAAAATCCTGAAAAATATGACTCATACTTCATTGGTGATTGGTATGTTTCTGGAGACTCTGCTTATAAAGATGAAGATGGTTATTATTGGTTCCAAGGTCGTGTAGATGACGTTATTATGACTGCAGGCGAACGTGTCGGTCCATTTGAAGTCGAATCAAAATTAGTGGAACATGAATCGGTTGCAGAAGCAGGTGTGATTGGTAAACCAGACCCAGTAAGAGGAGAAATTATTAAAGCGTTCGTTGCTTTACGACCTGAGTATGAAGCATCAGATGAACTGAAAGAAGAAATTCGTGTATTTGTCAAAGAAGGTTTAGCCGCACACGCTGCACCACGCGAAATAGAATTTAAAGAAAAACTTCCTAAAACACGTTCTGGTAAGATTATGCGTCGTGTCCTTAAAGCTTGGGAACTTGATTTACCTGAAGGCGATTTAAGTACAATGGAAGACTAATTAAACAAAATAGTAGTTTAATCAGAAATAGCTAACCTGTATTTCCAATTTAAAATTAAGCAAGTTATTTCCAGACTCCCTTTATATCATCAACTTTAAGTATGTGTTTATTCGACACACTAGAGATTATGATGATATCTAGGGAGTTTTTTGGTGTAAAATAACATTTTCAGCGTAACATAGGACACATAAGGTGAAAATATTCACTAATTATTTTGAAAGCGCTGTCTCTGTTAATCGACAACACAACATAAGTTAGTTAATATTAATATGTAAGGATTTATTTTTATCAGTAGCATATATGGGAAATATATTTATTGATTTAAAATTTATTTAAGAAGGGGCGAACGAATTTGGCACACTTATCTGATTTAGATATTGCAAATCAATCAACATTAAAACCGATTGGAGATATTGCTAAACAGGCGGGTATCCCTGCAGATGCATTAGAACCATACGGGCACTATAAAGCTAAAATTGATATTAATCAAGTTCAACAAAAAAATGGTAAGGGTAAAGTAGTATTAGTTACTGCGATGAGTCCAACGCCAGCAGGTGAAGGTAAATCAACAGTTACAGTTGGATTAGCAGACGCATTCAACGAACTTAAGAAAAGCGTCATGGTAGCGTTACGTGAACCGGCTTTAGGTCCTGTTTTCGGAATAAAAGGTGGTGCAACTGGTGGTGGCTATGCACAAGTATTACCAATGGAAGATATAAATCTACACTTCAATGGCGACTTCCACGCAATCACTACTGCAAATAATGCACTGTCAGCATTTATTGATAACCACATGCATCAAGGTAATGAATTAGAAATCGATCAAAGACGTATTGAATGGAAACGTGTTTTAGACATGAATGACCGTGCATTACGTAACGTAAATGTAGGTTTAGGTGGACCAACGCAAGGGGTCCCAAGAGAAGATGGTTTTAATATTACTGTTGCTTCTGAAATAATGGCAATTCTTTGTTTATCTAATGACCTTAATGATTTAAAAGCAAAAATCAGTAGAATTACTATAGGTTATACTAGATCACGTAAACCTGTTACTGTAGCTGACTTAAAAGTAGAAGGCGCATTAGCGATGATTCTTAAAGATGCAATTAAACCAAACCTAGTACAAACAATTGAAGGCACACCAGCTCTTGTACATGGTGGGCCATTTGCAAATATTGCACATGGTTGTAATTCAATTTTAGCGACAGAAACTGCGAGAGATTTAGCAGATGTCGTTGTAACTGAAGCAGGCTTTGGCTCAGATTTAGGCGCTGAAAAATTCATCGATATTAAAGTACGTGAAGCAGGATTTGAACCTTCAGCAGTTGTAGTAGTTGCGACAGTTCGTGCGCTTAAAATGCATGGTGGTGTAGCTAAAGACAACTTAAAAGAAGAAAATGTTGAAGCGATTAAAAAAGGTATCGTAAACTTAGAACGCCACGTTAAAAATGTTAAAAAATATGGTTTAGAACCTGTAGTTGCATTGAATGCGTTCGTACATGATACTGAAGAAGAAACACAATATGTACAACAATGGGCAAAAGAGAATGGTGTGAGACTTGCTTTAACTGAAGTATGGGAAAAAGGTGGCAAAGGTGGTGTCGATCTAGCGAATGAAGTGCTAGAAGTACTTGATGAACCACAAGATTTCAAACATTTATATGAATTAGATTTACCACTTGAAGAAAAAATCGAAACAATTGTTAAAGAAATTTATGGTGGATCAAAAGTCACATTTAGTAGTAAAGCACAGAAACAGCTTAAACAGTTTAAAGAAAATGGCTGGGATAACTATCCAGTATGTATGGCTAAAACACAGTATTCATTCTCAGATGATGCAACACAATTAGGCGCACCTGAAGGTTTTGAAATCACTATTCGTGAATTAGAAGCTAAAACAGGCGCAGGATTTATAGTTGCATTGACTGGAGCAATCATGACTATGCCTGGTCTCCCTAAAAAACCAGCAGCATTAAACATGGATGTTACTGATGATGGACATGCAATTGGACTATTCTAAATTTTAACTATTATATGATACAAACATATTAAAAATAGCTGTAAGGAAATCTATAACGATAGATTTCTTCACAGCTATTTTTTATTTGCCTGAGTAGTTTATGAACTAGCCATTTTATTTTGTCATTAAATGTTGTTTGATATCGTATTTTTCAGCCTTTTTAAAATCATAAGCAGTAATTTCACCTTCAACCAACATCCGTTTGAGCACATAGAGTTGGCGATCCAAACCAATCTGTATCTGAGCGTCAGATTTGAGTGAACCATCCGTGTCATAAGGGGTATAATAATAAGGGCTTTGTAAAAGTCCAATCAGATAGGCTGATTCAGCAATATTTAAGTTTGTAGCGGCTTTTCCAAATAAACTATAAGATGCTGAAGCGATACCTGTGATATCAGAACCATTATAATCACGTCCAAAAGGCACGATATTCAAATAAGTATAGATAATTTCATCTTTGGTTAAAATCTTTTCAGTTCGCATAGATAAGATAAGTTCATTAGCTTTGCGATTATATGTTTTTTCATTTGTCAGTAGTTGATTTTTTACGAGTTGCTGGGTGATGGTACTACCTCCAGTTGCAGCTTCTGTATTAAATATATCTTGCCCAACTGCTCGAATGATAGCTTTTGGTAAAATACCATTATGATAGAAAAATAAGCTGTCTTCTGAAGAAGTCAATGCCTTTATCACGTTGCTATTTACATGTTTAGGTCCTACAATGAGTGAATTTGTCGATTTATTGTATTCTGCTAAAATATGCTTATTGTTATAATTTATATCTTGGTTACCAGCAATGCTCAGCAATTTTGTACGTAATTCATTATCTGACATGTTTACAGATTCATCAGTCAAACTTTGGAAATAAAATACTGATATGGCCAATAAAATAATAAAGGTACATGCGAAAATTGCAAACAAGCCAATGAAAAGATGCTTTAATTTTTTATAGATAATTTCAAATTTAGAGAATTTAGAGTTATGTAAATGATTGTGAACATTATTTTCATGTGTTTGATTTTCCATGTTTGACCTCCTTACGTATGCAATATTATAACATAATAAATGATGTTGACTTTTAAAATAGAGTTACTTATAATTAATATCAATTCGATATCGTTTTTGGATAAAGGAGAAGTAACATATGGTGTCATCTTCAGAGAGTTAGTGGTTGCTGTGAACTAACGATGATTAATATGTGAATACACCTTAATGATTTCAATCATCCAAACGTTTAAGTTAATGAACGTATCATTAATAAAGTTGTTTGACTTAGAGTATGGTGGTACCGTGCGCATGCGCCCTTACATTAATTTGTAGGGGCGTTTTTTTATTTTTTAAGTGTTATTCGGTCGTACTTGCTAAAAGTGACTTGAACTTTGGACGGTATTTAAAATCTATTCAAAATAATATCTTAATAAATATAGGAGGTAAATACAATGACAAATGCATTATTAGAAGATTTAAAATGGAGAGGCTTAATTTATCAACAAACAGACGAATCTGGTATAGAAAATGTATTAAATAAAGAACAAGTTACATTATACTGTGGTGCCGATCCAACTGCAGATAGTTTACACATCGGTCATTTATTACCATTTTTAACTTTACGTAGATTCCAAGAACATGGGCATCGTCCACTTGTATTAATAGGTGGGGGAACAGGAATGATTGGTGATCCATCAGGTAAATCTGAAGAACGTGTCTTACAAACAGAAGAACAAGTTGAATTAAACGTACAGGGTATCAGTGAACAAATGCATAAAATTTTTGAATTTGGTACTGATAAAGGTGCTAAACTTGTTAATAATAAAGATTGGTTAAGCCAAATTTCATTGATTGATTTCTTAAGAGATTACGGTAAACATGTCGGTGTAAATTACATGTTGGGTAAAGACTCAATTCAAAGTCGCTTAGAATACGGCATTTCGTTCACTGAGTTCACATATACAATACTCCAAGCAATTGATTTTGGTCATTTAAACAAAACTTACAATTGTAAAGTACAAGTTGGTGGTTCTGATCAATGGGGCAATATCACAAGTGGAATTGAATTAATGCGTCGTATGTACGGTCAAACAGAAGCATACGGACTGACGATTCCTTTAGTCGTTAAATCAGATGGTAAAAAATTCGGTAAATCAGAAGGTGGCGCAGTTTGGTTAGACGCTACAAAAACGAGTCCATACGAATTTTACCAATTTTGGATTAACACTACAGACGATGATGTAATCAAATTCTTGAAATATTTTACATTCTTAGAAAAAGAAGAAATTGAAGCATTAGAAAAATCCTTAAATGAAGCACCGCATTTACGCGAAGCACAAAAAGCTTTAGCAGAAAATGTCACACGTTTCATCCATGGTCAAGCTGCATTAGATGATGCAATTCGTATCTCAAAAGCATTATTTGCAGGTGACTTACAATCATTGTCAGCTTCAGAATTAAAAGCAGGATTCAAGGATGTGCCACAAGTTGAATTGAGTAAAGAAACTACAAATATTGTTGAAGCGATTGTTGAAACTGGTATTTCATCATCTAAGCGTCAAGCACGTGAAGATGTGAATAATGGTGCAATTTATATCAATGGTATAAGACAACAAGATGTGAATTATGAATTAAACGATGACGATATAATCGAGAATGAATTTACTATTATTCGTCGTGGTAAGAAAAAATATTTCATGGTTAATTATAAATAATATTTGAAGATAGATAGATGAATAACGTGATATATATATAAATTATCGTCAAAACAGCCGACAAAACCTTATGATTTTGTTGGCTATTTTTGTGTAAGTTTTTCTTGGAATAGACTCATCTTGGATTCCTCTGCGAGTGTATTTCCTGTAGTAGTAGGCCTAAAGCATTGTCAATTTTTAAAATGAAAATTGTCATTTTGTATACTTTATGTAGTATTGAACTAAACATACTTTATACTGAAACAAATATTATTAGAGAACTAGATAAGGATAATTTATAAAATATAAAAAACCAATCAAGTAAACTAATCTTACTTGATTGGTTCAAAATAACTATTAAGTTTAAGTTATTGTTTTAATTAAATGGTGCAGGACTTTCATTTTCTTTTTCAGATGACTCTGAAGATGTTGATTTTTGTTCTTTTAATGGTACTTCCACTGTTTGCTCCTTACCATTTCTTTCAATAGTCATTTCTACTGAATCACCAGGTTTTTTATTTTCATATAAATAAGAGCGTAAGTCAGCATCTTCTTTGACTTTTTTATCATCTATCGCAGTGATGATATCACCTTCTTTAAGCTCGTTATCAGCATGAACTTTGGCAATATAGACACCATCATTGCGTTTTGTATTCAGTTCTTCTTTATATTGTTCTGGTATCTCACTTACATTAAGTAAACTAATACCAATGGAAGGGCGCTCAATCTCGCCATTTTCTACAAGTTCTTTAATGGTAACTTTAACTTCATTACTTGGGATTGCAAAGCCAATACCTTCAACTTGTTCACTTGCAATCTTCATTGAGTTAATACCTACGAGATTACCATTAATATCTACGAGTGCACCACCGGAATTACCAGGATTGATTGCCGCATCTGTTTGCAATACGTTTACTTTATTCGTACCAGCAGATGTTTTCGTATCAATTGTACGTTCGCTAGCAGAAATAATGCCTGAAGTCACTGAGTTAGCAAATTCTAGACCTAGGGGATTACCCATTGCAAAAACACTATCTCCTGTATTTACTTTTGAAGAGTTGGCAAAGTCAATTGCTTTAGTGCCTTTCGTATCATTGATTTTTAGTACTGCTATATCAGTTAAGGCATCTTTGCCTACTAATTTCGCATCGACTTGTTTAGAATTGTGCAATTGTACCTTGATTTCATTCGCACCATCGATAACGTGATTATTCGTTACGATATATGCAGAACCATTATTTTTTTGATAAATGACACCTGATCCAACACCAGCTTCTTCTGATTTAGAAGAATCACCTTTTAGCAAACTATCTAAATTTTGAGCTTTTTGCATATTAATAACACCTACAATAGCAGGGGAGACATCGTTAATCATTTGGTTCACAGAATCATATTTTTCACTTTTTCCATCGAGTGTATTGCCACCATTACTACTATTAGAAGCTTCTTGAACGGAAGAACCGTTATCATTTAAGCCTGTGCTTTCCATGATTTTCCCAATACCTAATACCAAAAGTGCGCCTATAATACCGGCAACTAAGGCCACAATTATCGTTTTAAACCATGGGAATTTGGTTTTGTTTTTTGACCTTTTATTGTGAGCTTGTTCCGGTTGTTGCGGCTGCCGAGGGTTTTGTGTTTCATTAGAGTTATGATCGTTATTAAAATCTGACATACTTTACCTCCGATTTATTCTATATAACCTATTATGATAGGTTTATACAACTTTTTCTAGTATAGCACTATACAACTTTAGACTGAAATATAAATATTCTTGTTCATAAGGTGACTAAATGATAGAATCAATAGGTAAATATAATGGAAAATGAAGTAGGTGGAGAAATGTATAAATTCATTAGCGGTTTGTTAAATATAATTATTACTAAGCTAAGTAAATCATTAGAAGTGCAAGGTAAAGAAAATATACCTCAACTTCACAGATATGTAGTGACTTGTACGCATGAAAGCTATAATGAAGTTATCATGTTAGCTACTGCGATTTACCCAAATCAAACACATTACATGGCGAAAAAAGAGTTATTCAATAATAAATGGTTTGGTAAGTTTTTAACTTCTTTAAATGCTTTTCCTGTAGATAGAGAAAATCCAGGACCTAGCACATTGAAAAAACCGGTTAAATTATTAAAAGAAAATAAAACAGTAGGAATATTCCCAACTGGTCATCGCATGAAGTATGATGAGGGATCACCTATGAAACGTGGCGCAGTAACTATTGCTTTGATGGCCCAAGCTCCTATTTTACCAGCTGCATATGTAGGACCTAAAGAAATTAAAGGACTTGTTACGGGTAAAGCGATTGTTAAATTTGGGGAACCTATCGAAACGAAGCATTTACCAAAAAACATGAAGCGCAATGAAAAATTAGAATATTTAACAAAAGAATTAGAAAGCAGAACGACACAATTACAAAATGAATTAAATGATTATGTGAATCATAAATAGTAAGTTTCAATATTTTTTAAATAGTTAGACATTTTAATTTATATACGAATTTTTTTAAACTTGTGTTATTATGTAACTGTACAATGACAGCAAGTAAAACGTTTACAAACACCACGTGGACATATTGTGCATGTGGTGTTTGTTTGTGTAAATATCTATTTTGAAATGGGGAATTGTTATGTTTAGTTTCTTTCAACGTCTTGGTAGGTCTCTTATGCTTCCTGTTGCAGTGTTACCAGCCGCCGCAATTATTACGGGTATCGGTAACGCATTAACAGCAATGGGAGTCTTACCAACGGTAGCAGCGTTTTTCTCTTCTGCCGGTTCGACGATTCTTGAACAACTAGGTATTCTTTTTGCAATTGGGGTAGCATTAGGAATGGCTAAGAAAAATGATGGCGCAGTAGCACTCGCGGCTGCAGTAGGTTTCTTTTTAACTACAGTTGTTTTAAGTCCAGCAAAATTAGCACCATTATTAGGTGTTAAAGAAACAAGCGTAAACGAAGCTTTTGAACAAATGAATAATTCTAACGTGTTTATTGGTTTATTGATTGGTTTAATCGCAGCGTATACTTACAACAAATTTAGTAAAACTGAATTACCTACAGCGTTATCATTCTTTAGTGGTAAACGTTTAGTACCAATTTTAACAGCATTCTTTAGTATTATATTGGCCGTATTGATGTTATTTGTTTGGCCATTTATTTATTCAGCAATTGTAATATTTGGGACATGGATTTTAGATTTAGGTCCAGGAGGTGCTTTCTTATATGGTTTCTTTAACAGATTATTGATACCGACTGGATTGCATCACGCGTTAAACTCAGTGTTTTGGTTTGATTTAGCAGGTATTAATGACATTGCTAAATTCCAAACTGGTGATGGTGCAGTACATGGTATTACAGGACGTTATATGGCTGGCTTCTTCCCAGTAATGATGTTTGGTATCCCGGCTGCAGCATTAGCGATGTACCATACAGCAGAATCTAAACAGAAAAAACGTGTTTATGGTTTAATGTTTGGTGGCGCAGTTTCAGCATTCTTTGTTGGGGTTACTGAGCCAATTGAATTCTCATTCATGTTTGTGGCACCAGTGTTATTTGTGATACATGCATTTTTAACTGGTTTATCCATGTTTATAGCAGCATTGTTCGAGTGGACAGCAGGCTTCTCATTTAGTGCTGGTTTAATAGACTATGTATTATCATTAATTAATCCTGTATCAAGTCAACCATACATGTTGTTAGTACAAGGACTTGTATTCTTTGTTATATATTACTTTGTATTTAGATTTGCTATTAAAGTATTGAAATTAAATACACCTGGTCGTGGGGATAACTTACTAGCAGATCCAACTTCTGATGAAGCGTCAACGGGAGATGTTGCAGATTCAGAAGGAGCAACTACAACGACAACTAATAAATATACAAATACAGCAAGCCAAATTTTAGATGGATTAGGTGGCAAAGAGAATATTTCATCATTAACAAACTGTGCTACTAGATTACGCATGGAATTACATGATAATAGCATTATTGATGAAGCTAAGATTAAGGGGCAGGAGCTGTCGGTGTGACAAAGAGTGGTAAACATAATGCCCAAGTTATTATCGGCACTCAAGTTCAGCAAGTAGCTGATGAAATTGAAGTACAAATGGAATCAGAGCAGCAAAAATAATGGAGACGCAATAATATCTAAATAAGTTTATTTTAGGATACGCCTAATCATAGTTATCACTGAAAAGTGGAACTTTGTAAGGCGTATTTTTTATCTAAAAAAATTAAATATTTAACGATATGATTTGTTTGATAAAATGATGAAAATACATTGCTCTTTTCATGGGTAAATAGTACGATGAACTAGTATCAGAATTTTCTGATTTAAGGAGAGTAGATGACATGAAGTCGGTATTATTTGATGTTGATGGTGTTTTTTTAAGTGAAGAAAGGTGTTTTGATGTATCTGCATTAACGGTTTACGAAATTCTTATGAGTAAAGATTATATGGGCTTAGATCCATCTATACAATTTGATGATTTAAGTGATCAACAAATTACTGAAATAAGAGAAATCGTATTCTACCATGATGAAATTTTAACTAAGTTAAAGTCACTTGGATTAAATTCAAATTGGGATATGTTATTTGTAGTTGTAGCCATTCACTTTATTGAAATATGTAAAACATTACCCCAAGAAAAATTAGTGGAAGTTTTAAATCCAGAAAGCTTTAATCAAGAAACATTGCAACAAATTGGTGGAAATATTTTTGATATAGAATTGAACTTTGAGTCACCATTATCGTTTTTAGATGGTATAAGTTCAGGAAAAGATAATATTTATCAAACACTTGTTACGCATGCTGGTGATCAGTTAAATACAAAGCAAACAGCATTATTTGAACTGAAAAGTCCGTTTTGGACGCTAGCTCAAGAGGTTTACCAAGAGTGGTACTTAGGTTCTAAGTTATTTAACGAAGTAGAACAAAAGCCTAACCGTACAGAATTTAAAGAAGGTTACATATATAACGAAGTTGTGTTAAGACCTGTAACTGAAATTAAACAGTTATTAACAGATTTGAAAGCTGCTGGCTATCATATAGCCATTGCAACTGGTAGACCTAGAACAGAAACATTAGTGCCATTTGAAGCAATTGGTATCAAAGATTTATTTGATGATTTACATATTGTTACTGCAAGTGAGGTATTAATCGCTGAGGAACAATATCCTAAGTTAAAACCATTAGGTAAGCCTAATCCGTTTAGCTATTTAGCAACATTAGAAGGTAATCATTTAAAAAATTATGAAAAATATGCTACAAATCAAGAAAATCGTGTTAATAAAGATGATGTTTTTGTGGTAGGAGATTCATTGGCAGATCTGTTAAGTTCTAAAAAAATAGGGGCGACTTTCATTGGTCCATTGACAGGTTTGAAAGGACAGAATGCACGTGAAGAATTAGAGTCTTACGATGCTGAATATATCGTAGACCATGTAGGAGATATTAGAGAAATATTATTGTAATTAAAAGATACTACGCTTATTATTTGATGACTAAATAATAATGCGTCAGTATCTTTTTTTATTGCTAACAAAAAATACCAATCCATTAGAAAACTAATAGATTGGTATTTTTAATTTAAGCAATAAGGTGTTTATATTCTAAGATCTTTTATGATGATTCAATATTTAAATATTGTAGTTTGCATCACTTTGAATATTCAGTTCAACGCTTCGTATCAAATTAAATCCTTCAATTTGATATAATGCATCAATAACATCTGGTGTAACAGGGTGGTCAATTGATAATACCATTAGGGCGTTACCACCTTGGTTTGTACGACCAAGGTGCATTGAAGCGATATTGATATCATATGTGCCAAGAATTTGTCCTGTGCGGCCTACAATGCCTGGTCTATCGTTATGATTTATTACTAGTTGGTGATGTTCTGGTTTAAAGTCTACTGGATAATCATTGATACGTACGATTCTTGGACCATAACCATTGAGTACAGTTGCGCCAAGTTTAATTTGAGTATCTTTATTAATTAATGTTAATTCTATATAGTTACTAAAACCACGATGTTTTGTATTCTTTTCAATATTATAAGATACACCTTGTTCGTTTAAGAGTACTAAGGCGTTGATTAAGTTTACACGTTCTGCTAAATCTTGACGTAAGACGCCAGATACAAGTGTTCTTGTAATCAAACTTGTATCATCTAATGCAATGTCACCTTCATATTTGATTTGTAGTTCGCGAGGTGCTTTTTCAAGTAATTGAATACCGACTTCACCAGTCATTTTACTTAATTCAATATAAGGCTTCAATTCATCATTGATTTCACTGTAAGTCATTTTTGGTGCGTTAATCGCGTTTAAGACGTTACCATTTTCGAAAATTTCAACGATTTCATTTGCTACTGAAACAGCCACTTTTTCTTGAGCTTCGACAGTCGATGCACCTAAATGTGGTGTAACAATAATTTTATCGTTATCAACAAGAGGGGACTCAGTTGCTGGTTCGCTTTCAAATACATCTATTGCCGCACTTTGAATTTGATCATTGTTTAAAGCGTCTAATAGCGCTGTTTCATCAATAATACCACCACGTGCTACGTTAATAATTTGTAACGTTGGTTTTGCCTTTTCGAAAAAGTCTTTACCAACGATACCTTTAGTTTTTGGAGTTAATGGTGTGTGTACAGTAACGAAGTCTGCTTGTTCAGCAATTTCTTCAACTGTTGCACGTGTGACATTTAGTTCTTTTGCTTTATCTTCAGATAAGTAAGGGTCAAAAGCTAAAATATGCATACCGAAACTTTGTGCACGTTTTGCAACGCCTAAACCAATTCTACCAGCACCGATGACGCCAAGCGTTTTATTATAAAGTTCTGTACCTCTATATGTTTTACGGTCCCATTTTCCATTTTTCAATGATTGATGTGCTTGTGGGATATTACGTGCCATTGATAAAATCATAGCCATAGAGTGTTCAGTAGCAGAAATAGTATTACCATCTGGTGCATTAATTACGATAACACCATTTTTGGTAGCTGCATCGACATCAATGTTGTCTACACCGACCCCAGCTCTAGCAATAACTTTTAGATTTGGTGCTGCTTCAATCATTTCTGCAGTGACTTGTGTTTGGCTTCTAACAATTAAGCCTTGATAATCACCAATTTTTTCAACGAGTTCGCTTTCATTTAATTCTGTATTGATTTCGACTTCGAAGTCTTTATGGTCAATTAAACTTTTTAAACCTTCTGGTGAGATTGGATCAGATACTAAAATTTTATACATATGCTTTTACGACCTCCATGTACTGAGTAATTGCTGTACCAATATATGATTCTTTTCTGAATTCAGTTAATAGAATTTCTAATGCTGATACGACTTGTAAAATATCAAAAGGTGAAATTTGACCCATATGACCTATGCGTAGAATTTCTCCTTTTAGATGACCTTGTCCACCTGCAATCGTTATAGCAAAACGGTTTTTAAGTTCATTTTTAATGAAGTTGAGTTCTTCTTTTGATTTAGGCACAAAGGCCGTAACAGTAGGTGAAGCAAACTCATCTTGGACTAATAAATCTAAGCCTAGTGAATCGAGTGATTTTCTTAAAGCATCACGTATTGCATAGTGACGTGCAATAACTTGGTCTAATCCTTCTTCTTCAACTAATTTGGCGTAGGCATTCACACCTCTAAATAACGAAACGTTTGGTGTGAAAGGTGTTGAATTTGCTTCTAAAGATTTCAAATATTTATTTAAATCTAAATAAAATCTTGGCGTCGTAACTTGGCTAAATCGTTCTTTAGCACGATTATTATAAGCTACAAACGCTAAACCAGGAGGCAACATAATAGCTTTTTGACTACCAGAAATAAGCACATCAATCTGATCTCGTTGTAAGTCTACATCAACTGCACCGATACAACTCACGCCATCAACAATAAAGTAAATCGATTCGTCGTATGCTTTAAGGGCATGTCCTAATTCATGGACAGGATGCAACACTGTAGTGGATGTTTCACAATATTGACTATAAACTGCTGTAATATCTGTGTTCAATGATTTTAAGAAGTCAATAAATTCAGGCACGTTTACAGCCTTGCCCCATTCGACTTCAAAAATATGTACGTTTTCGTAATATGTTTCTGCAATTTGTTTGAAACGATTACCAAAAGCACCTGAAACAATGATAACAATGTTGTCATCAGGATTTGCAATATTTAACATGCTTGCTTCTAAAGAGCTTGTCCCACTAGAAGTTAATATCATTACGTCATTTTGCGCACCGAATATTGGTTTTAGAGCACGAAATGCTTCTTCAGCAATTGTTTCAAAGTCACTTGATCTGTGTCCGACCATTGGTGACTGTGTTGCGTGTAAAATTTCTTCTGGTACTGGCGTTGGTCCTGGTGTAAGTAACATAGGACGATAGTATTTCATATGTGATTCCCCAATGCTTATGATTGTCTTAGTTTAGCAAATTTTCAGAAAATATAAAAGTGCAAAAGTTAAAAGATTATGTAAATAAACAAAATAAAATATCATGAAAGGGCATACATTGTTATCGCATTCATATTCCGTCATATATAAAATTTTTTTAAATTATTTTATTTTTGGTTCTATTTTTACAGTGACATTACCTTTAATTGAATTTGAAATCATACAATTATTGTCTGCAACCTTTAAGAGTTTAGGTAATTTTCTTACTAAGCTATCTTTTTGTGCAGTTTCAACTTCAATAACAGGGTAGTGGATAATGTTGTCCATACGAAATTTGGCATTTTCAAATACAGCTGTACCTATAGAAGATTGTTGAATTTCTATATTATTAAAACCAGAACGTTCGAGTACAGCTGCAAGTGAGATAATATAACAAGAAGATGCAGCTGAAACTAATAATTCATCTGGGTTTGTACCAGTTCCATTGCCGCCTAAACCTGATGGTATAGATATTTGTTCATCTAATACGTCTCCGTTAAGTTGACCTACAGCTTCACGACCACCAGACCAATGTGTGTTTACTTTGAATTCATGTTGAACCATAACGATTGACCTCCAGTTGATTTATGATAATTTAAGTTTAGATGAAAATAAGATATAAAGAAAGAGGAGAGCAACTTTAATGACAATATATAATAATGAGAACAAGCTCATATTAGTGGCACATCGTGGTATTGCTACATATTTTCCTGAAAATACGATGATTGCTTTTAAAGCTGCACTTGTAAGTGATGTTGATATATTAGAAATAGATATACACAGGACATCAGATAACCATCTCGTAGTTATTCATGACGATTCGATTGATCGTACTTCGAATGGATCAGGAAAAATCAAGGATATGAATTTAGCGGAATTGCAACAATTTGATTATGGTATAACTAAAGATAAGCAATTTGCGGGAGCGACAATACCGACTTTGGATGAAGTAATTAATTTAATTCAAGATTATCATCAAAAGTTACTAATAGAATTAAAACAGCCACAGAATTATCCTGGAATTGAAAGTGAATTAATAGATGCATTAAATGAATCAGATTTACCAAAAAATAAAGTGATTGTACAATCATTCAATCAAAAAAGTATGAAAAAAATATTTGATATGAATGAAGGCTATGAACTAGGTGTATTGATTAGTAAAAAGAAATATTGGTATAAATTACCTCCATTCAAAAGCATTGCTGCCTATGCGGATTATGTAAATCCTAATTATGCTTTAGTTACAGAGAAGTTTTTAAAAAATGCACATCAGTATAAATTGTCAGTGATGCCCTATACAGTGAATGAGCATGAACAAGCAAAAGTATTGCAAAAACTAGGTGTAGACGGACTGATTTCAGATAATCCAAATGATATTTTATAAAAATGAAAATATTAAAAAAGCTTAAATGAATTTAAAGGGTTCATTTAAGCTTTTTCTAGTTTTAATAAAAATGAAATGTATACTATTTAATGTGAGATAAATCATTATCATGATGATTTACCCAATTCTTTTTTAATAATCCCATCACATGACAATCACTATATTCACCCCGAGTATAAAAATGTTCTTGTAATGTACCTTCGATGGAGAAGTTTTGTGCTTTATAAATATGAACAGCTTTTTCGTTGTTAACATCAACAAATAAATATATTTTGTGGAGATTAAGTACTAGGAACGCATAATCAATAGCCATTTTAAATGCACTTTTGGCATATCCCTTGCCACCATATTCTGAATCAATAATAATTTGAATTTCGCAGTTACTATGTATAAAGTCGATTTCAACTAATTCAACTACACCGATTCGTGTTTGATCTTTTTCAATAATAAATCTACGTTCAGTCTCATCTAATAAATGTTTTTTATATAATGATTGAAGTTCACTTAATGATTGATAGGGCTCTTCAAACCAATAAGACATAATGGAATATTCGTTATTTAAGTGATGTACAAAATCTAAATCTGTTTCTTCTAATGCTCTAATAATCAAATTTAACACTCCTTTATTCATAAGCATACAGTAATTATTATAAGAAAGTAAAAAGATATTGTGCCATGAGTGAGGGGGTTAAAAGGATTTCTACTTATAATTAAATATTTGGATGAAAGATGTTAATTATATAGTAATAAAAAAACCAAGAAATCCTCGAAAGGACTTCTTGGTTTGAAATTAAAACGCTTATCTTGAGTAGTACTCAACGATAAGTTGTTCGTTGATTTCAGCAGGTAATTCACTACGTTCAGGAACGCGTACATATTTACCTTTTAAGTTGTCTGCATCAAATTCTAAGTACTCAGGTACAAAGTTATTGATTTCAACAGATTCAGCAATGATATCTAATTTTAAAGATTTTTCACGTACTGAAATTTCTTGACCAGGTTTTAAAGTATATGATGGAATATCAACACGTTTACCATCTACTAAAATGTGACCGTGGTTAACAAGTTGGCGAGCTTGGCGACGCGTACGCGCTAAACCTAATGAATATACAACTGCATCTAAACGAGCAGCTAGTAATTGCATGAAGTTTTCACCATGGACACCATGTTGGTTACCAGCAATTTCAAATGAGTTACGGAATTGTCTTTCAGTCATTCCGTATAAATAACGTAATTTTTGTTTCTCACGTAATTGTAATGCATATTCTGATAATTTTTTACGTTGGTTAGGACCATGTTGGCCTGGAGCGTATGGACGCTTCTCTAATTCTTTGCCAGTACCACTTAATGAGATACCTAAACGACGTGATTTTTTCCAGTTCGAACCTCTAAATCGAGCCATAATAGACTCCTCCTTTTTCTCTTTTGTTGTTATGAAAAAACAAAAAAGAGTGTTGCATGCTTATTTGGATATATTGTTTTATGTATCCTCACCTCATAGCTACGGTTACACGACACGTCCGCGTTGGGAACAACATAGAGCCAACTAATAGGCAACTGCTAATTTCGTTTATTCACACAAACAACATTGTACCATGTTCTGAATTACTGTCAATAGTAAACCCAGATTTACCTATAGAAAGACGATTGTTAAATATTAAGCTATTTGCTGTTCTAGGATCTTAACAATTTCTTCTAAAGCAATTTTATCTGTGTTTGAAAAGCGATTTGTAATAGGGGCATCAATATCTAAGACACCAATGATTTGATTGTCTTTATGAATAGGAACAACAATTTCTGATTTACTATTCGCATCACATGCAATGTGTCCTGGGAAAGCATTAACGTCTTCAACGAGTTGTGATTCGTTTGTTTCTACAGCTGTGCCACATACGCCTTTGCCGATAGCAATATGTACACAAGCAGGATGACCTTGGAACGGTCCTAAGATTAATTCATTATTTTCTATTAAATAGAAGCCAACCCAATTAATTTGATCTAACGAATCATTTAGTAAAGCAGAGACATTGCTAAGTATAGCAATTAAATTTGATTCATCTTCGATTAGACTAGCAACTTGCTTTTGTAATAAATCGTAATTTGTTTCTTTTACCTCTGTCATATTAATAAAACCTCACTTTTTACTTTTCATTTAGTATAAAGACTGTTTTAATAGTAATCAATCAAATGATTTGTAAGGGCTTTTTTTAGTTGCAATATGATACATAATATTAACAGAGATAGATTTACTATGAAATTTAAAATATTATCAATGATTAATTCATTTTCTCTTTTAATGCATGGGTAAATTACGTTATAATGAATAGTGATAAAATAGGAGGAGAAAACATATGGTATTGTATATCATTCTAGCAATTATTGTTATTATACTGATTATTGTCGGTGTATTATTCTATATGCGTTCAAATAAAAGCCAAATGATTGAGAAGGCTGAAGAACGAAAATTACAAGTAGAGCAATTACCCTATGATGAAAGTTTATCTCAATTATCTGATTTAACTTTAACAGGTGAAACAAAATCTACTTATGATAGATTAAAACAAACGTCTTTAGATAGTAAAAATCAATATTTGTTACCATTAGAAGAAAAGATTCACAATGCGGAAGGTTTACTTGATAAATTTAAATTTTCGCAAGCGCAAACTGAAATTGATGAAGCACACGAATTAATGGATAAATACGAAGAAAATTACAATGTATTAACTACAGATGTCGAAGATATTATGGGCGTACATAAAGAGAGTGATCACTTATATGAAGAATGTAAAGTGGATTACCGAGAAATGAAGCGCGACGTGTTAGCGAACAGACATCAGTTCGGTGAAGCAGCAGCGCCGTTAGAACATGAAATTGAAGCATTCGTACCAGAAATGGAAAACTATGAATCATATAAAGCAGAAGGTAATTATGTTTACGCACATGAACATATCAAAACTTTAAATGAAGATATGAACTTTTTAAAAAAGGATATGTCAGAAATTCCTGAGTTAATCAGAGAAGCACAAAAAGAATTACCTGGACAGTTCCAAGATATGAAATACGGATGTAGAGATCTCAAAGTAGAAGGCTATGATTTAGATCATGTCAAAATTGATAGCACTTTACAAACGCTTAAAACAGAACTTAGCTTTGTAGAACCGATGATTAGTAGATTGGAACTTGATGAAGCGAATGAAAAATTAAATAATATTAACGATCGTCTTGATGAAATGTATGAATTAATTGAGCACGAAGTTAAAGCGAAAAATGAAGTAGAAGAATCAAAAGAAGTCATTACAGATAATTTGTTTAGAGCAAAAGAAATGAATTATACTTTACAAACTGAAATTGAATATGTACGTGAAAATTACTATATAAATGAAAGTGATGTACAGAATGTAAGACAGTTTGAAAATGAAATTCAAAACTTAATAGCTGTTTATGATGAAATTCTAAAAGAAATGGCCAAATCTGCAGTACGCTACAGTGAAGTTCAAGATAACTTGAAATATATCGAAGAGCATGTAGCTGTGATTAATGAAAAACAAGAAAAATTACAAAATCACTTAATTCAACTACGCGAAGATGAAGCAGAAGCAGAAGAAAATATCTTACGTGTACAAAGTAAAAAAGAAGAAGTTTATAGAAAACTATTAGCTTCTAACTTACCAAGCGTACCAGAACGTTTCATTATAATGAAAAATGAAATTGATTATGAAGTGCGTGAAGTAAACAAGAAATTCAGTGTACGTCCAATACATGTTAAACAATTGAAAGATAAAGTATCTAAAGTAGTGCTACAAATGAATAAATTTGAAGATGAAGCTACGGATGTGCTTGTTAATGCAGTTTATGCTGAGAAACTTATTGAATATGGTAACCGTTACCGTAAAGATAGTTCGAACATAGATAAAAGCCTTAATGAGGCTGAAAGACTATTTAAAAATAATAGATACAAACGTTCAATTGAAATATCTGAACAAGCTTTAGAAAGTGTTGAACCAGGAATTACCAAACAAATAGAGGATCAAGTTATTGGTTAAACTATTTAATTATTATAAATAACACCAGTAAGACACGAAATGAATTATGATTTCGTGTCTTTTCTTTTTATCAAAAGCGAGTATAATGCTTAAAGGGAAAGTATAAAATTAATTTTAAAATGACAGAAAAGTATTGTTATTAATGCAATAACTTAAATATAAATATAAAATTAGTATCACTTCTTAAATAAGTGTGTATGATAAAATGAAATGGAGTGAAAGAATTGATATATCTTGATAACGCCGCAACGACAAAGCCAAACCAAGACGTGTTGGATACTTATGTAAAAGTAAATCAATCATTGTATTCTAATGCTAATAGTCCGCATCAAGCCGGCTTACAAGCAGACCAATTGTTACAACAAACTAAAAAACAAATAAAAGATTTGTTTAATTTAGATGGAAAATTTGATATTGTTTTTACAAGTGGTGCGACTGAATCTAATAATATGGCGCTTAAAGGCGTAGCATATAAGAAAAAAGCATTTGCTAATGAAATCATCACTTCAGTACTTGAGCATCCATCTGTATTAGAAGTTGTACGTTCATTAGAAACGGAAGGGTTTATTATTAAATATGTTGATGTTACTGAAGAGGGTCAAATCGACTTGGACCATTTAAAAACATTGATGTCGGATGATGTTGCTATAGTAACCTGTATGCATGTTAATAATATTATGGGTCAAACCCAACCAATAGAAGAGGCTGCAAATATTGTGCACCAATATCCCAAGGCACATTTTCACGTAGATGCAGTACAAGCGATTGGTAAAGTGCCATTATGCTTTGAAGGTGTAGATACATTGAGTTTAAGTGGGCATAAATTTCACGGTTTGAAAGGGCAAGGTATATTATTTGTTCGAAATATTCATCAACTTGAACCTATTATTCACGGTGGTGGACAAGAGTATGGTGTGAGAAGTGGTACAGTTAATTTACCGATGAATATTGCAATTGTTAAAGCCATGAAAGCAGCTGTGAATCATACCACAGAACTTAACCATACTTTAAATGAATTTAATGCTGACTTACGTCAATTTCTTACAGGGTTTCACGGCGTCAAGCTGAATTCACCTCAAAATTCAGCGCCACACATTCTTAATGTTGGTTTATCAGGCGTAAAAGGTGAAGTATTGGTCAATGCATTTTCAAAACATAACATCATGTTATCTACCACAAGTGCATGTTCGTCTAAAAAAGCGAGTCTAAACGAAGTACTTTTAGCGATGAATGTGCCTAGAAAACAAATTGAAGGTAGTATCAGAATTTCAATGGGAGCCAATACGACTCAAGAAGATATTCAAACATTTAAAGATAATTTTTATAAAGTATATGAAGAAGTAAGGGAGCTGTTAGTATGATTTATGATCATATATTAGTAAGGTATGGCGAATTAACATTAAAAGGTGCAAATCGTAAAATATTCGTGAATAAATTACGCGCAAATGTTAAGCGTTCATTAATGCCATTGCAAGGCTATAAAGTAAAAGCGAATAGAGATAGAATGTATATTGAATTAGATGAAGGTGCAGACATAGATGAAATGTGTAATAGACTAAAAAAAGTATTCGGCATTTATTCTATTAGTCCTGTATTAAAAATTGATAAAACTGTAGAAGCGGCAAATGAACAAGCCGTTCAATTTGCAAAAGACTACGCAAACGGAGATACGTTTAAGATAGACGTGAAACGTTCAGATAAAAACTTTCCTTATGACACATATCAATTACAACGTGGCATTGGTGCTGCGGTATTAAATGCAACAAAGGATTTAACTGTCGATGTCCACAATCCAGATCACAATATAAAAGTAGAAGTGCGTTTAGATGCCATATATGTCTATGACAAAACTATAGCTGGACTTGGTGGCTTGCCAGTTGGAACAGGTGGAAAAACATTACTTATGCTCTCAGGTGGTATTGATTCTCCTGTAGCTGGTATGGAAGTCATGCGAAGAGGTGCGATGATTGAAGTAATTCATTTTCATAGCCCGCCCTTTACAAGTGAAAAAGCTAAAGAAAAAGTAATTGAATTAACACGTATTTTAGCTTCTCATGTAGGTCCAATTAAATTACACATTGTACCTTTTACAGATTTACAAAAACAAGTTAATAAAATTGTACATGAACGTTATACAATGACATCTACACGTCGAATGATGATGAGAGTAGCAGATAAACTTGTACATGAAATTGACGGACATGCCATTGTAAATGGTGAGAATCTTGGTCAAGTAGCGAGTCAAACTTTAAAGAGTATGTACGCAATTAATAGCGTAACTTCGACGCCAGTGTTACGTCCATTACTCACATTAGATAAAGAAGATATCGTTAAAAGAGCTAAAGAAATTGGAACTTTTGATGTCTCTATACAACCTTATGAGGATTGTTGTACTATTTTCACACCAAAAAATCCTGTAACTGAACCTGATATTGAAAAAGTGGAAAAATATGAAAATATTTTTGATTTTGAACCATTAGTACAACAAGCTGTGGATCAAATCGAAACAATAGAAATTTCAAATGACTACCAAAGTGATAAAGACTCAGAGACACAAACTTTGGCAGAGGATTTATTTTAAATACGAGTTTAAATTATAGTAAGCATCATTTAAAAAATATAAAACTTAGTTTTAGATGTTCAATTTATAATGAATAATCAGTTAACATGATTTAAACAGACAGGGGTTGGCGCATGTTAGAGTGGGACATTTCAATTGTAATTATCATCATACTTCTTGGATTTTTAGCAGCGTTTATTGATGCAGTTGTCGGTGGTGGGGGATTAATTTCTATCCCTGCACTTTTGGCAGTGGGTATGCCACCAGCTATGGCGTTAGGTACTAATAAATTAGCTAGTGCATTTGGATCGATGACCAGTGCATTTCGTTTTTTAAGGTCAGGCAATGTCGATCTGAAAGTTGTTGGGAAGTTATTCCCATTTGTATTCTTAATGGCTATGGGTGGTGCGAGCGTGGCGACATTTTTACCGTCTGAACTATTGAAGCCAGTGGTAATCATTATCTTAACGCTTGTCATGATTTATACATTAATGAAAAAAGATTGGGGTAGTATACGTACTTTTACAAAACTCACTACCGGTAAAGCTATAATATTTGCAGCTTTAATGTGCTTAATAGGTCTATATGATGGATTTTTAGGCGGCGGCACAGGTTCATTTATGCTTTTTGTTTTATTAATGTTTGGATTTGATTTTCTAGGTGCAGCAGGGAATGCCAAAGTATTAAATTTTGCATCCAATTTAGGGGCATTAATATTATTTATATTCTTAGATCAAGTCGATTATTTTTATGGTTTTATCATGGCTGGTAGTATGATTTGCGGATCATATTTGGGTGCTTTATTTGCAATTAAAAAAGGCGTTGGTTATGTCAAAGGTCTGTTTATTGTAGTTACTGCTATTTTAATTTTGAAAAATGCGTACGATTATTTAATGCAAATCATGTAGCAATTACAAAAATATATTAAAATAAAGTAGTTCTTATACAAGAGCCTCAACGCTTGTCTTCTTTTATTTGTCAGCCTTATAGAAGCGGGAATACGAAATCAAAATTTGATTTCGTATTCCCGCTCTTTTTTGTATACAGTTTTATAAAATAAGGCATAGTGTCACTTCGCATTATTAGTACTTTTTTACTGTAATTCTGATAAAACACTATTATATTTTAAAACTCTTTTAATATATATTTGGGATAAGGTATACATAGCTTAATTGATTATGATTAAATTGGGGATGGAGTTAAAAGGAAAATAAATTATGGGAGTGAGTGTAAATGTCGAAGAAAAGGATTATCGCAATCATACTTGCGGTTGTCATTGTGTTAGGCGGCATCGTGATGAGTTCAATTTCAGCGGTCTTTTCATCTTTATTTGATGAACAAGCTACATCTAAAATGGACCCATTTACAGAAAAAGTAGAAAAAGAGGGCAATTCAAGTAAACGAATTGCACATTTAACATTAGATGGCCAAATAGCTGAAGGTACAGGTGGAGGCATGTTTGGTGGCGGTGGTTACAACCATGAGGCGTTCTTAAAACAATTAGAAAACGTAAAAAATGATGACACAGTCAAAGGTATGTTGTTATCTGTGAATACTCCTGGTGGTGGCACATACCCAAGTGATGAAATTTATCAAAAGATAAAAGAAATTAAGCAAAAAGATAAAAAGATTTATGTACATATGGGTAGTATGGCAGCATCTGGTGGATACTACATTTCAGCACCAGCAGACAAAATATACGCAGGTCCTCAAACAATGACAGGATCAATCGGTGTTATTATGTCTAGTGTTGATTATTCAGAATTACAAGAAAAAATAGGCGTTAAAGAAAATGTTATAAAATCAGGAGATCATAAAGACATATTGAGTAGCTCAAGAGCTATGACAAGTGAAGAAAAAGATATTTTACAATCTGTATTAGATGATAGTTTTGATCGATTTGTGAATATAGTTAAAGACGGTAGGGATATGTCTGAAAGTAAAGTTAGAGAGTTAGCTGATGGACGAATCTACAGTGCACAACAAGCGGAAAATAACGGGTTAATTGACGAAATTGGTTATGAAGATGAAACGTTAAAAGCAATGAAAAAAGATATGAAAGCAAAAGATGCAGAAGTATTTGAGTATAGTGAAGAAGGTAGTTTCTTCTCATCGTTTAGTAATGCAAAAGCGAGTATTGCTCAATTTAAAAATGAATTCAATGAAGTTAAATCAATAATTAAAAATGATACTGAAGCTGAACCTATGTATCTATACGAAGGTTAGGTGTAATAATGGATAATATGAAACAAGATGATACTGCACATAAGGTTGCAGATTCAAACGAAGCCCAAACAGAGTCAGATGCACTTGCACATAATCAATTAGCAAAAGCACTATATGCAGGATTTGGTATAAGATTTTGTAGCTTTCTCATTGATTTACTTATCATTTTTGGTATTCAAAGTATTATATTGAAACCAATCTATCATTTCACACATATAGATAATGCAAAGTTATGGATTGATTATTTTAGTGTAGGTCACGTATTAGATGCACTCGTATTTTATTTGTATTTTGTGTTATTAACGAAATATTTTAAACAAACAATTGGTAAAATGATTTTGAATATTAGAGTGGAACGTGCGGATAGACAATCTTTAACTTGGGTAGACGTATTATTTAGAGAATGGATTGGTCGCATTGTCAGTGGCGTATTTGCTAATTTACCTTATTTAGTAACAATATTTACAGATAAACACAAAGGTATACATGATTATTTTGCTGATACTGTCGTAATAAAAAATAAATTTGAAAAATTGTTTTATTTGAAGTAGATTGTTATGTTTCAAAGGGTTTAAGGTTTATTTCATCTGATTAAACAGTTATAATTATTGAGTAAGCACTTTTTATAGGAGGCATTCAAATGGCGCAAATTACATTTAAACAAGAACCAATTACATTATTAGGATCACAAGTAAAAAAAGGTGAAACAGCACCAGATTTTACAGTGTTAGACAATGATTTAAATGAAGTAACTTTATCAAATTATGATGGTCAAAAGAAATTGATCAGTGTAGTACCATCTATTGATACAGGTGTCTGTGATAAACAAACACGTAAATTCAACGAAGAAGCAGCGCAGGAAGATGGCGTCGTGTTAACTATTTCTGTTGACTTACCATTCGCACAAAAAAGATGGTGTGCATCAAATGGCTTAGATAACGTGGTTACTTTAAGTGATCATAAAGAGCTTTCATTTGGTAACAATTATGGCGTAGTTATGGAAGAATTACGTTTACTTGCACGTTCAGTTTTTGTTTTAGATGAAAATAATAAAGTAGTATATACTGAAGTTGTTTCTGAGGGCACTGATTTCCCAGACTTCGATGCTGCTTTAGAAGCATACCGTGCTATTTAAATTAAATATAGGTAATATAAAATTTGTCATTTGATTTGAAGTTAAACAATCAAACAGTATCATTGACATTATAAAGTATACTGTCCATAATTATTTGGTAATATAAGTTAGCATGAACTGACTTAATTTCAAACAAATTATGGACAGTTTTTTTTAGAAAGGACTATTAAATGACACAAGAAGAAACAGTAATGGAAAAGTTATTCCAAACACTCGACGAAAAAGCTAAAGCTTTAAATGAAAATAATGGTCAAAGTTTTATTGAAAACTTAGGACTAGCAATGGAACACATTTATACAAGTAAAAGAGACTTGTTAGAGCAAGCTACATTGCAAGATAGAAGAAAAGCATTTCAGTTTGCTTATTTAAGCTTAATGCAAAAAGAAGATATTCAAGCAAACCATCAAATTACACCAGACTCTATTGGCTTAATTTTAGGCTTTTTATCTCAACGCTTCTTAAAAAACAAAGAAGAATTACACGTTGTAGACATCGCAAGTGGGGCAGGCCATCTAAGTGCGTCTGTACATGAAGTGTTAACTGAACATACGGTGATGCATCATCTTTTAGAAGTTGATCCAGTATTATCAAGAGTCAGCGTTCATTTAGCCAACTTTTTAGAAATACCATTTGATGTTTATCCACAAGATGCAATTATGCCATTACCTTTTGAAGAGACAGATGTTGTTATTGGTGATTTACCTGTTGGCTATTATCCGGCAGATGAGAGAAGTAAGGAAATGGCTTTAGGATTTGAAGAAGGTCACAGTTTCTCTCACTTTTTATTAATTGAACAAGCTGTTGTAGCCTTAAAACAATCAGGTTATGCATTTTTAGTTGTTCCAAGTAATATTTTCGAAGGTTCAAATGTGAAACAGTTACAAAACTTTATTGCTACAGAGACAGAAGTGCAAGCATTTTTAAATTTACCTTCGACATTATTTAAAAATGAAAAAGCACGCAAATCTATTCTTGTACTACAGAAAAAAGAAACAAACGTTACTAAACCAGTAGAGGTTTTATTAGCGAACATTCCTGACTTCAAAAGCCCTCAACAATTCCAAGCATTTTTACAAGATTTAAATGTGTGGATGGAAGAAAATCATCCTGAAAATTAAACTGTATTATTCTTGAAAATAAACTGTATTAATGATTAAATAGATAGGTATATTAAAACTTAATTGAAAATGGAGGCAACAAGCTTATGTCAAAATTAATTTTGGCCATTAACGCTGGTAGTTCGTCACTGAAATTCCAACTTATTGAAATGCCGGAAGAAAAAGTTGTTACTAAAGGACTAATTGAACGTATTGGTTTAAAAAATTCTGTCTTTACTATTGAAGTAAATGGAGAAAAAATTACTGATACTAATGATATTGCTAATCACGAAGTAGCAGTAAACATTATGTTAGAAAGCTTTAAAAAACATGGTATCATTGAAAGTATTAATGATATTGATGGTACGGGCCACCGTGTTGTTCATGGTGGAGAATTATTCCCAGAATCAGTTTATATAACTGATGAAGTAGAAAAACAAATTGAATCGTTAAGTGAATTAGCTCCGTTACACAACCCAGCAAACTTAATGGGAATTCGTGCATTCCGAAAACTTTTACCAGAGATACCACATGTCGCTGTGTTTGATACTTCATTCCATCAAACAATGCCAGAAAAATCTTATTTATATAGTTTGCCATATCAATATTATGAAGACTTCGGAATTCGTAAATATGGTTTTCATGGCACGAGTCATAAATATGTTTCACAACGTGCAGCTGAAATTTTAGATAAACCAATTGAAGAATTACGTATTATCTCTTGTCATATCGGTAATGGTGCTTCAATCGCTGCTATTGATGGTGGCGAATCTGTAGATACATCTATGGGCTTCACTCCATTAGCAGGTGTTACAATGGGCACACGCTCAGGTAATATTGACCCAGCTTTAATTCCATTTATTATGGAAAAAACGGGTAAAAATGCAGAAGAAGTATTAAATACACTTAATAAAGAATCTGGATTATTAGGTATTTCAGGTACTTCAAGTGACTTAAGAGATATCATTGAAGATTCTAAAGAGGGTAAAGAAAGAGCCCAATTAGCGCTTGACGTCTTTGCATCTCGTATTCACAAATACATCGGTTCTTATGCGACGCGTATGCATGGTGTAGACGTTATTGTATTTACAGCTGGCGTAGGTGAAAATTCTGATCCTGTAAGAGCAAAAGTCTTAGAAGGTTTAGAGTTTATGGGTGTTTATTGGGACGCTAAGAAAAATGAAATGATCCATGGTTCTGAAGGTTTCATTAATTATCCACATTCACCTGTAAAAGTCATCGTTATTCCTACAAACGAAGAAGTAATGATTGCTCGCGATGTTGTAGATTTTGGAAACGTAAAATAATCTGGAAGTAAACCCAGATTCATTAAATGAGTATGAGTTGTAAATATTTATACTTAAATTAAAAGCACCCATTCATTAGAAAAAATAATGAATGGGTGCTTTTATTATTTTATTAATCAGTTTTTAAAATGGATTATTTTTTCTCTGGTTTAACCTCAAAAGCAATAATTTGAGATTGTTGTGTTTCATTAAAGTTATTATCGGCTGTCAATACTAGACTGTCATTACCATTGGGCAGTTTTTTACCAAAAGTCATGCCTTCAATGTTATCAACTTTACCAATATCTTGTTCATTTAAATCAGCAACCAGCGTTTTGTTTAAAGATTTTGCGTTTGTCTCTTTGAGTGAATTTATATCTTTGATATCAGTTCCTTTACTGACATCTATTTTATATATACGCACATAATTACTAAATGAACCATCTTCTGCTTGTACAGATGCACGTTCTAGAGTGAAAAATTCATGATCATTAATGGCTAATATTTCTGTGATTCCATTATCAGCTTGTTTGTTTTTGCCAGGTTTTTTAGGTATGGCATCAAGTGGATATGCAAATTCAGATAATATGTTGCCTTCGCGATCATATTGTGTGATGCGTGATAAAGCGCCTGATTCAGGTGTAGGTTTTTGGCCATCTTGTATTAGAGGGCCCTCCATAGAAGTCCATAACGTATTACCATCTTGAGAAAAAGTGCTACCTTCAATAGCTTGATTATTACGGAAACCTTTCTTATTTTGTTTATCCATTTTTATTGTATCTTTAACAGGAATTTCAGTTGAATATTTACCATCTTCAGTTGCTTTACGAATAAATGGATTCAATCCTAAGGAACGATCTCCTTCACTAGTATATAGAATCTCATTAGTATGTGGGTCGAACCGTATCGATTCTGGGTCAGCAACAATATTATCATCGTCGTTCTTATATTGCTCTTTATTGATGTAATCTTTGCCATTCGGTTGTTTTAACTTGTGGACGCCATTAAATTTGACGTCTTTAAATTCATTGCTATTATAGTCAATATCAGCTTCATAGAATCTTGCTGGATTGTGTTCTGATCGGTCATCGCTAATAAGTAACCATTTATCATTTTTAGGGTCATACGTTATACCAGACAATCCGCCAACTTTCGTATCTTTGTAAGTTTTATCAAACGGTAAGATTTTAGTGTCTATTAATTTGAGACGATCTGCTGTACGTGTTGTATTGTCTTTTTCTGCAGCAATTATTTCACTATGTAATGTTGTGCTCGAAATAAATAATGTGAACATGCTTGTTATAAGTGCTTTATGCATCGGTTTCATAAGTGTGTTCATACTCCTTTCATTATGCGTTTCACTTCAATCATATATCTTTTGTTTAAAGTGTATATGAAGTTTTGATAAGGAGTTTGTAAAAATCACTTTGAATGCGCAATATAACTTTACATGCTCATTCCTTTGGATATTAAAAAGGATAGATTGCTCTAAATAAATGAACAAACTATCCTAGCGAAACAAATTAATAACTTTTGTTTAGACTTTAAATGTAACTAAATCATTTTTATAAAATTCACTAGTATATTTTAGTGAGCTTGGTGTTGCGATCTAAGTTCGTCTGTTGCTACTTGTGGTTGGAAATCTTCTGGCAGTTCTTCAGTGCGTACAACGAGTACATCACAAGGTGAGTGGCGCACGATTGCTTCAGATACAGAACCAACAATAAATCTTTCTACAGCATTTAAACCAGAAGTACCACACATAATTAAATCAGCTTCTACCTCAGACGCTAATTTTTTTGGAATAATTGCTTTTGGAGAACCAAATTCTAAGCGAGTTTCAACATCTTTAATACCAGCGTTTGTTGCAACTTCTTTATAACCTTTTAACAAGTCGTCAGAAAAATTTTTAGATTTCTCAGTGAACTGTGCATCATAAACCTCGTATGATGAATATGTTCGTGAATCAATGACGTTCACAACTGTTAATTTTGCTTCGTTACGATTTGCAACATCTACAGCTTTATTAAACGCCCATTCAGCCTCGTGTGAACCATCTACCGCAATTAAAATGTTTTTATAAGTTAGCATATCAATGACCTCCTTATTCTTCTTATATATATTATACCACCATTTACAGAATATTAACATAATTCACTGTTGTAAAAGTACTCTATTCTTTGATTGCGCTTTCATAGAATACACGTTACTATAAATTTGGAGGTGGATGAAATGATTATAGGTATTCCTAAAGAGATTAAAAACAATGAAAACAGGGTGAGTTTGTCCCCAAGTGGTGTGCATGCATTAGTTGAGCAAGGTCATAATGTTGTTGTTGAAAAATCTGCTGGTTTAGGCTCTTATTTTGATGATGTGGACTATACTGAAGCTGGTGCAAAAATTGTAAATGAACAAGCTGAAGTATGGAACGTAGATATGGTTATGAAAGTTAAAGAACCATTGGAAGAAGAATTCCAATTCTTTGAGGAAGGATTAATTTTATTTACTTATTTACATTTAGCAAATGAAGAGAAATTGACTAAAGCTTTATTAGAAAACAAAGTTATTAGTATCGCTTATGAAACAGTGCAATTGCCAGATCGTTCTTTACCATTATTAACACCAATGAGTGAGGTGGCAGGTCGTATGTCTGCTCAAATTGGTGCTGAGTTCTTACAGAAATATAAAGGTGGCATGGGTATTCTACTTGGTGGTGTACCTGGCGTAGAAAAAGGACGCGTAAGTATTATTGGTGGTGGCCAAGCCGGGACTAATGCTGCGAAAATTGCTTTAGGTTTAGGTGCTGACGTTACAATTTTAGATGTTAACCCTAAACGTTTGCAACAATTAGAAGACTTGTTTGGTGGTCGAGTACATACAATCATGTCAAACCCATTAAACATAGAGCAATGCGTTAAAAATAGTGACTTAGTCATTGGTGCAGTGCTTATTCCAGGCGCAAAAGCACCAAAACTTGTTACTGAAGAAATGGTTAAACAAATGAAAGATGGGGCAGTGATTGTTGATATTGCGATCGACCAAGGTGGCATTTTCGAAACAACAGATCGTATTACTACACACGATGACCCAACTTATAAAAAACATGGCGTAGTACATTATGCAGTAGCTAATATGCCTGGTGCAGTACCGCGTACGTCAACAATCGCATTAAACAACGCGACGTTACCATATGCGCAACAAGTAGCTGGAAAAGGCTATTTAAAAGCACTACAAGATAATCCAGCTTTATCTTTAGGCTTAAGTACGATTAATGGTGAATTAACTAATAAAGGTGTTGCAGATGCATTAAACTTATCATATACCGATATTGAAAGTGCATTAAAATAAAAATACCTATAATACAACTCAACCATAACGAATTGATTGTATTAAATTGATGTAAATAAAATAAGAGTAGGACATATATTTATGTATCTCACTCTAAAGTGCCGACAAAGTAACTGACTTTGTCGGCACTTTTTATACATAATTGTCTAGTAGTGTTATATGGCCAGTAGTAGTTCTTTAAAAGTTTGTTATAAGCGTATTTTCAATTCAGTCAGCTGCTGCCAATATAATAAAACAGGCTGAGACATGTAATTATGTCCCAGCCTGTTTTATTGACTCTATAAGATCTTATGTTTTAAGAAGTTAAACTATCAATGACAAGTTTTAAACGATTCTTGTACCATGTACTTCTTGGAAAGGGAAAGAAGATATTAAATCTTGCAAATTATCTTTATTTAACCCGCCACCAGGCATGATTTCGATACGTCCGCCTGTATTAACCACAAGCTTGCCGAGTTGATTTAAATTATCGAAAATATCAGTCCCTGATGGACCACCATGTGTAAGTAATCTAACAAAGCCAATATCAATCAGCTGATGTAGCGCTTTGATTTGACCATGTAAATGAATTTCATCGAACGCCATATGACACACGGATGGTACAGGTGATGCTAGGTTGTTCAAAGTCTTCATTTGCCATTCATTTAAGACATTATCCTCTGTCAAACATCCGAATACAAAGTAATCTACGTTAAGTTGTTTGATTGCTTTCATGTCTCGTTGCATGATTTCAAAATCATATAAATTATATACGAAATTACCACCACGCGGGCGAATCATTACTGCGATTTCAACCTCATTGGTATGACAAATTTCTGTCGCGATTTCAATCATTCCGATGCTAGGTGTTGTTCCTCCGACACTCAAATTATCACATAATTCTATACGATCAGCACCATTGCTTATTGCTTGTTCAACTTGTTGAATTGTTTCAACAACCGCTTCTTTTATCATTTTTCGTAACCCGTTAAACTTTCATTACCATCTTCAGTTACTAAAATATCGTCTTCAATACGTACACCTGCAACGCCGGGAACGTATATGCCTGGTTCAACAGTGATAACCATTCCAGCAACAAATTGGTTGGTATTTGAACTAGAAACATCTTGATACTCATGTTCTTCTAAGCCTAATCCATGTCCTAAACGATGAGGGAAATGATCACCATAACCTGCATCACTGATAATATTACGTGCAATATCATCTACATCTTTAATTGTAACGCCTGGTTTGATTGCTGCAATTGCTTCTTGTTCAGCTTTCAAAACAACATTATATATTTCTTGAGCTTTATCATTTGGTTCGCCAAATTTAACGGTTCTAGTCATATCACTACAATAATTGTTATAAATAACACCAAGATCAAATAGTACATATTCATCTTTTTGTAATTGACGATCACCAGGCGTACCATGTGGTGAAGCAGCGTGATCGCCGAAGAGTACCATCGTATCGAAACTCATTTCATTCACACCGTAATCTTTGATTGCATTCTCAATATGATTGACAACTTGGCGTTCCGTGACACCTTCTTTTAAAAAGTCTACACCGATTTCAATACATTTGTCAGCAAGTTCACATGCTTTTTTAATAGTAGCAATTTCATTTTCGCTTTTAACATTACGTAAGTCTTTAATTGTTTGGTCAATATCACCAAAAGTTTGTACATTAAATGCGTCAACGAGTTCGCGTTGACGTTTTACTGTTAAATGTTCAGCTTCAACTAATAATTTATTTACAGTGAACGTATATTTGTCTAATGCATTTTCTGTGTCTAAATATCCAATTACTTCGCCCTCAAAAGGAGAGGCTTTTACTTCATCAACTTCTAATTGTGGACAAAATAATACTTGTTCACCATTTTCTTTGATTAATAATGCGAGTAAACGTTCATGAGGATCACTTAAATAGCCTGTAAAGTAAAAAATGTTTAATGGTGTTGTAATCCATGCTGCTCCAGCTTGTTGTGATTTTAATTCTGCGGTAATCTGTTCTAATTTCATTTATCATCATCCTCCTAAAAATACTATCATTCTAAGTTTATGTTAGTTCATTACGGAATTCAAAAATAAAATGTTATAATGATGCTATTTTAGCTAAATGTTTTAAAAATATGCATAAAAGCGCTATATAAAATGCACGGATATGTTATAAAATGGTATGAATGTGGTATGTAGTAAATAAACAGATTTATGGGAGGAATTCATATAATGAACTTATCATTTCATGGACAATCAACGATTTATTTTGAAGCGAACGGTAAAAAAGTAATTGTAGATCCATTTATTACTGGCAATGGTCAGTCGGATTTAGATGCAAATGCTATAGAAGTAGACTATATCATTTTAACGCATGGTCATGGTGATCATTTCGGAGATACAGTCGAATTAGCTAATAGAAATAATGCAACTGTAATTGGTTCAGCAGAACTGGGTGATTATTTAACTACAAATAAAAATGTTGAAAATGTAAGACCAATGAACATTGGTGGTAAAGCTGAATTTGAATTTGGTACAGTGAAATTTGTACAAGCTTTTCACAGTTCAAGTTTAACTGACGATAATGGTATTCCAGTTTATCTTGGCATGCCGATGGGGGTTATTATAGAAGTTGAAGGCAAAACAATTTATCACACTGGAGATACAGGATTATTCAGCGATATGAAATTAATTGCAGAACGTCATCCTGTGGATGTTTGTTTTGTACCTATTGGTGATAACTTTACTATGGGTATCGATGATGCAAGTTATGCAATCAACACATTTATAAAACCTAAAATTACTGTACCTGTGCACTATGATACATTTGAATTGATTGAACAAGATCCAAATGAATTTAAATCTGCTGTTACGGTAGGAGAGGTACAAATTTTAAAACCTGGAGAATCAGTTAAATTATAAAACATTTAATGGATTAGAATTCATAATAAAATAAAATGTCGACAAAATTTCATTATTTTGTCGACATTTTTATGTTTATTTATAAGAATTATTCTAAGCATTCATTTATATTTCAAATTTTTAAGAATATAAACTAAAAAACAAACCCAATGCATTTGTGCGCTAGGTTTGTTTAGATGATAAACTCAAATTAATACAAAGGTGTTTGAGTTTTATATTATTTTACAATAAGAACAGGGATGTTTGCTCTTTTCGCCACCTTATGGCTGACGCTACCAAGGACAAATTTTTTCTTTTCCTCAGCTTTGCGGTTACTGAGTACGACGATTTCATATTTGCCACTATTTGCTTGTTTAACTAGTTGTTCTTTGGCACTGCCACGAACAATAATTTCATCATATTTGATGCCATATTCATCTAAAGCCTTACGTGTTGGCTCAAGTCCTTTGCTGCGCTTTTCAACTAATTTATCTAAATGAATACCAGATTTAATTGATGATTGTGCATCTTGTTCACTAATTGAATTTAAAATAGTGACCGTCGTTCCTTCACCTGCTAATTTTGATACTTCTTTAAGTGCTTTTTCGTTAGTAAGTGTTGTATCTACACCAAGTAAAATATTTTTGAACATTGTTCATCCCTCCTTGATATCATTCTAATCAAAATTCCTTGATAAATCCAATTATAATATAAAATCTTACATATTAATTTCTTAAAAAGAATTATTTATATTATTTAAAAGGTGCAGTTCAACATTATAAAGTTATAATCTACCATAATTTGAATTGTGACATCGCAATTTTAGATATAAGAAGTTATAATGGCATAGAAACTGTTCAAAAAATGAGGTTATTTAAATGACAAAGCATGAGCAAATTTTATCATATATAGAATCTCTAGCAGTAGGACAAAAAATTTCTGTTAGAAAAGTAGCGAAGGATTTAAGTGTATCTGAAGGTACAGCTTACCGAGCGATTAAAGATGCTGGTCAAATTGGCTTGGTAGCAACAATTGACCGCGTAGGTACTGTTCGCATAGAAAAGAAAACGCGCGAACAAATTGAACAACTTACATTTGGTGAAATTGTAAAAATTATAGACGGTCAAGTGTTAGGCGGCAGAAACGGTTTAATTAAAACACTAACCAAGTTTGCCATAGGTGCGATGGAGATAGACGATGTAGTAAAATATTTAAGTACGCATACATTATTGATTGTAGGTAATCGTAAAGATGTACAATTAGCGGCCTTAAAAAGAGGAAGTGCGGTGCTGATTACAGGTGGTTTTAGAACTTCTGATGAAATTATAAAGTATGCGGATGAACATGATCTACCAATACTTTCTTCTAATTATGATACATATCTAGTAGCAAACATCATTAATAGAGCAATGTATAACCAAATGATTCGTAAAGAAATATTGGTCGTTGAAGATATTGTAAAATCAGTGAAAGAGAGCACGGTAATCTTTGAAAATATGAAGTTGATTGATTATAAAGAAAAAGCAAGAGCTACTGGACATTCAAGATTTCCAGTTATTGATGAACAATGGAAATTAGTAGGTATTATTACGAGCAAAGAAATTATTAAAATGGATGATTATGACACGATAGCTCAGTTTATGACGAAGGCACCTATAAATGTCCAATTAACTACCACAGTAGCAAACTGTGCCCATATGATGATTTGGGAAGGTATAGAACTGTTACCAGTGACTACAAGTAGCAAAAAACTTATAGGTGTTATAACGAGAAAAGATGTATTAACAGCGATGCAATTATTAAGTCGACAACCTCAAGTGGGAGAAACTATTAATGATCAAATTGCAAAACATATCAATATTACAAATAATGGTATTCAAGTACAAACTCCCCCTATTAACGAATCAATATGGTACTTTAAGTAAAGCTGTATTTGTCGCTATAATTGAAGAAACAGTACGCTATGAAATGAGAAAGTTAAAAAAACTTGAAGTCATGATAGAAAGTTTGAACATCATATATATTAAGACAGTACAAATCGAATCAGAAATCGATGTGCATTATGATATGTTAGATGTAGGAAGAAACTTTGCTAAACTAGAAGTGACAATGTCTACTGATGAGCATCATGTAGCGAAAGCAATGATTATCTGCCAGATGATAGATTAAACGAATTTTATATAACTAATGAAAAGGAAGATATAAATGACTAAAGAATTCAATCAAATTATGAGTGAAATTAACGAAGCTGAAACAGTTATTATACATAGACATGTCAGACCTGATCCAGATGCTTATGGTTCACAGCTTGGTTTGAAACACTATTTAACATTAAAGTTTCCAGAAAAAAACATATTTGCAGTTGGGGAATCAGAGCCTTCGTTAGATTTTATTGGAACTTTTGACGAAATTACAGATGAACAATACAAAGATGCATTAGTGATTGTTTGTGATACGGCTAATTCACCAAGGATTAGTGATGAGCGCTTTAATAAAGGTCGTTCCCTAATTAAAATCGACCATCACCCAGCAGTGGATCAATATGGTGATATTAATTATGTGAATGCACAGGCTTCTTCTACAAGTGAAATTATCTTTGACTTTATTGCGCATTTTAATGACACAACAGTGATAGATGCCTCTGTTGCACGCGTACTATATTTAGGAATTGTTGGTGATACAGGTCGTTTCTTATTTAATAATACGACGTCCCATACGATGGAAGTTGCAAGCCAGTTACTCAAATATCCATTTAATCATAATGAAGAGCTTAATCAAATGGGCGAAAAAGACCCGAAACTCTTACCATTCCAAGGATATGTATTACAGAACTTTGAGTTAGATGAAAATGGATTTTGTAAAATAATTATTACACAAGATGTGCTTAAGCAGTTTCATATTGCGGCTAACGAAGCTTCATTATTTGTAAATGCGATTGCAGATATTCAAGGCTTGAAGATATGGGTCTTTGCTGTTGATGAAGGCACTGAAATAAGATGTCGCATCCGCTCAAAAGGCATTGTGATTAATGATATTGCAAGTGAATTTGGTGGTGGAGGTCATCCAAATGCATCAGGTGTTTCTGTTGCAAACTGGAACGAATTTAATTCATTAGCCGAAGCTTTAAATAATAAGTTGTAAGTATATAGGAGGTGTTTGCTGATGGTTACGCATTTAAATATTCATACAACATACGACTTATTACATTCTAGTTTGAGAATAAAAGATGTTGTTGCTAAGGCCGCTAAAGAAGGGTACACCGCGTTAGCGATTACAGACACAAATGTCTTATACGGTTACCCACAATTTTATGACGCGTGTATTGCAGCAAATATTCATCCTATTTTCGGTATGACGATTTTTGTGACAGATGGTTTAGAGTCAGTGGAAACGATAGTGCTAGCGCAAAATGAGCAAGGACTAAAAGATATGTTTAAGCTGTCGTCTGCTATAAAAATGAAAGAAAAAACTGAAACACCTATAGAGTGGCTGAAAAAATATCTACAGCATATTGTTGTTATTTTTAAAGATGTAACATCATCAAATGAAGCTATTGTAGCTGATTTTACTGATGATACACATGTTTATGTAAATCATACGAGTGAAGTAACATTGGAATTACCAATGGTTTGGGCTCAAAGTACACGTTATCTTAACCAACAAGATGCTGATACGCTTACTGCGCTCGCTGCCATCAGGGATAACGCTAAATTAGATTTAGTGAGTGAACAACCTGATTATAATGCACATTTATACGATTATAGCGATTTGACTACACTTCATTTAAGTAAGGAAGTGCTAGATAACACAAATCAACTTGCAAAAGTATGCCAGGCTGAAATGATATATCATCAGTCTTTATTACCTAAATTTAAAACGCCGGATAATCAGCAATCAAAAGATTATTTATGGCAAGTATTACAAGAAAACTTAAATCAACTTAATTTAAATCATAACCAATTCGACACTTATAGAGAAAGACTTGTTCATGAGTATCAAGTCATTACTCGCATGGGGTTTGAAGATTACTTTCTTATAGTAAGTGATTTAATACACTATGCGAAAACGCATGATGTATTAGTAGGACCTGGTCGTGGTTCTTCGGCAGGGTCATTGGTAAGTTATCTTTTAAATATTACTACGGTTGATCCTATACAATATAATTTATTGTTTGAACGTTTTCTTAATCCGGAACGTGTAACAATGCCGGATATTGATATTGATTTTGAAGATACGCATAGAGATAAAGTTATTCAATATGTCCAGGAAAAATATGGTGATAATCATGTTGCTGGTATTGTAACGTTCGGTCATTTGTTAGCTAGAGCAGTAGCTAGAGATGTTGGTAGAATTATGGGATTTGATGAGGTTACTTTGAATGAAATTTCAAAATTAATACCACACAAGCTAGGTATAACTTTAGATCAAGCTTACGAACAAAATGATTTTAAACAGTTTGTACACCGAAACCATAGGCATGAACGATGGTTTGAAATTAGTAAAAAATTAGAGGGGTTACCTCGCCATACATCAACACATGCTGCAGGTATCATTATTAATGATCACCCATTATATGAATATGCACCATTGACGTTAGGTGATACTGGATTATTAACACAATGGACGATGACGGAAGCAGAGAGAATAGGATTGTTGAAGATCGACTTCTTAGGGTTACGGAATTTATCCATTATTCATCAAATTGTGAAACAAGTTAAAAAAGACACGAATACACATATTGATATAGAGCAAATACCTTTTGATGATAGCAAAGTCTTTCAATTATTATCTCAAGGTGATACTACAGGTATTTTCCAACTTGAATCAGATGGTATTAGAAATGTATTGAAAAAATTACAACCTGAACATTTTGAAGATATTGTAGCCGTAACGTCTTTATACAGACCAGGTCCTATGGAGGAAATACCTACCTATATTACGAGAAGGCATAATCCATCTAAAGTGCAATATTTGCATAGTGATTTACAACCGATATTAAGTAACACTTATGGCGTTATCATTTATCAAGAACAAATCATGCAAATTGCCAGTAAGTTCGCAAACTTTAGTTATGGAGAAGCGGATATTTTAAGACGAGCGATGAGTAAAAAGAACCGTGCTGTATTAGAAAATGAACGTCAACACTTTGTGGATGGTGCTTTGAAAAATGGCTACGATGAAAGTTTAAGTAAACAAATATTTGATTTGATTCTAAAATTTGCAGACTATGGCTTTGCACGTGCCCATGCTGTAAGCTATTCTAAAATCGCTTATATTATGAGCTATTTAAAAGTACATTATCCTAACTATTTTTACGCTAATATTTTGAGCAATACTATCGGAAGCGAGAAGAAGACAGCGCAAATTATTGATGAAGCAAAGCATCAATCAATCAATATTTTAACACCGAATATTAATCAAAGTCACTGGTTCTATAAAGCAACTAAACAGGGTATCTACTTGTCAATCGGTGCGATTAAAGGAGTAGGTTATCAAAGCGTTAAGTTAATTGTTGATGAACGCATAACAAATGGGCATTTTAAAGACTTTTTTGATTTTACAAGACGTATTCCTAAAAGGATTAAATCTAGAAAATTACTTGAAGCGCTCATATTAGTAGGCGCTTTCGACACCTTTGGCAAAAATCGTGCTACACTACTACAGTCAATTGATCAAGTACTTGATAGTTCATCTGATATTGAACAAGACGGCTTTATATTTGATGTATTAACGCCTAAAGCGACAAATGAAGACAAAGAGGAATTGCCGGATAAAGTATTGAGTGATTATGAAAAAGAATATTTAGGCTTTTATGTTTCAACACACCCTGTCGAAAAGGCTTTTGAACAAAAGCAATATCTCGGTATATATAAACTTACTAATGCACGAGATAATCAACCGATTTTTGTTCAAATTGATAATATTAAACGTATACGTACCAAAAACGGTCAAAATATGGCTTTTGTAACACTAAATGATGGAGTTAATAGTTTGGATGGGGTCGTTTTTCCAGATACATTCAAAAAATATGAAACAGATTTGAAAACGGATGAGACATTTATCCTAAAAGGTAAGTTTGAAAATAGGAATAATAAGAAGCAGCTTATTATTAATCAGATAGAGACGGTTGAAGCTTTTGAAGTGAGTACATTTGAACAAGCGAAACAAATTGTAATTAGAAACCTAAGCGATGAAACAGAATTAAAGCAATTTTTAACTCAAACAGAAAATAGTAACTATATTCCTGTTAAGTATTTCCAAGAGGAGCAAAATAAGTTCAAAATCATAGGTTATATCACACGTGATAACGACGTATTAAATACATTTATACAACGGTTTTCCCCTTGGGATATAAGAATTATTTAACTTTAATAGCGCTATGAACTATGGTATAGTAAACTGATGGTTAAGCATAAACTTGCCGTCAGTTTTAATTCTAACTAAATTAAAAATAATAATTATTTAATGTCAAATCAATCTATATATTTTTATTACAAATATTAACTGTATGAGTGAAATCGACATCTTGTTAGCAATATCATTTGTAATTTAAGTTAGATTGTAATAAAAATATATATGAACTGATTTTTATACTAGTTGAATGTAAAGGGGTAGATTTACATGACATTGAGAGACGAAGCATTAGAAATGCATAGACGAAATCAAGGAAAGTTGGAAGTAACACCTAAGGTACAAGTTACTAATAAAGAAGAATTAAGTTTAGCTTATTCACCAGGTGTCGCAGAGCCTTGTAAAGAAATACATGAAGATTCTCGAAAAGTTTTTGAGTATACCATGAAAGGCAATACTGTAGCTGTTGTAACAGATGGTACAGCTGTTTTAGGATTAGGAAATATTGGTGCAGAAGCGAGTATCCCAGTAATGGAAGGGAAAGCAGTGTTATTTAAAAGTTTTTCTGGTATCGATGGTGTGCCTATTGCATTAAATACTACAGATACAGATGATATAGTGAATACTGTGAAATTATTAGAACCGAATTATGGTGGCATTAACTTAGAAGATATTTCAGCGCCGCGCTGTTTTGAAATAGAAGAGCGTTTGAAAAAAGAAACTAAAATACCAGTATTTCACGATGATCAACATGGTACAGCAATCGTTACAGTAGCAGGTATGATCAATGCCTTAAGAATAGTGGATAAAGATTTGTCAGACATTAAGGTCGTTCTTAATGGTGCCGGTGCAGCTGGTATGGCTATTGTTAAATTATTATATTCTTATGGTGTTAGAGATATGATTATGTGTGATTCTAAAGGTGCTATTTTCGAAGATCGTGCTTTCGGTATGAATGATACGAAAGCATACGTAGCTAAGTGGACTAATAGAGAGAAAATTGAGGGTAGCTTAAATGATGTCATCAGAGATGCTGACGTGTTTATAGGCGTTTCTGTTGCAGATTTATTAACAAAAGAGATGGTCGAATCTATGGCTGATGATCCAATTATCTTTGCTATGGCAAACCCTAACCCAGAAATTCAGCCAGATGTTGCAAAAGCAGCAGGTGCAAAAGTAATAGGAACAGGCCGTTCAGATTTTCCAAATCAAATTAATAATGTCTTAGCATTTCCGGGTATATTCAGAGGTGCTTTAGATGTAGAAGCAACACAAATTAATGAAGCAATGAAACAGGCTGCGGTTGAAGCAATTGCTAATTTAATTCATCAAGAAGAATTGAATCCTGATTATTGTATTCCTGGTCCGTTTGATAAGCGTGTAGCACCATCAGTCGCTAGAGAAGTTGCAAAAGCAGCAATGGAGTCTGGCGTTGCTAGAAATGATATGGATCCAGAGGAAATTTATGAAAAGACAATGAAATTAACAGACTTAGATAAATAATATTCGTTAATCCTGAACTCAATACGTGACTTACAGTTAAGTGTAGAGAAAGATTGCGATATTTATGTGGAGGTTTACCAATGTTTAAAGATTTTTTCAATAGAAGTAGTAAAAAGAAAAAGTACGTGACCGTATCGGATTCAAAACAAAGTGATGTTCCTGCAGGTATTATGACGAAATGTCCTAAATGTAAAAAAATTATGTATACGAAAGAATTAGCTGAAAACTTAAACGTTTGCTTTAACTGTGATCATCACATTGCACTTACAGCTTATAAACGTATTGAAGCTATTTCCGACGAAGGTACATTTAAAGAATTTGATAGAGGCATGACTTCGGCAAACCCATTGGACTTCCCAAGTTATGAAGAAAAAATCCAAAAAGATCGACAAAAAACTGAGCTGAACGAAGCAGTAGTGACTGGAACTGCAAATTTAGAAGGTATAAGTTATGGTGTTGCTGTTATGGATGCTAGATTCAGAATGGGCAGCATGGGTTCTGTAGTAGGCGAGAAAATTTGTAGAATTATTGAGCATTGTATTGAAAATCGTTTGCCATTTATTTTATTTTCAGCAAGCGGTGGAGCTAGAATGCAAGAAGGTATTATATCGTTAATGCAAATGGGTAAAACGAGTGTGACACTGAAGAAACACGCGGATGCGGGGTTATTGTATATTTCTTACATCACTAATCCAACTACAGGTGGTGTTTCTGCAAGCTTTGCTTCTGTAGGTGATATTAATCTTAGTGAACCAAAAGCGTTAATTGGATTTGCTGGAAGACGTGTCATTGAACAAACTATTAATGAAAAATTACCAGATGATTTCCAAACTGCAGAATTTCTATTAGAACATGGTCAATTAGATAAAGTAGTACATAGAAAAGAAATGAAAACAACGTTATCTAATATCTTAAAAATGCACCAAGAGGTGAAAACAAATGCTTGATTTTGAAAAGCCGCTTTTTGAAATAAAAAATAAAATTGAATCATTAAAAGAATCTCAAGAAAAGAATGATGTAGATCTTCAAGAAGAAATTGATATGCTCGAAGCTTCTTTAGAGAGAGAGACTGAAAAGGTATATACAAACCTTAAACCATGGGATCGTGTGCAATTAGCACGTTTACAAGAAAGACCTACATCTTTAGATTACATACCTTATATATTTGATTCATTCATGGAATTTCATGGTGATAGAAATTATAGAGATGATCCTGCAATGATTGGTGGCATTGGTTATTTGAATGGCCAAGCTGTTACTGTAGTTGGACAACAACGTGGTAAAGATACCAAAGATAATATTTATCGTAATTTTGGGATGGCACATCCAGAAGGTTATAGAAAAGCAATTAGATTGATGAAACAGGCGGAAAAATTCAATCGACCTATTATTACTTTTATCGATACTAAAGGTGCGTATCCAGGTAAAGCAGCAGAAGAACGTGGACAAAGTGAATCTATCGCTAGAAACTTAGTTGAAATGGCTTCGTTAACAGTGCCAGTCATTTCTATTGTGATTGGTGAAGGTGGTAGTGGAGGAGCTTTAGGTTTAGGTATTACAAATCGTATATTGATGCTTGAAAATAGTACGTATTCTGTTATTTCACCTGAAGGTGCTTCTGCACTGTTATGGAAAGACAGTAATCTTGCAAAAATTGCTGCAGAAACAATGAAGATTACTGCTGAAGATTTACGTGAACTCAATATAGCTGATGATGTAATTAAAGAACCATTAGGTGGTGCACACCATGATGTTGAAATTCAAGCACAAAACATCAAGAAAGGTTTTGAATATCATTTAGCAGAATTAAGTCAGCTAAGTAAACAACAACTTGTTGATGACCGTTATGCAAAATTTAGAAATATTGGAGCATTTCACGAATAATATCAAACATATTGAGATGAGCTGTGAAAAAATCTATGACGATAGATTTTTTCACAGCCATTTTTATAGTTGTAGAGAAGTAGATTGAGTAAACACAAATATTTATTTTATTTAAAAAATAAATATATTGTTTAAGAAATATAATTTAAAGGTAAATACATAAGAGCGCTCATTTCATTTTTGCCGAAAATTATAGTAAACGCTTACTATTTATAAATTAATAGTTTAGATTACTTTAAAACGTTTACATTTGGCACAAAGCCTTATTTTAATGGCACCATTGTATTATTTATGGTATTTTTAGAATAAGAAATACATGTTAGAAAGGTTTGTCGTCATGAAAAAAATTGCAGTGTTGACAAGTGGTGGAGATTCTCCAGGCATGAACGCAGCTATAAGAGCTGTAGTTAGAAAAGCGATTTTTAATAACATTGAAGTCTATGGTGTTTACCAAGGCTATCAAGGTTTATTAAACGATGATATCGAAAAGCTTGAACTCGGTTCTGTTGGGGATACAATTCAACGCGGAGGCACTTTTTTATATTCAGCAAGGTGTCCTGAATTTAAAGAAGTAGAAATGCGTAAGAAAGGTATAGAAAACTTACGTAAAAGAGGAATCGAAGGCCTTGTAGTTATCGGTGGAGACGGTAGTTACAGAGGCGCGCAACGTATAAGTGAAGAATGTGAAGAAATCCAGACAATTGGAATACCTGGTACGATTGATAATGATATTAATGGTTCAGATTTTACAATTGGATTTGATACAGCATTAAACACTATTATTGATTGTGTTGATAAAATCCGTGATACAGCATCGAGTCATGCTAGAACCTTTATTATAGAAGTTATGGGACGTGATTGTGGAGACTTAGCATTGTGGGCAGGCATGTCTGTAGGTGCAGAAACAATTATCGTTCCAGAGGTAGAAACAGACATCAAAGATGTAGCTGAAAAAATCGATAATGGTATTAAAAGAGGCAAAAAACATTCAATCGTCATGGTAGCAGAAGGTTGTATGTCTGGAGAGGCTTGCGCTCAAGAGTTAACTAAGTATATTAATGTTGATGCACGTGTTTCTGTATTGGGTCACATCCAACGTGGTGGTAGCCCAAGTGGAGCAGATCGTGTGTTAGCGTCACGTTTAGGTGGTCATGCAGTAGATTTATTATTACAAGGGAAAACTGCTATTGGTGTGGGAATCCGTAATAATGAATTAACTGATACACCATTTGAAGAAATATTTAGATCAGATCAACATGAGTTCGATTTTGAAACTTATGAATTAACAAATGAATTATCTATATAAAATACTTGGAGGCATTATTAATGAGAAAAACTAAAATTGTTTGTACTATTGGACCAGCGTCAGAATCGGAAGAAATGCTTGAGAAATTAATGAAAGCCGGAATGAATGTTGCACGTTTAAACTTTTCACATGGTGATCATGCAGAACATAAAGCAAGAATTGACTCGATTCGTAAAGTATCTAAAAAATTAGGTAAAACTGTTGCAATCTTACTTGATACTAAAGGACCTGAAATTCGTACACACAGTATGAAAGATGGCGGTATTGAACTTGAAAGAGATACTGAAGTCATCGTAAGCATGACAGAAGTAGAAGGTACACCTGAAAAATTCTCAGTAACTTATGATAATTTAATCAATGATGTAGAAGAAGGTTCATATATTTTATTAGATGATGGTTTAATTGAATTACAAGTTAAACGTATCGACAAAGATAATGGCGAAGTTGTTTGTGATGTATTAAACACTGGCGAATTAAAAAATAAAAAAGGCGTAAACTTACCAGGCGTTAAAGTAAGTTTACCTGGTATTACTGATAAAGATGCTGAAGATATTAATTTTGGTATTAGCGAAGGCGTTGATTTCATCGCAGCTAGTTTCGTACGTCGTCCAAGTGATGTACTTGATATCCGTAAATTACTTGAAGCACAAAAAAATACAACAATCAGCATTATACCTAAAATTGAAAACCAAGAAGGTATTGACAACATCAAAGATATTCTTGAAGTTTCAGACGGTTTAATGGTTGCACGTGGTGATATGGGTGTTGAAATTCCACCAGAATCAGTACCTATGGTGCAAAAAGATTTAATCAGACAATGTAATAAATTAGGCAAACCTGTTATCACTGCGACACAAATGCTTGATTCTATGCAAAGAAACCCACGTGCTACACGTGCCGAAGCAAGTGATGTTGCCAACGCAATCTATGATGGTACAGACGCAGTAATGCTTTCTGGTGAAACAGCTGCTGGACTTTATCCTGAAGAAGCAGTTAAAACAATGCGTAATATTGCAGTTTCTGCTGAAGGTGCACAAGATTATAAAAAATTATTGTCAGATCGCACTAAATTAGTAGAAACGTCACTTGTTAACGCAATTGGTGTTTCAGTTGCACATACAGCATTAAACTTAAATGTAAAAGCAATTGTTGCTGCTACAGAAAGTGGTTCAACTGCTCGTACGATTTCTAAATATCGTCCACAATCAGACATTATCGCAGTAACACCTAATCCAGAAACTGCACGCCAATGTGCTCTAGTATGGGGAATTCATCCAGTAATCAAAGAAGGACGTAAAACTACAGATGCATTATTAAATAATGCTGTAGCAACTGCAGTTGAAACTGAAAAAGTTCAAAATGGTGATTTAATTATTATCACTGCTGGTGTTCCAACAGGTGAAAAAGGTACTACTAACATGATGAAATTACATTTAGTAGGAGATGAACTTGCTAAAGGACAAGGTATTGGTAGAAATTCAGTTGTTGGCCAAACACTTGTTGTTAATAATGCAAATGAGTTAGAAGGTAAAGATCTATCTGAAACAATTATTGTAACGTCTTCAGTAGACGAAACACTTGTACCTTATATTGAAAATGCAATTGGTTTAATCACAGAGGAAAATGGCATCACTTCACCAAGTGCAATCATTGGTTTAGAAAAAGGTATTCCTACAGTTGTTGGTGTTGAAAACGCAACTAAAGAAATACAAAATGATGTTTTAGTTACTATTGATGCAAATCAAGGTAAAATCTTTGAAGGTTATGCTAACGTTCTATAATAGATTTACGAATATAAACTAATAGGTAGTTGTAAATTCCTGTTTGAAATAATATAAGAAGTTGAGAGTTAATTGAATTTTAAATTCAATTAACTCTCTTTTTAATTTTCACTCAACTTTATATGAAATAACAAAGTATTCTTGATTTTAATTATAATAAAAACTATCTATACACATTGGTTCGCAAGCAATGTGTATAGATAGTTCATTTTGAAAATATCTGTTTTTTATTTACCTTGAGTACGTGCTACTTTTTTATATCTTAAGTACATTAAACTTAGCATAACGAACCATATTGGTGTTAAAAATACCGCTGTTCTTGTAACTTCATTTACGAACAATAAACAAAATACTAACAAGAAGAATATTAAGATGATATATCCCATATATTTACCGCCTACTAATTTAAAATTAGCCTGTTTGTGAGCTTCTGGGTTACGTTTAGTATAATTAATATAAGCAACAATGATTAATGCCCAAACAGCTAAAAACAACACTGTAGATACAGTGGTGATATAAGTGAAGACGAGTGTCGCATTCGGGACAATATAATTTAATAAAGCAGCAATCATCAGTAATGCACATGAGACAAATATTGCAATGTGCGGAACGCCATTTTTATTCGTTGACGCAAAATAAGGCGGTGCTTGTTTTTGATTAGAAAGACCAAAGAGCATACGACTGTTAGAAAAAATGCCGCTGTTACAAGAAGACGCCGCTGCAGTTAGAACAACGAAATTAATAATGCCTGCTGCAAATGGAATACCAATTAGTGCGAACAATCTAACAAATGGACTATCGTCAGGATTTATAGCATTCCATGGGATGATTGACATGATTACAGCTAATGCACCAACATAAAAGACTAATATACGTAAAGGAACGCTATTAATTGCTTTCGGTAGAGTCTTAGTCGGATCTTTAGTTTCGCCTGCAGTAACACCTATTAATTCGATACCCACAAATGAGAATACAGCCATTTGGAATGACATTAAAAATCCATTAACACCTTTAGGAAATATGCCATTATTGTATAAATTAGATAATGAAGCATGTCCAAATTGTGTGTCATAGGCCATAATAATCATAATTGCACCAACAACAATCAAAGCAAGAATCGTTACTATTTTAATGATTGCAAACCAAAATTCTAATTCACCAAATAGTTTAGCACTTAATAAATTAAGTGACATAAGTACAAGTACACAGAATAATGCACTGATCCAATTTGGAATGTGAGGAAACCAAAAACTTACATATTTAGCAACTGCAGTTACCTCAGCCATACCAGTAATAATCCAACATAACCAATAAGTCCAACCAGTCACAAAACCTGCAAAAGAACCAATGTACTTATTCGTGACATCTGCGAAAGACTTAAAATTAGTATTTGTTACAAGCATTTCTCCTAAGCCACGCATAAACATAAATAGCATAAAACCAATGATGATATATGTAAGTAAAATAGAAGGGCCAGTTAACGCGATTGTTTGACCAGCTCCTAAAAACAGACCTGTACCAATTGCGCCACCAATTGCAATCAGCTGGATGTGCCGGTTGCTTAGTTCTCTCTGTAATTCATTGTTTGACATAATCTACTACTCCTTCATTTTGTCGTTTTATTATTATGCAACTGTCTTTAAAATATTACAACTGTTTTTTAACTGAACCATAAAAAAATTAAGGGTAAAACTACATTAATAATTAGTTATTAATAATGATAACCAAATGAAAAGTAATTAAAATTGAACTGTAAGGCTTTACATACTAGAATGAGTTTATAACACCATTTAATATCATGATGTGTTTTAAGGGTATATAAACAAATACTTATTTCTTAGTGTTCTGGCAAGAGGATTAAACTTTAAATATTCACAAAAGGGACGAAATTGGATATAATGGTTAATGAAAGCCATTTCATAACGAAATAGAAAAGGGGAATTTATATATGGCAGAGTTACAAAAAGGTTTAGAAGGGGTAATTGCATCTCAAACTAAAGTAAGTTCTATCATTGATAGTCAATTAACATATGCAGGTTATGATATTGATGATTTAGCTCAAAATGCTGAGTTTGAAGAAGTTGTCTTCTTGTTATGGCACTACCGATTACCTAATGAAGAAGAATTAAAAGAATTAAAAGAAAAACTTTTTGGATACATGACATTAAATCCTAGAGTGTATAGCCACTTTAAAGAATACGCTACTAGTAACGTGCATCCAATGACAGCGTTAAGAACATCTGTGTCTTATATTGCCCATTTTGATGAACATGCTGAAACTGAAAGCGATGAACAAACAATGGAGCGTGCGATACGTATTCAAGCTAAAATAGCTTCTCTTGTTACAGCATATGCAAGAGTTAGAGAAGGTAAAGATGTTGTAAAACCAAATAGCGATTTAAATTATGCTGGTAACTTCTTATATATGTTAAGAGGAGAATTGCCTACAGATATCGAAGTCGAAGCGTTTAACAAAGCGCTTGTATTACACGCAGACCATGAGTTAAATGCCTCAACATTTACAGCAAGATGTGCTGTTTCATCATTATCCGATATGTATTCAGGTATTGTTGCTGCAGTTGGTTCATTGAAAGGTCCACTTCACGGTGGGGCAAATGAACGTGTCATGAGCATGTTATCTGAAGTGAAATCAATTGATGAAGTTGATAATTACATCGATAAAAAAATTGAAAATAAAGAAAAGATTATGGGCTTCGGACACCGCGTATATAAAGATGGTGATCCAAGAGCGAAATACTTAAAAGAAATGAGTAGAAAAATTACAGCAGAAACAGGTCAAAGTCAATTGTTTGATATTTCCGTTAAAATTGCTGATAAGATGAAAGAAGAAAAAGGCTTAATAGCCAATGTGGATTTCTTTAGTGCGACCGTTTATCATAGTATGAACATCGAACATGATTTATTCACTCCAATTTTTGCAGTAAGTAGAACTTCTGGTTGGATTGCACATATCTTAGAACAATATAGAGATAATAGAATTATGCGTCCAAGAGCTGAGTATATTGGTGAAACAGATAGAAAATATGAACCAATAGAAAAAAGATAATAAGTTTAATCATTCATTATTAAAATATTTATTGTAATAATGAATGTACAAACAATATTTTTAGAAAATATTTAATCAAAAAAAAACACGGAGGTTTTTTTACATGTCAGGAGAAAAAATAGTAAAATCACAAGAAGGTTTAACAGTTCCAAATAATCCAATCATCCCATTTATTATTGGTGATGGTATTGGACCAGATATTTGGAATGCGGCTAGCAGAGTAATCGATGCAGCGGTTGAAGAAGCTTATAGCGGTGAAAAGAAAATCGAATGGAAAGAAGTATTAGCTGGACAAAAAGCTTACGATGAAACTGGCGAGTGGTTACCTAAAGAAACACTTGATACGATTAATGAATATTTAATTGCTATTAAAGGTCCTTTAACAACACCAATTGGTGGCGGCATCCGTTCACTTAACGTTGCTTTACGTCAAGAATTAGATTTATTTACATGTCTACGTCCAGTACGTTGGTTCCAAGGCGTTCCATCACCAGTTAAACGTCCTGAAGACACTGATATGGTTATTTTCCGTGAAAATACTGAAGACATTTATGCTGGTATCGAATTCCAAGAAGGCACACCTGAAGTTAAGAAATTAATTGAATTCTTACAAAATGAAATGGGCGCTAAAAATATTAGATTCCCAGAAACATCAGGTATTGGCGTGAAACCAGTTTCTAAAGAAGGTACAGAGCGTTTAGTACGTGCTTCTATACAATATGCTTTAGAAAATAATCGTAAATCATTAACATTAGTGCACAAAGGTAATATCATGAAATTTACTGAAGGCGCATTTAAACAATGGGGTTATGACTTAGCACATAACGAATTTGGTGATAAAGTATTTACTTGGCAGCAATATGATGAAATTGTTGAAAAAGAAGGTAAAGACAAAGCAAACGAAGCGCAAGAAAAAGCAGAAAAAGAAGGCAAAATTATCGTTAAAGATTCAATTGCTGACATTTTCTTACAACAAATTTTAACACGTCCATCAGATCATGATGTAGTAGCTACAATGAACTTAAATGGTGACTATGTATCTGATGCGTTAGCAGCACAAGTTGGCGGCATTGGTATTGCACCTGGTGCAAACATTAACTATGAAACTGGTCATGCTATTTTTGAAGCTACACATGGTACAGCTCCAAAATATGCAGGATTAAATAAAGTTAACCCATCATCTGAAATTTTAAGTGCAACATTAATGTTAGAACACTTAGGATGGCAAGAAGCTGCAGATAAGATCACTGAATCAATTGAGAAAACAATTGCTTCTAAAGTGGTAACTTACGACTTTGCTCGTTTAATGGACGGTGCTAAAGAAGTTTCTACTTCTGAGTTTGCAGATGAACTTATTAAAAACATCAAATAATACAAATTCGTATTGAGTCTTTAAAGATTCAATACGAATTGATTTTAAAAATACCAACAATATCTTAGGATTTTGTTGGTATTTTTTTGTGATTTTCATAAGTTAGTAAAAAGTGCCTCACAAATAGCATTTAATCCGCATTTTTTAATGTAAATTGTAAATTTAAGAACGTTGTTTGATGTATATTAACTCGAACAATTTCTCTGGATTGCATATTTTCAATGATATAAGTGTTCATGTTGTTAATTAAATGTTAAGATTTTGTTAACGTATGATTTTTAAAAAAATCAGTGAAATGAAATCAACAGCGCAACAGATTGTTAACATCACAATTACATTAAATTCATGAATACTTAATTTGATCCTTTATTCTAGGTATTGTAAAGTTTATGTGAAAAGAATTTAAAGTATGTTATTTTTATTTAAATATAAGTTATAATTAATTTGTAAACACAAATATGGAGGTATACTATGTCACAAAAAGTACTTGTAGTAGATGATGAGCAATCAATCGTAACCTTATTAAAATATAATTTAGAACAAGCTGGGTATATAGTGGATGTAGCTTATGATGGAGAAGAAGCACTGGAGAAGGTCAATGCTACAAATCCCGAATTAGTTGTGTTAGATGTCATGCTTCCAAAAAAAGATGGAATAGAAGTTTGTAAAACGATTCGTTCTGATAAAAATCTTGTACCTATCTTAATGCTGACAGCTAAAGATGATGAATTTGATCGTGTACTAGGACTAGAACTTGGTGCAGATGATTACATGACTAAACCATTTTCACCAAGAGAAGTAGTAGCAAGAGTCAAAGCTATTTTAAGAAGATCTGCGATGGTTACAGAAGCAGCTCAAATTGAAAATGATGAAGATGACATACTTATTGGTTCAATCAGAATTAGACCAGAATATTTTGAAGTGTATAGAGAAGATGAATTATTAGAATTAACACCAAAAGAATTTGAACTGTTATTATATCTTATCGAAAGACAGGGTAGAGTGATCACACGTGAACATATGTTAAATTCAGTATGGAATTATGAATTCGCGGGTGACTCTAGAATTGTGGATGTACATATTAGTCATTTAAGAGATAAATTAGAAGAAAACCCAAAACAACCTAAACTTATCAAAACAGTACGAGGTTTAGGATATAAGTTGGAGAGACCTAAGGTTTAATGCTGAAGTTTCATCACCGCCTCTTATTTTTATTATGTACCATCGTTATCATTAGCTTTATTATGTTAGGCGCAATCATAACACATGTTATTTATAACACGGTTACTACGGGTCAAGAAGGGGACCTAGAGCATCGTTCAGAGCATTTCGTTAGTTTGTACAACCATGATAAAATAGCTGAAATCAAAGATATTGCTGAAAGTGAAAAATATACTGTAGTTATTGAAAAAGGTAACGATGTCTTGTTGTCCACAAAACAAGGAACTGAGATAAATGAAGATATAAGAAATGATGCTATTCCTTCGAACTTAATTTATGATAAAGTAGCTGATGATCGAAGATATACATTCAAGACTTCAATCAAAGATAAAGATGTTTTGATTAGTGGTGTAAATAATGAAATCTTAGAATTACAAATTGAACTGTGGAAATACACGGCTTTAATTGGTTTAATTGTTTTAGTGATTATTTTCTTTGTCGTTCGAAGTATCAATAGAACGTATATAAGACCTATTAATGAAGTAACGTATGCCACGAACCTTTTGGCTGAGGGGTATTATCATGTGAGGGTGCCAGAGAGCAACGTAAAAGAGACGAGAGAGTTGTTCGTTACTACAAATGAATTAGCTAGACGTTTACAACGTTTAAATCATAAGCAAAAGCTACAATCCAATAGGCTAAAAACAACTGTAGAAAGTATTCCGAGTTCCATATTAATGATTGATAAATATGGTGAAATTGTTGTAGCAAATAAAGCATATTATGAGTTATTTACGCCTGAAGAAGCAGTAGAGCATAAAAGTTATGTTGAGTTTATCGATGTTAAAATCCAAAAACTTATTGTTGATGCGTTTAAAGTAGAAAAACCTATTTATGATCAAGTAGAATTAACCATAGATCAAGTGCATCAGAAATATTTTGATACTGCTTGCGTACCAATTTTGTCAAAAACTAAGAAAAATTTATATGGCATGGTTATTGTTATGCATGACATCACAAACCTTAAAAAGCTTGAAAATTTACGTCGTGAATTTGTAGCAAATGTATCACACGAATTAAAAACACCTATTACTTCAATAAAAGGATTTGCTGAAACATTACTAGATGGGGCAAAAAATGATGAACAGGCATTAGATGATTTTTTACAAATCATTTCTAAAGAATCTAATCGCATAGAAACCTTAGTTTTTGATTTACTAGATTTATCTCATGTCGAACAACAATCTGAAATAGAAACTGAATATATTAGTTTGTCTGACATTGCGGAACTAACGATTAAAAATATGCAGACGATTGCTGAAAGTAAAGATATAACAATTGTAAATGAAGTGACACCTGATATTGTCATTGATGCAAATAATGATAAAGTTTCACAAGTTGTTATCAATTTACTATCCAATGCAATTAGTTACTCTAAGGAATCGGATGAAGTTATTGTGCGTGTATATAAAGAGGGCAATAAGCGTATACTAGAAGTAGAAGATTTCGGTATGGGTATAAGTGAAGAAGACCAAAAACATATTTTTGAACGCTTTTATAGAGTAGATAAAGCACGTAGTAGAGATTCAGGTGGCACAGGCTTAGGATTGTCTATTACAAAACATATTATGGAAGCCCATAATGGTAGAATTAATGTAATTAGTAGTCCGAATGAAGGATCAACATTTAGAATTACATTTTTTGAAACAGAATAAGTATACTTTAAATTTATAATTGTTGTGTGATTTTATACAAAATTAAAATGATAGTCGATCTAATTAACTTTATGTTGTTAGGTCGATTTTTTTATATTGCAATGAAAACCAGAAGATATGTCGTATCAATACGGGTAGAGTTATAATTTGTGATAAAATGGATAGTAAATATGTGTTGGAGGTTAAAACATTGAATAAATTAATCTTAGTTGATGGTAACAGTCTTAGCTTTAGAGCTTTTTACGCTTTGCCATTGTTACAAAATAAGGCAGGTATTCATACCAATGCCGTGTATGGTTTTGCGATGTTGCTTGAAAAAATTATAAAAGAAGAACAGCCCACACATTTCTTAGTTGCATTCGATGCTGGAAAGACCACGTTCAGACACTCACAATATAGTGAGTATAAAGGTGGACGTCAAAAAACACCGCCTGAATTAAGTGAACAATTTCCTTATATCAGACAATTATTAGATGCTTATCAAATTAAACGTTATGAGTTAGAGAATTATGAAGCGGATGATATTATCGGTACGCTAAGTAAACAAGCAAATGAAGAAAAATTCCAAACAATTATTGTAACTGGTGACCGAGATTTAACACAACTTGCTACAGATGACGTTACAATCTATTACACTAAAAAAGGTGTGACAGATGTTGATCATTACACACCGGAATTTATTTCAGAAAAATATGATGGTTTGGTACCTGAACAAATTATTGATATGAAAGGCTTAATGGGTGACACTTCAGACAATATTCCAGGTGTTGCAGGTGTTGGTGAAAAAACAGCGATTAAATTATTGAAACAATTTTCAAATGTGGAAAATGTCTACGAACATCTAGATGAAGTCTCTGGGAAGAAATTAAAAGAGAAACTTGAAAATAGCAAAGATGATGCCTTAATGAGTAAGGAACTTGCGACAATTAATTGTGAAAGTCCAATTGAAGTATCTTTAAACGAGACTAAATTGCAAGAAAATCCAGATACAAATGATAAAATTGAATTATTTAAAAAATTAGAGTTTAAACAGTTGTTAGACCAAATAGACGTTGATGGCAGTAGCTCAAGTGTGGAAGAAATGGAAATCAATATAGCAAGTGATTTTGCACAGGTTGATTTTAACAACTTAGACGCTGCATCTATACATTTTGAGTTAGATGGTTCTAATTACTTAAAAGATGACATATTAAAGTTTGCTTTATATGATGGCACGCACCATGTTGTTATTGATGCACATAAGATGCATGATTATCCAGCACTTATTGCATGGTTAGAAGATAGTACTACAGAAAAGAATGTATATGATGCTAAAAAATCATATGTTGTTGCACATAGATTAGATATTGCGATTAAACACATTGTGTTTGATGTGATGTTAGCAAGTTATATTATTGACCCATCACGTACAATAGATGATGTCAATTCAGTTGTTACGAATTATGGTCAATATTATGTACAACAAACCATCGCTGTTTATGGTAAAGGCAAAAAAAGACAATTGCCTGAAGATGATGTTCTGAATCACCATGTAGCAACCATTATAGAAGCAATTAGTGCAATTAAGCCCAAAATGGCAAAGCAACTAGATGAATATAATCAAACAGATTTACTAAATGATTTAGAATTACCATTGGCACGTATTTTAAGTGAAATGGAAGAAACAGGTATTTATACAGTCGCTAATGATTTAAAAGAAATGGAAAAAGAGATTCAAAGTAAATTAGATGTGTTAATAAAAAATATACATGAAGCTGCAGGAGAGCCATTTAATATCAATTCACCAAAACAGTTAGGTGTTGTATTATTTGAAACATTAGAGTTACCTGTAATTAAAAAAACGAAGACAGGTTATTCCACAGCAGTAGATGTGTTAGAACAATTACAAGGTGAACATTCTATTATTGAGCATATCCTTGAGTATAGACAACTTGCTAAATTACAGTCTACGTATGTAGAAGGATTGCAAAAAGTGATCGCTGAGGATAATCGTATCCATACACGCTTTAACCAAACACTTGCACAAACTGGTAGATTGTCATCTATTGATCCTAACCTACAAAATATACCTATTCGTTTAGAAGAAGGTAGAAAAATCAGAAAAGCTTTTAAATCTACAAACGAAAACAATGTCATATTTGCAGCCGATTACTCGCAGATTGAATTAAGAGTATTGGCGCACATCACGCAAGATGAAAGTATGAAACAAGCATTTATTAATGATGAAGACATTCACACAGCTACAGCTATGAAAGTATTCAATGTACAACCAGATGACGTTGATAGCACGATGCGTAGACAAGCGAAGGCAGTAAATTTCGGAATTGTTTATGGCATAAGCGATTATGGTCTAAGCCAGAGTTTAGGCATAACAAGAAAACAAGCGAAACAATTTATTGATGATTATCTAGATAGTTTCCCTGGGGTTAAACAATATATGGAAGATATTGTTAAAGACTGCAAAGCTCAGGGCTATGTTGAAACGTTATTACATCGTCGTAGATATATACCAGATATCACAAGTAGAAACTTTAATTTGAGAGGTTTTGCAGAAAGAACTGCGATGAATACACCAATTCAAGGTACAGCTGCAGATATTATTAAATTAGCCATGGTTAATTTTGCAAATGAAGTTAAAGAAACAGATTTCCATGCACAACTATTATTACAAGTGCACGATGAATTGATTTTTGAAGTACCTAAAGAAGAAGTAGAAGCGTTTGAAAAATTCATTGAAAAGATTATGGATAATGCGATAGAGTTAGATGTGCCATTAAAAGTTGAATCTAGCTATGGTCAAACATGGTACGATGCAAAATAGAAAGAAGGTATTATATTGCCTGAATTACCAGAAGTAGAACATGTAAAAAGAGGTATTAAGCCTTTTGTTAAAGGACAAACAATTGAATCAGTTACTTTTTCTGACAAAGTGCATGAAGGTAAAGCAAACCAACGTGAGACGATAATTAAAGGTTTAGAATTAGATACGTTCAGACGCTTTACTGAGCATTTTACAATTAGTGATATAGATAGACGAAGTAAGTATATCGTTTTCTACTTAGAGAAAAACGGTGAAGAAAGAATACTTATTAGCCATCTAGGTATGGCTGGTGGTTTCTTTGTGGTCGATAAGATAGAGGATATTAGTGTTCCAAATTATCGTAAACATTGGCATGTTATATTTAAATTAAATAATGATAAGTTGCTTGTCTATTCTGATATTCGCCGCTTCGGTGAAATTAGAAATGTGCCATCATTTGAGGCGTATCCCTCATTTTTAGAAATTGCTCCAGAACCATTTGATGAAGAAGCAATGCCACATTATTTATCGTGGTTTAATAAAAAACTTTACCAAAACAAGTCTATTAAGCAAATGATTTTAGATCATCGGGTCATTTCCGGCTGTGGTAACATTTATGCGTGTGAAGCGCTTTTTAGAGCAGGTATCCATCCAGCGCGTCTATCAAAAGAGTTGAATAATCAAGAACGAGAAATATTATTTTATTATGTTCGAGATGTATTAGAAGCGGGTATAAAATATGGTGGAACGAGCATATCTGATTATCGTCATGCAGACGGTAGTACAGGTACGATGCAATTACATCTTAATGTTTATAAACAAAAGATATGTAAAGTGTGTGGAAGTGATATTGAAACTCAAGTTATTGCAACGAGAAATAGTCATTTCTGCGCTACATGTCAAAAATAAAGGAAGAGTGATATTATGCCAAAGGTTATAGGACTAACAGGTGGTATCGCATCAGGTAAATCCAGTGTTTCGGAATTATTAACCGTACATGGTTTTAAAGTCGTAGATGCAGATGTTGCATCACGCCAAGCAGTAGAAAAAGGTACCAAAGGACTAGAACAAGTTAAAGAAGCATTTGGAGAAGAAGCGATAGATGAAGATGGCAATATGAATCGATCATATGTAGGAGATGTCATATTTAATCATCCAGAGAAAAGATTGGAATTAAATGAAATTATTCATCCTATTGTTAGAGACATCATGGAAGAAGAAAAAGAAGCTTATCTTGAGCAAGGCTATAATGTCATTATGGATATTCCGTTATTATTTGAAAATGACTTACAAGATACAGTGGATGAGGTTTGGTTAGTATACACTTCTGAAAGTATTCAAATTGATAGATTGATGGAACGTAATAATTTATCAATGGAAGATGCGAAAGCACGTGTTTATAGTCAAATTTCAATCGATAAAAAACGTAGAATGGCGGATCGTGAAATTGATAACCGTGATACGAAATTAGAATTGAAGCAGAACTTAGAAAGAATGCTTGTAGAAGAAGGCTATATTCACAACAATACTGAAGAAGAAGCGCAGTAAATCATCTTTTTAAGTGAGTTTTTAAATGATAATTATCGTATGCTTGATTTAATATACATTAGTATGGTTTAATAAGTGTATTCTGAAGTGCTACTCAACTTATAATCTAAGTTTGAGTAGTACTTTTTTACTATGATTTCAAATTATACAGATGAAATTATCTCGAAAAGGTCTCTTTAAGCTCTTAGGTAAGCGGAATGCAAATTTTTTTGATTTTATTTTAGAAAACGCTTTCTTGTACTTTTATTTATGTTATACTATTTCCATAAAGTGTAACACAAAAATAAGGGGTGCTTTGAATGACGACAAATATTGCAATTAATGGAATGGGTAGAATAGGAAGAATGGTATTAAGAATCGCTTTGAAAAATAAGGATTTAAATGTAGTAGCAATTAATGCGAGCTACCCACCTGAAACGATTGCCCACCTAATTAATTATGATACAACTCATGGTGCTTACGATTTAAAAGTAGAGCCTATAGAAAATGGGGTCAAAGTCGATAACCATGAGATTAATCTTGTAGCAGAAAGAAATCCTGAGCACTTACCTTGGGAAACGCTAAACATCGATATCGTTATTGAGGCTACCGGAAAATTCAATCATGGAGATAAAGCTGTTGCACATATTAATGCAGGTGCTAAAAAAGTATTGCTCACGGGTCCATCTAAAGGTGGAGAAGTCCAAATGATTGTCAAAGGTGTTAATAATAAACAATTAGACATTGAACAGTATGACATATTTAGCAATGCTTCATGTACGACTAACTGTATTGGTCCGGTTGCTAAAGTATTAAATGATCAATTTGGTATACAAAATGGTTTGATGACAACGGTTCATGCCATTACGAATGATCAAAATAATATAGATAATCCGCATAAAGATTTAAGACGTGCGCGTTCTTGTAATGAAAGTATTATTCCAACTTCAACAGGTGCTGCAAAGGCATTAACAGAAGTACTACCTGAATTAGATGGTAAATTACATGGTATGGCATTAAGAGTGCCAACGAAGAATGTTTCATTAGTAGATTTAGTCGTTGATTTAGACACGAATGTAACGGCTGAACAAGTCAATCAAGCATTTAAAGATAATGACTTAGGTGGTGTGATTGCAACAGAAGATGCACCTTTAGTATCTATGGACTTTAATACAAATCCACATTCAGCAATTATTGATACACAAAGCACAATGATTATGGGTGACAATAAAGTCAAAGTAATCGCTTGGTATGATAACGAATGGGGCTATTCAAATAGAGTTGTAGATGTGGCTGAACAAATAGGTCAATTACTCAAAAATGATGTTGGCGCTGTCACAAATTAAAGTACACATTTATAACATTTAATAATTAACTAATTGATTAAATGCTAAGAATCCATAATGTTTAGACTGTACGACATGATGATAGAAAGTGTTATATATACTCCTTTTGAAGTAATGCACATTGTTAGTGCTTACTTTGAAAGGAGTTTTCAATTTGTCGTTTAAACCTATATACTAGATGATTGTAGAAAAAAGTAATGATGAAATTACTTAGCATGTTAAACTTACTATCATAGAGACGCAATTAGCATGTTAAATTCTATCAATATTTGGAATATTAGTGATAAAAATTACATAATGCAATAAGTATTTTACATGTGTCATAGTGATTCTTTTGTGACATACATATTTATAGTATAATGATAAGTAATCAAAACGAGAGGGTGATAATTCGATGAAATGCCCGAAATGTAATTCGACTCATTCTCGTGTTGTAGACTCTAGACATGCAGATGAAGTTAATGCGATTCGACGAAGAAGAGAATGTGAAAAGTGTAGTACGAGATTCACAACTTTTGAACATATAGAAAAAATACCACTCATTGTAGTAAAAAAAGATGGTACGCGAGAACAATTTTCACGTGAAAAGATTTTAAATGGATTGGTGCGTTCATGTGAAAAAAGACCAGTCCGTTATCAACAATTAGAAGATATTACGAATAATGTTGAATGGAAGTTACGTGATGAAGGACATGCAGAAATTTCTTCAAGTGAAATTGGAGAGCATGTGATGAATTTACTTATGCACGTAGACCAAGTGTCGTATGTAAGATTTGCATCTGTATATAAAGAGTTTAAGGATGTAGATCAACTATTACAATCTATGCAAGGTATTTTAGCTGGAAATAAACGGAGTGATTCTTAAATGGGGTTACAATCATATGATTATGGTTTGAGACCACATGATAATTTTACTGTTGTGCGCAATTTCTATTTGAACAGTAAGCATTTAGAAATTTTAAATAGATTGTTTACACCAATGATTGGTGCAAATGCAATTGGTTTATATCATTATTTGAATCAGTTTGTTGAATATGAAACGGATTCTGTATTGACGCACTATATAATTATGAGTGAGTTAAAGATTAATTTATTAGAATTTAGAAAAGATATGGACTTATTAGAGGGAATTGGTTTAGTTAAAACATTAGTGAATCATGATGCGCAGCATTCGTCTTTTGTTTATCAGCTTGTCCAACCACCATCAGCAAAACAATTTTTCAGTGATCCAATGTTATCAGTGTATTTGTTTAGTGAAGTAAGCAAACAACGCTATCAACAATTGAAACGCCATTTTGAACATAAAAAGCAAATTGACTTTAGCAAGTATCAAGATGTGACACGAAATTTCACTGATGTGTTTAAAGTACCTAACAAGTCATTAGATGACAATACAAATGAAATCCAAAGTGAAACGGCATATGAAGGTTTAAACTTGTCACAAGTGCACTTTGATTTTGAAACATTATATGATTTATTGCAAAACCACTTTATCAGCACAAAAATTATTGATAAAGAAGCCAAAGCTTTAATTACACAAATCGCGACTTTATATGGTTTGACGCCGGAGCCGATGAAACGTATCATTTTAAAATCGATAACAAGCGCGCAAGAACTTTCGTTTGAAGAATTAAGAAAACATGCAAGAACTTATTATTTGATGGAGCATGAACAACAAATGCCATCTTTAAATATCAAAACTAACAATTATGCAGATAGTACAACTCAAGCTACTCAAGTGCAGAATAACAACCAAACGCAAGATGAGGAAAAATCTGTTACTTGGCTAAAACAATTAGAAGAAACAAGTCCCATAGATATGTTAGCGTCTTGGTCAGAATCTGAACCAACAACACAACAAAAGTATATGATTGAAGAATTAGTAGAACGTGAACAATTGTCATTCGGTGTCATTAATATACTGTTACAATTTGTGATGTTGAAAGAAGATATGAAGCTACCGAAGACTTACATTTTTGAAATAGCATCAAATTGGAAGAAAAAAGGCATCAAAACAGCTGAACAAGCATATAATTATGCGATAAAAGTGAATCAACCTAAGACGGAAAACAAATCATCTAAGTCTTATTATAAACAAAAACAATTAGCATCGAGAGAAATGACACCTAAATGGTTAGAAGAACGAGATAATAAAACAGAAACTGACACTGACACTTCAAATAATAATGAAGATGATGAAAAATTGAAGAATGATAGAGAACAGTTTTTAAATCAACTTAAAGATAGATGGAAGGAGGACAAGTAGATGAAACCATTTAATCAAATTATGGGTGATTCAAATGATTTATCAAAAAAAATTGCCAAGATAAAAAAAGATGTCGTCAATGATCCAGACGTTAAACAGTTTTTAGAGTCGCATAAAGCTGAACTGACAAATGCGATGATAGATGAAGATTTGAATATTTTACAAGAATATAAAGATCAAGAAAAGCGTTATGATGGTCATAAACTAAAAGACTGTCCCAATTTTGTGACAGGTCATATTCCTGAATTATATATCGAACATAATCATATAAAAATTCGCTATTTACCTTGTCCTTGTAAAATTAAACACGACGAAGAACGGTTTAATAAACATTTAATTACATCGCACCATATGCAACGTGACACACTAGACGCAAAACTTGAAGATATATATATGGATAGAAGAGATCGATTAGATGTCGCAATGGCTGCTAACCAAATTTGTGAAAAAATAACAAATAAAGATCCCCAAATTAAAGGTTTGTATTTACATGGCCCATTTGGTACTGGTAAATCATTTATCCTTGGCGCAATTGCAAATCAATTAAAAACTGAAAAAATTCCATCTACAATTGTTTATCTACCAGAATTCATCCGTTCACTTAAAGGCGGATTTAAAGATGGTACTTTTGAAACGAAACTCTCTAGAGTAAGAGAAGCAAATATATTAATGTTAGATGATATAGGTGCTGAAGACATTACACCATGGGCAAGAGATGAAGTGATTGGCCCACTGTTACATTATCGTATGGTTCAAGAGTTACCTACATTTTTCAGTTCTAATTTAAGTTTTGAAGAATTAGAATATCATCTCTCTGTCACGCGAGACGGCACAGAAAAAACTAAGTCTGCAAGAATCATGGAAAGAATCAAAACATTATCAACACCATATTTCTTAGAAGGAAAAAATTACAGGAACGATTGAAATCTAAAATAAATGTTGTATAATATAATTAAATCTAAATCATAACAAATGAAATGAAGACGAGATGAATAAGCCACTACTTTACAGAGAACCAGTAAAAGATGAGATGCTGGTAAGTAAGTTTATTCATTACTACTTCATAATTGATGTTGTAATGAACATCCGGCTCAAGACCGTTATCTTACGTAGAGTAAAGTTATTACATCATAACTTTAATTTAGGGTGGTACCGCGAAGACCTCGTCCCTTTTTAGGGATGGGGTCTTTTTGTTTTTGAGTCTAATTCAGTATAAACATCATTTCATTTTGATTTAAGTGCTTGAATAAATAGGAGGGTTTTTATGGAGCAAATAAATATTAAATTTCCAGATGGCAATTCAAAAGTGTTTGATAAAGGTACAACTACAGAAGATATTGCACATTCTATAAGTCCAGGATTAAGAAAAAAAGCTGTAGCTGGTAAATTAAATGGACAACTCATTGATTTAACTAGACCAATTGACGAAGATGGCTCAATTGAAATCGTTACACCTGGTTCTGATGAAGCGCTAGAAGTATTACGTCATTCTACTGCACATCTTATGGCACAAGCCTTAAAACGCCTCTATGGTAATGTTCATTTTGGTGTTGGTCCGGTAATTGATGGTGGATTTTATTATGACTTTGATATGGAAGAAAGTATTTCATCAGATGATTTTGAAAAAATAGAAAAAACAATGAAACAAATTGTTAATGAAAACTATCCAATTGAACGTAAAGTGGTTTCTAGAAATGAAGCTAAATCATTTTTCTCAGACGACCCATATAAGCAAGAATTAATCGATGCTATTCCAGAAGATGAAAATGTGACTTTATATTCCCAAGGAGAGTTCACTGATTTATGTCGTGGTGTTCATGTACCATCTACTTCTAAAATAAAAGAATTTAAATTATTATCTACAGCTGGTGCTTATTGGCGTGGAAATAGTGACAATAAAATGTTACAACGTATATACGGCACAGCATTTTTCGATAAAAAAGAATTGAAAGCACATTTGAAAATGTTGGAGGAACGCAAAGAGCGTGATCACCGTAAAATTGGCAAAGATTTAGAACTATTTGCTAACAACCCTTTAGTAGGTGCAGGTTTGCCACTTTGGTTGCCTAACGGTGCTACAATTCGTCGTGAAATTGAACGTTATATTGTAGATAAAGAAGTAAGTATGGGTTATGACCATGTTTATACTCCTGTAATGGCCAACGTTGATTTATACAAAACATCAGGTCATTGGGACCATTATCAAGAAGACATGTTCCCAACAATGAAATTAGATGAACATGAAGAAATGGTCTTAAGACCAATGAACTGTCCGCACCATATGATGATTTATGCAAATAAACCACATTCATATCGTGAATTGCCTATTAGAATTGCTGAATTAGGTACTATGCATCGTTATGAAGCGAGTGGTGCGGTTTCTGGTTTACAACGTGTCCGCGGAATGACATTAAATGATGCGCATATTTTTGTACGTCCGGACCAAATTAAAGAAGAGTTCAAACGTGTTGTAAATTTAATTGTTGATGTATACAAAGATTTCAACTTTGAAAATTATAAGTTCCGTGTAAGTTATAGAGATCCTGAAGATAAAGAAAAATATTTCGATGACGATGACATGTGGAATAAAGCAGAAAGTATGTTGAAAGAAGCGGTAGACGAACTTGGTTTAGATTATGAAGAAGCAGTAGGCGAAGCAGCCTTCTATGGTCCGAAACTTGACGTACAAGTTCAAACTGCTATGGGCAAAGAAGAAACATTATCTACAGCCCAATTAGACTTCTTGTTACCAGAGAAATTTGATTTAACTTATATTGGTAATGATGGAGAACAACATAGACCAGTAGTCATTCACCGTGGTGTAGTATCTACTATGGAACGTTTCGTCGCATTCTTAACTGAAGAAACAAAAGGTGCATTCCCTGCATGGTTAGCACCAAAACAAGTAGAAATTATACCTGTTAACGTTGATTTACATTATGATTATGCTAGACACATTCAAGACGAGCTTAAATCTCAAGGTGTAAGAGTTGAAATTGATGATCGTAATGAAAAAATGGGTTATAAAATTAGAGAAGCACAAATGCAAAAAATACCTTACCAACTCGTTGTAGGGGACAAAGAAGTAGAAAACAATGAAGTAAATGTACGAAAATATGGTTCCCAAGATCAAGAAACGTTAGAAAAAGAAGAATTCATTTGGAATTTACTCGATGAGATTAGATTGAAAAAACAAAGATAGTCTTGAAACTCTTGAAGAAATCATGTATATTACAGAATAGTGAAGTTAGTTCACATTCATATTAAAATTAAATTTGAGTTAGAGGTTGCATTTTCAATGAGTAATTATTCAGAAGCCGAATGGGGCATATGTTGAATAATAGAAAGGTGAAGATGCCGAAACTTGTATTGTCCATTAACTATACAGGTTGGGCCAGTTATCGAAAGAAACTGGACTGTCACATATGTGATGTGCTACCTATATAAATGCTATTATTAAAATGGTTGCATATCTAATAGGTATGCAACCATTTTATTTTTAGTCAAATGATTATCATAAATACGTTAACGGGAAAGAGCGAAAATTATAATTGTTGTGTAATTCATATAGTTAATTACAATGAACTACTGCTCAAACTATAAATAGTATGAATCTTAATCATATAGTAAGTTAACCTCTATATTTAAGGAAGGGAAGCGTCTATGGCAAAACAAGTGAATCAAAATGATGGTGTTCAAAGGGGGCTGAAAGATCGCCATATATCCATGATTGCAATTGGAGGTTGTATTGGGACTGGTTTATTTATGACTTCTGGTGGTGCAATACATGATGCAGGTGGTTTAGGTGCGCTCTTAGCCTTCGCAATCATTGGAGCGATGGTATTCTTCCTCATGACTTCTCTAGGAGAAATGGCAACATATTTACCAGTGTCAGGATCATTTAGTACATATGCTACACGTTTTGTTGATCCATCTCTAGGATTCGCATTAGGTTGGAACTATTGGTTTAACTGGGTAATTACTGTTGCAGCCGATGTAACGATTGCTGCACAAGTAATACAGTATTGGACACCAATGTCAGGTATTCCAGCTTGGAGTTGGAGCTGTCTATTCTTAATTATTATATTTGGACTGAATGCATTGTCCGTTAGAGTATTTGGCGAAAGTGAATATTGGTTTGCTTTGATTAAAGTAGTTACTGTGATTATCTTTATTGCAATCGGTTTATTGACAATAGTTGGTATCATGGGTGGAGAGTTTGTTGGTTTTGACACGTTCACTCAAGGTAGTGGTCCTATTTTAGGTGATGGCTTTGGAGGAAGTATCTTAGCGATTTTAGGTGTGTTCTTGGTAGCAGGCTTTTCATTCCAAGGTACTGAACTTATTGGTATTACAGCAGGAGAGTCTGAAAATCCAGAGCGCGCGGTTCCTAAGGCAATTAAACAAGTGTTCTGGAGAATATTGATATTCTATATTCTTGCAATCTTTGTAATTGGTATGTTGATACCATACGATAGTCCATCACTTATGGGTGGCGGAGATGATATTTCAACTTCACCATTTACACTTGTATTCCAAAATGCAGGGCTAGCATTTGCAGCCTCATTCATGAATGCTGTTATACTGACTTCGGTATTATCAGCAGGTAACTCAGGTATGTATGCTTCAACACGTATGCTATATTCAATGAGTAAAGATAAGCTTGCATATCCTATATTTGGTAAAACAAATAGAAGTGGTGTACCGTATGTATCATTACTCGCTACAGCAGTAATCGTAGTAATTATCTTTGTATTACAACATTTAAGCGGTGACGCTTATGAATATATCGTTGCTGCAAGTGGTCTGACTGGTTTTATTGCATGGGTTGGTATTGCAGTCAGTCATTACAGATTTAGAAAAGCTTTTGATAAACAAAACTATGATAAATCAAAATTAAAATATAAAGCTAAATTATTCCCATTCGGGCCTATTTTTGCAGGTGTCTTGTGTGTACTTGTAATTATTGGACAAGATGTTGATTTCATCCAATCAGGAGATTTTGATCTCAATAGATTTGTTATCACATATATGGGTATTCCAGTATTCTTAGCATTCTTCATTTATCATAAACTACGTTATAAAACAAAAATAATACCATTAGAACAAGTGGATTTAAGACAAAATGTTAAAATGGACGATAAATAAATAGAAAAGTTGTTGACTTGCTAATGAATTGTTGCTAAGATAGGTAATGTTGAATACGAAACGAACCAAGTAGAAGCTCCCGCTTCTCACCTGTTGCGACACTAATAGTAGTTGGCAGGTCTATATACATACGACATTGTTGTGTGTAAAGAAGAGCGGGTATATTATATACTCGCTCTTTTTCTTGGGATAATTTCGTAAAAATCTTGGAGGTGTCAACCATAGCAAAAGATCAGACTCAAGTTAACGAAAAGATTCGTGCAAAAGAATTACGTTTAATCGGACATGACGGAGAACAGATCGGTATTAAATCTAAAGCAGAAGCTTTAGAAATGGCAGAGCGCGTAGAACTCGATGTAGTTATTATGTCGCCTAACGCTAAACCACCTGTTGCGAAAATCATGGATTATGGTAAGTACAAATTCGAACAACAGAAAAAAGAAAAAGAAATGAAGAAGAAACAAAAAGTTATTAACCTTAAAGAAATTCGTTTAAGTCCAACAATTGAGGAACATGATTTCCAAACTAAATTGAAGAACGGACGTAAATTCTTAGAAAAAGGCGACAAATGTAAAGTTTCAATTCGTTTCAGAGGGCGTGCTATTACGCATAAAGAAATTGGTCAACGCGTATTAGAAAAATTTGCAGAAGAATGTAAAGATATCGCTACAATTGGGCAAAGACCTAAAATGGATGGACGCCAAATGTTCATCATGCTTAACCCACTTAACGAAAAATAAAAAGATACTACAGGAGGAATTGAATCATGCCTAAAATGAAAACACACCGTGGAGCAGCAAAACGTGTTAAAAGAACTGGTTCAGGTAAATTAAAACGTTCTAGAGCTTTCACTTCACATATGTTTGCAAACAAAACAACTAAACAAAAACGTAAATTACGTAAAGCTTCATTAGTGAGCAAATCAGATATGAAACGCGTTAAACAATTATTAGCTTATAAAAAATAAGTAACGACAGATAAAAAAGATTGAAGATATTTTGAGGAGGAATTTATTATGCCACGTGTTAAAGGTGGAACGGTAACAAGAGCTCGTCGTAAAAAGACGATTAAATTAGCTAAAGGTTACTTTGGTTCAAAAAGAACTTTATATAAAGTAGCAAAACAACAAGTAATGAAATCAGGACAGTACGCATTCCGCGACCGTCGTCAAAGAAAACGTGATTTCCGTAGATTATGGATTACACGTATTAATGGAGCTGCACGTCAACATGACATGAGCTATTCAAGATTAATGAACGGTTTGAAAAAAGCTGGAATCGATGTTAACCGTAAAATGCTTTCTGAAATTGCTATTTCAGATGAAAAAGCTTTCGGTGAATTAGTTGCTAAAGCTAAAGACGCTTTAAAATAATTCTCAAATAAAGAGATGTACAATTCGTACATCTCTTTATTTTTGTATCTATTAACGTTTTGATAAATAACTATCATTTGATAAAATGGCTTAGAAGCCATATATGAAGGAGAAATTTATGTCTAAATTTGATGAAATGATTACGGTAGTACCAAGAACAATTTTATTTAATAGTGAAAAGAATCAATTTAACGGTTTTCTTGATAAAAATTCTGAAAAGGGTCAAGATATCTTTGACGCACTTTCAAAGTATGAAATTAAGCGTCGTGGAGATATGGAGGAAGATCCGACATATAAACAATTGGTATCTTATTGTATTTTAGAAAATGAGAATGATGAAATTTTAGTGTATGAGAGATTAGCAGGTGGTGGAGAATCACGTTTGCATGGTCAATCTTCAATCGGTGTCGGTGGACATATGAACGATGTAAAAGGTGCTGAATCTATCAATGAAGTATTGCGCATTAATGCACAAAGAGAACTTGAAGAAGAAGTAGGTCTGTCAGATAGTAAAACACAAAATTTAGCATACATAGGTTTTATTAATGATGATACAAATGAAGTTGGCGAAGTTCATTTAGGTGTAGTGTTCAAAATTAAAGTGAATAGTAATGATGTTGAAGCTAAAGAAACAGATACTTTAAAAATAAAATGGGTGAATCAAAGTAAAATAGATAATTATGATGATTTTGAAACATGGAGTACGTTAATATTACAGTCAATACAATAGAGGTGCATAAAAATGTCTGATATCATTCCCTTTCCACGTTCAAAAGATAAACTAATAAGAGAAATCAAACAATCTTTTAACAATAATGAATTAGATCAAATGTATGACCTGTTTGAAGATTTTGAAAAACAATTTGAATTAGATGAGCAAATGTCTCTATTGAAATGTGCCATGTTATACAAAATGGGACATTATCTTGAATTGCGTGAAGAAGCTATTATTTTACTGAAACAAGGTATTACTAAGTATGATGACCTTATGGTTTATTATGTAAAAAGTTTAAACGGGTTAGGACAATATTTTGAAGTCGTTGACGTCATTAATCAAATTATTGATGAAGTCAACGATCATAAAACGAGAATGGAACTATTTCCATTAAAAGAATATGCCCTAAGTCAAATTGATAAACATAATGCGCATGCAGCAGAAATGCTCCGTGATTTTGAGTCGTTGTCATTACGTGAACAAATTAGTACAATCTTAACTTTAATAGATCATAATCAGTATCGTTATCAAGAAACAGTGGTAAATATTATTAATGAAATTGAACTTGCACCGAATGTTGTGAGTATAATGCTTGAATATTTACGTTTTGCCGGATACAATCAAAACATTCGTGTTCAGAAATTTGGTTATACAGTTGAAGTGAATCCAAATCATCTTTCCGGTCTTGAACAAACGCTGTTTAAGATTAAAATTATTCCAGAAGTCATTAAGCAAATGGAAGATGATGCAGCACAAATTGTAGAAGAAGCACTTCATCTTATGAACAACCATGCTATTTTACTTTACCCGTTAGACATAGAGAGCATAGCATCTGAAAATGAATGGATTGAAGCTTACACAAACTATTTCAAATCAATGTTAGGTTTAGAAAGCTTAGACACAACTAATACTATTGTTAATTTAATTACTTCAATTGATATGCATGAATAATTAATGTTTAAATTTTTGGGTAATTAATAATAATAGTAAAATAATAATTAAATTAATTTCAATTATTCATTCAATATTATTTGTAAACTCAGTGTTTGTGTAGAGCATTGACGTATGATATAATAATGAAGTTGAAAAAATAAAATAGGATATTCATGGAGGTTTTTATACATGACAGCAACTTGGGAAAAAAAGGAAGGTAACGAAGGAGTATTAACCGTTACAGTTCCAGCAGAAAAAGTAGACAAAGCAATTGATCAAGCTTTCAAAAAAGTAGTTAAACAAATAAACGTGCCAGGTTTCCGTAAAGGGAAAGTACCTCGCCAAATTTTTGAACAACGCTTTGGCGTAGAAGCACTATATCAAGATGCCGTTGATATCTTATTACCAGAAGCTTATGGTGAAGCTATTGACGAAACTGGAATTAAACCAGTTGATCAACCAGAAATCAATGTAACTACAATGGAAAAAGGTAGCGATATGACATTCGAAGCGAGTGTAGTAGTTGAACCTGAAATTGAGTTAGGAGACTATAAAGGTCTTGAAATTGAAAAACAAAATGTTGAATTAACTGAAGAAGAATTACAAGAATCAATTGATCACCAATTAGGTCACTTAGCTGAAATGGTAGTTAAAGAAGATGGTGCTGTTGAAGATGGTGACACAGTTAACATCGACTTTGATGGTTACGTTGATGGCGAACAATTTGAAGGTGGACAAGCTGAAGGCTATGACCTTGAAATTGGTTCAGGTTCATTTATTCCAGGATTCGAAGAACAATTAGTTGGTGTTAAAATTGGAGAAGAAAAAGATGTTACTGTAACTTTCCCAGAAGAATACCATGCTGAAGAATTAGCTGGAAAAGAAGCTACTTTCAAAGCTAAAGTAAATGAAATTAAATATAAAGACGTTCCAGAACTAACAGATGAGATTGCGAATGAATTAGACGCAGAAGCAAACACTGTTGATGAATACAAAGAAAACTTACGTAAAAAACTAACTGAGCAAAAAGAAACTGACGCTGAGAATAATCAAAAAGAAGAAGCAATTAGCAAAGCATCAAATAATGCTTCTGTTGAAATTCCAGACGCTATGATTAACACTGAGTTAGATCGTATGGTTCAAGAATTTGGACAACGTATGCAACAACAAGGTCTTAATTTAGAAACTTATTACCAAATTTCTGGTCAAGATGAGTCGCAATTAAGAGAACAAATGAAAGATGATGCAGAAGAACGTGTTAAAACAAACTTAACATTAACTGCTATTGCTGATGCAGAAGAAATTGAAGTAACTGACGCTGATATCGATAAAGAACTAGAAAAAATGAGTGGACAATTTAATATGTCAGTAGAAGATATTAAACAAACACTTGGTAATACTGATATCGTTAAAAATGATGTTCGTATCCAAAATGTTATCGATTTATTAGTTAAAGAAGCAAAATTAGTAGAACCATCTAAAGATGACACTGAAGCGTAACTAAATATAAAAAGAGCAAATTATTTTGTGAATTATATGTTGGTCGTTTAATATAGTAAACCAGTAGCAGATGCATTCAAATAATGTATCTGCTACACTATTTTTAAAGCAAATAACTTGTGAAAGTTGTAAGTTGCATATTAAAATGCTATTTAGTATAGTCTTTAGGGAATAGGGGTGTAAATAGAATGTTCAAATTCAACGAAGATGAAGAAAATTTAAAATGTTCTTTCTGTGGCAAAGACCAAGATCAAGTTAAAAAGCTAGTTGCAGGAAGTGGCGTTTATATTTGTAATGAGTGTATTGAGTTATGTTCAGAAATTGTAGAAGAAGAATTAGCTCAATCGGAACCTGAAGGGTTAACTGAATTACCAACTCCAAAAGAAATTATGAACCAATTGAATGATTATGTAATCGGTCAAGAAAAGGCTAAGAAATCATTAGCTGTAGCTGTTTACAATCATTATAAACGTGTACAGAATTTAGGACCAAATGAAGATGAAGTTGAATTACAAAAAAGTAATATCGCTTTAATTGGACCTACTGGTAGTGGTAAAACACTTTTAGCACAAACATTAGCTAGAACATTAGATGTACCTTTTGCAATTGCTGATGCTACAAGTTTAACTGAAGCTGGTTACGTAGGTGACGATGTTGAAAACATCTTACTACGCTTAATGCAAGCAGCTGATTTTGATATTGATAAAGCTGAAAAAGGTATTATTTATGTCGATGAAATTGACAAAATAGCTAGAAAATCAGAAAATACATCTATTACTCGTGATGTATCTGGTGAAGGTGTACAACAAGCACTGCTTAAAATATTAGAAGGTACAACTGCAAGCGTACCACCGCAAGGCGGTCGTAAGCATCCTAACCAAGAGTTAATTCAAATTGACACAACTAATATTTTATTTGTTCTTGGTGGTGCCTTTGATGGTATAGATGAAGTAATTAAACGTAGATTAGGTGAGAAAGTAATCGGATTTGCAAGTAGTGAAGCTTCAAAATATGATGAAGATGCAATACTTGAACAAATCAGACCTGAAGATTTACAATCTTACGGTTTGATTCCAGAATTTATCGGTCGTGTTCCTATTGTTGCTAACTTAGAAACATTAGATGTAGACGCCCTGAAAAATATTCTAACTCAGCCTAAAAATGCTTTAGTGAAACAATATACTAAAATGTTAGAGCTTGATGATGTAGAGTTGGTATTTACTGACGAAGCATTATCTGCAATCAGTGATAAAGCAATTGAACGTAAAACAGGCGCACGTGGTCTTCGTTCAATTATAGAAGAAGCGTTAATTGATATTATGTATGACGTGCCTTCATCTGAAGGTGTTGTAAAAGTCGTGATTACAGAAGAAACAATTAATGAAGAAAAAAATCCTGAACTATACGATAAAGAAGACAACCTTGTAAACAAGGAACAAACTTCTGCTTAAATTAGGTGAATCGAATGCCCTAAGTTGTATATATGCAACTTAGGGCATTTATTTTTAAAAAGAAAGTATAGGTAAAATAAAAATACATATTCATATAAGTCATAGTGTAATATAATAAACAATGAGTTAAGAAGAAAAGAGGGACGATAATGAAAGTTAATCCTAATGAAATAGAATTATTAATTAGTGCAGTAAAACCGGAACAGTATCCAGAAACCGGTTTAAGTGAAGTTGGCCTAAGTGGTAGATCTAACGTAGGTAAGTCAACGTTTATCAATAGTATGATTGGTCGAAAGAATATGGCAAGAACATCTCAACGACCTGGTAAGACACAAACACTTAATTTCTATAATATAGATAATCAACTTGTATTTGTTGATGTGCCTGGTTATGGCTATGCGAAAGTAAGCAAATCGCAACGTGAAGCATTTGGTAAAATGATTGAAAGATATATTTCACAAAGAGAATCATTGAAGCTTGTAATTCAACTTGTTGATTTACGACATAACCCAACAGAAGACGATATTATTATGTACAATTATCTTAAATACTATGAAATTCCAACACTAGTTGTAGCTACGAAAGAAGATAAAATTGCTAAGGGTAAAGTACAGAAGCATTTAGCGAAGATTCAGCAAAAATTAGAAATGGAAGCTGAGGACGAGATTATAAGCTATTCTTCAATTAAAAAAGACAAACAACAAAAAATATGGGATATGATTGAAAGTTATTTGTAATCATTACATTGAAGAAATATGTTTTGCTATAAATAGGTTGAATTTAGTACAATTATGTCAACATTTTGAATGTAAATTAGAAGAATTATAATTTACTCGAGCAAGATGGTTAACTCATGTCGTAATTGTGTTATAATTTACTTATTGTAATATGTATGGAGGGCGTTATAAATGCATTTAATTGCGGTTAGCATAAATCATCGTACAGCAGATGTAGCATTGAGAGAAAAAGTTGCTTTTAAAGATGATGCCATACGTTCAGCCAATGTTGATTTATTTGAAACAAAATCTATTTTAGAAAATGTTATATTATCAACTTGTAATCGCACAGAAGTATACGCAGTTGCGGATCAAATTCATACAGGTCGTTATTATATACAACGATTTTTAGCGAGATCTTTTGGATTTGATGTTGAAGATATTAAAGAAATGACTGAAGTAAAAGTGGGGGACGACGCAGTAAATCATTTATTGCATGTTACTTCAGGCTTAGATTCTGTTGTTCTTGGTGAAACTCAAATTCTTGGACAAATTAGAGATGCATTCTTATTAGCTCAAGAAGAAGATACAACAGGTACTATATTTAATCATCTTTTTAAACAAGCAATTACTTTTGCGAAAAAAGCTCATAATGAAACAGATATTGCAGACAATGCAGTAAGTGTTTCTTATGCGGCTGTTGAACTAAGCAAAAAAGTATTTGGCAAAATTGACAACAAGCAAGCTTTGATTATTGGTGCAGGGGATATGAGTGAATTATCACTCTTGAATTTAATTGGTTCAGGTGTCACAGATATTACAGTTGTTAATAGAACAATGAGTAAAGCTCAAAAATTAGCAATGAAACATCATGTGAAATTTGAATCAATGGAATCATTACCAAAACTTTTAGCTAATGTGGACATTGTTATCAGTTCAACAAGTTCAGACGAATATATTGTGACAAATGATATGATGCGTTCTATTTCAACAGAACGTAAAAGTGATTCACTTGTTTTAATAGATATTGCTGTTCCAAGAGACATAGAACCTAATATTAATACAGTTCAAGATGTATTTAATTATGATGTAGATGACTTGAAAGGATTAGTGGATGCTAATCTTAGAGAACGTCAAATAGCAGCAAATGACATTATGCAACGTATCCCTGGTGAGATTGTAGCACATAATGAATGGGTAAGTATGTTAGGTGTTGTACCTGTTATTCGTGCCTTAAGAGAAAAAGCTATGAATATACAGGAAGATACTATGAATAGTATTGATAGAAAATTGCCTGCACTAAGTGAAAGAGAACGTAAAATCATTTCAAAACATACTAAAAGTATCATAAATCAAATGTTGAAAGATCCAATCAAACAAGCAAAAGAATTGAGTAATGATAGAAATAGTAACGAAAAATTAGAGCTGTTTCAAAACATTTTTGACATTGAAGCTGAACAAGCTTATGAACCTAAAAAAAGAAGAAGTGAAGTGCCAACTAGTCAAATATTAAGTTTTGAATAAGCATATGCAAATGGTGATAATATGCAAGAATTTTCATTTATAAGATTAAATGAACTTATATTATTAATTTATTTATTTAGTATTGCTTGTTACTTTTTTGATTTTGTGAAAAAGCATTATAAAGTTAGAAAAATTGGTTTTGTTACATTAGGGATTGTTTGGGTGTTACAAACAATCTCTTTATCTATTTATGCTAATGTAACGAAACAAATTCCATTAGGTAATGTTTTTGATGTATTTTTTGCATTAGCTTGGTTGATTATTTCTATTTCTATAGTGATTAGTGTGATCAAGCAAATAAATTTTTCGATATTTTTATTTAATTTAATTGGTTTTGTATTAATTGCTATAAATACGTTTCAACCTATGCATTATCAGAGTGCAGGAGATAAATTAAGTATTATAAACGAATTGTTAATAGTACATATTGCCTTTGCAATTATAAGTTATGCCCTGTTTGCTTTTGCATTTGTCAATTGTATATTATATTTAATACAGTATAAAAATTTAAAGCAAAAAAGATTTAATCAAAAATATTTTAGAATCGGTAGTGTAGCTACACTAGAACAAGTTGTGTTTTATAGTAGTCTAATCGGTTTTATATTTATCATATTAAGTATCATATTAGGTACACAATGGGGTATAAATACTTTAGGATTACACATATTGAATGATCCCAAAGTAGTGATGTCTATAATTATTGCATTGCTGTATGGTATATATATCATCTTTAGAGTAAGACATACGTTAAGCAAACATAATTTGATTTATTTTAATCTCAGCTTATTTTGCTTAAGTATGATTAATTTGATTTTTGCTTCTCATATATCCGATTTTCATCAATGGACAGGAATATGATTACAGATAGAAAAGGTTAATTGTTAAATATAGTCATTTCTAGGAGGTTGCGCCTGATGCGTAAGTTAATCGTTGGTTCACGTAGAAGTAAGTTAGCTATAACACAAAGCCAACAATTTATTGAAAAATTAAAAGCTGTTGATCCAGAATTAGATATTGAAATTAAAGAAATAGTAACAAAAGGTGACCGTATTATAGATAAACAATTATCTAAAGTAGGCGGTAAAGGGTTGTTTGTAAAAGAAATTCAAAATGAATTATTTGATCATGGTATAGATATGGCGATACATTCCTTAAAAGATGTGCCTAGCGTCATACCAGAAGGATTAACTCTAGGTTGCATACCAGATCGTGAAAATCCATATGATGCGTACATTGCTAAGAATCATGTCCCTTTACATGAACTTCCTGATAATAGTATCGTAGGTACAAGCTCTTTACGCCGTGGTGCTCAAATACTTGCGAAATATCCTAAATTACAAATAAAATGGATACGAGGCAACATTGATACACGTTTAAGTAAGTTAGAAACTGAAGATTTTGATGCAATTTTACTTGCAGCTGCCGGTTTGAAACGTATGGGCTGGTCAGATGATATCGTGACAACTTATTTAGATAAAGAGACTTTAATACCAGCCATTGGACAAGGCGCATTAGGTATTGAATGTCGTGCGGATGATGAAGAGCTGTTAGCATTACTTAAGCAAGTTCACAATGAAGATGTAGCGGATTGTGTTACTGCTGAAAGAACATTCTTAGAGCGTATGAACGGCAGTTGCCAAGTTCCAATCGGCGGCTATGCTACGAAAAGTAATGATGGTATAATCGAATTCACAGGCTTAATTATGTCTCCAGACGGTAAAGAACGTTATGAGCATACTGAGCGTGGAGAGAATCCAGTTGAAATCGGTGAAAAAGTAACTGAAGTTTTAAATGCACAAGGTGCATATGAAATAATAAAGGCACTAAACGAAGAACAATAATCGTTTGAGGTGAAAATAATGAGACCAGTGATAGTAATGACACAAACTAGTGAATTTAACAAAGAAGATACATGTATTCTACACAAGCCCTTCATAGATGTAGAGCCTTTATCCTTTGATTTGAATTTGCTAGATGTTAACTATGACTGGCTTATTTTTTCGTCTAAAAAAGCTGTGAAACATTTTCAATCATATTTACATAAGTTAAATATACAAAAAATTGCAGTAATTGGTGAAAAAACTGCTGATTATTGCAAAACTTTAGGTCTAGATGTTTCGTTTTGTCCCACAGATTATTCACAAGAAGGTTTTCTTGAGGAGTTTGAAGCGGTAAAAGGCAGTCGCATTTTACTACCATCAAGCGCAGCAGCAAGAACCTTATTACAAAATGGTTTAAAACAGCAAGGTTATTTAGTTAGAAAAATTGACTTATATAAACCTGTTCCACATACTGAGAATATAAATGAAGTCTTAAATCTCATAGCTGAAAATAAAGTAGATGCTATTACTTTTGCGAGTTCCTCAGCTGTGCGATATTTTTTTGAAAGTCACCACTATATACCTTTTAATAATTATTTTGTCATTGGTCAACAAACATTGGACACATTAAATACATTTAATGTTCAGGGCACGATGGCAGAAATTCAAACTTTAGAATCATTAATTCAAAAAACTTTAGAAAGTTGGGAAGATAATGCAATTTGATAGACACAGAAGATTACGTAGTAGTAAATCACTAAGAAACATGGTGAGTGAAACGCACGTTCGCAAAGAAGATTTAATTTATCCAATCTTTGTAGTTGAACGTGATAATGTGAAAACAGAAATTAAATCTATGCCTGGCATTTACCAAATTAGTTTAAATTTATTAGGTGAAGAAATTAAAGAAGCGTATGAATTAGGTATAAGAGGCATCATGTTTTTTGGTGTGCCAAATGAAAAAGATGAAGTTGGTACAGGTGCTTATGATCATAACGGCATCATTCAAGAAGCAACAAGAAAAGCGAAGTCTATGTACAATGACTTATTAATCATTGCGGATACGTGTTTATGTGAATATACAGACCATGGTCACTGTGGTGTGATTAATCATGAGACGAAAGATGTTGATAATGATAAGTCACTACCATTACTTGTTAAGACTGCAATTTCTCAAGTTGAAGCTGGTGCTGACATTATTGCGCCAAGTAACATGATGGACGGATTCGTTGCTGAAATTAGAGCGGGTCTAGATGAAGCTGGTTATTATAATGTGCCAATTATGAGTTATGGCATTAAATATTCTTCTAGTTTCTTCGGTCCATTCCGTGATGCAGCAGAATCTGCACCACAGTTTGGTGATCGCAAAACATATCAAATGGATCCTGCAAATAGAAGAGAAGCACTTAGAGAGCTTGATAGTGATTTAAACGAAGGAGCAGACATGATGATTGTTAAACCTGCTCTAAGTTTCTTAGATATCATTAGAGATGTTCGAAATACTACAAACGTACCTGTAGTCGCTTATAATGTAAGTGGAGAATATAGCATGACAAAAGCAGCAGCGCTAAATGGCTGGATTGATGAAAAAGCGGTAGTTATGGAACAAATGATTTCAATGAAGCGTGCAGGCGCAGATTTAATTATTACGTATTTTTCAAAAGATATTTGTAAATATATTGATGAACAATAAGGAGGTTATTTAGAATGCGTTACACAAATTCTGAAAAAGCGATGGTAAAAGCTGAACAATTGATGCCTGGCGGTGTCAATAGTCCAGTAAGAGCTTTCAAATCAGTAGATACACCAGCAATATTTATGGACCATGGTGAAGGTTCAAGAATATATGATATTGATGGTAATGAATACATCGATTACGTTCTAAGTTGGGGACCATTAATTTTAGGACATAAAAACAAGCAGGTGATTGATAAAATTCATGAAGCAGTGGATAAAGGGACAAGTTTCGGTGCTTCCACACTCCAAGAAAATAAATTAGCCGAACTCGTTATTGATCGTGTGCCATCTATTGAAAAAATACGTATGGTGTCATCTGGTACTGAAGCAACACTTGATACATTACGCTTAGCACGTGGTTATACTGGTCGTAATAAAATCATTAAATTTATCGGTTGTTATCATGGTCATAGTGACTCACTATTAATCAAAGCAGGGTCTGGCGTCGCAACACTTGGTTTACCTGATTCTCCAGGTGTTCCTGAAGGTATTGCAAAAAATACAATCACAGTCCCATATAATGACTTAGATGCGCTAAAAGTCGCATTTGAAGAATTTGGAGACGATATTGCTGGTGTTATAGTAGAACCTGTAGCTGGTAATATGGGCGTTGTACCTCCAGTTGAAGGATTTTTACAAGGCTTAAGAGACATCACTACAGAATATGGTTCATTGCTTATTTTTGATGAAGTGATGACAGGGTTTAGAGTTGGATACAATTGTGCGCAAGGTTACTTTAATGTAACACCAGATTTAACTTGTTTGGGTAAAGTAATCGGTGGTGGCTTGCCTGTTGGTGCTATTGGTGGTAAGAAAGAAATTATGGATCAAATTGCGCCAGCTGGTGATATTTATCAAGCTGGTACGTTATCAGGGAATCCATTAGCTATGACAAGTGGTTATGAAACACTAAGTCAATTAACTCCTGAGTCATATGATTATTTTAATAAATTAGGTGACAAATTAGAAGAAGGTTTGAAAGAGGTCTTTGCAAAACATCATGTGCCAATCACTGTAAATCGTGCTGGTTCTATGATAGGATATTTCTTAAATGCAGGGCCGGTTACAAACTTTGAACAAGCAAATAAGAGCGATTTAGAATTGTTTAGTCAAATGTATAGAGAAATGGCAAAAGAAGGCGTATTCTTACCGCCTTCCCAATTTGAAGGAACATTTCTTTCAACAGCGCATACAGAAGCTGATATTGAACAAACAATACAAGCATTTGATACTGCTCTAAGTCGAATTGTATAAAGTTTATTTTTAGCCCGAACAACCATGTGTTGATCGGGCTCTTTTATATGTAAAGTACAATGAAGTATAATGATACCTATGAAAGTTGTGAGTACATGAATAAGCAATTAAGAAACAATATCATCGTTTTAGCATTAGCCTTATTTTTAAGTTTCATACTTAACGCGGCCCATATATTATTACCATTTATGTTTGGTCCTATTATTGCAAGTATCATCTGCGTGAGATATTTGCATTTAGAAGTAAATTGGCCATTTTGGCTAAGTCAGATTGGTTTAGTGTTATTAGGTGTTCAAATTGGCTCTACTTTTACTAAAGAAGTTATTTTAGATATTAAAGATGATTGGTTTACCATTGTGATAATTACAGTGTTATTACTTGGTCTCGCATTAATCATTGCTTATTTTTTCAAAAAAATAGCAAAAGTGAATACTGAAACAGCAATACTTAGTGTCATTCCAGGCGCATTGAGTCAAATGTTGATTATGGCTGAAGAAAATAAAAAAGCAGATATTATGGTAGTAAGTTTGACCCAAACTTCGAGAATTATATTTGTGGTTATTCTTGTGCCTTTCATTTCATATTTTTTTAAAGACGCACAAGAATTAGCGACTGGTGGATCTGAAGTAACAGCAATATTGACTGAAGCTTTATCAATTCCTAGTATCATATTTTTGACACTAGCTGTAATCATTGTTTATGTCATAATGGGTAAAATTAATTTTCCAACTAAACAGATACTTGCACCAGTTCTTATTTTAATATGTTGGAATTTGTTGACAGGTGCTAACTTTACATTAGATAATTATATTATTGCAGCTGCACAAGTCATATATATGATTAGAATTGGCGTTCAAATTGCACTCTTATTAGATCAGATGAAAGGACGGATTGCCGTCGCAATCGCTTTTCAAAATACATTCCTCATATTATTAGCTTTCGTAATGGTGCTTATCATCTCTACATTTTCGACTCATTCAGTAAATGAATTATTCTTGGGCGCTGCTCCAGGTGGCATGAGTCAAATTGTTATTGTAGCGTTAGAAACAGGTGCGGATGTCGCATTGATTTCTAGTTATCATATCTTTAGAATATTCTTTATTTTATTCTTAATTGCTCCAGCGATAAACGTGTTCTTGAAACATCGGGAAAAAAAACTTAACTAAACAGATGATATTTTTAATTAGACATTTGAACAATATCAGCACAATTATATATTACTACTTTTATACACAATACTATGATATAGAGAGGGTGAGACCGTGTTAGAAAATGTGATATAGGCATATCAAATAACTTTTAAAGTTAAAGTGACTCTGCTTTTTGAGTGAATATGGTGAAACAAAAGTCACAAGTAATAAAGTATTTCTAACATATATTATGAAATTTATTTATATCATGGCCATTATTCTTCTATGGGTCAATGTCATACTGACTTACGATAGTGTTAAAGGTATCGTCGCAGTATTATTGACTTTACTTATAATTAGATTGTATAAAAATAAAAAGATTGTTAAAAATAGTCACAAAAAACGAGATTTATAAAGGTTTTGAAATTTTAAAGACTTTACTATTTATTTGAAAATAAAAAATGTAGAATCGTTACTCTGTGAACTTACAATTAAAAATGCCAACAAAACCTTATGGATTTGTTGGCATTTTTTAATTTTCTAGAGAAATATTCTTAGTTTGGTCGTAGAACTTTGTTGGATTATAGTAAAAAAATTGAAAAACAAACCTTCCTTGAAAGGAATTAATATATGGCTAACTAAAGCCTTTACCCTGATAATGCTTTGGATTATTAGGACATGCTTGCATGTGTGCATTATATAAACCGGCAGCTTCTAAAAATGAATAAACTGTCACTGGCCCTAAAAATTTAAAACCATACTGCTTTAATGTTTTCGATAATTCCGTAGCGCGTGTGTCTACAGTTATACGATCACTTGGATTTGTATATCCACAATCGATGGGCTGGTGATCTACATATGACCAAAGAAAATCGCTGAAACTTCCGAAGTCTTTTTCTATTTCAAAATATCCTTTTGCTTGTCCTACAATGGCTTCTATCTTTTTTCTATTATGCACGATATTAGGAAATGTCATCAAGCGATCTATATCATCTGTTGTCATTCTAGAGATAAGATCTGGATCAAAGTCATAAAAAGCTGCTTCATAAGATGCTTTTTTCTTTAAAATTGTTAACCAGGAAAGACCAGCATGTTGTGATTCTAAAGCCATCAGTTTAAATAATTTCAAACTATCATAAAGTGGTTGGCCCCACACTTCATCATGATATTCGAGATAGGTTGGATCTTTTGTCCCAAATGCGCATTCATTCATATATTTTCACTCCATTCCATTGACTTATCTTAACATCCATTATACTATAATTAAGTAAAGAAATATTGTCTACTGGGAAGAGTAAATAGGCTTAGATTTAACAGAGAGTACATGTTTGCTGAAAATGTACAGTTTAACTTATTGAAGGTAGCCCACATTGAACTTTAGCTGAAATACTACAAGGTGATTGTATGTAAATTAGGTTGAAGCGTGTTTGAGCGTTAATCATAATTTTAAGTGCTTGAAATTAGTGAACTAATTTCTTGAATTTAGGTGGTACCACGGGAAATCCGTCCTATAATATTTATAGGGCGGATTTTTTTATTTTAAGGAGGATTTTAACGAATGGAAATGAAACCAAAATATAATCCGAACGAAGTTGAGTCAGGGCGCTATGAAGAATGGCTTAATAAAGGCTATTTTAAAGCATCTGAAGATAATACCAAAGAAACTTACACAATTGTTATTCCGCCACCCAATGTAACTGGTAAATTACATCTAGGGCACGCTTGGGATACAACCTTACAAGATATACTTACACGCATGAAACGTATGCAAGGTTATGATACTTTGTATTTACCAGGTATGGATCATGCTGGTATAGCAACACAAGCAAAAGTAGAAGCTAAATTAAATGAACAAGGATTATCTCGTCATGATTTAGGACGTGAAAAATTCCTTGAACAAGCGTGGGACTGGAAAGAAGAATACGCTACATTTATTAGAAAACAGTGGGCTAAACTAGGATTAGGTTTAGACTACAGCAGAGAAAGATTTACATTAGATGATGGTTTGAGTAAAGCAGTTAATAAAGTATTCGTTGATATGTATAATAAAGATTTAATCTATCGCGGAGAATATATTATAAACTGGGATCCTATCGCTCGTACTGCATTATCAGATATTGAAGTTATTCATGAAGATGTACAAGGTAAATTTTATCATTTTAAATACCCTTATGCAGATGGCGAAGGATATATAGAAATTGCTACGACACGCCCTGAAACAATGCTTGGTGATACTGCGATTGTTGTGAATCCTAATGATGATCGTTATAAAGATGTCATTGGTAAAAAAGTTATATTACCAATACTTGGTAGAGAATTGCCTATCTTAGCAGACGATTATGTGGATATTGAATTCGGTAGTGGTGCAATGAAAGTGACACCTGCGCATGATCCAAATGACTTTGAAATCGGTAATCGTCATGACTTAGAGCGTATTATTGTCATGGATGAATCTGGTAAGATGAATGACAAAGCTGGTAAATACGAAGGCTTGGATAGATTTGACTGCCGTGAACAGCTTGTAAAAGATTTAGAATCTGAAGGTTTAGTTATTAAAATAGAAGAGCATGAACATTCTGTTGGACATTCTGAACGTTCTGGGGCAGTTGTAGAACCTTATTTATCTACACAGTGGTTTGTAAAAATGAAACCTTTAGCAGAACAAGCATTAGATAATCAAAAAACTGATGATAGAATCGACTTTGTACCTGCAAGATTCGAAAAAACATTTAACCGTTGGATGGAAGAAATTAGAGATTGGACAATTTCACGCCAATTATGGTGGGGACATCAAATTCCAGCATGGTATCACAATGAAACTGGAGAAATTTATGTCGGTGAAGCAGCACCAGATGATATTGAAAATTGGACGCAAGACGAAGATGTATTGGACACTTGGTTCTCTAGTGCATTATGGCCATTTTCAACATTAGGTTGGCCAGATGTTGAAGCTGAAGACTTCCAACGCTACTTCCCAACGAATGCATTAGTAACTGGCTATGATATTATTTTCTTCTGGGTTGCAAGAATGATCTTCCAAGGATTAGAATTTACTGGAAAACGTCCTTTTAATGATGTATTATTACATGGATTGGTCCGTGCAGAAGATGGACGTAAAATGAGTAAGTCTCTAGGTAACGGTGTTGATCCAATGGATGTTATCGATGAGTATGGCGCAGATAGTCTGAGATATTTCTTAGCAACTGGATCTTCACCAGGTCATGATTTACGTTACTCTACTGAAAAAGTTGAATCTGTATGGAATTTTATCAATAAAATTTGGAATGCAGCTCGATTTAGTTTAATGAATATTGGCGATGACTTTAAAGTTGAAGATGTAGACTTATCAGGTAATTTATCATTAGCAGATAAGTGGATTTTAACGCGTTTAAATGAAACGATTGCTAACGTTACGGATTTAAGTGACAAGTATGAGTTTGGTGAAGTTGGTCGTACGCTTTATAATTTCATTTGGGATGATTTTTGTGATTGGTATATTGAAATGAGTAAAATACCAATGAATAGCGATGATGAAGCTCAGAAACAAGTAACACGTTCTGTACTAACTTATGTGTTAGATAATACTATGAGAATGTTACACCCATTCATGCCATTTGTTACTGAACAAATTTGGCAAAATCTGCCACATGAAGGTGAAACAATTGTTAATGCACCTTGGCCTAAAGTGAACGATGCATTGATTTTTGATGAAAGTAAAGAAACGATGCAACAACTTGTTGAAATAATTAAATCTGTTAGACAATCACGTTTGGAAGTAAACACACCATTATCTAAAGCAATACCTATTTTCATTAAAGCAAAAGATGAAAATATTAAAAATACACTATTAAATAATTCAAATTATATAGATAGATTCTGTCATCCTAGTGAACTTACAATCGATACAGCAGTTGAAATACCTGAAAAAGCAATGACATCTATTACTACAGCTGGTGAAGTTGTCTTACCACTTGAAGGTTTAATCGATATGGATAAAGAAATTGAGAGATTAGAAAACGAACTTGGGAAATGGGAAAAAGAATTGGATCGTGTTAATAAAAAATTAGCAAACGATAACTTCGTTAATAAAGCACCTGAAAAAGTAATCAATGAAGAACGTGAGAAAAAACAAACATATCAAGAAAAATACGAGGGTGTTAAATTACGAATTAATCAATTAAAAGCATAGGAGTCCTAAACATGAATTACCTAGATAGCTTATATTGGATACATGAAAGAACTAAATTTGGCATTAAACCAGGCGTTAAGCGTATGGAATGGATGTTAGAACGATTAAACAATCCTCAATTTAATATAAATGGTATTCATGTAGGTGGCACAAATGGAAAAGGATCCACAGTTGCATATTTAAGATCAGCGCTTGTTGATAATGGATATGAAGTGGGTACTTTCACTTCGCCATTTATTGAAACCTTTAATGAGCGTATAAGTTTAAATGGGATACCGATTAGTGATGACAATATTGTTGAATTAGTTCAAAAAGTAAAACCAGTAAGCGAAGCATTAGAAGTTGAAACAGAGCTTGGAACAGCCACTGAATTTGAAATCATTACTACGATGATGTTTTTATACTTTGGTGAATTACACCCCGTTGATTTTGTAATAGTTGAAGCGGGATTAGGGATTAAAAATGATTCAACGAACGTTTTTAAACCGATATTAACAATTCTCACAAGTATAGGACTAGACCACATTGAAATTCTAGGAGATACTTATACGGATATAGCAAAAGATAAAGGCGCAATCGTTAAACCTAATACACCAATTATCTATGCAGTGAAAAATGAAGATGCGCTTAAAGTAATTCGTGGCTGCGTTGAGCAACAGAATACTGAAGGCATAGAGTTTGATCGTGATATTAGTATCGTTTCACAAGAAGAAGAATTTACTTATCGTTATAAAGACTATGAATTAGAAACCTTACTATTAAATATGTTGGGTGAGCATCAAAAAGAAAACGCAGCTTTAGCAATAACTGCACTTATTGAACTAAACGAATCAGGTATTGTTGATTTAGATTTCAATAAGATGATAGATGGTATTGAATCAGTAAGCTGGACTGGGAGAATTGAGCAAGTTAAAGAAAAGCCTTTAATGATTGTTGATGGTGCGCATAATGTTGAAAGTGTTGAAGCTTTGATTAGTACAATGAAAGATTATTATCACGTTGATAGTCTAGATATATTATTTTCTGCAGTGAAAGGAAAACCAATTAATACGATGGTAGACCAACTTAAAACAATTGCTTCAACGTTTTATGTTACTGATTTTGATTTTCCTCGAGCATTAACTAAAGATGCTATTTTTGAAGAAATACGATTTGATCAAAAAGAACTTGTTGATGATTATGTGAAGTTTATTGAAACATATGAAGGTGATGGATTAATCATAACTGGAAGTTTATATTTCATTAGTGAAGTTAAAGCGAAAGTTAATTTTTAGATATTATTTAACAACAGTGAATCTGTGCTGATATTAATTTAATAAAGATTTTTTCAATAAGAAAGCTAGTTATTATTTTACATTATTGAGTCAGGATTAATGATTTATTCTAACTTTAATGTAAAAGTAACTAGCTTTTTTATATAGTAGTTTTATGGAAAATTTTAAAAGTTGAATATTTTCATATTTTGTATAAATTGTAATTTATACGTCGTTTAAACCAGATAATTATTAGTGCTTTTTTATCCATTTAGCAATTCCTATTTTAATTTGTAATAATATGATAGTATTTACAAAAGGGAGGGAAAGATTAACATGACAGAAAAGAAATTTCCAAAGGATGCAATGCGTGTACTGAAAGAAACAAGTCGTACGTTTTATATTCCGATTACCTTTTTAGAAAAAGAATTAAAACATTCAGTAGCATCTGCATATTTAATACTACGAGCAATTGATGAGATTGAGGATCATGAAGAAGTAGATAATGATTTAAAATATACAATTTTAATGCAAGTGAGTGAATTATTTAGAGAACCTTTCGATGAAGAAAAATATCTAGAGATACTGGGTCCTGTGAAAGATATCATGCCTGAAGTTACACTCCGTTTAAGTGAGTGGATAGACGCATGTCCTGACAGAACTTTGCCAATTGTTTTAGATTGTTCAAGCGAGATGGCATTCGGTATGGCAAAATGGGCGAAAGCAAACTGGGATGTTCATACACGTGAAGATTTAGATGAATATACATATTACGTTGCAGGACGTGTTGGTGTCATGCTGTCAGAACTATGGGAATTGTGTGCTGGTGAAAAAACAGATCGCGATTTAGCCATTGGTTATGGACGTGGACTTCAAGCTGTTAACATTTTACGAAATGAGAAAGAAGATTTAGATGAACGTGGTGTGAGTTTTGTACCGGATGGTTGGAGTCGTGCAGACCTGTTTGATTATGCAGATGAAAACTTAGCAAAAGCAAATGCATATATCGATTCAATCCATAAGAGAACGATTATATTGTTCGCACGTTTACCTTTAGCACTTGCACATAAATCTTTAAAAGCTATGAAAAATGGCCGTGAAAAAATAACACGTAAAGAAGTGGAAGAAACTGTAGAAGAAGTTAAGAAAAAATAGTATCGAAAATAATGAATTATGTTATTTTTAAAAATAACAACAATAAATAGCATATTAATTTATGAATACAGAATGGCTGATTGTGTTTTTCTGTATCCATAGTTAAATGTACATATGTTTATTATACAGAAGCGCGTAATCTTTATTTTATTTAATTGATTAATCATTTAAATTGTAGAGGTTATGCGCTTTTTATGTTTTGAAAATAGCTAATCTAGAGTATTTTGAAGCAAATAATACTAAGGTTAAACCTACTGATTTTGTAGAAAATGATTATTATAGAAAATTAGAATTTTGTTATGAAATTGCTTTTTAATATAGCATTCATGTCATATATACAGAATATTTATAGGTAATCTAAACTATTAAGAGGAGTGTAATATATGCATAATCGAAAAAAGTATAAAGTAAAACTTGATAACACAGCAATTATTCATATGGCTTCTCATAATAAAAGCTGGTTAAATATATTTAGGTTATCTATTACTTTAAAAGAAGAAATACACCCAGCCATATTACAAGAGGCTTTAAATGTAGTTACAGAAAGATTCGCTACAATTGCAGCTAGAATATCCAAAGGTATTTTTTGGTATTATCTAGAACCAGTTTATAAAGCACCCATTATAGAAAAAGATACAAAACTATTAAAGTATATGTCGAAAAAGGATTTATATAAAAGTAGTTTTCGCGTATTATATTCAGAAAAAAGTATACATGTTGAATTATTTCATTCATTGACTGATGGTAAAGGTGGCATGGTATTTTTGAAATCATTAGTTTATGAATATCTTAAACGAAAAGAAGGCCTACATTTAAAAGATAGAGAAGATATATTAGATACTAATGAGCATCCTAGTAAAGATGAAATAGCAGACAACTACAAAGATATTAAAATAAAACAAAAAAATAAAGTTACTTTTAAGAATAACCAAGTATACCAATTAAAAGGGAAAACAATAAACAAATTAAAAACAGAAAAATATATTATTGATATAGTAGATATAAAGAAAATAGCTAAAGACATGAATATAAGTTTAACTGTTTTAGTAGCTTCAATGATAATTATGGGGCTAATAAATTTGCAAAAAGAGGAAATGAAAACACAAAGTCAGAAAGATATTAAAATCTTCTTGCCTATTGATTTAAGAAATGTGTTCCATAAAAATACGTTACGTAATTTTGTCCTCTATATGAAACCTCAAATTAATCCTAAAGTTCAAGATTATACTTTGAATGAAATTATTAAAATTATTGATAATCAACTTAAGTCAGGATTATCGGAAGATAATTTACGAACAAGGATTCAGAAAAATGTGAGCATACAGAATAGTATATTCATTAAAATGTTGCCATTATTTATCAAGCAATATTTTCTTAAGCGTTCATTTTTATTTAGCGAAAAAACAACATGCTTAACTCTGTCGAATTTAGGATTAATTCGAATGCCAACGGAAATGGATAAATATATAGATAGAGTAGACTGTATACTTAACACTCGATCACGAACGCCATACAACTGCAGTATGTTAAGTTATGATAATAAGTTATATATAAATTTAGTTAGAGACATTGAACAACCGTTATTGGAATTGGAAATAAATAAGTTATTAAAACAATTAAATATTAAGTATGAAGTAGAGAGTAATGAGTACTAAAAACTAACTTTATATCAAAAGGAGACAAACTAATACAGTTATTACTTAGTTTGTCTTTTGTCGTTGAAAAAATAATATAACGATTATATAAATTAAAACATCCATCGATTTTGATAGTCTGAATATTTTCCCAGATTATTAAATTATTAAAACGGGTAGAAATAGAAAGTAACGAATATAAAATCAACTTGTTTATGCTGATTTTTAAATACATGGAAGAAGGGAAGGATTATGAATGACAATGTATGATGAGTTTCGTTTAAATGATGGATCAACTTTACCTCATATAGGATTAGGAACGGTGAATATTCAAGGCGGAAAAGGCGTTAATCAAGTAATAAATGCAATTGATATAGGCTATAGCTTAATAGATACTTCAACTAATTATAACAATGAAGGTATGGTAGGCGAAGCAATTCGTCGTTCGTCAATTCCTCGAGAACAGATTTATGTAAGTGCTAAATTACCAGGCGCTGCTCATGAATATGATAAAGCGATTAATCTAATTCAAGAGTCACTTTATCGTACTGGGTTAGATTATTTTGACAAATACTTAATACATTGGCCGAATCCGAAACAAGGTAAATTCGTTGAGGCCTGGAAAGCATTAGTCGATGCACAGAAATATGGTTTAATTAAAACAATTGGTGTTTCTAATTTTATGCCTGAACATTTAGATGAAATTATTGAAGCAACAGGAGTGACACCAGCTACCAATCAAATAGAGATACAACCGTATTTCAATAATAAAGATTTAATAGCAGAAAATGATAAAAGAGGTATTTTATCAGAAGCATGGAGTCCTTTAGGACGTGAAATTAATGATGTTCTTACGAATGATACGATTAAAGCTATTGCTGATAAATATGATCGTACGCCCGCTCAAGTGATTATTAACTGGGTTAATCAAAACCACGTATTTCCAATTGTTAAATCGAGTGATGACGTACATCAACAAGAAAATTATAATTATCTTGACTTTGAATTAGAACAAGAAGACTTAGATAAGATTGATGCTTTAGATCAAGGTGAAAGCGGTCGTGTTGAAGGTCAAAATCCGCGTGAATATGAAGAGTTTGTTTAAGCATTTAAATCAACATTATATATTAATGACATCCTGTTCTTATGAAGGGATGTCTTTTTTTACATATGACATATTTGTTTTATGGAGTACATTAATCTTCCGGTATGCGTCAAGGTAATGTATAATCAAGATGTTATATAAGGAGGATTATATATTGGGAAGTATCTTATTAATCGGGTTATTGTTACCTGTAGTGTATCTTATGCAACTTACCAAAAAGCGCCAAGCAATTAATTTGAAAAGAACAGGTATTGCCATAGTTGTTTCAGTTATAGGGGGTGTAATTACAACTATTTTATTCGTTGTATTTAATCACACCTCAACTTCGATATGGATTTATTTATTGAGTGCTATAGCGGTAGCGATCATATGGGCACTATTATTAAGTGGCTGTTATTATGTTTATCAAGTGTTAAGTAATGGTGTAGGAAAGTAAGTAAATGACAAGTTTCTATAGTATATGTTAAGTTTTGTAAGTGGTAATTTGTAATTTTTACATATTTGAAGTAAAAGTATTAAAATTTTTAAATCTAATAGTACAAAAAATGCGCTTAATGGATAATTTAATCCTTAAGCGCTAAAATTTTAATTTATGAAATTGAAATAAGTGTTAAAATTCTCCATTAACCAAAGAATACCTTGGTAACCCAAATATATACATAACACAATAATCCCAATATATATTATAAATCTTAAAATTGATAAACCTACTCTAAATAGTAGTATGACTAAGAGTGCAAGCAGGATTATAGATAAAATACTCATTCTGTATTCACTCCCTTTAAAAACATTGTACTATGAAAATATGGCATATGCATCAGTCTATAGTTAAGTTTTAAATACTTCTAGAGACTGATGATAATTCGACCGTGAAAAATTATAATTTAGAGTGACTTGATAGGAGGATGGTTCATGTGGTTTATTTTCAGTATTGTTAAAAACATTATAGCTGTCATAGCGATAGTAGCAATTGTACTTTTCGCATTAAAATATGCACCTTTTTTAAAAGACCAAGAATGGAACCCAGTACATGACGATAAGCCATCTATGAATAATGAAGCACCCCAACAAAATTTGACAGGTGGCAAACGTTATTCAGTAGAAGATAATGACATCCTTAATAATGTACCATTTAGTCAAACGAAAAATGTGTTTGATTGGATTAATAAAAAAGAGTTTATGTCAGTTTCAGGTTTAGAAAGAATGGGTTATACTGATGAATACTTGGCTGGTCAACGTGGCGATGAGTTTATTATCTATAAATTTGGCTCAGATTCACTTCGTGTTTATAAGACAGAAATCGAAATGGAACAAGATTTAAATCAATTAGGAGCGCATATTGAACTACAACCACAATCTAACTACGAGTAATGCGTTTGAATTATAGGGTGAAATGCGTTAGCCTTAAATAAGTAAAAACGTTAAAGGTTGGTGTCCAATTATGAGTGAACAGTCTAAAGATAAGAAAATGGCTGAGCAAGCTAAAGCACAAAATTTATTTGCACGTTGGCGTAAAAAAGAAACATTATATGAAGAAGATGAGAAAAAAGCTAAAAAATCAACTGACGACAACAATTCAGATGAAAAAGAAAATAACTAAAGTAAGTTTACGTCTCTTATGGTAGAGGCGTTTTTTTATGCTTTAAACCTTAAAGGCAATTGTAATTCTTATATGAGCATATATAAAAAGATTAAGTGTATAAGCCATAAATGCATGTGTTTGCCTCAAAAAGTATTTAAACTTAATTTTTAAACAAAAATAATATATTAATTACTATTCAGAAAATCAAAACTTTTTAATACACTATTGACTGTAAGTATTGTTATAATACAATGTATCGTTTAATTTATTTCATTTTAATCAAAACATGAAGTGTATTCGCTTAATCTAGTTAAACTAGTGATTCAACGTAGGATAAATTTTGTTGTGGAATATTAGGGTTCGTGCTTTATTTCGTAACACTAGTGATATAAAATGATAATAAGAATATAAAATAGTTGGTTAATAGAGGTGTTCAGGTTGTCAAAGTTTTTTAAAAACAACAAATTGATTGTTATACTGTGTGCAATCATTGTGTTTATAGCCTTAATTGGTGTATCTTTGCGTTCACAAACGCAATCACCAGTAGAACAGTATGTAGGAGATACTGTTGCTTTTGGTCAAAAAGCAGTCAGCTATCCTGTACATTTTGTAACAGGATCTATCGGTAATCTCTTTGCAAAAGAAAGTTCAGAAGAACAAAGTAGTAAGGTAAAGCAATTAGAAGCTGAAAATGAAAGACTAAAAGCAGAAAATAAAACTTACAAAAAAGAATTAGATATTGAAGATATTTCAAAATATGAACCGATTTCTGGCACAGTACTATCTAGAAATCCTGACCAATGGATGAATACATTGGTTATAAACCAAGGTTCTAAAGATGGAATAGAAAACAATATGGCTGTGATGACTTCAGAAGGATTAGTTGGCCGCATCTCTAAAGTAAATCAATTCTCGTCTCAAGTAGATTTAATCTCAACGAACACTCGTGCTAATCGATTGTCTGTAAACATCCAACATGATGGAGAAAACGTTTTTGGTTTAATAGATCATTATGATGCTAAGAATGAAGAACTTGTAATTACAGATATAAATAATAAAGATAGTATTAAAAAAGGAGATAAAGTTGTTACGAGCGGCTTAGCAGATCAACTTCCTAGCAGTATTTACATAGGTGAAGTATCTAAAGTTGAAAATGATGAGTACGGTTTATCTAAAGAAGTAAGAGTGAAGACAGCTGCAAGTTTAGCAGACTTAAACCACGTCTATGTTGCTAAAAGAGACCCTAAAACAATACCAGATAATGAAAGCGGGGATAATTAATGCGCGCATTATACTACTTTCTTATTGGTATTGTATTGTTTTATATTGATACTGCAATTGGACTTGTTATACCAATGCAAATAGGAGATAAAGATATTATTTTCGTGCCACATTTAACGATCATGTACATTTTGATGCTAAGTGTGTATAGAAGTTTTGGTGTAGCGATGGTTTTATCAGTAGTATTAGGCCTAATTACAGATTTATATTTCGGCAGTTTTTATGGTCTATATCTATTTGGCTATATTTTATTTGTAGTCATCATGGACTTTTTCTTCAAAACATTTTATAGAGATCATACAATGCTGTTTATCATTATTGTACTTAGTACAGTCTTCTTAGAAATTTATGTAGCAATTATGTATAGTATTTTAGGGCTTATTAATTTTGTGTTTATAGATTTTATTATATTTAGATTAATACCTACATTTATATTAAATTTAATTTTACTTACAATTTTATTCCCAATTATTATGAAATTCCTAAGAAAAGTGCAATTGAAGATTGACAGTAAGAAATCCTAATGCTAAAATGCAGTAGTTGAGTAGTTCATAGCTACATACAACCGCTCAGATTCAGGTTCAAGTACATTTATGTCACCTGCATTTGGCGTGACTTAAAATTATAGGAGGTGCAAAGTATGTTTGCTATTATCGAAACAGGTGGAAAACAATTAAAAGTTGAAGAAGGACAAGAAATCTTCGTTGAAAAATTAAATTTAAACGAAGGTGATACATTCACTTTTGACAAAGTATTATTTGTAGGTGGAGACTCAGTTAAAGTTGGTGCGCCAACAGTTGAGGGTGCTACTGTTACTGCTACTGCTAATAAAGAAGGACGCGGTAAAAAAATCACTGTATTCACTTACAGACGTCGTAAAGACTCAAAACGTAAAAAAGGTCATCGTCAACCTTACACTAAATTAACTATCGACAAAATCAACGCTTAATCATGATTACTGTTGATGTTACATTGAACGAAGCTGGTCAAGTAACTGATGTTATTATGGATGGTCATGCAGAACATGGCGAATACGGGCATGATATAGTTTGTGCTGGTGCATCCGCAGTTATTTTCGGAAGCGTTAATGCTATCATGGGATTAACAAGCGAAAAGCCAGACATTGATTACAATGATGACGGTGGACATTTCCACGTAAGAAGTGTCGATGCTACAAATGAAAAAGCGCAATTAATTCTTCAGGCAATGTTAGTATCATTGCAAACAATTGAAGAAGAATATAAAGAAAATATCAGACTAAATTATAAGTGAGGTGCAACCCAATGTTAAAATTAAACTTACAATTCTTCGCATCTAAAAAAGGGGTAAGTTCTACAAGAAACGGACGTGACTCTGAGTCAAAACGTTTAGGTGCTAAACGTGCTGATGGTCAATACGTTACAGGTGGATCAATTTTATTCCGCCAACGTGGTACTAAAATCTATCCTGGTGAAAATGTTGGTCGTGGTGGCGACGATACATTATTCGCTAAAATCGACGGCGTTGTTAAATTTGAACGTAAAGGTCGCGACAAAAAACAAGTTTCTGTTTACGCAGCAGCTGAGTAGTTTTTGTCACCATTAACACCAGAAGTTATGACTTCTGGTGTTAATTTTTTTGTCTTTATTTTCTAGTAGGCAAGATAATGATATAATATAAAAGATATGGAAATTAAGTTTTTAGAAAAAGAGGTGAAATCATGTTTGTCGATCAAGTTAAAATATCACTCAAAGCAGGTGATGGCGGTAATGGTATAACAGCCTATCGTAGAGAGAAATATATTCCATTTGGTGGCCCAGCTGGTGGCGACGGTGGTAATGGTGCGTCAATTATATTTGAAGTTGATGAAGGGTTAAGAACTTTATTAGACTTTAGATATCAAACACATTTCAAGGCTAATAGAGGTGGCGCTGGTCAAACAAGTAATATGCATGGTAAAAATGCAGATCACTTAGTTTTAAAAGTACCGCCAGGCACAATTGTGAAAAATGTTGAAACAGAGGAAGTTGTTGCAGATTTAGTTGAAGATGGTCAACGTGCAACTGTAGCTAAGGGTGGTCGTGGAGGCCGAGGTAACTCTCGTTTCGCTTCTCCAAGAAACCCTGCACCTGATTTTAGTGAAAATGGAGAACCAGGTGAAGAAATAGAGGTTACGCTAGAGTTAAAATTGCTAGCCGATGTAGGATTAGTAGGTTTTCCGAGTGTGGGTAAATCTACCTTACTCTCAATAGTATCTAAAGCCAAACCGAAAATTGGTGCATATCATTTCACTACAATTAAACCTAACTTAGGTGTTGTTTCCACAAAAGATCAAAGAAGTTTTGTAATGGCAGATTTACCTGGTCTTATTGAAGGTGCGTCTGAAGGTGTAGGATTAGGTCATCAATTTTTAAAACACGTTGAGAGAACAAAAGTTATTGTTCATATGATTGATATGAGTGGCTCTGAAGGTCGCGATCCATTTGAAGATTATAAAGTAATTAATGAAGAATTAAGTGCTTATGAACATCGTCTAGAAGAGAGACCTCAAATCGTTGTAGCAAATAAGATGGATATGCCAAATGCTGAAGATAACTTAGAAATTTTTAAAGAAGAATTGAATGATGATAGTATTCATATTATTCCTTTATCTACAGTAATGCATGATCATATAGACGAACTCTTATATGCAATTGCAGATAAATTAGAAGAAGTGAAAGACATTGACTTTAGTAAAGAAGAAGAGGAAGATTTGGGTGTTAACAGAGTGTTGTATAAACATACGCCAAGTCAAGATAACTTCACAATTACTAGAGATGATGATGCTGCATACGTTGTAAGTGGTAAAGCAATTGAAAGAATGTTCAAGATGACTGACTTCAATAGTGACCCGGCAGTACGTAGATTCGCGCGTCAAATGCGCTCTATGGGCATTGATGAGGCGTTGAGAGCACGCGGTTGTGAAAATGGTGATATTGTAAGGATACTTGGCGGAGAATTTGAATTTGTTGAATAGGAGTGCTTAATTTGGACAAAAAAGACTATAAAAAGTTTTATTTAATTAGAGAAGATGTTTTACCAGAATCAGTTGTAAAAACTTTAAAAATTAAAGATGTATTAAAAAATAATCCGTCATTGTCCATATTTGAAGCAGTCAAACAGTTTGATTTATCTAGAAGTGCATTTTATAAATATCGAGATACTATATTTCCGATTGATGAAAAAATGGAATCAACGAGAGAGTTTACATTAATATTGTATGTCAATGATATCGTAGGCATGTTGGCACAAGTATTAAATACATTATCTAGTTTACACTTATCTGTATTAACCATTCACCAAAGTATTCCAATGGATGGAAGAGCAACAATCACACTTTCATTAGATGCGAAGGGTACGGATTTGGAAATTGATGATGTAATGGAAGCTTTAAAAATTATTGATCATATTTCTAAAGTTGAATTAATTAGTATGACTATATAAGGAAGTGTAAACTTGTACGCATATATTAAAGGCACATTAACAGAATTGAATCCTACACACGTGGTGGTTGAAGCATCAGGTGTAGGATATGAGATTCAAACACCTAATTCTTATCGTTTTCAAAAACAAATGGATCAAGAAGTTGTGATTCACACTTCACTTATCGTAAGAGAAGATGCACAGTTGCTCTATGGCTTTATAAATCAAGAAGAAAAAGATATGTTTTTAAGCTTGATAAAAGTAACTGGCATAGGTCCGAAATCTGCACTAGCTATTTTAGCAAGTAGTTCTCCGAATGACGTCAAAATTGCCATCGAGAATGAAAATGATGCTTATTTAACACAATTCCCTGGAATAGGTAAAAAAACTGCACGCCAAATTGTCTTGGATCTTAAAGGTAAGGTTCAGATTAACGAAGTAGATAGCAGTCAGCTATTAAACATGGGGATTGATAGTAATGGCGCAACTGCAATTGTTAAAGAAGCAATGCTAGCATTAGAAGCATTAGGTTATTCTAAACGTGAATTGACTAAAGTCGAAAAAACATTAACTAAAGAATCATTTGAATCTGTCGATGATGCAGTTAAAAGAGGATTACAATTACTTATATCATAAATATTACTATATTTAAAAAGGGGGGAATGTAATGGATGATAGAATGGTAGACCAATCAGTACATGAAGAGGAATCTTCATTTGAACTTTCTTTACGACCAACAAGGTTACGTCAATATATTGGACAATCAGCGATTAAATCGAATTTAGAAGTGTTTATTAAAGCTGCTAAAATGAGACAAGAGCCGTTAGATCATGTCCTATTATTTGGCCCCCTGGATTAGGTAAAACGACTTTGTCTAACATCATTGCGAATGAAATGGAAGTAAATATTAGAACGATTTCTGGGCCATCTGTAGAACGGCCAGGTGATTTAGCGGCGATTCTTTCTAGTTTACAACCAGGAGACGTTTTATTTATTGATGAAATTCACAGGTTAAGTAGTGTTGTTGAAGAAGTATTATATCCCGCAATGGAAGATTTCTTTTTGGACATCGTTATTGGTAAAGGAGAAGAAGCGAGAAGTATTCGTATAGACTTGCCTCCATTTACTTTAATAGGTGCTACTACAAGAGCGGGTAGTTTAACAGCTCCTTTACGTGATAGATTCGGTGTTCATCTCAGATTAGAGTATTACGAAGAACCTGAATTAGAAGAAATCATTATGCGTACTGCTGAAGTATTGGGAACGTCTATCGATAAAGAAAGTGCAACGGAATTAGCTAAACGTAGTCGAGGTACGCCAAGGGTTGCCAATCGTTTGTTAAAACGTGTACGTGATTTTCAACAAGTGAAGGAAGATGAATCAATTAGCATAGATACTACAAAGCAATCTCTGCAGTTATTACAAGTAGATGATGAAGGGCTAGATTACATTGATCATAAAATGATGAATTGTATATTGCAGCAGTATAAAGGCGGACCTGTTGGTTTGGATACGATAGCTGTTTCTATTGGTGAGGAACGCATTACAATTGAAGATGTATATGAACCCTTTTTAATTCAAAAAGGATTTATTGAGCGTACGCCAAGAGGACGGAAAGCGACACCTTATGCATTTGAACATTTTAGCAAGAATGGAAAGAGGGAATAAGCTTGGATATTGAAGCATTTGATTATCATTTGCCTGAAGCATTGATAGCACAAACACCTCTGAAAAACAGAGATGAGAGTAGATTATTAGTTCTTGGCAGACAAACTGGTGATATTGAACATAAACATTTTAAAGATGTCATTGATTACTTAGATAAAGGTGACACACTTGTATTAAACGATACAAGAGTAATGCCAGCTCGTTTGTTTGGTTTGAAAGAAGAAACTGGTGCAAAAGTAGAGATGCTAATGCTGACACAAATCTCTGGTAATGATTGGGAAGTATTATTAAAACCTGCAAAAAGAATCAAAGTTGGTAACAAATTATCGTTCGGCGATGGCAAAATAGTTGCTGAGTGTATTGAGGAGTTAAATCAAGGTGGTCGTATAATGAGGCTACATTACGAGGGCATATTACAAGAGCGTTTAGATGAGCTTGGTGAAATGCCGTTACCTCCTTATATTAAAGAGCGCTTAGATGATCAAGATCGTTATCAAACTGTTTATGCCAAAGCATCTGGGTCTGCAGCAGCACCAACAGCAGGGTTACATTTTACTGACGAATTATTAAATCGTATAAAAGCAAAAGGTATTAACATCGCATTCATTACACTACATGTTGGTTTAGGTACATTTAGACCTGTAAGTGTAGATAATATTGACGATCATGAAATGCACAGTGAATATTATCAAATGGACCAAGAAACAGCGAAGTTGTTAAATGAAACCAAGTTTAAAGGACATCGTGTAATTTCTGTAGGTACAACTTCAACTAGGACATTAGAAACGATTATGCAAACAAATGAGGCATTTAAAGCTCAAAGCGGCTGGACAGATATCTTTATCTTCCCAGGCTATACATTTAAGGCAATTGATGGTTTAATTACAAACTTTCACTTACCAAAATCAACGCTTGTAATGCTAGTATCTGCTTTCAGTAGTAGAGATTATATTTTAAATGCATATCAACAAGCGGTAAAATCAGAATACAGATTCTTTAGTTTCGGAGATGCAATGTTAATTATTTAGGGAATGAAAGGAGATTTTATATGCCAGCAGTAACGTATGAGCATATTAAAACTTGTAAGCAATCAGGTGCGCGTCTAGGTATTGTACACACACCTCATGGATCATTTGAAACACCGATGTTTATGCCAGTAGGAACAAAAGCAACTGTTAAAACAATGAGTCCAGAAGAATTACATCAGATGGAAGCGAAAATCATTTTAGGGAATACTTATCATTTGTGGTTACAGCCAGGAAATGATATTATCAAAAAGAGTGGGGCTTACATCAGTTCATGAACTGGAATGGTCCTATACTGACTGATTCTGGCGGTTTCCAAGTATTTAGCTTAAGTAATTTGAGAAACATTACTGAAAAAGGCGTAGAGTTTCGTCATCACAAAAATGGATCGAAACTATTTTTGAGTCCTGAGATAGCTACAGAGATTCAAAATGATTTAGGTTCAGATATTATGATGGCATTTGACGAATGTCCTCCAATGCCTGCCGAATATAAATATGTGAAAGATTCTATTGAAAGAACCACTAGATGGGCTGAGAGATGTTTGAAAGCACATAAGAGACCTGAAGATCAAGCTTTGTTTGGTATTATACAAGGCGGAGAATATAAAGATCTTAGAAAACAAAGCGCTGAGGAATTAGTTGCTTTAGATTTTCCAGGATATGCAATTGGTGGCTTGTCTGTAGGAGAGCCTAAGCCAGTAATGTACGATATGGTGACGCATACTGAACAATTTATGCCGAAGGATAAACCGCGTTATTTAATGGGTGTGGGTTCACCAGATGCATTGATTGAATGCAGTATTCGAGGTATAGACATGTTTGACTGTGTACTACCAACACGTATCGCACGTAACGGCACTTGTATGACTTCACATGGACGAGTGACTATTAAAAATGCTAAATATGCAGAAGATTTAGGACCACTTGATGAAAATTGTGACTGCTATACTTGTAAAAATTATAGTAGAGCTTACATAAGACATTTAATTAAAGCAGAAGAAACTTTTGGTATCCGTCTTACTACTTATCATAATTTACATTTCTTGCTAAAATTAATGGAAAATGTACGACAAGCTATTCGTGAAGATCGTCTTCTTGATTTTAAAGAAGAATTCTTTGAACAGTATGGACTTAATGTAGACAACCCAAAAAACTTTTAACAAGGGAGAAATAAAATAATGCAATTTACTTCATTAATATTACCAATTTTATTATTAGCATTAATGTGGTTTTTCTTAATCAGACCACAACAAAAAAGAGCGAAAGAGCATCGTGAAATGATTAGCCAAGTAAGTTCTGGCCAACATGTAACTACAATCGGTGGTATCAAAGGTACTGTTCGTGCAGTAGATGAAACTACAGTAGTATTAACTTTAAATGGCAACGGTACTGAAATCACTTTAGAAAAACCTGCTATAAAACAAGTTGATCCTTCATAATAAAGTAAAGAACTGATATGAAAATATCAGTTCTTTTTTATTGACATATTCTACTGAAACATTAATGGAAATCATATATACTTTCTTAAACAATATGCTGATATAGTGTTATAATTTAAAATGACCTAGTATATAATCATCATAGCTTAACGTATAAACGAGTAATATTCTTGTAACAATTTAAAAAGTTAATAACGCTTACAATTAAGTTATGAATACAAAATAGTTGAGTTAGTTTTTACACACGTTGTAATATGTTAAGATAATAAGGTCGTTTAGAAAAATGTATAGATTGTATAAAATTGCATTAAAATGATTTAATCAAGTATTCTTATAACATAAGCTTACAATGAGGTGTTTAAGTGAAGAAGAGTAGTAGAATAGTTGCATTCATAGTGTTGGTAGCTCTGTTGTTGGGAGCTATGGCATTTACTTATAAGAGTGTAGTTAAAGACGTTAGTCTTGGTTTAGACTTACAAGGTGGATTTGAGGTCTTATATCAAGTAGATCCTTTACAAAAAGATGATAAAATTGACGATAAAGCGGTTAAATCAACAGCGAAAACGCTTGAAAACCGTGTCAACGTCTTAGGTGTTTCCGAGCCGAAAATTCAAGTCGAAGATAAAAATAGGATTCGTGTTCAACTTGCTGGTGTTAAAAACCAGACTGAAGCGCGGGATGTTTTATCATCACAAGCAAATTTAACGATTCGTGATGCAGATGATAATATCAAATTGACTGGTAAAGATATTCAACAAGGTTCAGCAAAACAAGAATTCAAAGAGAATACGAATCAACCAGCAGTTACTTTCCAATTAAAAGATAGTGATAAATTTAAAAAAGTAACTGAAGAAATTTCGAAAAAAGATGAAAACGTCATGGTTGTTTGGTTAGATTACGAAAAAGGCGATTCTTACCATAAAGAAGTGACTAAAAAAGATCCGAAATTCGTTTCAGCTGCTTCAGTAGATAAACCAATTAACTCTGATAGTGTTGAAATTTCAGGTGGATTTAACGGTGAAGAAGGCATTAAAGAGGCAAAACAAATTGCTGATTTATTAAATGCAGGCTCCTTACCAGTAGATTTAAATGAGATTTATTCTAATTCAGTTGGCGCCCAATTTGGTCAAGATGCATTAGATAAAACAGTATTTGCTGCTGTAATTGGTATCGCAGTAATTTATCTATTCATGTTAGGTTTCTACCGTTTACCAGGTTTAGTAGCAATTATTGCACTAACGGCGTATATATACCTAACAATGGTAGCATTTAACTTTATATCTGGTGTACTTACATTACCAGGTTTAGCAGCTTTAGTGTTAGGTGTCGGTATGGCTGTCGATGCGAACATTATAATGTATGAGCGGATTAAAGATGAGCTCAAAATTGGACGGACGCTCAAACAAGCTTATAAAAAGGCGAATAAGAGTTCTTTCTTAACCATTTTCGATGCACAGTTAACAACTGTTATCGCAGCCGCAGTGTTGTTCTTCTTTGGTGAAAGTTCAGTTAAAGGTTTCGCAACAATGTTACTTATTGGTATCTTAATGATCTTCGTAACAGCAGTGTTCCTATCAAGATGGCTATTATCACTACTTGTGTCATCTAATTACTTCAAAAAAGCATATTGGTTATTTGGTGTAAACAAGAAAGATATTCATAATATCAATGAAGAAAAAGATATTCATGATTTGAGAACGCCATATGAGCGCTGGGACTTTATGAAATTAGCGAAACCATTGTTATCATTAAGTGCCATTATTATCATTGTTGGTGCCATCATTCTCTTCATTTTCAAATTAAATTTAGGTATTGACTTCACAAGTGGTACGAGAGTTGATTTTGAATCTGAAAATAAAGTGTCAGAGGAAAAAGTAACTCAAACACTTGAAGATAAAGATTTCAAACCATCTCAGGTTTCATTAGGTGAAAATGGACAAAATGCAACCGTGCAATTTAAAAATGATTTGTCTAAAGATGAAGTTGCTAAAATTAAGAGTACTATAGATAATGAATTTGGTAATGATCCAACGGTCAATACGGTTTCACCTGTGATTGGTCGGGAACTTGCTAAAAATGCTATGTTTGCACTTGTATATGCTGCTATTGGTATTATTATCTATACTACATTTAGATTTGAGTGGCGTATGGGGCTATCATCCGTAATTGCATTACTACATGATGCATTTATGATTGTTGCTGTATTTAGTTTATTCAGATTAGAGGTGGATATTACCTTTATCGCTGCAGTATTAACGATTATTGGTTACTCTATCAATGATACGATTGTTACATTTGATAGGGTCCGGGAAAACTTACACAAAGTAAAAGTAATTACGAAGAAATCTCAAATAGACGATATTGTTAATAGATCGATTCGTCAGACAATGACACGTTCTATCAATACTGTTTTAACAGTAGTTATCGTAGTTATTTCGTTACTGGCATTTGGTGCACCAAGTATCTTTAACTTCTCATTAGCCTTACTTATCGGTCTGATTTCAGGTGTGTTCTCATCTGTGTTTATCGCAGTACCGTTATGGGGCATTATGAAGAAACGTCAACTTAAAAAATCAGATGATCATAAGATTGTCGTTTATAAAGAGAAAAAATCAAATGATGAAAAAATCTTAGTATAAGTTGCACAGGATGTAAGTACTTTGAATCTAGTGAAAACTTTAGCTAAAATATGTTAAAGAAAGTGAAACAGCTCGAATTAAAAATTCGGGCTGTTTTTTTTATGTGTTTAAAAAGGTATTAACGAATATAGTAATTTTAAATACGAATGATGGTTATTAAGCTAAAGTATAGTGCATTTCATGTTAAGATGTATTTGTGAATTTTTTAAAAAACATGGTATTCGCTGTATAAATATAATAGAAAGTCTTATTTAAATGTAAGTACTTTTTATTTTCGAATATCTTTTGTATAATTGCTTGTGGAAATGAGGGAGAATAGTATGATTAAATCCAAGTATACTTGGGATGTTAACGCACCAGAAACTGAGATTACAGAGGAAGTTTCATCAGAATTAAAGCTAACTCCTATTGTAAAGAAAATCTTAGAAAGTAAAGGATTAACTGATAAACCATCAATTGAGGCTTTGTTAAAAGGCACTCAAGTCACACATGATCCATTATTAATGAGCGATATGACTAAAGCTGTCGAACGTATTAATTTGGCGATAGATCAAAATCAAAAGATTTTAGTGTATGGTGATTATGATGCAGATGGTGTAACGTCTACAACTATACTCGTAAACACGTTAAAAGAGTTGGGCGCACATGTAGGTTGGTATATACCGAATCGTTTCTCTGAAGGTTATGGTCCAAATGAAATGGCGTTCAAAAATGCTTATGAAGAAGAGATTTCACTCATTATTACTGTAGATAATGGCATACAAGGCCATGAAGAAATACAAATGGTGCAAGATTTAGGTGTCGATGTAATTGTGACAGACCATCACGAAATTGGTAGAACAATGCCTAATGCTTATGCAATTGTACATCCGATGCATCCGGAATTTGATTATCCATTCAAATATTTATGTGGTGCAGGCGTAGCTTATAAATTAGCACAGAATTTATTGGATGAGCCACCTGCATATTTCCTTGGCTTAGTTGCTATAGGAACAATAGCTGATTTAGTATCTTTAACGGATGAAAATCGAACTTTAGTTCAACAAGGATTAGAAGTTCTTAATGATCATTGTCCACCATCTATAAGGGCGATTTTAAAACAAGCTGGTTACAGTGATGAAATTAATGAAGAAACAATCGGTTTTATCATCGGCCCTCGTTTAAACGCAGTAGGTAGACTTGAAGATGCTTCGCTTGCTGCAGAATTATTAATGGCTGAAACAGATGAAGAAGCTGATTTTTTAGCTGAACAAGTTGAATTCTTTAATCAAGAGCGTAAAGATATCGTTGCACAAATTTCTGAAGAAGCATTACAAGTTGCTGAAGCACAAGTACAACAAGGCGCTAAATTTTTATTATTAGCTGAACCTAATTGGCATGAAGGTGTTTTAGGCATAGTGGCTTCTAAAGTTGTAGAAACGTATAGTTTACCAACGCTTATATTAAATGTCGATGAGGCGCAAGGCCATGCAAAAGGCTCAGCTCGTAGCATAGCTCAAGTCTCAATGTTCGAAGTTTTGAATGCACATGGTGATTTAATTTCGAAATTTGGTGGTCATCATATGGCTGCAGGTGTAACGATGCCTATAGAACACATTGAAACACTGAGACAAGGATTAAATGATTGGATGACTCAACTTGCTGAAACAACATCACTTGAACCACGTAAAAAAGTAGATGTTAAAATTTTAGAAGCTGATATAACAATAAAAAATATTCAAGATATTCAAAGACTACGTCCTTTTGGTACAGACTTTTCAAGTCCATGCTTTGAATTACAAGATGTTAATGTCAATCAAGCAAAAGGAATTGGCCAAGAACAGAAACATCTCAAACTCGTAATGGGTGAAAGTCAATTACAGGCTATCTTTTGGCAAAACGGGCACCTTGTTAAAGAATTAGGAGAACAACAACCGATTAATTGTATCGGTACGTTGCAGATTAATGAATGGAATGGTTTTCAATCTCCTCAATTCATGATACAAGACTTATCAAGTAATAACTTACAAATTCTTGATTATCGAAGTAAAAGTAAAGTGAGTGGCTTTGAGCAAAATTCAACGGATGTAGCTTATCTTATTCATAAAAAAAGCGAAAAACTAGGCGAGAATTATTACTTTTATGGTGATGAAATTCAGCAAAATTATGATAAATATGTGTTCCGTGATTTGCCTGCTTCGATACAAGAAATTAAAGATACTTTGAAAACTGTGGAGGTTTCCCAAATTTACCTTGTTTTAAATCATGAACGTTCGATTTATTTCGAAGGCATGCCCAAAATGGAAACATTCAAACAATGCTTTAAAGCGTTAGCTACGAAAAGAGAAACTAATTTAGCTAAAGATGGTATGCAACTTTGCCAATACTTAAATATACAGTCTAGTATGCTTAAATTCATCTTGAAAGTTTTCCTTGATTTAGAGTTTATCAAAGATGAAAATGGTATAATTAAGATAAATAGCGACTCCACTAAGAAAGCAATTGAATCGAGTAAGTATTATCAAGGTCGTTTGGAAAGAATTGAAGTTGAAAAAATGTTGCTTTATGAAGATTTTACTAATTTAAAGCAATGGATTAAGTCTGAACTGGTAGATAAATAGGAGGAAGTTTGAATGGATTTAAAACAGTATGTGTCGGAAGTAGAAGATTGGCCAAAGCCTGGAGTTAACTTTAAAGATATTACAACAATTATGGATAACGGTGAAGCATTTGGTTATGCTACAGATCAAATTGTCCATTATGCTAAAGACCGTGATGTAGATGTGATAGTTGGACCAGAAGCGCGTGGCTTTATCATAGGTTGCCCAGTAGCTTATTCAATGGGTATTGGTTTTGCGCCAGTTAGAAAAGAAGGCAAATTACCAAGAGAAGTAATTCGCTACGAATACGATTTAGAATATGGGACAAATGTGCTAACAATGCATAAAGATGCGCTTAAACCAGGTCAACGTGTGCTAATTACCGATGACTTATTAGCTACGGGTGGAACGATTGAAGCGGCAATTAAACTTGTTGAACAATTAGGTGGCATCGTTGTAGGGATTGCATTTATCATTGAACTTAAATATCTTAACGGTATTGAAAAAATAGAAGATTACGACGTAATGAGTTTAATCTCATACGACGAATAAAATATAATAGTAAGATAACGAAAGAAGCTCAGACATGTACTTATGTTCTAGCTTCTTTTTTATTTAAAATATATATAATTTATTACATTAGAGCGAATCGTCGGTGAGTTACCTAAGACCTTTTGTCTTAAGCTATTTCATTTTTTTTGAAATTTTAAAACATTTGAGTCTTTCATATAAATGACATATACTTGAACACACTATATAATATTCAAAAATAAACTTTATTTTCCCAATACGCACATGAACTCATTTATTTATTTAATAACATGTAGTATCATATAACTATTATACAAAATTTGACCTAATAAAATGAAAATACGTTACAATCGTAATTAAATAAAATTAGATAAAGCTAACGAAATATAATACTGGGTATCTAATAACGATTAATATTTAGTATAGGGGTGTCTTAAGTGAACAATGAATATCCATATAGTGCTGATGAAGTACTATCCAAAGCCAAATCATATTTGTCAAAAGAAGATTATGAATATGTGTTAAAAAGTTATCATATTGCTTATGAGGCACATGAAGGTCAATTTCGAAAAAATGGTTTACCATACATAATGCATCCAATTCAAGTTGCTGGCATATTAACTGAAATGCATTTAGATGGGCCAACAATTGTTGCGGGATTTTTACATGACGTAATCGAGGATACACCTTATACATTTGATGATGTTCAAGGTATGTTCAATGAAGAAATTGCAGTTATTGTAGAAGGTGTAACAAAATTAAAAAAAGTGAAATATCGTTCGAAAGAAGAACAACAAGCGGAGAATCATCGAAAACTATTTATCGCAATTGCTAAAGATGTACGTGTGATTTTAGTTAAATTGGCAGATCGTTTACATAATATGAGAACAATAAAACCGATGCCAAGAGAAAAACAAATTAGAATTTCTAAAGAGACACTCGAAATTTATGCACCTTTGGCTCATAGATTAGGTATCAATACCATTAAATGGGAATTGGAAGATACAGCGCTTAGATACATAGATAGCGTTCAATATTTCAGAATTGTTAATTTAATGAAGAAAAAACGTAGTGAAAGAGAAGATTACATTCAAAATGCTATAAATCGTATACAAGCAGATATGTCTAGTATGAATATTGTTGGAGAAATCAATGGACGACCTAAACACATATATAGTATATATAGAAAAATGGTTAAACAAAAGAAACAGTTTGATCAAATTTTCGATTTATTAGCTGTTAGAATTATCGTAAATTCTATCAATGATTGTTACGCTGTACTGGGCTTAGTACACACACTTTGGAAACCGATGCCTGGTAGATTTAAGGATTACATTGCGATGCCAAAACAAAATATGTATCAGTCACTGCATACAACTGTTGTTGGTCCAAACGGCGATCCGCTTGAAATACAAATCAGAACTTCTGAAATGCATGAAATCGCTGAACATGGTGTAGCAGCACACTGGGCATATAAAGAAGGCAAAAAAGTAACTGAGAAAGCACAAAACTTTAATAAAAAATTAAATTGGATTAAAGAGTTTGCAGAAACAGACAATACTACTTCGGATGCTGAAGAATTTATGGAAACACTTAAATTTGATTTACAAAGTGACAAAGTATATGCATTTACACCAGAAAGTGACGTTGTAGAATTGCCTTACGGTGCAGTTCCTATTGATTTTGCATATGCAGTTCATAGTGAAGTAGGTAATAAAATGATAGGTTCAAAAGTAAATGGTAAGATTGAACCTATAGACTATGTATTGCAGACTGGAGATATTGTTGAAATTAGAACAAGCAAACATTCTTACGGTCCAAGTAGAGATTGGTTGAAAATTGTAAAATCATCAAGTGCGAAAAGTAAAATTCGCAGTTTCTTTAAAAAACAAGATCGCTCTTCAAACATTGAAAAGGGTAAATTTATGATTGAAGCGGAAATAAAAGATCAAGGTTTCAGAGTAGACACAGTATTAAATGAAGAAAACATTGACGTAGTAAATAATAAATATAATTTTGCTAACGATGATGACTTATTTGCTGCAGTTGGTTTTGGTGGCGTAACAGCTTTACAAATAGTGAATAAATTGACTGAAAAACAGCGTATTCAAGATAAACAAAAAGCATTGAATTCAGCACAAGAAATTTCTAAATCAGTACCTATTAAAGAAGACATTACAACGGATAGTGGCGTATATGTTGAAGGTATTGAAAATGTCTTAATCAAATTATCAAAATGTTGTAATCCAATCCCAGGTGATGATATTGTTGGTTATATCACTAAAGGGCATGGCATTAAAGTACATAGAACAGATTGCCCTAATATTAAAAGTGAAAAAGACCGCTTGATTCATGTAGAATGGGTACGTTCTAAAGACGCTACTCAACGTTATCAGGTAGATTTAGAAGTTTCTGCTTACGATAGAAATGGGCTTCTAAATGAAGTGTTACAAGCTGTAAATTCAACTAAAAGTAATTTAGTGAAAGTATCTGGTAAGTCAGATATCGATAAAAATGCTGTAATTAATATTAGTGTTATGGTAAAAAATGTTAACGAAGTTTACCAAGTTGTAGACAAGATTAAACAACTCGGCGATGTATATACTGTCACAAGAGTTTGGAATTAGAGGTGCAACATACATGAAAATAATCGTACAAAGAGTAAAAGAAGCTTCGGTTTCTAATGAAAATATTGAAAATAAAATAAAAAAAGGATATTGCTTATTTGTTGGTGTTGGTAAAACATCTACCGAGGCTGATATTTTGGCATTAGCAAAAAAAATTGTGAATGCACGGTTATTTGAAGATAATGATGGAAAGCTTAACTTAAATATTCAACAAGTTGAAGGTGAAATTTTATCTATATCGCAATTCACATTGTATGCAGATGTTAGAAAAGGGAACAGACCAGGATTCTCTTATTCTATGCCTCCCGAACAGGCAAATGAATATTACGAAATGTTTAACGATGCATTACGTTCTTATGGAATAAACGTGTTAACAGGCGAATTTGGTACGGATATGTTAGTGAATATTGCTAATGATGGACCTGTAACAGTGATTTATGAAAGTCAGGATGGCAAAATAGTATGAAAAAACTCGATACTTGGTTAGAAAAACATAATCTTAGAAATATCCCCACATTTATTGTCGCAGTAGCATTTGTCATTTTCATTATTATGATTATTGCTTTCTTAAATCATAATGATGAAAACAGTAGTACGATTTATATTACTGAAGATGCAGAATTAAGAACTGGACCTAACGCTGTTTATCCAGAAATTAATTCAATCAAAAAGGGACAAAACTTCCATAAAATTGGCGAATCTGGTAAGTGGATTGAAGTAGAATCCGGTAACAATGAAAAAGGCTGGGTGGCTGGTTGGCATACGAATTTAAATATTCAAGCAGACACTAACAAGAATGCTAAACCTTTGAAAGATAAAATAATTGTACTTGACCCTGGTCACGGTGGACGTGATCAGGGGGCATCAAGTAATACAAACAAACATAGTAAAGAGAAAGTATACACTTTAAAAACCGCTAAAGAACTCAAAGCACTTTTAGAAAAAGAAGGTGCAACAGTGAATATGACACGTAGTTCAGATGAATATGTCAGTCTTAGCGATAGAAATATTAAAGGTGATGCTTATATTAGTATACATAATGATTCATTAAAATCAGCTAAAGCAAACGGTAGTACCGTTTATTGGTTTAAGAAAAATCAAAAAGCATTAGCAGAGACGTTGAGTGCAAGTTTACAAAAGAAAGCTTTATTAACAAATAAAGGCGCACGACAAGAAAACTTCCAAGTATTGAGACAAACAGATGTACCAGCAGTATTATTAGAGTTAGGTTATATTAGTAATCCTACAGATGAAGATATGATTAGAGATCAATTACATCGACAAATTGTAGAAAAAGCAGTAGTTGATGGACTACGTGCATACTTCTCAGAATAAAAGGGTTGCATATTAGTCATAAACTCGTTATTATTAAATATGAATTCTATATTAAAACCGCTATGATTCTTGAAAATTCTAAACGAAATGGTAACATTTAAACAATGCGAAGAGACATAATTCCTGGCTGAAAAATTATGCTTAGTAATTTAGAAATTTAACACAAGAAGAGGTGCTTTAAAAATAAAGCCGTGTAACGAACGTTATTCGTATGAAGTGGGTTATAAATTTAAATATTTATAACCAATTAGGGTGGCAACACGGAAATTCGTCCCTTGTATGACTATTAGTCATGCAAGGTTTTTTTTTATTGCTTAAAAGGAGAGGTTCTATGATAAATATACCTAGAGGGACTCAAGATATTTTACCAGAGGAAACAAAGAAATGGCGTTATATTGAAGCAAAGTTAGATCAACTCATGGAATTGTATAATTACGAAGAAATTCGTACACCAATTTTTGAAAGTACTGAATTATTTGCACGTGGTGTAGGTGGTTCAACGGATGTTGTTCAAAAAGAAATGTATACCTTTAAAGATAAAGGTGACCGAAATATCACATTACGTCCAGAGGGCACAGCAGCAGTTGTGCGTTCATATATAGAAAATAAAATGCAAGGTATTGCGAACCAACCTATTAAACTATACTATAACGGACCAATGTTTCGTTATGAACGAAAACAAAAAGGTAGATATCGCCAATTCACTCAGTTTGGTGTAGAAGCTATTGGCGCTGAAAATCCAGGTGTTGATGCAGAAGTATTAGCAATGGCAATGCATATCTATCAGTCATTTGGATTGAAACACTTAAAACTCGTTATTAATAGTATTGGTGATATAAATTCTCGTAAAGAATATAATGATGCACTTGTGAATCATTTTGAACCTGTAATCGATCAATTTTGTAGTGATTGTCAATCACGTTTACACACAAATCCGATGAGGATTTTAGATTGTAAAATCGATAAAGATAAAGAAGAAATAAAAACAGCTCCAATTATTACAGAATTTTTAAATGAATCATCAAAAGCTTATTATTCAGAAGTAAAACAACATTTAGATGATTTAGGTATTCCGTATGTAGAAGATCCAAACTTAGTTAGAGGATTAGATTACTATACACATACTGCTTTCGAGTTAATGATGGATAACCCTAATTATGATGGTGCGATTACTACATTATGTGGTGGCGGACGATATAATGGCTTATTGGAATTATTAGATGGACCAAGTCAAACTGGTATAGGATTTGCGTTAAGTATTGAAAGATTGTTGCTTGCACTAGAGGAAGAACAAATTGAACTTAATGCCAATCATGAATTTGATTTATTTATTGTAACAATGGGCGATAAAGCGGACCGTTATGCTGTTAAACTATTAAATGATTTACGTAAAAATGGTGTGAAGGCAGATAAAGATTATTTACAACGTAAAGTTAAAGGCCAAATGAAGCAAGCAGATAGATTAAATGCGAGATATACAATAGTCGTTGGCGAGCAAGAGCTAGAAGAAAATAAAATTAATGTAAAAAATATGGAATCAGGCGAAACTGAAACTATTAAATTAGATGAAATGGTTAATTATTTCAAAAATTAAGGAGAGATATCATGAGTAAACGCACAACATACTGTGGTTTAGTAACTGAGTCGTTATTAGACCAAGAAGTAACATTAAAAGGTTGGGTACACAACCGTAGAGATTTAGGTGGCTTAATTTTTGTTGATTTACGTGACCGTGAAGGTTATGTCCAAATCGTATTTAACCCAGATTTTTCAGCAGAAGCATTACAAATTGCAGAAACTGTTAGATCAGAGTATGTGGTAGAAGTTAAAGGAATAGTTAAGCAACGTGATCCTCAAACAGTAAACCCAAAAATTGAAACTGGTCAAGTTGAAGTACAAGTTTCAGATATTCAAATTATCAATAAATCTGAGACACCTCCATTTGCTTTAAATGAAGAAAATCAAAATGTAGATGAAAATATCAGATTAAAATATAGATATCTTGATTTACGACGTCAAGAGTTAGCACAAACATTTAAAATGAGACACCAAACAACACGTTCTATTAGACAATACTTAGATCAAGAAGGTTTTTATGATATAGAAACACCTGTATTAAATAAATCTACGCCAGAGGGTGCCCGTGACTATTTAGTACCATCACGTGTACATGGCGGTGAATTTTATGCTTTACCTCAGTCACCACAAATATTCAAACAATTATTAATGATTAGTGGTTTTGATAAATACTACCAAATTGTTAAGTGTTTCCGTGATGAAGATTTACGTGCTGATCGTCAACCAGAATTCACTCAAGTAGATATTGAGATGAGCTTCGTGGATCAAGAAGATGTGATGGATATGGGCGAAGAAATGTTGCAAAATGTTGTTAAAGATGTGAAAGACGTTGAAGTACCGCGTCCATTCCCAAGAATGACATATAACGAAGCTATGAGTCGTTATGGTTCAGATAAACCAGATACACGTTTTGGCATGGAGTTAATCGATGTTTCAGAACTTGGTGAAGTCATGGACTTTAAAGTATTCAAAGATGCCATCAATAAAGATGGTCAAGTTAAGGCAATTGTAGCTGAAGGCGCTTCTGACAAATATACAAGAAAAGATATAGATGTTTTAACTGAATTTGTAAACATCTATGGTGCTAAAGGCTTAGCTTGGGTAAAAGTTGTAGATGATGGCTTAAATGGGCCAATCGCCAAATTCTTTGAAAATGATCATGTTGAAAAGTTACAATCGCTAACTGGAGCACAAGCAGGTGACTTAGTATTATTCGTAGCAGATAAACCAAGTGTTGTTGCACAAAGTTTAGGCGCTTTACGTCTTAAACTTGCGAAAGAATTAAACATGATTGATGAAACGAAATTGAATTTCTTATGGGTTACAGATTGGCCTTTACTTGAATATGATGAAGATGTTAAACGCTATACTGCAGCACATCATCCATTCACTTCACCGAAACAAGAAGATATTGAAAAATTAAGCACTGAGCCTGAGAATGTTCAAGCTAATGCATATGATATTGTTTTGAATGGTTATGAATTAGGCGGGGGCTCTATCAGAATTCATGATGCTGATTTACAAGCTAAAATGTTCGAAGTTTTAGGTTTCACAGACGAACAAGCAAAAGAACAATTTGGTTTCTTACTAGATGCCTTTAAATATGGTGCACCACCACATGGCGGCATAGCATTAGGATTAGACCGTTTAGTTATGTTATTAACGAATCGCACAAACTTACGTGATACAATTGCCTTTCCTAAAACTGCATCTGCAACATGTCTATTAACAGATGCACCAAGTGAAGTATCAGAAAATCAATTAGAAGAACTTTCATTACGTATTCGTCATTAATTAGCGCAAAAAGTTTTAATTCTTGCTAATTTGAAATTATGTGTTATGATGTTCACATAAGATAGTCATCTGAAGTGTTCGTAAGTTTGCTTCATATTTGGGCCTAACACTCTTTGATCCGGGAGCCCAATGGGTTTTCTTGCAGCGCACACGCCTCAAAGGAGGACTTGCAAAACAAGAAACAGGGCACCCACCTGTTATAAGCAGGCCGAATGATCAAGCACTTTATAACTACGGCACTAACGGACTCTATCGTACGCAAGACTTCGGTCTTGCGTATTTTTTTTGCTGAAATTTAAAATGTGTATGCTACGATTTCAAATAATGTAAGATAAATAATGCATTTTGTAAATATAAATATATGATAATGTTATAATAGTTTTGTTATAGCATATTAATAATAATAAGGAGTATTTAGATGAGACATCAATTTTCTAGAAATGAATTAGCCTATGGTCAAGAAGGCTTGGAATTATTAAAAGAAAAGACAGTTGTTGTGCTTGGTGTAGGTGGGGTTGGTTCATTTGCCGCTGAAGCTTTGGCACGAACGAATATTGGTCATATCATTCTTATTGATAAAGATGATGTTGATATCACTAACGTCAATCGTCAATTGCATGCGCTTACGACTACAATCGGTCAGAGTAAAGTGACTTTGATGGAGGAACGTATTAAATTAATTAACCCTGATTGTAAAGTGACTTCATTACATATGTTTTATACAGAAGAAACTTATGAAGCGTTGTTCAGTGAGTATGATATCGATTATTTTGTAGATGCAAGTGACACAATCATTTATAAAGTACACTTAATGAAAGAGTGTTTAGATAGAGGTATTTCCGTGATTTCAAGCATGGGTGCTGCCAATAAAATTGATCCAACACGTTTTGAAGTTGCAGATATTTCTAAAACGCATACAGATCCGATGGCTAAAATTATAAGACGTAAATTAAAAAAATTAGGTATTCATAAAGGGATACCTGTTGTATATTCAGATGAAAGTCCAATTGTAATTAGAGAAGATGTTAAAGATACAGTGGGTGATGCTAATGCACCAACAAGAAAAGGGCAAATGCCACCATCTTCAAATGCTTTTGTGCCTAGTGTAGTTGGATTAATCAGTGCAGGTTTTGTAATTAATGATATTCTAAAAGACATTCCCGTTACGCGTATTAAACACAAAAAATAAAAAATGTTCATTCATTAATAACTATTTAAAAAGGTAGCTTCCTGTTTTTGGGAGCTACCTTTTATGGATTATACTGATTTATATTTTATTTCTTTTTTTGTGAATGACTAATATTGTCGTAAACAGACTTAAATTGCTGTTCACTTTTAGAGGTTGTTTTGGGCTCATAATAAATTCTATTTTTAAGTTTATCGGGTAAATATTGTTGTGAAACGAATCCGCTCTCATAACTATGCGGATATTTATAACCGATTGCCCGACCTAATTCTTTAGCACCTGCATAATGACCATCTTTTAAGTGGTCAGGAATCTGACCAACATGTCCCTTACGTATATCTGATAGTGCAGCATCAATAGCTGAAATACCTGAGTTAGATTTTGGTGATAAACAAAGTTCTATTACAGCTTGGCTCAAAGGAATTCTAGCCTCGGGGAAACCTAAACGCTCAGCTGACTCTATTGCTGCTAATGTACGTTGACCAGCTGCTGGTGACGCCAAACCGACATCTTCAAAACTAATTACTAATAAACGTCGAACGATTGTTGGTAAATCTCCACCTTCGATTAAACGTGCAAGGTAATGTAATGCAGCATTAACATCGCTACCTCTAATTGATTTTTGAAATGCACTCATTACATCGTAGTGCATGTCTCCATCTTTATCACTTACAAAAGCACCTTTTTGCAAACAATCTTTTGCATCTTCTAGTGTGATATGCCTATTGCCATCAGTCACTTTAGAACTTAATACAGCCAATTCTAAAGCATTGAGTGCACTTCTAACATCGCCTTGACTTTGTGTGGTAAAGTAAGTCATTGCTTCATCATCAACAATTGGATTGTAAGTAGCGAGCCCACGTTCAGCATCATTAATTGCTCTCTCTAATGAGACTCTGACATCATTGTCATCTAATGGATATAATTCGAAAATTTGGGCTCTTGAACGTATAGCAGGATTAATTGCATGGTAAGGATTAGATGTTGTCGCGCCAATTAATACAATTTTCCCATTTTCTAAGTGCGGTAATAAAAAATCTTGTTTGGCTTTATCTAAACGATGTATTTCATCTAATAATAGAATTACTTGTCCAGACATTTTAGCTTCTTCCACAATTAACTGCATATCTTTTTTTGTATTCGTTACAGCATTGAGCTGTCGAAACTTGAATTGTGTACTGCCAGATATCGCTTTTGCAATACTTGTTTTACCTATACCAGGAGGACCAAAAAATATCATTGAAGATAATCTTTTTGTTTCAACCATTCTTCTAATAATTCCTTTTGGACCTACTAAATGTTTTTGAGAAATAATTTCATCTATGTTATTCGGACGCATTCTAGATGCAAGTGGTTCGTTCGTCACAATCTGTCACACCTTTCTAATTCTATATTAACGTAAAAAATGATAGAATGTTAATATATAGTATTCGAATTAAGTGAGGTAATATAATGAAAATTTCAACAAAAGGAAGATATGGGTTAACATTAATGATTTCCCTAGCTAAAAAACAAGGACAAGGGTGCGTATCATTAAAATCTATAGCAGAAGAAAATAATTTAAGTGATCTATATCTAGAGCAATTAGTCGGTCCTTTACGGAATGCTGGATTAATTCGAAGTGTTCGTGGTGCAAAAGGCGGTTACCAATTAAGAGTACCAGCGGAAGAAATTACAGCTGGTGATATTATACGTTTATTAGAAGGTCCAATTACGTTTGTAGAAAGTATTGAATCAGAGCCACCTGCGCAAAAAGAACTTTGGATTAGAATGAGAGATGCTGTTAGAGAAGTACTTGATAATACAACTTTACAATATCTAGCCGATTTTAAAGAAACTGATGACTTAGATGGTTATATGTTTTATATTTAAAATGTAATATAATTTATAATTTTATAGTTCAGAATGATTTCTTTTAATGAAAATACTGGATTTATTTTCTTTTTCATGTTTAGACAGAATGATTAGTGGTATTTAATTTGTATACATTGCTAAGGAGGTTATTTACATGGCAGATGAAAATAAATTCGAACAAGCAAAAGGTAATGTGAAAGAAACAGTCGGTAATGTAACTGACAATAAAGATTTAGAAAATGAAGGCAAGGAAGATAAAACTTCTGGTAAAGCTAAAGAATTAGTAGAAAATGCAAAAGATAAAGCGAATGACGCTATTGATAAATTCAAAAAATAATTTAATTTAAAAGGAGTAATTACTATGGCTGAAAATTTCTTAGACAAAGCAAAAGAAACTGCAAAAACTGTATCTGAAAAATTAAAAGGGTCTGACAATGAAAAAGCACAACAAGCTTCAGAACAAATTGATAAATTCACTGGTGGCAGTGACGATAACAAAGAAGAAGATAACAAAGGTGAAGATAACAAAGACGAAAAATAATCTTTGCTAAAATTAAAATGATAAAATCCCAATCTACAAACTTGTAGATTGGGATTTTATCATTTTATTTACTTGAATTTTATAGCGTATCTACCACGTTTTTTAGTTTATGATAAGAATCAAGTTGGGCTTCTTGATCATAAATATAGCTGATAGCCATTAATTCATCAATATCACCATGTTCATCTATAAATGTTTTAATTTTATTTTTTACAGTTTCTTCAGAGCCGATAAGTGATGAACTCATACGTTGTTGGGCAATTTCAAATTCAGTAGGTGTTAAGATACCTTTTAAATCATCAGTAGGTGGTTGAAGTGGTTGCATTCTGCCTCTTGTTATACTGACCATAACTTGTGCTTGAGTTGTTGATAAGTATTCAGCTTGTTCATCAGTATCAGCAACAATGGCATTTAAACAAACGATGACATAAGGTTTGCTAAGTTCATTGGAAGGTTCAAATAAATCTTTATATATTTCGATTGCATCTTTCATTTGTTGTGGTGCAAAATGACCAGCAAAAACATAAGGAAGTCCTTTTCGTGCTGCTAAATGGGCAGAATCAGTAGATGAACCTAGGATATAAAGTGGTACATGTTTATCTACAGCGGGATAAGCTCGCACATATGCTTGCTGATTACCAGGACCAAAATATTTGGCAAGTTGTTCAACTTCTTCCGGAAATTCATAAACACCATTATGTTGATCTCTACGTAAGGCACTAGCAGTCATCATATCAGTGCCAGGAGCACGTCCTAAACCTAAATCTACACGCTCTGGAAATATTGTTTCCATCGTACCAAACTGTTCGGCAACTACTAATGGTGCATGATTTGGTAACATGATACCACCTGAGCCTACTCGGATTTTAGATGTGTGCTCTAATGTATGTTGGATTAACAAAGCAGTAGCAGAACTTACTAAATTTGGTGCATTGTGATGTTCTGCAATCCAATAGCGTTCATAATCTAACGTCTCCAAATTTTGAGCTAATTTAACCATATCTTTAATCGCAGCTTGATCATCTTCTCCTTCTCGAATAGGTACAAGATTAAGCGCTGATAATTTTAAATTGTACATGTTTATCGTTGTCCTCCTCATTGATTGTTATTATATTGAAGTATAACAGTCGTTATAAAACTTGCGTAAGAAACTGCTCACTGTTATAATGATGGAAATTAAAAACGTTAGGTGGCTTAATTAAGGCGATGAAGACATTGGATAAATATCAAGAAAATAAATTAACAAAACTACATTTAAATGAGAAAGTTATAGGATATGTCCATGTCGTAAATAATATGAACTATTATTAAGCAACCGCATATAATGATTGCAGTATATATTTATGGCATGTCATATCCTCGGAAGTGGGGAAATTGATATGTCTTTTTATTATGTTCAAAAACCATTTGAAAAATATGGTAAAACGTTGATAAATCACGTGAATATAAGTGTTGAAATAGGAGAACACATAGCGCTCGTGGGTGATAATGGTGTTGGTAAAACAACCTTACTGAGTGAATTATACTTAAAGTATAGAGATAATGCATATCTTATGAAGCAAGATATGACAGATTATTATAATGAAACTGGAATGGAATTTGTTTTATCTTTATTTCCAGAAATATTAAAATTAAAAAAAGAAATAACTTATAATTATGAAAAAATAGCTGATTATATAGCATATAATGGTTATGAAGTAGAACAAAAAATTATTACACAAGCGAATTTATTTAATTTAACCGAAACTGATTTAGACAAACAAATGGGTCTTTTAAGTGGAGGCCAACAAACACGCGTCGCATTATTACGTTCGATTATTTCAGAGAAAGATTTGATTTTATTAGATGAACCAACTAATCATCTTGATCAAACTATGCTTAATGATTTGATAACTCACATGAATAAATCAAAATGTACAATAATCTATGTATCTCATCACCGTGGCTTTATCAATGCAACTGCTAGTCATATCATAGAGATAAATCGAACACAGACAAGGAAATTTACGGGTAATTATAACCAGTATAAAGAAATTATAGATTTAGAGTTTCAAACACAAGTGAATGCTTATGAAAAACAGCAGAAAGAAGTTAAGAAGCTTGAAGACACCATTAAAAGAGTTAAAGAATGGCATGCTGCTTCTAAGCAAACAACGAGTGTTCGCGATCCCTCTATGCAAAAACGATTGAGTAAATTAGCACAAAAATCAAAAGTAAAAGAATCACAATTAAATCAAAAATTAAACGAAAAAAATATCGAAGAACCCGAAAAAGATAATAGAAAGTTTCGTTTCGAACATCATGAAAAAAAGCGTAAACGTTATTTATTGAGGTTAGAAGATTTCAGTATTTCAATAAATGATCTTTGTATTTATAATCAAGCGAATTTCGAAATTAAGAATAATGAAAACATTTTACTTACTGGACCTAATGGCAGTGGAAAATCACTATTAATCAACTTGATTAGACAAAAAATAAAACCTGATCAAGGCTTTATCCATATTACACCTTCACTTAAAATAGGTTATTTCGATCAACAAAATAATAATTTAACGTATCGTGAGACACCTTTAAATACTTTGTTAGCTTTAGAAGGTATGACACGTAGCCAGGCCCAAACGATTTTAGCTGCATTTGGTTTCGACCAAGATAAAATTATTGAACCCGTTGCTTATTTGTCAATGGGAGAGAAAAGTAGGTTGCAGTTTGTATTATTATTTTTCTCAAATCCTAATTTATTGATATTAGACGAACCAACAAACTATTTTGATATCACAACACAAGACTTGATTATGGACATGATTCATAGTTTTAGTGGTCAAGTGCTCATTGTCACACATGACCAGTACTTACAATCACGATTCACAGCGACGCATTGGGAAGTATCCAATAAGCAACTTCATAATTTGACGCTCAATCAATATCGTAAGACAAATACCGTTGATACTTTGAAATTATTAGATGATTACAAAACAATTGATGAAAGTGGACATTTTGAAACAGAGAACTAGAAAATTTGATTAGATGGTGCTATCATTGGAACATTGATAAAATTGTTAGGAGTGTCAAACATGGAAGTATATGCAGATTATGCTGCAACAACACCAGTCAAACAAGCAGTTATAGATAAGATGATGGATGTTTATAGCGTTCATTATGGTAATCCGTCTTCTATTCATAGTATGGGAAGAGACGCAAGAAAATATCTCGATGAATCGCGCAGAACGGTAGCGAAGATATTTAATGCTAAGCCAAGTGAAGTTATATTCACCAGTGGCGCTACTGAATCTAATAATACTGCAATAAAGGGTATTGCGTACGAACGTCAACATAAAGGTAAACACATCATTACATCTAAAATTGAACATCACTCTGTACTCCATGTTTTTGAACAACTCGAAAAAGAAGGCTTTGAAGTAACATATTTAGATGTGGATCACGAAGGCTTAATACAACTTGACCAATTAAAAGCAGCACTCACGGACGAAACAATTTTAGTGTCAATCATGTTTGTTAATAACGAAATAGGTACAGTCGAACCTATGTATGATATTGACGATATCATTGCTGAATCTAACGCTTTGTTTCACGTTGATGCAGTTCAAGCGATAGGGCACTTGGAAATAGATTTTCATGAATTTAACATTGATGCGATGAGTATCACCGCACATAAATTTGGAGGTCCCAAAGGTGTGGGGACTTTATTAGTCAAAGATGATACAAAATTACAATTTCCACAATTAGGTGGGGAACAAGAAGCAAAACGAAGAGCAGGCACAGAAAATCTCCCACAAATTGTAGGGTTAGCTGAAGCTTTAACTTTAGCGAATAATCATATAAACGATAATAATGTTCATTTAATGAATTTGAAAAACCAATTTCTCGTTACATTACAAGAGCGCTCAGTTCCATTTGAATTGAATGGTTCTATGACAGATTCAACAGGGCATATCGTTAATTTATATTTGCCTTTCGTTGATGTAGAAACGATGCTTACCTTATTGGATTTATCTAATATATATGTCTCGTCAGGTTCTGCATGTACAGCAGGAACAACGACACCATCGCACGTTTTAGTAGCAATGTATGGCAATGAAGAACGTGCAAAACACTCTGTAAGATTTAGTTTCAATGAACAAACGACTGAACAAGAAATTAAATATATAACTGCAGAAATACACAAAATTTATCATAAATTTAAGGAGGAAATATAGTTGTCAAATCAAGATACACGTGTGGTAGTCGGTATGTCAGGTGGCGTAGACAGTTCTGTAACGGCACACATATTAAAAGAACAAGGTTACGATGTCATAGGTATATTCATGAAAAATTGGGATGATACTGACGAGAATGGGGTATGTACGGCTACAGAAGATTATAATGATGTAATTGCCGTCTGCAATCAAATCGGTATACCTTATTACGCAGTTAATTTCGAAAAAGAATATTGGGATAAAGTATTTACTTATTTCTTAGATGAATATAAAAAAGGACGCACGCCTAATCCAGATGTAATGTGTAATAAAGAAATTAAATTTAAAGCTTTCTTAGAGCATGCATTAAAACTAGGTGCAGATTATGTTGCAACTGGTCATTACGCACGCGTAAGACGTCATGAAGATGGTCATGTCGAAATGTTACGTGGTGTCGATAATAATAAAGACCAAACTTATTTCTTAAATCAATTATCACAAGATCAATTATCTCGCGTTATGTTCCCAATAGGGGATATTGAAAAATCAGAAGTACGTCGCATTGCTGAAGAACAAGATTTAGCAACTGCTAAAAAGAAAGATTCTACAGGTATTTGTTTTATAGGAGAACGTAATTTCAAAGAATTTCTATCTCAATATCTACCAGCTCAATCTGGCGATATGGTTACATTAACAGGAGATAAAATCGGTACACATGCAGGTTTAATGTATTATACAATTGGTCAACGTCATGGCCTTGGTATTGGCGGAGATGGAGATCCATGGTTTGTAGTTGGTAAAAATCTAGATGACAACGTATTATATGTAGAACAAGGTTTTCATCATGATGCATTATACAGTGACTATTTAATCGCTTCTGATATTTCATTTGTGAATACAGTTGATTTAGAAGAAGGCTTTGAATGTTCTGCTAAATTTAGATATCGTCAAAAAGATACTAAAGTATTTGTAAAAAAAGAAAATGACAATGCAATTCGCGTTTCATTTGCTGAACCAGTTCGAGCAATCACACCGGGTCAATCTGTCGTCCTTTACGATGGTGATGTATGTTTGGGTGGCGCTACAATTGATGATGTCTTTAAAGAATCAGGTCAGTTAAGTTACGTCGTATAATACATTTTACTTAGAAATCGTTAGTAAGCTATATATTATAGTAACTAACGATTTCTTTTTCTGAAATATGATTTAAAAAAGATGAGCAAATGTTATAATGAATAGTCAGAAATGAGGGTTTAAATTGGATCAAGAACAAATATATAAATTAATTAAACAAGGTAATATTGAAGAAGCGTTAACAGCATTATTTGCAAATATTGAAGAAAATCCCAAAGAAGTTGAAAACTATATAAATGCAGGTATTTTAATAGCCGAAGCGGGTGAAGTTGAAAAGGCTGAAAAGTTTTTTCAAAAAGCAATAACGCTCGATCCAGAAAATGGTGCGATTTATTATAATTTAGGCAATGTATATTATAATGAAGGACGATTTAGTGAAGCAATCAAACTATATCAGCAAGCTCTAAAATACAATGTAGATTTAGTGGATACTAATTATATGCTTGGTATGTCATTTAATCAACTAGAGGCATTTAAAGAAGCATTACCGTTCCTAATGACTGCCGCTGAAAAAGATGACCGTAAAGACGTAGAAGTTCAATTTCAATATGGTCTTGTGTTATGTCATTTAGAAATGTTTGAACAAGCAATTACTCAATTGAACTATGTATTAACTTTAGATGAGAAGCATTCAGATGCTTTATATAATCTAGGCTTAGCTACTTATATGCAAACTGAAGATACAACACAAGCAATTCAAATTTTCGAACGTGCAGTTGAAGCAAATCCAGAACATGTGATGAGTCAACACGCAATCAAAACTTTTAAATCTATAGCAGAGGAGGAATAACTTATGGAAGACCCTACATTATTTAACAATTCAATGATTAAAGGAACCGTGGATGCTATTTTATTTCAAAATAAAGAAAATTTTTATACGGTTTTAAAGGTAGATACAATTGAAACAAATGAAGATTTCGTTTCAATGCCTACAATTGTAGGGTTTTTCCCGGAAATTGCTGAAGGTGATGTCTATACGTTTAAAGGCCAAGTTGTAACACATTCTAAATATGGTAAGCAACTCAAAGCTGAAACGTTTGAAAAAGAGTTGCCGCAAACAAAAGAAGCAATCATTAGTTATTTATCCAGCGATCTTTTTAAAGGTATTGGGAAAAAAACTGCACAAAGTATTGTAAATAAGTTAGGCGAGAATGCCATTAGTGATATATTAAATGATCCTGCTGTTTTAGAAAAAGTACCGAGTCTACCAAAAAAGAAACAAAAGCAAATCGCAGAACAAATCGCTAGTAATCAAGAAACAGAACAAATCATTATACGACTTCACGACTTAGGTTTTGGTCCGAAGCTTGCTATGGCAATATACCAAGCCTATTTAGGTGAGACACTTAAAGTTGTTGAAAATACACCATACCAATTGGTTTATGATGTAAAAGGAATCGGTTTTAATAAAGCAGATGCTTTAGCACGTAACGTGGGTATTCAATTTAATGATGATGAACGTCTGAAAGCTGGTTTGTTATATGTTTTAGAAGAAGAATGTATTAAACAAGGCCATACATATTTACCTACAAATAATGTTATGGAAATGACACAAGATATGTTGTCTCAACCACCAGCAGAAATGGTTGATGCACAACAACTTATAAATGTATTGCAAGATTTAGTAAATGATACGAAATTAATCCAACAAGAAAATGAAGTTGCTATACCAAGTTTGTATTATTCAGAGTTGAAAAGTGTTCAAAACTTATATCGCAATTTTACGCATACAAATAAATTAAAAGAAATTGAGCAATCAGAATTATTGCTTGAAATTGGTGAAATAGAGAACCGTAATGAAGTAACATATGCCGACTCACAAAGAGACGCGCTACAAACTGCAATCAATACTAAAATCATGTTACTAACTGGTGGTCCAGGTACTGGTAAAACGACAGTAATCAAAGGTATCGTAGAGCTATATGCAGAGATTCATGGTTTATCGTTAGACTATGATGATTACCAAAATGACGATTACCCTGTTGTGCTTGCGGCACCTACCGGCAGAGCATCAAAGCGGCTTGCAGAATCTACAGGATTAGAAGCAATGACGATACATCGGCTCATTGGTTGGAATCAAGATACACAACCTGAAGATATTTTAGAAAATGAAATATCTGCAAAACTTATTATTATAGATGAGATGTCGATGGTTGATACATGGCTTTTTCATCAGTTTTTGAGTGCAGTACCTATAGACGCACAAGTTATATTAGTAGGTGATGAAGATCAATTACCATCTGTTGGTCCTGGACAAGTGTTTAAAGATTTAATCGATTCAAAAGTTATCCCACGTGTCAATTTAACTGAAGTATACCGCCAACAATACGGTTCTAGTATTATTGAGTTGGCACATAGAATGAAATTGGGCGAAGCAATTGATATTACACAGCGTTTCCATGATCGTAACTTTATCAAATGTACGACTGAACAAATACCCACAGTAGTTGAAAAAGTAGTGACAAGTGCAGTAAATAAAGGATATGACATGAGTGATATTCAGGTATTAGCACCTATGTATAAAGGTTCCGCAGGTATTAAAAAACTAAATACGGTCTTGCAAGATATATTGAACCCTAAAGACAAAGATACTCGAGAAATTGAGTTTGGTGATGTTGTTTTTAGAAAAGGAGATAAGGTTTTACAACTTGTGAACCGACCAAGTGATAATATTTTTAATGGTGATATCGGTGTAATCGTAGGTATATTTTGGGCGAAAGAAAATGCATTAAATAAAGACATACTTGTCGTTGATTTTGAGGGCAATGAAATAACGTTTGTTCGAAAAGATTTATTAGAATTAACACATGCATATTGCACATCTATTCATAAGTCTCAGGGTTCTGAGTTTCCTATAGTCATCATGCCAATGGTCAAGCAATATTTTAGAATGTTACAAAAACCTATTTTATATACAGGGCTTACTCGAGCGAAGCAGTCGCTCATATTTTTAGGTGACCCACAAGCATTTGATATTGGATTGAAAACACACGGTCAAGTGAGAATGACACAATTATGTACATTTCTGAAAACTTATTTCAATAACGAAGTAACTGAAGATGCTGAAGATAGTATTGCAATCAGTAAAACAATTGATGCAGATATCATATTGACTGAAGATACTATCTTTAAAATTAACCCTATGATCAACATGGGAGACATTTCACCATATGACTTTGTAGAAGATTGACATTAGTAACGAAAGTAAATACAATATAATTAACTTAGCATAAAGGTGAGTAGACTGTGTTAGACAACAAGAGATGTACTGGTTGGTGGAAAGTACAGATAATACAGTTGAACGCTGCTTTATGTCAGTATAAATAATAACTAATTAAGTGATAAGTGTGAGTTAGTAAATTTTAAGAATAACTATCGTCTGATATGTAAATCTTTAAAATTTAGATAGAAATAGATTTACTAATGCTTATAACCAGGGTGGTACCGCGAAACGTTCGTCCCTTTTATGAGGATGGGCGTTTTTTATTTTCAATTTTTTCTTATAACTGTTATAACTTGATTTGAGATGGAGGAATTTTAAGGATGAAAAACTTAAAAGCTAGTGAAATTAGACAAAGTTTTATTGATTATTTCGTTGAACAGGGACACATGGTTGAACCTTCAGCGCCGTTAGTGCCTATTGATGATGATTCTTTACTATGGATTAACTCTGGTGTTGCGACATTGAAAAAATATTTTGATGGTAGAGAAACACCGAGAAAACCTCGTATCGTGAATTCACAAAAAGCGATTCGTACCAATGACATTGAAAACGTAGGCTTTACTGCACGACACCATACGTTCTTTGAAATGTTAGGAAACTTCTCAATTGGCGATTATTTTAAAAAAGAAGCAATCCAATTTGCATGGGAATTTTTAACAAGTGAGCAATGGATGGCAATGGATCCGAAATTACTTTATGTCACAGTTCATCCTGAAGATGTGGAAGCATATAGAATCTGGAATGAAGAAATGGGATTAGAAGAAAGTAGAATTATCCGAATTGAAGGTAATTTCTGGGATATAGGTGAAGGTCCTTCTGGTCCCAACACTGAAATATTCTATGATCGTGGCGATCAATTTGGTCATGATGATCCTGAAGAAGAAATGTATCCAGGTGGAGAAAATGAACGCTTTTTAGAAGTGTGGAATCTAGTGTTTAGCGAGTTTAATCATAATAAAGATCACACTTATACACCATTACCAAACCAAAATATTGATACTGGCATGGGTCTAGAAAGAATGGCTTCTATCGCCCAAAATGTACGTACAAATTATGAAACTGACTTATTTATGCCTATTATTCATGAAGTTGAAGCAGTTTCTGGCAAAAAATACTTAGAAAAAGATACGTATGATGTTGCCTTTAAAGTGATTTCTGATCATATACGTACAATTGCGTTTGCCATTGCTGACGGTGCTTTACCTGCTAATGAAGGCAGAGGTTATGTATTGCGTAGATTGTTACGACGTGCTGTAAGATTCAGTCAATCTCTAGAAATTAATGAACCATTTATGTATCAGTTGGTTGATATCGTTGCGGATATTATGGAACCTTATTATCCAAACGTAAAAGAAAAATCAGATTTTATTAAACGTGTTATTAAATCAGAGGAAGAACGTTTCCACGAAACTTTAGAAGAAGGGCTTGCGATATTAAATAATTTAGTTGCAAAAGCTAAAGATTCAACTCAGGAAATCAATGGTAAAGATGCGTTTAAATTATATGATACTTATGGTTTCCCAGTTGAATTAACTGAAGAAATCGCAACACAAGAAAACCTTTCTGTTGATATGCAGACTTTTGAAATTGAAATGGAACAACAAAGGAATAGAGCAAGACAAGCACGTCAAAGTTCTCAATCTATGCAGATTCAAAGTGAAGTATTGAAAAAAATAACTACTGAAAGTAAGTTTGTGGGTTACGACATCATGGATCAAGCAACAACGATTACTGATATTATCTATAACGGAGAATTAGTAGATACAGTTGAAGCTGGAGAAACAATTCATTTTGTATTAAGTGAAACACCTTTCTACGCTGTAAGTGGTGGACAAGTTGCAGACCAAGGCATAATCAGTAACGAACAATTTGAAGTTGCCGTGACTGAAGTAACGAAAGCACCAAATGGACAGAACTTACATACAGGTGAAGTTCAGTTTGGAACAGTTAGAAAAGATGCTGAAGTTTCTGCAAGCGTGAATCACGAAGAACGCCGTGCAATCAAGAAAAACCATAGTGCCACACACTTATTACATGCTGCTTTAAAAGAAGTGTTAGGTGATCATGTGAATCAAGCTGGTTCATTGGTTGAAGCAGACCGTTTAAGATTTGATTTCTCACATTTCGGACCTATGAGCCAGGCAGAGATTGATCGTGTTGAACAACGTGTTAATGAAGAGATTTGGAATAGCATCGATGTTAATATCCAAGAAATGCCAATTGATGAGGCTAAGCAAATAGGTGCTATGGCACTATTTGGTGAAAAATATGGTGATGTAGTAAGAGTTGTAAATATGGCACCATACTCTATTGAGTTATGTGGTGGCATCCATGTGAATAACACTTCTGAAATTGGATTGTTTAAAATTGTTAGTGAATCAGGTACAGGTGCAGGCGTGCGTCGTATCGAAGCATTTACAAGTAAATCAGCATTTCTATATTTAGAATCTGTACAAGAGAAATTTAATGCTGTTAAGACTCAAGTTAAAGTTAAAACAGATGAGCAAGTATTAGAAAAAATAGTGCAAATGCAATCTGATGAAAAAGAACTTACAAAACAATTAGAGCAAAAAAACAAGGAAGTTACAGCCTTAAAAATGGGTGATATCACTGACCAAGTTGAAGATATAAATGGCTTGAAAGTTTTAGCGACAGAAGTTGAAGTTGCAAATGCCAAAGCAATTCGTGAAACGATGGATGACTTTAAATCGAAATTACAAGATACAGTAATCGTATTAGTAAGTAACGTAGATGGAAAAGTATCATTGGTTGCCACTGTACCAAAAGAATTAACTGCTAAAGTGAAAGCAGGAGATATTATTAAAAACATGGCACCTATTGTAGGTGGAAAAGGCGGTGGCCGTCCTGACATGGCTCAGGGTGGAGGTACTCAACCTGAAAACATCACAGAATCATTACGTTTCATTAAAGATTACATTAAATCTCTATAACTTCAGTGCATAGTAATGTAGAATGTAAATAAGAACTTTTTTTACTTGATACGAAGGAGTGCTAATTTTACTTGATACGAAGGAGTGCTAAAAGAATGGAAAATTTTGATAAAACAATGAAGTTTAATTACGATGAAATTCCAAAAGAAGATGTCAAAACAGTATTGAAAAATGTCTATAATACGTTGGAAGAAAGAGGATATAACCCTGTAAATCAAATCGTAGGTTATTTACTATCAGGTGATCCAGCTTATATACCTCGTAATAACGAGGCTAGAAACCAAATACGCCGCATAGATCGTGACGATATTATGGAAGAACTTGTTTCGAATTATTTACAAGAGAATTCAAAATAATATATGTTAAAGCATAAGATATTAGGTTTAGACGTTGGAAGTAAGACTGTAGGCATTGCAGTAAGTGATTTAATGGGTTGGACAGCCCAAGGATTAGACACACTCCGTATAGACGAAGAAAACAATGAACTAGGTATTGAACAATTAGTAAAAATTATAAAAAAAGAGAATGTTGGCTCTGTTGTTATAGGTTTACCTAAAAATATGAACAATTCTATTGGATTTCGAGGCGAGGCTTCGTTACAATACAAGGAGCAACTTCAAGAAGCACTGCCATCTGTAGAGATAATTATGTGGGATGAACGATTAAGTACCATGGCTGCAGAACGTTCTTTACTGGAAGCAGATGTTTCTAGACAGAAACGAAAAAAAGTAATAGACAAAATGGCAGCTGTTTTTATATTGCAAGGCTATTTAGACTCTATTCAATAAAAAGGAGCGTTTAATAATGACAGAACAGAATAAAGATGCAGAATTAGAAATTAACAACGAAGAGGAATTATTAACACTATATGATGAAGAAGGTAATGAAGTTTTATACCGTAAAGTCCTAGAATTTTTCCACCCAGAATTCAAAAAAGAATATGTCATTCTTGCTGAAGAAGGCGCTGAATCTGATGATGAAGATTTAATTGAATTAGTACCAATGATCAACGAGCCAGACGAAAATGGTGAAGGCGGTAAATTCTTACCTGTTGAAACAGATGAGGAGTGGGATATGATTGAAGAAGTAGTTAATACTGAAATGGACGATCATGACCACGATCACGACCACGAATAAAATAACTATAAAAGCCACATATAGTCTCGTATAGGACTAATAAATAACTAAAGGATGATTTCATTAGAAATCATCCTTTCTTGCTGTCAACAAACGTGTGAAGTTTTGTTGACAGTTTTTTTTATCGTTGGCATAAGTCCCCGTCCAGTTCATATTCTAAACAGAGACTTCCATTTTGGTAAACACAACATAAAGCTCACCACAGCTTCAAAGCACAATTTACACTTATATTTTATGCTAGTTTATGGTAAAATATATAAAGTTAATTTCAATCGTACGTTATGTATATTTATGATATATCTCTGTATCAATACTTGAACGTGTACCCTTATAAAAAGCGAGTAACCAATTACTTTTATTAAAGACAATCAGTCAATTTATTCTGACTGATTTATTTTATTATTTAAATCGAAAGTATCATTTTACAACAAAGGAAGTTATGAAAATGGATAATAATCAATTATATTTGTTAAATTTGCATAAGCAAACTGATAAAGATATTGAATCATTAAGAACCTATGCAGAGGAAAATCAAGTGCCCATCGTTGATAAGCTCACTTTAGAAATGATAAAACAAATTATTAGATTACATAAACCTATTAATATTTTAGAAATTGGAACTGCAATTGGTTATAGCGCTATGCAATTTGCTTCTATTTCTGAAAAAATTAATGTGACTACAATTGAACGTAATGTAGAAATGCAAGATAAAGCGAAAGAAAATATTGAGTTATTTCAATATTATAACCAAATTAGATTAATTGAAGGCGATGCATTGGAGCAAGTTGAAAATGTGGATGATCGCAGCTATGATATGATATTTATTGATGCAGCGAAGGCACAATCCAAAAAGTTTTTTGAACTTTATACGCCTTTATTAAAAGTAGGGGGCATCGTAGTTACTGACAACGTACTTTATCACGGTTTTGTATCTGATATTTCTGTCGTTCGTAATAGAAATGTCCGACAAATGGTAAAGAAAGTACAAGATTACAATGAATGGCTAATGAACCACACGGATTATACTACTAATTTTTTAAACATGGATGATGGTTTGGCAATTTCAATTAAAGGGGAATCAAAATGACAGAATTATTAGTAACACCAAAATCTGTTGCACATATTGAAACATTAATTGGAAAAGGTGCTGATGCTTTTGTAATTGGCGAACAAAAATTCGGCTTAAGGCTTGCAGGTGAATTTAATAAAGATGACATGATAAAAGCTGTGAATTTAATACATAGTCAAGGTAAAAAAGCTTATGCTGCTGTTAATGGCATTTTTCATAATTATCATCTGAACGCATTAGCGTCTTATATTAATTTTTTGCATGAAATTAAAGTAGACCGAATTATATTTGGTGACCCGGCAGTGGTTATGTTTGTAAAAGAACAAGCACATCCAATCCCATTAAATTGGGATGCTGAAGCACTTGTTACCAATTATTTTCAATGTAATTATTGGGGAAAAAAAGGTGCTCAACGTGCTCAATTAGCTAGAGAGCTTAGTTTAGAAGAGATTATTAATATTAAGGAAAATGCTGATGTTGAGATTGAAGTTCAAGTGCATGGAATGACTTGCATGTTCCAATCTAAACGTATGCTATTAGGCAATTATTATACATTTCAAGAACGACAAATGAAAATTGAAAGAAATAAACAAGCAAATGAATTATTATTATACGATGAAGAACGTGATAATAAATATCCGGTGTATGAGGATTATAATGGTACACATATCATGTCACCTAATGATATATGTCTCATTGAAGAGTTAGAGCCACTTTTAGCAGCAGGTATAGATGCATTGAAAATAGATGGTGTATTACAATCAGAAACCTATATTAATGTATGTACAGAACAATATAGAGAAGCCATTGATTTATATAACGAAGATCCTGAAGTTTATGAAGATGAAAAATTTATGCTTGTCGACCCAATTGAAGCTATACAACCAGAACATCGTCCGTTTGACGAAGGCTTTTTATTTAAACAAACAGTATATTGATGGAGGTTTAACAGTGAAAGTTTTAGAAGAAGTTAAATTACATAATAAACCTAAAATGAATAAACCTGAACTTCTGGCTCCGGCTGGTAATTTAGAAAAATTAAAAATTGCAGTACACTATGGAGCAGATGCTGTGTTCCTCGGTGGACAAGAATACGGTTTAAGATCAAATGCAGATAATTTTACAATGGATGAAATTAAAGAAGGCGTTGAATTTGCACAACGCTATGGTGCTAAAATTTATGTTACTACCAATATCATTGCGCATGATGAAAATATAAATGGATTAGATGATTATTTGCGTAATTTAGCCTTAACTGGTGCAACAGGCATTATCGTTGCTGACCCTCTTATTATTGAAACATGTAAACGTGTGGCACCTAAATTAGAGATACATTTATCTACACAGCAATCTCTTTCAAATTATAAAGCCGTTGAATTTTGGAAAGAAGAAGGCTTAGATCGAGTGGTATTAGCTCGTGAAACTGGAGCAATGGAAATGAAAGAGATGAAGGAAAAAGTACATATTGAAATCGAATCTTTTATACATGGTGCGATGTGTATTGCTTATTCAGGAAGATGTACTTTAAGCAATCATATGACAGCGCGTGATTCCAATAGGGGTGGTTGTTGTCAAAGTTGTCGTTGGGATTATGACTTGTTACAAGTAGATCAACACGGCGAGTTAGATTTGTTCTATGACGATGATGAAGTTGCGCCATTTGCAATGAGTCCTAAAGATTTAAAACTAATCGAAGCTATACCAAAAATGATGGATATTGGCGTTGATTCTTTAAAAATTGAAGGACGTATGAAATCTATTCATTATATTGCAACAGTTGTTTCTGTGTATCGCAAAGTCATCGATGCTTATGCGGAGGATCCAGAACATTTTAAAATCAAGCCAGAATGGTTAATCGAATTAGATAAATGTGCCAATAGAGATACGGCCTCAGCGTTTATTGAAGGCACGCCAGGCTATGAAGAACAAATGTTTGGGCAACAAAATAAAAAGAATGCATCATTTGACTTTTGTGGTTTAGTATTAGACTATGATAGTTCTACCCATATAGCCACAGTGCAACAACGTAATAAATTTGAACCTGGACAAGAAATCGAATTTTTTGGCCCTGAAATTGAAACATTTAGACAAGTTGTGGATACAATTTATGATGAAGAAGGTAATGAACTTGATGCTGCACGCCACCCATTGCAAATCGTGCAAATCAAAGTCGATCATCCAATTTATACCAACAACATGATGAGAAAGGAAATTGGATAATGAATAGTACGACAATTATAGGAATTGCAGGCGGCTCCGGATCGGGGAAAACATCAGTAACAAATGAAATTATGAAGAATTTAGAAGGTCATAGTGTTGCACTATTGGCTCAAGACTATTATTATAAAGACCAATCGCATTTAACTTTTGATGAACGCTTGGAAACCAATTATGACCATCCGTTTGCATTTGATAATGATTTGTTAATCGAGAATTTAAATGATTTGAGAAATGGGAAACAAATTGAAGTTCCAACGTATGATTATTCAAATCATACGAGAAGTGATAAAACGATTGCATTTAAGCCAAAAGATGTTATTATCGTGGAAGGTATATTTGCGCTTGAAAACAAAACATTAAGAGATTTAATGGATGTCAAAATTTATGTTGATACTGATGCTGATTTGCGTATCTTAAGGCGGTTACTTCGAGATACTGAAGAAAGAGGCCGTACTATGGATTCTGTTATAAATCAGTATTTAAATGTGGTGCGACCAATGCATAATCAATTTATAGAGCCAACTAAAAGATATGCAGATATTATTATTCCAGAAGGTGGCAGTAATAAAGTAGCAATCGATATAATGACGACAAAGATTCAAACTTTAGTAAGTAAACAATAGTATGTATATGTAAAGGAAGATGACATAATGGAAAATCAAAAGCAATATCCAATGACTCGAGAGGGTTTTGAGAAGCTAGAACATGAGTTAGAAGAATTAAAAACAGTTAAACGACCAGAAGTCGTTGAAAAAATTAAAGTAGCACGTTCTTTTGGTGACTTATCTGAGAACTCAGAGTACGATGCTGCAAAAGACGAACAAGGATTTATCGAACAAGATATTCAACGTGTAGAACATATGTTACGTAATGCACAGATTATCGAAGATACTGGTGATAACAATGAAGTTAAAATTGGTAAAACAGTAACAATTGTTGAATTACCAGGCGAAGAAGAAGAAGAATACCAAATTGTTGGTTCGGCTGAATCTGATGCATTCAATGGTAAAATTTCTAATGAATCACCAATGGCTAAAAGTTTAATTGGTAAAAAATTAGAAGAAGAAGTACGTGTACCGTTACCTAATGGTGGCGAAATAAACGTTATTATTAAAAATATTAAATAAAAAAATCCCCTTAAACATATATATGTTTAAGGGGATTTTACACTATATAAAAGTAATTATATACTTGATGGTAACATTTTGTTAACTTAATGATAAGAATCAAGTTTTAGAATAATATTGCTATTTTATTTACTAATATACTTTGTTTAATAAACGTTTACTTATTATTAGTAATAACTTTTTGTATTAAACACAATTTTAAAATAAATGATATATTATCAATAGCATGTGCGCAATATAGTTTATTTGAAGATAAACTATATTGTAAATGTAATAAAGGGGGCATAATCTTTGAATTATAAATTAATTAATGAACAAACGATTATGATATATTTTGAAGAGCGTATTGATCCTGATACGTTTCAAAAGGTACAACGCGTTGAACAATATATTAAAGCACAAAACAATCCAGCGATTATTGAAGTAGTCTCTTCGTATCGCGCAATTATGTTAACCATTGATATCACTAAAAGTGATTTAACCTATATAATTAAAGCGCTTAATTTAAATCAAATGGACATAACAAAATTTAATGATACAGCTACACCAACACAAACAATTAATATACCAGTGTTATATGGTGGAAGTTATGGACAAGATATTCAAGAGGTAGCATCGCATAATAATTTAACTACTAAAGAGGTTATACGAATACATACTGAAAATACTTATTTAATTTATATGCTAGGTTTTATACCTGGCTTTCCTTTTTTAGGAGGATTAGATACGCAATTACATACGCCAAGACGTCAAGAACCGAGGACAAGCATTCATGCAGGTTCTGTAGGTATTGCTAATAATCAAACAGGTCTCTATCCAAAACAATCGCCTGGTGGTTGGCAAATTATAGGACGTACGCCTATTAGAGTGTTTGATATTCATAGAGAACCTATGTGTTTATATGGCGCAGGAGACTATATAAAATTTTATGCTATTGAAGAAGAAACATACCATCGTATATTAGATGAACAACAATATGACGATTTTGATATAGAAAAGTGGGTGAAAATTTAATATGTCTATAAAAATTTTAAATCCTGGACTATTTAGCACAATACAAGATCAAGGTAGAATTGGTTTTCAAAATCAAGGCTTTTCAAATGCAGGCGTGTTAGATCAATATGCATATAGATTAGGTCAAACACTTATTGGAAATAATGGACCTGCAATTGAATGCACAATTATTGGGCCAACACTTCAATTTTTAGAAGATAATTCTTTTATTATCACTGGTGCGCAATTTAATGCCAAGATAAATGATGAAGTGATTGATGTTCAAACAGTAACTTCAGTGAAAAAAGGGGATGTATTGGAACTAGGTGCTGTAGTTAATGGTGCAAGAGGTTATATTTTGTTTGGTAAACCGATAGATGTTCCAATTGTAGCTGGTAGTTATGCAACGCATACACGTAGTCATATCGGAGGATATAAAGGACGTGCCTTAAAAGGATACGATGTAATTTTGTGTAAACAAGACGATACATACCTTTCCCAAATAGGGTACAGTTTAGAATTAAATACTGAATCATTTAATAAAGATACAATTCAAATAATCGAAGGACCACAAATAAATCGATTCACTCAAGATGCGCAAGATAAATTAACAACAGTTGATTTTAAAATTTCAGAAAAATCAGACCGCATGGGATATCGATTACAAGGTGAGATAATTTCACCAATTAATTCTGCGGATATCATTTCTGAACCAGTAGCTTTAGGTAGCATTCAAGTTCCGAACGATGGCAATCCAATTATTCTATTGAATGATAAACAAACAGTTGGTGGTTATACAAAAATTGCTACTGTATGTGCTTCAGATTTACATATTTTAGCACAGAAACAACCGGGGACGTGCTACATTTTGAATGGACAACGATTGAAGAAGCAACAAATAAATTAAAACAACAAGAATTAGATTTCAAGAAAGTATTAGAAAATACAATCGATACACCTATTTATAATACGGCGCAATTCAGACCAACGGCTTCACGTATCAAAAAATTATTAAAAGGGGAATTAAAATGAATCTTGAAAAAATCGAGCAATTAATAAAATTAGTAAAAGAAAACGAAGTTAAAAAATTTGAATACAAAGATAGCAAAAGTGAAATATCTATAGATTTTAATGACAATAAATTACATTCATTTTCTTCCGATCATAGTTCACAAACTTTAGCCAACCAAGCATTCAATCAAAATCAAAGTGTAGCGGACGGCCAAACAAAGGAGCATGACAACTTTAAAGAAGTTAAATCACCAATGGTAGGTACGTTCTTCCAACAAGATGAAAAGGAGCTTACTGAGCCAATCATTCGTGTTGGTGATGAAATAAATAAAGGTGATACGATTGGTTTTATTGAAGCGATGAAAGTAATGAATGAAGTGAAAAGTGACATAGATGGTGTAGTGGAGGAAATCGTAGTAGCACATGGTGAGAATGTCGAATATAATCAGACGATTATTAAAATAAAATAAGTGAAAGAAAGGGGCGTTTGCTGTGTATCGTTGTTTAATAGCAAACAGAGGAGAGATAGCTGTTAGAATTATCCGAGCATGTAGAGAGATGGATGTTGAAACAGTAGCTATATATGCATTAGGGGATGAAACGAGTTTACATGTGAGTTTAGCTGATCAAGCTATTTGCATAGGTGAGGCAAATCCACTAGAGAGTTATTTGAATCAAGATCGAATTATTAGCGCCGCCAAAATCAGTGGGGCTACTGCAATACATCCAGGGTATGGCTTTTTATCAGAGAGTACTTCTTTTGCACAAAAAGTAGAAGAAAATAATATTGATTTCATTGGCCCAACACAATTGACGATGGAAATGATGGGTGATAAAATCACCGCTCGTCAAACAGTTGATGATGCGGGCGTGCCAATTATTCCTGGTTCTACGAATGCTGTGGAGTCAATTGAAGAAGTGAAGAAAATATCAAAAGATATTGGTTTCCCTCTAGTTTTAAAAGCTGCTAGCGGTGGCGGTGGTAAAGGTATTAGAATTGTTAAAACAGTTGGTGAATTAGCTAAAGCTTTTAAAGAAGCCAAGAGTGAGGGAGAAAAGTATTTTGGTGATGATCGTATTTATGTTGAATCGTTCATTCCCGTAGCGAAACATGTAGAAGTTCAAGTCATTGGTGATGGTAAGAATAATTACATACATTTAGGGGAAAGAGATTGTTCTGTACAAAGAAAAAACCAAAAATTAATTGAAGAATCACCATGTGCAGCAATAACAGAAGAGACTAGAAATGCAATGTGTACTGATGCTGTCAAAGTCGCAAATGCTTCTAATTATAGAAGTGCAGGCACAATCGAATTTTTAGTAACAGACGAAGCATATTATTTCATTGAAATGAATGCGCGTATTCAAGTAGAACATACGGTGACTGAAATGAGAGCGAATAGGGATTTACTACAAGCTCAACTATACTTGATGATAAATGGTGAATTGCCTTTTACACAGGAAGATATAGTTTTTGATGGACATGTAATCGAAGCACGAATTAATGCAGAGAACCCAGAACGACAATTCCAACCTTCACCAGGTAAAGTAGAAGCATTACACTTACCACAAGGATTTAACGTACGTGTAGATAGTTTACTTTACCAAGGTTATACTGTTTCTCCTTACTATGATTCTTTAGTAGCAAAAGTGATTGTAAAAGCACCCGACAGACAACGTGCAATCAATAAATTAAAAGTCACTTTAGATGAAATGGTGATAGACGGTTTTACAACAACTGCTGACTTTTTATACGCAGTATTATCATATCCATTGTATGCAGATGGAGATGCAAAAGAAGTAGATATAAAATTTTTAGATAGACATCAAATTATCAAGGGGTATCTTAATGCAAGTAGACTTAAATTGTGATCTCGGTGAAGCATTCGGTAATTACTCATTTGGAGGGGATGAACAAATCATCCCACTAATTACTTCAGCAAATATCGCTTGTGGTTTTCACGCTGGTGACCAACATGTAATGAATGAAACAATTAAATTAGCCAAAGCACATGGTGTAGGAATCGGTGCTCATCCAGGATTGCCAGATTTACAAGGATTTGGACGTAGAAATATGGATTTATCACCAAATGAAATTTATGATATTGTTGTTTATCAAATTGGTGCATTAAGTGGATTTTGTAAAATTCATAACGTGAAGATTAATCACGTAAAACCGCATGGTGCCCTTTATCAAATGGGAGCTAGAAATAAAGATATAGCTCGTGCAATCGCACAAGCAGTATTTGATATTGACAAGACCCTAATATATGTGGGATTATCTAACACGTCATTAATTTCTGAAGCTAAATTAGTTGGTTTAACAACAGCTTCAGAAGTCTTTGCAGATAGACGTTACGAAGACGATGGCCAACTTGTAAGTAGGAAAGAACACGATGCACTAATTACGGATACAAATGAAGCAATTGAGCAAGTAGTTAACATGGTGAAATCTCAAACCGTTGTCGCAAAAAGCCAAAAGACCATCAGCATAGAAGCTGATACAATTTGTGTGCATGGCGATGGTGCACATGCTCTCGAGTTTGTAACACAAATTAGAGAAAGATTAACGAAAGAAGGCGTTTCTATAAAAAGTCTAGGGGGGCTAACCTATGAAAGAAAGATTAAGTTCTGAAGAAAAAGGTTTTGAGTTCACAAAAAACCATAAAAGGTTATTATTAGGTTCGGTATTTTTAATGGCAACATCTGCTATAGGACCAGCATTTTTAACTCAAACCGCAGTATTTACTGCACAATTTACTTCAAGTTTCGCATTTGCTATTCTATTATCTATTATTATAGATATTGGAGCGCAAATAAATATTTGGAGAGTATTAGTAGTTACCGGTAAACGTGGTCAAGAAGTAGCAAATGAGATATTCAATGGGCTAGGTACAATTATTTCAATACTGATAGCCATTGGAGGATTAGCTTTCAATATCGGTAATATAGCAGGCGCTGGGCTTGGTTTAAATGCCATTTTCGGTTTAGATGTGAAGATTGGTGCTGCGATTACAGCAGTTCTAGCGATCGGTATCTTTATTAGTAAAAGTGGTCAAAAGATTATGGACTTTGTCACAATGTGTTTAGGTATGCTCATGATTGTAGTCATAGCATTCGTAATGTTCAAGGCCAATCCGCCATATGCAGAAGCGGCTAAACATTTAGTTATGCCAGAACAACCATTGGCGCTTGTATTACCGATTATTACTTTGGTAGGTGGAACAGTTGGTGGTTATATTACTTTTGCAGGGGCGCATAGAATTTTAGACTCTGGAATTAAAGGCAAAGAATATTTACCATTTATTAACAAAGCCGCCATCTCTGGCATATTGACTACCGGCGTTTTAAGAGCTTTATTATTCTTAGCGGTACTGGGTGTAGTTGTTACAGGTGTTACTTTAAGTTCAGAAAACCCACCAGCTTCAGTCTTTGAACATGTACTTGGACCAGTTGGACGTAGTATCTTTGGTGTCGTATTATTCGCAGCTGCAATGTCATCTGTAATTGGTTCTGCTTATACGAGTGCGACATTTTTAAAAACACTACATAAATCGATATACAATAAAACCAATATAATCGTAATTAGTTTTATTGTTGTTTCTTCACTAGTATTTTTATTCATAGGTCAACCAGTCACTTTATTAATTGTTGCTGGCGCACTTAACGGTTTTATTCTACCAATTACGTTAGGTACGATTTTAATAGCTAGTAAACGAAAATCAATTGTCGGAGATTATCATCATCCAACGTGGATGTTACTCTTTGGTATATTGGCAGTAATAGTTACCATTGCTGCAGCATTATTCTCTCTACAAAGCTTATCAGGTTTATTTGGTAGTTAATATATCAATATTTTAATACTCTGAACGATACATACTGCTAATGTATTGTTCAGAGTTTTTATATGGAAAAAAATAAAGAATTCAAATGTATAAAAAAATTAATATTACTAACTTAAAAATAGGGAAAATAACATATAGAATTTAATATAAAAAGTTGAACAATGATCGAGCTCTGAACATAAATGTGGTAGAATAACTAAGGCTAGGATTTTAATATGAGGTGAATTATAATGATAGGTATTATAGGTGCTATGGAAGAAGAAGTAGCAATCTTAAAAGATAAACTTGAAACATTAGAAGAAATAAAAATTGCGCATGTAATATTCTATAAAGGTCGTCTACATGATAAAGAGATAGTACTTACACAAAGTGGTATTGGTAAAGTGAATGTTGCAATTTCTACGACATTATTAATTGAGAAATTTAAACCTGATGTAATTATTAATACAGGCTCTGCAGGAGCTTTAGACAAAACATTAAATGTTGGTGATGTTGTTGTCAGTGATATGGTTGCTTATCATGATGCAGATGCAAGAGCGTTTGGTTATCAGTTAGGACAAATACCGCAAATGCCAGCACAATTTATTGCTGATGAGCATTTAATTAAAAAGGCAACAGATGCAATAAATGAACAACAACTTGTAGCTAAAACTGGGTTAATTGTGAGTGGAGATAGCTTTATTGGTACAACTGAGCAACGTACGACGATTAAAACGAACTTCCCACAAGCAATGGCTGCAGAAATGGAAGCTACTGCAATTGCACAAACCTGCTATCAATTTAATTTGCCATTCATAATTACGCGTGCAATTTCAGATTTAGCTGACGGCGATGCTGGTATTACGTTCGATGTATTTTTAGAAAAAGCAGCAATATCTTCTAGTGAAATTGTTGAGCGTTTAATTAAAACTATATAAAAAGGTGAAAATAAATAATGGGTATAATAAAAAGCTATTTTATGCCAAATGAATATGTGCAGTCCGTTTTTCAAATAGATATTGATAAACTAGCAGCATCTGGCGTGAAAGGAATTATTACAGATTTAGATAATACACTTGTAGGATGGGACGAAGCAGACCCGACTGCAGCAGTAAAACAATGGTTTGAGAAAGCAAATGCATTAGGTATCACAATTACGATTGTTTCTAATAATAATGAAAAACGTGTTGGTAGTTTTTCAAAATCATTGAATGTTGATTATATTTTCAAAGCAAAAAAACCAAGAGGTCGTGCTTTTAATCAAGCCGCACAATTAATGCACTTAAAACCTTCTGAAATTGTTGTGATTGGTGACCAAATCCTTACAGATGTATTTGGAGGTAATAGACGTGGCCTCTTCACAATTATGGTGGTACCCGTGAAACAAACGGATGGTTTTATTACGAAATTCAACCGAATGATAGAACGAAGATTATTACAACACTTTAGAAAAAAAGGCTATATCAAATGGGAGGAAAATTGATTGACTGAAATTTTAAAATGTATCGGATGCGGTGCGCCACTTCAATCTGAAGATCCAGATGCGGCAGGCTATGTGCCAGAACATAATTTACATCGTGAAGATGTCATATGTAAAAGATGCTTTAGACTAAAAAATTACAATGAAGTTCAAGATGTTGGTTTAGATAGTGAAGACTTTTTAAATTTATTGAACGGTTTAGCAGATGAAAAAGGAATTGTAGTAAATGTTGTAGATGTCTTTGATTTTGAAGGATCTTTCATTAATGCAATCAAACGTATTGTAGGTAATAAAAAAATCATTTTAGTAGCCAATAAGTTAGATTTATTGCCTAAACAGATTAATAAACGTCGAGTTAAAGAATGGTTGAAGAAAACAGCAAGAAAATATGGTTTAGAAACTGAAGATGTTGTATTGATATCTGCAGAAAAAAATGAAGGAATAGATGATTTATTAGCATCTATTAACACATTACGTAATAACGACAATGTTTATATTGTAGGAACTACAAATGTTGGTAAATCTACGCTTATAAATAAATTAATTGAACGCAGTGTTGGTGAAAAAGATGTTGTTACTACATCTAGATTCCCAGGAACAACGCTAGACATGATTGACATACCGTTAGATGATACATCATTTATGTTTGATACTCCAGGCGTGATTCAAGAACATCAAATGACACATGTGGTAACGGACGATGAACTTAAAACGATTATGCCTAAAAAAGAAGTTAAGCAACGTGTATATCAATTGAATGAAGGTCAAACTTTATTCTTTGGTGGTATAGCGCGTATTGACTATGTTAGTGGTGGCAGACGTTCATTAGTATGTCATTTTTCAAACGAACTCAATATTCATAGAACTAAAACTGAAAATGCTAATGAATTGTGGAAAAATCAGTTAGGTGCATTATTGTCACCACCTCATAATCCTGATAATTTTGATTTACAAAATGTTAAAGCAGTAAGATTAGAAACAGGTAAAGAGAAGCGAGATGTGATGATTTCTGGATTAGGTTTTATCACGATTGATGAAGGTGCCAAAGTTATAGTTCGAGTACCTAAAAATGTAGATGTTGTATTAAGAAATTCAATAATGTAAGGTGTGTTTAGTATGAAATATGCAGTAATAGGCAATCCTATTGATCATTCTTTGTCACCAGTTATGCATAATGCGAACTTTGAGACTTTAAATGATGATTCAACATATGAAGCGATTAATATTCCTGAAGCACATTTTCATCTTATTAAAGAAATCATAGAAGACAAAGCGCTCTCTGGATTTAATGTTACAATACCTCATAAAGAACGTATTTTACCTTATTTAGATGAAATTGATGACCAATCTAAAACAGTTGGTGCAGTTAATACAGTGAAAATTGAAGGCGGAAAATGGATAGGCTACAATACAGATGGCATAGGCTATGTTACAGGACTTAAACAGGCTTATCCGGATTTACAAAATGCGTATATACTCATTTTAGGTGCAGGCGGTGCCAGTAAAGGTATTGTAAACGAACTGAATAAACACGTTCGACCTAAATTAACTGTTGCTAATAGAACTATGAGTCGCTTTGATAACTGGGATTTAGATATCAATAAGATTAGTTTATCAGACGCAGAAAAATCATTGGCTGAATTTGATATTATTATTAATACTACACCTGCAGGTATGAATCAAAACAAAGATGTAGCCATAAGTCTCGACCAATTAGCTTCACATACATTAGTGAGTGATATTGTTTATATTCCTTTTAAAACGCCAATTTTAGAAATAGCAGAAGAAAAAGGCAATCCTATACACAATGGATTGGACATGTTTGTTTACCAAGGCGCAGAAAGTTTTGAGATTTGGACCGAACAAACACCAGACATTCAAGTAATGAAAGAAGCAGTACTAAAACATTTATAAAAGGAGCATATTATGCTAACAGGTAAACAAAAAAGATTTTTAAGAAGTAAAGCAAATAACGTAGACCCAACTTTCCAAATTGGGAAATCAGGTATAAATGATAACATGGTTAGTCAAATTAACGATATTTTAGAAAATAGAGAGTTAATTAAAGTACATGTTTTACAAAATAATTATGAAGATAAAAATGATTTAGCACAAAGCTTAAGTGATGCGACGAGAAGTGATGTCGTACAAGTAATCGGGTCTATGATTGTATTGTACAAAGAATCTCAAGATAACAAACAAATACAATTACCATAATGACTAAGTCAATTGTATTATATGGTGGGCAGTTTAACCCGATTCATACAGCTCACATGGTTGTTGCAAGTGAAGTGAATAACGTAATAAAACCTGAGAAGTTCTATTTTATACCGAGCTATATGTCTCCATTAAAAGAGCATAATGATTTTTTAGACGTGCAGTATAGAATAGATATGATTCAGTGTGCGATTAATGAACTTGGATTTGGAACAATTTGTCTTGATGAAATTGAACGAAAAGGGCAAAGCTACACTTATGATACAGTAGAGCATATTTTAAAGCAGCATCCTCAATCTAAGCTATACTTTGTTATAGGTACTGACCAATACAATCAACTTGAAAAGTGGTATAAAATTGATGAGTTAAAATCATTAATTACTTTTGTAATTGTTAATAGAGATAAATCAGCTCAAGAAGTAGAGCCTGGTATGTTAGCGATAAATATACCGCGTATTGATATTAGTTCAACATTAATCAGAGATAGAATTAAAAACGACGAAAATATTCAAGTTTTAGTTCCTCCTAGTGTAGAACAATATATCCGAGAGGAAGGTTTATATGAAAATTGATCAAGCAGTTAGTTTAGTTAAAGATAAATTACCCGAGAAAAGGTTTAACCATTCATTGAGAGTTGCTGAAACAGCTGTGAAATTAGCAGAAATCTATGATGGCGACAAAGACAAGGCTGAACTTGCAGGTATATTACATGATTACTGTAAATATGATGATTTAGGATCAATGTATCAAATCGTTACACAGAATGAATTAGATAGTAATTTACTGAGTTATGGTTCCGAAATATTACATGGACCAGTAGCAGCTATAATAATGAATCAACAGTTTGATGTCACTGATGAAGAAGTCTTATTAGCGATTAAAAATCATACAACTGGACGCGCTCAAATGACAAAAACTGAGAAATTGATATTCATAGCTGATTATATAGAGCCAGGTCGTCAGACCCCAGGCGTTGAAGAAATTAGAGATTTAGCATACAATCAAGGTAGCTTAGATAAAACCATTTATGAAATTTCTAAGCGAACAGTTCTATATTTAATTAATAAAGATATTAATGTTTATGATGCCACGATTGCATGCTTGAATTATTACAATTACAGTGACGAAAGAGTAAAGGATGATTAAATGAATTCAGATCAATTATTAAACATTGCTGTCGAAGCAACAGAGAATAAAAAAGCAGAAGATATTATTTCTTTAAAAATGAAAGGCATTAGTGACATGACTGATTATTTTGTAGTTTGTCATGGTAATAACGAAAAACAAGTTCAAGCTATAGCTCGTTCGGTAAAAGATGCAGCAAGCGAAGCTGAAATCGAAGTAAAACGAATGGAAGGCTTTAATGATGCCAGATGGATTCTTATTGATCTATCTAATGTAGTTGTTCACGTATTCCATAAAGATGAACGTGATTACTATAATATTGAGAAATTATATCGTGATGCGCCTCTTGAGAGTTATAGACAGGTTGTTTATTAATTATGGTGCAATATGAAGAAATGAGCTTGTTCTATGATCAACTAACGTTAGATCAACCCTATGAATCATGGTTAGAAATTGTAAACCATTTTGCTGAAAATAAGACGTCTATATTAGATATTGGTTGTGGCACAGGCAGCTTAACATCATTGCTAACAGACTTTGACCAAATCACAGGTATGGATTTAAGTGTTGATATGCTTTCAATAGCAACTCAGAAATCTAACAAAGTGAATTGGATAGAAGGTGATATGACTGAATTTGAATTGAATCAGAAATTTGATGTAATTACGATTTTTTGTGATTCTTTAAATTATTTACCTGAAAAAGATAATGTCTTCACCACATTTAGTCATGTTTTTAACCATTTAGAAACAGAAGGTGTGTTTATGTTTGATGTTCATACACCTTTTAAAATGAATACATTATTTAATAACCAAAGTTATATCGATGAATCTGAAAAGGTTTTTCTTGCTTGGGAAGCTGTACAAGGCGAGGAACCACTGAGCGTTTGGCATGATATGTCATTCTTTATTAAACAAGACGACAATCAATATGCAAGGTTCGATGAATCTCATTATCAACGCACATACGCAGAAGCAGATTATATTGAAATGCTTAATAATGTAGGGTTTAGCCAAATTACTACGTTTGTCGATTTTGATATTAAGAATAATAGTCATGAAGGACATCGATTGTTTTTCATTGTCAAAAAATAAAAGTAAAATCACTCCTTTATACGTGTATAGTATAAAGGAGTGATTTTTTATTGCTAGATCAGTGGAATAATCTAAAAGAAATCATTTGTAAATACAAAGCAGTAGCTATAGCAATTTTAATTATCGTGGTCATTTTAATCGCTTGGTTGCTACAAAGTACTTTTACAAACGAAAATGATCATAAAATAGTAAATTCGAATGATGATATTACCACAAATACAGAAACACAACTAGAAACCAATGCAAAGCATACAAAAAATAGTACTGAACAAGCTAAAAAGATTAAAACAGAAGATATTTTTGTGGACATCAAAGGTGCTGTGAAGCATCCTGATATTTATATGATGAAATCTTCTGATAGAATTAAGCAACTTTTAGATAGAGCAATCGTTACTGAGGATGCTGATTTGTCAAAAATAAATTTAGCTGAAAAGTTGGTGGATCAAAAGTTGATTTATATTCCAAAGAAAGAGGAAACGATAAATTCAAATCAACAAATCAATGAAACTAATACCACAAATAAAAATGTAAGTTCAAATTCAACAAAAGTTACTGACAATAGCGCTAATCAGGAAAAAATAAATATTAACACTGCTTCAGAACCAGAGCTATTAACAGTTCCTGGCATCGGTCCTTCAAAAGCTAAATCTATTTTAGAATATAGAGAGCAAAATGGTGCTTTTGAATCTATCGAACAATTAACTGAAGTTAAAGGAATTGGAGCAAAGACGCTTGAAAAATTAGGCTCATATTTTACAACATAGATTTTTATTGCAATATAACTCAATACAAATTAACCTATAGTTACTCATAAAATAAATAATTACTATTAACGGAGGTATAACATCATGGATCGCATTAAATGGGAAGAATACTTTATGGCTCAAAGTCATTTATTGGCGTTACGTTCCACTTGTCAACGTTTATCTGTTGGCGCAACAATTGTTAAAGATAATAGAATCATTGCTGGTGGTTACAATGGCTCAGTTTCGGGCGAAGTTCATTGTATTGATGAGGATTGTTTGTTAGAGGATGGTCATTGTATACGTACAATACATGCTGAAATGAATGCATTACTACAATGTGCCAAACAAGGGGTGTCAACAGACGGAGCAACGATATATGTCACACATTTCCCTTGCCTAAATTGTACGAAATCAATCATCCAAGCTGGTATTCAAACAATTTATTACGCTGAAGACTATCACAATCATTCATATGCATTAAAGTTACTAGACCAATCAGGTATCGATTATAAAAAAATAGCATTTAATCAAGAGCATGTAGCACAATACCTTACCAATAAATAGGCACTGATTTACTATGCAATTGCTTATTTAGTTGGTCTTTTATGGCTACATGTTAAATTATTATCGATATTTTTATGTGGTATCTTAATTTTTTTAGTGATACTTAAAAGGTTAAAGTGGTTCCAAATTTTATTTGTTTTAATCATACCATTCATTAGTTATATGATGTTTCAGAGTAATTTAATAAGTGAGAATAAAGCACGTGCAGCCTACTTAAATCAAAATATCGAAGTAGGTGCACAATTTGTGACTAAACCTATTCTGGAACATCAAAAGCTACATGGTAAAGTTAAAATTAATAATAAAAAATATAACTATTACTTTTATGTTAATAACAACATTAACAGTAATAAATACATACAGCTATATCAAAAGACATGTAACGTGAAAGCAATATTAAAACCATTAAATCAGTCCTCATATAGCCCGGTTTCACTTTTTATTAATACAATTGATTTTGAAAGTTGCAAAGTAAACAATTCGAATTGTCATGCTATTTTAGATAGGCATAAACAATATATTTTCGAACGTTTAAGTCACACCAAGATCAAACATCCAGAGAAAATTATTGCATTAATTAGTGGAGATACCTCAAAAATTAATAATAATGAATTAGATAAATTCAAAGAAATTGGTATATATCATTTATTAGCAGTAAGTGGCACTCATATTGCAGCGATCATAGGCATTTTAATATACGTATTAAATATTTTTAAGTGTCCGTTAGCCTATATCAAGATGATATTATTTATTATTCTCCCGATATATGCTCTTTATACTGATTTAGCTCCTAGTGCTGTGAGATCAATTTTAGCAGCCTTAATAATTATTATAATTCCTAAAGCAATTATAAAAAATCCAATGAATGTACTCGCACTTTTATTTATAATCTTAACGATTATTTCTTATGCTTACGCCTATAATATAGGCTTCCAATTTTCTTTTTTAATTACATTCTTCATACTTTTTACATTGCCATTAATATCTCAATCCTCACCGATAAAATCGCTACTAATTATTACTATAATAGCTCAGTTAGGCTCATTTATGATTAGCGCTATTTATTTTAACCAGATTCAATGGCTTGGTTTTTTAGCAAATCTTATTTTTGTTCCTTTTTACACTATTGTACTATTTCCACTTGTAATTTTCTTTTTTATTATAAGCCACTTTCCATTTGAAATAATGACTTTAACTTATTTGCTTAATTTAATTTTAAAGTTACATGATTTTCTTTTGGAAATATTTATTAATTTAAGTTCATACAAATGGTATATACCAGAGTTAAATGATTTAAATATCACTTTAGGATTTGTGCTCATATTTGGGTGTTTAATATTATTTGCACATAAATTTTATAGTCTATTTATTTGTTCATTTGTTTTATTGTATATAGTCGTTACGATATTGCCATTATCTAATGATTATAAATTGACAATGCTTGATGTTGGGCAGGGAGATGCTATTTTATTTGAGACAAATAGACAAGAGAGTTTATTGATTGATACGGGTGGCAAGTTATTGCAAGAAGGAGAGTCAAGCCAACACAATATCTCAAAGTTTCATATACTACCGACTTTGAAAAAACATGGTATTAAAAAAATAGATTATTTAATTGTTACTCACCCACATATAGATCATATGGGAGAACTTAATTTTTTGATTGAAAAATACCCTGTAAAAAATATAATAATTAATAAAAAAGTTACCATTTGAAAGAACTAAAATCATTAGTTAATATATGCAAAAGCTATAACATAAAATTATTGGACTTTAAATCAATGCAAAGTTTTTCACTTAACAAAGCGAAAATTAAATTATTAGATGCCACAATTACAACATCGAATGATCTAAATGAACAATCAATTATTACATTAATTGAATATGATAAATTCAAGATTTTACTTATGGGTGATGCTTCAAAAAATAACGAACAGTTATTGTTAAATAAGTATCACCTTGAAAATATTGATATTTTAAAAGTAGGACACCATGGTAGTAAAACAAGTTCTAGCGCATCTTTTATAGATACACTTCAGCCGAAAATAAGTCTGATTTCTGTTGGTCGAAATAATAGATATAAATTACCCAACAAAGAAATAGTAGAATGCTTAAAAAGCATTAATTCTCAAGTTCTACAAACAAGTGAAAATGGAGAAATTTCTATTACATTAAATCCTAATTTTGAACTTAGTGCTAATCTGAAACAATGATTTTATGTAGAGAGATAAAGCACTGCATGATATAATGATTAAATGTGTAATAGTGATGAAAGGGTGCTACATATGAGCAATAATATAATTACAATATACGGAGAAGTGCCTGAATTAATTGAAAAGAAATCTACAGAAGTAATTGAAAAATATTTAGATACTCCAAAAGATGATTTCAATTTTGTTAAATACAACCTATATGAAAGCGATTTATCGCCAATTATAGAAGAAGCTTTAACGATGCCATTTTTCTCAGATAAAAAGGCAGTATTAGTTCAAAATGCATATGTATTTACTGGTGAAAAAGCGCCTAAAGATGTAAATCATAATATAGATCAACTCATGGAATTTATAGAAAAATACGATGGTGAGAGCATGATTGTCTTCGAAGTTTATCATTCTAAACTTGATGAACGAAAAAAATTAGTGAAGTCTCTGAAGAAGCATGCTCAATTAAAAAAAATTGAACAAATGTCTGAAGATGAAATTAAAAATTGGATTAAAAATGAATTGCATGGAAATTATAAAGATATAAAACAAGATGCTTTAGATTTATTTATAGAATTAACTGGTATTAATTTCAATATAGTAAAGCAAGAAATTGAAAAATTGATTCTTTTTCTAGGAGATAGACCAACGATAAACAAACAAGATGTCCAACAAATTGTAAACAGGAGTCTTGAACAGAATGTGTTTTTACTGACAGAATACATCCAAAAAAATAATAAGGCCAAAGCAATACGATTAGTAAAAGATTTAATTGCAATGAAGGAAGAACCTATTAAATTATTAGCACTTATTACGAGTAATTATCGTTTATTTTATCAAAGTAAAATATTGAGTCAAAAGGGTTATAGTGGACAACAAATTGCAAAAACAATAAATGTACACCCTTATAGAGTGAAATTAGCATTAAATCAGGCAAGACATTATCAATTAGAAGGTTTATTGAATATTATTGATAATTGTGCGGAGACAGACTATAAATTAAAATCTTCTTATATGGATAAACATTTAATATTAGAATTATTTATTCTATCACTTTAATTTTAAATGTTTGAGCTAATATTATTTGAAAGTTAATACAAGTTTAAATTCTTTAATAATACAAAAAAGCCTGAAGCCACAGTGGCTCAGACTTCTTTGTTATTCGTATATTTATTTACGCAAATAAAAAGTTCAAGCCATGGCTTGAGCTTTTTTATTATTTAGCAGCTGTCATAAGTGAAGATTTGATACGATCAGCTTTGTTTGAGTGGATTAAGTTGCGTTGAGCAGCTTTATCTACTTTTTTCAAAGCGAAGTTTACTAAGTCAGCTTTGTTGTCAGCATTTGATTCAATTGCTGTGTGTGCTCTTTTAACTGCTGTACGCATTTCATTTTTTTGTGAAATGTTACGCTCTTCAGCAGTACGGTTTGTATTAACACGTTTAATTGCAGATTTGATGTTTGGCATGTGTGTCACCTCCTAATAATGATTTCGCTATCAAAATGAATTTGATTACAACAAGAAATATTTTATCAAAATGAGCGCCTTTCTGCAATCATTTATTTATCGCAGGCGCATAGAATCGATGAAAATGGTACAATACTATTTGGAAAAGAAGAACATTCACTCTATAATGCAAAGTAGAATACAATATCAAGTATATCAATTATTTACGGAAAATAGTAAAAAATCGTAGTAAATTTGCAATTACCTACTAAAAACGTTATTATATCAAAGAATGTCATACATATTTACGGGCTAGAATTATGAAAGTGAGAAGGATAATACATGGATAAACAAGACCGTTTCAATAAACGCGAAAATATTAGAAACTTTTCTATTATCGCACATATAGACCATGGTAAATCTACGTTAGCTGATAGGATTTTAGAAAACACGAAATCAGTTGAATCGAGAGATATGCACGCGCAATTGCTAGATTCCATGGATTTAGAACAAGAACGTGGTATTACAATTAAATTAAATGCTGTTCGCTTAAAGTATGAAGCTAAAGATGGTGAAATATACACATTCCATCTTATTGACACACCTGGACACGTAGATTTTACATACGAAGTGTCTAGATCATTAGCTGCTTGTGAAGGAGCAATCTTAGTAGTTGATGCAGCGCAAGGAATTGAAGCACAAACATTAGCTAACGTTTACTTAGCTCTAGATAACGAATTGGAGTTATTGCCTGTAATTAACAAGATAGATTTACCTGCAGCAGAGCCAGAACGTGTGAAGCAGGAATTAGAAGATGTCATCGGTATCGATAAAGACGAGGTTGTGCTAGCAAGTGCAAAATCTAATATTGGTATAGAAGATATACTCGAAAAAATTGTTGAAGTTGTTCCTCCACCACAAGGCGATCCTGAAGCACCGTTGAAAGCACTTATCTTTGATTCTGAGTATGATCCTTATAGAGGCGTTATTTCATCTATAAGAGTTGTGGAAGGTACGGTTAAACCTGGAGACCGCATTAAAATGATGGCTACAGGTAAGGATTTCGAAGTTACTGAAGTTGGTATTAATACGCCAAAACAATTAGCTGTAGAAGAACTTACTGTTGGTGATGTAGGGTACATTATAGCTAGTATTAAAAATGTTGACGACTCACGTGTTGGTGATACAATCACGCATGTCAGACGTCCTGCAGAACAAGCACTACAAGGTTATAAAAAAATGAACCCGATGGTATTCTGTGGTTTATTCCCTATAGATAACAAAGATTACAATGACTTGCGTGAGGCATTAGAAAAATTACAATTAAATGATGCCTCATTAGAATTCGAACCTGAATCATCACAAGCATTAGGCTTTGGTTATCGTACTGGTTTCTTAGGTATGCTTCATATGGAAATTATTCAAGAACGTATTGAACGTGAATTTGGTATTGCACTTATTGCAACAGCACCGTCAGTAATCTATCAATGTATTATGAAAACAGGCGAAGAAGTTACTGTTGATAATCCAGCTAATATGCCTGAAAGAGATAAAATTGATACGATTTATGAACCATTTGTTAGAGCTACTATGATGGTACCTAATGATTATGTTGGTGCTGTAATGGAATTATGTCAGAGTAAACGTGGACAATTTGTAAATATGGAATACATGGATGATATTCGCGTAAATATTATTTACGAAATTCCATTATCAGAAGTGGTTTTTGATTTCTTCGACCAACTTAAATCTAATACTAAAGGTTATGCTTCTTTTGATTATGAATTTATTGATAACAAAGAAAGTGACTTAGTAAAAATGGACATATTGCTAAATGGCGAAAAAGTAGATGCTTTAAGCTTTATAGTACATAAAGAATTCGCATATGACCGTGGCAAAATGTTAGTTGAAAAATTAAAAACACTAATTCCAAGACAACAATTTGAGGTCCCTGTTCAAGCAGCAGTTGGCCAAAAGATTGTTGCACGTACAAATATTAAATCGATGGGTAAAAACGTATTGTCTAAATGTTACGGCGGAGATATCAGCCGTAAGAAAAAATTATTAGAAAAACAAAAAGCCGGAAAAGCTAAAATGAAATCTGTAGGTAACGTTGAGATTCCTCAAGATGCATTCCTAGCAGTTCTTAAGATGGATGAAGATTAATATAAATTAAACATTGGGGCCTTAAATCCATTCGATTTATGCCCCAGTTTTTTGTTGTGTTCTCACATCTTCAAAAAATGAAAGTAGGTGAACGCAATATGGAAGTGAAAAGTGCTTATATCCATATTCCTTTTTGCGTGAGGATTTGTACGTATTGTGATTTCAACAAGTACTTTATACAAAACCAACCAGTTGATACGTATTTAGATTGTTTAATCACTGAAATGCAGCAAAGTGAAGTCAGAAAATTAGAAACAGTTTTTGTTGGCGGCGGTACGCCTACAGCACTTGATTATCAACAACTCGAAAAATTATTAGTAGCTATTACAGATACTTTTGAAATAAAAGGAGAATTTAGCTTTGAAGCAAACCCCGATGAATTAACAATTGAAAAAGTTCAATTGCTTAAAGATTATGGTGTTAATAGGTTGTCTATGGGTGTTCAAACATTTAAACCAGAATTATTAGACATACTCGGTAGAACACACAAAACAGAAGATATTTATCAATCGGTTGCTAATGCTCGTCAAGTTGGCATTCCATCTATTAGTTTAGATTTAATGTATCATTTACCGAACCAAACTCTAGAAGATTTTCAAGATAGTCTAGAAAAGGCTTTGTCGATGGATATTGATCATATATCGAGTTACGGTTTGATATTAGAACCCAAAACAAAATTTTATAATATGTATAGAAAAGGCCAATTGAAAGTTCCTAATGAAGATATTGGTGAAGAAATGTACGAATATCTACTAGAAAGAATGGAACAATCAGAGATGCATCAATATGAAATATCTAATTTTGGTAAAGTTGGACATGAATCCGAACACAATAAAGTGTATTGGAAAAATGAAGGCTATTATGGCTTTGGTGCTGGCGCAAGTGGTTATGTAAATGGAGAGCGCTATAATAATGTAAATCCAGTAAACCATTACATTAAAAAAGTACAAAACAATGAACGCCCCTTATTAGATTCAACATTTCCTACCGAAACAGAGCAAATGGAAGAAGAAATGTTTTTAGGCTTACGGATGAATATAGGTGTGGATAAAGACAAGTTTTCACAGAAATTTGGAAAAACATTAGAAGAAGTCTATGGTCAAACTATAGAAGACTTAATTCAACGTGAACTTTTAATTGAGCAAAACGGACATATCACGATGACTGAACGTGGAAAAGTCATTGGAAATATTGTCTTTGAAGCATTTTTATTAAATGTATAAAAAAAATTAAAATTGAATGCTTTAACATTGACTTACTTTGACCAATTTGATAAATTATAATTAGCACTTGGAACAAAAGAGTGCTAATGAGGTGAAAACATGATTAGCGATAGACAATTGAGCATACTTAATGCAATTGTTGAAGATTATGTTGATTTAGGTCATCCAATTGGTTCAAAAACGCTGATTGAACGACACAAATTGAATTTTAGTCCTGCAACTATTCGAAACGAGATGAAGCATCTCGAAGACCTTGAATTGATTGAGAAGACACATACTTCATCAGGGCGATCACCATCACAGTCAGGCATCAGATATTATGTGAATCAATTATTGCAACAAACATCTCATCAACAGCAAACAAAAATTCAACGTTTGAGTGATTTACTAGTTGATAATCATTATGACATTTCCTCAGCACTGAGCGAATTTGCAAATGAACTTTCAATTGCATCTCAATATACAACGTTGGTAATGCGTCCAAATCACAAAAAAGATATAATTAATAACATTCATTTGATTCGAGCAAATGCCTATTTGGTTATAATGGTAGTCGTGTTCACATCCGGTCATGTAGAACATCTGCATTTAGCATCCGATGTTCCGTTATCTAATGACGAACTAACAAAAATTTCGAATTTTGTTACTGCTAAATATGATGAATGGAATCATCATCGTTTTGAAAATGAGTTAGATGCTTTTGTTAATTCTGAATTAGAGAAGCATTTTATCAAAGATATGCTAAGTACAATCGAGATTCATTTTGATAATCAAAGTAATGGCATTTTTATGGGCGGAAAGGTTAAACTAATTGATGCGTTGAATGAAACGAACGTGTCATCGATTCAACCTATTTTGCAATATATAGAATCGAATAAAATTACACAATTACTTGATGATATGTCTAATTCGACAATAAACGTCAAAATTGGACATGAAATAGAATCAAGTTTGAGTGGTATTTCTATCGTCACAAGTCAGTATCACATTGACGATAGATTAAAAGGGCAAATTGCGGTTATCGGACCAACAGCAATGAATTATCAGAACGTAATACGATTACTAAATACGATTTGGTAATTAAGTATTGTATTGGAGGGCGGAAAATGACAGAAAAAAATGAATCAGTATTTGATCAAGAAGCAAATGAAGATGTAACAGATAACGAGCAAAATACATCTGCTGTAAATACTGATGAAACTACAGATGCATCACAAGATAATCTGCAGGAGGACGATTCACAAGAAACTACTGAAGATGTGGATCCTAAAGATGAAGAAATTCAACAATTAAAACAAGATGTTCAAGAAAATGAAGAAAAGTATTTAAGATTATACGCAGAGTTTGAAAATTACAAGCGTAGAATCCAAAAAGAAAATCAAACAATGAAAGCATATAAAGCGCAAGATGTGCTTAATGATATTTTACCAACAATAGATAACATTGAGCGTGCGCTACAAATTGAAGGCGAAAATGAACAATTCCAATCACTTAAAAAAGGTGTGGAAATGATTCATGAAAGCTTAATTAATGCATTAAAAGAAAATGGTTTAGAATTAATTGAAACTGAAGGTCATCAATTTGACCCGAACGTTCATCAAGCTGTAGTTCAAGATGATAACCCTGATTTTGAATCAGGCGAAATCACTCAAGAGCTACAAAAAGGTTATAAACTAAAAGAACGTGTATTAAGACCTTCAATGGTTAAAGTAAATCAATAGGTTTTAATATTGATGAAAACACCAATTTATACAAACAAACAGGAGGAAATTATTTATGAGTAAAGTAATAGGTATTGACTTAGGTACAACAAATTCATGTGTTTCAATTTTAGAAGGCGATGAGCCAAAAGTAATTCAAAACCCTGAAGGTGCAAGAACTACACCATCAGTAGTTGCATTTAAAAATGATGAAACTCAAGTAGGTGAAGTTGCTAAACGTCAAGCAATCACAAACCCTAATACAATCCAATCAATTAAACGTCACATGGGTACGAATTACAAAGTTGATGTTGAAGGTAAATCATACACACCTCAAGAAATCTCAGCAATGGTATTACAAAACCTTAAAAGTACAGCTGAAGATTATCTTGGTGAAAAAGTAGAAAAGGCAGTTATTACTGTTCCTGCATATTTCAACGACAGTGAACGTCAAGCAACTAAAGATGCTGGTAAAATCGCTGGGTTAGAAGTAGAACGTATTATTAACGAACCAACTGCAGCAGCTTTAGCATACGGTTTAGACAAAACAGAACAAGAAGAAAAAGTATTAGTTTTTGACTTAGGTGGCGGTACATTTGACGTTTCAATCCTTGAATTAGGTGACGGCGTATTCGAAGTGCTTTCTACTGCAGGTGACAACAAACTAGGCGGAGATGACTTTGATGAAGTAATCATTAACTATTTAGTTTCTGAATTCAAAAAAGAAAACGGCGTAGATTTATCAAAAGATAAAATGGCTTTACAACGTCTTAAAGACGCTGCTGAAAAAGCTAAAAAAGATTTATCTGGCGTTTCTCAAACTCAAATTTCACTACCATTTATTTCAGCTGGAGAAAATGGTCCATTACACTTAGAAATTAATTTAACTCGTGCTAAATTTGAAGAATTGGCTGATGATTTAATCAGAAGAACAATGGTACCAACTCGCCAAGCAATGAGCGATGCAGGTTTATCAAGTTCAGACATTGATGAAGTTATCTTAGTTGGTGGTTCTACAAGAATCCCAGCAGTTCAAGAAGCTGTTAAAAAAGAAGTAGGTAAAGAACCTAATAAAGGCGTTAACCCTGATGAAGTTGTTGCTATGGGTGCAGCAATCCAAGGTGGCGTAATCACTGGTGATGTTAAAGACGTAGTATTATTAGACGTTACACCATTATCATTAGGTATTGAAATCATGGGTGGACGTATGAACACACTTATCGAAAGAAATACGACAATCCCAACATCTAAATCACAAGTATACTCAACAGCAGCAGATAACCAACCAGCAGTTGATATTCACGTGTTACAAGGTGAACGTCCAATGGCATCAGACAATAAAACACTTGGTAGATTCCAATTAACTGATATTCCAGCAGCTCCACGTGGCGTACCTCAAATCGAAGTTACTTTCGATATCGATAAAAATGGTATTGTAAACGTTACTGCTAAGGACTTAGGAACAAATAAAGAGCAAAATATCACAATCCAATCTAGCTCTTCACTATCAGATGATGAAATCGATCGTATGGTTAAAGATGCTGAAGAAAACGCTGACGCTGACCAAAAACGTCGCGAAGAAAGTGATACAAGAAACGAAGCAGACAGCTTAGTATTCCAAGTTGAAAAAACGATCACTGATTTAGGTGAAAACATCAGCGAAGAAGACAAACAAAATGCTGAAGAGAAAAAAGAAGCATTAAAATCAGCACTTGAAGGCGAAGATATTGAAGATATCAAAGCTAAAAAAGAAGAATTAGAAAAAGTAGTTCAAGACTTATCAACAAAAGTATACGAACAAGCTGCTCAAGCTCAACAACAAGCACAAGGTGAAGAAGCAAATGCTTCTCAAGATAGTGATGTTGAAGATGCTGATTTCAAAGAAGTAAAAGACGACGACAACCAAGACAACCAAAAATAAGTATAGTCATTGACTAATTAATTGTTATTAATAGAAAAATATGACACAATTGCTTAGCCAAATTAAGTCAAAGTCAATTGAACATTGGCTTTGACTTTTTCCTTTTTTTAAAATGATTTAATAAAACTGTAAAAGGAGAGATATTAGTGGCCAAAAAAGATTATTATGAAGTCTTAGGTGTCAGCAAAGGCGCTTCTAAAGATGAAATTAAAAAGGCTTATCGTAAATTATCAAAGAAGTATCACCCAGATATTAATCAAGAAGAAGGTTCTGATGAGAAGTTTAAAGAAATCTCTGAAGCCTATGAAACATTAAGTGATGAAAATAAACGCGCAAATTATGACCAATTTGGACATGATGGTCCTCAAGGTGGCTTTGGCGGCCAAGGATTCGGTGGCCAAGACTTTAGTGGCTTTGGTGGCGGCGGTTTCGAAGATATATTCAGTTCATTCTTTGGTGGCGGACGTCAACAACGTGATCCTAACGCTCCAAGAAAGGGCGATGACTTACAGTATACGATGACAGTTACGTTTGATGAAGCTGTTTTCGGTAGTGAAAAAGAAATTTCGATCCGTAAAGATGTGTCTTGTCACACTTGTGATGGTGCAGGTGCTAAACCAGGAACTAAAAAGAAAACTTGTCAATACTGTAGTGGTGCTGGACATGTGTCTGTAGAACAAAATACAATACTTGGTAGAGTTAGAACTGAAAAAGTTTGTCCAGTATGTAGTGGTTCTGGCCAAGAGTTTGAAGAACCATGTCCAACATGTAAAGGTAAAGGTACTGAGAATAAAAATGTTAAAATCAGTGTGACAATCCCTGAAGGTGTAGATAATGAACAACAAATTAGATTAGCTGGTGAAGGTGCTCCTGGAGAAAATGGTGGCCCTCAAGGTGATTTGTATATTGTATTTAGAGTCAAACCTTCAGAAAAATTTGAAAGAGATGGCGATGATATTTATTATTCACTTGATATTAGTATCGCTCAAGCATCACTAGGTGACGAGGTTAAAGTGCCGACGCTTAATAGTAGCGTGATGTTAACAATTCCAGCAGGTACGCAAACTGGAAAACAATTCCGTCTAAAAGAAAAAGGAATTAAGAATGTTCATGGCTACGGCTATGGCGACTTATTTATCAATATAAATGTCGTAACACCAAGTAAAATGAGTGATCGACAAAAAGAATTATTAAGAGAATTTGCCGAAATTGATGGTGAAGAAATTTCTGAACAAGCATCAAATTTTAGAGACAAAGCTAAAAGATTCTTTAAAGGAGATTAGAATATGAATTGGACCGAGATATCAATCATCGCTAATCATGAAGCAATGCCTATAATTACTAATATATTGGAAGATTTTGGTTCAAATGGTGTCGTTATAGAGGACTCTCATGACTTAAATCACGACTTTGAGGATAAATATGGCGAGCTATATGCGCTTAATGCTAATGATTATCCTAAGCAAGGGGTCAGGCTTAAAGCGTATTTCAATGAACTGAAATATACTGAAACGTTTAGAAAAGCGCTTTTAAATGAAATTTCGCAAGTTGAATCTCTAGATAACTCTAGTTTTAACTACGAAGAGCAAATGCTTCAAGAACAAGATTGGGAAAATGAATGGAAAAATTATTTTCATCCATTTCGTGCATCAAAACAATTTACGATAGTCCCTAGTTGGGAAACATATCAAAAAGAAGATGATAGTGAATTGTGCATAGAATTGGACCCAGGTATGGCATTCGGTACAGGCGATCATCCTACAACGAGCATGTGTTTAAAAGCAATTGAAACTTATGTGGAGCCGAGTGATTCAGTTATAGATGTTGGTACAGGTTCAGGGATATTAAGTATTGCTGCACATCTTTTAGGTGTTAAACGTATTAAAGCATTAGACGTTGATGAAATGGCAGTGAAAGTTGCTAAAGAAAATTTTATGAAAAATCATTGTGATAAGGCAATTGAAGCAGTTCCTGGAAATTTACTAACAGAGGAAACTGAAAAATTTGATGTTGTTGTCGCCAATATTTTAGCTCATATTATTGAAGAAATGATCGAAGATGCTTATAACGTTTTAAATAAAGATGGTTATTTTATAACTTCTGGTATTATAGAAGAAAAACATGAATCTATTGTAAATCATATGAAGCGTAGTGGTTTTGAAATTGTTTCTATTAATCACGATAACAGTTGGGTTTGTATCGTTGGACAGAAAGTGAGCGAATAACAATGCAAAGATACTTTATTGACCAAAACGCTGATGTAAATCAGCGTTTTTTCATTACTGATAAAGGTGACATACATCATATATCCAATGTGATGCGTCATCAAACTGGTGAAAAAATAATTATTACATTTGTGGATCAGAATGTTTATAAGTGTGAAATTATCGATATAGCTACTGAAGGTATTGAACTTTCATTAGTAGAAAAAATTGATATTGATACTGAATTACCTCAACATATTACGATTTGTAGTGGTTTAATTAAAGCTGATAAATATGAGTGGATGCTCCAAAAATCGACAGAGTTAGGCGCAAATCATTTCATAGCTGCTGGTATGAAACGTTCAGTGGTTAAATTAAATGATAGTAAGATTGATAAAAATTAGAGCGCTGGCAAAAGATTATTAAAGAAGCAGCTGAACAAAGCTATCGTTTAGCAATACCATCCATAACTTATGAAGCGAGTTTAAAAGTAGTTTATGATTATATCGATGAATACGATTATGTACTCATCGCTTATGAAAATGCTGCGAAAACTGGTGAAACACACAATTTTAAGTCTGTAGTTCGTGAAATGAAATCTGGTGACCATGTATTAGTTATATTTGGGCCAGAAGGTGGTTTATCAGAAGATGAAGTGGCATTGTTCGATGGTAAGGCGTATCAAATTGGTCTAGGGCCAAGGATTTTAAGAGCAGAAACTGCACCACTTTATGTATTAAGTGCTGTAAGTTTTGAAAAAGATTTATTAGATTAACATTAAAAATTATCATGTATTAAATTATACGATGTCTACATTTCAGTACAAATTTATGCTTTAAATTAAAAAAATGTAAATTTTACTAATTGACCACTTTAATCAGATATATTATACTGATTAATACATGGTCATAACCATGAAATGATAATAAAGTTTCGTTGATATTTGGAGGGAGGGAAATACACATGTCTAAAACAACAGTTAAGAGTAATGAATCACTTGAAGATGCGTTACGTCGTTTCAAACGTACAGTTTCTAAAAGCGGTACAATTCAAGAAGTTCGTAAGCGTGAATATTACGAAAAACCTAGTGTTAAACGTAAGAAAAAATCAGAAGCTGCGCGTAAACGTAAATAGTATTTACTAACAGTAGCTTGCACGTAAACGAATATTCTAATAATTAATTGTGTCGTTGACTCCCTCAACACCAACATTAATTATAAATAGTAATAGTCTTAGTTGTTCAACAGCTAAGGCTATTATTTTTTTATAAATTCAGGTTCATGATTTGAAAAAATTAATATAATTAACATTTATGCTATAAACGCTATAATCATACATTCATTTCATGTATAATCAAGTTGAGAGCGAGGTGATAGAGTGATTCCTTCGAGTAGTATACATACAATATTTTCAGTCAACTTTGTTGAACAAGGAAATTGGATTGATAATGTTGCAAGCGTTATCGTCAGTCCGTTTGGAGCTTTAATTTTAACTTGTATTATCTTCCTAGGATTTTTATATCAATTATACTCTAATAAGATAAATATTGTGGGTATCGTTGCCACATTAGCCTTATTAATACTCTTTTTAGGGTTTTTTGTAAAAGGCGATGTCAACTTGTATTCAATCATCTTATTTGGAATCGGTGTCATATTGGTAATAATAGAACTTTTTGTTGTTGGTGCGATTATCGGTATTATCGGTATGGGGCTAATAATTTTTAGTATTATTACTTTAGGTGACAATTTAATTTATATGATTGCTAGTGTAGTTGTAGCATTGATATTATCAATCATAGAGTGGGTGATACTAGTGAAAATTTTCAAACGTAAGATACCGTTTTTAGATAAAGTAGTTTTGAAGGATTCTACAAATGCAGAGGCAGGCTACACTTCACATGAAGATCGCTCTCATTTAGTTGGTCTTACTGCTACTACGTTAACAGATTTAAGACCAGCAGGAATCATTACACTCAACAATGAACGTATCGACGCAGTTTCTGATGGATCATTTATTTTGCGAAATAAAGCAGTAACCATTTTAGAAGTTGAAGGTACTAGAGTTGTTGTTAGAGAAAACGAATCATAAAGGAGAGAAAGTATGATCGGATTAGTTGTTATCGTCGTCATAGTAGTAATAGCTTTATTATTACTATTTTCATTTGTTCCAGTCGGATTATGGATTTCAGCAATAGCTGCTGGTGTTAAAGTAGGTATTGGTACATTAGTTGGTATGAGACTTCGTAGAGTTTCACCACGAAAAGTTATCTCACCATTAATTAAGGCACATAAAGCTGGTTTGAATTTAACAACAAACCAACTTGAATCACATTACTTAGCAGGAGGAAACGTTGACCGTGTAGTTGATGCTAACATTGCAGCACAAAGAGCGGACATCAACTTACCATTTGAACGTGGCGCAGCTATTGATTTAGCTGGCCGTGATGTATTAGAAGCTGTTCAAATGTCTGTTAATCCTAAAGTAATAGAAACTCCATTTATCGCAGGTGTTGCGATGAACGGTATCGAAGTAAAAGCTAAAGCACGTATTACTGTTCGTGCTAACATCGCTCGTTTAGTAGGTGGTGCTGGTGAAGAAACAATTATTGCACGTGTTGGTGAAGGTATCGTTTCAACAATTGGTTCTAGTGAACACCATACACAAGTTCTAGAAAATCCAGATAATATTTCTAAAACAGTACTTAGCAAAGGTTTAGATTCTGGTACAGCGTTTGAAATCTTATCAATCGATATTGCTGACGTTGATATTAGCAAAAACATTGGTGCAGACTTACAAACTGAACAAGCGCTTGCTGACAAAAACATTGCACAAGCTAAAGCAGAAGAACGTAGAGCAATGGCTGTAGCTCAAGAACAAGAAATGAAAGCTAAAGTTCAAGAAATGCGTTCTAAAGTTGTTGAAGCAGAAGCAGAAGTTCCACTTGCTATGGCAGAAGCTTTACGTTCTGGTAACTTAGGCGTTAAGGATTATTATAATCTTAAGAATGTTGAAGCAGATACAGGTATGAGAAATTCAATCAATGAACGTACGAACCAAAAAGATGATGAATCACCGGAAAATTAATTAGGGGTGATTAAATGAATATAGCTATTATTATCTTTGTAATATCTGTGATTGTTACAATAGTCAGCGCTATTAGCGATAATAGCCATAAAGATAGAAAAAACCAAAAACCACCAATAAAAAATCAACCTAACCGAAATGGTGAGCAACCTAAAAGAGGCGGTTTCCTAGATGAAATTGGTAAAGCATTCAAAGAAATAGAACAACAAATGAATGAAGGACCAACGAGGAAAGATATTGAACAGCAACCGCAAAAAACTACAGAACCTGCAAGACCAGTTGAAACTAGAGCTGAAAAAATGGAATCGCCTAATCCTCAACAATCGACTCGAACAATGCGTACAGACAACGAGACTGAAGCAGAAAAATTAAAACGTTCGCAAGAGCAAGAAGAGGATAAACTGCAGAAAGAACTTGAAGCAGATTTAATGGGCGAGTTACAAGATGTGCGTACAGAAATAGATCGTGAAAACGAGAAAAAACTGAAGAGAACTGAAAGAAGAGCACGTGCTATTATTTCAGATAAATATTTATCTGAGAGAACAAAACGTTTCCGTTTAAAACAGTTAATGGACGCACAGGCAATTCAGAGTCCAGTTGGTAATGAAAAATACAGGTTTGCAGAAGATGAAGTTGTAAATGGTATTATTTGGTCAGAAGTATTAGAAAGACCCAAAAGATTATAGCACAGTATAGTCTATGAATTAAACGCCTTATGGAGTCGATATATAATGACTCTGTAAGGCGTTTTTGTGTTTCTTTTGCAATAATTTCAATGAATAAATAACCATAATAAATTTAACTAATAGTTTACGACTAATAAGAATGTAAACATCATGTAAAATTTGATAAATGAGCTTCTATTTAATACACTTTGAAATAATATATAGTTAATTCGTGATATAATGATGGTGTAATCATCATTATATGATTGATTTGTTAAATGCTTAAAATAATTTAATGAACGATAATAATTTTTGTAAGTTAAAATCTAATAGGATAAAATAAGATGAAACGAATATATTTGTAAAGGAGCACCTATATGCCTGGAATTATTCAAATAGATGACATCAATGAAGCTCAAGCGCTCATTGGAAATAACGATGAACACCTTAAATTAGTTGAGGAAGGGTTTGATGTCATTGTACATGCTCGAGGTCAAGAAATCTCCGTAAAAGGAGAGCAAGTAGAGCATGTTAAAAAAGCAGAATCAGTACTCATTAACCTTTTGAAAGTCATTCAACAAGGTATTTCAATCTCTTCAAAAGATGTTGAAGCAGCAGTGAAAATGGCAAATAATGGTACGATTCAATACTTATTAGATTTATATGATGAAGAAATAACTAAAGATGCATACGGAAAGACCATCCGTGCAAAAACAATGGGTCAACGTATGTATGTAAATGCTATGTATCATAATGATTTAGTATTTGGCGTAGGGCCAGCTGGTACTGGTAAAACCTTCTTAGCTGTTGTGTATGCTGCGAAACAGTTAAGAAAAGGCAATGTTAAGCGTATTGTGCTAACAAGACCTGCAGTGGAAGCAGGAGAGTCACTAGGCTTCTTGCCAGGAGATTTAAAGGAAAAGGTAGATCCATACTTAAGACCTCTGTATGACGGTTTAAATACTGTTCTAGGAAGAGAACAAACAGCTCGCTTTATAGAAAGAGGTATCATAGAAATTGCGCCTCTAGCTTATATGCGCGGTAGAACATTAGATGATGCTTTTGTTATTTTAGATGAAGCACAAAATACTACACAAGCACAAATGAAAATGTTCTTAACTCGACTAGGTTTTGATTCGAAAATGGTAGTTACTGGAGACCAAACTCAAGTAGACTTACCAAAAGGAGTTAAAAGTGGTCTTAAAGAAGCTGTTAAAAAGTTAAAAGAAGTTAAAGGCTTAAGTGTGCATTATCTGGATCAAAGTGATGTTGTCCGTCACCCATTAGTAAGTAAAATTATTGACCGTTATGAAGGAGAAGAGTAAATGTTTACAATAGACTTTAGTGATCATACTGAGATAGTTAAAAGTGAATGGTTAACTCAGATTGACAAACTCCTCACTTTTGCAAAAGAACAAGAACAAATTGATAGCGATGCGGAGTTATCTGTAACTTTTGTAGATAAAACTGAAATACAAGAAATTAATAAAATGTATCGCGATAAAGATAAAGTAACAGATGTTATATCATTTGCTTTAGAAGAAGATGAACCAGAAATTATTGGACTTGATATGCCAAGAGTATTAGGCGACATTATTATTTGTACTGACGTAGCTCAGGAACAAGCTGATTCTTATGGTCATTCTTTTGAAAGAGAATTAGGCTTCCTTGCGCTCCATGGTTTCTTACATTTATTAGGTTATGATCATATAGATGAACAAGACGAAAAAGAAATGTTTGGACGACAAGATCAAATTCTAAATGCTTATGGTTTAACAAGAGATTAGAGGTAGTCATGAAACGTTTTAAATACGCTTTTCAAGGTATGTTAGTATTACTAAATAAAGACAGCAAATTTTTAATGCATCTTTTATTAGGACTTGCCACTGTTATTTGTGGTGTTGTTTTTGGTATTAGTCAATTAGAATGGCTTTTTATTATTATAGCGATAGGTATTGTACTTGCTTTTGAAGCTATCAATACAGCAGTAGAATATGTGGTTGATTTAGTTACAGGTGAATATCATATATTAGCCAAAAAGGCTAAAGATATCGCTGCTTTTAGTGTTGTGCTAGCTTCTATTACAGCATTTGCAATTGGACTCGTGGTTTTTTTACCATATGTGTTCTAAATTGTAGTGCAATTTTATAGAATTTGTTTATACTTAAAGAACAAAGTAATTAAACAGATAATAAAGTGGATTTTTTTAATAACACTTAATATTGAATAGGAGCGTGTTAACTATGGCTTATCAACCACACTATTTTAAAGAAGTAAGAAATGCTCAAGCCAATTCATATTCACCATATAGTAATTTTAAAGTTGGTGCATATTTAAGAACGAAAGACGGTAAAGTTTATCATGGAGCAAATGTTGAAAACGCAGCATACTCAATGGCTATTTGTGCAGAGAGATCAAGTTTGGTTGCTGCAATATCAGATGGTTATAAACCAGGTGATTTTGAATCAATTACAGTTACTGTTGATGCAGATGCGCCATCTTCACCCTGTGGCGAATGTCGTCAGGTGTTAAAAGAACTATGCGATGATGATATGCCAGTATATATGACTAATCATAAGGGCGATATGATAGAATCAACCGTAAATGACTTATTACCATTAGGATTTTCTGGAAAGGATTTAAATTAATGACAGGACATAAATCAGGATTTATATCAATTATAGGTAGACCCAATGTTGGGAAATCTACATTTGTTAACCGTGTAATCGGACATAAGATAGCTATTATGTCTGATAAAGCACAAACGACAAGAAACAAAATTCAAGGCGTTATGACACAAGAAGATGCTCAAATCATTTTCTTAGATACACCTGGTATTCATAAACCGAAACATAAATTAGGCGACTATATGATGCGTGTCGCTACGAACACGTTATCTGAAATAGATGCTATTATGTTCATGGTAAATGTAAATGAAGATATAGGTCGTGGTGATGAGTATATTATGGATATGCTTAAAACAATTAAAACACCTGTCTTTTTAGTATTAAATAAAATTGATTTAGTACACCCAGATGAACTTATGCCAAGAATTGAAAAATACAAAAAATATATGGATTTCACTGAAATTGTACCGATTTCAGCATTGGAAGGCTTAAATGTAGATCATTTTATAAATGTAATAAAATCTTATCTACCAGAAGGACCGAAATACTATCCAGACGACCAAATCTCTGATCACCCAGAACAATTTGTTGTAGGCGAGTTAATTCGTGAAAAGATTTTACATTTAACGAGTGAAGAAATCCCTCATGCTATTGGTGTAAATGTAGATCGCATGGTTAAAGAAGATGAAGACAGAGTTCGAATTGAAGCAACAATATTTGTTGAACGAGATTCACAAAAAGGTATTGTTATTGGCAAAGGCGGTAAAAAGCTTAAAGAAGTTGGTAAACGTGCGCGTCAAGATATCGAAATGTTACTAGGATCTAAAGTTTACCTAGAACTTTGGGTAAAAGTCCAAAAAGATTGGCGAAATAAAGTTAACTTTATTCGTCAAATGGGTTATTTAGAAGATAGAGATTAATTTGGGAGTCGGTGAGCTAATGTGTTAATCAAGCAAAAAGGTATTATTATTAAAACGGTTGATTATGGCGAATCCGATAAAATTATCACAATTTTAAATGAACATGGTGCAAAAGTGCCGCTTATGGTTCGAAGAGCTAAAAAAAGCAAAAGTGGTTTACAAGCTAATACACAATTATTTGTGTATGGCTTATTTATTTATTCTAAATGGAAGGGTATGGGAACACTGAGTTCTGTGGATGTAATAGACCAAAATTACAACCTTCGTTTAGACATTTATGAAAGTAGTTTTGCGAGTTTAAGTGCTGAAACAATTGACCGCTCGATTGAAAGTGATGAAATTTCTCAATATAGTTATGATTTATTACATTTTGTATTGTCGAAAATTAAAGACGGTGTATCTGCCCAACTCATGTCAGTCGTTGTTTTATTGAAATGTATGACAAAGTTTGGCTTTAATGCAATTTTTGATAAATGTGTAATCACAGATAATGACGATCAATCTCGTTTAATTGGCTATAGTTTTAAATTTGATGGTGCTATTTCTGCGAATGTGAGACATCAAGATCCACATGCACTCATTTTAATGAATAAAACGCTTTATCTATTGGATATATTGCAAAAATTGCCAATTAGTCAAATGAGTTCTTTGAGTATTCATGATGATGTGGTAGATGAAATGTCAGAGTTAATGATTATGTTATATAGTGAATATGCAGGTATGTTTTTTAAAAGTCAAAAGTTAATTAACCAACTACATAGGTTAGATAGTAATCTTTAATGATTTGAGGTAATAGGGTAATAGAATAATGTATATTTCAAAAAAGAGTGCATCTTGGATTTTAAATTCAAGGTGCACTCTTTTTATATTAATAACATGGATTATTTCAGTTTTAATAATTAAGGCTGAGACATGTATTTTGTCTCAGCCTTATCATTTATTAGTTATTTGTTAAATCGTAGATGTATATTTTATTAATAGATTAGAATTTTACTTTTTCAGTTAAAAATGCTTCTAGTTCTGAAATTGGCATACGTACTTGTTCCATTGAATCACGGTCACGTACTGTAACTTGTTGATCTTCTAATGAATCAAAGTCAAATGTAATACAATAAGGTGTGCCGATTTCATCTTGACGACGGTAACGTTTACCAATAGATTGTGATTCGTCGAAATCTATTGCAAAGTTAGCACTTAGTTCTTCAAATATTTTGATAGCTTCGCCAGATAATTTTTTGCTTAAAGGTAAGATAGCCGCTTTATATGGCGCTAGAGCAGGGTGGAAGTGTAGTACAGTTCTAGAATCTTTACTTCCTTCAACGCCTTCCTCGTTGTATGCATCACATAAGAAAGCTAATGTGACACGGTCAGCACCTAATGAAGGTTCGATACAATATGGAATATATTTTTCGCCTGATTCTTGATCGTGGTATTGGAAATCTTCACCTGAATGTTCACTGTGTTGTTTCAAGTCGAAGTCTGTACGACTTGCAATTCCCCATAATTCACCCCAACCAAATGGGAAACGATATTCAATATCTGTTGTAGCATTAGAATAGTGAGATAATTCATCTGCGTCATGATCACGTAAACGTGTAGCTTCTTCGCTTAAGTTTAAATCTTTTAACCATTGACTTGCAAATGTTTTCCAGTAGTTATACCATTCAATTTCTTCACCAGGCTTACAGAAGAATTCTAATTCCATTTGTTCAAATTCACGTGTTCTGAAAATGAAGTTACCAGGTGTGATTTCGTTACGGAATGATTTACCAACTTGGCCAATACCAAATGGTAATTTCTTACGCATTGTACGTTGTACATTTTTATAGTTAACGAAAATACCTTGTGCAGTTTCTGGACGTAGGAAAATTTCATTTGTAGAACTTTCTGTTACACCTTGGAACGTTTTGAACATTAAGTTAAATTGACGAATATCAGTCCAATTGGCTGTACCACTTACAGAACAAACAATACCTTCTTCATCGATAATGCGTTTCATTTCGTCAAAACTTAAGCCATCAGCTACAAAGTTTTCATCGCCTTTAACATTTGCCATGTGATCTTCAATAATTTTGTCAGCACGATAACGAATCTTGCTGTCTTTGTTATCAATCATAGGATCATTAAAGTTACCTAAGTGACCTGAAGCTTCCCAAGTTTTTGGATTCATTAAAATAGCTGCATCAATACCAACGTTATAGGGTGATTGAGTAATGAATTTTTGCCACCAAGCTTTTTTAATATTATTTTTTAATTCTACACCAAGTGGACCGTAATCCCATGTATTTGATAAACCACCATAAATATCGCTACCAGGGAATACGAAACCTCTATGTTTCGCTAATGAGACAATTGTTTCCATATCTTTTGTCATAAAAAACTCTCCTTTTTAACATAAAAACGCCCCAAGACAAAGAAAAAGCCAAAAAAACTTAATCATTGTCTTGGGACGAGTTAATGATTTTAATCACATATAAAAAATACGTGCTTATTTAAATTATTCTTGATAACCCGCGGTTCCACCCAACTTAGTGTGTACACTCGCTTTTGTCTATCATTTAGTTGTGGCCAATAGTTCTTGTTAGGCTTTCACTATCCCCAACTCGCTTTAATTTCAATATTAATGTATTGTGCGTTTATTAGCAAGTAATTATATGTATTTGTAGCAATTAAAAATTCCATGTATAATTAAGAAGAATGAGTGAAGGGGTGAAGTCCAATAGAACTAAGTAAAAGACAACAGCAAATAGTTGAAATTGTCAAAAACAACGGTCCTATAACTGGCGAGCATATAGCAGAAAGACTTAGTTTGACACGTGCCACATTAAGACCTGACTTAGCCATTTTAACAATGTCCGGTATTTTAGAAGCTAGGCCACGTGTAGGCTATTATTATTCTGGTAAACCAAAGAATAAATTATTAGCTGATCAATTAAAACAATATATAGTAAAAGATTATGCATCACATCCTGTTGTGGTCAAAAATGAAATGTCAGTTTATGATGCAATATGTACAATATTTTTAGAAGATGTCAGTACATTATTCGTAATCAATAGTAATGGAGATTTTATTGGTGTTTGTTCACGTAAGGATTTATTACGAGCATCTATGATTGGTGAGGATATACACACTATGCCTGTGAATATTATTATGACACGCATGCCGAATTTAAGCTTTATTCTTGAAGATGAAAGAGTCGTTTTTGCAGCGAATTTAATGATTGAAAAAGAGATTGATTCGTTACCCATCGTAACAAAAAAAGAAAATGGCAAGTATGAAGTCAAAGGACGTATATCAAAAACTACAATTACAAAAATCTTTGTCTCATTATTAAACGAATAGGTGGTATTTAACTTATGGAAAATATAAAAATTATAGTCGCATCAGACTCGGTAGGAGAAACAGCCGAACTTGTTGCAAGAGCATGTATTTCACAATTTAATCCAAATCAATGCGATAGTGAAATTAATAGATATCCATATATTGAGGCTTTAGAAAACGTAGATGAAGTTATCCAAGTAGCTAAAGATACAGAAGCTATTGTTGTTTACACACTAGTTAAACCGGAAATAAGAAAATATATGGAAGCAAAAATTAAAGAGTATGAAATCAAATCTGTAGATATCATGGGACCATTGATGAATATTCTTTTAGATAAAATTGATGAACAGCCTTATTTCGAACCAGGTTTAGTACATCAATTAGATGAGGCTTACTTCAAAAAAATTGATGCAATTGAATTTGCCGTAAAATACGATGATGGTAAAGATCCTAAAGGCTTATCAAAAGCAGATATCGTATTACTAGGGATTTCTAGAACGTCCAAAACCCCACTTTCACAATATCTTGCACATAAAAGTTATAAAGTGATGAATATACCTATTGTTCCAGAAGTAACCCCACCAGACGACTTATTTAGTGTTGACCCATCAAAATGCATTGCCTTAAAAATAAGTGAGGAAAAGCTAAACCGTATTCGTAAAGAACGTTTGAAACAACTCGGTTTAGGTGACAGTGCAAGATATGCGACTGAACAACGTATTGAAGAAGAATTAAATTACTTCCATGAACTTGTGGATAAGATAGGTTGTCCGGTTATTGATGTTTCTGATAAAGCGATAGAAGAAACTGCAAATGATATTATTAGCATTATTGAGCAAAATAGTTTCAAAAATCAATGAAAAAAGCTATAATATTGTAATTAATGTCTAATAGGTGATTAAGTTGCGAATAGAACAATCCACAATAAATGAAATAAAAGATAAGACTGACATACTCGACTTAGTTAGCGAGTATGTCAAATTAGAAAAAAGGGGACGCAATTACATTGGTTTGTGTCCTTTTCATGATGAAAAAACACCGTCATTTACAGTGTCAGAAGATAAACAAATTTGTCATTGCTTTGGTTGTAAAAAAGGTGGTAATGTTTTTCAGTTTACTCAAGAAATAAAAGATATATCTTTTACAGAAGCAGTAAAAGAATTAGGTGAACGTGTAAATATTGAAGTTGAAACTGACCAAAGTGCTTCAGGGCAAGATGATACACACCAAGTCGCATCTGAAGATTTGCAAATGATTGAAATGCATGAACTTATGCAAGAATATTATCACTATGCACTGAAGAAAACAGTTGAAGGTGAAGCAGCTTTAACTTATTTAAAAGAACGTGGCTTTACAGATGCATTAATTGATGCCAGAAAAATTGGTTATGCACCAAAGAATTCTCATTTTTGCCATGATTTTTTACAAAAGAAAGGGTACGACATTCAATTAGCCTATGAAGCGGGTTTATTGTCAAGAAATGAAGAGAACTTTAGTTACTATGATCGCTTTCGAGATCGAGTTATGTTTCCACTGATGAACGCTCAAGGTAGAACTGTAGGGTATTCCGGTAGAACATATACAAATCAAGAGCCCAAATATCTTAATAGTCCTGAAACGCCCATCTTCCAGAAACGAAGATTGTTATACAATGTTGATAAGGCGCGAAAATCGATAAGAAAAAATGATGAAATTATATTATTAGAAGGATTTATGGATGTCATTAAAGTTGATCAAGCTGGAATCAAACAAGTCGTTGCCAGCATGGGTACACAAATTTCACAAGAACATATTGCCTTCATCAAGAAACTCACATCTAATGTAACTTTAATGTTTGATGGTGACTTTGCAGGTAGTGAAGCAACATTAAAATCAGGTCAAGCATTATTGGAACAAGGATTTAATGTATTTGTGGTCCAACTCCCAAAAGATATGGATCCAGATGAATATATTGGTAAACACGGCGCCAATGCATTTAACTATTATGTAGAACATGAAAAGAAATCATATATTTTATATAAAGTGCATATACATCAAGATGAAATAGACAATAATGATTTATCTTATGAAAGATATTTAAAAGAGATAACGAATGATATATCACTCATGAAGTCATCAATACTTCGTAAAAAGATATTGCAAGAAGTATCGGAATTGTTTAAAGTTAGCTTGGATAGTCTAAATAATGAAGTAGGACACCAACAAGATTATTATCAACCTCAATCCTATCAATTACCAACAGTCCCACAATTTAATAACTTAAACAAAAACGAAAAAGCAGAACGTGCTTTATTAAAACATTTTATGAATGATAAAGACACTTTCTTGAATTATCACAAATTACTTCAAGTAGAAGACTTTACAAATGAGTATTTTAAGCGTATATTTAATGTTTTACACCAGTTTTACTCTGAGCATGATACATTTAATATTAGTGACGTTTTACAGTACATTGATTCCAATGAAATTAAGGAAGCATTTATATCATTAGATAACTATATGATAAATGAAGAACCATTTGAATATGAAATTGATGACTATGTAAATACACTAACATCTAATAGAAATGAAGAAACGATAGAATCGCTTAATCATAAGCTACGGGAGGCTTCGAGGTTAGGTGATTTAGAATTGCAAAAATATTATTTAGAAAAAATTGTAAATCATAATAAAAATAGGATGAATTAATTCAATAATGAATGTATGTGTATATTAATAGGATTAACAGCCTGTATACTAGAATGTTATTTTAATTCAGTTTTATAAATTTTGACTATAAAATATTTTGGTATCAAGTTGATATTATATATTCGGGAGGCCTTTTCATGTCTGGAAATAAAGTTAAAGTTAAAAAGCAAACCATCGACCCATCTCTAACTTTAGAAGATGTAAAAAAACAATTGATTGAAAAAGGTAAAAAGCAAGGACACTTGAGTCATGAAGAAATTGCTGAAAAAATGCAAAACTTCGAAATGGATTCTGATCAAATGGACGAACTTTTTGACCAATTAACAGATAATGATATAAGTTTAGTTAATGAAAAAGATAGTTCAGACAAAGATTCAAAATTAAATCCAAATGATTTAAGTGCACCTCCAGGTGTCAAAATAAATGATCCAGTCCGTATGTATTTAAAAGAAATCGGACGAGTAAATTTATTAAACGCACAAGAAGAAGTTGAATTGGCTAAAAGAATTGAAAAAGGCGATGAAGTTGCTAAATCACGTTTAGCTGAAGCAAATCTACGTCTTGTAGTAAGTATAGCCAAAAGATACGTAGGACGCGGTATGCTGTTTCTTGACCTGATACAAGAAGGTAATATGGGACTTATTAAAGCCGTGGAAAAATTCGATTTCAATAAAGGCTTCAAATTCTCAACATATGCAACATGGTGGATACGTCAAGCTATCACGCGTGCGATTGCTGACCAAGCACGTACGATACGTATTCCGGTTCACATGGTTGAAACAATTAATAAATTAATTCGTGTGCAAAGACAATTATTACAAGATTTAGGCCGTGATCCAGCACCAGAAGAAATTGGTGAAGAAATGGATTTACCACCTGAAAAAGTAAGAGAAATACTGAAAATAGCTCAAGAGCCAGTTTCCTTAGAAACACCTATTGGTGAAGAAGATGACAGTCATTTAGGTGACTTCATAGAAGACCAAGAAGCCCAAAGCCCATCAGATCATGCAGCTTATGAGTTGTTAAAAGAACAGTTAGAAGATGTATTAGATACACTAACTGACCGTGAAGAAAATGTATTACGTTTACGTTTTGGATTAGATGACGGTAGAACTCGTACATTAGAAGAAGTTGGTAAAGTGTTTGGTGTAACTAGAGAACGTATTCGTCAAATCGAAGCTAAGGCACTTAGAAAATTAAGACACCCAAGCAGAAGTAAACGTCTAAAAGACTTTATGGACTAACTTTTTAGCTCTTTTGTACAACGATGTACAAAAGAGCTTTTTACATATACATAGAGGAGAACTTTTTATGATTACATTAAATCAAAGATTAAAAAAAGTAAGTACTTATATACAAGGCGATTGTCTAGCGGACATCGGTTCGGACCATGCATATTTACCAATTTTTGCAATTGAAAACAACTTAACGCAAAAGGCAATTGCTGGTGAAGTGATCAAAGGACCGTTTGAAGCATCAAAGCGCAATGTCATTGATCAACAACTAAATTCAGTTATTGATGTTAGATTCGGTGATGGTTTATCTGTCATACAAAATAGTGATGATATTTCATCGATTACTATTTGTGGTATGGGCGGGCCTTTAATTGCTAAAATACTGGATGAGGGTTCTGAAAAATTAACAAATCAACCAAGACTAATTTTGCAAAGTAACATCCAATCTGGTGCCATACGAAAACAACTTGTGAAAATGAATTACAATATTATAGCTGAGGATATATTAGAAGAAAAAGGTCATATATATGAAATTATTGTTGCAGATTATTTAGAAGATGTTGAACCGTTATCATCACAAGCATTAAAATTTGGTCCTGAATTATTGAAAAATAAAAATAATTTATTTTTCAAAAAATGGGAACGCGAACGCGATGCATTATATAAAATACAACAGAATTTAAATCCACAACATCACGCCGAACGCTTAAATGAAATCAATAATGAAATTAATTTAATTAATGAGGTGATATAAATGAATATCGAACAATTACTTCGCATTATTAATAAGCATGTACCATTGAATACGGCTGAATCATGGGATAATGTAGGCTTACTTATTGGTGATACATCTTCTACAGTTACAGGCGTTTTGACTGCGCTTGACTGTACTGATGATGTAGTTGAGGAAGCAATGACGAATCAATGTAATACAATAGTTTGTCATCACCCGCTTATATTTAAAGGGGTTAAAAACATTACACAACAAGATGGCTATGGTGCTATCATACGTAAGTTAATTCAAAACAACATTAATCTAATTGCCTTGCATACAAATTTAGATGTTTATCCAAAAGGTGTTAATGCGATGCTCGCTAATAAAATCGAATTACACAATCAACATATTTTAAACCCAGAAACAATTCCATATTTTAAAGTCCAAGTATTTATTCCAAAAGTAAATTTAGAGACTTTCAAAAAACGTCTGAGTGAAGCAGAATTAGCACAAGAAGGCGAATATGAATATTGCTTCTTTGAAAGCCCAGGTAACGGACAATTTAAACCTGTAGGTCATGCAAATCCACATATTGGAGAATTAGGTTCTGTAGAACATGTTGAAGAGTATAAATTAGAATTTATGATAGAAGCCAATCAACGCGATCTAACGCAACAATTAATCACGCAACATCATCCATATGAAACACCTGTCTATGATTTTATAAAAATGGAAAAAGAATCAAATTATGGTTTAGGTATGATTGGTGAACTTAAAGCATCTATGTCAGCAAATTCATTTGTGAAGCACGTTAAAAAACAATTGCATATGCCTAGTGTTCGATTTACTGGTGACTTAAACTCACAGGTTAAAACGGTTGCTGTAATTGGTGGCTCCGGTATTGGTTTTGAGTATGCTGCAGCTAAAAAAGGCGCAGATATATTTGTAACTGGAGATATTAAGTATCATGATGCTTTAGACGCTAAAATTGCAGGTATTAATTTATTAGATATTAACCATTATAGCGAATATGTGATGAAAGATGGGTTGCGTCAACTTTTAATTACATGGTTAGACGATGAAGAAATTGATTTCAACATAAATGCATCTCAATTAAATACAGACCCATTTGAATATATATAATACGTGAATAACTCGAATTTACTTATGACAGGTAGGTTCGAGTTATTATTATTTACAACGAATGAATGCGATATGCAATATGATTAAATAATTTAGTTCAAAATTTTAAGCTAATGCTTTATAATAGATAAGATGAAGATTTAAGGAGGCCAAGACATGGCGAATCACCCATTTGAGAAATTTAATTTAGAACCAAGTCTATTAGACGCTGTGAAGGATTTGAATTTTACTCAACCAACTGAAATACAAAGTCGAGTAATTCCAAAAATAATGAAGCAGGTAAATTTAATAGGTCAATCACAGACTGGTACAGGAAAATCACATGCATTTTTATTACCACTAATGAATGCAATCAATACAGAATATAAAGAACCACAAGCAATTATCGTAGCCCCTACAAGAGAGCTAGCACAACAATTATTTGATGTAGCTAGTCACTTAGCCAAATTTAAAAACGAAGTCTCTGTAAAGCTATTTATTGGTGGTACAGATATAGAAAAAGACCGTAATAGAGCGAAAAACCAACCACAACTTGTTATTGGTACGCCAACACGCATAAATGATTTAGCTAAAAATGGGGATTTACATGTTCATTTAGCTTCTTATTTGGTTATTGATGAAGCAGATTTAATGATTGATTTAGGTTTAATCGAAGAAGTAGATTATGTGGCTACAAGATTAGATGAAAATGCGCATATTGCAGTTTTTAGTGCCACTATACCAAAATCATTGCACCCATTTTTAAACAAATACTTAGAAAATCCCGAGTATGTTGAAATCGAAAATACTCAAAAAAATAAAAAGAATATAGAGTTCTATTTAATTCCAACAAAAGGTGAAGCGAAAGTTGAAAAAACCTTAAAACTTATTGATATTTTAAATCCCTATCTATGTATTATTTTCTGTAATAGTCGCGATAGTGCAGACGAATTAGCAAAACAATTAGCTGCGTCTGGTTTGAAATTAGGGATGATTCATGGTGGTTTAACACCAAGAGAACGTAAACAACAAATGAAACGTGTTAGAAACTTAGAATTCCAATTTGTTATAGCGAGTGACTTAGCTTCACGTGGTATAGACATAGATGGTGTGAGTCATGTAATTAACTTTGATGTGCCGAGAGATATTGATTTCTTTACCCATCGTGTTGGACGTACTGGACGCGGCCAATATAAAGGTGTCGCAATTACATTATATAGCCCGGATGAAGAAGAAAATGTTACTTTGATTGAACAACGTGGTTATGAATTTGAAAATGTCGACATCAAAGATGGTGAATTAAAAGCTGTAAAAGCACACAATACCCGTCGAAAACGTAGAAATAAAGATGATCATTTAACAAATGAATTAAAACATAAAGTGAAAAGTAATAAGAAAAAAGTTAAACCTGGTTATAAAAAGAAATTCAAACGTGATTTAGATGATTTAAAATTAAAAGAGCGTAAACAATATAGCAAACAACAAAGTCGACAACAAAGGAAAAATAAAAAAGGATAGGTGACTACTATGTTATTGGGATCTCATGTATCTATGAATGGTAAAAAAATGTTAGAATGTTCAGCAGAAGAAGCATATAAATTAGGCGAATCTACTTTTATGATTTACACAGGTGCGCCTCAAAACACTAGAAGAAAGCCCATCGAAGAATTAAATATTGAAAAAGGTCATGAAATTATGGAACAACATGGCCTTTCAAATATTGTTGTTCATGCGCCATATATTATTAATATTGCTAATACTATAAAACCACATGTTTTTGATTTAGGTGTGGAATTCTTACAAAGTGAAATTGAACGTACACAAGCGTTGGGTGCAAAAGATATTGTGCTTCATCCTGGGTCACACGTGGGTGAAGGCGCTGACGTAGGTATTAAAAAAATTATTGAAGGCCTTAACGAAGTGCTAACTAATGATAATAATGTAAGAATTGCATTAGAAACAATGGCCGGTAAGGGTTCAGAAATCGGAAGAAATTTTGAAGAAATAGCTCGAATTATTGATGGCGTCAATCATAATGAAAGATTATCAGTGTGTTTTGACACTTGCCATACGCACGATGCAGGTTACAATGTTAAAGAAGATTTTGATGGTGTACTAAATGAATTTGATAAAATAGTTGGTGTGGATAGAATTAAAGTTGTACACGTGAATGATAGTAAAAACGATATTGGTGCTCATAAAGATAGACACGAAAACATTGGTTTTGGTTATATCGGATTTGACGCTTTAAATTACATCGTTCATCATGATAGTTTTAAAGACGTTCCTAAGATTTTAGAAACGCCTTTCGTAGGGGAAGATAAGAAAAGTAAAAAGCCACCTTACAAACTTGAGATTGAAATGTTAAAGCAACAACAATTTGATCCTGAATTGCAAAACAAACTTTTAAATCAATAAAATTAATATAAAGCACGAACACTTTTTATCAATAAAAAGTGTTCGTTTTTTTGATAAGTCGTAAAGATTACTATTTACATAATGACATCTACGTTGTATAGTATAAAATGAGGTGAAAACATGTCTACGCCAGTATTCGAATTAAAAAATATTGATTATTATTTTGACAATAAACAAGTACTTGAAAATATAAATATCAAAATTAATCGTGGGGAGTTTCTAGCAATCGTAGGCCCAAATGGGGCAGGTAAATCAACTTTGCTAAAAATTATACTTGGATTATTGCCCATACAAAAAGGACAAATTTATGTTGATGGTAAAGATTACAATGGAAAACAATCTATGCTAAAAATCAGTTATGTTTCCCAGAAAGCGCAAGCTTTTAAAGCTGGGTTTCCAGCAAGCGTTAAAGAGGTCGTAATTAGTGGACTAACTAAACGTAAAAAAATGATTCAATGGTTTAATAAAACCGATGAAGGAAAAGTGAAAAAAGTATTACAAAGATTGAATATTGAACACTTGATAGATAAAAACATAGCTGAGCTCTCAGGAGGACAACAGCAACGTGTATTAATAGCTAGAGCATTAATTAGCGAGCCATCAGTGTTGATATTAGATGAACCTACAAGTGGTATCGATGCCAAGCATGTAAGTGAATTTTATGAAACTCTAGAAACACTTAAACATGAAGGTGTAACAATAATTTTAGTGACACATGATATAGGTGTTGTTGCTGATACAGCTACTGAAGTTGCGTGTTTGAATAAGCATTTACATTTTCATGGTTCTACTGAAGATTTTAAATCACTGGATGAAGTTGAAATATCGAAAATATATGGACACCCTATCCAATTTGTAGATCACCAGCATAGTAGGGAGTGTTGTTCATCATGATAGAAGCATTACTTAATTTTGATTTCATGCGATACTCCTTAATTAGTGGTGTACTTATTGGTCTTATTGCACCATTAATCGGTGCTTTTATTGTTGTACGAAGGTTATCACTTATTGCTGATGCATTAAGTCATGTCACTTTAGGTGGTATTTCATTTGGTATGTTTGTCATTACAATTATACCAGCCTTCACATTTATAAATCCTATGTGGTTTGGTATTCTTTTTGCTATTATAGGAGCACTATTAATTGAAAACCTTAGAACTTCATACAGTAATTATCAAGAAATTGCGATTCCTATCATTATGAGTGCAGGTATAGCACTGAGTGCGATTTTTATATCTCTTGCCGATGGTTTTAATCAAGAGATTGTTGGTTTACTCTTTGGTTCGATTAGTGCAGTAACTGAAAGTGATCTAGTTACTATTATCGTTATTGTGATCATTGTGATTACCTTTATATTATCTTTTTATAAAGAATTATTTATATTGTCATTTGATGAGGAGTACAGTAAAGTCATTGGCATTCCTAAATGGATACAGTTTCTATTTATAATTATTGTGGCTATGGTCATATCAGCTTCAATGCGTGTTGTAGGCATCTTATTGGTAAGTGCATTAATCACATTACCTGTAGCTATCGCAATGCGCATGACGAAAGGTTTTAAACAGTTAATCATCTTAAGTGTTGTTATTGGAGAACTGTCAGTTATCAGTGGATTGGTCTTAGCGTTTTATATGAACATTTCTCCTGGTGGTGTGATTGTAGTATTACTAGTGCTTATTCTCGCAATAACGATGATGTATCAGAAATTTAAAATAAGAGCGGTAAAAGGGGCTGTTAAAAATGAAAACTGAAGAAGCTATTGACATAATCAAAGCAAACGGTCATAAATATACAAACAAAAGACGAGAAATGGTAGATATTTTTGTTGCTGAAGATAAATATATTAATGCAAAACATATTCAACAAAAAATGGATGAAAATTATCCTGGTATTTCTTTTGATACAATATATCGAAACCTACACCTTTTTAAAGATTTAGGAATTGTGGAAGGTACAGAACTTGATGGAGAAATGAAATTTAGAATCGCTTGTACAGATCATCACCATCATCATTTTATTTGCGAATCATGCGGTGATACTAAAGTGATTGATTTTTGCCCAATTGAACAAATTAAAGCTTTTCTACCACAAGTAGATATTCATACACATAAATTAGAGGTTTATGGTGTTTGTGAATTATGCCAAAAAGCTTAAGTTCTTTTAAACTAAGCGCAGAACATATAAAATAAGCCGACGTTCATAAACACGTTTGGCTTATTTTTACGTTTAAAATTAACAGGTTAAGCTGTTTTATATAAATGTAATGGACTACTTATTTAAGTACTAAGTAAACATGCATGAATAAGTTGCATAATAGATAAGTACACAAAAACCTTTCTTTACAACTTGTAAATCACCACAAAATAATTCTTTCTACAAAAAATGAGATAATTAAACATAGGTCATTAGTATGAATTAAATTGAATTTTTAAAATAGTTCGTCAAATATGTTTAAATAGGTCTGATTTGAGATATACTAATAAAGGAACTAAAGATGACAAATATTATTTTATGACTATTAATTGCTTCCACAAGCATATTAATTGTTGTCACTAATATAACTTGTTATGCTTTATTTAAGATTAATTAGGAGGATGATTATTTATGGCTTTTGAATTACCAAACTTACCTTATGGTTTTGATGCATTGGAACCACACATTGATCAACAAACAATGGAGATTCACCATGACAAACACCATAACACTTATGTAACTAAATTAAACGCAGCAGTTGAAGGAACTGATTTAGAATCTAAATCAATCGAAGAAATTGTTGCAAACTTAGACAGTGTACCAGAAAACATTCAAACAGCTGTTCGCAATAATGGTGGAGGACACTTAAACCATTCATTATTCTGGGAATTATTAACTCCAAACTCTGAAGAAAAAGGTACTGTTGTTGATAAAATTAAAGAACAATGGGGTTCTTTAGATGCATTCAAAGAAGAGTTTGCTAACCAAGCTGCAGCACGTTTCGGTTCAGGTTGGGCATGGCTAGTTGTAAACGATGGTAAATTGGAAATCGTTACTACACCTAATCAAGATAACCCATTAACTGAAGGTAAAACACCTATCCTAGGCTTAGATGTTTGGGAACATGCTTATTACCTTAAATACCAAAACAAACGTCCAGACTATATTAGTGCTTTCTGGAACGTTGTAAATTGGGAAAAAGTTGACGAATTATATAGCGCTGCTAAATAATTAAACAGTAGATTATGACGGCCTTTTCGAAGGTCGTCATTTTTTTTAACTAAAATAATAGAAATATTGTCTGATTTCATATATCATTTGTAGTGAGAACTTTTGAATAGAGGTATGTTGTTTTGCTAAAAAGACTAAAAGAAAAATCAAATGATGAAAAGATTAGAAATACAATGAATAAAAGAATTAGTTTTGTTTTTGGTGTTATTGTATTCATTTTCGCAGTAATTGTTTTAAGATTGGGTTATTTACAAATTGCTGAAGGATCTCATTATGAGCAACTTATTAAAAATAGTGAAAATTTAACTGTTAATGAAGCTGTGCCAAGAGGCCGAATTTTAGATAGAAATGGTAAAGTTCTCGTTGATAATGCATCTAAAAAGGCGATTACATATGCAAGAGGCAGAAAAACATCCCAATCAGAAGTTTTAAAAATTGCTAAAGATTTGTCTCGCTTAATTGAAATGGATACAGATAAAATTACAGACAGAGATAAGCAAGATTATTGGATTCAAATTCACCCTAATAAAGCTGAAGATTTGATGAAAGAAGAGCAAGCGTTATTAGAAGATGGCAGTATTTCTCAAGATGACTATGATGAAGCATTATATAAAAAGATTGGTGCTAAACAAACCGATACATTAACTGATGAAGATTTGCAGATACTATCTATTTATAGAGAAATGATGTCTGGATCAGCTTTAGATCCACAAATGATTAAAAACGAAGACGTTAGTGACGAAGAATATGCAGCAGTATCTCAAAAATTATCAGAATTGCCAGGAGTCAATACTACAATGGATTGGGATAGAAAATACCCATATGATGATACCTTGAGAGGTATATTTGGTGACGTTTCTACAAGTGAAGAAGGCATACCAAAAGAATTAACAGAAAAGTATTTATCTAAAGGGTATTCACGTAATGATCGAGTAGGTAAATCTTATTTAGAATATCAATATGATGACATTCTAAAAGGTAAGAAGAAAGAAATGAAATATACTACAGATAAATCTGGAGATGTTATTGACTCGAAAGTTATAAATCCAGGCTCACGTGGTGATGATTTAGTTCTTAGTATTGATATAGAACTCCAGAAAAAAACTGAAGAGTATCTAGAAAAACAAATTGACAAATTGCGCAGTGAAGGTGCTAAAGATATGGATAATGCAATGATTGTAGTCCAAAATCCAAACAATGGCGATATCTTAGCAATGGCAGGTAAACAAATTGATAAGAATGGCGATTTAACAGATTATGATATCGGTACATTTACTTCACAATATGCAGTAGGTTCTTCTATAAAAGGTGGTACACTGTTAGCCGGATACCAAAACGATGCAATTGATGTAGGCGATGAGATGGTCGACCAACCATTAGAATTTGCTGGCGGACTTAAGAAAAGTTCTTATTTTAATAAAGATGGTAAAGTGACTATTGATGATAAAGAAGCATTGATGCATTCTTCTAACGTTTATATGTTTAAAACAGCATTGAAAATCGCTGGATCTGCTTATACACCAAATATGACATTGCCATCAGATATTTCAGAAGCAGGTCAAAAATTACGTAAAGGTTTAAACCAAGTTGGATTAGGCGTTAAAACAGGTATTGATTTACCTAATGAGACAAGTGGACAAATTGAACCATTAACTGATAATCCAGGTAACTTTTTAGATTTAGCAATTGGTCAGTACGACACATATACACCGTTACAATTATCACAATACGTTTCTACCATTGCTAATGATGGCTATAGAGTACAACCGCATATCGGTTTGGAAGTAAGAGATGCTACTAATAAAGACACTCTTGGTCCAGTAAAAGAGAAATTCAAAGGTGATGTACTTAATAAGGTTAATAACACTGAAGAGGAAGTTAACCAAGTGCAAGAAGGATTTGAAATGGCCTTTAATGAAGAAGAAGGAACAGGATATGAAAGCTTTAATGATACTGAAGTGCCTTCTGCAGGTAAAACAGGAACAGCAGAAGTATTCCAAGATGGCGATCCTAAAGTAAATGCAACATATGTTGGCTATGCACCAATTGAAAATCCACAATTAGCATTTTCAATCGTATATACCAACCAACCTGTACCTGAACCTTGGTTAAACGGCGGAGATTTAGGTAAAGATGTTATAAATTATTATTTTAAAGAAAAAGACAAAGATTAAATCATTTTAAGGTACTATTTATTAAAAATACCGACATAGTGGTGTTTATTGAAAAATTAATACTTTTCAATTTTATAACTAAATGGTATGATTAGTAGGTCGTATTTTGAAAAGGTAAGGAGGAATTAGCATGCGCGTAAACGTAACTCTAGCTTGTACTGAATGTGGAGAAAGAAACTACATTACTACAAAAAATAAACGTACTAATCCTGAACGTATAGAAATGAAAAAACATTGTGCTCGTGACAACAAACACACTATGCACCGTGAAACAAAATAATTTATATTTTGAACCAGATTCTTTTATTAGAATCTGGTTATTTTTTTATGAAAATTAAATTGACCAATCTTTTAAAATTGCAGTTTAATGACATTGTAATTCATTAACGTTATAATAATAAGAGTATAATTAAAGGGAAGGTGCATGTTATGAGTAAAAAAGCGTTACGCCATGATAAAATTGAATTAATGAAATCTTTTATGTCAAATGATAAAAAACAATCTTCAGATCAATATCTTGCAAATCATTTATTTGATACAAGTGAATATAAATCAGCAAAGCGTGTAGGCATTGTATTATCTATGCCACATGAAGTAAATACATATTCTATCATTGAGCAAATGATTAATGAAGGTAAGACTGTTTTTGTACCTGAAACAAACTATCAAAGTAAAGAAATGGCATTTAAACATGTAGATAGTCTTGATCATATCGGACCAGATGATAAAGGTATTAATCATGTCGAAGCTGATACAGAAATTTCAAATCAATTAGATTTATTAATTGTTCCTGGAGTGGTCTTTAATCATAGTGGATATCGCATTGGATACGGTGGGGGATATTTTGATAAGTTTTTAAGTCAAAATACACAACCGACGATAAGTTTGCTTTATGATTTCCAACTTGGTGACTTTGAGGTTGAATCACATGATCAGCCCGTTGAAAAATTAATAATAGCAACAACTTAATTATGGAGGCAGAAATGATTACAGAAAAACATTATTGGAAGTGTATCTACACTTGGATTAAATATTTTAATTATCATGTTGTTCATCGTAATCAAGATGATAGTGAAATTTGGTTAGCAAACAAGAAAAAACAGTCTGTTGCTATCTTTGAATTTGGTGCTAATTCCACTCAAGAAGTTAGATTTGCTAAAAGTAGAATTCAAGAAAACGAAGAAAATATCGTTTCATTTTTAGATTTTTCACCTAAAAATTATGAATTATATATATTCACTGATAAAACTTTTACTGATGAAAATTTAAATGAAATACAACCACTGAAATTTAAAGTGAAAATTATTAGAGAAGCAAGTCACGCTGAAAGAATAATGCCAAATTTCATAATGAAGAAAATTTATAATCGAGATACTAAACTTACAAAATATCAATATAAACAACGTGCGTTAAATAATAATCCCATTGAGAAACATATGTTAAAGTTTTCTCCTGTAACCTACACATTAATTGCAGTCAACATTATCATCTGGCTTGCAATGGTGCTGTTTTTAAATCGATTTTCAGATTTGAAAATGTTAGATGTAGGAGGGCTTGTGCACTTTAATGTTGTGCATGGTGAATGGTATAGATTGATTTCATCTATATTTTTACATTACGATTTTGAACATATTTTAATGAATATGCTGAGTTTGTTCATTTTTGGTAAAATTGTGGAATCAATCGTAGGTCATTGGCGAATGCTTGTCATCTACATTGTTGCTGGATTATTTGGTAATTTTGCATCATTGTCATTCAATATTGACACTGTTTCTGCAGGTGCAAGTGGTGCAATATTCGGTTTGATTGGTGCAATATTTGGATTTATGTATGTAGGTAAACAGTTTAATCGTAAACTTATTGGTCAGTTACTAATTGTTCTTGTAATAATGATAGGATTATCCTTATTTATGCAAAATATTAACATTGTCGCACATATTGGTGGCTTTGTAGGTGGTCTATTAATTACATTAATCGGCTATTATTTTAAAGCGAATAAAAACAGATTTTGGTTCTTATTAATTCTAATGCTTGTATTATTTATTGCAGCACAAATTCGTATTTTCACGATTAATGAAGATAATATATATAATACAATTATTTCAAATGAAATGAAGCAAGGTCAATATAATGAGGCTAAAGACATGGTTGAAGATACGATAGATAAGAACTATGCAGATGATGAAACATATTATCTGCATGGACTAATTAATGCAACCTTAAACTCAAAATCTGAAGGTGTAGCAAGTTGGGAAAGGGGCTTAAGGTATTTTCCTGACTCTGGTCTATTAAATTATCAACTAGCGATTGCAAGTAGGTCTCTTGAAGATGATGATAAAGCAAAAAAATATATAAAAGCTGCGTTAAAGGCAGACCCTAGCAATAATGATTATATTAATTTAAATAAAGAATTGAGCGATAATAGTGAACCAAAAGATTAATAATTTTTATGATGTACTTCAGCTTTTAAAAAAGTTTGGTTTTATTATATATTTTAAAGACAAAAATGATATGTATGAAATGATGGAACAAGAAATAAAATCATTATACGATTATAAATTATTAACAAATGATGAATATTTGAAATGTATATTAATTATTAATCAAAGAAGAATGAATAAATAAAATTTCCCCCTTATAACATTTGTGTTTACAGGGGGAAATTTATTTTGAGGATTAAAAAGACCAAAATTTCATGCTAGATCATACGCCTAGAAAGGGCTAGCATGATTGATTATGAAATGCTGATGGTTGTGTTATAAACCATTAGTTTAGTAAAATAACCATCGCTAACTTAGGTAGGTTCGATGGTTATTACGTATATAATTTAAGAATAATGCCACGGTTTTTTTAACGGGCTTAATTGGATGATGCACGTATGTGTGTTGCCTTTTTCTATTTATAAGTCACCACAATATAAAATTATAATCAGATTTTATGAAATTAGATAAATATTAGTAAAGTCCTAACTAGATAAACAGGGGTTTATTGTTCATTATAATTGCAATTGATAATTGATTAAGATTAAAATGTACATAAGGAAATATCTAGTAATATTTTAAGGGTAAAAAGGACGTATTATTTTAAAAACACTAAAAAAATATGAAGTACTTATTGATGTAAAATCTCCAAACCCCTTGATATATAAGCGTTTTTGAACTACAGTGAAAGATAGCATACCATTTCAAAAAAACAGAGAAGGATGAATAAATTAATGAATAAAATCATATTAGCAGCAGATATTGGTGGAACAACATGTAAATTAGGTGCTTTTGACGAAAAACTTGATCGTTTAGCAAAATGGTCAATTGATACAGATACGTCTGATGCTACTGGCTATTTACTATTAAAAAAGGTTTATGATTCTTTCGTAAATTACATAGATGAATCTGAATATACTTTTTCAAACGTCCTTGGTGTCGGCATAGGTGTCCCAGGTCCCGTGAATTTCGAAACGGGTGAAGTAAATGGAGCAGTTAATTTATATTGGACTGAAAGTGTTAATGTGCGACATATATTCCAACAGTTTGTAGATTGTCCAGTATACGTTGATAATGATGCGAACGTTGCAGCCTTAGGTGAAAAACATAAAGGCGCTGGAAATGGTTCAGATGATGTTGTGGCTATAACACTAGGAACCGGATTAGGTGGCGGTATTATTTCTAATGGAGAAATTGTTCACGGTCATAACGGTTCTGGTGCAGAGATTGGACACTTTAGAGTAGATCAGGATCAGCGTTTCCGTTGTAATTGTGGCAAGTCAGGTTGTATTGAAACCGTAGCGTCTGCAACTGGTGTAGTTAATTTGGTCAATTTTTATTATCCTAAATTAACTTTTAAATCATCAATTTTGCAGTTAATTAAAGATAATGAAGTAAGTGCAAAAGCAGTATTCGATGCGGCTAAGGCTGGAGATCAATTTTGTATTTTCATTACGGAACGTGTAGCAAATTATATTGCCTACTTATGTAGTATTATTAGCGTTACAAGTAACCCTAAATATATTGTTTTAGGTGGAGGCATGTCTACAGCTGGTTTGATATTAATTGAAAATATTAAAACAGAGTATCATAATTTAACATTTACACCAGCACAACAAGGTACAGAAATAGTTCAAGCACAACTTGGAAATGATGCTGGCATTACCGGAGCAGCCGGGTTAATTTATACTTATATAATTGAAAAGGATGGTGTTAAATAATGGCTATTGTTGATGTAGTTGTTATACCAGTTGGTACAGATGGTCCGAGTGTTAGTAAATATATTGCAGAAATACAAACAAAATTAAAAGAATATAAAGCACAAGGCAAAATAGATTATCAATTGACACCTATGAACACATTAATCGAAGGTGACTTAAAAGATCTATTAGAGGTTGTTCAAGTAATTCATGAATTACCTTTTGATAAAGGTTTAGACCGTGTCTGTACGAATATAAGGATTGATGATCGTCGTGATAAATCTCGCAAAATGAATGATAAGGTAAAAGCTGTCCAAAATCATTTGGAAAATGGAGGCAACTAGGGTGAGGATTTCGAGTTTAAGCTTAGGTTTAGTTGATACTAACACATATTTTATTGAAAATGATAAGCAAGTCATTTTAGTAGATCCTGCTAGTGATAGCGAGTTAATTATTAAAAAACTAAATCAAATTAATAAATCACTAAAAGCGGTATTGTTAACACATGCACATTTTGATCATATTGGTGCTTTAGATGATATTATAAAAAAATATGATGTGCCAGTTTATATGCATAAATCAGAATTTGATTTTTTAACAAATACAGAAAAAAATGGTTCTGAAAAATTCAAACAATACGGCATGCCAATTATAAAAAGTAAAGCGACACCAACAGAACTTAAAGAGGGTAAAGCACAAATTGCTGACTTTAATTTCGAAGTGCTTCACACGCCAGGACATTCTCCAGGTAGTTTATCATTCGTCTTTAATGAATTTGCAGTTGTTGGTGATACATTATTTAATCAAGGTATAGGCAGAACTGATTTATATAAAGGTGATTATGAAACTTTGGTTAATTCAATATTAGATAAATTGTTCAAATTAGACGCTGATTTACCACTATTCCCGGGTCATGGGCCGCACACTACAGTAGAGGATGAGCAATTAAATCCTTATTTACACGGTTAATATATCGTCACGTCAATTCAAATTATAAAAACGATTGAAAATAAAATAGGTAAAGTAATTCTATCACCTCCTACGTGTTTATAAGTAGGAGGTGTTTTTTTGAAGCTATTATTTAACAACATAATTGAGAAAGCAATTCAGAGAAATGCTACTGATATACACTTTATACCTTCTGAAAAGGAAGTGTATATCAAATTTAGAATTCAGGATGATTTAACTTTTATTGAATCAATTCGGACACATGTTTATAGAAAGCTGCTTACTTATATGAAATATCAAGCTGGATTAGATGTATCAAAACATAATTCGGCACAAAGTGGAAGATACATATATAAACTAAAACAAATATTTTATTTAAGAATCTCTACGTTACCATTGTCTCTCGGTAATGAAAGTTGTGTTGTAAGAATCATTCCTCAATATTTTCAAAAGCAAAATATCACTCATGATATTGAAAAACTGTATACATTAATGAATAAAAAGCAAGGTTTAATACTATTTAGCGGTCCAACTGGATCTGGTAAAAGTACTTTAATGTATCAAATGGTTATGTATGCAAAGGAAAAGTTAGGTTTAAATATCATAACTGTAGAAGATCCGGTGGAACAATTAGTTGAGGGCGTTACTCAAGTTTCTATCAATGAAAAGGCAGGTATTAATTATGAGAGTTCTTTTAAGGCAATACTAAGGTGTGATCCAGACATTATACTTATTGGAGAAGTTAGAGATCCTACGATAGCAAAATACGTTATACAAGCAAGTTTAAGTGGTCACTTAGTATTAACTACAATACATGCTAACAATTGTAAGGGCGCGTTATTAAGATTATTAGAAATGGGCATAACAAAACAAGAAATTAACCAATCTATTTTGAGTGTGTTAAACCAAAGACTAATCACAATATATAACAGTGAAAGAAAATTAATTTATGAACAGTTACTACAACACGATATAAGTTATTTTTTAAATAATGATTACACATTACCAAACCATTTTCATAATTTATCCTTTCATTTAAAGCAAATGTCTAAAGCAGGTGTTATTTGTGAAGAAACTGTTGATCGCTATATTTAAAATACCCAAACAAAAGATAATAGCAGAAAAAAATCAAATAGAACTTTTAATAAGATTGAAAGATTTACTAGAACATGGATTTACACTTTCTGAAGCCTTTAGGTTTTTATTAAAACATATTAAAGTTAAATCATCTAAAGTAACTGCATTAATTGAAGAAGAATTAAAAAATGGTGCAAACTGTCATCAAATCCTTCGAATATTAAAATATCCACAACCTGTTGTGATGCTTATTTATTTCTCAGAGCTATTTAGTGATTTACCTGTGAGTTTAGCCCATGCACATGATTATTTATTGAGAAATTATAATGCTAAAAAAGCCTTATTAAAAACACTTCAATATCCATTATTATTATTAACGTTATTCATAACTATGTTGATCGTTTTAAATCATACGATTATTCCAGAATTTCAAAATTTATATAACAATATGGATGTCCAAATATCGACTTTACAACAATTTTTGTCAACATGTATTCTCTGTTTTCCTACTTTCATATCTTACCTTATTATATTACTGTTCATTACTACAATAGCATTTATCCTTTATTACAATACTTTATCAATACAGCATAAACATAAGCTTGTTTTAGCATTGCCTATCATACGTAAATTTTTCAAACTTTATAAAACGTATCGAATTGCTTCTGAATTCTCTTTATTTTATAAAAATGGCGTGAATTTGCAAAAAATAGTGCAAATTTATGCTGAACAACGCAATGATAAATATCTAAATTTTTTAGCTGATCGCATAACACTTGGAACACAAAATGGATTAACACTCAGTGAAATTTTAACTAACATCGCATGTTTTGAAAAAGAATTAACAGAATTTATAGAAGAAGGCGAGAAAAAAGGTAGAGTTGAAATAGAATTGAAATTATATAGTGAGATAGTCATTGCACAAATAGAACGTTATTTACAACTCCTCATAAAATTCATTCAACCTTGTATTTTCACATTATTAGCTTTTCTCATCGTATCTTTATATCTCGTTATTATGTTACCAATGTTTGATTTAATGCAAACAATTAAATGAAAAGGAAAGGAGCCTATGCATTTTTTGAAAAACTTAAAAAAACTATTTAATAAAGAAGCATTTACACTTATAGAAATGTTGCTTGTTTTATTAATCATAAGTTTATTGCTTATTTTAATCATACCTAACATTGCAAAACAATCATCACATATACAAACTGCTGGTTGTGAAGCTCAAATAAAAATGATAAACAGTCAAATTGAAGCTTATTCATTAAAATATAATAAAAAGCCAACATCAATCGATGAACTCGTCTCAGAAGGATATATTAACGAAAGTCAAAAGCGATGTAAAACTGGTTCGACAATTTCAATAAATAATGGTGAAGCAGTTGCTAACTAATAAAGCTTTTACTTATATAGAAATGTTAATGGTTTTAGGTATAATAAGTTTATTATTATTTTTACAAGTAAGATATATCTCTATAAATAATTCCGCAGCCCAATCAAATAATCACTCTATGACTAATCTAATTATGCAATTTAATTTTTTAAAATCGAAAGCAATTAAAGATAATAAACCAATTACTTTAATATTCAATACTTTTTCCTCGAAAATTATTGTTAGAGAACCCCAACATGAAAATCCTCATATAAAATTAACTAAAAATACTTATATTCATCCGAGAACAAATATAAATTATTTAACTTTTGATAAAAATGGTGATACTAATAAATTCGGAACACTTTACCTATCTACAAACGGTCGACTATATAAAATCATTTTCCATATTGAAAAAGGAAGGATGAGATTTGAAAAAATATAATGTCACGGCTTCTTTATTTTTAGATGCTATTATTTCTTTCTCAATCATCACTACTATCTGTTTAGTGTTTTTACCAATGCTATTACAATTAAATCAAGCTACAAAAGAAAAGTTATCAGAAATTGAATTGAAAAGAATCCTATTACTTTCATTGCATAATTACAGTGAACCTGAATTGAAAAGAGGTTTGATTTTGGATGAATATAGTTTAACTCTTAAAGAAAATAAAATTTGTATAATAAAAAGGGAAACAAAAAATGGAATTTGCTATTATAAAAAGATTAAAGCTTTCACTTATATCGAAGTGCTTTTTGCATTAATGATAACTGTATTGTTACTAACTATAATTCCTTCATTATTCAAATCAACTACAGCCTTAAGTGTTCTAGCAAATGATCATCTAAATATAGAAAGTGAATTTTTTGCGAGAGATTTAACGCAAGATTTAATGAATAACAAGGGGATATAATGATAGATAAATCTAAAGGAACTCAACTTTCTATTAAAGACAAAAATAAACTTATATCTTATAGCTTTAAAAATAATAAAATTGTTAAGTCTATTAATGGGAAGGGAAATATCACATTACTTAATAACGTAAAGGCTATAAAATTTCGAATTCTAAAAAATAAATCTTTACTTGTTAACTTAAAAATTTTTGATAAGGATAAGACATTTGAAAAACAAATTCAATTTTAATATATCTGGCTATATATATCCTTTTGTGATGGTCATATTTGTGCTATATTTATCTTTAATAACAAACTACACGTTCCAATTTAGCGCTCAGCTAAAAACGTTAGATAATATTGAATCTTATTATGAAAAACAAATCAACTTATTTATAAAAAAGGAAGATATTTTTGAAAAATAACATTTTAGAGCCAATTATTCTTATAGGATTTATGGGGACTGGCAAAACAACTTTAGGTAAATATCTTGCTAAAGCTAATCACCTCTCTTATGTCGATTTAGATGCCTATATCGTTCAACAAGAGAACAATACAATCCCTGATATTTTTGAGCAACTAGGTGAAAGTGGTTTTCGATCACTAGAATATAAATATTTAACAGAGTGTATTGATCGTTTTGATATCATTTCTACTGGTGGTGGCATTATAGAAGGCGAGAAGTCATATGCCTTGTTAAAGCAACAAACTAAAATTATCTGGTTAGATTGTGATTTGACAATTGTTTACAATAGAATTAAGAATGATAATAATAGACCGAATGCTAATAATAAATCACTTTTTGATTTAAAAAGCTTGTATTCATCTAGGGTTTCAAGATATAATGAAATCGCATTCAAAAAAGTAAATAGTAGTAATCCTCTTTCAGATTTACACAAAGAAATCATGAAAGAGCTAACATGCGAATGACCAGTATTAGAGAGAATGGTAGGTTATATTATATATAACATTAGACCATCGCCGAAGGTGCAAGTTCAACGAAACTCTCAGGCAAAAGGATAATACTGTGACGCATTCCTGGAGTATCATAAACAGGGTAGCTTAGTCTACTCTGTTTTTTTTTATAAAATTTTTAGGAGGTTTCTTCATGTCTAACGAACTTAAACATACACCGCTTTATCAAAATTTTGTTGATAGCGGGGCTAAAATTGTGGAATTTGGTGGCTGGGCAATGCCAGTTCAGTTTTCAAGTATAAAAGAAGAACATAATGCCGTAAGAACTGACATTGGCTTGTTTGATGTAAGCCATATGGGAGAAATTATTATTAAAGGTTCTGAAGCAGATGAATTAGTACAATATCTTCTTTCAAATGATATTGAAAACTTAACTACTACTAAAGCTCAATATACTGCGCTATGTAATGAAAATGGTGGAATTATTGATGATTTAATTACTTACAAATTAGATGAAAAAGTTTATTTATTAGTAGTAAATGCTGGAAATACAGATAAAGATTTTGAATGGATGAAAGAACATGCCAAAAATTTTGATGCAGAAGTAATTAATGCTTCAAATGATTATGGTCAATTAGCAGTTCAAGGTCCGAAAGCACGTGATTTAGTTAAACAACATGTTAACGTTGACGTAGCAGAAATGAAGCCTTTTGATTTTAAACAAAACGTTGAATTCTTTGGAAAGAATGTAATCCTTTCACAGTCAGGTTATACAGGTGAAGATGGATTTGAAATTTATTGTAATGCAGAAGATACACCTTACTTATGGGAAAAAATTCTTGAATTTAATGTACAACCTTGTGGACTAGGTGCAAGAGATACATTAAGACTTGAAGCTGGACTGCCACTGCATGGTCAAGATTTGACTGAGTCTATAACACCATATGAAGCTGGTATTGCATTTGCTGCAAAACCATTGATTGAATCTGACTTTATTGGTAAAAGCGTACTCAAAGACCAAAAAGAAAATGGTTCTAAACGCAGAACTGTTGGTTTAGAAATGATAGACAAAGGTATTCCAAGAACTGGTTACACAGTCTATGATTTAGATGGCCATGAAATTGGTGAAATCACTTCTGGTACACAGTCTCCATTGAGTGGTAAATCAATTGGGTTAGCTTTAATCAATCGCGATGCTTTTGAAATGGGTAAAGAAGTAATTGTACAAGTTAGAAAAAGACAACTTAAAGCTAAAATTGTTAAGAAAAACCAAATTACTAAATAATTCAAAGGGGTGTTACTATGAGTCATCGTTATATTCCATTAACAGAGCAAGATAAAAAGGAAATGTTAGATACTATTGGAGCCAATTCTATTGAAGAACTTTTTGGAGACGTTCCAAAAGATATCTTACTGGGAAGAGAATTAGCTATACCTGATGCTGAATCAGAAACAACATTAAGTAAGCGATTAAGCAGAATTGCAAACAAAAACATCACTAAAGAAACGCATTCATCATTTTTAGGTGCAGGGGTATATGATCACTATGCTCCAGCTGTTGTTGATTCAATGATTTCACGTTCAGAATTTTATACTGCCTATACACCTTATCAACCAGAAATTTCTCAAGGTGAATTACAAGCGATTTTCGAATTTCAAACGTTAATTTGTGAATTAACGGATATGGATATAGCAAACTCGTCAATGTATGATGGTATTACAAGTTTTGCAGAAGCATGTATTTTAGCTTTCAATCAAACACGTAAAAACAAAGTTGTTGTATCAAAAGGGCTACATTATCAAGCTTTACAGGTATTAAGAACTTATGTTAAAACACGTGAAGAATTTGAAATCGTTGAAGTTGATTTAGATGGTACGATTACAGATTTAGACAAGCTTGAAGCAGCAGTTGACGATGATACAGCAGCAGTTGCTGTACAATATCCAAACTTCTATGGTTCTGTTGAAGATTTAGAAAAAATCAATTCATTTATTGAAGACAAAAAGGCTTTAATGATTGTATACGCAAACCCGCTTGCATTAGGTTTATTAACTCCTCCAGGTAGTTTCGGAGCGGACATTGTTGTCGGAGATACACAACCATTTGGTATACCTGCTCAATTTGGTGGGCCTCATTGTGGGTTCTTCGCAACAACTAAAAAATTAATGAGAAAAATACCTGGTCGTTTGGTAGGACAAACCGAAGATGGAGATGGCAATCGTGGTTTTGTATTAACTTTACAAGCACGTGAACAACATATTCGTCGTGATAAAGCGACATCAAATATATGTTCAAACCAAGCATTAAATGCTTTGGCGTCCTCAATTTGTATGTCAGCTTTAGGTAAACAAGGTATTTATGATATCGCGGTACGAAACTTTGAAAATGCTAACTATGCTAAAGATCAATTCAAACAAGCTGGTTTTGAAGTTGCTAACGGTACATCTTTTAATGAATTTGTAGTTAAATTCGACAAATCAGTAAAAGAAGTTAATGATGCTCTAATTGAAGAAGGAATTATCGGAGGATTTGACTTAAGTGAAGCTTCTGAAGACTTTAATAATCATATGTTAATTGCAGTAACAGAATTAAGAATGAAAGATGAAATAGACACATTTGTTAAGAAAGCAGGTGAATTAAATGGTAGTAAGTAAATCTAGTCCACTAATTTTTGAACGTTCTAAAAAGGATCGTTATGCGTACTCGTTACCACAGAAAGAAATTGATAATGGTGCTGTAGATAAATTACTAGATGATAAATTCATCAGAAAAAACAAAGCAGAATTACCAGAAGTTGCAGAATTAGATTTGGTTCGCCATTATACCGAACTCTCAAACAAAAATTTTGGCGTTGATTCAGGATTTTATCCATTAGGTTCATGTACGATGAAATATAATCCTAAAATAAATGAAAAAATTGCAAGAATACCAGGATTTGCAGAATCACATCCATTACAAGATGAATCACAAGTTCAAGGCTCATTAGAAATTATTCATAGTCTGCAAGAAGAGTTAAAAGAGATTACAGGTATGGATGAAGTTACATTACAACCAGCTGCTGGTGCACATGGTGAATGGACTGCATTAATGATTTTCAAAGCCTATCATCAAAAAAATGGTGAAGGACACCGTGACGAAGTTATTGTTCCTGACTCAGCTCACGGTACCAATCCAGCTTCAGCTGCATTTGCAGGATTCAAAGCAGTTACTGTGAAATCAAATGAGCGCGGCGAAGTTGACATTGATGATTTGAAACGCTTAGTTAATGAAAAAACAGCAGCAATTATGCTAACTAACCCTAATACTTTGGGGATTTTTGAAAAGAATATTATGGATATCAGAAATATCGTTCATGAAGCAGGCGGCTTATTATACTACGATGGTGCAAATTTAAATGCAATTATGGATAAAGTAAGACCGGGGGATATGGGATTTGACGCTGTACACTTAAACTTACACAAAACATTCACAGGCCCTCACGGTGGGGGTGGACCAGGTTCAGGTCCAGTAGGTGTTAAGAAAGAACTTGCTAGTTTCTTACCAAAACCTATGGTTATCAAAGAAGATAATGAATATAAATATGATAATGATATTGAAAACTCAATTGGTCGCGTTAAACCGTTCTACGGTAACTTTGGAATCTATTTAAGAGCATATACTTACATTCGTACGATGGGTAATAAAGGTCTTGAAGAAGTTTCAGAAGCTGCTGTGTTAAATGCTAACTATATTAAAGCTCGATTAAAAGACCACTTTGAAATACCATATGAACAATATTGTAAACACGAATTTGTGTTAAGTGGTTCAAAACAAAAAGAACACGGTGTGCGTACATTAGATATGGCTAAACGTTTGCTAGACTTCGGTGTTCATCCACCTACAATTTATTTCCCACTTAACGTGGATGAAGGTATGATGATTGAACCGACAGAAACTGAATCAAAAGAAACTCTAGATTATTTCTGTGATAAAATGATAGAAATAGCTAATGAAGCTAAAGAAGATCCGGACAAAGTCTTGGAAGCACCACACACTACAATTATAGATAGATTGGATGAAACGAAAGCTGCACGCCATCCAGTATTGAAATTTGAAAATTTACGTTCAGAAAAAGAATAGAACGTCTGAGTAATGCATTCTTATTTCTATAATATAAATACTACTCCTTTAAAATTATAATAGGAGTAGTATTTTTTTATATTAAATTCTTATGATTAATCAAAAGCTTTTCATTACAAAGTATCTTATATCAAATAATAATAGTCATTTTAAAAAGTAATAAATCCAGTAAAGAAACGACGACTAAATTTTTTGATACATTTATATATATATTAAAAATAGCGGATTATTCACCCAATAAGGTCAATAATCCGCTATAAAAATGATTATGTAGAGTTAAGCTAATGCACATCAAGTTTTATAAACGCAATACTTATTTATACATTTATTTTTTCGACTTAATTTTTCCAGTCCATTTTTTATATCCACCTTTTAACATGTAGATATCTGTATAACCATTCTTCTTTAATGTTCTAGCAGCACGATAACTTGCAATGCCATTTGCATCACATAGATAAATAGGTTGATCTGTTCTCAATCCCTGATATCTTTGCTTAAACATTGTGATTGGAATGTTACGTGCACCGTTAATGTGCCCGTAATCATAATCCACTTTTTCTCTTACATCAATAACTTGAGCTTTACGCAAACCATTATGAAATTCATTTTGGTTTAATTCTGTGACTGCTCTCTTGTTAAGAAGATAATTGATTAGCATGTAAGCGATGATTATTATTAATGCTGCTAACGCTATAAACCAAAAATTACTCATCTTGCATCCTCCCTAATTAACCGATATTATATATTATAAGACTGTTAGCACAATTTATCAAAATTTTTCATTTAATTTATTGGATAATGCTGACAAACTTAGACAATTATTGCAAACGATAACATAAAATGAGGATTAAAACAATTTAATTTATTGATTGGGGTTTTTAGTGTGACTGAATCTTGGAATTTTATAAATACAGGAAGTAATGATCCATATTTCAATATGGCAATGGATGAAGCGCTGCTTAATTTTGTTTCTAGAGGAGAAATTGATCCAGTTATAAGATTTTACACGTGGAATCCAGCAACATTATCTGTCGGTTATTTCCAAAGACTGACTAAAGAAATAGATATAGAAAAAGTACAAGAAAAAGGATATGGTTTAGTCAGACGTCAAACAGGTGGCAGAGGCGTGCTACATGATAAAGAACTTACATATAGTGTTATTGTACCAGAATCACATCCGGAGATGCCCTCGACCGTAACAGAAGCATACAGAGTGATATCTGAAGGTTTGTTAGAAGGATTTCAAGCTTTAGGCTTCGAAGCATCTTTTTCAATTCCTCGTTCAAAGGAAGAACGTGAGAAATTAAAACAACCAAGAAGTGCTGTGTGTTTTGATGCTCCTAGTTGGTATGAGTTAGTTGTAGAAGGTCGTAAAATAGCGGGTAGTGCGCAGATACGTCAAAAAGGAGTCATTTTACAACATGGTTCCTTGTTACAAGACGTCGACATTGATGATTTATTCGATATGTTCATTTTTAAAAACGAGCGTTTAAAAGATAAAATGAAACAATCTTTTCTAGAAAAAGCAGTGGCGATTAATGATATCTCAGACCGACATATTACAATACCCGAAATGGAAGAGGCTTTTGAGATGGGGTTTAAGAAAGGATTGAATATTGATTTTAAACCACTAAATCTAACGCATAAACAACAAGAAGAAGTAAATGTACTCATTGAAAAATATAAAGCTGACGAATGGAACTATCGTAAATAATATGTTTAGACTCAAAAAATGTGAGGGTACAGTCTTTAACGACTGCATCCTCACATTTTTTATACATATAAAGTTAGATAGATTTAAATAAAAGTTTTAAGAGTAAGATAGCGCAATAAAATTATTTTTTTCTATTGCGTCTTTTATACTTTCTTTGTGCGCGTTTATACTTTCGTTGATCTTCTGTTAAAAAGAAGAAGTAATATATCGCATATATAATCCCTGCAAATACAGCAAAACTAATTGCCATACTAACAAAACTGAATATAAACGCATCTAAATTGAGAATTAACCCAATTGCTGCGATTGCGATTATTATATAAAAAATTGCTCGTTTCAATTTATAACACTCCTATTTAGTTGTTAACTCTGTTTATTATCAATACTAATAGTTGATAGGGTTTTTTGTCCTTTTTTAAGTTTTTTCTTATCTTTCTCACTATAACCATCTCTAATATCATTCATTGCTGAGCTAAGGTCTTTATTTAATTTAGTGATGTTTTTCTTTTTACTCTTATCTTCATCACTCATTTTATCTTTATCAATATCATTTTCATATGTAGTGTGTGCAGAATCGATTTTATTCGTTATGTCAGTCAACTTGCTAAGAACCTTTTTATCATTTTTATTTTTTGATACATCACTTTCAATATCATTATATTGATCAATTGCTTTTGCTATATTTTGATAATATTTAGATGATGCTTTTAAATTTGTTACTTTCGTTTTATTACTTTTAGCCTGTTTAATGTTTTCTTTGTCTTTCTTTAGTGAGGCGACGTTTGTTTTTTCTTTGTCGATAGTTTGTTTTAATTCTTGAATATTACTTTTTAATTTATGATTTTCATCACGGAGTTGTGTGGTCTTTTCTTCTAAAGGACCTAAATTTTGACTACCACAACCTACTAGTAAACATGAAGCACTTAATATAGCTACAATTTTTTTCTTCATAACTCTCTCCTAATTCAAAAACTATATATTCACATAATAATTATGCTATCATTTTAATGTATAAAAAGAAAATGTACAAATTTATTGAATAGGAGGAAGACAGATGACTAGAATAGATAAACTGAATTCTGCCTTAGAAACAAAACATTTGGAAGCAATTGTTGTATTAACCGATTTTAATAGAAGGTATTTATCAGGATTTACAGGTACGAGCGGCGCGCTCGTTATTACAAAAGATAAAAACTTATTAATTACAGATTTTAGGTACATAGAGCAAGCAACATCCCAAGCCACTCAATTTGAGATCATTAAACAAAAAGGTGGTCTCATAGAAGAAGTAAAAGCACAATTAGAAAAGTTAAACGTCCAGAATGTAGGCTTTGAAGGTGATTTAGTCAGCTATGATACATACTTACAATTAAGTAAATCCTACATCAGCTTAATCAGCGTTTCTGGTCTAATTGAAAAAATCAGAGAAGTAAAAGATGATAGTGAAATTAAACTTATTCAAAAAGCTGCTGAAATTGTTGATGAGACATATGAGTACATCTTAACTGTTGCAAAAGCAGGTATGACTGAACAGCAATTAAAAGCTAAATTAGAAAGTAAAATGTTAGAACTTGGCTCAGAAGGTACTTCGTTTGATACAATTGTTGCCTCAGGAGCCAGAGGTGCATTACCACATGGTGTCGCAAGTGAAAAAGTTATTAATCAAGGCGAACTGATTACTTTAGATTTCGGTGCATATTATAAAGGCTACTCATCTGATATCACACGTACATTTGCTATAGGTGAACCAGATCCTAAACTCAAAGAAATATACAATATTGTCTTAGAAGCTAATATTAAAGGTATTGAAGCCGCTAAACAAGGTATTACAGGCAAAGCTTTAGATGCTATTGCTAGGGATTATATTACTGAACAAGGATATGGAGAAGCGTTTGGCCATTCACTGGGACATGGTATAGGGTTAGATGTACACGAGGGACCCAATTTATCTAGAAAATCAGAAGCTAAATTAGAGGTAAATAACTGTGTTACAATTGAACCTGGTATTTATTTAGACGGATTAGGTGGCGTTCGCATTGAAGATGACGTTTTAATTACAGAAAATGGTTGTGAATGCTTTACTAAATGCGCTAAAAACCTTATTATTTTATAGAAGACCTTATAATTGAGGAGGAAACTGAATGATTTCGGTTAATGATTTTAAGACAGGCTTAACAATTGCAGTAGATAATGGTATATGGAAAGTATTAGATTTCCAACACGTAAAACCAGGTAAAGGATCTGCATTTGTGCGTTCAAAATTACGTAATTTAAGAACTGGTGCTATTCAAGAGAAAACATTCAGAGGCGGCGAAAAAGTCGAAACTGCTATGATTGAAAATCACCGCATGCAATATTTATATGCAGATGGTGATACACATGTTTTCATGGATAATCAAACTTTTGAACAAACAGAATTAGCAGCCGATTATTTAGAAAATGAATTGAATTTCTTAAAAGCTAATATGGAAGTTCAAATTCAAACTTACGAAAGTGAAACACTTGGCGTTGAATTACCAAAAACTGTTGAACTTACAGTAACAGAAACAGAACCTGGTATCAAAGGTGATACTGCTAACGGAGCAACTAAGTCAGCTACAGTAGAAACTGGTTACACATTAAATGTGCCGTTATTTGTAAATGAAGGCGACACACTTATAATTAACACAGGCGACGGTAGCTATATTTCAAGAGGTTAATACTTATAAAAATAATCATAGTTATTATTTTTTAGTTTATCTCATACCTATTAATAACCTTTCCAATTCACGAAGCGTTGGAAAGGTTATTTTATTTTTTTCATTTTATATTAAACAAACGACTGTTATAGTAGTGTTATTCAAAAAAATTAAACTTTATATCAATTAATTACAATAACATAGCCCCATTCCGTTAAAAAAACGTTATAATAAATAGAATTCTCATTAAATTATATCTATATACAACTACATAAAGGATAAACACTTTATTATTGAAAGCATGTATATGCTTGAATTGAACATTTCACTAAAGTAAAATAAACTAGGTAAATGAAAACAATCTGAAGGAGTCAGTACTTATGAATTTTAAAGAAATTAAAGAATTAATAGAAATTCTTGATCAATCTAGCTTGACTGAAATCAATATAGAAGATAAAGGCAACGTTGTTAATTTAAAAAAAGAAACTGAAATCATTACACCTCAAATTTCACAACAACCAATGCAACAAGGTTCACCGCAACAAGGTGTAATGTCAGCTCCTGTAAGCACGCAAAGTTCAGAGGAAGTAAATACAAACGCAGTGGAAGACAACTTACAAACAATTAACGCACCAATGGTAGGGACATTTTATAAATCACCATCACCTGAAGAAAGTGCATATGTACAAGTTGGAGATTCAGTTACAAACGAATCAACAGTGTGTATATTAGAAGCAATGAAATTGTTTAATGAAATACAAGCTGAAGTAACTGGAGAAATTGCTGAAATTCTAGTAGAAGACGGTCAAATGGTAGAGTATGGCCAACCGTTATTCAAGGTGAAATAATGAATAAAATATTAATTGCAAATAGAGGAGAGATTGCGGTAAGAATCATTCGTGCATGTCACGATTTAGGATTACAAACTGTGGCTATTTACTCTGAAGGAGATAAAGACGCTTTACATACTCAAATTGCTGATGAAGCATATTGCGTTGGCCCAACACAATCTAAAGATTCTTATTTAAATATCCCAAACATTTTATCTATCGCAACATCGACAGGTTGTGACGGTATACATCCTGGCTACGGATTTTTAGCGGAAAATGGTGATTTCGCTGAACTATGCGAAGCCTGTCAACTGAAATTTATTGGTCCAAGTTACGAATCTATCCAAAAGATGGGTATTAAAGACGTTGCTAAGGAAGAAATGAAACGCGCGGAAGTACCTGTTGTCCCAGGTAGCGAAGGTCTTGTAAAGGATATCAACGATGCAAAAGGCATTGCTGATAATATCGGTTACCCAGTTATTATTAAAGCAACTGCTGGCGGTGGTGGTAAAGGTATCCGTGTGGCTCGTGATGAAAAAGAATTGGAAACTGGCTTTAAAATGACACAACAAGAAGCGGAAACTGCATTCGGTAATGGTGGACTTTATCTCGAGAAATTTATTGAGAATTTCAGACATATAGAGATTCAAATCATGGGTGATAGTTTTGGTAATGTTGTCCATTTAGGTGAACGCGATTGTACAATACAACGTAGAATGCAAAAACTTGTGGAAGAAGCACCATCTCCAATTTTATCTGAAGAAAAACGTCAAGAAATGGGTAATGCTGCAGTCAGAGCAGCAAAAGCTGTTAATTATGAAAATGCAGGTACAATTGAATTTATATATGATTTGGATTCTAATGATTTTTACTTCATGGAAATGAATACACGAATCCAAGTTGAGCACCCAGTAACAGAAATGGTTACAGGTGTAGATTTAGTTAAATTACAATTGAAAGTTGCGAGAGGCGAAAAATTGCCATTCAAACAAAAAGATATCAAAATAGAAGGTCATGCAATGGAATTCCGTATCAATGCTGAAAACCCATATAAAAACTTCATGCCTTCACCAGGTCAAATCACTCAATATTTAGCACCAGGTGGCTTTGGCGTTAGAATTGAATCAGCATGTTATACTAATTATACGATTCCACCATATTATGATTCTATGGTTGCTAAGCTCATTGTACATGAGCCAACTAGAGAAGAAACGATTATGACAGGTATACGCGCTTTAAGTGAGTATCTCGTTTTAGGTATAGATACTACGATTCCATTCCATATTCGTTTGTTAAATAATGACATTTTCAAAAGCGGAGAGTTTAATACTAAGTTTCTTGAAAAATATAATATCATGGATGATCAAACTAAATAGGAGGTATGTGAAATGGTCAAAGTATCAGAAACCTCACATTCCAATTTAGGAAAAATAGAAATTGCACCTGAGGTATTAACAGTTATAGCAAGTATTGCAACAGCTGAAATAAAAGGTATACAAGGTCATTTTAAAGAATTAAAGAATAGTAGTATTGAAAAATTCACTAGAAAGCAACTGAGCAAAGGTGTTAAAGTTGATACAAGAGAAGATGGTATCTATATTGATATATATTGTTCATTGTCTTACGGTATCAATATTTCAGAAACAGCGAAAACAATCCAAAGTACTATTTTTAATTCTGTAACAACGATGACTACAATTGAACCTAGCCAAATCAATGTTCATATTACACATATTGAACCAACCAATTAAAATTATATAAGCAAATTTACTTTAAATACATTTTGTAGATATGTAATAACGAATATTTTAATGTATTTGTTATTACGTTTCTCAAATGATTTATAAAAATACAATGCTTGAAGGAGTTTATAATGAGTCGAAAAGAATCCAGAACACAAGCCTTTCAAACTCTTTTTCAACTTGAAATGAAAAATAGCGAATTAACAATTGAAGAAGCAATTAGTTTTATTAAAGATGAAAACCCAGACTTAGAATTCGATTTTATCAACTGGTTAGTAACTGGAGTAAAAGATCATGAAACGATTTTAGATGAAAAAATCCAACCACATTTAAAAGATTGGACACTAGACCGTTTATTGAAAACAGATCGCATTATCTTAAGAATGTCTACTTTTGAATTGTTACATAGTTCAACACCACAAAAAGTGATTATAAATGAAGCTGTTGAGTTAGCGAAACAATTCAGCGATGATGATCATTATAAATTTATCAATGGTGTATTGAGCAATATTGAATAAAAGAGTGATATAAAATGGCAGACTATTTAAGTGTTTCCGCATTAACTAAATATATTAAATACAAATTTGACCAAGACCCACATTTACAATCTGTATTGATTAAAGGGGAACTGTCTAACTTTAAAAAGCATAGCAGTGGTCATCTTTATTTCAATGTCAAAGATAAAAACAGTGTCATTAGTGCAATGATGTTTAAAGGCAATGCTTCTAAAATTGATTTCGATCCTAAAGAAGGTGATGAAGTACTATTAGAAGCACGCGTTTCTGTTTATGAGCGTAGAGGGAATTATCAAATCTATGTTAATAAAATGCATATTGACGGGGTAGGTAATTTATATCAAAAATTAGAACAATTAAAAAAGAAATTAACTAAAGATGGTTTTTTTGATCAAAATCATAAAAAGTTAATCCCTAAATTCCCCAAAAAATAGCAGTGTTAACTGCAGGTACTGGAGCGGCAATTAGAGATATTCATACAACGATAAATAGTCGATATCCACTAGCTGAACAAGTTCAAATTAATACTTTAGTACAAGGTGAACAAGCTAAAAATGATATAGTCGAAAAGATACAACAGGCTGATCAATTAAATGTTGATACAATTATCATAGGTCGTGGTGGTGGTTCTATAGAAGATTTATGGAACTTTAACGAAGAAGATGTTGTGAAAGCAATATATTTTTGTGAAACACCAATCATATCCGCTGTTGGACATGAAACTGATTTTACATTAAGTGACTTCGTAGCTGATGTGCGTGCTGCTACACCAACACAAGCAGCAGTAATGGCTACACCAGATCAATATGAATTACGTCAATATTTAAAGCAAACGAACCTTTCACTCACCCGTTTTATCAAACAACATATGCAACAACAAAGAAAACACTTAGAACATGTATCTTCATATTACAAATTTCAAACACCAACTTTGTTATATGACCAACAAATTCAAAAACGTGATGACTTAGAAAAGCAGTTAAGCCTATCAATGAATTTGAGAATTAAAAATGAACAGCAACAATTACAACTATTAACTAATAAATTTAACTTGAAGAATTTCAAACAAAATATTAATAGAGAACAATTAACAAATAATCAAAAGCGCATAGATTTAAATAAAGTCATGAATAATTTTATTACCAATCAACAAAATAAACTTACTAGTAAACTAGAAAGCTTAAATAATCTCAGTCCAACAAACACAATGTTACGTGGCTATACAATTGTGAATAAAGATGATGATGTAATAACGAGTACGAATGACTTAGCTGAAAATGATAACATTGTATTAACGATGAAAGATGGCGTTGTTGATGCACAAGTTAAGAAAGTAAGGTGTAAAGATGAGTAATAGTAATTCACAAAGTTTTGAAGAAATGATGAAAGAACTCGAAGGCATCGTTCAAAAACTTGATAATGAAAATGTTTCATTAGAAGAATCATTAAATTTATATCAACGTGGTATGAAATTATCTGCCACTTGTGATGAAACATTAAAAGATGCTGAAAAGAAAGTTAATGAGCTCATGACTGATGAAAATGTTGAAAATGAGGAGACGATTGATAACGATGGCGAATAACAAAATGAATAATTTAATAGAAGAAATTAATCAAAAGTTATCTACAACTGTTCCAGAGTCTTCACTCAACACTAATATTGAAGAAAGTATGCGTTATTCTTTAGAAGCAGGCGGTAAACGAATAAGACCTGTCTTATTATTACTAACTTTAGATATGTTATCAAATGAATATAAATCCGGATTATCATCTGCCTTAGGTTTAGAAATAGTTCACACATATTCATTAATTCACGATGATTTGCCACCGTTAGACAATGATGATTATCGTAGAGGAAAACCTACAAATCATAAAGTTTTTGGCGAATGGAAAGCGATACTTGCTGGAGATGCGCTACTTACCAAAGCCTTTGAAATCATTACCAATGACACTAGTCTAACTGATACAGTTAAAATCAAACTGGTTAAACGTTTATCTTATGCGAGTGGGCACTTAGGTATGGTGGGTGGACAAGCATTAGACATGCAAAGTGAAGGCTCATCTATAGATTTAAATACACTCGAAAAAATTCATAAAGCTAAGACTGGTGAGTTACTTAAGTTTGCGGTTATGGCTGCAGTAGATATTGCAGAACCAGAGCAAGCTGTGGCAGATTTGTTAGAAACATACAGTGAACATTTAGGTTTAATGTTTCAAATTAAAGATGATTTACTGGATATCTATGGCGACGAAACAAAATTAGGCAAAGCAGTAGGTAGTGATATTGAAAATGATAAAAGTACTTACGTATCTTTATTAGGTCAAACTGGCGCAGAAGAGAAGCTGAAATTTCACTCTGATGCTGCATATCAGTGCTTAAATGAATTGCCAGAATCATATAATACTCAAGATCTTGAAAGTATTATTGAATTATTTAATAATCGTGAATCATAATACGACACTTTAGATAATTATTTATAACGTTTTCTACCTTTAAATATTGCTCAGTAGAAGAAAACAATTAACTGCTCAAGAAATCATGCTACGTATATGTAGTGTGATTTTTTATTGATTAAATATATATTATTCAATAATTATTCATCAATTCAATAATTTCTTTACATAATATACTAAATTTTCACAACAATTATATGTATGCTTTATAGTGACATTTTACTGATATATAGCATAATTAACGTAATATATTTAACGATATTTCGAATTAACTTTAGTAGTAGAATTCACATGCTTGTGGTAAAATAAATGTATAAATATTCGTTTATAGAGGTGCTATACATGGCTAAAAAATCAGTGAGACATATAAAGATACGAGAAATTATTTCAAATGAAAAGATAGAAACACAAGATGAATTGGTAAAGCGTTTAAATGAGTACGAGTTGAATGTAACTCAAGCAACAGTTTCAAGAGACATTAAAGAATTACAACTTATAAAGGTACCGACGCCTGCAGGACAATATGTCTATAGTTTGCCAAATGATCGAAAATATCATCCTTTAGAAAAATTAGGTCGATATTTAATGGATTCTTTTGTAAACATTGATGGAACAGGCAATTTACTAGTTCTAAAAACATTACCTGGTAATGCTCAATCAATCGGTGCAATTTTAGACCAAATTGACTGGGAAGAAGTTTTAGGGACTATTTGTGGTGATGATACTTGTTTAATTATCTGTAGAGATGATTCTGCGAGCGAAAAAATTAAGACACGCATCTTTAATTTATTATAAGTATAAGGAAGTGATATAAGGATGCTACAAACTTTATCTATTAAGCAATTTGCAATCATTGATGAATTAGAAGTGCATTTTGGTGAGGGCTTAACAGTATTAAGTGGTGAAACAGGCGCAGGAAAATCTATCATCATTGATGCAATTGGTCAACTCATTGGCATGCGTGCTTCTTCAAATTATGTAAGGCATGGTGAAAAGAAATCAATTATTGAAGGTATCTTTGACATCGATGAAAGTAAAGAAGCTATTTCCATTTTACGTGATTTATCAATTGATATAGACGAAGATTTTTTATTAGTTAAAAGAGAAATCTTTAGTTCTGGAAAAAGTATGTGTAGAGTTAATAATCAAATTGTTACACTACAAGACTTGCGAAAAATAATGCAAGAATTGTTAGATATACATGGTCAACATGAAACGCAATCATTATTAAAGCAAAAATATCATTTACAATTATTAGATAATTATGCAGAGGATACATATAAACCTTTGCTTGATGATTATGTATCTACTTTTGATCAATATAGAGCTAAAAAGAAAGAGCTTGAAGATTTGGAAACTGCAGATCAAGCACTACTTCAGCGACTAGATTTACTTAAATTTCAATATGAGGAATTACAGGAAGCACAATTAACTGATGGAGAAGTTTCACAACTTGAAACAGACATTAAACGCATTCAAAACTCTGAAAATTTAAGCTTAGCTCTAAACAATGCACATCTAACATTAACTGATGAACATGCAATTACCGATCGTTTGTATGAGTTAAGTAATCAACTTCAGTCAATTAGTGATATCTTACCTGATAAATATGATCGACTTAAAGAAGATGTAGATCAATTTTATTACACCTTAGATGATGCGAAACATCAGCTATATGATGAACTCACAAATACTGAATTTGACGAACAATATCTTAATGAACTAGAAGCTAGAATGAACGTATTAAATAGCTTGAAACGTAAATATGGTAAAGATATTAGTGAACTCATTGTCTATCAAGATAAATTGGACGATGAAATCAACAAAATTGAGAATTATGAAGAGAGTACGTCACAATTACGTGAAGAAATAGAATCACTTTATGATAAAGTTTTCAGATTAGGTAAAAAATTATCTCAAGAACGTCGTGTTGTAGCTCAGTCGCTGCGAGACAATATTGTGGATGAAATTCAAAACTTACAAATGAAGGACGCGAACTTAGAAATTTCCTTTAAACCTTTAGATGCACCTAACCGTGAAGGCATTGAATTTGTAGAATTTTTAATTAGTCCTAATAAAGGTGAACCGCTTAAAAACTTAAATAAAATCGCTTCTGGAGGAGAATTATCTAGAATTATGCTGGCGCTCAAAACAATCTTTGTAAAAACAAGAGGTCAAACAGCTATTTTATTTGATGAAGTAGATTCTGGTGTTTCAGGTCAAGCAGCACAAAAAATGGCTCAGAAAATGAAAGACCTAGCACAACACATACAAGTAATCTGCATTTCTCATTTACCACAAGTAGCTACAATGAGTGATCAACATTTATTTATTAGTAAAACTTCTAAAGATGATAGAACTACTACTCATGTTAAAGAATTATCCGGTGAAGAACGTATTGATGAAGTAGCAAGAATGATTTCCGGAGCTAGTGTTACTGAGCTTACGCGTCAAAATGCTAAGGAAATGATAGAACAAAATCATCTTAATGATTAATAATGCGAACGTATAAATACTACTTTACTTATATGGAAAGGTGTTGGTTTTCATGCAATATCAACATTTAATTAATCCGACTACAACTTTAAAGGGTAATATAGCCATTTTATATGCAAATGATGAAAAGATGCTCTCAGTCGTGACAGAAGCACTAACTTTAACAGATATAGAAGTGTTCTTATATGATACACATGATTTAACTGAAATCATAAGATCTTTTAATATAGATGCACGATTATTAAACAGAATTCACATTTATACATTTGAAGATGAAAATGAATTATTTAAACAATGTGCACAAGATTTATCACGCGGAAAAGTTTCGATATTAATGAAAGGTAATTTAACGTCTTCCTCATTATTATCTTTTGTTTTAAGTAATAAAAATTTCTTAGAAAATCATGGTTTTCTAAGTCATGTCGCATGTTTCGATATACCGAATTATCATAAAACATTAATGATGAGTGATGTTGCTTTAAACATTTCACCTTCAGTAGAAGAAAAGAGACAAATCATTAAAAATTTATCGCTATTTAGTAAGGCATTGGGTTATGAACAGTTTAAAGTAGGTTTATTATCATCTGTCGAAAAAGTTACAAGAAAAATATCATCTTCTACAGATTCTGAAAAAATCAAAAATATTTTTAATAGAGATTGGGATGATTATTTAATTGTTGACGGTCCTCTAGCTTTAGATAACGCGATAAGCATGGAAAGTGTTATTAAGAAAAATATTAAGTCTACAGTAGCTGGTGACGTAGATGCATTGCTTGTATCGCATATTGATGTTGGTAACGCGTTATACAAATCATTCACATACTTTGCTGATGCACGTGTAGCAAGTCTAGTTTTAGGCGCAAAATTCCCAATTGTACTTACTTCTAGAGCTGATAATAAACAAAATAAACTCGATTCATTGTTGTTAGCCCTAAAAGTTTTAAATTAACCTTGCTATGAAAGCCTCCTTTTACTTGTTGCGATTAAAAATAGGTTATTAATTTTATATTTTGTCTATTTGATGTAAAATATAAGTGGATATTATAAATAGTTTAATATAATCCTTTTATGTGCGATGACTTTTCAATATTGACTACTTATTTCAAATTTGAATCTTGTAAACTAGCCGTTGCATAATAATAAATAAACTATGTTCTCTTAGCAGATAGAGTTAATACTTTCTATTTTATTTTCAATAAAGAAGGTGAGGCAATGTCTCAAATTTTAGTGCTTAATTTAGGAAGCACATCTTCTAAGGTTGCTATTTACACAGATGCGTATTGCAATTATAACGAAACAATACGGCATGATTTTGAAATTACTTCCTTAAATCTGATAGAGCAAATCAAACATCGACGATTTGAAATTGAACATTTTGTGAAAAAAGTAGCTGACGTAAATTTTAGCGACTTTGATGGAATTGCGTGTAGAGGAGGATTATTAAAACCTATACGTGGCGGTGTCTATACAATTAACGAAACAATGTATAATGATCTTCGAACATTTAAATACGGCAACCATGCATCTAATTTAAGTGGTGTTATCGGTTATGAATTAAGTCAAGATCTTCAAATACCTGTTTTTACAATTGACCCTGTAGTTGTAGATGAATTAATGGATATTGCTAGAGTTACAGGTATTAAAGGTATAAAACGAAGGTGTATTTTTCATGCATTAAACCAAAAAGCTGTTGCAAGCTTATATGCAAATACATCCAATAAAACATATAAACAAGTTAACGTTATTGTTGCGCATATGGGTGGTGGTATAACTGTTGGAGCACATAAACAGGGTCTTGTCGTTGATGTGAATGTACGCTTGCTAGGCGAAGGTCCTTTTAGTCCTGAACGTGCAGGTTCGATACCAAATGATTTGTTATATGAATATGGCTATAAACGCAATTTTACACCACAAGAAATGAATCACTTTTTGAGCAAAAAAGGTGGTTTTGTTAATATGTTTAATACAAATGATTTAAAAGGGTTGTCACATAAATATGAATCAGATAATGATGTAAAACTAGCGTTTGATGCTTTAGCATATCAAGTCGCGAAGGCGATTGGCGAACGCGCAATCGTTTTTAAAGGAAACGTTGATCAAGTCATCCTTACTGGAGGACTGAGTTATAATAAAACACTAACATCCTTAATCAATCTTATGTCGATTGGATAGCACCAGTAACAATTTATCCCGGTGAAAAAGAAATGGATGCTTTAGCGACTCGCACATCGCTTGTTTTAGAAGGTATAGAAAGTGCTAAAGTTTATAGTTAGGAGTGCAAGCATGTCAGAAGAAAAATATGATTTAGTAATATTAGGCGGAGGTACAGCCGGTTATGTCTCGGCAATCCGAGCATCTCAACTTGGCAAAAAAGTTGCACTTGTAGAAAAGTCATTACTTGGAGGCACTTGTTTACATAAAGGATGTATCCCGACAAAAGCACTTTTAAAATCAGCAGAAGTTATGCATACAGTTAAAAATTCAAGTGAATTTGGCGTTGATATAAACGATTTTAAATTGAACTTTTCACGCGTTCAGGAACGTAAACATGAAGTCGTAAATCAAATGTTTAACGGTGTGAAACATTTAATGGACCATAATAAAATAGATGTATTTAATGGTACGGGTCGTTTATTAGGACCTTCAATATTTTCACCACAAAGTGGTACTGTTTCAGTAGAATTTGAAGATGGTGAGTCAGAGTTAATCCCTAATAATAACGTGTTGATTTGTACTGGTTCTCAACCAATGGAACTACCATTTTTGCCATTTGATCATAATGTCGTCCTATCTAGTGACGATATTTTAAATCTTGAGCATCTACCAAGTTCTATCGCAATTGTTGGAGGTGGTGTAATTGGTTTAGAATTTGCATCATTACTTGTAGATTTTGGTGTCGATGTATCAGTGATTGAAGCTGGAGAACGTATTCTACCAACTGAAAGTAAATCAGTAGCAAAAGTATTAAAGCAAGAATTAACTGAGCGCGGCGTAATGTTTTATGAAAATACGCAACTAGGTGAAGAAAATATTATAATTGATGAAAATAAAATTACAATAACCCTGAATGATGCATCAATTACATTCGATAAGGCTCTTGTTTCGATAGGTCGTAAACCGAATACTGATGATATCGGACTAAACAATACTAAAATCAAGCTGACTGATAAAAACCATATCACCGTCAATGAATATCAACAAACTGAAGATAAGCATATTTACGCTGCTGGTGATTGTATTGGTAAATTGCAACTTGCACACGTGGGTTCAAAAGAAGGGATCACCGCTATCGAACATATGTTTGAATCATCGCCACTACCGGTAGATTATCTAAAAATGCCAAGATGTGTTTATAGTAAACCTGAAGTAGCGAGTATTGGCAAAAATATAGAACAAGCCAAAGCAGAAAATATTAAAGCACGTGCAGTAAAAGTGCCGTTTAAAGCAATTGGTAAAGCGGTAATTGAGGAAACAGGAAATCAAAGTGGTTTTTGTGAAGTCGTAATCGATCAAGAAAATGATACTGTATTAGGACTGAATATGATTGGACCTCATGTTACAGAACTGATAAATGAAGTATCATTATTCCAATTTATGAATGGTTCAACATTAGAACTTGGTTTAACAACCCATGCACATCCTTCTCTTTCTGAAGTACTAATGGAATTAGGATTAAAAGTTGAGAATAGATCGATTCACGTTTAATAAGGAGGCAATAAAATGTTTGATTATAAATCAGTAGGCTTAGAAAAAGAAGACCTACAAGCAATGTACAAATGGATGGACTTAGGTCGTAAAATAGATGAACGTATGTGGCTACTAAATCGTGCAGGCAAAATCCCCTTTGTCATTAGCTGCCAAGGACAAGAAGCAACACAAATAGGTATGGCTTACGCTATGCAAAAAGGTGATATTTCGTCACCTTATTATAGAGATTTAGCACTTGTAACTTATTTAGGTATGACACCACTAAATTCTATGTTAGCTGCTTTTGGTAAACGTGATGATATCAACTCGGGTGGAAAACAAATGCCTTCTCATTTTGGTCAAAGTGACATAGGCATGCTTTCTCAAGGTTCTCCAGTAGGAACTCAAATTTTACACGCTGTTGGTGCTGCTTTATCCTTGAAAATGGATAAGAAACCGAACATAGCAATGACAACTGTCGGTGAAGGCAGTTCAAACCAAGGTGATTTTCACGAAGGTTTGAACTTTGCAGGAGTACATAAATTACCGTTTATTTGTGTAATCGAAAATAATAAATACGCGATTTCAGTACCTGATTCACTTCAATATGGTGCTGAAAAACTTTCTGACCGCGCCATTGGCTATGGAATACATGGTGAGCATGTGGATGGAAATGATCCAATAGCTATGTATAAAGTAATGAAAGAAGCTAGAGAACGCGCTTTAAATGGTGGTGGGTCAACACTTATTGAAGCTATGTGTACAAGAATGACTGCTCATTCATCTGATGATGATGATAAGTATCGTCCAAAAGAAGAGCGTGATGAACTTAAATCTTTAGATTGTAACCTTAAATTTAAAGCATTTTTACTTGAAGAAGGTTTTATTGATGAAGACTGGTTAGATGATTTAGAGAAAGAACATAAAGAAATAGTCAATCAAGCAACTAAAGAAGCTGAGCAAGCACCTTATCCATCAGCAGAAGAAACTTATACGCATGTTTATGAAGAAGGAGGCTCAAACAATGGCTAAATTATCCTATTTAGAAGCCATCCAACAAGGGCTAGACCAATCAATGGAAAAAGATAATGGCGTTTTCGTATTAGGAGAGGATGTTGGCAAAAAAGGTGGTGTATTTGGCGTCACTTTAGGATTACAAGAAAAATATGGTGAAGCGCGTGTATTAGACACACCATTAGCAGAATCTAATATAGTTGGTACAAGTATAGGTGCTGCAATGTTAGGTAAACGTCCTGTTGCTGAAATTCAGTTTGCTGATTATATTTTACCAGCTACAAACCAAATCATTAGTGAAGCTGCTAAGATGAGATACCGTTCCAATAACGATTGGCAATGTCCGATTACAATTCGTGCGCCGTTTGGTGGCGGAATTCATGGTGCGCTTTATCATTCGCAAAGTGTTGAAGCGATATTTGCATCGACACCTGGTTTGACTATTGTTATTCCTTCTACACCTTATGATGCAAAAGGTTTACTATTGTCATCAATTGAGACGAATGATCCAGTGCTCTTCTTTGAACATAAAAAGGCATATCGCTTACTAAAAGAAGAAGTACCAGAAGACTATTATACTGTACCTATAGGTAAAGCGGATGTTAAACGTGAGGGCGATGATATTACTGTGTTCACTTATGGCTTATGTGTAAATTACTGTATTCAAGCAGCAGATATGTTATCTGAAGATGGAATTAATGTAGAAGTTGTTGACTTGCGAACAGTTTATCCTTTAGATAAAGAAACAATTATTGAACGTGCTAAATTGACTGGTAAAGTATTATTAGTCACAGAAGATAACTTAGAAGGTAGTATTATTTCTGAAGTATCTGCGATTATATCTGAAAACTGTTTATTTGATTTAGATGCACCTATAATGAGACTTGCTGGACCAGACGTTCCATCAATGCCATTTGCACCAACTCTTGAAGACGAGTTTATGATCAATCCAGATAAGATAAAAATTAAAATGCGAGAACTTGCAGAATTTTAAGGAGGCACAATCATGGAAATTAAAATGCCTAAACTCGGTGAAAGTGTGCATGAAGGAACAATAGAACAATGGCTTGTATCTGTAGGCGACACAGTTGAAGAATATGATCCATTATGCGAAGTCATCACTGATAAAGTGACAGCAGAAGTGCCGTCTTCATTTTCTGGAACAATTAAAGAAATTATAGTAGAAGAAGGCGCAACAGTAGCAGTAAATGAAGTCATATGTCTTGTTGATATAGATGATGAATCTCAGGAAACGAACAACCCAATTACACATCAAGCAACAGAATCTAATGAAGCTCAAGATGTTGCTTCAAATGACATAGATGATAATGTGAATAATGCTTCAAATGAAAATAAACCTAAAAACAATGGTCGCTTTTCACCAGTGGTATTTAAACTTGCTTCAGAAAATCAAATCGAGTTATCTGAAGTGATTGGTACTGGGTTTGAAGGTCGAGTTACGAAAAAAGATATTGAAAAAGTAATTAAAAAAGGCACAAACAAAACGCCTTCAACAGTTGTAGCACCTAAAGATTCACCTAAAGTTACAAAACAAGCGTATTACAATGAACCTTCTCCAGGATCATCAATTCCAGTTAATGGCGTTCGTAAGCAAATCGCTCAAAACATGGTAAATAGTGTTAATGAAATACCACATGCATGGATGATGGTAGAATCGGACGCTTCAAATTTAGTGAAAACACGTAATTATCATAAGCAAAGCTTCAAAGATAGCGAAGGATATAATTTAACTTTCTTTGCATTTTTCGTAAAAGCTGTTGCAGAAGGCTTAAAAGCGTATCCACTGTTAAATAGTAGCTGGTTAGATTCAGAAATTGTTATGCATAAAGATATAAATATTTCTATAGCTGTCGCAGATGAAGACAAATTATATGTTCCTGTAATTAAAAATGCAGACGAGAAATCAATTAAAGGTATTGCCCGTGAAATTAATGAGCTTGCTAATAAAGCGCGTAACAAAAAATTACGCTCTGACGATATGCAAGGTGGTACGTTTACTGTGAATAATACAGGCACATTTGGTTCTGTTTCATCTATGGGTATCATCAACCATCCTCAAGCAGCAATATTGCAGATTGAATCTATTATTAAAAAACCTGTCGTAATTGATGATATGATTGCAATTCGCAATATGGTTAATTTATGTCTATCGATTGATCATCGTATTTTAGATGGCCTTCAAGCAGGTAGATTCATGAATTTTGTAAAAACACGTATTGAACAATATTCAATTGAACATACAAGCATATATTAATATATTTAACTCTGTAGAATGAGTGTGAGACTAAAGTTTCACACTCATTTTTCATTTAATTTGCTGAATTAACATATGTTTTATCAATCGTTCACGATATAATTTTTATGAATTTAAGCAATATTATTATATATAATAATCACACATGTTGAAGTATTGCGCATATATTAGTAGAATAAAAGTAATAATTCAGAAATGAAAGGTGACGTTAATATGGATTTAAATTTTGATTTATATATGACTGATGTTGTTAATCAAGCAAGAAATGAAATAGAACAAGCTGGATATGAGCAATTAACATCTCCAGAAGAAGTAGATAAAGTATTACAGCAAGAAGGAACGACACTTGTGATGGTTAACTCAGTATGTGGTTGTGCTGGAGGTATCGCTAGACCAGCAGCAACACATGCTCTACATTACGATAAAACACCTGACCGCCTTGTAACTGTATTCGCTGGTCAAGACAAAGAAGCAACACAACAAGCAAGAGATTATTTTGAAGGTTATGCACCATCAAGTCCATCATTTGCATTAATCAAAGATGGTAAAATTGCTCAAATGGTAGAACGTCACCAAATTGAAGGTCATGACGTAATGGATGTCATCACTCAATTACAAAACACATTCGACACTTATTGTGACGAAAAATAGAGGGACTAACACATGACACGTTTGAATCCATACCGCATCGGATTTAGAACGATAAAGACTGCAATTGGAATGGCACTAGGTATTATTATTGCAAAATTAATCGGTTTAGATAATTTTGCATCTAGTGCCATTTTAGTGGTTCTTTGTATTAAACATACAAAGGTTCATTCGCTACAAGCAATTGTATCTCGTTTTGTATCTTGTCTTATGATACTAGCACTTGGCTCTATTGTTTTTAATTTATTAGGACAAAACGCAATTGTTTTAGGTATTATTGTACTACTTTTTATTCCTTTAACTGTTGTATTTAAAGTTCAAGAAGGTGTTGTTACAAGTTGTGTTATCTTACTTCATGTTTTCAATGCTAAAACGATTGACATGGATTTATTTTTCAATGAAATTATCTTATTAATTGTTGGGCTCGGCATCGCATTCTTAATGAACGTTATTATGCCAAGCTTAGATAGTAATTTAAAACAATATAAACAACAGATTGAAAATCAATTTACTGAAATTTTTCAAATGTTCAGTAAAGCTTGTAAAAATCCAAATCCCAGCTTAGATATATCTTTTGAAAAGTTAAAAGTTACGATTCGCAAAGCTAAATCAATCGCATTTAGAGATGTTAAGAATCACTATGTTAGAAATGAAAATTCTTATTATCATTATTTTGATATGCGGGAAGAACAGTTAGAACTATTACGAAGAATGGCTCTAATCCTTCAAAATATTGAAACCAAAGATTGCTTATTATCCAAAATATCTAATTTATTTGCTGAAGTAGGAACAAATGTAAATAGTAATGATTATACTGCGTTAAGATTGCATTCGTTATATGAAATTCGAATAGAATTAAATGAATTAGACTTACCTACATCACATGAAGCTTTTCGAACGCGTGCAAACCTATTACAACTTTTAAATGAACTTGAATCATATTTATTATTAAAATCACAATTTGGATCATTAAGATTACATAATGATTCTAAAATCACAACAACCTAAATATAAAAGCCATACAAAATTCTTATAATTTAAGGATTTTGTATGGCTTTTATTCATTTTTGTAACTGTATTCTTCGACTATGCATATATTAGTGATTTATCGCTTTAAATAATAAAATAACGTTTAGTTAAAAATTGATGCTTTCAAAATCCATTATGATTAATTCACTAATGGAACAACGCTTGTCAATACCAGTGCAAGAATAATAGCTACTAACATAACTATAATAATAACTCTTAAAACTTTGTTGTTACTCACAGATGATTCCTTCAAATCTAGAATATGGAATTAAAAAATAGATAAAGCACACTGTAAATATCAATATAATTCAATTACAACATATTTAATTTTAAACTATTTTATAATAATATTATATCATATGAATCCTCTAGAATTGAAACATATTAGTTTTGCTTACGGACACATTTCGTTACACTTAAACATAAAGCATATAAAAAATGGAATGGGGATTTTCAAATGATAAATAAACAACGACTCCTAGCTACTTTTTTGGAATTAGTGCAAATTGATTCTGAGAGTGGGAATGAGATTGAAATTCAACAGTTACTCAAATCTAAATTTGCAAACTTAGGGTTAAAGGTAGTTGAAGACAATGCTGGGCAACATGAAAATTTGGGAGCAAATAATTTAATTTGCACATTAGAAGCAACGACAAATGATGACAATATAGATAATATCTATTTCACAAGTCATATGGATACAGTTGTGCCGGGGATTAATGTAAAGCCAATAGTTAAAGATGATGGTTATATCTATTCAGATGGAACTACGATTTTAGGTGCTGATGATAAAGCTGGATTAGCTACTATTTTAGAATTAATTTACATATTAACTGAACAAGACATAGCACATGGTAAGATTCAATTTGTACTTACTGTTTCGGAAGAATCTGGTTTGGAAGGGGCAAAAGCATTAGATACATCTTTACTCGATGCTAAATACGGCTATGCTATCGATGCAAGTGTAGACGTAGGAACAACTGTTATCAATGCTCCCACACAAATGAAAATCAATACTACAATTCATGGCAAAAAGGCTCACGCGAGTGTACCTAACAAGGGTGTAAGCGCGATTAATATTGCCGCTAAAGCTATAAGTGCGATGAAATTAGGTCAAATAGATGAATATACGACAGCTAATATAGGACGTTTTGAAGGCGGGTCTGCAACAAACATTATAGCTGACAAAGTAACACTTATGGCTGAAGCTCGATCACATTCAGACGAAAGTATAAATGCTCAAGTAGCTCATATGAAATCTGTTTTTGAAGAAACAGCAGAAAAATATGGTTGCTCAGCTACAGTTGAAATTATTAATAGTTATCCTGGCTTTAAAATTTCACAAGATGCCATAGTTACTAACGTAGCTAAAGCCAGCGCAATTGCATTAGGATTAACACCGAACACAGTTATGGCTGGCGGGGGATCTGATGGTAATATAATTAATCAATTGGGTATACCTACTGTCATCTTAGGTGTAGGTTACGAACACATACATACAACTGAAGAACGTATGTCAATTAATGCTTTAAATCTTCTAGCAGAACAGCTTATAAAAATAGTTGAAATAACTACTCAAAAATCTGAAAACTGATTAAGTGAATATGAGTGATGCTTTGTGATACAATATATGAGAAAACTTTAATAAGAGAGGTTAGTTAAATGACACAACAAATTGGTGTAGTAGGTTTAGCCGTAATGGGTAAAAACCTTGCTTGGAATATTGAATCACGAGGATATAGCGTTTCAGTTTTTAACCGTTCATCTTCTAAAACAGATGAAATGGTAACAGAATCTGAAGGTAAAAATATACATCCGACGTACTCTATAGAGGAGTTTGTGAATTCTCTAGAAAAACCCCGTAAGATTTTATTAATGGTGAAGGCAGGACCAGCAACAGATGCAACAATCGATAGCTTATTACCATTACTAGATAATGATGATATTTTAATCGATGGTGGTAACACTAATTATCAAGATACAATCAGACGTAATAAAGCACTAGCTGAAAGTGGTGTTAACTTCATCGGAATGGGCGTTTCTGGTGGTGAAGTTGGTGCGCTTACTGGTCCTTCATTAATGCCTGGTGGACAACAAGAAGCATTTGATAAAGTTAAAGACATTGTAGAAGCAATCTCTGCTAAAGCTGAAGATGGCGCTGCATGTGTAGCTTATATTGGACCTAATGGTGCCGGTCACTACGTTAAAATGGTACACAATGGTATTGAATATGCAGATATGCAATTAATTGCTGAAAGTTACGCAATGATGAAAGACTTACTTGGTATGTCACATGAAGAAATTTCACAAACATTCAAAGACTGGAATGCTGGTGAACTTTCAAGTTACTTGATTGAAATCACTGGTGACATCTTCACTAAATTAGATGATGATGGTAATGGTCCATTAGTTGAAAAAATCATGGATACTGCTGGCCAAAAAGGTACAGGTAAATGGACTTCTATTAACGCTTTAGAATTAGGTATTCCATTAACAATTATTACTGAATCAGTATTTGCACGCTTTATTTCTTCAATTAAAGAAGAACGTGTGAATGCTTCGAAACAATTAAATGGACCAAGTACTAAATTTGAAGGAAACAAAGAAGAATTCCTTGAAAAAATCCGTAAAGCACTATATATGAGTAAAATTTGTTCATACGCACAAGGCTTTGCTCAAATGAGAAAAGCTAGTGATGACAATGAATGGAATTTAAAACTTGGAGAGCTTGCTATGATTTGGCGTGAAGGTTGTATTATTCGTGCACAATTCTTACAAAAAATTAAAGAAGCATATGATAATGATACAGAATTACAAAATTTATTATTAGATCCATACTTCAAAGATATCGTAACAAACTATCAAGATGCATTACGTGATGTTGTAGCTACTGGTGTACAAAATGGTGTTCCAACACCAGGTTTCTCTGCAAGTATTAACTATTATGATAGTTATCGTTCAGAAAACTTACCAGCTAACTTAATTCAAGCTCAGCGTGATTATTTTGGTGCGCATACTTACGAACGTAAAGACCGTGAAGGCGTATTCCATACACAATGGATTGAAGACTAATTCACATCTTCATATAACATTATAAAAGACGTGAAGCTACTTCGCGTTTGAAACTACTAGCAAAGTCTACGGACTTTACTAGTAGTTTTTTTATGCAGATTTTCAAAATCAGGCTTACTATTACATTGAGTTAGCAATTAATGTAATTTCTAAAAAATTTAATCCATAATTACAAAAAACACCAACTATGTGCACTCGTTTGCACAAATCCTTTGACTTTCCTTTTATACTTACTTATCATTATAATTATAGACTTGAAAACGCTCCACTTATACACATTAGCAAAGGATGACTTAATCTTGATAACTATAAAGGATGTTGCGAAAGCAGCAAATGTAGCTCCATCGACAGTTTCACGTGTCATCAGTGGTAACAATCGTATAAGTGATACCACTAGAGGAAAAGTATTGTCGGTGATGAAAGAACTAGGCTACCAACCAAATCATGCAGCTAGGACCTTAGTTACAAAAAAATCTAAAACAATAGGTATCATTCAAAAAAGCGGACGTAATGAAACAAGACAAAATCCATTTATCATAGATGTCCTTTCAGGTATATATAAATCATGCAAAGCACATGGTTATGCAACAATATCAACCACAAATGAACAATACGAAAATATAGAATTAGAAGTAAGTCACATGATTTCTTATCATGCAGTAGATGGGTTTATTTTATTATACTCAAAAGAAAACGATGTGATAGAACAGATACTCACTCAACAAAGTATGCCATACGTCGTGGTGGGGAAACCTTTATTAGATAAACAAATCATTCATATAGATAACAATAATGTTGAAGCATCTGAGCAATTAACACGCTATCTCGTAAGTCTAGGGCATACTAAGTTCTTATTTTTAGCTGAACGTGGAAATTATGAAGTTGTTAAAGATCGAATCGAAGGATTTACCAATGTTCTTAAACAACATACACAAAAAGGCCTTATTGAATATTTTGATATGAATTACCAAAGCATAAAATCATACTTTCATCATTTACTCACACATAACGAACTACCTTCAGTCATTATTACATCAGATACGATGTTCAACCATATTGTTCTTAGCGTATTGTATGAATTACAAATTCGTGTACCAACAGATTTACAAACAGCAACCTTCAATGATTCATACTTAACTGAATTTGCAGCGCCACCACAAACTGCAGTCAATATTCATCCTGACTTATTAGGTGAATCAGCAGGCGACGCAATCATTCAATTAATTAGTGGAGAACATATTGTCGATTTTAACAAAGTTATTCCAACAGATATTATCAAAAGGGAATCAACTCAATATTTAAAAAAGGAGCAATAATATGAATAAACAGTGGTGGAAAGAGGCAGTAGCTTATCAAGTTTATCCTAGAAGCTTTAACGATTCAAATAACGATGGGATTGGTGATTTACAAGGGGTTATTGAAAAACTAGATTATATACAAGATTTAGGTATCGATATCATCTGGTTAAGTCCGATGTATAAATCACCAAATGATGATAATGGTTATGATATTAGTAATTATCAAGATATCATGGATGAATTCGGAACGATGGAAGATTTCGATCAATTGTTAGATGGTGTACACCAACGCGGTATGAAACTCATTCTAGATTTAGTAGTCAACCATACATCGGATGAACATCCATGGTTTATAGAATCTAAATCTAGTAAAGATAATCCAAAACGAGACTGGTATATCTGGAAGGATCCAAAAGCTGATGGATCTGAACCTAATAATTGGGAAAGTATATTTAATGGTTCTACATGGGAATATGATAAAACAACTGGTCAATACTATTTCCATTTATTTAGTAAAAAACAACCTGATTTAAATTGGGAGAATAAAGACGTTAAAGCAGCTGTTTTTAACATGATGAACTGGTGGTTTGAAAAAGGGATTGATGGCTTCAGAGTGGATGCAATTACCCATATTAAGAAAACATTCGAAGCTGGGGATTTACCAGTTCCTGAAGGCAAAACATATGCACCCGCGTTTGACGTAGATATGAACCAACCTGGCATACATGATTGGTTACAAGAAATGAAGGATGAATCCTTAAGTCATTATGATATTATGACAGTAGGTGAAGCAAATGGTGTGAATCCTGATAATGCTGATGAATGGGTCGGTGAAGACAAAGGTAAGTTTAATATGATTTTCCAATTTGAACACTTAGGTTTATGGAATACGGGGGATATTAAATTTGATGTTAAAGCATATAAAGATGTGTTAAATAGATGGCAAAAAAAACTTGAAGATATAGGCTGGAATGCATTGTTTATAGAAAATCATGATCAACCTAGACGTGTATCTACATGGGGTGATGATGAAAGATTTTGGTATGAGTCAGCTACAAGTCATGCGGTTGTATATTTCTTACAGCAAGGCACACCATTCATATATCAAGGACAAGAAATCGGTATGACAAATTATCCATTTGAAAGTGTGGAAACATTTAACGATGTTGCAGTAGTGAATGAATATAATATTGTTAAGGCTCAAGGTGGCGATTTAACCGAACTATTAAACAAGCATAAAATGGAAAATAGAGATAATTCTCGTACACCAATGCAATGGTCTAACGGTATAAACGGTGGTTTTTCTGAACATGAGCCTTGGTTCCGAGTTAACCCTAATTACACTGAAATTAATGTATCATCACAGCAACAGGATTCAAATTCAATATTGAATTTTTACAAATCTCTTATACAACTGAAAAAATCACATGATATTTTTACGTATGGTACGTTCAATCTGATAGATGCTGAAAATGAACATGTATTTGCTTATATTAGAGAATTAGATGGGAAACGTGTACTTGTAGTAGGAAACTTAACTGATAAGTCTGCCACATTGGAATTCAATGAAACGATAAATGAAAATAATATTGAATTGCATAATTACAAAGACAACAAATTAAATTTAAATGCATTACGTCCATTTGAAGCTTTTGTAATAGCTTTATAAAAAATTATTATATTTAAGTCTACAAAAAACCTCTAACGATATTTGAATTATTTTGAATTCAAATTATGTCAGAGGTTTTTATAGTTCGTTGTCATGATATTGTTCTTGATCTACAGGCATCCATAGCTGAACTTTAGTCACAGCATCATCAAAAGATAATTCCAAGGGATAAACTTCCACATACAAGCTGTTATGCTCATATGGCAAGGTCATTTGAAGACTTGTTTCGATGTAATACCAAGCTTCGTTAATGACATAGTCTAAATCACCTTGTAAGTTAAATTTAGCATATTGTCTTTCAGGTAGGAAACGGCTTTCTAAGTGAGCAGGGTATCTTTCACTTGGTACACCCACAAATATTTCCATGCCTTGATCTAGTGGACAGTTAACTACGAATAACTCATGTGGACTTACATCATTATAACGTTCAAGCTCTTTTATTTTTCCATCGACTAATAAATCTTCTAAAAAATCAGGCACTTTATATGGATTTTCTAATTCATCTGCATCTAAAAATTGATTGTAACCTACTAATGACAAGCCTTGCGTATCTTCTAATCTGTAATTATAAGGTGCAGTTTCTGTTGTTGTCAGTTTTATATAAAGTCTTGGTTGCATTTTAAGTTCTTCGCGTTTGGTATTAACTTGGATGGGTGACACCCCATGAAAATCACTGAAATCATTGGCGAAGGCGTTTGTATCACTATAATTGTATTTTTTAGCTACATCCACTAAACGACTTGAACCACTAATAATCTCTTTTGCTGCTAAAGTCATTCTACGTGACCTCGCATATTCACTTGGAGACTGACCAACAATCATTTTAAATGATTGATCAAGATGATAAGGTGAAAGACCAACGTAATCACTGAGTTCTTGCAAATGAAAAGGCTCTAGCAAATGATCTTCTATAAAAACAATTGCCTGTTGTATTTGCTTGATAACGTCCAAAACTTTCACTCCTAATTTTCAAATGACTCATTCGTCATCATTGCTTTTAAATTTATTGTTGGAAAACGTTAGCATTGTTTACCTAATTAATTATATTCTACATCATTTCACTTATACTTACATCTCAAAAATATTGAATAGAGTAAAATGTAAATAAGTAAAGTTGTAAAATTTATGTAATTTACTCAATAGATTAAATCATAACACAAAAAAAGGTTAAGAAAAAAGCAACAACACAAGTGATGTTTTACACTTGTGCTGTTGCCTTATGTTATAGAAATATAAACATCTTAATGAATATCGTCCCACCAATGGAAACCATCTCTACTTAAGAGTAATTCACTTTCTAATGGACCGTTTGATCCCGCTTCATAGTTCGGGAATTCAGGTTCATTTTGGTTCCATTCTTCTTGTATTGCATCTACAAATTTCCAAGTAGATTTTAACTCTTCCCAATGGGTAAAGTTAGTAGCATCACCATTTAGACAATCAAATAATAAATTCTCATACGCATCGACAGTATTCATTTTATCTTGTGCACTCATTGCATAAGATAATTGAACAGGTTCTGTTTCAATCCCCTGAACATTTTTCTTCGCATTTAAATGTAATGATACACCTTCATTAGGTTGGATGTTGATGACAAGTAAATTTGAATCTAATTTTTTATCTGTTTCATAATATAAATTCATAGGAACTTCTTTAAACTCTACAACGACTTGAATCGTTTTACTCTTCATTCGTTTACCTGTTCTAATATAAAATGGCACGCCAGCCCATCTAAAGTTATCGACAGTCAATTTACCTGAAACGAAAGTAGGGGTTGTGGAATCTTCAGCAACACGTTCTTCATCTCTGTAACGTTTTACTTTTTGACCATCAATTGTACCTTCGTCATATTGACCGCGAACAAAGTTTTGACGAACTTCTTCTGATTCTAATTTACGCAATGATTTGAGCGCTTTAACTTTCTCAGCTCGTATATCTTCACTGTGTAAACTAATTGGTGCTTCCATTGCTAATAATGCAACCATTTGTAACATATGGTTTTGAACCATATCTTTTAAAGCACCACTTGATTCATAGTAACCACCCCTATCTTCAACACCTAATACTTCTGAAGATGTTACTTGAATGTTAGAAATGTACTTATTATTCCATAAAGGTTCGAACATCGCATTTGCGAAACGAAGTACTTCTATATTTTGTACCATGTCTTTACCTAAGTAATGGTCAATACGATAAATTTCTTCTTCTTTAAAAGAACGACGTAATTGTTCATTAAGTTGCTCTGCTGACTCTAAATCTGTGCCGAATGGTTTTTCGATAACTAAACGTTTGAAACCAGTAGTATCGGTTAATCCAGATGATTTCAAATAATCAGAAATCACACCAAAGAAATTAGGAGCCATAGCAAGGTAGAATAATCTATTACCTTGAAGTTGGAACTCAGTATCTAATTTATTACTCACTTCTAGTAATGATTGATAACTTGCTTCATCACTGACATCATGTTTATGATAAAACACATGTTCCATAAATTTATCAAGATGTTTTGTATCTTTAACATGTTCTTGAATTGATGATTTCACTTGACTACGGAAATCATCGTTTGTTAAGTCTCTTCTACCTATCCCAATGATTGCAACTTGTTCATTTAAGTTTTCTTGTTGATACAAATGGAATAATGATGGAAATAATTTTCTGTGACTAAGATCACCAGTTGCTCCAAAAATTGTTATTAAGCATGGAATATCTTTGTTTCTAGTATTCAAGATCAAAACCTCAATTCTTTTTATAAATCTCTATTTATTATAGACCAATATTCAGTATTGTTCCTACAATTTTGCTCGGAAGTATTTAATTTTAATATATTTTTTATTCTTTTGTGTGATAAAATGTGAACAAGAAGAGGAGGCATATGCATGGAAATCACATTTTTTGGCACGAGTGCAGGTCTACCAACCAAAGAAAGAAACACCCAAGCAATTGCATTAAATTTAGAACCATACTCAAATAATGTTTGGTTATTTGATGTGGGTGAAGGGACTCAACATCAAATACTGCATCATTCAATCAAATTGGGTAAAGTTGATCATATTTTTATTACACATATGCACGGGGATCATATATTTGGTTTGCCCGGACTACTAACGAGTCGTTCATTTCAGGGTGGAGAAGGTAAGCCACTCACTGTAGTTGGACCAAAGGGTATTCAACAATTTATAGAGACGGCCTTACAACTATCTGAATCCAGATTAAATTATCCAATCACATACATAGAAATTGAAGAACAATTAAACTACCATCACAACGGTTTTAATGTGAACGCGCATCTATTAAATCATGGGATTACATCTTATGGCTACAGAATTGAAGCGCCTTATACCCCGGGGAAAATTGATGTTCAAGCCTTAAAGGATATTGGTTTGGAACCGGGACCTAAGTATCAAGATATTAAAATTAATGAAACTTTTGAACATAATGGATTAATTTATGATTCTAATCAATTTAAAGGCGATGCTGTTAAAGGTCCTGTTATCGCTATATTTGGCGACACGATGCCTTGTAAAAATGAGTTGTTAATTGCTCAAGATGCAACAGTAATGGTACATGAAAGTACTTATATAGAAGGAGATAAAATGTTAGCAAACAATTATCACCACAGTCATATTGACGATGTATTTGATTTAATTGATGAAGCTCAAGTTGAATATAGTTTAATTACACACATAAGTAATCGCTATACAAAAGAAGAAGTAGAAACGATCAGTCAGTCATTAAAATCACGAGACACAACACCACCATTCATGTTTGTTAACGATTTTGATTCATGGTCATTTTAATTACAGCTAATTTAAAATAGTAATATAGATATATAACGAAAGCGCAAGTTCTTAATTTAGGAACTTGCGCTTTCAAGATATCAACAGTGCCTTTAATATATATTGACATTATGTTACTCCATGTTTTGTGCACACTTTCCACGAGTTTAGTTGTAAAATAAAGTGATGAAATATTACGAAATTAAAATAACACTAATTCATATGCAACATACAATGAATTAGTGTTATTATTTTATATTTATAAATGAGTTAAAATAGCACTTGTATTTATACTTTAATTTAACTAATCGTCATCTTGACTTGATAATTCAATACTTCTATTAACAGCAGCGCGTAAACAATCTTCGAACACACCTTCAATATCATGTTCTGATAACGCATTTAAGCCTGCTTGGGTAGTACCACCTTTAGAAGTTATATTTTTTCTCAATTGTTCCATACTCAATTCAGATCGTTCAATCATTTTACTTGTCCCTATAATTAAATTACGGATAGATTCTTCGACTTGAGATTTCTCTAAACCTAGTTGCGTGCCCGCAGTAACATATTGTTCGAATACGTGATATAAAAAGGCTGGACCGCTTCCTGTAATCGCAGTAACTTGATGCAAGTTATCTTCAGAAACTTCTATTGCTGAACCAAATGCATTGATTAAATCATCAACTTCTTCTTTAGATTTTGGTCCAAAATTATTAGAAAAACTAATACCTGTTACAGAATGACCTACATGCGCATTTGTATTTGGCATAATACGAGCAATTGGATTATCAGCACCAATTTTTTCGCGAATATAGCTTATTGGTAAACCAGCCATAATAGAAATGAATTTATTATTTTCTGTTACATTAGGTCTAATACGCTCAGATAATACATCAAAATCATAAGGTTTTGTACCTAAAAATACATAATCAGCATCTTTTAATAATGCTTCATCATCATAACTATAATTCACACCTAATTTTTCTGCATAATCTTTAAGTGCAACTTCGTTAGAACGATTTGTTAAATAAATATTGTTAGAATCAATCACTTTTGAATTAACGATACCTGTAAAAATGGCATGAGCCATGTTACCAGCACCATAAAATACTAGTTTCATGTGAATATTTCACTTCCTCTTAGTTTTTATGTTTCTATACTAACATAGATTTATAATATAACTAATATTTATATTATATACATGACATACCATAGCCATTTCAATTATACTAACTGTACATTGACAAAGGGTAGGGATAATTATGATTGGCAAACATTATATTTTAACTGGAGGAACGAGTGGTTTAGGTAAAGCAATATTAAAAATACTATTAAAAAAAAGAGTGTTTGTGACAGTAATCGTACGTAATCCACAAAAATTAGATGATATTATTGCGCAATATGGTACAGAACATTTATCAATCATACAATGCGACTTACAATCACAAGCTCAAATTCTAAAGCTTAAGCATCATCTTCAAGACCAATCAATCGATGGTTTAATTTATTCATCTGGGTTAGGTTATTTTAAATCAATAGAACAACATAGTATTGATGAAATGTTAGAAACGTATACTTTAAATATAATGAACTTCAATATACTTATGACTGCAATACAACCATTTCTAAGCACTCATCCATCTATCGTTGGTATTGGCAGCCAGTCTGCTTTTTTAACACAAGCTTATGCTGCACATTACGGGGCAAGTAAAGCAGCTTTTAACCAAGTCTTGAATGCACTTCGCATTGAAAAGCCCAACTATCATGTCTTAACTGTAAATACTGGTCCCATTGCTACACCATTTCATGAAAAGGCAGATCCATCTTTAGCATTTGCACAAAAATATAAAAGTATCATGCTAGATTCAGATAAATTGGCTCAGCAAGTCGTAAAAGGGATGCTCACGAACAAAACAGAAATTAACGAACCTAAATGGATGCATTTTATGTTAAAACTGTATCAACTTGCACCACGCTTTATCGAAAAACATTTCACTATGTTGTTTAAAAATAAAGCTTAATTACTACTATTCTATTTATCTATTATGAACTTAAATGGCAATATAAAAAGAGTTAGCTGTACTTTAACGATAATAGATGAAGAACATGACATCTACTTTCACAAGCATCAAACTAACTCTTTTTAGTGTTGTGATTTATTATTTTAAATGTTGTGTATATTCCAAATTCTTAACACGATTACGTGCAGCTTTTAATTTTTCTAAACTTATTTCTTTTGATAATTCGTAATTCTTCACATTTTCATCTAATTGATCAACACTGCTAGCTCCCATAATAATAGATCCTAGAGCATCATGTGACGTAAGATAGTTAAATGTTAAACCAGTTAAATTATTTTCGATTTCTTTAATAGAAGCTATCGTTTCACCTAACTCTTGGTAAGTGTAATCAAATATACCTTCTGCAAATTTTGAATCTAACGCTTGATTACTATTAGTAGTTAACAATCCTTTGAAAATAGGACCACGCGCAAGTACTTTAACCTTTTTAGCATGCACATCATCTAATAATACTTCTGGTCTATTATCAATTAAGTTAAATTGAGACATTAAAGTTTCGATATCGCTGTGTTTTAAATAATAATCGATCACATTAGGTCGAATTGACGATATGCCATACGCACGCACAATACCTTCTTTTTTCAATTCATCAAATGCACTAATTGTTTCATCTAGTGGATCGTCGATTGTGCCACCATGTAATTGATATAAATCTAAGTGATCTAATCCTAATCTTTGTAATGAGTCCTTCACAGCATCTTTGATATAGTTTTTAGAAGGATCCCAAAATGTAGTACCATCATCAGCTAAATGATTACCCACTTTTGTGCCAATCACAATATCATCTCTATTTTGATATTTTTTCAAGGCTTTTCCAACAATATCTTCGTTTACACCTTTATCATAAATATCAGCCGTATCAAAATATGTGATGCCTTGTTCAATCGCACGTTCTATAATTGGTTCTGCTTTTTTATAATCAGTGCCTAAACTCATACAACCTAAACCTAATTCTGAGATTTCGATACCACTTTTTAAAATGTTTTTTTGCATGTCGTTTCTCCTTTCGATACACTTAATGATAGGGCATAGATGTAATAAAGTAAGTCGTTATGAATTACTTTATTACATTGCGCAAAAACTTTAGATAGAAATGAAATATTAGCACTTAGATTTCTATAAATATCGCTTTTATCGCTTTCGCTATCGCCTGAAACACTATCGTGTTAATCTTAACAATAACCTAATTCAAATAAAAGGAACGTGATTATAATGAATCTATTCGAGAAAACATTACATAAAGAGTCCATTTACAAAGGCGCAATTATTGATTTAGAAGTCCATGATATAGAATTACCCGATGGACAAACGTCAAAACGTGAATTGGTCTACCATAATGGGGCAGTTGCAGTATGTGCAATAAATCCAGATAATCAAGTTATTCTCGTCAGACAGTATCGCAAACCTGCTGAAAAAACATTATTAGAAATACCAGCTGGTAAATTAGAAATTAATGAAGAAAGAGAATCGGCTGCCAAAAGAGAATTAGAAGAAGAAACGTGCTATATTGCCGAAAATTTGGAATTGATTACTGAAATGTATGGTTCTCCTGGTTTCTCTAATGAAAAGATTTCTATTTATCTTGCCAAAGACCTTAAAATAGGTGAAATGAATTTAGATGATGATGAATTTATTGAAATCGAAACATATAATATTGAAGAAATAACAATCATGCTCCAAAACAAAGAAATCGAAGATGCTAAAACGATTATTGCTTTACAATATCTATTACTTAATTATAATCATTATAAATAACTCGCCTACAAACTTGCGTATTTTATCAATTATTGGTATTTTATATATATAATCATTATGTAAATTGAAATGATTATAATTATTAGTAGGGGAGTGAGGCTTCCGTGGAAGAACGATTAAATCGCGTGAAGCAACAATTACAACAATCATCTTATAAATTAACTCCGCAGCGCGAAGCAACTTTAAGAGTTTTAATTGAAAATGAGAAAGATCATTTAAGCGCTGAAGACGTTTATTTAAAAGTTAAAGATAAAGCACCTGAAATAGGACTTGCGACTGTCTATCGGACGCTAGAATTATTAGCAGAATTAAAAGTTGTGGATAAAATTAATTTTGGTGATGGTGTTGCCCGTTTTGATTTACGTAAAGAAGGCGCTAAACATTTCCACCATCATCTTGTTTGTATGGAATGCGGTAAAGTAGAGGAAATCGAAGAAGATTTATTGCCTCAAGTGGAAGAAAAAGTAGAGCAAGATTTTAACTTTAGAATTTCAGACCATCGCTTAACATTCCATGGTGTATGCTCAGATTGTCAAGCTCTAGGCAAATAAGCTCAACATCATACACTATTTAATAAATAGAGGTGGTACCATTGGATACTATAATTGAAGAATATTTGAGATTTATCCAACTAGAAAAAGGGTTGAGTTCGAATACAATTGGCGCATATAGAAGAGATTTAAAAAAATATGCCACATTTTTAGAAGAACAAAAAATAGGACATATAGATTTTGTAGATAGACAATTAATTAACCAATGTCTTGGTTATTTACACGACGAGGGTGCTTCAGCAAAATCATTGGCACGTTTCATATCTACAGTACGAAGTTTTCATCAATTCGCATTACGAGAGAAATATGCTGCAAAAGATCCAACTGTATTAATTGAAACACCAAAATATGATAGGAAATTACCGGATGTCTTAGAAATAGATGAAGTACTTGCTTTGCTAGAGACTCCGAACTTATCAAAAATTAACGGTTATAGAGATCGTACAATGTTAGAATTATTATATGCTACAGGCATGCGCGTTTCTGAACTTATACACATAGAACTTGAAGATATCAATTTAATCATGGGCTTCGTCAAAGTATTTGGTAAAGGGAACAAAGAACGCATTATCCCATTAGGTGATGCAGTTATAGAATATTTAAATACATATTTAGATACAACGCGCCCTCAATTATTGAAGCGTACTGTGACAAATGTATTGTTTTTAAATATGCATGGTAAACCTTTATCAAGACAAGCTATTTGGAAAATGATTAAACAAAATGGTGTGAAAGCGAATATCAATAAAACGTTGACACCACATACATTAAGACATTCGTTTGCTACACATTTACTTGAAAATGGTGCTGATTTACGTGCTGTACAAGAAATGTTAGGTCATTCTGATATTTCGACAACACAACTTTACACACATGTTTCAAAATCACAAATCCGCAAAATGTATAATGAATTTCATCCACGTGCATAAACACAAACCAGTTTATTCGTTGAATAGCTAGCTTGTGTTTTTTTGTTTGCGCCATCATTTTAATAGGACTTGTTTTATTCATTTGACTTAAATTTATTCTTTGTTTGCATGGCGTATATCAAGTGCCTGTTGTCGCGCTTTGTCAACTTCTGAACGATCTCTTTCTAAATGATGATTTACAATATAACTATCTTCTATCACATGTGGCATTTTGACAAAATTAGGGTATTTTTTTAAAATATCCTGTTCCATTTCTTTGGTTATTGGTAATTGAATAGGCACAAATTGCTTAGCATTAGCCACAGACTGAATTAATTCTAAAATAATTTTTATATATTCATCTGTATAGATACCTAAATCAATGGATTGTTCACTTTGTTCTATAACACTTAATGCTTTTTTAAAAGAACGTAACGCGCCAACATTGTTATGTCTACGATAATGATAGCAACCGGTTGCTAACAAAATCAAACTTACAATCGCATCATCTTTACTGAATTGCGGATTCTCTTTCCAAGCTTCTTCTAAAATGTCGTGACACAAAAAATAATGTTGTTCCGTATGAAATTGATAATAAAAATCTTGCAATGCATTTTCCATAATTAAAACCGCTCCAAATTTAAATGTTTTCATTAAACATGCTATAATATTTTAGTGAAATACGCACATAACTTGCTATATGAGGTAGATACTATGTATGAAGTAAAACTAGATGCTTTTAATGGTCCCTTAGATTTATTATTGCATCTCATTCAAAAAATTGAAATTGATATTTATGATATTCCCATGAAAGAATTAACAGAACAATATATGCAATATATACATGCGATGAATCAATTAGAGATTAATGTCGCTAGTGAATATTTGGTTATGGCCTCTGAACTACTTATGATTAAAAGTAAAATGCTGTTGCCTCAAACAGAAGAATCCGACGAATTAGAAGAGGATCCACGTGAAGACCTAGTGGGACGATTAATTGAATATCAAAATTATAAAGAATATACTGAGATTCTAAACGAAAAAAAATCTGAGCGTGCTTTTTACTTTTCAAAGCATCCAACTGATTTAACACACCTAGAATCTAATGAAACTTGGGATTCAAATAACACAATTGATTTAACAGATTTAATCATCGCTTATCAAAAAGTTAAAAATCGCGTTGAATTCAATACACCAAAAACTGTAGATATCCGTAAAGAAACATTTACGATTCAACAAGCAACTTCTCAAGTTAATGCGCGTTTACAACAACATGATTCGTTTAATTTTTTTAGTTTGTTTAATTTTACAGAACCTGTTGAAATGGTAGTCACACATTTTCTAGCAATACTTGAAATGTCTAAATCAGGCATTGTAAATATAGAACAACTCAAAAATTTCGACGATATCAATATTATAAGAGGTGTAAACTATGGCATTGAACGATAAAGGTATACTAGAAGCATTACTTTATACAGCAGGTGACGAAGGTTTAGATGAAAAACAATTACTCGAAATTTTAGACATAGACCAAACACAATTGTCACAACTCGTTTCTGAATACATATCAGATGGCTTAGAAATTCAACATTTTGGTCAAACTTATGTACTTACAACAAAAAAGGATGCAGCAAATTATATTGAAAAATTAATAGAACAAAAATCAAAAATGAAATTATCTCAAGCAGCAATGGAATCATTGTCTATTATTGCCTACAATCAACCTTTATCACGAAGCGATATCGAGATGATTAGAGGTATAAATTCTGACGGTGCTGTTAAAACTTTAATCGCTCGAGGATTAATAGAAGCTAAAGACGAAGCGGATTCCAGAAGTCAACAACTCTATACTACAGAACTATTTTTAAACGTATTTGGCATTGAACATTTAGATGATTTACCAACAACTGATGAGGAAGATGAAGAAATAGAAGCTTTCTTCAGTAATTTAGTAAATCAAAAAGGAGAAAATAATGAATAAAGAGACAGAAAGATTACAAAAGCGTATTGCAAACAGTGGTCACACCTCACGTAGAAAAGCTGAAACATTAATCACAGAGGGCAAAGTGTTAGTTAATGGCTCAGTTGTAACAGAATTAGGTACGAAAGTTAAACCTTCTGATACGATTGAAGTTGAGGGTATTAAATTGGAACAACAAGATAAACTATATATTTTATTTTATAAACCAGCACAAGTTATCACTAGTGTATCTGATGATAGAGGTAGAAAAGTGGTTACAGATTACTTTAAACAAATTAAAACAAGAATTTATCCAGTGGGTCGTTTAGACTATGATACATCAGGTTTACTTTTATTAACTAACGACGGCGAATTCACTAATTTAATGACACATCCGAGTTATAAAATTAAGAAAAAATATGTCGTTAAATTGAAAGGCTATTTAATGCGTGAAGAAGTTAAAGCTTTAGAACATGGTGTTGAACTGGAAGATGGTCATACACAACCAGCTACTGTAAAAGTAAAAAACCAAGACAAAGATAAAAATTCAACACTTGTTGAAATTACAATTACAGAAGGACGCAATAGACAAGTCCGTCGCATGTTTGAACACTTTGGTCACGAAGTTACAAAATTACAACGTATTGAAGTTGGACCACTTAATCTTAAAGGGCTTAATGCAGGTGAGGGCAGAGTCTTAACACCTCATGAAGTAAAAGTGATGCGTCAACTTGCAGAACACGGTAAATAATAGTTATTACGTTTAGCTTGATTCAAACTATGAGAAAAATTTCACAATCTTTTCCTTCGTAATCACTTTTCCTGCTAAACGTATGATATAATGTGATTAAATTGAAAGTTAGCAGTGTGGGAGGTACATACGTATGTCAAATGAAATACTTATCGTAGATGATGAAGATCGAATCAGAAGATTATTAAAATTATACCTTGAAAGAGAATCTTTTGAGATATATGAAGCAAGTGATGGTAATGAAGCATATAAAATGGCGATGGAACATGATTATTCATGTATTTTATTAGACCTCATGCTTCCAGAGATGGATGGTATCACTGTAGCCTCACGTCTCAGAGAACACAAAGAAACACCAATTATTATGTTGACTGCTAAAGGTGAGGAAACAAATAGGGTAGAAGGATTCGAATCTGGTGCAGACGATTATATCGTGAAACCATTTTCTCCTCGTGAAGTGGTATTACGTGTCAAAGCGTTGTTAAGACGTACACAAGTAGCGCATACAGAACAAAGTGAACCACATGCACGTGATTTAATTGAATTTGACCACCTTGTCATTGATAACGATGCACACAGAGTATTAGCAGATAATAACCAAGTTAATTTAACACCAAAAGAATACGAACTGTTAATATTTCTAGCTAAAACACCTAACAAAGTCTTTGATCGTGAACAACTTCTAAAAGAAGTATGGCATTATGAATTCTACGGTGACTTGCGTACTGTAGATACTCACGTTAAACGTTTAAGAGAAAAGTTAAATCGAGTATCTGATGCGGCAGCTCAAATGATTCAAACTGTTTGGGGCGTCGGTTATAAATTCGAGGTTAAGTCCAATGATGAATCGGCTAAATAATGTAGTGATAAAACTGTGGTTAACTATTATTTTAATAGTAACGACAGTTTTAATTTTACTAAGTGCTGCACTCATAACATTTATTCAGTCCTATTTTACGCAAGAAACTGAAGATTCATTACTCAAAGATGCACAGCGTATCAGTCAATTGGTGGAAAGCGCTGATGACAAAGCTACAGCTATTGAATACAGTCGTAAATTGATAGAAAATCCAGATGGACTTATTATTATGAATGATAAGCATATGGTGAGCCAACATAAAGATAAAATTAAAGACAAGATGTTTAAAGAAATTAAAAACAATAAAGATTATAACCAAGTGTTTGATAAAGGAAAACAAATTTCGGAACATGTTACTGTTAAAATCAATGGGCAACAGCGAACTTATGTGTTAATTGGTTATCCTGCTAAAAACTTGACTGAACAAGATAATAATCAAAATAATAACTACAGTGGCGTATTTATATATCAAGATTTAAAAACTGTTGAAGAAACCAATAACGTAATTACAGTTATTATTTTAATTATAGCTATTATCTTCTTAGCTATTACAACCGTTTTTGCCTTTTTCTTATCATCTCGTATAACAAAACCGTTACGAAATTTACGGACACAGGCCTTGAAAGTTTCTAAAGGAGATTATGCGCAAGTTGTACCTGTCAATACACGTGATGAAATTGGTGAATTATCTCGTACGTTTAATACGATGAGTTCAGAAATTCAACAACATATAGATGCCTTATCATCTTCTAAAAATATTCGTGATAGCCTAATCAATTCTATGATTGAAGGTGTATTAGGATACAATGATAAAAAAGAAATTATAATTTCTAATAAGATGGCTCAAAATACACTTCAAATACTGGATGAACATGAACTGAAAAAGCTTGATAAACAAAATGAACGTACTTTCAAAAACAAGCAAACACAATTTGAAGAATATGAAATAAACACACGTTATTTAGTAATAATAACAAGTTATATTGATCAAATTCAGCCAGATGGTCGTAGTGGTATTGTCGCTATTATTCGTGATATGACAAACGAACATAACATAGATCAAATGAAAAAAGATTTTATTGCTAATGTTTCACATGAATTACGTACGCCTATTTCATTATTACAAGGGTATACTGAGTCTATTGTGGATGGAATCGTCACAGAGCCTGATGAGATACATGAATCACTTTCTATTGTACTAGATGAAACTAAACGCTTAAATCGACTCGTAAATGAGCTACTCAGTGTTGCACGTATGCATGCTGAGGGTCTATCAGTAGAAAAATCTGTTCAGCCTATCGATACATTACTAAATAAAATGCAACAAAAATACCATAGTCATGCAGAAAGTTTAGGTTTAAGCATCAATTTAAATCCAAATACGCACGAACAGTTGTGGTATTATGATTTAGATCGAATTGAACAAGTATTAACTAATTTGATAGACAATGCAACAAGGTATACCGAAACAGGAGATGCCATCACTATCAGTTATGGAGAGTCAGAAACAGAAAATATATTATATATTACTGACACGGGCTCTGGTATTGCGCCAGAACATCTACAACAAGTGTTCGAACGTTTTTATAAAGTTGATTCTTCACGTAAACGTGGTAAACAAGGTACAGGTCTAGGTTTATTTATATGTCGAATGATTGTAGATGAACATGGAGGCAGTATTGACGTTAAAAGTAAACTAGGTCAAGGAACAACCTTTATTATCAAATTACCAAAGTTAACTGATAATGAGATGTTATAGCACTTACTTGAGTGTTACTGTTTAAATTAAACAATAATATAAAGACCGACGAAATCATTATTGTTATTTCGTCGGTCTTTATTATCAATTATGCTTACAAACTTACTAAAGAGTGTATATTTCCTATAATTCAGTCGCTTTCACTCCTTTTTAACATATTTAGAGCAATAGTATTGTTTTTATCTGAGTAATAAGCTATGATATATTTATAAAAATTTAGGATATTCATCTTCGGGGTAGGGTGCAATTCCCAACCGGCAGTAATTAAAGCCTGCGACCCATTTATTTTCATTTAAATAAATGGCTGATCTAGTGAAAATCTAGAGCCGACAGTAAAGTCTGGATGGGAGAAGATGGAGGGTTGTTTGTTGTGCTATTAAATCCTCCTATTCGATAAAAGATGAATGGAAGGAGATAATTTAATATGCAACAACAAACAAAACGACTTATTACGATAAGTATGTTAAGTGCGGTTTCTTTTATATTGATGTTTATAAAATTTCCAATACCATTTTTACCGCCTTATTTAACTTTAGACTTTAGTGATGTACCCGCATTATTAGCTACATTCACACTCGGACCGCTCGCTGGTATTATTGTGGAATTTATAAAAAATTTATTGAACTTTTTATTCAATCTTGGAGATCCAGTTGGTCCAGTTGCTAACTTTTTAGCAGCATCCAGTTTTTTACTGACAGCTTATTATGTCACTAAAAACAAATATAACCTTAAATCACAAATTATAGGTTTTACTGTAGCAACTATTGTGATGACAATTATTTTAAGTATCTTAAATTACTTTGTGTTGTTACCTTTATATGGCATGATTATGAATTTATCTGATGTTGTTGAAAACGTTAAGATTGTTATTGTATCTGGCGTTATTCCATTCAACATTATTAAAGGCGCTATTATTTCTATAGTGTTCATTGTTTTATTTAAACGTTTAAAAAATGTATTACCAAAATAAATTTAAAAATATCTGGAGATTAATACTCAGATAAATAAAAACAGGGTGATTTCTATTGAAGTAATACAGAAATCACCCTGTTTTTATATTTTAAATTAACTATTAATAATTCAGAACCATCTTAGACATAAAAATTAGCATGTTCCACATAATGAGAACACGCTAACCTTAAACATAGCCATTAGTAATTATAGATAGTAATCACTGTTTTCAGGCAAATGCTTATTATATATAATTAAGTATAAACGGCAATACTTACTTTTATGGAACTAACCTTGCTTTTATTCAAACTTTAATGCATCTCCATCAAATGATTCTTCTTCAATTTTAATTGAATCAGTAGGACAACCATCTAACGCATCTTCCATATCCTCATATAATTCTTCCGGCACCTCTGCTGTACCTTTGTTGTCATCTAGTATCACATAGGCAATACCTTCATCATCATAGTCATATATATCAGGGGCAGCGGCACCACAAGCACCACATGCAATGCATGTATCCATATCAACAATTGTATATTTAGCCAATTTCTTCGCCTCCTTTGACAAAAATGCTACACTAATAGCACAATTATTATTGTAGTCACTGTACTAAGTTTTTTCAAATGTTTTCGTTTTATAAAATGAGGGAGTAAACATGTATAATATAATCCAATTTGCACAAACACATGCACACAATTACAAAACTGAAAAAAGTATATTTAATATTATCACAGGGAAAAAGTCACATCAAACTTTTTTTGATGCCTGTAGTCAACAACTCTTATCATTATATCACAGCATGCCTAACTTGAAATATCAGTCGTTTGAGCGATACCTCAATCAATTTAATGATCAACATAATAGCTATCAAAATATCGTTAATCATCCGAGACATACGTTTGATAGTTTAACCAATACATTTAAAGCCATACAATTGTTAACTCAGACCCTATCTAACACACAACATAAGGTCTATCAATTCGTACCTATTACTCAACATAGTACTGTACACCAACAAGTTAAATTTGTATATAAAGAAATTATAAGCAATCAATTACAAGAACAATTCGTTGCAGAACTTACAACATTATTCCAATCTATACTGAATAAAAATAATACAATATATATTCACTATTACCTACAAGGTTTTGAAGAAAGTATGTATACACGACAACAAATCAGTTTAATAGAAGACATACCACAAGAACACTTATTTGAATTAGAATTTACAGATTTGGTCACTTTAATGTACGAGATTGAGCACGAGTCTAACTATCCACTGTTAAACAAACTCATTGTGCTACCATCATTATTAAATAAAACAGAGCAAACTTACTTAGGTTTACAAAATGGATTAAACTTCGAACAACTGGCTGCACAACAAAATGTTAAACCTAATACGATAGATGATCATATTTTAGAACTATTTATAAAAGGCTACATATCGAATTATGAAGATTATTTAACACATTCAACTTATACTGATTTCATGACTTACTACATTTCACATCGTAGTGAGAGGCTACGCAATTATAAAGAAATATTTCCGGACCTCAGCTATTTTGAATTGAAATTGATTATCGTTGGAATTGAGAGAGGTGAAATCAATGTTGCAACATGAGCTGAAAAAGTGGTTCGGGTTTGAGGATTTTAAACCTGGTCAACAAGAGATTATAGAAAGTGTATTGAACAATGAAGATACATTAGGTATTTTACCTACAGGAAGTGGTAAAAGTCTTTGTTATCAATTACCAACCTACATACGTCAACAACCGACACTCATCATTTCACCCCTCATTTCTTTGATGGATGATCAAGTCATGCAACTCAAATTACACGGTGAACATCATGTTTGTTGTATTCATTCAGGTATGGATGAAAATGAGAGAAAAAGAAACATTGAAGCACTAACAAAAAGTCGTTTTATCTATTTAAGTCCAGAATTTATACTCCAACCACAAAATTTTAAACTCATTAAAAATTTGGATATCGGCATGGTCGTATTAGATGAAGCACATTGCTTATCTGAATGGGGATATGATTTCAGACCTCACTATGCACTTATAGGTAAAATTATCTCCCGTTTTCCGACAGCAACCGTGCTTGCGCTTACAGCAACTGCACCGAATTATTTAACTTATGATTTAAACAATATGTTAAAAAAGTCTTTTCATGTTATTAAAACGAGTATGAACAGAGACAATATTTCTTTAGCACATAAAAATTTCAAAGATGATGAAGCTAAATTAAAATGGTTACTACCAGCATTAGAAAATTCAGGACCTACAATTATTTACGTTTCTTCTAAAAAAGTGTGTCTAACTTTAGCAAAAGAAATATATAATTATGGTTTTTTAACAGGAATATATCATGGAGATTTATCTTATCAAGAACGGCACACAGTTCAGCATCAATTTTTAAATAATGAAATACCTATCATCGTGGCAACCAGTGCATTTGGTATGGGCATTAATAAAAAAGATATACGTTCTATTTTTCATTACCACCTATCGACAAGTCCATCAAACTATATGCAAGAAATTGGTCGCGCTGGTCGTGATGGGGCAGACAGTCAAGCAATTAGTTTATTTCAACCTGATGATAGTTTTTTACTAGAAACACTATTATTTACGGATATGATGACCACTAATGACATAGATGCTTTTGAAACAGGTGCCTTTGTAACTCCGGACAAATTTGAAATATTAGAAATTTTAAATAGCTATTACTCATTTGCTGAGTTACGTACGATATTCGACAGGACCTATCAGCGAAAACGCCAAGGTTATATACGTATGCTAGGATACAAAAACCTAGACCAATGCCGACGCACTTATATGATGGAATTCTTTGGTGAAACGTTAAGTAAAAGACCTGATCAATGCTGTGATAATGATTCTGATTTAAATGTAATTAATTTAATTAATAGAAAAAAAGTAAAAAGAAAAATGGATTTTAATGAAAAAATACAAAATTTGTTTAAATAATAGACAAATACTTTACTTCACTTTTTCAAACAAGCTATAATACTACATATATACTAGCTTAATAGTAATTTTTTGCATAAAAAGTTATACATATTTACTTATTTTTAGGGTATAACAGTATATACTTAAATTAAAACAAGGAAGGATGATGAATTTGTCTAACAACAATTTTAAAGATGATTTTGAAAAAAATCGTCAATCCATTGATCCAAAAGAACATCAAGACAATGCAAAGGATTCCGTTAACGGTTCAGTTGACAACGTAAAAGAGGAAGTTTCTGATAAGACAGACGAACAATTCCCTCCTAGAAACGCTCAAAGAAGACAGCGCAGACGTGACACAGCAACAAATCAGAATCCAAATAATCAGCCTGAACAAGATAAAGGTGAAGTTCAAGGCGATGATCAATCACTACAAGATAATAACGCATCAGAAGCAGATTATGATAATAATAACTCAACAAAAGATCCTTCGAAGAATAATGATTTAAACCCCGAATCTACGAACAATCAAAATAACAAAGGAAACCAAAATGATTCCAACGAAAACGTTGAATCACAAAAAGATAATGAATCTAATAAAAAAGGTGCTGCTGTAGCTGGTGGCGCTGCTGCAACTGGTGCAGGTGCTTATGCTGCTGGAAAGCACAATGATAATAAAGATTCAGCAGAAAATGACTTAAATGATAATGAACAAAATATCAACAACTCTGATAACGAACGAGCAGACAAATCAGATGATGCTTCGCATTCAGAAAATGATAACAATAGTTCTAAGAAAAAGGGTGCTGCTGTAGCTGGAGGTGCCGCTGCCGCAACCGGTGCAGGTGCTTATGCTGCTGGAAAGCATAGCGATAATAAAGATGAACATAACCAAGATAACAACCAAGATAATAACAATAAAGCAACCGAGCAGAATAAAAATGAACAAGATATAGAAGATCAAGATAAAAAAGATCAAGATAAAGAAGGCTCTAAGAAAAAAGGTGCTGCTGTAGCTGGAGGTGCCGCTGCAACTGGTGCAGGTGCTTATGCTGCTGGCAAGCACAAAGGCAACAAAGACAATAAAGATAATCACAGCGAAAACGAAGCACAAGATAAAGATGAAAAGAACAAAGAAAAAAATGGTTCTAAGAAAAAAGGCGCTGCTGTAGCTGGTGGCGCAGCTGCTGCCGGAACAGGTGCTGCCGCAGCGGCACATTCTAAAGCTGGCGGTGGCAATGGCAACGGCGGTAATGGTAATGGCGGCAATGGTAATAATGGTGATAACAATGACGACGATAATAAGAAAAAGAAAAAAGGCGGTTTATTAGGTAAATTATTACCAATATTGGCTGCGATATTAATATTAGCTGCAATTGCTATTTTCGGTGGCATGGCTTTAACTGGCGATGACGAAGGTGACAAAAATAGCGATGACAAAAAAGTAGCTGATAATAAAGATAGTAAGTCTGATTCTGAAAAAGATAAAGATGAAGATAAAAAATCAGAAGATGATAAAGCCAATAAAGATGAAGACAAAGATGACTCATCTTCAAACTCAGAAGACAGCAATAGTGGTTCAGATTCTGCCAATTCTGATAGCGAAAACGCTGACCAAGCAAACAGTGATGCTAATTCTGATCAATCAAGTAACGATGCTAATTCTGATTCAGCTAGCAACGGTTCACAAGATGCAACAAATAGTACGCAAGACAGTCAAGGTCAAAGCGACCAAAACAGTCAGAGCGGTCAAGATCAACAAAGTGATCAATCTAACGCTCAAAGCAATTCATCTTCAGATCAATCACAAGCAACTAACAACCAAGATAGCGAACAAGCAAATAGTAACTCTGGCCAACAATCACATGTAGTCAATGGTCAAAATCTATATAGAATTGCTATTCAATATTATGGTAGTGGTTCTCCAGAAAACGTTGAAAAAATCAGACAAGCCAATAATCTACAAGGAAATGAAATCCATAATGGACAACGCCTTGTTATTCCACAATAGTTCATCATGTTATAAGTAAAAACCTATTAAACGACCAAACTCTTTAAATTAGTGAGTTTGGTCGTTTTTGTATTTAGTTTTTAAGATTAATAAAGCGTCAATATAATTTGTGCAAGAATATTCGATTTCTATCATTTGGTTTTTTCTAAACTACTGGTATAATATATTGGTGGTATAAGGAGGACAAATAAACTATGCAAACAGTTGAAAGTATAATTATTGGTGGCGGTCCTTGCGGATTAAGTGCTGCTATTGAACAAAAGAAAAAAGGTATTGATACTTTAGTTATTGAAAAAGGAAATGTTGTAGATGCAATCTATAATTATCCAACGCATCAAACTTTCTTTTCATCAAGTGATAAATTAAGTATTGGGGATATTCCATTTATTGTTGAAGAAAGCAAACCACACAGAAATCAAGCTTTAGTATATTACAGAGCAGTGGTTAAGCATCATCAATTGCGAGTTAACGCTTTCGAAGAGGTCCTCACAGTGAAAAAAATTAATAACCGTTTTACGATTACAACAACTAAAGATGTCTATCAATGTAGATTCCTTACTGTAGCAACTGGCTATTATGGTCATCATAATCATCTTGAAGTAGATGGAGCTGAGCTTCCAAAAGTAATGCATTATTTTAAAGAAGCACATCCTTACTTTGACCAAAATGTTGTAATTGTCGGAGGTAAAAACTCAGCTGTAGATGCTGCTCTAGAGTTAGAAAAGGCTGGAGCAAACGTAACAGTTATTTATCGCGGAGAAGATTATCCAAAAGCAATTAAACCTTGGATTCTACCGAATTTTGAATCTTTAGTACGTCATGAAAAAATTAACATGGCATTTAATTCAAATGTTACTAAAATAACAGAAGATAGTGTGTTTTATGAGCAAGGAAATCAAACAATTGAAATTCCTAATGATTATGTCTTTGCTATGATTGGTTATCATCCAGACTATGATTTCCTACAATCAATTGGTATAGATATCAATAGTAATGAGTTTGGTACTGCACCAGTTTATAATAGAGAAACTTATGAAACAAATGTCGAAAATTGCTATATCGCTGGTGTCATTGCGGCAGGCAATGATGCAAATACAATATTTATAGAAAACGGCAAATACCACGGCGGTATTATCACTCAAAGTATTTTATCTAAAAAACAAACACCACTTGAATCATAATAATATAACAAACTAGAGCGTAAGACAGAAATTAAATTTTTCTAATGACATTTTTGTCTCATGCCCAGCTCTGCAAAATCAATTAAAAAATGATGGTTCCTACGTTTAATAAAGTAGAAACCATCATTTCTTTTTTTAAATCATTATAACTGTGATTCGAAATATTTTTTTAACTGCTTAGCGTTTAATTGGTTACTTAAACCTACTAAAAGTTTAAGTCTTGCTTTCGGTCCATTTAATCCATTTGAAAAAACAACGCCTTTTTCAGCTAAGGTAGCACCGCCACCTTCATAGGCATAAATTGGGCCAACAATACCATTAAATGAGCGTGAGACAAGCACAACTGGTATCTCTTTATCTAAACACTTTTCTAGGCCTTCCAAACAAGTAGGTGGAAGGTTGCCTTGTCCTAGACCTTCGATAATAATACCATCAACTTGATGCTCACTATAAAAGTTTAATACATCATTATTCATACCCATATAAGCCTTTACTAAAGGAATGTTTAAATCATGGTTAATATCATTTAAAACTAAATGTTCGTATGGTTTATGGTGGAATTGAACACTATTTTTTGTCACTACGCCCAATGGTCCATGATTAGGACTCTGGAATGTATTCGTATTGGAGGTATGCGTTTTAGTCACATTTCGTGCAGTATGAATTTCATCGTTAAATACAACCATAACACCCATATCTGCTGCATTATCACTTGAAGCCACTCTAATAGCTGAGATAAAATTATATAAACCATCTGAGCCAATTTCATTTGAAGAACGCATAGCACCCGTAATTGTTATCGGTTTTGAAACATTTATAGTAAGATCTAATAAGTATGCCGTTTCTTCTAACGTATCTGTACCATGTGTAATAACAAACCCATCATAATTTTCATCCCTATTAGCATCTTCAATAATAAGCTTTAATGTTTCTACATACTTTATATTCATATGTGGGGATGGAACGTTAAATGGCGTAATTTCTGTTACATCAGCATATTGTTTAATAATGTCTTGATGGTTGGATATTGGATTGTCTGAATTTGTTACTACTTTATTAGTTTCATCTTGTGACATGCTAATCGTCCCACCAGTATGTATGAGAAGAAGTTTTTTCATATGGGCATTCCTCCTATTTATAACTTACATATTTATGATAAAATATTATACATAAAACAACAAGGAAGGTTTACTAAAATGAAATTAATTAATATCGCACTTGATGGACCTGCTGCAGCAGGGAAAAGTACAATAGCTAAACGCGTTGCTGCACAATTATCTATGATTTATGTAGATACTGGCGCAATGTATCGAGCTATAACTTATAAATATTTACAACAAAACAAGACTGAAGACTTCTCGCAATTGATAGATTCATCTGAATTATCATTAACATATGATGAAGAAAAAGGTCAGAGAGTCATTTTAGATAACTATGATGTTACTGATTTTTTAAGAGAAAATAATGTAACAAACAATGTTTCCTTTGTAGCATCTAAAGAAGCTGTGCGTACTTTTGCAGTTAAGAAGCAACAAGAATTAGCAGCTCAAAAGGGCATTGTTATGGATGGTAGAGATATCGGAACAGTTGTATTGCCAGATGCAGATTTAAAAATTTATATGATTGCCTCTGTTGAAGAACGTGCAATGCGTAGACAAAAAGATAATGAACAAAGAGGCATCGACTCTAATGTAGAACAATTAAAGCAAGAAATTGCGGATCGAGATAATTATGACATGACACGTGAAATTTCACCTTTGAAAAAAGCGGATGATGCAATTACGGTAGATACAACTGGTAAAAGTATTGAAAAAGTAACTGAAGAAATTTTATCATTAGTTACTGAAATTAAATAAAATAATAGTTTTTTTATAAATACAGCGTATTATAGTGCCGTTTCTTTTTAAATTGTGTAAAAAGGTTATATAATAACTAATGTAGGGTATATAAATAAGGTACATTTTTATATCAATTAGATCTGCATATATATAAATAAATGTAAATTTTAGGTAAAAATTTCAAAGCTTTAGTTAGCTATAAACCCTGATTTTACAACTTTTTAACAAATAGAATTTGAATTCCTATAATAAGGGGGAATTTCTTGACAATTCTGTCAGTTTATAAGATGTTATAATTATGTAGTGTAATAAGGAGGCAGACAAAATGACTGAAGAATTCAACGAATCAATGATCAAAGAGATTAAAGAAGGGGATACGGTTACTGGTGAGATTCAAGAAATTGATGAAAAACAAGTAATTGTAAACATTAACGGTGCTAAATTTAATGGTATTATCCCTATTAGTCAACTTTCTACGCATCATATAGACAACCCAGGTGATGCTGTCAAAGTTGGTGATGAAATTGGTGCATATGTTACAAAAGTAGAGTATGACGAAGAAAATGAGACAGGTGCTTATATTCTTTCTAAACGTCAACTTGAAACAGAAAAATCATATGAATTTTTACAAGAACAATTAGACAACAATAAAACGATTGAAGCTAAAGTCACTGAAGTAGTAAATGGTGGTTTAGTAGTCGATGTTGGTCAAAGAGGGTTTGTTCCAGCTTCATTAATTTCAACAGACTTCATTGAAGATTTCTCTGATTTCGAAGGACAAGTTCTTAAACTAAAAGTGGAAGAACTAGATCCTGCTAATAATCGTGTCATTCTTAGTCGTAAAGCTGTAGAGGCATTAGAAAATGCAGAGAAAAAAGACGATTTATTAAATTCACTTAATGAAGGCGATGTTATCGAAGGTAAAGTTGCACGCTTAACTAACTTTGGCGCTTTTGTAGATATCGGCGGCGTAGACGGACTTGTTCACGTTTCTGAATTATCTCATGAACACGTTAAATCTCCAGAAGACGTAGTATCTATTGGAGATACAGTTAACGTAAAAGTAAAATCAGTTGATAGAGATTCAGAGCGCATTTCATTATCAATTAAAGATACTTTACCAAGTCCATTTGAATCAATAAAAGGTGAGTTTAACGAAGGTGATGTCATCGAAGGAACTGTTGTTAGACTAACTAACTTCGGTGCCTTTGTTGAAATTAAACCAGGCGTTCAAGGTTTAGTACACATTTCTGAAATAAGACATACTCACATCGGTTCACCAAGCGAAGTATTAGAGCCTGGAGAAGTCGTAGGTGTCAAAGTACTAGGTGTCGACGTAGAAAAAGAACGTATTTCGTTATCTATTAAAGCAACATTAGAAGCGGAAAATGTAGTTGAAAGTGATAGTGCCACTACGAAATCATACTTGGAAAGTGGTTCTGACGATGATGACAACCCTACTTTAGGTGATGTTTTCGGAGATAAATTAAAAGACTTCAAGTTTTAACGTATAAATTTAACACCAATTTTAAATCTTGTCCTAACATCTATTTAGGACAAGATTTATTTTTATGTAATCTCTAAAAACAGTTTTTTTAAAGCTAACCTAATAATATTAGTACAGATTAAATATTTCTTTTGATTTACTTTCCCCTTATGATAGAATTATAGAGATTAAAAAAGAGAGGAAGTTAGTTATGACTAAACCTATAGTAGCAATTGTAGGCAGGCCCAATGTAGGCAAATCTACAATTTTCAATAGAGTCGTAGGTGAGCGTGTATCTATCGTAGAAGATACACCCGGTGTGACTCGAGACAGAATTTATTCATCAGGCGAATGGTTAACACATGATTTTAACGTCATCGACACAGGTGGTATTGAAATTGGTGACGCACCATTCCAAACACAAATAAGAGCACAAGCAGAAGTTGCAATTGATGAATCTGATGTCATTATTTTTATGGTTAACGTACGTGAAGGTTTAACACAAAGTGATCAAGTTGTTGCTCAAATGTTGTATAAATCAAAAAAACCTGTTGTTTTAGCAGTTAATAAAGTAGATAATCCAGAAATGAGAAATGAAATCTATGATTTCTATGCGCTTGGCTTTGGCGACCCTTATCCAATTTCTGGTTCGCATGGTTTAGGTCTAGGTGATCTTTTAGATGAAGTTGTCAAACACTTTAAAGAAGAAGAACCTGATCCATATGATGACGATACGATTCGCTTATCTATTATCGGACGTCCAAATGTTGGTAAATCTAGCTTAGTCAATGCAATACTAGGTGAAGAACGTGTTATCGTTTCGAACGTAGCAGGAACAACACGTGATGCAGTCGATACTCAATATACTTATGACGACCAAGACTATGTCTTAATTGATACAGCGGGTATGCGTAAAAAAGGTAAAGTATATGAAAATACGGAAAAATATTCTGTATTACGTGCCCTAAAAGCCATCGAACGCTCAAACGTTATTTTAGTTGTTATTGATGCTGATCAAGGCATTATAGAACAAGATAAACGCGTGGCCGGATATGCTCATGAAGAAGGTAAAGCTATTGTAATCGTAGTAAATAAATGGGATACAGTTGATAAAGAAACGAATACTATGAAAAAATTCAAAGATGAGGTTCGTAAAGAATTCCAATTCTTAGATTACGCTGAAGTTGCATTTGTTTCTGCAAAAGAAAGTCAAAGACTTAAAACGTTATTCCCTTATATTACACAAGCCAGCGAAAACCATAAAAAACGCGTGAAGAGTTCAACTTTAAATGAAGTAATCACTGACGCTATTTCTATGAACCCAACTCCGACTGATAAAGGTCGTAGATTGAACGTTTTCTATACTACGCAGGTAGCAATTGAACCACCAACCTTTATCGTTTTTGTAAATGATGTAGAATTAATGCACTTTTCTTATAAACGTTATTTGGAAAATCAAATCAGAGCAGCATTCGGTTTTGAAGGTACACCTGTGCATATTATACCTAGAAAGAGAAATTAATTATCGGAGGAGATATTCATGTATAAAGTAACAGTCTTTGGTACAGGAAGTTTCGGTACAGCTTTAGCAAATGTTTTAGCTGAAAATGGACACCAAGTATTGATGTGGGGTAAAAATGAACAAACAATCAATGAAATTAATAAACAACACATCAATAGTAAATATTTAAAAACAGCTAAGATTAATGATTCAATCAAAGCAACATTAGATATTAAAGCTGCTATAAATTTTTCTGAAGTTTTTTTAATGGCATTGCCTACAAAAGCTATTAGAACAGTAGCAAGCGAAATTGATTCACTTTTATCAACTCCAAAAACATTTATACATGTAGCAAAAGGAATAGAAAATGATACTTATAAACGTGTCTCTGAAATGCTAGAAGATTCTATTTCAGCAGAACATAATGCAGGTATCGGTGTATTATCAGGCCCAAGTCATGCAGAAGAAGTTGTCATTAAACAACCAACGACAGTTGCTGCATCTTCTAAGTCACCTGAAGTAAGTAAATTAACACAAGACTTATTCATGAATGATTATTTACGTGTTTACACAAATGATGATCTTGTAGGCGTTGAATTAGGTGGCGCCTTAAAAAATATCATCGCTGTAGCAAGCGGTGTGATTTCAGGTATGGGCTTTGGTGATAATGCTAAAGCAGCACTCATGACAAGAGGTTTAGCTGAAATTAGCCGTTTAGGTGAAAAACTAGGTGCTGATCCTATTACTTTCTTAGGTTTAGGGGGCATTGGTGACTTAATCGTTACATGTACATCTACGCATTCTAGAAACTACACTTTAGGATTTAAATTGGGTGAAGGAAAATCATTAGACACAGCGTTAGATGAGATGGATATGGTTGTCGAAGGTGTGTACACCACAAAATCAGTTTATCATTTAGCAAAAGCGCAAGATGTTGACATGCCAATAACGAATGCACTTTACAGTGTATTATTTGAAAACAGACCTGTAGATGAGAGTGTTAAAGATCTTATGGGCCGTGGAAAAAAATCAGAATAATGAAGCATTATTACACTTTTTAACAAATATATAGCAATTTGTTGTTAAAATCCTATTATTTCAACGTTTTCTGCGCATAAATCATTGCAGTTGCAGTATTCGTTGTGTTAAAGTCATACCATAATGATATTAAGTATCATTATAAACCCTAGGGGAGGTGAATTCATAATGAACAAGACAGATTTAATTAATGCTGTTGCAGAGCAAGCTGATTTAACTAAAAAAGAGGCTGGTTTAGCTGTAGATGCAGTATTCGAATCAATTCAATCATCACTTTCTAAAGGTGAAAAAGTACAATTAATTGGATTCGGTAACTTCGAAGTACGCGAACGTGCTGCTCGTAAAGGCCGTAACCCACAAACAGGTAAAGAAATTGATATCCCTGCAAGCAAAGTTCCAGCATTCAAAGCTGGTAAAGCATTAAAAGACGCAGTTAAATAATTCTTTACTAAAACTAAAGCCCTTTTATAAGGGGCTTTTTCTTTTTTATACACTTTTAATTTAAGAACGTTAAACAATTTGCATTTATTTATACTTAATATGATATCATTCGATATAACGTTGAAATAAATTAAATATTATAATTGTCACAGCGCTTAATATAAATTAAATTATACATACATAAGTCAAAATATTAATCGCTTCATCACTCTAAAAATGTATTTATACAAATACTTCATACATAAATATTTACCACTATAACTATCGTTGTTTTATTTTTCTCTATATAATGTTAATATGTATATGGATAATAACGTGAGGTGTGAACATGGAAACGACATTAAGCATATTAGAAAAACAAATTGTATATAGACTTAAAGGTATACATTATTATGAATCTATAGCTATTGATGAAAACTTAGCGCAAATTCTCGATTCATATGATATTCCTGAAGAAGCTAGATTGGCTTGCCTCACAATAGATACTGCGATGCGTCATTTAGACGAAGTTTCTACAACGTTATCGTCTAAAAAGTCTATTTTAATTGGTGACTTATTGAGCGCACATTTTTATACATTATTAGCAAAGTTAAACGCTCCAACTTATCAAAAAGAAATAAGTGCAGCAATCGTTGAAGTGAACGAAATGAAGTCGTCAATACATCACGGTGCACTTACTAAAGAGAACATCAGTCAATATATATTAAAAGTTGAAAACCTATTTCCACGTATTACAATTCAACATTTTGCTCCTGATGCCAATCTTGAATCACTCAATGATAAATTATTAGCGAACTTAGCTAAAAAACATCCTTCTTATTTAAGTAAATTTTCTAAAGATGAATTAATTACATTTTTAGGTGAAATAAAGACTGAAATACATTCAAAAAAGAGGTAATTAACTATGGCAGATAATAAAGCAAAAAAAGAACAAGTACATGACGTTTTTCAAAATATTTCTGGCAAATACGATCGCCTAAATAATATTATTAGCTTTGAGCAACATAAGACTTGGAGAAAACGGGTTATGAAAGAAATGAACGTTAAACCTGGTAGTAAAGCTTTAGACGTATGTTGTGGTACTGCTGATTGGTCTATCTCACTCAGTAAGGCTGTAGGCCCCACAGGCGAAGTCATTGGTGTAGATTTCAGTGAAAACATGCTCGAAGTCGGCAAAGGTAAAACACAAGATATGCATAATATACAACTTGTACATGGCGATGCAATGAATCTACCATTTGAAGACAATGAATTTGATTATGTAACCATTGGATTTGGTTTACGTAATGTACCTGACTATTTAGCTACACTTAAAGAATTATACAGAGTGCTTAAACCAGGCGGTATGGTTGTCTGTTTAGAAACTAGCCAACCTACAACACCAGTATTCAAACAAGGTTATAAACTCTATTTTAAATTTATAATGCCTATTTTCGGTAAAATTTTTGCAAAATCCAAAGATGAGTATGAATGGTTACAACAATCTACTTTTGATTTTCCAGATAAAGAAAAGTTAAAACGTCTGTTTACTCAAGCAGGTTTCAGTAATATAAAAATACGTAGCTTTACAGGTGGCGTTGCAGCGATGCACCTTGGCTATAAATAAAAAATGAATCAACCAAAGGTGATTAACGTGTCAAAGTTAAACATGAATAGTGAAATAAAGAAAATCGAAAAGCGATTAGAACAATCTCTTATAAGCAATGATAAAGTACTAGAAGATGCTTCTTATCATTTGTTTTCTTCAGGTGGTAAACGCGTTAGACCTGCCTTTGTAATTTTAAGTAGCCAGTTTGGTAAAGAAATGAATGAGGATGTTTATCGTGTAGCTGTTGCGCTTGAATTAATTCATATGGCAACTTTAGTTCACGATGATGTCGTAGATAAGAGTGATAAACGTCGAGGAAGCTTGACTATAGCTAAAAAGTGGGATCAAAATACTGCTATTCTTGCCGGTAACTTTTTACTTGCATCAGCGCTTGAACATATTTCTAGCATTGAAGATAACCGTATTCATTCGGTGATTTCAAATGCCATCGTTGAAGTATGTATGGGGGAGCTATTTCAATTTCAAGATCAATTTAATGGTTATCAAACAATCACGAGTTATTTGCGCAGAATTAATCGCAAAACAGCATTACTGATACAATTATCTACAGAAGTAGGTGCGATTGCTTCTGGTGCTGATTTGAAAACAGTTCATAATTTAAAAATGATTGGTCATTATATTGGCATGAGTTTTCAAATTGTTGATGATATCCTCGATTTTACAAGTACAGAAAAAAAATTAGGGAAACCAGTTGGTAGTGATTTAATGAATGGTCATATCACTTTACCTGTATTATTAGAAATGAGAAAGCACCCAGAGTTTAAAGCACAAATACAACAACTTACTCCAGATACAGATCAAGAGACGTTTGACTATTGTATCCAGCGCATTCAATCATCTGATGTTATACAAGAATCACAAGTAATCAGTGATAAATATTTAGAAAAAGCATTAAACCTACTTGATCAATTGGAAAGCGAAGCTGCTAAACCTTTATTTAAGAAATTAATTAAAAAAGTGGGGAAAAGAAATTTATAATTACATGAAAAGCATTGAAAGCGCTTTAATTACCTGTTAATATATTAATGTATCTCAAAACATAATATTTTATTGATACATAGTCATGTACATTATTACTGTACAATTGATACATAACAAACAGGGGGATTCACACATTATGGAAAGAACATTTCTAATGATCAAACCAGACGCGGTACAACGCAATTTGGTAGGAGAAATCATTTCTCGTATTGAACGTAAAGGACTAAAGCTTGTAGGCGGTAAATTTATGACTGTACCACAGTCACTTGCAGAAGAACATTATGCAGAACACACAGATAAACCGTTCTATAACAAATTGATTGACTTCATCACTTCTGCACCAGTTTTCGCTATGGTAGTTGAAGGTGAAGATGCAGTAAATATTTCGCGTCATATTATTGGTAAAACTAATCCATCTGAAGCTACACCAGGCACTATTAGAGGAGACTTAGGTTTAACTGTAGGTAGAAACATTATTCATGGTTCAGACTCGGTAGAATCAGCTAAAAAAGAAATTAACCTTTGGTTTAAAGCTGAAGAATTAAGTGATTATACTGGATCACGTGAAGCATGGTTATACGAATAACGTTAACTTCAATAAATCATAGGCTTTATGAAATGAATTATTATAATAAAAAAGCTAACTGAAAAATTCAGTTAGCTTTTTTATTTTATGTTTAACATTTATTTATACACTATACTAAGTATAGTGTATAAAATGTTGTAGATGGAGAGTAAGAAATCAAATTGAACCTTTGCTTTCTTTTCCTCCTATTAAATAGATAATATTGGAAAATGTTAATATTTCTATATAAAATCTAAAGTTATTACTATAAAAAATATTCAAATGTTACACTTAAAACATGGAAGTTTTCATAAGATTCAATATTTGTAAATTTTTCTGTTAATTTGAACAATTGAATGTGATAAGATATAGAGAATATTATAATTTAAAGTACTAAAGGAACGGAGTGGGAAAAGTATGAGATATTTAACTTCTGGTGAATCACATGGACCACAGTTAACTGTAATTATTGAAGGTGTACCAGCAAATCTAGAAATCAACGTAGCAGATATTAATGAAGAAATGTTTAAACGACAAGGTGGATACGGCAGAGGTCGTCGCATGCAAATTGAAAAGGATGCAGTTGAAATTGTTTCAGGAGTGCGTAATGGCTATACTTTAGGTAGTCCAATCACATTGATTGTTACAAATGATGACTTTACACATTGGAAGAAAATCATGGGTGCTGATCCAATAAGTGAAGAAGATCAAGACAATATGAAACGTGTAATTACTAAACCACGCCCTGGCCACGCTGATTTAATTGGTGGTATGAAATACAATCATAGAGATTTAAGAAACGTGTTAGAGCGTTCTTCAGCAAGAGAAACTGCTGCACGTGTTGCAGTAGGTGCAGTTTCTAAAATTTTATTAAAACAATTAGATATTAACTTTTATAGTAGAGTGGTTGAAATTGGTGGCATCAAAGATGATATCGAATATGACCTTGAAACGATTAAAGCTAATATTGATAAAAATGATGTTCGTGTTGTAAATGATGAGATAGCTCAAGAAATTCGTGATAAAATTGACTCAGCTAAAAAAGCAGGCGATACAATAGGCGGTGTAGTTCAAACAATTGTCGAAGGCTTACCAGTAGGTATTGGTAGTTATGTACATTACGATCGTAAACTTGATGGTAGAATTGCCCAAGGCGTTGTAAGTATTAATGCATTTAAAGGGGTAAGCTTTGGTGAAGGATTCAAAGCAGCTGAAAAACCAGGCAGTGAAATTCAAGATGAAATCTTGTATGATACTACAAATGGTTACTACAGAGGTTCAAATCATTTAGGTGGATTCGAAGGTGGTATGTCTAATGGTATGCCTATCGTGGTTAATGGTGTAATGAAACCAATCCCAACACTTTACAAACCACTAAACTCCGTTGATATTAATACAAAAGAATCATTTAAAGCTTCTATTGAGCGTTCTGACAGCTGTGCTGTACCCGCAGCAAGTGTTGTAGTTGAGAATGTTGTAGCATTTGAAATTGCAAAAGCATTACTTGAAGAATTTCAAAGTAATCATATAGAACAGTTAAAATCACAAATAGATGAGCGTCGTTTATTAAATATAGAATACTAAGTAGCAATTTAAAATTTATGAAGTAACTAGGTGAGCATATGAAATTAGAAACTACTTATACATCCAATAACTATCCAATTATTGTAGAACACCATGCATTAGATCAATTACATCAATATATAAATGATTATAAAGATGTTGTGTTGGTAGTTGATGAAACGGTAAATAATAATTGGAATGAAAAGATAGATTTTATCAGTTCTGAATATGGCGCACATAAACTTATCATTCCTTCTGGTGAAACGACAAAATCGTTAGCCTTTTATGAAGAAACGATTGAAGTATTACTCAGTAAACAATTAACACGTGATACTTGTTTAATCGCAGTTGGCGGTGGTGCTACTGGCGATTTTACAGGATTCCTTGCTGCAACCTTATTAAGAGGTGTAGATTTTATTCAAGTACCAACGACTATTCTTGCACATGATTCAAGTGTAGGAGGCAAGGTAGGTATTAATTCTAAACATGGTAAGAATTTAATAGGCGCCTTTTATAGACCTAATGCCGTTATTTATGATTTGAACTTTCTAACAACTTTACCCTATGGAGAAATTTTAAGTGGGTATGCAGAAGTTTATAAACATGCCTTATTGAGTGACATGGAAGCTGTACAAAATATTGAAACACAATACTCTGATCAGCCAGTACTCGCTTCGTTAAATGAAATTGAATATTATTTATTTAAAGGAATCCAAACGAAATTAAATATTATCGTCAAAGATGAAAAGGAATCCAATGTCCGTAAATTTTTAAATTTAGGTCACACATTTGGACATGCAGTTGAATACAACTTTAAAATTCCTCATGGCCATGCAGTGATGATAGGCATTATTTATCAATTTATTGTTGCTAATAAAGTCTTAAATAGAGATTTTGATATATCTCATTATTTTAATTATTTAGTCTCATTAAATTACCCATTAGATATCATTAATGAATTTGAGTTTGAAACCTTATATCAACTCATGTTAAAAGATAAGAAAAATGATCAACAAGGGATTCAAATGGTATTATTGGATGGCATTGGCAATCCTGTGGTAAAACACATAGATAAGCCAACACTTCTACATGCATTCACAGATTTCCTAACATATTTTAAAAAGTAGGTGGATTTTTTGACAAACAGTAAAACAATTGATATTAACGGACCATTGATTGGTGAAATAGAAGTACCAGGAGATAAATCTATGACACATAGAGCCATTATGTTAGGTTCTCTTGCATCTGGCACCTCTACAATATATAAACCACTTCTTGGTGAAGATTGCCTGAATACAGTGGAAATTTTCCAACAATTAGGTGTTGAAATTACTGTTGGCGAAGATAAAATAGAAATTAATTCTCCTGGTTATAAACACTTCAAAACGCCTCATCAAGTACTTTATACAGGTAATTCTGGTACAACGACACGTTTGGTGGCTGGTCTGTTAAGTGGTTTAGGCATTGAAACTGTTATTTCAGGTGATGAATCTATTGGTAAAAGACCGATGGACAGAATTATGAAACCTTTAAGCTTAATGAACGCTAATATAACAGGCGTCGATAATAATTACACACCGCTAATCATTAAACCTGCACAAATTAACGGCATGTCTTATCAAATGGAAGTTGCGAGTGCACAAGTGAAAAGTGCAATTTTATTCGCCAGTTTGTTTGCAGAAGAGCCGACAACTGTTAAAGAATTAGGTACAACACGCAATCATACAGAAACGATGTTCCAACATTTCCATATTCCTATTACTACTGATGGGAAAACGATAGAAATGCCAAAACGAGGAATCGAACATATTCAATCCGTAGATTTTCATGTGCCAGGTGATATTTCTTCAGCAGCATATTTTATAGTGGCGGGCTTGATAACAAAAGACAGTGATATTACAATTCACAATGTTGGCATAAACCCAACACGTTCAGGTATTATAGATATCGTGAAACAAATGGAAGGGAACATTACGCTATTCAATCAAACAGATGGTCCAGAACCAACTGCTTCAATCCGCATACAATATTCACCTGATATGAAACCACTCCAAATTGATGGAGATTTAGTGCCAAGAGCAATTGACGAAATTCCAATTGTAGCATTACTATGTTCACAAGCTGAAGGTACAAGTATTGTAAAAGATGCAGAAGAATTGAAAGTTAAAGAAACAAATCGTATTGATACGACTGCGAATATGCTAAATTTATTAGGATTTATGTTACAACCAACAAGCGATGGTATGATTATACATCCTTCAACTATGGAGCAAACAGCAACAGTCGATAGTTTTACTGATCATCGTATAGGTATGATGCTTGCTATTTCATCATTATTAACAGATGAATCGTTAACTATTAATCAATTTGATGCTGTAAATGTTTCTTTCCCAGGTTTCTTAACGAAGTTAAAACAATTAGAAAAAGAGGGATAAAAGTATGGAAGATATCTATAAACTCATAGACGATATCAACTTACAAAAATTAGATAACTTAGACACTCGTGTGAATGAAGCATTAAGTTCTCCAAAGGACGATGCACTTTTTATACTTGGTGAAACGTTATATAATTACGGTTTAATGCCTCAAGGGCTCGAAGTATTCCGTACGTTATACCATAAATATCCTGATGAAAGTGAACTACTTATCTACTTCATCGAAGGTTTAATGGCTGAGAATCAAACTGATGAAGCTTTAGAATATTTAAACCAAGTTGAATTATCAACTGAACGTTTAATGTTAGAAGCTGATTTATATCAACAATTAAATATGTTAGAAGTTGCGATAGATAAATTAGTCGACGCCATAGATATAGAACCAAATGATCCAATTATACACTATGCACTTGCTGAATTATTGTATTTTGACGGACAATACTTACGTGCAGTTTCTGAATACGAAACTGTGCTTGAAACAGGCGAATATCAAGTGAATGGCACAAATTTATTTTCTCGCTTAGCAGATTGTAGTTTGCAAAGTGGAAACTACAGTGATGCGATTAAAATGTTCGATGAAATCAATGAAGAAGAAATGGTTTCTGAAGATTACTTTAAAAAAGCGATTGCTTATGAAAAAAATGAGCTCTCTCAAGAAGCAATTAATTTAGTTCAAACACTATTATCTAAAGATCCTGACTTCTTACAAGGCTATTTTTATCTGCAACAACTTTATGAAAATGAACATAACCATGCAGAAGCCATTGAAATTGGTAAAGAAGGCTTGAGATTAAGTCAATTTTATAAAGAGTTGATGGTATCAACAGGCAGTATAGCAATTGAACATGGCGATGCTAATGAAGGTGTACAATTATTATTGCAAGCCTTAGAAGTTGATAATGCTTACCAAGAACCACTTTTAATCCTAAGTGATTTATATAGACAAGAAGAAGACTACGAGGCACTTATAGCATTATTGAAATATGTTGATGAAGAAGATTTAGATCCCGTGTTTATGTGGCATTTAGCATTTGCGTTAGGACAAGAGGAACGTGACAAAGAAGCACAACATTTCTTTGAATTAGCATATCCAACATTGCACACGCAATCTGCGTTTCTAAGTGATTATTATTTCTATCTAGTTGAAATCGGACAAATTGAACAAGCAAAAACAATGCTAAATCAATTACTGGAATTAGATCCAAGCAATGAAACATGGCATGATGAAGCAGAAAGATTATTATCTTTCTAGTCAAGGAAGGTGAGTAAGATGAGTAATACCCTACAACAAGTGAAAGCTAATTTCATTGAATATCTGCTTTTTCAATATCAGTTTAAATCTAGGATTAGTGTGTGGGTATTAAACTTAATTAAGTCTTCACCTGAGTTACTACAACAAATTCATTTTGTGGATGAACTCATTTCCGATCATCATATTTTGGAAATTGCTATGGAAGATACTGAGCAACAAGGAATCAGGTTTACACTTAAAAACCAGCAGTTGATTAATAGTGACGAAATCTTCAATTATATAGCAAATGATGCTGTGTCTTTTGATATCAAACTGCATTTTAGCAAAGCACAATCTCGAGAGACTCGTTTAGATGAATTATTATTAATGCAATTGTTACATTCACCATACTATGCTATGTATATGCAAGACATCTATAGTATCCCGCTATCAAAGCAAAGCGAGTCCTCTATTATCACGCATTTACAAGATAATATTGATTTAAGTTTACAATTGCATGATAAAGCACTGTTTTATCAATTAACTCAAATCCTTAATACTTTTGAGTTAAGAAATGTAAAAAAAACAATGAAGGATTGACCTTATGAATATAAAATCTTTATGGCATTTACTCATTTATAATAAAGGTGTACTTTACTTTCTGCTTATTTGTAATTTATTAGGCACGATATATGGTTATATATGGTATGGTAATCAACTGAGTGTATCGAGTTGGCAGTTCATACCGTTTGTGCCAGACAGTCCAACCGCTTCATTATTTTTATGTATTGCATTAATCGGACTTATCGCAGGTAAGAACTTACCAATTATTGAAGCTTTAGCTTTTGTATCGCTGATAAAATATGGTGTATGGGCAGTTATTATGAACATCATTATGTTTATACAATACGACTCAGTTACAATTATTGGCTGTATGCTTATATTTTCTCACGGTATTATGGCTATAGAGGCATTTTTCTTTTACCCAAGATTTAAAATTACTATTCTTGCTTTTACTATTGCTGTGATATGGGTATTCCATAATGACATTATTGATTATGTATTTATGCAATATCCTTACTATGATTTCATTGCTAACCATGTTGAAGGTATTGCTTACCTCGCGTTTTGGTTAAGTGTCATACCTTTAGTGCTATATTTAAATTTAACTCGATTTAAAAGGATAAAATATTTGACCATCATTAACGTTCACAGTAAAATGTTTATAAAGGAGTGAGGATTTTTGTCTTTTATCTATATGATTATATATTTTGTTATTCTAATGGTATTGCCTTTATGGGCGCAGCACAAAGTTAAGTCTAATTATGAAAAATATTCACAAGTAAGATCGACAAGTGGTAAGACAGGTCAAGAAGTTGCTATAGAAATACTTCATGCAAACGGCATTTATGATGTTGATGTCGTTGAAGGAAAAGGGTTCTTAACAGATCATTACGACCCTAGAAAAAAAGTTCTCGTGTTATCACCAGCTAACTTCAGTAGACCTTCAGTTGCTGGTACAGCAATTGCAGCCCACGAAGTTGGTCATGCGATACAACACGCAGAAGGTTATTTCTTCTTAAGATTCAGAACATCTTTAGTACCACTAGCTAACGTAGGTAGCTCAGTTGGTTACTTAGCAGTATTTGCAGGTATTATTTTAACTACTATGCAAAGTACTTTAGGTTCTACAGCATTATGGATTGGAATTGCATTCATGTCTCTTGCAGTATTATTCTCAATTGTTACACTACCAGTTGAATTTAACGCAAGTAGTAGAGCTATGAAACAAATAAAAAGCTTAGACATTGTTAATGAAAAAGAACACCGCCATGCTAAAAAAGTACTTACAGCAGCGGCAATGACTTATGTTGCTTCAACTGCAGTTGCATTAGCAGAGCTTGCAAGATTTATTCTTATTGCTAGATCAAGTGAATAATAATATAAATAAGGTTGAGACATATAATTATGTCTCAACCTTATTTTTTTAGTCATCTTTGCAGGAGTGAAACGACGAAATCTTATTAGAAAAATTAGATTTCTGTCTTGCTTCCATTTTTGTTTAAACTGACATTCTTATTATTTCGGATTTAAATCTCACCAAAAAACACATCTAAGCAAAAATATTAATTTACTCACTTTTAAAAAGAAGTGGTTACTACTTAATTACGTGTAATAATGAAATAAACAAATTAAAACGATTATAGTCAAATAGTAAATAATATAACGGTTAACTATTGCAGGAATAATGCATGAAGCCTAAAATTAGTCTATACTATATAAGAAACCGTTAGAATGTGAGGCGTATATGATGAAGACTATGAAAAATATGCAAACTGAAGTGGATGACTATATTGGTCAATTTAAAACAGGGTATTTCTCTCCCTTAGCTAATCTTGCGCGATTAACTGAAGAAGTTGGTGAACTGGCAAGAGAGATTAATCACTACCATGGTGAGAAAAAGAAAAAAGAGACAGAAGACGAAAATACAATTAAAGCAGAACTAGGTGATAATTTATTCGTTTTATTATGTATTGCCAATTCTTTAGATATTGATATGACAGAAAGCTTTGATGAAACAATGAAAAAATTTAATACACGTGATAAAGATCGTTTTGAACGAAAATAATTTAATTTGAAATAGAAAGGGTGTCCCACCTTATGAAAATAGGCATTACTTGTTACCCATCTATGGGTGGTTCTGGAATCATCGCCACTGAATTAGGCATAAAACTTGCTGAACGTGGGCATGACATCCATTTTATTACATCTAATATACCTTTTAGAATACGCAAGCCATTACCAAATATCACGTTTCACCAAGTTGAAGTCAATCAGTATGCTGTTTTTCAGTATGCTCCTTATGACATAACTTTAAGTACTAAAATTGCTGAGGTTATCAATGAGTATGATTTAGATTTGTTACATATGCACTATGCAGTCCCTCATGCAGTTTGTGGTATTTTAGCAAAACAAATGTCCAAAAAAGACATTAAAATTATGACTACATTGCATGGGACTGATATAACTGTACTAGGTTATGATCATTCTTTAAAAAACGCAATTAAATTTGGTATAGAAGAAAGCGATATTGTGACGAGTGTAAGCCAGTCACTCGCAAAACAAACTAATGATATCATTGAAACAAACAAAGAAATTATTCCAATATATAATTTTGTTCGGGAAAATGAATTTCCAACAAAACCCGATGTACAAACTGAAGAAGATGAACGATTAAAAGCTTGTTATGGAATAAAACCAGAAGAGAAAGTTTTAATTCATGTTTCAAACTTCAGAAGTGTAAAACGTATTGATACAATTATCGATACATTTGCAAAAGTACATAAATCTATGCCGTCAAAATTATTATTATTAGGCGATGGTCCAGAATTAATGGATATGAAACAAAAAGCACGTGATCTAAATATTGAAGATGAAGTTCTTTTTTTAGGAAAACAAAATTGGGTTAGTGAATTTTATCAAATTTCAGACTTAGTCTTACTACTAAGTGAAAAAGAAAGTTTTGGTCTAACACTACTTGAAGCAATGAAATCTGGAGTAGTGCCAATTGGATCTACGGCTGGTGGAATTAAAGAAGTCATTAAACATGAAGATACTGGTTTTTTAGTTGATGTAGGTGATAGTACAAGCGCAAGTGAGTATGCCTTAAAATTACTCACAGATGCAAAGCTTTATAAAACAATGCAAACACAAATGCTAGCAGATGTCTCAGAACGCTTTTCGTCTAACTTAATTGCAGATCAATATGAGTATTACTACAAAAAATGTTAGAGGGTAACAATGACTAAAACATTATTCGAAGCGGCAAAGCCAATTTTAGAAACTTTACAAAAACATCAGTACCAAGCATTTTATGTTGGTGGGGCAGTTAGAGATTACTTAATGCAAAAATCAATTCATGATATCGATATTACGACTAGTGCCACACCAGATGAAATTGAAGCAGTATTTGATAAGACCATTCCTATTGGTAGGGAACATGGCACGATTAATGTCGTCTATAATGGCGATCAATATGAAGTGACAACTTTTCGTGCTGAAGGTGAGTATGATGATCATCGTAGACCTAATGAAGTCTTTTTTGTAAGAGACTTATACGAAGACGTAAAACGAAGAGATTTTACAATGAATGCCATTGCTATGGATGTGAATTATCAAATCCATGATTACTTTGATGGACTAAAAGATATAGAACAGCGATTAATCAAGACAGTTGGAGATCCAGCAGAACGATTTAACGAAGATGCATTACGTATTATTAGAGGTTTGCGCTTTCAATCACAACTTGGGTTTACGTTGGAGAAAGCTACATTTAATGGTATGCATGCCCATATAGCAGATATTGCGCATTTATCTATTGAACGTATCGTAATTGAACTTAAAAAATTAACATTAGGTCAATATGTGGCCCAAAGTTTCAATAATTTAAAGTACTTTAATACATTTAATTATATACCATTTTTTAAACGTTTTGACTTATCAAAATTCATATTAGAAGAATCAATATCATTATCAATGTTAATTGCATTCTTAAAAGCACAACAACCCGATGTTGACACACAGCTGTCAGATTTGAAAATTAGCAACAATGAAAAGAAATATATCACTAGACTCGAACGCATGTTACAACAAATGCCAGAAATCCACAGCAAACAAAGTTTGAAGTTATTTGTTTATGATTTCGGAAAAGAAGATATACTACAAGTACTAAGTTATGAACGTATGCTCAATAGTAATAATATTATAAAAGTATCTCCATTGATTTTTAATGCTGCTTCCATCAATGAAATTAGCCAAAAGTTACCGATTTCATCAAGAAAAGAAATGGATATAAATGGTAAAGATATATTACAAGTATTAGATAAACCAAGTGGTGCATGGCTTAAACCCATATTACGTCAAGTTGAATGTGCCATACTATCAGGTGAGGTCAAAAACTTTAAACCAGAACTGCTAAAGTGGGTGAAAACACATGTCCAAGTATAGTAAAGATGTTGTTCAAATGTTATATCAGCACCAACCTGATTACATATCGGGTCAATTTATAGCAGAACAACTAAGCATTTCACGTACAGCTGTAAAAAAAGTAATAGATCAACTTAAATTAGAAGGGTGTCAGATTGAATCAGTGAATCATAAAGGGCATCGCTTAATCCAATTACCTGATAAATGGTATAGTGGCATTGTATTACCAATGCTAAAAGCACAAAATGTATTTGATCATGTTGAAATATTGGAAAGTGTTAATTCAACTCAATTACTGGCTAAGCAAAAATTAGTAGGTAATACAAATACCTTTCTTATTTTAAGTGATGAACAAACACAAGGTAAAGGCCGATTCAATAGGCCTTGGTCCTCTTCCAAAGGAAAGGGCTTGTGGATGTCGATTGTTTTAAGACCTGATGTACCTTTTGAAATGATAACAAAATTTAATTTATTTATGGCTCTAGGCATAAGAGATGCGATACAACAGTTCAGTATCGATCCGGTTACCATTAAATGGCCAAATGATATTTATATAAATAAACAAAAAGTTTGTGGCTTTTTGACAGAAATGGTTGCGAATAGTGATGGTATTGAAGCGGTTATTTGCGGCATTGGTATTAATATGAACCATTTACAAGAAGATTTTAGTAATGAACTACAACAAAAAGCTACAAGTGTCCGCATTCATGCTGACGAAAAAATTAACCGCTACTATTTTTTACAATCGCTTGTAAGTCATATTGAATATCGATATAAACAATTTCTTGCAGAACCATTTTTAACTATTCGAGACGAATACATAGCAGCCTCGAATATTTGGAATAAAACATTAAGATTTACCGAGAATGGTAGACAATTCCACGGAGAAGCGCTTGATATTGATGAAGATGGTTTTTTACTTGTATTGGATGAAGAAAACAATCAACATCGTTTAATCAGTGCAGATATAGAATTTTAACCTCGTTGAAAGGAGGAATGAGAATGACAAAACCGTGTTATGCCGTTATGGATTTAGAAACAACAGGAAACCAATTAGACTATGATGAAATCATTCAAATAGGTATTACTTTTGTTCGTGAAAATAAAATAATCGGCACGTACCATTCAATGATTAAAACAGATTTAGAAATTCCTCCTTTTATACAAGCATTAACATCAATAGAAGAAGCAATGTTAAATCAAGCACCATATTTCCATGAAATAGCTGAAGATATTTATAAACAAATTGATGGTTGTATCTTCGTGGCACACAATGTTGCTTTTGATTTGAACTTTATAAAAAAATCTTTTAAAAATTGTGATATCAACTATCGTCCCAAAAAAGTAATGGATACGTTAGAATTATTTAAAGTCGCTTTTCCAACAGATAAAAGTTACCAGTTAAGTGAGTTAGCAGAAGCACATGGCATTGTTCTAAACAACGCACACCGTGCTGACGAAGATGCTGCTACAACAGCGCAACTTATGATACTCGCATTTGAGAAATTCGAAATGTTGCCTTTAGATACTTTGAAACAACTATATTATTTAAGTAAGAATTTAAAATATGATTTACATGATATTTTATTTGAGATGGTACGTAATCATAAAGATAAGTCACTAGAGGATGTTTATGACCAATTCGAACAAATTATTTATAAAAAACAAAAAGATTTCAAAGCACCAACAGTAGATTTTGATGGCACTTTGAAAGATTTATATACCTTGATTACTAAGGAACTTAATTTGACCTATCGACCACAACAATTATATCTTTCAGAGATTATTTTAGAACAGTTAATGAATAGTGAAAAAGCAATGATTGAAGCACCACTTGGAAGTGGCAAGTCATTTGCGTATTTACTCGCTTCTTTAATGTATAACATTGAAACTGGTAAACACGTAATGATTTCAACTAATACTAAATTATTACAAAACCAATTATTGGAAAAAGATATACCTGCGCTTAAGCAAGCTTTAAATTTCAAAATAAATGCTACTTTAATAAAAAGTAAACGTGATTATATTTCATTAGGTTTAATCAGCCAAATCTTGAAAGAAGAAGCCAGTAATTATGAAGTCGGTATATTAAAAATGCAATTATTAATTTGGATTACCGAAACAGACACAGGTGATATTCAAGAGCTAGACTTAAAGGGCGGACAAAAAATGTATTTCGAACAAAAGCTAGAGACTTATGTACCTGTTCGAAATGATATACATTACTTCAACTTCATTAAACGAAATGCTCAAAATATTCAAATTGGTATTACAAATCATGCCCATTTAATACATGCTGCACATGATAATTCTATTTATCAATTATTTGATGATTGCATTATCGACGAAGCACATCGCTTGCCTGACTATGCTTTAAGCCAAGTAACCAATGAATTGAGTTATTCTGATATCAAATATCAACTCGGCTTAATTGGTAAGACAGAAAATGATAAGCTGCTTAAATCTATCGATCATTTAGAACAACAAAGAATACTTGAAAAATTAGATATACCGCCTATAGATGTTTTCGGGTTAAAAACAACAGTCAATGAGATACATGATTTAAATGAACAATTATTCACTACTATTTTTGAAATCATTCAAAGTTCTGAAGTGCATGACGATGAAGTTCACAAGCTCCATTTTGTCTATCATTTTAACGTTGCACCAATTTTGAACGATTTACATTCAATTATTCATAAACTTAATATGACTTTAGAATTCTTCAATGGTATGAGTCACAAAACAATCAAGTCTGTGCGCAAACAAATACTTTATATTAATGATCGTTTTAAAGAAATTGAGCACAGTTTAAAAAATAACCACACAAGTTATTTATCAATTAAAAATATAAATCAAAAATCAACAATTAGACTTAATGTCAAAGACTATGATGTTAAAGAAATATTAACGACACAAGTATTAGATAAATTTAAATCACTTACATTTATTTCAGGCACATTAACGTTTAACCATTCATTTGAAAATTTCAAACATTGGTTTAATAAAGATATCGTCTTTAACACGTATGAGATTGATTCGAAGGTAATGTCACCAAACCAAACTACCGTATTCATACCTAATGATGTGGCTTCATATAATTATAAAAGTATTGATGATTATGTGAGTTCTATCGTTAATTACGTGATTGAGTATATTAACATTGTAGAGTCTAAATGTTTAATACTATTTACAAGTTATAAAATGATGCATATGGTTCAAGAGTTATTAAATGAATTGCCGGAATTTGAAGACTATGTCGTTTTGACACAACAGCAAAATCAAAACTATAAGATTGTTCAACAATTTAATAGTTTTAATAAAGCAATCTTACTTGGCACAGGTACATTTTTTGAAGGCTTTGACTTTCAATCTAATGGCATAAAATGCGTCATGATTGCTAAGTTACCTTTTATGAATCAAAACAATACAAAATATTGGTTAATGGAATCTGAGTTTACTTCTACATTCAAAGATTATGTATTACCTGATGCTGTAACGCGTTTCAGACAAGGCCTCGGTAGATTGATACGTAGTGAAAATGATAAAGGCATTATCGTATCCTTTGATGATCGCTTAATTCGTAGTAATTACAAACAATTTTTTGAACAATCGTTAGAGAGTTACCGTCAAAATAAAGGTGATATCAAACAATTTTCAAGCATACTCAAGAAATTAAAAAAAGAGGACAAACGTAATTAATAAACTCAGCACCCACAACTAGAACTTATACATCTATTTTGTTAAAATATATAAGGATAAAGAAAAGAAGACTACAATATTATTAGGAGACTGGCTATGAAGACAACGATTAAAGAAGCTAAACAATATCTTAACCAAGAAGTTACTATTGGCGCTTGGTTAACTAATAAACGTTCAAGTGGGAAAATAGCATTCCTACAATTAAGAGATGGTACAGGCTTTATGCAAGGCGTCGTAGCAAAAGCAGAAGTAACTGAGGAAACATTTAAATTAGCTAAAGAATTAACACAAGAATCATCTATTTATATTACTGGCGTTATTTCTGAAGATAATCGCTCAGATATTGGTTACGAAATGCAAGTGAAATCAATAGAAGTAATCTCAGAAGCTCATGATTACCCAATTACACCTAAAAGTCATGGTACAGAATTTTTAATGGACCATCGTCATTTGTGGTTACGTTCTAAAAAACAACATGCTGTAATGAAAATTAGAAACGAGATTATTCGTGCAACTTATGCATTCTTTAATGACAATGGTTTCACAAAAATTGATCCACCTATTTTAACAGCAAGTGCACCTGAAGGCACAAGTGAGCTATTCCATACAAAATACTTTGATGAAGACGCGTTCTTATCACAAAGTGGACAGCTTTATATGGAAGCTGCTGCAATGGCTCACGGTAGAGTGTTCTCATTTGGTCCAACATTCCGTGCTGAAAAATCTAAAACACGTCGTCATTTAATTGAATTCTGGATGATTGAACCTGAAATGGCTTTTTGTGAACATGCACAAAGTTTAGAAGTTCAAGAACAATATGTGACATATGTGATTCAATCTGTATTGACAAATTGTAAACTTGAACTTAATGTATTAGAACGTGATACATCTAAACTTGAAAAAGTAACTACACCATTCCCACGTATTACATACGATGATGCTGTAGTATTCTTAAAAGAACAAGGTTTTGACGATATAGAATGGGGCGAAGATTTCGGTTCTCCTCATGAAACGGCTATCGCTAATCATTATGATTTACCAGTGTTTATCACTAACTATCCAACAAAAATTAAACCTTTTTATATGCAACCGAATCCAGAAAATGAAGATACTGTACTATGTGCAGATTTAATTGCACCTGAAGGTTATGGTGAAATTATAGGTGGGTCTGAACGTATAAATGACCTTGACTTACTAGAGCAACGTATTAATGAATATGGCTTAGACGCTGAAAGTTATAGCTATTATTTAGATTTACGTCGTTATGGCAGCGTACCTCATAGTGGTTTTGGTTTAGGCTTAGAAAGAACTGTGGCTTGGTTATCCGGTGTGGATCACGTTCGTGAAACAGCACCATTCCCACGCTTACTTAATCGATTATATCCATAATATTTTAAATAATATAATAAGATTCACAAACAGCGTCCAGTCCACAAATAATGGCTGGACGTTTTTATAACAATATCAAAGATGGGAGGGTTAATTTGGATAGAGAACAATTAAAAACAAGACCTATTGTAATTCGAAAAGAACTACTTGATCATTACAATGAATTAGGCTTAAATGAAACAGAGTTAGTGATTTTAATCAAATTATTACATGCCTCTGAAACATCTAATAAACAACCTTCAATTGAAACTTTACAGCAAGGATCTGCATTAGATTCAAGAGAAATCACTTCAATCATTCAAACTTTAATACAGCATGATTTACTAGAACTTAATGTTAATAAGGACGAAGAAGGTAAGTTCACTGAATATATGAACCTTGACCAATTCTATGATAGGTTAAGTGAAATTATGCAACAAATGAATGTAAAACAAGTCGAACATGAATCTGAGCTAGAGTTCAATACATTATTTCAAAAAATAGAACAAGCGTTTGGCAGACCTTTATCTCCATATGAGATAGAAACATTAAATCAATGGTTAGATATAGATAAACATGATTTAAGTGTCATTCAAGCTGCTTTAAACGAAGCAGAGAGCCAAAATAAAATGAGTTTTAAATATATCGATCGTATTTTACTAAATTGGAAAAAGAATAATGTAAAAACGATTGAAGATTCGAAAAAAATTAGCCGCCAATTTAACCAACCTAAAATGAAACATACAGTTAGTAAGGTCCCTAAATTTGATTGGCTGAATGGGGAGAATCCAAATGGTAAGTAATAAAAAAGCACTTGAAATGGTTGATGTCATAGCTGAAATGTTTCCAAATGCTGAATGTGAACTTGTCCATGACAATGCATTTGAACTTACAATTGCTGTACTCTTATCTGCACAAACAACTGATATTTCTGTAAATAAACTTACGAAACCTTTATTTGAAAAATATAAAACACCAGAAGATTATTTAAGTGTGGATATTTCAGAACTAGAAAATGATATACGTACTATTGGTTTATATAGAAATAAAGCCAAAAATATTCAAAAATTAAGTCAATCGCTTTTAGATAAATTTGATGGTAAGATTCCTCAAACACACGCTGAGTTAGAAAGCTTAGCAGGTGTGGGTAGAAAAACGGCCAACGTTGTTATGAGCGTAGCTTTTGGAGAACCTTCATTAGCTGTAGATACACATGTAGAACGTATCTCAAAACGTTTAGGTATATGTCGATGGAAAGATAATGTACGTCAAGTAGAGGATAAATTGTGTACAGTAGTTCCTAGAGAAAGATGGAACAAAACACATCATCAACTCATATTTTTCGGTCGCTATCATTGCTTAGCACGTAAACCGAAATGCGATGTTTGCCCATTATTCGAAGATTGTAGAGAAGGTCAAAAGCGCTATAAGGCAAGTTTGAAAGAGGCATGAACAAAATGATTACAAAAGAAGATTTTACAAAGTTAGAACTGGAATTGGATTCATACGCGAAAGTAAAAAAACTAAAATCACCAGAAGCAAAACGATTGTTAGATCAATACTTTAATCTGATTCAACTTTACTTTCAACAAATTAATGGTATTGAAATTATTGATTTTAAATACTTAGATGAATATGCTGTCGTTCCAATGAATTTCGAAGAAAGATATCATTATATGATAGCACGTAAATATCATTTTATGGGTTACAGCCAAATGAAAACATTAAAATCAGAACTTATTAAAATGAACGCATCTTATCAAATTCGTCTAAAAAACAAACATTAAAACAATAAAAACAGTGTAAGCTCTCAAAGTTAGAACAATTACGCTGTTTTTTATTCATTATTGTATTTATTTGATGAATTAATATGTATAAATGTACTTTAACTAAAAACAAAGACCCGATTTCCAATTAATATGGAAACCGGGTCTTTTAAAATTGAAGTCTTGTTATTGTGTACTATTTGAAGTAGCTGTGCCACTTCTATTTGCATTTGTAGTATTTGTACCGTTTGCATTGGTAGTGTTTGCACCACTTGTATTATTGGTATTTGTGCTACCAGTATTGTTATTACTTGAACTATTACTGTCTGAATCACTATCCGAATCATTATCTGAGTCACTGTCTGAATCGCTGTTATTGCCTTGACCTTTAGGATTATTATCAGTTGTATTGTCATCAGACTCACCTTTAACTGATAAATTATCTTTACTGTCTCCGCTAACAGAGTCTGGTTTCGTAAAGTCTTCACCATCACGTGGTGAAATAGTAGACATTACATCTTCTAATAGGAATTGAGGATATTCTTGTTCATCACTTCCTACAAAGGAGTTAGTTCCACCTTGTTTAACTTCATTGAATCCCATCCATACAGACATACTGTATTTAGGTGTGAAACCATTAACCCAAACATCTTTAGCAGCATCATCAGGTAAATTATATTGTTGGTAAGTTTGTTGTCCATACGTACCTGTACCTGTTTTAGCGCCTATGTTTACTCCAGAGATGTCGTGTCCATATGCAGAACCATAAGCTTCAAATGTACCTTTTAGCACTTCAGCTAGCATATAAGCAGTAGAATCTTTCATAGCTTTTTTGCTTGTATGGTCATATTCAATGACTTCACCATCTTGTTTTTCAACTTTTTCAATTGAATGCGCATTGTTGTACTCGCCACCATTTGCAATTGATGCAAATGCTGATGCTAATTGTGTAGGTGAGAACTCAGATGCAGAACCACCTAGTACTTCAGAAGGTCCAATATCTCCTTCATATTCTAATCCTACTTTTTCAGCGAATTCCTTCGGCGCATCATTTCCAGCATTTTCTTTCGTTGATTGCCAAGCTTTTAAGGCAGGGATGTTGAAACTTTGACGTAATGCATCATAAAGTTTAACCGTTCCGTGACTTTCCATGTCATAGTTTCTGAATGTAACACCATCAACTTGGTATTCCTCTTCATCTTTCATAGCATGGTCAGTTGCCCAAGACATGTTTTCAATTGCTGGGCCATAAGATAAGAATGGTTTTAAAGACGATCCGGTAGGGTGTGCGTCTGTTGCTAAGTTTCTATCAACGACGTCTTTATAATCTCTACCACCAGATATTGCAACAAGTTCGCCAGTTTCACTATCTACAATAGATGAACCAACTTGTTGATCCTCATTTTTATAGTAGCTACCATTATTAATACGATCTTGCAATGTTTCTTGAACGTCTTTGTCCATATTTGTATGGATCTTAATACCACTATTTAATACAGATCCTAAATCTTCATCTTTAAACTCTTTATTATTCATAAGTTCTGATTTTACAAAGTTAATATATGAATCATATTCTTTTTTAGAATCATCTTTACTTACTTGTCGCTCTTCATTAGTTCGTTGAACAAGTGTATCTTGTATTTTAGTATCTTGTGCTTTTCTTTCTCTTCTTTGGAAATCCTATCATGATATTCCATGAGATAAAGCACAGTGTTTTTACGTGATTCCGCTTCTTCAGGATTATCATAAACATTATACGTATTTGGTACTTGTGGTAAACCGGCAAGATATGCTTCTTCAGTTAAAGTCAAATCTTTCAATTCTTTATCAAAGTAATACTTAGCTGCCGCTTTCACACCATAAACACCATCAGAATAATAAATCTTGTTCAAGTACATTTCGAATATTTCATCTTTACTGTACTCTTGTTCTAATCTGTATGATAAGTACGCTTCTTGTGCCTTACGTGCAATAGATTTTTTATCTGTCAAGAATGATCGTTTAACAACTTGTTGTGTTAAAGTCGATGCACCTTGCGAACCAAATCCACCAGTAATATTTTTGGCAACAGCGCCGAACAGACGTTTATAGTCTAGTGCACCATGACTGTAGAAGCGATTATCTTCTGTAGCTAATACAGCATCCTTCATTCCTTTAGGCACTTCATCTAATTCAACATGTTCACGTCGTTGTCCGTTATCAATTGTTTTCACCAATTCTCCATCTTTATCATAAATCTTAGCTGGGATTGGATCTTGTAATTTTGACTCAGTAAACGCTGGAGCTTTCCAAGCATAATAAGCAAATAACAAGATACCTATTAACGCTAAGACAATGAACGCAATGATAAGAAAGCCAACTATCTTGATTATCGTTCGTTTAATATTCCTATTCTTTTTTTGATCGGACTTGCCTTTCTTGTTAGATTGGGAAGTCCTTTTTTTCTCCGTCATACGCGGTCCTCACTTTCATCTAATATCAACTTATCAACAGCTTTGAGGTAATTCAATCGTGGTTGATACTGATAAGGAATATAGTAACCATTTTTTCTTACTTCTTCAACCGTTACCGACTTTTTAATGTTATTCGTATGTCTTTCCCAAAAATATTTAAACTTAGAATAGGGAAGGAGATATACTTCATCAAGCGTTTTAAATCGAATTAATAAAAATACTATCCCATTTTGTTTGAAACAAGACGCCATATGTGAAACTTGGTGTTCATGCATATTACTCAATGGGAAAGAAGTCTTATTTTTCGTTTCTTTCGCTTCAAAGTCAAGGTAATGTCCATTATAAATACCATTATAATCAGTTGTAGACGGCGTTCGGAAATAAGCCTCATTAATTACAGCCTTACTTCTCATAGGATAATGAACATTTACGATTTGAACAGGCGTTGGTTTTTTATGTATAACCGCCATTCCATGGTTCAAATAGTATGTGTTCGACAGTTCGATATCATTTTCAAGCGTCATACCTCTGCCACCATAGTCTATTTTACCCGTTTGACCCTTATGAGTTCGTCCGACTTGAGACTTATTTCTATTAAATGGTTTCCCATTAGGGTAATTCATTGTTTTTCACCACTTTAGTTTGGAAATCAAAAACTTTTTCCATTATACCCGACTTTGGCAAATTTTTCCAAACCTTGAAATATGAATCAATGTATTTACAAATACATCAAGTACATTTTAACGTGCTTTGCATAATTAAACAATATTTGGAACTAATTAAGGCGCTATTATAACATAAATGTAAGACGACGCTTTAGAAATGACTCACATTATCTTTTATGGTAAATTTATTGTGTAGGAGGAAACTTCATGCAACAGTTAATTACGCAATTATTAGATGATGTACAGCTTATGCAAGATAAATATGAATCCGTAAAAGCATCTGGCGAAGATTATGATTTTTATTCTGTTGTCGTCCCATTCACGAACAATATTGATGAATTACTCACATCCTTTATTCAATATGAAACTCAAATACTTCGCTTGCAATATATGAACAAACAAAAATTTGATTTATTAGTTTCTAATATCGAAGAATTATCTGTGGAGTGCCATTTTAAACGCTCAAGCCGAAAGTTGTTCACAGAAAAAATTAAGGCTGTTCAATATGATTTAAGCTATATTCAAAGAAGTGAGTTGTATCTATGATAAAAACAGTTTATGTCACAGGTTATAAATCTTATGAACTTAATATTTTCAAAGATGATGCTCCAGAAGTTTCCTATTTAAAAAAATTTATAGCACATAAATTAAATCAATTGATTGAAGAAGGCTTAGAATGGGTATTAATACAAGGACAGATGGGTATAGAGTTATGGACAGCAGAAGTAGTACTTGATTTGAAGGCAACACATCCAGAACTTAAATTAGGTATTATTACGCCATTTCATGGTCACAGCGATAGATGGAACGAACAAAATCAAGCTAAATACCAAAATATCACGCAAAAGGCTGATTTTGTAGATAGTGTGTTTCATTCACCATACGAAGGACCTCATCAATTTAAACAGACAAATCAGTTCATGTTAGATCATACAGATCAAACATTATTAATATATGATGAGGAGCAAGAAGCAAGTCCAAAATTCTTCAAGCAAATGTTAGTTGATTTTATGGAAAAAACAAATTATACTTGTGACATTGTGACGTTCGATGAATTAACTAAGTTCATCAATGATTTACAGTGGTCTCAAGAACAAAGTTTCGAATGAGGTGGGAAAAAATGGCAGATATTTCATTGAAATTATCAGCAAAGGATATTTATGAAAAAGATTTTGAAAAAACTATGACACGTGGTTATAGAAGGGAAGAAGTCGATGCCTTCTTAGACGACATCATAGCGGATTATCAAAAAATGTCAGACTTAGATAGTGAAGTTGTTAAGCTTTCCGAAGAAAACAACAAACTAAAAAAAGAACTTGAAGAACTTAGATTACGTGTAGCGACGTCAAGACCACAAGAAAATAAGAATTTCTCTTCCAATAGTAATGCTGCAACTAAGAGTAATAACAACAATAACAATAATAATGTTGATATTCTAAAAAGAATTTCTAACTTAGAAAAAGCGGTATTTGGAAAATAACACGCTAATGAATAATTATAGTGTGTGCAAATCGTAGATATAGCTTCATCTACATAAAACCAAGTTTTGATTTCATTCAAAACTTGGTTTATTTTATTTGTTTAGCCGTCTAAAGCATGGTATACTTTCAAAGATGGTGTTTTGGGTGATCGCTATAGCAATATAGAGGAAAGTCCATGCTCACACAATCTGAGATGATTGTAGTGTTCGTGCTTGATGAAAAAATAAGTCAAGGCATTAAATTGACGGCAATGAAATAACCTAAGTCTTATAGATACGGTTAAAATAGTTTGAAAGTGCCACAGTGACGTAGCTTTTATAGAAATATAAAAGGTGGAACGCGGTAAACCCCTCGAGTGAGCAATCCAAATTAGGTAGGAGCACTTATTTAACGGAATTCAACGTATAAATAGGACATGCTTTTAAAAGCATGTAGACAGATGGTTACCACCAGCGTACGAGTGTATCTAGTACACGATTGCAGTACAACGGTACAAAACATGGCTTACAGAAATATCATCACTAGACCCAAGCTCTCCCACATAGGAGAGCTTTTTTAATTTCTAAAGTTATAGAAGGTATTCATTAAACTGAGTTGCATTAGAACTTAGTACATTGTCATATCTATTTAAAAAATTTTTTGATAAAATATAAGTAAATCTTTATTTAAGAAGGAGCAAACTAATGTATCAATTATTAGCCGTATGTCCTATGGGATTAGAAGCAGTTGTGGCGAAAGAAGTTCAAGAATTAGGTTATGAAACAACTGTCGAAAATGGCAGAATATTTTTTGAAGGTGACGAATCTGCAATTGTTAAGTGTAATTTATGGTTACGTACAGCCGACAGAATTAAAATTGTAGTAGGTCAATTTAAAGCCACTACATTTGATGAGTTATTTGAAAAAACAAAGGCCTTACCATGGGAGACAATCGTTGAACAAGATGGTAATTTCCCAGTACAAGGCCGTAGTGTGAAATCAACGTTGTTTAGTGTGCCTGATTGCCAAGCAATTGTAAAAAAAGCAATTGTTGAACGTTTAAGACGTGCGTACCAAGAACGTGGTTGGTTAAATGAAACAGGTGCAAAATACCCAGTAGAAGTTTCAATATTAAAAGATAATGCACTCCTTACAATAGACACTTCTGGTTCAGGGTTGAATAAACGTGGTTACCGTTTAGCTCAAGGTGAAGCACCAATTAAAGAAACACTAGCAGCAAGCTTAATTCGTTTAGCGAATTGGACAGGTGACACACCGTTAATAGATCCATTCTGTGGTTCTGGCACAATAGCGATAGAAGCTTGCTTAATCGCGCAAAACATTGCTCCTGGATTTAATCGTGATTTTGTTTCTGAGAAATGGGACATGATGCCTGACAATTTATATGATGAAATGAGAGACGAAGCAGACCAACAAGCTAATTACGATAGAAAACTTGAAATTTATGCTTCGGATATCGATCCAGAAATGATAGATATTGCACGCAGAAACGCTGAAGAAGTGGGATTAGCTGATATTATTCAATTTAGCGTGAAAGATGTTAATACACTTACAATAGATACAGATGAGCCAATCGCACTTATAGGCAACCCGCCATATGGTGAACGTATTGGGGACCGTGATGAAGTAGAAGTTATGTATCGCTATATAGGTGAACTAATGCAACAACATCCTCATCTATCAACTTATATTTTGACAAGTAGTACAGAATTTGAACATTTAGTTAACCAGAAGGCAACTAAGCGTAGAAAGTTATTTAATGGATATATTGAATGTACGTATTATCAGTATTGGGGTAAGAGAAAACCTCAAAATTAAAAATTTAATAGAGTGAAAAGTAGAAAGAGATGCATCTTTTGAACACTGAATTTAAAAAGGGAATCGTATTTGCTTTTGGTGCATATATTTTATGGGGTGTTCTACCCATATATTGGGATTTAATTAGAGAATTAGGCGCATTTGAAATTTTAGCATATAGAATTGTGCTTTCGATGATATTTATGCTATTTGTTGTAGTGTTCACTAAAAATACTGAACCCTTTAAACGAGATGTTCATCAACTCTTTACAAACCCAATTCAACTCATTGCTATTATTGCAGCAGGTTATGTAATTACAATTAACTGGGGCACATTCATATGGGCTGTAGCAAATGGTCACGTACTGCAAACTAGCTTAGGATATTATATTAATCCACTCGTAAGTATTATACTTGCACTCATATTCTTGAAAGAACGTTTTAATAAATTAGAGTGGATCGCAATTGCATTAGCAGTTATAGGTGTGCTCTATATGACATTAAAAATGGGTGTATTCCCAGGTATTTCGCTATTATTAGCAAGTTCGTTTGGTTTATACGGGTTAATTAAAAAACTAGTACCGATAGATGCCATTAGCAGTATCACTATAGAATGTATTGCTACTGCTCCAGCAGGCTTTATATATCTATGGTATATATGGCAACAAGGAAGTTCTTCTCTAGGAGTCAATAGTTCATCATTTTGGCTATTATTTTCAGGGGCGATTACAGCGATTCCGCTAATATTGTTTTCAGCAGGTGCCCGTAGAATCCCATTGTCATTAACCGGCTTCATTCAATACATCGCTCCAACATTGATGTTTGTATTAGGGATATTCTTATTTAAAGAACCATTTAATATTGACCAGTTAGTAACGTTCATATTTATATGGATTGGTATTATTGTCTATAGCATTTCTCAATACTTTAAAATTAAGAAAGATAAAAACCCTTTAATTCGTTAACAATTTAAGCTTATCATTACATTTAGATCTCTAGATGTTGAGAGACTGGGACATATCACGTGTCTCAGTCTCGTTTTTTATTTTGTCAGTGGCTGACTGAATTGAAAATGCGCTTATATCAAACTATTAAAGAAATACTACTTCATTTATTGTAATCAAGTAGTTCTTATTCAAGCTTTCCAACGATTGTATTACATTTTACAGTCACCTATGTCGGGCTCACACATACGACGAAATTTTATTAGAAATATTAAATCTCTGTCCCACTCCCTTAACATATCTAGAGATTTTACAATTCCACACATTATATGTACAAAAATGCATATCGCTAATATAGCTATGGTGATTAATCATCAATACATTATAGTAATCCAATTAAGCACTCAGATTGTAATCAAGTATGTTTTAAGTTTAATATGAGGGTAAAGAGGTTAACTATAGTACTGTGAGTTTAAACAGATTATATGTAATAAGCCTACTTCAGTCTTAGTAATGAAAAGAAACGAAGTAATATTTTTGATTAAATAGCAAAGTTATTAAAAACAATAATATAATATTGGAGTGATTGGATGACAAGAGTATTAATTCTAGGGGCAAATGGTGCAGTTTCTAAAGCAGCTATTAATTCTTTTTTAGAAAACACATCCTATACCTTAAGATTATTTTTAAGAGATGCGAATAGATTACCTGACTTTGCATCAGATAGAATTCGTGTGCGAGAAGGTGACGCTACTAACTTTGACGATGTTAATAGTGCAATGGACGATGTAGATATCGTCTTAGCTAGTTTATCAGGAGACCTTGATAAAGAAGCAGCAACTATTGTAAAAGCAATGCAAACAAATGATGTGAAACGTTTAGTCTTCGTAACATCTTTAGGTATATATAATGAGGTCCCAGGAGAGTTTGGGGAATGGATTCAACAACAAATAGGTGATAGATTACCTGTTTATAAAGCAGCAGCTGATATTATTGAAAGTTCAGGGCTAGATTATACTATTTTTAGACCAGCATGGTTAACACATACAAATGAAATTGATTATGAAATTACTCAAAAGAACGAATCATTCAAAGGTACAGAAGTATCTAGAAAAAGTGTAGCAGCTGTCGTTGTTAAAATCGCTAAAGATCCAAGTCTTTATTTAAAAGAAAACATAGGTATCAATAAGCCGAATACTGATTACAATAAACCTAAAGGGAGTTAATAATAAGTAGATATATAAAGACTGAGTAAAACAATAGACAGACTATCAATACTGAAGCGTATATATAGATTAGTTCATCATAAACTACCTTATGCTGGTGTCATTCCAAATTTGTTTGGAGTGACTTTTTTATTACGATTGTTTTATATCATAACAACCCATTTCTATAATCATGCTAAGTGATTAGAATACACTACGTACATAACGTAACATTAAGATAAATTATCATTAATACGGATTAAAAGAAATTTAATTTCACTTACTACCTTTAGACAAACAATAATTTGTTATACAATAAGTTTAATTACATACAAGTAATCAAAGGGGATACATATAATGTCTAATACTGAGCAACTCGATATTTTATATAAACTAAAAAAAGAAGTTGAAAAATCAAATAATGGACGTCTTGTCCACATCATCAATCAAGTTATTAAAAAGGTATACTTAGAACAATATACTGCAACTTTTGTAGGCCACTTCTCAGCAGGTAAATCTACTTTAATTAACTTACTCTTGGAAGAAAGTATTTTGCCAAGTTCGCCTGTACCAACAACAAGTAATACGGCTATTGTGTCTGTGTCAGACGAACCAGGAATTATTGCAAACTTAAGCAATCAACAATATACATTATTAAATAATTACGATGAAGTTAAACAAATGAATCGTGAAAACATAGATGTAGAATCTGTAGAAATAAAATTCCCATCAGATAAATTCAAAAAAGGTTTCACGTTACAAGATACACCTGGTGTAGACTCTAATGTTGCAACACACCAATCAAGTACAGAGGAATTTATGTATACGAGTAATGTACTTTTTTATACAGTAGATTACAACCATGTGCAGTCAGCTTTAAATTTCCAATTTATGAAACAGTTAAATGCAGCAAATGTGCCAGTGGTATTTGTAATTAATCAAATAGACAAACATAGCGAAGAAGAAATTACTTTCGAGACATTTAAAGATCGTGTAGAGAAATCAATCGCTGAGTGGGAAATCGAATTAGATCAAATATTTTATGTCTCAAAATATGATCATGAATATAATGAAATTGACACGCTTTCTAATTATTTAATTGAAAAAGACACCCATAGAGAATCTATCGAGGATTATGTGGAACGAATTGTTGAATTTATTACTGATGAACAATTATCTTATATTCAATATGAAATTCAAGATATTTTAGATCAACTTGATATTTTCGAAGCGGATTTTGACCAAGCTTATCTCAATTTCCAACAAAACCAAGAGGTCAGTGAAGAAGCCAAGTTATTAAATAACCCTGATGAATTATATGACTTTTTAAAGCAAAAACGTAAAGATATTTTAGATAATGCATATATCATGACGCATGATACTAGAGAAAAAATCAAAATTTATTTAGAAAGTCGTACGAAAGACTTTAAAGTCGGCGGTTTATTTAATAAAAAACAAAAAACATTAGAAGAACAACAAAAGAGATTAACAGCAGTTGTAGAACAACTCCAAGACAAAGTAAATCAAGAAGTCAGACAACCACTAAGAGAAGACATGTCATTTTTAACACGTTTTATAAATTCTTCAGAGGTAAATGACGACATTCTTAATCAACATTATACAATACACCCAGAACTCATAACTGATTTATATCAAATGCAAATAACAATTAGTAATCAATATGTTTTAACATTTGCAGATGATTTGATGGCTTCACTTAAAAAATTTATTGCAAAAGAATCTGACCCATTATTTAAAAAGGCTATTAAACATTCACAAGCAAATGATATCGGTACAGAACAAGAAGACGATTATAATGATTATGTGAAATTTATGGAAATGCGTAATTTGAGAGAGTCTCTGGAAACACAAAACTATATGCATTATTACATTCATATGGATGACTCTTTAGATAAATTAATAGACCGAACAGAAATCAAATACACAGCACAAGACAATACTGATACTGTCAAGATGAGTAAAAGAAACACAATTGAGAAACATTACGATAACCAAGACAATACGCAAAACATCAAAAATGCACTTGAATTAATTCAAGATATACCTTTATTCGAACAAACAAAAAAAGACATTGATGATACATTAACGAGATTAGAAAATAAAGTTGTGAAAATAGGGGTCTTTGGTACATTTAGTGCAGGCAAAAGTAGTTTGATTAATGCCTTACTGGGTGGCTCGCACTTAGTCAGTTCACCTAATCCAACCACTGCAGCAATGACTGAATTAACTTATGGACATGAAAGTCAGATTACACTTAAATCATCTGAACAACTTTTAGACGAGTTAAATCAAGTTTTCGAAATTGAAAATAAAGCATTTGATAGTATTGAAACGTTTTTAAGTAAAAATACAGATAAAATCAAAGCGACTTTGGAAAAAAATCAATTGGCTTTTGTGAACGCAGTTGAAAAACATTACAGTATGTATAAACACATGTTAGAAGAAGGTCAAACACATACTATTCCACAAGATGATATTAAAAAATGGAGTGCAGAAGATGAGTATGCAACGTTTGTAAACACAGTACACCTTAAACTACCAATCGATTGGTTAAAAGATAAAATCATCGTTGATTCCCTAGGATTACATTCCAATAATCAACGTCATACAAATGAAACTGAGAAAATACTAACATCTTCAGATTTAATCTTATATGTAAGTTATTTTAATCATTCGTTTACAAACAATGACAAACGCTTTATTGAACATATGAAAGAAATGAATCAATTAAATGAAAATCAAGCTTTCAAAATGATTATAAATGCTACTGACTTAGCAGAAACTGATGAAGATTTAAATGCTGTGATAGAATATGTTGGTGATGCTTTAACTCAAGTTAACATGGATTCAGACATTTTTGCTGTTTCCAGTAGAGAAGCACTTAAGTCTGGCGATAAAGGAATAGATAAATTACAAGAGAGTATTCAACACTTTACTCAAGTTGAATCTAAATATATACTTCAACAACAAATGTTAAAACAACTCACACATATTTCCGAAGCGTTTGAACAAATGATTGAAGAAACAAAGAACAACAAAGCTCAAATTGAACAACGTAAACAAAAATTAAAAAATTATGAACAATCAACAGTGTTGAGTTATAACATATTACAAACTGCAGAACAACGTGCTTCAAATGAGGTAGAAGACCAAATCTATCACTTAAACGAACGCTTGAAATTACAATTACAAGATGAAGTCAAATCTATTTATAATGGACAAATGACAAAAAATAGTAATTTCAACGAAGAAAAACGTCTATCTACAAAAATTTATTTAGATCAAATTCATCAACGCTTGTACTTAGAGCAATCCTTACTTGTTGAACGCGTCAAAAAATATTTCCACGAACAATTGCATAATGAAATTGCACCGTTAAAGCAAAAACTTGAACAATTGCATGTGTTTATCGAACCAAAATTTGATAAAAACAATATTGAATTAGATGAACCTTATTTAAAAGTTGAGTTAAGTCATATGGTTGATGCATTACCTAAATCACTTTCTAAAAAGAATATCCTGCAACCTAAGACACAAGGTGAGTTACAAGAACAAATTACTCAAGAAACAATCAAGTTACTTGCCCCTTGTATCGCTGATCTTAGAAAAGCACTCAATGAAATCGTCTTAGTTATGAACGAGAATGCTGAAACAAAATTCAAGCAATTTGAAAGTGATATTCATCGTCAAATCAAAGAATTATTATCATTTGAAATCGATGATGCATTGATTCAACAATTGCAAGAAACGAACGCACAATTAAAAGTGCTATTGTAAACAAGAAAGAGGTACACAAAATGTCTAATAAAATATTACTAATAGATGGCATGGCTTTATTATTCCGCCATTTTTATGCTACAAGTCTTCACAAACAATTTATGCGCAATTCTTCAGGTACACCTACAAATGGCATACAAGGATTTGTGCGTCACGTGTTTAGCGCAATCAATGACATACAGCCAACACATGTAGCTGTATGCTGGGATATGGGGAAATCCACTTTTAGAAATGATATGTTTGATGGTTATAAACAAAATAGACCAGCACCACCTGAAGAACTTATCCCTCAATTTGATTATGTGAAAGAGGTTTCCAATCAATTTGGTTTTGTTAATATTGGCGTTCAGAACTATGAAGCTGATGATGTTATTGGAACGTTAGCACATCAATATTCTGATGAAAATCAAGTTTATGTAGTAACTGGTGATAAAGACATACTACAATGTATCAATCCCAATGTAGAAATTTGGTTAACTAAAAAGGGGTTCAGCATTTATAATCGCTACACGCTTGATAGATTCCAAAGTGAATATGGATTGAATCCGTTACAACTTATTGATGTAAAAGCCTTTATGGGAGATAGCGCAGATGGTTATCCCGGCGTAAAAGGCATAGGAGAAAAAACGGCAATTAAACTTATTCAAAATTATGGTTCTGTAGAATCTGTCGTTGACGCAATAGATGAATTGACACCTGGTCAACAGAATAAAATAAATAATGATATGCAAAACTTAAAGGTTTCCAAGTCTTTAGCTAAAATTCACACTGAAGTGCCTTTAGATACAACAACATTATTACAAGATATGAAATTTGGTACAGATATCACTAAGATATTAAATATCTGTAACGAACATGAGTTATACGTATCCGGAAAATACTTATCTACTCATTTCAGTTAAGCATACAAATAAAAAAGTGGTTGTCAGCAATCCCTTCGGAAAGCTAGCAGCCACTTTTTATATTATTTGCCTTTTTTATTTTTAGTGATTTTATACAGTGCATTTTTAGCATGATGATTTGCTTCCTTATTTTGATTTCTAGGAATCCATCTTACAAAAAGTAAATCAAACTGTTGTTCTAATTTTAACATTTCACGATAATAAGGTTTGAATTTATCATTTTTTACGCGTCCCTTATTCAAACTATCTTCAATTAATTTTGAATCTGTATAAACTATCGCCGTCGTCACTTTGTGTTTCACAGCACTTTCTAAGGCAAACACCAACGAGGCCCATTCAGCACTATGATTATCCATTATACCCAAACTAGTATCATACTGAATTCTTTCGTTGTCTGTTACTATGACAACTGCACAAGCACTTTCACCTGGATTACCGGCAGTAGCTGCATCAAAATATATTTTCGCCATAAATTCACCCACATTATTTAAGTTAATCTTATCTTATCAAAACTATTTCATTTATACTATATAAGCACTAACCATATCAGTTGGAAATTCAATATATTTTTCGTATCCTAGATATATATTGAATTTATACTTGAATAGTCGGAGTTAAGCAAGAGAGGTCTGATACTTTGAAAAATATGTTTATTATACATGGTTACCAAGCACATACTGATAGTCATTGGTTTCAATGGTTAGCTACTAAAATGAAAGCTTCTGATTATAAAGTTGAAGTCATACATTTACCAAATTCAAATCATCCAGATATAGATCAGTGGTACAAAGCATTACACAATAGTATGGCACATAAATTGAATTCTGAAACGCTTATTGTCGCTCATAGCCTTGGAGTAATAACCGTACTTAATTATTTATCTCAACTTTCTCAATACCCGCATATTAAAGGGTTATTTTTAGTTTCAGGCTTTAATGAAACATTAGAGAATTTACCAGAATTAGATTATTATATCAATCAAACTAACGTTCAACTTGATCGCATTAATGCTCAACATATTATTACTATCGGTAGTGATTATGACCCTGTTGTTAGTATTAGCGCAACAGATAGATTATCTAAAGCTTTAGGAACTCAAACAATTCATATTCCACACAAAGGGCACTTTCTAGCTAGCGATGGTTATGAAACATTTGAATTTTTAAAAGAACAAATTATCACTATTTTAAATCAAAAAAACTCTGAAATTGGTATATAACCAATTTCAGAGTTTTTTAGTAACCTTCATCTAATTTTTGTATTTTACCTTTTCGATACATAGATTTTGCCCAGTAACCGAATGGCACGTTAAATATTGTAGAAATTATTTTCAACAAGTAAGTTGTTATAAAAATTTCAAAAACTGCTTCATTTGGCATTGTCCCTAAAAACGCAATAGCTACGAATAATGCTGTATCTATAATATTACTAATTATCGTACTTCCATATGCTCTAATAATAAACGTACTATCTGAACTGAATACCTTTTTAATCAATGAAAACAGCAGTACATCTAAGTGCTGTCCAATGATATATGCAATAACAGAACCTAACGCTATTCTAGGTACAAGATTAAATATTGTATCTAGTGCACCTTGAGTCGTGTCCACTGGAGATGGGGTGAAGTATAACGATAGTTGCATGACAATAATCATGACTAACGTTGAACTAAAACCTAACCAAACCGCACGCTTTGCAATTTTTCTACCATATATTTCATTCAAAATGTCAGTAGCTAAATATATCGATGCAAACATTACATTACCTAACGTTGCAGAAATAGTAAAAATATCTACTGTTTTTATTACTTGTATATTAGCAATAATTGTACCAATTGCAATCCAAGCAATTAATCCTTGTTTTCCAAAAAAACGATACATTGCGACTAATAATAAAAATGTGATTAAAAACGTTAACACACCAAAAACTTCGTTAAACAATTTAAATTCCTCCTAAATTTTGATGATGCGGGTGTTTAGAAACCGCATATTTAACAACTGCATAATCTTATCAGAAAAATTAAAAATTGCAAGTATACTTTTAAAATTAATACACCTTATTTTTAGATTAATCTTAATTGCAAATTTAATATTAAACAATCGTAGTTACAAATGATATAATACCTTCAAGCGTCAAATCTTAATATAATTAAATACTTTTATTTACAGAAACACAGGAGAGTGAAGTTTATTCTAACTTATTCTGAAAAAGAAGCAATTGATGCGATAGATCATTTAATGAACACCTACTGCAAAGAATGCTTACTTAAAAACCATATCAGAAAGACTGAAGGAAAAACCCAAGCACATCACTTTTGTATAAATGAGTGTTCAATTGGAAAACAAATCAAACAAATAGGAAATGAATTACAATAAGGAGGATTTATAATGGAAATTTTAAATGTAGAAGCAACACCAAATCCAAATACAATGAAATTTGTATATAGCATTGAAGGTGGAGACACAAAACCCAATACGTATACTAAAGTAAAAGAAGGTCAGCCTGAATTTATTAATGCAGTATTAGAAGTAGAAGGCGTAAAATCTATATTCCAAGCTATGGATTTTATTTCAGTTGATAAACAAGCTAATGTTGAGTGGGATGATGTATTACCGAATATATTAGCAACGTTAGAAAGAATATAAATATAACAAGGAGGTTCCTTGATGGAAATTGTTCGTGTTGAACCTACACCAAGTCCAAATACAATGAAAATTGTCTTGAGTGAGAAAAGAGAAGATAATAAATCAAATACGTATACTGCAGTTGCCGAGGGACAACCTCATTTTATTAATGATGTATTAGCAATCGAAGGCGTTAAGTCTATATTCTATGTCATGGACTTTTTAGCAGTGGACAAAAAGCCAAAATTTGATTGGGAAGATGTTTTACCTAATGTAACTGCAACGTTAAATGAAGACCAAGAAGAAATAAATGAACCTTTACCAGATGAACATTATGGAGAGGTTAAGGCTGAAGTATTAAAATTTAAAGGCATTCCTTACCAAATTAAACTTACTACAAGCTCTGAAGAAAAACGCAAACAATTACCAGAAGTTTATATCGACAGCATGCTAGCTGCACAAAAAGATAATGATAATATCGTCTTTCTTCGTAAATGGGATGATTTAGGTGTGCGCTATGGTGATTTAGATGAGATTATGTCTGAAGTATTTGAAGAAATCACTGCTATTTATCCTGAGGAACGATTAAAAACACTTGTGCAAGAAGCATTAGCTACAAATATTGTTGTTCCAGAAAAACAATATCAACATGTTTCCCTTGAAGCTTACCAAGCTGCTGATGATTGGAAAGAACGATTAAGAATGTTAAAATCCTTTCCAACACCAACTGTACAAGATTTTCCACTATTAGGTGAAGCAGTGAGTGATGAGCAAAAAATACCCTTGAGACGTGAAGCTATCGTACTACTTGGAATGGTGGAAGATAAAGCTGTATTACCTTATCTGTTTAAAGGGTTAAATGACAAAAGTCCTGCAGTAAGACGTACAGCAGGAGATTGTTTAAGCGATTTAGGTTTTAAACAAGCGCTGCCAGAAATGGAAAAAGCGTTAAATGATTCGCAAAAGATTGTAAGATGGAGAGCAGCAATGTTTATCTTTGACGAAGGTGGTCCTGAACAACTCGAATCATTAAGAGCACATGCAGATGACCCTGCATACGAAGTCAAATTACAAATAGAGATGGCAATTTCTAGAATAGAAAATGGTGACGAAGCTTTAGGATCCGTTTGGAAACAAATTGCTAACAGAAACAAGTAATTACTGATAAAAATGAATTAAAAGATAAATTTTAGGAGTGTTATCAATGAATGCATATGATGCTTATATGAATGAATTATCTACTCAAATGCGTAGTGAATTAACAGAACATGATTTTGAAAGTTTAGAATCTGCTGAAGCAGTTTCTAATTATATGAACAATGTCGGAACAGATGACACAACTTTTGTAGTTATTAACTCTACATGTGGTTGCGCAGCTGGGTTAGCAAGACCTGCAGCAGTGACTGTAGTTGAACAAAATGATAAAAAACCTAGTAATAAAGTCACAGTTTTTGCAGGACAAGACAAAGAAGCTACTGAAGAAATGAGATCATTTATTCAGCAAGTACCATCAAGTCCATCATACGCTTTATTTAAAGGTCAAGAATTAAAACATTTTATTCCTCGTGAACATATTGAAGGTAGAGATATTCAAGATATTTGTATGGATATCAAAGATGCTTTCGATGAATATTGCTAGTTACTTAATTTAATATAATCTGTTATTTTATATTAAATGGTAATGGTGATTGAATCTGGATAAACGTTACTTTAAACCAACCTATTATATCTTACTTATTATTTAAGATATGGTAAGTTGGTTTTTTAAATTTAAAAATAATGCTACATTTTAAACGTTTTCAAAGAAATAATGTATACTTTGTATAAAATGACTTATTTTTTACACTATTAATAGTAAACTCTTTTAATTGTTAGTGATTTCCAATAAGATAAATATAAATAATAGAAAGGAGTGTGGTTGTTATGCTTAATAGTTTTGATCAATCATATCACAATCTATGCGAAGAAATTTTAGACATCGGTAAACAAAAAAATGATCGCACAAATACAGGTACAATTTCAAAATTCGGACATCAATTAAGATTTGATCTATCGAAAGGGTTTCCTTTATTAACAACTAAAAAAGTATCCTTCAAATTAATTGCCACGGAGTTATTGTGGTTTATTAAAGGTGATACGAACATTAAATATTTACTCCAATATAATAACAACATTTGGAATGAATGGGCGTTTGAAAATTATGTAAAATCATCAGATTATAAAGGACCAGATATGACCGATTTTGGACATAGAGCACAAGCAGATGAATCATTTAATAAAATATATAAGGAACAAATGCAACAGTTCAAACAACAGATTTTAAACGATGATGCATTTGCACAAAAATTTGGTGACTTAGGAAATGTATATGGTAAACAATGGCGCGACTGGGAAGATAAAGATGGTAACCATTTCGATCAACTTAAGACTGTTATAGAACAAATCAAAAACAATCCGAATTCTCGACGTCATATTGTGTCAGCTTGGAATCCAACTGAAATAGATACCATGGCATTGCCACCATGTCATACGATGTTTCAATTCTATGTACATGAGGGTAAATTAAGTTGTCAGCTTTATCAAAGAAGCGCAGATATATTTCTAGGCGTCCCTTTTAATATTGCTAGTTATAGCTTATTAACGCATTTAATTGCTAAGGAATGCGGACTAGAGGTGGGAGAATTTGTGCATACATTTGGTGATGCACATATTTACGCTAATCATATTGACGCTATAGAAACACAATTATCACGTGATGGTTTTGAACCACCTCAATTAAAAATCAATAGTGATGCTTCTATTTTCGATATCAATTACGAAGATCTGGAAATTATAGATTATGACTCTCATCCAGCAATAAAAGCACCAATAGCAGTGTAATCTACAAAACGATTAAAATTGATTAATAGCTTAATATATAATGAATATTAAAAAGTAAAGTTAAAATCTTGCTATATTAGCATTAAGGAGGAAATTTATGACACTTTCAATACTTGTGGCGCATGACCAACAACGTGTTATCGGCGTAGATAACACATTACCTTGGCATTTACCGAATGATCTTAAGCATGTAAAAAAATTAAGCACTAACCATACACTTGTGATGGGGCGCGCAACGTTTGACTCTATAGGAAAACCACTTCCTAACAGGCGAAACGTTGTATTAACTAGAAATAAATCATTTCAACATGAGGGCGTTGATGTCATTCATTCTATGGAGGATATATTTGATTTACCTGGCCATGTTTTCGTATTTGGTGGCCAATCATTATTTGAAGAAATGATTGATAAAGTTGACGATATGTATATCACAGTGATTGAAGATAAATTTAATGGGGATACATTTTTCCCACCTTATACATTCGAAGACTGGGAAGTCGAATCATCAGTTAAAGGGGAATTAGACGAAAAAAATACAATTCCTCATACTTTTTTACATTTAATTCGTAAGAAAAATTCATAGGAGGACATTATGATTAAAAAGAAAATTGTAACCGATTCAACTTCAGACTTATCAAATGACTATTTGGTTGAAAATGATATCCATGTTGTACCACTTAACTTAACAATTGATGGAAAATCATATGTAGATCAAGTAGATATCACTTCTGAAGCATATATACAAAAAATACAGGATGATGCAGATGTTAAAACAAGTCAACCAGCTATTGGCAAATTCATTGAGATGTATGATGAATTAGGTGCTGATGGTTCTGAAATCATTAGTATTCATATCACTTCAGGATTAAGTGGTACTTATCAAACTGCGCTACAAGCCAGTCAAATTACTGATAGCAATGTAACTGTTATAGACTCTAAATCAATTTCTTTTGGTTTAGGTTATCAAATTCAGCACGTTGTAGATTGGAATAATGAAGGTATTCCAACTGAAAAAATTATTGAAAAATTGAATGAATTGCAAAAAAACATTAAACTTTATGTCGTTATAGGCCAACTTAATCAACTTATTAAGGGTGGACGTATTAGTAAAACAAAAGGTTTAATTGGGAATATGATGAAAATTAAGCCAATCGGTACAATTGTTGATGGAAAACTTGAAATGTTACACAATTCACGTACGCAAAATGCAAGTGTTCAATTTTTAAAGAAAGAAATAAGTCACTTTATAGGTGATAAGAATATAAAATCTATTGGTATTGCTCATGCCAATGTCATCGAATTTGTAGATAAGGTTAAAAAGCAATTTTCTGAAGAATTTAATTTCAATCATTTTGATACTAATGTAACAACACCTGTTATTTCAACACATGCAGGTCAAGGTGCAATTGGTTTAATTGTTTTAAGATCTTAATATAATCTTGATTCATATACGTAGTTACTATTATTAAGAAAATTTACAGTATTTATATTATTTATAAACAATTTGATAGCATATCTCTTAAAATAATGGTAACTTTATGACAAAATAGATATAGGAGGTATATTATGGCTTATGCGACATTAGCTGGCGGTTGTTTCTGGTGTTTAGTTAAACCTTTTACTTCTTATCCAGGTATCGAAAATGTTGTTTCTGGTTATAGTGGTGGCCATTTGGATAATCCTACTTACGAAAGTGTAAGCACGAACCAAACTGGTCATGTAGAAGCAGTACAAATCACATATAACTCTGAAATCACTTCCTTCGAAAATATTTTAGATGTTTATTTCAAAACATTTGACCCAACTGATAATGGTGGCCAATTTTTTGATCGTGGTGAACACTACGAACCAGCCATTTTTTATCACAATGAAGAACAAAAGAAAGCTGCAGAGGCAAAAATACAGCAATTAAATGAACAGGCTATTTTTAATAATCCGGTAATTACACCCATTAAACCTTATAAAAACTTTTATCCTGCTGAATCACAACACCAAGATTATTATAAGAAAAATCCACTGCATTATGAGCAATATCAACGTGGATCAGGACGTAAAGCATTTATAGAAAAACATTGGGGGAACAAAATGATTAAAAAAAGTAAAGATAGTTTAAATGAAATGGAATACCTAGTCACTCAAGAAAATGGAACAGAACCTCCATTCCAAAATGAGTACTGGAACCATTATGAAAAAGGCATTTATGTCGATAAAATTTCAGGAAAACCTTTATTCACCTCAGAAGAAAAATTTGAATCAGATTGTGGTTGGCCTAGTTTTTCTAAAGCTCTAGATGATGAAGAAGTAGTTGAACTTGTAGACAAAACTTTCGGCATGGTACGTACAGAAGTACGCTCAGAAGATGCAAATAGTCATCTAGGTCATGTATTTAATGATGGACCGAAAGAAAGTGGCGGTTTAAGATATTGTATTAATTCCGCGGCAGTTCAATTTATTCCTTTCGAAAAGCTTGAAGAATTAGGCTATGAAGATTTAATATCACATTTTGAAAAATAAGGAGCGAACAAGATATGTTTAAAAAATTATTCGGCAAAGGTAAAGAAGTCAATAAGGATAGCGTTATTTATGCGCCAATTACAGGGGAATATGTAAAAATCGAAGATATTCCAGATCCAGTTTTCGCACAAAAAATGATGGGCGAAGGTTTTGGAGTAAACCCAACAGAAGGCGAAGTCGTATCACCAATCGACGGAAAAGTAGATAATGTATTTCCTACTAAACATGCTATTGGTTTAAAAGCTGATAATGGTTTAGAATTACTCGTTCATATCGGTTTAGACACAGTTCAATTGGATGGTAAGGGATTTGAAGTTTTAGTCGAAAGTGGAGATGTAGTAAGCGTTGGAGATCCATTATTACGTTTTGACTTAGATTATATTAAAGAAAATGCGAAATCTGTAATATCACCAATCATTATCACAAATTCTGATAATACATCATCTCTTAATATTGAGGATGTAAATTCTATTATTAAAGGCGAAACAAAAATCGTTGATGTGACAATGAACTAATGAAAGATCATTCATTTTATCAATTTGTGCTAACGGCAAGAGGTCGTAAAAATGAAAAAGGTGAATTAGCAGAAGCAATTTTTGATGATTTATCTTTTCCAAGGCAAGAGAAAGATTTTCATAATATATCTGATTATATAGAGACACAAGGTAATTATCCCATTTCAATGGCTGTGTTCGATGATTTATATGAAGAATATACAGAATGGCTAAAATTTTAAATCACTTAATATTTGTGTAAATAGATTCAAATATATTAAAATATTATAGTGTCATATAAGTAGCTGGGATTAATCGAATATGGTTCAATCCCAGCTTTTTTATTTTAGCTGAACTTTAACAGTAATTTTTACATATGTAGTAGGAAGTGATTAAATGTCAGATCATAATGACATATATGAGGAAAATAACAACGACAGTAATAACGATAATAATCACCAAAATAAATCTAAATTTTTAAATTTCAAACGCAGTCATTTTATTTTATTAATAATAGTTACTGTGATTATCACAGCACTCATTGCAGTATTTGCAACAATTGGCGTTAGTAATTGGAAAAGCGGATTAAATAGTGATCAACGAACAGAAATGCAAAAGGTCCAAGAAGTTTATAAAACTTTAAATGATGAATACTATAAAGAAACAGATTCCGAAAAATTATCTGAAGCTGCTATTAATGGAATGGTAAAAGAATTAGATGACCCGTATTCTGATTATATGACTAAAAAAGAAACAAAATCTTTTAATGAAGATGTTTCTGGAGACTTTGTAGGCATCGGCGCAGAAATGCAAAAGAAAGGTAATAAAATTGAAATTACAAGTCCAATGAAAGATTCACCAGCTGAAAAAGCAGGTATACAACCTAAAGATGTTGTGACTAAAGTTGATGGTAAATCTATTAAAGGGCAACCATTGGAAGCCATCGTAAAAAAAGTACGTGGCAAAAAAGGAACGAATGTTACTCTAACAATTGAAAGAGCTAATCAAGCCCATGATATTACAATTAAGCGTGATAAAATACACGTGAAAAGCGTTGAATATGAAAAACAAAATGACATTGGCGTTTTTACTATCAACAAATTCCAAGATAGTACTGCAGGTGAATTAAAATCTGCGATTATCAAAGCACATAAAAACGGCGTCCGCAAAATTGTTTTAGACTTAAGAAATAACCCAGGTGGTTTATTAGATGAAGCAATTAAAATGGCTAATATTTTTATTGATAAAGGTGAAACTGTCGTACAACTTCAAAAAGGCGATCACAAAGAAGAAATAACAGCTTCTAATGACGCGTTAAAAGAAGCAAAAGACATGGAAGTATCAATTCTTGTTAATAAAGGCTCTGCAAGTGCTTCCGAGGTGTTTACAGGCGCTATGAAAGACTATGACAAAGCCAAGGTTTATGGTTCTAAAACATTTGGTAAAGGTGTTGTTCAAACAACAAATGAATTCGATGACGGATCATTATTAAAATTTACCAATATGAAATGGCTAACACCAAATTCACACTACATTCATGGCAAGGGAATTAAGCCAGATGTGAAAATTAGTGAACCAGAATATCAAACTTTAAATGTTATACCTAATGATAAAACATATGAGTTAGGGGATAGCGATAAAAATGTTAAAACAATGAAGTTAGGATTATCTGCATTGGGCCATAAAGTAAATAATAACTCTAATGAATTTGATAATGCTTTGCAAACTGCTATTGAATCATTCCAAAAAGAAAATAATTTGGAAGTACATGGCACATTCGACAAAAAAACAAATGAAAAGTTCACTCAAGCGCTTGTCAACAAAGCCAATAAAGAAGACACTGTTTTACAAAAACTTCTTAAAAAATTAAATTAACTATAGTGAGGTACTATTTCTATGATTAGAATTGCCAACAAAAATGATTTATCAAGTGTGCTAAAAATTGTAAAAGAAGCTAAAGCAATCATGAAACAAGATAATAATAATCAGTGGGATGAAAAATATCCTTTGGAACAGCATTTTAAAGATGATATACAAAAAGGAACACTTTATGTACTAGAAGAAAATTCTATAATTTATGCTTTTATAGTTGTCGACCAACAACAATCAGAGTGGTATGATGAATTAGAATGGCCAATTGACAGAAGTGGTGCATATGTAATCCACAGACTTGCTGGATCAACAACTTATAAAGGGGCTGCTACTCAGTTGTTTAACTTTGCCGTTAAACTTGCACTCGACCATGATATTCACGTTTTGGTGACAGATACATTTGCATTAAATAAGCGTGCACAAGTTCTGTTTAATAAATTTGGTTTTAAAAAAGTAGGCGAGACAGAAATTGATTATCCTCCTTTTAATAAAGGGGAACCCTTTTATGCCTATTATAAAAAATTAGAAGAATAGAGGTTATAATATGACTAAAATCGCATTTACTGGGGGAGGCACTGTTGGACATGTCTCAGTCAATTTAAGTTTAATACCCACTGCCTTAGAAGAAGGTTATGAAGCCTTTTACATTGGTTCAAAAAAAGGGATTGAACGCGAGATGATTGAATCTCAATTACCTGAAATCAAATATCATTCAATTTCTAGTGGTAAATTAAGACGTTATATTTCTTGGGACAATATAAAAGACGTATTCAAAGTACTAAAAGGTATATTAGATGCGAGAAAAGTATTAAAGAAAGAAAAACCTGATTTATTATTTTCAAAAGGTGGTTTTGTATCGGTCCCAGTAGTTATGGCTGCAAAATCTTTAAAAATTCCTACAATAATTCATGAATCAGATTTAACTCCTGGCTTAGCTAACAAGATTTCACTCAAATTTGCTAAGAAAATCTACACTACTTTTGAAGATACATTACAGTATCTTCCTAAAGATAAAGCAGATTTCGTTGGTGCAACAGTACGTGAAGATTTGAAAACTGGTGATAAAAACCGAGGTTATCAACTTACTAAATTTACTAAAAATAAAAAAGTATTGCTCGTTATGGGAGGCAGTCTAGGCAGTAAAAAATTAAATGAAATCATACGACAAAATTTAGATGCACTTAATGAAAACTATCAAGTTGTACATTTAACTGGTAAAGGATTGTTAGAAAAACAATATTCAAATAAAGAGGGGTATACTCAATTTGAATTTGTGAAAGATGATTTAACAGACTTATTAGCAATTACTGATACAGTTATTAGTCGTGCTGGCTCAAATGCGATTTATGAATTTTTAGCACTTAGAATTCCTATGCTATTAATTCCACTTGGTTTAGATCAGTCCCGTGGTGATCAAATTGATAACGCTAAGAATTTTGAATCTAAAGGTTTTGGTAAAACATTACCAGAAGATACGTTAACTGAAACACAATTAATAACACAGCTCAGTGAAATTGAAGCTAACCGTGAATCAATAGTTAAACAAATGCAAACATATAAAGAAAGCTATACGCGTCAAGATTTATTCAACAAAATTATTAATGACGCACTAAACTAATGGGAGGTCATATGCAATGAGTCGATGGAAACGAATATCATTACTAATCATTTTCACTTTAATATTTGGCATCATTGCATTTTTTCATGAATCTAGATTAGGAAAATGGATTGATAATGAAGTATATGAATTTATCTATTCTTCTGAAAGTTTTATTACGACTACTTTCTTCTTAGGCGTTACTAAGATTGGTGAAGTATGGGCGATGGTCTGTTTATCACTATTATTAATTGCTTATTTAATGCTAAAACGATTAAATATTGAAGCTTTATTTTTTACTATTGCAATGAGTTTATCTGGCACTTTAAACCCTTTGCTAAAAAACCTCTTTGATAGAGAACGTCCAACATTGCTAAGGCTCATCGATATTTCTGGGTTTAGTTTCCCAAGTGGTCATGCTATGGGCTCCGCCACATTCTTTGGCAGTACAATGTATATCGCTAATAGAGTACTACAAGGTAAATCTAGAGCATTTATGATAGGATTATCTGCATTATTTATCATCCTAATATCATCATCTCGTGTATACCTTGGTGTACACTATCCAACTGATATCATTGCTGGTGTAATTGGTGGCGCGTTCTGTGTCGTACTACCAACGCTTATTTTAAGACATAAACTACAAGTCTAGTGTTTATTGATAGTTATTAACAATAAGACAGGGAATGAGACAGAAATCTATCGTTTCTAACAAGTTTCTTGTCGTCGCACCCCACAGCACACCTGACTAAAAAATGAAATACAAGAGCCGAAGCGCTTGTATAATAACTACTTGTCTTCATAAACGAAGTAGTAGTACTTTAAAAGCTTGCTATAAGTACACTTTCAAATTAGTCAGCCACTGTCAATATAATGATTGAGGCTGAGACATGTATTTATGCCCGATCCTCTAAATAGCTGCCGAAAAGTTAGTGACTTTTCGGCAGCTATTTATTTATGATTCTGTAAAGATCTTGTCTTAATTTAATCGAAAAAAACAAGCCAAACGTCAATATTAACGTTTGGCTTGCCTAAATTCTTAGCAACTCGATATATAACTCAACTTGTTGCTTTTGTGTCAAAATTTATTATAAAAACCGATTTTACAAAGTAAAACCGGTCTTTATATTCACTTTGTCTCGCAACGTTAGTCTTTTACGGGCATATAAAAGGGGATATTTCTGAAAATGATCAATCCAATAAGATCGAAATTCGTGTGGGGGAAATGTCTTATGTTTGGAATTGATAATCATTTTCAATTACATTATACAACACTGAGAATTATTGTCAATTAGAATTGGGTATTTTTTATAATTTCTTATATATCAAAATTCAATATCCTTTAAAAGGTTAACATAGCGCTATATTATATGATTTATTAGTTTGAATATTTCTCGTATAAAAGCAACAAAAATTATACAATTATTAGTAATAACTTCCTACATGATGTATTTTCATTTAAAATATAATTTGAGGTGCAACTTATGACAAAAATATTAATAGTAGAAGATGAACAAAATCTTGCTCGCTTTATAGAACTTGAACTTGAACACGAAGATTACACTGTAGATATAGAATACGATGGACGTCCTGGTCTAGAAAAAGCATTATCCAATAATTACGACCTTATACTCTTGGATTTGATGCTACCAAATATCAATGGCTTAGAAATTTGTCGTCAAATTCGTCAAAAACAAACAACACCAATTATTATTATTACTGCAAAAAGTGATACATATGATAAAGTCGCAGGTTTAGATTATGGCGCTGACGATTATATTGTTAAACCATTTGATATAGAAGAATTACTAGCTAGAATACGTGCTATGCTTCGTAGACAGCCACAAAAGAATGTCATCGATATCAAAGGTATCATTATAGATAAGGATGCTTTTAAGGTCACTGTAGAGGGGGAATCATTAGATTTGACGAAAACAGAATATGATTTATTATATTTACTTGCTGTTAATAAAAATCATGTTTTACAAAGAGAACAAATTATTACTGATGTCTGGGGATATGATACTGAAGTTGAAACGAACGTTGTAGATGTTTATATTCGTTATTTAAGAAACAAACTCAAACCCTATGGTAAAGATAAATACATCGAAACAGTTCGTGGTGTTGGCTATGTGGTTAGACAATGAAGCAAAGAAAATTAAAAACAAAATGGATGATGATTACAACAACAATAACGTTTTCAACGATATTTATTTTTAGTTTAATTATTATATTCTTCTTGAGTAATAGTTTACGCCACAATGAATTTACTGAGGCAGAACGTAGTTCGTCAGATATTGTAAATCTTTTTGAAACTAAACAAATTGAAGATATAACACCCTTAGATTTAAATGCTTCTTTAGGCAACTTTCAGAAAGTGATACTATACAATGACGACGGCAACAAATTAATGGAAACTTCAAATGATAATACGATAGGCTACACGCCCAATTTTGCGACTAAAGATGCAAATCAAGCGTCCATTAAAAATCACCATAATACAGAATACTTGACTATAACGCAACGTATCGATTCTCAAAGTTTCAAAGGATATAGTGTCATTGTCCATTCATTAGAAGACTATAATACACTCGTAAACTCTTTATATTTTATTGCGCTTATTTTCGGCATCATTGCAACGTTTATCACTGCCATTGTTAGTTACTTTTTCTCATCACAAATTACAAAGCCATTAATATTGATGTCTAACAAAATGCAACAAATACGTAGAGATGGTTTCCAAGAAAAAGTAGAATTAAATACAAACTATGAAGAAACAGATAATTTAATCGTTACGTTTAACGAAATGATGTTCCAATTGGAAGAATCTTTTAATCAACAAAGACAATTCGTGGAAGACGCTTCTCACGAATTACGTACGCCATTGCAAATTATCCAAGGTCATTTAAATTTAATTCAACGTTGGGGAAAAAAAGATGCAGCAATACTCGAAGAATCTTTAGACATTTCCTTAGAAGAAATGATGAGGATTACAAAATTAGTAGAAGAACTTCTCTTACTCACAAAAGATAATAATAATAGTCGTGATGGAGAAATCGAAAATGTAGATATCAATCAGGAAATTACTTCTCGCATAAAATCATTAAAACAATTACATCAGGACTATAAATTTGAATTTGAAGCTTTTCCTAAACCACTTAATATTAAAATTAACCGTTATCAATTAGAGCAAATACTAATTATTTTCATTGATAACGCTATGAAATATGATCAACATAACAAACATATTCATATTCAAACCAATCTGAGAAATAAACAAATTTCTATTGAGATAACAGACCATGGTGTTGGTATTCCTAAAGAAGACATCGAATTTATCTTTGACCGTTTTTATAGAGTCGATAAATCACGATCTCGTAAATTAGGTGGAAATGGACTTGGTCTATCTATTGCTAAAAAAATAATTGAATTGAATCATGGCACCATTCAAGTTGAAAGTGAAATAGGTAAATATACAACTTTTAAAATCACTTTTTAACACGTATAATCTAGCATTTAAAAAGTTAAAATTTAGCAAAACCTACGTCACATTATTATATATATTACAAAAGTAACAGAATCTATTTCATTTAGGTTCTGTTTTTTCATATAAGTAGGCTATTGGTACTTTAATTTGCGCTTGTTTAATGCTATTATTGATTTGTAAGCGTTTCAACTATTTTGTGGAGGGTGTAATATGAGCAACGAAAGACAGGTTTCCGAGGCACCTGTAAATTTCGGGGCAAATCTTGGATATGTTTTAGATTTATATGACGTATATCTAAATGATCCGACTTCAGTCCCAGAAGATTTGCAAGTCCTATTTAGTACAATTAAAAACGGTGAAGCTAACATCGTAACAAATAAGGAAGGTCAAAGTAATGTGACTAAAGGTGATAGCACAATCAAACGTGTTATGCGCTTAATAGATAATATCCGCCAATATGGGCATTTATCAGCAGATATTTATCCCGTCAATAGACCTGTAAGAGAAAATGTTCCAAAGTTAAACTTTGAAGATTTTAATTTAGACAAAGAAACACTTGAATCTATTTCTGCAGGTATTGTATCAGAGCATTTCAAAGATATTTATGACAATGCTTATGAAGCTATTGTACGTATGGAAAAACGTTACAAAGGACCAATCGCCTTTGAGTACACGCATATCAACAATAATAGAGAACGTGTATGGTTAAAACGCAGAATTGAAACACCGTACAAAGCAACTTTAAATGACAATCAAAAAATCGAACTTTTTAAAAATTTAGCACATGTTGAAGGTTTTGAAAAATATCTACACAAAAACTTTGTAGGCGCAAAGCGCTTTTCAATTGAAGGTGTAGACACATTAGTCCCAATGTTACAGCAAACTTTAAAACTTGCGAGTGACGAGGGTATTCAAAACATTCAAATTGGTATGGCTCACCGTGGGAGATTAAACGTACTCACACATGTTTTAGAAAAGCCATATGAAATGATGATTTCTGAATTTATGCACACAGATCCAATGAAGTTTTTACCAGAAGACGGAAGCTTAAAATTAACTTCTGGATGGTCTGGCGATGTTAAATATCACCTTGGTGGCGTGAAAACAACGCGTTCATATGGTAGTGAACAACGTATTTCATTAGCTAATAACCCAAGTCATTTAGAAATCGTAGCGCCTGTTGTTTTAGGTAAAACACGTGCAACACAAGACAATACAGATAAACCTGGTGCAGTAACAACTGAATTCGAAAAATCAATGCCAATATTAATTCATGGTGATGCAGCTTATCCTGGTCAAGGTATCAATTTTGAAGCAATGAACTTAGGTAGTCTTGATGGTTATTCTACTGGCGGTACACTCCACGTTATTACAAATAACCGTATCGGCTTTACAACAGAACCTGAAGAAGGTCGTTCTACAACATATTCTTCAGATGTTGCAAAAGGATATGATGTGCCAATTATGCATGTTAATGCAGACAACGTTGAAGCAACAATTGAAGCAATTGAAATTGCTATGGCTTTCAGAAAAGAATTCCATAAAGATGTTGTTATTGATTTAGTTGGTTACCGTCGATATGGTCATAATGAAATGGATGAACCATCAATCACAAACCCACTACAATATCATGAAATACGTAAACATGACTCCGTTGAACTTTTATACGGAAGACAACTCGTTGATGAGAATATTATTACAGAAGATCAAATGAATAATATTATGGATGAAGTACAAAAATCATTACGAGCAGCTCATGACAAAATCGATAAAAATAATAAAATGGATAATCCAAATATGCAAAAACCAGACGATTTGGCAGAACCAATTCAAAGTCAAGATACAGAATTAAGTTTTGAACATCTAAAAGAAATTAATGATGCGATGCTTACGTATCCTTCAAATTTCAATGTATTGAAGAAACTTAATAAAGTATTGGAGAAACGTAGAGAGCCGTTTGAAAAAGAAGATGGATTAGTTGACTGGGCTCAAGCAGAACAATTAGCTTTTGCGACGATCACTCAAAACGGCAATCCAATACGCTTAACAGGTCAAGATAGTGAACGTGGTACTTTCAGTCATCGTCACGCAGTATTACATGACCCAGAGACTGGTGAGAAGTATACACCGTTACATCATGTACCTGATCAAAAAGCGACGTTTGAAGTACGAAATTCACCATTATCAGAAGCTGCGGTAGTTGGCTTTGAATATGGTTATAACGTTCAAAATAAATCATGTATGACAATTTGGGAAGCTCAATATGGTGATTTTTCAAATATGTCTCAAATGATTTTTGATAACTTCTTATTTAGTTCAAGAGCTAAATGGGGCGAACGTTCTGCTTTAACATTATTGTTACCTCATTCATTTGAAGGACAAGGACCAGAACATTCATCTGCACGTTTAGAAAGATTCTTGCAACTTGCAGGAGAAAATAATGCGACAATCGTTAATTTATCTAGTTCAAGTAATTATTTCCATTTATTACGTGCCCAAGCTGCTACATTAGGTACAGAATCTATGAGACCTTTAGTAGTAATGTCACCGAAAAGCTTATTACGTAATAAAACTGTAGCAGATCCTATTAGTAAATTTACTACGGGCAAATTTGAAGCGATTTTACCAGAAGAACATCAAAAAGACGCTGTAAGAAAAGTTATTTTAGCTTCAGGAAAAATGTTTATTGATTTAAAAGAGTATTTGGCTAAAAATCCAAATGATTCTATATTAGTTGTTGCAGTTGAAAGACTTTACCCATTCCCTGTAACAGAAATCGAAGCATTATTAAATGAATTGCCGAATTTAGAAAACGTAGCTTGGGTACAAGAAGAACCTAAGAACCAAGGTGCATGGTCATTTGTTTATCCATATCTAAAAGAATTAACTACAGATAAATACGATTTAAGTTATCATGGTCGTATACAACGTTCGGCACCAGCTGAAGGTGATGGTGAAATTCACAAACTCGTTCAAAATATGATACTCGAACAAAGTACAAAAATTAACTAGGGGAAGTCAAGCATGCCAGAGGTAAAAGTTCCAGAATTAGCAGAATCCATAACAGAAGGTACCATTGCAGAATGGTTAAAACAAGTAGGCGATAACGTAGATAAAGGTGAAGCTATCGTTGAACTAGAAACAGATAAAGTAAACGTTGAAGTTGTTTCAGAAGAAGCAGGTGTTCTTCAAGAATTACTTGCAAACGAAGGCGATACAGTTGAAGTAGGCCAGTCTATCGCTGTCGTTGGAGAAGGTAGCGGAAACAACGCTTCAGAAGCATCAGCTAAACAAGATGATGCTAAAGACGATTCATCATCAGAAAAAGCTCAACCACAACAATCTGAAACACAAAATGATAAATCAGAAGAAAAAGATCAAGACAATGGGCAACGTGTTAATGCAACACCGTCAGCACGTAAATATGCTCGTGAAAAAGGTATCGACTTATCTGAAGTAGCAGCGCAATCAAATGATGTTGTAAGAAAAGAACATGTTGATCAAAGTCAAAATCAAGCAAGCTCAAAACAAGAAGCACCAGCCGCTAAAGAAGAAGCGAAAAAACCAGCACAACAAAATCCATCAAAACCAGTAGTGAGAGAAAAAATGTCTCGTCGTAAGAAAACAGCTGCTAAGAAATTATTAGAAGTTTCTAATAATACAGCTATGTTAACTACGTTTAACGAAATTGATATGACTAACGTAATGAATTTACGTAAACGTAAAAAAGAACAATTCATCAAAGACCATGATGGTACTAAACTCGGATTCATGTCATTCTTTACAAAAGCAGCTGTTGCAGCGCTGAAAAAATTCCCAGGTGTGAATGCTGAGATAGACGGCGACGATATGATTACTAAACAATTCTATGATATCGGTGTGGCAGTATCTACTGACGATGGTTTACTTGTTCCTTTCGTTAGAGATTGTGACAAGAAAAACTTTGCTGAAATCGAAGAAGAAATTGGTAATTTAGCTAAAAAAGCACGCGATAAAAAACTCGGCCTAGACGATATGGTAAATGGTTCATTCACAATTACTAATGGCGGTATCTTTGGTTCAATGATGTCTACACCAATCATCAATGGTAGCCAAGCTGCTATTCTAGGTATGCACTCAATTATTACACGTCCAATTGCTGTCGATGCAGATACAATTGAAAACCGTCCAATGATGTACATTGCATTAAGCTATGATCACAGAATCATTGATGGTAAAGAAGCAGTAGGATTCTTAAAAATGATTAAAGATTTAATTGAAAACCCAGAAGATTTACTATTAGAATCTTAATCCAAAACACAAAATAGTTTATTAATCCCAATACAACGGCGCTAAGCGTCGTTGTATTTTTTTAAATTTTAATTACTTTAAAATCCAAATAAGGAGCGTGAACATGAAATCAAAATTCGACTTCGTATTCACGCCCCAAGCTAATCAAAAAATAAAGGCGATGATTAATATTATCAAGCCACACGTTAAACAAATATAACCGGAAGCCTTTGAGCGTTGTCTTAGAAGAAAAATACTAAAACTAATTATGGCAACACTTAAAATCAACGATGTTATTAAGTTTAACCATGAATTTAATAAAAATAGATAGTATTAGAAAACCGAGTTATGTCTTTGACTATACTTAACAGATATATGGAATTATAAAAATATGCTCATTTAAAAGGACATATACAACAACAATAACTCAAAAGGTATATTTAATCACAAAATAAGACATCAACTTAAAATCGCACTTAAATTACAATGTGAGCGATTAGTATGCAGTTACTTATATTTTTATTACAACCTGAAAACAGTTAAATATTTCTGCAAAGAAATTAATAATGCACAATCATATTAAATCGAACTGATGAATTATTTTCATTTGAGTAAAAATGGAAGATATTAGCGTTAAATTTAATAGATTCATCTTTGTGAACCGTATAGTTGTCTCCATCCAATTTAAGCGTTAGTGTACCTTCATAAACCGTTATGTACTCTATAGATCCAGAACCATGTGGCGAATCTTTCATAAGACCGTCAGGCTCTATAATAACCATATGACTCTCAAACTTTTTCTCAATATCAAACTTAAAAAATGGATATACTTTATATTTATTATCTTCTGAAGTTAATGGCTTCAACTCATTCGCAGATATCTTTCTAATATATTCAATATTTTCTTGTGTAAGTTCAGAGAATGAAACTTTTAAACCGTTGGCAATTTTCCATAATGTTGTAATCGATGGAATAGATTCTTTACGTTCAATTTGTCCAAGCATCGTTTTACTTACTTCAGTCAAAGTGGATAAATATTCTAATGAATAACCATTTTGTATTCTATACAACTTAAGGTTTTCAGCAATAATATCATTAATTTCTTTCATAGATTTTCCCGCCTTTATTTTTATAATCTAACGTAAGGAAACTTCATTTTAAATCATAAAACGTTATAACGTCATTATACACGTTATAACGTTTTATTAAAGAGGGAGGTAGTAAAGACATTGTATAAAAACTATAAACCTTATGATAGCAGTGTTAGTGTAACTATTTATTAATTTGAATATTCTGGGTTTTAAACACGTAAAACAGCAGATTTCATGTTTGAAATCTATAGTAGCTACGATATTTCTATTTATTCTGATGATCACAGTTCATTATTCTATTTCAATAACTAGCTTATTATATTTTACTTTTGACCATTCAAATAATGATTACTAACCGTTACACATTGCTAGAGTATAAACTTAATTTTTGTATCTTTAAAAGCATAGATGCATTTTTATCATGTTAAGTACTTTTTCATAATCGGTCTTTCCATTAAAAAAAGCCATCACTATAGACTCACTAGCTGAGACAATTTTAAAGTAATGGCATTTCTCTACTATATTAGCATTTAATTTTTGACGTGTTTTTGATAATAATCACGTGGGCTGCATCCATAAGACGTTTTGAATTTTCGATAAAAGTTAGAATAATCGCTAAAACCACATAAGTTGGCAACTTGTTGTGGACTTTCTCCATTTTTCAACATACGTTGCGCATTTTGTAATCGTTTCTGTAATAAATAGCGATAAGGTGGGTAACCTACAAGGCGAGTAAAATGTTGAGTAATTTTATAGCGACTAACATAGAATTTCTTTTCCAAATCTTCTAATGAAATAGGATCTGCATAATGTAACTCCATGTAATCTAATACTTGTCTTACTAACTCCGATTCCGGATCATCTAGCACTGATACCTGTTCATTAGCAATAGACACTCTATTTAAAAGTATAAAAAATTGAGTGAGCAATGCTTCTTCTGCTAATTTCTTCCCGAATTTCTGACTATTTTGTTCATTAATTAAACCCTGAAGCAAATAATATAGTTCTCTTTTTTGCGATTCTGACAATTGTAGTAAATTTTTAAAATTTGGTGATTTTGTGTCAAAGCATCCACTTAAATCACATTTATCTGTAGACAAATATTCTAATAAATGTGCATCAAACCTTAATCCAATACGTTCGGCATGCCCATCCATTTGTTCATTTAATTGATGAAACTCATATGGCGTAATGAGCAATAAAGAACCTACGTCTAACTGATATTTTCTACCTTCAATGGTATATAGCATATTACCTGATAGTGAGAAAAATATTTCATAATGGTCGTGATAATGTAATTCATTGCCAAAGTGACCATCACTTATCCTGTGCCATGCTGCATACTCTCCATCAAAAGGTAACGAGATAGAATCAAATTTAAACTTAATATCCCCATTATCTTTCATTAAATTACCTCCCACTCAAAAAACAATCTTTTTCCCTTTATTTACAATGTTGTTAATTTTCACTCAATATATAATTAAATTATAACACTAAAGCAATATTAAATTGAAAGGATGATTTATATGACTGAACCACAAATTGGAGTTCAAATGATGATGCTTAAAGATAAGGTAGCTGAAGATGGAATATACAACGTTTTAAATAAAGTAAATGAGCTTGGCTACCATGCTGTTGAAGTATCTCAAATAGAAATGACAGAACAGAACATTACTGAAATGCAACGTGCAATTAAAGATTTTGGCATGAATATCGCAGCAATGTCTTGCGGGGTTGAAGATATTTCTGAAGAACAAAAATACCCAGGTGATACATTACAAAATGATTTTGATAAAATTGTAGCAGATTGTAAAGCTGTAGATTGTACAATTTTACGTATTGGCATGCTTCCTATGAATTATATGGGTTCTAAAGAAAGTACGCTTAAATTTGCCGAAATCTGTGAGGAATATGCTAAACGCTTAAAAGAACATGGCATCGATCTATACTATCATGCGCATAACATAGAATTCGTTCGTTATAATGGAGAGCTCATGTTAGATTTAATGCGTGATAATACTGAACATTTAGGCTTTGAGTTAGATATACATTGGATTTGGCGCGCTGGTATAGACCCAGCTAAATTCATACCAACATACGCAAACCGTATTCGTGCCATTCACTTAAAAGATTACCGCATTGGAGAAATTGACTGGAACCAATACCCTGGAGAAGGCGTTGAGAAGGTATATTATATGCTACATATGATTACACAATTTGCTGAACTTGGTGAAGGTACTTTACCTTTACGAGATATCATAGAAGCTGGCCTTGAAAGTGGCAGTGAATATTTCTTTGTTGAGCAAGATAAATTGTACGGTGCCGATCCCTATGATTGCTTAATCACAAGTCGTGACCACTTAATTGATTTAGGTTATAAAACATGGTTCTAATTTAAATTAATCGTCTATTTACACCTTGATAGGTGCTTTTTAAAGCAAAATTATGTAAGCGATTGCAATTAACTATTTTATAAAAGTTAAGTTATATTTATTAAAAATGGAGGTATTTTTATAATGAAAAATATCGCAATATCAGGATTTTCTGATGAAATATCATCAGAATTAGATACTCAGTTAAAAACTGTCAGTGAATTAGGTATGCGCTATATCTCACTGCGCGGTGTTGATGGTGAAAATATTAGCAAATACTCAGTTGAAAGCATACAAAAAGATGTCTTACCAAGGTTGGAAAAATGGAACATTGGTGTTTCATCCATTGGATCTCCAATCGGTAAAATTTATATTAATGATGATGCCGCTTTTGAAGCACAATTAGAAATATTAAAAACATTATGCCAAATATCAAATGCTTTAGATTGTAAATACATTAGAATATTTAGTTTTTATATACCAAAAGAAGATAATTTTGATGATTATGAAAAAGAAGTCATTGCTAAATTAAAGCAATTTGCCAAAATTGCTGAACAATATAATGTGATATTACTTCATGAAAATGAAAAAGATATCTTTGGGGATATTGCTCGACGTTGCAATGTTATTTTAAATGAAGTCGGTTCAGAACATTTTAAGGCAATCTTTGATTTCGCAAATTTTGTTCAATGTGACGAGGATCCACAAGCATGTTATGAATTATTGACTCCACATATTGAATATATTCATATTAAAGATGCTGTTTATGAAGATAGCGTCAATGTCTTATGTGGCACGGGGGATGGTCAAATTGAATCGATACTTAAACAAGCAATCGACCGCGGCTACGAAGGTTTTTTAACACTAGAACCTCATCTCGTTGTGTTTGATTCACTTAAAGATTTAGAACTTGAACATTCCACAGAGACAATCCAAAACACAGTAGCTAAAGATGGTGCTGAAGGATATAAAATGCAATATGAAGCTTTACTTAAAATACTATCTAATATTGAACAAGAGGAGAATGCATAATGGAAAAAGTTCGTTTAGGAATTATTGGTTTAGGTGCACAAGGTGGTACTTATGCAGGTTTTATTCATAGCGGAGAAGTAGATAAACTAGAAATCGGTGCAATATGTGATATTGATCCAGAGAAAAAAGCGTTAAGTGCTGAAAAGTATCCTGATGTACCATTCTACGACAACTATATTGATATGTTAGAAAGTGGTGATGTAGATGCAGTCGTTACGACAGTGCCTCATTACCTCCATACAGAAATAGGCAAAGAAGCATTGTCTAGAGATATTCATGCACTTTTAGAAAAACCTGCAGATATCTATGCTGAAAAAGTTAAAGAAATTAGTGATTTAGCAGCTTCTAAACCGGAATTAACATTTGGTATTTTCTTTAATCAAAGAACTAACCCTTTATATCAAAAAGTTAAAGCATTAATTGATGATGGTGAAATTGGTCAAATTCGTCGTACAAATTGGATTATCACTACATGGTGGCGTCCACAAGCATATTATGATCAAAGTTCTTGGAGAGCAACTTGGGATGGAGAAGGTGGTGGTGTTTTAGTAAACCAAGCGCCACACCAAATCGATCTACTCCAGTGGTTATGTGGCTTACCTGAAAAAGTATTTTCAAATGTCAAATATGGTTACCAAAGAGAATTAAACGTCGATGATGATGTAACAACTATATTAGATTATGGCAACGGAGCAACAGGTGTATTCATTACATGTATACATGACATTATCGGAACAGACCGTTTAGAAATCACTGGCGATAAAGGTAAAATATTAGTAGAAGATAGTAAAAAAATTACACTGACTCGCCTAAAAGATTCTGAAACAGATATGAATCGTAATATGTCGTGGGAAGATGCTGCCAAAATTTTCACTGGCAATGGTTTTGACGATATCTATGATCAAGAAACATTTGAATTTGAAAGTGTGTGGGGTCAACAACACATCAGCGTATTAGAAAACTTTGCAGCTAATATTATCGATGATACACCATTGATTGCCCCAGGCAGTGACGGTATTAATGGTGTTAACTTCGTAAATGCCATTTACCTTTCAAGTTGGTTAGGCAAAGAGGTATCACTACCAGTAGATCCAACAGAATTTAAAAATGCATTACAAGAAAAAATTCAATCAGAACAATAAATTAACTCATAAAAGCATAAATAAACGGAGATGGTCATATGCTTAAAATTGGAATTGTTGGACTAGGTGATATCGCTCAAGTACATATTCAAGCGATTGATGATAATCCAGAAGCTCAATTAGTAGCAGTTTGTGATGAAAATGAATTATTTAAAAATAAAGTGCCTCATGCTCATTTTTATAAAGATTTAAATGAAATGTTAGATTCAGAAGCGTTAGATTGTGTTCATATTTGTTTACCTCACTATTTACACTTATCAGCGACAACGACTTGTGTCGAAAAAGGCGTTCATGTGCTTCAAGAAAAACCACTCGCAATTAATGCCAAAGAAGGACTTGAATTAGTGAAATTAGAACGTAAATACCCAGAAATAAAAATTGGTATTTGCTTTCAGAATCGCTATAACGACACCTTTCAAACACTACAACAAATCGTCGAAAGTGGTAAACATGGCAACATCATCGGCGTAAAAGGTCTCGTAACTTGGTTTAGACCTGAAGCTTATTATACAGAGAAACCTTGGCGCGGTAAGATGGACACTGCTGGTGGTGGCGTGTTAATCAATCAAGCCATTCACACACTTGATTTAATGCAATTACTTTGCGGCAAAATCTCGTCTATTAAAGGCAATGTCTCACAACTATTAGATTACGATATTGAAGTAGAGGATACCGCAGCAGCACATATAGAATTTGAAAATAAAGCAAATGGCATGTTTTTCGCTACAAATGCCAGTATTGGAAATTCTAGTGTTGAGCTTCAAGTCATCTTTGAAAATGAAAAATTCACAATTAAGGATAATATTCTGACACGCGTAAATGAAGACGGTTATAAAATACAAGTTATAGAAGATGCTAAAGCACCTAAAACAAAATCTTATTATGGACCAAGTCATGGTAAACTGATTAATCAATTTTATGACTGCATACATTACGATACGCAAAATTATGTACATGCTGATGATGCACTCGCATCCATAGCTATGATAGATGCAATTCAAATGTCTTCTGAATCAAATCATACCGTAACATTTGCCAGTGATTAAATTTTCACTACCTTAAAGATCTATTCAGCGCAAGGGACATAAATACAACATGTTATTTTATAAATGTAAATAATATATTTCACTGTAGTGGTCTGTATTAATTCAGCAATGTGGGAGCAGGGTAAGAAACCAAAATTTGATTTCTTACCTTGCTCCTTTTTATTCGAACATTTTTGATTTTAAAAGTACATGTTTGCTTGGAATATAGAATGATTGTTTTTTTATTTAAGCTTCATTACAATAAATATATAATAATATATCTTAATGAATGAAGGTGCCTTTTATGATCAATAATAGCAAAATCATATTAGATCTTGCTGTAACTTTAGATGGATTTATAGAAGGGGCCAATGGTGAAATTGATTGGTGCATCATGGATCCAGAAATGAATTTCAATGCATTTTTAAACCAAATAGACGCTATTATTTATGGTAGAAAAAGCTATGACTTATGGGGAACGTTCCAACCGCACGCAGATGATAATATCAATGGAGACCAGTTGATGTGGGACAATATTCATAGCAAAAGGAAATATGTATTTACACGTCAACATATTCCCGATCAAACAACAACTGAATTTATTAATAATCCTGACATTATCAAGTCAGTAGAACAAATCAAATTAGCCCATACAAAGGACATCTGGTTATATGGTGGGTCTAGTATTATCACCTCATTTATAGATAATAATTTAATTGATGAGTATCGTTTATCTATTCACCCTGTAGTGTTAGGTTCTGGAAAACCATTATTTGAAAATATGAGTCAGAGATTGAATTTGTCATTGCTAAAAACACATACTTATCAAAGTGGTGTCGTACAGCTCATTTATGGCAAAGGTAAATAATAAACTTTTATAGAAAAAGGAATGATTTTCAGTGCACATAGCGATTGAAGCTAAAAACGTATCAAAAATGCTTAACCAAAATCTAATCATTAATGATTTGTCCTTTAAAATCCCCAAAAATTCCATAACTTTAGTAAAAGGAATAAATGGAGTGGGTAAAAGCTTAACATTAAAACTTATTTCCAAATTACAGTTACCAAGTAACGGCAATATTTATACTGATTCTAAAATTAGCTATGCCCCGGATACATTTCCTAAAAACATTAAAGTAACAGTAAAACAATTTTTATTATTCATAATTAACTCAAATGATCAAATTAATAAAAAACAAGTACATACTATACTGCAAAATTATTTGGATTTATTTTATTTAACTGAATTTCAAGATTTGAAGTTGCATCGTTTATCTAAAGGAACATTACAAAAAGTTAATATTATACAGTGTCTATTAGCGGATGCTGACATTTTAATTTTCGACGAACCATTTTCAGGTCTAGATAATAAATCAGAAAAACGATTTATAAATCATTTAAAACAATTAGTTAAAACGAAAACAATTATTTTAACAGCGCATGATTACAATTTTGAAAATACTGTAGTCACTCATATACTCAATTTAGATGATTACACATTTAAATCCATCTCTAAGCAAGATACGCAGAAATTAATTATTGTGCAAAGCCATAAACAAAATCACAACAACTTAATTATGGCAAATAATGAAGATTCTATAGTTTCTACAATAAAAATTAGCGACAATAAGTTAGCGATACAAGTATATAAATCAAAATCTAACTTAGTTATACAAAATTTAATAGATTATAATTATGAAATTATAGAAGTAAAGGACTTATAATATGCTACTTACTTTTTTAAAATATGAAAATTTAAAGTTTTTAAAATCTTATATTTTTATACCACCTATTTTTATTTACTTATTATGTCTAATAAGCATCTATATCTATAAAGATGTCCCTGTATTATCTAGTTATGGTTCCACATCAATTGTACTATTTCTTATAATGACTTGGCTTACAATTATTAATTTCAAGCACGATACTATTAACGAACGCTATATTTTATATATCCAATTAAGATCTAAAAACAATTATTTAAAACTTAAAGTTTTATATCTTTTTCTAGTTAGCTGTTTATTAATACTACTTTCACTATCCTATCCATTATTAATCCATGTTTTTAATAAAGATGTTACATTAAATTTAATTTCCATAGGTTTAATCACACATATATTAATGGGTTTATTTGGGATATTATTAGGTTCTTTTGTAACAAATACAAAAATTGCTAGTAAAAACTTTAATTGGCTTCTTACAATACTTATCATAATTGTTACACTTACCAAGGATTTATTAATAGAACAATTTTCATTTTTGCAATGGATATTATGGACTCTTCCACCTATAAGCAGTATTTTATATCTATTAAATAAGGATTCCATTCATATATTTAACCTAGACTTTATAATGTTATGCATCCATTCTTTTATATATATAGTTATATTTTTTCAAATGATCAAATATTTTTTCAATAGGCAATAAGATAAGTAAATGTTGTTAATACAAAAAGGGTTTAGTTATACGAAAACAAGTAGACGCTTTACTATCATTAAAAATTAAATAGGAAGCCCAAATCTATCAGTTTTTCTAATAGATTTGGGCTTCCTAATAGAGCATGAGATAATTTTATCCCAAACCTTTTAAATTTTACTATGGCTTTATTATTCAAGTATAACAACTACATGTTATTTTAAATTTTAACTCCAATAATCTCGATTAAATTTACATGTCTTAAAAAATGTAAATTTATTAAGCTATATACACAAAAAGCTCAATAATAGCTAGAATTAAAAATACTAAGAAAACTACGCCATAGATATTATTTTTCTTAACACTTTTAGCATTAGCACTTTTTTGCTTTGCTTTATTATTTATATTTGAAAAGAAAGTAATTCCAGAATACACTGCTATAAGCACAGTGATACCAAATACAACCCATACTGTTAACATTTTAAAACCTCCTTCTAATTCAATAAATCTATTTTCAAATTTGTCATGAACAATAATAAATCACGATATAGATACATTTTAATACATTTTCTTAATTCGTCCAATGTATAATCGTTATAATTTTGTAAAACCATTATTCATCATACAAATAATACTTAAAGTAAGTTATAATTAGTTGAAAAGATATGAATAGAGGGGTTAATATAATGAATGGTCTTAGAAGTGTTACTACAGGGACAAATGATTTAGAAAAAACTAAAACTTTATTTAAAGATATACTCGGACTCAATGTGACAAACAAAGGGCAAGCGCTACGTTTTGGAGATGCTGAACTTAATTCTGGTACACGTATACATTTCGTAGAAATACCTAACTATATTAACAATAATAATCATATAGATAATATTGGTTTGCGCGTACCAAGTGATGAAGGTCTGGATGAGTATAAATCAGTATTAGATAATCAACACATTAACCATGGTGGAATTACAGATTTAAATGGTCATAAATATTTTGATTTTAAAGACCAAAATGATCAAACTTTTAATATTTACTCAAACGAACATAATACTGGAGCACCATTAGGTATGCCATCATTTGAAAGTACTGTAAATCCGTTACACCAAATCCAAGGTTTAGGACCTGTCATATTGAAAGTTAATGAACTCATATTAACGCAATCTATTTTAACTAAAGTTTTTGGACTCATACATTTTGCTGAATACGTACCAACAGACGATGCCGATTACAAAGTACAAGTATTTCGTATTGGAGACGGTGGGCTAGGTGGCGAGCTACATATCTATGCTGCAAAAGATGAAGTTAAAATGCCTGAACATGGTATAGTTGAACAAATTGAATTTGCTACTGAATCAAAAGCACATTTTCAAAATGCATTACAACAACTTGAAGTCATTGGGATTCCTTATCAAACATTAGATCAAGATGGTGAACGTTCTTTAAGAATTAGTGAAAAAAGCGGCATCACATTTATTTTAACTTTAGAAATAAAACAATAAAGAGAGGTTTTTATAATTATGTTACATGAAACTTGGAAAACAAATACACCTATTAAAAAAGTCGAAGTTGAACATGCGGAAGCGAAAAAATTCACGGTATCTGATATGCTAACAGTAGGAAAGCAATATAACGTTATTAATGAAACCGAAGAATATTATCAAATCATCGATAACTCTGGTCTAGTTGGCGGATATTATAAAGAGTATTTTAAAGAAGTATAATATTTTAAATATATCGTATTGAACCATGAAAGCAACGAACAATTACTCACAATAGATTGTGAGTTTATATATTTTCTTATTAAAAATAGACTAGGGCAAAATATGATAATGTATTCTTGTCCCAGTCTATTTTTAATGGTTTTTAACAATTATCAGACAAACATGTAAATGCCAAAGGAGACATTTAAAAATGACAAACGCACAATATATTAATAGAGATGAAACTGTTTTTAATGATGCCAAATCATTAATGCAATTAAATAAAAATATACTGTTAAAAGGACCAACAGGTTCTGGTAAAACGAAACTCGCTGAAACATTAAGTGAAACTTTAAATAGACCAATGCACCAAATTAACTGTTCCGTCGATTTAGATGCAGAAAGTTTATTAGGATTTAAAACAATACAAACAAATGAAAATGGATCACAGGAAATTGTCTTTATAGACGGACCTGTCATACAAGCTATGAAAGAAGGAAATATTCTTTATATCGATGAGATTAATATGGCGAAACCAGAAACGCTTCCAATACTAAATGGTGTATTAGACTATCGAAGAAAATTAACAAATCCATTTACCGGGGAAGTTGTAAGTGCGGCACCAGGTTTTAATGTTATTGCAGCAATAAACGTAGGATACATTGGTACATTACCTATGAATGAAGCATTAAAAAACCGTTTCGTTGTTATTGAAGTAGATTATATTGATGGTGATATTTTAAGTGACGTTATTAAAAATCAAAGTCAGTTAAAAGACGATGCTGTTATCCAAAACATTATAAAATTCAATGAAGATTTGAGAACAATGACAAAACAAGGTCAAATTTCTGAAGAAGCAGCAAGTATTCGAGCACTAATCGATTTGAGTGATTTAGCAACCATCATGCCAATAGAACGTGCGATACAACGTACGATTATAGATAAATTAGAAGATGAACGTGAACAACAAGCAATTAAAAACGCAGTAGAATTAAACTTTTAGTGAGGGATAACCATGAGTGATCGTTTTATAAAATTTAATGACGAACAGCTTGATGCAAAGCAAGTCATGATGCTACAAGATTTAGCTCGTCTTTTACTGAAAAATGAACAAGCACATGTTAAGATTCAAAAATTTCCATATTATGATCCTATCAACCATACGCTAATTACAAGTTCATTTTGGTCACATAGAAGCAAAGAAATAGAATCAACTGGATTAAAATCAGATGTATTACTTGCTACTTATGGCTATCAAATGATGGATGAAAAGATTGTTAATGAAGTCATTCATAATCGTGAGTTTCAACATCCTAAATTCTTCCAACAACTTTTCAAATTATTAGAAGACAAACGTGTATTAAATACCATAGTACAATTACGTCCATCTACAAAACCTATAATTCAAATGCGTAATGAAGTCAGATTGAACTATACTCAGACACAAATCAAAGTTTATAAAACTAAAACAACCTTTACAGACTTACTTTTTTTATATCTAGAAGCATCTTTTTTAACAGAAAACTTTTATGATGTACCACAAATACACCCTCAAATTGATGATGTTTTAAATCATATGTATCAATATTTACCTAATTTCTTCTATAATGAAACGTCTGAAGATAACATGTATTTAGCAGAACGTATCATGTATCAAATTGATGGTATTTTAAAAGAAGATATGTTGAATGAATATTATCATTTACCGAAAAAAGTTTATGAAGCAATACAAGAACTTAATTTTGAGGATTTAACGAGAACTGATGCAAGTAACTCAGATGGACAGTCTGATGAACAAAACGATGAAGAAGTTGTAAGTGAAGAAATGGAATCTAATAATCAAGATAGTGCGTCTGAAGGTGGCGCTTATTTAGAAATGGAATTGCATGAAGGTGAAAATAGTGATGTCATGGGAGATAATGACACCGCACGTGAAGGCGATGCGAGCGATGATATGACTGATATGCAAACAAAAAAGGGCAAAGGATCTACTGATAATGTTGAAGATGACGAAGGTGGTTCTGTCGGTCATAATCAAGCGTTCGCACTCAAAGGTATCAATCAAAATGTAGAGATTAAATGGAATATCCCAGACATTGAACCACAATATATCAATGATTATCATAACGTTGAATCTGAGGTTCAGTTTGAAACAAAAGATTTAATTCAAATTATTAAGAAAACAATTGATAGAGAATATCAAGATGAACGTCGTAATTTAACTAAAGGAAGATTACAGAAAAATCTACTTAATTGGTTTATTGATGATCAATATAAGTTATTTTATAAGAAACAAGATTTAAGTCAATCCTTTGATGCTACTTTTACATTGTTAGTTGATGCATCTGCAAGTATGCAAGATAAGATGGAAGAAACCATCAAGGGTGTTGTTCTATTCCATGAAACTTTAAAATCATTAAATGTTAAACATGAGATACTTGCATTTAACGAAGACGCGTTCGATGCTGATGATGCAAATCAACCTAATATTATTGACGAAATCATTTCATACGACCGCTCAACCTTAGAAAAAGATGGACCTAGAATTATGGCATTAGAGCCTCAAGATGATAATAGAGATGGCGTAGCAATTAGAATAGGGAGTGAACGATTAATGCGTCGTTCGCATAACCAACGCTTTCTAATTGTATTTTCAGATGGTGAACCTTCAGCATATAATTATAGTCAAGATGGTATTTTAGACACTTATGAAGCTGTTGAAACCGCTAGAAAAATGGGAATTGAAGTATTCAATGTATTTTTAAGTCAGGAACCTATTACAGAAGACATTGAACAAACGATTCATAATATTTATGGTCAGTATGCAATCTTTGTAGAAGGCGTAGAAAATTTGCCAAGTCATTTGTCACCATTATTGAAAAAACTTTTATTAAAATCATTTTAGCTAGACTAATTTTTATAAATAAATCGCTATATATTTAAATATTCTGAAATTTATATAGACGGCATCTAATTAAACGTGATAGAATAGGTAATATTATTTTATTGGATTAAAAGGAGAACGTCATATGAATAAAAATACATGGATTATAGGTTTCACATTGTTTGCAATGTTCTTTGGCGCTGGCAACCTTATATTCCCACCTAATTTAGGTTTAGATAGTGGGGAATATTTCTGGCCATCCATTTTAGCATTTGCATTAACTGGAATCGGATTACCGTTGTTAGGCGTTGTCGTGGGAGCGTTAGATAAACAAGGCTACATCGGTTCATTAAATAAAATTTCACCGAAGTTTTCAGTAGTATTCTTAGTAATTATATACTTAACAATAGGTCCGTTATTTGCAATTCCACGTACAGCATCAACATCATTTGAGATGACTGTTACACCGATTGCACAAACAAATAGTAGTTTAGCATTATTTATATTTACAGTTATTTATTTCTTAATTGTATTATATTTATGTATCAACCCTAGTAAAATGATTAATCGTATCGGCTCATTGTTAACACCATTACTACTTGTTACTATTTTAGCAATGATCATTAAAGGATTTGTAGATTTTGGTGGTAATGCTCCAAGTCAATCTGCCGAAGCGTTTACTTCTGGCTTTGCTGGATTTTCACAAGGTTTTACGAATGGTTACTTGACGATGGACGCTATTGCAGCAATTGCCTTTTCAATGATTGTAGTTAATGCTGTAAAAGCGACAGGCGTTGCAAACGCGAATAAGATATTCAAGCAAACATTGCTAGCTGGTCTAATCGCTGCAATTGCCTTAATGTTCATCTATATTTCTCTAGGTTTTATAGGGAATCACATGGATGTATCACAAGAAAAAATTGCTAGTTTAACAGCAAAAGATCAAAACATAGGCACATACTTATTAACTACAATGGCAGGTGTAGGTTTTGGAACTTTTGGTAAATATTTATTAGGCATTATTGTTGCACTTGCGTGTTTAACTACTGCATGTGGTTTAATCGTTTCAGTGTCAGAATATTTCCATAGAATTTTACCGAAAATTTCTTATAAAATGTATGTAATTGGTTTTACTCTAATTAGTTTTATATTAGCAAACCAAGGTCTAAATTCAGTAATTTCAATGTCTGTACCAGTACTTAGCATTGTATATCCAGTAGCAATCACTTCAGTATTGCTGATATTGATTGCACGTTTTGTACCAACTAAGCCAATTGCACAACAAATTCCAGTTGCGATTGTTTCTATTGTTTCAATATTAAGTGTAGTACACACACAAGGCTGGATAAAAATGAGCTTTATTGATAGCTTACCTTTAAAAGACTATTCATTAGAATGGTTCCCAATTGCTATAGTAACTACAATTATAGGTTATATTGTAGCTACCATGGTTAAAAATCAAAAGCCTATCGTTTACGAAAAAGATTAAAAAGTTCATTTAAGTAGATACTGCTCAATATTTAAATGCAACATTTTTGTAATGATCAACCCCTTCAAAGTAATCACTTTTTTAAGTGACTACTTTGAAGGGATTTTTTATGTGTAACACTTTTATTTTGGTGTTGGGAACCTTAATTTAATTCAAAAAATCATTTTTTAAGATGGTGAATTTTCCAAGTGCATGATTAATATATAATTATTTAATCTTAAAAATTATAACAATTTTGCAAAGTCCAATTGATTACTAAGAAGAAGTGGGCTATAATCTTAACTTCAAGTGTTTCGTCAGTGACGATAGTAAGTCTCTTGTCACTATCATAAATAGACTTACATATTTTTTATTAAAGATGGTAAATACACGTATTCATATTCACAAAAACACCATTTGCTATAGCGTGAGATTTCATTTTCATACTTATAATCTTGAATTCTAAAACAATATTCAATGATATTCGTAAGCATTTCAATAAGTATTGAAAAAGCTAACTATTTATTATAAAAGACTTAATATAAAGAAAAATAGAGAGAAACTAAAAAGAGGAGTAGAATAACATTAAATTTTCTTATTGGAAAGATAAACTAGATTGGCCAGTGTTTCTTATTAGCGGTGGCGTACTTGTATTATTTGTAATTATGTCATCACTATTTACTACAGCAACTTCGGATTTCGTGCAAAAAGGATTTGAACTTTCAATTTCATATTTTGGTGCATTTTGGCAAGTTTTATTGCTAGCAACATTTGCAGTAGGTGCTGTTTTAGCTTTTTCAAAGTATGGCCGTGTGAGACTCGGAAATGCTTCTAAACCTGAAATGAGTTACTTCAGATGGGCAGCAATTGTGATTACATCAGGATTAGGCGCAGGCGCTATATTTTGGGCTGCTGCTGAACCTATGTATTATTTTATTGATGTGCCACCAACTATGGATTCAAGTATCAAAGATAGTAGTACAGCAGCTATACCCGCAGCAATGGCCCAAAGTTTCACATCATGGGGCTTTACAGCATGGGCGGTTTACGGTGCTGTAAGTGGCATTATAATCATGTATGCACATTATAATAAAGGGATGAAAATGCGTCCAAGAACAATTTTATACCCAGTATTTGGTGAAAAGATTGAACATACAAAGACAGGCTCAATGATAGATGTCTTTTGTATTTTAGGAGCAGTAGCTGGAACAATTGGAACAATTGGATTTTTCGGTTTTCAATTTAGTTACTGGTTACATAGTATTTTTGGTATTCCAGATAACATTATTACTCAAGTCTTATCTGTTGCAGGACTTATGGTCATAGTATCTATATCTGCAACTACAGGAATAGATAAAGGTATACAGTTTCTTAGCAAACTAAATATATGGTTAGCAATATCGCTTGCCGTCTTTATATTATTAATAGGCCCTGGTGGCTTTATTATTGATACATTTATTTCTTCTTACGGAACATACATCACTAATTTCTTAGAAATCAGTACCTTTAGAGGTGATAATCAATGGGCTGGCGCATGGATGCTTTTCTTCTTTGGTTGGTTCATAGGCTATGGTCCTTTGATGGCTATGTTAGTTGCCCGTGTATCAAAAGGGCGTACAATTAGAGAAATCTTCATACTTGTTTCAGTCGTAGCAGCTGTGGTTTCTCACTTTTGGTTTTCTATTCTAGGTGGAAGTGGCTTGTTTTATGAATCTAAAAATAACGGTTCAATTAGCGATCCTTTATCTGAAAATGGTTTACCTGCAGCAGTTATCTCAATTGCTACACAATTACCTTTAGGCAACGTACTAGTTATAGCTTTACTCATTTTGACGCTTATATTTGTGATAACAACTGCCGATACAATGTCATATTCAATTTCTATGTCAGTTACCGGCGAGGGAGACCCACCTAAAATCATCAGATTATTCTGGGTTGCCATTATGGGTGTAATCTCAATTATTCTTATTAATATTGGCGAGGGCAGTATTAGCGCAATACAGTCCTTTATAATCGTAACGGCAGTACCTATATCGATTATAATGCTCCCTGTCGTTTGGACAGCACCGAAAATTGCTCACAAACTTGCTGTTGAACAAAATATAGTAACGACTCAATCTACAGACACAGTTGACGATACAGATAATTTAATTAAAAAATCAACAACTCAACATACAGAAGATAGTAAGCATTAAATAGGGAGATTAGAATAAAATCTCTAATCTCAAAATTAAAATACCATTCTATTGGTTTAATCTAATAGAATGGTATTTTTTAATGCATATAGAAAAAGTAGATGGGTATGGGGAAGAAATCTAATTTTGATTTTCTGGCCCAATTCCATCTACTTTTTTTGTTAATAAAAATCTTATTTATTATCTTTCATATCTAACAATTGATTTTGTAATTCTGATTCAAGTTGATTTAATTCTGTTTCTGCTTGCTTACGTTTAGTACGGCCTTGTTCTTGTATTTGAAGTGTCTGTTCAATTGTTTCGATAATATCATTTTGTGTTGTTTTTAGTGTCTCGATATCAACGACACCACGTTCATTTTCAGTAGCTGTTTCTAATGCATTTTGTTTTAATAATTCAGAGTTTTTTAATAGTAAGTCATTCGTAGTATCTGTAACGGCCTTTTGAGCAGATACAGCATTACGTTGTCTCATCAATGTTAACGCAATAGACATTTGGTTTTTCCATAACGGTATACTCGTTAAAATTGAACTTTGAATTTTTTCAGCAAGAGCTTGGTTTACATTTTGAATCATACGTATTTGAGGCGCTGTTTGAATTGCAATTTGTCTTGATAACTGCAAATCGTAAATACGTTTATCTAAACGATCTATAAATTGTTCCATATCAGATGCGGCTTGCACATCCATTTGATTACCTGTCGCTTTTGCTTGTGTTCTAAGTTTAGGCACTTCAGTCTGTTGTAGGGCATGCTGTTTCTTTTTAGCTGCTTCAATATATAAAGACAATTCTTCAAAATAATCTTTATTCATATTGTATAATTCATCTAACATGTCTATATCTTTTTTTAAGTTATTTTTATGCTTATCTAACTCAATAGAAATGCGATCAATCTGAGAACCTACAGACTGCATTTTCGAAAATATTTCATTAACAGATGCTTTCGTGCGTTTAAATATGCGTTTCAACTTAGATTGATTTTCTGGATTAAGTTCTTCTGGATTAACTGATTTTAATTTACTCATTAAACCATTCAGAGATTCACCGACAGGCCCAACATCTGTAGTGTTAACTTCATTTAAAATACGGTGTGAGAACTGCGACATATTTGATTGTGCTTGTGTACCATAATTCAGTAAACCATCATTATCCATTGGCTTTATTTGTTCACTCAACTTATCGATTTTTTGTTGTTCCTCTTGAGTATATTGTGTTTTATTATTGATTATTTCATTTTGATTAGCTGACTGTTCATCAATATATTTGTCCAATGGATGTGAACTTAAAAAATCTTGTTCTTTAGCCATTCAATTTCTCTCCATTCTTAATTCTATGTTATTTATTTCTTTTCTGTTCCATTTTGTTTAATTCCATCTCTATATCTAACTGGCTATAGTTTTCGTTATTAATTCTCTTCAAGTCAGCAACTAAAGTTCTTTTCACTTCGTCTAAAGTAATTCTTGTTTGTTCTAATTTTTGTTTTTCTTCTTTAGATTTTTTAGGTGACTTAGACAATCTTGTATATGCTTCAATTAAATTCAATGCATTATCAATATGTGAATAGAAGAAACCTTCTACTTTGAAAAATGAACCCGGTTGTTGTTTCACTGCAAAATAAATTGCACGAGAAATTCGGTATATTTCATTCACTTGTTTAAAATCTTTAATAGATCTCACATTTACAAATGTTTTCAAAATTCTTCTAATCTTATCTTGTGCATTATTTAACTGGCTATTTACAAAATGATAATCACGACGTGACAGACCAATTTCATTTAAATATTTTCTAGAAGTTAAACGTTGAGTAGGGAAGTAAATTGCCAAAAACGTTACCGCAGAAATAAGAAAATCAAATATAACATAAATATCTAGAGCAAAAACACTAGTAAACCATGCGATAACTGCTACTGGAAAAGCTATAATTGTCCCAAAAATACGTGAAATAGTATATCTCAAACTTCATCTTCCTTTATATAGTTTTAAAATCCTTTAATGTTTCATCAATATTTAATTCTTCTATAGTATAATCTTCAACATGCGAGGCAGGTGACGCACCGTCTATAACTGCATTTAAAAATGAAGTTAATGCTTTTTCATTTCCTTGCGCATAAATATCAACATAATTATCAATATTCTCAACTGTGCCCACAATATTATACTTTCTAGCTATCTTCTGTGTATAGTATCGGAAACCAACACCTTGCACCATTCCAAATACTTTAACATGTTTGCACTGCATATTATCACCTCTTATTAGTATTATACGAAATTTTAGGCCACAAAACTAATATTTACGTTTGAGCAACTGATGTATATAGGTCAAAAGTATGAGTCAGATAACTTGATTTTGTATATTATCTAGTTAAAATATTACTCATAGACAAATTGTGCGACTCTAATTAAATTATATAAAGTATATAACTAGTTTTATTCATATCTATTTATAAACGTGGGGGATTTTATTTAGAGTGAATGTATGAAGACATACATAAGTATAATCAACTTGTTCTATTAAGCTTAAAATTTTGAACATGATATTTAAATGTTTTGAAAATATTTTTGAGCTGACTATGAAAGGGTGAAAGAAAATGTGGACAGTTGCAAAAATTCGGGCTGATTATGAAGGCTGGTGGTTATTTAGTGACTGGACTGATCATATCGTAGAACAACATAATTTTGAGACATATAACGAGATGTTAAGCCAATACCAATCAATCATTTTAAAATTTAAAAAAGATTATGATAATTATTTAGTTGGTAAATATAATATTCATGCTTTTTATAATAATTGCGATTTAGGATTTTGTGAAGATTGCGATGAAGATTTACAAATATTCTATAGTTTTATTGTTTTATATAATAATGAAGTATATTATAAATTACCTATTGTTGAATAAACAGTTTATTCAGATTTGTATTGCAATTTTATTTAAATTGCTTTATACTGTTAGTCAAGCAATAGTTTTATTCCATATTGCAAAGAATATTGTACTAACAGACTTAAACTGTGAAATTGTATTTTTTGTAATATGCGAATAACGCATATTGAATGAATATTAGTCTTGGAGGTTTCACAGTTATGAAACAAGGTACAGTAAAATGGTTTAACGCCGAAAAAGGTTTTGGTTTTATCGAAGTTGAAGGAGAAAACGACGTGTTCGTACACTTCTCAGCAATTAACCAAGAAGGATACAAATCATTAGAAGAAGGTCAATCAGTTGAATTTGAAGTAGTTGAAGGCGACCGCGGTCCTCAAGCTGCAAACGTTGCTAAACTATAATATAGATTGCTATATTGACTTTATGTAAAAAAGAACCTTGTCAAAGGTTCTTTTTTTATATATAGAAAGCCTTACTCGATGAAATCGAGTTAGTCTTTCTTAATGCATGCGCAAGGCATGTAATCCGCTAATGCTTTTAAGATTACATTTTCAATATGTTAGGGCGCCTTAATGCATGCGACAAGCATGTAAACCTTTATTTCTGTCGATGAAATCGAGTTAGGCTTTCTTAATACATGTGCTTAACATGTAAATTTCTAATATTTTCCAAGATTACTTTTAAGGTTAGAGGTTCTTAATGTCTTCAATATACATACATTCATTCAATACAGGCATTTAAAGAGCTTTCAATTATAATCATGACCAAATTAATCCAGAACTTTATATTGTTTGTTTAAAACGCTTAAAACACCATTTTAAAAACATAAAAAAGGTTGTTAACATGCCCAGTAGGGAATAGCTAACAACCTTTTTTCTTATATAATCATTTATCTTGTATCATTAATGATTAATTGACGCAATGATTGACGTTTAATAACTTCTCTTGCCTTACCATCTTTTAAGAAAAATACGGACGGTTTCTGCATTTGGTTATAATTTGATGCCATTGAATAATGATAAGCACCAGTTGATAAAATAGCTAAATAATCGCCACGTTTAACTGTACTTGGCAATTGTGCATCTTTGATAATAATATCTCCAGATTCACATAATTTACCTGCCAGTGTTACAGTTTCATCCTTTGGATCATTTCGATTGACCAGTAGAGCTTCATACTTCGCATCATAGAGAGAGGTACGAATATGATCACTCATGCCACCATCGATAGACACATATTTATTTACATTAGGGATGTCTTTAATTGTACCTACTTCATATAAAGTAATACCTGCTTCACCAACAATTGAACGTCCAGGTTCAATACCAATTTCTGGAATAGGGTAATCAGCTTCTTGTGCTATCTTTTTAATTGCTTCAGTTATTTCTGCAATACCATCTTCGATAGGGAAGCTCACATCGCCTTCAACATACTTAATACTAAAGCCGCCACCTAAATTGATTAATTCTATTTGAATATCATTTTCTTTCAGCCATTGAACAACTAATTTAGTAGTTTCAATCATAGCTTCAGTACCTTCAATTTGAGAACCTACATGGAAGTGAACACCTTTAAGATTTAAGCGCTTAGCATCTTTAACTTTTTTGACACCTTCAATCGCCAAACCATGTTTGATAGACAAGCCAAATTTACTATCTTCTTGTCCAGTTTGAATAAACTCATGTGTATGTGCTTCAACTCCAGGATTTAACCTTAACACTACATTCACTTCTTCACTTGCATAACGGTTAATAAGATCAATTTCTTCTAAAGAGTCAATAACGATATAACCCACTTTACTTTCTAAGGCATATTGGATTTCACGTTTTGTCTTATTATTACCATGAAAATGTATGTGTTGCGCATCAAAACCAGCAGCTAGTGCTGTGTATAATTCACCTTCAGATACTACATCTAATTCGAGTCCTTCTTCTTCTACTAATTTAACCATTTGTAAACAAGTAAATGCTTTAGAAGCATATGAAATATTATAGTTTAATTCGCTCTTTTGAAAAGCTTCGTGAAAACGTCTCATTTGCGTTCTAATTTGCGTTTCATCATAAACAATTGTAGGCGTCCCAAAACTTTGTGCTATCGTTTTGAGGCTTGTACCTCCAATTGTAAGCTCTCCTTTATCATTGTATTCTACTACCATAATTTATCTATACTCCTTTATTAGTGAGTCATGATTCATCGCGCTTAATTGTTCAGAATTTGCGCCCACACCCTTAAATGTGAACTCATCTACGCGTATATCGTTATTATATAGTATCACTTCATCTTGTGCACGAACATTGCTATCTACTTCCACAAACATATGACTCATCATTAACGCACGTATAGGGTAGCGTTTACCGTTAATCAATGCTTCATGTTGTGCTCTTGATTTAAGTATACCATCGCCATAACCAACATCTACGACTGCTAATCTTGTTTCATCTTGCGTAGCTTCATAAGCAAAACTATACCCACAGTAATCTCCCTGATTAACTTCACGTACTTGAATGACATTACCTTTCACAGTTAATGATTGTTTAATTTCTGTTTCTTCTACATCACTATAGGGTCTTGAACCGTACAATGCAATGCCAACACGCGCATGTGTATGATGGGGGAAAACACCATCTTCTCGATAGTAACTCGCACTATTTTGCGCATGAATTAGATCAAACTGATAACCGTCAGTTAATAACGTATCTACAAGATCTAGCCATGCTTTTCGCTCAATTTCATAATCCGGAACATCAAATTCGTCTGCATATCCAAAGTGTGTCCATAGGCCAGTTATTATCATACGCTGTTCATTTCTATTTTGCGCATGATGTATAAGGACTTCTCTCATTTCTGCAATTGATTTTAATCCTGAACGATGTAATAAATTTTCATATTCTAAATGAACTTGAATATCATATAAATCTTCTACATGTTCATAATAGAAATCTAGAGAAGGTAAAGTCATCTGAATATGATAAGCACGTAATTTATCGAATTCATAAACTGCATTCATTAAAAATATCGTAGCATCGGGCGCAAGTTTACGAATTCGAATTGCTTCCCTTAAAGAAGTTGTACTAAAAGTTTGAATACCAACTTTTTTGAATTGTTGAACAGCAAATTCTAAACCGTAATGATAAGCATTATTTTTAACTACTGCCATGAGCTGGTTGCCTTGCGCTACATTTACTGCATTTTCATAAAATTTCTCTGTGTCTACTGACCAAATGGCTGTCATTGTACACGCACCTCGCTGTAGGATTTTAGAAGTTGTTCATAATAATCTGCAATACGTATGAGCATATATTCATTAAAATTTAAATGAGCAGTATGTAAGCCAGTCACATAACCCTTCGCTTCATCACGTACACCGACAAATACAAAATAACTCGGTGCAAGTTGACTATAAAAACTGAAATCTTCACCAAATAAATAAGGCGTAGGTTTATCTATAATTTCAAAATCTGCATTATCTAATCCATGTTCAACATGTTTACGTAGTAATGGATCATTATAAGTAGGCGGGTAACCTTCTTCAAACTTAACTTCACATTCTACATTAAATAATAAGCTTACACTTTCAGCAATTTTGGCCATTTGTTGTTTTACGATTTCTAAATCACGCACATCATATGTTCTGATTGTACCTTCTAAATAACCATGACTAGGGACAGTATTAATCGCTTCTCCAGCTTCAAAATAACCCATATGGACAATATTTCGTTTTAAACCGTTCAAATGATATTGTTGAATTTGTCCCACTTGGCTTAATACATGCTGTAATGCTTCTCCACAAGAATGTCCTTGTTCTTTATCCGCAACATGACTTGAAAGGCCATTTAAATAAAATCTATATTCCGTAGCACTTGCCGTTATTTCTTCATCTCGAATAACAACTTTGCCTTCATTTTCAAAGGGCATAACATGAATACCAAACACGGCTTCAATATCATAATTTTTAAAGGCACCAGCACGAATTAATCGATTTGCACCGCCACCTGTTTCTTCAGCAGGTTGAAATATAAAAACAATACTTTGCGGTAACGTTCCTTGGTCAGCCATCGCTTTACATCGCTTTACAAACAGCATTAACGCAGTAGTGTGCCCATCATGTCCGCAAGCATGCATCACATTATCTGTTAAACTTTTGTAAGCTACATCGTTTTCTTCAAAAATAGGTAATGCATCAATATCTGCACGATAAGCTATCGTATGCTCACCGTTCCCAGGTAGATAAGCAACTAATCCTGTATCAAGAGGGCGTTCATAACTGATTCCTAATTCATCTAAGAAAGCAGCAATATAGGTAGTAGTCTCATATTCATGTAGACTTAACTCTGGGTTTTGATGCAAATGACGTCTATGTGTTGTTACGAATTCTAATTCATTCACTTAAAATCAAATCCTTTTAGTTTTATTAATTAACTTCAGACTTTATTCTAAAGTCCTTTATTTATATGTATAAAAAAGCGAAAAATATAATATTAAAAAAATGAGGAGGTAAGACGGATTTATCAATGTATAATGGATAGCAACTTTTTAAAAGTTATAAACGCCATCATTAATTACATCTTGTCTCGCCTTAAACCTCCTACATTAATATTTATTGATGTTCGTACTAAGAAGTATAGTCCTTATTTATTTGGAACAATAACTAACTTAGTAAAAGTGGAAATTGCATGAAATTTAAGCTTTAGTCATTCAATTTTCTTAAAGCTGAAACAATTTCACGTTTTGAATCTTCAACTTCACTTGTCTGTTTAATCACTTTAGCAGGTGTACCTGCAACAACTGATCCAGCTGGCACGTCTTGCGTTACAATTGCACCTGCAGCCACAATAGAGCCTTTACCAACACGAACACCTTCAAGAATAACTGCATTCGCACCAATAAGTACATCATCTTCGATTACTACTGGTGAAGCACTAGGTGGTTCAATGACACCAGCTAATACTGAGCCTGCACCAACATGTACATTTTTACCAGTAGTTGCACGGCCGCCAAGTGTTGCATTCATATCTACCATTGTACCTTCACCAACTACAGCACCAATATTAATTGTTGCGCCCATCATAATCACTGCGCCATCTTCAATAATAGCTTGTTCACGAATGAAAGCGCCTGGTTCAATACGTGCATTTGTGTTAGTTAAATCTTTTAATGGAATAGCCGAATTACGACGATCCATTTCAACTTCTATTGTTTCAATGCTAGATTGATTCGCTTCGTAGAATGTTTTCCATTCATCCGCTTCACAGAAAACAACTTTTGAATCAGGTGAACCAAACACTTTGAAACTATCAGGGAAGGTTACATTTTCAAAATTCCCATTAATATAAACCTTTAAGGGTGTAGATTTCTTTGCATCACTAATATATTTAATAATTTCTTCTGCCGTTAAATGTTGTACCATAATTTAATACGCTCCTTAGTTTTTATAGGTTATCAAATGTATAATAGTCATTTGCCTTATTGATTAATTTTTCTGCTGCACCAATTGCACCATTTGCAAAAATATCTTTTGACTGTGCTCGATGCGTAATCTCTATTGTCTCATCAGTACCAGCAAATAGCACGTCATGTTCTCCTACAATCGTGCCACCCCGAATGGAATGGATACCGATTTCATCTTGTGTGCGTTTTTCAGTATGCTCATGTCTATCATAGACTGGTGTAGATTTTTCTCGCAAGTCATCAATCACATCATATAATTTTACTAATGTACCACTTGGCGCATCCACTTTTTTATTATGATGTGCTTCCGTAAGTTCAATGTCAAAATCTTGTAATAGGGGCACTGCCGCTTCTAAAATTTTTGTTAAAGCATGTACACCATAACTCATATTCGCACTGAAAAAGACTGGCATTTGATTACTTAACGCTTGAAGTTTATTGATTATTTCTTCTTTTTCACCAGTCGTTGCTATTACTAATGGTAAATTAAAGTCTTCATCCAATAATGGTAATAACAGTTCTGGGTTTGAGAAATCTATTGCAACATCTGCTTCTTTAGCATCTGCAATACGTTCAAATGTAGGGTACGGGTAATCCTTGGTAGCATCTCGTACAATAACACCAATTATTTCATGTCCTTTTGATTCAGCTAATCTTGCGACACGTTGATTCATCGCACCATAGCCTATTAATACTATCTTCATGCTTTGTCACCTGCTTTAAATTGTTCGTACGCATTTTCTAACGTTTTACGGTCTTCATCTTCTAAAGGTACAAGTGGTAAACGCACCTCATAATTTCCGAAACCTTCTACCGCTGTGAGTGCCTTCACTGGAATAGGGTTCACATCCACTGCTAATGCATCTAACAATGTTTGAATCGGTTGGAATTGTTTTTCAATATCTTCTCCATTTTGTTTTGCATCGTATAACGCTTGAAAAGATTTTGGGATCACGTTAGCAACTACTGAGATAACGCCATGTCCATCTTTATTAAAATAGTTAACTACATTGTCATCATTACCACTATAAAGCGCAAAGTCATTTAAGTTGATACGTTTTTTTACTTCTTCTAAATATTCAAAATCGTTGGTCGCATCTTTTAATGCAATAATATATTCATTCTTGCTTAATGTTTCAACTGTATCTGGTTCTATAGTCATATTTGTACGAGAAGGCACATTGTATAACACGACTGGTAATTTAATTGCATCTGCTATTTTCGTAAAATGAGCAATTAAACCACGTTGATTCGTCTTATTGTAGTAGGGTGTGATCAGCATAATTGCATCTGCACCCATTTCTTTAGCACGAACTGAAGCTTGAATTGATTTTTGTGTATTATTCGTACCTGTTCCAGCAATTACAGGAATGCGTCCATCTACATAATTTACGACTGCTTCTAGTATTTGATCTTTTTCGCCATCAGTTAATGCTGGATTTTCAGCTGTAGTACCATTTACAACAATCGATTTCACATCATTTTCAATTAAATATTTCAAATGTCTTCTAAGTGCATCATAATCTACTTCATTGTGTGTAAAAGGTGTTGTTAAAGCGACACCTACGCCTTCAAAAATATGTCCCATATTATTTTACTCCTTTCAAGCTCATAACTTGTTCAAGTATTTGCACTGCATTCAATGCCGCACCTTTCAATAAGTTGTCAGAAGTACACCATACGTGGAATGTATTATCTAATGTTTCATCACGGCGAATACGTCCTACAAAAATTTCATCTCTGTCAGTAGAATTAATCGCTAATGGATATACATTATTTTGTGGATCATCTTCAAGTACCACACGGTCATCATTTTCAAATAATTCTTGGATTGCACTCACTGTAGCTTCTTTTTCTAACGTTACACTCATGTGAACACTATGACTGTCTTGGACTGGCACACGTACACAAGTAGCTGTAACTTTTAATTCATCATCTTTTAAGATTTTACGTGTCTCGTCTATCATTTTTTGTTCTTCTTTTGTATACCCATCTTCAAGGAAAGTATCTATATGGGGTAACACATTATTATAAATAGGGTGTGGATATGCTTCAGGCGCTTTACCATTTGCTCCTTCTGCTAAATCTTGTTTACCTTTTACCCCAGAACCTGAAACCGCTTGGTATGTCGTATATGCAACACGTTTCAAGCCAAATTGTTCTTGTAATGGTTTAAGTGGTACGACTGATTGTATTGTTGAGCAATTTGGATTTGCAATAATTTTTCTATCTAATACAGGCTCGTTAACCTCTGGAACGATTAAGTCTACACCTTCAGTCATTCTCCATTGACTTGAATTATCAATGACAATTGCACCCGCTTGTTCAAAAATAGGGGAGAAGTGTTCACTTGTGCTACCGCCAGCACTCATTAATACATAATCAAATGATTCCTTAGCTGCGTCTTCCGTCAATTCTCTAACAGTGTAGTTTTTACCTTGAAATTCAATGTTTTCACCTGCTGAGCGAGCCGAAGAGAACAACACTAACTCATCAAATTCAACGCCTTTGCGATCTATTGTTTCTAACATTTTTCTTCCTACTAATCCTGTTGCGCCTGCCAATGCTAATTTTGTCATATACCATACACTCCATTTTTATTATTTTAATAAATATTAATTATAGTCCGAAAATTCAGATATCAAAAGCTTGATAAAGGGCTCGAACAGCTCGTTCGCCATTCTCAGCATCTATTACACATGAAATGCTTATTTCTGATGTTGTAGTTTGATAAAAAGAAATATCGTTTTCAATTAAAGTAATGAATGCTTTTGATGCTACACCAGAAATATCACGCATACCAGAGCCAATTAAAGAGATTTTAACGTATTCTTCATTAATCTTGAAGTCTAATGCATTAAATTGTTCTTTTAAAGTTTCTAATATAGTTGAAATCTGAAAAGCATCTGTATCTTTAATAGTAAAGGACATTTGTAATCCTTCCAAGTTAATAATCTGAGAAATCATATCAACATTTACTGAACCTTCTTCCAATTGAGTAAAAAGCTCAGTAAGTAATCTATTATCTGGTAAGGGATAACTAATTGTAACGTGCATCATATGTGTATCTAACGCCACACCTGTAACTGCTTTTTTTTCTAATAATTCTGCTTGTGACATAATCCATGTTCCTTTCACATTTGATAAAGTTCTTCCTAAATAAAGCGGAATATTATAGTTGTTTGCTAATTCGACGCTTCTTGTTTCTAACACACCTGCACCTAATGCGCTCATCTCCATCATTTCTTCATAAGAAACGTATTCAAGTCGTTTTGCTTCTTTATATAATCTTGGGTCAGTAGCATAGACACCATCGACATCGGTATAAATCTCACATGCCGTGTCGTTACTTGCTGCTAAGGCAACAGCAGTAGTATCTGAACCACCTCGACCTAACGTCGTCACTTCAAGCGATTCATTTATGCCTTGGAAACCAGCAACTACCAAAACATCATTTTCTGTAAATGCGATTTCGAATGTATCAGGATTAATTTCTGCTATTCGACTTTTTAAATGATGTCCAATTGTCTTAATACCCGCTTGATATCCGGTCATCGCTTTGGCGTTTACACCGATATCATTTAAAACCATAGATAAGTAAGAAACTGTCTGTTGTTCACCCGTAGTTAATAATAGTGCAAGTTCTTGATCTTTAGGGTTGGTAGTTAATGCAGAGACATTAGCCATAAGCTCATCTGTTGTCTTGCCCATGGCACTAACAACAACAATAAGCTGTTCACCTTGATCAACTCTTATTTTCAACATTTCCGCTATATTTTTTATTTTGGTAAAATCACTTACTGAAGAACCTCCAAATTTCAAAACACTTCTGTTCAATTCTATATCCTCCTCAATCAATAGGGGAGAATCACAGTATTAAAAAAAGAACAAGTTCGGGATGCGAACTTGTTCTATAATTTATATACAAGTGATGCACTCCATTATCTTACAATAATGACAGACTCTTAGCTCTTAACCATAAAGTCCAACGTGTTATAAGCTGCTATTATAACTATTTCGGCATCTCACCCTTTCAAAATTAGCTGCTAGCAGGCAGGTTCTTCTAATATTTACTAATGATTGATGCGCCTCATCAAAACCATATTTAATTTTTGTTTGTTTATGATTCATATTATACATATGCTTATATGTACTGTAAACCGCTTTTGTGAAGTTTTTTAAATTTACTGAAAAATACAACATTATATTTATACATTTTACGTTATAAGTGTAAATATAATTAAAATTGTTTAGTGACAATCATTTTCCGATATTTTCAATTTTAAAATTCTTCATATGTTGCAGGGTCTTGACCTTTTAATCTACCATCTTTTTGAGATAAGTTGTTTATCTTTTCTACGTCTTCAACTTCTAAGTTAAAATCAAAAACATTTAGATTCTGAATTTGTCTCGTTATAGAAGTAGATTTTGGAATTGGTACTACACCTAATTGAACGTGCCATCTTAATATAATTTGAGGTATTGTTTTATTATATTTTTCGGCAATTACAGCGATATCTTTATCTTTTATTACTTCAGATGCACGACCTAATGGACTCCATGCTTCTGTAATAATTCCTTTTTTATTATGATACTCAATCATATCTTGTTGATTAAAATACGGATGTAATTCAATCTGATTCACTGTTGGTAAGACACCAGTTTCTTTTTCTAATTTTTCTATATGTTCTGGTAAGAAATTACAAACACCAATAGATTTAATTAGTCCCGCTTTTTGAGCATCAATCATCGCTTGCCAAGCTTCAACATATTTATTGTGTCTTGGATTTGGCCAATGAATTAAATATAAATCAATATAATCGACATTTAATCGATAAATAGATTCTTGTATAGCTGTTAATGCTGCATCATAGTCTTGATAACGACCTGGTAATTTCGAAGTGACAATGATTTGATCTCTTGAAACATGACTTCTTTCAATTGCTTTACCCACTGTACCTTCATTTTCATAGTTATAGGCTGTATCTAAGATTCTGTATCCTTGATTTAACGCATTAACGATTGCATGTACGCCTTGCGCACCATTTAATTTATATGTACCGAAACCGATTTGTGGTAAAAGTTGTCCATCAATCATATTTAAATTTTCCATTGAAATAACTCCTCCGTTCATTTGAATTAATTATGATTATATAATTCAAAAATTCATTTTGAAAGTAATTAGCCCAAACAATGGGGCGTTTCATCCTAAATAAGATGAACAAAGTGGGGGACATCCTTAACTTAAGGTCTTCGTTTAGTGCTTTATTAATTTGTAAGTAGTTAGCTCAAATCACTACAATTTTAAATAACAATAAAATGATTCAACCAACCAATTTCATAGATTTAACTCATATAAAGATAAAAGAACATGAAAAAGACACCCCTAATACCTTTATAGTATTGGGGTGCCTATATTTTAAGAGGGGAGTAAGACAGGAATCTAATTGTTCTAACAAGATTACGTCGTCTCAGCCTCCGCTTATTTATTGCGTTATATTTAAATCAATAACACATGGTTATTATTTTAATACACCAGTTTCTTCTAAATAGGCTCTATAAGTCGTTTCTTTAGAAAGACCACCAGTTGGATTTAAATCAATGACACGGTTTGCAATCGTATTGATGAATTCAAAGTCATAAGATGTAAAGATAATAGAACCTTTGAATGATTTCAAGCCATCATTGACTGCAGTAATACTTTCTAAGTCTAAATGGTTTGTAGGTTCATCCAGTAGTAACACGTTAGAACTTGATAACATCATTTTACTTAGCATACAACGTACTTTCTCTCCACCAGATAAGACACTCGCTTTTTTCTTAACTTCTTCACCGCTAAATAGCATACGTCCTAGGAATCCACGTAAAAATGTCTCTGTTTGTTCATCTTCAGGTGCGTATTGACGTAACCAGTCAACTAAGTTTGTATCTACACCATCGAAGTAGAATGAGTTATCTTTAGGTAAGAAACTTTGAGAAGTTGTTACGCCCCATCTTACTGTACCTTCATCTGGTTCCATTTCACCAGCTAAGATTTTAAGTAATGTTGATTTAGCAAATTCACTATCACCAACTAATACAGCTTTATCGTTAGGATCCATAGAGAATGAAATATTATCTAATATCTTTACGCCGTCGATTGTTTTAGAAACATTGTCGACATGTAATAAATCATTACCAATTTCACGTTCAGGTGTGAATTTCACAAAAGGATAACGACGAGAAGAAGGTTGAATATCATCAATCTCGATTTTTTCTAATTGTTTCTTACGACTTGTTGCTTGTTTTGATTTAGAGGCGTTTGCAGAGAAACGTGCCACGAAATCTTGTAATTCTTTAACTTTTTCTTCTTTTTTTGTTTTGATCTTGAGCCATTTTCATAGCAAGTTGACTTGATTGGTACCAGAAATCATAGTTACCAACAAACAATTTAATTTTGCCATAATCTAAGTCAGCAATATGCGTACAAACATTATTTAAAAAGTGTCTATCATGAGACACAACAATAACTGTGTTTTCAAAATTAATTAAGAAATCTTCTAACCAGCTTATTGCAGGGATATCTAAACCATTGGTAGGCTCATCTAGTAATAATACGTCAGGTTTACCAAAAAGACTTTGTGCTAATAACACTTTAACTTTTTGATTGTTTTCTAATTCAGACATTGTTTTATCTTGTAGGTCTGCTTTGATACCTAGTCCAGAAAGTAGGGTACCCGCATCTGCTTCGGCATTCCAGCCGTCCATTTCAGCAAATTCGCCTTCTAGTTCTGCAGCTCTAATACCATCTTCATCACTGAAGTCTGGTTTCATATAGATTTCATCTTTTTCTTTCATTACTTCATATAAACGTTCGTGTCCTTTAACAACAACATCAATTACACGTTCATCTTCAAATGCAAAGTGATCCTGTTTTAAAACTGCTAAACGTTCGTCTTTCCCCATAGAAACATGACCAGTTTGAGCGTCTAATTCACCCGATAAAATCTTTAAGAACGTTGATTTACCTGCGCCATTAGCTCCTATTAATCCATAACAATTGCCATCTGTAAATTTAATATTTACATCTTCAAATAGCTTACGATCACCAAATCGCAAACTTACATCAGTAACTTGTAACATGCATTTACTCCTTTTCGTTATCCTTTTCGTTAATCTACCGGACAAATTATAACACACTTATCAACTTGTTTCGACCATTCTCGATGTAGTGATGCTAGTTTCTTCATAGCATGTTATAATAAGTAAGAATAAATCTGTATGTACGAAGGAGAAAAGTATGGCCCAAGATGAAAAAGATATTGTAGGTTCTATAGAATTTCTTGAAGTTGTTGGATTAGAAGGTTCAACATATAAGTTAAAAGGACCAAACGGAGAAGAAGTTAAACTCAATCAATCCGAAGTAAAAGATGAAGATGAATTAAATATAGGGGAAGAATATAGTTTCTTTATTTACCCAAATAGATCAGGTGCATTATTTGCTACACAAAATATGCCTGACGTAACGACTGATAAATACGACTTTGTAAAAGTATTAAAAGTTGATCGCGATGGTGCACATGTCGATGTAGGTTTACCAAGAGAAGTATTAATACCTTGGGAAGATTTACCAAAAGTTAAATCAGTTTGGCCAGTACAAGGTGATGAGTTATTCGTTACGTTACGTATTGATAGAGATAACAATATGTTCGCACGTTTAGCAACAGAAACAATAGTAGAACAAACATATAAGTCTGTTTTCGATAATGAATTGAAAAATAAAATCATCGAAGCAAGACCATATCGTTTATTACGCATAGGTAGTTTCTTACTATCAAAAGAGGGTTATAAAATATTCGTTCATGAAACAGAACGTAAAGAGGAACCACGTCTCGGTGAAAATGTAAAAGTCCGTATCATTGGTCAAAACGATAAAGGTGAATTGAACGGTTCATTTTTACCACTTGCACACGAAAGACTTGATGATGATGGTCAAAATATTTTTGACTTACTCGTAGAGTACGATGGGGAATTACCTTTCTCAGACAAATCGAGTCCCGAAGCTATTAAAGAAATTTTTAATATGAGTAAAGGTTCGTTCAAAAGAGCAATCGGGCACTTATATAAAAACAAAATTATCACGATAGACTCTGGTAAAATCGCTTTAACTAAAAAAGGTTGGGAAAGAATAGAAAAGTAATTCCTTCTATTATAAAGTGATGTTTTTATCTAAGTTGTTTTATAACAATAATAATAACAATTTATAAAATGAATTGGACTTCAAAATACAATTCTCAACAAAACAATCCTGAAATCACTATTTTTATATAGTGATTTCAGGATTGTTTCTTTTTTTATATTACAATTTCATAGTTATTTGTAATATATGCTTTGAACAAAACGTTGTATTATCAACATTTACAAGTCACTCCTATATTATTTCATACCATTTATAAACTTTGTAAATAGAAGCTCTCATAACTTAACGAAAGATTTACAATATCTATATTTGTATTTAATAAATTGTGTGTAATATAGGAACTGTAAGAAATACATATAACTTTTAAGGGTTATTTATTTATTAGGAGGATGTTTCAATGAAAAAATGGCAAGTATTTGGAACTACAGTAATTGGCTCTTCACTTTTATTAGGCGCTTGTGGCGGCGGAAATGCTGGTTCTGGTGGCGGCGAAGGCGAAGTTAAAGGCGACGGTTCATCAACAGTAGGTCCAATCATTGAAAAATTAAACGAAAAATTTGCTGAAGAAAATTCCGATGTTACAGTTTCATCTGGTACATCTGGTACTGGTGGCGGATTCGAAAAATTCATTTCAGGGAATACTGATTTTTCAAACGCATCTAGACCAATAAAAGATGAAGAGAAGAAAAAATTAGAAGATAAAGGTATTAAATATAATGAATTTGAAGTTGCAAAAGATGGCGTAACAATTGCAGTTAATAAAGAAAACGATTTTGTAAACGAATTAACTAAAGATCAATTGAAAGATATTTATTCTGGCGAAGCAAAATCATGGAAAGATGTTAATCCTGAATGGCCAGATAAAGAAATTAAATCATTTTCTCCAGACCAATCACATGGTACGTATGATTTCTTCACTGAAGAAGTTATGGATGACGGAGATATCAAAGCAGAGAAAAACGCTGATACAAACGTAATCGTTCAATCAGTTCAAAAAAATGAACAAGGTATTGGTTACTTCGGTTATAATTTCTTTGAAGAAAATAAAGATAAATTAAAAGCCGTTGAAATCAAAGATGATAGTGGTGAAGTTACTAAACCAACTAAAGAATCAATTCAAGATGGCTCATATGCTTTAAGTAGACCACTGTTCATTTATACAAACGAGAAAAAACTAAAAGAAAATGAAGGATTCCAAGATTTCATGAAATTTATCTTTGAAGACAAAGGTAAATCAGCTGAAGAAGCAGGATTTGTAGCTCTACCAGAAAAAGATTACCAAAAACAACTAGATGAATTAAAAGAGATTACTGGTAAAGAAAGCAAAGACAAAGAAGAAGATAAATAACACATAGCTGTAAATCTTAAAGGTCGGGATTCTGTATTAGAAAACAAAGTGGCGATGGGAATAACGTCCACTTTGTTTCTCTATTTCTAAACATCCCAACCTTTTTTTATAAATTTCGGAGTCTATATGAAGGAAGGAAATTTACATGGCGAATAAAAACCGCTCCGTAAGCGAAATGATAGAAAAAAACAATGCCAATAAAAAAGGTGCAAGTGATAAAATTGTTCCAATTATTTTAGGTACAATAGCAATTTTTTCTATATTAGCGACAATCGGTATTGTAGTCACATTATTAACAGAAACCATTACGTTTTTCACACGTATTCCTATTACAGAATTTCTCTTTTCGATGGAATGGACACCATTCTCATCTGATCCTAAATTTGGAATTTGGCCATTAATATTAGGTACGTTGAAGATAACTGTAATAGCTACAATCGTAGCAGTGCCATTAGGTCTGGGTGCAGCACTTTACTTAAGTGAATATGCTTCGCCACGTGCTAAAAGTATTATCAAACCAATATTAGAAATATTATCTGGTATTCCAACAATCGTATTCGGTTTCTTTGCTCTAACATTTGTTACACCGTTAATACGTGGAATCTTTCCAGACATAGGCAGTTTCAACTCTATTAGTCCAGGTCTTGTAGTTGGTGTAATGATTATTCCATTAATATCAAGTATGAGTGAAGATGCAATGTCATCGGTACCAAACAAAATGCGTGAAGGTGCACTAGGTTTAGGTGCTACAAAATTTGAAGTAGCAACTAAAGTTATTTTACCAGCTGCAACTTCAGGTATTATGGCCTCAATTGTATTAGCGATTTCACGTGCAATTGGCGAAACTATGATCGTATCTCTTGCTGCAGGTAGTACACCGAGTGCATCACTAGATATAACAGGCTCTATCCAAACAATGACAGGTTATATCGTTCAAGTAGCAACAGGTGATGCAACATTTGGTACTGATACTTACTATAGTATCTATGCGGTAGGATTCACTTTATTCTTATTCACATTAGCAATGAATTTGATTTCTCAATGGATTACGAAACGTTTCAGAGAGGAGTATTAATATGACTGAAACAAACAAAAATGTGCTCGTAGACCAACAAACAGTTGAAAAGAAACTCTCTGGAAGGTTAACGACAAATAAAGTTAATAAATGGGCTTTCTTTGCCTGTACAATGGTTGGTTTGCTTGTATTAGCGGCATTACTCATTGATACACTTATAAAAGGTGCTGGACACTTAACTCCATCATTTTTCACTAATTTCTCATCATCAACGCCTTCAATGGCAGGGATTAAAGGTGCTTTTATCGGTACTATATGGTTAATGGTTACTATTATCCCGATAACAATTACTTTAGGTGTTGGTACTGCAATATATTTAGAAGAATATGCTAAAGAAAATGCACTTACAAACTTTATTAAAGTGAGTATCTCAAACTTAGCTGGTGTACCTTCAGTCGTGTTTGGTTTACTCGGTCTTACAATTTTTGTAAGAGGTATGGGTATCGATTCAATTGCACTCGGCAACTCTGTTTTAGCGGCTGCATTAACAATGTCGTTACTTATCTTACCGGTAATCATTGTAGCTAGCCAAGAAGCAATCAGATCTGTACCTAGTTCTGTAAAGGAAGCTTCATACGGACTAGGTGCCAACAAATGGCAAACAATACGCCGTGTTGTGTTACCAGCGGCGATTCCTGGTATTTTGACAGGTTTCATCTTAGCACTATCTCGTGCATTAGGTGAGACAGCACCATTAATTTTAATTGGTATACCAACGATTTTATTACAGCTACCATCTACAATATTCGATCAATTCCAAGCGTTACCAATGTCAATTTATAGCTGGACAAAATTACCACAAGAAGAATTCCAAAACGTTGCATCGGCAGGAATTATCGTATTACTCGTTATATTACTATTAATGAATGCAATAGCGATATTCTTAAGAAATAAATATAGTAAAAAATACTAAACTTAAGATACAAGAAATACTATTTAAATAAGGCTAGTAAATGGGAATATGCTAGAATTTCAGTAAAATCTTAGCATCTAGTCTATAAAAAGGAGTTTTAATTATGAATAAACAAATTATAGATAATAACGATACGAACGATACATTAAAATCACATACTGACCGTAATGACTCACCAATAGCAACTATTGAGCCAAATCATTCAGAGAATAAAATTCCAGATAGCCAAAAGAAAATTGTCTATTCAACTAAAAATCTTGATTTATGGTATGGAGAAAATCATGCTTTAAAAAATATTAATTTAGATATTTTAGAAAATAATGTAACAGCAATTATTGGACCTTCAGGTTGTGGTAAGTCAACATATATTAAAGCATTAAATCGTATGGTTGAACTTGTGCCATCTGTTAAAACTGCTGGTAAAATAATGTATCGTGATAAAAATATTTTCGATAATAAATATTCAGTTGAAAAATTGAGAACAAATGTAGGTATGGTATTCCAACAACCAAATCCATTCCCTAAATCAATTTATGACAATATCACTTATGGTCCTAAAATCCATGGTATTAAAAACAAAAAAGTCTTAGATGAAATTGTTGAAAAATCTCTACGTGGCGCTGCAATTTGGGATGAATTAAAAGATGACTTAGACAAAAATGCTTATAGTTTATCTGGTGGACAACAACAACGTGTTTGTATTGCTCGTACGTTAGCTATTGAACCAGATGTTATATTGATGGATGAGCCAACATCAGCTTTAGATCCAATATCAACATTAAAAATTGAAGAACTTGTTCAAGAGCTTAAAGAACAATATTCAATCATTATTGTTACACATAATATGCAACAAGCTGCTCGTGTTTCTGATAAAACTGCTTTCTTCCTTAACGGCTATGTTAATGAATACGACGACACTGATAAGATCTTCTCCAATCCTGCAGATAAGCAAACTGAAGATTATATCTCAGGTCGCTTCGGTTAATCTATGGCAACAATTAGACATAAATATGAAGGCCAACTAGACGGACTTATTAAAGATCTACGTCGACTTGGTCTTTATGTATATCGTAATATAGAATTTGGACTAACGTCGTTAAGTGAAGAAGATCGTAATTATGCTAGACAAACAATAGCTAAGGATAAAGAAATCAATGAGCAAGAAACTGCAATTAATGAAAAAGTAGTCCTGCTTATCACTAAGCAACAGCCGATTGCTACTGATTTACGTTTAATGATGGCTGCTTTAAAAATTGCTACTGATTTTGAACGTATAGGCGACAATGCAGCAAGTATAGCGAAAATTAGATTACGTGCAAAAATTATTGACGAATATGTACTGACGAGACTTAACACTATGGGCAAACTTGCACTCTTAATGTTAAAAGACTTAGATGATGCAGTTAATGATAATGATATTACCTTAATAAAAGAAATCATTGATCGCGATAAAGATATTGATGATATCTATAAAAATATTGTAAACACAACTTATTTAATAGATAACGATCCTTTCGTTGCAGGTCAAGCACATTTAGCTGCAAGACATTTAGAACGTATTGGAGATCACATTTGCAATATAGCAGAAAACATTTATTTCTTTATTACAGGTGAACGTTATGAATCCTATAATAAATAAAAATGTTCCACATAATAAAAGCACAATGGCTTTACAAAGATAACTCGCTTTCAAATAAATGAAAGTAGATGATCTTCAAAATTGCCATTGTGCTTTTTAATTTTATAAAATACTATTTATTTTCAATTTCCTCAGTCAGTGTTTCTAATTCATCAACAAGTTTGCCAATATAGCCAATTGTTGATTTTAATGGTTGTTCAGTTCGGATATCAATACCTGCAATTTCAGCTAAATCTACTGGTGATTTACTACCTCCAGCTTTTAAGGTATCTAACCAAGCATCAACAGCTGGTTGTCCTTCATTTTGAATGCGTTGAGACATCACTGTACCAATCGTTAAGCCAGCTGAATACGTGTAAGAGTATAATCCCATATAATAGTGTGGTTGTCTCATCCAAGTTAGCTCTGTACCTTCCGTAAGTTTCACGCTGTCTCCAAAGAATTGACTATAGACATCAAGCATAATGTCATTAAGTACTGGTGCAGTCAATGATTCTCCTTGATCGACTTTATTGTAAACTTCACGTTGGAAAGCAGCTTCAAGTAAATGTGTAACCATATTATGGTAATATGTTCTTGAAATAATAGAACCTGTTACCCAACGTTTAAATTTAGCATCATTACTATTTTTAAATAAGTAGTTCGCCATAAGCATTTCATTCATAGTAGAAGGTGCTTCTACAAAGTACATCGAAGCTTCTGATTCTAAATAATTTTGATGCGCTTGTGCTAATGTAAAGTGGCCCGCATGACCTAATTCATGCGCTAACACGAAAGTTTCAGTCATTTTACCAGTCCATGATATAAAAACATATGAGTGTGAAGCATAGGGACTCGCACAATAAGCACCTGTTTCTTTACCTTTGTTTTGCGCAAAATCTATCCATCTCTCTTTATAAGCAGCTTCAACCATTTCTAAATAATCTTCACCAAGTACATTTAAAGCACCATAAATATATTGTTTAGAATCTTCAATTGAAATTTCTGGCTCGTAGTTTGGATCAATAGAAACCTTTAAATCTTCAAAATGCATTACATCTAAGCCATGGACACGTTTAACTAATTTCGCATATTTTTGCATAATAGGTGCTAAATCACTCATAATCACATCAATTTGTCTGTTAAACATGTCTCGCGTCACTTCTTGCTCTTGTAGTAAATAATCAATAACAGAATCATATCCTCTTAAATCTGCTTCGATTTTCTCTTGTTGCACTTGCATATTATATGTCGCTGCTGTCGTATGTTGGTACTTACTTAATGCATTACTAAAATGTTTGAAACTTATTCTTCTAAATGCTTCATTTGGGTTATCTTCATATTCATTCTCAAAAGTAGCATAATCTAAAGGATATGTTTGTTGATTATATTCAAATGGTTCAAATTCAATATCCAACATTTTTGTAGTTCCATAAAGTTCAAATGCGCTCTCAAAAGTAGGGGACAAACTTGCTAATACTTTTTCAACTTCTGGAGTTAATTGATGTGCCTTATTCGCTTTTAATTTCGTTAAAAAATGGGGATACTTTGATGTTTGAATAAGTTGTTCAAGTGTTTGATCAGATAGCTCTAATATTTCTGAAACTACAAATGAAAGTTCACTAGCGATTTTTCCATAAGATGTAGACAATTTTGCGCTTAATGTCTGTGCATGTTCATTAGCTGTATCAACACTCAATCTTAACTCAGCATAATTTGCCATTCTATCTAATTGAATTAATAGTTCAGAATATGCATCCAGTGCATCTTCAACAATATTCACTTCAATTAATTGCTCTGCATATTGTTGATTAAATGCCTTAGCTTGTTCCAATGTATCATTCAGTGTGTTATAAAATGCATCATCAGAACTAAATAAGTCAGTTACGTCCCATGTTTCTTCAATTGGAACATTATTTCTAAATGGTAGTGTTTCAGCCATATAATCTACTCCTCTACATTTATATTGTATTCATAATTAATTATACATGAATGACCCGCATAAATGATAACCGAAAGTTTATCTATATTAAAAGTGGGGAACAGTAAACCAAACTGTATTGACACGTATTTTATATTAATTTAATATAAAATTATACTGCTCAAGACTGAATGTATTTATATAGAAAATATAGTATGATATATATAATGTAAGTAAAGTATAAATATTAAATAAAAAGGAGTGGAATAAATGACTATTTTTGATATGCCTAATTTTTTATGGATTACTATAGTTGCTGTCATATTAGTAACAGTATTTTGCAATCTTGTCTTAAATAAATGGTTTACTGCACCAATCTTAACGTTAGTAGTATTAGCAATAGCTGCATTTTTAATACCAAATTTCCAAGATATTACATATGAACCTTTATTAGGTTTTGCTGCGTTTATGACGATATTAAGTTTAATTCTAAGCTTTGTAATATGGTACATGACACGTAACTGGAGACGTAAACGCCGCGAAAAGAAAGCTAGAAAAGAAATACGTAAACGTGGTGGCATCCCAAAAGATGAATTAGAAGATTATAAACAAAAATAAAAAATGAACTGTAGCTATAATTTAAGTTACAGTTCATTTTTTATTTACATCTTTAAATTTAAGGTGATGATTTAATAGCATGTTTAAGTAATTCAAGCGAAGTTTTAAAATGTGATTTAGTAAAATGTTATATCATAATTTAAACCACAGCATATACTATATATGAGGTTTAAACCAATATAGTAAAGTCGATAATTTGATAGCATCAGTAAAGTATAATAGTAACAAGCTAATCAAAGATATAAGCTATCGTAATACATGCATAATGAACAAGAAGAAATTACATCAAAGTACTTGAAAGAATGATTGCATTAACAAGCATATATAACATAATAGGTAGTGAATTAACAATTAGGGTATTTTCTATCAAATTATAATAACTTCCCATAATATATATTATGTAAACTAAAAAGTAAATTTTAAAACTTACATATCTATATAGCTATTTTACTAATTTATTATGTATTTAGCATTTATACTTATTAATCCTAGTTTAGCTTTTTCATAAATATACTACATTACATCATTAAATATTTACGCATCTCATTTAATGTCTTGTTATAATTGTCATATATTAACTCTTAAACTATCTACAATCAATTATATGGTAATATCATTCGTTACATAGATATATCTAAACATATTTAGCTTTAGCTGTGTGGATCTTAGAAACTTATTTTGCTTATTGCTATGCTTTATATAATGATCAAGCTCATAATGTTACGTGTATTCGGATGGATATAGACCAACAAACTCATATTTAAATGCCAAGAAATCGACTTCTCAGCGCCTTGTTTTTAATGACTTTATAATTTTAAGATTAAATAATACTTTTTGCTTTAATTTTGCTATTATTTTGGCTTATCCTTGGTTTTTATAGCAATCCTTAGAAAAAAGGTTTTTTATTTAAACCAAATACTTATAGGGTTACATAACATAAATATAGGCACCTATAAAAAACGTGTTCTTTTTTGTCATTTGGGTATATACTATTTAGATAATCATTTAGGAGTGAAATTTATGCAGGAACGTTCCCGAATCAAATGGTCGAGTTTAGTGATTGGCGTCATTTTTCTAATTATTGGCGTGTTTATTTTAAGTTTTCCTGAAGAAAACTTATTTGCTATTACATGGCTCATAGGTCTACTATTTATTATTAACGGTTTTTTAGAAATTTTCGTTCGTCGTGTAATGAAAAAAACAGATAAAAATGCCTCAACCATAGTACTTGTACTTGGTGTAATTAATATTATTTTAGGGTTATTGATTTTATTTAATATCGTTACAAGTACGACATTTATTGTTTATTTATTTGCTATTTGGTTTATTATTAATGCGTTATTTAATATGTTTACGGTAACGCCACTTGAAAAATCAAATAAAGGTTTTCATATTGTATCGGTTATTTTGAACATTATTACCGTTGTTTTCGGTATTATTTTACTGTTCAATCCACTTATGGCGGCAATTTTAGTTGCTATCTTCATGAGTGCGGTATTCTTTATTATTGGTATAACTTATATCATTAAAGCATTATCTTAATGATCCGTAACTTATAAATAATTAAATAGGGCGTATTTTGAAAAATCACGCTAGAAAGCGCACTACAAGTCGTCTTGTAGTGCGCTTCTCACATTTTCATAACAATTATATATATATTACTTTAAATATGTTATAAAAATAAATTTTACTATAAAATTATTATAATGTAAGGTTATTGCATTGCTGAAATCCTATGCTATACTAAAAATTGTGGAGAACAACAAGAATTAACATCTCAGACTAATCCACATTTAGTTCATTGTTATATTGGAATTGCCATCCTAGTATAACTAACTTCAGAACGAAAGAAAGCATACTGATTAGGGCTTACATACCAGAATGCTTTCTTTTTTTATGCTATTTTTTAACTTTTTTTCTAACATTATTCAACGTATTAAATAACCAATATTTTGTTTTCTTAATTGGTTTATAAAAATCGCCGATTAATTCTTCAATTTGCACATTAAATCCACGTTTAAAGCGATATACTCCGTAATCTTCACTATTTTCAGTGAAATCGCCTGATAAACCATAGAAATTGTAGCGACCATAACCATTGTCAAAACAATAGTTCAACATGTACCAATGCATCATATAAGGTCCCATATATTGATTATATTTTTCTGATGAACCACCAGAGAAGTAGTTTACTTCATATGCATTTGCAAAATAAACACCAGCAGCTAAATTTAATATAGCACCATCTGTTAATCTTAATTCACTTGCATGCATTAACTCTTTTTTATCATGCTCTATTTGTTTATCCAGTTCTGTAATTTTCTTCAACTGTTTATCTGTTTTATTTTCATTCTGCATGATTTGATCTCTACGTGATTCTTTATCATTAATACTCTCTTGTGTATTTTCAATATATTCATTTAAGTCTATATATGCTAAAGGTATTAAAGCTTTATCACCATAGTTATCAATAAAATTATAGAAATATTCATCTGTTTTAGATACGAAGCCAGCACGCTTTTCAGTTTCTCGATAAAGATCTAAGAAAAGACCGAATTCATCTCTATTTAACAACCTAACTTTAACACCAAAATTGATTGCTTTATTGATATTACGTTTTCTTTGGCTATCAAATTGTTTTTTTAGAGAAGCTGGTGTTTGTCCATCTAAGTTCAATACACCCATCCATCTTACTTGGCTAGATGTATCATATTCAGTCGTAAAGCCGTGATGTGTATACCCATGAGATTTAAATAAGTTGACTAATGCGTCATTCTTATCTGGTTCTGGCAATGGATTGATATCTTTATCGTATATTTTATAGATCCAGTACGGGTCCATTTTGACATATAAACAATTATGGTGTTGAAGATAATGATCTAATTCACGTAAATAGAAATCTACTAAACCTAAATCATTGTAATCCATAACTGGACCACGATTAGAATAATAAACATAGCTTCCCATTGTAGGAATTTTAGAGAAAAGACTAGCAGCAATAACCTGATTGTCGTCATCTTTTAAGCCTAATAGTACAACTTGAAATCCATCTTCTTCTCTTGTTGCAATATTTTCTTTTACTTGAAAGTAATGACTCTCTAATGCCGGGTTTTGTACAAAATTGTCATACTCTTTGACGGTTAACTCTGTAAATTTCATTCTAGCTTAGTTCCCTTCTATAATTTATATCTACTTCTTAATATCTTTTAGTTTTTTTAATGTCGTATAAATTTTGTACATTGGCTTATTAATAGGTTTTACAAAATCTCCAACGTATTCTACGACTTCGGCATTAAATCCTTTTTTGAATTTCACTACGCCTGCATCTTCCGCATCTTCTGTGAAATTACCACTGATACCGTAGAAGTTATATCTATCTATATTATTGTCAATAGCGTAATTAATCATCTTCCACTGTATCGCATAACTACCAGCAAAGTGTCTAAATTCATTTGAAGTACCACCTGCATAATAAACCACTTCATAGGGATTAATAATAAAGTAAGCTGCAGAAATTGGTAATTCATTACCGTGTTCAGCCTGTAATGATTGCGCTTCTTCTATTTTTTGTTGATTTGCAATAAGCTGTTGTTCTAAATTATCTCGTTTATTATAAGCCTTTTTATTTTCAGGTCGCTTTTCTATATCTTTAATCGCTTTGTTAATATCTTTACTTAAGACATCACGCTCTGCTTTTAATTCTTCGATATACTCATCGAAGTCCATATAAGCTAATGGAACCAAGATACGATTCTTATAATATCTCAATCTATTATAATAAAAGCTATCTTCCCTATCATCAAATTCTTTTGATTCAGATGTATCTTCCATAAACGAGCGGAAGATTGGTAATTCGTCTTCTTCTAAGAATCTTACTTTAACACCATTCTTCTGAACTTTTTTTGTATTACGTTTACGTAGACTATCCATACCGTTAAGTACATCTTTAGCTGTTTTACCTGCTAAATCTAATACTGAATGGTATCTAATTTGAAGAATTGGATCAAAGCCAGTTAAAAATCCTTGGTGTTTGTATCCTAATTGTTTCATTTTGTCGAAAAACCAGTCATGACCAGCATTTTCTAACACTTCTCCGTCATGGTTACGATATTGATAAGCTAAATAAGGATCAACTCTTAAATGTAAACCTTTATGTTTTTTAACATATTTAGTTAATTCATTAAAGAAGTAATGAACAAGTTCTTTATTTTCAAAATCTATAACAGGTCCTCTGTTTGTATAAAAATATTTATAAAACTTCATTACTGGTACTGCAGTAAGTAAACATGCTGCAATGACTTCGTTTTCATTGTTTTTAATACCAACTAAGTGCGTTTCTGTACTTTCTGCAATTTTCAATTCGTAGTTTCCTACCATTTGTGTGAAATGACTATTTGGCATATTATCTGTAAATGTACCGAACTCTTTAGCAGTTAAATTCGTAAATTTCATTTTGTATACTCCTATTTGTTTATAATTCTTTTTTATTTGAGTTTAAACTTCAATCTTGATTATTATACAATAACCATTTATAAAACTAAATCAATAGCATATATAAATTCATTATACATGAACTTTATGTATGACTTATTATATCACTACTTTTATTTTAACAAAGAATGAGCAATTAAACACATTTGCCCATAGTTATAACAACAAAAACTGGAAAACTTAATAAGTTTTCCAGTTTTCTTTATAGTTGGGAGTGGAACATGTATATCTGTCCCACTCCCTATCATACTATGTTCTAATTTAAAGCGTCTCGTAATGTTTCACCTATTACTACGCTTGATTGTGGATTTTGACCAGTAATAAATTGGTTATCTGTTTCTACGTGTTCAGTGAAGTTGTCTTGAGTTACAAATTGAGCACCTTGGTTTTCTAATTCTGACTGAGTTAAGAAAGGTACTTTGTCCTCAAAGCCCATTGCACGTTCCTCTTCATCTGTAAATGCAGTTAACGTCACACCCTTCACTAGGAAGTTACCTTTCTTATCTTTAGCACCGACAAAAGCACTCGGTCCGTGACATACAGATGCAATAATTTTATCATCTGCTTTAAAGTCAGCAAGTACTGAAGCTAACTTCTGATTATGCGCAAAATCAAATACAGTGCCGTGACCTCCTGGTAAATATACAGCGTCATATTGACTCACATCTATATCTTCTATACTTGATGCTGATTTCGTTTGCTCAACAAATGCTTTATATTTATTAAGCTCACCATTCTGTGTGGAATTGGGATCTAATGGGACTTCCCCGCCATTTATTGTAGCAATATCTACATTAATGTTTGCTGCTGTTAATATATTATAAGGTTCACTTGCTTCTTCTAACCATAATCCTGTTGGTGTACCATCTTCAAATTGGTTTACACTTGTTATGATAAACAAGACTTTTTTACTCAAATTATGTCACCTCTTTTAAAAAATAAGAGAATAGCTATATTTTATTCTATGAAATTGCATCACTTTAAATTACATGCTACATACTTCAAAAATGTATTCTCTCTTAGTAGCGTACCCATAATTCCAACGTATTACACACACAATGCTTTATTCACTTTTTTTATCGAGCGCACTTCTAATAGAATTAAAATAGCTGACTGTGTCTTCTTTTGGATCTCGTGCTAATCGTTTAACAATTTCACTCCCTATAACCACACCATCAGAAGCTTCTATGATATCTGATACATGTTTTGGTGTACGAATACCAAATCCTGCAACCACCGGCACATTGGACATTGATTTTATATGTTTAATTCTATCTTTAAGTTCAGGATGGAACTTACCATTTTCTCCTGTTGTCGCATTCATTGTTACTGTATAAATAAATCCTTCCGCATCTTGAGCGATTTGATTACTACGTTCTTCAGATGTCGTCATAGCAATGAGTGAAATAATATTCACTTTTCTGTCAGGATGACGTTCTTTTAATTGTTGCACAAGTTCATGTGGCAAATCAGGAATGATTAAACCGTAGACACCTGCTTTTTCACAAGCTTTAAAAAATGCATCTTCTCCATAAAAATTAATAATATTATAATAAGTCATTAATACATATTTACTTGATATTGAGTCACGATGTTCAGTAAGTTGATCTAAAATATACTGAATATTGACGCCTTCTTCTATAGCTTTGCTACCAGCGTCCATAATGACTGGTCCATCAGCCACTGGGTCTGAAAATGGCACACCTACTTCAACAATATCAGCGCCTGCATCACTGACGGTTTTAAGATTTTCAATAAAAGATTTATTACCCATAATATATGGAATGAATAGTTTACGCATTAGAATCACCGCCTTCTTTCATATAATTTCTAATCGTTTCCATATCTTTATCGCCACGTCCCGAAACTGTAACAACAAGAATTTCATCTTTGCCCATCGTTGGTGCTAACGTTTCTACATAGCTTAATGCGTGTGCACTTTCTATAGCTGGAATAATACCTTCAGCTTTTGTAAATCTAACTAAAGCATCCATCGCTTGTTTATCACTTGCAGTTGCAAACTTCACTCTACCTATATCGTGATAATACGAATGTTCTGGTCCAACACCAGGATAATCTAAACCTGCAGATATGGAATGTGCTTGTTGAATTTGACCATTTTCATCTTGAATGAGATACATTTTAGTACCGTGTAATACGCCTTCTTTACCTTTGTTAATCGCTAGTGCATGTCTATCTGTATCATAACCTTCACCTGCAGCTTCTACGCCATATAATTTCACATCATCTTGAACGAATGGATAGAATGTACCAATGGCATTAGATCCACCACCAACACAAGCTACAATTGCATCTGGTAAACGCCCTTCTTTTTCTTGAATTTGTGCTTTGATTTCTGTACCGATGATTTTTTGTAAATCTCTTACAATAGTTGGAAATGGATCTGGTCCTAAAGCTGAACCTAATAAATAATGCGTATCATCTACATGGCTTACCCAGTATTGTAATGCTTTATTAACAGCGTCTGATAACGTCCCTTGACCTTCAGTTACAGATTCAACTTTCGCACCTAATAATTCCATTCTAAATACGTTTAACGATTGTCTTTTAATATCTTCTTCACCCATAAATACTACCAATTCCATATCAAATAATGCAGCAACCGTCGCACTCGCAACACCATGTTGACCCGCGCCTGTTTCAGCAACAAGTTTATTTTTACCCATTCTTTTGGCTAATAGTGCTTGGCCTAATGCATTGTTTATTTTATGCGCACCAGTGTGATTTAAATCTTCACGTTTTAAATAAATTTTGGCGCCACCAAGGGCTTCTGTATATGAATCAGCATATGTCAATGGTGTTTCACGACCAACATAGTCTTTAAGGTAACCATCTAATTCTTCTTGAAATTTAGGGTCTGCTTTGGCTTCTTGATAAGCTTGTTTCAATTCTTGAATTGCTGGCATTAACGTTTCTGGTACGTATTGACCACCATAAGCACCGAAGAAACCAAATTCATCTGCTTCTGTTTGTATGTTTTTATTCATAATTAATTTGCTCCTTTTACGAGTTTAATAATTGCTGCCATTTTTTCCATATCTTTTTCATTATTTGTTTCTATGCCACTAGCGATATCATAGCCTTGATGTTCTAAATCTAAAGATGTTACAGCTTGTATATTGTCGTAATTCATACCGCCTGCGATTAAATAGTTAACATCGTTGAGTGTTTTTAACATTTCCCAATCATATACTTTACCTGTACCACCATAAGACTTCGATGGTGTATCAATAATAAACATATCTACATTATCTTTATAATAATCAATAGCTGTCGTTAATGTTTGTTGGTCTGTTGCGGGTAAGGCTTTGATAACTTTAATGTTCGGATTACTTTTTTTAATAAAATGTACAGTTTCTAACGGTTCATTACCATGGAGTTGAATTGTTGAAATCTGCGTCTGCGTTATCAAATTGGTAATCGTGTCATAATCTGGATTAACAACGATGACTACTTTTTCTTTATCGTCAGGTATAACTTCAGTCAATTGTTTAATGGTTGGAATATCAACATATCTTTTACTCTTTGGAAAATGAATAAACCCCATTGCATCAATATTTAAGTCTTTTGCTTTGTTTACATCGGCTAATGTGCGGAAGCCACAAAACTTTAACTTCATCGTTGTACCTTGTCTAATTTTAGACCTGGTAAGAATTGACTTAAGTCATCACATTTCATTAATGATTCACCAATTAATAAACCATCTATACCCGAATCAACGATATTTTGAACATCTTGCTCATCTTTGATACCACTTTCTGAAATATAGTAATAACCTGTTTTTTTATCTTCTAAAATCTCATTTGTATGCAAGACATCTGTAATGAAACGCTTTAAATCTCTATTATTCACGCCGATAATTTTCGGATCTAATTTATATGCACGTGCCAATTCTTCTTTATCATGAACTTCTACGAGCACTTCTAAATTTTGCGATGTAGCATATTGATATAGTTCTCTTAATTCTGGGTCAGTTAAAACGTTAACGATAAGTAATATTATCGAAGCGCCTGCTTTTTTAGCAACATCAATTTGAATAGGATCTACTACAAAATCTTTACACAATACTGGTAATGATGTTTCTGTTGTCAATGCTTGTAAACGTTCATAGCTACCACCAAAATAGTGTTCATCAGTTAATATAGAAACTGCATTCGCGCCATGCGCTTCATAATCTTTCACTTGTTGCGCTAAGTCTCTTGCTGGTAATCCATCAAGTGTTGGACTTTTAGATTTAATTTCAGCAATTACCCCAAGTTGATTTGAATCGTCTAATTGTGATTGGAATGTTTTTTTATGTGAAATATCCACTGCTTCTAGTGTTGATAACTTATCTTCATAATAGCCTTGCTCTAGTAAACCTCTTTTATATGTTACAATCTCATCCAATATAGTCATACGTTTTGCCTCCCATTTTATTATATTGCGCTAAAGCTTTACCACTTTCTATTAATGCTCGTGCTGCTTTCACACCAGCTTCTATTGTTTCAGTTTTTTCTGCTACATAGAGTGCGATGCCTGCGTTCAAGATAACAACATCTCTCTTAGCACTATGATCTGTTCCATTTAATATATGCTTCGTGATTTCTAAATTGTCTTGTGGTGTACCTCCAACAAGTGCTTCGTTTGGCGCATAATCTAAACCTACATTTTTTGCATTCAGCGTATATTGTTTAATTTCTTCATTTGCTGTTACTTCATAAATAATATTGTCGCCAGATAATGTAGCTTCATCCATGCCATTTGCACCGTATACAACGATTGCTTTTTTACGTCCTAAATCTGCTAAGGTTTGTGCAATTTTTTCTAATTTTGATGTTTCGTAAACACCCATGACTTGATAATCTAATTTAAAAGGATTAATGATTGGCCCAGTAATATTAAATATTGTTGGATTGCTGATACCTTTTCTGATAGGTTGAATATTTTTCATTATCGGATATGTTTCAGTAGCATTTAAAAAGACCAATCCATTGTCGTCTAATTGTTTTGGTGTATCTTCAACAGTGCTTGACTTAATAGCCATTGCATTTAACAAATCCGTGCTTCCAGATGATGAAGTGACACTTTTATTACCATGCTTAATGACGGGTACACTTGCACTAGCGATAACAAAAGATACAGTTGTTGAGATATTAAAACTATTTGATTTATCTCCACCTGTGCCACAAACACACATAGCATTAGGATAGTACGGTTGTTCACGATACATAGAATGGATTAAACTATTTGATATATAAGTTAACTCCTCTTGTGTAGTTTCTTTTTCAGAAAACGTTTCGAGTAACTCGATTTTTACGCTGTCTTCTAGATTTTTAGAAATAAGTAATTCTATAAATTCATTCATTTGTGTTTGGTTGAGTGGTTTATATTGTTTTAACTGTGTTTGTAGCTCCATCTTCTGTTACCTCCTTCATTATGTTTAAAAAGTTATTAATGATTTGTTTACCATGTGCCGTAGCAAATGACTCGGGGTGATATTGAATCCCATAATGTAACAATTGTGTGTGTTCAAATGACTGTATGCAATCTTCTGTTTGTGCCGTTATTGTTAATGTTTCAGGTAGCGTTTGAGGGTTACTCATCAATGAATGATACCGCATAATTTCTGAATATTCTGGAATATCAGTGTATAACAATGTTTCTTTTGTGATACGCATTTGGTCTTTTTTACCATGTTTTATATAATCACATTGGATAACATCGCCACCATGATAACAAGTCAAAGCTTGCGACCCTAAGCAAACGCCTAAAATCGGTTTATTTTTATAATGATCAATGATTTGCATTAAATCGTTTGTATCTAATGGATGGCCAGGACCTGGTGAAATGATTACTCCGTCAATATTCAGATTATATATAGATGGGTCATCCGGATATTTAACTATCACTTCTTCTTTCTGTGCAATCATATCTACTAAGTTATAAGTAAATGAATCATAATTATCAACTATAAGTATCATGGTGACACCTCCAATAAGCTTTTAGCTTTTAATTTTGTCTCTTCAAGTTCTTTTTCTGGTATTGAATCATAAACCACACCACACCCTGCTTCCACATTAATGTGCGTGTCATCAATCATCATTGTGCGAATCGCTAATGCGAAATCTAAGTCGTGATTACAATTAATATAACCAATACCGCCACTGTATACGCCACGTTTTTGTGGTTGTACTTCATAGATACGTTGAATCGCTCTTAGCTTAGGTGCGCCTGATACAGTACCTGTAGGTAATAAACTCGCAATCACTGTCATCGGTGAATAATTGTCTTTAAGCTTTCCAGTAACTTCACTAACGATATGCATCACATGTTCGTAACGTTCAATTGTCATTAATTTACCGATTATCGAAGTCCCTGTTTCACTTACACGATGGATATCATTTCTACCCAAATCAACAAGCATACTGTGTTCGCTTAATTCTTTTTCATCGTTTTTTAAACTTGCTTCGTTTGCTTGGTCCTCTGCTTCAGTAGCACCTCGTTTTATCGTTCCAGCAATTGGATTAGTCACTACTGTTTGTCCTTTTACTTTTACAAAGCTTTCCGGTGAACTACCAACGACAATCGGCTGATCCATATTCAAGTAATACATATATGGACTTGGATTTTGACGTTTTAAATTTTGATAAAGCTGATAAGACATGGCTTGTAATTGTTGACCAAAATGATGTTCGTAACTATAAACGATAGATGGTACAACTTGGAACATATCACCTTGTTGAATAAGTGACTTCATTTTACTAATTGTATTAATAAATTGTTCAGGTGCAATATTTGATTTGATCTCTTTTTCTGTAGCTATATGTTCAAGCTCAGAAGGATAAATCGTAATTTGTTTTAATTCTTCTACACGTTTTGCCACGCGTGCTTTTAATTGCTCGTCATTTTCTTTTGAAAATAAGTTTGTTGCAATAACGTATAAATGCTCTTTGTAATGATCAAATATATATGCATCTTCAACCATATGAAACTTAGCATCATGTTGTGGATGATCTTCAAGATTGATTTGTTTCAGTACTGGGAATTCATGTCTTACTAAATCAAAACTACATGACCCTACAAAACCAGAAATAAAAGGTAATAACGCTAATGCTTCGTCTTCAATTTCTGCTTTATATTGATCAATTAAATCTTTCATTTTTTTATAAGGTTGCTCATGTTCTATTCTGTTTTCTTCTGGTGTACATACAGTCATTGTTTCATTATCTAACGTGATTGAACCGTAAGTATCGAAAATCACTATAGAATAACGCCCCTTTAGTTTCGATTGTTCTGAACTCTCTAATACGATTTTATTTTCTCTCAATCTTGCTAACGCTTCTGGTGTTACTTCTGCATTTAATCTTTGATATTGCACTTTCATTTTATTTTCCTCCTCATAAAAAAATCAGCATCCTTAAACATTGTTAAGGACGCTGACGCGCGGTACCACCTAAATTAGTAGATATATACTTGCTTTGATCTACTCTCTCATTGATTTATTCATTTGTTATCCAACAAAACCCAATTTCAGTATATGTAGGTGTTAGTTTCCATCAACCACTAACTTTCTGCTTGTTACCTTTACATCACTTACTTCATTTTGCTTTCTTATTTTTTGGTATATAAAAAACACCACACTAACGCATATCTGTAAGGACGCGTTACCGTGGTGCCACCTTAGTTAACAAATTATTTGTTCACTTTAAATATTATAATTTTTAATTACATCTAAAAGCCCAATTCACATTATATGTAGTGCTAATTTCCATCAACCATTAGCTTTCTGCTTGCTACATGTCATATATGCTACGTTATCTTTCAAATGGCAACCTAAGTTGCGAAAAGTAATTACCTAGTATGCTACAAGGATATTTTTAATTTGTCAACATTTGAATTTATATTAATTATTATTTTACTTTAAGCGATGATTATTGTTGAAATCATTTTGGTTATACTTTTTGAAGTTGGTTTTGAATACATAACCCCAATGACTAGCATTAAAATAGGCATAATAATAATGACATATATCGCCTCACTACCAAAAAAGTTAGTGAAAAATGCTAAAGCAAAAATAATGAATAATATTAAAAACAAAAGGTTTAAGATTACTGTTTTTTTCATTCTGTATCTCCTTTTCATAAAACAAAAGTTACATTCAAGCTTATTTTTAGCATAGATTATCATCTTTGTACATGGAATCCGCTGAATTTCCATTACTATTTTATGATATTTTATATGAAAATCAATTATTTATTATCTATGAATACGATGCTTAATAAACAAAAATAGAATAGAATATATTTTTAATATTATAAATGATATAATATTAGTGTCGTCTATCTCTCAGGTGTCAATATGACGTAGAGAGGAGGTGCATATTAATGATCGAAGCTCTTGTTCATACCACTGTCACAGTAATTAGTGGTTGCATCGTTACCTTATTTGCGTATTGGTTACGTAATCGTAATGACAAGTAAAAGGCGACATTAACCACACCAAAAAAACCCCCTAGCTATTAGTGGTAGCGAGGGGGTTGGTGCATTCAATGCACGAAACTCTTGTTAAATATATTATAACATCATATATAGGGGCATTGCAAAATTAAATAGATAATCTAGGGTTCAATATATTTATGATTGAATCGGTGCTAAACAATAAGCATGTAACAATGCTTGTGTCGCTTTTAGTGAATTAATATGCGTACGTTCTAGTGCATGTGATGATTCGATACCTGCACCGAATAAGCCATGTTTTATATCTGCACCTGCTTTTAATGCTGCTGAAGCATCAGAACCATAATATGGATAAATATCAACTTTGTATGGGATTTTATTTGTTTTACATAGATTTACGAGTTGTTCACGTAATGCCTTATGATATGGACCTGATGCGTCTTTAGCGCAGATAGAAACCGTATATTCATCTGAAGCTTGACCGTCCCCTAAAGCACCCATATCGAATGCAATAAATTCAACAATATTTGATGAGATTGAAGCATTGGCACCGTATCCTATTTCTTCATTATTAGAAATGTAAAATTGTATCGTATGCGGTAATTTGAGATTTTCTTTTTTAACTGTTTTTAAAAACTCTATAATCATGGCAACACTTGCTTTGTCATCTAAATGACGTGATTTTATAAAACCCGAAGATGTGATTTGTGTTCTAGGATCAAAACTTATAAAATCACCTACCTCGATACCTAATTGTTCTGTATCTGCTTTTGTATTTACCTTTTCATCTAGTCTTACTTCCATATGGTCTATGTTTCTAGGCTCATTATCATTATTACGATATACATGTACGCTTGTTTCATGTAGACATATTGTCCCTGTGTAAGTTTGTCCTGCAGAAGTTTCAATTTCGCAATATTCCCCTTCTATTGCGTTATAACTAAAGCCACCAATTAAATCTAATGCTAAGCGACCGTCTTCCTTAATTTCTTTTACCATCGCACCTAATGTATCCACATGGGCTGTAATACATTTATGGTCTTGATTATTCTCGCCTTCTACAGTAATAATCAACGCGCCTTTGTTAGTAATATGAGTCGTATAACCTAACTTTTCAACTTCATCTTTAACGTATTTAACTGCCTTTTCTGCATGCCCTGAAGGACTATTAATATTCGTTAATGCTTGAATTGTCGTAAAAATGGATTCCGTCATACTATACCCTCCTTATATGTATATCTTTAGTTTAACTGTTATTTTCTAAAATTGGTAAGATTCTGAATAGAAATTCCTATTTGATAACAGTAATGCTAAACGCAAAAACTTTATCCTTTTATACAAATAGTATAAAAAAACTTTAAAATTGATTTACAGCATATGGAATTTATTATAAAAATATTGTAACAAATTACATCTCATAATAAGGTGGATGAATTATATTGAAAAAATTAATTTTAAATATAATTATGTGGGCTTTGTTTATAAGAAGCATAGTAACTTTGATAAATTGGTTTAATGGGAACAGTGACGTAAATATTATAATTATATTTGTCTATTTAGCTATTCTAACTTGGGTAATCATTTATCTCGGTTATAGCTTGGTTAAAAATCACCTTTATAAGAATATTAAAAAATGAGTCTTAATTCATAAAAGACTCATTTGCTTTTAATATGAAACTTTATTGCGATCAAGATCCAGTAAAAAAATCATACTTTGTACATTAAAACACAAATAACTTATATTTTTATTACAATTTAATAACCTCTACTGCAGTCTACTTGATTGGATAATGTTTCATCTCTTTCTATATGCTCTAATGTGTTATAGAAGCATGAAATAGCATCATCTAAATCTGTTAATGCTGAAATATGTGGCGTTATCGTAACATCTTCCCTGTGCCATAACTCTGATGATTTGGGTAATGGTTCTGACTCAAAGACATCTAATACTGCATGTCTGACTTTTTCAGAATCTAGTGCCTTTATAAGATGATTTGTATCAACACCCTGTCCTCTACCAACATTTATAAAATAAGCATTGTTTAAATAACTAAAGATTTGTTCATTAAATAGTTTTTCAGTTTGTTGTGTTAACGGTAAGGTACTAATAATATAATCCGATTGTTCAATCAATGGTTTGGATGTTTCTAACGTATTTACTTGTTTAAAGTACCTTTTGTTTTCTCCACTACTTGAAACACCGTATACAGTTGTGCCAAATGACGATAAAACTTTTGCTATTACTTTTCCAGTTTCACCAGTGCCGAATATCGTTATCGTTTGATCTTTCAAGGCAGCGGGTGTTTCGCATGACCAGATCTTATCTTTTTGTTGGGATTGGAATAATTTGTGATGTTGCAAATCTTTTAATATATAACTCAAACAATATTCACTCATTTTTTCTCCAAAGTCACTCACAGTTCTAGTTAATACCGTATTTGATGTCTTCCAGCCATCTATTGCTAAAAAATTATTTACACCGGCATTAAACGCATGGACCCAACTTACCTTAGCAGGATGAAATACTTTACTAGGCGCAAAGCCTACATAAGCATCTGCCCACTCCATATCACCTTCTGAAATCATATCAATCGATTGAAAACGCAAATGATACTTTTCTAAATGCATCAAATATTGCTGAAAAGCAGATTCATATTGACCAGCAATCAAAATATTTTGTATATTCAATTTCACCACTCCTATATAATTTAAATACTTTTTATTTTGTTTTTATTCTTTCATACATAAATCTTTATTGAATTATCTCATACCTTTTCATCATACAAAGTATATATCAATTCATTAAATTATAACTTGCTTAGTAAGTTAAATCTTCATTTCAGAATTTATGCATATTGCGAAATAACATTTGCTGCTTTACAATGTTACTATTCTGAAAATTTTGATAGAGGTGATTCGCACAATGAAACAAATACTTTTCGTTGGCTTAGGTCTTATTGGCGGAAGTCTAGCGAGTAATTTAAGATATTATCATGATGATATAGAAATCACAGCTTATGATGCAGATACCTCTCAATTAGATAAAGCTTTATCTATAGGTATTATTGATTTTCAATCGACAGATTATAAATCGAGCGTTGAAAGTGCAGATATCATCATTTACGCAACACCGGTACAACAAACGATAAAATACTTACAAGAATTACCAAACTATCATATGAAAAAGAATGTGATTATTACAGATACTGGCAGTACAAAGTCAACCATCCAACAATATGAACAACTTCTTTTATCTCACGATATCCATCTGATTGGTGGACACCCTATGGTGGGTAGTCATAAGTCAGGTGTGTTAAATGCTAAAAAACATTTATTTGAAAATGCATTTTATATACTCGTTCATGATGAATCAGCTAATGATATGGCTTTTGAAGAAATCCAAAGTTTATTAAAAACTACAGATGCGAAGTTTATTTCTATAACTCCAAAAGAGCATGATTTCGTGACAGGTGTCGTAAGCCATGTCCCCCACATTATTGCTTCGAGCTTGGTACATTTAAATGCCAAACATGCTGATGAATCTAGCCTTGTAAAAACACTTGCAGCTGGTGGCTTTAGGGATATCACAAGAATTGCGAGTGGTAGCCCTGTTATGTGGCGAGACATTACGATTGAAAATAAAAACACAATCTTAACTATTTTAAACGAATGGAAAACACAAATGGAAGATGTTATTGCTCTCATTGAGCGTGATAGCTCTGATGACTTATATGATTTTTATAACGATGCTAAAATATATCGTGATGAACTTCCCCTTAAATCACAAGGCGCGCTATCTATTGAGTATGATCTATATGTGGATATTCCGGATAAATCGGGTATGATAAGCAAAGTTACAAATATCTTGAGTTTACATAATATTTCTATAAGCAACCTAAGAATTTTAGAAGTGCGTGAAGATATTTATGGTGCATTACGTATTAGTTTTAAAAACCCAGAAGATCGCAAGAAAGGTGCTGAAGCACTGAGCGATTTTGATACTTATATAGCCTGATTTAATTAATAAGCCAAACGCTAATAAAGACGTTTGGCTTATTTTTATATTTAACATTATTAATTCCTAACTATTATTTAATAATGATAGTGATTTGAGCTGAATCTTGCGAAAAAAGCACGAGCCGAAGACTATAGGCTGATGCTGTGATCGAGAATATCGCGTACAAATCAATGCTTTACGTCGAATAATTTTATCAACAGGTTTAAACACTTCATTATCTAATATGCTAAGCATTTTTTACATCTTATGACCTGCCATGAGTCCTAGACGGCCGTGTTTTGTACCCGCATCAGTATAAGATACAGCTTTAGATACGATGCCTCGACCAAATTTCTGATGTAAGGCATCAATGGTTTTTGCTAATTTTTCATTTCTTTTTCTTTCATATTCATCTATAAACAAGTTTAACTGTCTGTCTTTTTCATCTATAAATTTCGTTAATGAAACACTTACAGTTCTAAATAACATAGTATGATCACATAATTTATCTGCGAAATGTTCAACGACTTTATAAATTTGCTCTTCCAAATTCGTCGGATCCGGTAAGGTGTATTGTTTATTAACGCTACCTTCATCACTATAACCAAATGAAAAATGAATTGTTTTTGCTAATTGATTTCTTGCCCTAACACGACTAGCAACATCTTCAATCAACTCACGCATGACAACCTTAGCTTCTTCATAATGATAATCGCGCATCAGTATTTGACTCTTACAAATCGACGGATTCATTACTTCATATTTATCTCTTACTCTACTTTGGTCTATGCCATTCGCATGTAAATGTAAATCAACGCCTACAATCCCTAAATCTCTCTTTAAATATTGATAAGGATAATTGGCTAAATCACCTATAGTAAAAATACCTCGTTTATTCAATTTTGCTTCTGTTTTCCTACTAATTCCCCAAAATTCACTTAACGGCTGAATAGGCCAAAGTTTATTCGGGACATCTTGGTAACGCCACTCTGCAATTAAACTAGAAGAATGTTTCGCTTCTACGTCCATTGCGATTTTACTTAAAAGCATATTTGAGCCAACACCAATAGAACAGTTAATTCCTGTTTCTTCTTCGATCTCACATTGCAATTTTTCACAAAAAGAATGAATCGTAGTACTAAAACGGTGATAGCTATCCGTAACATCCATAAAAAACTCATCAATACTATATTGATGTAGATCTTCTGGCGCTACATAACGTAATGCAATTTTTGATATTGCTACGGACACTTCCAAATATTTTCTCATACTCGGATTAATAATATATATGTCGCTTCTATGTGGTATTTCGAACAGTCTTGACCCAGTTTTAATACCTAGTGCTTTTAAAGGTCCTGTAGCAGCTAAAACAACTGATCCTTGTCTCTTCGTATCGGCAACAACGGCTAATTTCTCCTTCAATGGATCTAATCCTTTTTGAATACAAGACACACTTGCAAAAAAACTCTTTTGGTCTATACACAATACATCTCTTTCTTCCACTAGATTATAATCATACATATCAAATACCTCCCTCAATTAATTCTATTATATACGAACAAGTGTTCTCATTCAATACTAATAAGAACAATTGTTCTGTTTTAATTGTTTTTAGAATTTTGAGAATTTTCATGATATAATAAGTTCAAACTGTTATAGGAGGAAATACATATGCCAATCGTTAATGTAAAATTATTAGAAGGTCGTTCAGATGATCAACTTAAAGATTTAGTCTCTGAGGTAACACAAGCTGTAGAAAAAACTACAGGCGCTAATAAAGAAGCAATACAAGTTGTTATTGAAGAAATGAAAGCATCACACTATGGTGTTGCTGGCGTTAGAAAATCCGACCAATAAATTATCTATGCTAAATTTATACTTATAGACAACCTCAAACAAAAATTTTAATGACAAAACAAAAGGTAGGCAATCATAAAAATGACTGTCTACCTTTTGTTTTGTCATTACCACATATGGTAACTTCCTTATATTATTCGTTTAAAAACTTCTGAACTTCTTCTTTATTTTTCGCTTTATCGATTTCTAATGCACTACCATCACCAAATGTTTGAATATCTTGGTAACTTCCTTCGACAGGTAACGTTAGAGAATCAACATTTTTATCGCCTCGAATACCAAAGTTTAAACCTGCTTGCATAATTGCAGAGTCTGGCATGTTCGTATTCAAGTAACCTCTTAAAATACCAGCAACACGTGGCAATTTAGGAAGTGTATCGATACTTGCAAGTTCTCCTTTAAGTGCTTGCATCACTTGTTGTTGTCTACGGACACGACCAAAGTCCCCTTCAGCATCATGTCTAAATCTAGCATAACCTAAAAGCTCTTTACCATTTAATCGATGGTGACCTTCTTTCAGTGATACACCTATATTTTTCGACATATCTTTTTCAACATCTATAGGTACACCGTTAGGTTCTAGTTCATCAATCATTTTTTCAAAACCAGTAAAGTCTAAAATAGCGTAATACTCAGGATCTACACCTAAGTTTTTCTTCAGCGTTTTTCTCATTAATTCTGGACCGCCTATAGAATATGCAGAGTTAATCTTATGTTGCCCATTTCCAGGAATATCCGCATAGATATCACGCATGACAGACATCATTTTCAACTTTTTATGCACAAAATCATATTGAGCAATCATGATAGAGTCTGTTCTGGAGATACCGCCTTGCTCCTTATCTGCACCTAACACCATGACTGTAATCTTACCATCATTTTTTTGAGCACCATTAAATTTATGCTCTTTCAGTGTTTTACCATGGTCTTTAGCATAATCAATACCTGAATTATAACCATGAATTGCATAACCAATCACTATCGCCAATAGGATAATGATAATTAAAATAATGAAGGGAAGCTTTCTAATCCGCTTCTTTTTCACCCTTCGTAAAGGGGCTTGTGTTGTTTCTTCGTTCGCATCTGATGTACTTCTTTTTTTGTCCTTATTCATTAGTATCAACCTTATATCTTCAAAATTGCACTTCTATGTACTATAATTAACATATATTAAAGTTATATAAAAAGAGTATAAAAATCAAGTAATATCTTAATATATGGTACTAAGGTCTAATACAGAAAGGATGTTAAGCATGAATATAAACAAAGCATACTTCGCCGGAGGTTGCTTTTGGTGTATGGTCAAGCCTTTTGACACGTATGAAGGTATTGAACAAGTAACCTCTGGTTATATGGGAGGTACAGTTGATAACCCGTCATATGAACAAGTCAAGACTGGCAACACTGGGCATTATGAAACCGTCGAAATCGAATATGATGTCGCATTGTTTTCATATAATAAATTATTAGAAATTTTCTTTTCTGTAATAGATCCAACTGATGACGGCGGACAATTCCAAGATAGAGGTTCACAGTATAAGACAGCTATTTTTTATTCTAATGACAATCAAAAGGAAGTAGCTGAAACGTATATCGAAAAATTAAAACACACGATTAATAGAGACAAAGCAATTGCAACTCAAATCTTGCCCGCTTCTAAATTTTATAAAGCTGAAGCAGAACATCAAGAATTTTATAAAAAAAATCCAGAGCGTTATGCCGAAGAACAAGATGAACGTCAAAATTATAAGCATTAACAAATCAATCATAAAAGCCGGAGCATATCTTCTATGCATCCGGCTTTCTTATACTATATGATCGTACTCACTTATTAATATGCTATAGCGTTTCAAGCTATTTTTAGCTACTACTCTTGTTTTTTCATTTCTAATGGAATCTTATTCTTCTTCTCTATTTCCTTACCATTGTGTAAATCTATTACTGTTTTCAAACTTTCTTCACCCATCAAATCAGGTTGTTGCGCGACCGTAGCATATAACTTACCTTTGTCTACTGATTTAATTGCATCTTCATTACCATCGAAACCAATAACTTTAATATCTTTGCTGCCAACCGCTTCTATTGCGCCTAATGCCATTTCATCATTTTGTGCAAAGATGGCTTTAATATCTGGATGTGCTTGAATAATATTTTGAGTTACGTTCAATCCTTCTGTTCTATTAAATTTCGCACTTTGTTTGGATACCACATCAAGTGAGTCATCTGCTACGTTATGGAACCCTTTACCACGTTCTCTTGTAGCACTTGCCCAGGTATACCTTCTAACTCTGCAACTTTAGTACCTTTTCCAAATTTATCAACGATGAGGTTTGCAGCCATTTCCCCACCTTTAACGTTATCTGACGCAATAAATGAAGCGACTTCCCCTTTAGCAACTTCTCTATCTAAGGTTACTACTGGTATATTCTGATCATTCGCTATTTGTATACTACCAGAAATTGCATCTGAGTCTGTAGGATTCACAATAAGATAATCTACATTTTGCTGTATTAAATCATCAATATCGTTTGCTTGTTTTGCTGCATCATCTTGCGCATCTGCAAACTTCACTTTAACACCTTGTTTTTTTGCCTCGTCTTCAATACCATCTTTAATTTTCACAAAAAATGGGTTGTTTAACGTGGATATACTTACACCGACGACAATATCAGATTTTTTCTTATCTGACTTACCACCATCATTATTTTCCAAAGGAGACTCAAGTGAACATCCTGTTAAAAATAATAAAATAGCAATTGCACTGATTAATATTTTTTTCATCTTGTTAACCTCCCACACTATTTATTCTTTCTATCAATTAATACAGCTATGATAATCACTACACCTTTAACAACCTGTTGATAGAATGATGAAACTCCTAATAAGTTCAAACCATTGTTTAACACACCGATAATAAGTACACCGATTAATGTACCGAGTATGCGTCCCTTACCACCCGTAAGTGATGTACCACCCAGTACAACGGCTGCAATCGCATCTAGCTCATATGACATCCCTGCTGTTGGTTGAGCAGAGTTTAAACGTGATGTTAATATTGCACCTGCCATTGCCGACATTAAGCCAGCTAAGCTATAAATCATGATTTTTAATTTATTTACTTTAATACCAGAAATAAATGCTGCCTTCTCATTACCTCCCATAGCATAAGTTTGTCTACCAAATACTGTTTTATGTAGCAAAATATATAAAATGATAAACGTAACAAACATTGTGACTGCCGGAACAGGTATGCCTAAAAAGTAACCACGACCAAATAATTGGAATGCATAGCTCCCATTTAAGTTTGTAATCGGGTTACCATCCGTAATTACGAGTGTTAAGCCCCTAAAGACGGTCATAGTAGCCAACGTTGCGATAAATGGTGCCATCTTACCTAAAGTAATTAACAAACCATTAACTGCCCCTAAAACTGCACCAAAGATACATCCAAGTAATAGGGCAATTATTGAATCTACACCTGATACCATTAAAATTGCTACCATTGCACTTGATAACGCCAATGTAGAACCGACCGACAAATCAATACCGCCCGTTAAAATAACAAATGTCATACCAAATGCAATGAGTCCATTAATCGATACTTGTCTCAGTAAATTAAATAAGTTGGATGGTTCTAAAAATGCACTGTTTAATGCACTAATGATAATAACTAATAAGATTAACCCAATAAATGGAATTATTTTTTCTAAATATGAAATTGATAATTTAGACTGTGTCATGTACTTCCCCTCCAGTAGCTAATGTCATAATACGTTCTTCTGTTAATGATGCTTTCTCTAACACGCCTGCAATATTTCCTTCATGCACAACGGCCACTCTATCACTCATACCTATGATTTCAGGTAATTCTGATGAAATCATAATGATAGACATGCCTCGTTCGGTCAATTCATTCATCAATTGATAAATCTCTCTTTTCGCACCTACATCAATACCACGCGTAGGCTCGTCTAATATGAGAACATGTGGCGCAGTCGCTATCCATTTGGCAATCACAACTTTTTGCTGGTTACCACCTGATAAATCCACACAAGCATCATTTTTCTTACCTTTAATATTCAAGCGTTGAATCATTTGTTCTGCATATTGCTCCATAGAACTTCGTGTTAAAAAGCCGGATTTCGAAAAACTTTTCAACGCTGGTAATGAGATATTTTCTAATATTGAATCTTGCAGCACCAAACCTTCTTCTTTTCTGTTCTCTGTGATAAATGCTAAGCCTTGTTTGATAGATTGATTAGGATTATTTATCTGTAATTGTTTATTATTGAGCGTTACTTGCATATGCCCTTTATCTAAACCGAACAATACACGCATAATTTCAGAACGTCCTGCACCCATCAATCCGCTAAAACCTAAAATTTCACCTTTATGTAGATTAAAGTGAATATCATTCAATTTATGTTCAGTTGAACTGAGGTTTTTAACAGAAAGAACAACTTCCTCATCTTGTGTGTAATGTCTATCTGGGTATTGATTATCTAAGTCTCTACCAATCATTGCCTTAACAATCTTCGCATTTGTTGTATCTGCAGTTGCAGAAGTTAAAATAGAACGTCCGTCTCGCATTACTGTAATACGATCTGAAATACTGAAAATTTCTTCCATTCTATGAGAGATATAGACAAATGACACGCCTTCACTTTTTAGTTTTCGAATTTGTTCAAATAAAATATCAATCTCGTTATTTGTTAATGCTGCAGTAGGCTCATCCATAATAATGACTTTTGAATCTTGCATTAAAGCTTTACTAATTTCTAACATCTGTTGCATACCTACAGATAAAGCACCCGCTTCTTTATTTAAGTCAATATTAATATTCAACTTTTTGAAAATAGCATTCGCCTGTTTTTTCATCGCTTTATTATCAACAATACCTAAGAACTTTGTTTCCTCTTTACCGAGAAATAAATTTTCTAATACCGTTAAATTAGGCCATATATTTAACTCTTGTTGTATGAACGACACACCATTAAGTTCCGCGTCTTTGGTATTTTTAAATTGAATCGCTTCACCGTTTTCTTCCACAGACCCACTATCCGACTTATATACACCAGTGAGTATTTTCATCAATGTACTTTTTCCAGCACCATTTTCTCCCATTAAGGCATGTATCTCACCATCACCGATTTCAAAATCCACGCCTCTTAATACGTCATTTTGCCCAAATGATTTATATATTTGTTCCATCTTTATCATCTTATTCACCCCTTAAAATAAAACACCGCTTGTTAGTACGACATTAGCAAATGGTTTAGCTTCGCCTGTGCGAATGATGGCTTTAACTGTTTTACTTTGGACTTTGAATTGCTCATGTGATGTCGTTTGAATTTCAATATTTTCATCTGATAATGTCTGGTATAATGTCGTGTTTTGCGTTATCATTTCTTCAGCTAATGTCATTTGCTCGATTTCCATATGTTTTTTTATAAGATTAAACACTTCTATAAAAGAAGGCTTTCCAAATTCCAATGCTAGATCAATCTTTTTCACACCTTCTGGAACTGGAAGTCCACAATCTGCAATGATAATTTGATCTGTATGCCCTAAATCACTTAACAATTTTGAAATTTCACTATTTAATATACCTGTCTTATACATTCAATCACTCCTAAAATTTTATGTAACCCGTTACATGTTGCGCATTAAAATCTCGTACTTTCCCTTCGCCTCACTGTAATTGCTACTTGATCAACGTGATGTTCGTCTCCCTCCTCATATAAATTGAGTAGTTTCGATACAGCAAGCTCACCTATACGGTATGCCGATTGGTCTATTGTTGTAATTTGAGGAAATGTCATTTTTGCAAATGGTATGTCATCATAGCCAACAAGTTGTATCTCATTCGGCACTTTAAATCCATGTTGTTGAATAACACCTAATATTTTAATCGCAATTAAATCATTACTACATATAATGCTATCGATATGATTTTGCCGTATTTGTTTAATAAATTGTGCTTCGTCATCTATTTGGTCTTCTTCACAACGGCAATATGACACATTATGTTGGTTGAGTACTGTTTCTACACCATTCACGCGTGAATGGAATGCACGTACATTTAAATCAGAATGCACGATTAATACATGCTGTGCCTGTCCTTCAATGATTAATTGAGCTTGGAGTTGGCCACCTTCAAAATGATTTGTTGAAATCCCTTTATTGCCATCATGAATGCGATCAACAAATACAAATGGAATACCATATGAATGAAGTGTATTTTCAATTACATTTTCATTTAGTGCTGTTGAAATCATACCCGTACAATTGTGTGCTACAAATGTAGAAAGATAATTTTTCGCTTTATCAATATCGTTATCGCTATTACCTATCAATACTTGGTAACCGTGTGCTAAAGCGACATCTTCTACTCCACGAGCAATAAGTGTGAAAAACGGATTACTAATATCTGGAAGCAATAATCCTATCATTTTAGATTTTCGCTTATACAGCGTACGTGCCGCTTCATTCGGTTGATAATTCAGCTCGCTAATCGCACTTTCAATTTGTGCTCTTGTTTGTGCTTTTACGTAACCATTATTATTGATTGCTCTAGAGACAGTTGCTACTGAGCATCCTGCCAATTGAGCTACTTCTTTTATAGTTGCCAATGCAATCACCTCAATTTGTGTAACCGCTTTCATATTACCACACCTTTTTATAATTTAATAGAACAATCATATGTTCTATTTATTAGATTAATTTTCTGTAGAGATATTTGCAGTTTTTTTAAATAAAAAACGGTATTCTTTTAACTTTAGAATACCGCTCTTACATATCAATGCCTTTATCAAATTATATGTAATGTCGTTCAATACTAAGACTATTGATCTAGTTATATTAAATAGCAAAATTACCACATTGTACTTTTTAACGATTACCGGTTACTTGATCAATACTTTCTATCCCCTTAATTTCACCATTTTGACCTACATAAACTTTTACCGAAAATTTATTATTAGGATTATCATCATAAATCATTGTATTTTTTTCGTAGTTTATTGTTCTTGTACCATGTACTTGTCTAAATTGTTGGACATTCACGTCTTCCGGTATGATAAAGAAGCGGCTCACTTTATGATTCGTGTAGTGAACCCCAATGTTACCGTATTTAACAACTTTCACACCGGCCATATCAATTGTTTGCTCACTTTTACCAAATTCAGCTTCTATTTTATCTTTGTGCATGCCCTTTGATACTTTATGATAACCATGTCTTGTATCATGATTCATGAAATCTGTGCTAAATTGCTGCGCTAACACATCTATTTTCGGCGGATGACCGTTACTTTTTTCTTTATTGTGCTCGTTACTCTGAGAAACTTGTTTTGTCCCTTTATAATTAGAATTAAGAGATTGGTATAAAAACGTGCCAGCAACAATTAATGCAATGACTAATAAGGCTAAGATAATACTAATTATGATTTTCTTCATTTTAATACGCCCCAATATTTTTAATTTATTTTATATCTTACTACAAATGATGAACTGATTGAATCTATTTTTAATATTAAATAATTATAATGCAATCTTATTTTTAGCGAGCGTTCCACTCTTAGTGAGTAGTAATAATACAATTAAATTTTAAAAGGAAATTATGTAGATAAAATGTCATTTTTTATTTGAATAATCTTACTTCCCATCATTGAAAGCGTTTTCTGATGATGATATATTATAATTATACCTTAACAAAGGGGTAACGAGAAATTCATATATAGTTAGAGTCAAATGATATTTAGAACAGTTCTACCAGTTAGTTTATTTAAAGTAGTTAATAACTTCTCCAGATATTAACTACAGAAACCATTAAACACTTTTAAACTCCTTAAAAAAGCAACCAACACATAAACGTGTGTTGGTTGCTTTTATATTTATTACTTCTTATTTATGCTTTCTAATTACACGCATCACTTTTAACATACTAAGCCATAATGAATGATGTTTTCTATAAACTAAAAATCTCGGTTCCCAAATAGGATTAAATTTCTCTTTGTATCTTCTGAGACCTTGAAATCTATACAAACCATTAAAATGCTCAAACACTCTACCTGCGATTCTCTCTCCATAAAATGAGAACGGCACTTGCCCTACATTAGATAATGTAGCCATACCCATGTTAAAGTGCTCATAATTATGCGCCTTTGCCCATAACAACATATTCAAATATAAACCATCCATTAAAGGTAACTTACTATCTGGCTTCCAACGAATTAAATCTACAGAAAGTGTTGCTTTGTAATACGTAGGCATAAAGGTACAAAATGCGATGATAGCTTCATTTTTATCTTTAATGACTGCTATAGGTGCTTGCGATAAATAATGCTCATTAAAGCTACCTACAGAAAAATGCATTTCATTTCTTTCTGCTAGCCAATCGTCACTAATGTTTTTCAACTCCGCAAGTAATTCGGGTGAAAACGATGGTTCTAAAACTTCAAAAGTTAGATTAAAATCATCAAACTTATTTAATGTTGCACGTAAGCCACGTTTCTTTTTACCTGATGTAGTAAATGTAGTTAAATCTATAACCGCTTCTTCACCTAACTTGAAAAATTGATTGCCAAAATCATGGTAAAGTGACATATATTTATCACTTACTTGATAAAAAATCACATCGTATCCTAAGTATTGCGCTTCACGGTAAAACGTCTCTAATAATTCATGAAATGATTCTGGATTGCCTACTGGGTCACCTAATACAATATATGCACTGTATTTATAACGATACATAATAAAGGCATCTTCTTTTTCATTGATAAAATAATACTTATCTCCACTGTATATTAAATGGCTTAAATAGTTACCGCCATATTGCGCTATGATTGCTTCGCACATTGCAATATTATTACTTCTATTCTTTACTCTATAACGATACTCAAACCACCAGACGATTACACCCACAATAATAGCAACGAGTAAAATCGTAAACCAGAAATAATACCTTAATATTGAACTGTCCATTTCCAAATGATAAATATCTAATGTATAGAATGTACCATCTATAACAATATGATTAGTATACAAAATAAGTGAACCTACAGCGACACTTAACCATAACCTTGTATATCTAAATGGTCTTTTAATTGTATTCGAACGTCTATAAAATACCAATAGTAGGACAAACATAACTGCAAGCCAACTCAGTAGTATAAAAGAAGCATAAGTATAGGCTGTAACAATAAATATTAAACTAATCGAAATCATTGAAAATAAAATAGCACGTTTAGATAGATGATATACACCAATTATATTTAATAATAAAAGTAAACATGCCGATGTATGCACTGATACGATAATGTAATAAATATAATGATTAGGATCATATAAACCATCATATATAATCGTCATGTTATTTAAAAAAGATATTAAGCTTGTATACATCAGTAATACCGCAATTGCAAACGACGGTACTCTTGCAATAATATCTTTTTGATACGATGCTACAAGTGATGTCATATCTTTCACTGGTAACATAAGCTTTGAATCTTCCCAATAGCGTTTTGCAGTACTCTTGAATTCAAATGTAGAAAGAATCAGCGCGATTAACACTGGGAATAAATAATAAGCAAAACGATAGAGTAATAATGCTAAAACAATTTCTTCTTCCGGTACATTTAAGCTTTTCAAACCTAATAAGACGACTAAATCAAATGTTCCAAATCCACCAGGGATAAAACTAATCAAACCTGATAATGACGCAATAATAAAAATACCAATAAATGTCGTAAATGGTATGTGGATGCCTACAATGACTAAAGCCATATATAATACAAATGAAGCTATCATCCATTCAACACCAGAAACAACTGTGCAATAAACACCAAGTAATTTATGTGATTGTTTAACTGGTTTTATATAAGTTATTATAATAAATATTGGTAAAAATAGCGCCACAATATACAATAACCAACGAATCCACGGAAAAGGACTAAATATATGCGTCACGTCAAATACTTGAATCACTACAAGGATAGACAGTAAACTAAGTCCTGTTAACATTGATATTAAAACAATAGAGATTGTATGCACTAACGCCTTTTTATCATCGGTTGCATTCTTGTACAATAAGAAACGTACACTTGCACCAATAAAACCTCCAAATCCTACGACAGCATTAAGTGCATTTACAATATAACCAATACGAATGGTTTTCAATAAAGAGAGTTTCAACTTTAACGTTTTTACTAAGAGGACATCATAAAGTGATAATACAATAATAGATAAACCACCACTTAAGAATAAAGCCACTAACCATACTCTATTAATATCCCCAAATGATTTTACTGTTTCTTTAAGATTAATATGTGAGAGTTCTTTATATAATGTGAAAACAACAAAAATAAATAATGTAACTGCAAATACTATTTTTAATATAGAAAATAATTTAATTCTTAATTCCTTAGACATATTTTCACTTCTCTTTTCAGTGTTTCTATTGTGTCATAAAAAATATAGCACAACACTAAAATATAATAAATAAATTTTTAATGATATCTATATAACATAATTGTTAGGTGGCTTTCATTTAAATCATTTATACGATGCACACTAGACTAAAATAATACTAAAACTTGTTTTCGTATAAAAAAAGAGCGTGAATAAGAAATCAAAAACTGATTTCCTATCCCCACTCTATAAGACTGACTATAACATGTAATACAGGAACTTGAAAAAAACTTTATTTAGGTATCAGATAGCTACTGTGCAATCTAATTGAAGATACGTTAATATTAACGAATTTCTTCTTCTGATGAAGTTTGATACTCACCTGCATCTTGACCATAATATTTATTATATCTACGTTTATACATAGAATATAAGTGTGAAATAAGCACTTTCAAAATAGCGTAAGCTGGTATACCTAAAATAACACCAACTACACCGAGTATGTTACCCGCACTTAACAAGATGAAAATAATTGTTAGTGGATGTATTTTCAGTGTTTTACCCATTACATTCGGTGAAATAAAGTGCCCTTCAATAAATTGTACAGCCGTCCACACGACAATTAATTTCAATAACATAATTGGCGAAGTAATTAATGCAATGATAATTGCAGGTGAAATAGCAATCGTAGGACCAATATAAGGTACTACACTCGTTACAGCTGCAATAGATGCTAAGATTAAACTATAATCTAATCCGATAATACTATAACCAATAAATAATAGAATTCCAATACAGAACGAAACAACAATTTGTCCTTGGATATAAGAACCTACTTGAACACTCATTTTGTCTAATAAATCATGAAAATCTTTTCTGAATTTTGGTGGCATTAATTTTGTAGAAAAATCTTTAAAACGATAACCATCTTTTAACATAAAGAATAATACAAATGGTGTTGTTGCAATTACTACACCAACATTGACTAATGCTTCAGCAAAATTCTTAACTTTAGATCCAAAACCATTAAAATAATCAGAAACCATACTTGGTAATTTTTTGGCTAAAGTATCAAGTTGATCTTGAATCTGCGTATAGAAATTAGATATCACAGAAAATTTAGTAAGACTATCAATAAATTGATTCACTTTATCGACATAGTATGGGAAATTATTACCAAAACTTTTGAATTGAGACCCAATCACTGGGATAAGTAGATTAATTGCCAATGATATTACACCAACGATGAGTAGGAATAAAATGATAACGCCCCAAACTCTTGGAATATTATATCGTTCCATTAAATTAACTACCGGGTTAAATAAATAATAGAGAATAATTGAAACAATGATAGGTGCTGCAAGCGTATTAAATACGATAATAAATGGTTTGAAAATGTAAGAAACTTGATCAAATATAAAAATTGAGAAACCTACTAATATTAAAATCAACAAACCAAAAAGTAAATCTTTACCGCCTAAAAACTTCATGAAGCGGGTTTCTGGAAAACTCAGTTTCAATTTATCTTTTCCACTCTTTTTTTCTTGCTTTATATTTTCTTCATTCGACATATACTCACCATACCTTAATTTGATTCTAAATTATAATTTCACATTAAAATGATACAAAATGTAGTACAAAACTACGAACGTAAAATATGTTAATGTGTTGTCGATTTATTTGCTAATATTAATATTAACACATTCGTCATCTTCCAAACATATATTTTACCACATTATATATTGTAAGAATCTTTTCGAGAAATTATACACATAAATAAAAGACAACATTACTTTCATTATTTTTGTACTACTACATCTTTTAATAAAAAAGAACAAACCAAACATGATGATTTGCTTGGTTTGCCTAGACGTTAATAGATTCTACAATAATGCGAAAGCACTAAATTATTAATTTAAAGTAGGTTCATTTTCACGAACTGGTTCTTCGGTAATAACTTTATTTTTATTAGTCTTCTTTTTGGGAATCGGAACGATATAATTGCCATAAGGTAATTTGCCAATTAAGTATACTAATAATACTGATAGTGCAACTGCTGCAATAAAGACGCTCACCAATTTACTTTGTGGTGCTATGTTCTCTACAATTGGTAATCTTTTCACAAACTGTATGGCAACATAATGGACTAAGTAAATCCCCATTGAATAGTTACCAATTACAGTTAACGTATTTAATACAACTTTATTTTTCTTAACATGCTCATACATGTAATTAAGAAAAACGATAAAGAAAGGAATATAAATGATGTTCGAAATTGTGATTGAACTATTGAGATTTTCTAAATCAATACTGATAAGTAAATCTATAAATAATATTGCAATAATTATAGAAAGCAGCGTCTTATACTTAAATATCAATTCTTTTATTTCATTATAATATTTAGCATATACAATACCTAGCATAAAGAATGAAATCCAATTCAAAATAAACAGTTTATCATTAACAAAGCGTTCGACGCCTCCGCCACCCAATGAAATTGGCTGAATGATGATCCAAACAACGTTGACAATGGTCGCTAAAATGAAAACCGATATGATTGGCCAACCTTTTTTAAATTTATGCACAAATGGAAAAAGAAAATAAAATTGAATGACAGTCAAAATAAAGTATAAATGAAAATTAGCTTTACCATAAACGAAATAGTTAATTAACTTACCGTCGTCCTCAAGGTTATGTAAAAAATATTCTCTATATAACAAATAAAAAATCGTCCAAATTATGTAAGGGATAAAGATTTTACTAAATCTAGATTTCATAAAGTAATTTAAACTAAATCCTCTATTAATAACTGATATAGTCAATAAAAAAGCACTAATAACAGCAAATATAGGCGTCCCTAATCTAGCCATTTGATTGATATATCCTAAAGCGTCAGAAGTAAATTCGCCTGTTGAAGCTGAATAACCAATACTATTGACTGTATGAATTGCTACAACTAACATAGCCGCTACTGCTCTTATAATAGGCACTTCATCATAATACTTCACGTAACTGTAGCCCCCTACTCATAATTAACCTGAAGACTAAGTCTATAATGTTCATCATAAGCTGTAAACCTTGTTGGCGCTGAAATTTTAAATCTTAATACATTATTATATGTTATTTAATATTGTCTAAATACTCTTTACATTTCAACCTTTTTAAAAAGTAAAATTACTTTTTATCTAAATTATAAATTAAAATAACAAAATTCTTTAATTTAGTTTGTGAGTTTTAAAAATAACACCTAGTCATTTGAAATGACTAGGTGTTATTAGCAGTATTAACTGGGTCATATAATAAGTTTAATACATAAGTTTATATCATTGTTCGATTTCGTAATTAATTAAATTATGTTTGATCTGACGGCTTATCAACCATAAAATGATAAACATGTAATGTTAAATAAATGACCTCTGCCTCATATACAGTAACATTCAGTTCTTGTTGCAACATTTTCATTATTTTCAAGGCGATATTAAAACACAAAGGATACTGCGTTTTTAATAATTCTTCAAACGCACTTGTTTTTTGTAATACTTCTCCTTTATTTAATCTTCTTATTAAAAATTGAATGTGTCTAATAAACCGTTGATATTGAACTGTTTCTTTATCTATTGTATGTTTCAAATCATGCTCTAAAATAAAGATACTTTTATTAATTAATTCATTTATCTTTTCCATCTCACGTATGGACATTGTATCAGTATTAGAAGCAATATGTAATGCGATAAAACCAATCTCATCTTCTGGAAAATTCACTTCTAAAACATGGTTTAATCGTTCAATTACTTTTTCTGCTATTTCATATGCCTCACCATATAATTGCTTTGTTTCCATTACGAATGGATTATTAATTAATTGGTTTTGTTTCATACGCTTATAAGCAAAAATAATGTGATCTGTTAACGATACAACCAATTTTTGATTATCTATTTTCATTACCGAATTGGTAATAATATTTACTGCGTCGATCACGGCTTGTATCAAGTTATCATCAGCTAATTCAACCAATGTTTTATAATGATCTTGTTGTGATTTTTGATCTAATATATATAATTTTTCAATGGATTGGTTTTCATGTAATGTCATTCCAATCTTTTTATTAAAACCAATGCCTTTTGCAATTAATACATATTCTTGCATTTCATTAGTACAAATAATTACATTGTTATTTAAAACCTTTGTAATAAGGTAAGAACTCATGTCACTCATCCTTCTTATTATGTCAATAAGCATTATATAGTGAAAAATAGAAAAATGAAAGTAGTAAAGCGCTTTTCTATTAATTTTATAGTATTATTACATAAAAAAACTATGTATTTTCATTTTATAGAAAATACATAGTTACTCACTTTATATCATTATTTCTTTTTCATGCCCCAGCTTTCAATGCCAAATAAATTAATTTCTAATTCTTCTGGTTTAAAGATAGGTTTTTTGCCTGCTTTACGTTGACGTTGGTAATCATTCATAACTGCAAACGCAATATTAGATAATCCTATAATTGCCACTAAGTTGACGATCGCCATTAAGCCCATAAATACATCGGCTGTACCCCAAACGGTTTCCGTTTTAATTACTGCACCCACGAATACAAGTACAACAACTAAACATCTAAAAATAAATAATAATGTTTTGTTTTTTGATAAAAATTCAATATTCGATTGTCCATAGTAATAGTTTCCTACCACAGATGAAAAGGCAAATAATGATATTGCTACTGTTAAGAAAATACCACCAGCACTACCTAAATGTTCATTAAGTGCAGATTGTGTTACTGCAACGCCTTGAGCTGCATTTTCACCAAATTCTAATCCTGTATACAATAAAATCATAATCGCAGTTGCTGTACAAACAAGCATTGTATCAAAGAATACACCTAACGATTGAATTAAACCTTGTTTTACAGGGTGAGGAACGGCTGCTGTTGCGGCAGCATTAGGCGCAGAACCCATACCTGCTTCATTGGAGAACAAACCACGTTTAATACCTTGTAAAATTGCTGCACCAACTGCACCACCAGTCGCCTGTTCAAATCCAAAGGCGCTCGTAACAATCGTAGTAATCATCGGAATAATTTGATCATAATTGATAATCAGAATAACAAATACGAGACCAATATATATGACTGCCATAAATGGTACGATGACTGATGATATTTTAGCAATACTACGGACACCACCAAAAATAATAATACCTGTTAGTACTGCTAAAATAATACCTGTTACAACAGGGCTTATGCTATATTGTGTTTTTAATGATTCAGCGATTGTATTAGATTGCACAGTATTAAACACAAATGCAAATGTCACTGTAATTAATATGGCAAATAAAATACCTAGCCATTTTTGATTTAAACCTTTAGTTATGTAATAAGCTGGTCCCCCACGGAAACCCCCATCTTCATCAGGCACTTTATATACCTGCGCTAAAGTAGCTTCTATAAAAGCACTTGCCGCACCAATCAAAGCGATAACCCACATCCAGAACACAGCGCCTGGTCCACCTAAAACAATTGCAGTAGCCACACCTGCGATATTACCAGTACCGACACGAGATCCCGCGCTTATTGCAAAAGCTTGGAATGGTGAGATACCTTTCTTACCACTATCTAGTGTTTCGGGTTTTTCGCCAATGGCACGAAACATTTCTGGAATCCATCTTAATTGAACAAATTTAGAACTAATAGTAAAGTATAAACCTGCTGTTATTAGTAGCCCAATTAGGTATTGCGACCAGATTAAATCATTCCCGACTTGAACAAAAGTTTTGAACCAATCTGGAATTAAACTATCAAAATTACTCAATTTAATCCCTCTCATCTATATAATTTGAATTTTATAGCAAAATCAAGAGATTTATAGTTATTTCATGTACATATTAATAATCAAAATGCATATGTGCACATGAAAGTGAGCGAAAGTTTAACAGTGTTAAGCTAAAAGCCTTGCACTATCATGTCTTGCTCCACTATAAATCTCTTGGTTTTATTTTTTATTGCACCTAAAAGGTATTTTATCACTATATAGTTGTATTTACTAACAGTTTTTTCAATTTATATTATTTAACAACTAAACTTTCTACTTCGCCAAAGTCATTAATATCTACTATAAAACTACCGTTCGTATATTGTTCTGATAAATGAATATCTTTAATATCGCCAGTTTCTTGTTGTTTATTTGAATAGATTGTATATTGCTTTTGTCCTGGTTGGACAACTTCGGCAGCTACAATACGATGTGGTGCTTTCTTAAGTTCCTTCAACAATGTAAGTCCACGTTGTGCACGTTTTGCTGTTTGCAATACTTTAAATCCTATACGTTTTAATGAACCTCTTTGCGTAGCCATTAGAATTGAATCCTTTTCAGAAATCAATTGTGTAAGCACTGCATAATCCTCATCTTTTAAGTTAATAGATTTAACGCCAGCTGCTCTTAAACCAGTATCAGAAAGTTCATCACTACTATATGTTAATGACATACCTTTATGTGTAAGTACTGTAATCAGTTGTGGCTCTTCTATGCGCATGACATTAATAATTTCATCATCCGTTTTTAACTTCATTGATACTAATGGTTTATTAAAGCGTGAAGTTTTGAACATAGAAACATTACTTTTCTTAATCATGCCATCACGTGTAGCAAGAACATAAAATGCTTCAGGTTTAAAGTCACGTTCACAAAAGACATCTATAACATGTTCACCTTCATCAATAGGTACGATTTGCGATACGTGTTGACCTAAATCTTTCCATTTGATCTCTGATAATTTATGCACTGGAATATACAAGTAACGTCCTTTATTAGTAAATACAAGTGCTGTATCTAAAGTATTAACTTCTTGATATTTCAACAACTCGTCGCCTTCTTTGACACCAACTTCTTCAGCGCCACTTGCGTTAAAACTACGTAAAGAAGTACGTTTGATATAACCATGTTTTGTGACACTCATGATTACAGTTTCACTTGGTATCATAACTTCTTTGTCAATTTTGATTTCTGTAATTTCCGCTTCAATTGAAGACAAACGTTTTTGTTTATAGCGATTTCTTATTTCAGTTAACTCTTCTTTAATAACATTTAATAAGGCATCATGATTATCTAAGATATTTCTTAAAGCTTCGATAGTCTTTTTCAATTCATCATGTTCATTTTGAAGTTCAACAATATCTGTATTTGTAAGTCGATACAATTGCAACGTCACAATTGCTTCAGCCTGAGCATCACTAAAATCATATTCCGCTACTAAATTATTTTTAGCATCTTTTTTGTTTTTAGAACTTCTAATGAGTTTTATGACCTCATCCAAAATAGAGAGTGCCTTCATTAAACCTTCTACAATATGCATTCTACTTTCAGCATGGTTTAATTCATAGCGCGTACGTTTCGTTACAACATCAATTTGGTGATTGATATAGCTGTCAATAAATTGACGTATACCCATAAGTATAGGACGTCCATCACTAATCGCAACCATATTAAAGTTATATGCAACTTGTAAATCAGTATTTTTGTATAAGAAGTTCGCTACCGCTTCACTATTTACGTCTTTCTTCAATTCAATTGCTATACGTAAACCAGTTCGGTCTGTTTCATCACGTACTTCAACAATACCGTCTACTTTTTTATCTGCACGTAACTCATCCATTTTTTTAACTAGTGAACTTTTATTCACTTCATATGGTACTTCGGTAACGATAAGCTCTTTTCTGCCATTTCTTAGTTCTTCTAATTCTACTTTAGAACGGACAATAATTTTACCTTTACCTGTTTCATAAGCTTTCTTGATACCGTCAATACCTTGGATAATACCACCAGTAGGAAAATCTGGTCCTTTAATATATTTCATCAACTGGCTCACTGTAATATCAGGATTGTCAATATATTTAAGCGTTGCTTGTATTACTTCTGCCAAGTTATGCGGTGGTATATCTGTTGCATAACCTGCAGATATACCGGTACTACCATTAATCAATAAATGAGGTAACCTTGCTGGTAATACCATAGGCTCCATTGTTGTGTCATCATAGTTCGGCATAAATGGCACTGTTTCTTTATTAATATCTCTTAATAATTCTTCTGAGATACGACTTAATTTAGCTTCCGTATAACGCATAGCTGCAGCCGGATCATTATCAATACTACCATTGTTCCCTTGCATTTCGATTAATACATGGCGTAATTTCCATTCTTGACTCAGTCGAACCATTGCGTCGTATACAGAGGAATCACCATGTGGATGATATTGTCCAATGACATCACCGACAGTTTTAGCACTTTTACGGAAATTTCTATCATACGTATTTCCACTTGAATACATTGCATATAAAATACGTCTTTGAACAGGTTTGAGCCCATCACGAACGTCTGGCAATGCACGTTCTTGAATGATGTATTTACTGTACCTACCGAATCGATCGCCAATAACATCTTCTAGCGATAAATCTTGAATTATTTCACTCAATTTATTTCCTCCTCATCGGGGTTTTCCTGTTCTAGAATTTGAATTTCATTATTATCCAAAATACTTTGTTCTTGTTGTAAGCCAAATTCAACATTTTTTTCAATCCATTCACGTCGTGGTGCTACTTTATCACCCATTAACGTTGTAACACGTTTAGAAGAACGCAATTCATCTTCAATTTGTACTCTAATTAATGTTCGCGTTTCAGGATTCATTGTTGTTTCCCACAATTGATCAGCGTTCATTTCACCCAGACCTTTATAACGTTGTAATGTAAAGCCTTTACCTAATTTATCTTGTAATTGCTCTAATTCTTCGTCAGTCCAAGCATACTCAATTTTTCTCGAAGCACCTTTACCTTTTTCTAATTTATATAAAGGAGGTAGCGCAATAAATACTCTTCCAGCTTCTACTAAAGGTTTCATATACTTAAAGAAGAATGTTAATAACAATACTTGGATATGTGCGCCATCGGTATCAGCATCTGTCATGATAATGATTCGATTATAATTGCTATCTTCAATCTTAAATTCATTACCGACACCTGCACCAATTGTATGGATAATTGTGTTGATTTCTTCATTTTTGAATATATCATCAAGTTTAGCTTTCTCTGTGTTTATTACTTTACCTCTTAGCGGTAATATAGCTTGATACTTACGATCTCTTCCTAATTTAGCAGAACCACCTGCTGAGTCACCCTCTACTAGGTATATTTCTTTCTTCTCAGTATTTTTACTTTGTGCAGGTGTTAACTTCCCTGAAAGCAATGTATCTTTACGTTTGTTTTTCTTGCCTGAGCGTGCATCTTCTCTTGCTTTACGTGCTGCTTCTCTCGCTTGTTGAGCTTTCAGTGCTTTTTTCACTAGAGATTTAGATAATTGCCCTTTTTCTTCTAAATAATACGGCAATTTGTCAGACACAACAGAATCAACTGCACTTCTAGCTTCTGGAGTACCCAATTTAGACTTGGTTTGGCCCTCGAATTGAAGTAATTCTTCCGGAATACGTAATGATATAATTGCTGTAAGTCCTTCTCTTATATCATTACCATCTAGATTCTTGTCTTTCTCTTTTAATTCGTTAATACGTCGTGCATAGTCATTAAACACACGAGTCATAGCTGATTTAAATCCAACTTCATGCGTGCCGCCATCTTTAGTACGTACATTATTAACGAAACTCAAGATACCTTCTGAATATTGATCGTTGTATTGAAATGCTACTTCTACTTCAATTTTATTCGCTTCACCTGAAAAATTAGCGACTTCGTGTAATACTTCTTTGCCTTCATTAACATAACTCACAAATTCTTTAATGCCATCTTCATAGTGGTAAACATCTTCACGTTCTTTACCAGCTCTTAAATCTCTAAGCGTGATTTTTAGGCTTTTAAGTAAAAAAGCCGACTCTTGCAATCTTTCACTTAACATATCGTAATTAAATGAAGTTGCTGCTTTGAAAATTTCAGGATCCGGTTTAAACGTTACTTTCGTCCCTGTTCTTTTTGTTTTACCGTGTTTTTCAAGTCCTGATGATGGTTTACCGCCATTTTTAAAACTTTGGGTATATATCGTACCATCTCTATAGATTTCAACCTCTAACCATTCACTTAGCGCATTGACAACTGATGCACCTACGCCGTGTAAACCACCTGAAGTCTTATATCCCCCTTGTCCAAACTTACCGCCTGCGTGAAGTACCGTGAAAATGACTTGAACTGTAGGCTTCCCTGATGTGTGGATACCTGTGGGCATGCCTCGTCCATTATCTTCTATAGTAATACTTTCATCTTTATTGATAGTTACTATAATTTCACTACCAAAACCGTTTAATACTTCATCGACGGAATTATCGACAACTTCATACACTAGATGATGTAATCCACGTTTATCGGTAGAACCAATATACATACCAGGTCTTTTTCTTACGGCCTCTAACCCCTCAAGAACCTGAATGGAATCATCCGAATAGTTATTTTGTTTATTCATTGCCAATCGTTTCGCCCTCCTACAAACATACGTTCGTTTTTAAAACTATACATTAGTTATTCTTATATAAATCTGGATAAATTGCAAGCACCAAATCAATTTTCAAAAAATAATTCATTTCTATATGAAAATTTTTATTCGTCTTATTATGGTCTTATATGGTAAAATAATTTTAATGTCATTAAAGGATGTGGATTATATATGATGATGATTATAATCATGTTGATACTAAGTTACCTCATTGGTGCATTTCCAAGTGGCTATGTAATAGGGAAATTATTTTATAAAAAAGATATCAGACAATTTGGTAGTGGCAACACTGGCGCGACAAATAGCTTTAGAGTATTAGGTAAACCAGCAGGATTCCTAGTTACTTTCTTAGACATATTTAAAGGTTTCATTGTTGTCTTCTTCCCACTATGGTTACCTGTCAGTGCAGAAGGTCCTATTAGTTCATTTTTCACAAATGGATTAATCGTTGGTGCTTTCGCAATTTTAGGTCATGTATATCCAGTTTACCTTGGATTCAAAGGCGGTAAAGCCGTTGCTACAAGTGCTGGCGTTATACTCGGTATGAATCCTATCTTATTAATTATATTAGCAGCTATTTTCTTTATAATATTGAAGTTAACAAAATATGTTTCGCTTTCAAGTATTATTGCGTCAATCTGTTGTCTTATTGGTGCTGTACTCATTCGAGACATCATCTTGGTTATCGTTAGCATCGGTGTGGTTGTATTACTAATCATTAGACACCGTTCTAATATTGTAAGAATATTCAAAGGTGAAGAACCTAAAATAAAATGGATGTAACTATTACACAAGTCACTATGTAAACAATCAAGTAATTAAAAAAAGCTAGAGGACATCATTGTCTCCAGCTTTTTATTTTTAGCTTAAGACCCCTAACATCCACATACGAAGAAGTAATTTCTCCGATCACTTTAAAACATCATTACTTCTATTATACTACTAATGTAGCGCTTTAACATAGATTTTCGCTATTTCACATATGTCTAAATTGTTTTTAAATAATTTTCTAATAATTTATGCTATAATATCTTTAGTATTACTCAAAACGGGTAATGTATATAATACTAATTTTTAGATTAGTGACTAACTATCATAAGTTAAGCACTTGTGAACCGAAAGGAGACTTTTATTATGGAAATAGAACTTTCAAATAATGCAGTGTCTTGGTTTAAAGAGGAACTTGAATTACCCGAAGGTGACAAAGTCTTACAATTTTTCGTTCGTTATGGTGGAGAATTCCAGTTAAAACAAGGATTTAGCCCTGCCTTTAGCGTAGACAAAAAAGATGAAGTTGAAATTGGTTACGAAAACAATTACGAAGGTTTAGACGTTGTAATCGCTGAAAAAGATTTATGGTATTTCAAAGATGATAATTTATTCATCGATATAAATGATAGCGTTGACGAGATTTCATATACTACAAAATAATATATAGTTAAATTATTTTGAACTTAAGTTAATGTACAATAGTGTTGATTATTATCTTTCTTCTATATAATATTGCTTACACAATTGTATTGAAACTATTATATTCAAATGATTTACTATTAGTATAATTAAGCAAGGTTTCGAGATAAAGCATTAAAGTTAAATAAGAAAAAGGATGATTTCTATTAAATACTATAGAAATCATCCTTTTTTATTTGTCTTGTCATGTATCATTTCATTAATACTTAACCCAAAACATTATTAAGTTTAACACCTCATACAAGCTCTAACGTTTCGCCTGCTTTATTTCTTTGATCAATATCAAGATAAGCTGTGTGCCACTCTGGGAAATACTTGTCTAGTCTAATAGGCTTAAAGTCTTCTTTTTTAATACAGGTTAAAGTAGTAGACCCTGTAGTCGCTAGCTCGCCTACTTCATTAAAAACTTCATAACGATAGACATATCTCAACCTAGAATATTTATCTACCCAAGTCTTAATTGTTACCTTTTCTGGATAAGTGATAGATTTAATATATTTAATGTCTATATCTGTTACAGGTGAGATAATACCCGCATCTTCCATGTCTTTATAACTGAAGCCTAATTTAGAGATATAATCTGTACGTGCGACTTCGAACCAAGTAGGATAATTACCATGATAAATCACTCCCATTTGGTCAGTCTCTTGATAACGTGATTCTATTTTTGTCATACTGTAAATCATTTTACGTCCTCTTTTCAAATACACATAGTCAATTATTACACATTAAATATTCACATAAAAAAGGGAGCAGGACAGAAATCAACGTTTGATCTCATTTTCCCACCCCCACAAGACTGATTAGATAAAGAAATACAAGTGCTTAAGCTCTTGAATAAGAACTTAAAACAAGTGAATTTATATATCAGACAGTTACTGTGTAATCTTTAAGTTATTAATTACTAGCTAATTTTTTTCTTAGTACAAGTTGTAAGATACCACCATGACGGTAATAATCCATTTCCACATTGGAATCAAAACGTGCAACTGCTTCAAATTCAATGACTTTACCATTTTCTTTTTTAGCTTGCACTTTAACTAAATCATGAGGTTTAACATTTTCATCAATATCAACTGAAATAACTTCAGTTCCATCGATGCCTAAACTTTCTGAAGACTCTCCGTCTTTAAATTGTAAAGGTAATACACCCATCATAACTAAGTTTGAACGGTGAATACGTTCGTAACTTTGAGCAATAACTGTTTTAACACCTAATAGATTTGTACCTTTAGCTGCCCAGTCACGTGAAGAACCCATGCCGTAGTCATTACCTGCTAATACTACTAAACCAGTGCCATCTTCTTTATATTTCATTGCTGCATCGTATATTGGCATTTGTTCACCTGTTGGCCAATATGTTGTGAACCCGCCTTCTGTACCTGGAGCCAATTCGTTTTTAATACGAATATTAGCAAAAGTACCACGGACCATAACTTCATGGTTACCACGACGTGAACCATATGAGTTAAATTGACGAATTGGAACATCGTGATCCAATAAGTATTTACCTGCTGGTGTGTCTTTACCAATAGCACCTGCTGGCGAAATATGATCAGTTGTTACTGAATCTCCAAATTTACCCATAACACGTAAGTTCTTAAGTGATTCAATTGTTCCTGGCTCTTTAGATAAGCCTTGGAAGAATGAAGGGTTTTGAATGTAAGTAGATTCAGAATCGAAATCATATAATGGTTTATCTGTAACATCGATTTCGTTCCACATTTCATTATTGTTGAATACCGTTGCATATTCTTCTTTGAACAATTCAGGTGTAACGACATTATCTACAGTATCAGAAACTTCTTTAATTGTAGGCCAAATGTCTTTTAGATATACATCTTCGCCATCTTTGCCTTTCCCTAGAGGTTCATTTTGTAAATCGATATTTACTGTACCTGCTAAAGCATAAGCAACAACTAATTGTGGTGAAGCTAAGTAGTTACCTTTAACTAAAGGATGGATACGTCCTTCAAAGTTACGGTTACCTGATAATACAGATGTAACTAATAAATCTTCTTCTGCTATAGCTTTTTCAATTTCTTCTAGTAATGGGCCAGAGTTACCAATACAAGTTGTACAACCATAACCTACAAGATTGAATCCAAGTTTATCAAGATAATCATTTAATCCTGAATCATTTAAATAACCTGTTACAACTTTTGAACCAGGCGCTAATGAAGTTTTAACGTATTCTGGAACTTCTAAACCTTTTTCAACTGCTTTTTTAGCAACAAGTCCAGCACCTAACATTACATATGGGTTAGAAGTGTTTGTACATGATGTAATCGCAGCAATAGCTAAGTCACCAGTTTTCATTGTTGTACTTGAACCGTCTTTAAATTCAATATCAACAGTTTTATCAAATTCGCTTTCATCAAATCCGTGACCTTGGTTACCTGCTGGTGCAGTAACTGATTTTTGGAATTCAGATTTCATATCACTTAAGGCAATTAAATCTTGAGGACGTTTTGGTCCTGCTAATGAAGCTTCAACAGTTGATAAATCTAATTCAACAACTTTAGTATATTCTGGTTCGTCTTCTTCTACGGTGAAGAACATGCTGTTTTCTTGTAAATATTTTTTCACAAGTTGGATTTGATCCTCAGAACGACCTGTTAAGCGCATATATTTTAATGCTTCTTCATCGACTGGGAAGAAACCACAAGTCGCACCATATTCTGGAGCCATGTTTGCGATTGTTGCACGGTCTGCTAATGGTAAATGTTGTACACCTGGACCAAAGAATTCCACAAACTTGCCAACTACGCCTTGTTTACGTAACTCTTGAGTCACTCGTAAAGCTAAATCTGTAGCTGTTGCACCTTGTGGTAATGCGTTAGATAATCTAACACCAATTACTTCAGGAATTGGGAAGTATGAAGGTTGACCAAGCATTCCGGCTTCAGCTTCGATACCACCTACGCCCCAACCTAATACACCAAGACCATTAATCATTGTCGTATGTGAGTCCGTACCAACTAATGTGTCAGGAAATGCTACTGTTTCACCATCTACTTCACGAGCATGAACAACATTTGCTAAATACTCTAAGTTAACTTGGTGAACGATACCAGTTGCTGGTGGCACTGCACTGTAGTTGTTAAATGCTTTAGTAGCCCAATTTAAAAATTGATAACGTTCGTAGTTTCTTTCAAACTCTAATTTCATATTACGTTCTAATGCATCTGGGTTTGCATAACTATCAACTTGAACCGAGTGGTCAATAACTAAATCTACTGGTACTTCTGGATTGATTTTATCCAAATCTCCACCTACATCATTCATTGCTTTACGTAATGATGCTAAGTCTACAACAGCAGGAACCCCTGTGAAATCTTGTAGAATAACACGTGAAGGTTTAAATGGTACTTCGCCTTCTGTGCCTTTAGTGAAATCAGATAATGCTTTGATGTGTTCATCAGTGATTACAAAACCATCTTCTTGTCTTAAAACAGACTCTAGTAATACTCTTATTGAGTACGGTAATTTTGATACTTTCGTTAAACCTTGTTCTTCTAACGTGTTTAAATCATAAAACGTATATGATTTTCCGTTAAGCTCAAACGATTTTTTCGCTTGTTGTTTGATATTAGAAGCCATAAAAATCCCCCTTGAAATTTATATTGATTATATGCCGTTATCTGAATTGTATAATTAAATGCAACTTAAAACAACTACATAAGACTAGAAACCTATATAATTTAGATTTGATTTTTCAATCAGTATGTATAAGTATAACTTATCACGCTATGATTGTGTAATAAGTTAATGTTATCAATTGAGAATCATTATCAGCTATATTTAATTTTATATACATTTCTTTTTACTATTTTACATAGTTCTATTTACTTATATTTTTTATTTATATTAAATGCTTTAACATTAGCCGCTCATACTCAATACTTAATCTTTTTGCGCACAAAAAAACTGGGGATCCATTAGGATTCCCCAGTTAGTTCACATTATTTTTCGTTTTTTTCATTGTCTCTTAATGGTTTACGTCTTTCAATAATGTCATCTTCATAATCGTCTTCTTGATGTTGTACATAATCTTGCAATCTATGTTTGTTAGGTGCCAATGTTAAGCCTAAGAACTTACGCTCTTTGTTCGCATCTTTGTAGAATGAAACCATCATCATTATAACTACAAAGGAGAACGGTAAGGCACTTATAATGGCGGCACTCTGAATCGCATTCAGGGCTTGTGCGCCATCACCACCACCAGCAAATAATAATACGAAAGCAATTAATGACTGTGCGATACCCCAAGTGACTTTAACGTAATTCGAAGGATTTAATGAACCATATGTTGTTTGCATTCCTAATACAAATGTCGCTGAGTCAGCTGATGTAATAAAGAATGAAGCAATTAATACCAATGCAATTATTGATAATATAATGCCCATAGGTATTTCGTTAAATACAGCAAAGAGTTGTGTTTCTACAGTCATGTCGAATATTTCAGGATTTTTCTTACCAGTTTCAATACCTAGTACACCAAATACACTGAACCAAACGAAACTTACTAATGCAGGTACTAAGAGCACACCAGCGATAAATTCGCGGATAGAACGTCCTTTAGATACACGTGCAATAAATATACCTACGAATGGACTCCAGCTTAACCACCAGCCCCAATAGTAAAGTGTCCAACTAGACATCCATTCATTTTTTTGAGGGTTTAAAGCTGCTGTATCAAATGAATTAAATAAGAATGTGTTCAATAGACTACCTGTTGAACTTGTCATCATATTTAAAATTAATACTGTTGGCCCAATAATTAGTACAGCTACCATCAATATTAAACCTAAACTAATATTTAGGTTACTTAAATATTGGATACCTTTACTTAATCCAGACCAAGCACTCATAAGGAATAATATTGTTACAACTAATATGATAAGTCCTTGTATCCATATATTAGTTGGGACGCCAAATAAGTAATTCAAACCACCATTGATTTGTAATGCACCCATACCAAGTGATACGGCCACACCTACAACAGTAGCAAATACTGCTAATACATCAATCATTGTCCCGATAGGACCTTCTACTTTATCGCCTAAGATAGGACGTAAAGTTCTAGAAATAAGTCCTGGTTCACCTTTTCTAAATTGAGCATACGCAAGCGCTAATGCTACTACGCCATAAATTGCCCATGCGTGGAATCCCCAGTGGAAGAATGTTGCGCGTAAACCTTCAGTATACGCTTCAGTTGTTTTTGGATCTGCAGTTGGTGGGGCAGCAAAGTTAGCCATTGGTTCAGCCGCACCATAGAATACAAGTCCAATCCCCATACCAGCACTAAATAACATTGCAAACCATGAAATCGTATTAAACTCTGGCTTGTCATTTGGTTTACCTAGTTTCAGTTTACCAATAGGACTAAATATTAGGAAAACACAGAAGAAAACAATGAGCGTTGTAAGTATTAAATAATACCATCCAAGTTTGTCCGTTATCCATAGTTTGATTGTATTCGTAACAGTGTCAAACTGTTCTGGTAGAAATGCACCAATAAGTACTACAATCGCTACGATAATCGCACTATAGATAAAAACTGGAGATATCTTCTTACCGCTAGGTTGGTTGTTAGAAGAATTCATAAATAATAACTCCCTTTCTCATCTTATTTAATTTTTAAAAAACCTAAATAGAAAAATTACAATAATTTCTATTTTTATCTTTCGCCACGTCTTAGAATAACAAACCCCCGAGTTAATATCAAATTTAGTTAAAAAAACTATTCTCTTTATTTGAAACTTATTGTATAATAAAATTTATATTTAATTAAGAGGTGTTATATAATGTTAAAGGAATTTAAAGAATTTGCATTAAAAGGTAATGTCTTAGATTTAGCAGTAGCTGTAGTTATGGGTGCAGCTTTCAACAAAATTGTTACAGCACTAGTTGCATACATTATCATGCCTCTAATTGGTTTGATTTTCGGAACTGTTGACTTTGCAAAAAGTTGGACGTTTATGGGTATCGAATATGGTATGTTCGTACAATCAATCATAGATTTCATTATCATCGCTTTTGCATTGTTCATATTTGTTAAAATTGCAAATACATTAATGAAACCTGAAGAAGACGAAGTCGAAGAAAACACTGTATTACTAACAGAAATTCGCGATTTACTACGTGAAAAAAATTAATCAAACTAGCCTTAGACATTTGATGTTTATTGCTTTTAAATACCAACAAAATCTATCGATTCCGTTGGTATTTTTTATGCCTATTTTTGCGTATAATCTTAAAACTGTAAACATAATTTAGCTTTTTATTATAAAATAAGTGTTTCAATAAAAAATGATATAAACAAACCAACCAATTGTTATATAATCAATCGGTTGGTTTGTTTAATTATTGCCTTTTAAATTGTGTTGTACTTTGATATTGCTCTGTACTAACTTCAAGTATTAACGGTATTCTTTGCTTAAGTTCACTTACGTGAGAAATAATACCTACCATTCTCCCTGTAGATTTCAAACTCAGTAATGTATCTAACGCTGTTTCTAATGTTTCTTGATCTAATGTTCCGAAACCTTCATCTACAAACATTGAATCTAAAGCAATTCCTCCAGATTCTTGTTGAACTACTTCACTAAGTCCTAATGCTAAGGCTAATGATGCTTGGAAAGTTTCTCCACCAGATAATGATGAAATATGTCGAGATTGATTCGAATGCGAATCAAAGACGTCTATTTCAAGTCCACTGTAACCCTGTGATATTTGTTCTCTTCTTGTTAATTGATAGCGTTGCCCTGTCATCAATGCTAAACGTTGATTGGCTTGAGCAAGAATTCGTTCCAAGTAGTAAATTAATACATAGTTTTCTAAAGTTAACTTTTGATCATTTTTACCTGACAAGATTTCCGCTAATTGAAACACTTCTTGCTGTGCTTTCAATTCCTTTTCTAATTTTTCTATAATTGTATTAATTTCATTGATTTTCTTCTGATTAAAATCAATCTTATATTCATGTTGGCTTAATTCCGTAGCTATCTCGTCTAATACTTGTTGCTTTTGTTGATGAATTTCTTTTAAATGTTGGCTATCTTGGATTTTTTTATTTTTAGTTTCCTCACTGAGTTGCGAAATAACTAATTCCAAAGATTGTTTCTCTTTATTGTAAGTATTAATCTCCGCTTCAATTTTATCTTTATCTGCTATTTTAACTATCGTTGCTTTCACCTGCTCAAATTTTGTGAAGCCAATTCTACCCATTTCCTCATCTATCTTCAGATTCATATTTTCCAATTCATTTTTTAATTCTTTTAGGCTTGATTCTAAATATGCTTTACTATTTTCTTCAATAGACAGTTGTTGGTTACTATTTAGAATATTTTGTTCTAATTTATAACAAACATCGTCATATTCTTTTATCTTTTCTAAATTACTTTCATAAACTTTCACAAACTTAGCAACATTATCAAATTCGGTGTTATATTCGAAGTCATTTATAGCAATGTCATTTTCTCTTAAAGTATGTTGCTTATTTTTCATATCTAATTCAAGCGTATGATAACTTTGTTCGTTTTTTTGTAATTGCTCTTTTAATTGATTAATCTCTTCATTTTCTTTTTCTAAGTTCTCTTTTTCAACATATTTATGATCAATACGCTTTTCAAGTTCATGATAATTCGTATTATTAAGCTCTTCTTGAGAAAATTTTTCTATTTGTTCATTCAAATAGTTCAATTCACTTTCACATTTTATCTTTTTCTCTTTTATATTTTTATGTTGTTCTTCTATTGCAGTTAACGCTTGATGTCTTTCCGTAAGTTCATCAAAGTCTAAATGTTGCTCGATTGAATGTACTTCATTTCCACAAACTGGACATATATCACCTGAATTTAATGCTGATTGAACTTTTGCAATAATATCCTTTTTATTGTTTAAATCTATATTTGTTTTGTCTATTTTAGAATATTTGTCATCTAATTGTTGAAGCTGCAAGTGAAATTTTTCTATATCTCTTAACTTCTGTTTTTTTCTGTTTTGTAAGCTTTCAAATTCAATTTTTTTGAGTTCATTCTGTTTTAACTCTTTGATTTCATTATTTAAATTGAAAATTTGTGAATTAAGCAATTCGACTTTTTTATAATCACTCTTACGATGGTTTAACTTCTTAGCGAGATCATCCAGTAGTTGCTTTTGTGTTTTAACCTTTTCTTCAAGTGTTTCGTAAGCTTTATTTATTGTTTCACGTTGATGATATGCCTCTTGATATTTACTTGCTTTATCATAAAACAACTTACATTTTTCTACATACTTTCTAAAACCTTCTAATATATCCGAAGTCTGTAAATGTTTTTCGAGTTGTTTTTTATTTTCATGTGCCTTATCTTTGAGAGTATTAATCGAGTTTTGTTTTTCTTCTATATCTTTTATTGATTTTTCTTTTTTTAAAGATAGCGTTTCTTTAGACTCTAGCAAATTGGCTAACGGTCTTACTTCATAAATTTCATTTAATAGTTTTATTTTCTTCTTGATTTCGTCATCGTTTAAAAGTAACTGTTCATATTGCTGTTGTTTCTCTTCAAGCTGAGTTAATGCTTCTTCAAGTTTTAAATTATGATTTAAATTATTTTCTGCCGAAGTCACTTCAGCTTTATATTTACTCTTTTTTTCTTTTATTTCCTGTTGTATTTTTCGTGCTTTTTCTTTAAATTCAGGTAATACTTCCATAATTCGATTTGTTTGTCTAGCATTGATTGTTTTATATTCAGTTAATATTTCATCATCAAATGTTTCAATGTCATGCCAATTATTTTCTAATATATTGAATTTCTTTTCAATTTGTTCTCTAACTTCTTTTACATCGTTACTCAAGTGTTTCTGTATTTCTTCAAAACGCTGACTATTAAAAAGTGTTCTTAAAATTTCTTGCTTCTCTGAGCTTTTAGATAGTAAAAATCGCTTAAATTCGCCTTGAGGTAATATGAAAAGTTGTCTGAATTGCTCAGCGTTTACGCCTAATAAATCTCTGATAAATTGATTACCCGTATTTATTTTACTCTCTCTGAGATTATACTCATCGTCTTCGTATTGGTATATGGCTAACTGGCCTAGTGTTTTATTTTTATTACCTTCTTTAATAAATGCGCCTTGTCTCACAATTTTAAAAATATGATCTCTTAGCTTAAATTCAAATTCTACAGTCATAGGAGTCTTGCTATCTGCAAAATGACTCCTTAAATCACTCTCTTTTCTATCTTTAGTAGACGCTTCACCAAAAAGCGCATACACAATTGCGTCAAAAACCATTGTCTTACCTGATCCAGTTTTACCACTGATTAAAAAAAGTTGATTATCTTTTACGTTATTAAAATCTATCACTTCTTTTAAGAAAGGTCCGAAATTATTTAAATTTAATGTTAAAGGTCTCATTTATTCAGACCCTCCTTCTAGTAAATCATTTAACACCTTAGCTACAGTTTTACTTTGAGTTTGTGTTAGTTCTTCATCAGTAATATTTTTATAGAATTTATCAATTATCGTTTCATCATCTAATTTTTGAATTTCATAGTTATCTTGATGAATATGTGCGCTAAAATCAAAAGTCTGGTTTGTAAGTGCTAATGTATTAGGATAAATTTGTTTTAAATGTACCATTGGATCACTGACATGAGACATATGCTTTAATTTGAAATGTAAATAATTATCTTTACCCTTTACCTTTAATTTTTCTTGTATCGCATCTTCGTAATCGCCTTCTATAACTTCTAATTGTCTTAAAGGCGCAATCGGTATGAACTTCTCTTTGATTGTATCTTCCTTAATTTCAATGATTCTATATCCTTTAGGTTGATTCACTTCAGAAAAAGAATACTGAAGTATTGACCCACTATAGCTTATAAAATCAGAATCTATGCTAAACGGATGGTGTAGATGACCCAGCATAACTCTATCAAACTGTTGAAACGAGTCAGCTTCAACAGATTCGACTGTCCCTATAGATAAAGGTCTCTCTGATTCTGAACGCACACCACCTTGTACAGTTAAGTGACCGATAAGAATATTGGTATTATTCTTATTTATATTATTACTCATATATTCAATAGATTTACTTAAAGCTTGTTGATAAGTTTCTATCGTATTATCTTTTAAAAAGTGTTGAGTTTCATTAATTGTTGCAAACGGTAGCGTATAAAAATCTACATTTCCAATTGAAATAGGTATATTTATGTCTTCAAGTTTTGTACGTATATATAAATTTGACTTTTCAAACCACTTGGAACCATAGTTCAATCGTTCTTTACTATCATGATTACCGCTTATCATAATAATCGGAATGCCCATCTCTAGATTCAAAGTATCAATTGTACTTTCTAATAATTGGATGGCATCTTTATTCGGATAACTCGTATCATATAAATCACCCGCAATTACTATGACATCCGGTTGTTCATTGTCCATCGCTTCTATAAAACGATTTAAAATATATGCTTGGTCTTCTAATAATGATTTACCATTTAAAATTCTGCCTAAATGCCAATCGGCTGTATGTATTACTTTCATTTTTACACCTCTAATAGAACGTTTGTTCGTATTTATATAATATAATATCTTTACCACTAAGACAAGTATAAACATAATGGTATTAAACTGTTTTTCCTTTTCTTCAACTACTGCTAATAAAACAATTGAGGCTGAGACATGTATGTATGCCCCAGCCTCCCCAAACTATTGAATTAATGTGCTTTTAAGCTTCTTATATTTATATAACATTGCTAAGCGCCAAGGAACAATCATTGAAAAACCAAGTAAGAAAAACATGCCACCAATTTCTCCTGGATCTATTTTATTGCTAATAAATATTTTAAGTAATGTACGTATTAACAGTAGTGAAATAAGAATGATAGGAAAAGCTTTAGAGCGCTTCATATATATTTCACTGCCCTGAGTTTCAAATTTAGATGTCCATATTAAAATTGTAGAAAACGCTATACCTAAAATAATACATTCTACAATTTCAAGACCAGTTAATCTAAAATATGGAACAACATACATTAAAGCACCTGTTGCCATAAAAAATGGCGGTAATATAATTTTCTTTTCATTAACTGGAAAATTTTGCGCTTTCATTCGCACAAAGATAGCACCTAGTCCCATTATAAAAGCGAAAATTATAGAAATTACTAAATATAACACACTTACACCTTCTTTAAATTTCTATAAGATGATATTTACTTTCGATAGTATATCACTTAACAAAATATTAATCAGTATTTTTAATTCGTTTTCACCTATTTTATCGTTTCTAACATTACATAGTATATATTAGCATTTTTAAATTAAGTAAATAACAACTATCAATATCTTTTCCTTCTATAAATTATAAATTTCCTATACTAACATATATGCGAAGAATATAAATTTATACTATTGTTCCTTTTTTATTCTTGGGAAAAGTGAAGTGCTATGACTAAAGCTTTGTGAACCTAAAAAATCTAAAACATACACCATAAAAAATGCCAACAAAGTCGTTAAGACTTTGTCGACAATGTGAATGAACCTTGGTAAAGGTTTATTCTATCATTTTTGCTCTATTACACATGCGAATTAACACATGCTGATAATGCATCATTTAGTGTATATCTAAGATAATTCATATCATGAGTTTGCATTGCATTATGATATTTCTTAAAAGCTTCATCGTTCGGAAAGTTAATGTGCATATTAGCTAGACGATCTAATACTTCTCTGTCTTCCATGTCATAAGCATCCTTCACTTATCGATACCTCCCTTATATATATACAATTATAACAAAAATCATATCACAATCAAATATTTTCTGAATATTTGAAATATAATACTTACATTTTATTCATTGAATACTCTAGAGTTTGCGACTTAAAACCTTTTATAATACTATCCTTCACTTTGAAAAATATTTAATATGTCTAAGTATTTAATACATTAACCTTATTGCTAAAAAATAAAGGTTCAAACCAATTCACTTATTGGCTCGAACCTTTTATAGAACATTATTTTGTTTTTTTCATTTGATCTTGTTGATTTTTGTTCATCATCGTCATCATTTGATTTATTTTCTTTTGAGATGGTTTTTGACCCATTTGCATCATCATCATACGTAGCATCTCTTCGTTAATTGGTGGGTTCTTTTTAAGATAATCCATCATATATTTTCTTGCAAGGAAAAATCCACCGACTAGTCCTAGAATTAGTGCTAACACGATTAATAAAATTGCTAACCAAGTTGCCATTGTTTCACCCACTTTCCTATCCTAATGAATTTTACTAAAATTGGTGCTCCTTTTCAAGAGCAACTCAATTAATATATTTTTTCAACCTTATGTATTATATCAATTACAAAATCAATTTGTAAATATAAGCTATGCTTTATATCTAATAATAAAAATTGGTATGAGAACTTTCGCTCTCATACCAACAATTTAAATAATTAATTATATTAATTAGAATGTTTGTATTTGATTCAATACGTTTTCTTTAGTGAAACCATATTTTTCAATTACTAAATCACCAGGCGCACTTGCACCAAATCCATCAATTGCGATGACTTTGCCTTGCGTGCCGACATATTTATGCCAACCAAGTGGTGAAGCCATTTCAATAGCTACACGTTTTGTAATTGATGATGGTAGTACTGATTCTTTATACTCAGCAGATTGTTGATCGAATGCATTCCAGTTAGGCATTGATACAACACGAACGCCTTTACCTTGTGCTTCTAAATCTTTTGCTGCATCTACAGCAAGATTAACTTCTGATCCAGTTGCTAATAATAAGAATTCTGCTTCTTTATCAGATTCAAATACTACATAAGCACCTTTACGTACGCCCTCTTCAACTGTCTCTTTTGGTAAGTCCATTGTTGTAAGGTTTTGACGTGTTAATACTAATGATGTCGGTGTACTTTCTGATTCTAGTGCTACTTCCCAAGCTACACGTGTTTCGTTACCATCTGCAGGACGAATCACATTCATATTAGGAATCGCACGTAAACCAGCTAATTGTTCGATTGGTTCATGTGTTGGACCATCTTCACCAACAGCAATTGAATCATGCGTAAAGATGAATGTTGAATTTAAGCCCATGATTGATGATAAACGAAGAGCTGGTTTTAAATAGTCACTGAATACAAAGAATGTTGCACCGTATGGATGTAATCCTCCATGTGCAGCCATACCATTTACTGCAGCTCCCATTGCGAATTCACGCACACCAAACCAAATGTTTTTGCCTTCTGGTGTATCTTTGTCAAAATCAGCTGCATCCTTCACATTTGATTTGTTAGAACCAGCTAAGTCAGCTGACCCACCAAAGAATGAAGGTACTGTTTTACTTAATGCTTGGATTACTTCACCTGAATCAGCACGAGAAGCACCGCTATGACCAGCTTCAAAGTGTGGCAATTCATCTTTATAATTTACTGGTAATTTACCACTAATAGCTAGTTTGAATTCTTCAGCTAAATCTGAGTACTTACTGCTATATTCTTCAACAAGCTTATTCCATGCTTCTTCTTTTTCGTTAGCACGTTTTAGCATACTTTGTTGGAAAATTTCATATACTTCTTCAGGCACATTGAAACGTTTTTCAGGGTCTAGACCATAATTTTCGAAAGCTAATTTTCTTTCGTCTTCACCTAATGGTGCACCGTGCACGCCATGAGAAGCTTGTTTGTTTGGTGCACCATAACCAATAATTGTTTTAACTTCGATTATTGTAGGTACATCATTAGACTTCGCTTCTTCAATTGCTTTATCAATTGCTTCGATATCATTACCGTCTTCAACTAAAATATGTTTCCAACCGTATGCTTCGAAACGACCTTTTACATCTTCAGAGAATGCTTTATCTAAATCACCATCTAAAGAAATATCATTAGAATCATATAAAACAATAAGCTTATCTAATTGACTATGACCTGCTAATGAAGCAGCTTCATGTGAAATACCTTCCATTAAGTCACCATCAGAAGCAAGTACATAAGTATAATGATCTACAACTTGTGCATCATCTTTATTAAACTTGCCAGCTAAGTGTTTTTCTGCCATTGCCATACCAACTGACATAGCGAAACCTTGTCCAAGTGGACCTGTTGTTACTTCAATGCCATCCGTATGTCTAAATTCAGGATGACCAGGCGTTTTAGAATCCCATTGTCTAAATTGTTTAAGTTCTTCTAATTCTAAACTACCTGAAACATGTAATAAACTGTATAATAACGCAGAACCATGTCCCGCAGATAATACAAAGCGATCTCTATCAAAGAAATCTTTTGATTGGGGGTTAAAGTTTAAATGACGCGTCCATAATGTATAGGCCATAGGAGCAGCGCCCATTGGTAATCCAGGGTGACCTGAGTTTGCTTTTTCAATAGCGTCGATACTTAACGCTCTAATCGTATCTATCGCTAATTGATCTTTTTCTATATTCATCTAATATGACTTCCTTTCTTCTAGCAAGATTCAATATCATTATACATTACTTTTCTTCTATTTAACAAAAAATTGATTTAGTTTTTATCTTCTTTATCTTTAGAATCTAATATTTTTTTCACTTTCTTAGGTGTAACATCATTTCCTTCTGAATCAATAACTCTCGTACTTTCAATTTGTTGTTTGAACTTGCCTCTAAATTCATCTAAATAAGCTTTGCGCAACTTAGATTGTTCTTTAGCTTCAGTTTGAGTTAGTCCTTGTTCCTTTTTCTTCTTTGCTAATTCATTAATACGTTCTAAATCTACGCCACCCTTGTTAGCCATAGTAAACCTCCGTAATTTATAATCTAGAAAAAATATAACAAAAAAGTGAGCGAAACTAAATCGTTTCGCTCACTTTATCCCTATTTACTATTAACATGCTTGCTTTCCCAAATCACTTCTATTTAGATCGTTATTTAACTGCTGCTATAACCGGTTGGTGTTCGTGTTCGCTATTACCTTCAGTTTTCACGTTATATTGTTCGCTTTGTACCGGTTCACTCGTTAATTGATGATCGGTCATTTCGTACGTCTGTTCTGATTCTGCGTTGTTATGCGCACTTATAATAAATAATGCGCTTAATAACATCGTAACAAATAACACTGTTATATATGCTTTTATTTGGTGTTTATATATTTTTATCATTAATAGTCACTCCTAGAACGTTTGTTTGTATTTATACCTTACCAGAACACGTGTTCCGAGTCAACAATAAACGAACAAACGTTTGTAATATATATATATGCATGCTATAATAAAAACAAATTAATCTAGGGAGTGCCTACTATGAGAGAGTTAACAAAGCGACAAAGTGAAATTTTCGAATATATAAAACAAACAGTTCATTCAAAAGGATATCCGCCAAGTGTAAGAGAGATTGGTGAAGCCGTTGGATTAGCATCAAGTTCTACAGTTCACGGTCATTTATCAAGGTTAGAAGAAAAGGGTTATATAAAAAGGGATCCTACTAAACCTCGGGCAATTGAAATTGTATCAGAACAATTAGGTGATACTTTAAATATGGAAGAAACTATCCACGTTCCTGTAATCGGTAAAGTAACAGCTGGCATACCTATTACTGCTGTAGAGAACGTTGAGGAGTATTTCCCATTACCCGAACACTTCACTTCAACTCATAATAGTGATATTTTCATTCTCAATGTAGTTGGTGACAGTATGGTTGAAGCAGGTATCTTAGATGGCGATAAAGTAATCGTTAGAAGCCAGACAATCGCTGAAAATGGTGATATTATCGTTGCTATGACTGAAGATAATGAAGCTACTGTTAAACGATTCTATAAAGAAAAGTCACGTTATCGCTTGCAACCTGAGAATAGTACAATGGACCCTATCTATTTAGAACATGTAACTGTATTAGGTAAAGTTGTAGGACTATTTAGAGAAATGTAATTATAAATTTAACCCTTTAAAAACACTCTCACAAAAATAAGAGGTTGAGCTATGAGCTCAACCTCTTATTTTTTGTCTTTTTTATCTAAGACTTCTTTTACTTTTTCAAGTATATCTTCTGTTTTATCTTTTTTATTTGTTGTCATAACTTATTCATCCTCACAAATAGTAAGATACCCTCTTATAACAATCAATAAACACTATCCACTGTAATTTTCAGTCCAATAAGGTTGTCTTTCCTCATTAAAGTCCACACCTACACCTAATGTTTTGAATTCTTTTTTTAGTATGTTCTTTCTATGTCCTAATGAATTCATTAAACCTTGGTGTGCATAAATGCTACTTGTTTGACCATAAGCTAGATTTTCACCTGCTGCATTAAAATCATGACCGTCTGCTTCTAATCTGTCGAACGGTGATTCGCCTGATAAATTATCATGATTAAAATAGTCATGCTCTGCCATATCTATACTATGTTTTCTCGCAGTATCAGAAATACTAGCCGAATAATTTAACGATGCTAAATCACGTTGGACTCTCTCAGCGTTTACTAAATCAAAGTTTTGTAATTCAAAACTTTGTGCCAATCCTTCTGATGGTGCAGCATATTGTTGTTGTAAGCGGTTTTCCATTTTTTCGCTAACTTGTAGAAGTGCAGTTAAGTTATTGTTTTCATGTTTGTCATAAAAAGCTGTTGTATAAATTTGATCATCATGAAAATTGTCAAATTCATCATCTTGCACATCAAATTTTACATGACCTTTTTCTTTTTCAGTAATAGGTTCACCTAATCTATCTCTAACGACTTCTTTCGGTGTTCCATATTTAATTTTTGATTTTGATGAAATTACATTCTGATTACTATAAAGTGCGTTTACTTTATCATCAATGTAACTCACCATCACAAATGATCTATAATCACCAGAATAGTAAGTATGCCAATTTGTGCCATACTCATTAGAAGTCACACGTTGTGCGTCTCCTAACTTTTTGTCAACTTCATCCTTAGTCATATTCATTTGAATATTATTTACAGCAAATTCTTGTTCACTTGGCACTTTTAGCGCATCATCAGATGTAGATTGTTCTGATGTCCAACCGTCCACTTTTGATTTAAACTGTTGTTGTAATGATGTCAGAGGTGTAGTTTCTTGGATTGGAACGACTAATACTATTATTAAAAAAACAACTATATATAATAAAATTTTTCTGATTTTATACACCCACTATAAAACTAATCTCTATCACCATTAAAAATAGAGTTTCTAACGATTACATAATCCACTTTTCTTAATGATTTCAAATCTTTGCCACCTGAATACGAAATTGAACTTTGTAAATCTTGTTGCATTTCTATTAGAGTATTAAGTAAAGAACCTTTGTGTTCAACAAACATTTTTTTACCTTCAACATTTTTGTGTTCGCCTTTTTGGAATTCAGAAGCACTACCAAAATATTCTTTATACATTTTACCATCTAATTCAACAGTTTCGCCAGGAGATTCTTCATGAGCTGCAAATAATGAGCCCACCATTACCATTGATGCCCCAAAGCGAATTGATTTAGCGATATCTCCATGCGTTCTGATACCACCATCAGCAATGATTGGTTTGCGTGCTGCTTTACTACAATGGTTGAGTGCCGATAACTGCCAGCCGCCAGTACCAAAACCAGTTTTAATTTTAGTAATACAAACTCGACCAGGCCCTATACCTACTTTCGTTGCATCCGCGCCTGCATTTTCAAGTTCACGAACGCCTTCAGGTGTACCCACATTACCAGCAATTACAAATGTCTCTGGAATATGTGCTTTTATATGTTTAATCATATTAATGACTGAATCTGAATGACCATGTGCAATATCAATTGTAATATAGTCAGGGATTATATTTTCTGCTGCCAATTTTTCAACAAAACCGAATTCACGTTCTTTTACTCCTACAGAAATAGAAGCGAACCAACCTTTATCTTGCATCTTTTTAGTAAAAGGAATACGAGCTTCTTCATCAAATCTATGCATAATATAAAAATAATTATTTTCCGCAAACCATTCTGCTAATTCTTCATTCATAACTGTTTGCATATTTGCTGGTACTACAGGCAACTTAAAGTTTCTTGAACCAAATTTGACAGTTGTATCACATTCAGAGCGACTATCAACAATACATTTATTTGGTATCAATTGGATATCTTCATAATCAAAAATTTTCATAATTTAACAAACCCCTAACATTTTTAATAAAACAATAATACAATCGTAAGATTTTCATGATGATTTCAAATATTGTACAAGGAAAATACATATATTTACAGCAAATTCCGAACAATAACTTTTTGATTTATCTTAACCAATTGATAATATACATTGTTTTACTACAAATGTAAACGAACTTGGGTCGTATTTACCAACTTGATTTTTTAACCCCTGGAATTTGTCCTTTATGCGCATATTCACGAAAAGCAATTCTAGACATTCCAAATTTTCTATAAACACCTCTGGGTCTTCCAGTAACCTTACAACGACGTGTCAATCTTGTCGGTGATGCATCTCTCGGTAATTTTCTTAAAGCTTCATAATCTCCTTTAGCTTTTAATTCTTGACGTAATTCATAATACTGAGCGACTAAGCGTTCTCTTTTTTGTTCTTTTGCTATTTTTGATTTTTTTGCCATAATGTATCTCTCCTTTTAAATCGTAATCATTTCGTTTTAAATCATAACACATCCTTTTCATTAATCAAACAGAAAGTTCCATATTCAAATTTTTATTGCAATTTTTTGAATGACATCATTTGTTTCTTCATTATTAGATATTTATATTTATAGAAAAGTAATTGAAATTGCATAATTTATATGGTAGAATTTTAAAGCGTAATCATTCCTGTTAAGAAAGAGGTGTTAACTTTGCGCGTAAATATTACATTGGCTTGTACTGAGTCTGGCGAGCGTAACTATATTACTACTAAAAATAAACGTAATAATCCTGAGCGTATAGAACTTAAAAAGTTCTGCCCAAGATTAAATAAATATACGTTACATCGTGAAACAAAATAATATGATGTTAGACCTTATCTTTTGAATACGACATATTTAAAAGTAATACTGAACTTAAATTATTTGTTAAGTTCCAGAGATAAAGGTGTTTCCATAATGGAGACATCTAAGAACTTAGATAAACCAATTGCTATAAAAGCATTTGGTTTATTTTTTTAAGTATTTTTATTGAAAGTATCTTTTTGTCTATTCTATTATTTAAGGCTTTTCATAATAAAGAGGCCTTCATTTTAATTTAAAACTTTAAATTTCATTAGATTATCACAAGTAAATAAGCCCTTTTGCTACGTATTTTATAATTTTCAAATCTTATTTTTCATTAATAAGTGTTAATTAACATTTTACAACTTAATTGTCACTTTTAAATTTTTGCACAGTCTTCTAATCAACCGTGAAACATCTTATAATAGTATAACCATCTATTATTGGAGGAGAATTTTATGGAAAATCGCCACATGTCAGACGAGCAGAAAAGTCATATCATTAATTCAATAACGACAAAAACGAAAAACAAAAGTATTTGTAATTGTGAACATCCTAAAATCGAAATTTTAAATGGTCATTATTTCGCACCCCTATTAACAGCTTCATTAGGAAATGATGCAACTCCATTAATTGCACTGATGTGCAATAATTGTGGTAAACTTCATTTTTATTCACAAAACTTTTTAGGTATTAAAACGAGATAACATAAAAAGGTAGCTTCCATTATATTGGAAGCTACCTTTAATTATAAATTCTGCTTTAAAGTTTTAAAAATCTTAAAAGTTAATACCCATCATATTAACTTAGTCTGCTGCTTCTATGTCTACATCATTGATATCAATGCCTAATGCATTTGCCACACCTTTACCATATTCACTGTCAGCTTTGTAACAATGACGGATATGACGATGTTGAACTTCTAATGTAGTACCTTGCATTTCGTTTGCAGTATTTACAAATATACGCTCTTGTTGCTCTTTAGATTGTAATCTAAATAAGCGACCTGGTTGTTCGAAGTAATTGTCATCATCTTGTCTATAATCATATTCATATGCTTCGCCTTCAATTGGTAATCCAGGTTTTTTAAATTGTGGTTGATCCTCAAAAGAACCATCACTATTTGGATAATAGTGTGTGCCACCGCCTTGATTATTATCTAAAATTCTCATTTGACCATCTCTACTGAATGGACAAATATTTTCAACACCTACACCTTTAGGTTGGTTTACTGGAATTTGCCAATGGTTAGCACCTAAACGATATCTTTGTGTATCACCATATGAGAATAAACGACCTTGTAACATTTTATCCGGTGAAAAATCTAATCCTGGAACAATGTTTGTTGGCGCAAATGCAGCTTGTTCAACATCTTGGAAGTAATTATCAGGGTTACGGTTAAGTTCCCATTCACCAACTTCAATTAGTGGGTAATCACCTTTATACCAGACTTTAGTTAAATCAAACGGATTATCTTTATGATTTCTTGCTTGTTCTTCAGTCATCACTTGAATATATAATTTCCATTTTGGATAATCTTTATTTTCAATTGCTTCGAATAAATCACGTTGTGATGATTCTCTATCGTTAGCAATAACACTTGCTGCTTCCTCAGGTTGTAAGTTTTCAATGCCTTGTTGAGTTCTGTGATGGAATTTCACCCATACACGTTCACCCTTGTCATTGTACATTGAATAAGTATGAGAACCAAAACCGTGCATATTTCTAAAACCTTTTGGAATCCCTCGATCTGACATCAAAATTGTTACTTGATGCAATGCTTCAGGTAACGAAGTCCAAAAATCCCAATTGTTTTGTGAACTACGCATATTCGTTCTTGGATCACGTTTTACTGCGTGATTAAGACTCGCAAATAATTTAGGATCTCTAAAGAAGAATACTGGTGTGTTATTACCTACTAAATCCCAGTTACCTTCATCCGTATAAAATTTCAAAGCAAATCCACGGATATCACGTTCAGCGTCTGCTGCCCCACGTTCCCCAGCTACTGTAGAAAAACGTGCAAACATTTCTGTTTGTTTTCCAACTTCTGAAAAAATACTTGCAGAAGTATACTTTGTAATATCATTTGTAACTGTGAACGTACCAAATGCGCCAGAACCTTTCGCATGCATGCGTCGTTCAGGAATAACTTCTCTATCAAAATGAGCCATTTGCTCTAAAAAGTACCAATCTTGCATTAATAATGGCCCTCTAGGTCCTGCCGTCATACTATTTTCTCTGTCCGAGACTGGCGCACCAAAAAGACTTGTCAATTTTTTATCATTACTCATAAAAATTCCCCCTCGATTTTCTAAATAATAATAATTATTATCTAGCACTTATTTTAATGTAATATAACTTTAAAAGCAACAAAGTCTCATTGAAATATGTGAAAGTTTTCTAAATATTTAAATATTTTATGAATTTTAAGTCACAAAAGGCATTGCTTGTATCACTTAAAAGCATTAAAATGGATTGTATATATAAAATTCAATAGATTATAGGAGATTTTTTATGGCACAAAATAATATGAATCGTGGTCTTAACTCTCGACATATTTCAATGATAGCAATTGGTGGCGCCATCGGTACCGGGTTATTTGTAGCAACTGGGAATGTTATATCTCAAGCTGGTCCAGGCGGCGCAATATTGGCTTACTTGATTATTGGCGTAATGCTATATTTCTTAATGTCGTCTATCGGTGAATTAGCCACGTTTTATCCTGTTTCGGGATCATTCAGTTCATACTCTACCCGTTTCGTGGATAGTTCATTAGGCTTTACGATGGGTTGGTTATATTGGGCAATATGGTTACTCGTAACGAGTGTTGATATTATTATATCTGCAAGCGTACTTTATTATTGGGATGTATTTCAATTCTTTTCACCAATGACGTGGAGTATTATCTTTTTATGCTTACTCTTTTTACTGAACATTTTTTCAGTTAAAGCTTTTGGTGAAACAGAATTTTGGTTATCTCTAATCAAAGTAATAACAATTGTTGTATTCATCGTAATTGGTGTATTAACTATTGTTGGTATCTTAGGCGGTAAAACATATGGCTTAAGCAATTTCACAAGCGGAGAAGCACCGTTTGTGGGTGGATTTTCAGGCTTTTTAGGCGTATTACTGGTCGCAGGTTTCTCTGTTGGTGGTACTGAAGTTGTTGCTGTAACAGCTGGAGAATCATCGAATCCACATCGATCAATGCCTAAAGCAATTAAACAAGTATTTTGGAGAATTTTATTATTCTATGTATTATCAATAGCTGTCATATCAGCAATTATTCCTTATACTGATCCAATGTTATTGAACCAAAGTGAATCAGTAGCACAAAGTCCATTTACAATTGTATTTGACCGTGTAGGTATTGCATTTGCAGCATCGGTAATTAATGCTGTAATTTTAACTGCATTATTATCTGCAGCGAATTCTGGTATCTATACAACGAGTCGTATGCTATTCTCAATGGCTGAAGATAAGCAGGCACCAAGATTCTTAGGTAAATTAAATAAAACTACAAAATTACCGATGGCTGCACTTTTCACTACTTTTATCATTGTATTAGCAATAATTATTATCGCTCAATTTAAATCAGACATTATTTTCACATTACTTAATATCATTGGTTCTTTAGTCATTGTAATTTGGGGATCCAGTATTTTAGCACAAATAAGATTACGGTCAGCAATTAAAAAACAAAATAAAAATCCTGATGATGTACTTCCTTATAAAGCACCATTTTATCCATTAGGACCAATCATTGTAATTCTTTCCTTACTATTCTTATTTGTCGGAAATTCATTTGGCGCTGTTATGGCTGGTGATTTTGGAGCATTATTCCGAAATATTTTCCCTATGATTATTTTAGCAATTATTTACTTTGCACATAAGTATTTCAAAAAAACTAAAATTGTTAAACTAGAAGAATTGGATTTAAAGAGCCACGATTATAGTTAACATTTCAGCATTGATACACAGAAGCAATTATTTGTTTCTTGGATCAATGCTTTTTCTTTTATAATAAATAGCGTTTATTTAATTCAATACGATTTCAAATCTATAAAGCATTGATATTTTCAGTTGAAGGGAAATATAGTATAATAGTTTATAATAATAAACGTAACTTAGAGGTGGAAACTATGATTGGACAAACGAATTTATTTGACGATATTTTAGAAACTGAGGAACGCTTCGTTATTGTTGTGCAATCACTTGAAGATAGACATAACCGCTTAATAAAACGCACATTAAGGGAGTATAGTAGTTTAGACCATTCACAAATGGAAAGTCTTTTTAACCATCTTAAAGATTTATTTCTCGAGGAAGATTTCGAAGAAAATCAATCTGCATTTTCTATTACAGTCTACACAAATTTAGATTATGCAGCCGATCAAGTATACGCACATGTTAAACGACATCGTGGTAAAAATGAATGGACACATACAGCAAAATAAATACGAAAACATACTTAATGCTCTATTCATAAAACAAATCACCAATTCAACGGCTTAATATGCCGATGAATTGGTGATTTTTAAATATCACGAATATAAACTGGACTTAAATCCAAGCCTATTTCTATTTTATTATTTTTTGTAAAGTGTGTGGAATACCATTATCAATATTACTTAAAGTAATTTCATCAGCTACAGCTTTCACAGCATCATTTGCATTGTCCATGGCTACTGCATAGCCTACAACTTCAAGCATTGATATATCGTTAGAACTATCACCAAATGCGATAACTTGCGCTATATCTATATCCAATTTCTCACATAGAGCAATAATTGCATTTCCTTTAGAGACGTCTTTAGTCATGAATTCTAAAAAATAAGGTTTGCTCGTTGTAACATCAACAGCTTCATTGAAACTACCATCTAATTCAGTGTTAATAGCTGAAACCTTAGAAACATAATCTACACCCATAATCTTAGGCACATCTGTTTGAATATACGCCTTCATATCATCTACATGTTTCATTGGTAAACCAGTAAGTTCTGATTCAATGTTCATATATTCGTGTTCACCTTCATAAATGATGTGACCATCTTGATAAGTTAATACAAACAACTCATGTTTTCTACAAAAATCTACAATTAAATCAAAATTTTCTTTTGTTATTGCACGGCTCACTTCAACCGCTTCATCACGAACATTGATTGTTTGACCACCATTATAACTAATCACATAACTATTATGTTGATCTAACTCTAATAATTTCGCAGTGGGTAGCATACCTTCAGTTGGACGACCTGAAGCTAAAATAACTTTATACCCTTGTTTTTGTATCTCAATTAAATAAGATTCTGTTTCAGGGCTGACTTTATTTTCAGCATTCATCAAAGTATCGTCCATATCCATTACTATAACTTTATATTTACTCATGTTGCCTATCTCCTTTCAACATCTTCAATCTATACTACACCAAATTAAAGATGTTGGTACAATACTTTAGATTCTACACCAGATTCGTTGATTGTAACAAGTTCAGATCGGCAATTTTCAAATTCATGCTTCAATTCCCTTACTAGCTCCCCACTTCGTTCAGGTGCGATTAAATTTAATACCGTAGGCCCTGCACCACTTATTACTGTCGCATAAGCTTGGTATTGTTTAGCAATCGCTTTAATCGATTGGAATTCAGGTATTAAATGCTGTCTATATGGTTCATGGAAGCCATCTTGCTCCATCATCTTGCCAGCGAGTTCATAATTGTGCTGTATGAGTGCACTAATCATCGTATTACTTATTGCACTGTTTTGAACCGCCTTTTTGTGTGAAAAAGTATCAGGTAATGCATTTCTTGAGTCAGTTGTCTTCAATTCATACGACGGAATTGTGATAATGATATCTACCTTAGGTGTATCAATATAAGACACATCTGTAACTTTTGTATCTGGATTATAATATCCGAGTACTAAACCACCATATATCGTCGGTGCTACGTTATCAGGATGTCCTTCAAATTCTGTAGCAAGTTGCAGCAATTCATACTTAGACAGCTCTATGTCACCAAAATAATTAGCAATATAAAGCGCACCAACCAAAGCAGACGCTGAAGAGCCTAATCCTCTCGCCAATGGAATTTCACTTCTCATTTCTATCTCTAGGTTGGGTAACATAACGTTATATTTACGCGCAACCTTTTGAGCAACTTGATAAATATAGTGACTGTTATCAGTTGGTAATCCTTCAACATTGGGCCCAATATGGTTAAATGTCCAAACATTACTTTCACTTACTTTCACATCTAAATATAAAAATTTATTTAAAGCCATTCCTATAGAATCAAAACCGACACCTAAATTTGCAGTAGATGCCGGAATTTTTAAATATAACCTATCGCTCATGCTATAGTGCTCCTTTGATGTAGTCTAGAATACTCTTTCTATCATTTGGTAAAGGTTTAATAGGGTTATCTAATAAAGAAATTGCAGTATCAGGATCTTTTAAGCCATTACCTGTTAATATGGCCACTACTTTTTTATCTTTTGGTAATTTTCCAGAACGGTGTAGTTTAATTAATCCCGCGATTGAAGCATTACTTGCAGGTTCACTAAAGACGCCTTCTTTTCGTGCCATAAGTTGATATGCTTCTAAGATTTCTTCATCAGTCACACTGTCGACTAATCCATTAGATTCATTCAATGCATTTGTCGCTTTATCCCAACTTGCAGGGTTTCCTATTCTAATTGCTGTTGCAACTGTATCAGGATCCTTTACTACTTTATTTTGTACAATTGGTGAAGCACCTTCAGCTTGAAATCCATACATGTTAGGTAATTGCGTATCATGTTTGTCGTGATATTCTTTAAAACCTTTCCAATAAGCTGAAATATTTCCAGCATTACCTACTGGTATAGATAGAATATCAGGTGCAACACCGTCTAATTGTTGAATTACTTCAAAGGCACCTGTTTTTTGACCTTCAATACGGTATGGATTCACTGAATTTACAAGTGCAATTTCACCGTTTTCAGCAACTTCCTGAACAATCTCTAAAGCTTCATCGAAATTGCCTTCTATTGAAACAATTTCAGCACCATACATAACTGCTTGAGATAATTTGCCTAAAGCAATTTTCCCTTCAGGTATTACTACGATTGCTTTTAAACCAGCACGTGCAGCGTATGCTGCAGCTGATGCTGATGTATTACCTGTAGAGGCACAAATCACTATCTTTTTGCCTTCTTCTTTTGCTTTAGCCATAGCCATAACCATGCCTCTATCTTTAAACGAACCTGTTGGGTTTGCACCTTCATACTTCACATGTAATTCAATACCAAGCATCTCTGACATGTTCTCACAGTATATTAATGGAGTATGACCTTCGTTTAATGTTAACTGTGGTGTCTCTTCATTTACTGGTAAATATGTTTTAAATTCTTCAACTAATCCTTGCCATCTTTTCATAAATATTAAACCCCTTCTACTGGATAAATTTTCTTAACAATATAACCTGACTCTGTAATAGAGGTCTCTGGTGCTTCATCAATACCCACAATGACTATACCTACAGTATGTGCATCGCGCTCTGATACTGATAATGATTTATGGAAAGGTAATTTACTTTTAATTTGAGTTTCAACTTTGTTTATTTCTTCACCATCTGTTTGGACTACTAAGTAATAACTTTCTTTATCTTTAAGAGAAATTGTATCATCGTCATCCATCATTTCTTTTGTTTCTGCAGTTTTCAATTCAAAGTGTGGTGGTAATGTATGCAAATTCGTTTCGAAATTTAATGTGACATTTAATAAGTCACTTACTACAGCACTACCTGTAGCTAAACTACCCGCACCTTTACCATAGAACATCGTTTCACCGACAGCATCACCAATAACATAAATTGCATTGAATTCATCTTCAACTGAAGCTAATTGATGTGCTTTATTAATTAGTGTTGGCGCAACAGAAGCTTGTACTTGGCTATTTTCATATGTACCTTTACCAATTAATTTGATTTTATAGCCTAATTCATCGGCTACTTTAATATCTGAAAGTTCAACGTCACTAATACCATGTCTATCTACATCAGCTAAATTGATAACTTGATTAAATGATAAATAAGACGTAATTACTACTTTTCTTGCTGCATCGATACCTTCCACATCATCAGTAGGGTCTGCTTCTGCAAAACCTAATCTTTGTGCTTCATCTAAAGCATCTTTAAATGATGTTTCTTCTTGAGTCATTTTACTTAAAATAAAGTTTGATGTTCCATTTAAAATACCCATGAATTTACTGATATTATTTGCATTCAAACCGTTATTTATCGCATTGACGATTGGTATACCACCTGCAACACTAGCTTCATATTTTAAAGCTACATCATTTTTTTGCGCTAATTCTTCTAATACATTCAAGTGAACTGCCAATAAATCCTTATTTGCTGTAATAACATGTTTTTTCTCGCTTAAAGCACTTTTCAACCAATCTACTGTTGGTTCAATACCACCCATGACTTCTACGACGATATCAATTGAATCATCCTTTAATATTTCATCAATATCTTCCGTCAAATGATACTTCGAAACATTTATAGGTCTTGAACGACTCTTGTCGCGTACCAAGATATGTCTAATATTAATATCTTTGTTCATTGTTTCTTTAATTTGTTCTCTATTCTCTTCAATAATTTTTACTACACCTGAACCTACAGTACCTAAACCGAGCAGGGCTACATTTAATTCCTTCATAAATTCATTCCTCCGATTGTTCTTCTAAAAAATACAATTGTACAGTTGAAAAATACTTGAATATGGTATAGTATAAATTCATTCATTATTTTTGTAAAGCTTGAAAATCTAAATCGTATATCTATCCTATCACTCTCGTGATAAAAACTAAACAAAATTTTCTGATTTTTTAGAAAGGTTGTATGTCACTATGAAAGTTTCAAAATTTGGAGGAAGTTCTGTTTCCAACGCAGAACAAATTAAAAAAGTATTAAATATTATCAATTCGGATGAAGATAGAAAGATCACTATTGTTTCTGCACCAGGTAAACGACATAAAGAAGATGTGAAAACAACTGACTTATTAATTCGTCTATACGAAAAAGTAATCGATCATTTAGACTATATTTCTAAAAAAGAAGAAATCATTCAGCGTTATGCCGATATTATTCATGAATTACATATGAGTGATACATTACTATCTACGATTGATCAAACTCTAGAGTCTTACATTGCTACATTAAAAGACAAACCTTCTCGTTTGTTAGATGCATTATTATCTTGTGGAGAAAATTTTAATGCTCAATTGATCGCTGAGTATAATAACAGCCAAGGTATTCCTACCCGTTATATTTCGCCCGGAGATGCTGGCATAACTGTTACAGATTTACCTCAAAATGCCCAAATCTTAGATCAATCTTATGAAGCGTTATATAAATTAAGAGAATATGATGAAAAATTAATCATCCCAGGTTTCTTTGGTCTTTCAAGACAAAATTACATCGTTACATTTCCTCGTGGCGGATCTGATATTACTGGAGCAATTGTCGCTAGAGGCGTTAGAGCAGATATATATGAAAACTTCACAGATGTATCTGGTATTTTTAGAGCCAATCCTTCTATTGTAAAAGATCCTGAAGTGATTGATGAAATTACTTATAGAGAAATGCGTGAACTTTCATACGCTGGCTTTGGTGTCTTCCATGATGAAGCATTGCAACCATTGCATAAAGATAGAATTCCTGTCGTTATTAAAAATACGAACAGACCCAATGATATAGGGACATATATTCGTCATGATAGAGAAATCAACTCTAATAATGTTATCAGTGGTATAAGTTGTGACAAAGATTTTACAGTACTGAACATCAAAAAATATTTAATGAATAGACAAGTAGGTTTTACACGTAAAATATTAGGTGTACTTGAAGATTATGAGATTTCATTCGATCATATGCCTTCAGGTATAGACAGTATCAGTATCATTATGCGTTCAAAAGAAATTCAACATCGAGAAGAACAAGTCTTGAACGATATTCGCGAACGTTGTGATGTTGATGAGTTGAGTGTAGAGCACGATTTAGCTGTACTCATGATTGTAGGAGAAGGCATGCATAGAATTATCGGCACAGCCAATACAATAACGCATGCGCTTGCTGAGGCTAATATAAATTTAAAAATGATGAACCAAGGTGCTTCGGAAATATCTATCATGTTCGGAATAGATGTATCAGATGCAGAAAAAGCGGTTAAATCAACATATGAATACTGCTATAATGGTCAATGTTTAAAGATTTAACATGTTTTATTCATAAATATTAGATAATAAAAATCCTTCAAATCAAATGGTTCTTAAGTTAAAAGACTGACATTCTAATTTGAAGGATTTTATATTGCTTTCTTTTCTGAAATTAATGCTTGGTTAATACGTTCATCTCCTACAACTAAGCGTAAAATAACAAATTGATAATAACTTAATGAATCAATAACGCTCCTGTAATTAGGAATTTGATGATAATCGATAGGATCTAACAATTCATACATCAAGACAATCTCTGGTTTAACATAATCTACATCCCATTTGATTGAATGGAAATAAATATGTTTCTCAGGCATCCTGATATTATGATTCCATCTAAACATCCAATCTTCATCTTCTACATCATAAACAATAATCGTCATGATGATTTCTTCATTATCAAAGATATTGGCATGTGTCACTTTAGGAAAATCAATTTTCGTGAAATCTGACGTTGAGGATGTGCCATCATAAAGCACAGATTTAAATGTTTTTGGTATATATTTTAAAACTTCCCCTAAAAATTTCCTTTCAACACTGATATCTACTTTTCCATTTAAATTAAATTCATCATGCAAAAATAATTGTTTAGCAACTTCACCATTATATTTAAATAAACTAGCTACATTTTCGTTTAACGTCTCTACAATTTGTTTAATATTTTTATTTTTAGTATCTGGCAAATGAGCACCTCCTATTCAAAGTAAGCGTTTCCAATAATATTCATTATATAATTTGTAGAAGCGTTTTTCAATGTATAAAACATGAAAATGTGAAATAAAACACATTTAATTTTAAAAGTCTCCTATATGTATAAAATCATGTGCTAATCTGGTATTTAGAAATTCAGGTCTATTTATAACCAAAAACTGATCAGCACTTTGTTTTAGTGCAATTTGAATTTCAGCTACTTCAGGTATAGTCTGATACAATGAATTATCTGCCATATAAGGCATTGCAGCAAAATACCGACTAATACGATATTTTGAAAATGTTTGAGCAACATCTGTGCCTACTATAATATGATATTCACTACTTACCACGCCATTTGATAATATAATGTTAAAGTTTGTATATTTAGCTACATATTTAATAATATCCGTAGAATAACTAATCACTGAGATTTTAATTCCATTATAAAATAATTGATCAATTATTTTATAAGCAGCAGGATGATTATCAAATGCAATAATTTCATTTTCATTGATTTTCTCAGTAATTTGTTCGAGATAACTTTTAATTGCACTCAAATTGTCGTCCTCCATCTACACTATTTATATTGCGCATAATTTATTATATCTATTTATGGTCATAAATAAAACTATAAATCATTGTTCAAACGTTCGTTTTGTTAACTTTTATTATAGAATTAATCGTAACAATCATTACAATCATTATTAATAATTATTTTATTGTATTTTTATAACAATTTAATAAATACAATTTGTACTACTTTAAAGAAAGGCGTAAAATAAACCTTGTTAAAAATTAAATTAAGATTAGGATGGTACACATGTTTTTAATTTCTATTTTACTCATAATAATTGTTCTATTAATTATTATTGTATTTATAAATCATCACCTTATGAAACATAAGCTTGATACTGAAATATATTCTAAGAATCAATTAGTTAATAAAATCAGTATGGTTACGAGTGAAAACACACATTTAAAAAATCAGATGTTAGATATTGACGCAAATAACGATACATATCATCATGGATTAAGAAAAGCTAAACAAGTTTTAAATGAAATTTTATCACAATACAAAACAGATGCTCAGATTAAGTTTTATGACATTATTGCTACGAGTAATCTTGCGGTAAAACATCCGTTATTTGAATATGCAAGAACATTCGATTATATCATCATAACTGATAAAGGGCTCTTCAACATTAATGTTAAAAATTGGAAACAAAAAACGTTCTACCATTTTAATGCTGACTCTAACTTAGAAACTTTATCTAATAATGACGACACTGTAAATCAAACTGTCGGTCGCTACATTGCGAATCAATACCATTCACAATTTCAAACAAAGCGAAAAACAAATTATACATTTATAGAACGTATCAAAAATAATTCAGTAATTTTTGAATTTTATAATTATGATCCATATGAACAATCTTCGCAAAATGCCAAAGTATTAGAAGATAAAATAAATGAACATCTCAAACGTCAAATCAAGAGTATAGGCCTTGTTTATTTTACAGATGGTAGTGTGAATATCATAGATGGACCAGCAATTAGAGGAAATTACGCAGAAACCGTCTCTTCAAAATCATCTTTAAAAGAAGTCATTGGTGAAACACTAGCATCTTCTAACGAATCATTAACTGAAGAACAATATAATAAATTAGTAAATCATATGCATTAATCGAATTACAACAAATGTCATTTCAAAATCGATATTACTAGAAAGAATAGTAGCAAAAATAAAAGGTAGCTTCCTAAAATGGGAAGCTACCTTTTATTTTGTGCACAAAGTCACATGATTTCTTTTAGCATTTATGTGCATACCTTGTACAAAAATGTTCAGTTAATTACTTTAACTCCAAATATTCTCATTGTTATTTTTTGCTTGTTGTTCAGCTTTTTCAAATATATCTCTGTATTTACCATTAGGTGCATAGTATTTTTCTTTAGCCAAACCTTTTTTTATTAACTCTTCATTAAACATTGTATCCTTATCTAACCATAAATAAGCTAATGTTCTTCCATATTGATCTTCTTGCTCTTCATCATATTCCAAAAAAACGTCTTTGTTCGTTAATTGTGCTTTAGAATAATCTGAAGCTTCTTTACCATATGGTTGAACTGGTGTATCAGGTTTAACTGTTTCTGGTGTATCCACTCCGATAAGTCTAACCTTCAGTTCTTTATTATTGTCATTTTTGGCAACCAAAGTATCACCATCAACAACACGTTCAATGTGCACTTCTTCAGTTTCTTTAGGTCCAGATTCTGATTTTGATCCATTATTTTGAAAAGGCCCTGTTTCATTTATAAATTGAAACGCAAGTACACCTAACACAATCATACTAACAACTAATATTGTCATTTTTTTAGTCGATTTCACAGTTGCACCTACTTCTTTTGAATTGTCCAAATTATCATATAGAAAATCAATTAAGTCGTCAAGTTAGCGTAGTCCACAATATTTTATACTTTAATTCAAATGACAAAATTCTGTTATAATATCCAACGTAAATATAATGACGAATAATAATATTTTATTTCATATCACTGATAAACTCGTGCTATAATACATTAGATAGGAGTGAACAAATTGAGTATATTTAAAGAGAATATGATTACAATCATCGCAGTGATTATTGCAGTGATTGTGGGGCTCATATTACAAAATCAATTTCAATTACCATTAATGGTATCAGCAGTCGTAGCGGTTTGTTTAGGTATCCTTATTGGGTTCATTGTTTTTGTTATCCAAACAATCGTAACGAAATATAAAAAGAAATAATCTTTACTGCCGCATATCAAAATGCAGGCAGTTTTTTTATGTATCATTTGAATACGTATTAACCATAGGATGAGAAAGGATGAAACGTGTTTTTTAGTTTACATAATTATATTATAGTTGAATTAATTCCTTTTAAAGCTTTTTAATTAGTTTCATTACTCTATACGTTGATTTCACTAAATAAAAAAGTCGTGTAAAAAGTTTTATAACTTCATACACGACTTTTTATTTTAATCATTTTTTACGAATGTCAGTATAGCATTAAACTCTTCTTCATTCGATGAGTATGTGCGTTCCTCAACTTCTCGCACTGTAGCATTTAGTAACTGATAACCTGCAACTTCATCATCTTCTAAAAATGCATTAATACTACTCTCTAATTCTTTTAATGATGCCGCTCTCAATGTACTTAGTTTAATCTTGTTCATCTAACCATCCCCTTATCAAGATAAATAATATTTATTAGTTACATATTACTACTTATACATCATACATACAATTAATAATACAATAGCATCAAATATTAACGTGGATTTAAATGCTCTTTGTTGACTCTTATAATCTTTTTATCTTAAAATTAAGTTTCAGTTTATAATGATTGGGGTGATTATTTTCTTCAAATCAAAAGAAGCGCGTGCATTTATTATATACTTTGGAATATGTCTTACTTTATTAACATTATATTTATTACCTTTCGTGCACGCGATATTCGGTTAATATAGTCGTATCATTACAATTATATTATCTCAACAAACAAACAGGTTCAAATCACTCAATAGATTGAGCGATTTGAACCTGTTTTTTAATAAAAATAATTTAGCATAGAATATTCTTTTAAATTCACAAAAATCATTCGTTCACTTCGGTATAAATTTGAAATCTTACCCCAAATTTATCTTTAACTACTCCAAATGCCGGACTAAAACTTGTTTCAGATAATGGCATTTCAATTTGACCTTCTTTTCCTAAAGTTTCAAAAATTTGGCTTGCTTTATTTTTATTATTTAAAGTAATACAGATTATAACTACATTACCCTCTTGAGACGGATAACCTGGGAACGTATCTACAATCATAATTTTCGAATTCTCTATTTCCAACGCTGAGTGAGAAATTAAATCTTTTGTATTTTCAGGAAGTGAAAAACCTGGGTCCTCTGGAAGATCCCCATATGTCATAATCCCTAAATTCTTAGCTCCAAAAGTATTTTCATAAAACTCAATTGCTTCTCTAGCATTTCCATTTAATTGCAAATAAGGACTTAACTCCATCTTTTAGTCTCCTCTTCATCTATTCACACAATTTTCACCTTAATATATTTTAACAATACCCTAGATAAACAAAAGTTAACGATAAAAGTACCAAAAACGAGCATTAAGTGGACCACAACTTTCATAACAATCATTAGTATATGAAACTTTTGAATAAAAGTACTTACATATTTGTCCTTTATGTTCAATTTCTTCAATCTTATTTTCAAAGATAATATTTGGGTCTTCAATTCCAAGTGTGTTTGATATAAAATGATTCATAGGCGCATAATCTCTCCTTAATTTATTTGGTAGGATATTTAAATTATAGATATTTTTGCGCCTTTTTCATACAAAAAACAACCCGAAATCATTCATTCAGAATGACCCGAGTTGTTGATATTACTAATATTATCCCTCTTGCTTAGCACCTAGTATTCTTTAAGGTATTGTTCTCTTTCCCATTCAGAAACTTGTGTTCTATAATAATCCCACTCAATTGATTTAGAGTTAATAAATTGATTATAAATATGATTGCCTAAAGCTTCTTTAATTGGTGCGTTATTTTTCATTGCTTTTACAGCAGTGTATAAAGTTGAAGGTAAATCTTCGATACCAACAGCTTCACGTTCTTCACGATTCATTTCATAAATGTTTTGGTTAACTGGTTCTGGTACTTCTAGTTTATTTTTAATACCATCTAAACCTGCTTCTAAAAGTGCTGCTAATGCTAAATATGGATTGGCAGCTGGATCTACTGAACGTACTTCAACACGTGTAGATAATCCACGAGAAGTTGGTACACGGATTAATGGTGAACGGTTTTTACCACTCCAAGCGATATAACATGGTGCTTCGTAACCTGGAACTAAACGTTTGTATGAGTTTACTAAAGGATTACATACAGCTGTGAAACCACGTGCGTTTTTTAAAGTACCTGCTATGAAATGATAAGCATCTTTCGTCATTTGCATATCGCCATCTGGATCATAGAATGCGTTCTCTTTGCCTTTGAATAATGACATGTTAAAGTGCATTCCACTACCATTAACACCGAATAAAGGTTTCGGCATGAACGTCGCATGTAGATTATGTTGACGTGCAATTGTTTTTACAACAAGTTTAAATGTTTGAATGTTATCACAAGCTGTAATTGCATCTGCATATTTAAAATCTATTTCGTGTTGACCTGGTGCGACTTCATGGTGACTCGCTTCAATATCAAAGCCCATGTCCTCAAGTTCTAATACAATATCACGACGACAATTTTCACCTAAATCTGTTGGTGCAAGGTCAAAGTATCCACCATTATCATTTAATTCTAATGTTGGTTCACCTTTTTCATCTAATTTAAATAAGAAGAATTCTGGCTCAGGCCCTAAATTCAAATCTGTGAATCCTAATTCTCTCATATTTTCTAAGACACGTTTTAAGTTTGAACGTGGGTCACCTTCAAATGGTGTATTATCTGTTTTATAAACATCACAGATCAGTCGTGCAACTTTTCCTTGTCCTGCCGTCCATGGGAAGATAACCCATGTATCTAAATCTGGGTATAAATACATATCTGACTCTTCAATTCGAACAAAACCTTCAATTGAAGAACCATCAAACATCATTTCATTATCTAATACTTTTTCTAGTTGGCTAACTGGTACTTCTACGTTTTTAATTACGCCTAAAATATCAGTAAATTGTAAGCGTAAATATCTTACGTTTTCTTCTTTAGCAAACTTATGAATATCTTCTTTAGTAAATGTACGTTTTTGCATTGTAAATGTCCCCCGTTAATATTATTTGATAAAACGTGATAAGTCACCACGATTTATCGGTATTGCTTCTCGCTGTGGTTTCTGGGTAGCTTCAACTATCATTTGTTTTCTTGTTTCTTGTTCATCATCAGAAAGATGACTTTGCTCTTCATTAAGAATTTGCTTAATACCCTTGATATTAAATCCTTTTTCAATCAGTTTTTTAATTTCTAAAAGTCGTTCCAAATCATTTAATGAAAAGAGCCTCTTATTGCCTTCTGAACGTTGTGGTTTAATCAGTTCATGTGTTTCATAGTAGCGAATTTGCCTTGCGGTTAATTCGCTCAATTTAGTTACAACACTGATAGAGAATACAGGCATATTGCGTCTTAATGTATCGTTTGACTTCAATTCCCTCACCTCTATTTTTGAACTTGTTCTAAATTTAGCACAATTTTTCAATAATTTCAAAAATATGTAAGGTTTCCTTACATATCCTTTGAACCCTTGGTATCACTAGCGTACGTCTTATCAATACTCGTGAATCATATTAATTTTTAGAAAATTCCTTTAATTTGTTCAAAAAAAATCCATATATTTTATCAAAATTCACATCATTAACAAGTATATTACTTCAAAATGTGTGTTTGATAGAATACATGGATTTCAACTTCTTTTTATATCAGTTGCTGTGATTTAAGATTTGCTGCAGCTCTTGTTACTGCCAATTTCACATGTTCGTAGGTTAAGCCACCTTGTACATAGGCTTCATAAGGGGGGCGAATTGGACCATCAGCTGATAATTCAATAGACGAACCCTGGATAAATGTACCAGCAGCCATAATAACATCATCTTCATAGCCTGGCATAGAAGCAGGTTCTGGCTTAAAGTGCGCATTGATCGGTGAAGCTTGTTGAATACTTTGGCAAAATTGAATCATTTGCTCTTTAGTATCGAATTCAACCGTTTGTATAAGATCGGTTCTAGGAACATCGTATCTTGGTTTTGTACGCATGTTCATTTTTTCTAATAAAAGACTTGTAAATAATGCACCTTTTAAACTTTGGCTAACAACATGAGGTGCTAAGAAAAAGCCTTGGTACATTTCTTGTAATGAGTTAAGAGAAGCGCCCGCTTCTTTACCTATACCAGGTGCAGTTAAACGGTATCCACATCTCGCAACCAAGGATTCTTTGCCAGCAATATAACCACCAATTTTAGCTAAACCACCACCTGGATTTTTAATTAATGATCCAGCAATTAAATCCGCACCACATTCTATTGGTTCATGCGTTTCAACGAATTCACCATAACAATTATCTACAAAAATAATCACGTCTGGATACTGTGCTTTTATTGTTTGAATTGCACTCTCAATTACTTCTAAATTAAGAGATGGTCGTTGGTCATACCCTTTAGAACGTTGAATTGCAATAACTTTAGTTTGTGGTTTGATTTGATTCATTACTTCTTCTATATCTATATCATCTTCTTTTAAATCAACTTTATTATAACTCACGCCATATTCTTTCAAACTTTCAATACCATTTCCATTTATGCCAATAACCTCTAATAAAGTATCATAAGGATTTCCTGTTATATATAACAGCTCATCACCATACTTTAATGTGCTTTGTAAAGCAATCGTTATTGCGTGAGTACCTGAAATAATTTGTGGTCTGACAATAGCATCTTCTGCTTTAAAAACATGGGCATAAATTTCTTCTAAATGGTCTCTACCAAAATCATCATAGCCATAACCAGTAGTGCCTTGTAAATCATTTTCAGTTGCTCTTACCGCATGAAATGCATCTAATACTTTTTCCTGATTAACATATGCTGTTGCCTCAATGTTTCTAAAATATGGTGCTAATGTTTCTTCTGTATTAGCAATCAGCTGTTTCATATCTTCCATTAATCATTACTTCCTTCTATTCTTTTTTATATCCTTTAATTTCGTAAGTTGCATCATCTTCATTAAATATTAATTCTGACACAAGTGTATGCTGTTTAAGAAAGTATAATCTATCCGCATTCGCACTTGGGATGGTTTCTTCATAATATGTGAGTATTTTTTTGACTTGATCAAATAGTAATTGTTTTACTTTGTCTATATCTGTTTCATCCCGACTAGAAACAAATACCGATGGCTTATTCGTTGTCGGCGTCGCACCTTCATGCAAATCTTTTTTATTAAATATAATTGCTTGCGGAATTTGTGCCATATCTAAATCTGCAACAATTCCATTCACAGTATCATATTGTGCTCTATACTCAGGATGACTACTATCAACGACATGTAATAATAGATCCGCATTTTTTGCTTCTTCAAGCGTTGATTTAAAAGCTGCAATTAATGTCGTTGGTAGCTTTTGAATAAAACCAACTGTATCAGAAATAATTAAGTTAAACCCATCATTTATCTGGATTTGTCGTGTTTTAGGATCAAGTGTTGCGAATAATAAATTCTTTTCATATGTTGTTTCATTGGCAAGCATGTTAAACCAAGATGATTTACCTGCGTTCGTATAACCTATGAGTGCAACTTGGAAAACATGGTTCTGTTCACGTTTATTACGATAACGTTCACGATGTTCAACCACTGTTTCTAATTGGTGCTTAATTTCGTTCATTCTCGTTCTAATATGACGACGGTCCATTTCTAGTTTCGTTTCACCAGGGCCTCTTGTCCCAATACCGCCACCTAAACGTGACAAACTACGTCCATGTCCTTGCAATCTAGGCATTAAATAATCAAGTTGCGCTAATTCAACTTGTAATTTACCATCTTTACTACTTGCTCTTAATGCAAAAATCTCTAATATTAATTGCGTTCTGTCGATAATTTTCACATTTAAATTTCCATTTAGCGCTTTTGATTGTGCTGTTGTTAATTCATCATTAGCAACAACGACATCGATATCATGATATTCAATATACGCTCGAATATCTTCTAATTTCCCTTTACCAACATAATATTTTCTATCAAAATGTGTTCTGTTTTGAGTAAACTGTTCTTGAACGTTTAGTTGACACGTTTCTGACAATGATGCTAATTCTTCCATTGTCGACTCAAAATCAAATTCGTCATCATTTTGAGCATGTACTCCAACTAAAATAGCTGTTTCTAATTCTTTTTTTGTATTATAAGTTTGTTGTTGGGTCATAACATGCACCTCTTTTCTTAGCTATTCTATCATAGTGTATATATAAAGACTACAGCGCCAAATTATGTTAGATTACTTATAAGAGGTGAATTAAAATGACTATATATGACATAGAAGTTCAGAAACCAAATGGAGAATCGTACAAATTAGATACGTACCAAGGACAACCCATGTTAATTGTTAACACGGCTAGTGAATGTGGTTTTACACCACAGTTCGAAGGACTTCAAAGTTTATATGATAAATATAAAGTTCAAAATTTTATAGTATTAGGTTTCCCTTGTAATCAATTTGGAGGTCAAGAGCCTGGCACTGGTGAAGAAGCTACACAAAACTGTAAAATTAACTACGGTGTTACCTTCCCAATGCATGAAAAAGTTGATGTCAAAGGTGAAAATCAACACCCACTATTTGAATTTTTAACTAAAGAACAAAATGGTGTCTTCAATGAAAAAATCAAATGGAACTTCACTAAATTCCTAGTAGATAAAGATGGTAAAGTTGTAAAACGCTTTTCTCCACAGAAAAAACCTAATCAAATCGAATCAGAAATTGAAGCATTATTATAATTTGAAAATTCTATGATTTTCTGAAACAATATTAAGCATTACAATATCTATAAACAAATATAAGCTACACTAGATATCAATTAATCTAGTGTAGCTCATTTAGTTTTTAACTTTTAATTATATATTTTCTAATTATGATGTTTGAGGTGCATCATCAATAGTGAAAGTACTAATAGCATGTTTATAAATAAAATGCTGTTTACCTTGAGATAATAAGCATACTACATACTTATCATAATCCTCAATAACACCTTTCATTTGAAAACCATTCATTAAAAACACAATCACTTTTGTTTGATCAGTCTTAAATTGTCCTAGGAATTTATCTTGGATGTTTTCTGTTGTCTTCATGTTCTATACTCCTTTTCTTTATTTGGACTGAAACTTCATCTAACATCGATGAAAGTGACATTTTCTCTTTATCTAACCATACTACGTCTAGCTTATTTTTGAACCAAGTCATCTGTCGCTTTGCATAGTTTCGAGAATGTTGCTTTAATTTATCTATTGCGTCATTTTTATTTGTACCGCACTTCACTACAGGCAACATTTCTTTATAGCCTATAGCCTGCATACTTTGACATGATTCATATCCCGCATCTACGAGTTGTTTCACTTCATCAAGTAAACCACGTTCCAACATTATATCTACGCGTTTATTTATCCTTTGATATAATATGTCACGCGACATTTCTATCCCTAATAATAATGTATCATAATTTTCTGTATATTGTTGAACTTTCTTTCGAGAACTTAAAAGTTTTTTTGTTTTTAAATAATATTGAATTGCTCTGCGCACTCTTTTTCTATTATTGGGATGAATATCTTCTGCAGACTCACTATCAAATGATGATAAATACTGATGTAACGCTGCATTTGATAGCTGATCTAATTCTGCTAACTTTTTGTCTACTACTTCACTTTCTTCGTCTGTGATTGTTTCATCTTCAAACGCATAATCGTGTATCAAAGACTGGATATATAAGCCCGTGCCTCCAGCAATTATAGGCACACATCCTCTATCAGTAATCTCAGTTATTAATTGCTGCGCTCTATTTTTAAAATCAAACGCAGAAAACGTTTCATCTGGCTCTAATATATCTACCATATGATGTGGCACACCTGACATTTCATCTGACGTTATCTTTGCTGTACCTATATCCATATGTTTATATACTTGCATTGAATCGCCACTGATAATTTCACCATTAAATTTTTTCGCTAATTCAATGCTGAATTCTGTCTTTCCTACAGCAGTCGGACCTACAAGTACGATTAAAAAAGGTTTATCGTTATGCACGTGTATATCAACTCTCTTTATTTACTATTGTTATTTATCTTTTTTAAAATTTGCTTTTCAATCCATTCATACATGTTATTCCATGTAATATCAGAATCCGTATCGAATAAAACTTCATGGCGTTTATTTTTGTATAAATGGACGGTTACATGTTTCACGCCGCAGCGTTTATATAATTTCCCTAGTTTTCTAATACCTTTACCTTTGCCACCTAACGGATCATCTTTTCCCGATATGAGCAATACAGGAAGTTCTGTGTTCATTTTTTCGATGTTTTTTACACGGCTTGTGCCTAACGCGTGTTTTATTATTTGGTATATGAGTTGATTGGAAACTAAAAAACCAGTATTTGGATCTTTGATAAATTTAGCAACTTCTCGAGCATCGCTAGATAACCAATCGCTTGAAGTTTTTTGATTTTTAATATCTTTATTAAATGATTTATACATTAATCGATTAACCCACTTCAATCGACGTCGTTTTCCTAATATTAAAGTAATGATTTTCATTAACACAGCAATAGGTAGACCTAAATACTTTGGATATTGGGCTGTGCCACTAAGAATTAAACCTTGCGCTGCATCAGGATATTTTTGAGCAAATATACGGGCTATAATAGAACCCATAGAATGACCTATCATAATGTATGGGATGTTCGTGTAGTGTGTACACATTGTCTGCGCAATTTCATATGTATCATCCGCAACTTGCGATATATCATCTATATGTCCACGTTCTTTTTCCTTTATTTCTTTCCCATGACCTCTATGGTTATGGCGTAATACATCATATCCTTGTTGATTAAACGATTCAACAAGTTCATCATATCTTCCCATATGTTCTGCCATACCATGAAGCAAATGTACAACACCAATTGTTTCATGCTTGGCTTTATCTAATTTCACTTCTAACATTGTGCCATCTTCAACAGTAATCTTAAATTCCTTTTGACTCATGTGATAGCCCCCAAATCATGCATCATTTCAAACTTCTTATACTATACAATATACCCTCAAAATTCAATGTTATCAAATAGAATGCAAAACGTTAACCACTAGACAACGATATATTAAAAAACATTGATTTTATAAAAACTCAAGCAAGTGTTTTACTTAATAAAAACGTAATTATTATTCGAAACACTAATATAATTCTATTTTAAAAATGTTATACTCAATATCAAGTATTAAGTCAGGTTGTCGACTATATCAATAACTTTGTTGATAGTTTATTGGTTAAACTATATGGAGACAAATGCATACAAACCTTTTTCTTCATTTCTAATTAATTATTAAATAAAGCAATTAATGAACACAGTTTGTCTCAAAGAAAAATATTTTTTAATATCAAATGCTCTTATAGCAATTGGTTTAGCTACATTTTGAATCAGTAAGTAATAAGTATCGAGTTATTTGTACTCAACATAAAATGTAACACAGACAACAATTCATCGAGGAGGGCATCTAATGGATATAACAATTTTTATTTTTATTTTATTAGCTATATTCTTAGGTGCTTTAGTACGTACATACTTTGGCTTTGGAGAAGCTTTAATAAGCATGCCTTTATTAGCTTTAATAGGTTTAGACATAAAAACAGCAATATCTTTAGTTGGTATCGCTGGTCTAACTGTAGCTTTATTTAATATTTTTTCTGAAATGAAGTATATTAAATATAGAACTTTGGCAGTCATGATGTCAGGTAGTTTAATCGGCATACCTGTAGGCATATGGATACTCCATCATTTTGATACTGGGAAAATCCAATTACTATTAGCTATTTTTCTAATTCTTTATGGTATTTATGCTTTTATCAAAACCGTTTTTCTCACCCACCATTCTAAAATCAAACTAAAATCTTCTCTATGGGAAGGTTTGGCAGGACTTGTTTCTGGTGTATTAGGCAGTGTTTATAATTCACACGGTGTACCAATCGTTATTTTCGGAACGCTAAGTCAATGGCATATTAAAGACTTTAAAAGTACAATTCAAGCTCATTTTCTATTAACAGCTATCTTTGTTGTCATGGGTCAATTATTAGGCGGTATATGGACGAGCCAAACTATTCGATTATTCTTAGCTACTTTACCTATATTGATTGTTGCAGTTTTATTAGGTAAGTATTTATCGAAAAAGACACACCATAATCATTTTGAAAAATGGATTTATATTTTTATAGTTATCTTAGGTATATTAATGCTCTCAACACAGTAATTGGCTTTTTGTATAATTTGCTTCTGAAAACAAAAATACAAATATAATTTAGCAAAGGTTGGTTTATTATTATGTTTGAAGAATATGCTTCTAAAAAGTTAATAAATAAAATGGATGAAATGGTAAATGACTTTTCCCCAGTTAATTTTGAAATTGAAAAATGGAATCGTGAGTATGAAGGTTTTAATTTTAGCTTAACTCATCACACTTTTAAAAGTCGTTTAGCTAAGAAGACACCTAAAAAAACTGGTTATTTCGTTGCAATGTGGCAAAAAAATGAAATAGCTAAAAATATCCCTTTTAATTGCGAGAATTCTAAAGATTACTTGGTTATTAATATTATTGATGGTGCCCGTACAGGACAATTTATTTTCCCGAAAGATATCTTGTTAGCAAACGGCATAATAACATCTACTAAACACAAAGGAAAAATGGCAATGCGTGTTTATCCGCATTGGGAATCCAATTTGAATAAGACTGCACTAAAAACACAAAAGTGGCAAAGCCCTTACTTTTTAGATTTATCTACCACCCTCAATGAAAAAGATATCTGTACATATTATGAGATAAAGTAACACGAAGATATATTGAGATAGACAAACCATTTGCTCTAAAGGCATTTAGTTTATTTTTTTATAAATATAACTTAATTTTAAAAACAAAAAGTGGTCTTTCAGACCATTTCTGGCCCTTTTATAAGCCACATTACCATTTTCTTAAGATTCATGGCAACACTAATCAGCGTGGTATCCATGGAAACTTTTTTGATACCTCTATATCGTGTCCATCTCATACCATGCTGCTCTTTTGCATCTCCAAATCTTCTTTCAATTGTTAGGATTGGATACATACAGTCTGTGACCTATTGGCATTGTTCGTTTAAATATTAATGTTTCATCGTTAGGACAAATATAATTATCATAGTAACCAGAGTCCGGATCAGGCGTACTTACTTTTTTTACTTTTGTATTCCTCCTTCTTTTTCTTTTTTATAGGCTTTTTTCCTTGAGATAATCTTTGTTCATTAATTTCATTATCTAATTCTTCTTGGAAATGAAGAGAATCTTTCTTTTTTCACTAATTCAGTTATATATTTATTTTTATTTGCGTTTGCTTTTATGTGGGTTGAATTAATGAATAAAGATGAATGATCTATTAAATTATTTTTTATTGCGATTTTAAGAATTCTTTCAAATATTTGTTCAAATAAATCTGTATCATGAAAACGACGTGTATAGTTTTTACTAAATGTACCGAAATGAGGTACTTTATCTAAAAAGCTATAACCTAAATACCAACGGCAAGCTACGTTCGTTTCTATTTCTTTTATCTTTTGTCTCATTGATTTTATTCCAATTAATCTTTGAATAAATAATATCTTCACTAAAATTACAAGGTCAATTGATGGTCTTTCATTATCAAGACAATATTTGTCTTCGACAAGTTCATAAATGAAATTTAAATCCAATATATTATCTACTCTACGTAATAAGTGATTACTAGAAACTAATTCCGATATTGAAATCATTTCATATTGATCTCTTTTATCAGTTGATTTATTCAACATTACAAACACCACCATTGTTTAATTTAAATATATTATATTATTTTTGTTTAAAAATGGCAGTAATTTGTGCCGACTCCTGCGGGAAAAGCACTAGCCGAAGACTATAGGCTGAGGCTGTGCCCGCGGAAAGCGTGCACAAAAAAGTGCCAACAAAGTCGGAGACTTTGTCGACACTCTGAAACTGGCGACAAAGTCCTAAGACCTTGTCGCCAGTTTTAATATTTACGCTTTAACTGCTGGTTGGTTATTACCTGTTTGTGCTTCTTTAATCGCAGTTTCTAATTCTTTTGTATATAATTCTTTTTGAATGTTTGTATAGCCTAATAATTCAGCCATTACATCGATTACTTGTTCTTTATAATTTAATACATCATCAATTTTGAAATATAATTTACCTGTACGACGGATAAAGAAATCAGTTGGACGGTGAACCATTTCATTTTGAATTGAATAAATTAATTCTGTGTAGATATCTAACGGTAAACCAGTTTCTTGATATTGCGCAGTTTGTGCAATTTTGAATAACTCTTCAGCGTTTGAACCATATTTAGATACAAAGTGACGTGCAGTCGCTTCGTCGATTTGATAAGCTTTTGCATCTTCAACTTTTTGTTCAATATATTTATCAAAGTTTTTACTGCCGCCTACATCGCCACCAGAGATTGTTAAGTGTTTTGTTGCCGCTTTATCAAAAGTAAGTTTATATTCTGATTTTAAGCGTTTTGCTAATAAATCAACAATCTCTACTGCCATATGACGGTAACCAGTTAATTTACCACCTGCAATTGTTAATAAACCAGATTTACCTTCCCAAACTTCGTCTTTACGAGAAATTTCTGAAGGATCTTTACCTTCTTCTAAAATAAGTGGTCTTACACCAGCCCATGATGATTCGATATCTTCATCAGATACATTAACATCAGGGAACATATAGTTAATTGCTTCAATTAAATAATCTCTATCTTCTTGGTTAACTAACGGTGATGTCTTAACATTGTCATAAAATGTATCTGTAGTACCAACATATGCTTTACCTTCACGTGGAATAGCAAAAATCATACGGCCATCGTTTTCTGTATCAAAGTATACAGCTTGACCTAGTGGGAATTTAGATTGATCAATTACAACATGAACACCTTTTGTTAAACGTAATTCTTTATTATTACGTGCATAATCGCCACTACGTACTTCATCTACCCATGGACCACTTGCATTGATAACTTTTTTAGCTTTAATTGGGTAAGTTTCATTGCTAATTTGGTCTTCTACTTGAATACCATTAACTGTTTCATTTGAGTCATATGTGAAATGAACAGATTTTGTATGGTTAATGATAGTAGCGCCTTTTTCTTCAGCACGTTTCATTACTTCAATAGTTAATCGTGCATCATCTGTACGGTATTCAACATAAGAGCCACCAGCTTTAAGACCAGCTTTCTTAACAAGTGGTTCTTTTGCAAGTGTTTCTTTTGCATTTAACATTGTTTTACGTTCAGCTTTTTTAACACCTGCTAATCTATCATAAACGCCTAAACCAATCGATGTAGTGAATTTACCCATAGATCCGCCTTTATGCAATGGTAACAGCATACGTTCTGGTGTCGTTACATGTGGACCATTTTCATAAACAATCGCACGTTCGCGACCAGTTTCTGCAACCACGCCTACTTGTAATTGTTTTAAATAACGTAAGCCACCATGTACTAATTTAGTAGAACGTGAGCTTGTACCTTGTGCAAAGTCTTGCATCTCTACTAAAGCGACTTTCATACCTCTGTTACTAGCATCTAAAGCAATCCCAGCTCCGGTAATTCCGCCACCGATAATCACAACGTCATAAGCGTCATTTTTCAATTCTTTCTTAATCTGTTCTCTTTTTAAAGTTGATAAACTCATAAAATCCAGCGCCTCCTAAAGTATTAAAAAAGAGAGACTCATCCCATACATATATAATTGTACGAATTGAATCTCTCATTTCTCATCTCGATATTATTAACTTACCCGTATTGTAGCATAGATAACACTTTTAAGTCTAATTTTTTTACTCATCGTCTAATTTAAAGACTTGAGTAGCTTCTACAGCTTTCTTCCAGCCTTTGTAATGTTTTTCTCTTTCTTGTTCTACCATATCTGGATTGAATTGCTTATCTAACTTCCAACGGTTAGCAATTTCATCTTTACTATCCCAGAATCCAACTGCAAGTCCAGCTAAGTATGCTGCACCTAATGCTGTTGTTTCACTAATTTCTGGACGTTCAACACCAACATTTAAGATATCAGATTGGAATTGCATGATGAAATTATTTTTAACTGCGCCACCATCAACACGTAAATTATTTACTTTGATACCTGAATCTTTTTCCATAGCTTCTAATACGTCACGTGTTTGATAACATAATGATTCTAAAGTAGCTCGGATGAAATGTTCTTTTTCAGTACCGCGTGTAAGTCCGAAAATAGCACCTCGTGCTTCTGCATCCCAGTACGGTGTACCAAGACCAACAAATGCTGGCACAACATAAACACCTTCTGTTGATTCAACACGTTCTGCATAATTTTCTGATTGTGGTGCTGAATTAATCATTCTTAATCCATCTCTTAACCATTGAATTGCAGAGCCTGAAACAAAGATAGATCCTTCAAGTGCATAGTTGACTTTACCATCAATACCATATGCAATAGTCGTTAATAAACCACTTTTAGAAGTAACTGCCTCTTCTCCTGTATTCATTAACATAAATCCACCAGTACCATAAGTGTTTTTCGCATCACCACGTTCGAAACATGCTTGACCGAATAATGCTGCTTGTTGGTCACCAGCGATACCAGAAATCGGCACTTCTTTACCGAAGAAATGATAATCTACAGTATTAGCATAAACCTCACTTGAAGATTTTACTTCAGGGAGCATTGAATTTGGAATTTCTAAAATATCTAATAATTCTTGATCCCATTCCAAATCATGAATATTGTAAATTAATGTACGACTTGCATTTGTATAATCTGTGATATGTGCTTTTCCACCTGATAATTTCCATACTAACCATGAATCTATTGTTCCGAATAATAAATCGCCATTTTCAGCTTTTTCTCTAGTACCTTCTACATTATCAAGTATCCATTTTACTTTTGTACCTGCAAAATAAGGATCTAATAAAAGACCTGTTTTTTCACGGAATTTACTTTCTAAGCCTTGGTCTTTTAAGTTCTGACAAATACTTTGTGTTTGACGAGATTGCCATACAATTGCATGATATACTGGGCGAGACGTATGTTTATCCCATACTACTGCTGTTTCACGTTGATTTGTAATACCGATACTCGCGATTTGATCTGCGCCAATATTCTCTTCATTTAACACTTCAGCAATAACTGCTAAAACAGATGTCCAAATTTCATTTGCATCATGCTCTACCCAACCTGATTTAGGAAAATATTGTTTGAATTCACGTTGTGCTACACCTTGGATTTTTCCATCTTGATCAAAAAGAATTGCTCTTGAACTTGTTGTACCTTGGTCAATTGACAAAATATATTTTTTCATAATGATAATCTCCCTTATATTATGTTTGTAGGATGGACAATAATGTATGTAAAATGAATAATTCCCAACAACATATTTATATACATTCTATTTTAATAATCCAACAAACATATTCATATTATTTATTTTTTATAATATAAGACCTGTTTATATTTTAACGTATAAACAGGACAGTTAAAACTTATTTAATAAATTGATTCGATACCTTTTGCACTTTTTGCTTTATTTAAAGCGATTCCAAGCGCAATTGTTACGATTAGCAACACTATTGATACAACAGACATCATATCAAAAGCACCTTTATAGAATAATCTATAAATAACTGCACCCATCATACCACCTGTAATAGGCCCTAAAATTGGAACAATTGCATAACCCCAATTTGAGTTACCTTTTCCAGCAATTGGTAAAATGGCATGTGCAATACGTGGACCTAAATCACGAGCAGGATTAATGGCATATCCAGTTGGACCACCTAAACTTAAGCCGATAGCAACGATTAAACTACCAACAATTAGTGGATTTAAACCATCAGCAATTTTATTCATCCCAATGAATAATAAGCCCATTGTTAAAGCAGCAGTACCAATAATTTCACTTAAGAAGTTGGCAAAGTAATTTTTTATTGCTGGTGCTGTAGAAAACACAGCTAATTTTGTATCTTTGTCTTCAGTTGCTTTCCATTGCGCTAAGTACATTAACCAAACTAAAGTACCACCGATGATACCACCAAGTATTTGACAAATGATGTATCCTGGAACCATACCCCAGCTTAATGCACCGTCCATTGCGAACGCTAATGTAACGGCCGGATTTAAATGCGCACCAGATATTTCACCTGTAGCATAAACACCCATGGTTACAGCAAGTCCCCAACCTGTGGCAATTACAATCCAATCAGCACCGTTACCATTGCTTCGTTTTAAATTAACGTTGGCAACAACGCCACCCCAAATAATACTAATATTGCTGTTCCCAATAATTCAGCAAAATATACACTCATAGAGACTCCTCCTAAAAAAAGACAAAGAGATTCCTACAATTATGTCCAGCGTTAATACACTGGTTTAATGACTGTAGAAATCTCCCATCTCTGTTCTAATTATTAACTTGTGTTTATCTTACACCTCTATTGAAAGCGTTGTCAATCTTTTTTGTGAAAAAATTGCCACAATTTAAAAATCAATAACAGCGCTTTCTTTAATTTCGAATTGCTGAGTATAACAATTTATTTTTGCTGATAAGCCATAAGGCATGCTGTGCTTGGGCTCATTGTGTCCAAATGACAAATTATATAAAATTGGAACGTTTGGATTTTTACTTTTTTTAATAATTTTTAATATTTCATTTTTATACGCTTCATAATATATTTGATTAAATGGTTTACCAAAAACAATGCCTTCAACTTTATCTAACACACCTATTTGTAATAATTGGTTAAACATTTTTGAAAATTCTAAAGGAGATGGTGTATCTTCTGAAGTTTCCAAAAAAAGTATCGCATGATTAAATTGCTCTAATTCCGGAAATATGGAAGTATCTATCAAACTCACAAACGTTTCTAAATTACCTCCGATTAAATGACCACTCACAATATCGGCTCCATTTATAACTTCATAACTTTGGTTATCTCGTTTAGTCCTAGCAATATTTTTATTTTCTACTTTCCATTCTAATCCTGTTGGTCTTGTATAAGGCGTAGGCAATCGTTCGCCAATCGCTGAACTATTGAACCAACATTTTTCAATATCATTAATTGTAAAGCTATCCATTTCTATATTCTCCGCAAAATCTGTTAATAAGGCTTGTCCATAAAAACTAACAATACCCATTTTATAAAACATCATGTGGACAGTCGTTGAATCAGAGTAACCCGAGAAAATTTTTGGGTTATCGTAAATTGCTTGAAAATCTACATAAGGTAATATTCGAATGGCATCTTCACCACCAATACAACTTATAATCGCTTTTACATCACTATCTTGTAATGCTTCATTTAAATCAGAAGCACGCAGTTCAGGGTGTTCACGTACATATTTAATACCTTTGAGTGCATTGGGCATGACTTTCACATGCAAACCAAATACGGATTCCAGTCGTTCGATTCCTTGTTTAGTTCGCCATAAAATCGAATCTTCTCCGGCTAAACCAGAAGATAAAGATACAATTGCAACAGTGTCGCCTCTTAATAATTTTCTTGGTTTTATCATTAAATCTCCCCCTAGGATTTTAATTTATATAAATTAATACTATTCATTAAAAAATGGTAAAAAAAAAGAATTAGCTATAAGCTTTAGAAATGATTATACATTAATAAAATGATTTAATGCGTTTCTAAAATAGCTAATTCTAGTAAGACAATTACATTATAGTCAATGCCATTCAACCTTTATTCTTTATTAGAACGACTGTTAATTTAACTGCTTTAGTTGTATTACCATAAATCCCTATCGCTTGTAGTGATATATTTCGCACCATTTTCCACCGCAACATCAACTTCCTCAACATCATTAATCAAACCACCAGCAATCACAGACGTATTTGTCTCTTCATTAATGATTTTTATTGCCTTTGTTGCTATACCAGGCAACACTTCAACAAAGTCAGGTTCAACACGTTTTATAAGCTCAATACTTCTAGTTAATGCATGACTATCTAGAATAAATACACGAAAAACAGTAGTCGTATTCAACGCTTTGGCTTTGTTTATAACTTTCGTTTTTGTTGATACGATGCCTTTGGGATGGTAGTTTTGAATGATAAATTCACAAGCAAATTCATCGTGACTCATACCTCTAATTAAATCGATATGCATATACACTTCTATATTATTCTTCTTCATCAATTCCATAATGCTTTTGATATGACCTATATGCGTATCTAATAACACACATTCTTTATAATCTGTCTGTATCAGTTTTTCTAAATCTTTCATTGAGCGAATAGCCGGTAAAATATATGGCTTCATCCACTAACCTCCTATATAATACGCTTAAATAAGCGTTCTAATTCATAATTTGAAAAATTAATGATTATCGGTCTGCCATGTGGACATGTAAACGGATCTTCTGTTTCTCTCAATTGATTCACTAAATCTGCCATTTCATTATTTTTTAAATAGTGATTTGCTTTAATTGATTTCTTACAACTCATCATAATAGCAGCTTCTTCACGTATTTTTTTAACATTCACTTTTTTATGCTCTAAGACATACTCAATCATATCTTTAATAATTTCTTCCGCTTCAGCAGCAGGAAACCACACTGGATAACTATCAACAATATAATCATTACCACCAAACGGTTCTAAATGCACGCCTACTTTATCTAATTCTTCTACGTGTTGATTGATAATCATCAACTCGTCTTTTGAGAAGTGAAAAGTTAAAGGAATTAATAAATTTTGTATTTCATTAGAGACATCGCCTATTTTTTCTCTAAAATATTCGTATTTAATTCGTTCCTGTGCAGCATGTTGATCAATCATAAACATACCGTTCTCATTTTGCGCAATAATATATGTGCCATGCACTTGACCTACGACTTCCATATAAGGTATACGCTGTGAAGGGTTGCTACTGATACTTCCTTTAATATCTGATGCCTCAGATACATCTTCAGAAGGTGCTAATGTATCAGTAATATCTTGTTCTTCCATATCAGTCAACACATCTCTTTGCGTCTTAGCATAATCATAAGTCGATTCTTTCACTGAATAGGAATCGTTTGAAGTGGTATTCGGATTTGAGAATGTATTATCTAAGGTTTGATTAGATTGATTTGTTTCATTGGGCTGATTATCATCAAGGTCAAAATTCAAATTCGTTGAATGTGTAGCATCTCTTTGCTGTTTGCGTTTCTCAAAATCAATTTTCTGTTGTTCAAATTTATCCAGCACTTTATTTTTCTGCGTCAATTTATTCATATCATTTTGCGGTATTAAAATACGATCTTTAAAAGCTTCTCGTATTTTTTCTACGATCAGTTCAAACAACTGATCTTCTTTAGATAAACGCACCTCTAATTTAGTTGGATGCACATTGACGTCTACCAGTATCGGATCCATTTCAATATTAATATAACAAATTGGAAATCTGCCAATCATTAGCAGTGTATGATAGCCTTCTAAAATTGCTTTGTTTATTAAAAAGTTTTTTATATATCTACCATTAATAAAAATAGATATATAATGTTTATTACTTCGTGAATGTTCTGGTTTAGCAACATAGCCTTCTAAGCGATAGTCGCTTGTTTCACCCGTAATGTGTACTAAATCCTTAGCCACTTTCATCCCATATATTTCTGCCATAACTTCATTTGTACGTCCTGAACCATTTGTTTTTAGAATCGTTCTGCCATCTGAAATAAGTGAAATACGGATATCTGGATGACTCATCGCCATACGATTTACGATATCTGTAATTTTACCTAATTCAGTATATAAACTTTTAATATATTTTAAGCGCGCTGGTGTATTATAAAATAATGATTCAACCAATATATCAGTACCTTGTTTCGCTTTTGCAGGTTTTTGATTAAGAATTTCACCATTTTCCACATAAATCTCTTGGCCTTCTTGATTATCTGTACATGTTTTCAGTGTCACTTTGGAAACAGAAGAGATACTTGCTAACGCTTCTCCACGAAATCCAAGTGTGCGAATATGAAACAAGTCATCGTCTGCATCTAGTTTACTTGTTGCATGTCGATGAAAGACGAGACCTAAATCTTCTATATGAATACCCGTACCATTGTCAACGACACGAATAGATGCTACGCCAGATTGTTCAACTTCGATATTGATTTCAGTCGCTTGGGCGTCAATGGCATTTTCTAATAACTCTTTGACTACTGAACCTGGACGTTCAACAACTTCCCCAGCAGCAATCTTATTCGCTAATGATGTTTGCAACTCTTTAATCTTACCCATTTGACTTCACCTCTATTTCAATTGTTTTTGTAATTCACTTAATTTAATTAATGCTTCTATCGGTGTCATATTAGATAAATTCAACGTCTTAATTTCATTTTCTATTTCAGATTGCTCGACCGGTACATCAAATAGTTCAAATGCTGTTTGTTCAAATTGATTTTTTTTATCATCCTGTTTTGCATATTCCGATTGCTCAGGATATGTTGCAACTGGTTCTACTACATTTGAGTATTGTGCATCTTGAATACTTGAGTCTACTTCAAGTTTGTTAACTACGACTTGGTTTTCTTGTTTGTCAGTCTGTTCAAACGCATCTAATATGACTTGCGCACGTGAAATTACTTCGTCAGGTAGATGTGCTAATTTAGCTACTTGAATACCATAACTATCATCTACTGCGCCATCTTTAACCTTATGCAAGAAGATAAGTTCACCTTTGTATTCGTTTGCTGCTACATGCACATTTTTCAAACAAGATAAAGACTGATCTAAAGTTGTTAACTCATGATAATGCGTAGAAAATAGTGTTTTAGCATGAGACGTATTCGCAACATATTCTATCATTGATTGTGCAAGTGCTAATCCATCGTAGGTCGAAGTACCTCTTCCAATTTCATCAAAAATAATCAAACTATTTTCTGTCGCATGTGCGAGTGCTTTCTGCGCTTCTAACATTTCAACCATAAATGTACTTTCACCTGATACAAGATCATCTGCGGCGCCTATTCTTGTAAATATCTGGTCAAAGACTGGGAGCGTTGCCGATTCACAAGGGACGTATGCTCCCATTTGAGCCATGATACTAATTATGGCTACTTGGCGCATATATGTGGATTTACCAGACATATTAGGCCCAGTTATTAAATAGACAAATGTATCTTGATCTAATTCACAATCATTTGGCACATAATCATTATGGTCCATCACGCGTTCGACAACCGGATGACGCGAATTGGTTAATTGTAGTGTTTTGTCTTCGCTAAAAGTTGGACGTGCATAGTTATATTTTTGTGCAATTTCTGCAAAACTTTGTAAACAATCAAGTTCTGATATAACTTTTGCTTGTTTTTGTAAACGTTCTGTATAGGTTTTAATTTTTTCTCTTAGTTGAACAAACAATTGATATTCTAAGTCGATTGCTTTATCTTCAGCACCAAGAATAATGTCTTCTTTTTCTTTCAATTCATCTGTGATAAAACGTTCTGCATTAGATAATGTTTGCTTACGATGATATCCAAATGCTGTTGGGTCGAAACCTTGTAAGTTCGCTCTTGTAATTTCAATAAAGTAACCAAACACTTTATTAAAACTAATCTTTAACGATTTAATGCCAGTACGTTGGCGTTCTTTTGCCTGTAATTCAGCTAGCCATGACTTTCCATTTTTAGATGCCTCTAAATACTCGTCTAACTCACTATTAAAACCAGTTTTAAAAAGGCCACCTTCTTTTACAGAGATTGGTGGTTCTTCTTTTAAACTTTCTTCTAGTAAGCCAAGTAATTCTTCTAAAGGCTGTAGCGCTTTAAATTGTGCAGTCATCTGTTCATCAAAATCATTAAGTAGATTTTTAATATTTGGGATTTCTGAAATAGAATGTTTCAACTGAATTAAATCACGTGCATTGACGTTACCATAACTTACACGGCCTACTAAGCGTTCAATATCATAAACTTGATTCAAATGATTTCTTAATGTATCTCTTTCGATGAAATGATTAAGAAACTGTTCTACTGTATCTAAACGAGATTCTATATGTGCTTTATGGATAAGTGGTCTATCAATCCACTGTTTTAATCGTCTGGCACCCATTGGCGTCTTAGTCTCATCCATTAACCAGAGCAATGTTCCTTTTTTAGTTTTTAAACGAATACTTTCTGTTAATTCTAAATTTCGTTTAGCGTAAAAATCCATTTTCATAAAGTCTACCGCTTCATATTTAACAACTGCTTCAATATGGGATAAATCTCTTTTCTGTGTGTGATATATATAATCTAACAACAATTGTGTCGCATTAAACAAGTTGTGTTCTTTCATAGTATTTACATTATATTGTGCATCTGAAATTTCCGATAATACCGTTATCGTTTCAGTTGTTAAACTGATTTGTCGTTTTAAATCATCACCAATATTCTCGTTTACGACGATTTCATTAGGATTAATAGTTGTAATTTCATTCATTAGCGTCGCTTCATCTTCGAAATGTGTAACTTTCAACTCTCCAGTTGAAACATCACAATAACTTAATGCATAAGCGGCACTATCTTTCACAAAACTCAATATATAGTTGTTTTGTTTTTCATCAACGCCACCTTTATCCATTACCGTTCCAGGAGTAACAATTCTAACAACTTCACGACGAACCATACCTTTAGTCTGTCTTGGATCTTCCATTTGTTCACATATAGCTACTTTATATCCATTGCTAATCAATGTTTCAATATAGCCATCTGCTGCATGATAAGGTACACCACACATCGGTATTGGGTTCGTTTTTTTGGCATCCCTTTTCGTCAAAGTGATTTCTAATACTCTTGACGCCTCTTTCGCATCATCAAAAAACATTTCATAAAAATCGCCCAATCTAAAAAATAATAGACAATCTTGATATTGTGATTTTATTTTTAAATACTGTTGCATCATAGGAGTTTGGTTAGTCATTTTGATATTTCACAATCCTTCTATTAGTTTCTTACTTTTAAATTATCAATTTGGATTATACTTAATTTTGAATATGTAAGTTGCATTGTATCAATGTTTTTACATTTATCTATTTAGTAAAAATTAGCATTTATGTTATCGCTATCCATTTAATTTTCTTTAACTTAATTAGTTAATTTAACTCTTAAATTTTAACATAACTTTAGATATTACGCCTATTTATTCAATCATAGCGTTAAAGCTTAATTATTATCAAACGCTTTTATAAGCGTTTTTAGAAAAACCTTAATTTTAAGTATTCAAACTATATTGATGCGTATATATTATATGTATATTGTCTATGCAAATGTAATGATAAAGTCACACGAACAAAACCCCTCACTACTGGCACAGTGAGGGGTTTTGTATTTATACTACAAATCCTAATAATAATCAATTTACATATAATTATTTATGCTTTAATTCTTCATTTGCGGCATTGATAAAGTCATGTACTGTCGCTATATCCATATCGAGCATTATAAGTGAACGTAATGGTAAATTTTCAAAAAGTGGCGCAAGTTCTGGATCTTCTGTTACCTTACCTATGAGTTCGTCTAATTGATATTGTTTCAGTGATTGTTTGATTTCATTTTTTCTTAACACTAATTCATATACATAAGTATCTTCATGAATCCAATACGATTTTGTTTGATTAGTTATATCTAAAGTAATTGATTGCTCTAATCTGATATCTTCAACTGAAGAACCTACATATACTACGTACTCTCCATCATCTATTTGCCATTGTCTCGTATTATTATTAAACCAGCGCAAAGCTTTATAAGGTATATCAAACGTAATTATTTTTGATTCGTTTGCATCTAAAGCAATACGTTCAAAATCTCTAAGTTCTTTGAGTGGCATATCTATATCACTTGCACGATTTCCAATATAAACTTGTATAACTTCTTCCCCAAATATTTTCCCAGTATTTTTGATATCCAGATTAATTTTCAAGCTATTTTCTTGAGGAGCAATTTTGATATTAGAATACTCAAAGGTTGTATAACTTAAACCATGGCCAAATGGAAATTGCGTTTTGATATGTTTTGTATCGTAATATCTATAACCTACATATATGCCTTCTCTGTAATCTTCTTCTGCTTTACTTTGATTAAATGTTAAATACGAGGGAACGTCTTCAAGTCGTTTTGGAACAGTTTCTGTTAATTTACCTGCTGGATTTTGTTTACCAGTTAAGACATCTTTGATTGCTTCTCCTACTGCTTCACCTGATAAATAGGTTTCAACAATAGATTTCACTTTATGTGCCCAAGGCATAAGTACTGTCCCACCATTTTGTAAAACAACAGTTACATTTTGATTCTCTCTCGTTACTACATCTAATAATGTTAATTGATTGTCTGGTAATGCTAAAGCATTTTTATCGAATCCTTCAGTTTCATAACTTTCAGGATAGCCTAAAAATAATATTACTTGGTCGTTTTGTTGCGCTACTTTTACTGCTTCTTGTTGAAGCTTTTGATCTACTTCATGATTACTAATGTAATAACCCTGAGCATATTCAACTTGATGTTTATTAAAAGCTTCCAATGGCGTTACAATGTTATATGGATTAACTTTAGAAGAACCGCCACCTTGAATTCTTGGTTTAGCTGCAAGTTCACCAATCAAGCCTAATGATGATGAATTTATTGGTAGGTTATTGTTTTCATTTTTTAATAAAATAATACTTTTACTTGCTAGTACTCTTGAGAAATCATGGTAACTCGCTTTGTCATAAGACTGCGCTTCATCTTTGATTTGATGTTGTTTAATTAACGTTAAAACACGATCCACTGAGATATCTAGTATATGCTCGTCCAATTCGCCATTTTTTACAGCATTTGTTACTTCAGTCAATGTGCTTTGTCCCTTACCAGGCATTTCTAAATTCAGCCCTGCTTTTAATGAATTGGAACGATGTTTTATCGCCGACCAGTCAGAGACAACGACACCTTGATATCCCCATTCATTTCTCAGCACATCTGTAAGTAGCCATTTATTCTCAGAAACAGGAACATGGTTAATAGCATTATAAGAACTCATAATCGTAGCTGGTTGAGCATATTTTACAACTGTTTCAAATGCACTAAGATAAATTTCTCTCAGTGTTCGTTCATCTATATTAGAAGAATTGGTAAATCGTTGATTCTCTCTATTATTAGCGGCAAAGTGTTTTACACTTGATCCAATACCCTGAGACTGTAAACCATTAATATAAGCTGTTGCAAGCTTACCAGCTACTAAAGGATCTTCAGACATGTATTCAAAATTCCTACCAGCCAAAGGGTTTCTTTTAATATTTATACCAGGACCTAACAACACATTAACTTTTTCACTTTTTGCTATTTGTCCTAAATATTCACCATATTGACGTAGCAAATTTTTATCAAATGAACTAGCAATTAGTGCTAAACTTGGAAAACTAATAGTTTTTATGCTTTGATTTAAGCCTAAAGCATCAGCTCCCTCTTCTTGCTTTCTTACCCCAGAAGGACCATCAGTTAGTAGTAGTGCATTTAATCCTTTATCTTCTAGGTCATACGTATACCAAAATGCATGGCCAGTTACAATTTTAATTTTTTCTTCTAACGATAAATTTTTAATTATTTCATTGTTTTTCATAAGACATTTCTCCCTTAAAATAAGTATTACGAAATTTGTGTCGCTCCAAATGAATTTTTTACTTGTCAAAATTTTCTTGTTTAGTTTGTAATAAAATGAATAGTTTCTTCAAGTGCATCATCAGCTTCAGGTGAATATCCAAGATCATTTATGAATGCGTGATAAGCATTTTCATATAATAGGCATGATACTTTATGCCCAGATTTTTCTAATAACTCAGCGTATTCTATACCATCACTTTTTAGCCCATCATTTTCAGCTACCATAATTAAAGTATTAGGCATTTCAGTTGGTATATTTGCTCTTAATGGTGATACATAAGGTAAGTGTTTGTCCTTTTTGTTCTTTAAATATAAACGCTGACATACGAAAATTAGTTTTTTCATCCCTTGAAAAGCTGCACCTTGTTGTTTATAGCTGGGTTTGTCTAAAGAAACTAAATCTGTCAAAGGATAATATAAAATTTGGTTTTGGATTTTAATCTGTTCTTTTGCTAATTTTAATATTAATGCCGCTGCTAAATTACCACCTGCACTATCCCCGGCTATGCTAATTTGAGTTGTATCAATATCAAAATCACTCGCGTATTTCAATAAATAGTTTAAGCCCTTATAGCAATCGTTTAACCCTTCTGGATATTTAGCTTCAGGTGATAAGGTATAATCTACACTCGCAATAACGTAACCTGTTCTGTCAGCAAGTGCTCTCATGAAATTATCATTTACATAGGAAGAACCACCAATAAATGCACCACCATGAATAAAATAAAGTAGCGGTTTCTTGCCATCCGCGTTACTATCACTTCGATATATATTTAATGAAATTAAATTTTTCCAACCGTAAATTTTATACGTTTCTTTATAAATTGGTTGACTGTAATTTAATAGTTTTTGATCTTGATTTTCCATAGCTTTTCTAAAAGTTTTAAGATTGAATCTAATCAAATATTCTAATACAGGGCCAGGAAGTTTAGTTAATAACTTCATACTATTTATAGCATTTTCTTTTTTATCTTCACTTAATTTTTTTCTTACTATATCCACAGTAGCGTCACTCCTTTTATTTACAAACAGCGTAATAAATAAATCTTTTCTTATATCACTTATTCTATTCTTTTCCCAAAAGATTTAATTGCACTTTTTCCATAAAAATAGTATATTTTCTATCAATAAGGGAGGAAGCTTTATGAAATATGAAAAAAAGATGAACTTGATTATATTTGTAAAATGCTACAAGAAAATACTGGTATGAATATTTCAATAAGCAAGGCAAATATCACTATTAAAGAATTTAAGTTTGTAAATCGGGAAAACCCTTTTCTTCCCACAGATGGACTTTATCAAGAACTATTTACTGAAAATGAATCTATTTTTGAAATACCCTTCATCAGATCACTTAATGATATAGAATGTTTTTTATGTTTACGAACAACATACTTTGACTTAACTATAGGGCCTTGTGTGTTAGAAGAAGTGACTAACAGTCTTTTTTATGATTATATAAAGCGTTATAAAGTGCCACTTTATTTAAAAAAGAATTTAAGAATTTATTTTAACTCCATCCCTATCTATAAAAAAAATGACCTCATTAGTATGGGACAACTAGTTTATTTTCTGTTATTTAACAAACAACTATCTCCATTAACTATTAAAGAACAATCACTTAATACGTTAATCTTAGAAAATGATATTGATTTCGAGCTTTCAATTAAACGTCTTAATGAACAATTACATCATGATATTTTATTAGAAAATAAATTTAATGAATATATAAAACAAGGAGATATTGATAGTATAAAAAATATTTTTAAAAATACAATTGATTTAGAAAAAGTTGGGGTAGTTATGCCTGATAATCTTACTCGTAATGATAAAAATTTAGCTATTTCTGCAGTAGCCATAGCGAGTAGATCAGCAATCGAAGGTGGATTACACTATGAAGTAGCTTACTCAATGAGTGATATACTCATCCAAAAGATAGAGGTAGAAAAGGAAATTGACTTATTAAAATCAGTAGAATATATATTTATAGAATTTGCTAATCAAGTAAAAAAATTAAACAGTGATAAATATTCACAGCCCATTAATTTAGTGCAACAATATATTTATAACCATTTATATCAACTTTTAACTTTAGATATATTAGCAAAGCATGTAAATTTAAGTTCAAAATATTTATCTCATTTATTCAAGAAAGAAGTTGGTATTACGATAAGTGCCTATATTACAGAGAAAAAACTAGAAGAAGCTAAATTATGGCTAGATAACTCAAGTTTATCCATTTCTGAAATAGCTCATCAGCTCAGCTTTTCAGATCAAAGCTACTTTATTAAAGTTTTCAAACGTTCTATTGGACTAACTCCAAAACAATACCGCTTAAAAAATTATAAAACATAAAATACCTTTAATGTTATCAAGATTGTAAAAGTAAAGTAGTCATAAGTCTTTATTCATAAAAACGAGACCAAGTCTCTATAAGTAATCAAGAATATTAGCATGTCATAACTTGTTTCGTTATCCATCCAAAAACTTCATGATTAATTATTTGAGTCTTAATCTCGTTTCGTAAATCTTATATAGCTTATAAGAAGCGTTTTAATATACCTTTTCTTTTCAATATCATTAATAATATATAACTGATGATAGCACCAATAATGCTTGAAACGATAAATGCTAACATTAACGGTTTAATAGCAAAGTTAGAAAAGCCAAGTATCCAGGCTAATGGAATACAAACTATACTACCAATAATACCTGTCCCTATCACTTCCCCTACCGCAGCCATAAAGATATGCTTACGGTAATGGTAAAAACCACTTGCGAGTAGTACACCTACCATACTTCCAGGAAAGGCGAAGAAGCTACCAGTACCAAAAATCATACGTAATACAGAAGAAATAAATGCTTGAGCTAGTCCAAACCAAGGGCCAACAAACACGGCACATAGTACATTAATTAAATGTTGAATAGGTGCTGCTTTAATCGGGCCTAACGGAATGACAATAATACTACTCAACACTACATTGATAGCGATGAATATTGCGGTTAACGTTAACCTTTTCGTCTTAATTGACTTCATTCGGTTCATTCCTTTCCTGAAAGTACATTACTTGCTAGTCCTCATTTTGCTCATGTTGATTCAAACGATCAGACATTGTACTTATCATCATTTGTAATAAATCGTTGGCTTCAGTTTGCGATTCTCTGAATTCTTCCACTATCGGTAGAACATTAATATCTTGCTCAATACCTTGTATTTTACCTTCAGATTGTTTTAAAGCTTCTGTTTTACCGTAATTTTGTAAATTTACGGATTGCTTTTGTGTTTTTTTTAAATCTTTCATGCGTTGTTCAATATTTTTATTGTAATGAATTTGTTGTTCAACAGTGTGATAATCTTTAACTGTATCCAATGATTTGATTCGTTCACTAATGCGATTTGCTTCAGCTAATATGTCATCTTTTTCATACATTATTGAGTCACCACTGCTTTTTCACTCGCACGTAAAAATGTACCGTTTAATGAAAATTGCTTCGCTTCGTCAACTTGTACATCAACAATTCTGCCTATCATTTCTTTAGGCGCTTTGAAGTTAACAAGTTTATTTTTAGAAGTATAACCCGCTAACACAGCATTATCCTTCTTACTGGAACCTTCACACAATACTTGGATTACTTTGCCTTCATATTGCTTCATAGCTTGTTCTGAATAATAAGCCACTTTTTTATTTAATTGTTGTAATCTATCTTTCTTCACTTCTAAAGGCACATTATCTTTCATCTTCGCTGCTGGTGTACCATCTCTTTGTGAATAAATATAAGTATATGCATGTTCAAATTCAACTTCGTCATACAATGTTAAAGTTTCTTCAAATTGTGCTTCAGTTTCATTTGGATAACCTACGATAATATCTGTAGTCAATGCCACGTTAGGTATCTTCATTTTAATTCTATTTACTAAATCTAAATAGCTTTCACGTGTATATTTACGTCCCATAATTTTTAATACTGCGTTGTTACCTGATTGAACTGGTAAATGTACGTGAGGTACAATATTGCCCCCGTTCGCAATAACTTCAATCATACGATCCGTAAAGTCCCAAGGATGACTTGTAGTAAATCTCACTCTTGGTATATCAATTTGTGTAATATCTTCTAATAAATCACCCAAACCATATTCTAAGCCCTCTATATCTTTACCATAAGCATTAACGTTTTGACCCAGCAACGTAATTTCTTGATAACCTTGGCGTGCTAAATCTCTCACTTCAGCAATGATATCTTCTGGACGTCTACTACGCTCTTTACCTCTTGTAAAAGGCACAATACAATATGTACAGAATTTATCACAGCCATACATAATATTTACCCAAGCTTTAATATTACCTTTTCTTACTTTAGGAAGGTTTTCAATAACGTCTCCTTCTTTTGACCATACTTCTACTACCATCGCTTTTGATAAATAAGCTTCTTCTAAAATTTCTGGTAAACGATGAATATTATGTGTTCCGAAAATAATATCAACGTTCTGGTATGATTTAAGAATTTTGTTAACAACTGATTCTTCTTGTGACATACAACCACATACACCGATAACTGTTTCTGGCTTTTCTCGTTTTAAGTGTTTTAAATTACCAATTTCACTAAACACTTTACTCTCTGCATTTTCACGTATTGCACATGTGTTAATTAAAATCACATCAGCATGATTAATATCTTCTGTAGCAGTATAACCTAAAGCGCCTAAAATACCAGCCATGACTTCTGTATCATGCGCGTTCATTTGACAACCATATGTTTTAATTAAGAAGGTCTTCCCTTGACCCATATTGCGGAATTTTTCATCTATGTGGAAATCACGGTTATAGTTCACTTCTTCTTTACCACGTTTACGTGCTTCCTTTAAACTTGGTGGTTGATAGACATGCTCAAAATACTTGCTATAATCTTTAGTCTTCTTATCTCGTTCGGCTAAAATATCTATAGAAGTACTTTTTCTTTGCTCTTCATTCACTCTACAAAATCCTTTCTATATCATATAAACTATGAACACATGTTTTAAAATATGTTTTATATTTTGGTATTTCAACCTAGTCGTTCAAAGTTCTATAACTTTATCCATAATCATTACTTCATTATATTAAATTTAGCCCCAAAGTGCAAAAGTCTTTCCCAATAAGCAAAAACGATTCAACATCTTGATATGTTGAATCGCTTTTCTTTATTATATATTTTTTTAAATTTCGTCATATTTTCCAGTAAGTGTCTCGATTGTAATACCTTCAGGAACATGATAAAACTTAACCTGACTAATCGTACTCGGTATCTCCAATTCGACCATACGCTCATTTAACTTTTGAATCAAGATCAAACATTCATTCATCTCACCTTGTACTGTCGTTTCTAGTGGTCCAACTCTATAAGCCAAACCAGAATCATCAATTATTTTTATCGCTTCATCAACATAAGGTATAACATCTTCACCATTAGCAGTTTTCGGAATAATTTGGACACTCATTAACGTATCATGCATATCACTTCAGCCCCTTATCTGTTTTATTTATCTTTTAGTCTATCAAATAAGATGTTCAAGGCATAGATATAAAGCGTTAATCATTTATCTCATAAGATATATTTTAAAAATCTTCATTGATTTGTGTCATCATTATCATTTTAGCAACCATACCGCCATTGGCCGCTGCATCTATAATTTGGCCAGCGAAATTATCTTTCGTTTCTCCTGCAATATAAAAATGCTTAATTGAAGTTTCACCAAATGCATTGACTTCAAATTTTTCATTTTCATCACGCTCTAAACTCAAATTTTTCAAGAAATCAAAATGAGTATCCCATTGCATTTGGCTAAATCCACCTTCAACTTCAACTTTTTCATCATTTGCTAATGTAATATGAGTCAATTGACCATTTTCACCATTTAAATCAGCAATGAAATCGGTATATATATCAATGTTTTTAGCTTTAAGCCATGCTTTATCTTCGGTTGTAACACTTTCACCATTTGTAAAAACGATAAGATCTTTTGAAAAGTTACTTAATAATTTAACCATATGTGCCATCCTCTCAACTGTATAAATGATAGCCAATTTACGGTGACGCATTTCATAGCCATCACACCACGGACAATAAAATATTGATTGTCCATAAAATTCATTGAAACTAGGTATGTCTGGTCCTCCTTCTCTTAAACCTGTTGCGAGTAACACTTGTCTTGCTGTAAATGATTGTCCTGGGGTAAAAACTTCAAATCCGTCATCGTTTTCCTTAATATCTAAAACACGTTCTGCTAAAAATGATACATCTTTGTATTTAGCAATATCTTGTTTTGCTTTTTGTTTGAATTCAGTTGGTGAAATACCATCTTGCGTTAAATAACCATGTGATTCTGATGTCACTCGATTTCGTGGTTTATCCTCATCAATAACCAATGTATGCATCATACCTCTTCCAAAATTCAATGCTGCGCTTAAGCCAGCAGGACCGCCACCAATAACTATGATTTCATAATCCATTTACTCCACTCCTTTACACCTTTTAAAGATTCTTAATATCTATAATTAATTGAATAATATAAGGACTTAGTATTAAGCTAAGTCCTTTAATTTTTTTTGTTCTAAATTATTTATTAAACTACGTTCCGCTTCATCCATGATTTGTTTAATAGAACAACCTTCACCATGGTTAAAACTATCTTCTAGTAAGCTTTGTTTGCCATCAATAGTTACAATAATTTCATATATTGAAACCTCTTGCCATCCATTTTTTAATTGATAGCCGCCTTTAGCACCACTATTTGCTGAAATTATCCCAGCTTTTACAAGTCGTGTTAAAATTTTAGATAAATAAGTAGTAGAAACTTTCAATGCAGCTGCTAAGTCTTGTACTGGTATTCTTTTTGAATCACCGTTACTTTTTATCATAAATAATAAAGCGTGTAATGCATAATCTGTTGCCTTAGAACATTTCATTTGTTTATCAACTTCCTATTATCGATATCATATATCTATAATATCTTATTATGTTTTGTTTTGCAAATATTAATTATAATGTTGGTTAGAATGACATCATAAATGGTTAATTGGGCTCATGTTGATAATGGTTTACAGCGTCAACAATTGCTTGCGTAAAATTAGTCATTAATGGAGACCAATTATCTCGATTTTCCCTATCATAAAGATTATATCTTTTGTTAATAAAGAATTTTTTTCTTAGACGCGCAGTTATTTCTAGCTGAACGCCAGCTTTGTGTTGACAACAATTAACAAAATTATCATCGTGAAGTCCAGAAATATGAGCTGGCGCATCTTTAACGATGATATTAATTTCAGATAAATATTGTTTAATATAATTTATCAGTGCTTGATCTCTTCCACCAATATATACTTCTGGTTTATCACCCATACAACCGTGAACAGAAATCGCATGTCTATTGTCATTGATCATTTGTAAAAGTTTGGGCTCATCGAAATGTCTTGATGTCACATGTAGTTCGTGATTTTTATTGTGGCGTACCCCTTTAAAAGTATAAAAATCATAGTTACCGCGTTCGCTTATAGATTGAGCAAGTTCAGTTGTTCCACGTTCAATCGCCCCACCATGGACTGCCGTAATAATCATTGGCTGAGCTGTTTGCCGCGTATGAATTTCCCAATCTTCACCTTCACTTGTATGTAACATAAGTTCAGTCATTGAATTAAATTGGTCTATCATGGTATTCCCTCCAAAGTATAAAGCCCTATTTAGTTTCTATAATACTATAAATCAGAATATGTTATTCCTTCATTTACTAAAAAAGCTGATACTATACGGTGTTGAATGTGTCTCAATCCAACTCCGTATGTAATCAGCTTATATGCTATCATTTAATTATTTTTACTATATTAGTATTATCTATACTTCCAATTTAAACAAATTGTTTTGTTAATTCATTGAATTGCGTTTCATCAATATGAATATCTCTTTTAGCTAATGGCGTATCTTCCATTTCTTCAATTTGAGATTCATATGAAGGTGTTTCAGTATCTTGATAAACAATGCCTTTAATTAGCGAATCATACTCTAAAACTTTTTGTGTTGCTTTACTTTTATCTGTAACATCAAAACCTTCTATATCTTCAATGCTTGTAAGGTTTTCTTTAAACCAATCATAAGTATTCACTTTATTATATGTGACACATGGTGAAAAGACGTTCACAAATGAAAAACCGTCGTGGTTAATAGCATCTTCAAGCATTTTTGTAAGTCCTTTTATATCACTTGAGAAACCTTGTGCTACAAATGTTGCCCCAGAAGATAACGCGAGCTCTAATGGTTTAACATTTTGCTCGATATTTCCTTTTGGTGTTGATTTTGTAACAAAACCTGGCGCTGATGAAGGTGATGTTTGACCTTTAGTCAGTCCATAAATTTGGTTATCCATTACAATATATGTCATGTTCATATTTCTACGCAATGCATGAACGGTATGGCCCATACCTATTGCATAACCGTCACCATCTCCTCCGGAAGCAATAACAGTCAAGTCTTTGTTCGCCATTTTCACGCCTTGTGCTAATGGTAATGAACGACCATGTATACCATGTACACCATAAGAATTCACATAGCCAGATAAACGACCTGAACAGCCGATACCAGTAATGATTGCTACTTCTTCAGGTTCCAAGCCAATATTGGCTGCTGCTTTTTGAATCGCTGCTTGGACTGAAAAATCTCCACAACCTGGGCACCAATTGGGCTTAACATTATTTCTAAAATCTTTAAACGTTGCCATTTATACCAGCTCCTTTAAATCTTTGGCAATCTCAAGTCCTTTTGTTTCAATTTCATGTGGCAAGAATGGCGTACCATCGTATTTTGTTTGGTTCACTAATTTATCACCTAATGTAACATTCATTTTCAAGATGCTTGCAAGTTGTCCTTGGTAATTGTGTTCAACTACGACAACTTTTGATGCTTTATCAATGGATTTTTGTAGTGTTTCTTTAGGAAAAGGATGCAATTGTCTAATTTGTAAATGATTTACTTTTAAGCCTTGCGCTTCTAGTCTATCTTTACCTTCTTGAATTGCGCCCTTAGTAGAAATGAAACCTAAATATAAGATGTCTGCTTCATCATGTTGTTCATCTGCCTCTACTGGGTCTTTAATCAGTAAATGCTCAGTTTTACGCATACGTTTATCCATTTGTTGTTGTCTATTATCAGCCGCTTCACTCGTCTTACCTTCTTCGTTATGCTCTACACCTGTTACATGGTGTATACCGCCTTTAACACCTGGAATCGGTCTAGGTGATACGCCACTTTCAGTCAATGCATAACGTTTGAAATACGCTTTGTCATCTTCTTCTCGTTCTATATCAGATTGGATTGTTTCGCCACGGTTAATTTCTATTTTGTTATAATCTAATTTTTCAACAGTTTGTTTGCCTAATGACAATTGTAAATCACTTAAAATAATCACTGGGCACTGATACATTTCTGCTAAATTAAATGCTTCAATTGTTAGATAAAATGCATCTGCTGCATCTGTAGGTGCAACTACGATTTTAGGGATATCCCCATGTGTACCGTAAATCATCTGCATTAAATCAGATTGTTCTTGCTTGGTAGGCAATCCTGTAGAAGGCCCGCCACGTTGAGTATTAACCACTACAAATGGTGTTTCTGTCATACCCGATAGACCAATCGCTTCCATCATTAATGAAAGTCCAGGTCCAGCACTAGCTGTAAAAGCACGTACGCCAGCATAATTTGATCCAATAGCCATGTTTGCCGCAGCAATTTCATCTTCAGTTTGTACAACTGTGCCGCCTACTTTTGGTAGATTATCAATCATATACTCCATAATTTCTGAAGCAGGCGTAATAGGATATGCCGCCATAAATCTTGATCCAGCTGATAAAGCGCCTAAGCCGATTGCATCATTACCAATCATATATAGATGTGGTGTTCCATCTGTTTCTTCTAAAACAAAGTCACCTTCAACATCATTAAGTTGCTCCATCATTAAACGATAACCTTCATTTAATGCTTCTATATTCATTTCGACAACTTTCTCGCCTTTTCTAGTAAACATATTAGTAATAAGCGTTTCAAAAGCTGAAATATCTAATTTCATTACTGCACATGTAGCACCAATAGCAACCATGTTTTTCATTAAGGCAGTGCCTAATTCTTTTGCTGTTGCCGTAAATGGTAAAACTATAAGTTGCGCACGACAACCTTCAGGTTTTTCTGGTTTTGCCTTGCTGTCTGCAATAATAATACTATCTGTTCTCATTTCATGATGGTTAACTTCTATTGTTTCTTGATCAAAAGCGATTAATATATCTAAATCATCACTTATCGCATGTACAGGTGATGTTGAAACTCTTATTTTATTATTCGTATGTCCGCCCATTATTCTACTTGAAAAATGACGATATCCATATAAATAGTATCCTTTACGGTTCATCGCAGTAGCAAAGATTTCCCCCGTTGATTCAATACCTTCACCTTGCTGGCCGCCAACTTTCCATGATACTTGTGATTTCATACCATCTTGCCTCCTAATGGTTATAATAATTCATAATCAATCATATCAAAATAAACCACCCTATTACTATGTAAAGAGTGGTTTATTTTAAAATTCATACTAACGGACGATAATTAAAATGGATGATCATCGTTGATAAGTACGCGTTCAATATGCGTTGCTTTACCATCTTTATTAATATCTATTATAACACCAGACAAGACACTACGTCCTTCATCCGGCACTACATGTCTTTGTGGTAAGCTAGTAATAAAGCGTGTGATAACTTCTCCTCTATTGATTCCAAGTATACCATCGTAAAATCCAGTCATACCTACATCTGTAATATAACCTGTACCACCTGGCAATATTCTTTCATCAGAAGTTTGAATATGTGTATGTGTACCTACTACAGCACTCACTCTATTATCTAAATACCAACCCATTGCATTTTTTTCAGAAGTTGTTTCCGCATGAAAATCTACAAATATATAATCTGTCTCTTTTTGTGCTTCAGCAATTAATTCATCTGCTTTTTTGAATGGATCATCTATGTCTTGCATAAATGCACGACCTTGTAGGTTGATAATCGCCAATTTAAGATCGTTGATTTGAATAATGCGCATACCTACACCTGGCGCTTCATCTGGAAAATTTGCTGGTCGAACCATACGCTTAGCACTTTCTATAAAATCATAAATTTGACGTTGTCCGTATGTATGGTTCCCCATAGTCATGAAATCTACGCCTTCTCTTAATAATTCTTTATATATCTTTTCAGTTAATCCTTTACCATGTGCGGCATTTTCCGCATTTACGATTGTAACTGTAGGACGATGCGTTTGTTTAAGCTTAGGCAAGTACGTGTTAATTGCTTCTCTACCTACTTTACCTACGATATCTCCAATAAATAATATTCTCATTTACTTGTTCATCCTCTCTTAATGCTAGTTTAATGTAAATGATTTACATTGAAAAGGCTCTTTAGTAAATATTCCTTTAATTTTTAAGTTTTATATTTTGTAATGGGGGTATAACTCATTATAGTAATTATTTTAATCCACAATATAGGAGTTGGAAGTAATACATGTCAATTAATATCGATCCACAACATTTTGCTGATCTAGTTGTTACAGCAAACCCATCAAAAAGTGAAGATGCAGAAGATATAGCAAAAGATAGTCTAGAGCTATATATCAATGCTTACCGTTTAGCAGAAAGATATGCAAATATCGCTACAAATTGCTATGACACAGCTGAAATTATCAAAGAAGTTAAAGTTGCAGATTTGGAATTAAACAAATAAACATATAAATTGCTTAGTATAATGAAGTTTACTTCAATATATCGATAAGGAGTCTTTTAACTTTATAGTTAAAGGCTCTTTTTTGTTATTTGAGACTTTGAAGTTCTTTTACTATTTAAATAACATCATAAAACAGTAAATGATACGAATCATCAAAAAACTGCCAACAAGTCCCATGACTTTGTTGGCAGTCTCTAGTTAGACATTTAATGACTAACATTTATTTTGCATATTCAATTGCTCTAGTCTCACGAACAACTGTCACTTTTATATGACCAGGATATTGAAGTTCGTCTTCAATTTGGCTTTTTATATCTCTTGCTAAGCGATGTGATTTTAAGTCGTCGATAGTATCTGGTGATACAATAACTCGAATTTCTCTACCTGCTTGAATTGCAAACGCTTTTTCGACACCATCATAATTTTCAGATAGTGTTTCTAATCTTTCCAATCTTCTAATATAATTTTCTAAAGTCTCTTTACGAGCACCTGGTCTCGCAGCTGATAATGCATCTGCTGCTGCTACCAATATAGAAATAATTGAAGTTGGTTCAACATCACCATGGTGGGAATGAATTGCGTTAATTACTGTTTCATTTTCAGCATATTTTTTTGCTAATTCTACACCTATTTCAACATGGCTACCTTCAACTTCATGATCGATTGCTTTACCAACATCATGAAGTAGACCAGCACGTTTAGCTAATGTAACATCTTCACCTAATTCAGCCGCTAACATACCACTTAAGTGTGCAACTTCGATAGAATGTTTCAATACATTTTGTCCATAGCTTGTACGATATTGTAAACGACCTAAGATTTTAACTAAATCTGGATGCATATTATGCACATTTATTTCAAATGTAGCTTGTTCCCCTGCATCTCGAATAATATCGTCTACTTCTTTACGAGCTTTGTCTACCATATCTTCTATTCGTCCAGGATGGATGCGTCCATCTGAAACAAGATTTACTAATGCAGTTCTTGCAATTTCACGTCTGATTGGGTCAAAACCAGAGAGGATAACCGCTTCTGGCGTATCATCTATAATTAAGTCAATACCCGTTAATGTTTCTAACGTACGGATATTTCTTCCTTCTCTACCAATGATTCGACCTTTCATTTCGTCGTTTGGTAAATTAACAACTGATACTGTAGATTCAGAAGTATGTTCTGCTGCTAATCTTTGAACAGTAGTTGCTAACAATTCTTTTGCATTTTTATCGACTGCTTCTTTTGCTTCTTTCTCTTTTTCCTTAACAAGTATTGCAATATCTTGTGACAATTCATCTTCAACTCTTTGAAGTTGCTCTTGTGCTGCTTCTTCTTGAGAGAGACCAGAGATGCGTTCTAATTCTTGTTCATGCTTATTTATTAATGTTTGAACACTACTCTCTTTTGCATCTACTTGTTGTTGTCGTTCTTCAAGTTTAGACTCTTTTTGCTCTAAAATCTCATCTTTTTTATCTAATAAATCAGATTTTCGCTCTAAGTTTTCTTCTTTTTGCAGAAGTCGAGCTTCTTGCTTTTGAAGATCACCACGTCTTTCACGCAGTTCGTTTTCACTTTGTTCTTTTAAGATTTGGTTTTCTTCTTTAGCTTCTAGGAGCTTTTCCTTCTTAGTATTCTCTGCTTCTTTATTACCTTGTTCAATAATATCTTCTGCAGTTTGTCTTGCTTGTAATTGCTTTTGATGCAATAGATTACGGGCTACAATGTACCCTACAACAACTCCGAGAATAATACCTAGCAAAATGAGTAGGAGGTCTAATAAACTCACACAAACACCCCTTTTTATCTAGGATTTTGCTCTGTATATCAATTTCAATATGATTATATCAAGTTATATAAGAATCATACAATGTAATTGTACGGTTTTAAACTAAGAAGTGTCAAGGTTTCTGACACATTAATTCAATATTTGAGTCTCCTCTTTTACACTATTTCCACTATAATTATTGTTGTCACTTATATTATAAAGCTCATATAGCAAAATATTTGTTATATTATATTTTAAAATTCTTATATTGATGTAAAAAAATAAGCGCATATTTTTACATATACGCTTATTTTATAGTAAATATTTAATTAATTTTAGATAACACTATTCATCTTCAAGAAGCGTAGTTTGTTTTTCACTTTCGTCTTCTTTAACATCACCATCGATAATGCCTAGAGCTTCACGCAATCTACGATTAATATCTTCTTTGATTTCAGGGTTTTCTTTCAGATATAATTTAACATTTTCTTTACCTTGTCCCATACGATCTCCATTGTATGAATACCAAGCACCTGATTTATCTACAATTTCATTTTCAACACCTAAGTCAATAAGTTCTCCTTCTTTAGAGATACCTTTACCATACATCATATCCACTTCTGCAACTCTGAATGGCGGTGCTACTTTATTTTTAACAACTTTAATTTTCGTTCTATTACCAACAATATCTTGGCCTTGTTTTAATTGTTCAGCACGACGTACTTCTAAACGTACAGAACTATAGAATTTCAATGCACGTCCACCCGGTGTTACTTCAGGATTACCGAACATCACGCCTACTTTTTCGCGAATTTGGTTAATAAATACTGCTGTTGTTTTTGATTTAGAAATAGCGCCTGAAAGTTTACGCAATGCTTGTGACATTAAACGCGCTTGTAAACCAACATGTGTATCTCCCATTTCACCTTCAATTTCAGCTTTTGGAGTTAACGCAGCAACGGAGTCAACAACTACGATGTCAACAGCACCACTTCTAACGAATGCTTCGGCAATTTCCAATCCTTGTTCCCCATGGTCAGGTTGAGATAAATATAGATTTTGAATATCTACACCTAAAGCTTCTGCATAAACAGGATCTAACGCATGTTCAGCATCAATAAACGCCGCAATCCCACCATTTTTTTGTACTTCTGCAATAGCATGTAATGCCACTGTAGTTTTACCAGAACTTTCTGGCCCATATATTTCTATAATTCTTCCTTTAGGGTAGCCACCTACACCTAACGCATTATCCAAAGTAACTGAACCACTTGAAACGCTAGACACTCTTTGGGCTTTATTATCGCCTAATTTCATAACTGCGCCTTTACCAAATGATTTTTCCATATTTTTAATTACTGTATCTAAAGCTTTTTGACGATCGTTATCCAATGTTGGACCTCCTAATTGAGATTAATCTCTGTAAAATATCTTAATCCTACTATACCTTGATTTAAATAATTCTGCAAGCGTTTTGCGAATATTTGTTCGCTTATACAGACGGAAGTTACAACGAAAACAGAACACACGTACTATATTTTTAAATTTTTGTAGACTTTAAATGCTTATTTAAACCAATTTAGTAATCGTATTAGTACAAAATTTTGAGTTCTGCTTTTTATTGAATTTCTTCTTTGCGTCATTTTAAAGGACTGAATTCCAAGTCTCTCATTTTCTAAAATGCCTAAATAAATTTTATCCTTATGCTTCATTATTGAAATACCAACTTCTGTTTGATACAAAGCTTTAACGATATTGGCAGAGACAGAAAGTTGAGTTTCAATTGTATCACGTTCATCTATAAATTGTGTATGATGTGGTAACATTCCTTGAAGCAATTGTGATGTATTAAAATTCTGCAGTCTGGAATATAATTCTCCATCTGTAACAGCATCATATATAGCAAATGATTGGTGTATTTGATCCATCAAAGATTGTTCCAGTAATATATCATCAGAACCATAATAATATTCACCAATACGTGATAAAATTTCTGCTTTAATAGGAGCGATGAGTTGCTCGCATTCACGTTGCGTATCTCCATTTGCCGTTAATCTAATATTAACTTCGTGCGTTCCAGCCAATGGCGCAATCGTAGGATTTGTTTGTCCATCTATTAAATCCATTAATACTGTTTCTACTTTAGATTCGCCGATGCCTGCAAAACGCAATAATTCTGAGAATATAGTACTTTCACCATTGAAAAAGAATGGCAAAAGTTCGTTTTTAGCCATAGGTTGCATTTCTCTTGGTGGCCCTGGTAACAATACAATACGTCTTTCATCTTGATCTACTAACATACCTGGCGCCATACCGACTTTATTTTCTAATACATGTGAACCTTCTATAACTAACGCTTGTTGGCGGTTATTTGGAGTCATTTCAATATTCTGTTCTTCGAAGAATTGTTCAATGTAATTCAAAGCATGTTTATCAATTACTAATTCTCGACCTAATACCTTAGCAACCGTATGTTTCGTTAAGTCATCTTTAGTTGGGCCTAAGCCACCTGTTAGTATAACAGTATCATAATGATTAAATGATGCTTTTATGACTCTTTCTAATCGTTCTGGATTATCACCGATTACAGTATGCTCTACCACACTGTGACCTACACCATTTAGCAATTTTGATAAATATTGACCATTGGTATTAGCTATTTGCCCCAACAATAATTCTGAGCCCACCGCAATGATAGATATCTTCACAACTTCTCCTCCTCAACACTAAGTTACATAATTCACTTTAGTCTATACTTTTTACTCACTTAAAAGCGAGCGGAAAAATGTTTTACGATAAACTTAATTATAAATCTTAATTCCTTAAAAAACTAAAGATTAGATTTTTATGTCTTTTTAAAAGCTCCGTAAATCTTAACAAATCAATTTTTTTGTTATTTGATAAAATAACATAAAAACAGCCCAAATTTTATCGCTTTGGACTGTTTTGCTATATCATAGTACTTAATTTTATTGATAAGTATGGGAGTAGTAAATGTATTGGAACTAACCTCAATTATTTTGCTTTAAATACATCTCTACCTTTATAGAAGTATTCAATTCCAGATAACACTGTGAAGAATACACCGATGTATAACAGCACTTGTCCTAATTCAAAACCAATCCAAGTTGCTAAAGGATCACCTAGGAGAATCCAAACAATAGCAACCATCGTAACAGCAGTTTTAATCTTACCTAATTGCCCTGCAGCACTTACAAAACCTTGCTCAATTTGTAATAAACGTAATCCTGTTACAGCGAACTCACGTGCAATGATAATAATTGCAACGATTGAATTTGTTAAATCAATTTGCACAAGTGCGATTAAAGCACTTGAAACGAGTAATTTATCAGCTAATGGGTCCAAGAATTTCCCCATATTTGTTACAAGCTCCCATTTTCTTGCTAAATAGCCATCAACAAAATCACTTAACGACGCGATAATAAAAATAACACCACTAATTAATAATTCAATTCTAATTTCATTACCACCGATAAATGAAATGTTGCCAAATCCAAAATCTATCAGTGCAAATAGAAGAAATATTGGAATTAGTATAACTCTAAAAACAGTTATCCAATTCGGTATATTCATAAAAAGTCCTCTTTTCTTTTTTATAACTTAATCGTTGCTATATATTAATCAATTATAATACTAAAACAGCTAAAATCCATAATAGTGCTGAAATGATAATAACAACACTTACTATAACAGCTACTTGCAGCGGCTCTTTATTCTTACTACGATATGTCGGCTTATTTTCTTTAGAAAAAGCTTCAATCGTCTCTTGCATGCTTTCGTCATTATTTGGAATTTCGTCTCTATGTGCTTTAATTAACTGTACAGAATCAATATTAACGGCTTTTGCATATTTTTTAATAAAACCTTCTGCATAATCAACCTTATTTAATGATTCAAAATCGTTATTTTCTATCAAAGTCAAAGTTTGACGTTTTATCTGTGTGCGTGTTTCTAATTCATTTAAAGTCATACCTAAACGTTCTCGACGTCCCTTTAAAGTTTGACCAACTGTGTTCACGATGTTAGTCCTCCTTGATAACTACTCATTTTTTTATTCAAAGAAACCAAAACCGCCACCAAATTCATCGTTACCAAAATCTAAGTTGTTTTTACTTTTAACAGTTTGTTTCTTCATTTCTTCGTAATGAATTTCTTGGTTCTTATTTTCTCTTAATTCAATAATATAATCGAAATCGCTCATCTCATAGTCACTTGTTTCAACAAACAAGTCAGGATGTTCAACCACCTTGATTGAAGGCAAACTCATAACTTCTTTTACTAATTCTTGGTGTTTTACATTAGATTCTCTTGCTGTTACTGCTCCGTCAATGATATAAACATGATTAGTATCGTACTCACCTTTAATTAATGAGCTACGCACTGTTTGTTTGATTAATGTAGAACTGATGAACAACCAACGTTTATGCGCACAGACACTGCCAGCAACAATAGATTCTGTCTTTCCTACCCTAGGCATCCCCCTAATTCCTATTAGCTTATGACCTTCTTCTTTAAATAATTCTGCCATAAAATCAACGAGCAAACCTAAGTCTTCTCTTTCAAAACGAAATGTCTTTTTATCATCGGCATCTTGCTCTATGTACCTGCCATGTCTCACTGCCAATCGATCACGAAGTTCAGGTTTACGTAATTTAGTAATAGAAATATCATCAATTTCAGTGACAATATTTTCAAATCTACTTACTTTTTCTAAGTTATCAGACTTAATGAGTAAACCTCTACGACCTTCATCAACACCATTGATTGTTACAATATTGATGCCCATCATACCTAACAAACTAGATACATCGCCCAATAAACCTGATCTGTTCAACGTTATCTCATATTCTAAATACCATTCTTTTTTAGTAGCTACTGTCATGAAATAAACACCCCTTAGTTTAAAAACAACGGTTATTTTATAATAGATTGGTGCTCAAGAAACATCTATTAATATCACTTTTTTAAATCCTGTGATTTATTGTATTGTTATTATATCATTGAATGTTTCATAGTTGGCTTATTTTTTTACACAATATTAAAATTTATAAATACCATGCTCCGTTTACTTTTTGTATCGTTCCAGTAATACTCTTAGCTAATGGGTGGCATAAATAACTACATGTATGTGCAATCTCTTCAGGTTCAATCAATCTTTGTTGTGGCAGTTCTTTTGTTATCTCGCTAAGTTCATCTGCTGTCCAAACTTGAGTCATGTTACCACTGACAAACCCGGGTGCGATAGCATTAACCGTGACATTCGTCATAGCTAACTCTTGGCTAAGCGCTTTAACAAAACTAATTTGAGCACCTTTCATAGCTGAATAAACAGTCTCCATGCTGGAGCCAGTTTCACCCCATATAGATGAGATAACGATGATTCTACCATTTGTACTTTGTCTTAATTGATCTGCAAAATATCTACTTGTTCTTATAAATTGACGCACATGTATTTGATAACTCGAATCGATCATTTCGTCTGTCATATCCTGTAGTTGTCCATATAAAGCTGAACCACTAGCATAAATTAAACAATCCAAATTTTTTATGAAAGCAAAAGCTTTGTCCAAGTCATTACACTGAGTTAAATCACATTTTACAAATTGTACTGACTTCTGTTCATAGCGTTTTGTTATAGTTTCTATGTTTGATTTATTATAGTGTACGATGACTTCATACCCATCCGTTAATAAACGATCGACAATTGCAGAACCTATTGTACCAGATCCACCCATGACCAAAGCTTTCATTTTATTTCATCTCCAAACGACTATCTACAACTTGCGTTAGATTTAAACATGTATTTGCTGTTTCGTTCACGCTATCTAAAGTGATACTCTCAACAATGTCTAATAAGTCGAATAAACTTACGCCTTCAAAATAAAGTTTTGTGTATTGGTTAGCAATATACTCTGGAGAATTTAAACCTGAGATAAATTCTCCAATAAATTGTTTTTTTAATAAGTTAAAGGCCTCTGCATCACTTAGTTTACCTTGTGTGTTTTCTAATTCCTCTAATAATAGTGCTTTCAATTTATCAGGGTATTGTGTTGCACTCGTGATAACTGAAAAGCTATAGGTTGGTTCTAAAACAAATTGATAACCAAATGTTTCATCTATTAAATCTTGATTGAGCAACGTTTGATAAAAATCTGTCTCTTCACCAAACACCATTTCATAAAATAGTGTCATTTCTAAATCACGTTTAACATAGGCTTCGTTAGGTTCATTTTTTAAAGTTTCGTTTTTAAAACCAAGCATTAACCTTGGGGATTGAAGTTTCATAGATTCTGTTACATTGAATTCATTAACTTCACTTTTTTCATTTAAAGCATCTCTGACAATTTGTGGTTGATTCACTTTATCTCTTTTATTTTCGTGCTCAGCAATGACTTCATAAATGTGCTCTGCATCTACATCACCTACAACAAATAACACCATGTTCGATGGATGGTAGAATGTTTCGTAACATAGATATAAATCATCTTTAGTTATTTCATAAATGCTTTCAACACTGCCTGCAATATCCACACGAATCGGATGTGTTTCATACATAGCTTTTAATGTATTGAACATTAATTTATAACCAGGTTGTTCTTGATACATTTTAATTTCTTCTTCAATGATTCCTTTTTCTTTATCAACCGTCTCTTTAGTAAAATAAGGCGTTTCTACCATTGTTAATAAGCGTTTGATATTGCGGTCTACATTATCGGTAGCACTGAATAGATAGCTTGTTCGATCGAAGCTCGTAAATGCGTTAACTTGAGCATTGTCTTCTGCAAAAGCAGTAAATAAGTCTTCTTCTTCATTTTCAAATAATTTATGTTCTAAAAAGTGTGCCACGCCATCTGGAACTGTGACATATGTATCACTACCATGTGGTTTAAATTTATTATCTAATGAACCAAATTGTGTTGTATAAGTTACGAAGGTTTTTTGAAATCCTTTTTTCGGAATAATAAATAACTTGAGACCATTATTTAACTCCGCTTCATAAACTTTTTCGTCTATTTGTTTATAATATTTTTCATTCATCAGTCATTACCTCCTTTCGTCAAAATGTAAATCGTATCTAATATTGTTTCTTGTGCTAATTGCTGAATATCTGTTCTAGATACATTTTGTATACCTTCAATAAAACTAGTTTCTGACATATCTTCATCAAGTAATATATTATTATTTAATATTTCAATAATACTTTTCGGTCTATCATGAGATTCTTGACGTTGTGAAATAATCACTTTTTTCGCTAGCTCTAATTTATCGTCATCAAACTCACCATGTTGAAATTTTTCAAATTCAGCTATTATTGTATCTTTAGCTATTTCATATTTATCTGCTGAAACGCCACTAAGTACAAACATAAAACCATTTTTAGCATCCATTTGAGAGTGTATCGAATAAGCTAAACTTTGCTTCTCACGTACTTCATTAAATAATACGGAGGAAGGATCTCCACCAAACATGACATTTAACACGACCATAGCAAAGTATTGTGAATCTCCATATTGTGCTGGGAATTTATATCCCATATTTAGTTTGGCTTGATCCACTATATCTGTTTCAATAATTTCTTGTGGTAAATGATGTGATTTTGGCTTTGGCACTGCATGTGATAATTCAAATTGAAAAGGTTTAAGATCAAAATATGATTGAATTTGTGATTTCACTGCTTGCTCATCTACGTTACCTACTACATAAACCGCGCAGTAGTCATCTTTTAGCATAGATTGATATGTATGATATAAATTTTTAGGTGTTATGCCTGATATGTATTCTACTTGCCCTGACGCTATATGGCGATAAGGTTGGTCTCCAAACATATTTTTCAGTAAGTTTAAAAATGCAATTTGTGATTTATTATCAACTATAGCATCTAATTTTTTTGTTAATAACGATTTTTCTTGTGCAACAAAAGTTTCATCAAATTCACCATCTGTAATTAACGGGTTCCAAATCATTTCTTTTAGTAGATCCAAACCCTTTTCAAATAATGGTGTTTGATCTTTTAAATAACGTTCATTTACGATTTCTAAAGATATTGTAATTACATGCTTGTCTTTGAATTTCGAAATAAAACTGTTAACGTATGCACCATATAATTGTGATAAGTGTTGGTTAAATGCTTTATCCGTTGGCCATTGTTTTGTCGCACGAACGAGTACTTTGCTCAATAGTGAACGTGCTGTCATTGTTTCGCTATCTAATGGCGCCATAAATTTCAATGTGATTGTGGTTGTTTTAAATTTTGTTGTTGGCATTACTTTTATATGCAAGTCATTTTGCTGTTTATCTATCTTCAAATTGTCATGCCTCGCTTTCATAATTTTGTTTTTATATTCTATTTCTAACCGTTTTAAATTTTACTAAACTACTTTTGAAATAATTAAAAGAATAAAGTATTGGATTATCATCATTATCATAATGTATTAATTTCAAAAGCATGAGCCCTTCATGCGGTGATGCATCTAGCACATCCGAGATATGAGGTTCATAACTTATGGCCTCTATTTCTGTATTTGCATAGGCAACTTTTTTATTAGCATAAGCTTCAATCGCATTTAATAAAGATTCATCACTGTTTTGATACTGGGCACACGTTAAATCATCAGCAGGCACTTTATCTAAGCAATATACTACTGGTTGTCGATCTGCGAGTCTCACACGCTCTATAATGGTCACAGAAGCTTTATCAGGAATGTTTAATCTTAATGCATCCAATGAAGTAGCCGGTTTTTCATCTAAGCTTATAAATTCTGTTCTAGCGTTAAAGCCTTGTTGCTCTATCATTTGACTAATACTTACAAGTTCACCTAAAGGATAGAAGAATGGGTGCAGTGATTTAACACTCGCACCTTCCTCTAAATTATTAGATAATACTTGCTCTGTAATCAATTCATCCACAGCATCGTAAACGTCATCTGTTTTAACATTTAGTGTTCTAGCCACTGCTAAATTACTTGGCAATGGCTCTCCAGGACTCAATTTACCTTCTTTAATTTGTTGAATCATCCACTCTTTAACTTTATACACAGAAGTAAGTTCCATAATTACACCTCATCACTATCTAAATCCACAAGTATCTGTCTAGGTTTGCTACCTTTTTGTGGTCCAATAACTTGATTCCGTTCTAAATCATCCATCAATCTTGAAGCTCGATTATAACCAATTCTAAACTGTCTTTGTAACAAGGATGTACTTGCTTTTTGTTGTTCAATTATAAATATATATGCTTCATCATAAAGTGAATCTTCACTCTTCATTTCTGATTTTTCAACTGGTGCATCTGGTTCCATTTCTTTAACATAGTTCGCTTTTTGTTGTTCAACCACATAATTAACAATATCTTGTACCTCTTGATCGCTTAAAAATGCACCTTGCACACGTGTTCTCGTAGAACCACCATTTGCAACATATAACATATCACCTTTACCTAGTAACTTGTCTGCACCGCCACTATCTATAATCGTTCTAGAGTCAATTTGTGAACTCACAGCGAAAGCGATTCTTGATGGAATATTATTTTTGATTATACCAGTTATAACATCTACAGATGGGCGTTGCGTTGCAATAATTAAATGAATACCTGCTGCACGTGCCATTTGAGTAATACGTTGGATTGCATTTTCCACATCTTTACCTGCAACCATCATTAGATCTGCTAATTCATCAACAATCACCACTATATACGGTAACTCAGATTTTTTCTCTTCTAGTTCCTTATTTTGTCGTTTAATTGCTTCGTTGTAGCCTTCAATGTTTCTAGTTGAAGAATGTTGGAATAGATCGTAACGTCTTTCCATTTCAGCAACTACTTTTTCTAGTGCTTGTGATGCTTTATGTGGATTTGTCACAACAGGTATAAGCAAATGAGGTATACCATTATATACATTCAACTCTACCATTTTTGGATCAATTAACATAAGTTTTACTTCATGTGGCTTAGCATTAAGTAAAATACTTGTAATAATACCGTTAATACAAACTGACTTACCACTACCAGTTGAACCTGCTACGAGTAAGTGAGGCATTTTATTTAATTCAACTGTAATTGGATCACCCGAAATATCTCTACCTAATCCAACTTCTAATTTGTTTTTAGCAGGAAACTTCTCATCTAATACTTCTTTTAATGAAACAAGCGAGACCTTGTCATTCGGCACTTCTATACCGACAGCTGACCGTCCAGGTATTGGCGCTTCTATACGGATATCTTTCGCAGCAAGTGCTAAAGCAATATCATTATGTAAATTAACGATTTTACTTACTTTCACACCTTGCGCAGGTTGTATTTCATATTGCGTGACTGCTGGACCAATTTTTATTTGAGTCACCCTTGCATTCACACCAAAGTTTTTGAGTGTTGTTTCTAGTAACTGTCCTTTTTTTTGTACTTCTGCCTTAGATGTAGCTTTTTGCTTGGCAGGTTGATTAAGCAAAGAAAGCGGCGGTATTGTATATGCTTCGTTTTCAACTTCACCTGCTTCAGATATGGAATTTGCACCATCTTCATCTAATGGTTGTTCAGATTCATCTATCAACTGATCTAATGAAGCTTGTTCCTCTTTAGAACTTTGTTGTGATGATATTTGTCCATTGGTGTCTTCTTGATTTAGATTACGTTGGCTACGTTTATAATTTTTATTTTCGGTAGGTTGAGCGCTATCATCATCGTTATCACCATGTCCATATATAGGTATGGATTGTTGCTGTTCTGCAGTTAAATTTGAAACTTCAGGTAAATCACTTACATCTTTAACTTCATTATTGGCTTTATCCTGAGTAGCAGCTTGTTGTGCTTGTAATTCAGCTTTTTTCTCTGCTTTCACACGCGCTTTAGCATCTTTCTTAATTCTATTTTGTTTTCTTTTTTCTTTTAAGTTTACTGAAGCATCTTGACCTTTAACTTTCATCTTTTCAAATACGATTTTCGACACATCACGATGACTTTGTTTTAAAAGTAAAATTGCACTTGAAGCCATCAATAAAATTGTCACAATAATAATACCAATAATAGAAATTAAAGGCGTGAATAAAGTTAATAAGTAATATCCTATTAATCCTCCACCAAAATCAGGAAAGTTTGTCTGTTCATAAGCCTTATAGACAAATGACAATACTGGTTCCCGTTGAGCTTGTGCATTATTAGTAAAGTAAAAAAAGATTTGCGTCACTAATAGTAGTGCTAATTGTAATATAAAAGCACCAACTGTACGTCTTGTCTTTGGTAAAGCTTTATAATAAGTAATAAATATTGTACCTATAAATAGTAATATATAAGTTAAGTAACGGCTATTACCAAATAAATAATTCAAGAAACTATCTATCATTGTTCCAATAATACCAAGCTGAAACGCGCCTAGTACAATTAATACAAAGACGATAATAGCAAAAACATATCTTATAGGACTGTCGCTTTGTTTTTCTTTTTATTTGTTGTTTTTTTCTTGTATTTGTTGGTTTTCTCTTAGTTGTAGTTCTCTTTTTTGTTTGTGCCACGTTCCACACCTACTTTTCTAACTCTGATTTCAATTTCATTTTAATTATATACCCATTGATTCTTATGTGAATCACTTTTATTTATCGTAAATAATATGTATTTAGCTTTTATTATATAAGTATGATTGTATAATAAAAGTTTATTTGTATTCTATAATAACACAAAAGAGGTAAGACAATATTCGCTTTGAGTGGATTTAAAGGTTGCTTGCATGTCATATTTAAGATATAACAATCAACTGCAATCTACTTTTAAATATGTTTACCTAAGCGTTTGTCTTAACCTCTTTGTTTAGTATGGAAACTATTAAATTTCAGAAATAACTGGAATGATCATTGGACGACGTTTCGTGTTTTCAAATAATAATTTGCTAATTTGATCACGCATACTTTGTTTGATTTCAGACCATTCAATTCGTTTCTCTTGTAGTCCTAGTTCAACGATTTCACGTACTTTTTCTTCAGCTTCATTTAATAAAGCTTCACTTTCTCTAACATAAACGAAACCTCTAGATTGAATTTCTGGTCCGGCTGCAATTCGTCTATTTTTCGGATCAAGTGTTACGACCGCAATAAAGATACCATCTTCTGCTAATAAATGACGATCTCTCAGAACGATATTTCCTACGTCTCCAACACCTATACCATCGATAAGTACATTACCAAAATTTACTTTTTCATTTAAAATCATTTCGTCACCATCATAGTTAACGACATCACCTTTTTCCACAAGGAAGATTTTCTCAGGTTGTACACCTGATTCATTCGCTAATTTTGCATGAGCAATTTGCATTTTAAACTCACCATTTACTGGTATAAAGTATTCTGGTTTCATAATATTAATCATCATCTTCAATTCTTCCATGCAACCATGACTTGAAGTGTGTATTTTTTTACTACTAGGTAAGATTTCTGCACCAGCACGCGCTAATTCATTTAGCGTGTTACCAACGATAACTTCCATACTTGCAGAAGCAGTAATTGCTAGGAAAACAGAATCCCCTTGTTCAATATTCATTATTTTATGTTTCTTTTGAGCCATTTGACTTAATGCTTCTACTGGTTCACCTTGCATACCAGTTGCAATAATAATAACTTCATTTTTAGGATAATTTTCAACTTCATTAATTGGAATTAATAAGTCCTTAGAAATATCAAAATAGCCCATCTTTCTAGCAATATTAAATGAACTCTCTAATGAACGGCCTAGGAAAGAAACTTTTCTATTCAACCTCTGAGCCAAATTCAATACTTGCTGAATGCGGATAAAGTTCGATGCGTAACAAGAAACAATCAATCTGCCTTTTACTTTAGTAAATGCATCATACATATGTGATTCAATTACATTTTCTGTGTATTATAACCTTTTTTCTGCCTCAGTCGAATCACTGATAAGCGCAAACACACCCGCTTCGCCTATTTCAGTCATTTTTTTCAAGTCTGGTGCGTAATGACCTTGTAGACTTTGATCAAATTTAAATTCGCCTGTATAAACGATAGCACCATATGATGTATGAATACATACGCCTAAACTGTCTGGAATACTATGCGTTGTATTGAAAAATGTAATGTTTACTCCTTTAAAACGCATAACTGATTCATTATTCACTGTATAATATCTTACTTTTTTATTAACATTACGTGCTTTCATATTTTCTTTAATTAACGCAATTGTCAGTTTAGAACCATACACAGGCGCATCTACTTGTTCTAATACATATGTGACAGCTCCGATAGCGTGTTCGTGCCCGTGCGTTAAAAATATACCTTTTAATTTATCTTTATTCTCAATCACATATTGAATGTCAGGAATTACAATGTCCACACCTAGCATTTCATCTTCTGGGAACATCAGTCCTGCATCTAACATAAACATTTCATCGTCTACTTCAACGACATACATATTTTTCGCAATTTCTCCAACTCCGCCAAGTGGAATTATACGAATATTTTTATTTTTTTTCTTTATTAAACTCAAAATGTTACCTCCTATTTAAATTCCCGTCCATATATAAACTCATAGTATATTATAAGTTAAAATAGGCTTTATGTACACTATTAAAGTAATTACTATAAATAGTTTGGGATTGATATCAATAAATAAACAATTACTTATAAATCTTCGATATTTTCATATTCACGCTTTTACTACAATAGACACTATGAATTTACCAAAAATTAAACTTTAGTCTTATAAACTTATGTATTCCATTATTCATGGAATGATTCTAACTACTATTTGCATTGGAATTAAATAAAAAAGAAACCAGTTACTCTAATATGAAAACCGATTAAAATAGAACGGAAACATTCTATCGTAACGCGATTCATATCATTTACTAGTTTCTAATAAAATTCGATTTTTATTTTATATTAATTTGATAAAAGTACTTTATGAGACGCATTCACGCGACCTTGTTTATCAATTTCTGTTACTTTTATTTTAAATGTATCTCCAATTTTCAATACATCTTCTACTTTATCAATACGTTCATTTGCAATTTGTGAAATATGAACTAAAGCATCTTTACCAGGGAATAATTCAACAAATGCACCGTATTTTTCGATACGTTTACTTTGCCTTCATATACTTGGCCAACTTCAGCTTCACGTGTAATGTCTTCTATGATACTACGCGCTTCGGCGATTGCATCTTTATCAACAGCACCTATAAAGATTGTACCATCTTGTTCAATATCAAGTTTCACACCTGTTTGATCAATGATTTCATTGATTTTCTTACCACCAGGACCAATAACATCTCTGATTTTTTCAGGTTTGATTGTCATCGTAACGACTTTAGGTGCAAATGCACTTAACTCACTGCGTGTTGTATCAATTGTCTGTAACATATGATCTAAAATAGCTAAACGACCTTCTCGTGCTTGATCTAAAGCTTCTCTAATAATCTCTTTTGTTAAACCATCAATTTTAATATCCATTTGTATTGCAGTGATGCCTTCAGGCGTACCTGCTACTTTAAAGTCCATGTCACCTAAAGCATCTTCCATACCTTGAATATCCGTTAAAATAGTATAACTATCATCACGTGTTACTAATCCATAGCAATACCTGCTACTGGAGCTTTAATAGGAACACCTGCATCCATTAACGCTAACGTAGAACCACAAATTGACGCTTGTGAAGATGAACCATTTGATTCTAATACTTCACTCACAATTCTTACAGTATAAGGGAAATCTTTAGTATCTGGAATCACATGACTCAATGCACGTTCACCTAAAGCACCGTGTCCAATTTCACGACGTCCTGGAGAACGAACTGGACCTGTCTCACCAACTGAATAATTAGGGAAATTGTAATGATGCATGAAACGTTTTTGTTGTTCCTCACCAAGACCATCAAGAATTTGATATTCGCTCATTGAACCTAATGTTAACACAGATAGTGCTTGTGTTTGACCTCGTGTAAATAAACCAGAACCATGTACTCGTGGTAAGACGCCAACTTCTGATTCTAGTGGACGAATTTCATTTGATTTACGGCCATCAGGTCTGATTTTTTCTTCAGCGATTAATCTTCTTACTTCTTCTTTTACTAAACTATTTAAAATGCCATGAACATCTTTAATTAGTTCAGCATTATTAGCATCTTCTTCATCAATAAATTCTGCAACGACTTTTTCTTTTAATGTGTCAAGATTGATATCACGTTGTTGTTTGTCAAACGTTAATACAGCTTCTTTTAAACCATTGGCTTCAGTAAGCTGTTTCACTTTGTCTTCAAGCTTTTCGTCTTGTTCAACGGGTGTAAATGGTTTTTTCACTGGTTGGATGTGATCAACAATTTCTTGCTGGAAATTAACTAAACGTTGTATTTCATTATGACCAAAGAAGATTCCCTCAAGCATTTCACTTTCAGTAATTTCACTTGCCCCTGCTTCAACCATATTTACAGCATCTTTGTGTCCAGCTACTTCTAAGTCAAGACGCGACACTTCTTTCTGTGCAACAGTTGGGTTAATCACGTATTCACCATCAACATAACCTACGTTTACACCAGCAATTGGCCCATGGAATGGAATGTCCGAGACACTAAGTGCCATAGATGAACCTATCATTGCTGCCATTTCTGGAGAACAGTCAGGATCAGCACTTAATACGGTATTCATGATTTGTACATCATGTTTATATCCTTTAGGGAAAAGTGGACGAATTGGTCTGTCGATTAAGCGCGCAGTTAATGTTGCTTCGTCACTTGGACGTCCCTCACGTTTTTTAAACCCACCAGGAATTTTACCTGCTGCATACATTTTTTCTTCATAATTTACCATTAATGGGAAAAAGTCAACATCGCGTGGTTCTTTTGAAGCTACTGCAGTAGATAATACTACTGTATCACCATAACGAACTAACACAGCACCGTTAGCTTGTTTAGCAAGTTGCCCTGTTTCAATCGTTAATGATCTATTTGCCCATTCAGTTTTAAAAACTTTTTTCTCTTGAGACATTACGAATCTCCTCTCATATATCTATTAGTTATATCATATCATTTCTCAGAAAAATTTTATATTAGTATATTACTTTTTAAATAATATGCTTTCTAGATTATAAAAAAGGGAAAGGACCCTAAAGGTTCTTTCCCTATCAATATCCATATTAAAATTAACGACGGATACCTAATGATTTAATTAATTCACGGTAACGTTGTACATCTTTGTCACGTAAATAGTTAAGTAAATGTCTACGACGACCTACCATTTTTAATAGTCCACGACGTGAATGGTGATCTTTCGTGTGTTGACGTAAATGTTCGTTTAATGTAGTGATTTCTTCAGTTAACACAGCGATTTGTACTTCTGGTGACCCAGTATCCGCTTCGTGTGTACGATATTCTTTAATTAGTTCATTTTTACGTTCTTGTGAAATTGCCATAGTCAATTTCCTCCTTTTATTTTTATGCGCCTTTAACCGAGCGAACCGTTGGAGACTCGGACTGCCAAGATAAAGGTGCCTTAAATGTGTAAAACACATTCGACTTAAATATTATATGATATTTCGTCTCCAAAATCAACCGATAATAAGTATTTTGCTTTTTCTTTATCTTTATTCATTTGTTCTACTAAAGGATCTATCCCATCAAATTTAATTTCTGGTCTTAAATAATGATGCCAAAATACAGTGACACGCTCGCCGTAAATATTTTCGTTAAAATCAAATAAATTCACTTCTATAACTACTTGTGCTTTAGAAGGATCATGAAATGTAGGTTTTACACCCACATTGGCCACACCTCTATAAACTTTTTTATTTGCCCCGATTTCCATACTAACTGCGTAAACACCATTTTTAGGCAATACATAATCACCACTAGGTTGAACGTTTGCTGTTGGAAATCCAATTGTTCTGCCACGTTTTTCACCTTGTACTACTGTTCCTTTAATGCGGTAGAGATAGTCTAATTCTTCATTAGCCTTTTGCAAGTCGCCTGTTTTAAGCGATTTTCTAATTTCCGTCGTGGAAATTTTTTCGGATTCTATTTCTTGTTTACTTACAACTGTCGTATTAAATTCAGTCATTTCATTTAATATCATCATATTACCTTTTCCAAATTTACCAAATGTAAAATCAAAACCAGCTATTACTTCTTTTACATTATTTTTTATAATATATTCTTCTATAAAAGTTTCAGCGGGTACATTGGCAAATTTTGAAGAAAAGTTAATAACAATACAATAATCTATGCCATAAGACTCTAATATTTCAACTTTATCTTGTATTGGTGTTAAATAATCAGTACGTTTCCGTTCAGGATTTAGAACTACCGAAGGATGAGGATCAAACGTCATCACAGCTTTTTTTAAATTGGATGATTTTGCTTTTTGCTCTAGAGTATCAAATACTTTCGCATGTCCCTTATGCATGCCATCAAAAAAACCAAAAGCCATGGCAACGTCTTCCGTTATATATTGATCTTCTTGAATTGGATGAGCTACTTCTATCACTTTCATGCGTATTTCTCCTTTAGTTAAATACCTTCTTAGGCTTAATTTCGTCATTTTTTTCAGGATGTGGTGCATAAATTGCTAAGACTTTATTGTCTGTAACATCTACTAATGCCACTATCGTATCTATTGCTTCTGTGAATTCTTTTTTATAAAATTTTTGGCCGTTTAAAATTTTGCTTTTTACTATTTCATCTGAAATCAAAATTTGTTTTAAACCTTTTAACCCATATTCTATAGGAAATAACTTTTCTTGTAACGTGTCATGCTCATGTAATTCTGCAACGTCATTGAGTGTGAGACTCTCCTCTAAATCAAACCCACCACTTTGAATTCTAGTTAATTTTGACATATGGGCTGGAAATGCTAAGGCTTTTCCAATATCTGTCGCTAAAGTTCTGATGTATGTTCCTTTGCCACATTCAACTAAAATATCGAAATGGCAACTTTCGTCTTCAAAGCGAAGTTCTGATGTGCGTTTAATTTGTATAATATTAACTTGTCGCTCTGGTCTTTCTACTTCTTCATTATTCCTTGCATATTCGTATAATTTTTTCCCATTCACTTTTACTGATGAGTACATCGGTGGTATTTGAGTAATCGTTCCTTCAAATTGATTCAATATTTGATCAATGTCCTGAGCTATAATTTCATCTTGAGCAATAGTTGTTTGCTCAAGGATTTCACCAGTTTGATCTTCAGTAGTTGTACTGCTTCCAAGTGTAACAGTCGCTTTATAAGATTTTCCCATATCCATGATGTAATCACTAACTTTTGTTGCACCACCAATACATATAGGTAAAACGCCTGATACTTCAGGGTCTAAAGTACCAGTATGTCCAACTTTTTTTGTTTTTAAAATTTTCCTCAATTTAAATACTACATCGTGGCTTGTTAAACCACGTTCTTTATACACAGGCAAAATACCATTATACATTTCCACGCCACCTTTAATGCTCTTTTTTTACATTACTTACATATTAACATGACTCAGCTTACTTTGTGTTACGTAAAAAAGCTGAAACATAAAATCTAAAGAGATTTTGTTCCAGCTTGTTATAATAATTAATCTTTTTTGTGTAAATCTTGAATCATTCTTTCAATTTTATTTCCGTAATCAATTGATTCATCATATTCAAAATTCAATTCAGGAATAATTCGTAATCTCATTCTTGAACCTAGTTCAGATTTAATAAAACCTTTTGCCTTTTCTAACCCTTTAAAAGTATCTTCTTTTTGTTTTTCATTACCTAATACTGTTAAATAGATTGTTGCAATTGATAAATCATTTGTTAATTGCACATCTGTAATCGTTAAAAATCCGATTCTTGGGTCTTTGACTTTGTTATTAGCGATATCCATAATTTCTTGCTTCATCTGTTCGCCAACACGTTCAGCTCTCATATTCATTATATTCACCTCACACGATTTATTTGTCCGGGAAATGTTTCCTTACTTAAAGATTATATGACAGTTCATTTCATAACGTCAAACAAATTTATTATTTCAGTAACTACTATTTTCAAAAGTTTTGTTCGAGTCCTGTACACTTTATATTGTACATTATTAACAAAAAATAAACATTTTATGACACTTAGGCATTATTTTAATTCCTAACTGTTATATTATGAAACATTTTTTCATTAATAGTCAATAAAATCTATTTTAAATTTCTTAAGTGTTTAATATTATGCCCAACTGTTATTTTAAGTGGATTTTCTGACGTACAAATGCATTTCCTTTGTCTATAAATATTTTTTATATAGTTTCACACATTATATAAACTATAATGTTATACTATAAGACAACTTAATAATTAATTTTATTTATTTTAGGAGTTGTAAATGATTGGAAAAACCAGAAAGACTTTTATATATTTATACCCGCTTTTTAAACGGAAAGAAACTCAATAAAGAAGAACTCGCCCAGCGACTAAATGTCAATGTTCGTTCCATACAGCGAGATTTTAGTGATATTAATAATTTTTTATACGAAGATAATGAATGGCATGGCCTTGATGGTGAAATAATATATGATAATAACTTTGAAAAACATTGTTTAAGAATCGACAGATATAAATTTAAAAATAATAGATTACTTAACTTGCTCTTTAGATTGAAAAATTTCACACCGATAATACATGAAGATACTTATAATCTCATTAGAGGGCTGAACGCAAACTCTAATCTTGCTGAAAAAATATTGTCTAACAAACTCTTAAGCCAGTTCAAAGTGACTCGTGAGATGAGCAAAACCACGTTAATTTTTAGACTCCAACTAGCAATTGAAAATAATAACTTTGTTGCAATTCATATAAGTCATGATTTGACTATAAAAGTAATACCTATATATACTAGATATTTTTCAAACAAATATTGGTTTACTTATTTGTATCAAGGAAAGATACAAATATTAAATTTGTCATCAATTATAAATATCGATCAACTTGACGAAGTGTTTGATAAAGCTATTTTTTCAGATATTCAGGCTGTAAAAATACTTATTAAAGATCCTCTTTGGTCCGAAATACAAAGACAGTTCATTATTATTGACACAACTAAAAGTGATTATGGAACTATCGCTAATATTATTATTTCAAAAAAAGAAAGCCTACAAATTGCATATGAATATCCACAGTATATTACAATCATAGAACCTCAATATTATGTAGATGAATTCAAAACACATATCCAGACTATATTTAAAAACTATGACATTTAAAATTAGCCTATACTCGCCTTAGATATCTTCTATGCTGAATATAGGCTTTTTTATAATTTATATTTTAGTGTTGATGTTCTACATCTTTTTGCATTGTGCTAATTTTTCTATAAAAATCTGAATTACCTTTTTCTCGTTTTTCTCTTTGTTCTTTATTCCAATTGTAGTATTCTATTTTACTCAATTCTTGTTTTTTTCTTAAACGTATTTTGTGTTCTTGGTAACTTAGCACATTGCATAAAGTAACATGCCGATTTTGTTTTGAAGCAAGTACAAATAAATGATCAATTAGATAGTCACATAAAGAACTATGAGCAAAGTTCTTTAAAATCGAAATATATAGTTCTTCCTCACTAACAAGATATATACGATGCTTATCATCGTTTAAAAGTTTCAACAACAAATCAAAACTCATTCGCTGAGAAGGTAAGCCATGTTTAAATGTTAAAAAATCTTTAGGTATTCCTGCAGTATGACCCGATTGATAAGGGAAAAAGTTAAGTACCATAACTCTGTTTGGATCAATATTAAAACGTTTTAAAGTCGAAGAAGCGTTATATAAATATTTCATAAACCATCTATGTTTATCGATATAGGGTAAAAACAGTTTCTCTCCATTAAATGTTAATCTACCTTGTATATCCAATAATATTCTTTGGCGATAATCTATCACTACAGATTCTGGTATATCGGGTTCATACATTTTAAAATCATTTTCGGGCTGTTTTTTTAATATAACAATATCTGCTAAATCAGGGTTTCCAAAATATGGTCTAGCTATAGCAGGGTTTATTTCTGCATTTTCAAATAAAATTCTTTGTCTATTTTTATCAATAATTACTTTTCCATTTGCAAAGTCTATCATTTTTTTAAATCTAGGTATTTCAGTAAAGTTATTCCCAAAATGTTCTTTAAAATACGCTAAATCCTGTGGATGTAAAAATGCTGTTGTATCATCATTTTTTATAATTTGTTCTAAAGTATTTTGATCATAAATAGAGTTATATTGCTTTAAATATTCTTGCCAAAATTCATTGATTTCCCTTAAATATTCACTCATCATTTATAACCTCCTATTTCATTTAATTGTAATTAAGTACATAGACAACTAGTGTCAATAAAATAGTTATCCCCAAATTTTACTACAATATTTTTACTTATTCGCAACCAAATAAGTACATATGATGTTGAAAAACATATGTTACCCTTTTAATATAAGATTTAATTGTTGTGAAAATTGTTTCGTTAAGGCGTTTTTTAATTTGATATTTAAAGTAAGCTACATTATTACGAGGTGTTAAAATTTCTATTTCTAGTTGAAGTTGTATAGTTGAGTCGTGTTATATTTTAATCTATAAACTAAATTGTTAGATTTTTATGTAATAATATCATTATACTTATATATTTCACTTTTGGATAGCACTTTAATTCTAATAATTACATTAAAAAATCCACTCATATTTTCAACATAAAATTATAAATTGAAGTGATTATCTGCCATATATACAAATCTGAAGTCAATATAAAAAGCCTCCAAATTATTGGAGGCTTTCTTGTCATTAAATTGGATTAATCTCCAATTACTTATCTTTTTATTTCAACCATTTCGAAAGCTTCGATAATGTCGCCTTCTTTTAAGTCATTGTATTTCTCAACTGTGATACCACATTCGTAACCTTTAGCAACTTCTTTAGCATCATCTTTAAAACGTTTTAGTGTATCTAATTCACCTTCAAATTGTACAATATTGTCTCTAATGACACGAACGCCAGCATTACGCGTGATTTTACCATCAATAACATAACTACCTGCGATTGTACCAACTTTAGAAACTTTGAACGTTTGACGAACTTCTGCTTGTCCAATAATTTGTTCTTCGAATTCTGGATCTAGCATACCTTTCATTGCGAATTCAATTTCTTCTATAACACTATAAATAACGCGGTGTAGACGCATATCAACGCCTTCAGTTTCAGCAGCACGTTTCGCACCTGTATCAGGACGAACGTTAAAGCCAATAATGATACCATTTGAAGCGTTAGCTAGTGTAACGTCAGATTCGTTGATTGCACCCACAGCAGTGTGAATGATACGTACATTTACGCCTTCAACGTCTATCTTCATTAGAGATGCAGCAAGCGCTTCTACTGAACCTTGCACATCGCCTTTAATAATGACATTTAAATCTTTCATTTCACCTTGTTTCATTTGTTCAAACAAGTTATCTAATGAAACACTCTTACTTTCATGACGTTGTTGAATTACGTTCGCTTCATGGCGAGATTCACCAATACGTCTTGCTTGTTTTTCATCTTTGAAAACAACAAATCGATCGCCTGCTTTTGGCACATCATGAATACCAGTAATTTCAACTGGTGTAGATGGTCCTGCAGTTTTTATACGTTGACCTAAGTCATTGACCATAGCACGAATTCTACCATACGTATTTCCAACTACTAAAGAGTCACCAACGTTAAGTGTACCGTTTTGTACTAATAATGAGGCTGATGGTCCACGTGATTTATCTAATTCAGCTTCGATTACTGTACCAACAGCTTTTTTGCTTGGATTAGCTTTTAATTCTTGTACTTCAGAAGTAAGTACAATCATTTCTATTAAATCATCAATGCCATCTCCACTTAATGCTGAGAGTGGAACAAAGATTGTATCGCCGCCCCAATCCTCAGGTACTAAACCATATTCAGTTAATTCTTGCATTACACGATCTGGATTTGATGTCGGTTTATCAATCTTGTTAACAGCAACAATCGTAGGTACATTTGCTTCTTTAGCATGATTGATTGCTTCAATTGTTTGAGGCATAACACCATCATCAGCTGCTACAACTAAAATAGTTATATCCGTTACTTGTGCACCACGCGCGCGCATTGTTGTAAATGCTGCGTGACCTGGAGTATCTAGGAATGTAATTTTTTTACCATCATTTTCAATTTGGTAAGCACCAATATGTTGTGTAATACCACCAGCTTCTCCAGCTGTTACTTTTGTATGACGAATAGAATCTAGTAACGTTGTTTTACCATGGTCAACATGTCCCATGATTGTAACAACTGCTGGACGTTCAACAGCATCTTCATCTTCAGTTTCATCATCGAAGTAAATTGATAAATCTTCTTCATCAATAACAATTTCTTTTTCAGCTTCAACACCGTAATCATCAACGATTAACTCTAGTGTTTCTTCATCTAATGATTGATTAATATTAGCCATAATACCAAGTAAGAATAGTTTTTTAACAATACCTGAAGACTCTACGTTTAATTTCTCCGCAAGTTCACCTACTGTAATACCTTCTTGATAAGTGATTTTTTCTGGAATTTCTTTAGGTTCTTCTTGTTTGATTTGTTTTGATTTTTTATTATTCTTTTTGTTATTCGGTTTATTGTTGTTTGATTTATTATTTTGGTTACCTTTATTATTTTGATTATTCTTGTTGTTTTGGTTACATTTATTATTTGATGATTGTTGCTTGTTTTGAGCAGTTTTTTGTTGTTTTTTCTCTGCTTCTTTTGCTTTTTCAGGTTTGTAAATTTTATCTAATGCGTGAATTTGATTATCTTCTAACGTTTGCATATGACTTGTTACCTCAACGTCCATCTTCTGCAATTCGTCGATAATATCTCTACTCTTTAATTTTAAATCTTTAGCGTATTCGTAAATTCTTTGTTTACTCATATAGTCACTCCTTACGATATTCATCAATCATTGACAATAACTTTTTAGCAAAGCCTTGATCAGTGATTCCAATGTTTACACGTTCTGCTTTACCTAAAGCTTGTCCTAATTCAGCTCTTGTTCCAAATATACGTAATGATATATGGTAACTTTCACATTTGTTCTGCATCACTTTCATTGTGTTGTCAGAAGCATCTGTTGCAATGATTACGAGCTTTAATTTATTATTCTTCAAATCATTTATAATGACTGATTCGCCTGTTTTAACTTTTCCTGCACGCATTGCTAAACCTAAAAAATTCACGATTTTTTCTTTGTCATTTAGGTATCTCTTCACGATAAATAAGACGTATAATCTCTTTATAAACAGGCTCTAACGTTTCAGCATCAGATTTGAAATATCTTTCTAATGTTTCTTTTTGTTGCGCTTCTTCTACTAATTTAACATTTTTAGATACATAAGCGCCACGGCCTTGTTGTTTGCCAGTTGCATCAGCAAAAATTTGTCCGTCTTTATTAATTACAACTCTAATCATGTCATTCTTAGGGTACATTTCATTTGAAAGTATACATTTACGCATTGGAATTTTTTTCTTTTTCATAAAGTTATCACCCCAAGTTATTTTTCAGCGTCTTCTTCTTCAGTTACTGTTTCAGAGTCTTCATTGACTGTGTCTTCCAAATCAACATTCTCTTCGTCAACAACATCATTAAGTTGATCTTCTGTGCCTTCAACATCTGTCGGGTAGACACCTGCTTCTCTAGCATCTGTTTCTGATTTAATATCAATTTTCCAACCAGTTAATTTAGCAGCTAAACGGGCGTTTTGTCCGCGTTTACCTATAGCTAATGATAATTGATAATCTGGCACTACAACTACAGTTGATTGATTTTCTTCATCAACAATAACTTGTAATACTTGTGACGGGCTTAAAGCATTTTTTACAAACACTTTAGGATCTTCATCCCATTGCACAATATCAATTTTCTCGCCGCCAAGTTCTTCAACAACAGCTTCAACACGACTACCTTTAGAACCTACACAAGCACCTACTGCATCGATGTCAAGGTTGTCTGAGTGTACACTGATTTTTGAGCGATCGCCAGCTTCGCGAGCTACAGATTTAACTACTACTGTACCGTCAAAGATTTCTGGTACTTCTTGTTCAAATAAACGTTTTAATAGACCTGGATGGCTTCTTGAAACGTATATTTGTGGTCCTTTTGTAGTTTGTTCAACTTTGTTCACATACACTCTTATTCTTTCATTTGGAATATAGCTTTCATTTGGGCTTCTTTCTGCTTCGGACAATACAGCTTCAGTACGCCCTAAATTCACATATACATAACGATGATCTACTCTGTCAATAAGACCAGTAACAATATCATCTTCTTTGTCGATGAATTCATCATATAGTATTTCACGTTCAGCATCACGTAAACGTTGCATAACAGCTTGTTTAGCTGCTTGCGCCCCTACGCGTCCGAAATCACTTGGTGTTACGTCTTCTTCGTAGATATCACCAATTTCATAAGCAGGGTTTTTTACTAGTGCCGTACTTAAGTCGATTTCTTCTCTGTTATCAAATGATTCTTCAACCACTTCTTTACGTGCGATAACATTAAATGTACCTTCGTCCATGTTTAATTCAACACGAACGTTTCTTGCACTTTCATAGTTCTTTTTATAAGCAGTAATTAATGCCGCTTCGATAGCATCAATTAATACTTCTCTAGGAATTTTCTTTTCTTTTTCTAAGTACTCAGTAGCTAATAATAATTCATTACTTGACACGATTTATCATCCTCCTCGTCACGTTATATAATTACTGCATGACGTGCTTTAGCGATTTTACTTCTTGGTATTTCAACTTGTTTTGTTTTTGATTTCTCTTTAACTTCCATAACTATTGTTTCATCATCAACTGATTGCAATATACCTAACCATTCTTTTGCGCCTTCGATTGGAGCATATAAAGAAACAAATACTGGTTTAGTCACAGCGTTGCGATATTCTTTTTCTTTTTTAATTGGTCTTTCAGCACCAGGTGAGGCAACATCTAAATAATACATCTGTTCGATAGGATCTTCTGAATCCATTACTTCACTTATTTTTTCAGAAGCAAGCGCACAATCATTTAAATCTACGCCACCTTCTTTATCGATAGATACTCTTAAAAAATGATCGTTTCCTTCTTTTGTAAACTCAACTTCTACTAATTCAAAATTTAAGTCGTCAAGGACAGGTTGAATTATTGCTTCAACTTGCTCAGTTATTTTACTCATGCTGACCTCCTGTTTTGGCAAATAGAAAAGAGCGGGTATTATGCCCACTCTTTCTGCCTGAGTCTAATTTTTTAAGCACTGTTATTATATCATATGTTTATTTGGTAGACAAATAACTATATTTGTAAAAAGCCTATAATGACAAGTTAATTCATGCTTTTTGTTATTTATTAAGTCTTTTTGTTTATTACATATCAAAAATTGATAATTGCGCTTTATCAGGTAAATTAGGTAAAGAACCTAATTCATCTAAGTATTCTATTACTTTTTGTGATAATCCAGCTTTTTTATTTAAATCTTCTTTAGATAAAAATGGACCTTCTTCACGAGCTTCTACAATTCTTTGTGCAACGTTTTCACCTAAACCTGGAACAGATATAAATGGTGGAATCAAAGTATCGCCTTCAATAATAAATTCAAATGATTTACTTTTTTCTAAACTGATTGGCTGCATACGGAAACCACGTTGTGCCATTTCATTCATTATTTCAAGCACTGTTAAAGTATCTTTTTCTTTTTTAGCTAAATCCATATAACGTGAGTACATATCATTAACAGTATTACGAATACTTTCTTTATCTTTAATCATTGTAATTAAATCAAAGTCAGATGCGCGTACTGTGAAATAACTTGCATAATAATATAGTGGATAATGTACTTTAAAGTAAGCAATTCTTACCGCCATTAACACATAAGCTGCGGCATGGGCTTTAGGGAACATGTATTTTATTTTTCTACATGAATCTAAATACCAATCAGGTACTTCATTGTCTACCATTGCTTCGACCATATCGTCAGTCAACCCTTTACCTTTACGCACAAATTCCATTGTCTTAAAGGCAAGTGACGGCTCTAAACCATTATACATTAAATAAACCATAATATCATCACGACAACATATTACACTCGCTAAATCACATTTACCTGAACGTATTAAATCTTGAGCGTTCCCTAACCATACATCTGTACCATGTGATAATCCTGATATTCTAACAAGTTCTGAAAATGTTGTTGGTTTTGTGTCTTCTAACATTTGTCTAACAAAGCCAGTACCAAATTCTGGTACACCAAACGTGCCAGTTTTACATAAAATTTCCTCTTGTGTAACACCTAAAGGTTCAGGCGAACTAAAGATGCCCATCGTTTCTTTATCATCCACTGGAATTGTTTTGGGATCTATTCCTGATAAGTCTTGTAACATGCGAATCATTGTTGGATCATCGTGTCCAAGTATATCTAACTTTAGAACGTTATCATGTATGGAGTGGAAATCAAAATGCGTTGTCATCCAAGATGAAGACTGATCGTCCGCTGGGAACTGTACAGGTGTGAAATCATATATATCCATATAATCAGGTACTACAATAATACCACCTGGATGTTGTCCAGATGTACGTTTAACGCCTGTACAACCTTTAACAAGTCTATCTACTTCTGCGCCACGTTTATGGATACCTTGGTCATTTAAATAACCCTTCACATAACCAAAAGCTGTTTTCTCTGCGACTGTACCAATTGTTCCAGCACGGAATACTTTATCATCACCAAATAATTCTTTTGTATAATTATGTGCATTCGGTTGATATTCTCCACTAAAGTTCAAGTCAATATCTGGTACCTTATCGCCTTTAAAGCCTAAGAATGTTTCGAAAGGAATATCTTGACCTTCTTTAATAAGGTCGCTGCCACAAGTTTCACATTTTTTATCTGCTAAATCAAAACCAGAGCCAACAGAGCCATCATCAAAGAATTCACTCGTTTTACATTTTGGACAAATGTAATGTGGTGGCAATGGATTAACTTCTGTGATTTCTGTCATAGTTGCTACAAAACTTGATCCTACAGAACCACGTGAACCAACGAGATATCCGTCATTTAAAGATTTTTTAACAAGTCGTTGTGAAATGAGGTATATAACAGAGAAGCCATTACCTATAATACTCTCTAATTCTTTTTCAAGACGATCAATTACAATTTGTGGTAAATCATCACCGTAGAGGTCTTTTGCATTAGAATAGCTCATTTCTCGAATTTCTTCATTTGCGCCTTCCATTCTTGGTGTATATAGCTCATCTTTAATTGGAACAACACGCTCTATACGATCTGCTAGCTCATTAGTATTCTTAATGACAAGTTCATAGGCTTTTTCTTCACCCAAGAAGTGCAATTCGTCTAACATTTCGTCTGTAGTTCTAAAATGCGCCTTTGGCAATGTAGAACGGTTTAATGGATTACCAGGTTGTGCAGCAATCAATATTTTACGCGCAATCGAATCATGTTCATTCAAATAGTGTGCATTTCCTGTAGCTATAACGGGAATATCGTTGACTTCACCCGCACGAATTAAACGATTATATATTTCATATAATGTTTCATTATCACGTATCAGTTCTCTATCAATTAAGCCTTGGTATAAAGCAGGCGGTTGAATTTCTATGAAATCATAGTATTGAGCTATACGTTCAACTTGAGACTGATCTTTTTGCATTACTGCAGTAAATACTTCTCCTTCGTCACATGCAGAACCAACGAGAATACCTTCACGATATTCATCTAATAATGAACGTGGAATTCTAGGTGTTCTATAATAATATTGGACTAAGGACGCACTTACAATCTTGAATAAGTTTTTAAGACCTTGTTGATTTTGAACAATAAGCGTGACGTGATTCGGACGTGCACGTTTGTATGCATCTTCATTTGATAACGATGTATTAATATCTTGGTGATTATGAACGTCAAGTTCTTCTAATTGTTTAAGCATTTTAATAAACATATAAGCTGTTGCTTCCGTATCATAAATTGCTCTATGGTGTTGTGTTAACTCTACGCCGTATTTTTTGGCTAAGAAGTTCAATCCATGTTTACCGTATTCAGTATTGATTGTTCTTGATAATTCAAGTGTATCTATTACAGCGTTTGTAGACGCACCAATACCGACATGTTCATATCCAGTATCTATAAAGCCCATATCAAAGGATGCGTTATGAGCAACGAAAATAGCGTCCCCTACCCATGCTTTAAACTCAGTAAGAACTTCTTCTATCTCTGGAGCATCAACTAACATATCATCCGTAATATGTGTCAAATTAATAATAACATCGGATAAACGTTCATGTGGATTACTAAAACGTTCAAACTTATCAATGATTTCCCCGTCTTTAACTTTGACTGCAGCGAGCTCGATAATTTTATCGTATTGATTGGATAAACCGGTCGTTTCAACGTCGAATACAACATATGTTGCGGTTTTCAAATCACGGTCCATAGGTTTGTATGCAATAGGTACACCATCGTCAACCAACATACCTTCCATTCCGTAAATCATTTTAATACCATTTTTTTCAGCTGCCGCATGTGCGTCTGGAAAGGCTTGTACACCATTATGGTCAGTCACTGCAATAGCTTTATGACCCCACTTTGCTGCTTGATCTACGTACGCTGAAATATTAGGTATGCCATCCATTTGACTCATTGCCGTATGCAAATGGAATTCTACTCGTTTTTCTTCAGATTTATCTTGTTTCGTAGCTTTTTTAATTTCTTCAATATCTGACATCATCATCACTAAATCACGAACAAATGAATCTTCTTCTATGCGTCCTTGTGCGCGAACCCATTTACCGACGCTCAATGCCTTAAAGTTATCTAAATCATCTTTGTTTTTACGAGTGAACATTTTTAATACGAGCGAATCTGTATAGTCAGTTACCTTCAACTCTACAATGTGTCGCCCACTCTTCAACTCTTTTAAGTTAATATCAAAAATAACACCTTCAACTGCTACTTTGAATTCTTCTTCAATAATAGAATCTATAGGTTTAATATTATCAATTGGGATTGGTTTACCAATTTGACACTTAGTTACCGAACTTTCATTATTATCTTGTTGTTTTGCCTTCTCGGCTTTCATTTTTTCTAATTTTTCAGTAGCTTCACGTGCACTCTTTTCATCTTCTTCTTGAATATGTGCTTCTAATGATGCTAAATCATCTTCGTTTCCAACGCTATCCGTTTCAAAAACTATCTTACTAATATCGAATCCACACTGTTGAAATGCTTTAACTAAGCTACCATTACAGGCTTTATCAAAATGATCTCTCTCGATATCATTTTGACAAGTTACTTTTAGCACATCTCCCGACATAATTAAGCGTTTTTGCTTTAATTGTCCTTTTACTTTAGGTGAAAGTTGTGTTTGATCAATACAATGATTAAAATACTTTATCGCATATTCATCTTGGTTTGATTTATTATTTATCGTAATATTACATTCTACATTTGCAATTGATTTAAACTCTTCTGTAATTGCACCTGTAAAAAGCAAATAATCTTCTATTGATAGAAAGTGTGGTAATGTGATTTGAAACACCCATGTACGATCTGTTGTCTTAACATCCACACGCGTTAGTTCACTTTGTTCCAAAATTTCTGGTTCCAAATGGTTTGTTATTTTAATTTGGTCAGCTAGGATTTTAAATTTTTCCTGATTTGTCATTGCCATGACGATAACCACCTTACTATTAATTACACTGCTTTACTTGTATATGCTTACTTACATTAAATGACGGTGTATGTATTATTATTCCATTCTCTATATTATAACGGATATGTGTGAAATTCTAATAGTTAAACTTAATAAATTAAATTCATATTTTTGTGAATAATAAATGGGAGCGGAACAGAAATCAAACTTTAAAATTTGATTTCGTATTCCCGCCCCCTCCTTAAAAGTTTGAGTCAAACATATCTAAAAATGAGACAGCTAGTGTATATTTTTTAATTTACACTCACAAATATAGATTGTTGAATTTGTGCGTCAGCCTTATGATTTTATATAAGTAACATCTAGCAATTCCCTTATAGATTATAAATTTGTATATAATTCATTTACATAATTGATTAAATTATCGATATGCACATCTTCACTGTCACCAGTATCGCGACGTTTAACTTCTACAATGCCTTCTGCAGCATTTTTGCCTACGACAATACGTATTGGTAAACCGATTAAATCAGCATCATTAAATTTCACACCAGCACGTTCTTTACGGTCATCATAAAGTACATCATAATTTTCTTTTAATTGCGTATATAATTGATCCGCTAATTCACGTTGGTCATCTTTTTTAGGATTGATTGTGATTAAATGTAATTCAAATGGTGTGACTGATTTTGGCCAAATAATACCATTTTCATCGTTATTTTGTTCAACGATTGCACTTAATGTTCTTGAAATACCAATGCCATAACATCCCATTAATAATGGTTGTGCTCTACCTTGGTCATTTAAGAACGTAGCGTTCATTGATTCAGAGTATTTTGTTCCAAGTTTAAAGACTTGGCCTACTTCAATACCTTCTGCAAAGTGCGCTTTGTCTGAGCTATCTGCTAATAATTCACCTTCTAAAATGAATCTAAAATCTCCATAGGCTTCTACTTCAAAGTCACGATCGACATTTGCGTTTAACAAGTGATATCCATCTTCATTCGCACCAACGACGATATTATTCAAATCTTGAATGAAATTATCTGCATAAATTTTAATGTCTTTATCGAAAACTGGACCCAGTGAACCTGGTTTTGCACCTAAAATATTAATAATTTCACCTTCAGTTGCTAACTCCACATTGTCAGTACCAAAATAAGCTTTTAATTTAATATCATTAATTTCATGGTGACCTCGAACTAATACTAATATAAATTCACCATCGACATTAAATATCATAGATTTAGTAATTTCGTCTAATGGTTTGTTTAAAAATGTCGCAAGATCTTGTGCTGTATGCACATTTGGCGTTTCAATTTTTGTTAACGGTTGTACATCTTCATGTTTTTTATTAGGATGGTAAACCACTTCAGCTTTTTCAATATTTGCAGCGTAATCACTTTGCTCACTGTACACAATCGTGTCTTCACCGATTTCGCTTAACGCCATAAATTCATGTGTATGACTACCACCAATTGCACCTGAATCAGCAACAACAGGTCTCGCGTTAATACCTACACGATTAAAGATGCGACCATATGCATGGTACATATCTTCATATGCTTCATCTAGTGACGCTTCATCAGCATGAAAAGAATAAGCATCTTTCATTATAAATTCTCTACCACGTAATAGACCGAAACGTGGACGCTTTTCATCTCTAAATTTAGATTGTATTTGGAAAAGTGTCATTGGCAGTTGTTTATATGATTTCAATTCATCACGAACAATTGAAGTCACAACTTCTTCATGTGTTGGTCCAAGCGCAAATTGACGGCCATTACGATCTTGTAAACGCATAAGTTCTGGACCATATGCACTCCAACGTCCTGATTCTTCCCATAATTCTGATGGTTGCAATGCTGGCATTAATATTTCAACCGCATCAATACGCTCCATCTCTTCGCGTACGATAGCTTCAATATTATTTAATACTCTCGCTGCAATTGGTAAGTAACTGTAAATTCCACTTGTACTTTGTTTGATTAAGCCTGCTTTTAATAATAGTCGATGGCTTAATGCCTCAGCACCAGCTGGCACTTCTTTCATAGTTGGTATAAATACTTTTGATTGTTTCATTTAAATGCTTCTCTCCCTCTTATAAGAAATAACGCTGAATATCGTTCCAAGTCACTAATACCATAACGATTAATACAAATACGGCACCAATGGCGATAATTGTAGTTTCTGCTTTTTTATTTACTGGTTTTCTAAAGATTGCTTCATAAATGACAAATAAAATTCGTCCACCATCTAACGCTGGTACTGGTAGTAAATTCATTAATCCTAAGTTAACGCTTAGCAAAGCAGTCCATGAAATCAAGTTAATTATACCAGTTTTAACGACAGAGTCGACAGTATGATATATACCTACTGGACCATTCAACATATCAAATGAGAATTCTCCAGTGAAAATGCTTGCAATCATACTTACAATTGCAGTGAAAATAATTTTACCTGCACTAAGTGTTTGTTCCACACCCGCTGCAATTGGTTTGAAAATAGTGTGTTCAGTCGCTGCACTATAACCTAATAAATATTTTGTTTCTGAGTGTGTTTTCGTTACTTTTTGTTCAACCTTTTTAGGTTTAATATCAAATGTTTGCTTGTTGCCATTACGTTCGACGACTAATTTTGTCTTGTTATCTTTAATTTCTTTTACTGCTTTATCAATATCATCTTTACCATCAATATTATGGTTTCCTACTTTAACAATCGTGTCACCAGATTTAAGACCTGCTTGTTCAGCAGGTGAATCTTTAACAACTTCATCAACTGAATTTGTTGCTGTACCTTGATAATATGCTAGACCAATAAATAATACTAATGTAAGTAAGAAATTAAACAATGGTCCTGCGAATAAAGTTAAGAATTTTTGATAAGGCTTTTTATACGTGAATTGACGATCTCTAGGTGCAATTTGAATTAAACTACCATTCTCTACAAAGTAAGACGTTTTAGCTATTGCATAGCGTTGTCTTTCTTGATTATATGATGTTACCCCTTCAATGAATAAGCCATCTTTAAAATCACATTGTTTTACTTCTATTGCTTCAATTTGTTGAAATTTGTGTTGATCATCTAAAATGATGTGCGTAATTTCATCTTTGTCATTTAATTTTATTTTTACATGCATACCTGGTTGAACTGGTGGTTCTTCTAAACCATCACCAGCCATGCGTACGTAACCTCCGACAGGTAATAATCGAATCGTATATAACGTTTCATTCTTTCTGAAACTAAATATTTTAGGTCCCATACCAATTGCAAATTCCGGACACATAATGCCTGCGCGTTTTGCAAAAAACATATGTCCATACTCATGAACTGTGACAAGGACACCAAAAACGATTATAAATGAAATAATTGTTACTAGAAAACTCACTTTGCTACACCTCATATTTTCGAAATAAATTGTTTGCTCATACTTCATATATTAATTCATATGATTCATTTTCTTATGACTAACTGCTTACTTTAGATTATAAAAGTATAACACAACAATGCTGAGTGACACACGTAACTTTAATATGTCTTCTAGTCACTCGCTTACATTATTCTTATCATTGTACAGTCGTAATTACACAAAGTATTTTTGCTTGTGAAAAGGAGTTAATAAATAAAATAACTGCATTGAAGCACTCAGTTATTTTATCTCATTAACTCCTTATTTTTGTTTATATAATTGTATAGTATCACTTTGAATTTGTAGTTAAGCTTGTATTAACAAGATGTTTAATAGTGGCAATACAAACATAAAACTGTCAAAGCGATCTAAAATACCACCATGACCAGGCAAAATTCGACCAGAGTCTTTCACACCAAAATGGCGTTTGAAACCTGATTCAACAAGGTCACCAAGTTGTCCAAACATACTTAAAATGATCGTAACAATTAATAATATCCACGTTGCAATATTAAAGTCTACAAACATAATCATAACAAGTGGAATAATTAAACTACAAATCAATCCACCAACAAAACCTTCTATTGTTTTATTAGGACTAATCACAGGCCATAATTTATGTTTGCCCATTAAACGACCAAAAATATATGCCCCTGTATCTGTTGACCATACGATTAGAAATGCAAATAGTATGTAGTGTAAGCCTTCAGATCGTGTTTCATAAAGATACATGAAACCAATACCAACATACGCAATCGTCATTAAACAAAATGCAGCGTCCATAAAACTAAATCTATTTTTAGAAAGCACTGTATAACTTAATAAAATAAAACTCATTGCTATTAATGACTTTAATTGTAAATCATTAACCCAGTTACCCGCACCTTGAGGTAACATAATAATTAAAATTCCTAACGCACTTATGATACCTGGCACCGATAAAAACTTAATCATATTCATATTCAGCAATTCTTTCAATGCTATGAACGCTAATAAATACGAAAACAGCATTAATATAACTCCGCCCTTTAGTAAGACCGGGAGGAAAATGATAAGTCCTATGATTGCCGTCAAAGTTCTAACTTTCATACTATTCTCCTAACTACTTATAATCCCCCAAAACGCCTTTGACGAGATTGATAAATTTTAATACAGTTTATTAATTCTTCTTTATCAAAATCTGGCCATAATTTTTCATTAAATAAAAATTCACTGTAAGATACTTGCCAGATTAGGAAATTACTAATACGTTGCTCTCCTGATGTTCTAATCAAAAGATCTGGGTCAGGGTAGCAATGAGTCATTAAATGCTCATTAATCATTTCTTCAGTGATTGCTTCACTTGTTAAACCTTCAGCAGTCAATTTGTCGTAAATTGATTTCACACTGTGGACAATTTCGGCTCGTCCGCCATAATTTATAGCAAAGACCAATTTTAAGCCCGTATTATTTTTTGTTTCTTCTTTTGCTTTATCTATCGCTTTAAGTGTAGATGTTGGTAAATGCTCAATAAAACCAATCGTCTCTACTTTAACATTATTTTCTATCAACTCTGGTAGAAATGTTCTTAAAAAGTTAACTGGCAAGTTCATGATGTAATTCACTTCATTTTTAGGTCTTGTCCAATTTTCTGTAGAGAAAGTATACAATGTTAAATATTTAATTCCTAAATCACTAGCTGCTTTAGTAATTTTTTTAACAGTTTGCATACCTTGGTAGTGACCTTTTATTCTAGGCAATTTTCTTTGTTTAGCCCAACGACCATTACCATCCATAATTATAGCAACATGTTCGGGTATATTATGTACTTCCAAATCTATATCGGATTGCTTATACTGATTTTCTTTCTTCTTTTTTAACTTTTTAAACATGGTATTTCCTCCGAGCTTGATCATCTCTGTTTATTATAATTAGATTCTAGATGCAATTATCTACCATTTTATCATAATAGATAGGTGCATTGAATAAACAAATAAAAAAACTGTACCAAAGTCTGATTTGATACAGTTCAGATAAATAAATGATATACCTCTTCTTCAAGCTCTAACTATAAGTAATTATATACCTTAATGAGTGAATAGAAGTATAATCATCATTACCATGTTTATACTGACATTATATCTTTTTCTTTTTCTTCTAATAATTTATCAATTTCTTTAATTGAGTTGTCAGTTAATTTTTGTACATCATCTGTTTGTGATCTTAAATCATCTTCAGTGATATCGCCATTTTTTTCTTGTTTTTTAAGTACATCATTTGAATCACGACGAACATTTCTAACTGCTACTTTCGCATCTTCGCCAATTTTCTTAACTTCTTTTACAAGCTCTTTACGGCGGTCTTCAGTTAATGCTGGAATAACAATACGTATAACTTCTCCGTCACTTGAAGGATTCACACCTAAGTTAGCAGCATTGATTGCTTTTTCAATATTACCGACAGATGATTTATCATATGGTGCAATTACTAATAAACGTGCTTCTGGCACATTGATACTAGCAAGTTGTTGAACTGGTGTTGGAGCACCATAATAATCAACATTTACGCCATTTAATAAATTGGAGTTGGCTCTTCCGGCACTAATATTAGCTAATTCTCTTGAAAGATTATCAACAGATTTTTGCATTTTTGATTTCGTATCATTAATAATGTCGCTCATTCTCATACACCTCTAATTATTTTGTTATTATTGTTCCTATTTTTTCACCCATTACTGCACGTTTAATATTACCTTCTTCAGTAATTGAGAATACATTCAACGGAATGTTATTATCCATACAGAATGAAGACGCTGTTGAATCCATTACTTGTAAACCATCTTGTAACATTTGAATATGAGTAAGATGTTCATACTTAATAGCATTAGGGTCTACTTTTGGATCAGCAGAGTAAACGCCATCAACATTATTTTTACCCATTAAGATAACATCGGCTTCAACTTCAGCCGCACGTAGAGCTGCTGTAGTATCAGTTGAGAAGTATGGATTACCAATACCCGCTGCAAAAATAACTACACGTTTTTTCTCTAAGTGTCTAATTGCACGACGACGAATGTATGGTTCTGCAACTTGTTTCATTTCAATTGAAGTTAAAACGCGTGTGTCACATTCTAATTGTTCAAGGCTATCTTGTAGCGCTAAAGCATTCATTACTGTAGCTAACATACCCATATAATCAGCAGTACCACGATCCATGCCTAGGTCACTACCCGTTTTACCTCTCCAAATATTACCTCCGCCAACGATAACTGCAATTTCGCAATCCATCTTTGCAACTTCGGCTACTTGTTCAGCCACACTTTTAATCGTAATTGGATTAATTCCAAATCCATCGTTACCTGCTAGTGCTTCGCCACTTAATTTTAAAACAACACGATCGTATTTAGAAGTTTGAGCCATTGTCTTATCCTCTCTATTGTAAAAATATGTAATTGATACAAGTAAAGAAGACACAATAGGTCTTCCAATACAAAAGTAAATCTTTCATACGGAGCACAAAGGTGTCTTCTTTCTTGTTTTAACTATGAAAAATTATTTCATTTGTCCTTTTACTTCGTCAGCAAAGTTTTCTTCGCGTTTCTCCATGCCTTCGCCTACTTCATAACGTAAGAAGTCAACAAGTTTTCCACCTTTTGATTTCAAGAAAGCTTCAACTGTTTGATCAGGATCTTTTACAAAGTTTTGGTCAACTGCACAAATTTCTTGTAAATATTTACGTAAACGACCTTCAACCATTTTTTCTACAATTTTCTCTGGTTTGCCTTCGTTTAGTGCTTGTTGTTTTAAAACTTCTCTTTCGTGATTGATTTCATCTTCGCTTACTTGTTCAGATGAAACATATTTAGGGTTGATTGCAGCAATGTGCATAGCTACGTCTTTAGCTGCTTGGACATCAGTTGAACCTTCAACTACAGTTAACACACCGATACGTCCGCCCATGTGTAAATAAGAACCAAAAGCATCATTGTCTGATTTTGTTCTAATAGCAAAACGACGGATACTTAATTTTTCTCCGATAGTTGAGATAGATTCTTTAACACGTTGGTCTACTGATTTACCATCAGCTAATGTAGTTTCTAATAAGGCTTCTACTGTTTCAGCCTTTGTTTCTAATACTTGATTAGCAATTTCTTTCACTAATTCTTGGAAACCTTCGTTACGAGCTACGAAATCAGTTTCTGAATTAATTTCTACAATTGCTGCTTCATTGCCTTTTTCTTCAACATGAACTAAACCTTCTGCCGCAATACGGTCAGATTTTTTAGCAGCTTTTGCAATACCGTTTTCACGTAAGTAATCAATAGCTTTGTCGATGTCACCATCAGTTTCTGTTAAAGCTTTTTTACAGTCCATCATACCTGCACCAGTTTTTTCACGTAATTCTTTTACAAGTTTAGCTGAAATTGCCATTTCATATTCCTCCATTATTTAATGAATTTTAATATATTTGTTTTTAAAAAAGGGTGATAAGCTTGAATATCTTATCACCCATTTTACATTATTCTTAGTTTGATTCAACAGAAGTGTTTTCTTCAGTTGTTCCTGCTTCAGTAGCTTCTTTTGATTCTTTTAAATCAATATTTTGTTCTGCTGCTACTTCTTCATTAGATACACCTTGTTGACCTTCTAAGATCGCATCTGCCATTTTACCAGTTAATAATTTAACGGCACGAATAGCATCGTCGTTTGCTGGGATAACGTAATCAATTTCATCTGGATCACAGTTAGTATCCACAATACCAACGATAGGGATGTGTAATTTGCGTGCTTCAGCAATTGCGTTGCGCTCTTTACGAGGGTCAACTACAAATAATGCTTGAGGCATTGATTTCATATCACGAATTCCGCCTAAGAATTTGATTAAACGGTCGTATTCTTTTTTAAGTTCTACAACTTCTTTTTTAGGTAATACTTCGAATAAGCCATCTTCTTCCATTTTTTCAATCTCAGAGATGCGTTTGATACGTTTAGAAATTGTTTTATAGTTAGTTAAGATTCCACCTAACCATCTTTGGTTTACATAGAATTGACCCGCACGTTCTGCTTCAGCTTTCACTGAGTCTTGTGCTTGTTTTTTCGTACCAACGAATAAAACTTTTCCGCCATCTTCTGATACTTGTTTAATGAAGTTATAAGCTTCTTCTACTTTTTTCACTGTTTTTTGTAGATCGATAATGTAAATACCGTTTCTTTCAGTGAAAATGTATCTTTTCATTTTTGGGTTCCAACGACGTGTTTGGTGACCAAAGTGAACGCCTGCTTCTAGTAATTGTTTCATTGAAATTACTGCCATAATTAAAATCCTCCTATTGGTTTATTACCTCCACAAAAAGCTCATATAAACACGATAACTAAATATCGCACCCTTTATACTTGCACTTTTTGTGTGCGTATTGGCTTCATAGCCGTGAGTAAATATATCATATTTGTATTTATAAAGCAATACTTTCACATTACTATTTCACACATTAAAAGAACATCTAAAAGTCTTATGATTTAGACGCTCTTTTTGATGATATATTTTTAAATTAATTTACGTATCGATTATTTAATTCTTTCTAGCTCATCTAAGAATTTTTCTTTTTTCACTTTAATAAATGTACCTTTCATTCCTAAAGAACGTGATTCAATAACACCAGCACTTTCAAGTTTACGCAAAGCGTTAACAATAACTGAACGTGTGATACCTACTCTATCAGCAACTTTTGATGCAATAAGTAATCCTTCTTTACCGCCTAATTCTTCAAAGATATGCTCGATTGCTTCACTTTCAGAATATGATAAAGAATTAATTGCCATGCTAATAGAAGCTTTGTCTCTTGCTTCTTGTTCAACTTCACTATGTTTTTCACGTAATATTTCCATACCAATAACTGTGGCAGCATATTCACCAAGAACTAAATCATTCTCAGAGAAATCTTCTTGAACACGTCCAAGTACTAAAGTACCTAATCTTTCACCGCCACCTAAAATTGGAAAAATTGTAGTTCGGCTAATTTTGAATAAATCTTTATTTTCTGGTGGGAACACAGATAATACGTTTTCTATATCAATATTAGATTGTGTTTCTCTAACATCCATTAGTTTATCCGTATATTCTTTAGGGATATGTCTATTTTCAAGCATTTGTATAATACGATCATTTTTCAACAATTCGTTTAAGCTTGACCCTAAAATCTTTCCTTTTCTAGACACAATAAATACATTTGTTACTGTTACACTACTTATTGTTTGTGCTACATCCTTAAAATCAACGGCAATACCTTTGTGCTTTTGCAAAAGTGTATTTAATTCTCTAGTTTTCGATAATAAGCTCATATTCCTTCTCCTTTTTATTTATATTATAAAATAAATGCACTTAAATCTTTGTTTGTTGAAATTGATTTCAACTTATCATCAACATATTGTGGTGTGATGTCTACAACCGCATTGGGCATACTTGGTGCTTCAAATGATAAATCTTCAAGCATTTTTTCAAGTATAGTATGCAAACGACGTGCGCCAATGTTATCAGTATCTTGGTTTACCTGGAACGCAATTTCTGCCAGACGTTTAATCGAGTCATCGGTAAAGTTGACTGTCACTTCTTCTGTTTGAAGTAGCGCTTCATATTGTTTGATAAGTGATAATTTCGGTTCAGTCAAGATTCGTACAAAATCTTCTACTGAAAGACTTTCTAATTCAACACGAATTGGGAAACGACCTTGCAACTCAGGAATTAAATCACTTGGTTTAGCCACGTGGAATGCTCCAGCACCAATAAATAGCATATGTTCAGTGTTAACAGTACCATATTTCGTTTGTACCATGCTACCTTCAAGTATTGGTAAAATATCTCTCTGAACGCCTTGTCGAGACACATCTTGACCTGAATTTTGATTATTTGTTGCAACTTTATCGATTTCATCAATAAATATAATACCCATTTGCTCGGCAAGTTCAATTGCTTGTTGATTTGCTGATTCTTGATCAATCAGTTCGTCGGCAAATTGGTCAGTTAATATTTTACGCGCTGTTTGTACAGGAACTTCTCGTTCAACTTTTTTCTTAGGCATGAGTTGTTTCATCATATCTTGCATTTGTTCATTTTGATTTGTGCCTAACATGCCCATAGCACCTGGGTCTTGTTCTACTTTTAATCTTACTTTTTCTTCTTCTAGTTCACCATTCAACAATTGTTGTTTAATTTCAGAACGTTTTGTCTTGATTTCTTCTGTAGGTGTATCCTCTTCTTCATCATTATTCTGACCAAAGTTTGGCATCGAACCACCAAATAGTGATTCTAGAGGGTTATTCCCACCGTTATTCGTATTATTCGCTTTTTGCTTCATGCTAGGTACTAAAAGTTTTACTAATTTTTCATTTGCTTTTTGTTTCGCTTCTTCTTCAACTAAAGCTTTCTTTTGTTCTTTAACTAGTCTAATAGCTACGTCAACTAAATCTCTTACCATGCTCTCAACATCTCGACCTACGTAGCCTACTTCTGTAAATTTAGTTGCTTCGACCTTTATAAAAGGTGCACCTACAACTTTAGCCATTCTTCTTGCTATTTCCGTCTTACCTACACCTGTTGGTCCGATCATCAAAATATTTTTGGGTGCAATCTCTTGTTTAGCTTCTTCAGCTAAAAGACTTCGTCTATATCTATTTCTTAATGCAATTGCTACTTTGCGCTTTGCATCATCTTGCCCAACAATGTATTCATTCAATTTTGAAACGATATCTTTTGGTGTTAATTTAATGCCAGTCGTTTCCATAAGATAAATTACCTCCGTAATTTTGATTTCAATTATTCTAAAAATTATTTGTAAATTTATTTATTATTACTATATCCTAAATTTTTACGATTATACATTTTTATTTTTCATTGTGCTTTTTTAGTTTCAATTTTTATAATTTTTCAACTACGATTTGATCATTTGTAAATACACAAATATCAGACGCAACTTTTAAACTTTCATAAGCCATTTCTTCTGCAGTTAAATTTGTGGCATGACGTTTCAAGGCTCTTCCTGCACTCAATGCGTAATTGCCTCCTGAACCAATTGCTATTAAAGCATCGTCTGGTGCGATTACTTCTCCTGTACCACTTACTACAAGGATTGAATCCTCATCCATAACGATTAGCATTGCTTCTAGTTGACGCAGTTGTTTGTCACCTCTCCATTCCTGAGCTAATTCAACTGCGGCTCTTTCTAAATTACCACCGAATTGTTGTAATTTAGTTTCGAATTTTTCGAATAATGTAAATGCATCTGCAACGCTTCCTGCAAATCCGGCTAAAACTTTATCATTGTATAAGCGTCTAACCTTTCGTGCTGTTTGTTTCATAATCACTTGTTCACCAAGTGTTACTTGTCCATCACCTGCCATTGCTGAATGGCCGTTATGTTGCACTGCAAAAATCGTTGTCGCGTGAATAGATGTACTCATAATCTAATTCTCCTTTTTTGCACGAGGATGTGCGTTTAAATATACTTTTCTTAATTGTTCATTTGTAACATGTGTGTAACGACCTGTAGTTGATAAATTCACATGACCTAACAAGGATTGAACGGTACGTAAATCAGCACCCTGATTAAGCATGTGTGTTGCAAATGTATGTCTTAATTTATGTGGGTGAATATCCGTTACGCCAGCTGTACGTTTTACAACATCGTTTAACACATAACGAACGCCACGCTCTGTGATAGGCGCACCGTTCATATTTACTAATAAATAATTATGATCATTTTTAATTTTAGGTTTAAATAATTCTAAATATCGTTCTATACTTTGCTTGCAAAATTCTCCAAATGGAATAAAGCGTTCTTTACCACCTTTACCTAACACCTTCACACCAGGTAAATTCATATCTAAATCAGACTCTTTTATATGGACTAACTCCGAAACCCTTATGCCTGTTGCATAAAGAAGTTCCAAAATCACTCTATCTCTCAAACCTTTTTTCGGGTCTTTTTCAACAGTGTCAAATAAAGCTTCCATTTCTTCTTCATAAAAAAAGTGTGGTAAATATTGTTCTTTCTTGGGATGCACTAATTGAATAAATGGATTTATAACTTTTTCATCTTGTGTCATCCAATATTCGTAAAAACTTCTCAGCGTAGAAATTTTACGAGAAACTGAGGTTCTTTTCAAGTTTTTCGAATATAAATAACTTAGATAGTTTCTTGCATCTTTATATTCGAATGCAGATAGCTCTAAATATTCTTGTTTTAAAAATACATTGAACTGTTCTAAATCATCGTGGTATGACTTTAAAGTATGCTCTGAAAACTGTCGTTCAACTTTTAACATAAATAAATATGCCTGTTGGATTTCTTCCAATAAAAACCCCTCCATCAATATGAATTGTAGCATATTGATGAAGGGGACTGCGAAAAATAACTATTAAATTGAGTCAAACTTACAAAATTTTTAGAAAATGGTTATATCTACGAATATTTTATAAAGTTTGCTTATAATTATCTAAATATGATAACGCGCGGTCTGCAAGTTTTTCGTAACGTAATTTTTTATCTTTAACACGTTTTTCTAAAGTTGGCAGTAAACCAAAATTCGCATTCATTGGTTGGAAATTTTTCTCGTTTTTAGCATGAGAAATATAATAAGCCATACTTCCAATCATTGTTTCTCTTGGAAATACTACGCCGCCTCTATCTTTAATTTTATGAGCTACATTGATGCCTGCTACTAAACCACTTGCTGCACTTTCAACATAACCTTCAACGCCAGTCATTTGACCAGCAAAATGAACTTCTTCTCTACCTATCAACTCATACTTTTCTGTCAACACATCTGGCGAGTTAATAAATGTATTTCGATGCATCACACCATATCTTACGATTTCTACATTTTCTAAACCAGGGATTAAACGTATAACGTCTTTTTGTGCCCCCATTTTAAATGTGTTTGGAAACCTACAAGATTATATAATGTACCTGCAGCATCATCTTGTCTCAATTGTACAACTGCATATGGACGTTCACCTGTTTTAGGATCTTCTAACCCTACTGGTTTCATAGGTCCAAACAATAAAGTTTTACGTCCACGTTCTGCCATAACTTCAAAGGGCATACACCCTTCAAAATACTTTTCCTTCTCAAATTCATTTACTGGTGCAACTTCTGCTTCCATTAATGCATCATAAAATATATTGAATTCTTCTTCAGTCATTGGGCAGTTCAGATATGCTGCTTCACCTTTGTCATAACGAGATTTCAAATATACCTTATTCATATCTATACTTTCTTTTTCAATTATTGGAGCTGCGGCATCATAAAAATACAATTGATCTTCACCAGTAGCTTCAACAATTTCAGCAGCCAATTTTTCTGTAGTTAATGGACCTGTAGCAATGATAGTGTAACCATCAGGTATGCTGTTAATTTCTTCATTTAACACTGTTACATTGGGATGATTTTTCAAAGTTTCTGTAACGTAACCAGCAAAATCATGTCGATCTACTGCTAACGCACCACCAGCAGGTACTCTTGCTTTATCTGCTGCACTAATAATAAGTGAATCAAGGCGTCTCATCTCTTCCTTAAGAACACCAACTGCATTTGTTAATGCATTGCCACGTAATGAGTTTGAACAAACTAACTCTGCAAATTGATCAGTATGATGTGCTGGTGTTTGCTTCACTGGCCTCATCTCTATTAAATTAACTTTTATCCCTCTTTGAGCTAATTGATATGCTGCTTCTGAACCGGCTAGACCAGCCCCTATAACATTGACAGTTTGAGTCATTTAATTTCCTCCAATACATTAAAAATAGCAACTACGACATCATATCATAATTATAGATATATGCGTCTACATTATAAATATGTGTCGTTAGTTGCTTATAGAATTATTAACAATATTCGTAATGTACGTTTGAATTACGCAATAATTAATAAATGATATGATTGTTTATTTTTGCAGTTCTTCTTTATAATCACAGTTTGAACAAATAACCTGACTTTTACGTCCTTGTTTTTTCTCAACAAGATATTGTTCACATTTAGGACAATCACGACCTACAGGTTTATCCCATGTAACAAAGTCACACTCAGGATATTTTGAACAGCCGAAGAAAATACGGTTCTTTTTAGATTTGCGTTCAACGACATCGCCCTCTTTACATTTAGGACAAGTCACGCCAATCGTTTTGATAATTGCTTTCGTGTTACGACAGTCTGGGAAGTTAGAACATGCCATGAATTTACCATAGCGTCCCATTTTAATTACCATTGGTGATCCACATAGTTCACAATCTTCTCCAGCTGGTTCATCTTTAATTTCAATTTTTTCCATTTCTTCTTCTGCACGTTCAACATCTTGGCTAAAGCTACTATAAAAATCACGAATTACTTTTTTCCAAGGAATTTCGCCATCAGCTACTTTATCCAATAATGTCTCCATGTTTACAGTAAAGTCGACATCAATGATTTCAGGGAAATAATCCTTCACTTGTTCATGAACGATTTCTCCTAGTTCAGTTGGAACAAATCGCTTACTTTCATTTTTTACATAATTTCTCTTTTGTATTGTATCTATTGTCGGTGCATACGTAGATGGTCGTCCAATTTTCAATTCTTCCATTGTTTTTACTAAACGCGCTTCAGTATAACGCGGTGGTGGTTGTGTGTAATGTTGAGAAGGTTCAATATTAGTTGCTGTAACCATTTCGCCTTCTTCAATTTTAGGTAATTTATTTTCTTTACCGCCTTCATCGTCGTCTGTAGTTTCAATGTATAATGTCATGAACCCTTTAAACTTAATCGTTTGTCCGTTCGCACGGAATTTCAAATCATTTTGTGTTAAATCCATAGCAACAGTATCTAGAATCGCAGGTGCCATTTGACTTGCTACAAAACGTTCCCAAATTAATTTGTATAATCTGTGTTGATCACGTGTTAAATAATTTTTCATTTCATTTGGTGTACGCAATGTTCCAGTTGGTCTGATTGCTTCATGGGCATCTTGATCGCCTTGTTGTCCTTTAGCTTTACGATTTGACAAATAGTTATTACCATATATTTCTTCAATATAACTTTTCGCTTCAGATTTAGCTTGATCAGATACTCTTGTTGAATCTGTACGCATATATGTGATTAAACCGACTGTACCTTGTCGTTTCAAATCAATACCTTCATACAATTGTTGCGCTAGCATCATTGTTTTTCGGGCTTTGAAGTTCAATTTACGCGCAGCTTCTTGTTGCAATGTTGATGTTGTAAATGGATTAGCTGGATAACGTGTTTTTTCTTTTTTCGTTACTTTCGTTACCTCAAACTGATCTCCATCTAACTGTGCTGTAATTTTTTCTACATCATCTTTATTAGTTAACTTAAATGGCTTGTTTTTTAAATGAAGGAATTTGGCATTGAATTTGGATTTCTTGTATCTAAATTCACCATCAATTTTCCAATATTCTTCAGGTTTAAAGTTTCTGATTTCATTTTCACGATCAATAACTAATCTAAGTGCTACAGATTGGACACGTCCAGCCGACAAACCTTTTTTAACTTTTTTCCACAATACTGGTGAAATATTATAACCAACTAAACGGTCTAATATACGTCTCGCTTGCTGAGCGTCAACAAGATTCATTTCTATGCCTCTAGGATGTTTAAAGCTATCTTTCACGGCATCTTTTGTTATTTCATTAAATACTACTCTATTTTCTACTGATTCTTCTAAATTTAATATGTTCGCCAAATGCCAAGCAATTGCCTCACCTTCACGGTCAGGGTCACTCGCTAAGAATATTTTTTTTGCTTTCTTAGCATGTTTTTTAAGTTCTTTAACAACTGGACCTTTGCCGCGTATCGTAATATATTTTGGCTCAAAATCATTTTCATCATCTACGCCCATTTGGCTACGTGGCAAGTCTCTAACATGCCCCATAGATGCGATAACTTTATATTTTTTACCTAAATATTTTTCAATGGTTTTAGCTTTTGCAGGCGATTCAACTATGACTAAATTTTCTGTCAAAGTAGTTACCCCCTTGCATTTCTAATTACAAAGATAAATGATAAACGGTCTATTTTGTTTTTGTCAATGTTTTTAATTTTAAGTTACCTGGATTTCTCAGAATATTGACTAAAAAAACAAAACAAATGTCATCGTAATTTCATAATTATAAAATGCCTTTTCTTTCATTAATAAACTTCCATTTAATGTCCATTAGATTCAAATAAATTTCAATTATAATCTATTAATATATCACTTGCTTTTAATACAATTTTTGCTCCTTCTTGAGCACTTAATAAATTCCCTTCAGTCATCGGATTAAAAATAGAACCTGGTAGTATGTATACTTCTCTATTTTGTTCTAAGGCAAAATTTGTTGTAATACATGTTCCACTATTTGCTTTAGATTCTGTAATCAATATACCTTTTGACAATCCACTTATTATTCTATTACGCTCAGGAAAATGATGCTTTTTCGGTCTCTGAAAAGGAATGTATTCACTTACTACAAGTCCTTCGATTTCTAATCGTTTTCTAATTTCAAATGTTTCTTTTGGATAATGTTGTAAATGGCCGAAACCTAGTACTGCAATTGCAGACATGTTCATTGATAGAGCGAGTTCGTGTGCCATTTTATCTGCGCCTTTAGCTAAGCCAGAGATTATAGTTAAGTTTTCTTTTTTAAATGAAGGAAAAAGAATGTTCAATGCTTTTTGACTATATTCTGTCGCATGCCTTGACCCTATAATAGCAAGAGTTTGAGGAGATTGCATTAAAGATATCTTTCCTTTATAGAAAAGGATGAGTGGTGGTTCATAGATTTCACGAAGTAATATGGGATATGAAGACTGCTCTATTGAAATGTACTTTAAATTCCATTGTCGTAACGTTGTTAATATGTTTTTAACTTCTATATTTAGATATTGCTCATAAATTTCTGTTTTTCTCTTTGTTTTTAATGTACTTAAAAATTGTTTGAGTAGTTGATTTTGTTCCACTTGATTATAGTCTAAAAAATTAGAATTATACCTTAACAGTTGATGTATTTGGTGGGTCGTTAAACCTGAAAAACGTAGTTTTAAATATTGGTGTTCTCTCATAATGATTCTCCTTTTCACCTCAATTATAATGGAAAACAGCAATGGTTTAGATTACAAAACCACATCTTTTTCTAGTGAAAAGTAACAAGGTTTTAAGGAGTAATTCTCTATTTTAAATTCACTTCAAACTAGAATTTCCTTATATTTTAATGACTAAAATAAAATTTATACACGTATTACTTTTAGCTAAGCTCTACAAATTTTCAATCGTTTTTCTTCTATTATAAAAGTAGACATAACAAATGTTATAAAATTAAGATTATTCAACATAAAACATCTCTTCTACAAATTGAATCTTTCAGTTTTATAAATCATAAAAATTTCATACAACAAAAAACGGTTGATAAGAAAAGAACATCTATCCCTATCAACCGCAAGTATTATTTTATCTAAAATGTTTGAATACTTAAAATAGCACAAACTCCGACATATTTTCGGAATTTGTGCTGGGTTTTTACAATACAATTATTGTTTTACAGTTAATAATTGCTCATAGATGCCTGCTTCTTTAGCGGCATCTATTAATGTTGTACCAATTTCTGATGGTGTATCTGCAGTTTTAACACCACAATTATTAAGTGTTTTAACTTTTTCTTCAGCAGTACCTTTACCACCTGAAATAATCGCACCGGCATGGCCCATACGTTTACCTGGAGGGGCTGTTTGTCCTCCGACGAAACCTACTACAGGTTTAGTCATGTTAGCTTTAATCCATTCAGCAGCTTCTTCTTCTGCTGTTCCACCGATTTCACCAATCATAACGACTGCTTTTGTTTCATCATCTTCATTAAATGCTTTTAGCACATCAATAAAGTTTGTACCATTGACTGGATCGCCACCGATACCTACAGCTGTTGTTTGACCAATACCTTCTTCAGTTAATTGGTGTACAGCTTCATAAGTTAAAGTACCTGAACGAGAAACTACGCCTACGTGACCTTTTTTATGAATATAGCCTGGCATGATACCAATTTTAGATTCATCAGCAGTAATAACACCCGGACAGTTAGGTCCAATAACACGTGTTTCTTTACCTTCTGAGTAACGTTTAACTTTAACCATATCAATTACTGGAATATGTTCTGTAATACAGATAGCTAAATCTAATTCTGCATCTATACATTCTAAAATTGCATCTGCTGCGAATGGCGCAGGTACATAGATAACAGATACTGTAGCACCTGTTTCTTTTTGTGCTTCTTCAACTGTGTTGAATACTGGTACACTTTCTACTACTTGTCCGCCTTTACCTGGTGTTACCCCAGCAACAATTTGTGTACCATATTCAAGCATCTGTTTTGTATGGAAAAGGGCAGTTGACCCTGTGATACCTTGTACAATTACTTTTGTATTTTTATCAATAAATACGCTCATCTTAGTGCTCCCATCCTTTCCTACGCTTCTTTAACAAGTTTTACGATTTTTTGTGCGCCTTCTGCCATAGTTGCAGCTGATTCAATTGCTAAGCCAGAATCTTTAAGAATTTCTTTACCTTTTTCAACATTTGTACCTTCTAAACGTACAACAAGCGGTAAAGTAAGTTCTACTTCTTTAACTGCAGCAACGATACCTTCAGCAATAATGTCACATTTCATGATTCCACCAAAGATATTAACAAAAATACCTTTTACGTTGTCATCACCTAAAATGATTTTAAATGCTTCAGTAACTTTTTCTTTAGTTGCACCGCCCCCTACATCTAGGAAGTTTGCCGGGTTGCCGCCAAAGTGGTTAATTGTATCCATAGTTGCCATAGCTAAACCAGCACCATTTACCATACAACCGATATCTCCATCTAATGCAATATATGATAAATCGTACTTAGAAGCTTCGATTTCTTTTGGATCTTCTTCTTCTAAATCGCGTAATTCTTGGATATCTTTATGTTTAAATAATGCATTATCATCAAAGTTAACTTTTGCATCTAATGCTAAAACATCACCATCATTAGTTGTTACTAATGGGTTGATTTCTACAATAGAACAGTCTTTTTCGATGAAAACATTATAAAGTGAAACTAAAAATTTAGCTGCTTTATTAATTGATTCTTTTGGAATATTAATATTAAAAGCGATTCTTCTAGCTTGATATGGTGCTAAACCAACAATAGGATCAATAGTTTCTTTGAATATTTTTTCAGGTGATTCAGCAGCAACTTCTTCAATTTCAGTTCCGCCTTCTTCTGATGCCATCAAAGTAACACTGTCAGTCGCACGATCAATTACAAATCCAACATAATATTCTTTTTGAATATCGCAGCCCTCTTCTATGTAAAGGCGTTTAATTTCTTTACCTTCAGGACCAGTTTGATGTGTTACAAGCGTCTTACCTAATAATTCTTTAGCGTAAGTTTCAACTTCAGATAGTGATTTAGCAATTTTAACTCCACCTGCTTTACCTCTACCCCCAGCGTGAATCTGTGCTTTTACCACATATACTTTTGAATTTAATTCTTTTGCTTTTTCTACCGCTTCGTCAGCAGTGAACGCTACGCGTCCTTCTGGGACAGCAACGCCCATAGTACGAAATAATGCTTTACCTTGATACTCGTGGATATTCATTCTCCATCCTCCTGTTTCTTAGGTTAAGTTCATAACTAATTATATGAAATGTAAGCGCTGTTGTAAACTCATTTAGCCCAGTTATTTAAATCTTTTGTTTTTTACCATTAATTTGAAAGTGATTTAATTGGTTCAAAAGTTTTTCTGTGTTCATTTATTATGCCGTGTTGACTAATACCATCTAAATGTTGTTGAGTACCATACCCAACATTTTTTTCGAAACCATAACCTGGGTGTTTAACTGCAAGTTCGCGCATATATCTATCTCTATGTTCTTTGGCTAATACACTTGCTGCTGCTATAGATACGCTTTTAGCATCTCCTTTAACTAAGGATGTTTGAGGAATATCTACATCTAGTGTCATCGCATCTATCAGTAAATGTGTAGGCTTAACAGATAAAGCCTCAACTGCTCTTATCATTGCCAATTTAGTTGCTTCATAAATATTAATTTGATCTATTTCCTCAACTGTTGCCACACCATACGCATATGCATATACTTCTGATAGCAATTGTTCTTCCAAAATATTTCTTTTCTTTGCAGAGAGTTGTTTTGAGTCATTTAAACCTGTGAAATGGTGATCTTTATTTAAAATAACTGCGCAAGTAACAACAGGACCAGCTAATGGCCCTCTTCCCACCTCATCTATGCCACAAACTAACGCTTTGTCATCATCAGACAGTATTTCATTTTCATAATGAGACATCTCTTTATAATTTTCTAGTAATTTTTGAACTTTTTCCAATTGTTTTCTTCTAGAAACAATTGCGTTTTGTACACCTTTACGATCATCGTCATTAACAGAATGATTTTTTAAAGTTTCTAACGAATGAATATCTTGTAACAATAATTTAATTTGTTGAATGGTTTGACTCATAATATATTTACACGTCCATTTCACTAGCGATATCAAAAGTGTAAGTGCCGATTCTGGCATTTCTCACTTCATGTATAACTAGATCAATAACCGCTTCATAATCAACTTCATTACCACGTCTTAATAATCCACGACGGCGCCCTATAGCATCAAACCACTCTAGGTTCTCTGCATCGATTGGCACATCGACTTTGTAATGTTCTTTTAACCCTTCGTAGTCGTGTTCTTTCATAAATTCTAAACCATAAATTGCTACTTCATCTAAATGCACAATACTATCTTTGATAGCTCCAGTGATACTTAATTTTTTTCCAACTAATTGGTCTTCAAATTTAGGCCATAAAATACCTGGCGTATCTAACAATTGCAATGATTTCCCTACTTTAATCCATTGTTGTTGTTTTGTTACACCTGGCGTATTACCTGTTTTAGTGACAGATTTATTTGCTAATTTATTAATTAATGTTGATTTTCCAACGTTAGGAATACCAACAATCATCGCTCTAATAGCACGTGGTTTTAATCCTTTTTGCTTTTCTTTTTCGAATTTCTCTGTTGTTGCTTTTATTGCTGCTTGCTCTACGAGTTTTAAACCCTTGCCGTGTTTTGCATCAATTGCTACAGGATAAAAACCTTTCCCTTTAAAATAGTTTTCCCATTTTACTAGCTCTTTTAAATTTGCCATATCTTTTTTATTTAAAATGACTACACGTGGTTTTTGTTGTATTACTTCATCTATCATTGGATTTCTTGAACTGTAAGGGATACGTGCATCTACAAGTTCAAACACTACATCTACTTTCTTTAACTCTTCGGATACTTCTCTTTTTGCTTTAGCCATGTGTCCTGGATACCATTGAATTACCATATATATCACCTTTCTCTATTTACGCTCTATTTAATTAAAAGTTTTAATTTTACACTTGTGCTTTTATTTCATTTTCTGTTCTTTGACTTTAAAATCATAACACGTCACCTATAACGATATAAATAAAATAATGTCATTAACTTTAATTTTACAACATTATTTAGTAATATACTTCAATTTATTTTAGACACCACGTTTAGATCTCTAAAAACGATTAAAATTCGTTTATTTTTTATTTATCCTCTTTAACTTTTAAAACGTTTAAGACTTAATGAATTATATTTTTCTAAATAAATAATAGTTATTTTTATCTTAATTCATAAAATATCGTTACAATGGAATTATATTTATTACATATACAGGAGTCGTTTATGAAGCGTAAATTTTTGTACACATGTTTATTCTTATTACTAGCTGTTATTGGACACAGTTATGTTATTTATAGATTTATCCATGATGGCGTTTTATTTACAGGGCCTAATGATGGTATGGAACAAATGGTGCCAATTCAAATGTATTTGTTTGATAATTGGAGTCATGACAATTGGTTTTATGCTTCTGACTTTGGTCTAGGCGGAGACTTTTTTACTGACTTAAGTTATTACTTTTCGACAAATATTATATTTATTTTGAATGTCATTATCATTGTCTTACTTAAAGTAGTCATACCGATGGATACCTCTGATGTGATGTTTTGGATGACAAATGCCTTAGTCGTTTCTATAATTAAATCTTCTATAGCAATGATAGCAACATTTATCTATGTTCAATATGTTTCACACAATCGCAAAATAGCCGTATTATCAGCATTTATTTTTGTAATGTCACCACTTTATTTTAGGTTCACAGTTTATTGGCCATTTTTTAGTGACGTTTTTATATGGTTACCGTTACTACTATGGTCCATCGAACGCTTCTTAAAAAGTGGCAAACCAGGTTTCTTTATAATTATCGTAACCATTTCATTAATTAATAATTTTTATTTTGCCTATTATCAATTAATAACAGGTCTTTTATATTTTATGTCTAGGATGGTTTTCAAACATAAGAATGATCTCGTAACTAGATTCAACGCATTAATGACATTATGCATTTCAGCATTATTTGCACTAGGTTGCAGTTTGTTTTTCTTTTTCCCAGCAATACAAAGTTACTTTAATAATAGACGTATCCCTTTTGATGGAGATGTAGACTTATTTGAACCTTTTAACCAAAATACAAATATATTTTATGACAATTATTTAATCGTCATACTTTTCTTAACGATTCAAGCATTGCTATCATTCAAATTATATAAGCATTTTTATTTCAAATTATTCGCAATTTTTACTTTGATTTCAATTTGTGCTAGCTTTCTACCTTTTGTAGATCAGTTATTTAATGGCTTTTCAGCACCACAAAAACGCTGGCACTATCTCATTGCTTTTAATTCGGCCATTTTAATAGGATTTTATGTAAAATATTTCCGAACATTACCTTTAAAAACGTATATATTATCTTCTATAGTCGCTCTAGGGTTTATCTTTGCAAGTGCTTGGCAATATGACAAGTTTGTTTCGTGGCTATGGTATATGCCTATAGTTAGTGTGATTGGTTTACTCATACTTTTCGTTAAAGAACCTAAAATAAGAACGAAATTAACGCATCTCTTTATATTGTCTATTATGATACTTTCTGTTTTAGTGTCTGTCGTATTTATACGCAACCAAATTTATTTTGATGATCATGTTCAACGCGCAAATAGTTATTATGTTAATGCCAGTCTCTTTAACACACCGCTTCAGCAGCAGTTAGTTACTAATATGAAAAAAGAAAAATCTGAAGATGAGCGGATTGATTGGCGCGTTAATGAGCAAGATAATACACCGATGTATCAGCATTTTAAGGGAATGAGTCTTTATTCAAGTATTTTTGACCACAATATACTTGATTATTATTACGATGATTTGAAAATTAATATGAAAGAAGAATCTGTAAGTAGATACCAATCAACGAATGGTAGACAAAACATTAATAGTTTATTATCTGTTCGTTATTTAATGTTAAAAGATTACCAAAATAGCGTGCCTGCACATTTCAAAAAAGTTAAAAAAGATGGACAATACCAAATCTATGAAAATACTTTAAACTTGCCTTCCGTGCGTGTTTCAGATCAAGTCTTTGATGCACAAGAACTTAAAGAACCTATAGATAGAGAACATGCAATGATTGATGGAATAATTTTAAATAATGAGGGTAAAACATACACAGATAAAGCTGAAAACTTATTAAATCAAACCAAAATCACCTATCAAAATATGAATCGTAAAACAGATAAAAAAATATATATTCCTAACAATAATAAACAGGGACAAGTACAAATCCATGTTCCAAAAAACATTAGATCACAATATAAAGATTTTTACGTGACGCTAAAAGTTAAAAGAGGCAAACCTGATAGTAATTTTTCTGTAAATATAAACGGTTATTCGAACAATCGGTTATTCAACAATTCTACTTATCGTACTGGGGTTGATACACAACTTTATAGAACACAACCAGATAAAAATGGTGATATAAACATTGCACTTAGCCCTAGTGGTAATTATGAATTTGAATTACAAAGTTTACATGGAGAAAATTATAAAAAGCTTGAAACCGCACATAGCACACAGAACAATGTGGGGCATTATCAAGATATCAAAAATGGCGTTAAAGTAATATTAGGTCCCCATAAGAAAGGTATTGCTTCTATTAATATTCCTTATAGAAAAGGTATGACTGCATACGTAGATGGTAAAAAAGTAAAACCATTAAAAGTAAATTATATGATGACAGGTGTGCCTGTAAATAAGGATAGCAGTGAAATTACAATTAAATACAAACCACAATATTGGTATGCTATGATCGCACTTTCAGTCATTAGTATCATCTTGAGTGTAGTTTGGTGCATTCACATAAATAAAAAAACACAGCGCAATTTAAATTAATATTTAAAAGGAGTTTGTCAGAGATGAGGTATGACGATGTTTCGTAAACTTTGGGCCCACAAAGTTACAAGATTTATTTGTATTGTTGCGCTGGGTATAGGCGTTGCTTTACTAACATTCACACCATATATCTTTCGTTATTTAACTGAAGGGATTGTTTTTAGCGGGAGTGGTGATGGCTATAGACAAATGATGCCATTTCAAATGTATTTGTATGAACATTTTAGCCAATTCAAAAGTTTTTATGATCATTCATTTGGTTTAGGTGGCGATTATGTAAAAGATTTAGCTTATTATTATGCTACTTCGCCATTTACTTTGATTAATTTTATTTTTGTCTGGCTATCAGAAGTATTATTTAATAGTAATCCAAGTAACATCACGTATTGGGCAAGTAACCAACTGATTGTTGCTTTTGTAAAAGGTGTAGTAACGTTCGTACTAGCCTTTTACTATTTTAGATATATAAAATTTAATCGTCATGCTGTTTTTTTGGCTTCTATGTTATATGGTGCCTCAACAGTAGTAATTTATTTTAATTTTACTTGGTCATATTACGGAGACTTGCTTATTTTTCTTCCACTCTCCTTATTGGCTATTGAACGATTTTATAGAGAAAAGAAAATAGGGTTATTTATTTTTGCTGTAGCTCTAACTTTATTTTCAAATTTCTATTTTAGTTATTATGAATCGCTTGTACTATTTGCATATTACTTTTATAGATTAGTATTCCCTCACCCGAGTGATATCGTCACTCGCAAGCAAAAATTATGGATTATTCCTGTAGCAATAGTATTAAGTACACTAGTCAGTATTTGGGGATTCTATACCGGGGTTACTTCGTTTTTCAACAATGATCGAGTAAGCAATCCACATTTTAAAATAAATATGTTTACAGATTTTGCACGACAAAAACACTTTTTTAGTAATGGGTTTTATATCACTGTTTCGATTATCGCTATAGTAGCATTGCTATCATTTAAGTTATATAAACATTATTATTATAGATTTTTTGCAATTATGATTTGGATTATGTTGGTTGGTTCATTGACACCCTATTTTGATAGTATGTTTAATGGCTTTTCGACACCCGAACGCAGATGGGTTTACATATTTGCTTTCACCACAGCAGGATTAATTGCATTGTTTATTCAACACATTTCAGAATTAAAACTCAAGCCATATATCTTAGCATGTGCCCCCGCCTTGCTTTTCATGTCAATCATGACAATTATAGTTGAAAAAGAAAAAATGACATGGATGCTCGCTTGTCTCATTATTATGATTTTTATCGGGATACTTTTATTTAAAAGGTCTCTACTAAAAAAACGTTGGCCTTTAGCAGTATTATTAGTATTATTTATTGTTCAACAAAGTATGATTCTTTCTAATCATCACTACAATAATGTAAGGAATTATGAATCAACCAAATCAGCTATGCATGCTTCAAAATATAAAAGTCCTGCTTTATCTAAGAAAATAGACGAGATTAATCAACGGCATAATGATGATCCACTGAGTAGAATTGATTATATGTCGCAATATGGTCTTAATTCACCAATGATTTATCATTTTAATGGTATTGCTTTATATTCAAGTATTTTTGATGGTGACATATTAAAATATTATGATCAGACATTACAAATTAATATGCATACTGATAAAAATAGTACTTATCGATTATTATCAAATAGAGCGAATTTAATGGCATTATGGAACGTTAATGATCGTATACGTCGACCAGATGATTCGAATATGTCTTTCGGTTTTGAACCTAAAGATACGATTCATCATTCAAAAAAAGAGTCATTTATTCATTCAACAAACGAAATTAAATATCCAAGTGCTCATATAACCAACAAGGTGTATGATTCGAAAGATCTTAAATCACCGCTTGATAAAGAACAAGCAATGTTACAAGGTGTCGTGTTCAACGATAAAGATGCTAAACCAAACAGCCAAATTAAGTCTAATGAAAATTTATTAGACAAAACCTCTACCTCATTAAATAATGCGCATAGAGATAAAGACGGAAAGCTTACAGTGACAAAAGACAAAGGTGGCATAACTTACACCCTACCATCCTCCATTGCAAATAAATACAAAGACATGTATATAGAAATGGATGTTGAACTATTAAGCCCTGACAAGCAACATGACGTCGGTGTGAACGAATACAATCAAAGTCGTAATGAATTGACTTATAAATATCGTCGGTTTGTCACGCCTGTTACAATGCGTGTAAAAGCAGATGAAAAACTACAAGTTAAATTATCACAAGGTAAATATCGCTTTAATATTAAAGGCATTTACGGTGAAAACTATGAAACTTTAAATAAAGCGTCTAAAGCGTTAGATAATGTACAAGTGTCTGAACAACGTTCTGGTTATACAATTAAAAAAGACAAAAATGACGAAGGCTATCTTGTCTTACCAATGGCATATCGTGATGGTATGAAGGCATATGCCAATGATAAAACACTCCCTGTAAAACAAGGCAATGGCATAATGACCGTAATCCCCGTTGAAAAGGGGCAAGAAAAAATAGAACTCAAGTATACGCCACCACATACAACTATCTTGGTAGTTTTAAGTGTTCTAGGTATTATATTGAGTATTGGATTCACGAAATGGATTAAACCAAAAAATTAAGCATAATATTAAAGTGCTAAATCTGTTATTTTCTTATACGCTAAAGGGAATGAGACAGAAATCTAATTTTTCTAACAAGATTTCGTCGTCTCACACCGGCAAAGCTGGCTAGAAAATGGAATACAAGCGCTTTAGCTCTTGCATAAGAACTACTTATCTTCATAAATGAAGTAGTAGTTCTTTAAAAGCTTGATATAAACGCATTTTCAGTTCAGTCAGCCACTGCCAATATAATAATTGAGGCTGAGAACATGTATTTTATCTCAACCTCTTTAATGAGCTACTTAGGTTTGCTAGAAACTTCGACTAAATTTATTTTTCTAGCAAGACAACCTAATGTAGCTTATATTATATATATGCATCAAAAAAAGCGACTCCCATTGGGGAATCGCTTTTTTTATGTCTAATTTGCTGATTAACGAATTTCTTTAATTCTAGCAGCTTTACCACGTAATTCACGTAGGTAGTATAATTTAGCACGACGTACTTTACCACGGCGTTTAACTTCAATTTTTTCGATTTTTGGAGTGTGTAATGGGAATGTACGTTCCACACCAACACCTGAAGATATTTTACGTACAGTGAAAGATTCTGAAACTCCTCCACCACGGCGTTTAATAACTACACCTTCGAATAATTGGATACGTTCGCGAGTACCTTCAACAATACGTACGTGAACTTTTAAAGTGTCACCTGGACGGAATGAAGGTATATCTGTGCGTAATTGCGATTGAGTTACTGCTTCGATTAATTTGTGATTACTCATTATTTTTCTCTCCTTCAACCTATGTTCTTGCCTAGACAAAATATAGCAGCGGATCATAGTGATTTTCGTGTGTCGCACACTTAAAATATATTAGCATACTACTAATCTTTTTTCAATTGCTTTTTATATCTTTCTATAATTTCTTGGTCTTTTTTAGTCAACGGATACTGTTCTAATAAATCCGGACGTTTTTCCCATGTTCTTAAAATTTTCTGTTCATAACGCCAGTTATCAATGTGGGCATGGTTACCTGATAATAAAACGTCTGGTACATTCAAATCTTTGTATATACGTGGTCGTGTATATTGTGGAAACTCTAATAAACCATCTTGAAAGGAATCATCCATGTGAGATTGTTGATTACCTAAAACACCAGGTAAAAGTCTAACTACCGCATCTGTCATTACCATCGCCGGTAGTTCACCACCAGTCAATACATAGTCCCCCATTGAAATTTCATCAGTGACTAAATATTCACGGATTCTTTCATCGTAGCCTTCATAATGCCCGCAAATAAATACTAAGTGCTCTGCCTGACTGAGTTCATTAGCAATTGCTTGAGTAAAGGGACGACCTTGAGGGCACATTAAAATGACCCTTGTGTCTTCTGTTCGCTCAATACTATCCATTGCATTGAATATCGGTTCCGGCTTTAACACCATCCCCTGACCGCCTCCAAATGGGTAGTCATCCACTTGATTATGTTTGTTTTCAGCAAAGTGTCTAAAATCCACTGTATTTACTTGTAGCAAATCTTTTTCTTGGGCTCGTTTTAAAATAGATTGGTTTAAAACACCTTCAAACATGCCAGGAAATAATGTTAAATAGTCGATTCTCATTAATCTAATAATCCTTCCATAGGCGTGATTTGAATACGTCTACCTTCTACATCAATCTCTTTGACCACATCCGCGATATAAGGAATGAGGTATTCTTTGTCGCCTTTGACTACCCACACATCGTTTGCACCTGTTTCAAATATCTCAATCACACGACCAATTGGAGTATCTTCATTAAAAACGGTACAGCCAATGATATCTGAATAATAAAATTCATGTTCTCCAAGTTCTATTTCTTCATGATCACGTTCTTGTAAAAGTGTTTCACCTTTTAGGTACTCGATATCATTAATATTATTGATACCTTCAAACGTAAGCATATGCAGTCCTTTATGCATACGATATGAAGCAATTTTAAATTCAAGTGGCGCTTTATCTTTACGTGCTATTTCAACTATTTCTCCTGGTTGAAAACGTTTATCTGTAAAATCAGAATTAGACTTTATTTTCACTTCACCTTTAATGCCATGTGTATTAACAATTTTTCCAACTTCAACTTTCATATATGTGCCTCCGATAAATGTATCTTATAAATGTTGTGTAATTTTTATGTATTATTTAATTATTATAACATGTATAAATCTAACATAGTAATACATTCCTCAATAGAAAATTTTCTTATTCTCAACTATGTTAAAGCACTGATTATAATATTTTCCATTAAAAAAAGAGCACCTAAACGGTACTCTTACAAACACTATATTTGTTTAATAAGTTTAAAACTTATTTTTGGTCGTCGAATTTTTTCAAAATACCTTCTCTTGATAAGATATTGTGAACTGTATCAGTCGGTTTAGCACCGTCTTTTAACCATTTAAGTGCTGATTCTTCGTCGATTTTAACTTCTGCTGCATTTACATTGTTAGGGTTGTAAGTACCAATTTGTTCGATAATACGACCGTCACGTGGTGCACGAGCATCTGCAACTACGATACGATAGAATGGATTTCTTTTTGAGCCTAAACGTGTTAAACGAATTTTAACTGCCATTTATATTCTCTCCTTTTAATTTCATAAGTATTTATTTTCTACAAGAAATAATGATACCAGTTCTTCTAATATTTGTAAAGAGGTTATCCTTTACCAATTTTAAAAAATCATTTTTTCTCATCAATTACCTTTTAAATAACGCGCTTTTGTCAATTTCCTCTTTTCACGCACTTTACACCACTATGATATGCCTTGTCTTATATTAAGTCTCTTGACATCTATATTTAAAAGCTATACATTGAGATTAAATTAAATAAGCACATGCACTAGGGGTGTTTTTAACTGAGATGAGTACAACTCAAACCCTTTGAACCTGATCTAGCTGAAACTAGCGGAGGAAAGTGTGAAAGATTTTATATCCTATATTCAAGGGGCAATCTTGCCTTTTTGCAATATTACTATTCTATCATTTCTAATACACAACTTTCTATAGTGAGGGTTGTGTATTTTTTTAATTTTACTTTTTAAAATTTTAGGAGTGAAAGTTATGAATAAAACTATTTTAGTAACTGGTAGTAGTAGAGGCTTAGGTGCAACGATTGCAAAAACACTATCGCAACAAGGGTACAATATTATAATCAATTATTACAAAAATAAATCGTTAGCAGAAGATCTTGTTTCTGACATCGGCTCTGACCATGCAATTGCCATTCAAGCTGATGTCACAAATAGAAATGATATTGACCACTTAATTGAACAAGCTACCCAATATTTCGGGAAAATTGATGTCGTGATTAACAATGCATTAGTAGGTTTTAAGTTTGATCCTACACAGCAAAAATCATTTACAGATTTAGCATGGGATGATTATCAACAACAGATAGATGGCACTTTAAAAGCTGCCTTCAATGTAACACAAAGTGTCATGCCTCAATTTTTGGAAAGACAGCAAGGCATTATTATTTCTATCGGGACAAATTTATATCAAAATCCCGTTGTACCTTATCATGAATATACAACTGCAAAAGCAGGATTAATTGGCTTTACTCGTAATATTGCTGCCGAGCTTGGTAAATTTGGTATTAGAGCTAATGTCGTGTCAGGAGGCCTGTTAAAAACAACTGACGCAAGTGCTACAACCACGACTGAAGTATTTGACATGATTGCACAAACAACACCGCTTAAACGAGTGACTTCGCCACAAGACATTGCAAACATGGTTGCATACTTAGCTTCTGAACAAGCTAATGGTATAACAGGACAAAATTTCACAGTTGATGGTGGCTTAACAATGAATTAACAAATTAAAATTAGGAAGTGCTTTCTATGTCTGATAAAAATCAAAAACAACTTAATATTGGCGTTTTATTATATGCTTGTGGTCATCACCAAGCTGCGTGGTTAATGCCGAACTCTAGTGTGTCACGTATCGGTGAAATTATTTATTATCAGGAATTAGCTCAACTTGCTGAAAAGGGACTATTCGACGCAGTATTTTTCGCGGACAATCAATCTTTTCCTGCGAAATCTTCTACTGATATGCCGGCATTTTGGTTCGATCCTATCGTCAGTTTATCTGCTATTGCTCATGTGACAACACATATTGGACTTGTCGCAACAATTTCAAGTACATTCTCAAATCCTTTTACCGCATCTAGACAGTTGCTCAGTCTAGATCATCTTTCAAATGGACGTATAGGTTGGAATCTTGTCACCTCTATGACAGATTTAGAAGCTTTAAATCACAGTATGGAAATGCTCCCTGATCATAATGAACGCTATGAAATTGCTGCTGAATTTGCAAAAGTGATGAATCGGTTATTCACATCTTGGGATAAAAAACATTTTTTACATGATCGAAAGAATAAAAAAATTATTAATGATGATGACATTAATGCTATTAATCATCATGGTAAACATTTCAAAGTTAAAGGACCATCAACAACGCCAAGTAGTCCACAAGGTCGTCCAGTAGCTATGCAAGCTGGTGCATCTTCACAAGGTATTGCTTTAGCAACTCAATATGCAGATGCAGTGTATTCAGTATCCTGGAACTTTAAACAAGCACAAGCTTTTCGAGAAAAGCTCGATCAACAATTACAATTATCAAAAAACAATAGTAGATATATCAAAATTTTTCCCGGTCTAGTTACATATGTCGCTGAAACTTATGAAAAAGCCTATGCTAAGAAAGAAAAGTTAGACAAAGCCTTACCGGTGGAAACCGCATTAAAGCAATTAAGTTTCTTTATTCAACAAGATTGTCAAAACTGGGAGTTAGATGAACCCGTGCCACCCCTGCCTCCTGTAGAAGATTTTACAGGACCAGTTGGCCGTTACGAAACAATATTGGAAATTATTCGTGATACTCATCCAACTGTAAGAGAACTACTCGGTTACTTAAATGCTGGTGGCGGGCATTTCACCTTGATTGGTACTCCTGAAGATATCGTAGATCAAATGGAGTACTGGTTACTAAGTGGTGTAGCCGATGGTTTTAATTTGATGCCGCCTGTCTTTCCAGATAGTTTAGAGGATTTCGTAGCATTTATTGTACCCGAATTACAAAAAAGAAATTTATACAGAACAACTTATGATGGTCATACTTTCCGTGATCATTTAGGATTAGAAAAAATTTAATCATTCTTCAAATAATACAATTGACGAGAAACCAGAACGGTAATTTGTCAAAGAATCATTACAGAACGAAGACAAACCAAATGACCTTACATCATTTGGTTTTTTTAATAAGTCTTAATTTTTAGGATTTATGGCAAGACAAATCAGCGTCGTATTTATAGATTTTTTATTCCTCTACACTTTCTCATATCATATCTTTAGTATCTTCAAATCTTCTTTCAATTATTTGAGACCACAATTTTCACTAATTCTATTATACATTTGTTTTTTATTTACCTTTATATAAGTTGCATCAATAAATAACGATAAATGATTTATTAAATTCATTTTATTTGAAATGTGGCAGTGGGTTGGGCGTACTCCTGTGGAAAAGTATTAATCGAAGAATACAGGCTGATACTATTAACTAAGGAAAGAAAGCACAAAAAAATGCCAACAAAGTCATAGACTTTGTCGACACTATGCAACGATTTGTCTAAGCATCGTTGTTTTGGTTTTTATTATTTATAGTTATACAAAATTTATGATTTTAGAATGGTAAGTTCATGCCATTCATCATATTTTCCATTTGTTTGCGTTTGCCTTTTTTGCCTTTACCGCCACCGGAAAATTGTTTCATCATTTTTTTCATATCAGTGAATTGTTTCATCAATCTATTGATTTCTTGCACTGAACGTCCTGAACCTTTAGCAATACGTTTTTTACGAGAAACATTTAAAGTTTCAGGTTTGTTACGCTCATTAGGCGTCATAGATTGAATGATGGCTTTAATATGATCAATTTGCTTATCGTCCATATTCATATTTTCAATGCCTTTCATTTTGTTCATGCCAGGAATCATTTTCATAATGTCATCAAGAGGTCCTAAACTTTTAACTTGGTCTAATTGTTCTAAGAAATCTTCCAATGTAAACGAAGATGTACGCATTTTCTTTTCTAAGTCTTTTGCTTTATCTTCATCCACATCTGTTTGTGCTTTTTCAATTAAACTCAATACATCTCCCATACCTAATATACGAGATGCCATACGTTCAGGATGGAATGCTTCTAAGCCATCTAGTTTCTCACTCATACCTACAAATTTAATCGGTTTTTGAGTAACTGATCTGATTGAAAGTGCAGCACCACCACGTGTATCACCATCTAATTTTGTTAATGTTACGCCAGATAATTCTAATTGAGAATCAAAAGATTCTGCAACATTCACAGCATCTTGACCTGTCATCGCATCAACAACTAACATAATTTCATCTGGTTTCGTAATTTCTTTTACATCGCTTAATTCTTGCATTAATGCTTCATCAACGTGTAGACGACCAGCAGTATCAATAATAACAAAATCTAAATGCGCTTCTTTTGCATGTGCGATTGCATTTTCAACGATTTGTTGTGGCTTAACTTGATCGCCTTCACTATAAACTGGAATGTCGATTTGTTTACCTACTGTTTGCAATTGATCAATTGCCGCAGGACGATAAATATCTGCCGCTACCAATAATGGCTTTTTATTATATTTTTTACGCATTAATAATGCTAATTTACCAGCAGTGGTAGTCTTACCAGCACCTTGTAAACCAACCATCATCACTACAGTTGGCGGCTTGTTAGCCATTTTAATCGTAGCATTTTCCCCTCCCATAAGTTGGGTAAGTTCTTCTTGCACAATTTTGATGACTTGTTGTCCAGGTGTTAATGACTTCATAACATCTGAACCTAAAGCTCTATCTGATACAGTTTTGACAAATTCCTTTACCACTTTAAAGTTAACATCGGCTTCTAATAATGCTAATCTTACTTCACGCATCATCAATTTAATATCTGCTTCAGTAACTTTACCTTTGCCTCGGATTTTTTGCATCGTTCCTTGTAGACGATCGGATAATCCTTCAAATGCCATATCAAATACCCTCCTTTATATACTTTTATTCTAAATCTTCAAGTGCTTGAATGTATTGTTTTATTTTTTCTGGATCATTTATGTGCTGTTTTATATGTTCATATAATTTTTGTCTTTGTTCAAAATTCTGGTATAATCCTAATTTTTTTTCATAATCTTCCACTAAATCGCCAGTTCTTCTTATATTATCATACACTGCTTGACGACTCACATCAAACGTATCAGCAATCTCACTTAAAGAATAATCTTGTAAATAAAATAATTCTAAATAGTTTCTTTGCTTATTCGTTAGTAATGATTGGTAAAAGTCAAACAGATAATTCATACGTATCGTTTTAATTAAATCATTTTGACTCATCTGAATTACCTTCAATTTCTGCTTCACTCTGATTTGACTCAGGTGCTTCTTCGACATTTTGTTCAATCATATCAGCGAATAATCCATACACATAGCTCTCAGGATTGAATGGTTGGAGATCATCTAATTTTTCACCTAAACCTACGTATTTAACTGGGATATGAAGTTCATTACGAATCGCTAATACGATACCACCTTTAGCAGTACCATCTAATTTTGTTAATACAATACCTGTAACATTTGTAACCTCTTTAAATGATTTTGCTTGTGACAATGCATTTTGACCTGTCGTTGCATCAAGACAAAGTAAAACTTCATGAGGTGCCTCTGGTACAGCACGTCCAATAACTCGTTTAACTTTCTCTAATTCATTCATTAAATTGGATTTGTTTTGTAAACGGCCAGCAGTATCACATATTAAAATATCTACGTCTTTACTTTTAGCTGCGTTAATTGCATCATACATTACTGCAGCTGGGTCTGAACCTTCTCTTTGGCTCAACACTTCAACACCAACGCGTTCGCCCCATACTTTAAGTTGTTCAATTGCACCAGCTCTGAATGTATCTCCAGCAGCAAGCATTACTTTTTTGCCTTCAGCTTGGTAACGATGCGCTAATTTACCAATTGTTGTTGTCTTACCAACACCATTCACTCCGACCATAAGGATTACATTTAATCCTTCATTTTCTATATTCATCACTTCTGAGTTATCATCATCTTGGTGATAGATTTCTACAATTTTCTCAACAATAACTTCACGTAAATCCTCTGTTTCAGTAATATTGCGACGTTGCGCTTCTTCACGTAATTCTTCTACAAGTTGCATCACAGTATTAAATCCAACATCTGCAGTAATTAACATTTCTTCTAATGCTTCGAAGAACTCTTCATCAACTTTACGATAACGTGCGAGTAAATTATTAAGTTGTGCTTGGAAATTCTCACGCGATTTTTCTAAACCAGCTCTAAATTTGGCACCAAGCTGTTGCGCTTCAATTTCTTCAAAATCTTCAATAGAGATTAATCCATCATCATCAAAGTCAGCTTCTTTTAATTTTTTAACTTTTTTCGCTGGTTTATCTTGAATTTCGGTTTCTCTATCTTGTGATGCTTCACCTTGTTGTTCTGATTGTTGTTCTGCGTCTTGTTGTTCTAATTCTTCAAGTTGTTGCTTTTGTTCTTCTGAAGGTGCTGAAAATTTATCTTTTAATCGTTTGAAAAAGCTCATGTTTGTTCCTCCTTAATCACTTCATCAATCGTATTTAAATTAACACTTACTAGTTTGGAAACTCCAGATTCTTGCATTGTTACACCATATAAGCGATCTGAGAATTCCATTGTACCTTTACGGTGTGTAATCACAATAAATTGAGTTTGGTCTGATAGATTTTTTAAGTATTGTGCATAACGTATCACGTTTGCTTCATCAAGTGCCGCTTCAACTTCATCTAAGATAACAAATGGCGCTGAGCGAACTTTTAAAATCGCAAATAATAATGCTATAGCACTCAAAGCACGTTCTCCACCACTAAGCAGTGACAAATGTTGTAACTTCTTACCAGGTGGTTGCACAATGATATCTACACCTGCAGATAGATAGTCATCATCTGTTAAGCGTAGTTCTGCTTGACCCCCACCAAACAATGATTTAAACACATCTGAAAAATATCCTTGAACGGCATGAAATGTTTCTTTAAAACGATCTTTCACTTCTTGATCCATTTCTTCGATAAGTTGTTCTAAAGTTGTTTTCGCTGCTCTCAAGTCAGCACGTTGTTCATCTAAAAATGTAAAACGCGTATTAATTTCTTCAAATTGTTCAATCGCATTTAAATTAACTGGTCCTAACTCTTCAATAGACATTTTAGTTAATTTTACTTTTTTGCGTAAAACGTCTATATCTTCATCTAAATCATATAATTCACTCGCACGTTCATATGTTATGTGATAATCTTCGCTCAAATGATCAATCGCATAATTAATTAATACATCTAAACGTGACTGCTCGGATTTAATATCTTGATAACGATTTTCTATAGAAAGAATATCTTGATTTGCTTCTTGAAGTTTTTGATCTGTCACTTCAATTGTATCATTCAATTCGAGTCTACGCGATTTAACGTCTTCTATGTTTTGAGATAATTTTGCTTTCTCGGCTTTACTTTGTTCCATATTATATTGAATCGTTTCAAATGCTTTTTCGCCTGTCATTTCATCTGAATTAAAGAGTTTAATTTGTTCTTCTAATTTTTGATGTTGCACAATAACATCATTGAGTTGTTTTGCTATTTTTGACTCAGTTTGTTTTTGAGTATTTAATCGTTCTTTTACAACTGCCAAATCGGATTGCTTTTGATGTAATTGTTGCTGGATTTGTGTTGTGCTTTCTTTACCTTCTTTAGAAAGTTTTGTATAAAGATTGATATCATCTTCTAATTTTTGTAGCTGTGTTTTGATTTTAGATAATCTTTGCTTTTTATCATCAAGTGTTTGTTTACTTGTTTCACTTTGGTAGCCATCATTTTTTTCAAATTCAAATTCTTCATGCTCGTCTTTTAAATGCGCTTCACTTTTACGTAATCTGTCTAGTTCTAATTCATAATTATGAGCACTTTGTTTAATAGCATTATAATGTTGACTTGTATCAAAATATTTTTCGCTCAGTTGATCTGACTCATTTTTAATATTTTGAAATTGTTTTTCAAATGCTAATGTTTGCTGTTGATAATCTTCGAGTTGGGCACGCATCGTTGTCAGTTCATCTTTTTGAGCTAAAATACTTTTAGATTTACGATCTCCGCCACCCGTCATTGAACCACCAGGGTTCACGATATCGCCTTCTAAAGTCACAATACGCGTACGATAACGGATTTTACGTGCTAAGTCGTTGGCATTTTTCAATTCATCTACAATTATTGTATTACCAAGTAAATTTTGAACTACATTTTGATAATCTGAATCTACTTCAATTGCTTGTGCAGCAATATTAATAAAACCCTCACTATTTTGTGCAGTTTTCATAATTTCATTACCAATTTGGCGAGGTTGAATTACATTGAGTGGTAAAAACGTCGCTCTACCGAAACCGTTTTGTTTTAGATATTGAATTGCCTGTCTACCATCTTTTTCTGAATCTACAATCACATGCTGTAGTGATGCACCAAGTGCAGTTTCGATTGCTTTAGTTAAATCGGATGGCACTTGAATTACTTCAGCAACTGCTCCACGTATCCCTGAAAGTTTATTGTCTTTAGCCTTAAGTATATGTTTTACACCATTAAAGAAATAGCTATATTCTTCCTGTTGCGTGGCCAAACTATCGATACGGGATTTTAATTTATCGTTAAATCTATACGCTTGATGCAATTTTTCTTCGTACTCAGATTGTTGTTGTTTAAGTTGTGTTAATTTCTTTTCATAATTATTGAGCTGTTGCTCAGATTTTTTCAATTCTTTTTGAGCCGTCGCGGTTTGTTTTTCAGCTTCATTGATGTCGCTTTGAATTTTCTTCAGTTGTTCAAAGGCTTCAAGTAATCTACTATCTAAACGTGATTGTTTCGTTTCATTTTCTTGGATGGTATGTTCTAAAAAGCGAATGTCATTATTTACATCAGATTGTTCAGACATGAGTTGATAATATTCATCTTTGATTGTTTCTAATTTTTCGTCATGTTGTTCATCACTGACATAGAGTTGTGATTCAAAGTATTGAATTTTTTCATTCAACTCTTTTTGTTGTTTTTTTAATTTATCTATTTGATTTTGTGCATCTATCTTTTCTTGTTTTAAGGTTTCTGTTTGTATTTTAAGACTTTCTTGTTCTTCTTCAAAACGAGCGTTTGTTTGTGATTGATTTTTCTTACGTTCTTCTAACACGTTAAGTTGTCCTGCATACTTTTCAACTTCTTCTGTCGCTTTAACAAGTTGAAAATTTAATGATTCAATATGTTCATCTAGTTGTTGTCTTTCAGATTTATATTTGTTTAATGCTTGTGTATATTGTACTTTCTCTGCATCTTTTGTAGCTTGATGACTCTTTAAATTATTTAAATTATCATCAAGTTCATGAATATTCTTACTATATTGTTCAATATCATAAACCGTTACAAGTACATCACTTCTTTCCATTTCTTTGGAAAGATGTTTATATTCTTTAGCAATTGCTGCTTCTTCTCTTAATGGTTCAACTCGCCCCTCTAAATCATATAGAATATCTTGTATTCTTGAAAGGTTATCTTCTGTTTGATCGAGCTTTTGTACAGAAGCAGCTTTGCGTTTTTTATATTTTAAAACTCCTGCAGATTCTTCTAGTATTTGTCTTCTATCCACTGGTTTAGCATTTAGTATTTCATCTACACGACCTTGCGAAATAATACTAAACGCTTCTTTTCCTAAACCTGAGTCTAAAAACAAATCAATAATATCTTTTAATCTTGCACGGTCATTATTAAGATAATACTCACTTTCACCACTTCTGTATAATCGACGTGTTACGACGATTTCTGTCGCGTCTAATTGTAACTTGCCTGAGCTATTATCTAATTTCAATTTAACTTCTGCATAATTTTGAGCTTTTCGATGTTCTGCGCCTGAAAAAATAATATCTTCCATTTTAGCGCCACGTAGTGATTTAGCTGATTGTTCACCTAACACCCATTTTATTGCATCTGTTATGTTACTTTTCCCACTGCCGTTAGGGCCTACAATTGCTGTTACACCTTCATCAAATTGTACATTTGTGTGCTCCGCAAACGATTTAAACCCAAAGGCATCTATTGATTTCAAATATACCATGCTATTCTCCTTTAAAGTGTTCCTTGCTGCTTCACAGTTTAGAAATACTCATGCATTAACCTGAAGGCTAATATATTTCTTTATTAACTACATTGCTATTGCGAAGGTCTTAACAATATATGATTTTTTTATCATATTGTTTTATAACAAAGTTATTTAGCTTTGTTTTTCATTGATTTATATGCACTTTCTGCTGCTTTTTGTTCGGATTCTTTTTTAGTCTTCCCTTTACCCTCTGCTACTGCAGCATTTTCTAATATCACTTCAGAAGTAAATAGACGATGATGCGCTGGTCCTTCTTCATTGATTAAACGATAAGTGACATCACCTTTATTTTGTTTATGGACAAATTCTTGAAATTGGGTTTTAAAGTCTACAACACCATCAAGTTCTTCATCTTCGACATACGGAAAAATAATTTGTTCTGCAAATTTCCACACAGATTCTAAGCCTTGGTCTAAATATAACGCACCTACAAATGCTTCAAATGCATCTGATACGAGTGAAGGACGAGTTCTGCCACCTGTTTTCTCTTCACCTTTACCTAACAAGATAAGTTCATTGATTTGAATTTTTTTCGCAAATATTACAAGTGAAGGCTCACAAACAATTGTTGCACGCATTTTTGTTAAATTACCCTCTGGCAATTCTGGATATTTATCAAATAAATAACGTGAAACCGTCAATTCTAATACCGCATCTCCTAAAAATTCTAATCGTTCATTATGCTCTAAACGATTCATATTAAAATCATTTATAAAACTCGAATGCGAAAATGCTTGCTGATATAATTCTATTTGTTTAAAATTCAAGTCTAATTCTTGCATCTTCTGCGCAAATTTTTTTCAAATGCTTTAACCATTTCTATTTTTTTATAATTGGACAATCTATTCCCTCCTCAGATTTAATGATAAAGTACTAATACCTTTATATTTTACGTGAAAATACAATAAAACTAAAGAAAAAACTGTCTACTGTATTTACGATCTATATATCTAGTGATAATCGTTATAGCACTATTATCTTACAATATAAATTCTGTTTAAAATCAATAAAAAATCTGAGCCGTCATCTCAACGACTCAGATATTTTTTTATTATTTTTCGATACTATTAATAAAGTTTACTGCGTCACCAACAGTGTTGATTTTTTCAGCTTCTTCATCAGGAATTTCAGTACCAAATTCGTCTTCTAATTCCATAACTAATTCAGCAATATCAAGTGAGTCAGCGCCTAAATCATCTTTGAAAGATGCCTCTTTAGTTACTTTTTCAGCGTCAACACCTAAACGGTCAACGATGATATCTTTTACTTTGTCGAAGTTTTCCACGTCGATTCACCTCCTTTAAAAAATCTTATTATAGACTTATATATTTTCCCACTTTATCAATTGAAATACAAGTAGTATTTCAATTGATTGTACTGTATAAACATTATATAAATGGATCTTATACAATAAAGTGTAGTAATGAAGTTGTGACACAATCATTTTAAATCTATACTTTATACCATATCATAATCTCTTATATGAGTTCAGAAGTTTTATAAAACAAGATTTGTCATGTTGTGTAGCACTTACTTACATATACATACCACCATTGACATGTATTGTTTGACCCGTAATATACTTCGCTTTGTCTGAAGCTAAAAATGCTACAGTATGAGAAATATCTTGGTCTTTCCCGAATTTAGCTAATGGGATTTGTTCTAACATTTTTGCTTTAAGCTCATCACTTAAAGCATCAGTCATATCAGAAACAATAAAACCTGGTGCAACAGCATTTACTGTGATGTTTCTTGAAGCCAGTTCACGTGCTGATGATTTCGTTAAACCAATTACACCAGCTTTAGTCGCAACATAGTTTGCTTGCCCTGGATTACCCATAGCTCCAACAACACTTGATAAATTAATAATTGCACCACTCTTTTGTCTTAGCATTTGTGGTGTCACTTTTTGAATACAGTTGAAAACGCCTTTTAAGTTTGTATCAATTACGTCATCCCATTCTTGCTCTTTCATACGCATAAGCAAATTATCACGCGTAATACCTGCGTTATTAACAAGGACATCAACAGAACCAAATTCGCTAACAACCGCTTTAATCATTGCTTTTACTTCATCACCATTTGCAACATTTGCTTGAATAGCAAAACTTTCAACGCCTATCGCTTTAATTTCTTCAACAACAGCATCCGCTTTTTCTTTGTTTCCCGAAAAATTCACAGCAACATTGTATCCTTCTTCTGCCAATTGTATCGCTATACTACGTCCTATACCTCTCGAAGCACCAGTTACTAATGCACTTTTAGTCATTTTCATTCCACGCTTTCATATCTTCTAATGTTTGAATCGAAGTTATTTTCACATCTCTATTTATCTTTTTAATTAAACCTGAAAGTACTTTACCAGGACCAATTTCAATAAAGTGATCTACACCTTGATCAATTAACCATTGTGTTGAATCAATGAATTGTACTGGTGAATATAATTGTTTAATCATATTATCCTTAATTACATTGGCATCTGTTTCACCTTTTGCATGCACATTTTGAACTACAGGGAATTGTGCATCATTCCAGTCAAATTGTTCAACATACTCAGCAAAATCGTCTTTGATCACCTGCATCATAGATGAATGAAATGGGCCAGATACAGCAAGTGGTAGGACACGTTTCGCACCTAATGATTTGCCTTCTGCCACTAATTTATCTATTAATGTTTTGTGTCCAGAGACAACGATTTGTCCAGGAGAATTTATATTTGCTGGTTCAATAATTTCTTCATCTGTTGAAAGTTTTTGACATATTGCATTAACATCATCAAAATCCAAACCTAATACTGCTGCCATACTTCCAACACCATCAGGAAAAGCGACGGCCATCAGTTGTCCACGCTTACGAACAATTTGAACTGCATCATCAAATTTCAATACACCACTCGCTACTAGACTCACATATTCACCTAAACTATGGCCCATTGTATAATCAGCATTTAGATTATTAAGTGCTTGTAATAAAGCTGAGCTATGTGTGAGCAACGCCGGTTGTGTATTTTCTGTTTGACCTAATTTATTTTCTTCATCTGAAAACATTGTTTCTAAAATATCAAAATCCATTTGTGCTTGTGCTTGATTAAGAATCGTTGTTGCAGCATCATTTTGATTAAATAAATCATTTGCCATCCCGACTTTTTGTGATCCTTGGCCTGGGAAGATAATCGCAGTTTTACTCATTTACTTTACCCACCGTTTCTCTCATAGTTTCCACAATATTTTGTTCTCCCGCTATTTTAGCTTGACGGATTGCTGAATAAAAAGCTTTCGCACTAGAACTACCATGTGCTTTTACTACAATGCCATTCAATCCTAATAATACCGAGCCACCATATTCTGCATAATCCATTTTTGACATTAAACCATTTAAGTCTTTACGTAATACAAATGCGGCAATTTTATTCTTGAAACTACTTAGAAGCGTTGTTTTAAGCATTTTACCCATCGCTTTTGCAACACCTTCTAAATTTTTAAGAATCATATTACCAGTATATCCGTCTGTAACTACAACATCAGCTGCGTCGTCCATTAAGCCTTTTGCTTCTACATTTCCTGTGAAATTGAAGACATTTTGTTCGTCCATCAAACTAAATGCTTTTTTAGTTAACGTGTTACCTTTAGCTGCCTCTGTACCAATATTCAACAAACCTACTGAAGGCTGTTCAACGCCCCTGATTTTTTGGGCATAAATATTGCCTAATTGGGCGTATTGTAATAAGTGTTCCGGCTTGGCGTCTGCATTAGCACCTACATCCATAAACACAAATCCTTTTCCAGAAATTGTTGGCAAAGTGAGGACTAATGCGGGACGCTCAACACCCTTAATACGTCCTACTATAAACAAACCAGCAGACATCAATGCACCTGTATTTCCTGCAGATACACAACCATCTGCTTCACCAGCTTTAACTGCTTCAGCCATACGTGCCATTGAGCTATCTTTTTTACGTTTAATCGCTCTAACTGGTTCATCGTCCATCGTAATTTCTTCTGTACAATGACGTACTTCTACACGACCATGTTTGAGTGTGCATTTAGTTTGATCACCAAATAAAATTATTTCTAAATCTTTAAAATCATTCACAGCTTTTTCAACAGCTTCTAAAACGATTTCAGGTGCATCGTCTCCACCCATCATATCAATCGCTATTTTAACCATCTTGTTCATCCTCACTTGTATAATACATTTTGAATGTACCTCTAAATACCAAAGTATCTTTGACATACGAATTTACTTTTATCATATAATATTTACTTGTAATTTCAATCGTTTGTGCGTCAGCACGTACTGTATCATTTAATTTCACTGTTTTTAAAAATGCTACATTACTTTCCTGAGTTAACACAACAGGTTTATGTATAAGCGCTACACACAGTGAATTCGCTTGTGCAAAAAGTACATGTCCTCTGGCAATTTTATTTCTAGTAAATACAGAATCTTCATCAATATCTATAATTGAAGTTGCGAGTTGATCAGGCTGAACATTTATTACATCGCCTATGATTTCACTACCATCAATGGATCGAATACTTTCATAATTTTTTCTTGCTACGGATTTAATTCGTTTTCTTAGTTCTGGAATATCTAAGTATGTACGATCTAACCTAATAGTTTGAATACTCACTGAAAAAGTGTACTCAAATCCAAATCTGTAATAAAGGGGTTTTTTTCAATCTCTTTTTTAATTGCTTCGCGTCGTTCTTGTTTTTTTAACTTCATTTTGTTCTAACCACCTAAATCACCTAATTTTTAGTACCAAGTCTTAAACATTCCTAACACATCATAACACTTTCTATTTCATTAGCTCAACAAAAAACATACTTCCTTAGATGTTTTTCATGTCAGATAACCAATATAAGAAATATTATAACGTTTAAATCGATTTCCAAGGGGGTTAATTATCAAAATAAATACAAACACTAATCATTCTATATAAATATTTATTAAGATATTGAATTAAATAAAATTGAAATGTATAATTTGAATTGTTTTAAAGGTGTATTATATTTATTTTTCAAAAATTATTCCATTAATTGGATAATTTATTTAGGAGGATCTAATGAAAAAAGTATTATCAACTACATTACTGTCATGTTCATTATTAGCCTTTACTACAAGCTATGCTCATGCACAAGAAAGTAATAGTATTAAACCTGAAAGTTTAGAATCATCAAATACCCCTACGATTAATAATAATGCAGATGTAGAACAATTTTTACAAAATAATGCACAATCTCTTGTTAATCAATCATCCAAGACCAAGCAAGAAACTATAAATAAAGAAGCTTTCAAACAATACAACGTAATAGATAAGCAACAAGATAAAACTGGTGTCACACATTACGCATTGAAACCAAAGGTAAACGACGTTACATCAGAAGGCACAACAATTAAAGTACATGTCAATAATAAAGGTAATGTAACATTAATAAATGGTAATGTAGATAAACCATACATAAAGGTAGAGAATGAAGCTAAATTATCTTCTGCTAACGCTGAAAATAAAGCTTTTGAAGCTATAGGTAAAGCAAAGTCTGATGTAAAAAATATAAAAAGCTATCCTGTAGTCAGTAAAAATAACCTTGATATAAATAGTGATAAACAAAGACTTGTTTATGATATCGAACTTAATTACATTTCCCCTAAAGCAGCACATTGGAAAATTCAAGTTGACGCTACTACTGGTGAAATATTAACAAAACAAAACGTTATCAAAAATGCAACAACTGAAGGTAAAGGAACAGGCGTTAATGGAGATGAAAAACAACCTTTAAGCGTTACAAAAGCAAATGGTTCATATTCATTACTCGATACTTCTCAAGATGCAGTTATAGAAACTAAAACTGCAAATGAGACCACAAATGCCTATTCACCTATTACAAATGACAGCAATAATTTCAATAAAGAAGATCAGCGCGCTGGTGTAGACGCTCATTACTACGCAAAAGAAGTCTATAACTATTTCCTCAATAAACATGATAGAAACAGTTATGATAATAACGGCGGTGACATTGATTCGGTAGTCCATTATGACAAAAGCTTTAATAACGCTGCTTGGACCGGTCAGTATATGATTTATGGTGACGGAGACGGCCAGACGTTTAAAGCATTGTCAGGTGCGAATGATATCGTCGCCCATGAGCTCACGCATGCAGTAACAGAACGAACTGCTGGTTTAGAGTATAGTCATCAGTCGGGTGCATTAAACGAATCTTTCTCTGACGTTTTTGGTTATTTTGTTGATTCAGACGATTGGTTACTAGGTGAAGATGTATATACACCAAATAAAGATGGCGATGCATTAAGAAGTTTAAAAAATCCAGAACAGTATAACCAACCTGCCCATATGGATCAATATTTACAAGGTAGCCAAGATAGTGGTGGGGTTCATACCAATAGTGGCATTCCTAACAAAGCTGCATACCTAACAATTAATGCAATTGGCCAAGAAAAAGCTGAACAAATTTATTATTTAGCACTCACACAGTACTTAACACCAAACGCCCAATTTTCTGATGCAAAAGCATCATTAAAAGAAGCTTCTAACCACCTTTATGGTACGAATAGCGAAACATCTAAAGCAATTGAAAAAGCTTGGACTGGCGTAGGTGTTAATTAAAACACTAGCAAACATTATACATTCTCGTTTCAGCGGGAGCTGGGACATAAATATCCCATTCTCAAATTTATAGCACTAATCTATTAATTTATAATAGATTAGTGCTTTTCTATTTAAAAGCGCGTGCCTTCCTAGGGTATCGGACTCGGACAGAAATCTAATTTTTCTAACAAGGTCTCATCGTATGAACCAGCCCAGCAAAGCCCCCTAGAAAATGGAATACAAGAGCTGAAGCTATTGCATAAGCACTACTTATCTTCATAAATGAAGTAGTAGTGCTTTAAAAACTTAGTATAAAGGCATTTTCAGTTCAGTCATCTACCGCCAATATAACAATAAATGCTGAGAGATTATTTACTTTACTCACCAACCGTTAAAAGTCTATAGCCAAAATAAAACACTTTCGTATAAATTCATTTTAGTATGAATTCAACGAAAGTGTTTTTATTTTATTCCCACAATTTGGGATTAGTTCATAATAGCACTTGTTTTGTTATTTTGTGCCTTCTTTATTAATCAAAACTCATATATAATAAGTTTTCTTCTACAAATGTTCTCAACATTTGATATTGTGATTCGAAAAAGACACCAGACTGAATTAATTCAGCCGCTTCATCTCTTGCTACTTCTAACATTTTATAATCTTCAACAACATTTGCGACTAAGAAGTCAGGCAAACCACTTTGTTTCACACCAAAGAAATCACCTGGACCCCTCATTTCTAAATCACGTTCACTTAATTCAAAACCATCTGTCGTTTGCGTCATAATATTCATTCGTTCAATACCCGTTTCTGTTTTCGGTGAAGCAATGAGTACACAATAACTTTGCTCTTCACTTCTACCTACACGCCCTCTTAATTGATGTAATGTAGATAAACCGAAACGATCAGCATCATAAATCATCATGAACGTTGCATTAGGTACGTTAACCCCTACTTCTACAACGGTAGTTGATACTAAAACGTCTATTTCGTGATTACTAAATTGCTGCATTACTCTATCTTTTTCTTCTGAATGCAACTTACCATGTAGTAGTCCTACTTTTTCAGAACCATAATATATCTGTAGCGATTCATATAACTCAACAACGTTCTGTACGTCTTCTAAATGCTCAGAACTTTCAATTAGAGGACAAATTACATATGCCTGCCTACCTTTTTTTAATTCCGAAGTCATTTGATTGAGTACACTTTCATAGGCTTCATGTTTGGACCATGAAGTAATAATCGGCTTTCTGCCTTTTGGTAATTGTTTAATGGATGACACATCCATTTCTCCAAAAACGGATATAGCTAATGTTCGTGGAATGGGTGTAGCAGTCATGAAGAGGACGTTAGTCATCGCACCTTTTTCTCTCAACAATTGACGTTGATTCACACCAAAACGATGTTGCTCATCTGTAATCACTAAACCAACATTATTAAATACTACATCATCTTGTATTAAGGCGTGTGTGCCGATAATACAATCAATTTCATTATTTTGTAGTTGTTCTAACAACAGCTTTCTCTTTTTACCTTTCACTGAACCTGTAAGTAACGCCACATTCATCCTGTCACCGAAAATTTCAACTAAACTTTCTGCATGCTGTTCCGCTAATATTTCAGTAGGCACCATCAATGCTGATTGAAATCCCGCAGTTTTCAGTGCATACATACAGATTGCTGCTACGACAGTTTTACCTGAACCTACGTCACCTTGTAAGAGACGATGCATTCTTATTGGTGCTTTCAAGTCTCTGAATATTTCATTTACACTATGTTTTTGCGCATCAGTGAGTTCAAAAGGAAGACTATCAATGAAATATTTCACTAAATTGATATTATAATCTACTTCAATCGCTTCATCTGATGTTTTTTCTAAGCGGTTTAACCATTGCATTCGTAATTCAAACATAAATAATTCTGTAAAAGCATACGTTCTACGTGCTTTTAACAAAGATGACTTATCTGTCGCAAAATGCAACGCCTTAATCGTATTCTCTAATGACTCTAATTTATATTTTTGTCTCAATTCATCAGAGAGCCATTCATGTATTGTGACTTCTCCCAATGATTGTCGAATCATATCTCTCAATGGTTTTTGTTTAATGCCTTCTTTAACACGATAAACAGGTTCAAATTGTGAGTTTTGAGACTCTTGTTGATTGAAGAACATCCTACTGCCATTTATCTCTTGCTTACTTCTATTCCATTTACCTTTTACCGTAACCGTACCATGCAATTCAATTTTCTTTTTTAAATAAGGTTGGTTGAAAAAAGTGCATTTTACAGCAATATTATTGACCATGATATGTACGGTTAACTTAGATTTATTACGACCAAAAAAAGCGACAGTAGGTGTCGAATATACTTCTCCTACCACTGTCACTGTCGCTTGATCTTCGGCCGTATTCAAGTCAATTACTGTATTATCTTCGTAACGGGTTGGTAAATATAAAATTAAATCCTCAACAGTATGGATATTTAATTCATTTAATACGGACAACCTTTTTGGCCCCAGTCCTTTTATCTGTGATAAAGGAAAAGGACTATCTATTAAATTGACTTTTGACATTTTTAATCACCAAATATTTCTTGTTTTAGACGCTGACCTGTTGGTGTACCAGCTAAACCTCCACGACCAGTTTCACGCAATGCTGATGGCATTGTTTGGCCGATCTTGTACATTGCTTCAATCACTTCATCTGTAGGGATTCTTGAAGTTACACCTGCTAAAGCCATATCAGCAGAGACAATTGCGTTTGATGCGCCTGCAGCATTTCTCTTCACGCAAGGCACTTCGACTAAGCCAGCTACTGGGTCACATACTAAACCTAGCATATTCTTCAAACAAATTGCAAAAGCTTCAGCCGATTGTTGTGGTGTTCCGCCAGCAAGTTCCACGGTCGCACCAGCTGCCATCGCTGCAGCAGAACCAACTTCTGCCTGACAACCGCCTGCCGCACCTGAAATTGATGCATTGTTGGCAACTACAAAACCAAATGCTCCTGAGGTAAGTAAAAAGTTCAGCATATCTTTTCTAGTAGGTTCAAGGCGTGGTTTGAGTCCAAATAATACGCCTGGTACTACACCTGCAGATCCGGCAGTAGGAGTTGCACAAATTTTACCCATTGCTGCGTTGACTTCGTTTGTCGCAACTGCTTTACTCACTGCATCCAATAAAGTTGGGCCAGATAATGATTTACCTGTCTTCAAATAATTTTTGATTAACACAGCATCTCCACCAGTTAATCCGGTAGTTGAAGTTACCCCTTCTAAACCTTCATCAAGTGCATTTTCCATCGTTTGTAAGTTTTTATCCATACCGGCATAAATATCAGCTTCAGATAAGCCAGTAACTTCCATTTCTTGCTCGAGCATGATTTCATGAATTTTTTTATTTTCTGTTTCGCATTTTTCTACTAATTCTTTCACACTTTTAAACATGCGTTACCCTCCATTAGGCGTCGCCCATGAGTGAAACTGTCACTACACCTTCGACGTTTTTAATTTTATCTATAATCTCATCTGTCACAGATTCATCTAACTCACAAGTCATTAATGCTTGGTCGCCCTTTTCTTTTCTAGAAACTTGCATACTACCAACATTAATACTAGAATCACCTAAAATATTTGCTACACGACCAATTGTGCCGAAAGTATCTTTATGAAAAACAAGCAGTGCTGGATAATTACCGCTAATCGCAATATTAAATCCATTAATCGCAACTACCTCTATTTTGCCGCCACCTATAGAAACACCTTCAACAGAAATTTCTTTATCCGCATCTCTCATATTAATAATAGCAGTGTTAGGATGTGATCTTTCTTCAGCCATTTCTATAAAATTCACTTTCATTCCCATTTGCTCAGCCGTTTCTAAGCTTGTTTGTATACGGTCATCATCTGTATCATAACCTAGTAAACCACCAACAAGTGCTACATCTGTACCATGTCCTTTGTATGTTTCCATAAACGAACCGTAAAGATAGATATCAGCTTGTTTTGGCAATTGATTAAACAAATCTTTTGCTACTAATCCAATTCTTACTGCACCAGCAGTATGAGATGAAGACGGCCCCACCATTGTAGGTCCTATAATATCGAAAACTGTTTTATATTTCATAATTATACCCCACTCTTATTTTTAATGTTTCTAATGTAATGCGCTTACATTTATATGCATGCAACTCATTATAACAATTAAGCTAGACATTATAAACCAATACTGGTTGCATTATCCTTATTTAAAACAAGAATATTGTTGTAGAAGGTTTAAATAAATAAAAATGTTTCCATTTAATTTAATTATACAAATTTTTTCATACGATAAAATAATTGCTATCAAAAATTTTATCCTTAGTAGACTAACTCTATATTTTTTAGTTTCTGAATTTTTCATCTAAGACGCCTGTCATAATGCGAATTATCCAGTATGAGTCAATGACTATAAACTGAGGTCATGCCCTAGATAAGCGAGGATGAAATTTAGAATGAAGCTGTAGTTATACCAACGTAAAGCGTACATAAAAAAATTGCCAACAAAGCTTTTAGACCTTGTCGACAACTTAAAATAGCTTCCTAAAATGGAAGCTATCCTTATATACAAGTGTTCAATAAATATATTTATTCTACAGAGAAAAGATACTGATATACAGGTTGTTGGCCATCATGTTGATCTAATTCAATTTCTGGATAAGATGTTTCAAGCCAAGTTTCAATATCCGAAGTCAATGATGCATTTGCATCTTCACCGACAATCATCGTAATGATTTCACTATCATCTTGAATCATTTCAGACAATAAACCTTTAACAGTTTCAAATTCATTTTCGTTACTCGTAACGATTTTATCTTCAACTAAGCCCATAAATGCGTCTTTTTTAATTTCAACGCCATCAATTTTTGTATCTCTTACAGCATATGTCACTGAACCTGACGTCACTGCTTCAAGTGATTCAACCATACGTGTTTTGTTAACTTCAAGAGCATCTGATTCATCATAATTAAAGAGTGCAGCAATGCCTTGTGGTAATGATTTAGTTGGGATAACTACAGCTTCAGCACCTACGATATCTGCAGCCTGTTCGCTAGCCATCATAATATTTTTATTATTTGGTAAAATAATTGCGCGTTTACATTGTGACTGCTCAATTACTTTAACAATATCTTCAGTTGATGGATTCATTGTTTGACCACCGCTAATCATATGTGTTGCACCCATTGATTTGAACAATTCAGATATACCATCTCCCATTGAAATAGCAATAACTGCTGTTTCAACTGTTTCAGGTGTTTGAGCATCACTTTGACTTACTTGTTCTTTTTTTACAACTTCTCGGTGTTGTTCACGCATGTTTTCTACTTTTAATTTAATAAGTTCTCCATACTGTTGACCATAATTAAACACATCACCTGGTTTTTCACTATGTACATGCACTTTAACGATTTCGTCATCGTTTATGACTAATAATGAGTCACCATATGTACTCATATCTTCTCTAAACGTTTGTTCGTCAAATACTTTTTTATTTTTACCGAAACGAACCATCATTTCTGTACAATAACCGTAAACGATATCTTCAGTATTAATTACACCATGAAAATCATGTTCTTCATTAACTAAAGAATCTTTATCTAATTTGGCTGTTTCAGCACTTACCGTTTCACCTTTTAACGCTTTAAGGAAGCCAGCATAAACGACAACTAAACCTTTACCACCGCTATCTACTACGCCCACTTCTTTTAATACAGGCAATAAATTAGGTGTATTTTCGAGTGAGATTTCTGCTTCTTCTAAAATATATGTCATCAATTCGATACAATCTTCAGTTTCTTCTACTTTGCGCATAGCAGCATCTGCAGCATCTCTAGCTACGGTTAATATCGTACCTTCCACAGGCTTCATAATTGCTTTATATGCAGTTTCTACGCCAGCTTTGAAACTTTCTGCTAATTGTTGTGCATTGATTTCATCATACGCTTCTAAATTTTTACTGAATCCTCTAAATAGTTGTGATAAGATGACCCCAGAGTTCCCTCTAGCGCCCATTAACAAACCTTTTGAATATGTTTTTCCTAGTTCACCGATATGCTGCGACAAGTTTTCTTCTACTGATTCTCTTCCAGATGTCATCGTTAAATTCATGTTTGTCCCTGTATCTCCATCTGGTACTGGATACACGTTTAATGAATCAACCAAGTCTGCATGATTTGATAAATTTTGTGCCCCTTGTATAATCATTTCGGCAAATAATTTACCATTAATTTTGCTAACCATTCCGTATTGTCCTCCTAGTTCTTAGTGCCATTATTAACTCGAACACCTTGTACAAATATATTTATTGAATTTACTTTTACTTTTAATGTTTGCTCTAATGTATATTTTATTGTTGACTGTAAATTGCTTGCTACTTCAGATATCTTAGTACCATAACTTACAATGATATACATATCAACATCTATAACGCCATTGCCTTCTCTTACAACAATACCTTTAGAATAATTTTCATGCCCTAATATTTCAGCAATTCCATCTCTTACTTGTTGTCTAGAAGCCATTCCTACAATCCCATAACATTCTACTGCTTTGCTACCCACAACTGAAGCTATTACTTCGTTTGAAATGTCTATACTACCATAATCATTTGTGATTTCTAATGTCATTTAAATTGGGCCTCCTAGTTTATGGTTGTTTAATTAACTATAAAATTAACAAATAATATAATTTATCTAATTAAGCAAATTTTTACATTTATCCACAGTTTATAATTATACCATAATTTGATTTTAACAAAAGTAGAATCTATGTAAATAGAAAAATTCATTCTTCTTATTTACATCTAATTTTATTTGTGGTACATTATTCAAGTATGTAGTAGATGCGTGTATTTATATTTATTAAAGGAGGTACTTTCATGGGCAAACAATGTTTCGTAACAGGTCGTAAAGCTTCAACTGGAAACAATCGTTCTCACGCTTTAAATTCTTCTAAAAGAAGATGGAATGCTAACCTTCAAAAAGTTAGAATTCTTGTAGACGGAAAACCAAAAAGAGTTTGGGTTTCTGCACGTGCTTTAAAATCTGGTAAAGTAACTAGAGTTTAATAAATATAATGCACGAAAAGACCAGTCCTTATGTGGAGGAATGGTCTTTTTTTATGCGCTCATTTAAATTAACTCATAAACATAAGCGTTATTATGTTATTGGATTTTAGTCTTTACTTCTCACCATTAATACGTTGCCTTCAGTAATATTCACATCACCTTCTGTTTGGTTAAGTTCGTTGGAAATCGTAAGCGTAGATCCTAGTTTAAGTTGTTCCTTTTCTAGATTATATTTAAAATTATTTAACGAGATAACCGTAGGATAAGTGACTGGAATAAATGAGATATAACGGTAGTTGTCATTTTTCTGAATCGTATATGACCCTGTTTTTAAAAATTGAATTTCATTATTCACATCAATAAGTTTAATGACAATATTTTGCTCTGTATATTCTGGTTTTTCTAAAATTTGTAACGCGCCCATAAAATGATCTAATCGACCACCTGTAGCACCATAAACACAAATCTCTTTATAACCATTGGTCACTGCTTGATCAATACCTAAAGCTAGGTCTGTATCATTTTTTTCCGAATTAAATGGATTAATGTCAATTCGTTTTTCAACAAATGCTTTTTCCTCACTTGTAATTGAGTCAAAATCACCTACAGCAAATCGAGGTATTATCCCTGCTTCTATCAAAAGTAACGCTCCTCGATCAACCCCAATCCAATGCTCATCTGTTTCTGTCTTTAATAAACCTTCAGGCAAATTTCTATTGCCACACAATAAATTCACTTTCATTAGCTTCAGCCTTTCAATGTTTTCGTTACTTCTTTGTAATCATCATGTTTAAAGAAATATGACCCCGCAACTAACATTGTAGCACCATGGTTTATAACAGTTTCAACAGTCTCATTGTTAATACCACCATCTACTTCGATTTCAAATTCTAAGTTCAATTCATCTTTGATTTTTGATAGTTGATCTAATTTTACAACAGTATCATTAATAAATGATTGACCCCCAAAACCAGGATTCACCGTCATCACTAATACAAAATCCACCATTTTTATCACTGGTAAGATTGCATCTACGGGTGTGCCAGGATTGATTACAACACCTGCTTTTACATTTTCATTCTTTATTTGTTCTATTACTCTATGAATATGTGGTGTTGCTTCTACGTGCACTGAGATCATATCAGCCCCGTAGTCGGCAAATAATTCGACATATTTTTCTGGTTTTTCAATCATTAAATGAACATCAATTGGCAGTCGTGTACCTTTACGCACTGCTTCAAGTATTGGTAAACCAATCGAAATATTTGGCACGAATTGACCATCCATAACATCAAAGTGTACACCGTCTACACCTGCTTCTTCTAATGCTGTTAATTCTTCTTGTAATTTTAAAAAATCAGTTGATAATAATGATGGATAAAGTTTTGCCATTTAATATCTTTCCTTTCTATTTGCAATTTCGTTAAAGAGTTGTAAGTAATGGTCATATCTGAATTGTGCAATGTTTCCATTTTCCAACTCATTTTTCACATTACATTTTGGTTCATTAATATGATTACAATCTCTAAATTTACACTTTTCGCCGTATTCATTAATCTCCATAAAGTAATTTTTTAATTCGTCTTTTTGGATATGTGTAAAATCTAACGCACTAAACCCAGGCGTATCTGCTATATAACCATGGCTTCGTTCAAAAAGCTCTATATGTGTTGTAGTATGACGACCGCGGTTAAGTGCTTTTGAAATATGTTGCGTTTCAATATTCAGTTCTGGAAAATATTTATTTAATAGTGTTGATTTACCGACACCAGATTGACCGCTTAATACAGCAAGTCCTTCCCCCAAGCAGCAAAAACAGGTTCAATATCATCATCGATACTAATGAATTGTGTTTTATAGCCCATATTTTCATAAATATTTAACAATTGTGTAACTTTTTGCTGCGTTTCAACTGAGGCTAAATCTCTTTTAGTTATGAGAATACGCGGGCGCATATGATACGAATGCGCAATGACTAAAAATCTATCTAGTAATTGCGTTGAAAAATCAGGTTCTACTGCACTCATTACTAATATAAGATGATCCACGTTACTAACAAGTGGCCTTTTTAATTCATTTTTTCTATCATGAACGTATTGAATATATCCTTCTGTTATATTTTCAACTTCGAAATCAACTACATCACCAACGATTGGTGAAAATTTATTTTTTCTGAATAAACCGCGTGGTTTCGTATCGTACATTTCACCTTCTACATCTACACGATAAACGCCACTTAATGATTTTATAATGCGTCCTGTCTTCACTTAGACACCTCTCTTTAAAAACTATTATCTTATATATTATAGCAAAGCCTTTTTAATTTAAATATGATTTAAGACTATTTCGTATAAAAATCAGCATAAACCATCTTACTATTCTTATATAAACAATAAAACCTATAAAATAAAACACCATTTCAACAGACTTTATATCAGTTGAAATGGTGTTCACTTATGTTTATTTGACTCTAAGATAAATTAGCAACACTAAACTCTCTTTGTTCGTTAAGTGCCAGTTCAGATCGCAAGCTTTGGCTTGCATTAGCAACACTAAACTCTCTTTGTTCGTTAAGTGCCAGTTCAGATCGCAAGCTTTGGCTTGCATAAGCAACACTAAACTCTCTTCGTTCGTTAAGTGCAAGCTCGGATCGCAAGCTTTGGCTTGCATAAGCAACACTAAACTCTCTTCGTTCGTTAAGTGCAAGCTCGGATCGCAAGCTTTGGCTTGCATAAGCAACACTAAACTCTCTTCGTTCGTTAAGTGCAAGCTCGGATCGCAAGCTTTGGCTTGCATAAGCAACACTAAACTCTCTTCGTTCGTTAAGTGCAAGCTCGGATCGCAAGCTTTGGCTTGCATAAGCAACACTAAACTCTCTTCGTTCGTTAAGTGCAAGCTCGGATCGCAAGCTTTGGCTTGCATAAGCAACACTAAACTCTCTTCGTTCGTTAAGTGCAAGCTCGGATCGCAAGCTTTGGCTTGCATAAGCAACACTAAACTCTCTTCGTTCGTTAAGTGCAAGCTCGGATCGCAAGCTTTGGCTTGCATAAGCAACACTAAACTCTCTTCGTTCGTTAAGTGTTGCTAAAAATCATAAGGGATATCTTTATCAGCAACGATCTTATCATCAACTCGAATGGTATATCCTGCTGTCTCACCTTTTTGAATTGTCATTGGGATTTTTACTGTTTTATTTTCTTTTATCTTGTACGTCTGTGAAGGTGAATCGCCTTCGTCATCTTTATCTCTTACATAAACTTTGACTTCTTGGCTCTCATCATCATCACCTGTATACTGTACTTGATATGTCTCTGTATACGTTTTGTCTAGTTCATCATCTTTAGACTTATCTTCATCTTTTTTATCAGAATCTTCTTTATCCTTGTCTTTGTCTTCATCTTTTTCCTCAGGTGCTCCTTTAGAAACTGTGAATCCAATAGTTGAACCTTCATCAACTTCTTCACCTTTTGGTGATTGGCTGATAACGTGATCTTTCTTAACTTTGTCGTCGTCTTGTTCTTCATTAACCACAACTTTAAAGCCTTTAGCTTCTAACTCTGATTTAGCTGTTTTAAAGGATTTGTTTTCATAATCTTCGACATAAACTTGTTTTGTACCTAATGATTCAGTTAATTCGATATTACTATCATTCACTTCAACTTTATCGCCAGGTGATACGTTTTGTCCTTCGATTAATCCTTTAGCTACATTTTGGTTCGTATACGCTTGTTTTACTTTAGCGTCTTTAATGCCTAAGTCTTTCAACTTATCCATCGCTTCTGCTTTAGGGATACCATAAAGACTAGGCATTTCTGCTAATTTAGGCCCTTTAGATAAAACGATATCCACCTTACTATTCTGTTCTAAACGCTCACCTTTTTTAGGTGTTGTTTTAATGATTTTATTTTCAGAGTATTTATCACTATACTCACGAGAAATATCACCAAGTTCTAATTTATTATCTTTTAATATCGTTTCTGCTTCTTTTTCAGTTTTACCAGATAAGTCAGGCGTCTCTAAATACTTACTCCCAAACATTCCCATAGCCATAAAACCAAATAAGCCAAATAATAAAAGAATAATTACAATAGCGTAGAAAAACTTCTTTTTCTTTGAACGTTGTTTCGTTGGCACTGCATATATATGCTCTTCACTAGATTGGAATTTTTGTTGATTCACAATAGGGATTTGCATCGTTTCTTTAATATTTTTATGTTGATTTTCTGATTGTGTTTGATTAGCAATTTCTTCTTTATTTATAGGCACTGTTTTAGTGTTCGCATCATCTGACAGATATTTTGCTTCATACTCTCTACTTTTTGACAATGCACTATCAAGATCTTCTTGCATATCTTTAACAGTTTCATAACGTTCAGATCTATCTTTTTCAGTTGCTTTTAGCACAACATTACTTATAGCTTGTGGCACATCTGATCGATGCTCCGTAACATTGGGCATCGGGTCTTGTATATGCTTAATTGCAATACTTACTGCGGTTTCTCCTGAAAATGGAGGCTTACCAACAAGCATTTCATACAATACTACACCGATGGAATAGATATCAGTTCCATTATCTGTAGACTTTCCTCGTGCTTGTTCTGGAGATAGATACTGTACTGTACCTAACACATGATTCGTTTCGGTCATTGTTGTTTCACTTAACGCTTTAGCTATACCAAAATCTAATATTTTCAAAGTTTTATCCTTTTCCACCAAAATATTTTGAGGTTTGATATCACGGTGAACAATTTTAGTATCATGCGCATGCTTGATACCATCGATAATTTGTCTCGTGAAATTCAACACAGTTTCAATATCTAATGGATGATTTTCTTGAATGTATTCTGATAATGTTGGACCTTTTATGTATTCCATCACTAAAAAGAAGTTCTCTTCATTTTCTGTGACATCAAATACACTAACAATATTGTCGTGTGAAAGTTGAGTTAAGTTATGTACTTCGCGCTCGAAACGTTTAATTGTTTCTTCTTTTTCACCCGAGGGAATTCTAATTGCTTTAATTGCAACTTGTCGGTTGAGTATCGAGTCTTCAGCAAGATAGACAGTACTCATACCACCGCCACCAAGTTTTTTAATCACTTCATAGCGTTCATTTATTAATTTGCCTATCATACTTTATCACCTTCAATCTCAGCCAAAATTAAACTTACATTATCATTCGTATCTTGCGATAATGCAAGTTCTATTAAATTTTGTCCATGTGTTTCTAATTCATTGTCTTGAATTAATACTTCTTGAATCATATGATTACGAACAAAATCAGTTAGACCATCAGAATTCAACATTAAAAAATCATAAAAATTCGTTTTTTTCACAAAAATATCTGGCGTAACTAATTTATCCGTACCCATCACTTTCGTAATAATATTGCGTTGTGGGTGCGTAAATGCTTCTTCAGCGCTAATTTGGCCGATCATCATAAGATGATTCACGAATGAGTGGTCGTTGGTAATTTGTTCAATATCTCTACTATTCACTAAATACGCACGTGAATCTCCAATATTTGCAACAACTACATAATTATCAAATACTAATGCACAAACACAAGTCGTACCCATACCTTGGTATTTTGGATTTTCTACTGACAATTGATATAATTCACGGTTAATCGCTTTTAGTGTTGTTCTCAACCAATCTTCAGCTTGATCTGCCTCGATGAGATTTTCTTCTTCAAATCGACTTTGCAGTTCATTGGTTACAAATTGGCTCGCGACTTCACCTGCAAGATGTCCACCCATACCATCACAAAGCACTAATAACTGTTGCTCTGTTTGATTATAAAATACGCCACCTGCATCTTCATTCTTATCACGATATTGACCCGTGTCAGTAAAAAATTGTGCTTTTAGCATGTCTCTACCTCGTTTCTACTTTTCGTTCCTTCGCTCTTAATTGACCACACGCAGCATCTATATCTGCACCTTGTTCTCGTCTAATTGTTGCATTAATACCTAAACGTTTTAATTCTTTTTCAAATTTAAATATGTCTTCTTTAGGCGTCTTAACGTAATTTCGTTCTGGTACGTGGTTAACAGGAATTAAATTAACATGACAATTTAAGTTTTGAATTAAATGAGCTAATTCTCTAGCATGTTCAAGTTGATCATTAACGCCACCAAACAATCCATACTCAAACGTAATACGTCTATTTGTTGTTTCTTGATAATAATTAATAGCTTCCATTAATTTTTCAACGTTGTATGCTCTGTTAATAGGCATTAATCTAGAACGTATTTCATCATTTGCACCGTGTAAACTCACAGCAAAATTAATTTGAATGTCTTCGTCTGCGAAATCATATATACGTGGAATAATACCTGAAGTTGATACCGTAATATGACGGGCACCAATATTCAACCCATTATCGTTATTGACAATTTTTAAGAAATCCATCATTTCATCATAGTTCTCAAACGGTTCACCAATACCCATGATAACAATTTGTGATACGCGTTCTTCTGATTCATCTAGTGCTTTTTGAACAGTAAGTACTTGCGATACTATTTCACCCGCTTCTAGATTACGTTTCAACCCACCTAATGTAGATGCACAGAACGTACAACCAATACGACAACCTACTTGTGTCGTAACACATACTGAATTCCCATATTCATGTCTCATTAGAACTGTTTCAATTGTATAGCCATCTTGTAGTTCAAATAAAAATTTGATTGTACCGTCTCGGCTCTCTTGTTTAACGACTGTCGTCATAGTTGTCATTGTAAAACTTTCTTTTAAAACTTCTCTAAGTTCCTTAGATAAATTCAGCATTTCGTCGATGCTATCTACACGTTTTTCATAAAGCCATTCAAAAATTTGTTTCGCTCTGAATTTTTGCTGACCATTTTGTATCAACCAATCTTGCATCTCGTCATATCTAATTGAATAAATGGACTGCTTTTCAAAATTGGGAAGAAACTTATTCTTTTTCTTCTTTTCTTCAGTAATCATAATTTAATTTTCCTTTCTTCTAATCCTAGTAATGAAAAAGCCATCAGAGTTGAAATCTTGAGGTAGTACTTGCATCGTTTTCACTTTTTCTCCAGTAATCGGGTGTTCAAATGTGTCAAACTCAAAATCTTTATTATCTTTTAAAAATGTATATACTACATTCTCATTTTCTAATTGTTCAATTGTGCATGTAGAATAAATTAACGTGCCACCTGGTTTTAAATTATCTTTCACATTATTTAAAATTCCCAATTGAATTTCGACTAATGATTGAATCGATTGTTGCGATTGTTCATATTTAATTTCAGGTTTGTGTCTTAGGACACCTAAGCCACTACATGGTGCATCAACTAAAATCTTATCATACACTTTACCATATTTTTCAGTAGCGTCGTGTTCAAAAGCAGAAATGTTAGACAATCGTAATTTTTTAATATTGAAATCTATCAAATCTATCTTATGTTCATAGATATCAGTTGCATCAATATGGCCTGTGCCGTTTAATACTTCTGCAATATGGCACGCTTTTCCACCTGGCGCACTACATGCATCTAATACTTCGTCGCCGTCAGTTAATCCCATTAATTCCGCAACGAACATAGAACTTTTATCTTGGATAGAAACTAAACCATCTTTGAACATACGTGATTCGATAATTGGTTTGCCACTGATATGCAAACACGTATCAATTTCGTTATCTTGTTCCACGATGTAATCATCTTCAACTAATCTTCTAATTGCATCTTCAATTGAAATCCTTGTTAAATTCACACGTACAGTTGTCGCTACTTTTGTTAAAAATGATTCCGCGATTGCTTCAGTTTTTTCAATACCAAAGTGTGTCGACCAATGATCTACTAACCATTTTGGCAAACTGTATTCGATAGCGATTCTTTTTTTATCATCAGTGATTTCAGTGAAGTCTGGCAAGTCACTGCGCATAATATTACGTAATATACCATTCACTACGTTACCGTTATGCGGTCCACCCTTACGTTTAGCAATTTCTACTGCTTCGTTAATAATCGCATGTTCAGGAACCTTGTCTAAATAAACATATTGATAAATACTCATCCATAATAATTGTCTTACCCAACCTTTGAGCTTTGTTTGAACGAAAGGTTTTAGTAGGTAATCCAGTGAAAATTTTCTTTTTAATGTGCCATAAACGAGTTCAGTAAATAATCCTTTATCTGCACGATTTAATTCATTATTAGATAAAACATCATTAATGATGATATTGCTATAAGCCTTGTCATTAATGATGTCTTGTAAAGTTTCAAACGCTAACTGTCGTACATTCGTGTCTATTGTCATAATAATACCTTCCCAACGAGTGACGTTTGCACTCCACTTAAGTAATTTGCAGCAAGCATTCGTTTTTTACCTGCAACTTGTATGTCTGTTAAAGCAATAGCATCTTTAGAACCCGTTGCCACGATGATTGCTTTTTTAGTTGTTTCTATAATCGTACCTGGTTTTCCCGTTTTATCTTTTTCAATTCTAGATGCATATATTTTTAAATTTCCGTCATCCATCACCGTGTAAGCAACAGGCCATGGTGATAAGCCGCGAATATGGTTATATATCTGTTCTGCTGATAGTGTCCAATCAATTTTCTCGTCTTCACGATTAATATTAGAGGCAAATGTCGCTTCACTTTCATTTTGAACAACACTGTCATTGGTGCCATCTATTATAGAGGGCAACGTTTCTTTCAGTAAGTTTGCACCTAAAAAACTCAATTTCTCGTGCATCGAACCTACATCATCTTGCTGTTCTATCTCGATAGCGCGTTGAGATATAATATCACCCGCATCTAATTTTTTAACCATATACATAATAGATATACCTGTTTCCTTTTCACCATCAATAATTGCTTGATGAATTGGAGCGCCACCTCTATATTTAGGTAATAATGATGCGTGGACATTAATCGCACCCAGTTTAGGTGATGCTAATAATGATTCTGGTAATAATTGTCCAAAAGCTGCTGTGACGATTAGGTCTGCATTTAAATCAATAAGTACTTTTAAATCTTCTGATTGTGCTAATTTTTCTGGCTGGTAGACCGCAATGTCATGTTCTACTGCCACTTTTTTTACTGGTGGTGGTGTGAGTGTACGCTTTCTACCAACTGGTCTATCTGGTTGCGTTACAACTGCAATTACATCATGTTCAGCAATTAGCATTTCTAAAACTTTAGTTGAAAAATCAGGTGTCCCCATAAATATAATTTTACTCATTGTCAAAATACGCCTCCATTTCAGCTTCACTTAAAAATTTACTTACGCGCTCAGTAAATAACTTACCTTCAAAATGGTCAATCATATGTAATATCATACGTGCAATATCATCATATGCAGTCATTTCAACCTCATTACCATTTTTATCATTACTTTTAACAACGATCATTTTGCTTCTGGTCACTTCACCATATACGTTAGGTATACTAATAGAGCCTTCTAAATCTGTAACTTTCTCATTAGATTCGCTTATTAATTGAGGATTAATCAGTTGTAACAAGCCATCTACTTCCATATCTATAATCGCTACTTTTTGCGATATACCAATTTGTGGTGCACATATAGCGGATGCACCTACATCATACATTGTATCTTCTAAATCGAGTAACAACTCCGCTAATTGAGCGTCAAATAAACTAACATCAGGTATTGATCTTTTTAGAAGTGGGTGTTGACTCGTAACAAGCTGTTTAATTGTCATCATAATTCTCCTCACAAAAATTCATCATATCATTATAACTTATTTTGACCAAAAATGCATCATGCATTGTGTAACAGCTAATTTAAATAACCGTACTAGCCGTTTATACTTTAATTTGAAAATATATTTCATCCATTTTAATTACTACATACAGCTTAACAATTCCAAACAAAAAAAGGAGATATTTTATCAGTTTACAATAAAATATCTCCTTCGTTTTACATGTAATTCAATTATATAAATATTAATTCTCTTTTTTAATTCATAGATAAACTAGTAAGCTGTATGCCAAACTCATCAAAATTATAAGGATTCAGCCACTTTTCAAATTCTATTTTATTTTCATGCCATTCGCTATCTATCATAGATAACCAACATGTATCTCGACTTCTATTTTTATAAATTGTATGATTTCTAAAAATGCCTTCATATTTAAATCCAAGTCGTTTGGCTGCCTTAATAGAAGGTTGATTCAAAGCATCACATTTCCATTCATATCTTCTATAACCTAATGTTTCAAATACATACTTTGCTAATAAATATTGAACCTCAGTTGCAATACGTGATTGTTTTAAAACATTTGAATAATGAATATGGCCCACTTCAATAGATGCATTTTTTTGATTTATTCTTAACAATGATAAAATACCAACCGCTTCTTCCGTTTTGTTGTCAATAATTGAAAAGAAATAAGGATCTTTTGATTTAATTTTATTATTTATGTAGGCTTTAAATTGATTGAAATCTTGAGTTTGTTCATCAGGTAGATATGTCCAATTCGGCGCATCTGCTTCTACACTAAAATGGTTGAATAAATCATCGATATGTTGTGTTGACAATTTTTCCAAGTGACTATATTGTCCTTTTAATGACTTTGTTTCAGGAAAACCAGGCATTTCAAAATCATTTATTATATCACCAATTGGTTGATTGTATTCATTATATACCATTGCAACATCGCCCCTTTATTCACTCGTACTATGCCGAGATTTATAGGCTCACTATACACTAATATTTTAAATTTTGTCTATTTATTTTAAATATTAATTTATAACGCTAAGCTCAATATTTAACAAGTGCGATGATGCGCACACTTTATTGTTACACACTTATTTGGATGAATTTTTGAAGTTTGCTTGATTCACATTAAATCTTCAGAGGTTGTATTAAAAAATTCAGCCAATATTTGTGCGTCTTCATTTTTTAACGTCGTTTGCTTACTTTCTATGCGTTCAATTAATTCAGGACTTAATTTCGTATTATATAAAGATGCGATGCGATTTGATAATTCAACTATGCTTAATCCTGTAGCTTCTCTCTTATTCATTAAACTCATAGACAAAACCCCTTAGATATTGTATTTAGATGATGAAAAATACTCAGCAATGTATTTTATTGTTGATTTTAAAATCTCAGACCTTTATTTTAAATAAGTTCGATTTCAATTTATATTGGACTCGTTACTATTCAATATAACTGTACAAATCATTAAATGCAAATTTTAAATTTGATATGTTTTATATATATTGAATTTGCATACATAATAATTGTTATAGACATTTAAAGTTTTAAAAACAAAAAGTTAAAAAGACCTTTATAATAAATAGTAGCTCACTATTCACTTTTAATAACATTGTTAATTTAACTTAAAGATTTAATTACATTCACCCTATGTTATTGATTTTAGTTATTCTTTTATAATATGGTTACTATATACTTTTACAAAGGATGAATAAGTTTGGATAAAGAAAACTGGTTTATAGCTATTCTAGTAATACTTATGTTTTTAGCGTATTTATTCCCCTTCATAGATGCTATTTATAATCATTAGCAATATTAATAATCTCTTTTTTCCTCACAAAACTCCTCTAATATAATATTTCAAGGATGCAAATCGACGAATGCCAAATATATTAACCAACATTGTTAGCAATCATTCAAATATATAACATTAAAAAGGACAAACAGTTAACTAAGACTTTAAAAACGTCTCAAATTAAACTATTTGTCCTTTTTTGTAGTTTATTTAATTATACAAACCTCTCTAAACTTTGGATCAACTGTAGACAATACATTTAACTAAGTTGCTTACATCATCATTTGGGGATTAAAAAGTCTGTTTTGTCATTGTTTCACAGTGTCTATAAAAGCTGTCACATCAAGGTTTTAAGGGTATTACACTAATTATAAATTCCCACAGTGTGTGCCCTTTTCTAATTAATCTGCCCTTTTTTTGCCCTTAAAATACCTACCTTTAACGGTGGGTTATTTTATTTCCACAATATCCTTCAAATTAATCTTACTTAAACCAGTTTCTTCATATAAATAGAGTAACTGTGTGTGAACATCTACTTTGTGTATGTAACCCTCTATTGTTTGTATATACCCTTGTACAAAATAGCGCACTTCTATAGCTGGGTCGTTGTACATTTTAAATATCAATGTATCGTTTAATATATTCAATTGGTCATCGCTTAATTCAGGCTTTTCTATTTTGTTTTGGTCTTGCATATATTCTTTTAAACGCTCATGCTGCTCGGGTATTGTGGCAAACGGCGCCCACTTAACCATGCCACGACCTTCTGGTATACGTGGATTTAAATATTCACGTGGTATATTGCGATAATCAGATTCGTATTTATATTCATCTGGTGCATCTTGGTTAATAATCATATTAATCACCTCATGAACATAATAGAACACTTGTTCGCATATGTAAATAAAAAATAACCGCATCAATTAAGATACGGTTACTGCCTTTCTTCTTCTTTATCTTCAACGTTATTATTTTGTGATTCTCCAGTAAATATTCCTAGCATTGATATAAATGTGAACCCAACAAATATAGTTCCTAAAACTGCATGCCCTTTTAATATTAAGTAGAAACTGCCAAACCCAAATAATATAGCTAAAACAAAAGCGAGTACAAACCTAAAATAAAAACTTCTTGCAACATGATTTATTGTCTTTGCTTCCATTTTTCGTCTGTGGTCAGATTCCCCTATGCCGTTATCAATTATCCTTTTAGCTGAGCCTGGATCTAATTTATCGTAACCCTCTAAGATTTTGGGGTGTGGAATAGGACCATTATACATTTCTAAAGTAGCAATTAAATCCTTTTTGTCTTCATCATCAACATCTGACCGTTTTACAGCATCAATAATATCTAAGTCGTGATTTTCTTTTTCGTTATCTGGCATAATTTTTTATAGCCTTTCTAATATCGTTTCCTACTTTGGTGTAATCTCCATTTATTTTTTTCCAGTCTTCAGAAGTTTTATCTTTCTTATGGTAATAAACGTTTACATTATTTATTGTTTTTTTCTTATCGTGAGGAGAAATAATATTAGTAAAAGAACTAGAAAATCTATTAATATCCTTGTTTATATTTTTGTAAAATTTATTTATTATATTCATATTCCTCACCTCCTGTTTTCTTAATTATAATACATTTAATTTCAAAAAACCAGTTTTACACAAAAAAACAGGGCAAGTGCATGACGACACTTACCCTTAGTATGATAGCTATTTATATTGTAACATATTATTTAATTGTTCCCCATAATGGACCTACCGAATGATTAGGAGGTGTGCCACTTGCTGTTCTTATCGGTAAATAATATCGTTTACCTTTCCATGAATAACCAATCCAAACATGACCGTCCTGAATCATTACTTCGTCATAATCGCACCATCCGCCGGGTTGGAACATATACGCTTTAGGACAACTTAAGAATGGTCCAACTGTTCTAACTTGGATAGGTTGGTTGCCATTTGTGAATCTCGCCTTTTCAGATTTATAATAAGTACCGTAAGGGTGTTAACCTTCCAACCCGAATTGTTGCTTGGTTTTGGTACATCTTTTTTCGGTGGCAGTTTATCCTTACTAGCACTTGCCCCGTAAATTGGTGCATCGTGTATAGCACCTGCCAACGCTTTACTAAAGTCGTCATAGTTCTTTTTAAGATAATCCATATCGCCTTTATTAGTAATGAATCCAAGTTCTACCAATCTATAATTCATATTTAAATTAGCTGCCACATTAGCGTTCAATAAGTTGCCACGTTTGTCGATTGGTCGAATTGTACTTACAGTGTCCTTCAACACTTGGTCAATATTTTTATCAATTTGGTCTGCACTGTGACGATCTGATATGATAACGTGACCTCCACTTGCGCTTGCACTTGCTGCATCAAGATGTAATTCGACAACCACATCGTATTTCTGACGTTTAACCCAATACATGCCGTAATCTTTGTGATTTCCGATACGTTCACCGTAAGCAGTGTCGGCATATAAGTTTTGAGATTGTTTAGAACCACCGTATAAATCAACAGTGTGTCCCGCTTGTTTCAAATACTTTTGGATATTTGGTGCTATATATTTACGAATGAAGTCACGTTCATTTGTGGAATTTCCGACTGCCCCCGGATCTACACCACCATGACCAGAAACGATAAGAATTTTCTTAGGTGTAACCTTCGGCTTCTTAGGTGTTGTTACTTTATTTTTTACTTTATCTTTTACTTTATTGACAACATTTGCTTTGGTTTTATAATCTGGTCGCCAGAAGTATACGGGATTGTCATAACTGTGTGTGACAAGTTGGGCAACCTCTGTTTTATTCAGTCCACCCCCATACCAATTTTGATCCAAGCCTTGATACGTGTTAATATTAGCAGACCAAACTATCCCAGTGTGTCCAGCACCTTGACCATATCTTCCGTTCATGATGAATATATCGCCCTTTTGTGGTAAAAAGTTCGGTGTGTTTTCATAGATGGTACCATATTTTTCAAGCACTGATTTATTATCTATATGGATATCTTTCGCATACAAACCATATAAACGTTCACCAGTTAGATGGTTATAATATTGATTGACAAGGTCATAACACTGCCAACCAAACGCATTATCAAAGTCCCAACCTTTACCTTTTAACTTACTCATATAACTATGTGTCTGTGCTTTAGTTTTATTAATAGTCATTTAATCTCTCCTATATTTACAAAATTCTATATTTGTCCGTCTTTATCTGCGTCAAAGTCACTAGGTGCGCCACCAGCATGAGTTTTTTTCTCGTGTTTTAGTTCCTTCAATACATCGTTTGCTTCCTTACCTTCTTTTGTGAAAGGATTGTCTTTATAAGCTGTCCAAGCACCGACCACCCAAACTACAATATCACTCAATAACTGGTCATCTGCGGGAATTGGTGAGATACCATGTTTTGCTAACTGTTGATTTATTAATGCTAAAATTAACGCCAATACTCTGACGATTGTTCCATTAGTTAATTTCATGTTTTCAATCTCCTTTTTTGCTGAAATAGTGCGCTGTGTGGCGCTTTGTACTGCATCGAGAAACGATAATGCCTATAGTTATCCGTTCACGAATATAATAAAAAGCCGACTCAATGAGCCGACTCTAAAAAAATACTTGCGCAAAACCTATAGCTGCTGCAAAAATACCACCTAACGTCGTTATGATGGCAATTGTTACTTGAACAGCGCCCGTTTTCTTTTCTTTAGTTGTTGCCTTAATTTCCTGTATTGCATCTGTATTTGATCGTGTTTGCGTTTCAATATTAGAAACACGTTTATCAAATCCAGTTAAATTATTATTAATCTTGTCTAAACTATCTATCATTTTATCTTGTTGCTTTATCGCTTGTTCGCCTCGTTGTTGATCTAATTCTAACTTTTTATCTAGTTTATGGTATAAATCTTTTAACTCTTGGTCGCCTCTGTCAATGTACTGATATATTTTTCGTTCACGTGTATTAAATACATCGTGTGTAACAAACTTATTTTCGTCTACCATATAACTCCGCACCACCTACAAACGATGTAACACCAGTCCACGCTGTTAATATTAAAAAGTTGAATGGTGTTAGCCAATTTAAGTTATTGTACAACCCAGCGCTTGTCATAACAAAATAGAATATCGACGAGGTTAAACCGCCTATAAAGATGAAGAAATAATATTTGCTGTTTTCTTCCATACTTGTTACAAATAGTGCGCTCATGGTATATAGAAAACCAGTAACCATAATTATTAAACCCCATAACCAAATAGGCATGATTTCATTTAAAGCTAGATAAAAAGGCGAATCTTTCAATATTGTTTCTGGACTTGTAAACCAAAGTACACCCCGTCCAAATATGGTCGAACCTAGTAGTAGGGATTGAGTGATTAACAATATTTCTTTTGTGTCTAACTTACTAATACTAAATGTCCTTTTCATTCACTCACCCACTTTTTATAAAATAAAAAGCCCCAACCTATTCGGGTTGCGACTCTTTGTATTCTTGTAATTCTCTGTATAACTTTTCAATTTGTACCTGTAATTTAACTTTCACTGTGTTCAATTCGTTAATAGTATTTTGTTGGATTGCGATTTCAATGTCTTTATCATCCATTTGTTCCATTTTCTAATTCCTCCAGTCGTTTTTGTTGTTCTTTTATAATAGGTATTAAGTGAACCCAAAGCCTGTCGTACTGAATAGACTCAACGCCACCTTCTGTGTTGTAATCTACATATTCGCTTAGTCCGACACTCTCAACATCTTCTGCAATTAAACCTACATGTCGTTTGAGTTTGAAAGCATCATCACTTATACGACATCCTTCTTTACATTCTTCTGATACTATTTCAGATTCTGCTTTATCGAACCATGATTTTACATCTAAGTTTAAAATGTTCTTAGAATGTTCTAATTGATCGTTTGGTTCAGTGTATTGATTTTCAATAGATAATTTATACTTACTAGCAGATGTTGAACGTCCGAGTGTACCTTCTTCTGTGATTACCATATTAGCGCCCATAGAATAAGTACGTTTGTATATAGCATCAGACCTTACACGTCTACTTGAATCACTACCCACTGCAAAGTAATCATAATTAATTAAACTTATATAATCATTACCACTACGTCTATCTACAGTATTAAATTCACCATTACCAGCTTCTATTGTAGTATCTCCGCCTGTAGAGAAACTCTTATCAACAACTTCTACACGTGCCGAGTTCTTATTGAAACGTAATCCCGAATTATAAATATCACCGCTACTAGTACCGTTCATACCGTACATTAAATATCCGTCTGTTGCGCCACTTTTACTTAATGTGAAGTCAAAAGTATGGTTAGCAGTAAAATCTTCTGTATATGGTCTAACATATACTGGGCCTTTTCGACTTTCCAAGTTTACTGACGCACCAGCGTCTAACATGATACGGTTACTATCACTATATAATGCAACAACGCCACCGTTACTACTCATTGTTATTCCGTCTGCGTTAGTCGGTGAATACGTTTTATCCCACCAATAAATAGAACCACTTGACCCGGGTGAGTCTGCCCATTCACCATCGCCATCTAGGAAAGTGGAAAAACCAAAGGCACTAAAGTTGATTGCTTTATTTCTATTCTCGTCACTAAACCTTATATAACCACGTGATAATGTTGTTGTTACATCATAATCGTATGATTGTCCTAACCATCTACGGCTATATTGTCCACGTTGAGTTATTCTATTATTGGTTATTTCAGTAAACTCTCTAGAATTACCACCACGCACACTAATTAAATTAGCGTTCAACGTACCAGTAGTAATCGTATCTGCCACTATACCCTCCGCTGTGATTGCAGTTTTAGCGGTCTTACCACCATCAGTAGAGAGTAACAACCCACTACTGTTTTGTGTCATAATATTGTTATTGTTCTTCTTATCCATGAAGTGTTGACCGTTTGTATCATATATAATTTCACTGGTAGTATTTTGTATTTTAGTTACCATTGATTTACTTATAATGTCTAACGCTTGAAAAGGTAGCGATTTGCGACCTTGTATCAAGTCTGCTATATCTTTGGCAGCAGTGGATAAGTTGCTTCCATATTGGTCTGCCATGTTACCTGTACCGAATGTGATTTCCATGTCCAATATTTGTTCTAAATCATTAACGGACTTCGATATTTTAACCACACGTATTTCAGTATCTAATCCAATACGTTCATCAACTAGGAATACTCTATCACCTATCACAGCGTGTTGGTAGTTATAACCTTGTTGTGACATGTCATAGATATCAGCAGTGAATGAAATTTGAACACTTTCATCAACTATCTTTTTAAGGTTAGCGTCCATTGTCGCTTGTTTAGTCACACGACCATCTCGAATAGGTGGTGCTTCTCTCACACCGATAATGTCGGCAAGTGGTGAAGTATATTCACGTTTTAATTTAGCTTTATCAATTACATCTGTATTTTCGTCATCATCTGAATAGTTACCAAAACCTTTAGCATGTGTCCACATTTCAGATGCATCTACTTCTTTTGTAATGTCTTGTGTATTCACTTTATAACGATACTCAAAGTTAGCGTCATTACCGAGTCTGTTTTGTAAGTAAACTACATTACCAACGATGTTAAATTCATAACCATATCGGTCTATAAACGTTTTAAATATTTCTAATCGTGTTTCACCTTCGCCAATACCTTCAAAGCTATTACTAGGTGCAGACTCTACTGTGGAATATGTGAAAGGCGTATCATTAAACACAATGTTAAACGCTTCTGTAACGGTTAAACTTTCATCTATACGTTGATATATACGACTTGTGTTCAACCAATCAAGCATGTATAGAACAGCTGTAACAGATATTTGATATTTATTACCGAACCCAGTTTGCTTACTGGATATAATACGGTACTCTTTACCTTCGAATAGGATAATCCACATTTTTAAATCATCCTGCTTATCAAGAAATTCACTGTTCATATCAGTATATTCTATATCTATATCAATACGTTCATCACCGTTTAGCTCTTGATCGTGCTTAACGATACCTTGCAAGAAGTATTCTTCACCTTCTAAATCTCTAATGAACATCAATGTTTATCACTCTCCTTTCTCAAAAGAAAAAACCACTATTAATAAGTGGTTTCTGGTTCTAGTAATAATGAGTTTTCAACCGATGTGACACTACCTTCTGTAGTTGCAGTAACGATTGAATAATCGCTATCATTTGATACACAGTTGAATAAGTACATTTTAGATTTACCAACGTTACCATTTTTAAAACTTGTATTTGAAATCGTTCCAGTTGTAGCACGTGAACCATAAGAATGTACACCTATGTTCACAGATACTGTACCTTCATTTACATCGATTACGTTTGGTCCACCGTTGTTGTGATACTCTCCACCGATACGGATTATTTGTCCCCCATCGTGCATAGTTGAACCGTTATTCTGGTCTGCGCCATTACGTCCATTGTCAAAACCAACACAATCAATTTCAATAACTTTAGGTAGAATACCATTCTTAATGTGGTAGTTAAAACCATCCATCGTTGCGTGTTTAGCCACGCATGATTGTAAGATATTGTAATCATACCCCTCAATACTTAAGGCATTACCACCACTACCAATAGAGAAGTAACAATTTTTTGCGAAGAATTTATTTCCAGCTTTAGTTGCTGACAATTTAACGCTATTAGTAAATCGTATGTTTTCAAAATAAACCTTTGGATTATCAGTAATCTTAACCGTATCACTAAACATGTTCGGTAGTATTTGGTCATCTGGTACTCTGTCATCATGTGTACGAACATATATATTGTTAGAACTGTCGATGTAATAAGACCCAACGTTGTCCGATACTTCTTGTACGCTATTACGCTTAGTTAAAAACTTAATATCATCAATATTATTGTAGTCGATTACTTCAACAACGTTTGTTTGGTTAGTTTGATAAACATTTGTATGAGTAGGGTTTTGTGTCCACGCAACACCATCACGATGTGCGCCGATTAATACTTTACCTTTTCCAATTAAGTTGAAAGGTTTCGTTTGTGAAAATCCACTAAAACCATGTGTCCAACCGTAAGCACCTTCTTGTACCACAATTTCATCTGCATCACCATAGCGTATGGCTCTATTGATTGATTGAAAAGGTGCTGATTCTGTACCAGCGTTTGTGTTATCACCTGTTTTAGCATCTACATAGTATCGTTTAGTTACTGCGTTTTTATTTACGCCAACATCATAATTTACTTTTACATTACCATTCAAAGCAGATTGCACTGTGAATGGAACTGCGATATTTAAATCAGATGGTACTTTTAAATTAGTAAGTGTTCCATATAACTTATCGTATAAAGCACTCTTTTGTGATGCGTCTATAACACCAGTTTGCACATTATCAATACGTGCTTTTAATGTGTCACTAGCCACACCGTTAATGTCCACACGTGCCTGTGTAACTTCCGCATCACTTTGACCATTATCTATAATCAATTGATCTATTTGTTTTTGAACACTTTTATTTTCTGCGTTTGCTTCTTGTGCTTGTTGTATTGCTTGTTCAGCATCTGAACTGATTTGTAACGTCTTTTCTACACTTTCAAATAGATATTTGAAGTTATTTTCATATGTTTGTACCTTTGTAGCAAGATCATTACTAATGCCATCCACATTTGTTAGCAATTCGCTTATTTGGGAAAAAAGAAAAACGAAGTTATTATTAACTCCGTTCACATTCTTTCTATCCCAGAAGCCATCTAATACATGTCTATTAGCCATAAAATACCTCCTATTTATAATAAAAAGGGAAATCGAATTGAATGTTATCAACCGTTCCCCCACTGATTGTTATTTCGTTTTCACCCGGTACCAAGCTAATAAATTTACGATTCGTTTCACGTAACCTATTTGACGCTAAACCAACTAAAGCTTTAACACCGTTTAAATCAACAGTGTTACCCGTCCTAGGTGCAGTATATTTAAACACTTCACCCGTTGTTTTGTTTGTCATAGTGAAACCACCATCAGTTACTAATCTGTATAATCTGATTTTTAAATCCATATTACGTGGGTCAACCGTTACATTCCCACCATTCCACACCTTGAATGTTGTATCTGTGAATGTGTATTTAAGATAGTCAACGTGTAAACCATCAGCTGTACCATACTTCTCAACTAGACCACTATATCCACTACTTTCAATTTCTTGCGTTGTATACTTCGTACGCCAAAAAGGTAATCCTGTGATTCGTGCGTCTACTTCAAACGTTGAGTACCAATAACCGTAACGTTCTGGTGTAAACGATCCATCGACTGTTATTTTTAACATTCTTGAAGGTACTGTATCATCGCTTACATATAAAAATGGGTGTTCATCAAACAAGTTGTACACTTCATCACGTTGTAACCTGTGGTCAAACGTTCCATGATAGTGTTCAGTCATGAAGTTCATTTTAACTTCTCTACCTTTGTAGTTGTATCCGTAATCTACGACACCTGGTACACCGTCTATTTGCTGTTCTTTACGTTCCTTTTCTATAGATGAAACAAGTAAATCCAGCGGGCGAACGCCCACCGGATAATCTACTTTGTTCATATTTGGGTCATACAGTGTAAAGGTCAAATGTATATACCCCCTTTATCTCATTAATTGTGTTGCGCTGTTTAATGCCATGTTTTCATTATTCATTTTCGTCATTTCACGACTACTAGGGAAGTAATTTTTATCTCTAATTTCTTGGTTAGATGTTTCGATATTTTGATTAGAGTTAAGTAAAGCATCCATCTTACCTAGTAATTGTTTGAGTAGTCCGTTTTGTTCTTTGATGTCTGTATTCTCTCTACTCAATCTACTTAATTCTTGTTGCTCACGTGTAGCCACTTGTTGTTTCTCTCTTAGTTGGTCTGCATATTGTGATATAGCGTCATATACTGCTGTTTGTGTACGATTGAAGATGTCACTTGTTGCAATCTGTTTAAATGCTTGGATTGAAACGTCATTAGGAATAACAGTTTCGCCACCACGCATTTGCATGATTTCGCCACCTTCTTCAAATACTTGGTTAAAACCACGTCTAGCATTGTTAGTACCTGTAGCGTAACCTCTACGACTACCAGTCGGTCCCCAACCAGTTGAACCTCTAGCCATTCTTCGTTTCCACGCTGCTAAGTCACTTGACCAGTTCGAGTTATTGAAGAACGCCATTAGTTGGTGATAACCATTTTTGATATTCTTTTTACCTTTGGCAGCATAACCTCTAAATGTACCAGGAGTGTATTGTAATAGTCCTTGTGCTTCATTACCACCGGAGTTAACATCTTGGATTTGTTGTGTAACTCCTGCACGTCCGCCAGATTCAGTTTGAATAAGTTTAAGAACATCATTTAATTTTGACCCAGATAATTTTACACCTGTGGCTTTGGCAGCTTGTTTAACTTTAGATTTCCATTTACCGTTACCTCCGCCACCACCGTCATTTTTCTTCAACCATTTCAATGGGTCAATTGGCGTTCCATTTTTTTGAACTTCAAAGTGTAAGTGAGGTCCTGATGAACGACCGCTGTTACCAGATACACCTAAATAGTCGCCTGGTTTTACATTTTTACTTCCACTGAAAGCGTGTTTACTCATGTGACCATAAATAACTTTAGTTGCACCTTTAACAATGTCAACCATGTTACCAAAGCCACCGTTCCAACCTTTACGAGCAGTAGCTTTACCATTTAGAACTGAATATAGTTTGTCATTAACATAATTTAAATCGACACCCATGTGTGGTCCAGCAAATGGGTAACCTGGAGCTCTACCGTTTGGACTGAACGGGAAATTAATACCTTTAGAAAGGTCGATGTATCCTCCATCGCCTTCTGCCGATTCTTCCATCCATGAAGTAAATGTGTTTATAGTAGCTTTTTTAAGTTTGCTAAACATACCTTTCATCATATCAAAAGGTAAACTAGCTGCTTTACCAATTCCGAAAGCCCCCATATCTACGCCAAAGCCTTCTAATACTTTATCGAGCAGTTTCCCTGGCTTATCAACCCAATCCATTACATCACCGACTGCATCTCCAAGCCATTTTGTACCTTTAGCAGCTCCTTCAAGTGTTTTAGTTACTGCAGCTTTACCACCTTCAACAACGGTACCTTTTAAAGCTTTACCACCATTGACGATATCACCGAATATGTCATCGTCTTTCTTATGTTTTTTAGGTTTAGGGCCACCACCACCAAGCATGTCCCATCCTGTTCCTTTAGCAAATTTAGGTATTGTACCACTTGCAAATTCCGAGCTATTGTTACTTAGCATCGCATGTGTTTGTGCGCCATTCATAATAGCAGTGCCTTTACTGATTGGCATTGTCGTATCTCTGTTAGGTGTAATGAACGGTTTACCTTTAGGTGGTATGATCGTTTCGTGTCTGAATCCACCCGGACCATTACCTTTACCTTTATCTCCTACAGTAGCCATAGTATCTTGAGAAATCTTACCATTCTTAACTAAGTTAGTTTGTGTATGAGTCGTACCTGTGTGGAAGTTGACTGGGTCAATCTTATCCATACCAAGTTTTTTACCAACGAAGTTAACGCCGTCGATAAGTTTATTGAGTCCACTTTTTACACTGCCTATCATGTCAGTGAAGAAACCTTTAATTTTACTTACTGTGCCTTTGATACCGTCACCCATTTTGCTCATAATTCCAGTGACTCTACTCTTAAGACTGTCAACAAGATTCACTGTACCATTGCGGATAGATGACCACTTTTTGCTCATGAATCCACCTAAAGAATTCATAGTATTTCGTGTCCCTTTAGAGAGAGACGACCAAGCGCCACGTACACCAGACCATGTATCTTTAGCTTTATTTACTGTGTTTGATTTGACGCTAGACCATTTAGAACTCATAAATTTACCGACAGAATTCATTGTATTTCTGGTACCTTTACTTAAGTTACTCCAAGCACCTTTTACACCCGACCATAACGCTTTAGCTTTGTTTATAGTGCCAGATTTAATACTGTTCCATTTATTACTCATGTAACTACTAACCGCATTAAATATATTAGTCGTGCCTTTTTTAAGTGCATTGAATGTATTACGTACACCTGTCCACAACGCTTTTGCTCTTGAAATGGTTCCATTTTTTAAGTTAGTCCATAGTTTTAAAGAGAAATTCTTAACCGCATTAAATATTGAGGTTACACCTTTTTTCAAAGCGTTGAACGTATTGCGTACGCCATTCCATAATAATTTAGCATTTGCTATTATTCTATTCTTCATCAGCGTCCATACTTTAATACTAAAGTTTTTAACTGCATTAAATATAGAAGTCACACTATTCTTTAAGCTATTAAAATTATTTTTTACGCCATTCCACAATGCTTTTGCTCTCGAAACCACTGCATTTTTAACTGTTGTCCATACTTTAATAGCAAAGTTCTTAATTGCATTAAATATGGATGTAACACTGTTTTTCAATGAATTAAAAGCTTTACGTACGCCATTATATAAGGCAACAGCAAGCGAAATAACCTTACTTCTTATTGTTAGCCATACTTTAATAGCAAAGTTCTTAATTGCATTAAATATGGATGTAACACTGTTCTTAAGCGATGTAAACGCATTTTTAACGCCAGTCCATAAACCTTTAGCTAAATTTACTACTGTGTTCTTAATAGCAGTCCATATTCGGATAGCTATTGATTTAGCTGCGTTGAATACGGTCGATATGACTGTTTTAACGGTTGTTATATACCATTTAACACCATTGACTAACGCTTTAACTATGTTCACAACACCTGTTTTTAAGGTGTTCCATATCCAAATTGCAGTCGCTTTAATATCCTTCCATATTGCAGACAACACATTCTTTAACGCTTGCATTGGATTTTGTACTGCAAATTTAATACCGTTCCACGTTGCAACTGCTGCTGATTTTAATGTGTTCCAAATCCATATAGATGCTGTTTTTATTCCGTTCCATATTCCAACAATATAAGGTTTAAGGAAACCGAACGTCGCTATTGCGGCTGATTTAATACTATTCCAAATACTGATAACAGCATTTCTGAATGTAGCGTTTGTTTTCCACAAATGCATGATCCCTGCGACCAGTAATCCAATAGCAGTAATTACCCAGCCTATAGGACCAGTCATGAATCTTATTGCTAACCCTAACCCTCTTGAAGCTACTGCAGCTAATTTAGTTGCAAGTGAATACTTGCCTGTCAGTACAGTTTGTAATGCCAATTGCCCTCTAGCAACTTTCATAGCTGTGCTTAACAATGTTATAGTTGCAGTCCATAACTTAGTAGCAGTCTTAGCAACATTAGTCTTAATCGCTGCTATTGCACCTGCATTACCGAATAATTTAGTCGCACCAGTAGCACCTAGCAAAGCACCTCTTAATAGAAGTATGGGCTTAGCAGCAAGTAACGTCACGCCACCTAATGCAGTCATAATACCTAGTATCTTACCAATTATTGGATGTGCGTTTGTCATTGTGGCAGTCCATTTGAAGAAGGCACCACTCATACTTAATACTGCAGCGCCAACTGGTGCCATACCTTTAGCTAATCCCCATAATGTAGAGGTAATGTTCTTAATTAATGTCCACACTTTAGGACCATTCACTTCTAGGTATTGAACAAACTGTTTGAAACCATCAGATTTTTTCAATCCTTCTGACCATTCTGCAAATCCTTTAGTTACATTCTTTATACCAACTAATACATTATGAGAATGACCACTAAATGCTTGGAATAAACTAATAATACCTTTAAATACATTTCCGAATATACTACCTACAATAGGTAAGTTAGTTTTCGTATATTCAATGAAACCATTAATTGCTTTAGATCCCTGTACTGAATTAGCCCAGTTATCAAAACTCTTAGCCATATTAGCAAAGCCTTTAGCAGCCCAACCATATAATGGACTTAGTTTATTAAACAACGCAGCCGAGCCATTAACAAAACTCTGTGTAGCATTTAACAAGTGTTGGAATATCTTAGGCCCTTGAGTGTTTAAAATATCAAAAGCTTTCTTAGCATTAGCTGAATTTTTAGCCCAATCAAGCATTTTGCCACTTGCTGTTTCTATCTGTGTTGCTGTTTTAGTTAGGAAGGGATTCAATGTGTTTAGTGCAAACCTAGCTGTGTTAATACCATTTGTCATAGTATTGAATATAGCTGCTTGATTCTGCGCAATTAAGCCTTCCCATGATGATTTAAGTCTATCTAATGCAGTCTGGTAAGTCGTTACTTCATTTGTTACTCGTAACTGACCATCTTCTAACATTTTGAGTGCGTAAGTAGCTTGACCAGCAAACGCTTTAACAGCTACGCCAGCAATACCAAATGCGCCACCCATTCCGATAGCACCACCAGCAGACGCAACTAACATGCCACCTAATCCAGCACCTAAACTAACGATTGAACCTAATATTGGTACGAGTGCTGAAAAGTGCGTAGTCATAACACCACCCACAATGCCTTGTGTTAGTTCACCTAAACTACGTAATGTGGTAGCGATACGATCCATTGAATCTCTTGCGCCTTCCCAAGCACGTGTAGCAGTACCCATTAACCTTTGTTGGCGTTGGTACTCTTTTAACTCGTCTGTAGTTTCATCAATACGACCTTGCAACACTTGGAAAGCGAGCGCTTCTTTGATAATATCGTTTCTTAATCCTTTAGCTTCACGACTGTTACCTTGTTGCGCTCGTTCTAACTCTCTTAAATTACCTTTAAGTAAATCGGTGTGCGCTTTTTGTTTTTGCATTGTGTGGCTAAGTTCAGTTAACCTATTTTTGTAACCACTAACGCTTTTCTCTGATTGTTTAAATCGCATTTCAGTTAACTTAGCTTCGTTACGCAATTGACCTAAACTATTTTTAACTGTATCTGTGGAACGACCTAGTAGCTTTTGTTGTGCCTGTGTTTGCTTTAACTCGTTTTCGTAACCATTCAACTGATTTTCTGCTTGTTGTACTGCACGACTAGCATTCTGTAGCTTTATCTTTTGTTCATCAGTCACATTGTTACTCTGCTTCATTTGACGTTGCATTTCATCTAGCGTTTTATTACGTTGTTTTAGCAAACCTTCTTGTAACTTAACTGCACGCCCTAAATCTGCTTCTTGCTTTGCCAACGATTCAGCGCTTGCTTCATTCTGTTTAAATTCCTTACGTTGATCACGTAAAGATTTGTTTATAGCTTTAAGGTTACGCTCAATCGTGGTCTTGGAAGCTTTGAGGGGATCAACGTCCATCGACACCTCAGCACTTAAATTAAAATCTGCCATTCTCTCACCACCTTTTTATAACATCGCCATCATTTGTTCTGGACTTAATGCGCCAGACTTAGCAACTTTAGATGCCTTTTTCTTACGTTTCTTAGTAGAGAAGTATTTATTGAAGTCCTCCATTATTATTTGGTCAACTTCATGTGGTTTGTATTGAGCATTCTCAATAAAATCACGATATACTGCGTAAATATCTTCTACTACTTCGCTTGCTGTTTTGTCTTTGTTGTACTCGCTTTTTTCGTTTGCTTTCCCGTATCGTTGTGGGCGAATATCTTCATATAAGCATCTTCGATACCACCATCGAGTTCTAATCCGTCGAACACTTCATCTTCTGTAAATTTGTCGTCAAATACTGTTACAAGTAATTTAGCGAAATCATCAAAGATTTGAACGCTATCAACTGACTCGTTTTCTATTTCTTCAGCAAGTTCTTCGGCTCTTTGTACATATTCTTGGTAGCCTTCCATTTGTTCTAGTTCTTCGCCAAGTTTTTCTACTTCTGCTAATTCTTCATCTGTTTCTGCTTTTTCTAATTTTTCACTGTGCTTTTGTTCAGCTTTCACAAACTCTTTGTTATCACGAGTGAACTTTTGGAATTTACCAAACGCTTTATTACCTTCTTGGATATACTTTTCAAATTCTGCTTGTGCTTTCATTGCACCTAAATTTAATTTATCTTTTGAGAAAACTTTGTTCTTACCATCAATTTTTAAAGTTACTTTTGCCATATTTATAAAACTCCCTGTTTAGTTATTTTTGTATACAAAAATAGACGACCTTTACGGTCGCCCTAAGTTAATTTATGCTACTGGTTCGCCTTCTGGTTCTGTTGGTTCAGTCGTCACTGTACCATGAATAGCGTTAAGAAATTCTAGTTCGTCAAAATCTGGGTCGCCACTGTGAATACGAGCGAATACTAATTTATCTTCTTCACGTTGCATGAACGATCCTTCCATTTCGATTTGGTCTTGTTGTTCTGGTGAATCTTCCATAGTAGATGCACTAGTACCTGGAATATTGAAGTTACCACGTGTTAAACCGTAATGAATGTATGTTCCATCATTACAACGGTATTTCCAAGTTGCAGAAACATAAGGAGGTACTAAATCTGATTTGTACATTTCAATACCTTTTTCATTCGGCACGCCTAGTAATTCGTTACGTTCTTCTTTAGTAAGTTCCATTAAACTTGTAGTTAATGTTGCACCAGTAATACCACTGAATAACGCTAGTTTTTTAACACCATCTGCGTATACTGGTTCATTACCTTGTTCTAGTTCTAATTCGATTTCTTGTAATCCCGGTACATCTGTAATTTCCCCAGCTGTTTCTACACCGTTACCTACTTGTTTACGTACTTTAAATCCTTCACATGTAATTGCTACTTTTTTATCTGCCATAGTTTATTTCTCCTTTTTATTTAAAATAATATTAAAGCTAAGCATTTGGTTATAAAGACTAAAGTCCTCATCCTTGCTCAACTCTCGTTCAAAACAAATACCGTTGAGGCCATCGATAATTTCAATCACACGCTCATTAATTGAATGAACATCGTTGATTGATTTACCAAAGGTTTCAACAGCAAATAAATAACGATAATGACTACTGCCACCATCGTTTTCTAACGCATTGCCATTCATGATTTCTGTCAAGCGCATGAATGGTGCTTCTTCTGTTTTCTGATATGATTCGGGTATTTCAAATGTGTATATTAAAGGCTGTTTAGCGCTTGTTTTACGGGCTTCATTCATAAGGTTAACCAACTGTTCATCTTTACGTAATACGTCCCACATACGTACAATAGGGTGCCTATTTGACATCGAATACATCTTCCATAGCTTGACGGTAGATTTCTCTTATCGGACCTTTAGCTTGTTCGTGAGATTTACGCAAAAAGTGTTGAGCTGGTTGTCTGACTGTACCTTTAACTTTTGTACCAACGTCTGGGAAATGGATATACCAACCAGCATCTTTACGAGATTTACCCATTTGGTAACCAACATCTTTTTTAGGATAAGCTTCATCACGTTGGAAGTTAGATATTTTGGTAACGTCTCTCGCATGATCATTATGTGTTTGTTTATCAGACACTGGTGTATTCATTTTGAGTATGCCCTCGTAAGTTTTAGAAGCGTCTGTAACAGCTTTACGTGCCTTTTTCTCGCTTTCCCATATCAACTTGTTGAGCTTATCTGAAATATCTTTATCTGAATCTCTACGTTTCGTCATTCAACCACCTCACATTTCAACTGTTGGCGTTCCATATCTTGAAAGTCCGTTTCAATAGTTTTGATTTCATATTGCTTGCCTTTAAAGTCCACATATAAACCCGAATGTATATCTGTTTGTTGTCGATAACGTATGATGAATACTATCGTTTCACGTCTTGTGTCTAGGTCCTCATTTCTAAATTCTTTAATAGTAGTTTTTGACACTTCACAAAACGGAGTAGCGATAGTGGTCGGTACTTCTTCGTATCCACCTTCATCATTTATTGTGTTCTCGACTGTATATATCTTTATTCTGTGTTTGAGTTTGCCGATTTCCATTTTGCATACTCACCCCTTAACGCTTGAATTAACGCAAGTGATGATTGAGGTATATCGACTTTCTCAAATTGCGTTGTGATAGAACGATTCTCGTAATGATGTGCAACATGATTAATAACAGCCAAATTAAAAAGGCTATTCACTTCATCGTTAGATGTGTAAAAGCCTTCTTCATTCGTTACTGCACCTTTGACCTGTCGCTTCGCAGATGGCAAGTAAAGGTGTTCTATTTCGTTATCATCAAAATCATGATCTACACGAATAGCATTTTTGATGTTCTCAATTGTAAGCTCATACACATGTACCACCTACTTTTTGTCTGAACGTTTTAAAAAAGGACCATCAAAACCATTTGCTTTTAAAGTATTTTCTACTTCATCAGCACGTTTGACAGTCATTTCTACCTCGTCATTTTTCTTTAGTTTTTTATCTAACTCTAAATCATTGTATGGTTTTAACACTTTGAATTTAGCCATCTATTTCCCTCCTATTATGCTACCGGTTCTGAACCTGTGCCTAAGTCTCCAGCAGTACCAGTGTAAGTAATGAAACGACCTGCTTCTTCTACGCCTTTTTTAACGTCGAAACGCATGTAAGCTGCTAAGATTTGACCATAGATTTCATTTTCTACCCATTTAACTGACGCTTGTTTACGGTCTGCAAAGAATACTGCATAGTTTAAGTCACCGATAAATGCTTTCTTATCACCTTTAGCGCCAAACAATTCATCTTTGATAATAAATACTGGACGACCGAATAACACCGTGCCAGTTGGGCTTGTGATATCTTGTTTTAATAGGTATTGACCATTTTTGTCTTTAAGTGTGTCTAACGCTTGGTAGAACGATTGAGATACAACTAATGAAAGATTATAAGCTGGGTCAATGTCAACGTTGATGATAGCTTTGATATCATCTAAGTTAGCAGTATCAACTGGTGCAAATGATTTCATTACATCAGCAATGTATTTGTTAGTAGTGTTAACTGCTTGGCGTGCGTTATTTTTAGCAATGATATTTGCTAAGTTAGCTTCTGAATCATCAAGTGCTTCTTGTGACACTGGAATTTGACCACGGTAAGTTTTAACTTTGTAATCAATATCAGTGAATTTAGGAGAAGCAAGCTCTGGGTTCTTAGCTAATTCTTCCACACTTACCATTGTTTCTTGTGCTGGATTTAAAATTGGGTGTGATCCAGACGCTGTTGTTACTGGTTGTACGTTAACGAATTTTTTCAAGTCAACGAATGTTTCTGGTAATTCTTCTGGAGTATATTTAATATCTTCCGGAATGATTGGTTGTGCTTCTACAGATGTAACGTTGTCACGTTGCGCACCTTTCGATTTAACATAATTTAAAAACGCTTCTGTTTCTTCTGAAAACTTGTCTTGGTTACCTAAAATTTTTCTCGCCATAGAACGTTTGCCCCTAGTTTCTTTTTCTTTTCTTCTTCTAATTCTTCTGGTGTTTTTTCTTCAACCGGTGTTTCCGGTTTTTCTTCCGGTACTTCTTTCTCGTCTGCTTTAGTTTCTTTGTCTTGTTCCGGTTTCGCTTCTGCATCTGTTTCGGGTGCAGATTCAGCGTCCGGTTTGTCGTTCTTTTCTTCTGTTTCAGTTGTTTCTTTTGGTGCTTCTGAATCACCACTGATTTTTTCTTCAGATGATACAGAATCCACAACTTCTTTTTCAGAGTTGTAAGCTTCTTTTGCTTGTGTAATTTCTTCTTGCAGCTTACGAGCGCTTTCAATATCGCCTTTGTTAGCTGCCGATTGTGCTTGGTCAATTAAATCATTAATCGACTTCGCCTGTTCCTGTAAAGTTGGCATACTTAAAATCCTCCTTTTAATAGTTAAAAATTGGCATAAAAAATAGCCTACGCATCAATACGCAAGCCTTCTAATTCAAGCTCAATCTTTACTTTTTCTAACTCTTTAAACTTGTCTAAGCCTTTGGCTCGTTGACCAACTGCAACTGTTGTTTCTTGGTACGCTGGTATTGTTACAATACTTACTTCAATCAGTTCATCAATTTTATTGATAGTTTGTACGTATTCGCCTTCTACTTTTTGCCATGTTCTCGCTGTATCGTCATTGGGTGGTAGCGTAAAAAAGAAACTACATTGATTCACATTGCCTGCTTTGATATTTTCGTATATATCTTTTGCGTATGATGTGTTTGGTAAGTAACATTTAAAATACAACCCTTTACTATCTAGCGTTAATTCTAAAGTTTCGGCTTTGGTACGTCCTACAACTTGATTGAAATCATGATTGATTAAGCACTTAACATCCGATATATCTACTTCGCTTAGTGCATTCGGATTTATAATTTCTTTAAACCCTCCTAAGTCGTCACTCAATGTATCGAATATAATCGCATACCCCTCAACAACCATTTCTTGTTGTCCAGTATCAATCTGACTGTTCGCCACTCGGTTCACCCCCTTTTTGTAGGGAATCGATATTCTTCTGAACCTTACTGTTTTGATAACCAGATAAATCTTCTAAGTAAATACTATTCAAGTCAGCAAGTGGTTTATCACCACCCGGTAATGGCTCTTTGCCAAATTCGGCACGTGCTTCGTTGAGCGTCAGTATTTTCTTCTGGAACAATTGTGTTACACGTTCCAACTTAATCTCTGGATCACTATCAACTAATCGTGATACATCATAATCAAGTGTTACTTCGTATGGCGCTTGTGCGAATAGCTTTTCTTCTATCTCAGCATTCATCATTGAGAAGATTGGATATAGTGTGTTTCTGTAATACTCGATGCCAGAATCTTTAAGTGAAGTGTTAACTGTTTCAATACCTAGCTTAGACAATGGTAATCCGAACGCTTTAGCAACCTGTTGTGTACTGAACTTATAACTGTTTAAGAAGTTCAATACTTCGGTAGGCACTTGCAGTCGTTCGAAGCTCATAGTGTCATCAAGCATTATAAAACCACTATTGTTTTTTAATTGGCTGTTTTCAAACTGTTCTTTCAATGCGATTATTTGTTCGTCGTTATATTCAGAATCGTTATATTTAAGTATTGCAGTAGATGTACCGCCATTTTTAAAGAAGTCATCTAAGAAACGTTTACTACCCATTGATATGCCTATCTCATTAGCGAGAGAGAATAGAGGGCTGTAACCATTGAAACCATCTAACGTAAACATACGGAAATGCAATACATCTTCCACATCCAACTGAACATGACCATCAAGTTCATCAATATAGTGATACTTGATTTTGTCATCTTCCTGTTGAATAGAAGTTGCGCTATTCTGCATGTGATACAGTTCAATAGGATCGCCATTTTCATTACGCACAATCTCAATGTATGAGTTGCCATTTAAAAGCATGTTAGCGACGATAATGTATTTGAAGTGCCAAGCATCTAAATATGGATTAGGTCGCTTATTCAGCAGCTTGAGTATCTTCTTATCAGCGTCTAAATAACTATCTCGGTCATTAAACTTAATACTGGTAGAAGCGATGTCTTTAGATATAATGTCGATAGCCGTAAATACATCACTATTTTTAAGCGATTGTATTCCGGACCATGCCATTCCACCTACGCCACCGACTTCGGTTAGCATTCGTAATGTACTTTTATCCACTGATACGTTGTTACTACGTTTGAAACCATTAAAATTAAATACTCCCATTATTTATTTCCACCCCCTTCTTGAAAGGTTCGTCTATTGTCATAGCAAATCCTGTTAGCAATACCCCACCTATTATAAAGCCAAGAGGTTGCCACGCTAAATAAGCACCATAAGCGATTGATACAACGCCTATAAGCACGAATAGGATAACTAATATATTCTTTGTTAAGTCCACGCATACACCCCCTTAAATGATGATTGGCATTCGTTTTGGTTTCTTCTCCCATTCATGTTCACTAGCTATAACATAAGCAAAGATAGTTGCCATGAGTGGGTCGATTTTATGCCTGTTCATTTTCTTTTCTATCATTACTGCATCGTTCGTATTTTTAGCAATTGCGTTCTTAACTGCAATATCTAGTAAAGGATTCTTATGATGTTTGATTTCTTCATTAATAACTTTGAATCTAAAATCAATATTCGGATTGGATAATGTTTGCAACCCTTGTCTGATTTCGATTAGATCATAACGCCAATTACGACGTTCTATTTCTGGCAAGTAAGCATGTATAACGTATGGGTCATAACACACTGCTTGTATATCTAAGTTATTATTAGCAACATACTTTTCAATGTAATCCAATACTTGCACTGGATTAATAAGTCCTGTGCGCAAATTAGTAATCGTACAGTAACCTTGCTGTTCAATTTGTCTGTAGTCGATTAAATCACGCTCAATCTTGCCTTGTAGACCACCTTTAGTAGCCACAAATGAATGACTAGTTACATAATATTGTCTGTTTGGCTCGTCTAAATGAATGAACGACACTGCGGTTAAGTCGTCTGCACGTGATAAATCTAAACCAATGTATGTTTTAGTACCTTTCACATCAAAGTCAGTTTCATTTTTCTTCCAATCTTCAAAGTTTAAATAACTTTCTTCGCTTGCTTGCATCCAATAGTTGAAGTTTTTTACTAATACTTTAAACATCGTGCCTTTTTGTACCGCTTCATCAACACGTTTCTGCAAGAATGTATCGATTTGTTCCTTTAATTCGTCTGATTCGTTAATAAGTGGATTGGATTTCGCCCACATTGAACGGTCTTGCCATTCATCTTCACTGTCTTGTTCATAAATAACTGCAAAATATTCTTCATCTTCATAGCTATTGTCTAAAACTTCTTTTGCATAGGGCCATTCGTCTGTATACATGGGTGCATTAAGGTTAAAACCTGCAGTAGAGATAATAAATATCATCGATTGTAGTAAGTTCCCTTGACCAGATTGTATAAGTTCGACCATTTCATTCGTTTTAGCTGCATGATATTCATCCACAACCGCTAAGTAAGGCTCAAAACCGTCAACTGCTCCTGTATCTCTCGATAGTGGCATGACGTATGATCCATCTTTTAAGTTTTGTAACAACTCACGTACCTTTTTAACATCTTTTTTTAACTCTGGTACCTGTGATACGAAATACATCAATTGCTTTGCAACCATATTGAATACGATACTAGCCTGTTTCTTATCATTTGCACTTGTGAATATTTGTCTACCTTCTCTAGGTTCGTTATCGAATAGAAAAGAGTAGAGGACAAGCCCACTAACCAGTAAACTTTTGCCCCCTTTTCTTGCTAATGATATAAATGCTTTCTTGTATCGCAAATAATTATCTTCGGTAAACCAACCACGAACATTTGCCACAATAAACTTTTGAAACAATGCTAACTTATGAAACTGGCCTTTAGTATCTGGTAGCGATTCCATAAATTTAATAACCTTCTTAGCACGCTTAGGCTTGTACACATAAGGAAAGTCGTCATCTGTGATACTTCGTTTAATATCTTTTAAATGACGCACACACGCAAGCCTAGTGTCCTTACAAGTAATGAATGTACCGGACAACACCATGACGCAATATTTATATGCATCATCTTTGTATTCATCGGGTATATCTAACAAACTTTCGTACTCTTTAGATAGTTTTACGCTAGTCATCGTCATCAACACCAAACATATCGTACACAGATTGCTTTTTCTCGCTTTCTGTAGGTACAACCAACTTCATTCGAGAGTCAATTGTCATTCCTAACGATCCACACAATGATTTTAATTCCTTCAACCCGTCAATATAGTTGAAATAGTACGGTGTACGTTTAGTACCTTCTTCGTTAATGGAACCAAACTTCATCATATACTTATATGCTTCATCAGTCAGTGCGACTAATTGGCAATAACGCTTAATTCTGTCGTAATCTAACTCTGCAATAGGCAATTGTTGTAATAAAGGCACAACTCGTAACCATTCCTTTTTACCATCTTCAGTTAAATCCTCTGGTATTTGGTCAACGTTGATTTTGTTGAATTGTTCTAAGCTGTTTTCTCGCATTTCTGATTCTTCTAGTTCTGATTTATTGTGATTACCTGTCTTTGCTGCATTTAATTTTCTTGGTCTAGCCATTTTTACACCTCCAATTGCCTAAACAGGCATGATTTCGATTTATAGTTTCTAGAATTTGGTCACAAATGAGTATCGACCGATTAAATAAAAAAAGAATTAAAGTGGCCGTCAAAGCAACCTACCCCTTTTTATATTATATAAAATAATTATACAATACCTCCGGCATTTAATGCTTATGGTCTAGCTGGTTATGACATGCTGTACATACTGTGACTAAATTATCTGTATTTAATCTCTGTTTCCAATCATCTTTCAACTCTACAATATGATGGACCATCAGACGTTTATCATTCACAATACCTTTCTTCAAACACTCTTGACACATGTACTTATCTCTAACCAACACTCTCTTACGTTTAGAGCGCCACTGTGACGATTGGTAGAACTCTGTATACTTAGTATCCTTACCATAACGAACGCTTGCATTGTACCTCTTACTGTTGCGTTTGCGTTCCTCGTGTAATTGGTCTTGTGTTAACGTCTTATTGCCAATACGAACCTTTGGTTCCATGAATGACAATCAATCAACTTCTTTCATTTATATTTATATTTAATTAATAAAAGTTTATTCAATTATTATTATTTTATTCATTACAATAATAAAAAGAAAAGACAAAACAAAATTGATTTAATCTTTGACGAAAAAATAAACACAATTCATTTTGTCTTAACAAAACATTTCATCAATCAATTGCAAATCAATCATTAAAGTTTATGATCAATGAAACATTCTTATTCAATTGTTCTAATCAACTTAATATATAATTGTTTGTTTACATCAATCTCTTAAACTGATTAAACATTGTAAGTTAATATGTTGATTAGTTTGTTCATTATTATCACATTCATATAAGTTAATGAGTAAATGTAATTGAGCTTATGTTGTGACAACAAAAGAAAGACACATCTTAATCACGAAAGATGTGCCTCAATATAATATAGTTTGTGGTAGTTGTTTTACCTCGTTACCACATCGAGCATAATATAGTATTGTTTATTTATAATGTACCTCTGAATCAATAGGCCATAATATCATAATAGACGTGTTTATTATGGACTTAAATAGGGTGTAAGTCCGTTCCTATACATACCCGATATATTCAGCCAGCTTAATTAGCATAGCGTTTCTTCTTCTTAATATAGTAGTCTTGCTTACATAGAACCTATCAGCTATCTGTTCCCACTGATTACAGTCAATAGGACAATCCCAGTATCTTAGGCGTATCATTTCCAATGACTGCTCGTCTAACTCGTCTAGTAATCTATCCACACCTCTTACAATATTATGAAGGTTGTTATACTTCTTGTCCTTCATCTTCTTCATTACCTCTTGCTCTACTGGTCTACCTGGCATATTAGACTTGCCACCTTCAGTATTGATGACCTCATGGTTCTCTAACAGTTCATACTCTCTATAACGCAACTGTTTACGATATTGCTTAATATTTTGTATATAGTCCTCTAATTTTCTAATATCATATCGCTCAATTACTATCATCTAATACCTCCAGTTATTTAATTCGTTTATCCCACTTATCTTTAATCTCTCTAATATCTTCATCAGTGTATTCATCTTCCTTCAATCTCAACACCACATCGCCATGATCATTGAATATAATATCTAGCAAGTATGCCACTTCATATTCAAGTGCATCTATCTTCGTATCTTTAACTGCATTGTATATAATTGCTATGACTGCGATTACGCCTAGAAGTATAGTTGCTATTATCCAGAACATCATTCACTCACCTCATAATCCATCGGGTACTGATCCACCGCATCGTTCGCTTGTCTGCGTGTAATAATTTCATTAGTAACGTATTTGCTTAGTTCGTATAGGGTAATGATTAATAGTGTTTTGAGTACTTTCATTGGTCGTCCTCCTTATTTCATCTTCTGATATATGTTCAATATCCTTAAACTTGTTTATCGCTTGATACCTAGTATCTGCAGTTACAAATTTATATCGTTCATTATCTCTAATCGGTATCACGTCGTGAAACACTTCACCTGTTATATGTGTTGTAGTTTTGATTAGGTATGATTTATTGTCTTGTTGTGTTTCGGTTGATTTATCATATCCGTAAGGTACTGCGTGGTCATGTGCAAAGTTGTTATTCTGTTCAGTCACGCTGTAACACTTCCTTTACCTTTTGCAGTATGTCCTTAGTACCCTGTACTTCCGAAGCCTGATCGTTCACTTTCTCTTTCAAAACTTTCCACCTCTGTAATTTCTGGATAAACAATCGGTGCCACAATTAACTGGGCCAACTTCTTACCTTGTTCAACTGTGATTGGTCGTTTTCCTATGTTGTCTACGATAATCCCAATACTCTTATGATATGTTTGGTCAATTGTACCAAGTTGTACTCTTAACTTAGTCTTAGCAGTCACGCCACTTCTAGGTCTAACCTGTGCTTCATAGCCTTCATCTAAATGGATAGCGATACCTGTATCAATAATTGCTGTTTCACCAGGATCTAGAGACTTAGCTTCACATGTAAATAAATCTAATCCACTGTCAGTAGCGTTTGCTCTATATGGTGTGATTGCATCTTCATGATTGCGTTTGAATATTAGTTTGTTCATAACTATCTCCTTATTTATCCTGATTAATAATTCCTACAATAATACTTCCTACACCAGCTAAAATTACTGGCACAACCTTTGTTGCAATATCCTTACCGCCATTCTTCATCGTTACTTTAGTTGCGTCTGTAAAAGTCTTTTTATAATCCATTTTGTTTGTCCTCCGTGTATTTCAATTCATGTTCAATTGCTCGTAATATGATTTCACTGTCTGTATCACTACCTAAAGAACGACCATTTTTAACAATGCCTATTATCCTATTTAAAATTTCTGCCTTGAAATAGACTTCTTCTAGTTCTTTATTGGCTTTAGGCTGATTTATCATCACTGCTTCTTTATTTTCTTTTTCATACTTGTACCCCATTCTACTCGTCCTCCAAATGTTCTTGTATAATATCATCAACATTGTCATAAGCTTGATATAATCCGAAATCGTAATCACTTAATAACGTACGTGGTTTTTCTTCTTCTTCTTCTTTTAACTTTCTGATTATAAATCCTTTTACTTCATCTAAAATTTTTGCTTTGTGATATACTTCTTCTATTTCATTAATAATTGATTGAGTTTTTTCTATAGTTCCTTGTTGCTCATGTACTTTCTTAACACAACTTTCAATAGCTATTTTATTTTCATACGCCATCTAAATCACCCTCCTCAATCCCAATACTATCCAACTTCGCTCTAAAATACTTATACGTGCTGCTCGATGGTTTGTTGCCGATGTGTTGTGAGATTTCGGAAAGTAGGGATTTATATTTATCCGATTCTTTAGATAAATCTGTATACATAACACTTTTAAACCTCCAACTTTCAAAGAAACTGTCGCTTTTTACTCTTAGTTTTCTATTCTCCCGTTCCAACCTACTAACTTTTGCTTTATACCAAGATAGATCGTCGATAAGACTGTTACGTTCTGCTAGCATTTTGTTATATTGTTCTGATAGCTTTTCATAATCTTTAACTGTGCGTATCATTGCCACCACTCCTTTACATAGTTGTCCACATTGCCAATAGCATCATTACCAGTATAATTACGACTGCTAGCCAAACTGTGAATTGTTTCATTCGTTATCACCTTCTAGTAAATGTGGGTGTTCATATCGATTACCAATGATTTCAAAAAGTCCATTTAAATCTTCATGCCATGACAAATACTGTTTAACACCTTCTGAATAAAATTTTGTACCGCCGTATTTGACTACACCAATGTGCCTGCCATGTTCACCGTATTTTGTTTTAACTATATCTCCCTCAAATATCTCCACACCATTCTTGTCTTTAAGCCCTGTGGACTGCATAATAACTAAAGGTTTATCTCCAAGAAAAGACTTAGGTTCCGATAATCTGAACCCAACTATTGCGGTATATCTATGAAAATCTAAATTAAAAACTTCTTTCATTCTTTCATCTTCTTTATCCCATGCTCTAAATTTACTCATCTACTCCACCAGCCCTTTATCACGCGTCCAAATTAATTTCAATATTCCATTTAATTTTGCATAAATTACAACTACAGCACTGTTTTTCTCTCTATTAATTGTTGCATCAGTGCAGGTATAAACAGTGCCATCTTCGACTATTTTAACTAACGTGTGAAATACTGTATATTCATCAATTTCGATTTCCTCCTCGACTTCGACTGTGAAAAGTAACGTAGGTGTTAACGATTCCTCAAAGTACAAATCTCCACCTTTATCGAAACCTAATCTATAAGTCACTCCATCGAAGTTTGGATTTGATTCAAATACTCTGTGTTTAATTTCATTTTCCATTGCCCACTCAATCAACTGTGGTAAGTTTAATTGTTTCTTTTGTTTAATTTTCATTCCTTATCCCCTCCATTATCTTCCTGTTCCGTTTTATATCCTCACGTGGAACTGCTACGATTACGTTTCTTTCATTCGAGGATATTACGAATCCCTTAACACCTTTATCATGTAGTAACTTTGCAACTTCATGTGTCTGTAGCCCACATGTATCTAATTTATAACTTAACTTTTATAGTATCAGATAGGATCATAGCGCTAACTCTTTCTCTATCTCTGCAATACTTACTTTTTCAGCGACTACCCGTTTGCCTTTATCTCTCTTTTTAAATGCATCAGATGATATAAATTTTATCGTCGCTTCTTTCACGCCTAACTGTTCTGCGCACTCACTCTGTGTGCCATGACAAATAACTTCATCGCCTTTATATATTACATATTCACATTCTTCATTCATTTACTTCACATCCCATTTTTCATATGCACGTTCGATATACCATTTAGCTTTAGCTACGTCCTCTTTACCGTTCTTGTGTGGTGAACGTGCTAGATACTTAATTGCATTACCAATGTGATAAGCTACATTAGCATTGTAATGTTGTGTTACCTGCTCTATGAAATTTATGACTTCAATATCACCATAGTTATAATGTGATGGGTGGTTGACTGTGTCCTCTGCATACTCTGGTACTGCATTCCACTCTATTATTGTGAAATCATAATTATCGATTATAACTCTATACACACCATCATCTACTTTTATTTCAGCAGATTTACCATTATCGGCTATTTCAGAAACTTCACCTATCATATTGTCGCCTAACACTTTGACTTTGTAACCGACTTTTAAATCCTTAATCTTAAATAATGCAGTATCTTCATTTTTACGCTTACGTTGTTGTACGTCGTTGGATAATAATTTTCGAGATTTCTCCGTATTCTCTTTATCAAAGCCAATATGTTCCGTCTTATCTTCAATACTCTTAGTCCACAAATCAAAGTAGTTATCGTCTGTAATGTCGTATAAGTTACCTAACGAATTTATAGTAGCTGCATTCTCTCCATCGTCATTGAAAACAATTTCTTCCACACGTCCTACAACAGTCATGCCTTTATGATTCTCACTCTTACCAATGTCATACACAATTACATATTGATCTAAGTCTAATTCTCTAATCTTCATCTACTTCACCACTTTCGGGAATACATCATTCTCTGATAAATGTTCGAACCACTTACTTCTACGCTTAGCGTCCTCTATCATCTGCAGGCGTTCCTGTTCCTTACGCTGCTTATGTTCTTCTAGCTCAACCTTACGTTCAGCACGCTCTCTGTCTTCTGCATTGAGTCTGTCCACACCTTGACGTTGTTCATACTTTCTAATGTAGTTTTTTAAGTGTCGTCTGCCTTTTTTCGCATGGTGTTTAATTCTCGTGTAATGGATACCAAGTTGTTTTGCTTCCTTGTAATCTTCCACATCTACAAACACTTCTTCGTTATCATCTATCATTACGAAACATAAGTTACCTTTATCATCTTTAGCTCTACTTAAATTGATGTTCATTTTTATTCCTCCTAGAATCCTCTATCTATAATTGTCGGCTCGCTATGTCCTTTAACTTCTGCGTCTGTGTAATCGTCCATATGATTGAACATGTGATTACCGATACGTTCTTCTATCTCATAATCTTCTTCATTCACATGTGTAGGTACGATCATCGTTTTCTCGTAAGTCACGTCGTATCTAACCTTTATTGTTTCTTCATTCATCGGAATCACCTTCTATAAATAAATGCATGATTATCTTTGGTTCTTCTGCATACTTCTTGAAACTTGTAATCTCTACAATTTGGTTATCGTCATTCCATAAGTGACCATTCGCTGCATCTAACACTGTTTTGATTAAGTTGTCTATATCTGGTTTAGTTCGTTTATACTGTCCAACCATCGCCACATGTTTCTTCTTACTCCATGACTTCAACAATGGGAAGTGAAACTCTATTGTTAGTTTGATTGGTTCATCTATCATTAACATTGGCATTTGCCACTGTAAGTCTTTCTTATGGTCTGTATACTTCTTAGGCATGTATGTCTGTACAAACTTGCCAGCGTTCCTAAATCGTGGTCTAGGCGATGACATAGGCGCATCAACTTTTAACTCGATTGTTTCCATGTCCTCACTCCTATAGATCAAATATATTTATTTGCGAGCCTAACTCTTGTTCGTAAAATAAGTTATGTGCTGCTTTGAAATTTAATAACTCATCATCAGTCATATTCCTAACTCCACCCGAGAAGTAAGCACCAGTTATATTTCCGACGCTATTCACATTTGGTGACAATGGTAAGACAGACACTGCTTTTTCATCGTCATCTCGGTATAAGTAATATTTGTTCTTGCTACCTTCAATTAATCCCATCTGTATTCACACCTTTGTAATTTTTAAAGATAATATCTTTCTTTTCTTCATAATCATCAAAGGGCGTTAAGCGCCCATTTTTAAGCAATCTCTTAATTGTGTAACCTAACTCAAGTAAACACGATTGAACGTCTTTATCGCCTTTGTATGTCTCTCTGTATAGGTAGCCCAGTAATGTTTGGAATTGCCCTATACTCATGTGAAAAACCTCTGCGTTTTCTTATAAAATTCAAACTCAATAACACCTGTTTCACCATCTTTATTTTTAGCGATGTTACACTCAACAATTGACTTACCGGAATCGTCCACATCTTCCTGCTCGTAATAGTCATCTCGGTACAACATCATTGCCATACTTGCGTCTGCTTCTATTCCACCAGACTCTTTCATATCTGATAACATTGGGCGTTTATCATTACGTGATTCAACACCACGGTTTAATTGTGAAAGGACCACTATAATTGCACCTGTTTCATTCGCTATGATTTTTAAGTCACGTGATATCTTTTCAACTGCCACTCGTCTATCAACATTTGTATCTGTTTCCATAAGTTGTAGATAGTCTATGAATATAACTTGTGGCTTATCACTCTGTTTCATTGCTTGAGATCTAATGTCTTGAGGTGTTGTTGTACTATCATCATTAATATTGATTCCTAATTTAAGAATTTGGTCTACTGCACCTGTTAATTGAGTTAATTCATCTGGTGTTAGGTCTTGTACGTTCTTAATACGATTCAACTCAATGCCTGTGATAGTCGCTAACAGTCTTTGCAATACGTTTTTACCTGTTGTTTCGATACTAAAGAACGAAGTTTGATGACCTTGCTTAGCGATATTCCATAACATATTCAAAGCAAAACCAGTTTTCCCAACACTAGGTCGTGCTGCTATTACAATTAATTGACTCGGTTCAAATCCACCAATCTTATAATCCATAAGTTGATACTTTGTTTTCACACGTTCTACTGGTTCATCACTATACAAATCTTCAACTAACTGCTTAGCATAGCGTTGCGTACCATCTTCTTTTTAGTTGCGATACTCGTTAAATCTTTAAGTTGTTCCACCATTTCATTAAATGTTTCTGGTGTAGCAGATCGTTTGAAGTCATCAGCAAGTTGGTTTGCTTTAATGATTTGATAATTCTGTAATAAATCTTGTTGGTATCTTTCGAAGAATCCATAACCAATAAAATCAGTTTTGTATAATTGACCTATGACATCATTGTTCAAAAATTCTTTATCCTTAATACTTTTCAGATATATCTCATTCAAATCGACTTTGCCTTGATCTAGGATATATTCCATGAACCCTTTAAAATGTTCGTCTTGGAACATGTAAGGTTTAATTCTTAATTTCTCTAGTAAGTCTGGTTTCTTTAATAGACTGGCAATGACTGTGCTTTCAATTTCGTATTGCTCATTAATCAATGTCATCACCTCTATCAAATTCTGCTACCTTACGTCTAAATTGTTCTAACGCCTGCTTACGTTGTTTAACATAGTCTGGGTCGTTAGCCATCTTCCACCTATGCAGCTTAGTTTCTTCATCTGGTTCATCATCTTTAAATGTCTTAGGAAACTTACGCATGATATTAGGTATCTTAGGTGGGTAAACGTTGCCATCTTTAATATATTTCTTAGCCATCTTCATTGATGGTTCGTAATCGCCATCTTCACATAAGAAGTTAATCCACAAATTGAATTTAGTATCATTCAATTCCATGTTGTATACATTGGCTAACATCTCAATGATTTCGAAAGCTTCTTTTTTAGTCATTGACATGGTTTATCCTCCCATTAATTCTTGACGTTTCCTTTCGAGGAAGTTGTCTGATTCTTTTTTAGGTTGCTTACTTTTTTTAGGCGCTGCTTTGGCCTTAGCTTTTTCTATAGTATTGATTCCTTCTTTATTCCAATTCTTTAATATAGATATTAGGTAAGGTATTCCTTTGTTCTTTTCTTTACAGTAATCAACAGCTATCTTAGTTATTTCATAAGCATCATCTTTTATCAGATTGATCTCATACTCTATTTCATCTATCTTCAATGGACTTTGAATCATCTCTAAATTATTACTAATGTATTCAAATATTTTTGTGGTCACGTCACTTGTTGTATTCTCTGTTGTAGTCTCTGTAGTAATCTCTGTTAAAGATTCTTGAGTTTCTTCGGTATCCATTCTTGAGTTTGTTAAGTTTCCATTCTTAAGTTTCTTAAGAATCCATTCTGAAACTTCTTTAGTATCGACTTTGTAATGTAAAGTCGGTGCGCCATTCGCTTTTTTTAGTGATGTTTCTACTAAACCTAGACTCTTGAGTTTATTGGTACCACGTCTAACTTGGTATTCTGATAAATACAATTCTTCATTCCATTCTTGATAAGATTTATAAAAATATCCATCACGTCTTTTAGTTCTGTCAGACCAATAAACCATTTGATTTAATAATGCAGCTGCCGGATAATCTTCTGTAATCTCTAAATAGATGACTGGAATTGGTATTACATTATTTTGACCACTGAATTTACTTATGACTGATGCAATATAATCTCTATTGTTCATTTACTTTCAGTCCTTTCAACATTCTGCTTAACTTCTCGTCTACATCCACCCAACTATCTGTTAAATGGTATTTATTGTTGAAGCTATTCATACCAATCGTGTGCTGCTCTTGATGATGTGAATGACATAATGCAAGCACCTTATTACCAAAGTGTTCAATCTTGCGTCTGTTACGCCCTCTACCTACTGCTTGATAATGTGCAAGTTCTGCATGTTTGCCACAGATAACACACTTTCTATTGATAGTAGCCATGTATAGAAACGTTCTATCATTCTTGATAAGGTCACTAGTTTTGTATCTAAGTGGTACATCATTTTCAAATATCCATTCGATTGCTACATCTATAATTTGACCAGCTACTTTACGTGAACAATCTGCTAGTGATATTCGATTCTCATAGGCGTGTAAGACACGAACATATTCTTGGAACACATTCCTCATATAATCTTGCGGTTGCCCTGTATGAGCTTCTATATCGTTCATAAGTGCGAATATCTTTCTGCGTTGCTTATCAGTTATTGTGTATGGATCATTGACGATTACATCAACTTCTAAATCCATACCGTTATCTAGTAATAATGTTTCTTTATTTCCTAGCTCTACACCTTCAATGACAACGGTAGTTGTACCGTCATCTTGAATGATGTAATTTTGTATCTTAGGCATTTAATCAGTCCAATCAGAACGGGAGATCGTCAGTATTGATATCTGCATTACCATTAGCAAAAGGGTTATCCTTAGCAGGTGCTTGTTTTGTCTTACCTTGCCCACTTTGTTGTTGAGATTGTCCGTTAGATTGACCTTTAGTATCTAAAAATTCAATACGGTTAGCTGTAATACGTACTACTGAACGGTTATTACCTTCTTTATCAGTGAATCTATCTTGTTTAAGTGTTCCGTCTACACCTATTTTTGACCCTTTTCCGCAATACGTATTTAGTAATTCTGCTGTCTTACCGAAAGCTACAATTTCAAAGAATGATGCGTCGTCTTTTTTATAAGGGTTTTCTACTGCCATTGAGAAGTTGATTACTTGTGTTTGTCCTGCTTGTTTAAGTTCTAAATCTTTCGTGATTCTTCCTGTGATTGCTACAATATTCATAATTATTCATTCTCCTTTAGTTTTTGAGCGTTGGCTCTGATTAGTTTGATGTGTCCTATTGCATCTGATTGACTTAATTTAGTTATGTCACCGATTTGGAATTTCTGTTTAACTTCATCTGGTGTGATTTCTGTACCTTTTACGGTTAATAAGTCTGTGAATCGTTGTATCTCATTCATTAACTCTTGTCGTAAATTTTCGGATTCGTCTGGTGCATCTTCACCGTGATAAATGTATAATCCGATTCCGTGTAATGCTGCTGCTTTTACGAAGGCACGTTTATAAGTTTTGTTTATTTGGAACATGTCAGCTTGTTTATATGGTACTGATTTGTTTTTGAAATCTAATACTGGTAATGTTTCGGTTTTAGTTAATCCTTTTAGTGTGATTGATACCGTTACGCTGTAACCTTCCGGACTTGCTAAATAAGGCACGAAGTATTGTTCGTTAGCTACTTCTGGATGCGGGTATTCATGTATCTTCATTTCATAGTTAGGGTCAATCTTCATCAACTCTTGGTGAGCGTATGACCATGCTAAGTAAGATAAACCTTGTTTCTTCTCAACGTGATCGTTCACGTTCATTGAGTTAAGTTGTTGAAATAATGTTTGTTCAGTCATATTCAATCTCCTTATATTTCGTTTGTTCAGTTACAACTTTTTTAATAGCAGTGTGTTCAGTCATATCAATGCTGGCATCTTCTAATCCGTTGAAATCTCTTGCTCTACTGCGATTGCGTGTGTAACTTGCATCTTCTGGTGTCATCGGCTTGTTTGATAGGTATAAGTCAAAAGGGCCATCTTTAACTTTGATTAGGTACGTAACAGTTTCTTTCATCTGTAACCAACCTTTCACTAGTCAATATGTTTTTCATCTGTCCAAATATTTTCATACCTTCATCTGTTGTATGATGTTCAAAGATGAATAGAGTTTCACGACTTTTGATACAAGTGTTTTTAAAATATGTGAGATTAACACCGAACTCGCCATCTTCAAATTGTTGGAGTGTCACACTACCTTCAATATCTGAGTGGATTAGTTTTTCGTTCAAATCAGATGCGATATTTAATAGTATGTGTTTATGCATTTGATTACCTCCTGTGTTTTGGGGTATACTGTTTGTATAAATTATTTGTAAACTTTCTGACTGTTAGGCGCTCCAACGCTTTTCAGTCTTTTTTTCTGTCTTTAAATAGTTAATCCAACTATCCCAAGCCATGTAGCTAAAACAAACGGCTACCCAGTAGATTAGAAACAAGTGGATAAAGTCTTTCGTGAATATCAAAGCTATGAAGAATACGACTACTGCTGTTGATAATGCTAGTAAACCTCTCATTTAATCTCTCCTCACATCCATTTTTTATTTCTAAGCTTTAAATACTCTCTCAACTTTTCAATATCGATTCGTGTCATGTTTGCAGATAAATCAAGGTACAAGTCTTTAACACCTAAATCATCTTCATCATAATCACGTAACCATCTGTAAACAGTTGATACTCCAACATCAAATATTTTCGCTATAGTTGGTGGTTTTCCGTATAGTGGGTAAAACACAACTTGATTAACATCTTCTACAACATTTTGTTTGGTTGGTAAATGTGTCATCTTAGCCACTCCTTTCTGGTATAATTTATTTATCTGTGTGCAAAGGGGGTGAATAATATGATTAGCATAATTTCTTTAATAATTTCATTTCTAATAATGGTTTTTACAGTTTGGAATTACACAAAAAACTGGTTGAATAGTCGCTTTCAAATCAAAATTAAAATCAATAAAATATACTGGGATACTGATGGATCTTTTGTTGCGAAATATACATTGGCAAACGAATCGTCTAATCCTATTTCTGTAACTGGTATAAAACTAAACAATGAACATGCTACTAATAATTTAATTAGTATTAACAAAACTAGAATCATTAATGAAAAACTTCCAATACATATTGGTGCTTATGGTGCGCTTGAAAATTTATCTTATTTCGAAGATCTAACTGAAACTTCAGACCTTACGTCATTTGAAATAACAATTTTTACTTCTCGTGGTGAGTCTAAAGATAGCCAAGAACTATCAGAAGATTTATTATTACCAATATCACAGATAGAATTATCGGAATGATTCCAAGTACATGATCTTTAAAATCCATAATGATTACCTCTTTCTTCTTAATTTTCAATGATTACACTAGTTCGATTTTAGAATTACCCTTTTCATCAATAGTTGTTCTGATGCCAGAACCACTAGTTTTTATATGATGTGAATCTTTAGTTCTAACGTAAATTTTCGGTTTCCCAACACTCTTAATCTCTTCCGCCAAGATGACGATTAGGAGTGTTATTTTTAATGCTTGTTTTAAATTCATTCTTAATCCTCCTTTAAATTGTGCTACGTGGTATAATTCTTTTATCTCCTATAGGAAGGAGGTGTTATTATGGCTAAACTTGAATATGTTATGAATATGCCACCTTCGTTTTGTCCTGCATGTGGACGTGAATTTAATTTTGATTCTTCTAAATCTACTAATAAATGCAGTAAACAAAGCTGTGGCACTAAAGTAAAAGTCAAATAACTTTTCTCCCTAGTAGTTGTTACAGCAACTGCTAGGTTTATTTAATTTCAAGAATAGTGTCAATAGATCTAGTTAAATCTAAAATCGTGTCTGCTTCGTTAGCGATTTGTATTTTTTTGAGTAGTGCGATAATCGTTTCTTCTTTTACTTTTTTTAGTTCTTTCATTCCGTTTCCTCCTATACATTCAATTTGTAAGTTGTTGCTACGCTGCCTATGAAAGTTACGACTAGTGTTATGATGAGTAATGTCATTTGAGTTCCTCCTATATTTCTATTTGTGATGATCTAACATCTTTAATAAATTGGATTGCTAAGTCTACATCTTTTCGTTTGATGTGGTTGTTAGGTGCATTACCTTTCATGCCTAAGTGTTTTTTAGTAGCTACTAGCAAACGACTTTTAACTTTTCCTAACTGATAACTGTATTCTTCTTTAGCTTTCTTATTAGCCACTGCTTGTTCGTACACATCGCCTACTAATAAAGTTTCTAGTGTCATTTGAAGTCCTACATTTTCAAGTGTTTTCTCTGATTTTGCTTTAACTGCAAACTTGATAGCGTCAATATCTTGTGGTGTAACGTACTCACCTTCGAATTTGTTATTTAAGGCTTCTAACTTTTCATTGCTTACTTGCCCTGTTGAGATAAGGTAATCTAATTTGTCACTTACTAGTTGTTCGATAAGTTGATTCATATCTTCTTTAGATGTAATTCCGTATGCTTGTGCGATTTCATTATGTTGTCTTTCTACTTTAATGAAGTAACCTCTAATCTTACGACCAATATCACTACGTTGAATCATTGAAATTTCTTTAGCCATGTCTAGTGTCATGATGTGGTCAAACTGTTCATAAGCACGCGCACTTTTTTGTGTGTGTACTTTTTCACTCGTAACAATATAATCTGTATTTTCTTCAAATCCATAAGAAACCATTCTGTCCAACCATTGTTTATATGGTGTTTGAATTTCCAATCCTCTGTGTAATTCGCGTCCACTTACTGCGACTGTTCCGTCGTCGTTACGTTTGAAACTGAATAATGTTTGTAATTCGTTCAATTTGCTTTTCCTCCTTAATTTATTCGATTATCATCAACTAAAACGTATTTAAAATACGATTCATCTTTTAAAAAAATAATCTCATCGATTGAGACTTCTAAAGATTTAGCTATTTTAAAAGCGTCTTTAGGTCTAATAGCATCTGGATTGTTCTCCCAGATATTATACGTTGATGGTGAAATACCAATCTTTTTTGCTAATTCTGGTTGAGTATATTTCTTTCTAGATCTCCACTCTTTTAATGTGAGACCTGTTCTCGTATCCATCATTTTTTGCACCTCCTTATCTCAAGCTCTGATTAGAGTATATCGAATTATAAATGCGATTGCAAGTGTTTTTGATAAAAAGTTTTTGTTTTTTCGTAATTATTTTTCGATTAAACGTATTTTAGATGTTGCAATTACGATTTTTCATAGTATAATAATAAGTATAAAAACATTATATATATAAGGAAGGTGAACGAAATGACTTTCAAAAACACTATTAAAGAAATTCGATTGAACAATAGATTATCCAAAGTGGAAATGGCTAAAAAACTTGATGTTTCTGAGGGAACAATAAGAATGTGGGAAAATGGTAAAAACGAACCTAGAATGGGAATGATTGAAAAAATTGCTAATCTATTTAATGTTTCTAAAGGTTACCTTTTAGGAGAGATTGAAGAATCTAACTTACCAGAATTCGATACAGAAATTGAAATACCATATTACGGAAAGGTTTCTGCAGGAAATTTTGAAGAAGTGACTATTGAGAACGAAAGTATTAAAACTCCATCTTCTGTATACAATGGACGCAAACCTAGCGAATGTATAGCTTTGCAAGTTAATGGTGATAGCATGAACAAAGTACTTTCTAATGGTTCTTACATAATTGTACATGATTATAGAATGAATCAAGATTATAAATTGAATAGTAATGATATTCTTGTTCTGCGTCTCGGAGGTGAATATACAGTAAAACGTGTAAGACGTACCGAAACTAAATTGCATTTAGATCCAGCAAGTTATTCAGATGAGTTTAAAACAAATTCTTTTGATTTAAATTCTTTAGATGAAATAGAAGTCATAGGTAAAGTTATTTATAATTATCAAGTATTTGAATGATAGCGTCCTTAGTGGCGCTTTTATATAAAATTTATTATTAAGGAGAATGTGAAATGAAAAAGGTAATATTTTTATTATTAGCAAGTTTTTTAGTATTAGCTGCATGTGGTCAAGAGGAAAGTAAATTGGAGGATAAGAAAGAAACTAAAGCATCTGATAAAGAAAGTAATAAAGACGATAAGAAAAAAGATGAAGATAAAAAATCAGATGAAGAAAAAGACAAATCGGATGATAAGTCTAATGAAGAAGTAGCGAACGAAGAACCACAATCACAAGAACAACAAATCACTGAAGAACCTGTGCAATCACAAGAGCAAGTGAATACTCAAGAACAACAACCTGTTCAGTCGCAAGAGCAAGCAACTGTTGCTGAAGAACAACAAAAACCTTCAGAGTATGAAGATATGCCTAATGGGGATGCAATGTTCGATATGCCTGGTTCAGCTGACGGTTATTATTCAAATGACCAATTAGACCCTGACACGGGATTACCTAAAGATGATGCTGTGCCACATAAAAATGGTGAAGGTCCATTGGCTGAAAGTGAACAGGAAGAAAGTGATTGGGTAAAAGGTCAAGATGAATGGATGAACGCAAGTGAATCGGAAAGAACAGAAATTAGAAAAGCAGACGCTGAGAAATATGGGTATGAATATGACCCTAGCGACTATGAATAATTCCACGGGCATTTTACTATGCCCTATGTATTTTTATAAGGGAGAATAAAAATGAGAATCATTAAACATTTAAGAAAACAAAAGAATTTGTCACGTAAAGAGTTTATCGATAATTACAACAGTTTGTATGGTATGAATTTGGGAAGATTCAACCTTTTACTTATTGAAAATGGATACAAGAAAATATCACCTCGTATGGTAAGTAGCTTTGCAGAGTATTATGGCGTGTCGAAAGATGTAATTAGAGACAACGAGGAAATAAATTAATTCAAGGGCACTCCCGTGCCCTATATATTTTAAAATAGGATAAACACATATGCTGAACTTTATGGAGACATAAAGAAGCCACCGATAAAAAACGGTGGCGATAACATAATTGAGTATTGGAACTACTACCCAAGAGAATTCTATTTCATTATTATCTAGCGATATAACAAAAGGTATTGGAGAGATGGCTAACATGAAATTCAACTTTGACCCAACAGATTTCTCTACTTCTCGTATAGATGTACCTGAATTTAATTCGTCAAGTGTTTCGCTACCTGGTAATTGAATTGCCCTTCTATACAGTAATGTATAGTTTGCATCGGGTGAATTCAGAGAAAACCTAAGTCATAAGATATGGTGACTTTGAGCCAAGCCTTTTATAAGGAAGGTGCAACGCATAGTTTCTGAAATAACGAAACCACGAGCGCCCGATATCCTATTCACACCAATTATAACATATACCTATAGATTAATCACTTTTTCATAGTTTTTTTCTATGGGTATATATTTTTATCTTTTTTAGGAGGAATAACCTATGTGGAGTGAACAATTCAAAGATAAAGAAGGCAAAACTAAATATCGCTACTACGAGAAGTATAAAGACCCTTACACAGACAAATGGAAACGTGTGAGTATTGTTATGAACAAAAATACTAAAGCTTCTCAAAAAGAGGCTGTGTTCCAATTAGACGATAAGATAAAAAGCAAGTTGTCTACTAGTACTAATAACAATTTAAAATCATTAACGGTTCACAATTTACTAGATGAATGGTTTGATTATCATAAAAATACTTCTGGTTTAAAAGTAACAACTCTAAATAACTCTAAAGTTCGACTGAATAATTTAAAAAACAATATAGATGAGTATACATTAGTTTCAAAGTTAGACGTAAAACATGTTCAAAAACTAATCAATACATTATCTGAAATTTATTCAGAAAACCAAGTTAGACGACAACTCAATGATATGAAAAAAGCTTTAGCGTATGCAACGAAATTTTACGGATATACTAACAAACACATGTTAAATGATGTGGAAGTACCCAAGAAGGCTAAAACACTAGAAGATATAGAAAAAGAAGAACAAAAAATATATAACTATCTTGAAATGAATCAAGTGTTAAAAATACGTGATTTTATATTAACAAAAAAACATTCTGACAAGAGGTTAAATTTATTTGTAGCTAGCTTAATAGAACTACAAGCACTTACTGGTATGAGAATTGGAGAAGTTCAAGCATTACAAGAAAAGGATATCGATTTTCAAAATAAAACAATAGATATAAACGGAACAATTCATTGGATTAAATATGAAAATGGATATGGATATAAAGACACAACTAAAACTAGAGGTTCAAGAAGAACGATTTCTATTAATAAACGTGCAGTTGAAATCTTAAAAAAAGTAATATTGGAAAATAAAAAATCTGCACATTGGGAAAAAGATTACATTGATCGTGGTTTTATCTTTACTACAAGATTTGGAAATCCATTATATTCTCATAAAGTAAACAAATTATTATCAGATACTGTGATTGAATTAGGTATTAATAAAAAAGTAACATCCCATACCTTCAGGCACACCCATATAAGTATACTCGTTGAAATGAATGTATCACTCAAAGCAATTATGAAAAGAGTTGGACATACTGACGAAAAAACAACGATTCAGATATACACACATGTAACAGAAAAAATGGACAAACAGTTAACCGAGAAGTTAGAAAACATTCCCAATTAAACAATCTGCCCTTTTTCTGCCCTTTTTATAATTCCAGTACCCTCTATAACCCTTGAAAATACTGGTGTTAAGCTATTTTAAACCCCTTGTTACATCATCATTTGGGGATTAATATCAATTTTTAACGATAGCTTGTCTTTTAAATATTGGTCATGATAATAATCATCTAAATACTTAAGCGCTTCGTGGAGCGCTGGTTCACTTTTATATTTAATTAAGATTTGAAAGCGATATTCATTATTTATTCTTGATAATGCTGCTGGTGATGGTCCTAACACTAATGCTTTATCCGATAAATGCTGTAATAAAATTTTATGAATATGTTTCGATGCTTCCATGACTTTCTTCATATCTTTGTGTGAGATAGTGAAATTAATTAAAAAGAAGTAAGGAGGATATTTACCTATTTTCCTATAATTCATCTCTTTGTTAAAGAAAGCCGGATAATCATTTTCTTGAACATCTTTAATCGCATAATGTTCTGGGTTATAAGTTTGAATGATTACTTGACCTTCTTTTTCGTGACGTCCTGCACGACCTGATACTTGCGTTAATAATTGGTAAGTACGTTCACTTGCTCTGAAGTCAGGAAGGTTCAACATTGTATCCGCGTTGAGTACACCTACGAGTGTGATGTTAGGAAAATCTAACCCTTTCGCAATCATTTGAGTACCTAATAAAATATCTCCTTTACCTGAGCCAAAATCATTCAATAATTTTTCATGAGCACCTTTACGAGATGTAGTATCAACATCCATTCGTATAATGCGTGCTTCCTGGAACACTTCTTGTAATAACTCCTCAACTCTTTGTGTTCCAGTACCAACTTGTCTGATATGTTCACTTTCACAATTAGGACATTTGCTCGGTGGTGTTTCTTGATGACCACAATAATGACACTTCAATTGATCCGAAGACTTGTGATAAGTTAATGAGATATCACAATTAGGACATTGTGGTACATGACCACAATCTCTGCATAACATAAATGATGCATAGCCTCGACGGTTTAAAAACAATACAATCTGTTCTTGTTTATCTAAACGAGTTTGAATGGCTTCACGTAATTGTTCGGAAAACATAGACCGATTACCTGAACTTAATTCAGCTCTCATATCAACGATTTCAATTTCTGGCAACGCCTGTTGATTGACTCTGTTTGGTAAAGATAACAGTTCATAAACGCCCTTATCTGCGCGCGCGTATGTTTCTAAACTTGGTGTGGCACTCCCTAATATCAATGGGCACTGATGATATTGACTGCGCCACTCTGCGATATCACGTGCATGATATCTAGGATAATCCTCTTGTTTATAAGATGATTCATGTTCTTCATCAATAATGATCATGCCTAAATTTTTAAATGGCGCAAACACGCTTGACCGTGCACCAACACTTACCCGAGCTTTACCATCTCTGATTTTTTGCCATTCATCATAGCGTTCACCTTTCGACAAACCTGAGTGGAGCACGGCAACTTCGTCACCAAATCGTTGCTTAAACCTTAAAACCATTTGTGGGGTTAATGCAATTTCTGGCACTAGCATCATAGCTTGTCTATCTAAATGCAACACTTCCTCAATTGTTTGCAAATAAACTTCAGTCTTTCCTGAACCAGTCACACCATGGAGTAAAAAAGTTCTCTGTTCATGTGCCTTAATATTTTTAAGTATTGCTTCAAACGCTTGTTGTTGATCAGCTGTGAGTTGTTGCTTTTCATCTTGTTCAAATACACGCGTTTCAAAGGGATCACGTTCCACGATTGCATCGTATTTTTCCACAAAGCCTTTGCGCATCAGTGTATCAATACTTGATTTTGAAAAGTTCATTGCTTCTAATTGTTTCAGTAGTACAATATGATGACGTTCATCAATTAAATAAGCATATAAATCATATTGCTTTTGAGACTTTTCTAAAGAACCCAATACAGCATCATATTCAAAACCTTCTACCACTCTCACAGCACGTTGTTTCTTTTTGCTGAGACTTTGAGAAAGCAATGTCACTTCACTAATATCACCTTGCTTTAATAAAGGAGAGATGGCGGATAGATCATCATTATATTGAGCTTCTTTATACGCATAATGACCTTCACTATCAAAACGGAGTCGTAACTGTTCCGGAATCGCTTCATCATTTTCAATTGAAAAAACTTTTGTATATTTAGCTTTAATTGCACTTGGTAACATCACTTCTAACATAGAAATACGCTTCGTCACAAAGTAATTATTATACCAATCTGTTAACTTAATAAGTTCTTCAGTTAATTCTGGTTTAATATCTTGAATTTCTTTTATCTCTTTAAGCTTAGCTATATCTATATTTGCATCGGGTTGTTCTGTTATTTCCATAATATAGCCTTGAATTGTCCTTGGTCCAAAAGGCACAATGACACGCATACCAACTTGTATCATAGATTGTAGTCTTGTAGGAATTATATAATCGAACGTAAAGTCCACACTTTTAGAAGGTATATCAACAATTACTTTTGCTATCATTTTATTCCCACCTTGTTTCTAAACTATCTAAGATATGCTCCGCTAATATGACTTTTTTGTGTTTTCCTAAACTCATAGGATTTCCATTTTTAAAGTACATCGTATAGTCATTATCATCTGAACTAAACCCTATTGAACGATCTCCTACGTTATTAGCAATAATCACATCTGCATTTTTATGTTGCAGTTTTTTCTGCGCATATGTTTCAATATTTTGTGTTTCTGCTGCAAAGCCTACTAAGAATTGCTTTGTTTTGTGTTCACCTAGATATTTCAAAATATCTGGTGTACGTTTAAAAGTCACAGATAATGTACCGTCTTGTTTTTTTAGTTTGTGCTCTAACATTTCAGCAGGCGCATAATCTGATACTGCTGCAGCTTTAAATACGATATCTTGTTCATCAAAGTGTGTTTTCACCGCTTCAAACATTTCCTCAGCACTCTGAATTTGAATAACATTCACATTTTCTGGAGGTGTTAGATGTGTAGGTCCAGATACGAGTGTGACGTTAGCCCCACGCTTAGTTAGTGATTCTGCCAATGCATAACCAATTTTTCCTGATGATCGGTTAGATAAATAACGTACTGGGTCTAACTCTTCGACAGTCGGTCCAGCAGTGATTAGTGCATTCATACCTTCAAATCGACTGTCTATCGAATAAGATGCTTGGTCATTGTGTTTAAAAAACTGGTTTAACCTTTCAACAATTTGCAAAGGTTCTTCCATACGGCCTTTTGCTACATAGCCACATGCTAAAAAGCCCTCACCAGGTTCAAGAAAATAATAACCATCTGAACTCAGTGTAGCGAGATTGTGTTGTGTTCGCTTATTTTCATACATATGCACATTCATCGCTGGCGCAATAAATTTAGCAGTTTCAGTAGCGAGCAATGTCGACGTTACCATATCATCTGCAATACCATTTGCAAGTTTAGCAATGATATTTGCTGTCGCTGGTGCCACTACGATTGCGTCTGCCCAATCACCTAATGCGATATGTTGAATTTCTTCCGGATTTTGTTCTAAAAAAGTACTTGTATAAACTGGATTTCTACCAATTGCTTGAAAAGCTAATGGAGTCACAAACTCTTGTGCATGATCTGTAAGCATGACTCTAACGTCATAGTCTGCTTGCGTTAATTTACTTGTTAAATCAATTGCTTTATACGCAGCAATGCCACCTGTAACAGCAAGTAATATTCGTTTCATTGCAAATCTCCTCCAAATAATTTAAATATGACCTCTTAATGGACTATAACTTTATATTTTTAAATAAAACAAAGGTTAATTTGTTATTGAATGCTTTAAATAAATGATTAATCACCATTATACACAAAATTTTAAATTAAATAAAAAAAGGGAGCAGGATAGAAATCAAAAATTTGATTTCGTATTCCCGCTCCGCAAGCCTTATTAAAAAAGAACACAAGAACTGAAGCGCTTATATCCGCACTACTTTCTCTTCATAAATGAAGATATAGCACTTTAAAAGCTTGAAACAAGTACAATGAGATATCAAACAACTACTGTTCAATCTAACAAATGAGTCTGAGACACGCATTTATGACCCAGACTCATTTTGAAAAACTTTAAACTAGCAGCGTGCTAGTTATTATTTATATGTTTCAAGATTAACTTTTAATTACTTAGATGGTATTTTATATAGTCCGTCCGGATAAACATCTCCGCCAGCGATTTCTTCTAGCGCTTTACCTACAGGTTTTTTTGCATCATATTTACTTAACAATGCTGATTCTGGATTTTCATCTATTTCACGAGCACGTTTTGCAGCAGTAGTTGCAATTAAATATTTTGAATTAACTTTTGCTGTTAATTCGTTTAATGGTGGGTATAACATTATTTTTTTGCCTCCAATATCATTTTTCTATATTTCGCTTCAATACGTTCTCTCTTCAAATGCTCAGCTTCTACAATAGATTGAATACGTTGTTTAGCTAACTCTACTTCATCATTAACTACAACATAGTCATACAAGTTCATCATTTCGACTTCTTTACGTGCTTCATTCACACGACTTTGAATTTTTTCATCAGATTCCGTACCACGACCGACTAATCGTTCACGTAAATGATCTAAACTTGGCGGGGCAAGAAAAACAAACAATGCATCTGGGAATTTCTTACGCACTTGTTTCGCACCTTCTACTTCAATTTCTAAAAATACGTCATGGCCTTGCTCCATCGTATCTTTAACATATTGAACAGGCGTCCCATAGTAATTTCCTACGTATTCAGCATATTCTATAAATTCATCTTGTTTAATTAATTCCTCAAATTCTGCTTTTGCTTTGAAAAAATAATCAACACCATCTACTTCACCTTCACGTTTACTACGTGTGGTCATTGAAATAGAATATTTATAAGATGTGGCTGGATCATCAAATATCTTTTTTCTAACTGTCCCTTTTCCTACACCAGAAGGTCCAGATAGTACAATCAATAAACCTTTCTCATTATCCATGACTTACTACCTCTCTAAGCTAATCTTCTATTATTAACATATGATACCATAAGAAACATTCAATTGTATAGCGTCCCACAACACAAACTTTGCTCATGACCTAATCTTTGCGCCATGTTACAATATGTTGAATGACTAAAAATAAGGTGGCTGATAGTAATGGCATATGATGGTTTATTCACTAAAAAAATGGTGGAATCTCTACAATTTCTTGTAGGTGGTAGAATCCACAAAATAAATCAACCAGAAAACGACACACTTCTTGTCGTCGTGCGTCAAAATCGTAAAAATCATCAGCTTCTACTTTCTATCCATCCAAGTTTTACTAGAATGCATTTAACTAATAAAAAATATGATAATCCATTTGATCCTCCTATGTTTGCACGTGTGTTCCGTAAACATATTGAAGGTGGCTTTATAAAAGCAGTAAGACAAATTGGTAATGATAGACGTGTAGAAATAGATGTACAGAGTAAAGATGAAATTGGCGATACAATACATCGTACAATTATATTGGAAATTATGGGTAAACACAGTAATTTAATTTTAGTAAATGAACAGCGCAAGATTATTGAAGGCTTTAAGCATTTAACACCAAATACAAATCAGTATCGTACTGTAATGCCTGGTTTTCAATATGAAGCACCACCTGCGCAAAACAAAATTAATCCATATGATATATCTGGAGAAACTGTATTAAAATATATAGATTTTAATAGTGGAAAAATAGCACGACAATTACTAGATCATTTAGAAGGTTTTAGTCCATTAATCACTAATGAAATTGTTAGCAGAAAACAATTTATGACTGCTCAAACATTGCCTGAAGCATTTGATATAGTAATTGAAGAAACTAAGGGGAGCCCACACCTGTTTTCCATAAAAATCATGAAACAGGTAAAGAAGATTTTTACTTTATGAAATTAAATCAATTTTATGATGATGTTGTAGAATATGATTCACTGCATGATTTACTTGATCGCTATTATGATGCACGTGGCGAGAGAGAACGCGTCAAACAACGTGCGAATGATTTAGTTAAATTTGTACAACAACAACTTCATAAATATCAAAATAAATTAAGTAAACTAATTGATGAGCAAGAAGGTACAAAAGAAAAAGAATTACAGCAACTGTATGGTGAGTTAATAACTGCCAATATTTATCAAATTAAGCAAGGCGATAAAGAAATTACAACGCTTAATTATTATACTGGTGAAGAAATTACGATTCCTCTTAACCCAACTAAAGCCCCTGCTGTTAATGCGCAGAATTATTATAAAAAATATAACAAGTTAAAAACAAGAGCACACGAGTTACTACGTCAAATTGAATTAACTCAAGAGAATATTGCTTATTTTGAAAGTATTGAACAACAACTCGCACATATCTCTGTTGATGAGATTGATGATATCCGTGATGAGCTTGCAGAACAGGGCTTTATGAAACAACGCAAACAAAATAAGAAGAAAAAGAAACAAACCATTCAATTACAAGAATATGTTTCAACTGATGGTGATACAATTCTTGTCGGTAAAAACAATAAACAAAATGATTATTTAACGAATAAAAAAGCGGCAAAAAACCATCTTTGGTTCCACACGAAAGATATACCAGGCTCACATGTTGTGATACTTAGTGATGCACCAAGTGAAGACACGATTAAAGAAGCGGCCATGTTATCTGGTTATTTCTCCAAAGCTGGTAATTCCGGACAAATTCCAGTAGATTACACAGAAATTAGGCATGTACACAAACCTTCAGGTGCCAAACCAGGTTTTGTAACATATGATAATCAGAAAACGCTTTTTGCTACACCAGATTATGATCACATTCAAAAAATGAAAGTAAAATAATTTTTATTATAAGCATTAGGATTATCAAAGCGCATAATAAAAAAGCTAGGATAAAGTCGTTTGCTCTTTCAAAAACGATTATATCCTAGCTTTTTTCATTTTATAATTTAAGTTTATTCTGGCAATGCTAATTGAAAATTAACACCAAATTTATCTTGTATCCAAGCAAATTCTCTAAATGGTGGCATCTGAGTTTTAGGCATTAAAATAGCCCCACCACTTTTCAGATTACTGAATAAGCGTTCCATTTCTAACGCACTGTCTACAGTGACATACAATGATACGGCTGGATTCATTTCTATATCGACACCATTCATGTTATCAATTGCCATAAACACTTGATCTTTCAACCTGAAAATAGCGTGTTGAACAGCACCTGTTGGTTCTTTATCACTTTCACTATATCTTACCAATGCCAATATTTCAGCATCTTCAAATGTATTAACATATAAATTAATTGCTTCTTCTGCATCTCCATTGAACATTAGAAATGTAGTTATTTTTGGTATAGCCATTATCCAACCTCCTTAATTCTTCTTAATACTAGAATAAATGATAAATTGTAAAAAATCGAATATACAACGCTATTATAAATTGTAAAATATTTACAAATTCTTATTTGCAATCGTTTAAAATATTGGCTTATGTTAAATTAATAAATCCACTGCCTAGCACGTCACGTACATCATGTATAACTAAGAAAGCTTTGTCATCTTCTTCATTCACCAATTTTTTGACTCGCGTGACTTGGGATTGTGGCACTACAACATATAACATACTTGTTTCTTTTTTACCGAAACCGCCTTTCCCTTTAAGTAAGGTTGAGCCTCTGCCTGTAAAACTGTTAATTTTATCACTAATATTTTCATTTTTATCTGAAATAATTGTAACAGCTTTTTTAGGATTAAATCCTTCAATTATAAATGCAGTTGCACGTTCGGTAATGAATATCATAATAATCGTAAACAACACATTTTCTAACGGTAAGACAAACAAGAACGATAGGACAACTAAACCATCTAATAAGAATATACCTTGTGAAGTTTTTATATCAAAGTACTTATTCAGCATTTTAGCTACAACTGAAGTTCCTCCAATGACACCACCTGCTGCAATAACCAAGCCGATGCCCACGCCTACAAACACACCACCAAAAGCAGCGTTGATTACAAAGTTATCTATACCTGTACTAAAATTTTCAGTTAAATCTAAAAATAGAGAAATTGCCGTATTTGCAATAAAAGTATATACAGCAGTTCTGGTACTTAAAAATTTCCAACCTACAATAATAACGATTGTATTAATAATTAAAGAAGTTAAAGCTGGCGACCAACCAAAAGCATATTTGAGCGCTAAAGATATACCAACTGTGCCTCCATCCCCTAGATTAGATTCTAAGATAAAGCAATTTACTGCAATTGCACTGACAAATGCGCCAATTAAACAAACAATGACATTTTTAGTATGATCACGGAATAATTGTTTCATCATTTTCATTTAAGCACCCCTTACATTTTCAAAAATTATACCTCTTTGGCAAACAATTACGAGTAGTATTTTCAATTCAGTCAGCTAAAATCAATATAACTATTGAGGCTAAGACTTATATTTATGTCCCAGCCTCATGAAAATATATTATTGTAATTCTAAGTTATACATCGTATTATAAATGTAAATGTACCACAACAATAGTAGTCACACCATTTTGTAATTTTTGTAAAGCTTTTAGCCCATTACTTTCAAAAAATGTATAACAGTCAACTCTTTTTTTAGTTGAATGACTATATCATCTTTATTTCTTTTACTTTTTCATATTTACAGTTAGAATAAATATAAATCTAATTGGAGGTATTTCATGTCTTTTTATATTATTCCATTACTTATCGCAGCATTAGTATTATTAGTAGGTTATATTATTATTAAACTTATGGTCCGCTAATAACTATACTACACAATTACACAATTTAGTTTTAATACGGTCAGCACATATAATAAGTACTATATTGATAGTCTTTATCGGTAAAAAATGACTTTAATTTAACAAATTCCAACAAAAAGTTTACTATATCAAAATGATTTAATATAAAGAGGAAGGTCAAAATGGAATTCATTTTGATCTTCCTCTTTATTATGGTCTTAAATACGTCTATACATATTACATGTTATGATTTACTTAATGTGTCCTTTTTGTTTAATACTAGACTTTGATTTCTTGTATATATTTGCTTCAGATGTGTTAGCTAGCCATTCGTTTTTATCGTCTGAATGAGATGGATGTCTATAATCGTCTTCTTTTTTTAAAAAATCATTTAAATGTGCAAAGTGATTATATGCTTTTTTCGGGTCTTCTGTCATAATATCCCCTCCAACTCATATTTTAAGACAAGTTGTCTCGCCATTCAACTAATGTATCAATATCAATGTCAGAAATTTCTCCCTTTTCTTTAGCTACCTCAATTAATTCATTATAATTACTTAAAGTAAAGAAAGGTATTTGGGCTGCTTTAAATTGTTCATCCGCTTTTTTTAGACCGTACGTAAATATAGCTACAACGCCTAGAACATCAGCTCCTGCCTCTTTTAACGCCTCCACAGCAGTTATAGAAGAACCTCCTGTTGAAATTAAGTCTTCAATGACAACCACTTTTTTACCTTTGCTCAATGCACCTTCAATTTGGTTTTGTTTACCATGGCTCTTACTTTTAGAACGCACATAATTCATCGGTAAATCTAGCACTTCAGAAACATAGGCAGCATGTGGAATACCAGCTGTTGCAGTGCCCGAAACGATTTCGACATCCGCAAAATTATTTTTAATTAATGTAATTAAACCATTTCTAATATTACGTCGAACAGAAGGATGACCTAATGTCACTCGGTTATCGCAATATATAGGTGATTTAATACCTGAACTCCATGTAAACGGGTCGTTTGGCGAAAGTGAAACTGCTTTAATATCTAATAGTGCTTTTGCTATTGCTTTAGCCATTTTAACTTAACCAACTTTCTTTAATTTTATGATAACTTGCAACCGGATTATTACTTTTTGTAATTGGTCGTCCTACTACAATATGTGTCGAGCCTAATTGTTTTGCTTCTTCCGGTGTAGTAATTCTTTTTTGATCGTCCAAATGCGTATTCGCTGGCCTAATACCAGGTGTTACTTTTAAAAAGTTTTTGCCGAGTTCGCCTGTGAGTAATGCCGATTCAAGTGGTGAACATACGACACCATCTAAACCAGATGTTTTGGCTAGATGCGCATAATTAAGCACTGCATCTTCTATAGAACTTTGAATATTTTGTTCATTTCTTAACATGGTTTCTGTAGTTGAAGTAAGTTGCGTAACTGCCACAATTTTAATATTTTGGTTATGTTTTTTTAAGCCTTCTAATGCGCGCGTCATCATTTCAGTTCCGCCAGCAGCATGTACGTTGACTAAATCAACGTTTAATTTACTTAATCCTTCCATTGCCTTACCCACAGTATTAGGGATATCATGTAATTTTAAATCCAAAAAAATATCGTGTCCGCGTGCTTTAATAGACGCTATTAATTGTGGTCCAGTTTGATAAAAAAGTTCCATACCTACCTTTACAAAAAGTGGCTCATCAAATTGGTCTAAGAATGTATCCACCGCTTCTGATGAATCAAAGTCTAGTGCAATAATTGGTAAATTATTCATAATATGTTCTACACCTCGTATTTTAAAAACTTCTACTATATGAACTAAGATAAAAAAATTATTGCGCAATCACGCTATTATTTTATCTTAGTTGATAGCAAACTTAACTATTACATATTTTTCATGGTAAATGTCATGCTTTCAATCACTGACGTTAGTGCATCAGCTGTGTCTAATGAAGTGAGACAAGGCACGCCATTCTCAACTGATGTACGTCTGATTTGGAAGCCATCACGTTCGAATTCCTTACCTTTCGTCATCGTATTCACTACAATTTGTACTTCGCTTTGTTGAATACGCGTTAATAAATCATTTTCTTTACCAATTTTACCGACAATTTCTGTTGGTATATTATGCTCAGCTAATTTATTGGCAGTACCTTCTGTTGCTAAAATTTTATAGCCTACTTCATTTAAACGATGTGCGATACTGACTACTTCTTCTTTATCTTTATCACTCACTGTCATCAATACAGTACCATGATCTTTTACTTCCATACCGCTGGCTGTTAATCCTTTGAATAGGGCTTTTTCCATTGTTGTATCTTTACCCATAACTTCTCCTGTTGATTTCATTTCAGGTCCGAGCGTAATATCAACATTTTTCAACTTATTAAAGCTAAACACTGGCGCTTTGACAAAGACACCTTCAGTATATGGCTGAATACCTGCTTTATAACCTAAATCTACAAGTTTTTCACCCATAATCGCACGCATCGCTAGCTGAGCCATTTGGATGTTCGTAATTTTACTTAAAAATGGTACTGTACGGCTCGAACGTGGATTCACTTCTAAGACGAAGACACCATCACGCGCAATAACAAATTGGATATTAATTAATCCTTTAATATTTAATCCTTTAGCTAACCTAATCGTATAGTCCTCTAACGTAACCATTTCTTCTTGCGTTAATGTCTGTGGTGGATAGACTGCTATAGAGTCTCCTGAGTGAACACCAGCTCTTTCGATATGCTCCATAATACCAGGGATTATAACAGTTTCCCCATCAGATATCGCATCCACTTCAATTTCTTTACCTGTCAAATAACTATCTACTAGTACTGGATGATCAGGACTCGCTTTAACCGCTTGGTTCATGTAATCTTCTAGTTCGGCATCACTATTCACAATTTCCATCGCGCGTCCACCTAATACATATGAAGGCCTTACAACAACTGGATAACCTATATTTCTCGCATTTTCTAATGCTTCTTTTGGAGACGTCGCTGTTTTACCTTGAGGCTGAGGTACATCAATCGTGTGTAATAATGCTTCAAATTCTTTACGGTCTTCAGCACGATTTAGATTTTCTAAAGATGTTCCTAAAATTTGAACGTCATGCTTAGCAAGTTTATCTGCTAAGTTGATTGCTGTTTGGCCACCAAATTGTACAACTACACCTTTAGGCTGCTCTAAATCAATAATATTCATAACGTCTTCTTCTGTTAATGGCTCAAAGTATAATTTATCAGAAATTGAAAAGTCTGTTGATACGGTTTCTGGATTGTTATTAATGATAATTGCTTCATAACCTGCACGTTGTATTGCCCACACCGCATGCACTGTTGCATAATCAAATTCTACGCCCTGTCCTATACGAATTGGCCCTGAACCGAGCACAAGAATTTTTTCTTTGTCTGTAACAATAGATTCATTTTCATATTCATACGTACCATAATAATATGGCGTTGCTGATTCGAATTCTGCCGCACAAGTGTCTACCATTTTATAAACTGGCGTTATACCATTTTTTATTCTTAAATCATGAACTTCTTCTTCGGTCATATCAAAACGGTGTGCAATGACACGATCACTAAAGCCATAATCTTTGGCAAATTTCAGATATTCGATATCACCTTTATTGGCCTTCAAATCATGCTCAATGTTGATGATATGTTGGAATTTATTTAAGAAGAAGTAATCAATTTGTGTCATATCATGAATTTCTTCTAATGTTGTTCCACGGCGTATCGCTTCACCTATAAAGAATAAACGTTCATCATCTTGATCATTGATACGAGCTTTAATGTAATCTAAATCATAAGAATCTCCGTTTGGTAAACCAAGGTGATGTACACCATACTCTAAGGAACGAATTGCTTTCAGTAGTGACTCTTCGTAAGTTCTACCAATTGCCATAACCTCGCCAGTTGCTTTCATTTGAGTTCCTAAAACACGTTCACCTTTTTCAAATTTATCAAATGGGAAACGTGGAATTTTCGAAATAACATAATCTAAAGTTGGCTCAAATGCAGCATAAGATGTACCTGTAATTGGATTTAACATTTCGTCTAACGATAAGCCAACTGCGATTTTAGCTGCTAATTTAGCAATTGGATAACCTGTTGCTTTAGAGGCTAATGCCGACGAACGAGATACACGTGGATTTACTTCAATAATATAATAATCCATAGAGTGTGGATCTAAAGCTAACTGCACGTTACAGCCGCCTTCTATACCTAAAGCACGGATTACTTTTAATGACACATCACGTAGCATCTGATATTCAATGTCTGACAATGTTTGACTCGGCGCCACAACAATCGAATCGCCTGTATGTATACCAACTGGATCAATATTTTCCATGTTACACACAACGATAGCGTTATCGTTTTTGTCACGCATTACTTCATATTCAATTTCCTTGAAACCAGCAATTGATTTTTCAATTAAACATTGTGTTGCTGGACTATAATGTAATCCATTCGCTACAATTTCTTTGAATTCATCATCATTATGACAAATACCGCCGCCAGTACCTCCCATTGTAAATGCTGGTCTTACGATGAGTGGATAGCCAACTTTTTCTTTAAACATAAACGCTTGTTCTACAGTGTTTACAATATCACTTTCAGGCACAGGCACCTCAAGTTCATTCATTAATGATCTAAATAATTCTCTGTCTTCTGCCTGTTGAATAGATTCTAATTTAGTGCCTAAAAGTTGTACATTGTTTGCTTCAAGTTCACCGCTATCATGTAATTGAATGGCCATGTTCAATCCTGTTTGTCCACCTAATGTAGGTAATAATGCGTCCGGCTGTTCTTTACGAATAATGCGAGCTATGAAATCATGTGTTAATGGTTCAATATATACTTTATCTGCAATTTCTTTGTCAGTCATAATTGTTGCTGGATTAGAGTTTACTAATATTACACGGTAGCCCTCTTCCTTTAATGCTAGACAAGCTTGTGTTCCTGCATAATCAAATTCTGCAGCTTGACCAATGATAATTGGTCCGGATCCAATAACTAAAATCGTTTCTATATCTGTACGTTTAGGCATTTGACATTCGCTCCTTCGCTTTAAAATCATTCATCATATCGATAAACTCATCAAATAAGTAATTTGAATCAGATGGTCCTGGACATGCTTCAGGGTGATATTGAACTGAAAATGCTGGTAATGACTTATGTTTTAAACCTTCTACCGTTCCATCATTGATTGCAATATGTGTAATTTCTAAGTCACTATCAATTAATGAGTCTTTATCGATTGCGTAACCGTGGTTTTGACTCGTTATTGCAATTTTTCCTGTTTTGAGATCTTTTACAGGATGATTGGCACCTCTATGACCAAATTTCATTTTGAATGATGTGGCACCTTGAGATAAGGCGAAAAGTTGATGTCCTAAACATATACCAAAGAACGGAACGTGTCCTAGTATACCTTTAATCATTTCAACTGCGATTTTTACTTCTTCAGGGTCTCCTGGTCCGTTAGAAAGCATTACCCCATCTGGAGTCATTCTCATAATTGCCTCAGCTGAAGTATCATATGGTACGACGGTTACATTACAACCACGCAAATTCAATTCTCTAACGATATTCTGTTTTTTACCAAAATCGACTAATACGACACTCAAATCATAACCAGTTGAAACGTAAGGTGTTTTCGTTGATACTTCTGTCACCTCATTTTTAGGTAATTCAGTCGTTTTTAACTGTTCTACTAATGATTCAATTTCAGCTTTATTATCAGTATAAGCTGCTTTTAACACGCCGAAATTTCTGATTTTTCTGGTAATACTACGCGTATCAACACCTGAAATACCTGGAATATCATATTCTACTAATACGTCATGTAATGTCTTTTGTTTTCTGAAATTGCTTGGATGATCACTTGCTTCTTTAACAACTACACCATTAAGGGTAGGTACAAGTGATTCAAAGTCATCTCGATTTATACCATAATTTCCGATAAGTGGATATGTAAATGTAATAATTTGACCCGTGTATGACGGGTCCGATATTGTTTCTTGATAACCCGTCATTGCAGTATTAAAAACAATTTCTCCTACTGTTAATTGGTCAGAACCAATGGGATAGCCTTCGTAATATGAACCGTCTTCTAAAACTAGATAGCGTTTCTTCAACATTATTGTTCCTCCTTAAATTTAACTTCACCTTCAACCATTGTTAATACTGGCGTACCATATACTTTATAACCTATAAATGGCGTATTACTTCCTTTAGATGCAAAATCCTCTGCTTTTATTTCACTTTCCTCATCTAGGTTAATAATTGTTAAATCTGCTAATCCGCCTTCTTCTAATGTACCATAAGGTAACTCGAAAGTCTGAGCTGGTTTAATCGTTAAATAATCTACTAACTGTTGTAACGACCAATCACCATTTTTTACAAAATGCGTATACAATAATGGGAAAGCTGTTTCGCTTCCAACAATACCAAATGGCGCTTTTGTCATAGGCTGTGCTTTTTCTTCTGTAGCGTGTGGCGCATGGTCTGTTGCAATACAGTCTATCGTACCATCTAATAGGCCTTCAATCAGTGCTTCTCTATCTTCTTTGCTTCTTAATGGAGGATTCATTTTATAAATCGCATCATCACCTGGAACATCATCTTCAGTTAATAATAAATGATGTGGTGTAACTTCTGCTGTCACATGTATCCCTGCTTTTTTAGCATCACGAATTGCTCTGACACTCTCTTTCGTAGATACATGACATACATGATAATGTGCGCCAGCCGCTTCTGCTAATAGCACATCACGTGCAATTTGTACTGCTTCACAAATATTTGGAATACCAGGAATGCCTAAAGCTTTACTGCGTTGTCCTTCATGCATAGAGCCACCATAAATTAAACTGTTATCTTCACAGTGTGCTACGACTGCTTTATTCACTTTTGCTGCTGCTTGCATCGCCTCATACATCATATTAGCTTGTTGAACACCTACACCATCATCTGTAAATGCAAATGCACCGTTGTTAGCAAGTGTTTCAAAATCGACATGTTCTTTACCAGCTTGTCTCACTGTAATAGCTGCGTAAGGTAATACTCTTACTTCAGCATTATCTTCTATTAATTGATTTAAATGATTTAGATTTTCTTTTGAATCAGGCACTGGACGCGTATTTGGCATTGGACAGACGGTTGTAAATCCACCTCTAGCAGCTGCTTTCGTACCCGTTGCTATTGTTTCTTTATGCTCCCCACCTGGTTCACGTAAGTGCACATGCACATCTACTAAACCTGGAGAAACAAACTGTCCTTTAACATCAAGTATCTCAGTATTTGTATCTACCTCAATTTGCGTAGCTATTTGTTTAATATGTTGTCCTTCAACTAAGATAGACACCGTTTCAAATTCACCGTTTTTTAAGATTTTAGCATTCGTTAATAATTTCATTTGTTTCTGCCCCTTTCGATTGTAAAATATAATCTATAACTGCCATGCGTAAGTACATGCCATTTTCCATTTGTTTGAAAATACGTGATTTTGATGCTTCTACAAGTGAATCTTCTATTTCCACACCTCTATTTACTGGTGCTGGATGCATCACGATTGCTTGTGATTTTAGCCTATTATATCTCGCTTGCGTTAACCCGTATTGATTATGATAGTTACTTACTTCAAATTGTGTTGTGTTCTCGTCTGTATGTCTTTCGTGTTGTACTCTTAATAACATTACTATATCTACCTCATCTATTACAGTATCAATATCTTTATACGGCGCATCTAAGGAATCATCTTTCCAAGCATCTGGGCTAGAAAACATTACGTTAGCACCCAGTGCTGTTAAACTTTGAAAATTACTTCGAGCGACACGAGAGTTTTTAATATCACCACAAATCAAAATATTTAAGCCCTCAAAAGTTTGATATTCTTCATAGATTGTCATGATGTCTAGTAAGCTTTGTGTCGGGTGTTGCCCACTGCCATCTCCTGCATTAATAATTGGTACGTTAAGCGATTTTAATTGATCATAATAAGTGGTTTGTGAATGTCTTATTACCAGAACATCTGCACCTACTTGTTCTAAAGTTTTACACGTGTCATATAATGTTTCCCCTTTTTGAACAGAAGATGTATTTGTTTCAAAATCAATTAATTTCAGTCCTAATTTTTGTTCTGCTACTAAGAAACTACTTTTCGTACGTGTTGAGTTTTCAAAAAATAAATTTGCTACAAATTTATCTTCATAACGTCGAGGTTCTAGTTCACCTTTTTTTATTGCACTCGCACGTTTGACTAATTCATATATTTCATTTGTAGTTAGATGTTCCATCGACAATAAGTTATCCAATTTTTTAGCCTCCTCATAATGATCAATGCTTATTTATTCGCTGGTGTTTCCTTAGGTAAGATAAGATTGAGTATAATGCCTGCTAAAGCTGCTAATGCCATGCCTTCTATTTGCATATTGATACCGACGCCATTTAAGTTAAAGACGAGATTACCAATACCAATTACAAGGATAACTGATGCAATAACAAGGTTACGGTTACTTGCAAAATCAACTTCACTTTCGACTAGCATTCTTAGACCACTTGCTGCGATAATACCGAAAAGTAGTATAGATACACCACCCATTACTGGGGTAGGTATAGATGAGACGAGTGCTGTAAATTTACCAACAAATCCTAAAATAATAGCGATAACTGCTGCGCCACCGATGACGTATACACTATAAATTTTTGTGATGGCTAAAACACCAATATTTTCACCATAAGTTGTGCTCGGTGGCCCGCCAATCAAACTTGCAAACATGGTAGAAACACCGTCACCAATAATCGAACGATCTAAACCTGGATCCTTAAAAAAGTTACGTCCTACAATTTTGTTAATGACCATTTGGTGACCGATGTGTTCACTTACAGTCACAAAGACAATAGGTATCAGGACAATGATTAGTCCCATGTGAATGGATGGCGTGTAGTCTTTAAATGGCAAGTACACGTCTGGAAATTGTAACCATTTTGCTTTCGCTATTGGAGCAAAATTGACAAGTCCCATAAATGCTGAAAGGATGTAACCTGTGACGATACCAATTAATACAGGTATCAAGGATAAGAATCCTTTGAAGTACCCTTGCACTACGATTGTTACTATCAACGTGGTCATTGCTACTGCTAAATAACTCAGATTATAGCCTTGAATCTCTGAGGAATTCTCAAACATTGCCATATTAACTGCTGTAGGTGCCAAACTTAATCCTATAACCATAATGACTGGTCCTACAACAACCGGCGGCAATAAATGCATCAACCATGCTGTTCCAGTTAATCTAATTGCTAAACCGATGAGTACATACATTACACCGCTCATGAATAACGCCATCAACATGTCACCTAAGCTATGTGAATTAAGTCCTGTAATAATGGGTGTAATAAATGCAAAGCTCGACCCTAAGTATGCTGGTATCTTTGCTTTGGTAATTAGTATGTATAACAATGTCCCAACACCAGAAGCTAATAACGCTGAAGATATAGGTAATCCTGTTAAAAATGGTACGAGTACAGTTGAGCCAAACATCGCAAATAAATGTTGTGTACTTAGAAATGCCCATTGTCCTAATTTAGGTCTATCTTGCACATCTAATACTGGCTTAACTGTCCGTTCAAACATTGTTTCATTTTCCATGTTTTATGCTTCCTCTCATAAAAAAATCTCTTTACATTAAATTCATGTAAAGAGACTAAAAAGTATATATCTTGATTATTGCTATGTTGAATTATAGCCATTTACATTTAATGACTATAGATAACTCGCAATAAAACAAAGTATATGTGAAGAGGAATGTTATCAACATCGTGCATTTGACAACTATAAATGAATTGCTTACGTATCTAATGGTTAGATCGTAGCTGAAAATTTAAATCCTCTTCCCTTTTTCAGTCTCTCGTACTGAATTAAAAGGTGCTATTCAATTACTACTGCATTTCTATCATCAATTTCTTCAAGAAAAACTGCCACAGCTTCTTCCCTTGCTGTTGGTATGTTTTTACCAACAAAGTCTGCACGTATCGGTAATTCTCGATGTCCTCGATCTACTAGTGTAGCTAAACCTATTTTCTTAGGTCTAGCGTACTGTAACACTGCGTCTAAGGAGGCCCTGACTGTTCGTCCTGTATATAAAACATCATCAATGATAATTACGACTTGATTTGTAATATTAACATCAATTTCATATGCGCTTTCTTCAGCTTCGTTTATTGTCTGTTCTAAATCATCTCTAAATTGAGTGATATCAATTGTTCCAGTTGGCACAAGTTTCTCTTCTATGCGCTCAATTTTTTGTTGAATACGTCGTGCTAAAAATGCACCGCGCGTTTTAATACCTAACAATATTAAATTATCAGTACCTTTGTTATATTCTAAAATTTCATGTGCAATACGTGTCACCGTTCTTTGAATCGCTGCTTCATCCATAATAACTCGTTCTGACATTTTAGGCACCTTCCTTAATTTGATAAATATTTATCTTATTTAATATAAAGAAAACCTCATGTCTTTTTAGACATGAGGTTTAGTTATAAAGTATCATAAACAAACAAGAGATTTATCTTCACTTAACTTAGATGCTTTCTCTTCACAGGGAGTTAACCACTATGTTTCCCATTGCGCGATAAACTTCAGCTACAACAGTGTTCATTTGTCTTCACAAACATACAATATGTTTATGTACCTTATATTAAATCCATGTCTTCGAAGCCTCTCTGGACTTTCATTTAAAGACGATATGGCGCTCTATTAAACTGTCACTATATTACCATGAATATAATTCACTTGCAAGCGGTCAAATAAAATTCAAAATAATCATTTGACGCTATTTCACGTCACTCATATGATAGATTGGGAGCGGGACATGTATTTTGTCCCAACCTCATAAAAAAGCTACTAGGTTCTAATATAGAATTCTAGTAGCTCGTTCTTATTTATTAAATTTAAGCCTTCAAAACTTTATATTTCAAATTTACTTTTATTAGTTAGCTGTCACTTTTACGAATATCTGCTAATAATTGTTCAAAATCCTCAGGAAGTGGTGTAGACTTTTCAATATATTCTTGCGTCACTGGGTGTTCAAAACCAATGATACCGGCATGTAGCGCTTGTCCGCCAATATTCAAGGTTTTCTTCGGTCCATATTTCGGATCGCCTACAAGCGGGAATCCAATATACTTCATATGTACACGTATTTGGTGTGTACGCCCTGTTTCTAATTCACATTCTACTAAAGTATAATTATTAAAATGCTCTAATACATTAAAATGTGTAACTGCTTCTTTACCATCATCAACAACGGCCATTGATTGACGATCATTTTTATTTCTACCAATTGGTGCCTCTATCGTACCGTAATCATGCGGTATATTCCCATGAACAAGCGCTACGTATTTACGTGTCACAGTTTTCTTAACTAATTGATTCACTAAACTACGATGTGCAATATCATTTTTGGCTACCATTAATAGACCAGATGTATCTTTATCAATACGATGTACAATACCTGGACGTACTTCACCATTAATGCCAGATAGATTTTTCATTTGATACATTAAACCATTTACAAGTGTCCCTGTTGAATGCCCAGCTGAAGGATGCACCACAATACCTTTAGGTTTATAAACGATTGCTACATCATCGTCTTCATAATATATATCTAAGTTTAAATTTTCTGGATTGATGTCTGCTTCTACAATTTCTTTTTCAGTTACTACAATATGGTCGTTTAACTTCGTCTTATAATTTGGTTTAATTAGCTTATCATTTACTTTTACAAGTGATAATTTTATCCAATCTTGAATCTGTGTACGTGACCAATCTGAATTGAATTCAGGTAATACTTTGTCGATACGCTGGCCTGCGTCATCTTTATTTTCTATCTTATACTCATGTATTGTCATGCAAAATCTCTCCTATTCTTCGTTCTTCATATCTGTTAACAAAGCGATAATAATTAACAAAACGCCTATCGTCAAACTAGAGTCAGCTACATTAAATATTGGAAAGTTATAACCAAATATATATGTGTCAATAAAGTCAACAACTTCACCGTGTAATACGCGATCAATAAAGTTACCTAAAGCACCTGCAAATAATAAACTAATAGCGATTTGCATTAACAAACTGTGTTTTGCTTCTTTAATATAAAATACAATGAGCACTACGAGTATAATAACTGTAATAATATAGAAAAAGCCCATTTTCCCGCTCATAATACCCCAAGCGGCACCATCATTTCTGTGAGAAGTTATATTTAAAAAGTTGGGAATAACTTCAAATGTTTCTCCAACCTTCATTGAACTAGCAACAATAAATTTTGTGATTTGATCTAATATTAATATAACGATTGTTATGAATAAAGAAATACCAATATAGTACGGACGTTTCATGTCTGTACCTCCTATTCTAATCTCAGTCGCTTTTACAACATCTTTCATTATATCCTAATCAAACTTATAAAAAAAGTTACAGTTTGAATATCTGATAAAAAAGTTACATTATTAATACTAAATCACTAATAATATTCACATATACAATAAGGTAATTTAAAAATTCATCTACAGTTAACAATAAAATGGCGCACCATGTTGCCTATTTTTAATAGTTAGTGTAGATGAAATATTTTATGTTCAAGTAGTGACAATATTGTATTGAAACGTCGGCACCTAGTCGAATAGTTCAACATGAGTTGAATACTAAAGGCTGTGGCCGCGGAAAGCATGCAGAAGAACTGCCACAAAATAAAAAACTATACAAATATATATTAAATCAAGGTAACGACTTGTGCTGACTCCTGCGGAAAAAACACGAGCTGAAGACTACAGGCTGAGGCTGTGCCCGCGGAAAGCATGCACAAGTATTGTCTCTAAATACTATTATGTTTAAACACTAGCGTTTTTCTTAGGATGGATATATTTATAATCTTTAACTTCGTCTTTCGTTATAATTCGGTTTGATATTTCAAAAGGCTTGTTATAATTCATTTCACTAACTTCTAATGAACCATTGTCATTTCGTTGTTCAATATAAGCTACATGACCATACTCACCTTCAGTAGTCTGTAAAATGCTCCCTACCTTGGGTGATTGATTGACTTTATAGTCACTTTTTTGTGCATACGATGCCCAATACTTTGCGTCGTTCCATTTCTTCCCTATTTTCATTCCATCTTCTCTTACTTTTTCAAAGACGTAGTGCGTACATTGTCCTTTAGTATACGTATTATATTTCATTGGATCTAACGACCAGAAATGATTTGTTGGCTCAGTCATATCTTGGTTATCTAATCCTTCATATGCAGCAGCAACAGTAATAATAGCACTTATCGCAAACATCGTACCAAGTCTTTTTTTCATTTAATCACACGACCTTATTATAATTAAATCGAAATTGTATACCATCTGGTCCTGTTAATAATTTGTGCGTAGTCTCAGGGTAATGAAAATCAATAATTGCTAAACCATACGTTCTATTATTTTCAATTCGTTTAATGCTAGATAACCAATTATTAACCACTAAATGTTGATGATAACCATTAGAGGATAAGTAAAATGCGCCATCTGTTTCTAATGATGATGTTTCAAGTCCGAAATAATTATTATAGTACTGCTTAACTTTGCTTAAATCAATTGATTTTAAATTCAAATAACCAATAACACTTTCATCAGGTATACCTTGCCATTTTTCATTTGAAGTATACGCTAATAGATTAGGCACGTTAATCGGTTGCGTTTCAAGCACTACTTTTTCATCTTCAAATAACCAGTCTTCAATTGGATTATCAACATAAAATTCTAAACCATTACCTTCAGGGTCTTCTAAATATAATGAGGTTGTCACATCATGCTCCCCACCGTGTACTGGAATACCAGACTCATCTATTTGTACAAGCAAATCTGCAAGGTCTGTCTTAGCAGGTAACTTGATTGCCAAGTGAAATAATCCTGCTTCTGAACGTAACGGCTCTCTGCCCTGTATAACCTGGTTAAAAGTCATAAAATGATTTAAATTACCAATCTCATATTGGATTGTTGAATAAGATTCATTTACCACATTCATACCTATGATGTTTTCATAAAATTGTTTCATTTCATCTTTATCTCTAACATTTAATGTAATGCCATTTACAAAATGCGCGCTTTGACTATGGAACATGTATAACACCTTTCTAAAACTCTAATAAATTCAGTATACTTGAAATCCATTTTTATACATTAAAAAAGCTCATTCAATAGTATTATTTTTATCCATTTCTTCATAATTATCTTAATAGTTCAAACATTAAAAAGGCTATATGCTTTGCGCGAGGCAAAACATATAACCTAATTTAATTATTTCATTTTTATTTCTAATTAATCACACTACGTTTTATACGAGTGTTTTAACGACTTCTTGGCAACGTGGACATAAGTCTTCAAGTTCGCCAACTGAGCCTAGTTCTTCACTATAATTCCAACAACGTTGACATTTTTCACCATGCGCGTGTTCAATACGGATATCACCATATTGATAAGCCACACCATTTTCAACTGATTCCACTACTTCTGCTTGAGAAGTAATAAATAACTGCTGTAAATCAGAGAATTGTTGTAAAAATGATGTTGCATCAAAGTTGTCATTGCTACCGATTACAACTTTTGCTTCTAATGATTTACCAATTACTTTTTCACCACGTGCTACTTCTAATGCACGGTTAACATCATCACGTAAATCCATAAATGTATTCCATCTATCTAAAAATTCACGGTCTACTTCAGCGCGTTCTGGCATACGAGTTAAGTGAATACTTTCTTCTTCAACATGCGGAATATGAGACCAAACTTCTTCAGCAGTATGCACTAAGATTGGTGCTAATAATTTCGTCATATCCACTACAATTTGGTATAACACTGTTTGCATACTACGACGTTTATGAGAATCACGTTCTTCAATATATAAAATATCTTTACCATAATCTAAATAGAAATTACTTAATTCTACGTTAATAAAGTTTTGAACTTCTTGATAGATATCTAAGTAATCATAGTTATCATAATGATCTAAAGTATTTGCTGTAAATTCACGTAGTCTATTTAATAAATATTTATCTACTTCTAATAAATCTGCTTCAGCTAATGCATCAGTAGCAGGATTATAATCATTCACGTTACCTAACATAAATCTTAATGTATTTCTGATTTTACGATACACATCAGAAGTTTGTTTTAAGATTTCATCTGAGATACGAACGTCAGCTAAGTAATCAACACTACTTACCCAAAGTCGTGCAATATCTGCACCTTTTTGTTTAACAATTTGATCTGGCACAATAACGTTACCTAATGATTTACTCATTTTTTTACCTGAGCCGTCCATAACAAAGCCGTGAGATAAGAGCATTTTATATGGTGATTTACCTCTTGTCGCAACAGAAGTTGTAATTGATGAGTTAAACCAACCACGGTATTGGTCACTACCTTCAATGTATAAATCTGCTGGATAAGATAATTCAGGACGCCCTTCTAAAACGCCTCTGTGAGATGAACCAGAATCAAACCAAACATCCATAATATCTGTTTCTTTAGTAAATTCACCGTTTGGACTACTTGGATGTGTAAATCCTTCTGGTAGTAAGTCTTTTGCATCACGTTCAAACCAAACATTAGAACCAAATTCTTCAAATAAATCTGCAACATGATTAACAGTTTCGTTTGTCATGATGATGTCACCATTTTCAGCATAAAATACTGGTAGAGGAACACCCCAGACACGTTGACGTGAAATAACCCATTCACCACGGTCACGGATCATATTGAAAATACGTGTTTTACCCCAATCTACTTTAAAATCAGTTACTTCAATTGCATCTAAGATGTCTTGACGAACTTTATCAATAGATGCAAACCATTGTGGCGTTGCTCTGAAGATAACAGGTTTTTTCGTACGCCAATCATGAGGATAACTATGTGTGATAAACTCTAAATTTAATAAAGCATCTTTTTCTTTTAACACATCCGTAATTGCTTTATTGGCTTTGTCATAGAACATACCTTCAAATTGACCAGCTTCTTCTGTAAAGACACCTTTATCATCAACTGGGCTAATTACTGGTAATTTGTACTTCTGACCAACGACATAGTCATCTTCACCATGACCAGGTGCTGTATGCACACAACCTGTACCAGCATCAGTAGTAACATGTAAGCCATTGATAACCAATGAAACTCGGTCAACAAATGGATGTTGTGTCTCCACATACTCTAATTCGCTACCTTTAAATTCTTTTTCTAATTCAAGCGTATTTTCATCCCAGCCTAATGCTTCAACAACATCACTCGCTAAGTCTTTACCGATAATGTATTTTTTACCGTTCACATTATATTGACCATAAGTTAAATCAGGATATACTGTAATCGCCACGTTAGAAGGTAATGTCCATGGTGTTGTTGTCCAAATGATGAATTTCGCATCTGAATCTACAACGCCTTTACCATCTTTAACATCAAACGCTACATAGATAGAAGCTGAACGTTTATCTTGATATTCAATTTCTGCTTCTGCAAGTGAAGATTCACTTGATGGTGACCAATATACAGGTTTTTTGCCTTTGTAAATTAACCCTTTATCTGCCATTTCGCCAAATAAACGAATTTGTGCTGCTTCATATTCTGGTTTTAACGTGATATATGGATTATCAAAATCACCTTTAACACCTAAACGTTTAAAATCTTTTTTCTGATTTTCAATTTGTTCTAAAGCAAATGCTTCACATTTTTTTCTGAATTCAGCAATAGATAATTCTTTACGTTTAACACCTTTTTTAGTTAGTGCTTGTTCAATAGGTAAACCATGCGTATCCCAACCTGGGACGTAAGGTGCATAAAACCCACGCATTGATTTATATCTAATCATCATGTCTTTTAAGATTTTATTCAGTGCATGTCCCATATGCAAATTACCATTAGCGTATGGTGGGCCATCATGCAAAATGTATGATGGATTCCCTTCATTTTTATCTAACACTTTTTGATAAATGTTTTGTGCTTCCCATTCTTCTTGGATCTTAGGTTCTTTATTTGGTAACCCTCCGCGCATTGGGAAATCTGTCTTTGGCATTAATAACGTTTCTTTATAATCCATTTTATACACTCCTTGTTCCGATTTTCATAATAAATTCAATTCATCCGTACAATAAAAAGAACCCTAAGTTCAATTAACAGGGACGATTAATACCGCGTTACCACCCTGATTAACTCAACTTAGAGTTCTCTCATTGTTAATATATTTTTTGAAATTACAGTGATATAAACATCTTACATATGAAAGGCTCTCACTGTCCCTAACTCGCTTTGATATGCAAAAAGATGCTTACGTGTCTGTTATTTATATTAATTACTATTTTTTATCTTTTTCAGTATTTGTAGCCTGAGCATCTGCTTCTGTAGTACTATCTGCCTCTGCTTTCGCTTTCATCGCTTTTTCTTCTTCAGTCAAATCATTTTCATGTAAATGATTAATATTTTCTTGAGTTACTTGTTCAGAATCAAGATCATAATTTAATAAATAATCCCAATCTTCACTTTTTAGTAAATCAAGTTGAGCCTCAACTAACATGCGAAAACGTGATCTAAATATTTTTGATTGTCGTTTCATGTCTTCAGTTTGGAATGAGAGACGACGTGCTTTTTCAACCGCATCATTAACAATTTTATTAGCCTCACTTTGTGCTTTAGAAACTGTTGCTTCAGCATCTTTAGTTGCAGCTAATTTCGTTTCTTCCCCAGCTTGTTTCGCATGAATTAAAGCATCACTTACAGATTGATGAACATCTTTATATGACTGTATATTTGTATCTTTATCTTCAATGACTTTCTCTAATTGCTTTTTATCTTCTTTTAAACGTTCAATTTCGTTACTTAGTTGTTCTAAATAGCTTTCAACCTCAGTTGGTTCAAAACCAGTTTTTACGCGTGTAAAGTCTTTGTTTTTTATTTCATTTGGTGTAAAAGGCATGCGTTATCCTCCTTCTATAATACACTATTTTAGCACTGCTTTAAATATCTGAAATAGTGATTTATGTCTATATTTTCTATTTTTTTATAATCATTTGTATGCATTCTTATTGATAGAAATCTAATTTAACTTGTTTATACGTTATATAAGTATAACATTATTTGAATAAAGTTTTGTACGAAATTCTTACTTTATCTTTTTTTGTTTTACCACCAATATCAGTAATCATTGCTCTACCATAACCTTGGATTGACAATAAGTCACCACTATCAAGTTGAAAATCTGTAGCGTCGATCATTGTATGATTGACCTTGACACGCTTTTTATCAATTAATTGTTTAGCAATTGTACGGGATTTGCGAATCATTTCTTTTAAGATGACATCTAAACGCAAACCACTCACAGTAGTTTCATATGTTTGCCAATGCTCTTTTGATTGTATCATATCTTTTATAGGAATAGAATTAAGTTTAACTGTAGCACCCTTAATCCTATTTAGTTCTAACATAATATAAGATTCCAATTGTTTTGTCAAAGTAAATTGAATTGAATCATCTACAATAATATCTCCTAATTGCTCTCTTTCTATCCCTAAAGACATAATTGTTCCTAATATATGTTGATGTTGTAGCGTTACAAACTTTTGAGGATAGTCTATTTCAACCAATACAATTTCAAACAGTTCTTCTTCTGGCACAAGATAATCAGGTGCAACAATAGCCCTTTTGCGTTCTGCATATGGCCCACCAAAGAATGTGACTTCTAAATCATCGTAACTACCCACTATAACACTTATAATATATTGTCCACGTGGGTCTAGAAAAGGTGTTAATATAGGCGCATACTGCTCATTCGCACGGTTACACTTATCCATAAGTTGATCTATTAATTCATGTTCTTCTTTTCTAAAATGCTGGTAAATATCGATGTTAATCACTCCACATACAAGAGAAAGCACCTCGCGTCATACAACGTTAGGTGCTTCTCATTTATTTTATACATTAGTTATAAGTAAACTTAAATTCTATTTAACGTAAATTGATTTAAGCTAAATTACTCAAAATTAAATTAAAAATACTTGCTAAACCTTGTCGGAATAAGACAAGTACAATTATTGCTACAATTGATGATATATCGATCATACCAATTGGAGGAATAATTTTACGGAATTGTTCTAAAAATGGTTCATAAATTTTAGCTAAAAATTGACCGAATTTATTTTCTCGTGCATTAGGTATCCATGACATAAAGAAATAAACAATCATTCCGTAATAATAAATTTGAACCAAGAATAAAATAAAACTAAATATACTTCCTAATAAACCTATATCCATTTATTATTACCTCTATTCACCTTGGTATTCCATATTTTCTATGTGATCTGTAATACTACCAGCGACTTCAATATTATCTGGAGTACATAAGAATATATCTGACCCTACGCGTTGAATGTCTCCACCGATTGCATAAACTGTACCGCTTAAAAAGTCGATAATACGTTTAGCAGAAACTTTATCAATACGCTGTAAATTAACTAAAGTTGCACGACGATTTTTGAGTTCGTCTGCGATATCTTGAGTATCTGAAAAAACACGTGGTTCAAATAAACACATTTTAGAACTTTCTTCTGTAAAACCGAATTGATCTTGTTCTTGATTATTCATATTCACAACGTTCCTTGCATTATTTTTTGATGAAGTGTTATTCATTTGATACTTCCTTTCACCTGAGGATTGCTGTAATCTTGATGACTGCTTTTTGGGAACGGATTGTATGGATCTTTGTCGCTCTGTATTTTCATTATTTTTATATTCATTGAAATTCGTTTGAGACTGCGCTTGTTGCTTGTTTTGTTGTCTACCTTGTTCTTCTTCTGGTGCTTCTAATTCGTCATCTTCTTCTTCAACCACGAAAAATCCACTAAATAAATCTTTTAAAGCCACGGGGCTCACTCCTCTTTTCCTACAAGTTTAGTCCCAATTCTCACAAATGACGCACCTTCTTCAGCAGCTAAATGGAAATCATTACTCATTCCCATCGATAACTCAGTGCATGGTGCATAATTTAAATTGAGCGCTTTAATCTCATCTCTTTTATTCTTTAATGATTGAAATAAGCTTTTTATATATGACTCGTCATCAGTTAATGGAGCCATAGTCATAAGACCAACTACTTCTATATTTTCATATTGTTCCAATGTTTCAATAAAAGTATTCACATCTTTCAACGCAACACCTTGTTTAGAATCTTCACCTGAAACATTTACTTGAACAAAACACTTTATTTTGTGTTCTGCCCTTTTGTTAATTTCTTTTGCTAATTTAAGACGATCTAATGCATGAAAGTAATCAATTTCATTAATCACTTCTTTTACCTTTCTAGTCTGCAATGAACCAATAAAGTGCATTACTATATCGTCAGGTAAAGCTTCTTTTTTTAGTTGAAATCCTTCTAAACGATTCTCACCAAAATGTCTAATCCCCGCATTATAAGCATCATTAGCTCGGTCTATTGTAACATACTTTGTCACTGCAATCACGTTTGGCAACGTTGAAATATTACCTTTTTCGCAGTGTGTTTTTAATTGTTTTTCAATTTGTTCTAAATTATATTGTACGTTCAAATCTCTACACCTCTTCATTATTGACCGATAAATGCTAACATGCGGCCAGTATTCCCTTTCTCTACTCTATATGAGAAAAATAAGGATAAATCGTCAGATGTCGCATAGTTAGTAATATAAATATTGTCTTTAGGAACACCTGTATTTTCAATTAATAAAGCATTCGCGCGTTTTAAATCAATGCCATGTCTGTCATTGTCTCTTGTCTCAATATATTCATTCATGTCTATCGATAATGATTCAAATTTTGATTTAATATCATCATTAATTTCATAAGTTGTAGATGTTGCAGGTCCAATTACGATATTCAAATCATTTAAATTAAAATTGATATGGCGAATGACTTCATTCACAATTTGACCGACAGTTCCTCTCCAACCAGCATGTGCCAAACCGATGTAATGATGTTTTTCACTATAAAAATATATAGGTACACAGTCCGCGTAACACATTGTAAGCAGAATATCAGATTCATACGTATATAATGCATCTACACCATGTAGAGCATCCGTTAAAATATCAATATTCGTGCCTTTATCTTTAGCTGTCACCTCTACAACTTTATTTTCATGCGTTTGTATAGGGAATACCCATTGTTCTCTCGGGTATTGAATTACAGCTGCAAGCTCTTCTTGATGTTGTGTAACGTGTTGTGGATTATCATTAATATATCTAGCCATGTTAAAAGCTGATTTAGGATAGGGACTCAAACCTTCTTCTCTTGTTGTTATACCCAATTTTACATTGTTTAAATGGCTATCCTCATATTTCAATATATGATTATCTTTAATAAATTTATCATGCATACTATGACCCTCCATTAATTAAAACTGTAATTCCTCGCTATGACTTCATATAGGAGACCCGCGACAATAATTTATTCTAAAATTTTAGACAGATATATGATTAAGTTATATTCACAAATAGCAATAAAATTCAAAAAAGTCATCAGATCTTTGGACCTGATGACATCATTGTATTTATTATTGACTACTTTAAGCTTTAAGCCTTATGTATACAAGGCGAGCTAGTTCGAAAATTAACGTCTAGTTCTTCTTGAACGTCTTTCTTCTCTATTTCTGATAAAGCTTGGAATGTCATCTTCATTTGTAGTATGACTTCTGCCTTCACTAGCACTTTCTGATGGTTGAGAAGTATTTGCTGTATTTGATGCAAATGAATCTTCTTTTGAACTGTTACTACTTGTTGCGCTTGTACCGAACCCAGTATTTGAAGCTTTACGTGCTTGTGATGAAGGTTTATCTTCAAATCCAGTAGCGATAACTGTAACTACAATTTCGTCTTGTAATTCTGGATTAATTACAGTACCGAAGATCATATTTACATCTTCGTCTGCTGCATCTTGTACGATGTCAGCTGATTCTTGTGCTTCGAAAAGTGATAGTGACTCTCCACCAGTGATATTCATAAGTACACCCTGTGCACCAACGATTGAAGTTTCTAATAATGGTGACGAAATCGCCTTTTTAGCTGCTTCTACTGCGCGGTTTTCGCCGGAAGAAACACCAATTCCCATTAATGCTGAACCTTGGTTAGACATGATTGTTTTCACATCTGCAAAGTCAAGGTTTACTTCACCTGATACTGCGATTAAATCAGAAATACCTTGAACACCTTGACGTAATACGTTGTCGGCTTCTTTAAATGCTTCCATCATAGGTGTTGATTTATCAACGATATCTAATAATCTGTCATTAGGAATAACGATTAATGTATCTACAGCTGCTTTCATTGATTCTACACCAGCTGCTGCTTGTGTTTGACGCTTACGACCTTCAAAACCAAATGGACGTGTAACGACACCTACTGTTAATGCTCCCATTTCTTTAGCAATTTTTGCTACGACTGGAGCAGCACCAGTACCAGTACCGCCACCCATACCAGCAGTTACGAATACCATATCTGCGCCTTGGATAGCATCTTCAATCTGTTCACGAGACTCTTCTGCAGCTTTTTTACCAATGTCCGGGTTAGCTCCAGCGCCTAAACCACGTGTTAATTTTTCACCAATTTGGATTTTAGCTTCAGCTTTAGACAGGTTTAAAGCTTGTCCATCCGTATTGATTGAAATAAATTCAACATTATTCATACCATGGTCAATCATACGGTTTACAGCGTTGTTACCGCCGCCCCTACACCGATGACTTTCAACGTCGCTAAATGATTAAATCCTTGTTCAAATTCTAACATTTATATTTCCTCCTAGTTTTAATGGCCAATCAATCGAATAGAGATTTCATAAGTTTTTTGAATTTACCTTCTTCTTTGTCCTGAGGTTTACGTTCTTCATCTTGGTTGACGTCTACTTTTTCGTCGTATTCCTCAGGTGCTTCTGGTTCTTCCATTTCAGAAGCTGACGTTTGTGGCTCTTCTTGTTTGTTTGATTTTTTCTTGAACCAGTCAAATCCGCTTGATTTTGTGCTATGTTCTCTTTCATCAGATTCGATGACTTCTTCTTCGAATTCTTCACTGTCATGATTACTAATTGTAACATAATCTAGCAATTCGTCGAAAGTAATGCTACTAGAAATTGTTGAAATTGCTGAAGAAAATTCAGGTTTTCTAATGCCCATTTGTGACGGTGTATGAATTCTTACTTTTTCACTTACCATATCTTGTAGTAATTCTTTAACACCTAATAGGTTTGCCGAACCACCAGTAACAACGAAACCACCGTTAACTTTAGTAAGTCCTAGCTCTTGTAATATATCAAAAACATTAAAGAAGATATCTTCAACACGTGCTTCAATAATATCTGCTAAATCTTTTTGAGTAAATTGAGCTTCTTCTTCACTATCCACTTGGTCTACACTAAATACGTCATGATCAGAAGCAGATTCAAAGAAAGCGTGACCATATTGATGTTTAATCTTTTCTGCTGTTTCATAAGATGTGTTTAAGCCTTGCGAAATATCTTCTGTGATATCTCGACCAGCCATCTCAATTGCCTCAGCATCAACAAGCTCGCCACGTTCATAAAATGCAAGTTGTGTAATATCTTCACCGATATCGATGATACATGTACCTAGCTCTTTTTCAGTAGCTGATAGCACTGAACCATAGTTATACGCATCTGAATACACATCTAATACATCTACGCCACAAGATTCAACACATTTAATCATATTGATTAAAATTGATTTTTGAATTGCAATAACACCAGCTTCTACTTTCAAACCATGTCTAGCAATTAATTCTTTTGGATCTGAAACTTCATTTTCCCCATCAACAATAAATTTAATCGGGAATGCATTTATAATTTCAGTTTCTGGCACATCATTTTTTTCACGAATACCTTCAAGCACACTTTCAATATGTGTACCATTCAATTCTGTATCTTCATAAAATTCTATTTCATTTACTTCATCAAATACTTCAGTTCCGACTATTGGAAGTTTTAAAAACACTTCTTTAATATCTACACCTGAAGCAATAGAGGCTTTTTTGATTGTATCTTTTACCGCTTGTTTAGCGATATCGAAATCATCAATAAGACCATTTTTAATCCCACTTGTGTAGGTCTGTCCTGTACCTATCACATTTATACCATTGTGAAATTTTTCGCCCACTATCGTTTTAACGCTTGATGAACCAATATCTATACTTACATAATAATGCTCTTCCATAGATAGGCACCTCCTGACAATAACTTATTCAAGTTCACACTATTAACAGTTTACAATACGTTTTGATGCTTGTGAACTATAAACACATGTATTTGTCGAAATTTTTTAATTATTTTTATCTGATTCTTTATTTATTTTGTTTAATGCACTTTGTAACTCATCTTTTGCTGCATCTGTTTCTGTTGTTTGTTCGTCTACATTTTTGTCACTTGCTGATTTTGTTTCATTACCACCACTATAAGGAATAAATGATGCACCTACTGATAAATCAATATATCCTGACTTTTTCAATTCGCCTGATTCATCACGTTCTAGCGATTGAGACATTTGCGGATAATATTTCATTTTATTAGCAATCGTATTGAGATTACCAAGAATTTGAATATCATCAGATGTGAATAGTTTGATTTGATTTTGTAAATTTTCTTGAGGATCATATTTAATTTCTGCAATCATACCTCTTACATTTGCTGGCATTTTTGCAAGTTCATTAATAATTTTTTCTTTCTCCTCTTTTTCAAATCCTACTAAAATGGGTCCATCATCCGTTGCATTACCATCATAGTTTTTCAATTCTGTACCATTTTCTAGAATAGGCACGTAATTATCTTTCTTTTTCGTCATTCCAACAATTTGATTTTCAGAGATCTCAATCGTTAATTTGTTAGGCATTTGTTTCGTGATTTTCGCGCTTTTTATCAATTTGTTTTCTTTTAATTTATCCGTCGCTTTTGAAGTGCTATATGTGTACATTCTAGAGTTGTCTTTAACATCAATTGCTTTATTGATTGCACTTTTGGAAACATTATCATTGCCTTTTATTTCCACACTACTTATCTTACTTAAAGGCGTGAACATATATATAAGAATCAAAATGATAATAAATAACAATACACCAAATACTGAATATTGAATTTGCTTTTGTCGTTTTCGACGTTTTGCTCGTTTTTCTTTTAAGTATTCAGAGTCAAATTCACTTACTTTATTAGTCATTCATTTTCACACCCTTTAAAAAGAAGGTAAGTGCGCTTGGAAACTTTTTATAAATTTATTTCCACGCTCTTCAAAAGTATTGTATTGATCCCAACTTGCACAGGCTGGAGATAAAAGTACAACGTCATTTGGCTCTATAGCGTCTTGTATTTTATCGACTGCGTCTTGTACATCAGTCGCTGTTATTACGTATTTGCCCTGACTTTCACCTAGTTTCACAAATTTACTTTGTGTTTCTCCAAATGCGACCATCACCTTGACGTTTTTCATATAAGGAATAAGTTCATCAAAATCGTTACCACGATCTAAACCACCACACAACCAAATAATTGATTGATCAAATGAATTTAGTGCAAATTGTGTTGCAAGTGTATTGGTTGCTTTTGAATCATTGTAATATTTATTCGTTTTATTTGAACCCACATATTGTAATCTATGTTCAATACCAGAAAATGTAGTAAGACTATCGATGATTGCTCTTACTGATATACCAGCTAAAAGTGCAGCTAACGTCGCTGCAAGTATATTTTCTAAATTATGTTCACCTGGTAATACTAAATCGTCTTTATGAATAATTCTAAATCCTTGAAACACAATAAAACCATCTTTTACATAAATACCATCAACTTCTTGTTGTGTAGAAAAATAATAGGTTTTGGCACTTAATGATTCCGATTCAATTAAATGACGTTGGTGATAATTACAAATTAAATAATCGTCCTCTGTTTGATTTTTATAAATTTCTTTTTTAGCATTTTGATAGTTCTCTAACGATTCATGGTAATCAAGATGTGCCGAATATATATTTGTAATAATAGCAATATGCGGCTTGTATCGATCTATACCAAGTAGTTGGAATGAAGATAGTTCCGTAACTAAATAATCATTTGCTGTAACCTCTTGAGCTACTTTAGATGCAACATATCCAATATTCCCTGATACTTTACCTGTTACTCTGCTTTTTTGAAACATATCTCCAATTAATGACGTTACTGTAGTTTTACCATTGGTACCTGTGACACCAATAATAGGTGCTTCTGATATCAAATAACTCAATTCAACTTCTGTTAAGATTTTCAAGCCTTTTTCTACTGCTGCTTCAAGTAAAGGTACAGTGTAGGGTATTCCAGGATTTTTAACTATAATAGGATTACTATCAAGTAAAGACAATGGATGTTCTCCACCAATGACTTTAACCCCTCTATTTTCTAAATCTTTGGCATGTGAATCTTGGCTTAAATCTTTGCCATCATTAACTATGACATTCGCGCCCAACTTACTTAACAACTTCGCTGCTTCATAACCACTTTTCGCTAATCCAATTACTAATACATTTTTATTTTCTAATCCTGTATATTTCAGCAATTTAATTCACTCCAATCCATAGGCCAATTAGTCCTGAAATCAAACCTACTGTCCAAAATACCGTCACAACTTTCTTCTCATTCCAACCAACTAATTCGAAATGATGATGTAATGGTGACATTTTGAAAATTCGTTTTCCTGTTAATTTGAAAGATGTAACTTGAATAATTACTGATAAAGTTTCTGCAACAAACACGAAACCAATAAAAATGAGTGATAATTCTTGATTTAACATAATTGAAATTGTGGCAAATATACCACCTAACGCCAAGCTACCTGTATCTCCCATAAATACTTTAGCTGGGTTTAAATTGAATGGTAAGAACCCAACTAAAGCAAAAATCATAATAATACAGAACAGACCGATAGAGGTAGCACCTTGGAAATAAGCCATCATTGCATACATAACAAATCCAATTATAGACAAACCAGTTGCTAGTCCATCTAAACCATCTGTTAAATTCACTGCGTTTGAGAAACCTACTTGCCAAAACACAATGAATATTACATATGCAATAGATAGTGGTATTTCTGTATTCGTAAATGGAATATGTATTCCTGTAGAAAAATCAGTTAAATTAAACGCTTGGCTCAAAATGAAGAAGATGACTGCTATCGCAATCTGTGCTAAGAATTTTTGTTTACTTGTTAACCCTTCATTGTTCTTTTTCACAACAATGATGTAATCATCTATGAATCCGATTAAACCAAACCCTATTGTTACAAATAATAGTAAAATAATTGGATTAGGATTTTCCATAAAAATAATTGCGAGTATCGAAGTTACAATGATACTAATCAAGAAAGTAAGTCCACCCATTGTAGGTGTGCCTGTTTTTTTCATATGACTTTGCGGGCCCTCTTCCCTAATACTTTGCCCAAATTTCATTCTTTTTAATGTTGGTATCAATACTGGGACTAATATAAAAGTGACTAAAAGTGCAATAATTGCGAGTAAATAAACCATATTATGCTCCTTTATATATTTAATTGGATTATTTCTAAGTGCTAAGTGGCTACAGTATGTATAGAGGTAAGTAGCTTTATCAGTTATTTAATTAACGTCATACGCTACTAAATACTGACAAGCTACTATTTGTGAACACCTCATAATCATGAAACAAATATTCTAACATGATTTAAAATTGAATTCAGAAGTTGTGCTAATTAAATTTATTCTTTATCTTCTTTATTTTCTTCATTGTCTTTAGATTTTGATTCGTCATCAGCTGTTTCTCCATTAATTTCTTCAGAAGACAACGTTACTTCTATCTTATCTTTTTTACTTATCTTTTGACCTTCTGTTATCGATTGCTCTGAAACAAATCCACTACCTTTAGTAGTTACTTTTGTATTCGTAAGCTTTTCAAATGCAACGACTTCTTCTTTAGTCCAGCCGGACATGTTTGGCATCGTAACATCGCCATCAGTCAATAATAACACCCTACTATTAGGCAATACTTCTTTATCTGCAGTAACAGATTGTTTTGTGATTTTCTCACCGTCACCTATAACGATAGGTTCTAGAGACTTACTATTCACTTTGTCTTGTGCTTTTTGTGTTTCTTGGCCTTCAACGTCAGGCACTTTGCTGTATTTCACATCTGATTTGTCTTTCGAATTTTTATCGCCGACGTTCAGATATTTCAACGTGTTCTCCATAATTGGTTTAAAAGCCTTACTTACACCACTTTCATAAGCTTCTTGGTCATTTTTCTGAGCTAAACTCATACCAGCATAAACGACAACTTCTGGGTCATCTTTTGGTGCATCACCAATAAAGCTTACGAAATATGGATTTTCACCCTCTACGTATCCACCATTATCTGGATCCGCTACTTGTGCTGTACCGGTTTTACCTTCTATTTCATACCCATCGATTCTATAGTTTTTAGCATTACTCTTTTCGCTGTTGACAACCTTATCCATTTCGGTACGTACTTTTTTAGCGGTATCTTTTTTGATTGGTTTACCAGCGATTTCTTTTTCACCTTTGTAGAAAGTATCATTACTTACAGGATTAGATACACTATCTATAAACCATGGTTTCAACATATTACCTTCATTATAAAACGCTGATTGCGCTTGTAACATTTGTACTGGTGTTACAGTCGTTGATTGACCAAATGCAGATGTTTTTTGCTGTGCTTCATTATCCCATGCGATATCACCAGTAGCTTCACCATCAAACATGCCGTTCGTTGATTCACCGAATCCAAATTTTTCATACCATTCTTTCATCTTATCTGAACCAACTAAATCTTGTAAATGCATCATTAAGGTGTTTGAAGAATATGTGAACCCAAGTGACATTGGTATTTCTCCCCAACCTACTTTGTTCCAGTCGGAAATTTTTGAGCCCATGACTTCTTTAGGTTCTGCTGTATATTTTTTATCTGGCTTAAATTCTCCTTCTTCAATTGCTGCTGCTAAACCAAAGTTTTTAAATGTGGAACCTGGTTCATACGTATTTTGATACAAATCATTCGCCCACTTTTTACCAAAATCTTCACCAGTTTCTGGATTGAACGTAGGTCGTTGACTGTAAGCGAGAATTTCGCCTGTATCTGCATCCATGACTACAGCAAATAAATCTTTCGGTTTATAATGCTCAACCATTCCATCTAGTGCTTCTTCAACAAAGACTTGAATATTGGAATCTATCGTTAGATGGACATCATCACCGCGTTGTGGCGTTTTCTCTTTTTTAGTATTCGGCGCAATATAGCCCCAAATATCATGAATATAAGATAATGCACCTTTTTGTCCTGATAAATAACTATCGAATATCTTTTCAACACCCATAGCACCATTTAATTCACCCGTATCAGCATCTTTTTGTGCTATTCCAATAAGATGTGATGCAAAGTTACCATTAGGATAGAAACGTTCAGTTTCTGGATAAAGCGTAACTCCAGGTAAATTCATTTTCTCTATCTTTTCTTTTTCTTGATAGGTTAAATCAGAACCTTTTTGTCCAAATTCAACTTGAAATGCTTTCTTGTTATCCAATCTTTTCTCAATATCTTCTTCAGACATGTCTATCACTGTCGCTAATTTTTTTGCAGTTTCTTTTTTGTCTTTAACATGTTTCGGTTTCTCGCTACCTTCACTCGCTTTTTTATCAACAATGGCAACGACTTTATATCTTTCTACGTCTTCTGCTAGTACTTTTCCATTACGGTCATATATTTTTCCACGTTCAGGCTGCTCTTGGCTTTGGACTAAATATTTTTCGTTTGCCTTCATTATTAAATCTTCACCGGAAGAGTGACCTGTCAACATAATATATGAGTATCTTAAAACCAACGTAAAAAAGAGCAGTCCAAATCCGAGAACGAGTAGGACTGCCCCTATTTTACTTTGTTTAATTAAAAAGTTCGGTTTTTTAAATCTAATTTTTCGCTTCGCCATTATTACGCACTACCTTTACATTGTCGTTCTTAAGGCTCATTCCTTCGTCTTTTGCCTTATCGTAAATGCGTTCATATGAAGAGTTCTTTTTAATTTCAGATTCTATTGCGCTGTTTTCACTTGATTGTTGTTCGATTTTAGTATCTAAATCTGCAATTTTTCCTCGAGTATCATACGCATCCATTTTTAAAGATAGCATATAAATACTTATTAAAGCAATTACTGTTATAAGTCCTATGTATAACATTTTCTCAAACTTTGTAAGTTGAACTACTACTTTGCGTTTTACGGTTTTGGTTTTAGGTTGCGTTTTAGGTTGTTTCCTCGGCTGTGATTCGGGAATCTGTTGTTCTGATCCATTATAAGGTTGATAAATCTTCTCTACTGCCACTCATCATTCACTCCTTATTTCAATATTTCTGCAACACGTAACTTCGCACTACGCGCACGGTTATTATTATCTAGATCTTCTTCAGCAGCGGTAATGGGTTTACGGTTAACGCGTTTCAATTTAGGCGTGTACGCTTCAGGTATGACTGGCAATCCCCGTGGAACATCTGGACCTTTTTCATATTCTTGAAACATTTGTTTGCATAATCGATCTTCCAATGAATGGAAAGTTATGACTGAAATTCTACCATCAATTTTCACTGCACCTATCGCTTGTTCTAGCGAATCTTCGAATGAAGATAATTCATCATTCACTGCGATTCTAATTGCTTGGAAAATCCTTTTTGCAGGATGACCACCTTTTCGTCTAGCTTTTGCAGGTATACCTTCTTTTATTACATCAACGAGTTCTAACGTTGTTTCGATTGGCTTTTGTTCTCTGTTCTGTTCTATACGTCGGGCAATTTGTTTTGAAAATTTTTCTTCACCATATCTATGAAAGATTCTGACTAATTTTTCAAATTGCCAATCATTTACAACTTCATAAGCTGATAACGATTGTGTTTGATCCATCCGCATGTCTAATTTGGCATCGTTATGATAACTAAACCCACGTTCAGGTACATCCAATTGTGGACTGGACACACCTAAGTCGTAGTAGATGCCATCTACTTTTTCAATATTCAAATCATTTAAAATTTCAGTTAATTTTCTAAAGTTGCTATGGACAAAGGTCACTTTATGTAAGTGTTCTTTCAAAACTTCTTTAGCATTTTCAATCGCTGTTCTATCTTGGTCGATTGCTATAAGCCTACCTTCGCCACCCAATTGATTTAATAAATAGAGAGCATGCCCTGCGCCACCTAATGTACAGTCGACATAGACACCATCTTCTTTAATATTTAAATAATCAATGGTTTCTTTAAGCATAACGCTGACATGATGAAACAAATTTAACTCCTCCTATTAAAAATCAAAATCAATCAGGTCTTCAGCAATATCTTCGAAACTATCTTCAGATTCTTCATAGAAACTGTTCCAAGTTCCTCTATCCCAAATTTCAATACGATTTGAGACACCTATTACTGTACATTCCTTACTTAAGTTAGCGTATTGTCGCAAATTTTGCGGAATGTTAATACGCCCTTGTTTATCTAATTCTACTTCTACGGCTCCAGAGAAGAACATACGCATAAATTTACGGGCGTCCTTTTTAGTCATTGGTAATGTCTTCATCTTCTCTTCGATAATTTGCCATTCTTCCAAAGTATAGCCAAACAAACATTTGTCAAGGCCTCGGGTGATTATAAAACGCTCATTTAAGTCATAGCGAAACTTGGAAGGCACTATCATACGTCCCTTTGTATCCAACTGATGCTCGTATTCTCCCATGAACATTTATAATCACCTCACCTTCTCATATATATAATTTACCACATCTCACCACTATCCTCCACTAATTATACAATTTTCACCAAAATTTCTTATTCAACGTAAAAAAACACCCGATTCATCATAATGATGAATCGGGTGCACCCTTACTGCCTCTAAGGTTTTATTATAATATGATCAAAAGTGTAAGAAAGTGGTGGATAAGTGGAGGGACTGAACACATTCATCCCAAAATCATTCATAATTTGTAAAGGGTTCCATATTCTTTCTTGCAATCCTTCCATTGGATGAAGTGCGCCACTTAATTCTTTGAAATGTTTCATACTAATTTCATTTTCTCGTTCTATATTTAATAAATATCTATTTATCAAATAATCGTATTGCTTTTGATGAATTGAATTGTTTTTTTCTAATAACAATGTATTATCATTGTTGCCTTTTACTTCTGATTTTAACGATTGATATAGTGTTTCTTGTTGTGCTTTCATTGATTCGATTTGATCAATAAATGCTTGAGATGCTTGTGCTCTAACAAATTTTTGTTTTGCATCTTCAATTCCATTTTCGATAATTTGGTTTTTATCCAGTTGATATTGTGTTAATAATTTTTCAATTCTGTGATTAATATAAGTAATTCGCAAGCGTGGTAGGACGATTGGCATTGCAACATCCAACGTTCTAAACACATCACTCAATTCAGTCCAATACTTTATTTCACTTGGTCCGCCAATAAAAGCAACAGTATTAAATAACCATTCTTCCATTACAGGTCTTGTTACCACATTATTTGAAAATCTTTCTGGTTCAGAATCTACTATACTTAAAACCTCTTGGGGCGTCATTGTCTTATCTGATTTATTCAAATAGAATTGTCCCTCTTTGAATGTTAGTAATTGTCTCATATTGTCTTCGTGTAAAAACAAATGCACATTTGTATCTGTTTGAATCATTTGCTCTAAACCACTATTTGTTGTTTGTGTTTGTGTTTTCCTAAAGGCTGCATCAACATCAAGATGATTTTCCACAATCTTTCTAATCAACGGTTGCTCTAACCGACGTAGTTCAGGATCATTAGCATCTATCATTAATAAACCATATGTTTTAAACACTTCATGTAGCAATGCTTTAAACATATCGGACCAACTATCATGTGCATCAATAATATTACGGCACATTTCAATTAAAGGTCGTGAATGTTCAGTTTCATTCAGTTGTTGGAAAAATTGATTCAAAGTTTCTTTAAGTTGGGCTTTATCAGGATTATAATGTGAGACGCTTGCTTCAGGTGGCTCCATTGTATGATATTTGATTTTATGTAACTTAGCATCTTGATTATTGTATGCATAAGTATGATTTACTTCGTCAAAATCATGGTCTTCCCCTGCAATCCAAAACACAGGTACAATATGTTTATTATAATCTTTAGATAGTTTTCGGCTTAGCGTAATAATAGAAAATATTTTATGGAATGTATACAAAGGTCCACCAAATAAACCTGCTTGTTGTCCACCAACAATTACTTTTGCGCCATTACTTAATAATTTAATATTACTTTCTTGTTCTTCAGTCAAAGATAAATCACTCATATAGTTTTCAATCACTTTTGCTAATGCAACTTCTCTTCCATTATTTTCACTAAGAAGTCTGTGTTTATAGTTCTTCTCATCCATTGCATCTAAATGATAGAACTGAGCTAGTGTTGAATCACTTTGTTTAATTTTTGAAATAAATTGATCTTTTTCGTTAAGTTTCGTAGTCATACAATCCATTCGTAATTCTCCTTATGTTACTCTATTCCTAATCAGTATAAAGTTTATGTACTATATTGACAATTTAACGGCTTAAAATAACCTGTATTTTTTACTTCTTTAATTCAATGTATATACTATAATAAACGATTTTTGAAAAATTTAAAAAAAGTGTGTTTATGTATTTGAAATAAGTATCGTATACAGACCATTTTAATAGTATGTTTCGCGTCGTCATTTTTGTGAAATATCATTAGAAATAAGGTATAATAAAATATAATAGTACAAAGGGGGAAGACGCTATGAGTAACGTGAAACGTCTCGATATAAATTATAAAACAGACGAATTATTCGAAGATTTTAGAAACTTCGGCAACAAAGACTTGTATATGGTTGATGAATTACGTGGAGAAATGATAGATGCGAGTTCAGATTCACCTTTTTATGGTATTCAAATTGGTGATAGATTAGGTGCAAGAATGGCATTGTATCGTAAAGGGGATGTTGAAGAAGTCTACTTCCCTGATTTCGACGATTACAACGTTTTGTGGAAATTAGAAGTATTAAACGACTTTCAAAATCGCGGTTACGGTAAAGAATTATTAGATTTCGCGAAAAAACAAGGACTTCCTATTAAAGTAATCGCTCGTAATCAATCTAAAGCATTCTTTATTAAACAAGGATTCAAAGACGTAAATGCAGTAAACAAGGATGGACATGATGTTCTAGTTTGGACACCATAAACAAGAGTACGAAAGATAAACATATGTCTTAGTTATTTATTTTCATCAGCAGTCCGACACTCAATGTATTTGTTTTCAACTTTAAAAAAACTACGCGTATACATTAATGTATACGCGTAGTTTTTATACGATCATTCCAACTCTTGGAATCCTCTTTAGTCGGCCGAGTATGGGTCAGAAATCTGAAATACAATTTGATTTCGTATTCTTCCCCTCTTCTATTCCATATAAATTAGTAATTCATTGAGTGATGTTATTGTAAAATCTGGTTTGATATCAGTTTCATTTATTTTATTTCTAGGATTAAACCAACACGTGTCAATTTGGGCATTTTTGCCGCCTAATATATCTGACGTCATAGAATCTCCGACAATTATGGCATTATCTCGTTTGTCTTCACCGATTTCCTTAAATACATAATCAAAAAATTCAGTCATCGGTTTTTGGTAACCTGTTTGTTCTGAAACAAAAACACCTTTAAATAATTGACCAAACTGAGCCTTCTCAATACGGCGCTTTTGCGTTTCTAACACACCATTCGTCACAATATATAAATCATGATTTTGTTTTAAATACTTTAATGTTTCAACTGTGTCAGGAAAGAATTTTATTGGTGCTTTCGCTAATTCATCTCTAAATATGTGATCCGCTTCTTTACCATCCACAGTCATTTCATGTAAATCAAAATATACTTCAAATCGTTTGCTTAAAACTTCTTCTTTCGTTAATTTATTAATTTGAAAAGCTTCCCAATGCGCTTGATTCACTTTCATAAATGTTTTTAAATCGTCATGATTAGCGATTAATTTATATCTTTCTGTCATTTTGAAAAATGCATGTGATTCTGCATCATGAAAATCTACAATTGTATCATCAAAATCTATGAGCAGGCTTTTAGAATTCATTTTTATTTCTCCTCTTTTTATACATATTTATTATTATAATTGGATGCACTTATTGTTTATATTCACACAATAACAGTATACACATTTTGAACACACAAAAAAATGGCCAAGGTTGTTACCCTGACCATTGCTTTCTATTTTAATAATTAGAATCCAAACAATTGTCCTAATAATCCAGCGCCGCTTGATACGATATCTACAATGCTTGTCCCTAATTCCACACCATTACCTGATTGTGCTGCTTGTATAGTATTTGCAATAGCTTCTGCTAATTTAGTCATAAAAAATCTCTCCTCTGTTTATAAGTTTTATAATTTATTTTTACTAGAATCCAAATAATTGTCCTAATAGACCTACACTGCTTGATACGATATCTACAATGCTTGTCCCTAATTTAGCTCCGTCTCCTGCAATACCAGCTTGTACCGTTTCTTTTATTGCGTTAAATAAATCTGACATATCGATTATCTCCTTTAAAGTATTATTTTTTTGAAATCTACTTAGATTAAAATCCTAATGCTTGAGAAATTAATGCTGCTCCATTAGAAATGATGTCTAAAACGCCACTTCCAATTTTGATGCCATCTCCTGCAATACCAGCTTGTACTGTATTTTTAATTGCTTCAAATAAACCTTCCATTATAAACACTCCTTATAAAATAAGATTTCTCTGACTGAAAACTATGTTGAAAACGATACTTAATAAAAAATTTAGTTTGTGTATCGCTTGTTATATATAATATAAGATAATCCTTAGTTATATTGTTTAATATTCCTTACTTAATCATAAAATTGCTTTATCTGTTATTTAATTGCTAGTTTAAAACAGTTATGAATTCCCGATTGTATTTTGTACAATTAAATAACACTTTATAATATTAATGTATTATTAATTTCGTGTTAGAAAATCATTAATTTTATCAGAAACTTTAAAGATTAATGTATAAGTAGAATTACTTTGTAGTATGCTTATATAAATAAATTCAACAGACTATCTTAATAGATTGGGAGGAATATTATGAAAGCAGTGCTTAAAATTAATAACCATATACGTCTTAGGGATGCTCAAACAAGTGACATTGAAGATTATCTCTCAGTCCCTTTTAATGAAGAACTTTTGAAAATGTATGGCTCTGATATGAATGTAGAAACAGAAAAGCAAAAATCTGGTGCTAAATTACTAATTTCTAGAATTATTAATAACCCATATGAATGGGTTATTGACTATGACGCTTTATTTATAGGACAAGCTCGTTTATCTTTAGATAAAACAAATAATAAAGCAAAATTTGCAATAGGCATATTTAACCCGAATTTTTGGAATAAAGGAATTGGCACTCAAGTAACACATCAAATTTTAGAATATGCCTTTAATCACTTAGAAGTGCATAAAGTTTACTTAAGAGTCCTATCATATAATTATAGAGCTATAAAGTCTTATAAAAATGCTGGTTTTATAATTGAGGGTAGTGATCGTGAAGGTTCTTTTATAAATGGAAATTATGAAACAGACTTATATATGAGCATCTTACGCAACGAATTCCAAAGTAATTTCATCGATAAAGTTAAAAATTAAAAAGGAGACTCCAAAATTGGAATCTCCTTGCAATATCTATAAAGTCACAGTTCTTTTTTAATTAAACCTCTTTAACAAAATTTCTATTTGCGGTAATAAATGTACCATGCATTGTTTTGAGTCGTGGCGTACCTTTTGAAGAAGCTACTACTTTCTGAATAGCTACTTTTTCATTTACCTTAAGCTCTTTCAAAGCTTCACCGCTAAAGTCCCTATTTTGATATTCCTTACATTCTTTTGTAATAATCACTGTTTCAGGTTTCTCATAAATATATCGATTAGCGTTACTAGTAGCAACACGATAAATAAACTTTTGATTAGCTGTTAGTACTAATCCATCAACTGTGATGAGTCTTGGCGTACTCTTTTTAGTATAGCCAATGTTTTTAATTTCTATTATCTCACCTATTTCAACATTAGCATCTGCGCGCTCTTCAAACTCCACATCTTTATATAAATTGACCTTTTTCGCTATGCCAATCGTTATTGGATTATAAGTGAAATATTTATTAGGCGCTTCTGTCTTTCTAGATTTTTTTTCATTCACAATAAATTCAGACTTGAAATTTTGTCTATTAAGTTTGAGCGTCTGCGTTGCATTAGGTAAATTCATGTTAATCGTATATTTCTTATATTTATCGTGAATCAAATTAATGTTAAAGTCAAAGTCGCACTTACTTAAATCCTCAGTTTTTACGTATAATCGATGCTCATCTTCAGAGAATTCAACTTCGATTGCATTGAGCTCATAATTAATTTCAGTAAGTAACACTTGATCAATTGTAGTCTCTGGGGCTTTATAAACTCTTATAACTTCTCTTAATTCATTACCAATAAGATGCGTGCCTTCATAAACAGCAAATAACTCTTCTTTCATTGGTAAATAATCTTTTATAGTTTCCGGCATTAAAAAGTGAATTTGATTATCTTTCACATATCTATCTGCCTTTCCACCTTTTAATAGCATGCCGATAAAGTCAAAAAGTTTTTCATATTCTTTATTTATAAGCATTTGATAAATGTTTTTATATTTATCTCCAATGATATAATCTTCAACATTTTTATCATGCTCATTTAAAGTGTCTATCATTTGTTGAAATAGATTATAGAATACGGCTTTATTTTCACTTTTTAGAAATCTGCTATTATTAAATAATCTAGAAATGAAATCTACCTCTACAAGTCGACTCAATGATTGAAATTCTGCAGACTTAGGTATATCCAATTTCAACACTTCTTGTAGTACCAATAAATTAAAATGTGTTTTTTCTATAATATTTGTTTCACCTACAAGTGATTGATTATACGAATATCTATTCACATGATAAACAGGCGTTGAATTCATAGAAGCTGTTTTACATTTAGAAATAGCATTGATAAAGAACAATTTATCTTCACCAAATTTCATATGCTTGAACTCTATTTTATTCTCAACAATGATATCTCTTTTAATAATTTTCCCTGGTGGCCCAACTGCTCTAAATATCTTATTAATTTCATATGGCACTAAATCATTTGCAACTTTATACGAAGTGAATCTTCCTAATTTGCTAATCGCTTTATCCGTATGTTTAATACTATGTCCAAACGCAACATCGGCATTGTTCTCTTCAGCTTGGTTTAACAACATCGGCAAACCAATTGAATCTAACCAATCATCGGCATCAAGAAAAGTTATGTATTTCCCATTCGCATTTTTAATACCCACGTTTCTAGGTTCAGCAGGACTACCCGTGTTTTCTTCTAATTTAATGAGTTTTAAAAAACTGTATTTATTTTTATATCCTTCAATTATTTTTAATGAGTTATCGCTAGAACAATCGTCTATAAATATCGCTTCAATTTTATCTTCATCAATATTTAATGCCCCAATTGATTCTATACATTCATTAAGAAATAATTCCTTGTTGTACACTGGTACAATGATAGACAGCAATTTTTCCAATTCCTAATTCCCCTTTTAGATTATTTAGTAATCATTATATAATATAAATGATTACTAAAGTATTTTTTATAAAAAATAATCCGTACTTATTTTTATAATTCATTAAATTTTTAAATATGTATAAAAATCGTTTGTTATGTATTCATTAATATTTTAAAAACTACTACCTCAAAATAACATAAAATGGTAATACACAACACTTTAAATGGAATTATTTTAAAATACTAATCATTCAAGTATTAAATTTAGTGAAAATTATAATTGGAATATATCTTTCTCTCATATTAAAGCGTCTATTATTATTTATTACTTTACAATATCATCTCCATAATTTGTAAAAAATCCTTTCACTCCTATTTGTTTCAAAAATCTATAGTTATTCTCATTGTTCACAGTAAATGCGTGTACTTGCATAGCATTATTTTCAATACTTCCTATAAGTTCACGATCTATTTTTTATGCGAAATTCCAACTGCATAACTATAACTGCTTATACTTTCTAACATATTATCGTCTAATTTGTTTAATTCATTATCATAAATTAATTTAACCAATGGTATGTTTTCATCCTCATTTTTAATTGTTTTTAAAGCTCTATCATCGAAGGATTGTATAACTATGTATTTAGAATTAAATAAGCCTTTATTCTTTAATTTTTCTACCGTAATATGTGCCATATTAGGATTATCTTTAGCGTTTTTTAACTCAATATAGTATTTAACATTGTTATCATATTGATCTAAAACCTCATCAAAAGTTGGAATCTCCAAACTTCGCTCTTTCTTATCTTTTAACTTCATTTTTTTAGTTCTTCAATTGTATAGTCTTCCACCTTACCTTTTCCATTTGTAGTCCTATCTATTGATTCATCATGCATAACCACTAAATTATCGTCCTTAGTTATTTGTAAGTCCAATTCCAAATAGTCAATATTCATTTCATGAATTGCTTTATCATACGCTGGGAAACTATGTTCAGGTTCATAACCACTAGCACCTCTATGGGCAATTATTAACGGTTTTTTTCAGTTCCTTCATACCATTTAACTTTTGGTATGAATATTATTATAGACACTATAATAATCAGAATAATTCCAGGTAAAACATATGTGTAAAATGATTCTCTCTTTATTTACATCGCCCCATTTTATTTTAAAAACTATGAAAAAATGTTTTTTTCTTAACTTTTTTAATTATATTGTATCATCCGTATATTTAATATACCATATACACAAATGTTTTAGTTTTATTTAGTTATATATAATAAATAGCCAATACAATGAGACGACTTATAAAAATTAGATAATATATTTATATTGTGGTTATTTATAGATAGAAAAAGGGCAACACACCATACGTGTATCGCCCAACTGAGCCCCTTAAAAAGACGGTGGCCTCGTTTAATAAATGATTAAATAACCATCAAACTCGGTCAAAGTTAGAGATGGTTATTTTTTATGGTTTAATTTAACAATTGTAATAACTAAACCTAACAAGGTAACGATGAACGTACCGAAACCTAACATTGAGTGTAGCGCTTCTACAATTGAAACCACAAAAGGCGTCTCCTTTCTAAAGTTCTTAACGGTACTTTCATAAGCATCACTTTACTTTATACTGAGGTTAGCCACCATCTATCCAACTTACTCGCTCTTATTTCACTATATTTTTCTACATACTATTACTTTTGTCGACCTATAGAATTTGATAATATTTTTATATTGTGGTAATTTATAGATAGAAAAAGGGCAACACACCATACGTGTATCGCCCAACTGAGCCCCTTAAAAAGACGGTGGCCTCTGTATCTAGTTATAGTATAACCTTCTACTGCCAGCCAAAGCGAATAGAAGGTTATTTTTTATGGTTTAATTTGACAATTGTAATAACTAAACCTAACAAGGTAACGATGAACGTACCGAAACCTAACATTAAGTGAAGCACTTCTACAATTGAAACCACACAAGGCATCTCCTTTCTAAAGATTTTAACGGCACTTTCATAAGCACCACCTCACTTTATACTGAGATTAGCCACCATCTATCCAACTTGCTCGCTCTTATTTTACTATAATTTTTAATCTCATGACCATTACTTTTAATGACCTTTTTTCACTACGTTATAATCAAAATATTTCAAGCTGATAAGTATAAGATTTAAAAAAAGAACCCTTAGCTGCATCTGTAAATGGGTTATCTTTCAACATCGTGATTAATGCGACTGCGATAGTCATTAGTGTTGACTCATCCACTGGAATAGGACTCACTCCTTTATTTGACAACCACTGGTTCACTAACACCAAAATTAAACTTAATACTCTTACGATTACTGTTACTTTTACATCCATATTCTTTTCCTCCTCATAATAAAAAGCCGACACAATATGCCGACTTAAACATTTGATAATATTTATATGTTGTGTTAATTTATATATAGAAAAAGGGCAACACACCATAAGTGTATCGCCCCAATGAGCCCGTTAAAAAGACGGTGGCTTTGATAGTTATTTAGTAACCATCTACAACTCGCCAAAGCTAGAGATGGTTATTTTTTATGGTCATTTTTACTAACTAATACTAGGCCAATGATTGTCATGACAATCATTAACATTTCATAATCAGTCAATGTTACTCCTTTCTAGGAGTCAAACCATATTTCATAGGCATCCCCCATTTATAATGAGATTAGCCACCATCTATCCAACTTGCTCGCTCTTATTTTACTATAATTTTTAATCTCCTGACCATTACTTTTAATGATCTTTTTTCACTACGTTATAATCAAAATATTTCAAGCTGATAAGTATAAGATTCAAAAAAAGAACCCCGTCGCAACGGGGTTCTTAGTTTTAAAAGGTATGTAGTTTTACTGCTTTAGTGTCCTGGGAGGGATTCGAACCCCCGACCGATGGCTTAGAAGGCCATTGCTCTATCCAACTGAGCTACCAGGACATAATCTTTTTGAACACAAGAATAATTATATCTAACTTAGCCTAATAAAGCAATACTCCGAGCATTAAAAATAAATATGATTTTTCACTATAATAAACCTTTTATCTTATTTTCATACTATTTTTGAAATTTAATTTAAAACAACCGCTGAAACTGCCATATTAATTATTTATCCATTTTAATAATATATAGAAGCGCATACCCATAATGACTCGAATATGCACTAATCATATTATATACTAAATGTTTCACTATCAATTATATCGTGATTTCGATTACGAAAATTTAATTTTGCGCTTTGGTCTTCTTCATTGATCAATAATTCTGCATAAGTTTCTTCAACTCGGCTTCGTGATTGTGAAATACTACCAGGATTAATAACATGAACGCCACCAATATTTTCATATTTTGCCACGTGTGTATGGCCATAAAAAGCAAATTCACAACCTAACGCTGTAGCTTTTTCAGCTAATTTCATTCTTGTACGATTAACGCTATATAAATGACCATGCGTGGAGAAAGCATGAATGCCATTTTTTTCTATTTTTTCTTCGTTTGGAAATTCTGGAGAAAAATCTGTATTTCCTTTTACTCTATGAAAATGACTGAGTTCACTATCATCATAAGCAAATTCAGAATCACCTAAATGCAATGCAACATCTGCATCTTCATGATGATTGATAACATCAAAAAGCACGCCCTGTTCAGTGTGATTATCACTGACTATAATCCATTTTGTCATTAAGCATCACCTTCTAAATAATGTTGTAACTTCTCTATTGCTCTACCCCTATGACTTATTTCGCTTTTTTCTTCAACAGTGAGTTGAGCCATTGTTTTATTTTTGTCATCTATATAAAATATCGGATCGTAACCAAACCCATTTTCACCGATTTTATTTAATGTAATTTCTCCTTGGACTGTGCCTTTAAATTGAACTGTTTCTTCATTAGGCGCACTCATGCTAATTACACATACGAACTGCGCACTACGATTTGTTGACCCACCTAATTTGGAAAGGACTTTTTCAATATTAGCATCATCATCTTTAGCCGTGCCAGCATATCGAGCTGAATAAACACCCGGCTCTCCATTTAAAGCAAATACTTCGAGTCCACTATCGTCTGCAATCACACGTTTGTTTAATGCTTTTGCCGCTGCTTCTGATTTTAATTTTGCATTGGCTTCAAAAGTATCACCAGTTTCTTCCACATCAAAATCTTCAATAATTTCAGAAATGCTAATGACATTAAAATCTGGAAAAATAACTTTAAAATCATTTATCTTACCTTTATTATTTGATGCAATTACAATATCCTCCACTATTATGTTCCCTCTTTCTATACTTCTATTTTTTCTACTTTTGTTTCCATATTTAACCATTCTTCTATTATACGTTCGATATGCTCTGTTTCACCCGTAGCAAAAAACCTATGTTCTGGGTGAGCTGTATAAGCAGCATGTTCATTACTAAATGTTAATAATGCGCTTACTTCACGTGCTGTCTCTAAACCAGAAGAAATCACCACTTTTTCGCCACCAAAATAATCGTTTATTGGCTGATAAAGTAAAGGATAATGCGTACAACCTAATATAACAGTATCTGCATTACTATTTCTCCAATGTTTCAATGTTTGATGCACGATAATACTAGTTATTGTAGGATCTTTATAACGCATTTCTTCAACTAAAGGAACAAAGCCAGGACATGCGATACCAGAAACTTCTACATTAGGATTAATGTTTTTAATGTGATATCTATAAGCCTCAGATTTAATTGTACCTTCTGTACCTAAGATTAAAACATCATTATTTTTCGTTGTCATTATTGCTGTTCTCGCACCAGGCTCAATGACACCAATGACTGGTATAGCTAATAATTTTTGTAAATATTTTAAAGCAACTGCCGTCGCAGTATTACAAGCAATAACAAGCATTTTTATATCAAATTCCATCAGCTTTTCAGCTAATTCTGTTGTGAATTTCCTAACTTCTGCGCCTTCTCTCGGGCCATAAGGGCAACGTTTAATATCACCCAAATAATAAATTGTTTCGTGAGGTAGTTGGCGCATGATTTCTTTTGCTACTGTTAACCCACCGACACCCGAGTCTATTACACCAATTGGTTTCTCCATATTCAATTACATCCTTATTCATTTGCTTGTCCTTTATTGTAGCACAGCCTTGTTTTCAAAATCATTTATCAAGACTGAAATACAATATTATTTTTTGCTATACATATATAATTATACCAATTAGCAAATTATGACACCTAGTAAAACAATATAAATGAGCGATAAAAGACTCTACCCATATCTCATGTTTCTTTAAAATCTGAAGATTTTCAAAATAAAAAGACTTAACATCTGTTTTAAATAGATGTTAAGTCTTTTGTTTATATTATACGCTATTAATTGACTTGGTGATCTGAACCAAAGAATGATTTAAACATATGGAATGATGTTTCTCTATTTAATGCTGCAATCGATGTTGTTAAAGGAATACCTTTAGGACATGCATTGACACAGTTTTGAGAGTTACCACATGCTTGTAGTCCACCGCCACCCATTAAGGCTTCAAGACGCTCATCTTTTGTCATTGAGCCTGTTGGGTGTAAATTAAATAATCTAACTTGTGAGATTGCTTGTGCACCAACGAAATCATTACTACTTGTAACGTTAGGACAAACTTCTAAACATACACCACATGTCATACATTTTGATAATTCATAAGCTGTTTGACGTTTTTTCTCAGGCATACGAGGTCCAGGACCTAAATCGTAAGTACCATCAATTGGAACCCAAGCTTTCATACGTTTCAAGTTATCGAACATTCTAGTACGGTCAACTTGTAAGTCACGAATAACTGGGAAAGTACTCATTGGTTCTAATTTAATTGGTTGTTCTAATTGATCAACAATTGCAGAACATGATTGTCTTGCTTGTCCGTTAATCACCATTGAACAAGCACCACATACTTCTTCTAAACAGTTCATATCCCAGATTACAGGTGTTGTTTTTTCACCTTTACTGTTAATTGGGTTACGTCTGATTTCCATTAAACATGCTATAACGTTTAAGTTTTCTCTATAAGGAATTTCAAACTCTTCCTCATAAGGTTTTGATTCTTCTGTATCTTGACGTTTAATAATTAATTTGATTGATTTTTGGCTTGGTTGTTGGTTTTGTTCTTCTTGCGCTGCCGTTTCATTTACTTCTTTTGTATCTGCCATAATTATTTACCTCCTTTAGACGTCGTAGAGTAGTCTCGTTTACGAGGTGGAATTAAGCTTATATCAACATCTTCGTAAGTGAATTTAGGCGCTTCTGTTTTTCCTTGATATGTTGCTAAAGTAGTTTTTAACCATTCTTCATCATTTCTATCAGGGAATTCTGGTTTGTAATGTGCACCACGAGATTCATTTCGGTTGTATGCACCGATTGTAATTACACGGGCAAGTACAAGCATGTTCCATAATTGACGAGTGAAGAATACTGCTTGGTTACTCCAAGTTTGAGTATCTTCAATATCAATATTGTTATAACGCTCCATTAATTCTAAAATCTTTTTATCAGTTTCTAATAAAGTTTTATTTTCACGAACAACGGTTACGTTAGCTGTCATAACTTCTCCGAGCTCTCTATGCAATTTGTACGCATTTTCTGAACCTTGCATATTGAGTAATTTATCAAATTTCTCTTGTTCTTCTTTTACACGTTTTTCAAAGATACTATCATCTAAGTCAGCGTAAGAAGTTTCAATGTTAGAAATATATTCAATAGCATTTGGACCTGCAACTGTACCACCATAAATTGCTGACAATAGTGAGTTGGCACCTAAACGGTTACCACCATGTTGTGAATAATCACATTCTCCAGCTGCGAACAAGCCTTTGATATTTGTCATTTGATCGTAATCTACATATAGCCCGCCCATTGAGTAATGCACTGCAGGGAAGATTTTCATTGGTACTTTACGAGGATCATCACCTGTGAATTTCTCATAAATCTCAATGATACCACCTAATTTTACATCTAATTCATGTGGATCTTTATGTGATAAATCAAGGTAAACCATGTTTTCACCGTTGATACCTAATTTTTGGTTTACGCAGACGTCAAAGATTTCACGGGTAGCAACGTCACGTGGTACAAGGTTACCGTAGTCTGGGTATTTCTCTTCTAAGAAGTACCAAGGTTTACCATCTTTATAAGTCCAAATACGTCCACCTTCACCACGCGCAGATTCACTCATTAATCTAAGTTTATCATCACCAGGAATTGCTGTTGGATGGATTTGAATAAATTCACCATTTGCATACATTGCACCTTGTTGATAAACAATTGATGCTGCTGAACCTGTGTTAATCATTGAGTTCGTTGTCTTACCAAAGATAATACCTGGACCGCCTGTAGCCATGATAACTGCATCAGAACCAAATGATTCAATACCAGATGTCGTCACGTTTTGAGCAACGATACCTCTTGCCATGTTGTCATCATCTTTAACTATACCTAAGAATTCCCAGCCTTCGTATTTAGTAACTAAACCATCTACTTCAAAACTACGAACTTGTTCATCTAAAGCGTATAGTAGCTGTTGACCAGTTGTTGCACCAGCGTATGCTGTTCTGTGATGCATTGTTCCACCAAAACGTCTAAAGTCTAATAAACCTTCATTTGTTCTATTGAACATTACACCCATACGGTCTAGTAAATGAATGATCTTAGGTGCTGCATCTGTCATTGCTTGAACTGGTGGTTGGTTTGCTAAGAAATCTCCACCATATATTGTATCGTCTAAGTGAACTGCGGGCGAGTCGCCTTCACCTTTTGTATTTACTGCTCCGTTGATTCCACCTTGTGCGCACACAGAGTGTGAACGTTTAACAGGAACAAGTGAGAACAAGTCGACATGCGCTCCTTGTTCTGCTGCTTTAATTGTTGACATTAGACCGGCAAGTCCTCCACCGACAACAATAACTTTCTTCTCTGCCATAAATTGTCACTCCCCTAAATATAAATCTGAAACTTATTTTTTATCTTATAAAAACGCAAGAATAGCACTTATACCAATGTATGAAACTACGATAAATACCACTAATGAAACCCATGTGAAAATTTGTTGTGATTTTTGTGATTGTAATACACCCCATGTTACTAAGAATGACCATAAACCATTCGCAAAGTGGAATGTAACAGCTAATAAACAGACAATATAGAAAACCAACCAAAATGGGTTAGTTACAATGTCATGTACCATGTCGAAATTTACTTCATGACCTAACGCACGTTGAATACGTGTTTGCCATACATGAATAGCAACAAACACAAAAGTGATAACACCTGTTATACGTTGTAGTAGGAACATCCAGTTTCTAAAAGCTGAGTAATGCCCTACGTTCTCTTTTGCCGTAAAGGCAATATGTACACCATAAACTGCGTGATACAGAATCGGAATGTAAATCAATACAAATTCCAATACAATTAAGAAAGGTAAAGATTCAATGAATCCAGCCGCTTGGTTAAATGCTTCTGCACCTTTCGTTGCTTGGTGGTTTACGAGTAAATGGAAAATTAAAAATCCACCTATAGGTATGACACCAAGTAAAGAATGTAAACGTCTTAAATAGAATTGATTTTTCGAGTATGCCAAAAGGAAGTTCCCCCTGTGAAACAGTTGATTTTTTTGAAATTCTTTCTTAGAAATATATAAAGCGATTACATAATTTCTTTCGAAAACAAACGTACAACACTAAATTATAATATTATATGTTTGTTGCAATATAATATTATGCCGTATGATTCTAAACATTTAAGCGAATCCTTAATTGAATATTACTCAATGTTTAAAAGGTTTGATTTCAAATGATAATTTTTCTCAATTAGAAAACGCTTCCACATACTTTTAAAAAAAGAATTCCTCTTATTTGCTATTGTAACACTAATTAAAAACAATTTGGGCATGAGAATGATTCTCATGCCATAAACATTTTATTTTTTATTGTATAAGGCTTGATGTAAATTTTGGGCTACATTTTGTGGTAAGCCTGATGCTTTCAAATCATCAATACTTGCTTCTTTCATTTTTTTAATTGAACCAAACGTTCGCAACAATTTCGTTTTACGCTTGGCACCAATACCATCTACTGTATCTAATACTGATTGCAAACCTGTTTTTTGGCGTGTTTGTCTATGAAAAGTAATAGCAAATCTATGCACTTCATCTTGTATCCTTTGTAACAGATAAAATGCTTGACTGTTTTTTTTGAGCGGAACGATTTCAGCACTTTCTCCATATAATATCTCTGACGTTTGATGCTTATCATTTTTACGAAGGCCAGAAACAGGGATATCTAATCCTAATTCATTCTCAAGCACATCTATTACACCACTCATATGCCCTTTACCACCATCTACAATAATTAAATCTGGCAATGGTGCGCCTTCATTTAGGACGCGCGTATAGCGCCTACGTACCACTTCACGCATTGATTTATAATCATCTGGCCCATCTACTGTTTTAATTTTATATTTTCGATATCCTTTTTTATTTGGTTTACCATCAATAAACGAGACCATAGCGGAAACTGGATTGACACCTTGTATATTAGAATTATCAAACGCTTCAATTCTAATTGGTGTTTGAATGCCCATACGGTCACCAAGCTCTTCAATTGCTTTAACTGTTCGGGACTCGTCTTTTGCGATTAACTCGAATTTATTTTCAAGCGTTACTTCAGCATTATGATTCGCTAAATCTACCAATTCTTTCTTTTTTCCTTTCATAGGTTGGACAATTTTTGTATCTACGACTGAACCAACCATTGCTTTATCTAAATGTTGCGGAATGTGCACTTCTTTAGGTAACAAGTGTTGATTCAAATCATAAAATTGACCGATAAAAGTATAGAATTCTTCTTCTTCTGTTTGTTGTATCGGTATCATCGTTGCATCACGTTTAATCATATTACCTTGGCGAACGAAAAACACTTGAATACACATCCAACCTTTAGATACGCTATAACCAAAAACATCTCTTATTGTATAGTCTGATGTTGTGATTTTTTGTTTTTTAGTTAAATTATGAATATGCTGAATTAAATCTCTATACTCTTTTGCTCTTTCAAAATCTAACGTTTCACTCGCATCTTTCATATTTTGTTCTAAATTATGCAAAATCGTTTTATCTTCACCATTTAAGAAATCTGAAACCTCTTTGGTCATTTCTGCATATTTTTCTAATTCAACTGGATAGACACATGGGCCGAGGCATTGACCAATGTGATAGTATAAACACAATTTGTCAGGCATTTTATCACATTTTCTAAATGGATAAATACGATCAAGTAATTTTTTTGTCTCTTGCGCAGAATAAGCATTAGGATAAGGGCCAAAATACTTGCCGGTACCCTTTTTAACTGTTCTTGTAACAATTAACCGCGGATATTTTTCTTTAGTAATTTTAATAAAAGGATAACTTTTATCGTCTTTTAATAAAATATTATATCTTGGTTGATATTGTTTGATAAGGTTAAGCTCCAATAACAGTGATTCAGTCTCACTAGACGTGACAATAAACTCAAAATTTCGAATCTCTCCAACTAAACGTGTTGTCTTTGCATCGTGAGCTCCAGTAAAATAAGACCTTAATCTGTTTCTTAATTTCTTCGCCTTACCGACATAAATAATTTGGTCATTACGATCTTTCATCAAATAACAACCTGGTTCAGTTGGTACAACTGTGAGTTTCTGTTTGATTTGTTCTTGATACGTCTCCACGTTAATGTCTCCTCCTTTCACTTCATATTTCCTTTAAATCTATATAATACAACGACATGAAAGTAAATATACATCATGTTTTAGTTAATAATTTTTAATCATATATACATCTCATTATTTGAGTTGTTAAATATTACCTACAATCTATTATAAATAGTACCGACGCATTAAACAATCTATTGAAACGCTAATAAATTGAAAACTGGGACATTAAATAAATTAATGTCCCAGCTTTGCTAGTGATTTACTATAAATGTTTCTCGATTACTTCTGCTAAGTTTTCTTTAGGTTGGAAACCTACTACTTTATCTACTGGTTCGCCATCTTTAAATACGATTAAAGTTGGGATACTCATAACTTCAAATTTAGCAGCTGTTGATGGATTTTCATCTACATCAAGTTTTAAAATATTAGCTTTGCCATCATAGTCACCAGCTAATTCTTCTAATACTGGAGCAATCATCTTACAAGGGCCACACCATGTTGCCCAAAAATCTACTAAATTTACACCTGATTTGATATTTTCATCAAAGTTTGAATCTGTTGCTTTTACGATTGCCATAACTGCCAATCCTCCTTAAATTTCAAATGATGAAGAAATTATAACAGACTTTATATCATTCTGCATATTTCTTGCTCACGCTTATTTTAATTCTGCCACGGTAACGCCAAATCCACCTTCGCTTGGCATTCCGTTTCTATATGATGACACACTTTTATGTCGTTTTAAATGTTTTTGCACACCTTTTTGTAAAGCACCTGTACCTTTACCATGAATAATATAGACTTGTTCATAATTACTCAACACTGCTTGGTCTAAATATTGATCAACAGCTACCATTGCTTCATCATATCGATAACCACGTAAATCAAGTTCCATTTTAATACTTTGTCGGTTTTCTCGTTTAATCATCTTGGTAGGTGTTTCTTGGGTTTTCTTCGTTTTCTCTAAATCTTCTAATGGTAATTTCATTTTTATGATACCCATCTGTACTACCGCTTCTTTATCACCTATTAACTCTAACACTTCACCTTTTTGACCATACGTCAGTACTTTTACTTCATCTCCAGCTTTAATCTCGTCCCATTTTTGCTTTTGAACATTTTGTTTCAGTGATTTAGCTTCGTACTGGTCTTCAAGCTGTTTCTTCTTATCAATTAACTCATGCTCTTTAACATCAGCACCTTTTTTATCTCTAAGATCACGTAACTCTTTAAGAATGTCATCTGCTTCTTTCGTAGCCGATTTCACACGTTGATTCGCTTTTTCTTTCGCTTCACTTAAAAGTTGTTTTTCATAATTTTGATATTGCGCATACTGTTTAGCAAGTGCATCACGCGCTTCTTGTGCTTCTCTTACTAGCTGATCTAATTCAATACGTTGTTCGTCAACACGTTTAGAATTATGTTCTAATGAGGCAATCATTTCATTAATTTCTTGTTCATCTTGCCCAATCATTGATTTGGCTTTTTGAATCACTTGCATATTAAGTCCTAATTTTTTAGAAATATCAAACGCGTTTGATCGTCCAGGAACACCCATTAATAATTTATAAGTCGGACTTAATGTATTAACATCAAATTCTACACTGGCATTCATTACGCCTTCCCTATTATAGCTATATGCTTTTAATTCAGGATAGTGTGTCGTAGCCATTACAAGTGAACCAATTTCATGTACATGATCTAATATACTCATTGCTAATGCAGCCCCTTCACTTGGGTCTGTCCCTGCACCTAATTCATCAAATAAAATCAAACTATTTTTTGTCGCGTCTTGAAGTATTTCAACAATATTTTTCATATGAGAAGAAAACGTTGATAAAGACTGCTCAATAGATTGTTCGTCACCAATGTCACAATACACATTTTCAAAAATACTTAATTTACTGCCATCAAGTGTAGGAATTAGCATGCCTGATTGAGCCATAGCAATAATTAATCCCAGTGTCTTGAGCGTTACCGTTTTACCACCCGTATTTGGTCCCGTTATAATCACAGTTTCTATATTTTGAGCAAATTCAATCGTATTCGCCACAACAGAGGTTCTATCTAGCAAAGGATGAAATGCTTTTGGTAGATAAACAGTTCTATCCGTAGTAAATTCTGGTTTCGTACCTTTAATTGATCTTGCATAACGTGCTTTAGCTGTTAAAAAATCAATTTGACCCATAATAGATTCTGAAATCAAACAAGCGTCTGCTTCTTCAGCAACCTGTACAGTTAGTTCAGTCAATATACGTTCACGCTCTACCGCTTCATCGTTACGGAAACTACTAATTTGATTACTCATTTCTACAATTGAGGAAGGTTCTATATACAATGTTTGACCAGAAGCTGATTGATCATGCACAATCCCGTTAAAATCTTGACGATACTCAGCTTTTACTGGTATAACATTACGATCGTTACGTACTGTCACAATTGCATCAGAAAGTTTTTTCTGGTTGCCTTGATGCTTTACAATTTTATCTAAATTTTGTTTTATGCGTTGCGTTGTTTTAGAAATCTTACTTCTAATACCTTGTAATTCGTAACTAGCATCATCAAATAAATCATAAGCATCACATTTTTGATGTATATTTTGATACAAGTCTGATAAAACAGGGAGTTGTTCCATTCTATCGTTTAGAATTGGGTAATTAATTTCTTCTTCTTCGTTCAACAAACTATTATAAAATGTTTTATATTGATTTTGTATTTGTATTAAGCGTTTAATTACATTTAATTCGCTAACATTGAGTACGCCACCAATTGTCGCTCTATGAATAAATGAAGATATTTTTGCTAAACCACTTAAACTTGGCATGCGATGCTTATTATAGATTTGAGCTATTTCATCTGTTTCATTCATTTGAAATTCGACAGTATTGAAATCAGTTGCTGGAGTCATCGCTACAACTTTTTCTTTACCTAAATCACTTATTGTTTCATTCTCTACAAGTGCTTTTATTTTGTCGAATTCCAGGACATTTAATGATTTCTGTCTCATATAATCCCTCTATTTCTTCAATTTAATGTTATTTTCTATAAGCGATTTAAACGCCTCTCGTGACATCGTATTGATTACTCTGTCTTTTTTAACAAACCCTTTTTGTGCAGTCGCCACACCGTACTTCATGAATTCAAGATGATCTACGTGATGGGCATCCGTATTAATAGTTAATTTAACATTCGGATGTTTTTTAACTGTTTCGGCATTTAGATCTAACCGTTTAGGGTTTGCATTAATTTCTAAAATCGTGTTTGTCTCTTCGGCAATCTCACATAATCTATCAATATCTGGTTCATAACCTGGGCGTTTACCAATAATACGACCAGTTGGATGTGCAATATGTCTAACATATGGATTGCGACATGCGTTTTCTAAGCGTTTCATAATGTCTTCCTGCGATTGGTTAAAACTTTGATGTATTGCTGCAATAACATAATCTAATTGCGCCAATACTTCATCGTCATAGTCTAAACGGCCATCAGGAAGTATGTCCATTTCAATACCTGAGTAAATATCAATTTCTTCATATTTATTATTCAAGGCTTTGATCTCTTCATTTTGGCGTAATAGGCGCTCAACTGACAAACCATTGGCAACTTTTAAGCTTTGAGAGTGATCTGTAATCACCATGAATTGATGGCCTTTAGCAATGTTAGCTTCTATCATCTCTTCAATACTGAATGCACCATCACTATACGTCGTATGCATATGAATATCACCATTAATGTCATCTAATTTTATAATTTCTGACAGGTCTTTATCAAACTCGCTTCCATCTTCCCGCATTGCTGGGTCAATCCATTTCACACCGAAATGATCATAAATTTCTTTTTCACTTTGATATTGCAGCAATTCGCCATTTGCTTGTTCAATGCCATATTCACTCACTTTTTCATCTTTTTCTTTAGCTAACTGACGAATACGAATATTATGATCTTTAGAACCAGTGAAATGCTGTAGTGTGTGATAGAAAGCTGAAGGTTCGATTAACCTGAAATCTACACCTATTGTTTCATCATCATAAGTTACTTCTAATGATACTTTTGTTTGTCCAACAGCTACTTCTTTAACTTTATTAGGTATATCAAGTAATGCCTGTTGTACTTTAGTTGGTTCATTTGTACTTATAATATAGTCTAAATCTTTACTCATTTCTTTAAATCTTCTATAACTACCAGCAACTTCGTATTGTTCGATACCTTCAATTGAGGATAAATGTTCATTAATTTCAATGTTTAAGCCTCGCATTTGATCAATAGGGTATTTATCTTTTTTCGCACCAAGCGCTTTAACTGCCTCTAAGATATTTTGTTCCGTTTTTTTAGCAAAGCCGCTTAATTCACTCACTTCACCAGCTTCACAGGCTTTTTGTAATGCTTCTTTACCATCTATATTTAATTCTTTATAAAGTTTCGCTATTTTCTTGCTACCTAATCCCTGTATTTTCAGTAAAGGGATTAGCCCTTCTGGTACTTCTTCTTGTAGTGACTCTAATGTCGAAGAAATTCCTTCTTGTTGATATTCTTTAATTACGTCTCCTACACCTTTACCAATACCTTTTAACTCTGTGACATCCTCTATTTGATCAAGTGGACGTTCATCTATTTCAAGACTTTGAGCTGCTTTTCTATAAGCTGAAACTTTAAATGTGTTTTCACCTTTTAATTCCATATAAGTAGCTATTTTTTCTAATAATTGAATAATATCTTTTTTTGTCATTACTTTCACTCCATAAAAAAAGGTCAAGACAGATTACTGTTATGCGTTCATCAGTAAATTGGTTATGCCCTGACCTCCTGTATTTTAAAAATCTATATATTTTACGAAAATTATGCTAGCTATATGTTTAATACAAACGTCGATACATAAGGTGTATGTAATAACATATATTCTGCAATAATCGAGCTTGAAAGTTGCTGTTGTATGAATTCTAATGGATAAAGTGCTGCACTATACAATAATGTTGTGCAGATAATAATTGAAGATATTATTCCCATTAACATACCAATAAATCGACTTATTAAATTGAGCCCTCGGTATTGAATAACCTTATCAAAGACAACAATAACCCCATAACAAATTATCTTGGTAATTGTCGCTACGATTAAAAATGCAATAATGTGGTCGAATCGCTGTTGTAGGTTATCAAATTGAAAAGCATAATTCAAATCGTAAGCTTGTGTTTTAGGAAAAGGTATAAATAATTCCAATCGTTGAGATATTTGCAAATAAAATCGTTGCGCTACCCATAATGAAAACAACGTAGCACCTAGATGTAATGCACTAAACCATACACCTCTTCTAAATCCAATCATTCCTATGTAAATAAAAACAATTACAATTAATATATCAAAAATCATTATTCATCACTGTTTTTCAGTTGTTTTATTTCTTGTTGCAGACGATGATTTTCCTCTTCTAATTGTACTTTTTCATGCATAATATTTACTGCTGTTAATATTGCTTTTCTTGTCGTGTCTAAGCCTGCACTCTTACTACCTAGTTCTTTAATCCTTTCATCGACGAGATGTGCTACATAACGGATATGTTCAGGGTTGTCCTCTCCGACAATTGTATAACGCTGATCATTTATAGTGACGTTAATCCGATTTTTAAACTCTCCCATATAATAACTCCTGACTTTTGTTTATATTTCCGAATTCATTCTCTAATTGATTCTTTTAAGTGTTTAATTTAGTAATTTATACTATTTATTACGAACCATTATACACGACAAAATATTATTTTGTAAGAGGTGTGATTTGTAATATTTGAAATATTTGTTATTTATAACATTTTTGACAATGTAAATGAAAACGCCTCTACATAAACTTTTAATAGATGGTGCTTTCACTAGTAGCTCGGTTATTTATACTTGTGATATGATATTCATTGTTGAAATATAAATATTAGTAATCCATATAAAGTGAGGCCAAAAAACATGACAACTGTTGTACTTAAATTAACAAATCAAGAAATCCAGCAATTAATGTCTAAAATTCAATTTGATACATCGAATGTTTCTCAAGGAATGAAAGGCAAAACCAAATATAAAAGCACTTCAATTTCAATTTACAATTCAAATAAAGTCATGTTTCAAGGTAAAGATGCAGATAATATAGCATCTCAACTCTTACCTAATACAGTTAAACCTGCACAATCTAAAACGAATTCAGTTAAAAAAACTTCTAGCACTAATAAAACTATTCGATATAACAATTATCAATGTATTGGTAGTGATGAAGCAGGCAGTGGCGATTATTTCGGTCCACTTACTGTATGTGCTGCTTATGTTTCCAAAAAGAATGTACAAGTATTAAAAACGCTTGGCGTTGATGATTCTAAGAAATTGACTGATGCAAAAATCGTTGAATTAGCTGAACAACTTGTAACTTTTATCCCTCATTCTTTGTTAACTATGCACAATGAAAAATATAACGAAAAACAAAAATCTGGCTGGTCACAAGTTAAAATGAAAGCAGTATTACATAACGAAGCAATCAAAAATGTAACACAAAAGATAGATACTGATGCATTAGACTATATTGTCATTGATCAATTTGCTGAGGCTGGTGTATATAAACGCTATGCTCTAACCGATTTACCCTTCAGTACTAAAACAAAATTCGAAACAAAAGGTGAATCTAAATCTATAGCAATTGCGGCAGCCAGTATTATTTCACGTTATGCCTTTGTTAAAAATATGGATAGTCTCTCGCGTTCTGCTAAAACAGAGATTCCGAAAGGAGCTAGCAATAAAGTCGACCTTGCAGCAGCTAAAATCATTGATCGTAAAGGCATTGACTATCTAGACTCTATTACTAAAAAGCATTTTGCTAACCGTTCAAAAGCAGAAAAATTAGTACAAAATAAACATCGTTAGCAACTAAATTCACTATTAATATTATAACTTTAGCATAAAAACCTTGGCATCCCATAATAATGGTCTACCAAGGTTTTTAAATTACACTATTTTATCTAATTGTTGCACCTTCTGCTTGTAAAGCAGCTAAGATGTCTTCATGTACTGCATTTACTTTGTCATCTGTAAGTGTTTGTTGTGTATCTAAATAAGCTAAACGAATTGCAATTGATTTCTCATCTTCAGCAATGTGTTCGCCTTCATAAACATCAAATACTTCGGCTTTTTGTAAAATTTCTCCACCATGATTTTCAATGACTTTCACTAATTTTGCTGAAGGTATTGTACGGTTGATAACTAAAGCAATATCTCTTGATACACCTGGGAATCTAGGGATTGGTTGATAATTAATATATCCAACTGAGACAGCCATCAATTTCTCATAATTTAATTCAAAAACGTATGTGCGTTTTAAGTCATTTTCTTTTTCAACTTGAGGATGTAATTCACCAACAAAACCAATGATTTCATCGTTTAATTTAACCATAGCTGTTCTACCAGGATGTAAGCCATCAATTTCTCCAGATTCATAGTCAAATTGGATATCCAGTTTTTCGGCAATGCGATCTACGATACCTTTGGCAACAAAGAAATCAACTTCTTCTTTCTTACCTTGCCAAGCATTAACTGTGTAATCACCTGTTAAGATGCCACTTAGATATTCAACTTCATCTGGTAATTCACTTTCGCCATTACCAAAGAATACACGCCCTAGTTCATACAAGCGCACATTATTATTTTTACGTGCGACGTTATAAGAAACTGCATCGATTAAATGAGGTATCAAACTTTGTCGCAAAGTAGCATGCGCCTCACTCATCGGCATTAATAAATCAATTGTAGCGCGTTCTTGTAGTGCGAAATCTTTTGCTCTTTGTTTGTCTACCAATGAATAATTTATTGCTTGACTTAAACCAGCACCTTCTAGTGTTGCTTTCACGACACGAGACTTACCTTGTCTATCCGTTAAAGCACCATGTGTTACTTCCTCAAACACAGGTAATGTTGATGGGATTTCATCATAACCATACATACGTGCAATTTCTTCAATTAAGTCTTCTTTTATTGTAATGTCTTTACGACGAGACGGCACCATAACAGTTAAGATATCTTCATTTCTAGTTGTTTCAAATCCTAATTGTACAAAAATCGCTTCAATTTCTTCCGCTGATAGTTCAAAACCTACTGTAGTATTTACTTTATCAATAGAAATTTCAATTGGAGTAACAAATTGACCTAAATCGCCTTCTGCCACACGACCTTGTGTTACTGAACCGCCTGCATAAGTTTGTAGTAAATAACACGCTCTATCTACCGCTTCATCTACAAATTCTGTCGCAATACCTTTTTCAAAACGACTAGAGGCTTCACTTCTTAAGTTTAATCTTCTTGACGTATGTCTAATAGAAACAGGGTCAAAAATCGCACCTTCAATCACAACATTCGTTGTTGATTCAGTCACTTCTGAGAAATCGCCGCCCATTACACCAGCTATTGCTATTGGATTTGTGCCGTTTGTAATAACAATATCACTGTCTTTCAATATTCTTTCTTGATCATCTAAAGTAGTCATTTTTTCATCAGTATGAGCTTGACGTACTTCTATTTGACTTGAACCTATTTGATCTTTATCAAACATGTGTAGTGGTTGTCCGTATTCTAAAAGTACATAGTTTGATATATCTACGACGTTATTGATTGGGCGAATGCCTGCTTTGATTAAACGCATTTGCATCCACTCTGGAGAAGGCTCGATTGTTAGACCATTTACTACTCTTGCACTGTAATATGCTACTTTATCTTTATTTTGAATGTTCACGCTGATTTCATCTGACGTTTGTTCAGAAATCTCATTACTATTTGTTTCTGGTTTCTTCATTGACACATTGTATAACGCTGCAGTTTCATAAGCTGTACCAATCATACTTAATGCGTCAGCTCTATTTGGTGTTAAATCAAATTCCATCACTTGGTCATTTAAATATAGCGCAGTCATAGCGTCTGTACCTGGAGTCACTTCAGACGAAAAGACATAAATACCATCTTCAAAGTTTTTAGGGACAAGATTGCTTGGCACACCAATTTCTTGAAGGGAACAAATCATACCCTCTGAACGTTCTCCACGTAATTTAGCACGTTTAATTTTTATGCCACCAGGTAATCTGCCACCTACTGTTGCTACAATGACAGTCTGACCAGCATCAACATTAGGAGCACCACACACGATTTGAACCGGTTCTGCTTCACCAATGTCTACTAAACATATATTTAGCTTGTCAGCATCTGGATGAGGCGCTTTAGATTGTACGTATCCGACAACTAAGTTCTTGATTTCTTTTGTATAATCCACAATATCATCTACTTCAATACCAGTACGTGTAATTCTTTCTGCAAGTACATTAACTGGTTCATTAATATCTACATAACTTTCTAACCATTCTTTTGAAATAAACATTACTTTTCACCTCTATCTTCTACAGCTTTAAATTGATCTAAGAAACGTACATCATTTGTATAGAAATGACGTATATCCTCAATACCATATTTCAACATTGCAATTCGATCAGGACCCATACCAAATGCAAAGCCAGTATATTTATTTGAATCAAAACCTGCCATCTCTAACACATTAGGATGCACCATACCAGCTCCTAGAATTTCTATCCAACCAGTTTCCTTACAAACATTACAGCCTTCACCTTTACATTTGAAACATGAAACATCTACTTCTACAGAAGGTTCAGTGAATGGGAAGTAACTTGGACGTAGTCTAATTTCTCTCTCTTCACCAAATAATTGTTTAGCTAATAATTCTAATGTACCTTTCAAATCGCTCATTTTAATATTTTCATCTACAACTAAACCTTCAATTTGAGTAAATTGATGACTGTGCGTTGCATCATCAGAATCGCGTCGATAAACTTTACCAGGGCATAAAATTTTCACAGGACCTTGGCCATTGCGTTCCTCCATCGTTCTTGCTTGAACAGGAGACGTGTGTGTACGCATTAATATTTCATCTGTAATATAAAAGCTATCTTGCATGTCTCTTGCAGGATGTGATTTAGGTAAGTTTAGCGCTTCAAAGTTATAGTAATCTTTCTCTACTTCAAAACCATCAACAATTTCGTAACCTAAACCTAAGAATAAATCTTCAATCTCTTCAATCGTTCTTGTTAAAGGGTGTTTAGAGCCTATCGAAATTTTACGGCCAGGTAATGTAACATCAATTTGTTCTTCTTTTAATTGTTGTTCTAATTGTTCATGCGCTAAAAGTTCATGACGTGATTCAATTTCACCTTCAATGGCTTGTCTCACTTCATTCACTTGTTGACCATAGGCTGGTTTTTCTTCATTCGATAAATCTTTCATATGTTTCATTAAACCAGTAACTGAACCTTTTTTACCTAAATATTTAACTTTTACATCTTGTAATTCTTTTTCATTTTGAGCTTCATTAATATCAACTAATGCTTGCTGCTTAATCTCAGTCATCGCTTCTGTCTGTGCCATACATAGTCCTCCTATTTTAAAATCTTAATGTGTAATGATTTTTTGTAAAAACGCAAAAAAGACTTCCATCCCTTGAAACTGGGACGAAAGCCTTCCGTGGTACCACCCAAATTTATGCCTAAGCATACACTTGTTGTCATTGATAACGGAAATGAGATCCGACTTAAATTTCTTTAAGTAACCAAAAAGGTGAAAAAAACTAAATACAGTGGATTATCTTGCAGTCTTCGGATAATCTCCCTTAAGCAACTGTATGAAAATAGTCTACGTCTTTTTAAAGGTTAATATTTATTTTGAAATATCATTAACTATATTATATACGATAATTGATTAAAGGGTCAACCTTTCAAGTGATACATCACGATACTACCAGCTATTGCTACATTTAAACTTTCTGCCTTGCCATAGATAGGTATTGTTAAATTTTGAGACGTTTTACTCAATAATTCAGGGTTTACACCTTCACCTTCATTACCTAAAAGTAACGCGAACTTTTCTTGACTTTGTATTTGATTATAGGCTACTGCATCATCCAATGCAGTACCATACACTCCCCCTTCAAATCCATCAATAAATTCACTTAAATCTTGTGACACAATTGGAATATGAAAGACGCTGCCTTGACTCGCACGCATAACTTTATCTTGATAAGGGTCTGCTGTACCTTTTTCAAGCACAATTAAATCTAATCCGGCAGCATCTGCGGTACGAATTAATGTTCCTAAATTACCTGGATCTTGGATACAGTCTATAAGTAGCACTTGTTGTGCTTTCGCTGTTTCATGAACAGGTTTTTCAATCACCGCAAAGAAGCCTTGTGGTGTAACTGTACCTGATAATGCTTCAGCAACTTTTAAATTAATTTCAAATACTTCTTCAGCATAATTAATCATACCATCATCAAGTCTTTCAATATCTACGACATACAATTGTTCAATTTTTAAATTGCTTTTATAAGCTTCTTCAATTAAATGATAACCCTCGATAAGTGCGCGTCCTGTCTTATCTCTTTCACGTTTCTTTTTTAATTTAATTGCATTTTTAACTTTACTATTTTGAGCCGAAGTAATCATTTCCATAGCATAGCCTCTTTATTTTAGTATTTTTAACTCTTAAATTTATGCTTAATATTGGTACTAATATTTTTAAAAAATGTAGAAAACTGGCTTTCACTTTCCACTAAAATATTATCTCCTGTATATGTTACTATATCACCTTTAACTGGTGAAGCGTTATTGAGAAATTTAATTTTCAAAGTTTGAGTGGTTTGTATATCTTTATGATTCATCACTTGAAAGTGTACATGTGGCTCAGAAGCATTTCCTGAATTACCTACATTTGCGATATGTTGTCCACGTAATAATGTATCACCTTTCTCAATTTTGAACGAATACGGTTTGATATGTGCTATCATACTATATTCATTACGACCGTGCTTAATAACTATGTAATTACCTTCGGGATGCATTGTATTATATTCTCCAGGTGTGCAATCAGGAATCCCATCTACAACTTCTTCTACTACCCCGTTTGCCGGAGCTAAAATAGGTGCATTATAACTAAAATAATTCTCGCACTCTGTGGGGTCACCATTATATGTAAAACCTTCTATTACTTTTACAAAATCAAAAGCATTACGTTGATTTTTATATCTATAGTGATGATTTAACAACTCATTTGCGCCACCAGTATGAACTAGCCAATCTTCTTGTAAAGGGATTGTATAACTACATTTCGAGAATTTAATTGAATGTGATTGCTTAATCGGTATTAGTGCCATTCCAATAATTTCTTGATATTTATTTAAGATAACACTTACACCTGATTCCATATTAGTATCAAACCAAATATACTCATCTTGACGATTTATATGTAAATGCTTATACAACCTGTTTGTTCCTCTAATACTGTTATACGCACTTAATAACTTCTTAAATTCTTTATAAGAAGAAATTTCTTGAAAATAATCACTAAAATGCTCATAAAGCCAAATGGCATCACTATTTTCTATTTTATTTATAATTATTTGTGCATTAATTGTTTCCATAATTTTACACAACCTATCAGCTGAATATAAATACTACCTATCACTAACATAAAAAATCGCTCAAAAATTATCAAGTGAATAATTAGTGAACGATTAGTATAGGCTATTATTAAGCCATTTAATTAAATGAAATTATTTTGATACAACGTCTTCGCCATTGTATGAACCACAGTTCTTACACACGCGGTGAGATAATTTATATTCTCCACAACTTGGGCACTCTGTCATACCAGGTACTGAAATTTTGAAATGCGTACGACGTTTATTTTTTCTTGTTTTTGACGTTCTTCTTTTTGGTACTGCCATGATATATCCTCCTTATATTCAAACACTAAATAGAAATTTTCAGATTCAATAATCCATTATACTATAGATTATTAAAATCCGCTATTACTCTTCGTCATATAATTGTTGTAGTTTTTGAAGCCTAGGATCAATTTGCTTAGATTCAGATTCTTCCTTATCTTTTGCAAGCTCAACCGCTTCTTCTTCGTCAATAACTTCCCAACCATTGCCTTCACTTAACATCTGATCGCTTTCGTTTGAAAAAACACGCATTGGTTTTCCAATGATAACTAGTTCTTCAGTAATATCTTTTAGATTTATCATACCGTTTGTTGCATCATGGTAATGTTCATCTTTATCTTCGCCATTACTATACTCATCATATCCTTCTAAATCAAAAATCTCTTGAGATTTAATATCTATAGGAGTTTCTACAGGAACTAATGTACGTGCACACGGCATCGTATACGTTCCAGTTATATGCATATCTGCAATGACTTCATTTGATCTGACGGTTAATTCACCTTCAACATCAATATCAGATAGATCTATTAAATCTAATGATTTTACTAAATGATCAAAATTAACCGTTTGATGGAATTCAAATGGTTTATCTTGGAATTTTCTTAATTGTGTTATTGACCATTTCATAGGGCTTCACCTCTAACAAGCACAAAATTTATTTTAACTTTATAGACATAAGTTGTCAAGATTTTTTCTTAACACATTTACATCTGTTACAATATATATAATGAATTCTGAAAGGAAGAATTGCAAATGAAAAGCGTTGCACTAGTCACAGAATATAATCCTTTCCACAATGGTCACTTATACCATGCACAGAAATCAAAGTCAATTACTGAAGCTGAAGTTTCTGTCGCAATTATGAGTGGAAACTTTGTAATGAGAGGCCAACCAGCAATTTATAATAAATTTACGCGAACACAAATGGCGTTAACCGCTGTCGACCTAGTTATTGAATTACCTGCCTACTCTGCAATTTCTGCAGGACAATATTTTGCAGAGACTGCAGTTCAAGTCGCAGATTATTTAAATGTTAATCATTTATCATTCGGAAGCGAATCTGGTAATATAAATGCATTTTTATCACTTGCACAAGAAATGAATAAAGTAGAAGATTCACCACAATTTTCAGAAAAATCTAAAGAAGGTAAAAGCTATCCACGAATCATTAGTGAACTTATCTCTGACCATTCATTACTTTCATCACCTAATAACACTTTAGGGATATCATATATGCGTGCGATTCAAAAATGGGCACCAACCATCCAACCCTGGACGATAACTCGAGAACAAAGCGCTCATCATGATGATTTGATTTCAAACTTTGCTTTTGCAAGTGGTACTTCGATTCGTAAATCAATTCAAACAGGTGATGACCAATGGAAAAAAGTTGTTCCTGAATCGGCTCAAACACTTTATGAAGCGCCCCAAGTTTCAATTGAAGATACCTTCACTTATATCAAATACGCAATTTTAAGCCAAGATGTGCAAACTTTAGAACAAATCCACTTAATGAGTGAAGGATTAGAACATCGTTTAGTGCATTTAATCAATGAAGCTACTTCTTTTGAACATTTAATGAAATTAATTAAGTCAAAGCGTTATACATATACGCATATCCAACGTTTACTTATGAACATTTTACTGAATTTCAAACAACAAGATAAACCTTCAACAATTGAAGCAGTTAGAGTATTGGGCATGACACAAAAAGGACAACAGTATTTAAAATATTTAAAGAACACTTTTCCAGAGCGTAATTATATAACACAAGTCAACAAACAAAACGCGCATTATTTTACGAACGAAATACACGCTACTCAAATTTATAATTTTCTTTCTAATAATACCGCTACCGACTTCAATACACCTGTGATACGTGTTTAAAAAGTGTAATAATCATAAATTAAAAATGGCTGACCGCATACCTAAAAGTATGAAGTCAGCCATTTTTAATTATCCAGTTGCCTACTTGAATAGCTACAGTTCAGCGATTTCATACAAAGTCTAGAGCCATTTTCCAATTTGTTATTTAGCATTTGGTTCTTTATAGTTATTTTCTAAATTTTTTATTCAATGCTTTTTCCACATGTACTGGAACAAAATCTGAAACATTCGCCTTATATGCAGCAACTTCTTTAACAACACTTGAACTAATAAACGAGTAATTTGTACTAGTCATCATATACATTGTTTCTACATCACTATTTAGCTTTTTATTCATTGAAGTCAGTCTCAATTCATATTCAAAGTCACTTACAGCTCTCAAACCTCTGATTATTGTCTGCGCACCAATATCGTCACAAAAATCAACAAGTAAACCATTAAAATGATGTACTGTAACGTTATCCAAATGTTTCACTGATTCTTTAATCAATTCTATGCGTTCTTCAATTGAAAATGTTCCTGCTTTACTACTGTTTTTCAAGACACAAATGTGAAGCTCATCAAAGCGATCAGCACTTCTATCTATAATATCTATATGCCCATAGGTAATTGGATCAAAACTTCCGGGAATAACTGCTTTAGTTGTAGACATTTTAATCTCCTTTTTCTAATAACAAAGTGTCTGTCAGTCCATAATGATAACGCTTTATCACATGGAAAGGATCAGTATTAATTTTTTCGTGATGATTGAACTCACAAACGATAATACCACTTTCTTTTAATAAATTAAACTTTGCGATTTCTTTCAACGCTTCATCTATTAGTCCTTTTTCATATGGGGGGTCCAAAAAGATTACATCAAATTGAATATCTCGTTTCGAAAGTGCTTTCAACGCACGGTCTGCATTGTTTTTATATACTTCAGTTTGCGATTCTATATTCAAACTCTTTAAATTTGCTTTAATCACTTTAACGGCTTTAAAATTTTGATCTACAAAAATCATTTTATCAATACCACGAGACAAAGCTTCGATACCTAAAGACCCGCTACCTGCATATAAATCTAAGCCTATTCCTGAAACTTCATGAAGACTATTAAAAATGCCCTCTTTCACTTTATCCATTGTAGGTCTGGTATTGCGCCCTTCTATGCTCTCTAGCGCTTTACTTTTATGTATTCCTGAAATCACTCTCATATTATTAACACTTCCATTCTTAAATCAAATTTTATATAATGCATACTGCATGATAAGGAGGATACAATAATGAAACAATCATTTATAAAATTAGGCGAAGGCCTCACAGACTTATTCGAATTTAACACTTTAATAGAATATAATTTCAAACGTATCGACCATATTGTTTATTTCCACGCTGCTACTTTCGAGAAAAAACCTTCTTCAGTAGCAATCGTTATGCATCCTACAAGTGAAAATCACTTCCAAGCTATGTATATCATGGTTAATGCTTTAAATTACCCCTATCCTAATTCCAATAAAAAGTTTGAAATGATCAATGAGCAAGCAAAACTATATAATATAGATATCAAAGAGGTAGATGTACAACCTAGTGAAACCTTCCACGACATCGATTTATATTTTAACTACTTAATCAGTGTTTTAAGACTACAGAGATGGATTCCACCATTGCAATAATTGAATAAAATAAGCCACTGTAGACAATCACTGTACTATTGTGGCTTTTTAACTCATTCCTATTAACTCTTTAGCTACATTTCTTTTAATCAGATACAAAAAATCAAGATATTTCATGCTGTTCTTTTTCATAAACCTTTTTTAAATATTTATAAGGTGAGCCTTCAATATCCTTTACATATTTGAGCTTCATTAATTTTTCAACAATTTGATCCGCTTCTTCTTCATTTATATACATTACAACATAGCGTTGTTGTCTATTTACACTTACAATATGGCCAAACTTTCTTACTTGTCTTTCGTGTTTCATATGTTTTAAATAAATTATCAAACTTGTTCTAGCTATAGTGTTCATATTTTTCACTCCAATTATTAGCCTTTATATAATATCATGTCTTTTTATTTTTAGAAATAACAATTATTTTGATGTATCACAAACATTTGCTATATTACTTTATATACTCAAAACTGAGGAGGATTGCTCGTGACAAAAATCAATAAATTAATTAAGGGCGGATTTTTAAGTACACTTGGTTTAGTCGGTAGTGTATTTTTACTTACTAAGTATAAAGCTAAACCGAATAATCAAAGTATACCATCTTTCTTTTCTAAACCTGCACCATATATATTTGCCCATCGTGGTGGCATGGCTGTAAGACCAGAGCAAACTAAACTTGCTTTTGATAATGCAGTAGCACATGGTATTGATGGATTTGAAACAGATGTGAGACTTACAAAAGATCGAAAACTCATCGTTTTCCATGATGTAGACGTGGATCGTACGACTAACGGATCAGGTAAAGTATCCGAACATACTTTAGCAGAGATAAAACAGTTAGATTCAGGATATCATTTTGTAGATATAAACGGTCATAAACCTTATAGAGGCCACAAAGATGCTTATATTTTATCTTTTGATGAATTACTTAAATTATATCCAAATCAATTGATTAATGTTGATTTAAAAGATGACCCTGAAAGTGAACATGGCCATCTTGTACCAGAAATTATATTTGAGGATATTGTTGCTAATAATGCTCAAGATCGCGTATTAGTAACAAGTTTCCATAGTAAACAAATTGAACGTTTTAATATAATAAGTAATGGTACAGTAGCCATTGGCGCAGGTCAAAGTGAAGTTGCAGAAGGTTTCTTAAAGTTCTATTTAGGACTAGGCAATAGCTTTCAACCACGTGCGCACACTTTCCAAATGCCTGTTTCATTCAAAGGTATTAAACTAACTTCACCAAGATTCATTCAATGGCTAAACACACGTGATATCATTCCAGGTTATTATGGTGTGAATAATCTCGACTTAATGAATGATTTGATTTTTAATGGTGCGCATACCCTTGTTACTGATAGACCCGATTTAGCAGAACGCTTTAAACATACTTATCACTAGCAACGCATGCTTCAGAATAAAGCTGGGAAACCTCAATGAGGCGTCCCAGCTTTTTTCAATATTTCTTATTGATAACTCTTAAAATTCAGCTTAAAGTGAACAGCTACATGATCCACCTGTAGCACAACCACTTGCATCTTTTTGGAAAAATGGATTGCCTGTTTCAATTTTTACATTTTCAGAAACAGCGTATGCAATTTTAACAATCACTTCATCTATTAAATCCTGTAGTAAAACTTCTTTTTGTTTAAAATCCATTACAACTGGCAACATTTCATACGCACGTTTACGTTTACGCGTGTCCAACATCACTGTTTGGTAATCAGGGTGGTATTTACCAAAACGCATAATTTCATCATATTTATCTTTTGATTTCAAAAATGCTTGGTATAGTAAGTGTGCCTCATCATTATCCGCTAATTGTTGTTCAGCCTCTTTATATTCTTTATATAATCTTGATTCAAGTATTTTATCACTAAGTGCTTCAATTTCATCAAGCACTGTTAATGTTTCTTCAGTAATCATCGTTACAAATCTCCTTTCTATTTATCTTCAACAAAAATAATTGTGTAGTAACCATTCGTTACTTCGCCACCCATTTCATTATATTTAGAGTTTAACATCCTAGATCTATGAATATCTGAGTTGAGCCAACTATGTATTAAAGTTGGAACTTCGTTAAAATCATAGCCTACATTTTGACTAGCAGATACAAATGGCACTTCTTGCTCATTTAACTGTTGTTTTAAAGCATCTTCAGTAAATTCAACACTATCAGTACCAATTGCTTCATACAAGTTAAATGAGGCAATATGCGTCAATTGATTATTAACCTTCAATGGCTCAGCATCCTTTAACTTTCTCATTTCATTTGTAATTTCATAAAGTGTAGTCAGCTGATTTGAGTTTTGCTCATAAGTAATATTACTATATTTACTTTTAACTTCTTTATCTTCTTTGGTAGATAACATTTGATACGGTTTAAATGCTGCCAAAGCTTCACTATCTAAATATCTAACCGCGACTACCTCATTAGATTGCTGATCTATGTAAACTTGAGCATAGATATCTTTGAATTTAATTAATGCTTGTGTTTTCATATCTGAATCAGATAATTCTAATTGATATTGCTTACCATTTACAGAAATCATTGGTTCTGGATTGATACTATATTTTTCAAAAACCTGTGACGCATCATCCTGTATCTTTATAGGATTTACATTAGCATCTTTACCTGTCGCATAAACAGACTTAACAATCCCTTTTTTAGTAGTAATCAAATAATATTTATCTTTTTGCTTAAATACATAATTTTTAAAATTATTTTTATATGGATAAACTCGATCAGCTTGACCATATTTATCAGTTAATTCATCTAAGCTTTGACCAACCCACGTACTTACGCCCTTTTCAGGTTTAGGGTTTTCAGCGTTTGTCTCAGTTTTTTGAGCATCCTTATTTTGAGTCGTTTTAGTTGAATCTTTATTAGGATTTTCGAGTACGTCAAACTTTAAACGCGGTGAGTAAAATAGATAAATTAAAAAACAAATTAATAATAATACACCAATAATTTTAATTATTAGTTTTTTCATCGCTCACCCACCTATATATTACTTTCATTTATTGTACATGTTTCATTATGTCACAAGCAAGGTATGACGTTGTAAATTCTTTGTTAAGATTAGCACAGGTCATTTAAAATACACATTTTTACGATTCAGCGATACAAGTGATACATCACCTTTTTTTGGGTATAGTGATAATTGAGAGGTGAAAGTCATGACAACAATTCGTATTCACGGTGCAAAACAAAATAATTTGAAAGATGTTTCTGTCGATATACCCAAGCATCAAATAACGGTTTTTACTGGTCGCTCAGGTTCAGGAAAATCTTCATTAGTATTTAATACCATTGCTGCCGAGTCAGAACGTCTTTTAAATGAAACATATTCTACATATATACAACATCAATTAACTCAATATTCAAAACCAAAAGTAGATTTGATTGAACACCTACCAGTTGCTATGATTATCAACCAAAAACGATTGGGTGGTAATTCGCGTTCTACAGTAGGTACAATATCTGATATATATGCTTCAGTGAGATTATTATGGTCTCGAATCGGAGAACCTTTTGTGGGTTACTCTGACATATTCTCATTTAACAATCCTAAAGGGATGTGCGATACATGCTCAGGTCTAGGCTATGTGGAAGATATAGACTTAAATGAGCTGTTAGATTTCAATAAATCATTAAATGAAGATGCGATACGATTCCCCTCTTTTAGACCGGATAGTTGGAGAGGAAAGCGTTATTTATATACAGGGTTATTTGATAACGATAAAAAATTAAAAGATTATACACAAGAAGAACTTAATACATTGCTATATACAAAGCCTACTAAACTGAAAAACCCACCTGATAATTGGCCTAAAACAGCCAAATTCGAAGGTTTAATTCATCGGTTTAGACGTTCTTTTTTACTCAATGATAATTTTGAAAAAAATAAATTTAGAGATGCCATAGATCGTGTCGTAACTTCAAAAGAATGTCCGAAATGTCATGGAAAAAGATTACATCCATATATTTTAAAATGTAAAATTAATGGTTTTGACATCTCAGATTTCACTCAATTATCCATAGATGATGCATTAGATTTCATTAAAAACATTCACTCAGATAAAGCCCGCGTCATCATTGAACCGCTACAGCAACAATTACAATCTTTAAGTTATATCGGGCTTAATTACCTAACTTTATCTAGAGAAACTACCACGCTTTCTGGTGGTGAATCACAACGTATTAAATTAATAAGACACCTTAATAGCCCTCTAAGCGATCTAGTTTACATTATAGATGAGCCTAGTGTTGGTTTGCATCCTGATGATATACAACGTATAAATGAAATCATACAATCTTTAAAAGACAAAGGAAATACTGTGTTGGTCGTTGAACATGACCCTGATGTTATACGTATTGCTGATCACGTTGTAGATTTAGGTCCACTTGCTGGAAAAAACGGTGGAGAAATTACATTTACCGGGTCTTACAATACTTTATTAAAATCAACTACGATTACAGGCGTTGCTTTACGAAGAATGCATAATCTTAAATCACAACCTAGAGAAATCCAAGATTATATTAAACTTTCTAATATTTCTCGTAATAATTTAAAAAATGTTTCAACTAAAATACCTAAACAAGCTATGACTGTAGTGACTGGTGTCGCAGGTTCCGGCAAAAGTTCATTAATTCATGAAGGATTAGGTCAGTTACAAGACACTATTTTTATTGATCAAAAACCTGTACATGCATCAAGTCGTTCTAACTTACTCACTTATTTAAATATATTTGATGAAGTACGAAGCTATTTCAGTGAAGAAACTGGATTAAAAAAATCTATGTTTAGTTATAATTCAGAAGGCGCCTGTCCAGAGTGTCATGGTAAAGGAATTTTAAAAACTGAGCTTGCATTTATGCCAGATTTTACTCAAACATGTGATGTTTGTGACGGCTTAAGATATAAACCAGAAGTTCTTGATGCAAAAATAGCTGGTTATTCAATCGCAGATATTCTTGCGCTAACTGTAGATGAAGCAATCGAATTCTTCCATTCAAAACACAATATTTCAACACCTTTAAATGCTTTAAAATCCACGGGACTTAATTATATGACATTAGGTCAAACATTAAATACATTATCAGGCGGCGAAATTCAACGTGTGAAACTAAGTAAATATTTAACACGTACTGTAAATCACCAAACTTTTGTCTTCGATGAACCTACAACAGGATTGCATGAAGATGACATACCTATCTTATTAGACTGTTTTAATCAACTCATTGATGACAACAACACAGTAGTAGTAATAGAACATAACTTAACCATGATGACTCATGCAGACTGGATCATTGATATAGGCCCTTATGCTGGTGGACAAGGTGGTCAATTGCTATATGAAGGAAAACCAAAAGGGTTATTAGACATTAAAGCTTCTGTAACTGCCAAACATTTACTAAGATATTTAGGTAACTAGATTGAACCTTTGGTATTGTTGTTTATTAACGATATCGCTGTAATTAAAAAATGGTAAGCAATCAAAATTTGATTGCTTACCATTTTTATTATATGCCGATAATCTTTCCGTAAAATGACTAACAGTAAGTCAAAAATATTAGTTACAATCCAAACGTTGCTTTAATTAGCGATGTAGTCTCTCCGCCAGGATAAATTACATAGAGTAAAGCATAAACTGCTACACCAGTAATTGCAGTAAAGAACCATATAATCGATGCAATCGGGCCGACAAATCTATGCACTTTAAATTTCTCTTTAAAGGCCGTGATGATTTGTGATACACCTAAAATTGCACCAATTGTTGCTAAATTGATATGGAATACTAAGAATATTGTGTAATAAATTTTCACTGAATCTGGACCGCCGAAAGCAGTATTACCAACGAAAATCGTTCTTGAAGCATAAATGATAAAGAATGCGAGTGCAAAAAACGCTGCGCTTAGCATTACTTTTTTATGACTTTCAATTTCTCTCTTCCAAATTTTGCGCCAACCTATTGCAACTAAGATCGCACTAATAATAATAAAACTTGTACTTAAAGTAGGTAAAATTGGTAAATTCATATAATACATCCTCATTATTAATTATTAGAACATTTGAATTAATGACACGACGACAACGAGCACAAAGAATACTACTAAATAATTCAATGAATAAATAAACATTTTTGTTGCCCATTTCGTTTCATCTAAATCTTTCTTAAAGCTTGTTAACCACATGTACACCCAACCTAAATTCAACAATGTTGCGATTACAATAAACGTTGTGCCTAAAGTGCTAAGTAAAAATGGTAGTGGTAATAAGAAAACAAGCCATATTAACATGCTTACTCTCGTACGACTAAACCCTTTAACGGATGGTAGCATTGGAATATTTGCTAATGAATATTCATCTTTACGCTTAATTGCTAACGCATAAAAATGAACCGGTTGCCAACAGAATACTACTAAGAATAGTGCTACTGCTACCAAACTGATGTTTCCTTCTATTGCAGTCCAACCAATTAATGGTGGCACTGCACCTGGAAAACTACCAATTACTGTATTCCAAACTGTATGACGTTTAGACCAAATAGAATAAAACGAAACATACCCAACGATTCCTATCAAGCCAATTACTCCCGAAGGTATGTTTAACGCAAATAGAAATGCCTCCCCTATAAGCATCATTCCAAAACTGAGAATCAATAGATTTCTGTCTGAGATTCTCTCATTAACTGTTGGTCTCTGTTGTTTACTTGGCATGATACTGTCAATATCTTGATCATAGTAATTATTTAAAGCACATGCGCCCCCATAATTAACGTAGAGCCCACCAACATCATTAAGATTTGTGGTATTGACGAGAGGAAGGAATGATTCGCCAACACAATTGCAAGCCATGAACCAGCAAATGCAGGCAGTAAGTTTCCTTGTACAAGTCCTGTTTTGATGATTTGCTGTAACTCTTTAAAAGTTACACGACTAGAATTATGTGACAAAGTTTGTTCTTTGTTCATAATTTCCCTCCTATTTTTTTCATATAATACAATGATATATTAAATTTGTGTTATTGACTACATTTATGTAAAGTTATTTGTGACACTTTAGCGACTTTCACAAATAGTCATTTTTGTGACACAATTTAATCTATATTTCTTGTTATAATGTTAGTTAAGATTTATTTAAATTTTATAAGTATGTTTTTTCGAGATTAATAATTACAATAATTACAACAAATAATGGTACAACTGAATGTAATTTAATGTCTCAAGAATTTTACATATAAGTGGGGGTTAATTCTTGTTTAGCAAAAAAAACCTAAAATGGTTATCTGTTTTAGCAACACTCATTATGGCTTTTGTTCAATTGGGTGGTGCCTTAGTTACCAAGACTGGTTCAGCAGATGGATGTGGCTCTGACTGGCCATTATGTCATGGTGCATTTTTACCTCAAAATTTACCAATTCAAACGTTGATTGAATTAAGTCACCGTGCAGTTTCAGGCATATCCATGCTTGTTGTCTTATGGTTAGCGATAGTTGCTTGGAAACATATTGGTTATATTAAAGAAGTAAAACCTTTAAGTATTATAAGTGTTGGATTCTTAGTCATCCAAGCGCTTGTTGGTGCAGCAGCAGTAATGTGGCAACAAAATTCTTATACGTTAGCTTTACACTTTGGTATTTCATTGATTTCATTCTCATCAGTGTTTGTCTTAACTTTAATTATTTTTGAAATTGATCGAAAATATGAAGCTGATGAACTATTTATCAGAAAACCATTAAGAATTTATACATGGATTATGGCAATTGTTGTATATTTAACTATATACACGGGAGCACTAGTAAGACACAAAGAAGCCAGCTTAGCATATGGTAAATGGCCACTGCCATTTGACGATATCATACCGCATAATGTACAAGACTGGGTAAACTTTACCCATAGAGGTATGGCTTTAATTGCTTTCATTTGGATATTATTAACATTTATTCATGCAGTAAAAAATTATAGCCATAATCGTACAATACGTTTTGGTTATACATCTGCCTTTGTCTTAGTAGTTTTACAAGTTATTACAGGTGCTTTATCTATGATGACAAATGTTAATCTATTCATTGCTTTGTTACATGCGCTATTTATTACTATATTGTTTGGCTTAATAGCTTACTTTATAGTACTAATGCTTCGAACAATTCGAAGTGGCGGATAAATTAGATTTTATTGGTTCATAAACAATATAAGTATGTAGATAAACCAAATGCTAAAAAAGCATTTGGTTTTTTTATTGATAATATTCATTAAAGCTATTTTCATTAAGTGGGTTATATATTCATAGTTATTTGCGTTGTATTTTTAATAATTCAACTAATTAATTATTAAAAATGACAATGCTTTGAGCGGACTCCTGAGTTGTTGTGGAAGCACTAGTTGAAGACTACAGATTGAGAGTGTCCCGCGGAAAGTGTACAACACATAAAAAAATTCAGAGACTTTATTGACTCTTAGAACTACCCTTTTCTATTAAAGTTTTTGACATATAAAACAGCCGTCAAATTCCCATTTAAGAAATCTGACGGCTGTTTGATTGTAGAATAAAAAATTTAATCTACTGGCTCTTTCTCAATTTCAATTAATAAGTCACCTGTTTGGATTGCTTCTCCACTTTGAACTGTAACCTTCTTAACCACACCATCAAATGGTGATTGGATTGTAGTTTCCATTTTCATTGCTTCTGTAATTAATAAAGCTTGACCACTCGTAACAGATTCACCTTCTGAAATTTTGACTTCAGTAACTGAACCTGGCATTTGAGCGCCGATATGATTTGGATTTAATTTATCTGCTTTAGGTTTCACACTTTCACTTGCCTTGACGTTTTCATCTTGAATGAAGATACGACGTGCTTGACCATTCATATCATAGAAAATTGTGCGAATACCTTTTTCATCAGGTTCTGTAATTGTCTTAAGTGTAATAATGAGTCTCTTACCTGTATCAATTTCGATTTCTACAGTCTCGTTAGATCTCATACCGAAGAAGAATGTTGGCGTATCTAATAATGACACATTACCGAATTGTTCTCGCGTTGAGATAAACTGTTCATAAACTTTAGGATATAACACATAACTGATTATATCTTGTTCTGTAACTTCTCTTTCTTGTTTCTCTTCTAATTCTTTTCTTACAGCTTCAAAATCTACAGGTTCTAAATATTCACCTGGTCTATCTGTTAAAGCTGTTTGACCTTTTAGGATGACTTTTTGCAATTGTTTATTAAATCCACTTACTGGTTGGCCAATTTCCCCTTTAAAGAATGATACAACAGATTCCGGGAAGTCTAATTTATAGCCATCATCAATGATAGTTTGCTCATCTAAATCATTTTGCACCATGTATAAAGCCATATCACCTACCACTTTAGAAGAAGGTGTTACTTTTACAATATCGCCAAATAAGAAATTAACACGTTTGTACATTTCTTTTACTTCATTAAATCTATTGCCTAGACCTAAACTTTTAGCTTGTTGACTTAGGTTTGAATATTGTCCCCCTGGCATTTCGTGTTGGTAAATTTCAGTATTAGGTGATTTAATATCACTTTCAAAATCACTGTAATACTGACGCACTGTACCCCAATAATGAGATAATTCTTCCATACCATCAATATCCGCTCGTACATTTCTACCAAAACCATTTAATGCATAGTATAACGAATTAGAACTTGGTTGACTTGTTAGGCCACTCATTGACGCTACAGCAGTATCAATGACATCTACACCAGCATCTATCGCTTGTTTGTATACAAGTATGCCATTACCACTTGTATCATGCGTATGCAGATGGATAGGTAAATCTACTGCAGCTTTTAATTCTCCAATTAACTCGTTCGCAGCTTTAGGTTTCAATAAGCCCGCCATATCTTTAATCGCTAAAATATGGAAGCCTTCTCTTTCAAGTTCTTTCGCCATATTCACATAATATTCTATTGTGTACAGGTCAGAACGATTCGGATTCAAAATATCGCCTGTATAACAAATTGCGCCTTCTGAAATTTTACCTGCTTCTTGTACTGCTTCGTTTGCTACTTTCATTTGATCTACCCAGTTTAATGAATCAAATATACGGAATACATCAATTCCAGCATCTGCACTCTCTTTGACAAACTTTTTAATTACGTTGTCAGGGTAATTTTTATAACCGACTGCATTAGAAGCACGTAGTAACATTTGGAATAGTACATTTGGAACAGCTTTTCTTAATCTTTCTAATCTTTCCCACGGGTTTTCTTTTAAGAAGTTAAATGCGACATCAAATGTTGCACCACCCCACATTTCTAATGAAAAACTATCTTTCATTACATCTGCAGTTTTAGAAGCGATGTTCATCATATCTTTCGTACGTACACGAGTAGCAAGTAATGATTGATGTGCGTCTCTAAATGTCGTGTCTGTTATTAATACATCTTCTTGTTGTTTTAACCAATCTGCAACTGCTTTAGGGCCTTGTGCGTCTAAAAGTTGCTTAGTACCTTCTAATTGTTCAACCTCTTTTTTAGCAATCTTTGGAATTGGAGATGCTTCATAAATCGGTTTTGGTCGTTTTTCAACATTCGGGAAACCGTTAATTGAAACATTACCTATATATTCTAGTGTTTTCGTACCACGATCAAGTGTTGGTGCTATATCAAAAAGCTCTGGCGTTTTCTCGATGAATTTTGTTGTATAATCGCCGGTTTTAAATTGTTCATGTCTCATCACATTAATCAAGAATGGCACATTGGTTTTAACACCACGTATTCTCATTTCTTGTAACGAACGATCCATTTTTTCATTTGCTTGTTTAAATGACATCGCATGAGTAGATAGTTTCACAAGTAATGAATCATAATAAGGTGAAATTTCTGCACCTTGGAAACCATCACCAGCGTCTAATCTAACACCAAAGCCACCACTTGAACGATAAGCTATGATTCTACCCGAATCAGGCATGAAATCATTTGTAGGATCTTCAGTAGTAATACGACATTGTATAGCGTACCCTAACGTTCGAATATCTTTTTGTTTGGGCATGTTTATTTCATCATCAAATAATACTTCACCGTCTGCTACAAGTATTTGTGTTTTTACAATATCCACGCCTGTTATCATTTCAGTAATTGTATGTTCAACTTGTACACGTGGGTTCACTTCTATGAAATAGAAATCATCTCCTGATACTAAAAATTCTACAGTACCAGCGTTAACGTATTTTATATTTTCCATGAGTTGGATTGCAGCATCAGAAATACGTTCTCTTAAATCATCAGACAAAGCAACAGAAGGTGCTACTTCTACTACCTTTTGATGACGTCGTTGCACTGAGCAATCACGTTCATATAAGTGAACGATATTCCCATGTTCATCACCGATAATTTGAACTTCTATATGTTTTGGATTATCGATATATTTTTCAATATATACTTCACTATTACCAAATGATTTTTCAGCTTCAGACTTAGCACGGTGGAATGCGTCCTCTAATTCATCTTCTGCATAGACGATACGCATGCCTTTACCACCGCCACCGCTTGTAGCTTTAATCATAAGTGGATAGCCCGCTTCATTTGCAAAAGCTATAGCATCTTCTTGATTATCAATTGGTCCATCAGTACCTGGGATAACTCTTAAATCTGCTTTAATTGCTGTTGATCTTGCTTTAACTTTATCCCCAAACATATCTAAATGCTCTACACGTGGTCCAATAAATTTGATGCCTTCTTCCTGACATCTGCGTGCAAATGTTTCATTTTCACTTAAAAAACCATAACCAGGATGAATTGCATCTACATCGGCACGTTTCGCCACTTCTAAAATGCGTTCAATATCTAAATATGATTCTGCAGGACCTAAATCTTCGCCTACTAAGTATGATTCATCTGCTTTATATCTATGTAAAGACCCTTTATCTTCATTTGAATAAATCGCAACTGTTTGTACATTTAACTCAGTTGCTGCTCTAAAAATCCTTATTGCTATTTCTCCACGATTGGCTACCATAAGTTTATTTATTTTTTTCACAACATGGTCCCCCTTAAAATTTGAATTTTCTAAAAAGTTTGATATAGAAACCATTATAGCAAAATGCGAACAATGTATACAAATAAAAGTTTGTTCGTTTATTCTAGAAACACTTCTTAAACTGTTGAATTATGATCACTGAATGATAAAATTTTATCTGTATGTGATAGTCTCTAAACACTGTAGTATACTCGCATTTCTATGGAATTATATCATAGCTTAAGTATAATAAAAAATTATTAAAATCGATAACTTTTTATTATCATTAACTTTAAAAACACTAAGTTTTTCAAAATTAAGATGTCTGATTATAAAAATAAGCAAACGTTTTCAACATTTTACTGTTGTAACGTTTGCTTTTACAAATTACATATTTATATCATAACTACCATAATTAAGTAACTTATGATCTTCTAGAAATTCCTACATTATCGTTAATTTTATTTGCTTTTTTCTTTCTTAATTCTTCGATTTTAATTTGTTTCGCTGTAATTAGCAATAGACCCATGGCGATACTTAAACTTATCATTGAAGAACCACCAAAGCTTATGAATGGTAATGGTACACCTGTTAATGGTATTGTACCTGAAATGCCACCTAAGTTAACAAACGTTTGACTGCCGATATAGCTTGCAATACCTACACAGACCAACTTGTAAAAGTAAGAATTGGTTTTATTTGCAAGTTCAAATGCTCTGTAAACTATAAAGAATAATAAGCCTATAACCACGACGCAGCCTATCAAACCTAACTCTTCAGCAATAATTGAAAATATAAAATCAGTATGTGGCTCTGGTAAGTATCCTAATTTCATAATACTATTACCTAACCCTCGTCCAAACAATCCGCCATTTCCGATTGCAATCAAGGAGTTAGAAATATGATACCCAGCACCTTCTTCATTACTAAATGGATTAGTTAATGTACTAAAACGCGCAGTCAAGTAATCTGGAACTAATCCTAACAGCAGGAACAACCCACCTATAATAACTACACCGAATAAAATCATCAAACCATATTTAAGTGATTTTTGAACACCAATGCCTGCATAAAATATGATTGAAAAGAAGATTATTAAAATTAATAGTGTTTGGCCTACATCTCTTTGTAAAAGCACAAGTGCTATACAAAATGAAGCCAAAATAATTGGTGATGTTAATAGTTTAGGATTTTTAAAAACTTTTGGTCGTTTCTTTTCTATCATATAAGGTATATATACAATTATTGCAATTTTCAATAGTTCCGAAGCTTGTAGATTCATAAACCCTAAATTGAGCCAACTTTTCGAACCATTAATATTACTTCCTACAAGTAAAGTTGCTACAAGTAAAGCAACCATTATCATCATCATCCATTTCTGAAATTTGATGGATTCAAGGAATTTGACATTCATAAAGAAGGCCATGAAAAAGACAAGAATTAAACTCATGATTACATACATTAATTGTCTTGTATAAAAGTAAGTCCCAGTCACTGGAACGCCACCTGTCAATGAACCTTTTGTAGCTGCAACCATACTTGCACTATATACCATTACTAAGCCTATAAGACATAATAAAATATATGTAATTACTAACGGATAATCAATATATTTGGCATTTCTACCAATATATCGAAAAAATTGTTTTATGTTATTCATTTGACATATCATCCAATTCTAATTATTAATATCATTTATCATTACTAGCTCAAATTCGTAACATTAAAACGATATTTATTGTTGTAAATCGTCTTAAGATATTGGGTCTGTTTCATAAAAAATAAATTACACTTTTAACATTATATCAAACATCACTATAATATTTCGAACAAATATAACACTAAATACCATTATTTTAACCATTAATTTCGTCATTTGTCTATTTTGAGCAAAAGAAAATGGCTGCGATGCAATCAACAATATATTGATGTCCCAGCCACTCTGAAATATGTTATGTAGTTTTGAAGATACTACTTATTCAAGTTGTGTGTATTTTCAAAGCTGGTTAAAATCTTTCCAGCCAAAAAATCTATTTATTTAACCATATTAAACATTAGTAAATGCGTCATGCAATTTAGAAAGTTCTTTTTCTAATCGTAGCATTAAATCTTTGCCCACTTCTATATCGACTAAACCAAGTTGAACAGCAAAATCTACTTCTTTTTGCAATCCAAACATTTGTGTATCGAGTACTTCTTCATATAACGGGCATTGAGGTAACGTCAGATTATCCATTTGTACTTTTATAAGTTGGAGAATCCTATCAGCATCTTTATTCAACTGGTCATATGCCGCATTGTTCATTTTTTGATTTTTTACCAAGACATACTCCCCCTATCAATTGTAACTTTATATGTAGAAGTGTATCTTACTGATTCATAAAAAGCAAGTGAATTCCTTAATATACTAAACCGTGTTATTTGTGATAATATTGATATTAAAGAAATCTTTATCTCAAATATATTTTTTACAGAATCGTCAGACTACTGACATCCGTTGTGAAAACGTTTTATTTCAACACAGTTTTTAATGTACAATGAGTATAGAAGTGTTCACTAACAAGTGAGAAACATTCACAAAAAGTTCATTTTTACATATTTTTGTTATAAAGATAGATAAGATATACAAATAGGAGTGGGACTATGATTCAAATTAAGGGCGCAGTTAAATTTCCAATATCATTAGATAGTACAACTTGGATTTTTGATGATAGAAAAGTACAAATTGAAGATTTAGAAAAAGGTGTATTCGACGGTACAAAACCAATCAATTTTGACGATAACCGTGAATGGAATCGTGCAATTTTGGAAGGCCAAACTAATCCGCCAACATTAAATTCTGAAATTAAATATAAAAGACGTGCAGTATTGGAACAATCATTTGTTATCAATATGACACCTTTTTTCAAGAATGCTGAACCACATGATTCTGCAAAGATCATCCGTTTATATAATGAGAATGATGCCATTGAGGTTCCGATTGATTTATTACCTTACCTCTTTTTCCAATTCGCTAAAGATGGTAAAAGATTATATGATGACTATAGTGTAGATAGCTTTGTTTACATTCCAAATGAAGGTTATCCTTACCAATTTGCATACGTTACTCATATTGAGGTGATCTAAGTATGAAAAAAGTTCAATGTATTATTTGTGATACAGAAGTATTTATCGATCAAAATACATTAGAAGCGAAAAGACTTAGAAATGATCCGATGCACACATTTATGTGTGATGAGTGTAAAAGTAGACTTGATACACCTAAACAGCGCAATCAAGTAACAACTTACAATCATCTCTAACACAAAATTTTATTACACAATAATTTAATAAACAAACTTTATAATTATAATAGCTAATTGTTCAATAATTACGAGCCGTAACTAAAATGCAGCTCAAATTGTTAAATGCTTAGCTATTTTTATATGTTATAAATCATCAAGTACATATAATGTTAATAGCAATATACTTTTAATTTTATTAACCACATTATTTTAAATGACAATTTTAAAATAAAAGAACCAAACTAGATAATATTAACTAGTTTGGTTCTCATATCAAATCTTTTTTAATTAATCATCTTCTTGCATCAATTGTTTGATACGTTTAGATTCTTTTTCACGTGCTGATTTTTCTAGCACTGTTTTTCTAATACGAATATTTTCTGGTGTAACTTCTACAAGTTCATCGTCATTGATAAATTGTAATGCTTCTTCTAATGTTAAAATTCTTGGGCGTTTCATACTTACAGTTTGGTCTTTATTAGCAGAACGTACGTTTGTTTGGTTCTTTTCTTTCGTAACATTAACTGTTAAGTCATTATCACGGTTATGTTCACCAACAACCATACCTTCATATACTTCAGTACCAGGTTCCATGAAGTTTGTACCACGGTCTTCTAAGCCCATAATTGCATAAGCACTAGCTTTACCTTGATCAAGAGATACAAGTGCACCATTTCTTCTGCCACCGATACGACCTTTAACACGTGGTCTAAATTCGTCAAATGTATGGTTAATGATACCGTAACCACGAGTTTGAGACATAAATTCTGTAGTATAACCAATTAAACCACGAGCAGGAACCATAAAGATAATACGAGTTAAGCCATTATCTGTTGTAACCATATCAAGCATTTCACCTTTACGTTGGCCTAATGACTCGATTACAGGACCTGTATATTCTTGTGGTACTTCACATTGTACACGTTCAAACGGTTCACATTTCACACCATCAATCTCTTTTAAAATAACTTGAGGTTTAGATACTTGTAATTCAAAGCCTTCACGTCTCATGTTTTCTATTAAGATTGATAAATGTAATTCTCCACGACCTGCAACAACCCATTTATCTGGTGACTCAGTTGGTGTAACTTTTAATGAAACGTCTGTTTCTAATTGTTGATCAAGACGTTCTTGAATTTGACGAGATGTTACATAATCGCCTTCACGACCTGCAAATGGTGAATTGTTAACTCTAAATGTCATTTCAAGTGTTGGTTCATCAATTCTTAATACAGGTAACGCATCTTGGTGATCACTTGGCGTTACTGTTTCACCAACGTTAATATCTTCCATACCCGATACGGCAATTAAATCACCAGCATATGCTTCGTTAACTTCTTCACGTTTTAATCCGAAGAAACCAAAGATTTTTGTTACACGGAAGTTTTTAACAGTACCATCTAATTTAATTAAAGATACACTGTCTCCTACACGCATTGTTCCTCGGAACACACGTCCTACACCAATACGTCCTAAATAGTCACTATAGTCTAATAGTGCAATTTGGAATTGTAGCGGCTCTTCTCTATTATCAACTGGTGCTGGTACATAATCGATAATTGTTTCGTATAAAGATTGCATATTTTCATCTTGTTTTTCTGCATCTAAACTTGCAGTACCATTTACAGCTGATGCGTAAACGACTGGGAAATCTAATTGTTCGTCAGAAGCTTCTAACTCGATAAATAGGTCTAATACTTCATCTACTACACCTTCAGCACGTGCTTCTGGTTTATCAATTTTATTTACAACTACAACTGGTTTTAAGTTTTGCTCTAATGCTTTTTTCAATACGAAACGTGTTTGTGGCATCGTTCCCTCATAAGCATCTACTACAAGTACAACACCATCAACCATTTTCATGATACGCTCAACTTCGCCACCGAAGTCAGCATGTCCTGGTGTATCTAAAATATTAATTCGATTGTCTTTATAGTTAACTGCTGTATTTTTAGCAAGGATTGTGATACCACGTTCTCTCTCAATATCATTAGAATCCATTGCTCTTTCGTCTACTTGTTCATTTTCACGGAATATTCCTGATTGTTTTAATAACTCATCTACTAGTGTTGTTTTACCATGGTCAACGTGAGCGATGATAGCTATATTACGAACGTCTTCTCTTCTATTAGTCATTTATACAAATTCCTTTCTCGAGTAAATTCCCACTTTTCTTTGCAACTTTTTTATTATATCATATAATTGGTTAAAGAAAACTATAAAGGTGTGGTAGTATGCAACAAAAAAAATCGAAAGCAATATTCTGGGTACTTGCTGTAGTAGCTGTAGTATTCTTGCTTTTATTTAGCTTTAGTTTAGCTGCAACAAATGTTCCATTGATGATTTTAACACTTATATTATTCATTGCAACATTTGGTTACGGTTTCACTTTAAAAAAGAAATATCGCGAAAACGATTGGCTATAATCGAGTCAAATTTTATATACAATCTATAAAAGCGTCTCAATTCTAAAAAATAGGATTGAGGCGCTTTTCATAGGCTGTTTTTTCTTCTAAAATAATCTTTTATTATTTATTTTTTAAACGTTGTTGCAATAATCCAATGATTTCATTATTTTTTTGAAAATGTTGTTCAATGAGTTCAGCGTGTAATTGTTTATTCGCCATTACAATAGAACTAGGTTCATAAATTGATAATGCGTCTCCCATTAAATCTGTACCTTTTCCACCTACTTCATTTAAGATGATGTGACCACCAGCAAAATCCCAGGGTTGTAATCGAGGTGTAATATATCCAGCTAATTTTCCGGTTGCGACATGAATAATTTCTAAAGCAGCTGATCCATAAGCTCTGGCACTCCTGGATTCTTCTACTATAGGTTTAAATAATTCTCCTAAACGAGGCTTGGTTAGCCAATTAGGATTAATGCCAATAATACTTGTACTTAAAGTTGTCGATTTTATTTCAGGAAGTCGATTTTCATTCTCGAATGCTCCTTCTCCAACCTTAGCGTGATATAGTGCATCGTTCATCACATCATATACAAATCCTGCATATGGCTGCCCATCATTATAAATACCGATAGAAATTGCAAAATTTTCTTTTTGATGAACAAAATTCAATGTGCCATCAATTGGATCAACTACCCACACAACCCCCGTCACGTTGTTAAGGTCATGACCATGCCCCTCTTCACCAATGACATGGTGGTTAGGATATGTTTTTAAAATATTTTCAAAAATATAGTTTTCTGTAGCTTTATCTACATTAGTCACTAAATCATTAGGATTTGATTTTGTTTCTATCTCTATATCTTCTTTCATTATTTTTTTTACATTATTCCCTGCCTCTAATATGAGACCTTTAGCAAACTCGTAAACAGTCATTGTATCAGCTCCTTATGGACTTCTCATTATACAGTAATTAATACTTAAAAAGTTAATACTTAACTTTTCTAATTTCTAATAATAATATGTATAAAAATATATTTTGTATATTTTATGATTTCTTACATGTATACCCTATTTAGTCTTTTCTACACGTGCACCATAAAGTTATGTTTTAAGGTGCGCAAAATGGGCAAAGACAATGTTAAACCAATTATATTATGCTACAATACAAACGTAAATAATGTTTACAGGAGGCCCCAATGACTAAATACATATTTAAACCTAAAGATTTCAAAGCATTCACAGTTGATGGTCTTGATGCAAGAATGGAAGCGTTAAATGAACGTATCCGACCACAACTTAATGAATTAGGTGATTATTTCGCACAATATTTAGAAACAGTAACCGGTGAAAAATTTTATCCACACGTAGCTAAACATGCACGTCGAAAAGTTAACCCACCAAAAGATACATGGGTCGCATTCGCTACAAATAAACGCGGTTATAAAATGCAACCTCATTTTCAAATAGGTCTGTTTGAAAATCAATTATTTGTCATGTATGGTATCATGCATGAAACAAAAGACAAAGCACAACAAATAAAAGCTTTCGAGGACCAATTTGAAACACTTAAAAATTTACCAAATGACTATAGCATTAGTCCTGATCATATGAGCCAAGAAAAATTTTACATCCATGAAATGTCAGATGAAGACCTAACAAAAGCGCTCAATCGTGTTAAAGAAGTTAAAAAGGTGAGTTCTTTGTAGCTCGTACATTGTCACCAAATGCTGAACAATTACAAAGCGATAAAGTCTTTTTAAACTTCCTCGAAGAAACCTTCGAACAATTACTCAAATTCTATAAATAATTCATCTGATATATCTAAAAAGCACGTTACTTAAAATAAATTTAAGTAACGTGCTTTTCTATTTTTACCAATTTATCTTTATAAATAATTGTCAGATACATTTAGTAAATATACGGGTCATCATCTTTTTTTCGTTTCATTTCTGCCTCAGGATCCATATCTTGCTGCTGGGGCTTTTGTTTTTCTTTTTCGTTATTATAAATATTATAATTTGGCATCTGATTGATGTGATTAGCTTGATTATTGTCGTCTTTTTTAACAAATAGCATAATACCAACAATAAACCATAAAATCATCGCAATAAAGTTGCCACCAAACATACCAATAATAGCAGAAACGATAAATAAACATCCTGCGAGTATGCGATTGCCTTTAATCGTAAATACTGCAATAAAAGCTAAAATCGTTGAAATAAGTGTAAAGACACCTTGGAATATGATAGAAGCTTTAAATGCTTCTGGCGACATTTCTACACCTTGTTGTTGGTTCATTTCATTAAACACTTCTTTAAATTCTGGCACGTTGATGAACGCATATACAATTATCGAAAATATTAAGAAAATTAAACTAAGACTATTTGCTATCCAAGCTAGAATACGTTCTGTTTTCCTACTCATACTCTTCCTCCTATAAATTCATTAATTATATCATAGCAAATTTATGAATAATTAAAAATAACCACGACCTATCGCTAAATAATATTATGTTAGAGCAATATAAATAAAAACCCGATTGCCGCACATCATGTGAGCAATCGAGTTTATTAATCGAATAACAAATGGAATTGTTTTAAAAATAACACAACTTTTATTATGATTTGTCTTTTGTTTCAGAATCATTTTGTTCTTTAGACTTTGCATCTTGTGATTCTTCGGCATCTTGCGAAGTGATTTTCTTACGTTCTTCGAAATTCTTTCTACGCTGATTGGCTGCACTTGGTTGTTGTTTACGTTTTTCTTTTTCACGTTTTCTGCGTTCTTTTTTCTCTTGTTTAATACGTGCTTTTTCTTCTGCTTTTTCTTGTTTCAATCTTGCAGCTTCTTCTTGTTTACGGCGTTGTTGTTCTTCTTGCTCAGCTTGTTTTCTTTGTTGCGCTTCGTATGCTTCTTGTTTACGGCGTGCTTCTTCTTCCGCCATACGTTGATTTTCTAATTCTGTTTCATTATCTTGTTGTTTTTCTTGCTCATTCGTTACTGCATCTTTGCTATTTTGGTCTTCGTTGGCAACTGCTTCACCATCTTCATTATATACATTGCTAACTTGACCGAATTCATCTTCAGTACTTTGACTGTCATCTTTAACATTATTGTGTTTTCTTTGCTTATAATTATATTTTGCTTGTCTAGAAAGTACTTGTGGTTCTTCATCAGATGCATTATTTTCAGAGTTTACTTTTTCTGCAACTTCAGAGCTATAACCGCCTCTTCTTATTTGATTATCATTACTTTGTTGTTGTTCTACGTCAGAAGTTTGTTGCTTTTCAATGTATTGAGGTGAGTTCGGTTCTGATTGTTGCTCATAATCTGAAAAACGTTCTTGGTATCCTTCTGCATAATATGCAGGCACCGTTTCTACCTTTTCTTTTCGTGCAAACATCATGATTGCCACGATTAAAAATAGAATTGGGATAATTAGCGGTACAAATAGCAACACTAATGGTAACGTCACTATCGTTGCGACTAAAAATAAGAATCCTGATAAAATTCTTATATTCATTGAAATTAAGGCTAAAAATGATAAAAGCAAACAAACGATGAAATATACTATAATCGCCCACACGCCATTTTGTAGCCATATTACAAATTGGATTGTATTTAATCCATTATTCGCTAATATTTGTTGAATAAAATCATTGCCATTCAATGAAGTCTCCAAATTTTGTATTGATGCTTCACTACTAAATGATACTAGTGCAATAAACATCGTAATAATGGTTAGTAATAATAAGAATATCCAACTCAACCAACCTAATACTTTTTCTGCTAGTCGACTCACCGGGCGTCTAACTTGAGTATATTGCTCTCCTGACATGTCTTTACAACTCCTTATATTGCTTGTCAAACTATTATATCGAATTAACGATAAAATAACTACTAACTATGACTTATTTTAGTGACATTTTAAAATTTAAAAATCTTTCATTATATTCACTTAATGTCTCTTTCCCTAAATCTTTATAAACTTCTAAATTAGCTTGTTCTTCCTTTGTAGGATAAAACCGCTCATCATTTTTTATGCTTGCAGGCAATTGTGCTCTTGCTGATTTATTAGGCGTCGCGTAGCCCACCCATTCTGTATTTTGTTTACTATGCTCTGCATCTAATAAAAAGTTCATAAACTTATAGGCACCTGCTTTATTTTGTGTTGTCTTAGGTATAACCATATTATCAAACCACAGATTTGAACCTTCTTTAGGAACTACATAATCAAATTCTTCATTTTGTTGTACAATTGGAGCTGCTACACCGCTCCATACTACTGCAACATTTGCTTCATGCTGTTCTAACATCATTGAAATTTCATCACCTACTACGCCTTTTACATTAGGACCTAAATGTGTTAAATTTCTCTCAGCTTCTGCTAAATATGATGAATGTGTCTCATTTAAACTATAACCTAATTTATTTAAAGCTACACCTATAATTTCTCTCGCACCATCTACTAATAATATATCATTTTTATATTTCACTTTATAAAGCTGATTCCACGATTCAAAGTTATCATTTGGATATACATTTTTATTGTAAAGAATACCCACAGTACCAAAAAAATAAGGTATTGAATATGTATTATCTTCATCAAATGGCATATCGAGATAATCTGAATCAAGATTTTTCATATTAGGCAGTTTCTCATGATTTAGAGGTAATAACAATTGTTGTCTTTTTAATTTTTGCACTGTATAGTCACTCGGAAAAGCAACATCATAATGAGTGCCGCCATTTTTTATTTTGGCCTCCATCGCTTCGTTTGAATCAAAAGTTTCGTAGACGACTTCAATTCCTGTTTCTTTTTGGAATTGTTTTAACAAACTAGGATCAATATATTCTCCCCAATTATAAATATAAATTTTTTCACCAGTGCTAGAATGATGTTTTGAAGTGAATTTTTGACTGATAAATAAACATATCAAACCAACGATGATAGAAATTATAATTAACTGTAAAAAACGTTTCATTATAATATACCCCGTTTCACTTGTTTTTTATGCTTAAGCACATTTTTAATTAAATAATAACCAAGTATACCGAACATAATCACGACAAATAAAAGTGTAGATATTGCATTTATTTCCATGCTAATACCTTTTCTTGCCATTGCATAAACTTCCACAGAAAGCACACTAAATCCATTACCGGTAACAAAGAAACTGACAGTGAAATCATCTAATGAATAGGTCAATGCCATAAAAAAGCCACCTATAATTGCTGGCATCAACTGAGGTAACATGACCTTATTCAAAACTTGAAACTCCGTTGCACCTAAATCACGTGCCGCATTTAACGTATGGTTATTCATTTCATACAGTTTAGGTAACACAATGATTACCACAATAGGAATACAAAAAGCAACATGTGAAATAAGTACCGTCATCAACCCGAGACCCATACCAGTAAAATGTCCGATTGCTGTAAACATAATCAAAAATGAAGCGCCTATAACAACATCAGAAGACACTAATAAAACATTATTTAATGTAAGTAATGAAACCTTTATTTTTTTATTTTTTAAATGATATAAACCAATCGCACCTAGTGTTCCTATCACAGTAGCAAATGCAGCGGCTAACAATGCTACACCTATCGTATTAAAAATAACAGACATTAACCGGTCGTTACTAAATAATGATTGATAATGTTCTAAAGTAAACCCATCAAAATGAACCATATTACCAGCAGCATTAAATGAATAAACCATTAAAAATAAAATTGGAGCATATAAAACAGCGATTAATATGCCGATATATATTTTTCCATACCATTTCATATGATTCACCTTTTCCCATTCGTAGGTTTAGTATTTGTAATAATTAAGACTAGCGCCATAAATACAATTAAAAACAACGCAATCGTAGAACCCATTCCATAGTTTTGTATCACTAGAAATTGTTCTTCTATCGCCGTCCCAATATTAATCACTTTATTTCCTGCAATTAGTCTTGTAATCATAAAAAGCGATAATGCTGGTATAAATGTGACTTGAATTCCTGTCAATACGCCTTGCTTCGTGAGTGGTATAATAATTTTTCTAAATGTTGTTAGCCTGCTCGCACCTAAATCACTTGAAGCTTGCAAAATATTATTAGGAATATCCTTCATACTATTGAAAATAGGTAAAATCATAAATGGAATGTAAATATAACTTGCTACTATTAAAAACGCAGGAACAGTAAATAACAATTCCATTTTAGGCAAAGATAAAACATTCAATATTTGATTGATAATACCATCATGACTGAATATGCCTATAAATGCATAGGTCTTCAGTAGTAAATTAATCCAAGTTGGTACAATCAGTATAAGTAACCATACATTTTGATATTTAGATGAACTTATAAAATACGCAGCTGGATAGCTTATAAGTAGCGTCATACACGTAATCGCTGCCGCAAAACATACCGAGTCCCAAATCATTTTGAAATATTTGAGTGAAATCAACTTTTTATAATTTTCCAATCCAAAATGTCCTTGTATATCAATGAATGAGAAATAAACAAGAAGGATTACTGGAACAACGATAAATAAAACCATCCACAGTATATAGGGTATAAATAGATATGTATTAATCTTGCGCATGATTTATTTCCTCGTAACTTTGAATACGCTTATCAAATTCAGCTTCACTTTCACCTGGCACCATAATATGAATTGTTTCTGGTTCAAAGTATAAACCCACTTTACTATTAACTTCTGCTTTTTTAGTAGAATGAACTAACCATTTATAACCTTTACTATCAGTACAATTGATTTCATAATGTACTCCTCTGAAAAGCATAGAAACAACTGTCACTTCGAATAAACCTTGCTCTGATTGTACCAAGGATATATCTTCTGGCCTAATCACTACTTCTACTTGCTCTTGTGGTGAAATACCCATATCTACACATTCTAAATCTTGACCATAGATGTTCACCACATAATCCTCAATCATAGTACCCACAATAATATTTGATTCTCCAATAAAATCTGCAACAAAGCGATTTACAGGTTCGTCGTATATATCAGTAGGTGTGCCAAATTGTTGAATTTCACCATTTTTCATTACAAATATATAATCACTCAGCGCTAAAGCTTCTTCCTGATCATGTGTAACAAAAATAAATGTTATACCTAATCTAGACTGTATTTCTCTTAATTCATATTGCATTTGGGTTCTTAATTTTAAATCCAGTGCTGATAAAGATTCATCTAATAATAATATTTCTGGTTCATTCACAATCGCACGTGCAATTGCAATACGCTGTTTTTGCCCCCCACTCATACTTTCAATTGTTCTATCTTCATAACCAGTGAGTTTTACAAGTTTTAATGCTTCTTGCACTTTTTTATTTATGTCGCTTTTGTTCATTTTCTTTAGTTTTAATCCAAAAGCAATATTATCATAGACATTTAAATGAGGAAATAAAGCATAGTCTTGAAATACTGTATTCACTTTGCGTCTGTTTGATGGTATATGATTAATTGTCTGATTTCGATATATAATATCCCCTTCATCGGCTTGTTCAAATCCTGCGATAAGTTTTAAAATTGTTGTTTTACCACAACCAGAAGGCCCAAGTAATGTATAGAAATGACCTGACTCAATATCTATATTGATTTTATTTAATACTGGTATATCATCATAAGCTTTACTTACTGCGCTGAAAGATAATAACGGATTCATTTGTGTTTCCTCCTATAAATATGACGTGGTTGTAACAATCATAACTTGAGTTTCATTTGGTGTAGGATTATGTATTTTTATGACGTGCACTATAATAAAATTTCGCAAAAAAAGCTATATACTGTTTACTTTTATCAAACATTTTGTTTAATGCTTAATAAAAATATCAGAATATAGCTTACATGACAATAGTTATTTTTTCGTTGCGCTAAAAAACGTTTGACTGTTGTCAGTTTGAACTGTTTTAACAGCTTGGTAACTATTATATCCACTACTTTTTTCGAATTCTTTAAAAATCTGTTTTTCTTCTGCTTTCCCAGGAACGATTGTTTTAAATTGCTTGTAGCGATCAATTAATAATTTTCCTTCTACTTCAGATTCATAAAAAGATTCCACAGCATTGAAAAATGACACAACTTGCATCATTTCGTCATTTGACCAATCAAGATCTATTGGATATTGATACTCCATATAAGCATGCCTCCTACTTTTCCATTGAATATTTATAGTTAAAGTTTATTTTAGATATTACATTTTAAAATGAAAAAGGAGCGGGACAGAAATCAAAATTTGATTTCATATTCCCGCCCCCACAAGGCTATCGTTATATCTGTTACAACAATGAAATTACATTGTGTGTACTGGTAAACCTATAGCTTTTTCAGCTGCTTCCATAGACATTTCACCTAATGTTGGGTGAGCATGTACAGTTAATGCTAAATCTTCAGCATTCATACCAGCTTCGATTGCTAAACCTAGTTCAGAAATAATATCAGATGCGCCAGTACCAACTACTTGAGCACCTACTAAAGTATTATCTTCTTTAAGCGTAATAAGTTTAACAAAGCCAGTAGTGTCATCTAATGATAACGCACGGCCATTAGCTGCATAAGGGAATTTAGAAGCAGTAATTTTTAATCCTTCTTCTTTAGCTTGAGCTTCTGTATAACCTACTTGAGCAAGTTCTGGCTCAGTGAAACATACAGCAGGCATACCGATGTAATCTACTTCTGATGCTTCACCAGAGATTACTTCAGCTGCAACTTTAGCTTCATAGCTTGCTTTATGCGCAAGTGGTAAACCAGGAACAATATCACCGATTGCAAAAATGTTTTCAATTGAAGTACGGCTTTGTTTGTCTACCTCGATTAATCCACGTTCTGCAAATTTAAGACCTAATTCTTCTAAGCCTAATTCGTCAGTGTTAGGACGACGACCTACAGTAACTAATACGTAATCAGCATCAATTGTTTGTTCTTCGCCTTTTACTTCGTAAGTTACTTTAACACCGTCTTCAGTTTCTTCAGCAGATTTAGCCATAGCTTCAGTTACAATATCAACGCCTTTTTCTTTCATGCCTTTTTTAACAGGTTGAGTCATTTGTTTTTCAAAACCGCCTAAGATATCTTTAGCGCCTTCTAAAATAGTAACTTCAGAACCAAAGTTTGCAAAAGCAGTTCCGAGTTCAGAACCAATATAACCGCCACCAACAACTACTAATTTACCAGGAACTTCTTGTAAATTTAGAGCGCCAGATGAATCAATTACACGATTTCCAAACTCAAAGTTAGGGATTTCAATTGGTCTTGAACCAGTTGCAATGATCGCGTTTTTAAAGTTATATGTTTGAGCACTTTTCTCATCCATAACACGTAAGCTATTGTTATCAACAAAGTAAGCTTCGCCTTTAACGATTTCTACTTTATTACCTTTTAACAATCCTTCAACGCCACCAGTTAATTTTTCAACTACTGATTGTTTGAATTCTTGAACTTTATTAAAATTAAGTGAAACACTTTCAGCAATAACACCTAAATTTTCTGAGTTCTTAGTTTCATCATAACGGTGTGAAGCGTGTAACAATGCTTTAGAAGGAATACAACCAACGTTAAGACATACGCCACCTAATGTTCCTTTTTCAACGATTGTTACTTTTTGACCTAACTGTGCTGCACGAATTGCTGCAACATAGCCTCCTGGTCCTGCTCCGATTACAATAGTGTCTGTTTCAATTGGGAAATCTCCAACTACCATATTTTACCCCTCCATTAATAATAATTCTGGATTATTCAATAATCGTTTGATGTGATTCATAGCATTTTGTCCAGTAGCACCATCAATTTGTCTGTGGTCAAAGCTTAATGATAATGATAATACTGGCGCAGCTACTATTTCACCATCTTTAACAATTGGTTTTTGTGCAATACGGCCAATACCTAAGATAGCTACTTCTGGGTGGTTGATTACTGGAGTGAACCATTGTCCACCAGCTGAACCGATATTACTAATTGTACATGTAGCATGTTTCATTTCATCTGCCGCTAATTTTCCGTCACGTGCTTTAACAGCAAGTTCGTTAATTTCGTCTGAGATGCTAAACATTGATTTACGGTCTGCATGTTTAACAACAGGCACTAATAGTCCTCTGTCTGTGTCAGCAGCAATACCAATGTTCCAATAATGTTTGTGTACGATTTCGCCAGCATCTTCGTTAAATGAAGTGTTAAGCGCTGGATATTTTTTAAGTGCAGAAACAAGTGCTTTAACAACATAAGGTAAGAAAGTTAATTTAGTACCTTGTTCAGCTGCAACTTCTTTGAATTTTTTACGGTGATCCCATAATTCTTGAACATCAATTTCATCCATTAATGTTACGTGAGGTGCAGTTTGTTTTGAATTAACCATTGCTTTAGCAATTGCTTTACGCATTGCAGGTATTTTCTCAGTTGATTCTGGGAATTCACCTTCTGTAGAAACTGGTGCTGATTGTGCTGCACTTGAAGTTTCTTCAGTTGCTGTAGCTGCGCTTTCATTTGAAGCTGCTTCTCCGCCACCATTTAAGTAGGCGTCCACATCTTCTTTAGTTGTACGGCCATTTTTACCTGAACCTGAAACAGCTTTAATGTTAACACCATTATCGCGAGCATATTTACGAACTGAAGGCATCGCTTTAACGCGTTTACTTTCATCTACTTCTTCGTCTTTAGATGCTTGTGCAGGTGCTTCTTCTTTAGTGCTTTCTTCTGCAGGTGCTTCTGTTTCTTCACTTGCTGAATCGTCACTTTCACTACCTTTGAATTGCATATCTTCTGCATCTGGTGAATCGATTTTTACGATTGTGTCACCAACAACTGCAACAGTACCTTCATCTACTAGTACTTCTTCAATAGTACCTGAAACAGGTGATGGGATTTCAACAACTGATTTATCGTTTTGTACCTCAGCTAAAATATCGTCCTCTTCAATTGTATCTCCAGATTTAATAAACCATTTTACAATTTCACCTTCGTGGATACCTTCACCAATGTCGGGTAATTTAAATTCAAATGCCACGTTATTATCCTCCTAAAAATTCATATTAAGTCAAAAATTAGAAATTGAGCGATGGACAATTAAGTCACTATCTCATGCTCTAAATATAAATTTGGATGAAGTAGGTGCATCAATTAAACTGATATCATCCTACTTCATTAAATATATATTAAAATTCTAAAGTTTCTTTCGCTTTTTCAATGATGTCATTTTTGTTTGGTAACCAAACATTTTCAGCCTGTGTAAACGGATAAACTGTATCTGCCGCTGCAACACGAGCGATTGGTGCTTCTAATGAAAGGATAGAGCGTTCTGCTAATTCAGAAACAACTGTTGCTCCAACACCCGCTTGACGTTGCGCTTCTTGTACTACTACAGCACGTCCTGTTTTTTCTACTGAAGCAACAAGTGTTTCGATATCGATTGGTTGAACAGTACGTAAGTCAATAACTTCTACTGAATAACCATCTTTTTCTAACTCTTCTGCTGCTTTTAATGACTCTTGCACCATTGCACCATATGCAATAAGTGTAATGTCATTACCTTCTTGTTTCACGCTTGCTTTACCAATTTCAATTGTGTACTCTTCTTCAGGTACTTCATCACGGAAAGAGCGGTATAATTTCATATGTTCTAAATATACAACCGGGTCATTACTTCTGATTGCTGAGATTAATAATCCTTTAGCATCATATGGGTTAGACGGGATTACAACGTGTAAACCTGGTGATTGAGCTAAAAGACCTTCTAAGTTGTCAGCATGTAATTCTGGTGTATGAACGCCGCCACCAAATGGTGCACGAATAGTAACGGGTGATTGTTTAGAGTTACCAGAACGGAAACGCGTACGTGCAATTTGTCCTGCTATAGAGTCGAATACTTCAAATACAAATCCAAAGAATTGTACTTCCATTACTGGACGGTATCCTTGAGTAGATAAACCTAAAGCTAAACCACCAATACCAGATTCTGCTAAAGGTGTATCAAATACACGGTCTTCACCGAATTCTTTTTGTAAACCTTCAGTTACACGGAAAACACCACCGTTAACACCGACGTCTTCACCGAAAAGTAAAACATTCTCATCGTTTTGTAATTCGGTTTTAAGCGCGTTGTTAATCGCTTGAACCATTGTCATTTGTGCCATCGGTTACTTCGACTCCTTCTCTTTATAGATTTCATATTGCTCTGCTAAATTTTGAGGCATTTCTTCATACATATTTTCCATCAAGTCAGTAACTTTTTGTTTTTCAGTATTGTCTGCTTCTTTAATAGCAACTTTAATTTCAGCTTTTGCACGGTCGATAACTTCATTTTCTTTATCGCCAGTCCATAGACCTTTATTTTCAAGATATTTTCTGAAACGAACTAATGGATCCTTTTTCTCCCATTCAGAATCTTCATCAGATGTTCTGTATTTCGTTGGGTCATCTCCAGCCATAGTATGTGGACCATAACGATAAGTGATTGTTTCAATTAAAGTTGGACCTTCACCATTAACAGCACGATCACGCGCTTCTTTAGTTGCTTGGTATACTGCTAAAGCATCCATACCATCAACTTGAATACCTGGGATACCAACTGCAATAGCTTTTTGAGCTAATGTAATAGCAGCAGTTTGCTTACTACGTGGTGTTGAAATCGCATAGTTGTTGTTTTGTATAACGAAAATTGCAGGTGCTTTATATGCAGAAGCAAAGTTAATACCTTCATAGAAATCACCTTGTGAAGAACCACCATCACCAGTATAAGTAATTGCTACAGCACTTTTACCACGTTTTTTAATACCAAGCGCTACACCAGCAGTTTGAACATACTGAGCACCGATAATAATTTGTGGGCTTAATGCATTAACGCCTTCAGGCATTTGGTTTCCTTTAAAGTGACCTCTTGAGAATAAGAAGGCTTCAGTTAAAGGTAAACCTTGCCAGATTAATTGTGGAACATCACGGTAACCTGGTAATATAAAATCTTCTTGTTCTAAAGCATATTGTGAAGCTAATTGTGAAGCTTCTTGTCCTGCTGTCGGAGCGTAGAAACCTAATCTCCCTTGTCTGTTTAATGAAATAGAACGTTGATCAAGAATACGTGTCCAAACCATTCTCTCCATTAATTCAACTAATTGCTCGTCTGATAAATCTGGTACTAGATCTTCATTAACGATGTTACCATCTTCATCCAAAATTTGGATCATTTCAAATTGAGATTCAGTATCTTTCAATACTTTCTCTGCATCGAATTGGGCTTTCAATTTCGGAGCCATTCAATTCACCATACCTTTCCCGTATAATAGAAACTTATTTTATCCTTCAATATTGTACCACAAAACTGTTACACTGTTAAATAATTTGAAAAAGTTCTGTAATACTTACGACAAGTACAGTTTTTAATCTGTACCACTGTTTTTCATGGCGCTGTACTATTTAAAAACTAAGTCGCTATAAAGTAATTCCCTTAAAAATGTAAGCGCCCTCATAACTTATGCTATAACGTAGCAATTTAAAATTCAAATTTACCGCTTTATAATTTAAGAAAGGTTATCTACATCTTCTTTTTCTTTGTTCACTTTATTCATTGCATCTGAGTATTTTTCAAATGCTTTATTCATGTTTTTATATGCTTTCGAAACTGCTTCTGCTTTTTTGTCTATTTGTTCTTGATTCACTTGATCACCTGAAGTATAGCCAAACATATCTTTTTCCTTATTCAAAATGTTTTTATATGCTTTGGCATATTCATCATGTGCTTTGTATTTATCTTTAAGCGCTTGATTCAATTGTGTCACTTCTTTTTTCTTATCATCATCACTTATATTATCGACATGCTTTTCAGCTTTTTCAAATTCTTTTTCTGAGTTATCTATAGCTTCTTCTTCTTTTTTAAATGTTTTTTCTCTTTCTTCAACATTGTCCACGACTTTTTTCGAAGTATCCTTCACTTCTGCTTGGTCTTTACCATTAATTTTCTCTACTAATTTTTGCTTGTCTTGTTCAAGACTATTTAACTTCTTCCCTACTGAAGACACAGGTTTCTCTTCATCAAATGCTTTTTGTACTTTTTCGTTATAATCTTCTATTTCACCTTTGTCTGTTGTACACCCCGCTACTAACATTGTAGAAGCGAGTATCGCACCGATGCTATACTTTAATTTCATTTTTTGAGAAATCCTCCTTTATTTGTGTGTTATATTATATAATATTTTATAAGAAATCAAATGTATCACTGTATTTTAAGCGTTAAACTTTGGTATATTTTATATTAAGGAAGGTGTATGAACAAAATGATAACAATGAAAGATATTATCCGAGATGGTCACCCAACACTTCGTGAAAAAGCAAAAGATGTAACAATACCGCTTTCTGACGAAGATCGTGAAACTTTAAAATCTATGCGCGAATTTCTAATTAATAGTCAAGATGAAGAAACAGCTAATAAGTATGGACTTCGCTCAGGAGTAGGCCTTGCTGCTCCACAAATTAATATTGCAAAAAAAATGATAGCAGTCTATTTACCAGATGACGGTGATGGCAAAAGTTATGATTTAGCATTAGTTAACCCTAAAATCATGAGCCACAGTGTTCAAGAAGCATATTTACCAACTGGCGAAGGTTGTCTAAGTGTAGATGAAAACATTCCAGGACTCGTTCACCGTAAATATCGAATCACAGTAAAAGCAACAGATATAGATGGTAATGACGTAAAATTACGTTTAAAAGGTTATCCAGCTGTTGTCGTTCAACATGAGATAGACCATATTAATGGTGTAATGTTTTATGATCATATTGATCCAAATAATCCACTTACACCACATGAAGATGCAGTAGAAGTTTAATCTATTAAAAATAAAATGCCGTTAGCACTTTGAGAATTTCTCATTAGCTAACGGCATTTTTTACATAAAGTCATCTCTACGTTCAGTAAATGGTATATCTAATTTTTTAAGTTCTGTCTTTAAGTCGTTTAATTCTTTAATGTCTATAAATTCTGGATCATGATTATGTTTGACGTAATTTTGATCGCCATTTACAGTATCAATTATTTCATTATAATTAAAAAACATGATTACTTGTTCTGTACGGATTTCAAAAGTGATATCTTGAAATATTTTATCGTGTCGTTTTTTTTCTCGTTTAACATCTTCTATAATTCTTTTTACTCGATCCATTTCTATCACCCTTACCCATCTATCATTTCTATAATTAATAATAACTCCCTTTCATCATAATTAACTTTCAACGTGCACTCAAGTTTTATGATAATTTTTTGCAGCTTTTTTACATAACTAAAGATTTGATTTTGCAGATTAAATATTAATTATAATAAAAATGAAATTATTTGTACTTATTAAAAGAGGTACTAAAGATAAAACTGCTTTATTTATTCTACTACATCATGTAAAATGAGAAATAACTGAAAACATATGAATCATAGTGTTTGTAGTTTTCTAAACGAACGAACTGAAGATCTCCCTAGAAACATACTAAGCAAAAAACTAGTATGTTCTATTTATATACAGTATTAGTGTCCATGCATAATTAGAAGTGCAGTTAATTTCAAATAACCAATGGGTACTTCAAACTTTTATATTACTAGGGTTTTAATATAAAAAATTAAAAATCAAACATGATTTTAGGAGGAAATATATAAAATGGCAGTATTTAAAGTGTTTTTTCAAAAAACCAAAGAAGAAGTAATTGTACGTGAACACACACAAACAATTTACGTTGAAGGACAAACAGAAGAACAAGTAAGAAGATATTTAAAAGATCGTAATTTTAACATTGAATTTATTACTAAATTAGAGGGCGCACATTTAGAATATGAAAAACAATCAGATCACTTCAATGTGGAGCAAGCTGAATAATGAAACAAATTCATAAAAATGAAGTTGCGGTTTATGCTCTTGGTGGCTTAGGCGAAATTGGTAAAAATACTTATGCCGTTGAGTATCAGGACGAAATCGTTATTATCGATGCAGGTATCAAATTCCCTGATGATAATTTATTAGGTATTGACTATGTCATTCCTGATATTACTTATTTAGAGCAGAACCAAGATAAAATTGTTGGTCTGTTTATCACTCACGGACATGAGGACCATATAGGTGGTGTGCCCTACCTATTAAAGCAAATTAATGTGCCTATATATGGTGGACCATTAGCTTTAGGTTTAATCAGAAATAAATTAGAAGAACATCATTTATTAAGAACTGCAAAACTTATTGAAATTGATGAAAGTAGTGTCATCAAATCTAAACATTTTGAAGTTTCATTCTATTTAACTACACACAGTATTCCAGAAGCATATGGTGTTATCGTTAATACGCCAGAAGGAAATATTGTTCATACGGGTGACTTCAAATTTGATTTCACACCAGTTGGTGAACCAGCAAATATAGCTAAAATGGCAAAATTAGGTGAAGAAGGCGTCCTTTGTTTGCTTTCTGACTCTACCAATTCACTTGTACCAGATTTTACTTTAAGTGAACGTGAAGTCGGCCAAAATGTTGAAAAGATATTCCATGATTGTAATGGACGAATCATATTCGCCACATTTGCATCAAACATCTATCGTGTTCAACAAGCAGTTGAAGCTGCAATTAAACACAACCGTAAAATTGTTACATTTGGTCGTTCAATGGAAAACAACATTAAGATTGGTATGGAATTAGGCTATATCAAAGCACCACCAGAAACGTTTGTTGAACCAAATAAAATTAATACCGTGCCTAAGCATGAATTATTGATTCTATGTACAGGTTCTCAAGGTGAACCAATGGCAGCATTATCTAGAATTGCCAACGGTACGCATAAACAAATTAAAATCATCCCGGAAGATACAGTTGTATTTAGTTCTTCACCTATTCCAGGTAATACGAAAAGTATTAATCGCACAATAAATTCACTTTATCGTGCCGGTGCAGAAGTTATTCATAATAAAGTATCTAATATTCATACTTCTGGTCACGGTTCTAAAGGCGATCAACAGTTAATGTTACGTCTGTTACGTCCTAAGTTCTTTTTACCAATCCATGGTGAATACCGTATGCTAAAAGCGCATGGTCAATCAGGTGTTGAGTGTGGCGTTGAACCAGATAATGTATTTATTTTTGATATAGGTGATGTCTTAGCACTGACACATGATTCTGCTAGAAAAGCTGGTAGAATACCATCAGGTAATGTATTAGTTGATGGTAGTGGTATTGGTGATATCGGTAATGTAGTTATTCGTGATCGTAAACTATTATCAGAAGAAGGTTTAGTGATTGTTGTTGTAAGTATAGACTTCAAAACAAACAAACTACTTTCTGGACCTGATATTATCTCACGTGGTTTTGTATACATGCGTGAATCTGGACAATTGATTTATGATGCACAACGTAGAATCAAAACGGATGTTATTTCAAAATTAAATCAAAACCCAGAGATTCAATGGCATCAAATTAAATCGTCAATCATTGAAACGTTACAGCCTTATCTATTTGAAAAGACTGCACGTAAACCAATGATCTTACCAGTCATTATGAAAGTAAATGAAGATAACAACCAATCATTTGCTAAGAAACCTAGCCCTAAAAATGACAAACCTAAAAACAACAACACGAAAGCACCAGCAAAAAATCCAAAACCTAACAATCAAAACAAGAAAAAAACAATAACAATAACAATCCAAAACCTAAACCTAAAAAAGATGAAACAAATCAATCATCTGAATCATAGGTCTTATAAACAGTCCACACATTGTCAAAACAATGTGTGGACTGTTTTGCTATGACTAATCTATTTCATAAAAACTGAACATTTTACTACATAAAAGCAATTCCATAATTTCTACTGCTTAACATAGCACTTTTTAACCCTTTTACCATTTATTAACACACCTCGTTTAATTAATAGTATTTTTATGTGGTTTTGAACTAATAATCTTTATTAAAGTTGAATACTTGTTTATTTCTTTAGCTGTTATATCGATGTTATTTTCATATTCATTCAATTGTATTTTTAAGCATTCAAACAGTTCATCTGGTGGGAGTGAGACAGAAATCTAATTTTTCTAACAAGATTTCGTCGTCCCAGCCCAGCAAAGTTAACTAGAAAATGGAATACAAAAACTTCAACTCTTGCATAAGAACCACTTTCCTTCATAAATGAAGTAGTATTTCTTTAAAAGATTGACAAAAGCGCATTTTCAGTTCAGTCAGCCACTGACACTGCCAATATAATAATCGAAATAATAAAAAGAAGCCTCCAATTTTGGAGACTTCTTCAATATTACATTGTTAGCGAACTACTTTTTTCTCAAAACGATTTAAGTCATTATCATGCCCTATCATAATTAATATATCACCGATTTCAATACTAATATTAGGATCAGGAGAAACTAAAATTTCTTTACCTCTTTTTATAGCAATAATACTTATCCCGAATTGTGCTCGAATATCTAATTCTATAATGGTTTGGCCAGCCATTTTTTCGCTCGCTTTAATCTCTACAATTGAATGTTCATCTGCAAGTTCTAAATAATCTAACACACTTGCACTTGCGACATTGTGAGCGATTCTTCTTCCCATATCTCTTTCTGGATGGACAACTGTATCCGCACCAATTTTATTCAAAATTTTTGCGTGATAATCATTTTGCGCTTTAGCTGTTACTTTCTTAACACCTAACTCTTTTAAAATTAGCGTTGTTAATGTACTTGATTGTATATTCTCACCTATTGCTACGATAACGTGATCAAAATTTCTGATGCCTAAACTTTTCATAACAGCTTCATCTGTTGTATCAGCAATGACAGCATGTGTGGCAATATCACTATATTCATTTACACGTGCTTCATTCATATCAATTGCCATAACATCCATATCTAATGCATTAAGTTCTCTTACTATACTGCCACCGAATCGACCTAAGCCGATAACCACATACTCTTTGTCCATATGCGTCCTCCAATTTAAAAAATCACGGATAAGATAGCTACTCATCAGCCTAAGCAAGCGAATGAATAACTATCATTACCTCATTTTAAAAAATTTATTTATTTTTTTCCTTCAACATAATCTTTGTCGAAAACAAATAATCTTAATAATAATATTAACGATGGAATGAGTAAAAGTAAACCTAAAACAAATGCAATAATTAAAGCAATGGCCATGTTACTATTAACGACACCTTCATCTATACGAACATATGGGTATAAGATGTATGGCATTTTGCTGGCGCCATATCCGAAAAATGCAAATGCCATTTGTAGTATAACAAGGATAAATGCAAATCCGTGCCATTTTTTTATTAATGTAAGTACCATGACACCTATAAAGCTTATAAAGCTTAGTAGGAACATCCACCAATAATCAGTTACTGCGCTTAAGAAATGCGCTTCGTTTTGTAGTCTTAACGATACAAATACGAATAATGAAATTGCGATCATCGGCGGTCCCCAGAACAAGAACCAATATCTTAATAAATCATATGCTGGTTTATCTTTAGCTTTTGAAGCATAGTACGTAAGGAAGCCTGAAGAAATATATAGCACTGATATAACGGCTAAGAATACGACAGACCATGAATAAGGACTCAAGGCTAATTCAAGCCAGTTCAAATCTATATTATCACCTGAACCTGTAATAAAGCCCCCTTCTGATATTGTTAGCGTTGTAGCAAGCGCAGCTGGAATAAACAATCCTGACAAGCCGTACATTGCTAACCAAATGAGTTTTGAATCAGGTCCATAATTTTCAAATGCGTAAAAACTACCTCTAATTGTTAGTAATATTAATGCAATTGAAGCTGGTACGAGTAGTACGGTACCAAAGTATTTCGCTGCATCAGGGAAAAAACCTACGATGCCAACGAAAAAGAATACAAAGAATACGTTTGTTACTTCCCACACAGGATTTAAATAACGACCTATTAAATGGTTAATTTGTTTATCTTGTTTAGTCACTTTTGCGTGAAGTGTAAAGAACCCAGCACCAAAATCAATAGAGGCGATAATAATATAAGAGAATAAGAATATTCCAAGTACTGTAATACCTATATAAGCAAATATCATTACTCATCACCTCTTTCTGGTGTATTTTCTTCTACATCTTTATATGCTGGTTTATTACTGAACATCCGAATTAATACATATGCGGTAGTCACGATTAATATTATATATAAGATACCGAATAATATTGTCACGAGTGTTAAACCACCTGCTTGAGTTGCAGCATCAGCTACTTTAAGGTAGCCACGAACCAACCATGGTTGACGACCTTGTTCAGTTAAGAACCACCCAGCTTCTATTGCAATCATTGCTGCTGGTCCAGTTAACAATGCACCATACAACATTGGTTTTGAATAAGTGAATTTGCGTAACTTCTTAAATATAAGTGTTAATATAAACGCACCTGATATAATCAAGCAGAATACACCCATAGAAACCATAATATCAAAGTAATAGTGTACAATCATCGGTGGATGCAGTTCTTCTGGAAACTCATTTAATCCTTTTACTTCTGTGTCTGTATTATTATCAGCCAAGAAACTGAGTATGCCAGGTATTTTTATGGCACCGGATACTTCTTGTGTTTCTTCATCTAAACTACCAAAGAATATTAAATCTGCATTGGACTCTGTTTCAAAGTGCCATTCATAAGCAGCAAGTTTTTCTGGTTGCTCTTGATGTAGAAACTTAGCTGATAAATCTCCAGCTAACATAGAACCTAAAGTAAATACTACGCCAAGAATCATCGTTAGTTTCAATGCTTTTTTATGATATTCTGTGTCTTTTTTGAATTTATTTTTCAATAATTTAAATGCAGCAATTGCAGCAAGTACAAATGCCATCGTCATAAGTGCTGTAGCAACAACGTGGAATGATCTAATTAAGAATGATTCGTTAAACATTGCTGCCCAAGGTTGGACGTTAACCATTTTCCCATCCTTCATTTCAAAGCCAGCTGGTGTATTCATAAATGAATTGACCGCTGTAATGAAGAATGCTGAGAATGTACCACCTATAATGACAGGAATACTAATAAGGAAATGAGTCCATTTACTCTTAAATCTATCCCATGTATATAAATAAATACTTAAGAAAATTGCTTCAAAGAAGAAAGCAAATGTTTCCATAAATAATGGTAATGCAATAACATGACCGCCCATTTGCATAAAGGTTGGCCATAATAGTGATAATTGCAGTCCAATAATTGTTCCTGTCACAACACCAACAGCTACCGTAATGGTATATCCTTTAGACCATCTTTTGGCTAATGTTATATATTTTGGATCATTTCTTTTTATACCTAAAAATTCAGCAACAGCAAACATTAATGGCACGCCCACACCAATCGTTGCGAATATGATATGAACCGCGAGTGTCATCGCAGTTAAAAAACGGGCTAATTCAACTGAATCCATAATATCACCTTTTTTATTTATTTGTGACAAAAATCACAACGTTCATTCATTATAAACTGCTTTACGTTGTATTGAAATAAGTTGCGTTCAAAATATAGTGACAAATTAATGACCACTTGCATGTAAGTCAAAGATTTGTAATAATTTAAAAAGTTTCTTATATTAAAGTATATCGAATTTAAAATAGGAAGGACGAGTTTTAATGGATAAAATAATAATTTATACGCAAAATGAATGCCCACCTTGTACTTTCATAAAAAACTATTTGTCAGATAAAGGCGTCTCATATAGCGAAAAAAACATCTCAAATTCCCAATATAGAAATGAAATGATAGACTATGATGCTTTCGCTACACCTTTTATCTTGTTGAATAATGAGCCAATGTACCAAATTGACATTGATAAAATCAACCACACTTTAAATATAGAATAGTTATCAAGCAATGTAGCCATTCTACATTTGAATTAGTAAATCTTTCACTTTCTAAACTATATGATTTTTAGTGTTATTACAAAGTTACTGTTTAACAACATGAAATGACTTATTACGTTAATTCTAATTTTTTTGAATTTATAGCAAAATAAAAAAGCTGATAGCCCCACTATAAATGGTCTATCAGCTTTTTTCGAACTCAAATGTTCAATTATTATTTAGCATATTGCTCAACTAGTTCTTGTACTTCTTCAGAAGTTGCACAATTAATTGCTCTTTGTGACAATTCTTCCATTTCATTTTGGCTTAAACCTTTGATTTGACGACGGGCTTTAAGCACTGATGTAGCACTCATTGAAAATTCATCTAATCCTAAGCCTAATAATAATGGAATAGCGATTTCGTCGCCTGCCATTTCGCCACACATACCAGTCCATTTACCTTCTTTATGTGATGCTTCGATCACTTGTTTTACTAAACGTAAAATTGAAGGATTGTATGGTTGATACAAGTAAGAAACGCGTTCAGACATGCGGTCAGCCGCCATTGTATATTGAATTAAATCATTTGTTCCTATACTGAAGAAATCAACTTCTTTTGCGAAGACATCTGCTAATGCAGCAGTTGAAGGAATTTCAACCATGATACCTAATTCAATATCATCAGAAACATCTGTACCTTCTTGTTTTAAGTTTTCTTTTTCTTCAAGTAATAATGCTTTAGCATCACGGAACTCATTGATTGTTGCAACCATTGGGAACATGATATTTAATTTACCGTAAACAGATGCACGTAATAATGCACGAAGTTGTGGTCTAAAAATATCAGGTTGGTCTAAACATAAACGAATCGCACGATAACCTAAGAATGGATTCATTTCTTCAGGTAAATTTAGATATGGTAACTCTTTATCGCCACCGATATCTAATGTACGTACAACAACACGTTTATCTTCCATCGTTTCTAGAACTTTTTTATAAGCTTCGAATTGTTCATCCTCAGTAGGCATTTCATCTCTACCCATATATAAAAATTCCGTACGATATAAACCAATACCTTCTGCACCATTTTCAATAACACCTGTTAAATCATTAGGTGTACCGATGTTTGCAGCTAATTCAGCATGTTTACCATCAATTGTTTTTGTTTCTTCATTGCGTAATTTTTGTAATTCCTTTTTATCTTCGAAGAAACGTTCACGCTTATTTTCATAAGCGATTACTTCATCATCTGTAGGATCAATAATTACTTCGCCTGTTAATCCGTCAACGATAATCATATCGCCTTGTTTAACGTCTTCAGTAATAGATTTTGTACCTACAACCGCAGGTATTTCTAAAGAACGGCTCATAATTGCTGAGTGTGATGTTCTTCCACCAATATTTGTTACAAAGCCTTGTACGAATTCTTTATTTAACTGAGCAGTATCTGAAGGCGTTAAATCGTTTCCAATTATAACAACGCTTTCATCAATGATACTAGGATTTGGTAACTCTACACCTAAAATATGTGCTAACACACGTTTAGAAACGTCACGGATATCAGCAGCACGTTCTTTCATGTATTCATTATCCATATTTTCAAATATAGTAATGAATTGTCCAGTTACTTCAGATAATGCAGTTGGTGCGTTAACTTGGTCATTTTTAATCTTGTCTTCAATCGGTTGAATTAACTCTGGATCATCTAAAACTAATAAATGAGCATCAAAAATCGCTGCTTTATCAGCACCTAGATTTTTTTCAGCATTATTTCTTATTTTTGTTAACTCAACTTTAGATGTTTCGATGGCGTCATTGAACTTAGCAATTTCAGCGTCGATATCTGTAATCTTTTCACTATTATATGAAAGATCTGGTTCAACTAATAAATATGCTTTAGCAATAGCTACACCATCAGATGCAGCAATGCCATTTATATAGTTAGTCATATTATTTAGTTAATCCTTCTTTAGATAAAATCTCAGTGATTGCTTCGATTGCGTCTGTTTCGTCGCTACCATCAGCGTAGATAGTGATTTCAGCATCTTTACCTACACCTAAACTCATAACACCCATGATTGATTTCAAGTTAACTTTTTTACCGTTATATTCTAATTGAATATCTGAATCAAATTTTGAGGCAGTTTGAACAAGCATTGTCGCTGGACGAGCGTGAATACCTGTTTCATCGATAATTACATATGATTTTTGTTCCATAATTTATTTCTCCTTCGTATAGTTAGAATCGTTAGTTTATTATAAAACCTAACAAAGTTTTATATAATAAGATTACCAAATTATATATATAAATTCAATTCCTTGCACCCATGACATGACAATATTCAGCGTTTATTTAACAATTTGTGAAAACGCTGTAGTTTTACACAAGTGATTTAGCAACTTTTTCACATTTTTGAATATGATCATTACCTATTTTTTCATGAAATAATAACTTATAGAAGCAGTGATTGCTTGACCTACTACCGGGAACCATTTCGTTTGTTTTGCTGCAGTACGTTTCGCTACATCACGAATAACTACTTTGAGAATAGCACTTGATACTTTTTTACCAATAAATTGGCTGCCTTGAATTGCCGCAGTAGTTAGCACACGCTCTTTCATGTCATCTCCCATGGTATTAACTTGTTTATGATCAAGACCATAAATTTTATTTACGTCCTCAATTATATCTTTCATAAGTTTAATATCTACACTGAAGCCTAAACCAGGAATAGGTACTACACTTACCCCAGATGATAGCATTGATTTTTTTCTTACTAAAGCCTCTGCACGTTGGCGACGTTCTTCAATTTCACTATGTGTTGTTGGTATGCTACCTTTATTATTTATATCTTCTATATTTAAGACTTTATTTCCTACTTTTTGTGTAACGTTATTTGTGATTTTATTTTTAAAACTCATTATGTTCACTCCTTAGTAAATTCTATACACTAAGAATAATACCCGTTTTTTCACACTTTACTGTATTTTTACAAAAATCGCTTTTAAATATTTTGAAGGTTTATAGTGTGCATGCGTCTTAAAATCTTTTGGCAAGCCCATGACATCAATAATTTCAAAGTCCACTTCTTCTTTAGTTAATGTTTCTGTAACTACATTTTTAAAAGCTTTTAGTGAAAACGTACTATTATTTGTACATAATAGCAATGTACCTTCAGGTCCAAGTATATCGAGTGCACCAACAATTAATTTATCGTAGTCTTTTAATACAGAAAATGTTTTTTTCTTATTTCTCGCAAAACTTGGCGGATCGATAACAATTGTATCGTAGAAGAAATCATGACGACGAGCATAATTATAGAAATTAAAAGTATCCATAACATAAATGTATTGTGACGCTGGGTCAATAGAATTTAAACCGAAATTACTTTCAGTAAGCGCTCGAGAACGGTTAGCTAAATCAACGCTTGTTGTCATCTCTGCATTTTCTGCAGCTACAACTGAGAATGCCCCTGTATAACTGAATAAATTCAATAAATTTTTATCTTGCGCGTATTGGTCTTTTAATTTCTTTCTTACTTCTCTTTGATCTAAAAAGATGCCCGTCATTGGCCCATCATTTAAATGCACATTATAAAATGTAAAGTTTTCTTCGATGACAATTGGGAATTCCGGTGCATCTCCGTCAACGAAGCCACCTTCTACATTAGCATCTTTAAAACGTAACTTTTCAAAAATTGACGTATAACCAAATATTGCTTTCAGCGCACTCAAAATATTATAACGGAACTTATAAATACCTTTAGAATACCATTGAACTAAGTAATGACCGTTGTAATTGTCGATTGTAAGACCACCAACACCATCACCTTCTCCGTTAAATACTCTAAATGCATTTGTGCCCTCTACATTATAAAAATATTCACGTTCTTTTTTCGCAATATCAAATAATCTTTCAAAAAATTGTGTGTTAACAATTTCATCACGCGAGTAACTCAATACCCAACCGATGCCTTTATGCTGACGTCCAACATATGCTGTTGCAATATACTGGTCTTTATCATTTAATAATTGAAATAAATCTCCTTCGTGTAAGTGATCGTGTGCGTAAATATCATCTTCGCTTACCAATGGATATTCATTTAAATATTTTGTTTCTTTACCTCTATTTAATGTGGCAGTTTTCATAAAATTATGTCAGCCTTTCTACTATTTTTTTATATTTATCTGTCGCTTACTTATTTTATCATTTCAAGTACATCGTAACATCATTAATATTCATTTAGCTCAAACGTTTTGACTAAGTATTTATCTTTTTTAATAAAAAAACCTATCTTCCAACCAATTGGAAGATAGGTTCGTCAAACAACAGTATTAAGTTCTTAATCTCTAGAAGGTTCTCGCAATTTAATTATAAACGCTACCACAATTGCAATTAACATCATAACTAGAATCGGTGTAATGAAAATTGAAAGTAATAGCCCATGAACCATTATATTCATAAATTCAGTGAATAATTTAAAGAACAATAAACTTACCATAAATAATTGTAAATAATAAAATCGGCCTTTCAAATAATTCGTCAATGTCGTTAAAATATAAATAATGATGATGATCATTAAGATGAACAACGTTATCCATTCAATAACATATTGTGTTTGGCCAATCTCCCAATTACCAGAAACGAATAATGAATTTCTATTATTAAATTCAATTAATGTGAAGAATAATAAAACAGCACCACAAAATAATTCTACATAACTCGGTTTAATCCATTTCGGTTTCTTCATCCAATTTGGAACATCATCTTCTTGTATATCAATAATGTTCTTCCATTTTTCAATAAATTTATCTTTCTTATCTCTTACTTTCTGAATATCTACACTTCTGCGAGTTTTACGTGTGAATTCTGTCGTTTTGTCTTGTAAAGTCTTCCAACGTTCTATCGTTTGGTTCGTTACAGTGTCCTTACTCGTTCTTGATAATTCTGGTTCTTCTTCGCCTAATTCCTGTTTTGTTAATGGCAATGATCTTCTTAAGAATAAGAAATTCCAAATTGACATTTGTCCCAGTAGCCACATAATTATGAAAAATGTGTTAACACTTAAGATGTCGATTGGTATAATTTCATCACTTTCGATTCTTCCATATAACACCAATTGTGTTATCAAATAACTAAACCCATAACTGAAAATAATCCATAAATAATGATATTTTCTATGCTCTATATTTAACTCATCTTTATAAACGATATAACCAATGTGAATTACAAATGGTATTACGAAAATAATAGCGAAAAAACTATAAACTTGGGTCATTAAAATTAGCGTTATGATAAAGAATAGAATACCAATAACTAAAAAGAATATTGAAATATCGTAGTCATATCGTGTTGTTCTAAATAAAGTAATTCCTAGCATAATTAATCCAATGCCAAATATAATTATTAAAATGGCGCTAACTACTGGAAAATCCCCTATGTAATTGCTCATTACCCTAATTATTTCAGCAAAAAATGCGTTTATAAAATCCCATACATTATGAATGTGTAAATCAATTTTACCTTTGCCATTTAATTTATGGATCATTGGTAAATTAATTAAAATGATGAGACCTGTGAAAAGCGAAACGATGCCTATAATATAACTATATAATATCTCAGCGTGTTTCTTCATAAAAGACATACCATTCACCTCAAAGTTATTATATATTAACATTTAGCTCTTGTCTTTAATAATTTCAATAAATAAGTCTATAGTATGATATAAATTAGTTGTATAGTCAAATTTCCACATATACCTTTACTCTAAACAATTTATTTAATATTACTTTTAATTTTACAGTTTTATCCTTCATTTTTTAAGTACTTTTGTTTACCTCTTTTTCTTCGTGGTATTTATATTGTATAGATGATTAAAACATGAAGGAGTGTTTTGTTTATGAGTAAAGAAGAATTAAATAAAAAAGCAGCTGAAAAAGCTAAAGAAACTGAAGATAAATTAAAAGATGAAAAAGATTCGTCTGAAGAAAATAGCGAAGAAACGCAAAAAAATATTCAAGATACATTTGATTAATTAAAGCGTAAATTAGACGTATATAAACGTATCAGACTTAATTATTATACTAGTAGTAGTTATCTGATAGCTATTCTACTTTGTGGGAGCGAGATTACAGAGTCAATTTTTGATTACTGTTTCGCTCTCTTTTTTAGTTTTATGTCATCTTCCCTCACCTTTCGTCTAACTTAAATCATTTACAGTGTTTTATATAGTGAAAGGCTCAATATATTTTGAATACATAATATTTTTGATTAATTTCATTTACAACCTTGACAGAAGTGATTAAAAATCATACATTAGAGTTAAATTAAATAATCATTCGCACTAGGGGTGTTTAGTGACTGAGATGAGGTATACCCTCAAACCCTTTGAACCTGATCTAGATTAAACTAGCGTAGGAAAGTGTACTGCGATACTTTTATAAAAAAATGGTATCCGTATGCCTGTATTTAACGCGCACCTTTCTAGAAGGTTGTGCGTTTTTTTATATAGGAGGAGTATATATATGTCCAAAGGATTAAAACTTTCTGAGATACTGGTAACTGTATTAATAGCAGTAGTTTTCGCTGTCATTTATAATATTTGGAATTTTGTCTATAAAGCGTTACAAGTTACAGGTCTACATTTTGAAGAACTAACTTACGGCGCTTGGTTTATGGCAGCTATAGTAGCTTATCTTATTATTCCTAAAGCAGGCATTGCTATTTTAGCTGAATTTGCTGCAGGTGCCGGCGAAACCATCGTTATGGGCCGTTTTGATATCGCTACAATGATTTATGCTTTAATACAAGGTTTAGCATGTGAACTTATCTTTGCACTTTTCAGATATAAATCTCGCTCAGCAATGGTTGCAATGTTGGCCGGTTTCTTAGCCTCAGTATCTACTTTACCCTTGGATTTTGCTTACGGTTATCTCGGTGAAATAGCTGGTTGGAACCTTATGCTATATATCGTATTTCGACTTATAAGTGGAATTGTTGTGGCTGGACTTTTATCTTACTATATTGTAAAAGCCTTAGATCAAACCGGTGTCACTAAATTATTCAGACCTGCAACTCAGAGCGATTATGACAATTTATAAGGAGCAATAAAGTTGATAGTCACAAAAAATTTACGCTTAAAATACCCTAACAGTAATAATAAAATATTTGATAATTTAACACTTCATATAAAAAACAAAGAAAAAGTGTTGCTCTTAGGTCCTTCTGGTTCAGGTAAAAGTACGTTATTAAACGTTTTAAGTGGTATCGTTCCTAATCTAATTGATTTACCTATGAAATATGATGAATTACAAATTGAAGAAGATTGTGGCGTTATTTTTCAAGATCCAGACACTCAATTTTGTATGCCTAAAGTATATGAGGAACTGGCTTTTGTTTTAGAAAATTTGCGCGTACCACGTGATGAAATGGAAAGCCGAATTCAATCTGCCTTGTCAGCAGTAGATTTAAATGTCGATGAAAATCAACATATTAATCAATTGAGTGGTGGAATGAAGCAAAAATTAGCAATTGCAGAAACTTTGTTACAACAAGCAAACACCCTATTCTTAGATGAACCAACAGCAATGCTAGATGTGGATGCAACTGCGGATTTATGGCAAAAAATAAAATCATTCTGGCATGACCAAACTGTGTTAATTGTAGAACACAAAGTAGAACATATTTGGCAACATGTTGATCGTGTCATTCTATTAAATTATGATGGTGCCATAATAGCCGATGCACCTCCTAATAAGATATTGCATGACTATGAGCATCTATTAACAGAATATGGTGTCTGGCATCCTAATGCTTGGCAATACGCCCCACCATCATCAAAAACACAAAATGATGCAACTACACAACAATCAGATGATAGCTTTAAATTTAAAAACGGTTTGATTAAACGAGGTAAACAGCAACTGATCAACATATCAGAATTAAACATTTATGCTGGCGAATGGATTACCATTACTGGCTCAAATGGTAGTGGCAAAACGTCCTTATTAGAATCGATGATGCAACTAATTAAATATGACGGAAAAATGTATTTTAACAATCATACTCTATCAAAAATTAAAACCGCCGCAAAGCATATGTATTTAGTTTACCAAAACCCAGAATTACAATTTATTACACATTCTGTATATGATGAAATTTACATTCAATATAAGAATAAAAACCGTTCAACTGTTGAAGCTGAGCGAGAGACTCAAAACATGCTTGAAATACTAAATTTACAAGCCGTTAAAACACAGCATCCATTTGAACTGTCTACAGGCCAAAAAAGACGTCTAAGCGTTGCTATTGCACTAAGTTCATCTTCTGACTTTATTTTACTTGATGAACCTACCTTTGGTCTCGATAGTCATAATACATTTAACCTTATTAAATTATTCCAAAACCGTATACAAAATGGACAAACGATTGTAATGGTGACGCATGATTCAGAAATTATTGCACGGTATCCGACCCGTAGACTCCATGTCGATCAACATCAATTAACTGAATTAAAGGGTGATACTTATGTTTGAGATGTGGAAAAAACACTATTCATTTGTTGATGACGTCAACATTATTACTAAATTAGCAATTGCAGTCATTTTGTTTTTCTTTGTAATCTTTGTACATCAATTTGATTATATGCTCTATATAACGTTATTAATGTTGATATTTCTACTTTTATTTAATGGATTGAAATTCAAGGTCACTTTTGTTTTCATACTCTTTACTGTCACTTTTAGTTTGATATCTGCTTTATTCATGATTTTTTATGGTGATGGGACACACACGATATTTAAGCTAGGCTTTATTCAAATTACTACCGAAAGTTTATATCGTGGTCTACATTTAGCAATGCGTACGACAACAGTTTCTCTTTTTGGAATTTTAATTGCCTTCACATCACAAATCGTCATGATTTTCTATAGTCTTATGCAACATCTCAAAGTTAAACCTAAAGTAGCTTATGCCTTTATGGCAGCAATTAGAATGGTACCTTTGATGTTCACTTCATTGTTCGAACTCAGAAAATCATTGAAAATGCGCTATCAAATGATTGATTCACGTAATTATAGAGGGTTTCAACGTTTAAAACACCTTGTAATACCGCTACTAAGTCAAAACATTAGAAAAGCACATCAATTGTCAGTTGCTATGGAGAAAAAAGGATTTAAAGACGGACCTAGAACATACTATTATTATGCACCTTTCTCGTATAAAGATCTTTTATTAATCGTAGTTGTAAGTTCTATTTTAATCGTTGCATATTTCCTAGCACAATATATTCCAATCACAGGAATTAATGATGTGCGTATTTCAAGTATTTACTGAATCACTTTACTATCCATATAATTTAAATAAAAAAGCGTTAAGACAAAACTTAAACCATTTTGTCTTAACGTTTTTTTGATAGCTAATTCAATTTTCTTGATTACATTTATATAATTCAAAATAATCATTTGTAAATTACTTTAATTGCTATTTAAGTGCTTTATCACTAATATCCTTTCGATAAAACAATGCATTGCTTTTAATTTTATCGACTGCTTCATACGCTTTAGCTTTTGCACTTGCAATATCTTTTCCCTCACCTAAAGCTAGAATGACACGGCCACCAGATGTCACATATATATCTTGTTCTTTTTTTAATCCACTTACAAAGTATTGACCATCTAAATCGAAGCCAGAAACAGTTTTACCCTTTTCATAATTTGCTGGATAACCTTTAGATGCAAGCATAACACCTACTACGGAATCTACTTTCCATTGAAATTGGATTGGTTTTTTAGCTTCTAAATCTAAAATATGCTGCATCAAATCACTTTCCATACGAGTTAAAAGCACTTGAGCTTCGGGATCGCCAAAACGTGCATTAAACTCAATCACTTTTGGTCCTTCATCTGTAATAATGGCTCCAATGTAAAGTACACCAAAAAATGAGTAGCCTTCATTAACCAATGCTTTTGCAATAGGCTGTGCAATTTCATCATTTGTTCGTTTGATAATAGAATCCTCAATATGAGGCACAGGACAATACGCACCCATACCTCCAGTGTTCGGGCCTAAGTCACCATCAAACGCACGTTTATGGTCTTGAGCTATGCAATCAAACGGAACAGCATAGTCATTATTTACGAAAGTCATTAACGAGAATTCTTCACCCTCAAGAAATTGCTCAAAAACCACAATACCTTCTTCTTCCTGGTATAGTTCTTCTACACCTGATAATGCTTCCTCATAACTTTCCGCAATGATAACCCCTTTACCTGCTGCTAATCCATCTTTTTTCAATACAACTGGATATTCACATGATTGAATATAAGTTAATGCATCTTGCTTATTTGTAATTTGAGTATATTCAGCAGTTGGAATATCATATTTTTTCATTAATTCTTTCGCAAATAATTTAGAACCTTCTATTTGTGCTGCTGCTCGATTAGGTCCAAATACTTTTATTTGTGCAGCTTCTAATTTGTCAGTTAACCCTTCTGTTAAAGGTTGCTCAGGGCCAATGATTGCCCATGTAATACCGTGTTGTTGTGCAAATGCTACAATTTGTTCATGTTCTGTTTCTGCTATTTCACTATGTACCTGTGCAACTTTCGACATTGCGTCATTACCTGGGATTGCAAATATTTCATTAACAAGTGGTGATTGCTTTAGTTTGTGCGCTATTACGTGCTCTCTACCACCTGCACCAATTACAAGTACTTTCATAAAGTATATTGCCTCCAATTCCCTTAATGTTTAAAGTGTCGAACGCCTGTAGTTACCATTGCAATACCATATTTGTTCGCCATATCAATAGATGCTTGATCTTTAATTGATCCACCTGGTTGAATAATAGCTTTGATTCCTGACTTAGCTGCTAATTCAACTGTATCATCCATTGGGAAGAAACCATCTGATACCATTGCAACTTGATCATTCATTTCTATCGCACGATCTATGGCGATTTCTGCTGACCCAACACGGTTCATTTGCCCTGCGCCAATACCGACTGTTTGTTTTGCATTACTTAGAATGACAGCGTTACTTTTCACAGATGCAACCACTTTCCATCCTAATAACATTGCATCCCATTGTGCTTCAGTAGGCTCAACTTCCGTAACCACTTTCATATCGTCACGTGTTAATTTCACATTATCTTTATCTTGTACTAAATAACCACCTGAAACAGACACGACTTCTTGTTCACTATTATCAATCGTCATATCAATTTCTAAAAGTCTTATATTTTTCTTTTTACTTAAAATGTCTAATGCTTCTTGTGTGTATTTTGGAGCAATGATAACTTCTAAGAATATTTCATGTAAAGTTTCTGCCAACGTACTATCTACAGATCTATTTAAAGCAACGATTCCACCGAAAATAGATTGACTATCCGCTTCAAAGGCATGTTGATAAGCATCATTAATTGTTTCGCCAACACCTACACCACAAGGATTCATATGTTTTACCGCTACTGCCGCTGGTTGTTCAAATTGCTTAACAAGTGATAAAGCTGCATCTGCATCTTTAATATTGTTATAGCTTAATTGTTTACCATGTAACTGTTTAGCGCCTCCAAGTGTGTGCGCTGCAGTAGATGTACGAACAAACTGTGCTGATTGTTGTGGATTTTCGCCATAACGTAAACTTTCTTTATTATTTTTAAAGAATTCAACAATTGCTGCATCATATTGATTTGAGTGATCAAACACTTTAATCATAAGTGACTTACGGTACGCTTCATCCAAATCGTCATTTTTCAATTTTTCGATAACTTCATTATAATCTGCTGGATGTACGACTGTCGTCACGTGCTTAAAGTTTTTAGCTGCAGCACGTAACATAGTTGGTCCACCGATATCGATGTTTTCAATTGCATCGCCTTCTGTAACGTCAGGATTCGCTACAGTTTCTTTAAATGGATATAGATTAACTACAACCATATCTATAAGATCAATATGTTGCTCTTTTAATTGTTGCAAATGCTCTGGCTTATCACGATCAGCTAGTATACCACCATGAACAGATGGATGTAATGTTTTAACTCTTCCATCCATAATTTCTTCAAATTGTGTTAATTCTGAAATTGATTTTACTGGAACATTTGCTTCTACTAAAGCTTGCATCGTGCCACCTGTAGAATATAACTCATACCCTAATTGGTTTAAGGATTGGGCAAATGCCACAACACCACTTTTATTAGACACACTTAAAATTGCTTTTTTCATTTTGTATTGGCACCTCTTATTGAATGATTTTGGATATCACTTTCGGATATAACTTATGTTCCATCACTTTAATTCTTTCTTCTAGTTGTTCTTTAGTATCGTCCGTATATATATCACATGTCCATTGTTCGATAATTTCTCCTGTGTCCATCCCACTGTCCACATAATGCACTGTTGTACCTGTAATCGTGTCGCCACTCTCCAGAGCTTGGCCTACTGCGTCTTCACCTTTATATTTAGGTAACAGTGAAGGGTGTATATTAATAATACGTCTATTGTATGCTTTTAATATATTTTCACCAATCAGCTTCATATAACCAGCTAGGACAATCCATTCTACTTGTTCTGAAGTAAGCCATTCGATAATTTTGCGCTCATAATCTGCTTTAGAAGGAAAATTTTTAAGTTCATTGATATGAACATCTAAATTATATTTTCTAGCACGCTCAATGCAATACGCATTTACTTGGTCTGTATATAAGGCAGTGACTTCTATATTCGGTAAATTACCTTCTTCGATTTGAGTCATGATGCTTTCAAAGTTACTGCCTGATCCTGACGCAAAAATAGCTATTTTAGTCACAGTTATACCCCCAATAATTGAATTGGCTGATCACCTTTAACAATTTCACCAATTTGGTATGCCTTAACTTGTTGTTGTTTCAATATATTTAACACTGCTGCTTCATTTTCTTTGTCTACAATTAATGTAAAGCCAACACCCATGTTAAAAACGTTATACATTTCTTCAGTTGAGATTTCTCCTTGTGCTTGTAACCAGTCAAATATTGGTGGCGTTGGGAATTGTGACGTATTAATTTTTGCCATAACTCCTTCAGGCAAAGCTCTAGGAATATTTTCATAGAAACCACCGCCAGTAATGTGCGTCATTGCATGGATTTTCACTGCATCTTTGACAGCAAGCACTGGTTTAACATATAAGCGTGTAGGTTCTAAAAAGACATTTAGATATGTGCGTTGTTCATCAAACTTATCATTTAAGTTAATGCCAGATTTTTTAATTAAATTTCTAACTAAACTATAACCATTTGAATGAATACCACTAGATTCGAGACCTATAATGACTTGTCCTGGTGCTACTGAAGTACCATCGATATATTCATCTTTTTCTACAGCGCCTACAGCAAAACCTGCTAAATCATATTCTCCTTCGTGATACATTTCTCCCATTTCAGCTGTTTCTCCACCAATAAGTGCAGTGTTTGTTTCTTCACAGCCATCGCTTACCCCTTTGACAATCTGTTCAACGACTTCTGGAATAACTTTATGTGTTGCGATATAATCTAAGAAATAAAGTGGCTCTGCACCGGTTGTTAAAATATCATTCACACACATTGCAACGGCATCGACACCTATTGTATCGTGCTTATTGTTATCTATAGCTAATTTCAACTTTGTTCCAACACCATCAGTTCCTGAAACAAGTAATGGTGCTTTCATATTCAATTGTGACAAATCAAATGTTGCGCCGAAACCGCCAAGTCCACCAAGTACTTCCTTACGCATCGTTCTTTTGACATGACTCGACATACGATCTACCGCTTCATAACCTGCGTTAATGTCGACACCTGCTTGTTGGTATGCTTTAGACATTTAAATTCCCCTCTTTATCAAAGTATTGTGTATGATTTGCTAAATATTCCTTTTGACGCTCACTTAAATGCTCTAGATAGTCAGACTCATAGTCATAAAGTCCAGCTGGATAATCTCCAGTAAAACTTTCTACACATAAACCACTGTATGGTGCATCTTCATTCAGTCCAATAGATTGAATAAGTCCATCGACAGTTAAGTATGCTAAGGAATCTGATCCAATATGCTCGCTAATTTCTTGAGGCGATTTATTCGCAGAAATCAATTCAGCTGTAGTCGAGACATCTATACCATAAAAACTTGGGAACATGAACTCTGGTGATGCAATACGAACGTGCACTTCATTTGCACCAGCGTCTTTTAACATTTGTACAATGCGTTTACTTGTCGTACCCCTTACAATGGAATCATCAACAAGTACAATATTTTTATTATGAACGATATCTTTAACTGCAGACAGCTTAACTCGTACGCCTTGCTCTCGTAGTTCTTGCGTAGGTTGAATAAATGTACGTGCTACGTATTGATTTTTAACAAGTCCCATCTCATAAGGTAATCCGCTTTCCTCTGCATAACCTGAAGCCGCAGATAGAGAAGAGTTTGGCACACCAATGACCATGTCAGCATTGTCAGCTGGGCTTTCTTGGGCAAGCTGTTTACCTGATTGTTTTCTAATCGCATGAACATTTTTACCAGCAATCGTAGAATCAGGTCTTGCGAAATAAATGTATTCCATTGCTGAAATTGCAGTTGTCGTATGTCTTGTATAAGACTCTACTCTAATACCCTCGTCATTAATCACAACATATTCACCTGCATGAATATCTTGCACAAATTCTGCGCCTAATACATCAATCGCACATGTTTCACTAGCAATGATATATGCACCAGTCTTCATTTTGCCTACAACTAACGGGCGAATTGCATTAGGATCAACTGCACCATATAACGCATCTTTCGTTAATAATGCGAAAGTAAAGCCACCTTTGATTTTTCTCAAACTTTCTTGAAGCGCATCTTCAAAGGTTGGTGCCTTGCTTCGACGTATTAAATGCATAATTACTTCTGTATCTGATGAAGAATGAAAAATAGAACCTTGATGTTCTAACGATCTTTTTAAACTTTGTGCATTAATTAGATTACCGTTATGACAAACTGCGGCACTCATATCATAAAAATGATATAAAAACGGTTGGATATTTTCTATTCCTTTATTACCAGAAGTGGCATAACGTACATGACCAATTGCATGTTTATAGGATTTAAATGATTCAAGTTGGGTATCTGAAATTGCTTCAGTAAGTAAACCCATACCGCGTTGTCCAACAAGTGATTCGCCATCCGAACACACGATACCAGCGCCTTCTTGGCCACGGTGTTGTAAACTGTGTAACCCCATATATGTTAACTGTGCAGCTTCCGGATGATCCCAAATTCCAAATACACCACACTCTTCATTTAATCCACTGTAGTCATACATTTAGGAATAGCCCCTTCCCATAATTCATTCAGATTTTTAACTTCTCGTGTTACTTGAACTTCCTTGTTTGATACGAGGAAATGGTTGTCTTGAGTTAACTTACCAATTTCTACTGCGTTTTCTACATCGAACGATTGACCTTCTTTAACTGCAACAACATAACGACCTTGTGTTTCACTGAAAAGTTGTTCATTTGTAACATCTAAATTAACGTTCATACCTAATTGGTAATGTGCACTTATACGAGCCAATGTCACTAGTAATCCACCCTTACCAACTGTTTGTACATGTGATGCAATACCATTACGAATTACTTGTTTAATAGATTCGCCTTTACGTACTTCGTCCGATAAATCAATCGCTTCAAACTCATGATTGACCTCTTTGTAAAGTAGTTTCTCAATTTGACTTCCGCCAAAATCGTCTTTTGTTTCACCAACAATGTATAAAGTATCTCCTGCATGCGGAGTAAATTCATTTAGATATTGAATATCTTCAATTAATCCAACCATACCTACAACCGGTGTTGGGAAAATAGATGCTTCTCTATTTTCGTTATATAACGACACGTTACCAGACACGACAGGGGTACTTAAGACTTCACAAGCTTCTGCCATACCTTTTGTTGAGTCTGCAAGTTGTTGATAGATTTCTTTATTTTCTGGAGAACCATAATTCAAACAATCAGTCATAGCTAATGGTGTAGCCCCTACAGATATTAAATTGCGATATGCTTCAGCGACGACCATTTTTCCGCCTTCATACGGATTATTAAATACGTAACGTGCTTCACCATCAATTGTGGATGCAATAGCTTTATTTGTACCTTCAACACGTACTACAGATGATTGCAAACCCGGTTTTACAATGGTATTTGCACCGACTTGTTGGTCATATTGTTCATATAAATAACGCTTTGATGCAATTGTAGGATGTTGTAGTAATTGGTCAAACACATTTTCCACATCAATATTGCTATAATCATTTTTTGCTGTACTATATTCTGGTGCTTCACCTTCTAGAGTGTATACAGGTGCTTCGTCTGATAACGGTTGTACTGGTATGTCAGCATATACTTCGTCTTCATAAGTAAGAACAAAACGGTCTGTATTTGTCACTTCACCAATTACTGCACTATCTAATTCATGCTTGTCGAATAATTCCAAAAATTTATCCTCTGTACCTTTTTCAACAACAAGTAGCATACGTTCTTGCGTTTCAGAGAGCATCATTTCATATGGTGAAATGCCTTCTTCTCTAGTTGGTACATTTTCAAGTTTAAGGTGTAAACCACTGCCACCTTTTGCTGCCATCTCTGAAGATGAAGAAGTAAGTCCGGCTGCACCCATATCTTGTATCCCCACAAGTTCGTCAAATGTAATTGCTTCAAGTGTTGCTTCCATTAGTTTTTTACCCACAAATGGATCACCAATTTGAACAGATGGTCGTTTGCTTTCGCTATCTTCACTTAGTTCTTCAGAAGCAAATGTAGCACCATGAATACCATCGCGGCCAGTTTTTAATCCAACATAAATCACTGGGTTGCCTTCACCTTTTGCAGTCCCTTTTTGAATCATGTCGTGGTCGATTACACCTACACACATAGCATTAACTAAAGGGTTGCCATCATATCTACTATCGAACTCAATTTCACCTGCAGTAGTTGGAATACCAATACAGTTACCATAACCACCGATACCAGCGACAACACCACGCAATAAACGACGATTTTGTTTCTCTGTTAATTCACCAAAGCGTAAACTATTTAGTAAATTGATAGGTCTTGCACCCATAGAAACGATATCTCTAATGATGCCGCCCACTCCTGTAGCTGCGCCTTGATAAGGTTCTACTGCTGAAGGATGGTTATGTGATTCAACTTTGAATACTACTGCTTGATCATCGCCAATATCCACGACACCAGCGCCTTCACCTGGTCCCATTAATACATGTTTACCAGTAGTTGGGAATTGTGTTAAAAATGGCTTTGAATGTTTGTATGAACAATGTTCACTCCACATTACAGAAAAAATACCTATTTCAGTAAAATTAGGTGCACGTCCTAAGATTTCACAAACTTTGTCGTATTCTTTATCAGTTAAACCCATATCTTTATATAAGCGTTCTAATTTAATTTCCTCTGAGCTTGGTTCTAAAAATTTAGACATTTTGTTCCCTCCAACTATTTACCATTGATTCAAATAATTTCACTCCACTATCAGTGCCTAGAATTGACTCAATTGCGCGTTCTGGATGTGGCATCATACCGCATACATTTCCTTTTTCGTTAATAATTCCGGCTATGTCATTATACGAACCATTCGGATTGTCCAGATATTTTAAAACAATTTGATTGTTGGCTTCTAATGCTTCATACATTTCTGGTGTACAATAATAGTGCCCTTCACCATGTGCAACTGGATAAATTACTTCTTCATTTGCTTCATATAAATTGGTATACATCGTTTTATTATTTACAACTTTTAAAGTTTCATTACGGCTCACAAATAAATGCGAGTCGTTATGCAATAATGCACCTGGTAACAGTCCAATTTCAGTCAAAATTTGAAAACCATTACATACACCTAAAACCGGTTTCCCTTCATCTGCAAAACGTTTAACTTCTTCAGTAATCGGTGCAACACTCGCCATCGCACCTGAGCGTAAATAATCTCCAAATGAGAAACCGCCAGGTATAAGTACACCATCAAACCCTTCTAAAGAAGTATTTCTATAATCTACAAATTCTGCTTGGACACCAGATTTCACTGCCGCGTTATACATATCTCGGTCACAGTTTGATCCTGGAAATTTCAACACTGCAAATTTCATTAAGCTTTCTCTCCTTCATCCAAAACTTTGTAACTATATTCTTCAATTACAGTATTAGCAAATAATTTTTCACTTAGTGTTGTAACCACATTGTGTACAGCTTCGTCAGTTGCTTCATCAATTGTCATATATAAAACTTTACCTACGCGAATATCGTTCACTTGTTTATATCCTAAATCATGTACTGCGCGGTTTAATGCTTGTCCTTGTGTATCAAGTACTTGCGGTTGTAAAGTGATGTGTAATTCGATTGTTTTCATTTTTATAGTGCCTCCAATTTATTTAAGAAAGTTTGATATGTTTCAATAATTGATCCCGTGTCTTCACGATATACATCTTTATCAAAATTTGTATCGCTATGTTTATCCCATATGCGACAAGTGTCTGGTGAAATTTCGTCAGCTAATATAATTTGACCATCTGTCGTACGCCCAAATTCAATTTTAAAGTCAACTAACCTTAAATCCATTTTATCCATTAATTGAACAAGTATCGCGTTTATTTCTTTAGCTGCTTCTTTTAAAATTGCAATTTCATCATCTGTTGCTATGTGTAATAACTTAATATGATCTTCTGTAATCAATGGATCATTTAAATCATCATTTTTATAGAAAAACTCTACGAGTGGAGCATCAAATTCATGACCTTTTTCAAAACCTAATCTCTTTGTTATAGAACCAGCTGCAATATTTCTTACTACTACTTCCAAAGGAATAATATCTACCGATTTCACAAGTTGTTCAGTTTCAGAAGTCTGTTCAATAAAGTGACTATTCACGCCTTGAGCTTTTATAAAATTAAAAATTCTAGTAGTAATTTGATTGTTTAATCGTCCTTTACCTTCTATGAAATCTTTTTTCGCCCCATTTCCAGCTGTCACTTCATCTTTATATTCAACGCGTAGTATTTCAGGTTCTCCAGTTGAGAAAATTCTTTTCGCTTTCCCTTCATATAACAAAGACATTAGTTGTATCTCCCTTCAAATCTGTTTAACAATATTTCTTCAGAACGAGTCACATCATCAGTTAAAACAGTTAAATGACCCATTTTTCTATCTGATTTACGTGTGTTTTTACCATATATATGCACATGCCAATCTGGATGGTCAGCAAATTGATCTTCTAAAAGATCTAAATCTCTACCTAATAAATTCATCATTACTGCAGGTTTTAGCAATTCAATAGATTGTGGTAACTTTTGTCCTGTAATTGCTAATATATGTGTATCAAATTGAGAGTAATCACATGCTTCTATTGAATAGTGTCCTGAATTATGTGGTCTCGGTGCAATTTCATTAACATATAAATGATTATGTGTATCGATGAAGAATTCAACGGTAAATGTACCTACAAAATGGATGTGATCAATAATTTTTTTAACTTCATTTTGTGCTTCTTGTTCTTTTTCTATATCTGTACGGGCTGGTACAATTGTTTTAAAAAGTATTTGATGTTGATGTTCATTTTCTTGGAGTGGAAAGTACGTGATTTGGTTATCATTGCCAATCGTCACTGTAAGTGAAACTTCTTTTTGTAAGTCTAGAAATTGTTCGGCTACACATTCTTGTTTATCAACAAGCGACTTTGCTTCATCAATATAAGTTGCGTCTTTAACCAAAACTTGACCTTTACCATCATAACCACCGAAACGTGTTTTTACGATAAATGGATAACCAATATTTTCAATTGCTTGATTCAAATCACTCGGTTCAGATAATTGAACAAATGGTGCAATTTGAGTTTGTGCTGCTTGCAACGTTTGTTTTTCAGTCAATCGGTCTTGTAGTAACTGAATTGCTTGATAACCTTGAGGAACATTATATTTTGAAACTAATGTTTGTAATTGACTTGCTGAAATGTTTTCAAATTCGTAAGTAATGACGTCCGATGATTCACCAAGTTGATTTAAAGCTTCTTGATTATCGTAAGCGGCATTAATAAATTCATGTGCAACATATTGACATGGGCATTCTTGATCAGGATCAAGTACAATGACTTTAAATCCCATTTTTTGGGCAGATTGTGCCATCATTTTACCTAGCTGACCTCCGCCAATAATTCCAATAGTCGAACCGAATTTTAATTTACTGAAGCTCATGTTGCATTTCACTCACTTTCTCAACTAATGTTTTTTCGAAATTTTCCAAATTCTTTTGGACTGTTTTATTGCCAATACTTAAAATCCTAGCCGCTAACACGCCTGCATTTTTGGCACCAGCTTTGCCTATCGCAGTTGTTGCTACTGGTATACCTCCTGGCATTTGAACGATAGATAATAGCGAATCTAATCCTTTTAAACTTTTTGACTCGATTGGTACCCCAATCACGGGTAATGTTGTCATTGATGCTACCATACCTGGTAAATGTGCCGCACCACCTGCTCCAGCAATAATGACATCATATCCTTTTTCTCTTGCTTCTTTAGAAAATTCAAACATTAATTGTGGCGTACGATGCGCTGAGACTACTTTTTTATCATAAGGAATTTCTAATTGGTCTAGCATAAGACAACTTTCTTTCATTGTCTCCCAATCAGAAGAACTCCCCATTATAACTACCACTTTCACAATGAACACCCTTTCAGAAATTTGAAATGATACTACTATTAGATGTATATTACAGATATAGCATAACAACTAAACGATGGTTTTTCAATCAAAAATCGAACTTTAAATCAAAAAAATGATTCAATCTACGTCTTTTGGTTGTTATTCATCGAGTTTTTTATGTTAAAGTTAAGTAAAGTACACACATTGGAGGAGGATTTTTCATGGTCGCTAAAATTTTAGACGGGAAACAAATTGCAAAAGATTACAGACAAGGTCTTAAAGATCAAGTTGAAGCTTTGCAATCTAAGGGTTACACACCTAAACTATCTGTAATACTTGTAGGTAACGATGGTGCAAGTCAAAGTTATGTAAATTCTAAAAAGAAAGCAGCAGAAAAAATTGGTATGATTTCTGAAATCGTACATTTAGATGAATCAACATCTGAAGCAGACGTTCTAAACGAACTTAAACGTTTAAATGAAGATGATACTGTGAGCGGTATATTAGTACAAGTACCTTTACCAAAACAAGTAAGTGAACAAAAAGTTATAGAATCTATAGATCCAACAAAAGATGTGGATGGCTTCCACCCTGAAAATATTGGTAAACTTTATATAGACCAACAAACTTTCGTTCCATGTACACCTTTAGGCATTATGGAATTATTAAATCATGCTGATATTGATTTAGAAGGTAAAGATGCAGTTGTTATCGGACGTAGTCATATCGTAGGACAACCAGTATCTAAATTGTTATTACAAAAAAATGCATCTGTTACGATTCTTCATTCAAGAACTAAGGATATGCAAAGTTATTTAAAAAATGCTGATGTCATCGTTAGTGCTGTTGGTCGTCCGGGATTAGTTACAAAAGAAGATGTCAAAGAAGGCGCAGTTGTAATTGATGTTGGTAACACACCAGACGAAAATGGTAAATTAAAAGGTGATATTGCTTATGATGAAGTAAAAGAAGTTGCAGGCGCAATTACTCCAGTTCCTGGTGGCGTTGGCCCAATGACTATTACTATGGTTTTAAATAATACGCTTATGGCGGAAAAAATGCGTAGAGGTATTGAATAATCATTCTAGAATAATTATTACGTATTGTTACAATTAATATTTAAATAAAGAGAGGTTAGATGTCACAATGTGAAATCTAACCTCTCTTTTTATAAAATATTCAAAATTCAAATACTTCATCTAAATAATAATTTCACACCAGTACTTATTTTGGGTATAAATGATTCGAACTTTATTTTCTATCCATTTATACCTTTTTGTCGTAAAGTTGTGATAATAGATTTTAAGAAAAAACTTCCTCCATATATTTCTGAATCTCTTGAAATAAACTTACCTACTTTAAATTTATCAACTATTATTGAAGAAACTCCACCTTCATAATCATTATCAACATCTCTTTTTACTGTAAATGTGAATAATTTAGACCACCTTCTACTATATAAATAGTGTCTTTTACATGACATTCCAATTTTCCACTTTCTACATCTATAATAATATATTGTCCAAATATAAAAATGACAGAGATCTTTCAATGACATTTTTCATTTTCAGTTAAAACCCTCCCCAAGAATTTCGAATTAAATTTAATATTATTTGAAGTTTGTTATGTCAAAACTCGCAGAACGTTCAATTTACTAAATGTTTACTGAAAATTACAGCTAGATTCAAAGTCATAGGTTATATTAAGACTATAGTACGATGTATTCTAAACTCATTTAAAGTATAGTATAGTTGAATAAAACAAATGACGGTCATACGGAGGTTAACGTTATGAATAAACTAATACAGTCATTATCAGCGTTAGGCGTATCTGCAACACTTGTGTCACCTAACTTAAGTGCAGAAGCTACTGATAATTCAACACCAGAACTAAAAGGTACAAATGATACAATCATCGAAAAAGGTGACGATTACAATTTACTTAATGGTGTAAGTGCCTTTGATAAAGAAGATGGCGATTTAACTCATAAAATTACCGTTGATGGAGATATAAATACAAATAAAACTGGAAAGTATAAAGTTGAATACAAAGTTGAAGATTCAAATGGTGCTGTAAAAAAATCTATACGTTATGTTGAAGTTAAGTAACACCTAGGTTTCATACATAGTCTCAAAAATCGTAAATGATAACGATTATCACAATTTTTAAGACAAAATTACCCTTTCGACTTAATTATGACACTTTTCACAAAATGTACACATAATTTTAACAAATCTTTAAAAGCCCGTCAGACATTGGTTCTGTTGGGTTTCTTTTAATTTTACAATAATTTTTTTCGCACAAACACTTGTAATAATTGCGTAATATCTTAAAATTGATGTTAAGCCCTACAATTGTAGTATTAGGAGGTCAAAAAAGTGTCAAAATTTAAGTCTTTGCTTCTACTCTTTGGCTCGCTAATTTTACTTAGTGGTTGTGAGAATGTAGAAGTTTTAAACCCAAAAGGGCCAATGGCAAGTGATACGAAGTTCTTGATTATCTATTCAATCATCTTCATGCTTGCTATAGTTGTCGCTGTAATTCTCTTGTTCACAGTCTTTCTATTCAAATATAGAATGGGCAAAACAGAGGAAACAGGAAAGATGCATCATAGTTTTTTACTTGAATCGATCTGGTTCATTATTCCAATTCTCATTGTAATTGCTATAGCCATTCCAACGGTTAAATCACTTTACATGTATGAGGAAACACCAGACAAAGAGGATGATCCAATTGTAGTTTATGCTACAAGTGCTGGTTACAAGTGGTTCTTTAGTTATCCTGAAGAAAAAATTGAAACTGTTAATCACTTAACAATACCGAAAGATCGTCCAGTTGTTTTCAAACTCCAATCAATGGATATGATGACAAGTTTCTGGATACCACAACTTGGTGGTCAGAAATACGCGATGACAGGTATGACGATGGACTGGACATTAACATCCAGTGAAGAAGGTACGTTCCGTGGACGTAACTCAAACTTCAATGGTGAAGGTTTTTCTCGTCAAACTTTCGATGTTAACTCAGTAAGTCAAAGTGAATTTAACGATTGGGTCAAAGATGCTCAAAGTAAAAAAGAGTTAGATCAAGATACATTTGATAAGCAACTTTTACCAACTACTGAAAATGAAGAGTTAACTTTCAGTGGTACCCATCTAGCATTTGTTGATCCTGCAGCAGATCCTGAGTATATTTTCCACGCTTATGATCGCTTCAATTACGTACAGAAAGATCCGAACTTTAACACTGAAGAAGAATTAACTGAAGATGTGTTAGATGAACCTGATCAACCTGCACGTAAACCGCAAATCACAAATGCGAACTATGAGAGACATGGTATGAAAGCCATGATTCTTGGCAACGATGAACCATACAACAGTGAATTCAAAGACGAAGAAAAACATAACGTCGAGGAAATGGACAAAATCTCTAAAGGTGCTAAAGACGAAAAAGTATCTGAAATAGAGAAAAAAGAGCATGAATCTGGAGGTGGACATTAATGAATTTTCCATGGGATCAATTACTTGTTGAAGGTTCTTGGATGATTACAATGGCACAAATCGGTGCCCCATTTGGAATCATTGGACTAATCGCAGTAATTACTTATTTTAAATTATGGAAATATTTATACAGAGAATGGTTCACATCTGTCGACCATAAGAAAATCGGGGCAATGTACTTAATCTGTGCCGTATTAATGTTCGTTCGTGGTGGTATTGACGCATTAATGATGCGTACACAATTAGCGATTCCTAACAATACGTTCTTGGACTCAAATCACTATAACGAAGTTTTTAGTACACACGGTGTTATCATGATTATCTTTATGGCAATGCCTTTCATATTTGGTTTATGGAATGTCATTGTACCTTTACAAATTGGTGCTCGAGACGTTGCATTCCCTGTATTAAATAGCGTAAGTTTCTGGTTATTCTTCTCAGGTATGATTTTATTCAACCTGTCATTTATAATCGGAGGCTCACCTGCTGCTGGTTGGACTAACTATGCACCACTCGCAGGCGAATTCAGTCCCGGGCCAGGTGTCAATTATTACTTAATTGCAATACAGATTTCTGGTATCGGTACACTAATGACAGGTATTAACTTCTTTGTAACTATACTTAGAATGAAAACACCTACAATGAAATTTATGGAAATGCCAATGTTTACGATTACTACTTTCATTACAGCTTTAATCGTTATCTTGGCTTTCCCAGTACTAACAGTAGCATTAGCACTATTTACAACCGATAATATATTCGGTACAGCATTCTTTACAGTTGCTAATGGTGGTATGCCAATGCTTTGGGCTAACTTCTTCTGGGTATGGGGGCACCCCGAAGTATACATCGTTATCATACCAGCATTCGGTATATACTCTGAAATCATTCCAACGTTTGCGCGTAAACGCCTATTTGGTCACCAAAGTATGGTTTGGGCGACTGCAGGTATCGCATTCTTAAGTTTCTTAGTTTGGGTTCACCATTTCTTCACAATGGGTAATGGTGCATTAATTAACTCATTCTTCTCGATTTCAACAATGCTTATTGGTATACCAACCGGTGTCAAAATATTTAACTGGTTGTTCACGCTTTACCAAGGTCGTATTACCTTTGAATCACCAATGCTATTCGCATTAGGATTCATACCTAACTTCTTAATTGGTGGGGTAACTGGTATTATGCTTTCTATGGCAGCAGCAGATTACCAATACCACAACACGTACTTCTTAGTAGCCCATTTCCACTACACATTAGTAGCGGGGGTTGTATTTGCCTGTCTAGGAGCTTTAATATTCTGGTGGCCTAAGATGACTGGATTTAAGCTGAACGAGACATTAAATAAATGGTGTTTCTGGTTCTTTGTAATTGGTTTCAACATTTGTTTCATACCTCAATACATACTAGGTCTTGATGGTATGCCACGTCGTTTATACACTTATATGCCTGAAGATGGTTGGTGGTTACTAAACGTAATTTCAACTTTCGGTGCCCTATTAATGGCATTAGGCTTTATGTTCTTAGTCGCAAGTATTGTTTACAGCTTCTTCAAAGCACCACGTGAAGCAACTGGTGATAATTGGGATGGCTTAGGTCGTACTTTAGAATGGTCAACTGCAGCTGCAATGCCACCTAAATACAACTTTGCTATCACACCAGACTGGAACGACTACGATACATTTGTTGATATGAAAGAACATGGTCGTCATTATTTAGATAACCATAATTACACAGATATCCACATGCCGAATAATACGCCAGTTGGTTTTTGGATGGGAATATTCTTCACTATTGGTGGTTTCTTCCTAGTCTTTGAAACAATGCTACCGGCTATTCTTTGTTTAATTGGTATTTTCGGAACTATGATTTACCGTAGTTTCCAAGTAGATCACGGTTATCATATTCCAGTTTCTGAAGTAATTGAAACTGAAAAACGTTTACGTGAAGCACGAATAAAAGAAAAGGAGGCTGTAAGTCATGAGTCATGATGCAAACACAATTGATCAACGTTCGCATGAAGGTGAATTAAATAAGCTTGGCTTTTGGATTTTCCTTACAGCTGAATTCTCATTATTTGGTACGTTGTTTGCAGCGTTACTAACACTGCAACGTGGTGGCGATTATGGTGGTAAAATGACTACCGAGTTATTTGAATTGCCCCTCGTTTTGATAATGACATTCGCTTTATTGATTAGTTCTTATACATGTGGTATTGCAATTTACTACATGAGAAAAGAAAAAGAAAAATTAATGATGATTTGGATGATTATCACTGTATTATTAGGTGTCGTATTCGTGGGCTTTGAAATCTATGAATTCATACACTATGTACATGAAGGTGTTAACCTTTCTATTGGTTCTTATTGGTCTAGTTTCTTTATACTATTAGGAACACATGGTGCCCACGTATCGTTAGGTATCGTCTGGATTATCTGCTTATTAATTCAAGTAGCTATGCGAGGATTAAATAAAGACAATGCTTCTAAATTATTTATAGTAAGTTTATATTGGCACTTTTTAGATGTTGTATGGATCTTCATCTTCACTGCCGTATATATGATAGGGATGGTGTTTAGCGGATGAATACAATAGTAAAACACACAGTAGGTTTTATTGCCTCAATCGTTCTGACAATATTAGCAGTGTTTGTAACTTTATACACATCTATGGAACTTAACGTTAAGATTACCATCATTTTTGGTTTTGCTTTTATACAAGCTGCAGTTCAATTATTAATGTTCATGCACTTAACTGAAGGTAGAGACGGAAACTTACAAGCATTTAAAGTTATATTTGCGATTATCATTACTTTAATTACTGTTATTGGTACTTATTGGGTAATGCAAGGTGGACACTCGGCTCACTTATAATCCAAGAAAAGACTTCTCTAAAAGAGAAGTCTTTTTTTATTATTAATTAAATTATAGAAGTTAGTTCCCGTTAAATTTTATGTTTTTTCCCTACTTTTATGCTCAACTTAAATATACATTAATTTATATACAACACTTTTAAAAGAAAACAATGTAAAATGGATCCATACAATAACAAAATGACTTAGGAGGACTTAACAATTATGAAACAACCAATCATTATAGATGCCGATCCTGGTATTGATGATGCCGCTGCTATAAGTATCGCGCTGAATCATCCCAACTTTGACCTACGAATGATTACTACAATTAATGGTAATGTTGGCATTGAGAAAACTACAGCAAATACGTTGAAACTCAAGCAATTCTTTGCAAGTGACGTACCCGTTCATAGAGGGGCTTCTCAACCATTAGTTTCTGAGATTGTAGATGCAAGCCAAGTTCATGGTGAGTCAGGTATGGATGGTTATCCATTTCCTAAAGTAAATGAAAAAGATTTAGCTTCAACACATGCTGTAGAAGCAATGCGAAAAGCTTTAATAAGTAGTGAGATTCCTATAACTCTTATACCTATAGGTCCATTAACGAATATTGCCTTATTACTTTCTACTTATCCAGAAGTAAAAGATTATATTAAGGAAATTGTATTAATGGGAGGCAGCGCAGACCGTGGTAATGTCACCCCTTTAGCGGAATTTAATATTTATTGTGACCCTGAGGCTGCACAAATCGTTTTTAATTCTGGTTTGCCTTTAACCATGGTAGGACTTGATGTAGCAAGAAGTTCAACATTAAGCCATGCATTTGTAAATAAACTACCAACACTAAATGAAACTGGTGATATGTTGCATCAACTCTTCAAGCATTACAAAGGCGATGATTTTGAAAAAGGGATTAATGTATACGATGCATATACTGTGCTTTATTTGCTTCATCCTGAGAAATTCAATGTACAGGAAGCAGATGTACAAATAGAAACGAATGGTACATTTACAAAAGGTGCAACAGTAACTGATTTCAAATCTCGCTTCCCTAATTGTTCAGTGGTCATGTCCATTCATCCCGATACGTTTGAGGACATGTTCGTCAATGCACTAAAATACTGTAAATAAGGTGAATATGATTTGTAGCATAATATAACTATTATTTATACTTAAGAAAAAACACTCCTAATACTGTCATCAAGTTAAAGGTTGTACCTTTACACTTTACAGTTAGGAGTGTTTTAAATTACTTCATTTTAGGTTACTACAATAATCAAGTAATTAATAACGTTGCCCTACTATATTATAAGGCTTGTCTTGTTTTAGTAATTTATTAAAAATATGTTTTATCTTTTCCTCATTATTCACATCATTATTTTCATAATTTGTCCCAAGCACCACAATATAGTCGTCATTAAAATATGCCGTAAATACTTGTCCAAAAAAACCACCATTAATTCGATTTTTATTAGGAAGTGAATAAAAACCATAACGATACGCTTTTAGATAACGTGGCGTTAAACTTTCATGTAGTAAAGGCGTTGTTATATTATCTTTGAATAGTTCATTGTTTTGTAAAGTTAATATCAATTTCCCATATCATGAGGGGTCATATATAAATTACCAGCGCCGTAATATTGGTTTAAAACATTAGGCTTCTGCTTAACCGGTTCACCTGTATTTTCATCTTTTTTATAGCCTTCCGCCATATCTTTTTTGAAAGTTTCATCATTAAAAAATGCCGTGTGCTCCAATCCGTATGGCTTTGATAATCTGTTTTCGAAATTCTTTGAAAAAGATTTACCAGTTACTTCTTCTATCACACGAGATAAAACTAAATAATTAGCATCATTATATCTATTTTTATTATAAAATTTAGTCTCAATACCTTTGCGTTGTATTGACTGTACTGCATTATCTAGATTTTTATAAGAAGTTGAAGCTTTATATTTATATAAACCACTTTGATGAAGCATAAGTTGATTTAATGTAATAGGTTTGGATGTTTTGAACCATGGCAAATATTGATGAACCACATCATTCATATTAATTTTTTGCTCATTTTCTAATTGCTTAAGCATTAATCCAGTGGTGAATTTTTGAGAAGATCCGATTAAATATAATGTGTCTGCCCTATTCTTTTCATCTGTTTCAAAATTTTTGAAACCATATCCTTTATTTAATTTAAGTTGACCACGTTCAAAAACAGCTATAGTGCCGTTAAAATTAACTTTTTCTAAATATTGATGAATCGCGTTTATTTGTGGGTTGTTTTTATCCATTACTGTTTTCAAATTATTCGTATGAATAATTTGGTATTTCGTGTCTTGTTTATTATCTTGATAATATCTATATCCAATTGTAAAAGTGATTATTGTTAAAATAAAGATTAAAAAAATGATAAATTGTTTTAGTTTTTTTGATGTCATCTTGCTGCCTCTACATAAATTAATCTATATTTTGAATATAGTCTTTTTCAAATTGATCTGTAATTGCATCTATATCTTCTACATTCAGAGAGAAATAGAGTTTAATTTTCGGCTCTGTTCCAGATGGTCTAAGCGCGATAAATCCATTATCAAAAATGAATCTAATCAAATCCGTTTTCGGTAACGTTAATGCTTCTGTTGTACCTTCTATAACATTTCTATTTTCACCCGTATGATAGTCTTCTATTTGTTTTACATCCATACCACAAATTGAGAATATATCGTTATTTCTAAATTGACTCATTATATTCGAAATCTTTTCTACACCTTCGCCTCCTTCAAATGACGGTGCGAGTGTTCTATCTTTAAATGCACCAATATTTTGATAAATATCTTCCATAGTGTCTTTAAATGTTAAACCATTTTTAGATAATAGATTTTTATATTTAACTAATAAAGGTACCATTTGAATTGCATCTTTATCTCTAGAAATTGATTTCGCTAAATAGCCGTGGCTTTCCTCAAATGCGAGTAATAATTGCGTCTCATTGTCTGCACCTTTTTGCTCAATTAAATCAGAAATATATTTAAATCCAGTCAGCACATTATTAACTTGTACATCTAACGCTAATGCTAATCTTTCTGCTAACTCACTTGTGACGATAGATTTAATAATGTAAAGTGGTGCGCCTGCTTCAACTAATTCTTGAAATCTCAATTTCATAAACAGTAACCCAATTTCATTACCATTAAAATATCTATATTCATTTTTTCCATAACGCTCAATAAAACCAAATCTATCTGCATCAGGGTCTGTAGCTATGATCAATTGTGCGTCTGTTTTTTCTGCAAGTGCTAGGCCGTAATTAAAAGCAGTTTCATCTTCAGGATTAGCAATTTCTACAGTTGGGAAATTACCATCCGGTGTAGATTGCTCTTCTTCTATCACAAAATTTTGGTAATCCAATTCTGTTAATATATTTGAAACTAACGGTAAACTTGTACCATGTAAACTGGTTAATACTACTTTTGCACCTTTTTCATCAATCGAACCTACTAAATCTTTAACTTCACTTTTATATTTTTCAGTTACTTCACTAGTAATATATTTAATTCTATTATTTTCTTTTAATACTTCAAAATCGCCCTTTTTAATCGATAATGGAGATTCTATCGTATTAATATAATTACTAAGTTGTTCGGATTCATCAGGTAATAATTGGCCGCCTTTTTCATCATAAATTTTTATACCATTATAATTTTTAGGATTATGACTAGCTGTTATCATCACACCTGCATCTGCATTCAAATGTCTAACGGCAAATGATAACTCTGGAGTAGATTTATAATCTTCTGATAAAATAGGTATAACATTATTGTTAGCTAGCACACTAGCCATTTCTTGTGAAAATGCTTTAGATAAAAATCTCGTATCAAAGTGTATTACTACAGTTGGTGAATCAATTTTACTTCTTAAAAATTGAGCTAAACCTAAAGCCACTTTGCGAATTGTAAATGCATTTAATCTTCCTGGTCCTAAGCCAAAAGTGCTTCTAATACCTGCAGTTCCAAAAGCTAAACTTCCTTTGAACCCTTCTTCTTTTTCTGTTTCAGTTTGTATTTCATAAAAATCTTTCACTAAACTCTCATCTATTTTATCTAACCATTCTTGCTTCATACTCACTTTTCCTCCTCATATCTTTTGCTAAAGATATATCCATTTCAATTATTAATTTTAAAAATATTTTATAGAAAGCATTGTTCTTAAATTATAACGTAGCAAAGCCCTTTTTTCTTATATTTATAATTATTTTGTCATTTCCTTGAAACACAGTTATTGTTCACAAGATGATATTTCTATTATATATTATAGCTCATGTATCGCTATAAATCATTTCTAAGCAAATGACAATTTTGTTAGTTTCTACTGATAAATTCCAATATATAAGCATTATACTTCACATACCCTAATTTAATTTTACTTTAAACTTGAAAATAACACATTCATAGTTGATATTTACTAGCTATAGTAATAAAATTATAAGTTATAGTACATTTTCTTCTTTACAAATATTTAATATAGTTAAAAGAGCTATAACATTTAACGATAATATAGTAACATGTACAAAATCATATACATGGGGAGCTTCAAACATGAATAAATTTTTAAAATATTTTTTAATATTTCTATCTTTAGTTCTTGTCGTTGTTCCGGTTATATTTGCTATCATTCTACTCAAATCATCTCAAGGCGCTTTTGAGAATTCTTTTAACGATGGTGACTCCTCTAGGAAATCAAACATTCGTGAATCTAAAGTCGATCCTTCTAAAGATCCTATTTCTATCTTATTTTTAGGTATTGATGGAAATAGTGGACGAGAAAAAAATGGGCAAAGTACTGAACAATCAAGAACCGATGCAATGATTCTTTCAACATTTAATTCCGATAAAGAACAAATAAGAATGCTAAGCATTCCTCGTGATACAATCAGTTATATTCCAAAAGTAGGTTATTACGATAAAATCACTCATGCACATGCTTATGGTGGACCTACAGCTTCAATGGATTCTGTAGAAGCTACTTTAAACGTACCGGTTGATTATTATGTACGTATTAATATGGATGCATTCGTAGATGCTGTTGATGAACTTGGTGGCATTGAATATAATGTCCCTTATGACATCAGTGAACCAAATACTGATGACAGTGGCAAAATAAAAGTTGAAAAAGGACATCAAAAACTAAATGGCGACGAAGCATTAGCAGTCGCTAGAACACGACATCATGATTCTGATTTAAAACGTGGTCAAAGACAAATGGAGTTAATTAAAAAACTCTTTGCTAAGGCACAAAATGCTGGTTCCTTTAGTAAGCTAGATGATGTTATTGAAATAGTTGGGAATAATTCAAAACATAATTTAAGCTATGATGAGGTAAAAGCTCTTGCAACATCTTATTTAAAAGATGATGTTGAAATCAAAAGTAAACAACTTAAAGGTGAAGATGATTACTTAAATGGAATCTATTATTACAATCCAGATATTAATAGTATTCAAGACACTTCAAATTTACTACGTGATGATTTAAATTTACCTAAGATTGAAGATACAAGTGATTTCTTAAATCAACGTGTCACTGATTTTTATGGTACACTCGTACCACAAACAGAGTTAGACAGTAGTCTACTTAGAAAAAATCAAAATGATACTTCCAATGATAATGATGAAGACAATTCATCAGAATTAAATGGCACTGAAAACAATGATAATTCACAACAACAGAATAACGATCAACAACAAATTGATCCTAATCAACAACAAATTGATCCTAATCAACAACAAGTAGATCCTAATCAGCAACAAGGTAACCCTAACCAACAACAAAACAATAATAATCAGCAACAACAGAATACCGATCAGCAACAAATAGATCCTAATCAGCAACAAAATACTCAAGAAGTACCAACTAATCAATATTAACTGTAGAGAGGAGCTCACTATATGTCACGCAAAACATACGAAAAACTTGCTCATATAAACGGAATGTTTAATGTTTTAGAACAACAAATGATACACAGCAAAGATATGGCGCTTTTTAGAAATGAATTTTTCTATGTCAATCATGAACACCGTGAAAACTATGAAGCTTTACGCATATACTATAAAGATAGTGATAATAATCCTATCATCGATGGTGCATGTTATATTGTTGGACTTCCAGAAATATTCGAAAAAGTTGATGTTTTTGAATCAGAATTACCGTTTTCATGGGTTTATAATCAAAATGGTATTACAGAAACAATGAAAGAAATTAGCGTACCCATCCAATATCTTATTGCGGCTGCACTAGAGGTTACAGATGTTAATTTATTTAGACCATCTGGTTTTACAATGGGTATGAATAATTGGAATATTGCACAAATGCGAATTTTTTGGCAATATACTGCGATAATTAGAAAAGAAGCACAATAATCATTAAAAAACGCCCTATCATATTAAACTTTGATAGGGCGTTTTTTTAACCAAAATAAATGAAACGAGGAATAGTTATGTTTAAAATTGTTACAACGCCTTCCATGATGGAAGATGCATATAGTGTACGAAAACAAGTATTTGTTCTTGAACAAGGTGTACCGTTAGAAAATGAAATAGATCAATACGAAGCTATTGCTACGCATATCATTGGATATGATGAAAACAACATCCCCTTCGCCACTGGTAGATTTCGTCCTTATGACAATGCCGTTAAAATAGAAAGAGTTGCTATTATTTCATCTCATAGAAAATCTGGATATGGCAAACTACTCATGCAATTTTTAGAAGAAATCGCTAAAAATCAAGGCCATCATTCCTTAATGCTAAATGCACAATGCCACGCTCAAACTTTTTATGAATCTCTTGGATATAAACCTTTTGGAAAGATTTTTATTGAGGAAAATATTGATCATATTGCTATGACAAAATCTATTTAACCCAATTTAATATGTTTTTGTATTTATATTGCAACTATCTTTTGTAATATTTCGATTTGTGTAATATTTCAATATTTTCAAAATTAAGCTTTATAACGCATTAAATCAGATGTTATAACTTTTCCAAAACTTAATTAGATTAATTTTATATTACAAATCAGTAAAAAGTAAACCACTCCTCCAAAAGTCGTATTATAATAGATATTAAATTATATAGTTAAAGGGGCAGTTTAATGACTAAGAAAAAGTTTACTTATAAAGTACCGTCGATGGTAGCACTAACGTTAGCAGGTACAGCTTTAACATCTCATCAAGCACAAGCTGCAGATGACGTACAAAATAAATCTACAAACGAGAATGTGTTAGATGATAAGAATACACTTAAACAAAGTGAACAAATCAAATCTGAAGTTAGTAAACCTACCGCTAATATTTCAGGTACACAATCATACCAAGACCCTACACAAGTTGAACAGACCTTAGCAAACGAAGTTAACACTTACGATGCAGAATTAGATGAGTTGAACTCTGATCAAACACCAAGTCAAGATACATACAATCAACAAACTTCAGGCCAAGAAGACCAAGCGAACACGCAATCTGAAGCTAATGAAGTAACTGAAAACACTCAGGATTCTGAAGATGCTCAAAGTATTGAACAAGAGCCCGCTCAAAACAATAGTTCTTCTGACCTAAACCAGCAAGATTCCGAAGAGACTCAACAATCTGTAGAAGATACTTCTAATCAAAATATTCAACACAACGAAGGCAATTCAACTGATGATACAACTACTGCAGTTGATAACAGTCAAACTGTTGAAAATACGCAAGCTACTGAACAAAATACAGCTCAAGACAACACTTCTTCTGATGTAAACGAACAAAATTCTGAAGATACTAAAGCTACTGAAGAAGACACTTCTAATAAAGATGTTCAAGACAATCAAGCTAATCAAAATTCTGAACAAAATAAAGAGGACAACACTTCTTCTGATGTAAACGAACAAAATTCTGAAGATACTAAAGCTATTGAAGAAGACGCTTCTAATAAAGACGTTCAAGACGATCAAGCTAATCAAAATTCTGAACAAAATAAAGAGTACAATACTTCTTCTGACGTAAACGAACAGAATCCTGAAGATACTAAAGCTACTGAAGAAGACGCTTCTAATAAAGTCGTTCAAGATGATGAAACTAATCAATCTACTGAACAAAATACAGCTCAAGACAACACTTCTTCTGACGTAAACAAACAGAATCCTGAGGACGCTAAAGCTACTGAAGAAGACGCTTCTAATGAAGACGTTCAAGATGATGAAACTAATCATTCTACTGAACAAAATAAAGAGGACAACACTTCTTCTGACGTAAGTGAACAAAATTCTGAAGATGCTAAAGCTACTGAAGAAGACGCTTCTAATAAAGACGTTCAAGATGATGAAGTTGCTAAAACTTCTGAAGATAATAAAGTAGACGACTCTTCTGACGTAAACGAACAGAATTCTGAAGATGCTAAAACTTCTGAAGAAGACGCTTCTAATGAAGACGTTCAAGATGATGAAACTAATCAATCTACTGAACAAAATAAAGAGGACAACACTTCTTCTGACGTAAGTGAACAAAATTCTGAAGATGCTAAAGCTACTGAAGAAGACGCTTCTAATAAAGACGTTCAAGATGATGAAGATGCTAAAACTTCTGAAGATAATAAAGTAGACGACTCTTCTGACGTAAACGAACAGAATTCTGAAGATGCTAAAGCTACTGAAGAAGACGCTTCTAATGAAGACGTTCAAGATGATGAAGATGTTAAAGCTTCTGAAGATAATAAAGTAGATGACTCTTCTGACGTAAGTGAGCAAAGCACAAGCGAAGATAGTAAGGCAACATCAACTGCGACAGCAGTTGCAACTAAGCCTAGTACGCCAAGTACTACTGCGACAACGGTAAGTACAGAAGCTACTCCTAAATTAAGAGTAGCATCAGCTAATGTAAATAATACGCTTTCAACGCGTTCTGCAATAACAAGAGAAGCAGGCACAACAAGTTCTCTACCAGCATATAGTCCACAAGTGAGTTCATCACTTAATAACTATATTCGTAACAATAACTTCCAAGCTCCAAATTATGAACAAGATATTGCAAGTTATTTACCGCAATATAATTATCGTTATGGTAAACCAGAAGGTATCGTTTTACACGAAACTGCAAATGATAACTCAACTATTACTGGTGAAATTAACTACATGAAGAATAATTATAATAGTGCTTTTGTTCATGCATATATTGACGGTAATCGTATTATTGAAACTGCAAATACTGACTATCTTGCTTGGGGCGCTGGTCCAGCTGCAAACGATCGATTTATTCATGTTGAGTTAGTTCATACACATGATTATGATTCATTTGCACGTTCAATTAACAATTATGCTGATTATGCAGCGACAAACTTACAATATTATGGTCTTTCACCAGATAGTGCTGAGTACGATGGACAAGGTACAGTTTGGACTCACCAAGCCGTTAGTACTTTCCTAGGTGGTTCTAATCATACGGACCCTCATGGTTACTTAGCTTCATATAACTACAGTTATGATGAATTATATGACCTAATCTATGAAAAATATTTACTTAAAACTGGTCAAGTAGCACCTTGGGGAGCAACATCTTCAGGTAGTACTAGTGGAAAAGACGAATCTACAAATACAGATGGTTCTAGCAATACTGGTGGCTCAGGTAGTACAGGTGGTTCTAGTAACACTGGTAGTACTGTTACCCCACCAAAAACAGGTTCATTAACAGTAGAAGCTAATAATGGTGTTGGCCGTATTAATACTACGAATGATGGCTTATATGCAACAGTTTATGACCACCAAGGTAAAAAAACTGATCGTACAAATCAAACACTAAAAGTTACAAAATCAGCCAAAATAGGCAACGAAAATTTCTATTTGGTAACTGATTATAATAAAGGGAACTTAATTGGTTGGGTTCACCAAAATGATGTGGATTATAATACAGCTAAACCTGTTACTGCGATAAATAAAACTTATAATATTAAACCAGGCGAAATTTTATATACAGTCCCTTGGGGTACTAGCTCTCAAAAAGCTGGAACTGTTTCAGGTAACGCTAACCAAACATTTAAAGCAACGAAACAACAACAAATTGGTAAAACAAACTATGTTTATGGCTCTGTAAATGATTTATCTGGTTGGGTAAGTTTAAGTAAGTTGTCTTCACCAAGTTCAACTGTTGCCCCACCTGCAAATACAGGTCAATTATCAGTAACTAATCTTACTAACCAACAAGGTACTGTAGCCAAAACAAATCATGGTGTCTACACTTCAGTTTACGACAAACAAGGTGTACAAAAACCATATGTGAATGGCAATACTTATAAATTAAGTAAAAAAGCTACACTTGGAAGTAATAGTTTCTACTTAATAACAGATAACAAAACGAATAGTAATATAGGTTGGATGCAAACCGGTGATATTACAGTTAATGAAGCTGCTACTAAAAATACAGCAAACCCAACTCAATCAGTAAGTAAAATTGGTCAATTAAATAATACAAATTCTGGTATTAAGACTAAAGTTAATGATACAAAAGCCAAAGATGTATCTAAATTATCAGGCCGTACATTTAACGTTACAAAACAACGTACACAAGGCGATAACACTTACGTATTAATTCAAAATTCTAACCAAAACACACCATTAGGTTGGGTTAATACAAAAGACATCAATACACGTGATTTAAGTAAAACATCTGCTAAAAATGGTCAATTCACAATTAAATCTACAAATAATGGACTTTATGCAGTACCTTGGGGTACAAAAGCTCAACAATTAGACTCATTAAAAAATGTGAAAAACAATCAATTTAATGCTTCTAAATCAGTTAAAGTAGATAAAGATGAATACTTGTACGGTAATGTTAATAACAAGACTGGATGGATTGCAGCTAAAGATTTAAATACAAATAATAAAGTTGCAACCGAAACTCAAACATCTGACGTAACTAAATCGGCAGTTACACCTTATAAATTTGATTATGTTATTTATAATGCTGATGGTAGTTATTACTTAGATCCAACTTCTAATCAACCAGCAGGCTCATTAAATGATTTCTATGAAAGTATCTTTACAGTATTCGAGAAACAAGTTGTCAATGGTGTGACTTGGTATCACGGCAAACTATCTAATGGCCAAATGGTTTGGATTAAAGAAGAAGACTTACGCAAAGAGTTAATCAAATATTATCAATCTGGTCTAACGCTAGATGAAGCTGTTGCAATTCAAGCAGGTTTAAAAACCAAACCTCAAATTCAACACACACCAGGTAAATGGGAAGATGCTACACCTATCGAAATAAAAAATGCTATGGATACTGGTAAATTAGCACAAGACCCTACTCAAAAATATCAATTCTTACGTTTAGATAAATCTCAAGATATTGCTTCAGCAGATTTAGATAAACTTTTAGTTGGTAAAGGCATTTTAGAAGGTCAAGGCGAAGCATTCAGTGAAGCAGCTAAGGCTTACAATATAAATGAAGTTTATTTAATCTCACATGCCCTATTAGAAACAGGCGATGGTACTTCAAAACTTGCTAACGGTGGCGATGTAGTAGATGATAAAGTCGTAACAGATGGTCCAAACAAATATTATAATATGTTTGGTATCGGAGCAGTTGATAGCGATGCAGTTAAACAAGGTTTCGCTACTGCCAAATCTAACGGTTGGGATACAGTTAAAAAAGCAATCGTTGGTGGCGCTAAATTCATCTCAAGTTCATACATCAGCCAAGGTCAAAATACACTTTATAAAATGCGTTGGAACCCTGAAAATCCAGGTGAACATCAATACGCAACTGACGTAAGATGGGCAGAGCACAATGCCACACGTATTAAAGGGTTCTATGATTCAATGGGTAAATTAGGTAAATATTTTGATGTAAATACTTATAAAGCTTAATTTACACCTACAATACTATATTTTCTTTTATACAATTAAAATAAGAGTACATGATCACTCAACAGATATTTTCTATGAGTGATACATGTACTCTTAAATTTTTATTTATTGGTGCTTTCATATAAATTAATCAGCCCCAATAATCTAACGTAAATAAGCATGACGAACGTTTAATTTATATAGCAAATGGTTTAAGTCTTCTATATCTTGTGAAGTTAAATTTTGGCAGCGCGCTTCAATTAAAGCTACCCTTACCTCATTAATTTGTTGTACAAGTTCCTTTGTCTTATCCGTTACCACTAAATCTTTACATCTCAAATCTTTATTAGATTGTTTACTAGTTATGTAACCCATTTGGCAAAGTTTTTTTATCCAACGTGATACAATTGATTGTTCTTTATTAATTTTCATAGTTAAGTCATATTGAGATAAAACTTCATAATTGTATAAAATTCTTAACATTTCTAATTGCTCTGAAGTTAAATCTGTACGTTGGCCAAACCTTCTACTTACTAAGTTCAAATCGTTACTCGTCAGTGTAATTAATTGTTCTAGTTGTTTGTACATGTTGCTTCATCTCCACTATGTTAATTTACTTGTTACTACCAATCAAATGACACTATTATATTTCTTAATATTATAATGTCATTCTACATAATATACAATAATAAAATACAAATCGATCTATTTTGTTGCATTTCTCATATGATTTATAATAAATTAGTATCAGTGATTATAAAATTCACCCGGCACTTTTAAAGGAGAAAAAGCATGGCACAATTAAAAAAGAGAGATTACTTTTTTGACAATGCAAGAGCAATATTGATTTTTCTTGTTGTCTTTGGGCATTTATTACAACCTTACAATGAAGCGAGTACATATCTATCGTCGTTGTACTTAACAATATACAGCTTTCATATGCCAGCATTTTTATTTATTTCTGGTTACTTTGCAAAAAAAGCAGGAGAAGCTGGTTATTTAGAAAAAGTCTCTAAAAAACTATTAATACCTTATATTATTTTCTTTGGTTTTTTCTCTATATATTATTATTTAACTGGTAAAGAAGATAGCGTTCAATTCGATCCTTTCGATCCAGTGTTCGCACTTTGGTTTTTACTTACATTATTCTTCTTTCATGTGATTTTAGTAATTGTTAAAGACTATAAACCTTATTTTGTATTACCAATAGCAATCATTTTTTCATTATTTGCTGGTTATTCTGACAATATTGATAATTATTTGAGTTTTTCAAGAACGATTATGTTCTTTCCGATATTTTATTTAGGTTATTTATTTACAAGTAAACATACTCAAATTTTACGAAATAAAAAGTTCGTCCCTATTGCTTTTATAATTTTAGTGACTTTCTATATAATCTATACCATTCATCCAATCAATTCAGACTGGTTGTTAGGTGATTCGCCATATATGTCATTAGAAGGGAAACAAGATCTTTACAGTCCGTTCAAAAGATTACTCCTTTATTTTATTATTTTAGCAACAATGTTTTCTTTCTTGAATTTAATACCTGAAAAAGAAAAATTCTTTACTTATATAGGACGTAGAACAATGCATATCTATTTATTACATGGTCTTGTAATCGGAGTGGTTCGTGGTTTTGGTCTTCATCCGTTTAAAGATGAAATATCTGTTTTAACTTATATTTATCTTTTAAGTGCAACATGTTTCATTGTTTATATTTTATCGACACGTTTTGTATCAAAATGGACAAACCCAGTTATTAATTTGCAGTCACCTTCTAAATTCAAAGGTTAATAAAAGCTTTTACCGAATTGTATTTATTTTAAATATGTTATGATAGAAATAATTTGATGATATCTATTAATCATACATATAAAAATACAATTCGGTATTTTTAATCTCGAGGTGAAATAATCAATGAAACTTTCTTTAAACAATAATGCTAAATATTTAAGTGCACCAAGCATACGTCAATTTTCAAGTCGTATTAAGAACATTGATAACTGTATCAATTTAACAATTGGCCAACCAGATTTTCCTATGCCAGATGTAGTTAAATCTGCATATATTAATGCGATAAATGAAAATCAAACAACCTATTCGCATAATAAAGGATTATTTGAAACAAGAAACGCTGTAAGTGAATATTTTGAGCAACGCTATCATTTTAAGTATAGTACTGAAGAAATTATTATTACTAATGGCGCTAGTGAAGCATTAGATACAGCATTACGAAGTATTATTAATCAAGGCGATGAAATTATTGTTCCTGGCCCTATTTATGCAGGATACATTCCTTTAATTAAAACACTGGGTGGCGTTCCAATTTTCATAGATACAACTCAGTCTCAGTATAAAATCACTCCTGAGGCCATAGAAGCTCATATTACGAACAATACAAAAGCAATATTACTAAACTATCCAACTAACCCTACTGGCGTCATATTATCGTATGATGAGGTTCAAGCAATCACTGAGACCTTGAAAGATAAAGAGATATTCATAATTAGTGATGAAATTTATGCTGAAAACACATTTAGTGGAAAACATACTTCTTTTGCAGAATTTGATGCTATCCGCGATCAACTTTTACTCGTAGGTGGTTTAAGTAAATCACATTCTGCAACTGGTATCCGTATTGGATTTTTAATTGGACCTGAGTACTTAATTGAAAAGTTAACATTTATGCATGCTTATAATTGTATTTGTGCAAATGTACCAGCACAAATTGCTTGTATTGCTGCTTTAAATGAAGGCTTAGAAGCACCACAATATATGAATAAAGCTTATATTGAACGTCGTGATTTTTTAATTCAAAAATTAGAGTCTCTCGGATTTGAACTTGATGCTAAGCCAGAAGGTGCTTTTTATATCTTCCCTAGCATCAAAAAATTTACTGATGACGATTTTGAATTTTGTATTAATGTACTTGAAAAAGCACATGTAGCAATGGTACCAGGTTCAGCTTTTACTGATTTAGGTAAAGGTCATGTACGTATATCCTATGCTTATGAACTTGACGCCTTAAAAGAAGGTATGAGAAGGCTTGAAGAATTTCTTAAGGAATACTATCAACAATAACTTTTTATTATAGACACAAAAGCACCCGCTAAATGTTGAATTATCTTCAATGTTTAGCGGGTGCTTTATATTTATAAATCTTCATTTTTCTTAAAAACATTTTTCTCAGCAAACGCTTTTAAAATTTGATAATAAGTAACTGACTCTTCACCTTCCATATCAAATTGTTGAATAACATCTTCGGAGATTTTGCTGAATTCTTCTTTAAGTTTCAAACCTTTTTCTGTTAATCTCACTTTAACTCTACGTTCATCTTCTTCTGTTCTGATTCGATTAATTAGGTCTTTTTTTCTAAACGTTTAATTATAGGGCTTATAGTACCAGAATCTAAATAGAGTTCATCACATAACGTTTTAATATAAACATTTTTATCGTTTTCAATATAAAGTAATACAATATAGTTAGGAAAGCTTATATCATACTGTTTTAAGTAGCGATTAAAACGATTTACAACTTCTTTACTCGTAATATAAAATAAGTAGCACATTTCTTTTCGTATTTGGTCGTTAGCGTCTGATGCCATTGTTCTCCCTCATTTCTTTTCATTATAATATTAATATATTTTTAAATTATAGTCAAATATATTATAACTATTAAAAGAGTTTTTTAAACAACGTATTTCTAACTATAAATTGATACACTATCTTATTTTTATATAAAAATAAAATCTATGTAATGATTCCAGTTATTCATCTTTTTTATTCTTTTACTATGGGCAAAATCACTGAATAAAGTCACAATAATGGATCGAAATCATATCTTAGATAATTCCGTATAAAGATACATAGTAAAGTCAAAGTTGTAATTGCGCAAAAGCGCAAAAAAATGTCGACAAAGTCTGATACTTTGTCGACAGTATATGTTAACCTCTCAATAACGGTTAATATAATAATTCCTTACGGGAATTTAGGGAATTGGTCAAAATCAGGATCACGTTTTTCTTTAAACGCATCTCTACCTTCTTTTGCTTCATCCGTTGTATAGTAAAGTAATGTTGCATCTCCAGCCATTTGTTGAAGTCCAGCTAAGCCATCTGTATCTGCGTTCATAGCAGCTTTTAGGAATCTTAAAGCAGTTGGTGAATGTTTCTTAATGTCTTCACACCATCTAACAGTTTCATCTTCTACTTCGTCTAGTGGTACTACTGTATTAACTAATCCCATATCTAGTGCTTCTTGTGCATTATATTGGCGACATAAATACCAAATTTCACGCGCTTTTTTATGCCCTACTATACGTGCTAAATAACCAGAACCGTAACCTGCATCAAATGACCCTACTTTCGGTCCAGTTTGGCCAAAGATAGCATTATCAGCAGCAATTGTTAAATCACATACAACATTTAATACATTACCGCCACCTACTGCATAACCTCTTACCATTGCGATAACTGGTTTTGGAATTACACGAATAAGTCTTTGTAAATCTAATACGTTTAAACGAGGAACTTGATCTTCACCTACATAGCCACCGTGGCCACGTACTGACTGATCTCCACCAGAACAAAATGCTTTATCTCCCTCACCTGTTAAAATAATAACAGCAACACGTTGATCATCACGTGCTTTAGTAAATGCATCCATCATTTCTTGTACCGTGTTTGGTGTAAAAGCATTACGAACTTCAGGTCGATTAATTGTTACTTTAGCGATTCCATCGTAATATTCATACTTAATCTCTTTATATTCTTTAATTGTTTCCCACTGTCTAGTCATTTTGCTCCTCCTTTTGAATAAAACCTAATACTATTCTATCAAATTCTGCCATTTCTTCCACATGAACAGTATGACCACTCTGTGCTATTTCAAAAAGTTCAGTCTTCGGTATAATTGAAACTATCTTTTGAGCAATTTCACAAAATTTACCATCTAAATTTCCAACAATAATACATGTTGGGATTTGTATTTGATTCAATTCCGACCATAAATTAGGCATTTTTCCAGTACCATAATCTCTCAACGCTTTTGCTAATCTAGATGCGTCTTGACGCATTCTCATGTTACGAATACTTAATTTAGTGATCTTATCTAAGTCATGTTGTGTATAAAATAGTGGCAGTTTTTCCCAATCATTAACAAAAACTTCTAATCCTGCAATTTCTAATACTCGGGCACGTGCATAATCAACTTGTTGCCTTTCTATCTGTGCTGTTCTATCTTCAATGCCTGGGGACGTACTTTCCAAGACAAGACCTGTCAATGTAGTGTTGCCATGAATTGCATGATACAACGCTATTCTACCACCCATTGAATAGCCATGTAAAAATAATTGATATGCACTAAACACTTCTAGCGTTTCATCTAACTGTTGGCTAATAAAAGGAAAGTCCCACTCTCGATGAAATGGAGATTCATCTGCACCATGTCCAGGCAAGTCAATAGTTACGATATTTACGCTTTCTTTCAATATGTGAATATGGTTATCAAATGCCTGTTGATCACTAATAAAGCCGTGTAGCATCACTAATAATTGATTAGTTGATTGATTCGCTCGATGAAATTTATAATGTAACATTGATAATATCACTCAACTTTTTATAGAGTTTAAGATGTTGTTGTAGGTTATCTTCTCTATGCGTCATAATTTCATAAATATGTGCGCCAAATTTGGATAACTCAGTGTACTTAAATGCTTCAATAGATTCAAATCGTTTAAATGTAAAGTCGTAAAGTAGCGCAGTATGTTCAAAATCCAATCCAGTTGGTGTGCCAAATAACCTTTCGAAATATGCATCGGCTGAATCTTTCTGTGGTAAATAGGAAAAGATTCCTCCACCATCATTATTTAATAGCACAATATTCAAATTGATGTCATTTAATTTAGACATGAGCAAGCCATTCATATCATGATAAAAGGCTAAATCGCCAATTAATAATGTCACTTTCTTGTGTACCGCCATACCTAATGCTGTTGAAGTAACACCATCTATACCATTAGCGCCACGATTTGAAAAGACTGCTGCTTCACAGTCTATAAACAAATTATCTACATCTCGAATTGGCATACTATTACTCACAAATAATGCATCATCTGTTGTTAATTTGTCTAGTACATTTGCTACGTAGGCCGCTTCATCTGTCGCAGTTCTTACATAATCTTTAATTTCAACTTTGGCATGTTTCTCTAATGATTGCCATTTTTCTAACCATTGCTTACGTTCAACTGTAGTTGTCTCAGATAATTGTCTAAAGAAATCATTTGCAGACATCTCGTAAGAAACATGAGGTGTTATTGGAAATGCATCTGGTCTATCGTTATTCTGCACTAATATTTGAAATGCCTTCGTATCTTTTAACCATTGATTTATTTTTTTAGAAATAACTGGTTTACCTACTCTAATTATAAAGTCAACATCTACTTCTAATCCGGCTCTAAATAATAAGTCATATGTCGTTATAACATTAGGATGGTGCTCACGACGTAATTGACTTAATGGGTCAGCAAGTATAGGCATATCATGTATCGTCGCAAATGTGAGTATTTGATCTACATCTTGATGCTGCATATCACCAACGATAATAAGTCCTTTGCGTTTTTTAACAATTACATTTATTTCATTGAGACTCGTCGTTTTTTGATAATGTGGCATAATCTTCGTATCTGAAGTTAACCATTCAACTTTTTCTAAATCAGGTGTCAGCGGCTCTCTAAATGGCAAATTCAGATGAATTGGACCTCGATGCGGGCCATATAAATACTGACTCGCTTTTTGTAATTGGAATTTAACTGTATTCGTCATAAAGTCTTGGTCATCATTACTATCAGCAATAGGGAAATCAAATTGATATTGTGTATAATTTGCAAACATATTTGTTTGATCTATTGCTTGTGGTGCCCCAATACCTCTGAGTTCATGTGGACGATCACTTGTTAATACCACTAGTGGTAAATGACTCAAGCTACTTTCAGAAATGGCTGGTGTATAATTCGCGGCAGCACTACCAGATGTACAAAGAATAGCAACTGGTCGCTCACTACCTTTCATTAACCCCATCGCAAAGAAAGCAGCACTACGTTCATCTGGATGAATCCAAGATTTCATTTTAGGATGTGCCTCAATTGCAATTGCCATTGGTGTTGAACGAGACCCTGGACTTATCACTATTTCTCTTATTCCGTATGCATATAATTCTGAAACAAAAGTAAATACCTGTTTTGTTAATGCAGTTGTATGGTTATTCATATTTCTCGACTCCTAAAGCTTTCATCATTGGGCTAAATTTAACAGCAGTCTCTTCTACTTCACTATCCGCATCAGAATCACTTACAATCCCACAACCAGCAAATAATGTTGCCTGATTTTTCTTAATCAACATAGATCTAATTGCAACAATAAATTCACAATTATCATACATGTCAATATAGCCAACTGGCGCGCCATAAAGCCCACGTGTTCCAAACTCATTTTGTTCAATATATTCAATTGCTTCCTCTTTAGGATAACCTCCAAGCGCCGGCGTCGGATGAAGATTATCTAATAAACCAATATAAGATTTGCTAATCAATTGTCCTTTAATTTTCGTATATAAGTGATACAAATGATCATTTGTTAAAATTTGTGGTTTTTTATTGTATGTAATATCTTCAACATACAATTCAATGTCATTCAATATACTGTCTACGACAAAACGATGTTCATTTAAGTTTTTTTCATCGTTTAAAAATGCATTTATATTTTCATTATCTACATCATCTTGGTGGGTACGTTTAATCGTACCTGCAACTGCTTTGGTAGATAGTATTGCATCATTAATTTCCATTAACTGTTCAGGTGTTTGTGAAAAGAATACACTGTCTTGTGATTCTAATACAAATAAGTAACTATTATGTTCACCTTGTGTTGCTTGGTTTAAGATATAAGGGATGTTTATGTTTTTATCAAACATAATCAATCGTTTTCTTGCAAGCACAATTTTTTTATTTTCGTCTAATATATCTATTGTATCTTTAACTAAATCACGCCACTCATCTTTATAAATATCCTCAATGCGCTTAATTTCACCTTTTTCAAAATTTGGGCTAACATTCTCTTGAGTTAACTTATCTATAATCGATAAAAATGAGTCAATTTCAAATTGATCTGCTTTTACAGTATAGGTAATATACGTGTTTCCTTCTTCCATAGTTACCAATACTTCAGGTAATATAAAATGATTAATACCAAATTCACGCCACTCATCTCCAGATTTATGTGTTGAAAATTGGAATCCACCACATATCTTTAAATGATGTCGTTCTGAATTTGGATGAATTAAATCAATATCACTTTTATATTTTTCCCATTCTCGGAAAATAGATTGTTTACTTTCAAAGTCATTTTTAAATCTTTTAATAGCATGATAGCCAAAGAATGAAGTTTCGTTGTCATTTTTTTTAAAATAAAAACGGTCTCCTGCACTGTCTTCCGTAACATGGAATAATACAGTAGGATCTAATTCATAATTTAATTTTGCTTCTACAGAAACCCAAGTATGATTACTTTCGTATACCGCTTCGACAATTTCACTTTCCTTGACGTCCAAAGTCATCTATTTCACTTCTTTCATTTATCAGTTTGCACTCATTATAATATTGTACCACTTTTCACAATATGTGTATGGTATCTAGCCTATTTCATTTATATAATTTTCACGTTATTTGACCTTTACAAGTTCTTCCATTAAAATAAATTTGATAAAAAATATTTTAATATGAAAGAATTCGAGGTATAAAATTTTATGGCATCTCAATATCAACAATATTCTACTGTCAGAAAATACTGGCACTTAATGAGACCACATACTTTAACCGCTGCTGTGGTACCAGTACTTGTTGGTACTGCTACTGCAAAAATATTCCTACTTGGTAGTGAAGATCATCTAAGTCTTACTTTGCTTTTAGCCATGTTAATCGCTTGTTTATTAATTCAAGCTGCGACAAACATGTTTAATGAATACTATGATTTCAAAAAAGGGTTAGATGACCACACTTCTGTAGGAATCGGTGGTGCAATCGTTCGCAATGGCATGAGTCCTAAGTTAGTCATGAATATAGCCATTGCATTTTATGTCATTGCTGCTTTACTAGGATTATTTATAGCCATCAACAGTTCATTCTGGCTCATACCAATTGGACTCGTGTGTATGGCAATTGGTTATTTATACACGGGTGGACCATTCCCTATTTCTTGGACTCCTTTTGGTGAAGTATTCTCTGGAATTTTCATGGGTATGATTATTATTTTAATTGCATTCTTCATTCAAACAGGTAATTTACAAAGTCTAGTTGTTTGGATCAGTCTTCCGATTGTTATAACAATCGGTTTAATCAATATGGCTAATAACATTCGTGACCGTGTTAAAGATAAAGAAAGTGGTCGTAAGACATTACCTATTTTATTAGGTAAAAATAATTCAATACGCTTCTTAGCATTAATGTACATTGTCGCGTATGCATTAGTTATCTATATTACATTCTTCCAACCTGGTGGTTCAATTTTCTTTTTACTTGCATTACTGTCATTCCCGTTACCTATCAAGGCTGTACGTAGATTCAAAAAGAATGACACGCCAGCAACTATGATGCCAGCAATGGCTGCAACAGGAAAAACGAATACATTCTTCGGTCTACTGTATGCACTAGGTATTTATATTAGTGCTCTGCTCGGTGGTATTTAATATATTTCTCAATTAGCAAGTTTAACCCAGCAATCAAATAAAGTAAGTATTACTTTTTCGATCTTCATACTCATGAAGGTCGATTTTTTGTTTTTTAACAGAGATAAAAACTCAGTCTTTTATATGTACCATGTGGTAATGCATATGACCATATAAATCGAATTCACTTGTAGGTTGGAATCCTAATTTTTTATAAACATGTAACGCCCCATCATTGAGTAAATCACAATTTAAGCTCCATTTTTCATCTGGATACGTTTCTAATACATGTTTAATTAATTTAGTAGCGACACCCTGCCCTCTAAATTCTGGGAATGTAGCAACTGTTTCGATATACCATTCATCATCATTAGCCTCTTTCATTGGCATCGGCGTCCCATAAGCTCTAATGTCTTCATCTAATTCCATATCTAACCAAGCCTTTTCAAGCTCTAACTCTTTGTTACCAGGATATGCAATTAAGCAACCTGCAATGTTACCATCGACTTCGTATATCCAAGTGTTACTATAATGACCTCTATATGGTACATCCACCATACTTTGTTCCATGCTTTTTAGTAATCTTTCTTTATCGGTGTATTCCACTAAATCTATGTCTAATTGACTCCAGATGATATAACATAATTTTGCAATTTCATGCTTATCGGTAGGTTTAGCTTTTCTAATCATTTGTATTCTCCTTATTATGTTTATTTAACTATATTATATATGAATTAAATAAAAAATTCGAAGTAATAATTGGTTTTTACGAGAAATCGTTTTTCATTAATTGTTTTCGATTGTTGAATCGCTTAATATAAGAGATAATTAAGATAAGAACTTTAAAATGAAAGGACTAGACATATGAAAGTAAATAAAGTCATTTACGTTATACTTGCATTTTTACTCGGTTGGTGTGGCATTCATAAATTTTACTCAAATCAACTTTTACAAGGTATTATACATTTAGTGTTCTTTTGGACAGGCATTCCATACGTTATCGCTATCATTAGTGGCATCATTACGATTTTCTTTAACAAAGCAGACGAAAACGGTCTTATTTCTTTTGAAAAATAACCACTTTTTTATTAAAAGATAAAATATTTTCTATTTTCTCCAATATTTCATCTGAAATTGGGTAAAGAAACTATATAGCAAATTATGGAAAGTTGAATTGTAACTTAGGAGGACTAATAATGAAAAATATTATATCACGTGTTTTCAGATCTGTAGTAGTAGGCTTTATTATAAAAGGAATCAGAAATTTAATAAGTAAAAAATAGATTTCATATACATTGAAATTCACGAAAAAATTGAAAAGCTAATCGTTTCTAATTTTAGAAATGATTAGCTTTTATTTTTACAATTACCTTATAGAATTCTTATGATTAACAAAAAACACCCACCAAATGGTGAGTGTTTTTTAATTATTTTCTTTTTCTAATTGCTTTCATAATAAATGAAACAATTAAGATTAATACGATTGACCCGATTAGTGCTGGTAAGATTGGAACGCCACCTAAGACTGGTCCCCATGTACCTAATAATTTACTACCAATAGCTGAACCGATTAAACCTGCAATAATATTACCAATTATTCCACCTGGAATATCTTTACCTAAAATTGCGCCGGCTAACCAACCGATTAAACCGCCTACAATAATCATTATAATAAAGCCCATATATCTCTCTCCTATTTTCTTGATTTATCACAATGCATAGCTTACCACTTTTTTTATTTATATACAACATTGCGAACAATATTTATTTTAAAAACCAAAACAATTTCTTGGTTTTTCCTCAAGCCATCTCTATTTAAATTCGCTATAATAATATTTTATAATGAATTTCTTGTTTTTCATGCAATATCAAAATATATAGTCATACAAAATCTTGAAATAAAATCAAAAATTCATTACATTTATTGCATCATATTACCGATTAAGATTTACTCATATCTAATTATCATAATCTTGTTGTTTATAGTACATTTTTCCCTAACTAGTTATTTAAAATTTTACAAACTATAATTATTAATACACTTTTTCATTTTGGCGTGTAAAAAACCTTCAAAGTTTTCACTTTTAGTGTCTACTTTGAAGGTTTTTATTATTTTTCTGATTTAATTTATGCTCATTTTTAAAATTGAGATAATTATAGTTCTTTAAATCGTTTAATTGTATCGCCTATTTCATCTCTTACGCGTTGAAACTCTGACCATGCTTTACCTGCTGGGTCATCAAAGCCCCAATGTTCTTTTTTCACATTAGGCGGTATAACTGGACAATTATCATCAGCATCACTACAAAGTGTAACAACGAGATCAGACTGTTTTAAAATATTATTATCAATCATATCAGATGTATGATTTGAAATATCAATATTAACTTCTTTCATAGCTTCTATCGCCTTAGAGTTTACACCATGCGTTTCAATACCTGCTGAGTAAACATTCCATTCTTTGCCGAGTATTTCTCTTCCCCAGCCTTCAGCCATTTGACTACGACAAGAATTACCAGTACATATAAAGTAAATTGTTTTTTTATCCATTTATGATTACCTCTCATTTAAAAAATAATTAGTGTTAAATATAAACCTAATAAGGTTACAAATAAAACAGGGATGGTGATAATAACTCCCGTTTTGAAATACACACCCCAAGATATTTTCACTCCTTTTTGAGTTAGCACGTGTAACCAAAGAAGTGTGGCTAAAGAGCCAATGGGTGTTATTTTAGGTCCTAAATCAGACCCAATAACGTTAGCATAAATCATGCCTTCTTTTAATATTCCTGTGGCACTCGATTGACCAATTGCTATAGCATCTATTAATACAGTTGGCATGTTGTTCATAATAGATGAAAGAAATGCAGCTATAAAGCCCATGCCCATGATACTACTAAATAAGCCGTAACTTGAAATATTTGTTAGTACATCACCAAGAAGTGTTGTAATCCCCACATTTTTCAGGCCAAATACGACGAGATACATACCAATAGAGAATAAAACAATATTCCATGGCGCACCTTTAATTACTTGTTTCGTATGAACGGCTTTAGATTTACGCGCTAATAATACAAATATTAAAGCAATCATACCAGCAATAATAGATACTGGAATATTTATAAACTCACTTATTAAATAACCAACGAGTAAGATAGCAAGTACAATCCAAGAGATGTTAAAAAGCTTTTTATCTTTAATCGCTTCTCTTGGTTCTCTAATATTTACTTCGTTAAATTTACCTGGAATAGATTTTCTGAAATAAAGCCATAACACAAGAATACTTGCAATCAACGAAAATATATTAGGTATAATCATTTTACTAAAGTATTCAATAAAACCTATATCGAAATAATCTGCAGAAACTATATTAACTAAATTACTAACAATGAGTGGTAATGAAGTTGTATCTGCAATAAAGCCACTAGCAATGATAAATGGAAATATTGCTTTTTTATCAAAGCCTAAATTACGTACCATAGCTAATACAATAGGGGTAAGTATTAAAGCTGCACCATCATTTGCAAAGAAGGCTGCTACAACTGAACCCAAAAGCATGATAAAGATAAACATTTTCAAGCCATTACCCTTTGATGCTCTAACCATATGTATAGCAGACCACTCAAAGAACCCAATTTCATCTAATATAAGTGAAATAAGAATAACTGCAACAAACGTTAAAGTCGCATTCCAAACGATCCCAGTAACTTCCAGTACATCTGAAAAACTTACAACACCCGTAATTATAGCTACTACAGCACCAATTAATGCAGTAATTCCAATATCTAAACCTTTAGGTTGCCAGATAACAAAAATTAACGTTAATACAAAGATTGTGATTGCTAATATCGTCATCATTAACACTCACCTGACTTCATATTTTTACAAATACATAATTCATTTGTAGTATTTATTAGATTTAAACTTTGATTAATTTGTTCAAATACATCGTGGTTAAGCCGATACATGCGCTTATTCCCCTCTTTTCGTGTAGTAATTAACTCACACTCTACTAATGATTTCATATGATGACTTAAAGTTGGCTGAGAAAATTGAAAATGTTGCAATACATCACATGCACATAACTCACCACAAGAAAGTAAATCCATAATTTCTAATCTACTTGGGTTAGAAAGCACTTTTAATACGTTTGATAATTCTTTATATGACAAGTTCATCTCTCCTCTTATAACTAAATATAATACTATATATATAGACGAGTGTCTATGTACTATTGCTGATTACTTATAATTTTTTTATTAAAAAATTGAGTTTTGATATATTATAGTTGATTCACAGCACTTAACACTTGAGCAATATAAAACATGAAGTTATTACAGGATTAACGAAGCTCTATAACAAGTGGTATCAACTAGCAGTACTTGTAGCAATTCATTATACTTTTTAGCTTTTTGCGGTTACTTACTATCATGATTATTAATTGTGAATTTACAAATTATAAATTCACAAAACAAAAAAATACCGAAATCCTGTTAAGGACTTCGGTATTAAAAAGCTTGTTTTTATTAACGGAAACGGAGAGATTCGAACTCTCGCGCCGCTTGCGCGACCTACACCCTTAGCAGGGGCGCCTCTTCAGCCAACTTGAGTACGTTTCCAATGGCTCCACAGGTAGGACTCGAACCTACGACCGATCGGTTAACAGCCGATAGCTCTACCACTGAGCTACTGTGGAATAATTGATATCTCAATCAAGCACAAATACTATTATATCAACTTCAGAGAATTTTTCAAGTACCTTAATCAAAAAAAATGCGGAATATTTACACTAAATTAATATAATATTCCACATATGACATTTTTACATTTAAATTTCAGAAATGTTTTGCTATTTATTTTCAAATAGAGAATATTTTGCTAATGCTTCATAAATATTTAATTGTGGTTTCGTATAGTCTATAGGAGATTCAGGATCAAAAGTAGCCACCCTAGCTGCTCTATCCATCATATAGTAATAATATATACCATTTAAGTATTGATGATGCATACTGTGTGCTGAAATATTAACAACTATAGTCTGGTTATCGACAAATGTGATTTTACATTTTTTATCTTTTAAAGCTCTTATGGTTTGTACATAATGAATATTGATCCAAGTGTTTTCTTCTTTTCGGTCTGAATGTGTAGGAAAAAAATAAGTAGGAAATAATGGAGTGAATAATATCGGGGGTTTACTATTAATACCTGTAATTCTCATTGTGTCTTCTTTTTTAAATACATAACTGCTACCATAAAATCTACATGAACGATCTATAATCTTATGTGTCCGTTCCTTTACAATATCACGCTCCTCCTTATACTTTAATACACAAGTACCTTCATTTAGTCCTATAGATAAATTACAAGGTTGAAGAGCCATATCACCTTTTTTAATAATGTATTGTTGAATCATAGCTGACGCCTCCTTAAAGCTTATGGTGATACTCAAATAATATAACACAAAGATTTTAAAATCAACTTATTTAATAAAATATTTTATAAATTTTCTACAATTGATTTTTAGTTATTATACTTTTGCATTTTCTTATTTTTTGAAAAGTTGCAAATTACACTTATATTTTCGGAAAAGTCTGACTATTTATTGATTTCAAAAATAAAAGGCTGTATACTATATGTAAATATAGATAGAGGGGCTGTGTTGAAAATGAAAAACAATACAAATGTTAAATACAATTCATTAGAATCTTTTGTGTCAACGATTAATGATTTAGGTATTGAATTAATCATTGATGAGTCGTTAAGAAATGTCCGTAAACAGCAGTTAGAATACCTCATTGACCACGCGCTTAAGAATAAAAACGAGCAGGATTTCAAACGTTATACTGAAGAATACAGAAACCTGGAGGAATTTCTCGTTGGATAATTTAATAGCTTGTTATTTAAAAATAAGGTCTATTCCCTACTTACACCAATAAGTTAGAGAATAGACCTTTTTGAGTTTTATTTTTACTTATAACTCTTGTTTAAGACATTAATCTAATGAGTTCATGGCGATCGATATCACCAAAATAATGATAAATATCGTAGTTTGAAAATGCTTCTTCAATACTATCAAACTCGTGTAACGTACCTTCTAATGCATTTTCAAGTTCTGTTATGTCACCTTCACCGAAGAAATCTCCAAAAATTCTTGCGTGCTCAATACGACCTTGTTTAACATCTAATTTAATTTGAACGAAACCTTTTTCAAACTTCTCTTCTCTTTCAAAGTTATATTTTGGATTTCTACCATAATTCCAATCCCATGTACGATATTTCTCATTACTCAATGCTTCAATATTTTTCCAATCTTCATCAGTAAGTTGATATGTCTCAACTTGATTTGCTTCTCCAAAAATAGTTTTTAAAATAATATCTTTAAAGTTATCAATATTAATAGGTTCTTCAAGAAATTCTGAAATATTTGCGACTCTGCTTCGTACAGATTTAATCCCTTTAGATTTAATTTTTGCAGGATTAACTTTTAATGCGTTCTGAACTTCATCCAATTCACTATTTAACATTAATGTACCATGACTAAACATACGATCTTTCACTTTTACCATAGCATTACCTGAAATTTTGGCGTTACCTACTTGAATATCATTTCTACCAGTCATTTCAGCATCAACACCCAACGATTTTAATGCTTCAACAATTGGCTCTGTAAATTTTTTAAAATTATGGAAGCTGTTACCATCATCATCTGTTATAAAACTGAAATTTAAATTACCTTCATCATGGTAAACAGCACCTCCACCAGATATACGTCTCACAACATCAATATTATGTGCATCAATATATGGTTTGTTAACTTCTTCAATCGTATTTTGGTTTTTACCAATTATAATAGACGGTCTATTCACATAAAATAGAAAATAGCTGTCGTCTTTCGGCATATTTTTTAATACATATTCTTCCATTGCTAAATTTAATGTTGGATCTGTAATATCATTATTACTAATAAACTTCATCTATTGCACTCCTTTTCCCTAGAAATATACCCTTACCTTATTTATGCTATATTTTCTCTAAAAATGCCAATCATTTACATTAAATATGATAAAAAGTTTCAAAATCGGTTTATATCACACAATTTAATGGTTATTTGTTTATTTGTCTTAAGTTTTTTTGTATAATACTATCTAGTTAGCATTTCTAGGGAGGACTAAAAATGACTGTTGCAGAAGTTGGAAATATAGTAGAATTCTATGATGGTTTAAAAGGCCGTGTAGAGAAAATTAATGATAATTCAGTAATTGTAGATTTAACAATTATGGAGAATTTCAATGATTTAGACTTGCCTGAAAAAACTGTTATTAATCATAAGCGATATACAATCGTTGAACAAGAAGGATAGTAAAAAATGAATAGAATTTCAAAGGCTTTAATATGGTTTCTTTTAAGCTTTATTGTATTCCACATCATCCTCTTCATTATGTGGGGGGAAAAACAAGAGTATTGGTATTTATATACTGGCATTATGCTCATAGCTGGTATTAGTTATATCTTTTATCAAAGAGATATAGAATCTAAGAGATTACTTACTTCTTTAGGTGTTGGAATTGTTACTGGTATTGTATTAATTATTATTCAGCTGATTATTGCAGCAATTTCTTCGGATATAAAATATCTTGAATTAATTAAAGAATTAACAAGAACTGGCGTATATTTTAAATGGCAAATGTTAATAACATTAGTCTTTGTTATACCTTGTCATGAACTCTATATGAGAACAGTTTTACAAAAAGAATTGATTAAATTAAACATACCAAGTTGGCTTAGCATTATAATTACGGCGCTTTGCTCAGCTTCATTATTCTACTATCTAGATAATTTATGGATTGTTTTCTTCATCTTTATCGTACAAATTGCACTCTCAATAAGCTACTTTTATACGCGTAGAATTGCTACCACTGTAATAGCACAAATCGTTGCAGTAGTAATTCTATTAATATTCCATGCTTAACTTATTGCGGAACTTTATACGTTTTATTAAAAATTAAAAACTGGAAGGCGCTCATTAAAATAATGAGCGCCTTCCAGTTTTTTGTGCTATATAAAATAAATATATTATAATGCTCATTTTTCCAGTTATTACAACACTGTTGCATACGAGACACTTGACCAACTAGAATAGTCTAGCATGAATTGAAGGCTACATGCTGAGTCTATAGCCCTATCTTATGCAAACGAGGATATAGTAGTATTTATATTACAATCCTTTAGCCTATGTTATTACATTAAAGCTTTGTTTTTGATTTATTTTATACTGCTCATTTTTCAAATTTCTAGATATTAATTCTACCATCGTTATTTTGCCAGTTTCATGAATAACTGCATTTTCTAAATACTGTCTATAATTTCTATAACAATAATCTGTCATACTTACACGATACATATGATTCAGTCTTATGTTTTTTAAATTAACACGATTAAACGGTGCAGCATTCATATCAATTGTGTAATCCACGCCTTGCCAAAACGTACATAATGTTTCATCAATAATTGTTAAACTGAGTTCACCATGGCTAAATTCTATATGTGAATAGCCATACTCTAGAATATCTTTAATCTGCTGTCCTTTTAAAGTTAAATCAACTGGCACGTCAGGATGCGGATACGCTTTATATAATGCTTCATTGGTTATTGTTGCTTCTAAGCCTTCTTCTCCACTGGTAGGTAAATGTACACATGAAATATCATAATCAAACTCTGAGCGAATACCGTCATGTAAAAGTTGCGTGAAAGGATGGGGCTTCGTAATAACGTCTCCTAAACCATTTACTTGAGCAGAAACGGGCGTAACATTTAAAACTTCTTTCCCCCAATGTTCAACAGTTTTTCTATCATAAAATGTTAAGTTTAGTAAATCCTCATCTTCCTTATACTCATTTAAATCAACAATTTGTGACTCAACATCTTCTAATTCATATGAGGTAGTTCTTTGCTTAAAGTTAATTTTTACATGGACTAATTGTTCCGCATTTTGACCAGCTTGTACATACAATGTTTGATCATCTCTACCTATAAAAGTTTGATGTTGATGACCAGTAATCAGTAAATCAATCACGCCTAATGATTGCATAATTTTTTCCGCTTCATTCACGTTTTGTTCGCGTTCATTTGCGGATTTATTCAGTTGGTTTATACCACCATGATATATGACTATGAGAAAATCTGGCATTTCAGTTTCATGAATAAAGCGAATCCATCTTTTAGAAGCCACTAAAGTTTTATCAATTTGTAGCTCATTTTCCATTTCAAAGTGTTCGCGGTTCATCAATCCGTCTGAAGTTAATCCAACAATAGCTATCTTGACGCCTTCTACTTCTTTTATCGTATAAGGTGTAGAGAAATAAGGTTCTCTTGTACGCTTATATTCAATATTCGCCGATAACCATGGAAACCTGGATAAAGAGACCGCTCTTGAAAAGAAGGACAAACCGAATTTAAATTCATTAGGACTAATACCACTTGCATCATATTGCATAGCATTCATCAGCTTTATCATAGGATGACGCTTATATGGCGCAACAACAGCATAATAAAATGCAGCCAATGAACCAGCCAAACTACCGCCACTGTCCAACAAAATAACATGTTCATTTTCTTTTCTCTTCGTTTTAACGTAAGTACCTGCTCTATATATATTAGAACCATGATCTCCGTTTAGAAAATGACTGTGCATATCTGAAGTTGTGATAACATCTATTGTAATTCTCTCGCTTTTTTTCATATGCCTCTCCCCTCATTTCCTTCAGTTTAACATGTTTCTAAATACCCATGATAGCAAAAGGAAATATTACATTCTAAGAATTTTAATAATTTAAGAAGCCTTGCTTAAATCATTTAATTGCCTCTTTTTAGTGCTTTTACATTATTCTATAAAACATTGAAATTAAAAAACCCTCTCTTGCACTGTTTTCACAAGAAAGGGAATAACTTTATAATTAATCATCTTAAAACTATCAAAATGAAGTTTTAGCCAATTTGAATACGTTCTTTCGGATAATGGTATTTGTCTGGCTCTCTACGCCCACCAATCATAATAATAAAACTAATAAGTCCTACACGACCAATAAACATCAGTACCATCAATACGATCTTACTCATCCCACTAATGTCATCAGTAACACCTAATGATAGTCCACATGTACCAAACGCTGACATGACCTCGAAAAATGCTTGTAGAAATGATATTTTGCCATTTTCAACCACAAGTATTGTAATCGTACCTGCAAATGTGAGTATTCCTGCCATTGTAAAAACAGCAAATGAGCGTTGTACATCTGTTGTATGAATTTCACGATTAAATGCTTTAATCGAGGTTTTTTCATTATTATTGCTAAAGTTCAATAAGAATAAGATTAAGATTGCGAAAGTAGTCGTTCTAATACCACCACCTACTGAACTCGGTGAAGAACCTATAAACATTAAGACACTCATAATTACATTCGTACCTTCTCCAAAATTACTTACATCAATGGTTTGTAATCCGGCACTTCTTGTTGTTGCAGATTGGAACAGTGCGTAAAATAACGATTTATGCCACGTCATATTTTGAAAAGCATGGTTATGTTCAAATAATAAAATTATTATTGCGCCGAATACAAACAATACTAAGTAAGTCATTGTTGTAATTTTAGCAAATAATGAAAATCTAAAATTAGGTATTCTATTTTTAATGTATGCTTTTACTTCAATTAATACTGGAAAGCCAATAGATCCTAAAATAATTAAAAACATAACTATAGTCTGAACAAAATAGTCATTAGCATAAGGAATTAACGATTGTCCTGTTATGTCTAAACCGCCGTTTGTCGTTGCAGATACCGCTACAAACATGCCCTGCATAATTGCATATTGCAAATCTGGATTATCTCTATAAAAATAGAATGCTAATAATGACGCTCCAACAAGTTCTATAATTAAAATTGTACGTACAATATCTAGAATCAGTTTAACTGTACCACTCATGGTATCTTTATTATTATCAAGCATAATAAGCTGACGTTCACGCATGCCAATATGTTTTCCTAAAAACACCCATAGCATCGTACCAATGGCCATGACGCCAATACCACCGATATTTAGAATAATCATAATTATGATTTGTCCAAAAGTAGTATATGTCTCAACGATATTAACAGGTGATAAACCAGTCACACTCACGCCTGAAACTGCTACAAACAAAGAATCAATCGGGTCAACATTGATTCCAGATTTGTGAACAAATGGTAAATTAAGTAACAAAAATGCTACGATAATTGCAACAATATAATACATCACTATCCCTTGTTGAGGACTTGATTTTTTTAACAATTGATTGAAAATGGACAACGTTTATTCACCCCAACGCTACTTCAATTTAATCTTGATATCCTTAAGCTTACCATCTCTGTATATTTTAGCTGGTAATGTATCCAAATCATCTTTATGATTAAAAATAATTTGTCTATATCTTAGATTATCTTCTAATTCTTTACCATCTAATTCTACTATTACATCATCTTTTTGCAACCCAGATTTTTCACCTGTTGAATTTTCTTTAACTTCACCAATTAATACACCTGATTTCACATCTTCAGGTAGTTGTAATGATTGACGCATTTCATCATCGATATCGGCAACATTCATGATACGAATACCTGTATTAGGATATTTGACTTCACCTTTAGCTTCAAGTTCTTTTGCTATTGATTCAGCTTGATTTACTGGAATTGCAAATGCAATACCTTCTACATTATCCATATCTATCTTCAACGATGCAATGCCTATTAATTTACCATCTCTATTAACCACGCCACCACCAGAGTTACCAGGGTTTACTGGCGCATCGATTTGAAATGCATCCATTAATACATCATATTGTTCATCTTTATCAATATCTACAGGAATATGACGATTAAGACCTGATACGATTCCTTCTGAAACACTACCTTTAAAATCAACGCCTAGTGGATTCCCTACCACGATAATAGGTTCCCCTAATACTAAAGTGCTTGAATCACCCATTTCGATTGGTTTAACGTCGCTCCCAGACTTAACCTTTGCTTTAACCACTGCAATATCAGAGAATTTATCTGTACCAATAACTTTTCCTATTGAGTAGTCTCCATTACCATATGTAATCTTCTGTTCTTTCTTGTCTCCTACTACATGCGCATTTGTCATGATAAAAATAGAGTCGCCTACTTTTTTGTAGACGACACCTGATCCTAGCTCATTTTCTTTACCTGCTTCTTGTGTCTCTTTCTCTGCAGAAGAATCTTTGTTGCTTGTATCATTCTCAACCGTTACTACTGATTGCGTAGCACTATTAGCGCTCTTCATAGTTGTGGTATATGACTTTTCTTTACCCTTATTACTTTGGAAAATACTATCCTTGTCATTACCGTTTTGATCAACGTTAGCAAATATTGCATTCATCAATGTTAATAATAATATAACTGCAATAACAATAAGTACTTTAGGCCAATGTTCCTTAAAGAAATATTTAATCTTATCAACGTTGCTTAATTGTCCATTTTGATTGGTGTGATTTGGTCCTTGATGTTGAGATGCATGTTTGTTACGCGCTGTTGTTTGCGCTTTTTCTTCTTTTGCATCTACATCATTTTCTTCAACGTATGTTTCAACTCGAGATTGTTGTGCTTCTTCTGAATAAAAGTTATCTTCTTCATCAATTTTTGACGATTGATTTTTTGATAATGTGCTCTGCTCAGTAACCACTGTATCATTTTCTGTATTCTCTCGATGATCATCTGTTTCTTGCTCAGACTTACTTTGAGTATGATAATTAGCATTTTGCTTCTGTGGGTAACTTGAGGACTGTGTGGTATCTGATGACTGTTTATCGCTTGGTATATCTATATTTTCTTTAGAACCACTTTGTTTAGCCATCAAAGCCTGTTGTTGTTGTATCTCTTCTTGTGTTAGCTTTTCGATACGTGCTTTTCGTAAATTTTCTTTCACACGCTCTTCATTATTTTTGGCTAATTTTTGCGCTTTTTCTTTACGCTGTTCTCTGGCCTCATGCTCTAAATGTACACGTTGTTCACGTTCTTCATTATGAAAAAACTCACGTCGTTTACGTCCATATTTTTCTTTAGGAATGACGTGTTTTTTATTTTGAGTCACCTTAATCCCCCTAATCTTACATAAATCTTCACTATCTATTATGACATAATATAATAGATAATTCTTCTTTATTTTCTTTTATAAAAGTAGATACATTCTGATTATAATCACTTTCTTTCTAAATTTCTAACTTTAAATGATTTTCTCAAATATTTTGACACATCCTTGCTCAATTTTAGTAAACGACAATATTAAAATTTATAAATAATACCTTACATGTTTTTACATAAAAAAACTGGAAAACCTCTATGAGCTTTTCCAGTTACTTTAACATTTACTTTTGCTTTTCTTTTTTCTTGTTATTTCTTAATGAAGTTAACCAACCAATAACTACTAACAATATCATGACAGTCCAGAAAATAGATTGCCATAACGTACTATGTGGGAAGTGTTCAGGTAAAACAGCGATTTCTTCATGCGCAAGAACCATGACCACTAATTTAACACCTACCCAACCAACAATAGCAAACGCTGCGCCTTCTAAACCTGGGTATTTGTTTAATAAGTTTACAAACCATGTTGCAGCGAAACGCATAATTACAACGCCCAACATACCACCTATGAACATAACAGCAAACTGACCTAAGTCCATTCCGCCGAAGTGGATGCCAACTGCTGGTAATGTCACTGCAATTGCAAGAGCTGCAAGCATTGAATCAATAGCAAATGCAATATCTGCAAATTCAACTTTTAATACAGTGCCCCAAAATTCTTTAGGGCTTGCGTGAATCTCTCCACCATCTTCATCAAAGTGATGATCATCACCAGCTTCTTGTTCTTCCTTATCTTTCTCTTTAAAGAAGGATATCAAATTGGTTATGGACATATATAGTAGGTATAATGCACCAAGTGCTTGTATCCACCAAAGATTTGCGATAATACTGATTAAGAATAAAGAAATAAAACGGAATACTAATGCACCTAATAAACCATAAAACAAAGCTTTTTTTCGTTGTTCAGGCGGTAAATGTTTAACCATAACTGCCATAACTACGGCATTATCTGCAGCCAATAGTCCTTCTAAAAATACTAGAACAACGAGCACCCATAAATAAGGTAAAATCATACTTGGATCCATCTAGGACAACTCCTTAATTTTTTAAACATAAAAATAGAGACCTAAGCTAAGTTAGTGTATTGCCGCTATTTAATTTAGTTCATTTAGTTTTTATACACTAAAGAACAAATCAATCACGTTATTCACTATTAGCAAAGGTCTCACTCGACAGTTTGTATCTGCCCATTTTACCGGAAGCAATCAAGCTTCGTAATGACGATAAAATGACTATGTTAAAAATATATATAAAGTATTTTCTTTAAGCATATAAATGCATGCTTCATATATATTTTTAATAAAAGTTGAGTTACTCCCCTCTGACTACAAAGTCATAGGTATTCTATTAATATCGTTATTATACACAAAATATAGTTTTATAACAAACCATATAATTTAATTTCTGGAAACTTCTCTTCAAACCATCTCGTTGCAAATTCATTATCAAATAAAAACACATAATTTTCATAAATATCTTTAACTAAAATTGAACGCGAGGTACTCATCTTGTCTTTAACTTCTTCTTCATTTTCTATCCAACGTGCAATTTTCGGACCGACTGCCTCCATGACAACATCGACATTGTATTCATTTTTTAAGCGGTGTTCGAATACTTCAAATTGTAACTGTCCAACTGCCCCAATAAGAATTTGGTTTGTGTGTAGTGCTTTATAATATTGAATCGCACCTTCTTGAACTAATTGTTCAATACCTTTATGAAAGTGCTTTTGTTTCATAACGTTTTTAGCTGAAACTTTCATAAATAACTCTGGCGTAAATTGTGGTAATTCTTGGAAACTGAATTTTTGATTACCACCAACTAACGTGTCACCAATTTGGTAATTACCAGTATCATACAAACCAATAATATCTCCAGCCACCGCATGGTTTACTGTTTCTTTATCATCAGCCATGAATGATGTTGAACGTGTGATTTTTTGTTTTTTCTTGGTACGCTGTAACGTAACATCCATGCCACGTTCAAAGGCACCGCTTACTACACGCATAAAGGCAATACGGTCTCTATGTTTAGGGTCCATGTTCGCTTGGATTTTGAAAATAAATCCTGAAAAATCTAAATCATAAGGTTTTACTTCCACTTCTTCTTTTGTTTGACGACTATGAGGCATTGGTGCATGATCCACATAAGCGTTTAAGAAGTTTTGAACTCCAAAATTAGCTAATGCCGAACCGAAAAATACAGGCGTTAATTCACCATTTAGTAATGCTTCATTATCAAAGTCTTCGCCCGCTTCTTCTACTAGCATCAACTCTTCAATAGCTTGAGAAAACGCGCTATCATTTTTCATTTTATGATCTTCTTCTAATTCAAAATCATCATTTAAATGCAGCGTATTTTCTTCTTCTCTAAAAGGCTCAATTGTATGTGAGTCGCGATCGATAATACCAAAGAAATTTTGTCCCATTCCTATCGGCCAATTCATGGGATATGTTTCAATTTCTAAAGTAGATTCAATTTCATCTAATAATTCAAATGGTTCTTTACCAACACGATCAAGTTTATTAATAAAAGTAAAGATTGGAATACCTCTCATTTTACAAACTTTAAAAAGTTTTAGTGTTTGTGGTTCAATTCCTTTTGCACAGTCAATTACCATTACAGCACTATCTACTGCTAAAAGTGTTCTATATGTGTCTTCTGAAAAATCTTCGTGTCCTGGCGTATCTAGAATGTTGATTTTATAGTGATCATAATCAAATTGCATCACTGAACTTGTAACTGAAATACCACGCTCTTGTTCTACTTTCATCCAGTCACTAGTTGCAAATTTTCCACTTTTTTTACCTTTAACAGTTCCTGCTTCTCTAATCGCACCACCAAATAATAATAACTTTTCAGTTAATGTGGTTTTACCAGCATCAGGATGAGATATAATTGCAAAGGTTTTTCTTGATTCTACTTCTTCCTTTATACTCATTTTTAGTCTCCTTTAATCCTCAAGTATCAATTTGACAATGTCAGTGGCAATCTTAGTTGCTGTAGACTCGTCAAGTAACGTAAACAAGTGTATCACAAGTTCATCATTGATATCATCTTCATTTAATGTTGTATCTATTTCTAATGACCAATTTAATTCTGGCAACGCAATTAAGTATACTTCCGCTTCAGTATTTTCATAAATATATAAATTTGAATGCACATCATTACAATCTATATTGCTAATCTTCAACTGGCCCACCACCAAATTTTTTATATGCCGCTTCTAAACCAATCAAATCATCTCTATGAGGTACTTTTACATGGCCGGGCATAATCTGATACGGCTCCCGCCCTTTCGAAGCTAATACTACTGTATCTCCAGGTTCAGCGATATCAATCGCATGGCGAATTCCTTCTGCACGATCATCAAATTCAATGTAATTTTGATGTGTCGCACCTTGTGCTAGTGCCTGTGTTAACACTTTAGGCTCATCGTTTGCTGGATTATCTGGTGTGAAAACCACGTAGTCCGCACGGCATGCAATACGTCCCATTTCAGGTGCTTTGCTCATATCTCGTTCTCCTGCCAAACCACATAAGAAAATTAATTTTTGTGAAGTAAAGGGTTGAACTGCATCAATTAATTTATCCATACCATCTGCTGTATGTGCATAATCAATAATCAAATCAATTGGTAACGTTTCGTCTAATACTTCGAGTCTGCCTTCGACTGGTTCTAAATTTTCAACTGCTTTTACAATTTCACTTAGATTAACGCCCTTACTCCAAACAGCAATCATTGCTGCCATAATATTAGAAACATTAAAAAGCCCGACATATGGTGATTTCACATAAAAATTACCCTCTGGCGTTACAAAATTAAAACTCGCACCCTGTAATGATTCATTTATATTTTCAGCCATAAATTGTGCTTTGTTATTAATGCCGTAAGTAAATGCTTCAAATGGTGATACTGACGCAAGATATTCAGAAAATCCATCATCTTGATTTAACACAACAAACTTTTCTTGAGACAAATCTTGGCCAAGTTGGCTAAATAATAGTGATTTTGCATGGCCATATGCTTCCATCGTACCGTGAAAATCTAAATGGTCTTGTGTTAAATTTGAAAAAATTGCCACATCAAAGTTAACACCACTTAAGCGTCCCAATGATAACCCATGACTTGAAACTTCTAAAGTCATAGCTTCAGCTTTCTTTTCAACAGCTTCATTGATTTTTTTAGTTAAAGCTACAGTTTCTGGTGTAGTATTAGAGCCTTTTGATTTTTCTTCATTAATCTGAAAACCATTTGTTCCTAAGTAAGCACTACCTTTACCTAATTTTCTATAGATATGGTGTATCATTGTAGCAATTGACGTCTTACCATTTGTTCCTGTAACACCATAAGTGACAAGCTGTTTACTTGGATAATTAAATAACTTGTTTGCTAATAGACTTGCTACGCGTAAAGTATCAGGTACTATGATTTGTGTCACATTACCGTCTAATTCTTGCGCTTGACTTACGACGACGATTTGGCAGCCTTGGTTTACTACGTCTTGACAGAATTTGTGACTATCAACAGTATAACCTTTCGATGCTACAAAAACGCTACCTTGTTGTGCAGTACGAGAATCAGTTGTGATATCTGTTACATCTCTCTCTAACGTACCGACAACTTGTTTTACTCTTATTTTTTCAAATAACAAATTTGCATCCAACATTTATCGCTCCTTTATTTCCAATACTTCTATTATACACGTTTTTCTTTGATTTTATAGAATCTATTATCTAGATTATAATAATTTCTTCCTATTATATATGTGCTTTTATAACAGGAAAATCACATGATTTTTTTGAGTTTAAATTAGCTTTGAATTCCTTTGTTAAATTTATGTAACTAATTTGTTAATGCTTTCTATATATTCACTTAATTTTTACTTTTCAAGCATACATTTATATTAAGCGTGGTAATGTATTAATATACAATGACTTGATTTACTGCATACATATTTCTGAATTCAGTATGAATCATTTCATATCAGTATGTAAAATGATATAATCTTCAGTAATTATGTTTTTTCTTTCGCATGTCAAAGAAATGCGTTAAACTTAGCATGAGCTAAATTTATACTATTGGAGGGTGGCTTAAATGGTTACTCAAAATAAAAAAATACTAATCCTTACTGGATCCTTTGGTAATGGTCATTTACAGGTTACTCAAAGTGTAGTGAACCAGTTTAACGAAATGAATCTAGACAATTTAACAGTTATTGAACATGATTTGTTTTTAGAAGCTCACCCAATACTGACTTCTATATGTAAAAAGTGGTACATTAACAGTTTTAAATATTTCAGAAATATGTACAAAGCATTTTACTATAGTCGTCCCGACCAATTAGACAAATGTTTCTATAAATACTATGGACTTAATAAATTAATAAATTTACTGTTAAAGGAAAAGCCTGATTTAATCTTGCTTACTTTCCCAACACCAGTAATGTCTGTTTTAACAGAACAATTTGATATGAACATTCCTATTGCAACTGTGATGACAGATTATAGAATGCAAAAGAACTGGATAACTCCTCATTCTCAAAGATATTATCTAGCTACAGAAGATTTAAAAGATGAGTTTGCTAGCATAGGTATTCCTAAATCCCAAATAAAAGTTACAGGAATCCCTATCGCAGATAAATTCGAAGAGGAAATTGATAAAACATCGTGGCTACGCCAAAATAATTTAGCCCCTGACAAACCAACAATACTCATGTCTGCAGGTGCCTTTGGTGTATCAAAAGGTTTCGATCAAATGATACAAGAAATATTAAACCGAAGTCCTCACTCTCAAGTCGTAATGATTTGTGGTAAAAATAAAGAATTGAAACGTACGTTATCTGCACAATTTAAAAATTACGACAACGTACTTATCGTAGGCTATACTAAGCATATGAATGAATGGATGGCTTCAAGCCAATTGATGATTACTAAACCAGGCGGCATCACAATATCCGAAGCCTTGACACGTCAAACACCTATGATTTTCTTAAATCCTGCTCCAGGTCAAGAGTTAGAGAATGCAAATTACTTTGAAGAAAAAGGATTTGGTTTGATTGCTGATACACCTGAAGAAGCAATTCAACAGGTGGCAACATTAACAAATACACCATCAAAAATAGCAGAAATGACTCAGTCAATGAATGAATCTCGAATTCCATATTCAACCTACAAGTTGTGTAATGACTTGTTAAATTTACTAGATCATTCATCTCGCTATGAAGAAGTTTACGGAAAGGTTCCTTTATATGCAAAGCTCTTCGTTAAATAAAGATAATTATCATTCAAGTAAAAACTTTATAATATTGTTAGTAATTTTGTTCTTAATGGAATTTGCCCGAGGCATGTATATATTAAGTTACTTAGCATTACTTCCAACAGCAACCTCAATTGCGGTAGGTATTACATCTATCGCTATTTCTGCTCATTTTATAGCTGATGCAACAACCAACTTCGTGATTGGTTTTTTACTTAAACGATTAGGCACGAAACTCGTACTCACATTAGGCTTCCTACTTGCATTCGGAAGCTTGTTCTTAGTCATTTGGTTCCCGACTTCTCCGATTGTTCTAATTATCAGTGCAGTACTACTTGGTATAGCTGTTAGTCCTATTTGGGTTATTATGCTTGCAAGTGTCGATGAGAAAAATCGTGGCAAACAAATGGGATATGTTTATTTTTCATGGCTCCTCGGTTTACTTGTGGGTATGGTGGGCATGAATCTTATCTTCAAGTTCCATCCGACGAAATTTGCATTTATGATGGCGTTAGTAGTACTAATTGCTTGGATTTTATATTACTTCGTGAAGATAAGACTTACGAATTATAATACTCGACCAGTTAAACAACAATTAGGTCAAATCGTAGATGTGACAAAACGTCATTTAATTTTATTCCCAGGTATTTTATTACAAGGTGCTTCTATCACAGCATTAGTTCCTATCCTACCTACATATGCAACAAAAGTTGTCGGTGTATCTACAGTAGAATATACTATGGCACTTGTATTTGGCGGTATTGGTTGTGCAATCTCAATGCTCTTCTTATCAAAAGTCATTGATAAACATGGCACATTATTTATGTACTGCGTCATTTTTGGTGGTTTTATATTATATACGATAATGATATTTGGTCTATCACTGATTACAGATATTGCACTTGTATGGATATTGGCAATCTTTATTGGTCTGATGTATGGTATATTACTACCTGTATGGAACACATTTATGGCAAGCCATATACATATAGATGAACAAGAAGAGACTTGGGGCGTATTTAACAGTGTACAAGGATTTGGTTCAATGATTGGTCCGCTTGTCGGTGGCTTAATCACCCAATTCACAGCTTCTGTAAATAATACGTTTTATTTCTCAGCATTATTATTCTTATTCTTAGCTATATTCTATGGCATATACTTTATTAGAAATAAAAAATATCACCTTAACTCATAACATATTCACAAAGATTATAATCACAAAATAAGGAGTCACTAACAATTTGTTAGTGACTCCTCTTTAATTCCATTTTTTATCGTAAGCAATCATAGATGCTACTAATGGGCATTATTTAAGCTAAGTTAAAGTTATCTAATACTTTCCATTTTTCATCTTTCTCATCGTAATAAACTAAAGAAAGTTGTTCAATTGTTTCTTTATAATCAATACCCGCTAATTTCAATTGTCCATAAATATCTTCGAACTCTTGGCTTGTTAGTCCTTGCGCAATTGTGAAATGTGGTACAAATGAGTGATCTGGCACGCCATGAAAATCACCATTGTTAAATTTGTAGAATAATTTTTCTAAAGTTTCAGTTTTTTCAACTTTAAAATAAATGACATTGGTAATCGGCGCGAAGTTCGATGCTTTTGTTGCATGAACATCAACTGCTGGTATACCCTCAAGTCTAGATTTAATTGTCTCTTTGACAGATTCTAAATCGCTATCGTTTATTTTAAATTGCCCCTTAATCGTGATATGCGGCATAATTGACGCATAGTGAGCATCATAACGCTTACGATATGCATTCACTTCATCTTGAAACGCTTTTGACGGAATTAATGCTAATCCTAAAATCATTTAAATTCCTCCTTTGTTTAACATAACTACATTATATCAAATTTCTGAAAAATTCGTTACTTTAAACTAAATTTTATTCAGATTATTAAAATGAAATATTATCTGACAAAAAATACTTTAGCAAATCATCGAGTAAATGCTTCCATGATTTCCATCTATGGCCGCCTTCAAACTCTATGTAATGATGCGTGAAGTTATTTGCTTCAATAATGGATTTCAGTTCACGGTTAGGCGTTAGAAAATCTGCACGTTTACCGTTTGTTGGTAACTCAAAGTCTTCTTCTTCTAAACCAACAGCATGCCATATTGTTAACTGTTCTTGAAATTGACATCGTTCAATTAAAGTCTGAATCACTTCATCATGTTGTGGACTTAATAAACCGACTTGACTAAAAATTCTTGGATAAGATAAAGCAGTCATTAAGGCTACGCTTCCAGCTAAACTATCTCCAAGTAATATACGCGCATTACCTACTTTATATGTAGGAAACGTTCGATCAATGAAAGGTAAAATTTCGTTCGCTACCGCTTTAACTGTTAAATGCGTACGCGCTCCTTGTGGATGAAATTCAGCACGGCGTTTATCAACGTCTTCATAATGAAAGCCAACGAAGATTGCTTTTTCAATTTCATTCGTTTCACGTAGATTTTCATAACTTCTATGAATTCTTCCAAAACTAAAAAAATCTAAACCATCAAAACAAAATACAACTTTATACTTAAATAATTCTGAAAAATCTTTTGGTAAGTAAATAGATAGTGTGACATCTCTTTCTAATAATTCGCTAGGAAAACTAATTTTATTAATTCTTCCTGGTTGAAAATCATACATAAATAATGCGCCCCCTAGTAGTCTTAATGACATTGTACCAAGAGACGCATTATTTTAAAATATTTCAACTTAATTTTTATAAATTGAATACTGAGTTATTCCTCAAAATTTTCTTCTTTTAGGCGTTTAGGATAATCTTTGTGCCAGAAGACAGCATTAGGTAATTTCTTAGGATCTGGTTTATAAATTGCTTTTTTACCTGATCCAAGGTCGTTCTTCTGTTTCTCATAATCTTTCAAAGCGTTAATTGCAGGCTTATGCAATATCCAAATAGCAATGATATTTAGCCAAGCCATCATACCTACACCTAAATCACCCATCATCCACGCTAAGTCAGCAGTTTTAACTGCACCATACACTGTAGCTGCAATGAGAACAGTTCTAGTGATATTAATATAAACAAAAGTCATTTTTTTCGAACTTTTTCTAGTTAGATACGTAATATTGGTTTCAGCAATATAGTAATATGCCAATATTGTTGTAAAGGCAAAGAAGAATAGTGCAATCGCAATGAAGTATGACCCTATTCCTGAGAATGCAGGATCGAATTGATAACCACTTCCTTGGAAAGCTTTATCAATACCAGCTTGCGCGTACATTGCTGTACCAGAGTAATCTTTATCTCCATTCGACGTCTCTACAAAAACACCATTATCTTTAATCAAACTGGATTTACCGTCTGACATGTCAGCATTACCAGTGACATTATATGTACCTGAAAGTAAAATTATTAAACCTGTTGCCGTACACACAAAAAGTGTATCAATATATACTGAGAATGATTGTACTAGACCTTGTTTAGCTGGATGAGATACTTCTGCTGCAGACGCAGCATGTGGCCCCGTCCCTTGACCTGCTTCATTGGAATATAGACCTCTTTTAACACCAATTTCAATCATTGCCCCAACGATCCCACCAAATGCTGCTTCAAACCCAAACGCAGATTTGAATATTAAAGCAAATAGCGCAGGAACTTGTTCAATATTAATAAATATAATAACAACTGCCATTAAAATATATAAAATTGCCATAAACGGAACAACTGCTGTTGCAGCGTTTGCAATCCATTTAATACCACCGAAAATAATTAAAGCAATTAATACTGCCAAAATTGTTGCGACTATCCATGGATCAAAACTAAACGCATTTTTCATTGAACTAGAAATTGCGTTGGATTGAACACCTGGTAATAATAAACCTACTGAAATTACTGTTACTACAGCAAAGATTAAACCATAAATTTTACCGAGTTTACCTTTGATACCATATTCGATATAGAATGCTGGTCCACCTCGGTATTGCCCCTTTTCTTCCCTTTTATAAATCTGACCGAGTGTAGATTCAATAAATGCACTACCAGCTCCTAAAAATGCTGATGCCCACATCCAGAATATTGCACCAGGACCACCAATGAATATGGCAGTTGACACCCCTACAATATTACCAGTACCTACACGACCTGCTAATGATAGTGCAATCGCTTGGAAACTGGATATACCTGTAGGTGATTTCTCCCCTTGAAACATTAGACGTATCATTTCTTTAAAATGTCTAACTTGGAAAAAGCGTAACATAAATGAAAATAATACCCCCGTAAGTAACAAACCATAGACTAAAGGCTTGCTCCATACAATATCATACAACCACGTAAGTAAACTCTCTAACATAACGTATCCCCCTTGTTGTACCATTATGTATAATGATATTTTTTATCATTATACACATATAAAATATTCCGCGCAACGCATTTCATAAGTTATCTTTTTCACAAATTATATATTTTCGATTGTGAATTAATAATAAAAATTTTTAATGACTTAAATTCTCCATCGAAATAATTTTACACTATTTAATGCATTATGTGACTTTACTTAATATTCTATAAAGTTATTTGAATCGATTTAATTATTCATCGAATTGACATCAATTTTTATCTTTTGTTCTGTAGCTATTTGAGATATACTGAATAGTACTTCAAATACGATTTTTTAGGAGGAAAAGTCCTATGCTTAATAAGGTTTGGTTTAGAACAGGTGTTGCCTTGCTCATCCTGTTTTTACTTATCAAATTAGTAATGGAAGTCCATAGTGTATTCACACCATTTATTGTTATTATTCAATCGGTATTGTTACCACTGTTACTTAGCGGCTTCTTATTCTATGTCTGTTTACCTTTTCAAAAAATTCTTGAAAAATACAAAGTTCCACGTTGGGGTAGTATAACAATTATCTTGATTGCGTTAGTTATTATTATAAGCAGCTTTGTAGGTTATATTGCACCGCTGATAATAGATCAAATTTCAAAATTAATTAAACAAATCCCAGCTCTACAAAATGAAATTCAAAGCATTGTTAATTTTGCTTTAGATCAAATGGAAAGATTACCAGCAGATGTAACAGACAGAATTAATAATATGATTAAATCAATGAGCGATGGTGCTACTAGTATATTATCTAATTCATTAGGGTTTGTGACATCATTTATTTCTACTATGTTTCTACTTATCATGGTGCCATTCTTCCTAATTTATATGCTAAAAGACCACGAAAGATTCATTCCTTTTATTGCAAGATTATTTAAAGGGGATAGAAAAGTATTCGTAGTTGAATTATTAAAAGACTTAAATGAAACAGTTAAATCTTATATTCAAGGTCAAGTAACTGTAAGTATTATTTTAGGTATCATTTTATATATTGGTTATTCTATACTAGGACTTAACTATACATTATTACTTGTTATGTTTGCCTGTCTTGCCAATATGATTCCGTTCTTAGGCCCTTGGATGGCATTTGTACCAGCTGGAATCATTGGCATTATACAAAGTCCAACAATATTTATTTGGGTCTGTATCATTACACTGATTGCACAACAGCTAGAAGGAAATGTCATTACGCCAAATGTTATGGGTAAATCTTTAAACATCCATCCATTAACAGTCATTGTTGTAATTTTAGCAGCAGGTAACCTTGGTGGTTTTGTACTCATTCTTGTAGCAGTGCCACTATATGCTATTATTAAATCTATCGTCCGTAATGTATTCCGGTATAGACAACAACTTATTGAAGCAGCTAATAGTGATGTCAAAGATTAGCTCGTTTATAAAATCAAAAATCCATTATTATTTAACAAAAAAAGCTGAAAGATTCTTTTAATGTAAAAGACCTTTCAGCTTTTTAGTTTTCCATCAATGTACCATTTTCATAGTTTAAAAAAACACCTCTAACGTGCAATGTTAATTTCTACACATTGCATGTTAGAGGTGTTTTGATTATTATTTAACGATATGATAACCACTGTCAACATGAATGTTTTCACCAGTTACTCCACTAGAGAAATCACTTAATAAGTATGCTGCAGTTTTACCTACTTCTTCTTGATCAACATTACGTTTTAATGGTGCGCGTTCTTTTATCTCATTTAAAATCGTATTGAATCCGCCTACACCTTTTGCACTTAAAGTACGTATTGGTCCTGCTGAGATTGCATTTACACGAATATTGTCTTCACCTAAATCTAATGCTAAATAACGGACATTTGCTTCTAAACTTGCTTTAGCTACACCCATAACATTATAATTTTGAACAGCAAATTCTCCACCTAAGTAAGTTGTAGCTACGATACTACCACCTTCAGGCATCAATTTTTTAGCTTCACGTGACACGATTGTTAATGAGTACGAACTTATGTCTTGCGCTAATAAAAAACCATCGCGAGAAGTATCTATGAAACGACCACGTAAATCTTCCATGTTTGCAAAAGCGATTGAGTGATAAACACCATTAATGTTTCCGACTTCTTCGCCAATTTTCGCAAAACCGTCAACAACATCTTCATCTTTTTGAACATCAATTTGGTACATATGATGTGTTTCTTGATTCAGTTGTGCTACTAATTTTTCCAACTCTTTTTTACTTCTATCTTTACGATATGTAAATACTAAATTTGCACCTAATTCATCTAATACTTTAGCTACTCCAAATCCGATACTACGTTTATTAGCAATACCCATAATGACAAACGTTTTATTTTTTAAATTAAACATGAGAATAACTCCTTTATTTAAGTTTTCATTTTAAACCGATTCGAGAAATCATCAGAAAGCTTTGGCTCATTGGCTCGATTCCAATTCCAATATCCTTTATTTTAACATTGGTTTAATTGTTTAAACAGTTTTTTTGCTATATATAATTTATTTAATAAATATCTACACCTTCTAATGAATAAAAGATATTTTCAACCTATGTATAAAAGTAAGGCGTCAGAGGTATCAAAACATAAAAAACACTTTTTCAACTTAACGCTATACTCTTTACTAATAATAAAATTCTAATTCACGTTTCAATTCATCCACATATTCTTTAGACCCAGTTACAATCACTCTATCTCTATAACGTAATTGTGTATCACCATGAGGTACGATAGACTCATTATTTCTAATGATACGTACAAAGATAATATCACCATCGAATGGGAAATTACGTAATTGAATTTGGTCATATTGATGATTTAACATTGCAATTTCATATAATGAAGTTTCAACATTACTTAAAAGATTAAGCATGTTTGGTGTTTCAATTAGACCTTTCAGTAATATCTTGTTACTCAAATAGCTACTGAATACTTCTATGCCTTCTCTTTGTAGTTCAATATCACTAGAACTTGATTCTAACCTACAAATCACTCGTTTAACGCCACGTTCTTTAGCCATTAAAGCAACTTTTCGGTTTATATCATCATCATTAGTTGAACAGACTACAATATTTCTTTCAAATAATCCTAAACGTTCCAACAATTCTTCTTCATAATCTGCAATTTCAACCATAGAAATTGCATCAGAAAGCTTGCGTTTATCACTTAAATCATTTCTATAATAAAGTGAAACTTGATAAAGTTGTGAAGTTAAATTTTGAGCGATAGGTATTGTTAATTGATTTTTACCGATTAAGCTAACTTCAATTTGTCTTGTTGCTTCATCTGGCATTGGGAACATCTTTTTAAAGACAATAGGTACAAATACACATGTAATAACTGCACTTAGTATTAAAATACCTGATATTTCACTAGAAATAGTACCTAATTGTTCAGCAATTTTCGCCGATGCGATTACTAAAGACAATGTTGAAGTTAGTAGAAAGGCCGAAGAAATTGTAGTTTTCATATCAAACCATCTACGTATATAAAACACAGGAACTAATTTCGAAATTAAAAATGCTAATATTAAAAAGGGTATTATTAATAATAACGAAGGTTCTTTAATTAACTCTGGAATATTTAAATCTACCCCTACCATTATAAAAAATATAGGAATAAAGAAACCATAACCAAATGAGTCTAACTTCTCTACCATATCTTCATCTGGACCTAAGAGTGATACAACGACACCAGCTAAAAATGCCCCAAGTATATTTTCAGCTCCTACGCCTTCTGCTAAAGCTACTAACAAAATAATCAATGCAAAGACTGCACGTATTCCAATTTGTGTCGTACCATCCATCAACATTTGTAGGAACTGCGCTTTCTTGAAGATGCCTCCTAAGAAATAAAAGATTAGCGTAAATACTACTAAACTACCAATTAACCAAAGTGATGTACTACCAGAAGCATGTATCGCACCATAACCTGTAAGTAATATCATTGTCACTAAATCTGCTAATACAGCAACAAGTAAGATAAATTGTCCTATTGTAGTACGCATAATGTTCATTTCTTTTAAAGTTGGTACTACTACACCTAATGAAATTGTTGAAATAATAATTACCATAAGTAAGACATCATCAATTAAACCAAACCATTTAAACATATAAGCAAATACAATTGAAATAATCATAATAGCCATAAATACAATAACTGCTAATTGTAAATGCCCAGGTTCTTGTTTTTTAGATTTTTCTTCTTGTGCAGTCGAACTTTTATCTTTTTTAAATGCTTTAAAATCTATTTCTAAACCACTTAAAAACATTAAAAAGATAAATCCTAAAGTGGATAAAATATTAAGCATCGCATCGCGTTCTACTAAATTTAAAAATGAGTGACCAATGACGATCCCCATTAATATTTCAGCAACTACGACAGGTAAAAAACTAACACGTAGTCTATTGACTAAAATTGGTGTTAAAAATGCCGCTAATACAACGACAACAAGCGATAGAAATTCCATATAACCCTCCTACGTTAAATAAGCCATAAATGACGTTGCTAAACCAAAATAAATTAACATACTTACAATATCGTTAATTGTTGTAATAAAAGGTCCACTCGCCACTGCGGGGTCGATTTTCAGTTTATCCATAACTAACGGAATCATTGAGCCTACTAATGTACCGACTGTCATTGCTATCGTCAAACTAGCGCCAACAATCACTGCTAATATTGGTTGACCATAAAGTATTATTATAATTAAAAATAGCAATATTGAGCAAATTAAACCACTTAAAAATCCGCTTCCTGTTTCTCTCAATGCTACTTTGAATTTACTTTGCTCGTAAATTTCACCAGTTGAAATATTACGCACAGAAACGGCAAGCGATTGCGTTCCAGAATTACCTGACATCCCACTTATAATGGGAATAAAGGCAGCTAATAATGCCACTTGCGATAAAGTATCTTCAAAAGAGCCTAAAATTGTGGCAGTAATCATACCTAGAAATGTTAATATGATTAACCAAGGCAAGCGTTTTCTAGCTGTTTTTATAATGGAATCATTGGTTGCATCAACATCTGACACACCAGCTAAGCGTGAGTAGTCTTCGCTAGCTTCTTCATCCATAACATCTAAAATATCATCGATAGTAATAATACCAAGTAAATGATCTTGATAATCTACTACAGGCATAGCAATAAAATCATAATCTCGCATTTTTTGAGCAACATCTTCTTGATCATCTGCCGCATTTGCACTGATTACACGTTCACTCATAATATCTTCTATATATGCATCATTTTCAGCCACAATCAAGTCTCTTAACGAAAGTACACCAGCGAGTTGTTTATTATCATTCACTGTAAAAATAACATAAATTGTTTCGGCATCTGGTGCTTGTTCTTTTACATGCATCATTGCTTCTTTAACTGGCATTGTCGCTTTTAAAGAAATATACTCTGTCGTCATGATACCACCAGCAGTATCTTCTTCGTAGTGTAGTAATGCTTTGATTTCTTTAGCATCTTCACGTTTCATTAATGTGAGCAAGCTAACAATTTTTTGCTTAGATAACTTATTCATTATATCTACAGCATTATCATAAGACATGTCTTCTAGCACTTTACTCGCATATTCGGCATCCATAGTGTCAAAAAGTGATTCATATTCATCTTCGTCAATTTCTAATTGCTCAAAGAAATCAGCTACTTCTTCTGGTGATAATACTTCAAATATTCTTTGTCGAATTTCTTCATCACTGTCTTCAAAGTATTCACTTTGTTCATATGTATGCATCGCTAAGAATTCTTTTCTGAATTCATCGATATGATTTTCAAACAACAATTTATCTAGCAATGCTTGATCATATACTTGTTCATCTTCTAAAGTGATTGAATCCTTTTCATTAGCCAATGGCCCCACCTCCATGAATGTTAAAAATTATATCATATTAAATATAGATTCTATTGCGCTATAATCATCATTTATTTCAAGCTTTTTATACGTAATTGGATGAATAAAAGATACACGTACACAGCGTAATAATTGATGTGTATATATTGGATGCTTTTCTCCGTATAAATCATCGCCCACGATTGGATGTCCTATATGTTGAAAATGCACACGTATTTGATGTGTCCTACCAGTTAATAAATGTACTTCACTCAAACTATAATCTTCAGAATATTGAAGGCATTTAAAACGTGTTCTCGCTTCTTTACCCTTCACATTGACTTGGCGTTGAATAATACTAGATGGATCCCTTGCAATAGGTGCATCAATTAAGCCTTCACTTTTCAAATTACCATGGCATATACATAAATATCGCTTATCAACCTGTGTTTGAGACATTAGATGATGTATGAATCCATGTTTGGTAAAAACAACGATGCCAGATGTATTCCGATCTATCCGAGTAACGATATGAGGGGTAATTGAGAGGGATGACTGCTTAAAATATCCTAATACTTGTTCGACTAAACTCAAATGTTTATGATCTCTCGAGGGTGCACAATTTTGAAGTGCAGGTTTCGATACAACAAGTAAATATTCATCTTCATATAAGATATTCAATCTATCCGTAAATGGCAGCAAATTCGAACTTGGCGTTTCTTGCCCTAAATGAACTTGAAGCACATCGCCAATTTCCAACTGCTTTCTGACTGTAACTGGCTGTCCGTTAACAACTAAAGCGCCATTATGTTTAATGGCGCTTATAGTCCGCTTAGAATAGTGATTTTTTTGTAAAAATGTTCTTACCAATTCTGGAATTTCAATATCATATGTGAATTTCATTACTCATCTTCCTCACTAGAGATAAAGGAGTCATGTACTCTTTTCCAGAAAGGAAATGGTCTAAATCTAGCAAACCTTACTTTTTCATTTGCTACTCTAAATTGTATAGCATTAACATTTTTATGTTTAATACTCACATGATCAATAGTAGTTAATATCGTGTCATGGTTTACAGGTGTTATCAAACACGTATGGTGTTTCGGCAATACTAAAGGCGAACCTACAGTTCTAAACACTCTATTATTAATTGATGCAATTTCTGCAATTTGCATTGCTTCTAGAGATGGATGAATTAATGCGCCACCTAGGGCTTTGTTATATGCCGTTGAACCTGATGGTGTAGATACACATAAACCATCACCTCTAAATCGTTCAAATTGATTACCTCGTATATTCACATCGACCACTAAAGTAGATCCATTTTCTGTTTTCATAGTTGCTTCGTTTAAAGCTAAATATCTTGTTTCGTAACCATTATCGTTATAACGCACAATAATTTCTAACAAAGGATATTCTATGACTTGGAATTCTGAATTATTAATTTCAATAATTAACTTTTCTACTTCATGTGGTAACCAATCCGCATAAAATCCTAAATGACCAGTATGTACCCCTACAAACGCACAGCGAGATAACATGTGACTATATTGATGGAAAGCTTGTAACAATGTCCCATCACCACCCACTGATATAACTATCTCTGGGTTGTCTGGGTCTTCAACCATTTGAAAATCTTTCATATGGTTAATCATTTTATGTTTCAGTGCATTCGATTTTGAATCACCTTTAGATAATATCGTATAACGCATGATTACACCCCCTAGTCATTATTGTGTTTCTTAGAGCGTTTTTTAGAATAATATTTTTGGGCTTCTTGAATTTCTTCTTTGATTTCCGACATTTCTTCATCAAGTAAAAACGCTGCTTCTGCTGCCCGTTCAAGGCGATGTTGAATCTCAGGTGGGTAATCTCCATCATATTTATAACGTAATGTATGTTCAACAGTGGCCCAAAAGTTCATGGCTAGCGTTCTGATTTGAATTTCTGCTAATATTTTCTTTTCTCCCTTTAGTGTTTCAATAGGATATTCAATAATAACATGGAATGAACGGTAACCACTTTGTTTGGTATTACTAATGTAATCTCGTTCTTCCACAACTTTAAAATCTTCACGTTGTCTTAATAAATTAACTACTACTTCAATGTCATCAACAAATTGACACATTAAGCGTAATCCTGCGATATCATACATTTCTTCATGTAATCGATCAAACGAAATTTGACGCTTATTTGCTTTATCAATAATGCTAGTCATTGGTTTGACACGGCCGGTTACGAATTCAATTGGCGAAGCATTGTCTTCTACTTCGTATTGTTTTCTAAGGCCTTTTAATTTAATTTTCAATTCGTCCACTGCTTGTTTATATGGAGATAAAAATTGATCCCATTGATTCATAATGCCTCACTCCGCTTCACTCTAATTCGAAAGTATCTTCTACAACGGAAACAAACTCTTTACCATAATTTAAATTACCTTGTATGTTATCCAATATGTAATTAAATTCCCTTTCGAACTGCTGTAATTCTAATTTATCATTTATTATTATTTTCTTACCTTTATTTTCATGTAGCATAGACCAAGTTTCTTGAACAAAAATTAAATATGAATACGATTGTCCATCATCCAAGATGTATGCAAAACTATAATTATCACTGTCAACAAGCATTTGTCCTGCTTCTTCCAGACCTTCTGTAGACGCTTCTGTATAACAATTAATACTATCTTCTGTTACTTTAATTTCATTTACATAAATACGCATGCTTGTTCCTCCTTATTCTCCATCATTTTAACATAATTCTATCGTACATAACACGTTACAAGTCTAATGTTATGACAACAATTTAGCATAATACCTGAAGTATTTTTAATTTTAAAATGCAGTTCAATTTAAATTATGTCGTAAGTGTTTTAAAATAAATCATTATATGCTTAAAAGGAGTGTTTCTCGTGGCAACTAACAATGAAATTGAATTCAAACAATTATTATCTCAATCACAGTACCAATCTATATATAATAAGTATTTCCCAGAGATGCAACCCTTCAGTCAGACAAACTATTATATAGATACTGAGCAATTTGATTTACGCTCGCATAAGTCTGCATTGAGAATACGTGTAAAAGATGATTACTATGAAATGACCTTAAAGATACCTGCCGAAGTTGGCTTGATGGAATATAATTTTGAAACACATGTTATACCCGAACTAAATAAAGAATTAGTCGCGAATGATTTACCATTAGAAATCACCGAACAATTAAATAAAATGAATGTTGACGTTAATCAGCTTGTGATTCTTGGTGCTTTGACTACTTCACGTTTAGAAAAAGAAGTTCAAGGCAATTTACTCGTCTTAGATAAAAGTGACTATTTAAATTATCAAGACTATGAATTGGAATATGAAGTTGAAGATTATGATGATGGTTTAATTCAATTTAAAATGATTCTTGAAGCATTCGACATTAAACATGAAACACCCGAAAATAAAGTTCAAAGATTTTTCAATCGTAAATCAAATTTGAACAATAACTAATTGTACGCAAGTTTAAAAAGTCGAATTACTTCCAAATGTAAATATTCGTGTTATATTAGTTATATATTAAGAGAATATGGTGATAAAATGGCACAGACACCTTACGAAATCATTGGACATGACGCATTATATAAGATGATTGACCATTTCTATTTCTTAGTGGAAAAAGACGACAGAATTAACCATTTGTTTCCTGGAGATTTTCAAGAAACAAGTAGAAAACAAAAACAATTCTTGACTCAATTTTTAGGTGGACCAAGCCTTTATTCAGAAGAACATGGTCATCCAATGTTAAAAAGACGTCATATGGAGTTTATAATAACAAACAACGAACGCGACGCATGGCTTGAAAATATGTATAGTGCTATTCAGCATGCAGATTTCCAAGCGGGTGTCGGCGATTATTTGTATGAAAGATTACGTTTAACAGCGAATCATATGGTTAATACCGAAAACTAATTGTAGGTGAAATGTACATGACTGAAGAATTAAAATTAATACATGCTAATAGTCGTGAAGATGCGAATCTTTCACCTGTGAGTAAGATAGAAATTTATTCTTTTTTCGACCCATTCAGTAAAGATTGCTTTAAATTGTCAGCAATTCTCTCCAAATTGCGTATAGAGTATAAGCAATATATCAGTATAAGACATATATTAAATCCATCTTTACGTGTCTTAACTAAATGCCAAGCGCAAAGCACATCGGACTTAGATAATATTGCGCTCGCATATAAGGCTGCTGAACTTCAAGGACGCTTACGTGCAGAACGTTTTATACACCTTGTACAAAATGAAATTATACCAAAACGAGATATAATCACTGAATCAATGGTCAATAATTGCATAAGTAACGCAGGATTAGATTACGAAGTCTTTAAAGAAGATTTGCATAGTAGCTATTTAAAAGAAAGCTTACAAGTAGACTTGCATATTGCACGAGAAATGGAGATTGAAGAAGCACCTTCACTCGTATTCTTTAACGAAGACGTTCACGAAGAAGGTTTGAAAGTTGAAGGTCTATATCCTTATCACATCTATACGTATATCATAAATGAACTAATTGGAACACCTATTGAAAAAAAATTACCGCCTACACTAGAAGGTTATATACAACAACAGCAATTAGTTACTAAAGAAGAGTTACTTACCATTTATGAATGGCCTGAAAAATTAATGAATAAAGAGCTTAAAAAATTAGCAATGCAACAAAAGATAGAAAAACTTAAATCTCCAGATGGAAAATTTTGGAGATCTAAAATTTGAATGTGCAATAAACAGATAACCACATTTTTTAATAAATAAAAAGATAGCCTTTAGGGCTATCTCATAATGCCAACAAAGTCTCAGGCTTTGTTGGCATTTTTTTGTGCATGCTTTTCGCTAGCGCAGCTTTACTCTATAATCTTCTTCTAGTGCTTTTCCGCAAGTATCGGTCCAAATCACCATTTATATTTCAGGAGTGGGACATACCACATGTCTCGACCTCAATTTTTATATTGGCAGTGGTTGACTGAATTCAAAATGCGCTTATATCAAGCTTTTAAAGAACTGCTACTTCATTTTTGAAGACAAGTAGTTCTTATGCAAGAGATTAAGTTCTTTTATTCCATTTTCTAGTCAGCTGAGCGAGGCTGGGACAGAAATTTTATTAGAAAATTTAAATTTCTGTCCCACTCTCATCTCACTATAGTTTTCATTATTATTTTATTTCGCAAATACAGCAAAACGTTGTTGGATGTGTTGTGCTTCTAATACTTCATCTACCATTGCTTGAGCAAAATCTGCATAACTTACTTTTGAACCAATAACTTCGTCTGCACTCAATTTATATTCTCCAGTTTTCTCACCATCATATTGAAAATCTGGCGCTGGACAAACAAATGTCCATTTTACATCTTTTCGTTTTTGTATTTCTTCTAGTGTTTTGATTTGTGCTTGGCTAATCTTTTTAAATTGTTCAGGAAAATCCGGTGAGTCTATCAACTTCAGCGTATGTGCTTCATCTACATATAAACTACCTGCCCCGCCAATAATTAACAAACGCTTGTTGCTGTTGCTTACTAAATCACCTAGATGTTTCATTGATTTACTATGTTCATCTAATTTATTTTCATCAGATTGTCCAAAAGCATCGATAACTACGTCAAATTCTGCAATATCAGCCGTTGTTAAATCGAACAAATTTTTTTGAATCACTTGATCTGTTACTGTTTTATTTGAACTTCTTACAATAGCAGTAACATCTAATCCTCTATCGTAAGCTTCTTTCGTAATGAGTTGCCCTGCTTTACCATTTGCTGCTATAACTGCTAATTTCATATATTCAACCTCTTCCTTGTATTAATTTTAAGTACAAGTTAATTTTATAGTTTTACTTTTTTAAAGTCAAACGAATAGTTATTCATATTTTTGAATTTAATTAAAAAAGGGTATAAAAAAACGCCGTGTCTGATTACACGGCGCTAAACAAAGGGGATGGGAGAAATTTTCTCACTTCAAACAAAGGGGTATGTTTGTTATGTGATTAATTTCATGTTTATAATATAACACGCTAAAATGCGTCTTTCAACCTTTTAGATTAAATAAAATCACTTTGTCACAAACTTGTCATATTGAAAACGAATACATTCATACTAAGCTTTCATAAGCTTTTCAAAAGCGTCTAATTTTTGTTCAAATACTTGGCAAGCTTGTTCAATTGGTTCAGGAGTTGTCATATCTACACCTGCATTTTTAAGTATTTCAATTGGGTAATCTGAGCTGCCTTTTTTCAAGAATTCCTTAATATATCTATCTACTGCTGGTTGGCCTTCAGTCAAAATTTGACGACTTAAACTTTGAGCCGCACTATATCCTGTTGCATATTGATACACATAATAATTCATATAGAAGTGAGGTATTCTTGACCATTCTTTACTAATATCTTCATCTGTTTCAACAGAATCACCAAAATATTGTCTATTCAGTTCTGCGTATTCTTCATTCATACGGTTTGCTGTAAGTGGCTCTCCTGCTTCTTCGATTTGATGAATCTTATGCTCAAATTCAGCAAACATTGTTTGTCTAAATAACGTTGCACGGAAACGTTCAAGCTCTTGATTAAGTAATAATAGTCTACGTTCATCATCTAAATGTTTGTCCATATAGTCGCTTAACAATGCCTCATTACATGTAGAAGCTACTTCTGCTACAAATATTGTATAACCACTTGAATTGGCTGGTTGGTTTTGACGACTGAAATAACTATGTGCAGAGTGTCCAAATTCATGCACTAATGTATATAAATCGCTCACTGTATTAGACCAATTTAATAATATAAAAGGATTAGTTAAATGCGCACCTGAAGAATAACCACCTGAACGTTTCCCTTTATTTTCGTATACGTCTACCCAACGATGATTTAACCCTTCTTCAACAACTTTCATATACTCTTCTCCCATAGGTTGTAAAGCTTTTACCATCCAATCTTTAGCTTCTTCATATGGCATTTCAAATTTCACATCTTTAACTAAAGGTGTATAAAGATCGTACATCTTCATATCTTCTAATCCTAATAAGTCTTTACGTAATTTCGTATAGCGATGTAATAATGGTAAGTAGTTATGCACAGTTTTAACTAAATTATCATATACTTCTTCTGGTATATGATTATTACTTAATGCTGCTGCTCTTGCAGTTTCATAATTATGTGTTTTGGCATTAAACACATTCTTTTTCACTTCACCAGCTAAAGTTGCGCTTAATGTATTGTTATAAGCACCATAGGCTTTATATAAATTTTCAAATGCAGATTTACGTAAAATACGATCATCTGATTCTAAACATTTTATAAACGTGCCTTGAGTTAATGAATGATGATTACCATCTTTATCAATGGCATCCTCGAATTCTAAATCAGCGTTACTAAACATACCATATACATTATCTGCTGTTGATAAGGCATCTTGTGCTTCAGTAAGTAATTTTTCTTTATCTGCACTTAAAACATGAGGTCGTTTTTCATTAATCAATTTCAAATCAAATGCGTAACGTTTTAAATCATCATTAGATTCAATAAAATTTTGGATTTGTGCTTCATCAATTTGTAAAATTTCTGGAACTAAGAAACTCCATCCAGAACTAAATTTAATAATAAGTTGATGCGCACGTGATTCGTACCCAGTGTACTTATCATTTGCAGTGTCTTGATCTTGTTTTAGATGTGCATATACATATACTTTTTCTAATTGAGAACCTAGTTCATCTTCTAAAGCTAACGCGTTATAAAGTGTTTCTGCACTATCAGCTAAATGACCTCTAAATTGTTCTTCTTGTCCTATGTTATTTTCCACTTCTTTAAATGCTGCTTCAAAAGCTTCATCTGATTCGAAAATAGTAGTTAAGTCCCACGTATATTCAGGGTACTTACGTTCTTGTTCTTCTCTTGTTAATTGTTCAGTCATAATATTAAGTAAACCTCCTATAAAGTTCATTATTATAATTTTCTCACGTAACAATCATTTTTGCACGTTATTAAGTCCAATGCTATAATTCAATTGTTGAAATTTTCTAACCATTTCACTAGCAATTTCTTCCTTATTAATATCACCTATATAAAATTCATTATACTCAATTAGTTTTATAAAATCACTTAAATTGTAAATGCGCTAGCATAAATAGAAGTTGTAATTGCCAATATACCGGATGAGATTTCACATATAATTGCTCTGGGAAAATTATGCCAAGGTGTTTACTTATCCATGCTTCTGATAATTGTAATTGGTACATAACGCTAAGGCTCGGCTCGAGTACCGAACGCCTATTACGACAATGCTTCAAGTATTTAGTAATTGCAGTTTCACTTAATTTTAAAGTTAAATTGTTATGTTGAATATTTACGTGAGTCGAAGTATGTATCAAAGTATCATTTGAAACAACCTCCCTTATCGCAACATAACGTTTGCCTCCTAGATATTGTAAAATCTTATATCTGTACAGTTGTTGGGTGTAACTATTCCAAGCAAATAAATGGCGCTCTTTCAAATTAATATAAGTCCGTTCATAAGTTGTAAGCATTAAAATTTGTGTTACCTTATCATAACTTGGATTATTAATAATCCACACAACATCTAGTCCACATTTTTGTAAGGATATACTGCGTTTTTTTATATTTAATATCGTAATTCGTGAAAATTGTATTTCAATTGCTACACTGTGATTTATGATCAAATCAGGATATTGATAACATCTTGTTATATAAGGTTCTATGGCAACATCATAATTATATTTTTCAAACCATTGAGCAAGCTGGTATTTAAGTCGATAGTGTTCATAAGTTTCTCCTTTATTGCATGTAAGCCCCCTTTCACTTACATGGGCAAAATGAGGTGCAATGAACTGGCCCTTTTTAAATATAACCTTATTATGACAATGCGGACACGTATATTGATGCCCTTTATGAGCAATCTTTGCTGATATGATTTGGTTACTTTCATTTTTTGCACATAACAAAATTTTATCACCTCATTTTATTACACTGTTACTAACGCATAATTACTTTTAAAATATAGTAATAATAGAAACTTACTTATATACCTCTAACAATTGAACATTAAATAAAAAAGAGTACACAAAAAGACCTACTGAAAATTAAATTTCAATAGGCCTCAATTTTAAATTCAAAACATTTACATTATTCTGTCGCACTTGGGAAATAACGACGTACTTGTGACGCAACATTATGACTCATAATAATTTTTGCATAGTCGTTTAAATATACTTCTGATTTGTCAGTAGGATATGCGAATTCAAGTAATTGACTATAACTATCATTAATTGATTCTTGATCCACTGTTTCATCAAAATGAACAGCATAGTAGTATATATTATTAAAACTGTATAATAAATCTTCAAAGTCATCTATTGATTGATTATTGTGATGTGCATAATCAATCACTTCTTCTAAATCGTTAAATCTAACAATCACTGTACGTGTGCTTTGTTGTTTATGGTCGTTATTATCTTGGTTGTGGTTGCTTTCTTTTTGTTGTTGACGTTGTTCAAATAAATCTTCTAAACTATCATCTTGATCAAACGTCTGTGATAATAAATCATTTACTTGATAATCAAGTTGTTCGTTATCACCATTCTCTGACATATTAATAAGATCTTCATTTTTAGATTTAGATATTGTTACTTCAACACCTTTTTCAAAAGCATGTACTTGTATCCATAAAGGTCCTTCAACTACAAAATCTTCTTCTTCGTTGATTTCTTCCATCATGTTCCAAAAGAACTCTTCACCACGCTTACGATTTGTCCATAAATCCTCACGTTTAAAACCTCTAGCCTCTATATCACTATATGTTATAAATAATTTAACAGTAGTATCGTCAACACGCTCTATTCTCATATCATCTCACTCCTTACAGTCGATGAATAGTAATCATTATTGTATTAGAACGTAGTAATAATTACAATTGATTTGTTTCATTGATTTTTACTATTTCCTAATTGGTCTCTTATATTAACACATACCCTAACATAAGCCAAAAAAACAGCACTAATTACCAAGTGCTGTTTCGCATTTATCATTCTTTAATCAAATGACCAATTGTTTATAATAGTATTGAAATATAAAACAATCGGTTCGTTTGACTTCACTCTGAGTCTATTTGTTATGCTAAATATAATAAAGCCATAAAGCAACATCATAAACATGCTACTTTATGGCCAATATTGTAATTTTTTTAGTCAACCATACGTTGCGCTTCTTGTAATTGGAACGTACGTACTTTTCTTGGTAAGAAACGTCTGATTTCGTCTTCGTTATAACCAACTTGTAAACGTTTTTCGTCTAAAATAATTGGACGACGTAATAAACCAGGGTTATCTTGAATAATTGAATATAAATCTTGAAGCGGTAATGCGTCTATATCAACGTTTAACTTTTGGTAAGTCTTAGAACGTGTAGATATAATTTCATCTGTTCCGTCTTCAGTCATTTTTAAAATTTGTTTGATTTCGTCAATTGTTAAGTGTTCTGAAAAAATGTTACGCTCCGTATACGGAATGTCATGTTCTTGTAACCATGCTTTCGCTTTACGGCAAGATGTGCAACTTGGTGAAGTAAATAATGTTACCATACATCTCACTCTCCTATTTTTCATGAATTTAAATTCATTAGATTTCAATATTTATATGATTAAGAAACTTTTAAGTAAACTTCGTCTTCCTTAACCTTACAATCAAAGTATACCCTTTCAACATTAAAATTAAATGAGAATTCTTTAATTTTTATCAAAAAATTTAAAATAAAACCATTTCTCAATAAATTCAGGTAGAAATATTGATATGTCTATAGTTTAACATAAATTACAAATGATTGAAATACTGTTATAATGTAGGTAATATATATTAAATTAAATTTTAGAAGGTAGGCATCTAAAAATGGAAACATTATTTTCAGGTATCCAGCCCAGTGGTATTCCAACACTTGGTAATTACATTGGTGCATTGAAACAATTTAGTGAAGTCCAAGACGACTACAATTGTTTCTTCTGCATCGTGGATCAGCACGCAATTACTGTTCCACAAGATCGTTTGAAGTTACGTAAACAAACAAGACAGCTTGCAGCGATTTATTTAGCTTCTGGTATCGACCCAGATAAATCCACACTATTCATACAATCAGAAGTACCAGCGCATATACAGGCGAGTTGGATGCTCACTACGATCTCTTCTATTGGAGAATTGGAACGTATGACACAATTTAAAGATAAAGCTACTAAACAAACTGAAGGCGTTCCAGCAGGTTTACTTACATATCCACCGTTAATGGCTGCAGACATCATAATCTATAACACGAATATTGTCCCTGTGGGCGACGATCAAAAGCAACATATAGAATTAACTAGAAATTTAGTAGATAGATTTAATTCTCGCTTTAACGATATTTTAATCAAACCCGAAATACGCATACCAAAAGTTGGTGGCCGTGTCATGAGTTTACAGGATCCGACTAGAAAAATGAGTAAAAGTGATGACAATCAAAAGAACTTCATTTCCTTACTTGACCAACCAAATACTGCAGCTAAAAAAATCAAAAGTGCAGTAACTGATTCAGATGGTATTATAAAATTTGATAGAGATAACAAACCAGGTATTTCTAATTTATTATCCATTTATTCTAGTTTAACGGATGAATCTCTAGAATCATTACAACTTAAATATAAAGACTCTAATTATGGTGTGTTTAAATCAGATTTAGCAGAAATCGTAAAAACATTCTTAACAGATTTCCAAGAAAAATATGAGTACTATTTTAATTCAGATGAATTAGATACTATTTTAGATAATGGTAGAGATAAAGCACAAAAAGTTTCTTTCAAAACATTGAAGAAAATGGAAAAAGCTATGGGCTTAGGTCGTAAAAGATAATTATAACGGGCACATTCTATTTGATTAGAATATGTCATAATGCCAACAAAGTCAGTGACTTTGTTGGCATTATTTGTGCTTGCTATCCGCAATCACAATCTCATCCTGTAGTCTTCAGCTAATGCTTTAAATAAATGTATAACTAATGGAAATAGAAATGTTGCCTTGATTTCAAATAAGTACGTACTAGTAAACTTTTAGTTTAATATGAAAGCAAACAGCACACCAACCTTATGTTGATGTGCTGTTTATAATATTTATTTTATTGTTAAAATTCTATTCTTTCTTTTCACCAGTTTCTCTATCAATACTCTTATCTATTCTTACATTTTTCAGAGATGTATCTCCTCCAATTTGGTGATAGATTAAGCCTTTAACTTGTGGATTTGTTAAATGCGCTTCCCCTTTTTGATATATCGGTGCAACTGGTGCATCTTCCAACATCATTTCTTCTGCTTTCTTCATAGCAGCATTACGTTCTTCCGGTTTTTTCAATAATTTGCCATTAGCATCTTCAATTAATTGATCATATTCTTTACTACCCCAGCCAGTATTATTCTGAGCAGCACCTGTTGTCATAATACTTAAGAATGTTAATGGGTCTGGGTAGTCTGGTCCCCAACCAGATAATGAGGCTTCGTGTGTTTCAGAGGACTCTTGATTCAAACGTTGTTTAAATGGTAATTGTTTAATTTTCATTGTGACACCAGGCAACGTTTTTTCTACTTGAGCTTTAATATATTCTGCTGAAATTTTTGAACTTGGTGTATCTTCAGTATTCATCGTGAATGTCAGATCTTTTATACCTAAATCTTTTTTAGCTTTTTCATAATGTTCTTTAGCAGCTTCTGGGTTATATGATAATGGCGAATCAATCGTTTCCGCAAAATCTTTACCATCAGGTGTTTCTGCTGTTAATTTAGATGTGAAACCATCTGTTGCTTCCGAACCATCATTTTTAACAGCATTTACATAGCCTTCTTTATTAATTGCTTGTGAAATTGCAAGTCTCATATCTTTATTCTTAAATGCTGGTACAGTTTTTTGGTTTAATTTGATATAAAATGTACTTGCTAATAAGCGTTTTTTCAAACCTGCATTATCTTCATATTTATCAACCTGGTCAGCAGTAATGACAGTATCATCAACAGAGCCTGTATCATATAATGACGCCCCTGCTTGTTGGTCTTTCAATACTTTATAATTTACACGATCTAAATGAACCGCTTCTTTATCCCAATAATCTTCATTTTTTACCAGTTGAATTTTATCTTCAACCCTCCATTGTTCTATTTTGAAAGGTCCATTAAACACTGTTTTATCAGCTGTAGTACCATATTGCTGACCATGTTTTTTAACAACTTTTTCATTTTGTGGCATAAATGTACCAAAAGCGAACATTTCATTAATATACGGAATTGGTTTGTTTAATTCTACTTTTAATGTATGATCATCAACTGCTTTAACGCCTAATTCATCCACATCTTTTTTACCCATATTAATATCTTCCGCATTTTTCAAATCGTACATAATATAGGCATATTCAGATGCTGTTTCAGGATTAACTACTCGTTTCCATGCAAACTCGAAGTCATGCGCAGTAACTGGATCTCCATTTGACCATTTAGCATCTTTACGCAATTCAATCGTTAATGTTTTACCGCCATTGCTTTCTTTAGGCATTTCCTTTGCCACACCTGGTTGCGCTTTATCATCTTTATCTAATGTATACAGCCCTTCATAAATTTGGTTATACATATCAAATGACACTGTATCTGTTGCCAATGCTGAATCCAGTGACGTAATATCTTGAGATAACACTTTTCTAAATACTTGTCCTTTATCTGAATATATACCTTCAGCACTACCACAGCCTGCTAATACTACTGTCAGCGCAATGAGTATCGTAAATAACTTAAACTTTTTCATCATAATCCCCCTTTCCCCTTTTATACAGACGGTTCCTGTGTTTCAGATTGCAGTTTTTCCGCTTCTTCATCTGTTGTAAATACATAATGGTTTGGTCGTACTTCGTGCAATGAACGCTTGTCATTGTTCTCTGCATCTTCTTTAAAAACGGTTCTCTTTCTCACTCTTTCACTTTCAGGATCTGGCTGAGGTACAGCTGAAAGTAAAGATTTGGTATAAGGATGCATAGGATGATGATAAATCTCATCAGCACTACCTAACTCAACGATTTTTCCGAAATGCATCACTGCAATTCTGTCAGAAATGTATTTCACCATCGAAAGGTCATGGGCGATGAATAAGAATGTAATGCCACGCTCTTTCTGTAATTTTAATAACAAGTTTACAACTTGCGCTTGGATAGAAACGTCTAATGCAGAAATCGGTTCATCAGCAATAATAAACTCTGGTTGTACTGCTAATGCACGTGCAATGCCGATACGTTGGCGTTGTCCACCAGAAAATTCATGTGGGTAACGGTTCGCATGCTCTTTACTTAGACCTACTGTTTCCAATAAATCATAAACACGTTTCTTACGATCTTTAACCCCAGAAGCAAGTTTATGTATATCAATACCTTCAGCTACGATATCCATAACTTTTAAACGTGGATTTAATGATGCATAGGGATCTTGGAAAATCATTTGTATTTTTTTATTAAATTTCAATGAGTCTTTACGATTTTTTATCTTTTGAATATCTACGCCTTCATATAGTATTTCTCCATCTGTAATATCATTCAATTTAATAATGGCTTTACCTGTAGTTGATTTACCACAGCCTGATTCTCCTACTAAACCAAATGTTTCCCCTTTAAATACATCGAAGGAAATGTTTTCGATGGCTCTAACTTCATTTCGCTTACCTTCATTAAAATATTGTTTTAAGTTTTTCACTTGTAATAGCACATCTTTATTATTTTCCATCGAACGACACCCTTTCTACTTGTTGAGGTTTATCGTAATTATTTGGCATTTCACGTAAACGTTTCTGCACCATTTTTGGCGGCTCAATATAAGGTGAACGTTCGTCCAACAACCACGATTTCACAAAATGTGTAGGTGATACTTGAAACCAAGGTGGTGGCGTCTTAAAGTCTATATCTAATGCAAATTGGCTACGCTCTGCAAAAGCATCTCCTTTAGGTGGGTGTAATAAATCTGGCGGTGTCCCTGGTATAGCTAGCAATTCTGTTTCTGAACCTGTAGTTAAATCTGGCATTGATGATAATAATCCCCAAGTGTATGGATGTTTAGGATCATAGAATATTTCATCTACATCTCCTGTCTCTATCATCTGACCACCATACATTACTGCCACACGATCTGCGATATTCGCAACCACACCTAAATCATGTGTGATGAATATAATTGATGTACTAATTTTATCTTGAAGCTCTTTCATCAACTCTAATATTTGTGCCTGCATCGTTACATCTAAAGCGGTTGTTGGTTCATCGGCAATCAATACTTTCGGTTCACATGCTAGTGCTGTTGCAATAACGATTCTTTGTCTTTGTCCACCTGAAAATTGGTGTGGATAGGCAGTGAAACGTTTTTCTGCATTTGGTAAACCTACTAAATTTAGTATCTCTAAAGCACGTTTTTTCGCATCTGTTTTGTTATAATTTCTATGCTTCATCAAAGGTTCCATAACTTGCTTACCAATCTTCATCGTTGGATTTAAAGAAGTCATTGGATCTTGGAAGATCATAGATATATCTTTACCTCTAAGTTTGACTAATTCTTGTTCTGATTTCTTTGCTAAATCTTCTCCTAAGAAATTAATTTCACCTTTTTTAATTCTACCTGCATCACCTTGAAATAATTTGGTGATTGCTTTTGTTGTGACTGATTTCCCCGAACCAGATTCACCGACAATTGCGAGTGTTTCACCTTTATCGACAAAGAAATCAATACCTCTAACTGCTTGCACTTCCCCAGCATCGATATCAAAGGAAACATGCAAATTATTCACTTCTAATACTCGTTCTGACATAAATGTTGCCCCCTTTTATTATCTGCGCATTTTAGGATCAAATGCATCGCGTAATCCATCACTAAATAAGTAGAAGAATAAAATTAATAAACTTAATACTACTGCTGGTATAAATAATTCATGCGGGTGAATTAACAGCATTGCTCTACCTTCATTTACTAACGAACCTAACGACGTCTTAGGTGCCGGTACACCAATACCAATGAAGCTTAAGAACGCTTCGAAGAATATGGCATTAGGTACTGTAAACATAGAAGTTACTACGATAACGCCAAGTGTATTAGGTAAAATATGTTTGAATATTAATTTTAATTTTGATGCACCTAATGTTGTAGATGCTAAGACAAATTCTTGTGTTTTTAATTTTAAGAATTCACCACGTACTACACGACTCATACCAATCCAACCCGTAAGTGCCATGGCTAAAATGATGGTCCAAATAGATGGCTCGAAAATTAATACGAATAAGATAACCACGATCAGTGTAGGTATCGAAGCAACAACTTCTATAATACGCTGCATGACATTATCTATCCGTCCTCCAAAGAATCCAGATATTGCACCATAAACAACACCTATAAATATATCTAGCAAAGCTGCTACCACACCAATGAATAATGATACTTGCGCACCTTGCCAAGTTCTTGACCATAAATCTCTACCTAATTGATCTGTACCAAACCAAAAGTTTTCTGTAACGCCTGCTTCTTTATAAGCATCGACACCTTTTGCGCCTTCACCATCAAATGGCAAAAATGGTATTTGATCTAGCACAGGTATTTTAGCTGGTAAGTTACGTCTATCTACATCTTGTTCTGCATAATCATGTGAACTTAATAATGGCCCAATTAATGCTAGTAGTACGATAAGGATTAAGCCAATCATCCCAACTACGGCCAATTTATTTTGTTTCAATTGCTTCCATGCATCTTGCCAAAAGTTTTTACTTTCTCTTTGCATTTCCGGTTCTTTTTCAATATCATTCTTACTTCTAATAAAATCAGATGCCGGTATACCTTCTGAAGTATGCGTCATAACTGCATTTGAATGATCATCTGTTAATTTTTCGTCTCTTTTATCAGCCATTATTTTTTACCCCCTTGTATACGGATACGCGGATCAATTAAACCGTATAAAATATCTACAATGAAAATGGAGACAATAAACAATGTACTGAATAAAATTGTTGTCGCCATGATAACTGGGAAGTCATTCGTAGTGATTGATCTCACGAATTGATCCCCTAATCCTGGCACACCGAAAATATTTTCAATTGTCAAAGTACCAGTTAAGATACTTGCTAACATCGGTACAATAATCGTAATAACCGGTATCAATGCATTTCGTAATGCGTGACCAAATAGTACTCTCATTGTTGAATTACCTTTTGCACGTGCTAACAAGATATAATCCGAACTTAAAACTTCTATCATCTCTGCTCTTATGTATCTTGCCACTGTTGCTAATACTGCTGCCGATAGTGCTAATGATGGCAGTATCGCGGTCGATATTCCTTCCCAACCTGCAACTGGTAACCATTGTAATCTAACTGCAAATACGTATTGTAGCAATACTGCTAAAACGAATGATGGTACTGATACTGCAATAACCGAAATGACGGTGGCTGTATAGTCGACCCAACTGTTTTGCCGTACTGCTGCTATAACTCCTAAAATCAACCCTAATATCACACCAATAACCATAGCTGTCAGTCCCATTTCAAGCGATGGTAATAATCTTGGTTTTATTAAGTCCCATACAGGTTGGTTATCATATTGGAATGAGTTACCAAAATCCCCCGTAATGACATTCTTTAAATAACTTGCATACTGTACAGGTACAGGTTCATTCAAACCATACTTTTCATTTAAAATTTGCTTCTGCTCTTCATTTAATTTTTCATCATTAAATGGTGAACCTGGCATAAGCTTCATTAAGAAAAATGTAATCGTAATGATTATGAATAATGATAAAATCATATATCCCAAACGCTTTAAAACATACTTAAGCATATTTTATCCCCCTTTAAATTCAGAATTAACATTCCCTTTGAAATATTCAGAATATTTATTAACATTATACTTTTACTTTACGTGTAAAGCAATATTGTTTTGCTTTACATTATTAAAGAATTTATTAACAATTTATTTTATAATCTTATACAAGTGTTGATATAATTGAATTTATAGAAGTTTATATTCATTTTTTAGTTATATTAAGTTACAATAAATTTATTGTATAATTGGAGGAGTTAATATGAAACGCATAACAAGTTTACTGATTTGGATACTTTTTACACCTTTACTTACTTTGTTAGTTTGGCTATTTGCTTCACATACATTAGTCCTATACATCAATACCTTTTTCTATATTTCCATTTCATTAGCTATCTTCTTTTTCATTATTATTGTTGTCCAAGAAGGTATTTTAGATCCTACAAGCTATGGTTTTAGAAGATTAAAATACCAACTTACTAACAAAAAACATAAAGACACACTCGAAAATGACGAGTTTTTCAAACCTACGCAAGCAAAAAAAGAAAATTATTTTGTTACGCCATGGGTTAAAATTGCATTTGCTTGTAATTTATTTTATTTATTACTCTCTATCGTAATTTCTTTTGCAATATAAAAGACTGCATTAGATATTGTTTATTTTTCAACAATACTCTAATACAGTCTTTTTATTATCTTGTTTCTATATTGGGATTAAAGAATAATGCATAGTAAAGTAAGACGAAACCAATTAATACAACTGCAGCAACATAGACTGACATCATCCATGGCAGTAAAAATGCCCCCAAAATCAATCCGAATCTAGATAATACATTGGCTCCATAATAAGATACCATGCCAAATGTAGAATAGGTACTGCGCTTGTCATCAGGTATCATTAAAAAGCGCTGCGCATTTTGAATCGGTGAATAAATTAATTCTCCTAACGTGGCAATGATTGCAAATAAACACAATATCCAAAATGCACTGGCTGACGTCAATACACTATAACCTATCGTATATAACACTATACCGATGATAAAGACAGTTTTTTTAGAAGTTTGCGCTATAAGTCGATTCACTGTAAAAGTTAACGTCGCTACCACAATCGTATTGATAATCATAATGACAGTAAACATTCTGACACCATCTATGTAAAATCCTAAAAAATGAAAAGCTTCAAACTCATCTTTTAATCTAACTACGACATATGAATTTAAACTGAGTTCTGCCATAAAAACTAACATCATTCCTAAATTAAAAATCATATAGTATTTATCTTTAAGTACAACATGATAACTATTCACAAAATGTTTAAAGCGAGATGTTAGTTCTTCTTTCTTATTATAAATTTGTGCTACGTCATAATATTTTTCAAATAAATACCAACTCACTAACATAGCGAAGAAAAACATAATAAATAATAAATGCTTATGACCTAAGTATAGTAATGCACCTAACATCATCCCTATGGCCGTACTAATATTAAACATCCAATAATTGACTTGATATACATATTCCCTTACCTCTTCGTATATCGCATCCATGATGGCCGCATCAAAAATAGGTTGACTCGCCGCAAATAAAATTTCAAAAATAAATACTGTAGCACAAAAAATAATTAAACCGATACCATCCATAGTTACAGTTATACTTAATATAATTAAGCATATAGCATATAAGAAATGTATGTAATTAACGACTTTCTTCCTATTATAATTGTCGCCTAAGTATCCACCTAGAAAAGACACAAAAAAACTAACTACAATATTTGTGATTAAAAAAGCGCCAGCAAAAATTGCATTTGTTTTGCTCGTTAAATATAAAGCCATAAAGGGTAAAATCGCTTGACTCGCTACATTCAAGATGAAATCTGCTATTAATCTTGTTTTCAAAGTGGTTGATAACGTCATAAATTTTTTCAAATTTCATCCCTCCTGACTGCTAAATTATTCCCATTATACATGAATCGTTTGTTCTGTACACACAATTTTCAAAATTAATATTTTATCATTATAAAGTTAATAAAAATAAAATTGTAGTCTAAGTACAAACTTAGAATGTGTATTAACACTGAAAAAATAAAACCTCAACCTAAAAAACAGCCGAAATCTTAATTTCGGCTGTTTTCATTAATTTATATTCGTCTTAGACATATTCATTTTAAATCTTTTTAAATAAAAGTTTATAGATTTAGTCAGCGAACTTTTTTAATACGATTACAGCATTATGTCCACCGAAGCCTAAACTATTACTCATCGCATAATTAATTTCTAAGTCTTCCGCTTTATTTGGTACAATATCAAGATCACATTCTGGATCTGGAGAGTCTGCATGAATTGTTGGCGCAATACGACTATCTCTAATAGAAAGCGCAGAGAATATTGCTTCTAATCCACCTGTAGCACCTAGTAAATGACCTGTCATCGATTTCGTCGAACTTATCTTTAATGATGCAGCAGCTTCTCCAAACGTATTTTTAATTGCTTGGATTTCTGTTAAATCTCCAACTGGTGTACTTGTACCGTGTGCATTAAGATATTGTACTTCCTTAGCCTCTATACCAGCATCATCTAAAGCAGCCTGCATTGCACGCGAACCGCCTTCGCCTTCTGGTGAAGGTGCAGTAATATGATGTGCGTCGCCACTAGAACCATAACCTACAACTTCAGCATAGATTTCTGCCCCACGCGCTAGAGCGGAATCAAGAGATTCAAGAACTACGATACCAGCGCCTTCGCCCATAATAAAACCATCACGACCTTCTTGGAATGGTCTACAAGCTGTTTCTTTATCGTCATTTGTAGATAAAGCGCGACTTGCACTAAAACCTGCTAATGCCATATGCGTTATAGGTGCCTCAGCTCCGCCTGAAATCATTGCGTCTGCATCTCCACGTTGTATAACTTTGAATGCTTCACCAATTGAATTCGTACCTGTCGCACATGCAGTCACTGTCGCACCATTAGGGCCTTTAGCACCTAAATCAATTGATACTTGCCCTGCTGCCATATCTAGAATAAGCATTGGTACAAAGAAAGGACTCACGCGTCTAGGACCACGGTTTAATAATTGGCTATGTGAAATTTCAAATGTTTCCATACCGCCAATACCAGACCCAATCCATACACCTATTCTATTAGCAGTATTTTCGTTAATGACTAATTTAGCATCTTGTACTGCTTCTCTAGCTGCAACCACTGCGTATTGTGTAAAACGATCCATACGTCGCGCTTCTTTTTTAGGCATGTGGTCTTCAATATTAAAATCTTTTAGCTCACTCGCTAAATGAACATTATAATCTGTTGTATCTACACGTGTAATGGTATCAATACCGCTTACACCGTTTAGAGCATTATTCCATGATGTTTTTGCATCGTTACCAAGAGGTGATAATGCTCCAATTCCTGTAATTACAACACGTTGTTCTTTGGTCATATTTTATCCTCCTATTTTCCCCATCTTAATGTTACAGCGCCCCATGTAAGACCGCCGCCAAATCCTACTAGTACTAGGACATCATCATCTTTAATCTTGCCATTTTCTAATTCTTGAGAAATACTTAACGGAATAGAAGCCGCTGACGTATTACCATATTTATCTACTGAAACACTCATTTTTTCTTTTGGAATGCCTAAGCGTTCTCGCGCTGATTCCATAATTCTTATATTTGCTTGATGTGGTACAAACAAGTCTACATCTTCAGGTGTTAAATTTGCTTTAGCTACTGCATTGTTAGACGCTTCGCCCATGATTCTTACGGCAAACTTAAATACTTCACGTCCATTCATAGATATTTTTCCATTTTCAGGATTTAAATATAGATATTTACCACCTGAACCATCTGAACCTAATTCGTAGCTTAAAATACCACGGCCTTCAGATACTTCTCCAATGACAACTGCGCCAGCACCATCACCAAATAAAATTGCAGTTGAGCGGTCTGTAAAATCAGTGATTTTAGATAATTTATCTGCACCAACAACAAGTATGTTTTTGTAGTCGCCTGATTGAACAAATTGCTTGGCATTTATCATGGCATACATAAAACCACTACATGCTGCAAGTTGGTCCATTGATGCAACTTTACCAATGCCTAATTTTTCTTGTAATATGTTAGCAACTGTAGGAAACGGAAAATCTCCAGTTGATGTTGCAACGATAATCATATCAATTTCTGATGCTTCGATATTCGCATCTTCTATCGCTTTTAAACTTGCATGATAAGCTAAATCTGAAGTTTCTTCATCTTCATCCGCCCATCTTCTTTCTTTAATGCCAGTCATTTGTGAAATCCATTTATCTGAAGTTTCTAAAAATGATTCAAAATAGGTATTGTCTACAACATTTTTAGGTGTGTATGCACCAAAACCTTTAATACCCACGTCCATGGTTGTACACCTTCTTATTTTTAATTTTAATACCAGGTATTAATTTAACATAATACACATTTCAAATACAAGAACAACACCTAACATATAATATGTTTTACAGATTAATTATAATTTAAAGCTACTGTTATAACAATGTAAAACTATGAATCTAACTTTGCTACTATACAAATAGCGCTTTCTTATTTATAATGAACCTATATATATTATATTGGAGGCATTACATAATGAAATACCTCGCAACTTTATTTTGGTCTATTGTCTTATTGCAAATGATTAATTTTGTGCTTAATAGTTTAGCAGGCGGTGGCGAGCTTAATCTCATCACACCTATTGTAGGCGCGATATTTTTCACTATTATTATTGTATTATTTGAAATGGTTATTAAAGGCAATAATGATGATACAAAGGAACAACATTAGAACACGTCTATAATTAGACGCGAAAAAAAATGCCAACAAAGTCAGAGACTTTGTTGGCATTTTTTGTACTAATTTTTAAAATTAAGTGTTTACTTATCAAACTCTTATTCATTGTTTGGTTTGATTTCTTCAAATATCAAACCATCATCCATTAAGTCTATGTTTACTTTTGTACCTTCTGTTAAGTTTTCTTTAATCATTTTGCGTGCCAGTGGTGTTTCAATTTGTCTTTGCACAAAACGTTTCAATGGTCTAGCACCAAATTGTGGTTCATAAGCTTCTTCACCTAGCCATGCTTTTGCTTTATCAGACACATCAATTGAGAGTCTTTGTGACATAAGTCTGATGTTTAATTGCGTTAATATTTTATCTACAATTAAACTCATATCGCCAATTGTTAATGGTTTAAAGAGTACAATATCATCCATACGGTTGATAATTTCAGGTTTGAAATATTGATTCAAGCTATTCATTACAGCTTTTTCAGTTGCATCAGTAATGACACCTGCATCTTTAACATTTTCTAATAGTACTTGAGAACCTATATTACTTGTCATAATAATAATTGTATTTTTAAAATCAACTTCTCGACCTTTAGAATCCGTTAAACGACCTTCTTCTAATATTTGTAAAAGCACATTAAATACATCTGAATGTGCCTTTTCAATTTCATCTAACAATATCACTGAATATGGATTACGGCGAACTGCCTCTGTTAATTGTCCACCTTCATCATGGCCTACATAACCTGGAGGTGCACCGATTAAGCGTGAAACTGAGTGTTTTTCCATATATTCACTCATATCGATACGAATCATATGTTTTTCAGAATCAAATAACGTTGATGCTAATGATTTAGCAAGTTCTGTTTTACCTACACCTGTTGGACCTAAGAATAAGAAACTACCAATGGGTCTATTGGGATCTTTAATACCCGCACGTGCTCTTACAACAGCGTCTGCAACTAAATCTACCGCTTTATCTTGTCCTACTACACGCTCATGTAAAATATCAGATAGATTTAATAATTTTTCTCTTTCAGTTTCAACAAGTTTAGATACTGGTATACCTGTCCAAGAACTAACAATATCGCCAATTTCTTCATCTGTAACAATTTCGCGAATGATGCGATCATTATCACCATTTTGTTCGTTTTGGAACGCATCTTCAAGTTCACGTAATTCTTTTTCTAATTCTGGAATTTTACCATGTTGTAATTCCGCTGCTTTTTCTAAATCATAATTATTTTCAGCATCTTCTAATGCTTTTCTACTTTCATCTAATTCTGTACGTTTTTCTTGTAGTTTTGCTATTTTACCTTTTTCTTCTTCAACACGAGATTGTATTGCATTTTGTTTTTCTTTTTCATTAGATAATTCTTGTTGCAATTCTTGTAAACGCTGTTTACTTAAATTATCAGATTCATTTTTTAAGGCGCTTTCCTCAATTTCTAATTGCATTACACGTCTATTGACTTGATCTAGTTCAGTAGGATTGGAACCCATCTCAGTGCGGATCGTTGCACACGCTTGATCCACTAAATCAATCGCTTTATCAGGTAAGAAACGATCTGTAATATAGCGATCTGATAATTCTGCAGCAGCTACGATTGCTTTATCTTGTATACGGACACCATGATACACTTCGTAACGTTCTTTTAGTCCACGTAAAATTGAAATTGTGTCTTCTACATCAGGTTCAGATACATTTACTTTTTGGAAACGACGTTCTAATGCCGAATCTTTTTCAATATATTCTCTATATTCATTCAATGTTGTTGCACCAATACAATGTAATTCGCCACGTGCAAGCATAGGTTTCAACATATTCCCAGCGTCCATAGCACCTTCTGTTTTACCTGCACCAACAAGCATATGAATTTCATCAATAAATAATAAAATTCTGCCATCTGAATCTTTCACTTCTTTTAATACTGCTTTCAAACGTTCTTCAAATTCACCACGATATTTAGCACCTGCTACAAGTGCACTTAAATCTAATTCGAAAATTGTTTTATCTAGTAAAGATTCAGGTACGTCTTTACGCACAATACGTTGAGCTAGTCCTTCAACAATTGCTGTTTTACCAACGCCAGGTTCACCTATCAATACTGGATTATTTTTTGTTTTTCTACTTAAAATTCTGACTGTATTTCTAATTTCTTCGTCACGACCTATGACTGGATCCATATTCCCTTTACGTACTTCTTCAACTAGATCGCGACCATATTTTTCTAATGCTTCATAATTTGATTCTGGATTTTGTGACGTCACGTGATTACCTCCTCTTATTTTTTTAATAATTTCTTCGATGACTTCTTTTTTGTTACCGACAAACTGTTTTGTTGTTTCATCAATTTCCATGGCAGAAACTATAAGATGTTCCATAGATATATATTCATCTTCATAGGAATTCATATAAAATTCTGCTTTATTTAAAAGTTCGTTTGCTTTAGGGCTGATGTATTGCCCATATTGAATGTTTTCTCCTTGAACCGATGGATAATTTTTTAATTTTTCATTATATGCATTAACAAGTTGTTCTGTATTAATATTTGCTCTTTCTAGAACACTTTTAAATAGGCTTTCATTTTCTTCAAGTGCTGCTTTAAGCACAGCTTCAATTTCTATATTTTGGTTCTCATTTTCTTTTGCCAATTCAACTGCTTTTTGTAAAGCACCTTGAACTGCATAGGTCATTTGATTAATATCCAAAATGATTCACCTCACCATTAAAAGTTTGATCAAAATAAATCAAGTTTGACTTTGACTTTCTTTGACCTTAATTTAATTATAGTCTTTTCCATTTAAATAATCAACAAATTAGTCTACATTTTAAAATTTATTTCACCTATTTATAAGTCAATGTCTATCAGTCTTTTGCCCATTTTTCACTACGCTTAAACACTGTTTTTCCCGCTTTTAAATAGCGTGGTAAAAACTTGATTAAAAAGTATATTCTGCTAGACTTCTTGTAACTTTACAATAAAGGAAGTGTCCAAAAATGACTGAAGAAATCAAAGTGCCTGTCCCACCTTTCAATGCACAGAGCGCCTTACAAAAAGTGAAAATGGCAGAAACTACATGGAATACTAGAGATCCAGAAAAAGTATGCTTAGCATATACAGAAGATTCAGTTTGGCGAAACCGTAGTGAATTTTTCGAAGGTCGTGAGCAAATTAAAGCATTTCTTTATAGAAAATGGGATAAAGAACTAGATTATAAATTAATGAAAGAATTGTGGTGCTATACTGACAACCGTATATCTGTTAGATTTGAATACGAATGGCGAGATGCAAGTACAAATCAGTGGATGCGTACGCATGGTAATGAACATTGGGAATTTAATGCTAATGGATTCATGACAAGACGTGATATGAGCGCGAATGATTACCCTATTCATGAAGCAGATAAAAAATATTGAAATTAAAATGTCCACTACATCATAGCGGTATTTTGTGACCACGTTTGACTAGTTAATACAACACTAGACAAAGACTACAGTTTGAAGCTATAGTCTTGGAAAGCATGCATAAAAATTATCGACAAAGCGTAAGACTTTGTCGACATTCTGAACGTCCTCAAAAATTGAGGGCGTTTTATTATTTTAATTATACACTTCCTCATATTACTTCTTGTTTATTCATCATTTTTCGGAATTATATGTTTTAATATTTCATCAGTCATAGCTTCAACACCTGACTTTTCTAAATGAATACCATCTGGTGCAAAGTATTCAGAGTGACCTGCAGAACGTTTGTACCAATCGATGAGCATGACATTATCATGTTCTTTAGCTGCATCATTCATCAGCGCATTAACGTGACTTTCATAATTTCTTGGTACTCGTGTGTTTATTAAATAAACTTTAGCACTATCAAATTTACCAATTAATTCATTTAATTGTTCTTTAGAAAAATCACCGTTTGTACCTAATTCTAATATGACTTGGTCATACTTTTTATTATATTGCCGTTCCACTAACGGTATAGCATCATATAAATTTCGTCCAACTTCACCGTCAATTTTAGCATTAGGCACACGCGAATTTAGATGTTGACCAATATCAACCATAACGGAATCACCAATAAACAACGGTTTTAAATCCGTGTACACTTTATTATCCTTATCCTTTTTAAAATTTGCATTACCTAAGAAATTAACATCATCTACTGGTATTGGATGCACTAAAGTTTTATCAATTTTTTCTGTATTAAAAGTCGTCTTTTTATTTGAATCTGTATCTTTACCTAAATGATCAAAAGCGCCTACAAAAACGAAGAGCGTTGGAATCACAATAAGAGTTAATATTACAGTTCTAATAAATCGAACTTTATTAAGCTTTTTAAACGTAAATATTTTAAAACCATTTTTCCTAAACGGTGTCTCAATATAACGATAAGATAATTCTGCGAAAATAGCTGTGAAAGTTAAGTCTATAATATAAACGTAAACAGGTATTTGACCGTCTACATAATAAGCATGTAAAAAACTAATAATTGGAAAATGCCATAAATATAAACTATACGAGCGTTTGCCAATATAGACAAACAAACGGTTACCAATAATTTTAGCGAAATAACCAGATGGATGTACTACGCTAATTATCACAAATAAAGTTAATGATGATATTAAATAGAATCCTCCATTATATATCCAACTACTATCATCACTTACTTTGAAAAACACTAACAATAGTCCTAGTAAAGCGAACATGCCTATACTATCAATTATATTGCGCAAAATGATATTAGGGTCTTTTTTTAGTTTGAATGGAGGCCAAATAAATGCAAGGATTACCCCTAACAACATTGTCTGTAGTCTCGTATCAGTCCCAAAATACACACGAGAATGTGATGAATGTGGCCCTGAAATAATGACCATCGTCAATAAAGAAATGATTGATGTCGCTAAAAAAATTAAGATGACATTACGACGTTTTTTCATTGTTAAAAGCAACATTATCAAAATTACCGGAAAAAATATGTAGAATTGTTCTTCAATCGCAAGCGACCATAAATGTTTAAGTGGCATGAATGCAAACTGTTCAAAATAATTAACATCTGTTGCTATATACCACCAATTAGATACATAAAGAAATGCCGCAAATGCATCATGTTTTATGCTAACAATATGTTCAGGTTTAAAGATAAGTGTAGCCAATGTAACTACAAGTACTAATACGAAAACTGCAGGTATAAGTCTTTTAACTCGACGCAACCAAAATTGTTTCAAATTTATAATACCTGTTTCTTCATATTCTTTTAACAATAAACTCGTTATTAGATAACCTGATATAACAAAAAAAGTATCGACACCAATGAAACCACCAGATAACCATTGTTTATTTAAATGATATATGATAATTCCAATTACTGATATTGCTCTCAATCCATCTAGTCCTGGCATATAACGCGTATGCTGTTGTATACCATTACGCTGATTCAAATTATTTTTCATTTTATCTCAAACTTTCTTCATTAAAATGTATAAATGACTGTATGTATAGTAACGTATTACAAAAGTCATTGTAATACTTTTGTAATATAACAGCAATACTTTTAATGAATTGAACAATATAAAATTAAACATTTTAAATTGTTTGTATTTTAGAAGACAAAAAAACTAGTCTAAGTAAAAGTACATTTGAAAATGTACTTACTAGACTAGTTTTCATTCTACATATTAAAGCTTAGCTTACGCCTAAAGCAATCTTAGCGTAACGAGACATCTTATCTTTGCCCCATGGTGGACTCCAAACGATATTAATCTCTGTATCCTTAACTTCCGGAACTTCAGCTAATACTTCTTTTACTTGATTCATAATCTGCGGTCCCATTGGACAACCCATAGAAGTCAGTGTCATATCTACTGTGCATAAGCCTTCATCATCAACATTCACATTATATATTAAGCCTAAGTTCACAATATCAATACCTAACTCAGGGTCAATTACCATTTCTAAAGCACCTAATATGCTATCTTTTAAATCTTCCTCCATAAATTTCACCTCTTCGTATTTAATCTTATTAACAATATATCAAATATCTTACAAAACGCCAATAAAATGCTATGATATTTATACATCAATTATCAAAGATTAAGGAGATTTACATGAAACCTTATTTAATTTGTCTAGATTTAGACGGAACACTTTTGAACGATGAAAAAGTGATCACACCATATACCAAAGAAGTACTAACAACTTTACAAAATAAAGGTCACAAATTAATGATTGCTACTGGTCGACCTTACAGAGCAAGCCAAATTTATTATCATGAACTTAATATGAATACACCTGTCGTTAACTTTAACGGCGCATTTGTACATCATCCAAAAGATGATCAATTTGAAACAATGCATGAAAGACTAGATTTTGATTTAGCTCGAAATATTATTCAATCTTTAAATGATTTTGGCGTTACTAATATTATTGCAGAAGTGAAAGATTATGTATTTCTTAATAGCTATGATCAAAAATTATTCGATGGTTTTTCCATGGGTACGCCAAAAATTGAAACAGGCGATTTACTTACATGTTTAAATGAATCACCGACTTCAATTTTAGTAGAAGCAGAAGAATTTATGATTCCTAGAGTTAAACAAATGCTTACACGATTCTATGCAGAAAATATTGAACACCGTAGATGGGGTTCACCTTTCCCAGTTATAGAAATCGTAAAACAAGGTATCAGCAAAGCACGCGGTATTGATTATGTTAAAACACATTTAGATATTGATAGAAATCATATTATCGCATTCGGTGATGAAGATAATGATTTAGAAATGATTAAATACGCAAAACACGGTATCGCAATGGAAAATGGCTTGGATGAGTTAAAACATATTGCGAATGAAGTCACGCATTCAAATAATAATGATGGTATTGGTCGTTATTTAAATGATTACTTCCAATTAAACATTCCATATGAAGTAACTGTAAAATCTTATATTTAGTATGAGAATTACTCACTAGGAGGCAATTTATTATGAATAAGATCATAGTCGTTGGTGCTGTTGCTGGTGGTGCGACTGTCGCCAGCCAAATAAGAAGATTAGATCAAGAAAGTGAAATCATTGTCTTCGAGAAAGATCGTGATATGAGTTTTGCAAACTGCGCCTTGCCTTATTATTTAGGAAACGTCGTAGCATCAAGAGATCAAATACTAGAAGCAACACCAGAATCATTTTACGACGCTAAACAGATTGTAGTGAAACCTTATCATGAAGTAACCTCAATCAATGATACTTCACAAACCATAACTGTTTACGATTACACCCAAGATAAAACCTTTGAAGAACGATATGACACATTAATTCTAAGCCCTGGCTGTAGTGCTAATACGTTAAACTTAAATAGCGATATGACATTCACTTTAAGAAATATGGAAGATACAGATGCAATTGAAGACTTTATTGAAGCTAACCAAGTTAAAAAAGCGCTCGTTATCGGCGCTGGCTATATTGGTTTAGAAATTATAGATAATTTATATGAAAGAGGTATCGCACCTACGTTAGTTCATCGCTCAACACATCTCAATAAATTAATGGACGAAGACATGAATCAGCCAATTATCGATGAAATTGAAAAAAGACATATAGACTATCGTTTAAATGAACAAGTATCCAAAATTATTGGTAATGAAGTTCACTTTAAGTCGGGTAAAGTCGAAGATTATGACCTTATAATAGAAGGTATCGGAGTCAAACCAAATTCAGCATTTATTGAGTCATCCAATGTCATTCTAGATGACAAGGGCTATGTGCCAGTGAATGATCAATTTCAAACTAACATTCCTAATATCTATGCTTTAGGTGATATTATCACTTCACATTATCGCCATGTAGATTTAAATGCACATATCCCGTTAGCTTGGGGTGCACATCGTGGTGCAAGCATCATTGCAGAACAATTAGCCGGTGACCCATCTATACAATTTAAAGGTTACTTAGGTTCAAATATTGTAAAATTTTTCGATTATACTTTTGCAAGTGTCGGTGTATCTCCACAGGAACTTTCGAACTTCGACTATGAAACTGTTGAAGCCAAACAAGGAGAACATGCGGGTTATTATCCAGGTAATACAAAGTTACATTTACGCATTCATTTTGACAAAACGAACCGACGTATTTTACGTGCCGCTGCTGTTGGAAAGAAAGGTGCAGACAAACGTATAGATGTGCTGTCTATGGCAATGATGCATAAATTAACTATAGACGAATTAACAGAATTTGAAGTTGCTTATGCCCCACCCTATAGTAGACCTAAAGATATCATTAATATGATTGGTTACAAAGCACGCAATAAATAGCACTAGTGATTCAAACTAAAAGGGACCTTCCAAAATTGGAAGATCCCTTTTTAATTAAACTTGATTTATGTTTTAAATTTTTTATAAACCAAATAGTTGCGTAATTGGTCCCCATGGCAAGATAACACCTAAAAGCATAGTAATTAAAATAACAATAATCGTTGTCCACAATAAACCATGACTTGATTGACCTTTTTTACGTTTTGCAAGTGACACTTCCATAAGTGCAACTACTGCTACGCCACCAATCATTTTCAACGTAAGTAACATATGCCCGCCAGCGTTACCAGATGAGAATGCTTGAATCCATGTCCAAAAACCTGAAATTAAAACTAATACCATAAACACTCTTAAGAGCATATGAATTGGTTTAAAGTAAGGTGATGCGCCTTGTTTTACTGAAAAATTAAAATAAGCAGCAAAGAACAAGATTACTAATAACACCCAACTTGCAATATGCATGTGTAACATAATATATAACCCCCACACAATTTTTACTTCAATAATATGTAAAACAGAAGTATGTTGCACCTTTTAATTAGTAAAATAAAAAGTGCCTTTCTTAATCATACTCAAAATAAGTATATTTTTCAAAAAAGAAATTCTGCACTACTTATTTTATTTGAATATGCCGGTTATTGCAATGTTAATTCTATTTTTCGCATATTAAAACCGGGCATCACATATGTCAGCCCGGTTAATATATCTATCGTTTATTTTTCTGCGATAAAATTAGTCAGTGTACCAATATTATCAATTGTAACTTTAACTTCATCACCTGGTTGTAAAAATTGTGGAGGATTCATTCCTGCACCTACGCCAGCAGGTGTGCCAGTTGCAATAATATCACCTGGATGTAAAGCAACATATTTAGAAATTTCTTCAATTAATTCATCTATTTTAAGAATCATTGCACTCGTATTACCATCTTGACGAATATCATTGTTTACTTTTGTAACAATATTCACGTCTTCAGGTGTAGGTAATTCATCTTTAGTTACGATGTAAGGTCCAACGGGGCATCCTCCAGTTAAACTTTTAGATAAGAATGCTTGATCTTGTGCATCTTGAGCTTTACGGTCTGTAACATCATTAATAATTGTATAACCATAAATGTAATCTAATGCTAAGCCTTTTGGTATTTTTTCACCAGATTTTCCAATAACAATACCTAATTCACCTTCATAATCTAATTGATCTGTAATATCTTTATGATTAGGAATTGTACTATTATCTCCAGTTAATGAAGAAGCGGCTTTAGTAAATACGTACAAGCGTTGAACTTCGTGATTTAATTCGTTAGCATGATCTTGATAATTACGTCCAAAGGCAATGACATTATTAGTTGGTGTTACTGGTGGTAAAAATTCAATGTCAGCAAATTGTACTTTATAATCTTCGCCTTTACCACTATCTTCTGCAGCAACAACTGCTTTACGAACTTCTTCTTGAAAATCTACGACTTGGTTTTGTTGAAGGCCGTCTAATAACGTTTTAGGATGGAACGCACCCTCCGAAAAATCTGCAAAAACTTTTTGTAAGTCCCACGCAGCTTCTTCACGTTTTACTTTCACACCATATGATGTCTGTCCTTCATGTCTGAATGATAGGAATTTCATTCAATATCAGCTCCTCATCTATATCTTATTACATATTATAACTATATTTACTACTAAATAACAAATAAATAACTAGAATTTTCAAAATTCTATTGTTTTGTGTCTAATGCGTCTTATTTTAAGTAAGTAATTTTCCGCCATAACCACTCGATGGGTCCATACTTAAAGAATTTCAGATAATAATAACAAGCTAAAAGTTGCAAACTATATACAACTACTACGATAATATAAGATTGATAGAGCGGTAACTTGTTGTATAAACTTAAGCCTATATCATAATAAATGAATGTGAAAATGATACTTTGGGATATATAAACTGATAAACTAAGTTTTCCAGGATATTTAAAAATGTCTAGTACCTTCGCAGCATTGGCATATTGACATAAACGAACAAAGATCAAGATGTATCCCATCGCAAGAATCGGCCCACCTACCATTGAACTTATGACTGAAAACGTATTGTTTGCATAATCTAAGGCAAATGGAAGTTTAATAAAATAACCGATAATAAATAAAGTGCTCCCCCATGTCATGGCACTACGTGGGTTGTTTTGAATCTTAGTTATCAAACTTAATTTTTGTGCGGCAATACCTATAAGTATGTAAGGTAAAAGATCAAGATATGCAGCTCTTGTAACAATATCTATAACACTATACTTACTTTCCAATCCATTTACTTGTAAGAATTCAAAGTAATGACCATTTTGTTTGATATCAACCAATTGCGCAAGTGACTTACCTGAATAATTACTTGCTTCATGGCGACCTTTATTCCAGTATGCTAAAGAAATTGGAATAACCAATATGACAATTTTCATTATAAATAAGCCAGCAGCTGATTTAATTAAAGTCTTAGGTTTCAATTTGATAAATAAAACTGCAATCATTCCGGTAAAACCATATCCAAATAAAATATCTCCATTAAATAAAAAATAGCCATGTAGTACACCAAAAATAAGTAAAACTACTAATCTTCGATATATAAAAGGATAATATGACATCCCTCTACGTTTACTATTTTCATACATTATGCTTAATCCATATCCAAATAACATTGTAAATATTGGATAAAATGAACTGATAACAAAAAGTGTAACAATGCGGAATAGCCCTTCATTGGCACCATTTAATACTCCAGGTAGATAAGTTTCCTCATAAGGAAAACTAAAAACTAAAATATTCATTAATATGATGCCAAACAAACTAAAACCACGTAATGCATCTACTTCAAATAATCTGCGTTGCGGTGACACAATATAGCACCTCTTTTTGGAAATTTAAGTATCAATTGAAAGTTGTCCAAATTTAAAGAAATATAAATATCCTTTAACTTCGGTTTTTAATATTGTTTCTAATGTGGTGCGGTAATATTCCATCTGTATCTTATAACGCGCTCTCAATTGAGCACCAATTTCTTCATCTGACATGTTCCGGCGTCTATTAAATGCGTCTGTCTTATAATCTACAAAATAATATTGGTCATCTTTTAAAAATATAAGATCAATCATACCTTGAATGATTGAAGCATCTTCGTCATCGGTTTTTAAATGATCCACATTGGATTGATTCACAACGAATGGTAATTCACGATATATTGCATCACTAGAGGCGATGGTTGTGTATAGTTCACTACTAATAAATGTGTAGATATCCTCATAGCGAATATCGTCTTTCGCATCTTCCGGTATGATGTGTTTTTCAATCATTTGATCAATATGTGCATGTAATTCACGTTGTGATAGACCATCGCGTTTAAATGGTAGGTGTTGCATCACTGTATGCATCAATGTACCAACTTCATTTGCTTTCCTTTTAGAGCTATGACTTAAAAAGCCAGGTCTTTCATAAGACGATGTTCCTATACGATATTGTCTTACTCTATCATAATTTGTATCTGCTTGTTCCGTGTCTAGTTGACGTTTTAATTCAGATACAGACTGCTTTGAAGGTTTATCGACAACGTCTTGATAAGGATACGTATAGCTCAGCTGTTGATGAATTTGTGATTTAATTGCTTCATCATTCGTATTCAGCGTCTCAATATCTTCTATCGTGCGTCGTTCACTTTCTTCAACTACCGCTTCTGATGCAATATCTTGATAAAAATCTATATTTAATTGAACATAGGGTTTCATCGTTGCATCGATGTCACCAATCGAGCGTTCAAAACGCAATTCATTCGGTAAAGCAGATGACTGATATTTAGACAATATTGGATAAATCATATCAATCGGTCTTTGCGCAGTTAGTCGATAACTTACAGGCAAATGAGTATCCGACACAGAAACTTGTTCAAACTGAGCTAATTCCTTCTCATCTTTAACACGTCCTATTAAAAATAATTGTTCTTTTGCACGTGTGAGCGCAACGTATATGAGTCTCATCTCTTCAGAGACCACTTCTTTTTCTGCAATGGCTTTATACGTAACGGAAGATAGCGAAGGATACGATAAGTTACTTTCCACATCGTAATAAGTCATTCCTAAACCATAAGTTTGATTTAAGATCACTGGTTTATGTAAATCATCTCTTCTGAATTTACGAGATAACCCCGAATATATTACAAAAGGAAATTCTAACCCTTTACTACTATGAATCGTCATCATTCTAACCACATCATCATTTGGACCGATAACGTTTTCTTCTCCAAAATCTTTGCCACGTTCTATTAATTCATCTATAAAGCGGATAAATTGATATAAACCACGGAAACTAGAATTCTCAAATTCTACTGCTTTATTAAATAATCCATATAAATTGGCGCGACGCCCTTTGCCTCCAACAATACCACTGAAATATTGAATCACATAATGCTCATTATAAAACTTATCTATTAGCTGATAAACCGGATGGCTTTGGCTATAATGTTGATACACCTCTATATCTTTTAGAAATGCATCTAATTTTTTCACTAATTTTTTATTTGCAACATCATTCAGCATATAATTTTTAATTGATTGATAAAAATAATCATCGTTAGGACTAAATACGCGAATATTAGATAATTCATCTTCAGTAAATTGATAAATCACAGAACGCATTAACCCTACTAAATAGATATCTTGTAACGGATTATCAACTGTTCTTAAAAAGGATAATATCAATCGTATTTCTACTTGTTCAAAATACCCTTCTTTACTATTCACATGGAACGGTATATTGTGATCTTTAAACGCCTGTTGAATCTTACGTGCTTGACCATATGAACGTTCAAGTATGACAATATCTTTATAGCTTGGTTTACGATATTCATCTAATTTCATATCATATATTTCATGTTTATCCATTATTTCTTCAACTTGTTGTACGATATATTCAGCTTCTTGCTCTGCGCCTTTTAAATCTGACTCAGCATCTTCTATCAACATATTCATCTGAACATCATGAGGCTTATCATCATAAGGAGCACCATAATACAATTGTGCAGCATCGTCATATACAATTTCTCCTACTGCTTCATCCATCATATGTTTGAATAAATAATTCGTTGTTGTTAGTACTTCTTCTCTTGAACGAAAGTTTTGTGACAAATCAATTCTCATACCATTTTCTAAGCCATCTAATGAAAAACGATTATATTTTCCTATAAATAAACTTGGATCTGCCTGTCTAAATTTATAGATAGACTGTTTCACGTCACCTACCATGAATAAGTTGCCGTCTGACTCGTTACCTCGTTTAATACATGATAATATTTTCTCTTGAACTCTATTCGTATCTTGATATTCATCAACAAGAATTTCTTCAAATTGTTGACGGTACATGTCCGCAATTTCTGAAGGCGTACCGTCATCATTCATTAATACGCGTAACGCAAAATGTTCATAATCAGAAAAATCCAAGAGATTTCTACTTCTTTTTTTCGAATTAAATTGCTTTATTACATCTGCTGTCACTTGCGTTAGATATGATACTCTCGGTGCTAAGCGCTGCATATCAAGCTTCAATTCTTCTGCTTCACGTGAAAAATAATCTTCCTGAACTTTTGAGACCAATGCTTTATATTGATCATAGTGTTTTTTACCATCATCATACGCATCAAGCATCATCTCATTCGCTTCTTTAATCTTCTTATTTTTAGCTGGGAAACGCGCTTCAAATTGGTGTTCAGCAATGACTTGCGTATTCAATTGACCGCCTTCCATCGCTTGATTTAAAAAGTGTCGTTCCTTATCTAATACAGCTACTTGTTTATCTACTTCTTCTAGCATCATGAATAAGTCATAACTTTTATTCAACGCTTCTAATGCTGAATTCATAAAAATCATTGCTACTTCATTCAATAATTGTAGTAAATCATCTTGTTGCTCAGCATTGTAATAAGGGTCTGCTAAATTTTGCAGCCAAGTTAAAGGATTGGGATTCGCCACACTAAAATAAAACATTTGTTTAATCGTATTCCGTAATTGATCATCATTTCGATCAGACGATAATTGTTCAGTCAAATCTACGAAACTTGGGTCTAACACATCATAATGACTTTCCAATACTTCATCAATCGTTTGTTCAAGCAATAAAATATTTTCCGCTTCACTACTTGTTCTAAAGTTTGGATCAATATCTAAAACATCGTAATGGTGTTGTATTAATTTCAAACAAAAACTATGGAGTGTAGAAATTTGTGCTTGGTGAATTTTGATCCGCTGATTTTTCAAATGTGCATTATCAGGTGATGCCATAGATGCTTCTTGAATACGTTGATCTACACGATGTTTCATTTCACGTGCACTTGCGTTTGTAAAAGTCACTACAAGTAAGCGGTCAACATCTATTTCATCTTTGATAATCCGCTGAATAATGCGCTCAACTAAAACAGCTGTTTTGCCTGATCCTGCAGCCGCAGCTACAAGTACATCTTGTCCTTTGGCATAAATACTTTTCCATTGGTTATCAGTCCATCTTGTATCAGCTGGCTTTGCTGGAATTTGACTCATAATTCATCTTCCTCACTATCTAACTCCACATTTTGCACTGCTTCTAACGGATTAATCGACTCGTCTACAGTACGATAACGTTTGCTATCAATAGCACCATCTACATGACATACAGATTTATAATTACAAAATTCACAAGGTAATGTTTGATTATATTTCATTGGTGCAACTTCTGTATGACCATCCATAATACTGGAGGCAGTTTCAATAAAATTCTTTTTATTATGCTTTATTAATTTATAAATTGTTTCTTCATCTGCAACTTTACTGTTACTTTTAATTCCGCCATCTTTTTTCAATCCAAGTGGTACAATATCAGAATTATAACTTGGCTCTAATCTTGTATCAAAAGCATCTAATACTGATTCATCACTATTTAATAACCCACTTAATTTAAACGAATTAATAAACTCCGTATCTCTTTTATCTTCATTTAATTGGTTCCACGCTAATTTAATACGCGGTTCATGAACATGAAAATATAAAAGTCCTCCTGGTTTAGTCATCTCTGTTAAACCAAGACGTGATTTATTTTGTAACACAATATCCATATACGTCATCATTTGCATTTGCATACCATAATAGACTTTAGTCAAATCTAGTGTCCCACTATATTTTGAAGACTTATAATCAATAATGTTCACAAAACTTTGATCACCTTGCTGATATGTATCTATACGATCAATTTGTCCACGAATATTGATTGGAACGCCTTGTGTTGTCTTCAATGGCTCAGCTAACAATTCACTATTATCACGCGGTTTTCTTCTAAATCCTGCTTCGAAACGTTGTGGCGTGAATTTTGTGTGACTACCTTGATATTTGAGCGCAGTCAAAGTGGTCTCAACAATAGCGCCGATTCGTTGTGATAAATAACGATAGTAAGCCGTTGAATTCAACAAGTTAAATTGAACTTCAGGTAATATTTCAGATAAAGCTTCTAATGTTAATTTATGAATTTGTTTCGTATTTAAGTTTTTAAAGTCACCATTCACTTTTTCTGAAATGAATTTCAACACTTGGTGAAAAATATCACCTAAATCAAAATTTTCAAGTTTGTATTTTGTACGTTCGTTAAGTCGTAAACCATGTGAGGCAAAATGTTTAAATGGACAAGCTTGATATCCTTCAAATCTGGATACACTTGCATTAATCGTCTTTCCATATAAATCTGAAGATAATGATTCACTTAATTGGACCGTTTCATTATCATACGTTAATGCCGATAATAAGTAACTCAAACCATCATTTAAATTGTCATCGTCTCTCATCACTTGATATGTGTCTAACCATGTATCAGCCACAATCTCATCATCTAACCATGCTTTTAACGATTCAAATAATGCAATTTTAGTTTGATGTGGATGTTCCATTAGTGATAATGGATTAGCTTGATGTTGATGATGAATATTTTGAATATCTAGATTTGTATATAACTGTTGAATTTGATTTAAAAATGGGCTCGGTTCTTTTTCATCTCCGCTTGTTCCCATCAAAGAATAAGAAAATGTAACAGCTATACGGCTTCTTGTCATAGCAATGTAGCACACAAACGCTTCATCCATTTGTAATATATCTGCTGTAGGGCTCAATTCTATCGTTGACTGTTCTTGGAAGTATTTCTTTTCGTCGTCTGTAATCAAACTCGATGATGCAACGGTTTGTGGCATGACCCCATCATTTACACCGACAAGGTATACATGTGCTTTGTTATCAACTTTAGCTAAATCCATCGTCCCTATACTCACTTGATCAATCGTTTGCGGTATCATCACAAATTCTAATTGCTCTAAGCCAATATCAAACAATTCTAAAAAACGTGTTTGAGTCATAGTCTGTTCGCCAAAAACAGTAACTAAATCATCCAATGTTTGAATAAAACCATTCCATATCTGGTCAATTTCTTCTGCTTTTTTATGTTCGCCCTCAACATCTAATGTGTCTCGGTCTGTCATCAATTGACTAGGTAAATCGAATGTTTCTATAGCTTCATAAAAGGCTGTCGCAAATTCAATTGCAGTTGTAGCATTATTCATTTTCGATTCAAACATCATCACTTTATCAATCACATCTGTTTTCATTTGAATTACACGTTCAAACGTTTCACGTTCTTCATCAGTTAATGGCTGGCGCTTTAATCCCATTTTTCTAAATTGTTCAACATGGAAATATTTTTCATCAATCCAGCGTTTGCCATAAATTCCACGTTCCAGTACAAAGTTTTCTAAAATATCAATAAGATAATGACTATCTTTAAACTTTTTAGAAAGTATATTTGTCTTAAACAGACGCATAAGTGGATCAAAATTCCAATTTGTTTGTATGACTTCAATAAGTGAGCGCATCATTTCCATTACTGGGTGATGCGTCATAGATTCTTTAATATCTATATTGTATGGAATATCGTATTGCGGTAATATCGATTCCATCAAATATGCATAAGATTCATCTCTATACAAAATTGCGATATCTTGAAAACGTCTTCCTTGTTCGCGATTTTCTCTCAAAATACGACGAGCTACTTCGTTAATTTCTTCGCGCATTACAGATGCCTCTAAAATTTCAATATTGCCTTGTGCCGAGATTGGCTCAAATTGTAATGCGTTAAAGTTATGCTCTAAATGTTTTAAATCACTATTATTAAACCGATTTGTTTCATTAAAACGTTTAGTGTTGACCTTAATATTCAAATCATTCGCGATGCCTTCAATATGCGTTAAAGATTCAGATGGTTTTCTAAATAAACTAAACGTATCTTTGTCCCCGTCTGTAGTTAATACTACGGTAACCTTTTTCGCATAACTTACTAAGCTACGAATAATTTGATATTCTAACGTCGAAAAGTTATGAAAACCATCGATATATATTTCGGCTCGCTTCAACCACTCAGATTGATCCATCATCGTTATAAAACGTTGAAGCGAATCCTCAGTTGATACATATTCACCATTTATTCTATCTTCTAAATGCTTATAAATAAGCGCGATGTCTTGCAATTTATGTTTCGTGCGTGTTTGTAAGTGATTTGCAGCTATATATTCCTCTAATTGTTCTGGAGAAACTGCATATTTTTTAAAATCTTGTATTTGTTCATAAAGTTTTTCACTAAAACCATAGTATTTAACTTGAGAGCGATAGAGCTTCAACTCTATTTGATGTTGTTGGATGATATCATAAATCATCATCTCTGTACCTGCTTTTGATAACTGTTGTTCCATCAAGCCACCGACTTCTTGAAACACACGGTAACTCAAACGTTCAAAGTGTAGCACTTCTGTTCTAAGACTACCACTTAGTTCAGGATCGTTTACAAATGCTTGTTCGAGTTGAAAAGTATTTTGCGTAGGAGCAATTAATACAATGGGATCGCCTAGTGGATCTTGTTTCATTTTACTTTTAATTTCTTCAATGATTTCATGTGACTTCCCTGTTCCTGCTCTTCCAATATAAGCATTTAATTCCATGGCAAACTTCCACTCCTTTGACTCACATTTTAACATAGAAAAGGTTCTTCTTTACGAATCTTTCATCTGACTGATTCAACTATTTTAAGTATTTGAATCAGTTCTTTATAAAAAATACCCCTTCATATGTTTTTTTAAATTCCGTAACGATCTCTGATTTAAATTACCTCTACGCTGATTAATGAAAATTATTTAATTTCATAGATTTTTGTATAGAAAAAGTGCTAATTCATTAAATTAACAGATTAACACTTCTCTTATAATATTAGGTAACTATATCTTAAATTCAGTTATTATTTATCTTGATTTGTATCAGGATCAAATCCAAATTTCATTTCATTAAGTGGCCAGAAACTAAATGCTACTTTACCAACCACTTGATCTTCGTCTATTAAACCAAATGAGCGGCTATCTTTACTTACTTCACGATTATCACCGAGCACAAGTAGCTTGTCTTCAGGGATTTTATTTTTCCCATCTACTTGATTTAAATCTTTTGTTTCAAAGCTGCCTGTAATATATTCATATTGTTTATTTTTTTTGTTTGAATCTAAATATGGTTCTTCTACTTCTTTACCATTAACAAACAATTTGTCTTTTTTGTATTCAACATTATCGCCAGCAGTTCCGATAACACGTTTAACATAGTCGCTTTCTTTATTTGCATGAAAGACAATGACATTACCGTTTTTTATATCGCCAAATTTATAACCAAATAAATTGACCATGACACGTTCGCCGTCTTTTAGCGTAGGATCCATGGAGTCACCTTTAACTGTATATGGTTTTGCCACAAAATTTACAATTAGTAATACCAATGCCACTGCAACGACAATCGACACAATCCATTCCAATATCTCTTTTTTCAATTTTTACACCTCGTCTATTTAATTAAAGTTCACTGTGAATTTTTCAAATGGGAAATACCTCAAACTTACATTTCCAATAATGTCTTCTTTTTGTATAAATCCAGTCGTTCTAGAATCTTGTTTATTTTCACGATTATCATTGAGTACAAAATAAGCATTCGGTGGAATGATATCTCCTTCAGATTGCTGAATATTTCTAAGTGATAAATCATTTATACTATTACTCGCATAAGGCTCATCCACTGCCCTGTCATCTCTGTATAACGTCCCGTTCTTATATGCAATAGATTGACCAGGTTTACCAATAATTCTACTGAATTGAATTTCATCGCCTTTACGATACATTATAATATCATTACTATCTAATATGTTAAATGTAGTTTTAATCTTATTTACAATAATTCGATCATCTTGTTTAAGGTTCGGAGCCATCCAATCATTTTTAATGACGGCGCCTGTAATTACAAACGCTTGTATCAATAGTACAATAATAATCGCAAATATTATGGAAATCAAATGTTTTAATATGAATCGCACGTTGTCACTCCTCTGAAGAATGCATAAAATGTTTCTCGATTTTTCGTCCTACAAACCATACTATTAAAATGACGATGATGATAGTTATCAATCTTGTAGGGCTTGTGAATAAAGTTGTAATATCATTCCCCAACCAACCTACAAGCCCAATCATTACAAATTTTGAAGCTATAAGAACGGTCAAATAGACATGTGCTTTAATATGCGATAAACTTGCGACAATATTGACTAGCGCACTTGGTGTAAATGGAAAACACATTAAAATAAAAATTGGAAGAACGCCTTTTCTATCAATGAAATGTATCAATCTCTGAACAGAGGTACGTTGTTGTATTTTCTTCATATAACGTGTATGCGTAAGCCTTCTAAAAAATAGGAACACGATATAACTACCAGCCACTGTACCCATCCAAGCCAATAAAGTTCCGATTATAAAACCATATGCATTAACGTTAACAATGACAAATACAATGATTGGCAATATAGGAATAAAAGCTTCAATAAATGGCAATAAAAAACCTACAATATATCCTAGGTTTCCGAATAAATCAAACCAATATTGTACTTGTTCTTCTGTCATCTAACCCATCTCCATCATTTCTATTGATTATAATTATAAGTGTAATATCATGTTTTTAAAACTATAAAGTACTAGATTTAATATAAATCAGTCTCGAGAATGAAGAAAGCATCATGTCAGAGACTTATAGTATTAGTAATCGTAATGTGCTTGAAAAAATATAGCTAATTATTATTCACTTTAGCGTTATCAATACAGAAAAGACTCATTCCAAATTTATCTTTGGAATGAGTCTTTTCTTAAATCACTATTTTAATGAAACAAGTGTTTCTATATTATAAACGTTTTTCTAATTCTGCTTTTTTATCTTCAAATCCAGGTTTACCTAATAAAGCAAACATATTTTGTTTGTATGCTTCAACGCCTGGTTGGTTGAATGGATTCACACCTAATTGGTAACCACTCATTGTACAAGCCAATTCGAAGAAGTAAACGATATAACCAAATGTTTCTTCATCTAAACGAGGAATATCAACAACAATGTTTGGAACGCCACCATCTGTATGCGCTAATAGTGTACCTTCAAAAGCTTTTGTATTAACTTCGTCTATTGTTTTACCTGCTAAGTAATTTAATCCATCTAAATTATCATTATCTTCTTCTATAGTAATGTTATGTTTTGGATTATTTACTTTTACTACTGTTTCAAATAAGAAACGACGTCCTTCTTGAACATATTGGCCAAGAGAATGTAAATCTGTTGTATAGTTTGCACTTGAAGGATAAATACCTTTGAAGTCTTTACCTTCAGATTCGCCAAATAATTGTTTCCACCATTCATTGAAATATTGCATTGAAGGATCGTAGTTGATTAACATTTCAGTGTCATAACCTTTTGCATATAAAACGTTACGGATAGTTGCATATTGATAAGCAATATTGTCTTCTAGGTTTTCTGATGACAATTCTTCACGTGCTTTAACTGCACCTTCCATCATTGCTTTAATATCAATTCCAGCAACTGCAATTGGTAATAAGCCCACTGCAGTTAATACTGAATAACGACCACCAATATCGTCAGGTACAACAAATGTTTCATAGCCTTCATTTGTAGCTAATTCTTTTAATGCACCTTTTTCTTTATCTGTAGTTGCAAAAATACGTTTTTTCGCTTCATCTTTGCCATATTTATTTTCAAGTAATTGTTTAAACAATCTGAATGCGACTGCTGGTTCAGTTGTTGTACCAGATTTTGAAATTACATTGACTGAGAAATCTTTTCCATCTAAATAATCAATTAGCTCTTGTGTATATGTTGAAGATAAATGATTACCTACAAATACGATTTCTGGATATTCATCACTATTTCTAAATGAAGAAGTTAACATTTCAATAGCTGCACGTGCACCTAAATATGAACCGCCGATACCAATTACTACAAATACATCTGTATTTTCTTTAACACGTTTAGAAGCTTCTAAAATACGTGAAAACTCTTCTTTATCATAATCAACAGGAAGGTCTATCCAACCTAAGAAATCACTACCAGCGCCTGTTCCTTCATGAATTGTTTTATGAATTGATTTAACGATATCTTTTTGTTGTTGTAGTTCGTGTTCTCCAAAAAATTCTAAAGTTTTACCATAATCTAATTGAATATGAGTCATTTGATATTGCCTCCAGTGTTTTTAGTTTCAGTATAATATTACTAAGTTTATTTTGACTATTCAAACAACTAGCCTATAATCAGTCATAAATTATGACAATTTTGCTAATTATTTTTAGCGTATCACTTTTTTTATTCATTATTATATGCATATAGATATAATCCTTCAATCAACACTATTCCAATATTCGTAACATAAATACTTCCTTTAATGAATAAGCCCATCCAAATATTTTTGCATATTTATGTATAAAAGTGGTTTTATTTTCAATAAACATCTGCTATACTATTCAATATCAAATAAAAAACAAATTTTAAAAATATCAATTAGAGGTGGAAATTATGAAAGAGAAAATAGTATTAGCATATTCAGGCGGTTTAGACACAAGTGTTGCAGTAAAATGGTTATTAGATAAAGGTTACGACGTTGTAGCTTGTTGTTTAGACGTAGGTGAAGGTAAGGATTTAGACATCGTTCATCAAAAAGCATTAGATATGGGGCAAGTGAATGTCACATTATTGATGCTACTGAAGAATTCAGTCAAGATTTCGTATCATATGCAATTAAAGGTAATTTAATGTATGAAGGTACTTATCCATTAGTATCTGCATTATCAAGACCTTTAATTTCAAAAAAATTAGTTGAAATTGCTAGCAAAACAAATTCAGTTGGTATTGCACACGGTTGTACTGGTAAAGGTAATGACCAAGTTCGTTTTGAAGTAGCAATTAAAGCTTTGGATCCAGAACTAAAAGTATTTGCTCCAGTTAGAGAATGGGCTTGGAGCCGTGAAGAAGAAATAGATTATGCAATTAAACATAATATCCCAGTACCGATTCAACACGATTCACCTTATTCAATAGACCAAAACTTATGGGGTAGAAGTAACGAATGTGGTATTCTCGAAGATCCATATGCTACACCACCAGAAGATGCATATGACTTAACTAATCCAATAGAAAATACACCTGACGAATCAGATGAAATTGTACTTTCATTTGAGCAAGGTATCCCTACTGCTTTAGACGGTCAATCATATAAATTAAGTGAACTCATTTTATATTTAAATAAATTAGCTGGTAAACATGGTATTGGTAGAATTGACCATGTAGAAAATAGACTTGTAGGTATTAAATCAAGAGAGGTCTATGAAACACCTGCAGCTGAAGTAATTGTAAAAGCGCACAAAGCACTTGAAACAATTACCCTTACAAAAGATGTAGCACATTTCAAACCAGTAATCGAAAAACAATTCTCAGAACAAATTTATAATGGCTTATGGTTCTCTCCATTAACAGATAGCTTAAAAGTATTCGTCGATAGTACGCAACAATATGTTATAGGTGATGTACGTATTAAATTATACAAAGGTAATGCAATCGTTAATGGCAGAAAATCGCCACATACACTATATAATGAAAAATTAGCTACTTATACAAAAGAAGACGCGTTTAATCAAGAATCAGCAGTTGGTTTCATCGATATCTTTGGCCTACCTACTAAAGTGAATTCTATGTTACATGGCGGATATAACGATGAGCAGTAAAGCTTGGGGTGGTAGATTTAGTGAACAACCAGAAGCATGGGTCGATGAATTCAATGCTTCTATCCACTTTGACAAAGCATTAATCGAATACGATGTCCAAGGTAGTATTGCTCACGCAACGATGTTAGCCAAACAAGGTATTATTTCTGATTCAGACTGTGAACAAATTATAGATGGCTTAAATGCTATTTTAGCTGATTATAAACAAGGTAATTTAAACTTAGACGTTTCTTTAGAAGATATTCACTTAAATATTGAACATGAATTAATTAAACGTATCGGTGATGCTGGTGGCAGATTACACACTGGCCGTAGTAGAAATGATCAAGTCGCTACTGATATGCATTTATATACAAAAGAAGAAGTTAACTACTTAATTGAATCTATCACTGCTTTCCAACAAACTATTGTAAAAGTTGCTGAAGTACATGTTGATACAATTATGCCTGGTTATACGCATTTACAAAGAGCACAACCAATATCGTTTGCACATCATATATTGACGTATTATTGGATGTTAGAAAGAGATAAATCACGTTTCCAAGATAGCTTAAAGCGTATTGACACCTCCCCTCTTGGTGCAGCTGCATTAAGTGGTACTACTTATCCAATTGATCGTCATGAAACACAATCTTTATTAAACTTTAGCGCACTTTATGAAAATAGTATGGATGCTGTAAGTGATAGAGATTATATTGTTGAAACGTTACACAACATTTCATTAACTATGGTTCACCTTTCTCGTTTTGCTGAAGAAATTATTTTTTGGTCATCAGCAGAAGCAAATTTCATAACTTTATCCGACGCATTTTCAACTGGTTCTTCTATCATGCCACAGAAGAAAAATCCTGATATGGCAGAATTAATTAGAGGTAAAGTTGGACGTACGACAGGTAATCTTATGAGTATGCTTATGACACTTAAAGGTTTGCCTTTAGCATACAATAAAGATATGCAAGAAGATAAAGAAGGACTCTTTGATGCTGTGCATACACTTAAAGGTTCTCTACGTATCTTCGAAGGCATGGTCGATACAATGACTGTGAATGTGAATCACTTACAAGAAACAGTCTACAATGATTTTTCAAATGCAACAGAACTTGCAGATTACTTAGTCAACAAAGGTGTGCCATTTAGAAATGCACATGAGATCGTCGGTAAAATTGTGCTTTGGTCTATACAACATAACGTTTATTTACTAGACGTTCCGTTAGAAGAATATCAAAACGCGCATGCTAGTATCGAAGCGGACATTTATGATTACTTAAAACCTGAAAACTGTGTAAGTCGTAGAATCAGTTATGGTTCAACGGGACAAGAAGCAGTAAAACAACAAATCAATATAATAAAGCAACAACTTTAGCAAAAAGAACTGGAAAACGTGCTTAAAAAAGCGGTCTTCCAGTTCTTTTTGTTACATATATAATCATAACGCCTTAATAAATCATCTTAAATTATAAAGACATATATAGCACTCTGTGACGCAATGACAGTATTGCTAGTTAATATATCTTCAAATAGCCACAACTCTTGAGAAAACAGCTTGTATTAGCCATTCAAGGTATAGTGTCGTTCTTTTATTTGTAATTTTTTGATATAAATTGTAATTATATGTTTAACATTATTTAGTTTGAATAAATATGTTGTAAATCCTATTCTTATTTCTGATTTTATTTTGTACTATGAAATTACAGTTCAGATTAAGGAGTGACAACATTATGAAACACGTCAGTAAATTTATCATTTCAAGTATTGCAGTAACATCATTATTGAGTCTCGGTGCATCTCCAGAGATTCACGCAAGTGGTAAAGGCAGTCAGATGGAAAATCAGAGCGCTTCTCATTCACAACAAAGCGCTCATTCAAACGGTATAAATAATAAGCAGAACGAATTACATAATTTAACAGGTGAAAAATTCACAACAATCGCTCACAGAGGCGCAAGTGGCTACGCACCAGAGCATACCCTAGCGGCTTACGATAAGAGTCACAATGCCATAGGTGCATCATATATAGAAATTGATTTACAAATGACTAAAGATGGTCACCTCGTCGCAATGCATGATGAAACTGTTGATAGAACAACGAATGGTACAGGTAGAGTCGATCAATATACACTTAAAGAACTGAAACAATTAGATGCAGGAAGTAAATTTAATGCGGAAAATCCTCAATATGCAAATTCAAACTATGAAGGTGTCCAAGTACCGACATTAGATGAAATTTTCCAACGCTATGGTTCAGGTGCCAATTATTATATTGAAACAAAATCGCCTGATGTTTATCCTGGCATGGAAGAAAAACTTCTAGATACATTAAATAAACACAATTTATTAAATAGTGATTCGCTTGAAAATGGACATGTTATGCTTCAATCCTTTTCACAAGAAAGTTTATTAAAGCTACAAAACCTTAACCCTAACATACCGCTTGTACGCTTATTAGATAAGGGTGAATTACCTAGTATGACACAACAAGACTTTAATGCGATCAAACAATATGCAGTCGGCGTAGGACCTGAATATACAGATTTAACAAAACAAAATGTGCATAATCTCAAAAAAGCAGGTCTCTTAGTTCATCCGTTTACTGTTAATGAAAAAGCAGACATGCAACGACTCAATGAATATGGCGTAAATGGCGTCTTTACGAATTATCCAGATTTATACAAACAAGTAATTAATGAAAATGAAACACAAGCAAAATAAGAATTTCCATTACCTACAACAAATGTCTAAATTAACAACCAAAATAAAAACTATCCTGTAAAATGTTATGTTATTTACTATAGTGATGAATTAGTTTATTATTGATAATAGCTATCAATAGGAGTGTTTTTTTGAAATATTTTTTAATTATTATTGGTGTGTTATTTACAGTCATTGGTTTTGCTGGTGTTTTATTACCTTTGTTACCAACTACGCCATTTTTATTAGTTGCAGTACTTTGTTTTTCTAAAAGCTCTGATAAATTTGAAAAATGGTTAGTACAAACAAAGGTTTATGTGAATTATGTTGAGAGCTTTAAAGAAAACAAAGGCTATACATTGAAGGATAAGTTCAAACTTTTGTTAAGTCTTTATATAGTTATCGGCTTTTCAATTTTCATGTTAGATCATCCTTATATAAGATTGGGTTTATTAATCATGGTAACGTTGCAGACGATAGTTTTATTTACTTTTGTAAAAACATTACCAGCTAATTTTTATGATAAAAAATAGTTTTCTGGTAAAAATAATAGTGTTGAGGAAAGTATTATTTTTTAATAATCATCCCATTACTGGATATATATGGATTAACTATTAAATTTATTAAAAGCATTTACTTAAAAAGTTAGTTTTCAAACTAACTTTTAAGAGTGTCAACAAATTCTGTGACTTTGTTGACATTTTTTTATGCACACTTTCCACGGACACAGCCTCTTCCTGTATTTTTTGTCTAGTGCTTTTTTACCGAGTAAGAAATCGCACAATAAATCGCCCTTTTTCAAAAGAAAATGAAATTAATATATTTACTGTGTCAACAAATAGAGATACCCTAAATTTCAAAAAGAATTAAATGATAAGTTTCATGGAAATAGAGTGTTTCAAAGATATAATATCTATAAAAAACACCCCTAAAAATTAGATTTTTAAGTCCAACTTTTGGGGTTCACATCACAATTGATTTGTCTTTGTTTTAAAACGTGAGTTTGAAATGTAAGTTTTTATTTGTAAACTTCGGTAACTATAATCTTCTGAAAAATTTAGTTTTTAATTATTATATTCAGATTTAAGCAAGCTAAACACGTAACTATCAACGAATTTTCCATTCAATTTTTCATCTTCTCTTAAAATGCCTTCTTGTTTAAATCCTAATTTGCGGGGATTTTTTGACTTTTAATATTTTTAGTCGCTGTTTGTATTTCAATTCTGTTCAAATTTATTTCATTGAAACAGTAATCTATTAAAAATTTTGTGCATTTTGTCATTATTCCTAAATTTTCGTAATTTTGATCAATATAATAGCCTATAGATGTTTTTTCATTCAACCAATTTATGTAATGTAATCCGATGACACCAATCAATTGTTCGTTGTACCAAATACCACAGTGAAACCCATCATTTTCTATAAATTGATTTAGCGCATATTTTATAAATTGCTTAGTATCTTCACTTGTTTTCGTGAATTTTACAAAGGGAAGCCATTCATTTAGATAGTCTCTTGAATTATCAACTATATTAAAAAGTGCTTGAGTATCTCTTTCTTCTAAAATTTTAAGGCTTAAATTGTCATTAATCTTTGTTTTAAACATAGTACTCCTCCTTTTAAAATCTTATAAGTGTGTTTATATTTTGATATTTTATTTAGGTGTAAAACGAATAATAAATGTATTTTCCTTTTCATTTAATATAGATTACTCAAATATCCTTTCTATTTATAATCACAATAATCGAAGATATAAAAAGCAGTGTTGCAGCTAACATAAATATGAATCTCACACCAAATAAGTCGGTCAAATTACCTAAAATTAGCGAGGAACCCCCGAAAATTGCCGTTATTAAAGCGTCTTTTGCTGAGTAAATATTAGGTAAAAGTCTATGAACCACACTCTTCTGTACTAATGTCTCTTGAGCAACATCCTTCATCTGATTTACCAAACCAAATAATAAGGATAATACTAATGCCATCCACGGAGTCGACGTTAAACCAAACATTAGAGTTGTTAAACTAGCTAAGAGAGCTCCAACTAAAATAACTTTACTGGAAAGTCTATCTACTAAATGTGACCATTTTAAACTTAAAAACCCACCTATCATTAATCCAGAGAAGAAAGTCGCGTTTATATACCCCCACCATTGTTCTCCAGTTTGCAAAACTTGGTCTACATACACGTACATAATTGCAGCTACCCACACCACATTTGCAATCGATTCAAAAAATTCTACGATACTAATAGTACGTAAGGTGGGTGTTTGCCAAATAGTTACCCATCCTTTTTTTAACACTTCCCAATTTGATAGTTTTATTGACTGTTCATCGCTCACTATATTTCTATCAATACTAGGAATTAAAAACATCATAAAAGTTGATGTTACAAACAAGAAAAATGTAAACCAAAGAACGTTTACTCCCCCTATAATAGCAACAAGCATTCCTCCAACTGCCCATCCGCCTAAACGAATTGTTTGATCAAGAATAGCAAGTAAACTATTAGCTTTCACCAGAGCATTTTGTTCGACTAATATTGGAATAAATGCATTTCTCGCTGGATTTGCCCATCCGTCTAAAAAGGAGATGGCAATTACAAAGAAAAAATTAAAACAGATGTATTAATAGAAGAAAAAACATCTATATAACCTATAAGTATAATTATAGCTATTGTTTTACCTAATTGGGAATAAGCTAAAAGTGCCTTTAGGCTAACTCGTTCAATAATTAAAGGAGCGATGATGCCACTTACAAACCTTGATGCTGTTATAAAAAAAGGTACAAAAGCCATATAAGTTACAGAACCTGTTAATTCGTATATTATCGCTATTAAACCCACCATATAAAAAACATCTCCGCTATTTGCGAAAGATTGACCAATCCATAAAAAACGAAACGATGATTTATTCATCAGAAATTACTCCTTGAATTAATTTATTATTTAATTTTTATTTTAAATTAAATATGATCTTACGTCGGGTCGTCATCCTTTTCTTTATATAATTTATCAGGTGGAGTTAAATTATTTAGCTATTAATATTCTTTTTTACAATAGCATAACTAAAAAAGTACGACAAGTCTGATAATTCGGAAAATAAATAACATAGCATTTTAAATTAAATCAATGTTAATAACAATTATAAGTTTAGTATAGATTTTTGTGTAGCATAAAAAAAAATAAAGTTTTTCACTTTTTAAACTTCCACTTTGAAGAGAGCATATAAAATACAATAAATGTTTATTCATTAACTGAAATATGATTAAAGTTTCTACCAGTACTCATAGCCTTAGAAAAATGGATAATTAAATGTAATATACTAACAAAAAAATATCGATAAAGTTATAAGACTCAATCGACATTTTGAAAGGAAGTTTCTCCTAAAAAATGAACTCGTAATAAATAGAAAGTACCCACTATTAAAAATTAATAGTGGGTACTTTCTATTTTTCTAAATCAATAACTATTTAAACCATTTATACTCTATTTTACGTTTTATGCCCAACCACGATAACGAGCTGCCTCTGCAGTACGTTTAATACCAACGATAAACGCAGCTAAGCGCATATCAATTTTTCTATTTTGTGATAATTCATAAATTGTATCAAAAGCAGTTATAAGTTTTTCACGTAATTTAGTGTTTACTTCTTCTTCTGTCCAATAATAACCTTGATTATTTTGTACCCATTCGAAGTATGAAACAGTTACGCCACCAGCACTTGCTAATACATCAGGAACAAGTAGAATGCCACGTTCAGTTAAGATACGTGTTGCTGCTGGTGTTGTTGGGCCATTAGCAGCCTCAACCACGATATCAGCTTTAATATCTGCTGCATTATCTTCAGTAATTTGATTTGTAATTGCTGCCGGAATCAGCACATCACAATCAAGTTCGAACAATTCTTTATTTGAAATTGTTTCTTCAAATAAATTTGTTACTGTTCCGAAACTATCTCTTCTGTCTAACAGATAGTCAATATCTAAACCTTCTGGGTCATGTAATGCACCATAAGCGTCTGAGATACCAACAATTTTTGCACCCATGTCGTACAAGAATTTCGCTAAGAAACTACCTGCGTTACCGAAACCTTGAATTACCATACTTGCACCTTTTAAGTCTAGCCCTCTTCTTTTTGCAGCTTGCTCAATGGCAATTACTACACCTAAAGCTGTTGAACGATCACGGCCTTGTGAACCGCCTAAAACAATTGGTTTACCAGTAATGAAACCTGGTGAATTGAATTTGTCTAATGAACTATATTCATCCATCATCCACGCCATAATTTGAGAGTTTGTAAATACGTCTGGTGCTGGAATATCTTTAGTTGGTCCAACGAATTGAGAAATTGAGCGCACATACCCACGAGATAGACGTTCTACTTCATGAATGCTCATTTGTCTTGGATCACAAATGATTCCACCTTTACCTCCGCCGTACGGTAAATCCACTATGCCACATTTCAATGTCATCCACATTGATAGGGCCTTAACTTCTTCTTCATCAACATCTGGATGGAAACGAACTCCACCTTTTGTTGGTCCAACAGCATCATTATGCTGTGCACGATAACCAGTAAATGTTTTAACAGTACCATCATCCATACGGACAGGAATTCGAACTTCAAGGAATCTTAAAGGTTCCTTTACTAAATCATACATACCATCGTCAAATCCCAGTTTATGCAATGCTTCTTTAATAATTTGTTGCGTAGAAGTAACTAAATTATTATTCTCAGTCATGATTCATTTCGCCTCTTTTTCGTAACTAATGATTTCGCTTTCATGATAATTGTAACATAACATTTCGCTTTTTAAAGAGTTTTCAAAACTTATATTTTTTAACTATAAATTTACTCGAAAACGCTTCTTACTTTGTCTAATGCAAAGTCTAATTCTTCTTTTGAAATAATAAGTGGTGGAGCAAAACGGATCACAGTGTCATGAGTTTCTTTGCATAATAACCCTTTTTCTTTTAATGCTTCACAATAAGGTCTCGCATCTTCATTTAATTCAATTCCGATAAATAAACCGCGACCACGAACTTCTTTAATTGCAGGGTGATCTATTTTTTCTAGTTCAGATTTGAAATAATTTCCTAATTCTAATGAACGTCCTGGTAAATCTTCGTCGATAATAACATCTAATGCAGCATTTGAAACTGCACAAGCTAATGGATTACCACCAAATGTAGAACCGTGAGACCCAGGTGAAAACACACCTAATACTTCTTCGTCTGCTAATACGACTGAAATTGGTAATACGCCGCCGCCTAATGCTTTACCTAAAATGTATACGTCTGGTTTAACGTCATCCCAGTCTGTAGCAAACAATTTACCTGAACGACCTAAACCAGCTTGGATTTCATCGGCAATAAATAAGACATTATGTTCATCACATAATTCTCTAATTGCTTTTAAGTAACCTTCTGGTGGAACATTGATTCCAGCTTCCCCTTGGATTGGTTCAATTAAAATTGCAGCAGTATTTTCGTTGATTGCGCCTTTAACAGCTTCAATATCTCCAAAATCAACTTTATTAAATCCTTCTAATAATGGACCATATCCACGTTGATATTCAGGTTCTGATGATAACGATACTGGCGCCATAGTACGACCATGGAAGTTACCATTGAATGCAATTACTTCTGCTTTATCTGGTTCTATATTTTTAACATCGTAAGCCCAACGACGTGCAGCTTTCAACGCAGTTTCAACCGCTTCAGCGCCTGTGTTCATTGGCAATGCTTTTTCTTTACCTGAAAGTTTACAAATTTTTTCATACCATTCGCCTAGATTATCACTATGGAATGCACGAGACACTAAAGTAACTTTATCTGCCTGGTCTTTCAATGCTTGAATAATCTTTGGATGTCTGTGACCTTGGTTTACAGCTGAATACGCAGATAGCATATCCATATATTTGTTACCTTCGGGATCTTTAACCCAAACACCTTCTGCTTCCGATATAACGATTGGAAGTGGCACATAGTTTTGTGCTCCATAATGATTTGTTACTTCTATGATTTCTTTTGATCTTGACATGATATCTCCCCTTTGAAAATATTTAAGAGTCTTTTTAAACTCTAAAACGATACTTGTTCATAGCATAACGTATTTAGAGTTCAACTGAAACCATTTTCTAAAACTACTCATTTCATGCGACTTATAAGCTGATACATCAACAAAAATCAAGCTTTAAACATATCTTTAAACTACTCGATTTATATGTAAGCCCTTACATATATAATGACATAATTACCTATGTTTACACAAGATAATTTTGTCTGATTTAAAAAATAAAATATCGTTTATTATTTTTACATAAAATTGTATATTCAATCATAGCTTCATGCATTATAACAGTGGATAAATTAATAAATATACACTGTTATTTACTCGTAATTATATATAATTACTAATGAATAATACCTTGCCCAATATCTATTAGTTTGATGAAGCCATAATAATAATTGTTATTTTTAAATTATTTTTCCGAATTTTTCGTTTTATTTTATCTATAAGCTGCTAATATTTTACTTTTATCTATAATTAAAAAAGTAGCATATCAATCACAATATCTTTGGAAAATTGTGATAATACACTACTTGATGTTCTATATACTATTTATTATCTGTTCTTGGAAGTGGGTAGAAACCTTTATTAAACTGTTCCCATAATTTTGGTGGTAAATGATGCTTGTCTTTTCTATTTGGATCAAAATAAGAAATAATTTGATCTTCTTCACCGTTTTTAATTTTACTAACAAAATTGTGATCTAATAAGATTTCTCTACCTAAAGCTACAAGTTCTACATTTGTTGATTCAATCGCTTCAATTGCTTGTTCCGCAGTAAATATTGAACCAATACCAACAAGTGGCATACGACCATTAATCCATTGTAATAACAATTTAATACGTTCTTGACCTTTATATTGTCCTTCACGCGTTTTTGAATGTATATCCATCAATGAAACGTGTAAATAGTCTAATGGTTTTTCAATTAAATGTTTTACTAACGTTTCTGTAATTTCCATGCTTATACCCGGTGTTTCTGCTTCTTCAGGTGAAAATCTATATCCAACGATAAAATCTTTATTCCCGTGACGTTTAACTGTTTCTGTCACTTCATCAACAACTGCATTTACGAATTTATAAGGATCTTCGCCCCATTCATCATTACGACGGTTGTAATAAGGTGAGACAAATTGATGGATTAAGTAGTGGTTAGCACCATGAATTTCTACGCCATCAAAACCAGCTTCAATCACTCTTCGTGTCGCTTCACCAAACGCTTTAATTGTTTGTTCTATTTCTTCAACAGTGATTTCACGTGCATGATGTTCTTCTTGTTCTCCAAAACTTTTTAATGAAATTGGACTCGGTGCAGCTACATCTCCATTAGGAGTTAAATTAGGTAATGCCTGGGCACCACCATGATGGATTTGAACGACAGCTTTAGATCCATTTTTCTTCATTGCTTCAGCTAATCGTTTCAACCCTTCTAAATTTGAATCATGTGCTACAGAAGGTTGTCCAGGAAATGCTTTACCTAAATCTGTTACATTACTAGCAGCAGAAATAGCTAATCCCACATCTTTTGAACGTTGTTCCATATATACTACTTCTTCATTTGAAATCGACCCATCATCATTAGAAGATACGTGTGTTAGCGGAGCTAAGACAAATCTATTTTCTAATACAACTTTATTAGGTAATGTGAGCTTTTCAAATAATGGTTGAAATTTTTTATCCATTACAATTATTCCTCCTAAGTAAAATACCATATCGCTTTTTTCCACACTATTTGAGTGCTTGTTAATTCTAACTACCAAAACTATAAAGATAAATAAATATGCTCACGCATGTAATTTTTGATTATATCTTCTTCACAATAAAAAAATACTGACATTTCTTATCGAAATGTCAGTATCTTATTAAAGATGTTTTTTCATCTTTAATAGCGTTTTTGGACTGTTTAATCCAAACCGGCAAGCGTTCTTTAATTGTTTGAAACCCATGTTTTTCGGTTTCTTTAATTTCATCTAATACTGATTGCTTTTCCTTCTTACGTTCATAATTTTTAAAATAGTCATTATCTTTTAAAGAAAGATTCAGTTTACCTTCATCATCAATTGAAATCACTTTCGCTCTTACAATTTGTCCTTCTGATAAAAACTTTTTCAAATTATGGACGTAATCATCCATAATTTCGGATATGTGGATTAATCCTTCAGCATTGTCCGGGGTTTCTACAAAAGCGCCATACGGTTGAATACCAGTCACACGAACTTTGATATGTTGACCTACTGTATAGTGATTATTCAACGTGATAACCCCTTATTTCGTTTTACTTAACACTATTATAATAGCATAAATTATAACTTGGTACTAACATTTAATAGAAAAATTTCACATTTTATATATTCCATACAATAATTCAACAAAATAAAAACCTGAACCTTCTATGTATAGCAAGTATCTACTCTCATTTAACACTTAAAATTGCTAGACTATAAAAAATGCATACATAAAAATGTGTCTACCTATTTTCAATACGTTTAATTACATTGTTAACTTGTAAAGTAGTTTCAATAAAAAAACAGGCTCAACTTCACACTCAACATAAAATTACTAAATTGGGTGTTCGATTGAACCTGTTTTATATATTATATTTTATATTCTGCTTATAATTGCAAAACTATCATTTCTTACTCGCTTACTTTTGGTTTTCTTCGATATCAATTGAATCAATTGTAATATCATGTACTGGTTTATCTTGAGGGCCTACTTTTGTATTTGCAATGTCTTCTAATGTTGCTTTCCCATCTATTAATTGACCAAAAACTGTATGTTTTTGATCTAACCAAGGTGTACCACCATTTTCACCGTATGCTTTAACAATCGGTTCTGGCCAACCACCATCTGCTAATTGACTTAGCATTGATTCAGGTACTTCTGTCATTTGGACAATGAAGAATTGAGATCCATTTGTATTTGGACCAGAGTTTGCCATCGATAAAGCACCATATAAATTAAATGCTTCAAGTGAGAACTCATCTTCGAATGCGCCACCATAAATACTTTCACCACCCATGCCACTTGCTGTTGGGTCTCCGCCTTGTACCATAAAGTCATTAATTACACGGTGGAAAGTCACACCATTGTAATAACCATTTTTAGCATGTGTTACAAAGTTTTCCACTGTTTTTGGTGCCACGTCAGGTAATAATTTAAATGTCATATCTCCTTTATTTGTGTGTAATACCATTTTAATTTCGTTACCGTTTATTTCTGAATTTAACTGAGGATAGTTCGTCATTTTTATTCTCCATTTCATGTTAAGATGATATATGTATTCTAACACAAATGAAGGGATGTATTGAATTATGTTATATCGTTTTGCACATAAAACTGGAAGTTACGGTGTCATAATAAAGGAAGAAGATGAAAATCAAGTCTTAGTACAAGTCGAACAAGTTATCAAACACCCAAAACAAGGGGATTTACATAGCCCAACTGAAACTGAAAATGTATTTTTTCATGAGCGTAAAGCGTTAAGTCATTTTGAAAAGCGCTATACAACTAAATCGCATCTTAAATCATTCACAGAAGACGAATTACCTTATGAACAATCACTACAACAAGCAATCACTAAACTGGAACTTAAATTAAAAGATCAGGATACGTTACATGCAAAGAAATCACTCGAGAATTTACAGCAACTTAAGAAAGATTACGCAATTCAATATAAACAAAATTTTGAATAAAAATACTGCGTTTCTTCTTATTTAAATAAACATTAAATTCATGTGCTTCATGGGTTAGCCATGTTTTTCAGAATAGTCTAATTCATGTATAATAACCTTATACTATTTTTAAAGGAGGATAAAATAATGAGTTTGTTACATATAGCGGTTCTTCTACCGTTAATATTTGCACTCATTATTCCATTTGTATATCGGTTTCATAAACGAATACATTTAGGATGGTTTGTGTTACCTATCCCCGTCGTCTTATTTATATATTTCCTTTCATATATTTCTACAACCATGTCAGGGAATACCGTAATGCAGAAAGCAAACTGGATGCCTCATTTTGGTATGAATTTCGATTTATATGTTGATGGTCTGGGATTACTATTCAGTTTGTTAATAACTGGCATTGGTAGTTTAATCGTACTATATTCTATAAGTTATTTAAGTCGACAAGAGCAATTAGGGAATTTTTATTGTTATCTCTTGCTCTTTATGGGTGCAATGTTAGGTGTTGTTTTATCTGATAATATTATTATGTTATATCTATTTTGGGAGTTAACTTCATTTTCTAGTTTTCTACTCATATCATTTTGGCGTGACAAACAAGCATCTATTTACGGTGCTCAAAAATCAATGCTTGTCACTGTCTTTGGTGGCTTGTCACTACTGGGTGGTCTTATTTTATTATCACTCGCAGGTGGCTCTACAAGCATTCAAGAACTTATTGGAAATGCATCTGAAATCCAAACAAGTCCGTATTTCATTTTATCAATGATATTCGTATTAATTGGTGCGATGACAAAATCTGCTCAAGTTCCATTTTACGTTTGGTTACCGGATGCAATGGAAGCGCCAACGCCGGTCAGTGCCTACTTACACTCAGCTACAATGGTTAAAGCGGGTCTTTACTTAGTAGCACGTATGACACCCATCTTTGCACTTTCGCAAGGTTGGATTTGGACAGTAACTGCTGTCGGTTTAATTACTCTATTTTGGGCGTCATTAAACGCTACAAAACAACAAGATTTAAAAGGTATCTTAGCATTTTCTACCGTTTCACAACTTGGTATGATTATGTCTATGTTAGGTATAGGTGCAGTAAGTTATCATTTTGAAGGTGCTGAAAGTCAACTTTATGTTGCTGCGTTCACCGCTGCTGTGTTCCATCTTATAAATCACGCTACATTTAAAGGTGCGTTATTTATGATTGCTGGTGCCATTGACCATAGTACAGGTACTCGTGATGTAAAAAAATTAGGTGGATTGCTAACAGTAATGCCTATTTCTTTTACAATTACCATAATCACCTCACTCAGTATGGCAGGGGTGCCACCGTTTAACGGTTTCCTTTCTAAAGAGAAGTTCTTGGAAAGTATGATTGAGGTCACAAACGTTAACTTATTTAGTTTAAATACGCTTGGCTTATTAATTCCAATCATAGCAATTATCGGTAGTATATTTACATTTGTATATTCTATAAGATTTATTGGCCAAATCTTCTTAGGTAGCCATAAATCAGATGCTTTACCGAAAAAAGCACATGAAGCTTCTATACTAATGTTGTTTTCACCAGCTATTTTAGCAATATTAGTTATTGTATTTGGGTTCTTCCCTTCTATATTAACGGGATCAATTATTGAACCTGCTGTTAATTCAATTAGTCAAAGTACTGGAACGCATGCAGAATTCCATATGTTCTATGGTTTTACACCAGCATTTTTCTCTACCATTGGTATATATATTGTTGGTATATTGCTAATTTTATCGTTTGGCTATTGGGTGCGCTTATTACGCGCACATCCTACAAAACTTACAATCAATTACTGGTATGATAAGTTCGGTAATGATTCGCCAGGTTACTCAAGTAAGTTCACAAATGCTTATGTGACTGGTTTTACGCGTAACAACTTAGTAATTATATTTATTTCTTTAATTTTAATTACTTTAGCTACATTATTAGTCACACCATTTGGTATTAACTTTAAAGACGTGAGTGAAGTACGTCCATTTGAATTAATCATAGTGGTACTTATAATTACATCAGCTTCTATGATTATATTTGCACGTTCACGACTGTTCAGCATCATTATGGCAAGTGCTGTAGGTTATTCTGTCGCTATATTCTTTATATTCTTTGGCGCACCAGACTTAGCCTTAACACAGTTTATAGTTGAATCAATTTCTACAGCGTTATTCTTATTGTGTTTCTATCACTTACCAAACTTAAACAGACATAAAGAGACGCGTTCATTCAAACTTGTAAATGTTTTAATTTCTATTGGTGTGGGTGCAGTCGTAACTGTACTTGGCTTAATCGCTTATGGTAACCGACATTTTAGCTCTATTTCTGAATTCTACAAAGAGCATGTATATGACTTAGCAAACGGTACAAATATGGTTAACGTTATACTTGTCGATTTCCGTGGTACCGATACTTTATTCGAATCTGCGGTGCTTGGAATCGCTGGTTTAGGTGTATATACAATGATCAAACTTCGTACAAGTAATAAAACAAATGACGAAGGAGGTAAAAACATTGAAAAGACAGAAGAATAATATAATCTTTCAATATTCAGCTGTTGTTATCTTCTTCCTCATCGTAATGTTTGGTTTATCTTTATTTTTGGCAGGACATTACACGCCAGGTGGTGGCTTCGTAGGTGGACTGTTATTAGCCAGTGCGCTTGTCATCATCACTGTGGCTTTTGATATTAAAACTATGAAAAAAATCTTTCCTTGGGATTTCAAAATATTAATAGGCATTGGTTTGCTATTTTGTATAGCAACACCTATGGCGAGTTGGTTTTATAGTAAAAACTTCTTCACGCACACACCGTTTGAAATACCTTTAGGAATATTACAACCGATAGAAATGCACACAGCAACATTCTTTGACTTAGGCGTACTGTTTGCGGTTGTCGGTACCATAATGACTATAATCTTATCGATTGGAGAGGATGAGTAATGGAAATAGTAATGATATTTGTTTGTGGTATCCTCACAGCAATGAGCGTCTACCTCATTCTTTCTAAGAGTTTGATACGTATCATTATTGGGAGTACCCTTTTAACACACTCTGCCAACTTATTTTTAATTACAATGGGTGGGTTAAAAAAAGGTGAAGTACCGATATTTGAAAAAGATATTACTTCATATGTAGATCCGCTACCACAAGCGTTAATTTTAACAGCTATTGTAATTTCATTTTCTGTAACAGCGTTCTTCTTAGTACTTGCCTTTAGAAGTTATAAAGAGTTAGGAACTGACAACGTAGAAAGTATGAAAGGAGTGCTAGATGATGATCGAGAGTAATCTCATTATTTCACTACTCGTCATACCAATGTTAACTATTATTGCACTTGTGTTCATTGGTAAGCGCCCTATTATTAAACGATACGTTGCACTAAGCGGGACAGCTGTCACATTAATTTTTGCATTTATTAACTTAAACAACGTATTAAAGAATGGGATTATAACTTTAGAACTTGGTTCATGGGAAGCTCCATATAGTATTGTATTAGTACTCGATATATTTAGTATCCTTCTCGTGATTTCAAGTTTAATCGTAACAATGCTGATTATTTTATATTCTTATCAATCAGTGGGCATAGAACGTGAAACGTATTACTACTACTTCGCAGTAATGTTCATGCTAACAGGTGTCATAGGTTCATTTATCACAGGTGATATTTTTAACTTATTCGTATTCTTCGAAGTATTCTTACTGGCATCTTATATTCTATTAGTTATCGGTGGTACGAAAGTACAATTAAGTGAAACAATAAAATATGTACTTATAAATGTTACATCATCCGCTTTCTTTGTTATTGCGGTAGCAATGCTCTACTCGGTAGTTGGTACGTTAAATTTAGCCGATATTGGTGAAAAATTAGGACAACTACCTGCTGCTGATACTGGGATTGTAAATATCATATTCATCATGTTTATCTTTGTATTTGCAACAAAAGCCGGCGTTTTTCCAATGTACATTTGGCTACCAGGTGCTTATTACGCCCCACCAATTGCAATCATTGCCTTTTTCGGTGCATTATTAACAAAAGTTGGTGTCTATGCAATTGCCAGAACATCAAGTCTATTCATTCATGATACATCAAGCTTTCCGTTCTACATTATTCTTTTCTTAGCATTATTAACCATTATTTTTGGTTGTGTAGGTGCAGTGAGTTATTTTGATACTAAGAAAATTATTATCTACAATATTATGATTGCTGTCGGCGTTATTTTAGTCGGTGTAGCTATGATGACCCAAACTGGTATGATGGGTGCTATTTATTACACGTTACATGATATGTTAATTAAAGCAGCACTGTTTTTCTTAATTGGTGTTATGTACAAAATTACTAAAACGCATGACTTACGTAAGTACAGTGGTCTCATTAAAGACTATCCAGTTTTAGGTTGGACATTCTTTATTGCAGCGCTTAGCTTAGCAGGCATACCACCACTAAGTGGTTTTTATGGTAAATTTTATATTGTACAGGCTACCTTCGAAAAAGGTTTCTATTTAAGTGGTATTGTCATACTGCTTTCAAGTCTTGTTGTACTTTATTCCGTTATTCGCATTTTCTTACAAGGATTCTTTGGCGAATCAAAAGGATATAAAGTCAATCCTAAATTACAATATAAAGGTATACTTGCGATTGCTATTGTATCAGTTGTAATTTCAGTACTTTTCGGATTATCTGCAGACTTTCTACATCCAATTATAAAAGATGCTGCAGAGGCGTTCTATGATCCAAGTGTTTATATCGATGGCGTATTGGGGGAAAATAATATGGCAGTCCAAATATTAGTAAATTTACTTTTATCCGTTTTTTGGTTGTTTGTAACAGGGAGTTATACTTTTAATAACTTTATACTAGGCTACTTATTTGCCCTATTATTAGTATACCTAATGCGTGGTATTTTACCTGGAAGGTTTTATATTATTACAGTTTATAAAATAATTAAACTTTGTTTTGTTTTCATTATAGAATTAATAAAAGCAAATATAGATGTGATACGTATTATTATTAAACCTAAGATGGACAATGAACCAGCATTTTTCACTTATAATACTGACTTAAAAACAGACTGGGAAATTGCGTTATTATCTAATTTAATAACTTTAACACCTGGTACAGTAGTGTTGGGTATAAGTGATGATCGTACTGAAATTTATATACATTGTATTGATTTTAGTACTAAAGAGGAGGAAGTGGACGGTATTAAATCCTCCCTTGAAAAAGTCGTTAGAGAGGTAGGCGAAAAATGATGAACTACAATATAATCTTAATTATCGCATTAGTCATCGTAGCGTTGTCTATGTTAGGTATGCTTGTGCGTGTAATCTTAGGTCCTTCTCTAGCTGACCGCGTTGTTGCACTTGATGCAATAGGTATTCAACTTATGGCCATCGTCGCATTATTCAGTGTGTTCTTAGGCACTAAATATTTAATGGTCGTCATCCTATTAATCGGCATTTTAGCATTCTTAGGTACAGCAGTATTTGCGAAATATATGGATAAAGGTAAGGTGATTGAATATGATAACGACGATCGTCATTAGTATCGCACTTATTTTAGTTATCCTTGGTTCACTCATCAGTGCACTTGCAGCGATTGGGCTCTTACGTTTAGATGATGTCTATTCAAGGGCACATGCTGCTGGTAAGGCAGCTACATTAGGAGCTATGTTATTAATTAGTGGTGTATTCTTGTTCTTTATTGGACATGAAGGCTACGCAAGTATGCAGTTACTTATTGGTATATTATTTATCTTAATTACCGGTCCATTATCAAGCCACCTCATTGTTAAAGCTGCATATAATTTAGATACACCCGCTTCAAAACGAACAAAACGTAACGATTTAAAAGATGAGTTAAAAGATACAAAAATCTAATATAAATTGCTTTTCCCTATATTATGAAACACTCAGCTATCATTAAATAGCTGAGTGTTTTTTTAATTTATAGACACAGATTAAGATAATTTTAACCAGTATGTTCATTTCTATTTGTCATAGATAAAAATTAATGATATATTAAATCGTAATCATTTCGTTTTGAAGGGGAGATTTAATACTTATGACAACTTGGACAATTATCGGTGGTGGTTTGCATGGTGCTACAATAGCTATCAAACTAAGATCGAAGGGGTTAAAAAGTGACCGTTTAAAAATTATAGACCCACATCATAATCTCTGCGAACAATTCAATAATTATACTAAACGTATAGACATGCCCTATTTACGTTCCCCATGTGTACATCATGTTCATCCTAACCCATTTCATTTGAAACAATATGCTAAGAAAATGCACTACACACATCCAGCTTATGGTCCCTACAAACGACCAAAACGTGATATGTTTATGGATCATACGCATGAGCTTATTCATCACTTTGAATTAAACCAAAGTCATATACAAAGTTATGTCAATAAAATAGAAAAAGACGACAAGCAATGGTTAATACAATTAAGCAATAATGACATGTGTTCGATAACGATGAATCCTATTATCAGGAAACTTCACATGTCGTTGGTAGTGGTATATCAGCTGCACATTTATGCTTAAGACTATTAAAAGAAAATAACAATAAAATTCACTTGTGGACGAATAAACACATAGATGTACATGATTTTGATGCAGACCCAGGATGGCTCGGTCCTAAAAATATGACTTCTTTTAATGCCATTGAATCTTCTGAACAAAGATTTGATATTATTAAACGCGAGCGACATAGAGGATCTATGCCTAAAGAACTAGAATTAAGGCTTAAAAAGTACATCAAACAAAACAGATTGAATATGCATATCAATGAACTTACAGATATTCAACAACATCATATTTGCACTGAAAATTATTGCTTGCGCTATGATCATATTTTATTAGCTACAGGGTTTAAAGAATCAATCATGCAGCAGTCCATTATTAAGCACCTTACGAATCACTTCCAAGCTCCTATAGCATCCTGCGGCTTGCCATATATTTCTCCAACCTTAGAATGGTTACCTAACCTCTTTGTCACAGGTGGTTTAGCTGATTTAGTGCTTGGACCATTTGCACGCAATATTATGGGCGGACGTGAAGCAGCACTTCGTATTGCAGAAGCTTATGATGAAATTGAAAATAAAAGCAAATCAAAAAGCGCTATAAAGTTAAATAATTAACTTTATAGCGCTTTTTGATTATTAACGTTTCAGAGGCTTTATAGCAATTGTTCCGCGCATGACACAAATTAATCTATCTGTATCATCTTTAATATCTATATTCCAGACCTGTGTTGTCTTACCCTCATGTATGATAGATGCTGTTGCGTAAATTGTACCCTCTGTAGTAGATCCAATATGATTTGCATTCATTTCTAATCCTAATGGTACATATTGAGCCGTATCGATTAAATATGCCGCACCCATAGAACAAGCTGTTTCTCCTAATGCTAAACTCGCACCACCATGTAAATAGCCAAATGGTTGTTTAACTTGATCCGTTACTGGCATAGACATAATTAACAAACCCTGTGCTTCTTTTTCTATTTTCATATTTAACGCTTCTAACATATTGGTCATTGCTGTCACTCCGTTTTCCACTTAATAGCTTTATAGTACCATAGCAGCAATTGTACCGAAAATAATTAACGGTATATTGTAAAACACAAAGTTAGGTATACACGTATCTCTAATGTGATCATGCTGACCATCAACATCTAATCCAGCAGTTGGGCCAAGTGTTGAATCACTTGCGGGCGAACCAGAATCACCTAACGCACTCGCTGTACCAATTAAAGCTATAAGCCCCATTGTGCTTAATCCTAAAGATTCGCCTAACGGAACAAATAATGTAGCTATAATAGGTATCGTAGCAAATGATGAGCCAATACCTAACGTGACAACTAATCCAATCAAATACATTACAATAATACTTATAAGTTTATTATCTCCTATGACACCACTTATGCCATTCACTAACTTAGAAATGTCACCTGTTTCATTCATCACACCCGCAAAACCATTTGCAGATAAAATAACGACACCGATAAAGGACATAATTTGTATACCCTCAACAAATTTCTTATCTAATTCAGTCCATTTATATGCTCTAGAAATAAAGAATACTAGGACACCTGCTAATGCACCAAATATCATTGAATCAGTAAGTAATTGTACAAGGAATGTTGCGATAATGGAAACTACTGTAACTATAAGTATATAAGGTTTAATTTCAGTGTGAGTTGTATCTTTTACTTCATCACGTTGTATATATTTTCTTGGCTTTCTATAATAGTATATACCTGCAATCAAGCCGACAATATACCCTATCGATGGTATAAGCATCGATTTCCAAATCATACCCATTTCAATTGGATGATCTGCTTTTGAAAAACCACTTTGAATAATTTGGTGGTAAATCTGTCCAAAACCAAAAGGCATAAGAACATAAGGAAAACATAAACCAAAGCCAATGATGATTGCTATTTGTCTTCTATCGATATTAAGTTCATTAAATAAACTGATTAATGGTGGAATAACGATTGGGATAAATGCAATATGTACAGGAATTAAGTTCTGACTCATTATACTTATCGCTAATAATGCAACAATAATAATAATTTTCACTTTTACTCGTGACATTTTACTATTTTCAGCATGAATAGCATCTATAATTTTATTCACTAAATAATCGGTAATGCCACTATAAGAAATAAGTGCTGCAAAACCACCTAACAAGGCATAACTAAGTGCTACTTCAGCACCATCTACTATATTTTTACCAAATACGGACACAATTTCAGTGATATTCATTCCTGAAATTAAGCCACCTACGAGCGCACCAATAAATAAACTTATCACTACATTTAATCTACATAAACATAAGACAATCATCAGTACGACTGCTATAACTACTGCATTTATCACAAAGCATGACTCCTTTACCACGTTATCGAACTAAAGCGTTACGAAATTTATAATATCAATATCCACTTCAATTGTCAATGGCATTTATCCAATGTGTTTCCATATTTTTAGCTCATTGGTAATTCATAACCTACTGTCAAATGATTATTACATGTTTTTCATATTATAAATAGAAAAATGGAAAACCCTATAAAATAATTTATGAGTTTTCCATTAAAATAATAACAAAATGATTTAAATTACTTTAACATTTACTTTAATGTGCGCAACCATTGAACAATAGTTGGAATTAAATAGCCTGTCGGTCCTTTTGGTCCTTTATATGTGTTGCTTTCAGTTGTTGCAGGCCCTGCAATGTCAAAATGTAAATGAGGTGTCTCACCTGCAAAATGATTAATAAATGTAGCAGCAAACAAAGCTTTTCCATGACCATTCGTATGATTCACTAAATCAGCGACTTCACTTTTACGGATTAAACTTTGTTCTGTAGAGGTCATTGGTAATTCAAAAACATATTCGTCTACTAATTGTGCTTTAGCAATTATAGCCTCAAGCTGGTGTTCTGCGTTATGTTTAAACACTGCAGCTTTATCTTCACCAAGTGCGGCTACAGCTGCGCCGGTTAAAGTTGCAAAATCAAGAATTACTTGTGGCTGAAATTGGTTTGCATAAAATACTGCATCACCTAATACTAAGCGTCCTTCAGCATCCGTATTCAATACTTCAACAGATTCACCGTTTAACGCTGTATAAACATCGTCAGGTTTCATAGCTATTTCATTCACCATATTTTCAGCAGCTGCAATAACCCCTACAATATTTACTTTTAGTTTTAATTGGCGTGCTGCTTCAATCATTGCGATCACATTCGCAGAACCACACATATCATACTTCATCGTTTGCATGCCTATTTTCGGCTTAATAGAATAGCCACCCGAATCGTAAGTGATACCTTTACCTACAAGTGCTATAGGCTCAGCATCCGCATTGCCTCCATTATATGTAAGTGTAATAACTCTAGGACCATGCTTTGAACCTTTACCAACTGCATGTATCAATCCAAAGCCTTCACGTTGTACGGTATCGCTATCTTTAATATCGACAGCAACGTCTGTATCTTTAAAGTGATTTTGAATGCATTCAGCATAATAAGCTGGTGTTAATATATTAGGCGGTATATTACTATAATCGCGCGCTAAATTAATCGATGAACCAATAATTAATCCTTGCTTAACAAATGTGTGCACTGCTGAACTTTCTGTATGTATATCTAAATCAAGTTGATAAGGCGGCATTTTATTCGTTTTATAGCCATCAAATTGATACGTTGCTTGTTCACTTTGTTGCCCTAAAATTTCTGCAACCGTATCTATCGTAATTACTTGAGAGCCAAACGTATCAAATAAGAGTGAAGCCTGAGTAATTCTATCTTTTTTTAAATATTGAAATAAGTTGCCAAATACTTTTAAAAAATCACTATAGTTTGTTGTTTTTAAATTGCCTAAACCAACTGTGATGAGTTTTAATTTTTTACCATTTAATGAAAACAGTGTACTAGAAATTGTCCCAACATTTGTATTAATAATTTGATTGCGTTTTAGTTCTTCTAATTTTTCAATTATATTTTCATCTTCTATAGTTAACTCACTAATTTGATTCAAGTGTTCTGGCACACCAACTACTAAAGTTTTATTGTTAATATTAGTATTGCTTTGCATTGTTACTTGCATTGCGCATCCCTCTTTTTCAATTATATTTTTAATGTGTCATTATCTATCCATTATTTTATTAAAAATAATACTACAGTTTATATGGCTTAGTGCTTTTTTATTTAATAAAAAGACCTATCTATTTACTGAACTGCCCCTGTCAAGTAGACAGGTATAAAAACAAATAGTGTTTTGTGCGCACACGACTTTTGTCGTGTGCGTTTTTTTATGCTGGAATCTTCAAGCCCATTTTCAATGTGACACGCTGAGTATTATAAAATTTAATGTACGCATTGATATCCTCTTTAAGAGCCTCAACAGTATCGTATGAATTTAAGTAATACTTCTCAGACTTAATAATCCCCCATACGTTCTCGATGGGGCCGTTATCAATACATTTTCCAGGGCGCGACATACTATGAATGGATTGGGTGTGTTTAATAAAATGATGAAATGCATGAGATGTGTACTGTGAACCACGGTCTGTGTGTATGATGGTTTGGCGGCCAATAATCTGCGACTCTATTTGTTTGAATGTCTGGGTCACCAGCGACTGCTCGCTGTGTATATCCATGTGATGCGCAATGATTTTATTGGTGCAGAGATCCAGCACGGCACTTAAATATACTTTACGACCATCAGTCGTACTGAATTCAGTAATATCTGTCACCAATTTCTGCATGGGTTTGGCTGCATGAAATTCACGATTGAGTATATTCGCAGCGATATAGTCTGGTTTGACTGTTTTGTATCTGCGTTTCTTCTTACGGATGACCGATTTCAAGTTCATGACCTGCATTAGTCGATACACATGTTTGTGATTCACCTTGGCCTGTCTGTAATGATTCAGGTATATCGTCATCCGGCGATAGCCGTAAATACCGTCTAACGCATTATATGTATCTAACATCATTGACATCAATGTTTGATCTCGTGTTTCATACTGTGCCGGTTTACGATTGAGCCATTTATAATAGCTCGCTCGGGAAATCTCCAGCACCTGGCACAAATGGACAATCGGATACTTATGTTTTAACGCTTCGATCGTCTGGTACGACGCTTTTTGACGGATTCTTGTTTGATCAGCTCTCTTTCCATTTGTTCCTGCTTTTTTAAAGTTTCATTTTCCATTTCTAACCACTGATTACGGACTCTGAGTGCTTCGATTTCTGCTTTCAGCTGTTCTTCACCCGTCTGCGCTTCTGATGCTTTCTTCTTGCCTCGATTGTCTTCCAACGCTTTCGGTCCAAACTTCTTATATTTTTGCGTCCATGAATAGACGTTATTGTAACTAACCTTGAATTTTTCTGATGCATCCTTATAGGATAACTGTTGATTCAACACATACTTCACAATTTCAATTCGTTCTTCGTATGTTGTTTTTCTGCTTTTCATTTGATAGACCTCCGGTTTTGGAGAATACGTTCGATTCTCTTTGCCTTCAGTATATCGCATTACCCATTGTCGTACCGTCTCATGACTCGGAATATTATATTTAACAGCCAGCGCTTTATAACTGGTATTACTGCCAAGATATTCCTGAATCACTTGGTGTTTAAACTGATTTGAATAATGGCGATTATTTTGTTGTCTTAGTATACCGGTCATTCCGTGTTCCAGATACTTACGTACATACAAATGGAAATTTGTCGCATCTAAACCTAATTGATAATCATCATGGAGCTCCCGTAATGAGACACCATCCAAATATAACTCGATATATTTCAACAGTTCCTTCGTTGAGTATTTAATATTCGATTTCAAGAGAAAACTCCCCCTAAAGTAGTTTACTTTTTTAAGTGTCTACTTTAGAGGGAGCATATCATACTAGACAGGTCTTTTTAAGTACAGAATCACATAGTGCATGCGCCTGTATTATTTAATTGCTATATTAAAATTTACCTTTTTTAAATGCTAAGCCGACACCGCCAAGTTTGTAAACTGCACGTGTATCGATAACTTTTTTCATGAAAGCAGCTTTTTTACCTTGAATATCTTTACCGTAAACAACGCCTACACCATCATTAGAACCTAATGAACATACAGTACCACGATCAACATATTCAAATTCTTGAGTTGGTTGACCTTCTAAAATATTTATAATATTTTTAGCAGTTTGTTCACCTTGTTGCATAGCAATTTGCGCAGTTGTTGGTAATGGACGTTCTTCACCAGCTGGAATAAATGCAGAAACATCACCAATTGCAAAGACATCGTCATAACCTTCTATAGTTAAATCTTGTTTAGTAACGATGCGTCCACGTTTAACACCTTCAAATGATTCTTCCATTAAATTGCTACCACGAACACCAGCAGCCCATACAACTGTATTAGCTTCTAGTTGTTGCTCTTCATCGTTAACTTTTACTACGAAACCTTTTTCGTTAGCTGCAACGATTGGAGTACCAATTTTGAATTCTACGCCTCTATCTTCTAAGTAACTTACAGCGTGGTTAACTAATTCATCAGAGAACATTGGTAACATTTTTGGAGCAGCTTCGACACAAGTAATTTTAACTTTGCCTTGTTCTACACCATATTTATTACATAATTCAGGGATGCGGTCAGTTAATTCACCTAAGAATTCCACACCAGTAAATCCTGCGCCACCAACAATAATAGCTAAATCTTTGTCATCTTTTTGTTTAGAAGATGCATAGTTAGCAAATTTATCTTCGATATGACGAGATAATTTACGAGCAGTTAAAACGTTTTCGATTTGGAAAGCATGGTCTTTCATGCCTTTGATACCAAATGTTTCAGTTTCGAAACCTAATGATACAACTAAGATATCGTAATCAAAAATACCAGCGTCAGTTTCTACTTTTTTAGCATTGCGGTCGATTTTTGTAACTTCTGCTTTAACAAAGTTAACTTTGTCTTTGTTTACTACACTTTCAACTGGATATAGTAAATCTTCATAGCTAATCGTACCTGCTGAAGCTTCATGTAACCAAGTAGCTTCATAATGGTAATCATTTTTATTAATTAATGTAACTTCAGCTTCATCTGCTGAAATTTGCTTTTGTAATTTTGTAATAGTTTGTAAACCTGCATAACCCGCGCCTAAAACTAATACTTTTTTACGATCTTGAGCCATTTCATTCACCTAAACTTTCATAATTTTTTTGTTGCCTTAGTCTTTTGCTATACCCTATATTTTAATTAGTAATTCACAAAAAAGACATTTTTTATCCAATACTAATTTTATAGTTTTTATAGCTTATTTTCAAGCGCTAATGCCCATATTGTTTATTATTTCACATAAACTTATAAAAGGCTATAGCTCACCTTGGATATTATGCGAACTATAGCCTTTAAATTTTAAAAATTAAATTAACAATCTTCTGGAGAACCAGCAACTTTGGCTGTTCTAAATGAACTACCGCAACCGCAAGATGCAATTGCGTTTGGATTATCAATTTGGAAACCGCCGCCCATGAGTGACTGTTTGAAATCAATTCTAGTACCATCTAATACAGGTTTGTCATATTTTTCTACAAGTATCTTCAAACCGTGGACTTCCAAGACTTCATCATTTTCACCTGGCTCTGCTTCAGCTGACATACCATAAGTAAGGCCTGTACAACCTCCACCATTTATTTTAATTTTTAAATAACCATCTGCCATATCATTTTGCTGTAACATGTCTTTTACTTCATATGCTGCTGCTTCAGTTATTTCAACTACTGCCATTATAATTACCTCCTAAAAAATCCATGTTTCTTCTATATGTGCGTAAATTTTTTGTAATAAGTCATCTGGCGATTCACCTTCAACGATATCACCATTCACTAGTGCGTACAACCCACTTGAACATAGTCCACAATTTTGTAAGCAACCATATTCTAATACGTCTACTTCTGGGTCATTTTCAAGTTGATTATATACGTAGTCCCCGCCTTTCGCTAAATTCGAAATGCAGAACTCAATTATTGGATTCATAATACACCCTCTCATAAATTATCAGTTAAGCAATTATAACAAACACTGCACATAGTTGACTACATACTAGCTTATAAAATCCACACTTTTATACTGTCTTATCAACCAGAATAAACAATTGATTATAGATATATAATTAATCAATTAGCCACATTTATTTATCAAATAGATTGCGTCAAAATAAGCTGTTATTACTTAGGTAGATGAAATAATAAATTCTGTTACAAATTAAATGTAATTACAAATAATAAAGTATCTACTTTATTTGTAGAAGTATTCAAAAAGGCTTATAATATATCTAAGTAAGCTGATTATAGAAAATTGGTATATCGATGAAAGACGAAATATGATTTAACCACATTATATTTAATAACTTACATTGACGAGTTGAAGATAAAATACATCTCATTTTATCTTAATGCTCAATACAATTTTTACTAGAGGGGTATCACAAATGAAAAACTTAGTCTTATTAGGTGGCGGCTATGGAAATATGCGCATCATGTCACATATTTTACCATCTGCACTTCCTGAAAATTATACGGTCACATTAATTGATCGTATGCCTTACCACTGTTTAAAGCCAGAGTTTTATGAGTTGGCTGCTGGTACTAAATCTGATAAGGATGTTCGTATGAATTTTCCTGATTCTGATCGCATCAACAATGTTTTTGGAGAAATTAATGATATCGATTTAGAAGATCAAATTATTTCCGTTGGCAATACGAAAGTAGATTATGATGAATTAGTGATTGGTTTAGGCTGTGAAGATAAGTATCACAGTGTGCCAGGTGCTGAAGAATACACACATAGTATTCAAACATTATCTAAATCTCGTGAGACATTCCACCATTTAAGCGAATTACCAAATGGCGCCAAAGTAGGTATCGTTGGTGCTGGGTTAAGTGGTATCGAATTAGCAAGTGAACTACGTGAAAGTCGAGAAGATTTAAAAATCTACCTCTATGATAGAGGCGAACGTATTCTACGTCGTTTTCCTGAAAAGTTAAGTCAATATATTGAAAATTGGTTTAAGAAAAATGATGTAACTGTAGTACCAAACTCTGATATTAATCGCGTAGAACCAGGCTGTATCTATAATAATGATGTACCTGAAGAATTAGATTTAGTCGTATGGACTGCAGGTATTCAACCTGTTGAGGTAGTTAGAAACCTTCCAATAGACATTAGTAAAGGTGGCCGTGTTATTTTAAATCAATATCACCAAGTGCCTACCTACAAAAACGTCTATGTGGTAGGTGACTGTGCAGAATTACCGCACGCACCAAGTGCACAGCTCGCTGAAGCACAAGGTGATCAAATTGCAGATGTTATGAAATTACAATGGCAAGGTAAAGCACTTCCAGAAAAAATGCCTGAAATTAAAGTTCAAGGTTTCCTCGGCTCACTTGGGGATAAAAAAGGATTTGCTTATATAATGGACCGAACTGTTACCGGCCGCTTAGCTTCTATTTTAAAATCAGGCGTGCTATGGTTATATAAATACCATAACGGTTAAAAAGTACTCTCTCCTCAAAATTAGTAATATGAAAAACAAATTTGGACAATAAAGCGCTTAAGACATTATAATAAGATGTCTCAAGCGCTTTATCTTTTTAAAACGTAATATTTAATTGAAAGACTAAATAGGATGTGATTAATGCGCATCCATAAATTTCGTTATATCTTTTAATTGTACATAACCATCTGATACATATTCTTCATTTATAGTAACTAATGGATAGAATAATTCATCTTCTTGAATGCGTTCAATGTACTGTTGGTCATGATCTGTTAAGTTCTCAGTATCTTTTTCAATATCAATATATGTGAATTCAAACTGAACATCTGGATATTTCCTTTTTAACAATGGTTGTAACCAATCGTAAGTATTGCGTGCTGTTGGCGCATTAACGCAACTTGCACAAACAATATCTGCACCATAAACGATGACACTAGCTTTATTCATTTTAACATTCCCCTTTTGTATTGATTGATAGATTTTTCCTTACATTTCTATTATAATAAAAAGATAAGTAGAATATGAAATAACTCACTTGAAAGGAGGCATTTCCATGCCAACTGAAAACGTAACAATGTTTGATCAAGTAGCAGAAGTAATTGAAAAACTTCGTCCCTTCTTACTACGTGATGGCGGTGACTGTTCACTCGTTGATGTAGAAGATGGTATTGTTAAACTACAATTACATGGTGCATGTGGTACATGCCCTAGTTCAACAATCACTTTAAAAGCAGGTATTGAACGTGCTTTGCATGAAGAAGTACCAGGAGTAATCGAAGTAGAACAAGTATTCTAATTGATATATTCATATATAGATAACATCTCAAGATTAAGTTTCTTTCGAGCACTTTAATTAACTATTTCATTTTTGTAATGCGAATAGTTTCAAAGCATAGTCAAGCTAAACGAATAACATCGTTTAGCTTTTTATTTTGCAAAAATTACAAGTGCTTTACTAGAAATGTATTCTCCGTCATAATATCAATTTTCCGACTGATTATACAATATTCCGTACTTTTCCATCGTATATTTCTAGTGAATGCCACTTTTTGGATTGTTTAAAGTTAAACAAGAAGTGGAGTTATCTTAATGGCAATAAGCATAAAGAAAATTGTTGATCATCGAGCTACTCAAATATATAAAACATAAAAATGATGGCTTCTATTTTATTTCACATAGAAACCATCATTTTTCAGTTATCTAAGAAGCTTATGTTCCAGATTTAATCCATAATTTTAACTATAAAAAAGAATAGAAGCGTTGAAACTTTCACATTTTCAATTCAGACAACAACTTGATTGATTTAACAATAGACTCTGAAACTTGTTAGTAAAATGCTAAATTATTCTTGTAAGTGTTGATTAATTCTTTCGCTTATATACACCCAGCCTTTCCAGCCAATATGTACTGCATCACTTACAACGTATGGTTCATAATCTTTATCTGACATATCATAAACGTCCCCACCATGCTCTACAATTGTTTGATTAATTTTTTTATAGATACCTTGTCTTCTCTGTTTATCAATACCAATATAATCATACCACTTACCATTAGATGGTAAGATTATATATTCAACATCAGCCCCAGCTTCGTTTAGTGTGTCTACTAACAATGCTAAATCATTAAACTCTGGAGAGTTAATATTAAACTCATAATCTCTATTTATTTTACGTTTATGACTTTTTATTAAATCCCAATATTCATCTCTAATACCAAACTCATTTGATTTCGTTCGTGCTTCACCATATTTTCCTGCTTGCTTTTGAATATCCTCCCATGACTGACCTTCTTGAGTTACAGGTTTAACTTGCGATAATGGAGAAGAAGTTAACGGAAACATCGCTTTTATTAATTCAATTTTTTTCAATTGATTATCTGTGAAAGATGAAATATAAGTATCCTTAACATTTTGAGGTTGTTGCGCTACTTTTTTCAAATACGCCTTATTTTCAGCATCTTTAAACTGTAATAGTCTTTTAGCAAAACGTTGTTTAAGTTCAGGGCTTAACTTATTTTGTTTAAACAGTTGGTTTAACTGTCCTTTAGCAATACGTGCTTTAAAATTTTCAGATGTTAAACCATTATTAGTAAACCATTGCGGTGATACAATAAACGCTATTTTTTTACCTTTAAGATTATCATATTGCGAACCAATTTCTACTGCATTGACTAAATCTGTTGAACCACCTGTTCCAATTAAAAATGGTTTCTCAGGAATATTTTTATCATTGTTTATTAATAAAGCTGGGTTAAAAGGATCATCTTTTTCAAGTTCACTCGAACCATAAATTGGATAATATGCATCAGATTCATACATCTTATCTTGAATTAATGTTCCTTTTAACACTTGATCTGATAACGATATACGTTGTGTTTCTAAAGTTTTTGAATTAATTAAACCTGTAAACCAACTTACTGGTATAGCTAAGAAAATTCCAAACAATATAAGACTTGCGATGATTGGTATAAATGGTTTTAGTTTCATCTTAATTCTTCTAAAACCGCTACTATTTTATTTGGTGTTTCCCATTCGTCTCTATCAAAATCCATGATTGAAACCTCTATATCTAATTTGTTTTGTATTTCTAGTAAAAGTCCCACTGTTTGAAAAGAGTCTATTATACCTTCTTCAAATAATTCAACATCTGGATTTTCTTTAACGATACTATTTTCAGCTACTTCTTCTAATAAATCTAAAACTTGTTTTCTAAATTCCATAAAAATTCCTCCTATTTTTAAAACAGTTTTCCAGAAAATATCAGAAAACCAAACGTTACAAAATGAAATGTGATAATGATACTTAACATTGTTGTAAATAGATTTTGCCATCGTGGCGGATGATTTTTTCTCCACTTTTCATAATAACCGTAGCCAATAAAAAGTACCGCATGATATAAACCATATAAAATATAATGGCTTTCAATACCATGCCACACACCCATGATTAAAAAGTTAAGTGAAAATGCAATATTGGACATCGCAAATTGACTTTTCAATAATTTTTTCTTTGACATAAAGAATAATGATCTCATATATATACAATCTCTGAACCAAAACGATAATGACATATGCCATCTATTCCAAAAATCTTTAATATTTTTAGCTTTAAAAGGTTGCTTAAAGTTTTGAGGAGTTTGTATGCCATACAAATAACTAAATGCAATGGCAAACAACGAATAACCTGCAAAATCAAAAAATAAATATAAACTATAAGCATACATATACAGCCATTTTGCAGTAAAGCTCGTAAAATCTAACATGAGTGGATTGATTGCATACATTTGGATTAAGTACGCAATAATATATTTATACAAAAATCCAAGCATTATAAAATGAATTGCTTTAACTAATAGTTCACGATAATGTTCTCCATTAGGTATTTTATTATCATCTTTTACAAATCGTTTATAACGATCGATTGGTCCAGATGAAATGGTTGGAAAGAATGAAATAAATTGTATGACTTTCCAACTTTTTATTTCTTTAATTGAGCCATCACGTATTTCCATCAATAATTGAACACTTTTAAAAGTTACATATGAAATACCTAAAAATCCTATAAATTCTATGACTTTATTTTCATGAAGTTTCAGCTGTGCAGCTCCAAACCAAGAACTTTGCATCACTTTCACAATAATTAACGGTAATATAGATAATGTGATGACCATAAAAAATTTACTGAATGTATTATTTTTAGCTCGAGATTTCCAATAATACATAATAATTAAAACTTGCCAAATCGTATAGAGCAAAAAATTTATAACTTGAACACTTAAATAATCCTGTCCAAATAAATTGTGTTTTTCAGATGAGAAAATAAGTACAATCATTATTACAGTACTCACACCATTATATATGCGGCTTCTTTTACCCATAAGACCAAGAATAATGACGGGTATTAATACTATAGTTGCTATGAGAAAAAACGTAAATGTGCCATATGGAATCATTACATTACATCCTCAGCAATCTTTTTACGATCTAATTTACCATTTACTGTTAAAGGCAATTTATCTTGGAATATAACTTTCCTTGGAATCATATATTCTGGTATCCGTTGTTTTAATTCATATTTGATGTTATGAATTGCTTCTTGTTCATTTTCCACACGGTCAGCTTCATTTACTACGATTACAGCATTTAAATGTATAACTTTATTACCTTTGTATATTGGCACTACTATAGCTTCCTTGATACATGCTATTTGGCCTAATTGAAATTCTATTTCTTCTAATTCCATTCTGTAACCATTTAATTTAATTTGAAAATCTATACGACCATTGATAAACCATTGGTCATCTCTTATTTCTGCTTTGTCACCTGTATAATAGTACTTTTTATTATTATTTATTTTAAACACTTCATTAGAACGAACCTCATCTTTGACGTATCCCGCGCTTACACACTTTCCAGAAATAACAAGCTCACCTTTATCTGTCAGTGATAAAGATGTACCTGGTCTTGGAACGCCCACCGGTAAAGGATTATATCGCTCAATTACCGCTTCAGTAATCAATATACTCGTAACAGCTACAGTTGCTTCTGTAGGACCATATGTGTTGTATATATAAGCAGATGGAAAGCGCTGTAATAACATTTGAGCAGTTCTATGTGCCAAAATTTCACCACAAAAGAAAAATTCTTTTAAACTCGTGTATGTTGTCTCAGATAAATTGGGTAGCATTAAACACATCTCCATAAAGGATGGTGTTGAAACCCATATATTTATTTTTGAATGCTCCAGCATTTGATTTAATAGTTTAGGTTTATTAATCATCGTTTTATCTACTAAATTTAATGTACCTGCAGTTGCGATACATGGATAAACTGCCATAACTGATAAATCAAATGAAAATGGTGCTTGATTTAACCATTGTTGCTTATGACCTAATTTATTAAGGTCAACCATCCATTTAGTGAATTGATTCAAACTTTCATAGCTTATTTGAACTCCTTTAGGTTCTCCTGTAGAGCCAGATGTGAATATCGTATAAGCAATATTCTCTCCTACCATTCTAGAATCAAATTGCTCCATGTTTAATGCGCTTGTCATCATACTCTGTTCTAGCACATCAATTCCCTTTATATTTATATCATTTTCAGTTGTATTGAATATAAATTGCCCTTCTATTTTTTCAATAATGGACTGAATACGCTCATGAGGTATAGATGTATCGATTGGAACATAACCGCAACCAGCTTTTATACTTGCTAACATACCGACAATCATAAATGGAGACATGTGACCATATAAAATGAGCGGTCGCTTAGAATCTTTAATAATATCGGCCAGTATATTTGAATATTGGTTCAATTCACGATAAGTCAAACTCTCATTATTATGTTGAATTGCTTTATGATCAGGGGGAATTTGGGCATTTTCAATTAGTGATTGTATAATATCTTTCATGCTTCTCTCCTCTATTAAAATTCATTATAAATAAAGTTATTATGAGTATCGCCGGTACCATATATGAGATACAGCGCTATAAAAATAGCAAAATAAAGCAGCGTTATGAGCCAAGGTTTTAACTTATTAAATAATGAATCTTGTTCTATTTTTTTACTCATTGGTCACCTCTTCTTTTCATTTCAGACTAAACTATAATTAAATTATGTAATAAATAAAATTTTATTAATTAAAGCAATTTACATTGCGTTAACATTTTACTAATATATTATACATTTTTTACGACAGATTGACAATTGAATAAACAAATTTATATATAACAAAAGTGTTATATTGAATAACGCATAAAAAAAGAGTGGGATTACTTTTTTAAAAATATTAATATAACAAAGTGAGTTTCATGAAAAGTTGTGCACAAAAAAACTGCTAATAAAGTCAAAGACTTTATTAGCAGAAATATAGACTCATTATCAATGAGTTTTTGTTCTATAAGTTGGGTTCTAAAGTTAACAAATAGGGACTTTAATAATTTATCCATGATTGGATGTACTCTAAAACGATTGACTGTTCTATATGATGGTTTTTGATTTTGAGATAACCACATCATACGAACACTATCTGAAAGTGCAGCTTCAATTCTTCGTCCAGAAAATATTGATTGTGTATAAGCATAAAGAATTATTTTTAAAATCATTTTAGGGTGATAAGAGGATGCGCCATTTAAGTGATTGAATTCGTAGAATTCTGTTTCTGGAATTGTTTTAATAATTTGATTAACTGCATGTGCGATATCATTGTTAGGGATCAAAGTTTCAGTTTCCATTGGTAGTGTTAGCTGAGTCATATTGTAATTTTTATACATAAGACACTTCGTTTTAAAGTTATGTTAGAGTAACTTTATTATACGAAAATGGCTTATTTTTTTGTGTAAATTTATATAATTGTACCGATTTTGTAAAGTGCTGACGCCGAGGCGAATAGTATGAGTCTGTAAAACAAATAATATCTCAACTCTATTGCTATATTGGCAGTAGATGACTGAAGTGAAAACGCGCATAATATTAAGCTTGTTTCACTTCTAGTCATCTTTGCCGTGGTGGGACGACGAAATCTTATTAGAAAAATTAGATTTCTGTCCCACTCCCATACCCCAGACAAGTATGCACTTTCAAAATCGGAATATTTTAACATAGAAAAGCAGCAATCCATTAGAAACTAATAAATTGCTGCTTTTAATTTGAGAATGGGATATTTATGTCCCATTCTCTCTGAGAAGGTGTAATTTAATTTTATGAAATCGGTGTTTTAGCCTGTTTATGACTTAACACTAAGCGTATATTATCTACACAAAGTTGAATCATGCGATTTCTCGTTACTACAGATGCACTACCAATATGTGGTAAAATGACTGCATTTTTCATTGATAACAATGGATGTGTCATATCAATCGGTTCTTGACGTAAGACATCCAAACCACATGCACCAATTTCTCCATCTTGTAAAGCATTAACAAGTGCTTGCTCATCAACAACTGCACCTCGGCCGATGTTAATGAATATCGCATCATTTTTCATCTTTTTGAATGCAGCAGTATCAAATTTATTTCTTGTATCTTCAGTAAGTGGCGCTGTACAAATAATAAAATCACTATGCTCAAGCATTGTATCAAAAGGCACGTATAAAGCGCCTAATGCTTCTTCAGCATCTTTATGTCTTGACCTATTGTGATACATGATATTTGCATTGAATCCTTTCAAGCGTCTCGCAAAGGCTTTTCCAATATCTCCCATGCCGTAGATGCCTACCTTAGCATTATATAAATCTTTACCTGCCAACAGATATGGCCCCCAACTTTGCCATTCCCCTCTTTGTACGTATTGTTCCGCTTCAACAATGCGCCTTGCCACGGTCAGCATCAAAGTGAAACCTAGCTCTGCTGTTGTCTCAGTTAACACGCCAGGCGTATTCGTAACAACAATCCCTTTACTTTGTACAAGTTGGACATCTATATTATCGAAACCAACTGCCATATTTGCGATTACTTTCAAATGAGGTGCTGCTTCTATAACTTCTTCGTCAATTTTTTCACTTAAAGTTATAAGACAGGCAGTTGCATCATTTAAAGATGCCAAAAATTTATCTCTTGGCATTGGCGTATAAGATTCATTCCAAACTTCTACATCTGCAAGTGTTTCTAATTGTTCTATAAATGACTTAGGTATTTTTCTACTAACGACTATTTTATTCATACAATCACCCCTACATTTTGAGTTCTTTGATCACTTCATTCAAATCTTTAAACGTATAAGTCGGAGGTATTTCTTTGAGTACGATTTGTTCCTTAGTTGTGACACCTGTTTGTACATGTATCGTATCAATGTCCACATTAATTCCTGAAAGAATATCCGTATCATATAAATCTCCAACCATAGCTACTTCTGAACGCTCTAAATCTAAAATTTCCAATGCTTTTTTCATAATAATAGGTTCAGGTTTACCGATAAATGTCGGTTGAATACCTGTAGATACTGTTACAACACTCGTAATAGCACCGTTACCTGGTAAGAAGCCTCGTTCTTTAGGTATCGACACATCTTGATTTGTTGATATAAATTTCGCACCATTACGTACGCCTAATGTTGCAGTAGTCAATTTTTCATATGTAACTGCTTCATCTAATCCAATTACTACGTAATCCACAAACTCATCGTCTTTCAATATTAATCCGTGACTTGTTAGTGCTTTTTCAAGGCCGCTACCACCTAACATATAAACAGTAGCACCTGGAGATTCTTCTGAAATGTATTCAGCAGTTGCAAGTGCGGAAGTAACTACTTCGTCTGCCTTTGCATCTACACCCATTGTATGTAATTTTGAAGCTACTTCTTCTGGTTCTTTCGTAGAATTGTTCGTTACGTATAAATGTGGAATTTGTTGTTGGTTTAGATATTCTATAAATTGCGTTGCACCATCAATAGTTTCATTACCTTTATACATCGTGCCATCTAAATCAATAAGATAAGCTTTGTAATTTTTCATTAATATTTACTCTCCTTTTTTACCAAAAGCTGTAACTGGCACATCTTCACTTTTTAGAAAACGTATGACTTCTTCAATAAATTGTTGATAATAAGGCACCGTCTCATCAAAAAGTGGTATAAGACTAGCCGTATCAAGCTCATCATAATAGTGGACGAATTGTTTTCTTACATCGACCGTTTTGTTAATGTGAACTTGTGTATCTTTAGAAATCACTTTTTCTAATTCTAAAATATCGATAACATCTTTATAGTTACCTGGATCTCTTAATATAAAGCCATCAATAACCATATTTCCGATATCTACAGCTGACTCTATAAACATTTGTGCAATACGTTCGAACGCATAGTGATTATCTTTACTTTGAGGATAATCTGTAATTAATTGTTGTAAATAATTTAACTTTGTATTCAATTTTTCTTTATTAACAAAATACATCATCGTCACCCCTATCATTCTAATCATACCATACCTTTGCAGTCGAATTCATTTATCGTTATACTGTGAATTAAGACTTTTTAATCATGAAAATAGAATCAACTACTGTATTATATTATAAGTCACACACTAAGAGGAGTGTTATAAAATGATTGATATGTATCTATATGACGACGACGAATCAGCTCAAGTCCAATTTGTCGGATTTGTAGGTGAACATAGTCGTTACGATTTGATGTTAGTCCAAACCAATCGCCATTTTGGTAAAACTATCGTATTAAATATGCAAACAAATAAATTTGGGATTATCGGCACAGATGATTTGGAAGAAGAAGGTTACATTTCATATATACTTGGTGTTAATGAAGATGAAGGAAATGAAATCACCGAATATTTAAATGAAGTCATTCAATAGCTATTAACTATTAGAAAGCTTCATTAATTTTATATCACATTTGCATATGAGACTCCTAGGAAACAACGCGTGTCACATACTACAGGAACAATACATATGCCTATGCCTACATAATCAAAATCGTAATATTTAAATATAGCAAAAGAACTCATCCACAAATTTTAATGGATGAGTTCTTTTTAAAACGAGAGCTTTATGTTCTGTTCCCTTTTTATTAATCAACATTTATTTTTCTGTATCTTGAATACTCGGCTTAATCTTTACATCTTGTAATTTATTTTCTTCAAAATCATGATCAACCTCTTCAGTTTCATCTACATATGCTTTAAGTTCTTGTTCTGGAATACGTCTCAAGATAAAATATGGACAACCAAAATTACAATATTCTAATAAATAATCTTGTATTGTCGAAAAACGTTTGCTCAACTCTGCCTTTTTGTTTTTATCAGTATAAAAACCTTTTAATCTTAATTGTTCGTAACCAAAGTCACCTACAACGTAATCATACTTATCTAATATGTCAGAATAACGATTTGCGAAGGTTTCCTCGTCAAAACATTCTCTATACTCTTCTATGATTTCAAAGTAGTGTTCATTCACTTTTATCATTTCATTCACCTAATCTAAGTATACTATCCATGCATTCAATGAACGTCCAACTGCTTTAGTCAGGCTGGTGCTATGCATATATACTTTATATTTCTAATAAAGACTTAGCCCATAAAGTGAAGCTAAATTAAGCACACTTAACAAATGAACTAAGTCTTATTTACTATTAAATCTTTGTATCAGTACCCAATTTTTCTTCACCAATACGATGTTTTTCTTTGGCAGCTGCATTCACTTGTTCATCTGCATGATATGAGCTTCTTACAAGCGGACCAGCTTGGCAATGTTTGAAACCTTTATCCATCGCAATTTTTCTTAATTTACCAAATTCCAATGGTGTATAGTATTTTTCAACTTTTAAGTGTTTACGTGAAGGTTGCAAATATTGACCTATTGTTAAGATATCAACATCATTTGCTCGTAAGTCATCCATTGTTTCATAGATTTCTTCATGTGTTTCACCTAAACCTACCATTAAACTTGATTTAGTTGGAATATCGGGTTGTAACTCTTTAGAGCGTCTTAAGAACTCTAACGTACGATCATACGTTGCTCTTGCACGAACTGTCGGCGTTAATCGGCGGACTGTCTCGATATTGTGGTTTAAAATATCTGGTTTTGAAGCCATTAATGTTTCTAACGCTTCAAAATCTCCACCCATATCTGATGGCAATATTTCTATTGAAGTAAACGGATTACGTTCACGCACTTTACGTACCGTCTCAGCATAAACATTTGAACCAGCGTCTCTTAAATCATCGCGTGCTACTGCTGTTATAACAACATGTTTTAAGTTCATTAATTCAACAGATTCAGCCACACGTTCTGGCTCATCTAAATCTAACTCGTTAGGTAATCCTGTCTTAACTGCACAGAAACGACAAGCACGTGTACATACTGCACCTAAAATCATAAATGTAGCAGTACGGCGTTCTCCCCAACATTCATGTATATTGGGACACTTTGCTTCTTCACAAACTGTATTCAAATTCTTTTCGCGCATCATTTTCTTCAGACCAGTGTAGTTCTCATTAGTGTTCAGCTTTATTTTCAGCCAATCTGGTTTACGTAAAATTTCTTCATTTTTAGTAGCCATATCCGCACAATCCTCCTGAGTTTGAAATCTGTAATCATTATAACGAAATTTTCAATAAATTAAAACGTATATTGTTAATTTTTAAAATTCTAGTAATTTTTCCTTGAAAATATCTCTTAAGAACTCAGGCATTAAGTAATCTATAGCCTCATCTTTTAACATTGGGAAATAACGACCGAATGTGTACATATCAACTGTCCCTAAAATGTAAGTCGCTTCATCATCAATTTCTTCGCCGTTAATAAAGTAACGTGATTCAGATTCTATAAAACCTAAATTATATAATATATATCCACCAAATATATTACCTCTAAAGCCTAAACCTTGTGCATGCTCATGAATATATTCTTGTTTCTGGCTTTTTATTATAACGTTTTTCAATTCTTGTCCACTTAATTTAATCCTTACTGCATTAATTGGGTGAGGTAGCATCTGATGAATATCATATTCAGTAACTTGATCTGCAATGACACCTTTAACGATTAATCCAGCATTGATAATCGTACAGTCAGCATTCGTAAATTCAAATATACTTTCAGCAAGCATATGCGCCGTTTGCGTAATAACATCTGTTCTACGTGGCAGCTCGATTTGTCGATCGACAATAGGTTCACTTAAAAGTGCCTTACCTTCAGCTTCAAAATCTGTTTCAACTTCAGGCAAAGTTTCAACTGGATATATCGTAGCTTCTTTTCTAACAACTTGTTTGTTTTCAATTTCAAGGGTAACTTCACCTAAAAAATTGCCATATTTACCTGCTGCTGCCATTAATACACCGTTATTCATTTCACCATTTTCAAAATAATGATGAGTATGACTACCTAAAATAAGGTCAATTTCAGGAATTTCTTGGCATAACTTTTCATCGAAGAAAACACCGACATGACTCATAATAATTAATAAATCATACTCCCCTTCGTTAGCACTAATTTCATCTTTTATTGCTTCTAAAGGATTCGTTACTACCCAATCAAGTGCTCTATAAAAAGGCGTAAATGGTGCAGTAGCTGCAATAAATAAAATGCATACACCATCTATAACTTTAATTAAAGATGTTGATATATGATTTGGTAATTGTCCTTGTTCATCAAAAACATTGGCACATGTCACTTCGAAGTTCGCATCATCATAAAGTGTATTTAAAGCTTCATGTGAAATTGTCATACCTTCATTATTTCCTATCGTGGCAATATCACACTGTGCTTTATTTAACAGTTCAACATTTTTTGTGCCCATCGTTGCCTCAGTAACTGGCGCAGATAAGTCAACATGGTCGCCAATATCTAAATAGAGTGAGGGATGATCTAGTTTCGGTCTATCTTCGGCTAAATATTTTGAAATTCGTGCATATTCATGTAAATGACTATGTATATCATTTGTATGATAAATCGTTAGTTTCATCTATAATTTCCCTCCTCTTACTTTATAGGAATGATTTTATTATTAAATATATACCCATAATTAACATAAATGTACGTAATAAAAAGACTACTGTATCTGATTTTATGGATTGATTCACTTTCACGCCTAGTTTAGCACCAAAATAACTCGCAATAACTAGGACGATAGCATATGACCACGCGACATGCCCTTGTACAATGTGTCCTGCTGAACTCATTATACTTGTGAAAAATATCATCATCATACTTGTACCAACTGCCACATGAGGCGGGAACCTAAATACAATAAGCATTAATGGTGTCATTAATGCACCGCCACCAATGCCGAATAATCCAGTTAAAGTACCAATAAATAGTGTCGCAATAAATGCTACTAGCGGCGGTACACTATAATGATATTTCTTACCAGTACCATCGACATAACTACGCTCATATTTGGGTTTATCAAATATTTTAAATGGTTTAATCTTATTTCTTATAATAAGTAAGATGGATACAATGATTAAGAATATACCAAAATATAAATTAAAGGATTCTAACGTTAAATAGCGACTTAGTAACGCTCCAATTAAAGAACCAGGCAATAAGCCAAATAAAAATATTGATCCGTTTTTCACATCTACTTGCTTTGTTTTTAAATAACCTAAAGTTGAAGTTAAACCCGTCACTATTAAAATAACGGAAGATGTTCCTATAGCGATTTGAGGCGTAATACCTTCTAACAGGTTATTCTCTACCCCAAGATATATCAAAGTAGGCACGATAATGATACCGCCACCGATACCCACAATAGAGCCTAAAATTGCTGATAACCCTCCAATTAAAATCAATAATATAATTGTTAACATGTAATCTCTCCTAGAATAATTTTAATTGTTGCGGTGCTAACCCTTGATAATCAATGCCTAATATTTTTTGGTAAGTTTTTGCATTTTGAGCAGCATGGCCACCAGAATTATTATTAAAAACAACGTAAATGTTTTTAGCTTTGTGTTCTAATACTTTCACTTTACTTACTAAATCTTTTAATTCTTGTTCATTATAATCGTATAAATACCTTACATCTCTCCATGCTTCATCCGTCATATCTTTTTAGTCCAGCCGTGAACATTTCTCCCATGATACCTAACAAATGCAGTTTCATGCGTAATGCGATTAACTAACGGAATCGAACCTTGACCTGCTTGTGGTTCATCACATACGGAATGTATTATTTGTTGCTGCGTTAAAAACGCTAATGTTTCTTCTTTATAAGCATCATTAAACCATGATCGATTACGAAATTCTACACACATAGGAAATGCTTTTAATTGCTCACGAATATAGCGTATATATGTAATATTCTGAACTGTACAATCAAACCATGGTGGAAATTGTACTAATACCATAGCCAGTTTATTTTCGTCTTTTAATGGCTCTAGCATCGCTTTAAATTGATCAAATAGGATTTGCCTAGTTTCTGCATAATCATGATAATCAGCATGCAAAGTTAATGCTTGATGTATCTTTACGACAAATTCAAAGCGTTTAGGTGTTTCTCTTATCCATTTTCTTATATTTCTTTCAGGTTGAATTGCATAATAAGTAGCATCTAATTCTACTATCGGGAAATGACTTGCATATGTCACTAGTTTATCTGCTTTTCGTTGCAAGTCTTCGTATAATGAAACATGATCGCCCCAACCCGTTAATCCAATATTTATCATAGTATCACCAATGTAATGATACCATATATGTTTTATTGGATTCACTTGATTAAATTTAATTTACTATAACTTTAAAAAACAAGAGATTTCTATAATATACAGAGTACACTTAGCCTAATTTACTCATCTCTATATTATAGAAAAACGATTGCTCATAATATAAGGATACGAGCAATCGTTTAGCGTAAGACATCTATGTTATTGATATAACAATTTAACTATTCAATAGTGCTTTTGATTCATTAATTATACGTTGAATTAACAACGTAGCGGACACATTTTGAGCAAGACGTGGACTTTGACCGCTCCATAAATGTGTCCACTGTGCATCCCCTTTTTGAGCTGCTTCTTTACGAATCGCACTCGTTAACTGGTTTTGAATTGGATAGTCCGGTATGTCATCGTTATATTCATCCATTTTATGGATAAAATCATTGTCAATACCGCGAGCGGGCTTTCCAGTAAATACATTAGTGATTACAGTATCTGTTTCTTTACTTTGCTGTATCATATTTTTATATAGTAATGATGCACCACTTTCTTCAGTAGTTAAAAATGCAGTTCCCATTTGAATTGCTTCTGCACCTAAAACGATACTTGCCACTAGTCCACGACCGTCCATAATACCGCCAGACGCAATAATTGGTATATCAATTGCATCAGCAATTTGAGGGACGAGTGACATTGTTCCAATTAATGGCGTCTGGTTACTTCCAGTAACAGTAAATGAACCTCTATGACCGCCTGCTTCACTACCTTGTGCAATAATAGCATCTACCCCTGCACTTTCATTAGCGATTGCTTCATCTACAGAGGTTGCGGTACCCACAATGGTTATATCTCTTTCTTTTAATTTTGCAATGGTTATTTGATCAGGAATACCGAAAGTAAAAGTAACCACCGGTACGCCCTTTTCAATAACAACATCAATTGCATGATTAAATTGATGTGTTTCATCCATATTCAATACTGGCTCTTCAATGTTAAACGCACGCCGATATGGTTTTAGCCAAGCATTCATATGTTCTACTTTATCTGGAATATATAATTTCTGACTAGGTACAAACAAATTAACGGCATAAGGTAAATCAGTCAGTTGTTGTACATAGGTAATTTCTTTTTCAAGTCGCTCAGGTGTGAAATAACCTGCACCGATACTTCCCAATCCTCCACTATTACTCACAGTTGCTACTAATTCAGGCGTTGTGTTACCTGCCATGCCTGCTTGCACAATCGGAAATCTAATACCTAAAACCTCAGTAATTCTTGATGATAATTTCATATAGCACACCCCTTTTTCAACACTTATATTTAACTACAAAATGAGTATAAAAGTGTTATTAAAACGTTATTTCTTGTTGTATGCTTTCATTTGTTCTTCGATTTTTTCATTTTCTTCTTCATCCATTTCATCTTCTATCTCCATACCTAACATCTCTTCAATTAGATCTTCATAAGATACAATACCTTCTGTACCGCCGTATTCGTCTAATACAATCGCCAAATGTTTACGTGATACAGTCATTTTTCTTAGCACCCACTCAGCCTTATTATGCTCATTTACAAATAAAGCTTCAGAAGTATATTGTGTCATATTGTTATCGGTCTCACGACTCCAAGCTAATAAATATTTTGAATGGAAAACACCAATAACATTATCTATATCTTCATCATACACTGGATAGCGGGTATAGGGATTTGAAACAACTGTATCATATGCCTCTTTGTAAGACACATCTGATGAAAACGCTGTAACATTTATTCTAGGTGTCGTATCAATATCTTTAATTTTTAATTTTTCAAAATCCATAACCCCTTGTATACGGTTGCGTTCCATTTCATTAAATGCACCTTCACTACCTGCAATCGAAACCATCTGTCTGATTTCCTCTTTTGAAAATCGTTGCTGGTCTTCATTGCCTTTAGAAAGAAACTTATTTATCGCATCAGTCATACTATTTAAGATTAACGTTATTGGTTTAAATATAATAATAAAGAATGAAATCGGTGTATAAACTAAACGTGAAATTCTATCAGGGTATGTAGCAGCAATCGATTTGGGAATGACTTCAGATATTACAATAATCGTTACTGTTGTCACAGCTGTTGCAATACTAACACTAATTCCTAAATCAACAGCTAAAATTGTTATTAATGTAGGTAAAACAATATTTGCTATATTATTACCAATAAGAATAGTGGTAATAAATTCACTTGGTTTAACTAATAATTGCGATAATTTTTTAGACTTTTTATCGCCTTTTTGAGCTTGTGTTTGCATCTTCATCCTATTGGCTGCCGTCAATGCGGTTTCACTGCCTGAAAAGAAAGATGAAGCAAACAAAAGTATGATTATAGCTATAATCATATATGCATTACTCCTTTAGTATAATTTATAATAAAAAAATTTATAAGTTATAATTTGATTCCCTTCTTTCAAAACTTATAAACATTACAAAAGGATTAGGATTTTGAATCATCTAATTGTGATGAATTAACTAAATTAAATTTTAAATAAGTTAATTAGTAAATATCATCCTTTAGTACTATTTCCTATCATATATATATTATGAATTTTATAGCTATGCTAGAATTAAGATAAGCGTGACACTTAAGTACGCTAAATTCGGGAAACTCTTCACAAACTCACTTATATTAGTGAGTTTTTTAAGCTAACTTTACAAGGAATGTTTTATTTATGGGAAATTTAATGATGTATACGGCTTTTGCCTTTTTCTGTATATTATTCTTAATAATAATTTTCAGCCTCCTTTTTGATATTAGCAAACTAGGAAAATGGATTATTATTTGTACAGTAATGATACTGCTCTTATCAATTATCGTTTTGTACAGAACAGGTGCAGACCTGCGAAGAGAAAATATCAGTACGCTCCAATACGGTACTAGCTATACATAAACACAAGTGCCCAACCAATTCATATGGCTGGGCACTTGTTTTCTTATCCTTCTTGAAATTCGTCAAACCCTCACCCTATTAATGGTGAAAAGTTTGAAATATACCTTTGCTTTCTTCTATTTTCAAGAAAATATGTCACAAATAGTATGATTGGTGTATACCAATGCTATAAACTTCCCTTGTATTTTGAAATTATGATAGCGCATAAAGTTGTTTCTTTACTAAAAGGGGTGTTTTTTATTAAGTATTATATGACTTTAGTTTCTGCTTTCGCTACATTAGTCGCCTATCTCATACCAATATTATCTTTTAACAAAGTATTTAATGGTAACTTATATTTTTATAGTGGATTTTTTATAATCATAATATTAATTATGATTAATATTATTTCAGCTATCAATGGTGACCGCATCGTAAATAGCTTACTGTGTTTATTAACACTGGTAGCACTACTTATTTTTACTTTTCCAATATGGAAGGTTTTAATTTTTTAAAATTATGCATAAATACTAAAGTTATGTATAAAAAAGCACGAGATGATACGCAAACTTCGATAACATTTAAAGAATAAATGATATTGAATTCGTATCTCTCGTGCTTTTATTTTGTAAGAAATTGTTGAATCAGCAGCTAAGACTAGCCAATTGATCCTTCCATTTCGAATTTGATTAAACGGTTCATTTCAACAGCGTATTCCATTGGAAGTTCTTTTGTAAATGGTTCAATGAAGCCCATTACAATCATTTCAGTCGCTTCTTCTTCTGAAATACCACGGCTCATTAAATAGAATAATTGTTCTTCTGAAACTTTAGATACTTTTGCTTCGTGTTCTAACGAAATATTGTCATTAAATACTTCATTATATGGAATAGTATCTGAAGTAGACTCGTTATCTAAAATTAAAGTATCACATTCGATGTTTGAACGTGCGCCTTTTGCTTTACGACCAAAGTGCACGATACCACGATAAACAACTTTACCGCCATCTTTAGAAATAGATTTAGAAACAATTGTAGAAGATGTGTTTGGCGCTTTGTGAATCATTTTAGCCCCAGCATCTTGTACTTGTCCTTTACCAGCAAATGCGATAGATAACGTACTGCCTTTAGCTCCCTCGCCTAAAAGTACACAGTTTGGATATTTCATAGTTAACTTAGAACCTAAGTTACCATCAACCCATTCCATATTACCATTCTCGTATACTAAAGTACGTTTTGTAACTAAGTTATATACGTTGTTCGCCCAGTTTTGAATCGTTGTATAACGTACATGCGCGTCTTTGTGTACAATGATTTCAACAACAGCTGAGTGTAACGAGCTTGTTGAGTAAACTGGTGCTGTACAACCTTCTACATAGTTTACAGATGCGCCTTCATCAGCAATGATTAAAGTACGCTCAAATTGACCCATGTTTTCAGAATTAATACGGAAATAAGCTTGTAAAGGTGTATCTAATTTAACGTTTTTCGGAACGTAAATAAATGATCCACCTGACCACACAGCTGAGTTTAACGCTGAGAATTTATTATCTGCAGCAGGTACAACTGTTGAGAAATACTGTCTGAATAAATCTTCGTTTTCTCTTAAAGCGCTGTCTGTATCTTTAAAGATGATACCTTGGTCTTCAAGTTCTTTCTCCATGTTGTGATAAACAACTTCTGATTCATATTGTGCTGAAACACCAGCAAGATATTTTTGCTCAGCTTCAGGAATACCTAATTTATCAAACGTACGTTTAATTTCTTCAGGCACTTCATCCCATGAGCGTTCAGTATTTTCTGATGGTTTAACATAATAAGTGATATCATCAAAGTTTAATTCTGATAAATCTCCACCCCATTGAGGCATAGGCATTTTGTAGAATTGTTTTAATGATTTTAATCTATAATTAAGCATCCATTCAGGTTCACTTTTCATATTCGAAATTTCGCGGACAATATTTTCTGTCAAACCGCGTTCTGATCTAAAAATGGAAACATCTTCGTCGTGGAAACCATATTGATAATTCCCAACATCAGGTGCTTTTTTAGCCATTTAAATCACTCCTTTTATATATTAAAAACGACTTACGTGCAAGTTCATTTATTGTATTATTCTCTTTTAACTGTCTGCTATAAGAATAATGATTTCATTTATATACGTTCATGAAATTTCATGTTGTTCCTACTAGTTTGAATGGGATTTTACACAATGTCAATGGTTCGACTCGAATTAGTCTCCTGCATTGCCTTCCTTTTCAACTGTACCCTTTTCTAAGGCTTTCCAAGCTAACGTGGCACATTTAATTCTTGCAGGAAATTGTGAAACACCTTGCAGTGCTTCGATATCTCCCATGTCTTCACTGATTTCATAATCTTCGCCAAGCATCATTTTTGAGAATTCTTGACTCATTTTCATGGCATCAGCTAACGAATTGCCTTTAACCGCTTCGGTCATCATTGAGGCGCTAGACATTGAAATTGAACAGCCTTCTCCATCAAATTTCGCATCTTTGATAAAACCATCTTCTATATCAAACGTAAGATGAATACGATCCCCACACGTTGGATTGTTCATGTCTACTGTCATAGATCCATTATCTAAAGTACCTTTGTTTCTAGGGCTTTTATAATGATCCATAATCACTGAACGATACAACTGATTTAAATTATTAAAATTCATATGAGAAAAACTCCTTCGTTTGTTTCAAGGATTCAACTAATTGGTCAATATCTTCTTTCGTGTTATAAATGTAAAAACTTGCACGGGCTGTAGAAGATTGTTTTAACCATTTCATTAGTGGTTGAGCACAGTGGTGCCCTGCGCGAACAGCTACACCTTCAGTATCAACCGCAGTTGCAACATCATGCGCATGAACATCAGTCATATTGAAAGTAATGATACCAGCACGACGATCTTTTGCTGGACCATATATCTCGATACCTTCTATCTCTGACATTTTGTCATAAGCATACTGTGTTAACGTTGCTTCATGTTGATGAATTGCTTCGAACCCTAAATTTTGTAAATATTTTATAGCCTCTGCAAAGCCAATCGCTTGTGCAATCAGTGGCGTACCTGCTTCGAATTTTGTTGGCAAATCTGCCCATGAAGCTTCATATTTATCAACAAAATCTATCATATCTCCACCAAATTCAACCGGTTCCATGTTATTTAACAATGTGCGTTTACCATATAAAACACCTATACCCGTTGGACCAAGCATTTTATGACCACTAAAACTATAAAAGTCAGCATCTAAGTCTTGCATATCTATATCCATATGAGGGGCAGCTTGTGCACCATCCACACTGATAATTGCACCATGATCATGCGCTATTTCGGCAATAGCTTTGATATCGTTTATAGTGCCCAATACATTGGAAACGTGCGCTATAGCAACTATTTTTGTTTTTTCATTAATAGTTGCTTTAACATCCTCAATCGCTAATTCTCCATCTTCTGTCAATGGAATAAATTTCAATTCTGCCTTTTTACGCTTCGCTAGTTGTTGCCAAGGAACGATATTAGCATGATGTTCCATTTCAGTAACAACGATTTCATCACCTTCATTAACATTTGCATCGCCATAGCTATGTGCAACAATATTAATTGATGCTGTAGTACCACGTGTGAAGATAATTTCTTCAAAGTATTTCGCATTTATAAAACGTCTTACCGTTTCACGTGCATTTTCATAACCATCTGTTGCTAATGAACCAAGTGTGTGAACACCACGATGCACATTAGAGTTATATCGTTTGTAGTAATCATCAATCGCATCAATCACTTGAGTAGGCGTTTGACTTGTTGCTGTAGAATCTAGATAAGCTAGTCTATTACCATGTACTTGCTGCTTAAGAATTGGAAAATCTTTTACAATTTCACTAACATTTAATGATTCGGTCAAATTATCCACAGACCTTTCTTAATTAAAAATCTATAATCAGACCTTAGTAAAGTTAGGAAGGCTACTTTTAATTCAAATTTAAAAAGTACTTAACAAAAATTATTCGCATCCCTAACAATTGAATTACTACTGTCTTTAACGTAATTAATATCGTTAATTATTTATTAATTTTAAGTTCAATTACTTCACGTAATTTGCGTTTTACATCTTCAATCGGTAATTCACGTACAACTGGATCTAAGAAGCCGTGAATAACTAAACGTTCAGCTTCTCGACGTGAAATACCACGACTCATTAGATAATAAAGTTGTTCTGGGTCTACACGACCTACTGATGCTGCATGTCCTGCTTCTACGTCATCTTCGTCTATTAACAGAATAGGATTCGCATCCCCACGTGCCTTTTCAGAAAGCATGAGTACACGTGATTCTTGTTGCGCGTTTGATTTAGCGCCACCATGTTTAATGTAGCCAATACCATTAAATATTGTTGAAGCACTTTCTAACATAACGCCGTGTTTTAAAATATATCCGTTTGTTTCTTTACCGTATTGTACGATTTTAGACGTTAAATTGATTTTTTGACTACCCGTACCAATAACAACAGATTTTAATTCACTTTCTGAACGATCACCAATTAAATTAGTAGTATTATCAATTATTTGGCTACCTTCATTCATTAGTCCTAATGCCCAGTTAATTGTTGCGTCTGCTTCTGTCATACCGCGACGAATAATGTGACCTGTAAAGCCTTTGTCTAAATAATCTACTGAACCATAAGTGATTTTCGAATTTGCAGCAGCACTTACTTCTGAAACGATGTTAAGTTGGTTACCTTCACCACTTGCATTTGACAAATAGTTTTCAACATACGTTACTTCTGCACTTTCTTCAGTAGCAATAATAACGTGATTATAGAAACTTGCATTAGCATCGTCATGTAAAACAACGTATTGAATTGGATGTTCAACCACTACGTTTTTAGGTACATATACAAACATACCACCATTAACAAGCGCTGTGTGTAATGCTGTTAATCTATGTTCATCAACAGTTACTGTGTCATTCATAAAATATTTTTTTACTAAATCAGGATGATTCTTCAACGCATCTGATAATCCTTCAATGATTACGCCATCGTTTTTTGCAGAATCAGAAACCTTTGTATAAGCAAGTGTATTATTATGTTGTATTACTAAGTTCTCTGTGTTTTCTACATCAATAATTTCTTTTACTTCTGCAGGTAGATTTTCAATTGATTCATAAACATTACCTACTGTTTCATGTTGTTTAAATGAATCGAAATCCCATTTGTTAATTTTTGTTTTATCTGGTTTTGGCATTTCTAAAGTTTCAGTTAATTTCAACGCTTCTCTACGTAATTCAGTTAACCAAGAAGGTTCATTATGGGCTTGTGAATATTCAACAAGTTGAGCTTCAGAAATGTTCAAAGTTTCAGTCGTCATACTATTTTTTCCTCCCATTTGATGATTGTATGATTTAATTCATTGGTATAAATCAAAACCTTAAATCTTCATCTAAATTAATGTTTTCATATGATTTGAGACTTATTATTGAGCGTTGAACTCTTCTTTAACCCATTCATAGCCTTCTTCTTCTAAACGTTTTGCTAATTCAGGTCCGCCTGAAGTAACCACTTTGCCCGCATACATAACATGTACATGGTCTGGAGTAATGTAGTTTAATAGACGTTGATAGTGAGTGATAATTAATGCACCGAATTCTTCGCCACGCATTAAGTTGATACCTTTAGATACTACTTTTAGAGCATCGATATCTAAACCAGAGTCAATTTCATCTAAAATTGCGAATTTTGGTTCTAACATCATTAATTGAAGAATTTCATTACGTTTTTTCTCGCCGCCAGAGAATCCTTCGTTTAAATAACGTTGCGCCATATCTTGATCGATATCTAAACGATCCATTTCTTTATCTAATTTTTTGATAAATTGCATCAAGTTAATTTCATTACCTTCTCCACGTTTAACATTAATTGCTGAACGTAGAAAATCTGCAGTTGTAACACCAGTGATTTCTGACGGATATTGCATAGCTAAGAAAAGTCCAGCTTTTGCACGTTCGTCAACTTCAAGTTCTAATATGTTAACACCGTCTAATAAAACTTCACCTTTCGTTACTTCGTAGTTAGGGTGTCCCATGATTGCTGATGATAATGTTGATTTACCAGTACCATTTGGTCCCATTACAACGTGTATTTCGTCTGTGTTAATTGTTAAGTTAACACCCTTAAGAATTTCTTTATCTTCAATAGACACATGTAGGTCTTTAATTTCTAATGTTGATGGCATACATATTCCCTCCGTATTATATGATATGTTTTTCTTATCTAGTTTATAATAATTTTAATCTACAGTCAAAAGACTGAGCCTTTCTTACATCTTCTAATTATAACGTAGTTATATTCGAATATAAACCTTTTCAGGAGCTAAATTAAAATCGTTATTAAAACACAATCATTTTCGATAGGGATTCTTTAATTTTTGTAACTGATAATAATATCATCTTTGTTCTCAATACCTATATTCTTTTAAATTAGAGTCTCAGTTCATTTATATGTGATAAACAATAATCTTTTCTATTTTGCTTTTAATATTATCATGCTTACTTTTATGCTATTATCATTTATATATTTTTAATCAAAAGGAGACTGTCATGTCAAAAATAAAATGGTCAAATATTTGGAAAGGATTTGCTATGGGAACAACTGATTTAGTTCCGGGAGTGAGTGGAGGTACAATCGCACTCTTACTCGGTATTTATGATGAATTCATTCGTTCTGTTAGTGGTCTTTTTTCAAAACGTTTTTGGGAAAGTTTAAAATTTTTAATACCAATCGGATTAGGAATGGTAATTGCTATTGGGTTATTAAGTAAAGTTATTAATTACTTACTTAATGAACACACAGTACCCACGATGTTCTTTTTTGTTGGGTTAATCGCAGGAATCGTTCCATATTTATTAAAAACTTCTCGATTTAAACAAACATTTAATGTTAAACATTACTCTCTTGTAGCATTGGGTATCATTATAATTGTTGTTATTACTTTATTAAATAACGGCGACAAGCATGCAGGTGAAACACTAGAAATTTCAACTGGTCTTTTCATAAAATATTTTATTGCTGGTGCGTGTGCTTCTAGTGCTATGTTACTTCCAGGTATATCAGGATCATTTATGTTATTAGTGTTTGGAGTATACGGTACAGTAATGTATGCTCTCTCAGAATTTATTTCGCTAAACTTTAATGCCATTCCTGTATTGATTTCTGTTGGTTTAGGCGTTATTGCCGGTTTCTTATTTGCTAGTAAAATCATTCAACATTTATTGACTTACCATACTTACTTAACCTATGCATTAATTATTGGTTTTGTAGTAGGTTCGCTTTACGCAGTATTTCCTGGCCTCCCGGATTCTATTTTAATATGGATAATTTCAATCATAACGATAATTTGTGGCTTTATTATTAGTTATAAATTAGGAAGCACTACAAAAGATTAAAATCAATATATGTTTGAAACGCCGTCGATATTGCTCGATGGCGTTTTTAAATACACTTTCTCAAAGTTTTCGATGACACAAAACACAAATTCAATTTTTTAAACTCTGTAAATCTTGATAGTGGATAACTACACTCATTTTTTATATAATGAACTTTCAATCATTTTTAGATTGAATCAGAAAATATTGGAGGAATTAATTAATATTTGGGAACCCTTATTAGTTTAATCACGTTTATCATTTTATTAATACTTACTGCATTCTTTGTCGCTTCAGAGTTCGCAATAGTCAAAGTTCGAACATCAAGAATCCACTCGCTTGCAACAGGTAATAACAAAAATGCACTTTCAGCACAAAAGGTAGTAACACACTTAGATGAATACCTAGCCGCCTGTCAATTAGGTATTACAATTACCGCTTTAGGCATCGGTATGGTCGGCGAATCGACTTTCGAGTTTATGTTACACCCGCTTTTCAGTAGTTTAGGCTTGTCAGATTCGATGATACATGTCTTCACATTAATTAGCGCTTTCGTAATTGCAACCTATTTACACGTTGTAGTCGGCGAAATGGCTCCTAAGACAGTTGCGATACAAAAAGCCGAACAAATCACATTAATTATAGCTAAACCAATGATCATGTTTTACAAATTATTTTATCCATTTATATATATACTTAATGGTTCAGCGAGATTAATTTTGAAGATGTTTGGCATGCAACCTGCTAAAGAAAGTGAACTTTATCATTCCGAAGAAGAATTAAAATTATTGATTAAAGAAAGTCATGAAGGCGGAGAAATCTCTGAAAATGAATTAACACATATCAATCGTGCTTTTGCCTTTGATGAAATGACGATTAATGATGGTTATATTGCTCTCGACAAAGTTTCAATTATCGATATTAAAAATGATGTTGATGAAACAAAAGCTTATATAAATAATGCGAATTACACAAGATTCCCTGTATTTAGAGATAACCCAACTCAAATTGTTGGTTACTTACATGCTAAGGATTTTTTAAAAGATGATTTAACGACACTTGAAAATATTACAAACGATATTCTAAAAGTAAGTCTTAATACTAAATACCATCATGTATTAGAGCTGATGAAAACACATCAAATCCACATCGCACTTGTCGAAGATGAAAACCGTAATCCTATTGGTATAATTACCATGGAAAACATTTTAGAAAATATAGTTGGCGATATTAAAGATGAGCATGATTTAGTCTAAATATGTACTTTAATTAAAATAGTATTTCAACCGTAGACAAACCACCGACGAAGTTAAGCAACTTTGTTGGTGGTTTTTTGTAGTTCTTTAAGTACAATCTTATTATTTTATATGTCAGAAGCGTTTGGCTCAGACACGGTTACATATTTACGTATTGAAGTATTCTGCAAGCACTAAATTAGTCCCATTTGCTCATGCGTCTTGTAAGAATCCAGATAAATGCGCTAAAAAATAACCCGGAAGTATATGTCCCATCACTTTTAAATCATTTATGATATAAAAGCATCCCATAACTTCCGAGCTATTAAATAAAATATCAACAGCGAAAGTGATATTTTAGTGATTCTATATATAATCAATATATAAACCTTCCATTATTATAGAAAGCTTACCATTAATTTGTTAGTTCTCCCATTGAAAATTAAACTGATTTTTCTCAATCAATCTATTTCCATTCTCTTATTTTACTCACCTGAGACCACTATTTCAAATATAAGAGATAAGCGTGCATCACATGTTTCAATCATTTATTACAATTCACTTTATAAATGCTATACACAACTATATTTTACAGTTTTTTATTATTGCCTTATATTGTCCAAACGTCAAAAATACATACCCACGCATTTATATATTTTGATAATCTAATATATAATTTATGATATCCTTAAGCAAAAAGGAGATTTATTATGGGTTTACTAGCTGCTATTGTATTAGGGATTATTTTCATACCTATCTACGCTTATTTTTGGGCTTTTATATTTCGCTGGGAAAATAATAGAAGAGTTAAGCGGAACAACTTTACCCCCATGACTGATAAACAGTATTATTTACTTTTAATCGTACATGGAATATTTGCTACATTTTTAGTTATCTTTGCAATATACATAAGTTACTTTAAATGATATGTGGCTATTTCATAATAATAAAGCCCTCTACACTCATATTCTCAACTTTAATTTTTTATTATCGTATTAATTAAAAAACAAGAAAGAGTTAAAATGGAATGACAATTATTACCGAAATAGCAATTTTGTGTTAACGAATCACAATGGCAATCCTATACAACTTAGACGCTTTTACATATTTTTAAGAAAGACTGTTAAAGATGAAGAGATTATAAAAGAAGTATCTTCACAAATATTAAGTCGTAGCCATATCTTTAAAAAGTGTTATAGAACAAATGGATAAGGAAATGATGAACAACCTTGAATAAGTAAAACTTAGTTAACACGTCCAAATTTGGTCGTGTTTTTTATGCTTTATATTCGATAATTTTTACATACTGCCCTTTTTCAATTCTTACAACCATAAAAAAGAACCCTCAAACCGTTGCGGTTAAAGGATTCTTCATAAAATTTGATATTATTTTGCTGGTACGACCGCACCATCGTATTCTTTGTTGATATAGTCTTTAATTTCTTTAGACTGGAGTACATCAATTAGCGCTTTAATTTTCTCGTCATCTTTATGACCTTCTCTTACGCCAATTAAATTCGCATAAGGATTGTCTTTTGCTTTCTCTAGAACAATTGAATCATCTTTAGGGCTTAAATCTTGATCAATTGCAAAGTTTGAATTAATAATTACAGCATCAGCATCTTCGTTTTGATAAATTTTAGGTAGATACTCTGCAGATTGTTTATTATTAAATTTGATGTCTTTTTTATTTTCTACAATATCATCAAACGTAGCGTCTTCTGTTTTAACGCCATCTTTTAATTTAATAAGTCCTTCATCTACGAAGAATTTTAAGAAACGTCCTTCTTCAGCTGGATTATTCGAAACATATACTGTTGCGCCTTTTGGTAAATCTTTTAAACTTTTATATTTTTTAGAGTAAACTGCCATAGGCTCCAAGTGAATGTTTCCTGCTGATTCCACTTTATAGCCTTTGTCTTCCTTCTCTGTTTTTAAATATGGTGTATGTTGGAAGAAGTTCGCATCAAGTTCACCTTTATCTAATAATTTATTCGGTGTTGTATAATCATTAATCGTTTTGATTTTTAGCTTATAACCTTTATCTTCTAACAATGGTTCTGCTTTTTCTAATATTTCTGCGTGCGGTGCTGGCGAAGCTCCGACTGTAATTGTCTTATCTTTTTCATCTCCGCCACCGCCACATGCTGCTAATAAAAGTGCTAAAGCAACTACAGAAACTAAACTTAATATTTTTTTCATATAATAAAGTCCCCTTTTAAAATTTATCGTTTATCTATTTTATTTGTAGACCAGTCACCAATAAATTGAATGATAAATACAATAATCAGTATTAAAACTGTTGATACAAATATGACGTCATTTTGATTTCGTGTGAAGCCAGTTAAATACGCTAAGTTACCTAAACCACCTGCACCAATTACACCAGCAACCGCTGTTGATCCAACTAAAGCAATTGCAGTCACTGTAATACCGGATATTAAAGCTGGCATTGCTTCTGGTAAAAGGACTTTTTTCACTACTGTCCATGTATTTGCGCCCATTGACCAAGCCGCTTCGATTACGCCTTTGTCGATTTCTTTAAATGCGATCTCTACTAATCTTGCATAGAACGGTGCAGCACTAATAATCAATGCTGGTAAAGCTCCAGTTGGTCCACTAATTGTTCCTAATATTAAACTTGTGAATGGAATCAACAAGAGTATGAGAATAATGAAAGGTATCGCTCTGAATAAGTTTACGATAAATGAAACTACACTATAAAAGACTCTTGCCACTGGTGATTTACTTTTAGCTGATAAGAAGAGTAATACACCTAAAATCAGTCCTAAAACAAAAGCAAACGCTGTTGCTATTACAGTCATATAAATTGTTTCATATGTTGCTAACCAAACTTCGTCCCAACTAATATTTGGCATAGTAACCATCTCACGGAGTATGTCACCAAACGAATTACCCATGCTTTAACACCTCCACTGAAACGTGTTGCGCTTCTAAATCATTTTTGAACTTTTCGAATTTTTCTGAATTTACTGTTGGTAAATGCACTACTAAAAAGCCGATTGAACCGTCTTTCGTATGTTTAATATTAGCTTCCAATATATTTACATCAATATTATGCGTCTTAGTTATGTATGATACTAACGGCTCCGTAGTATTGCTTCCTGTAAAATTCAAGCGAACTACATAATCATTTTCATTTAATGTTATTAAATCTGTGATAGATTCATCAAAATCATCGTCTAAATCATCTTTCACAAAGCGTTTTGTTACTTCATGTTGTGGGTTTTCAAAGACAGTTGTAACCTTGCCTTGTTCAATTACACGGCCATTTTCCATAACAGCGACTTCATCACAGATACGTCGAATGACATGCATTTCGTGTGTAATGATTACGATTGTTAAATTTCGTTCTTCTTTAATCTTTAATAATAATTCTAGAATTTCATCTGTCGTTTGAGGATCTAAAGCACTTGTTGCTTCATCGCAAAGCAATACAGTAGGTTCATTAGCTAATGCACGCGCGATACCGACACGTTGCTTTTGACCGCCTGATAATTCCGATGGATATGCATTTTCTCTTCCTTTTAGTCCTACCAATTCCACTAGTTCTAAAGCACGTTGCTTCGCTTCACGGCGCGAAACACCAGCAATTTCTAGCGGAAATGTAATATTATTTAATACATTTCGTGACCACAGTAAATTAAAATGTTGAAAAATCATGCTCACTTTTTGACGTTTTTTTCTTAAATCTGATTTAGATAAATCACCAATCTTATCTCCATCAATAATTACGTCACCTGAAGTAGGTTGCTCGAGATTGTTCAAGAGTCTTACTAAAGTACTTTTCCCCGCTCCTGAAAAACCAACTACTCCAAAGATTGAGCCTGATTGAATGTTTAAATCAACATGATCTACAGCTAGTACGTCGTGTTTTTTTGTCTTGTACCTTTTGACTATTTGATTTAATTCAATCATCACACTTGCCTCCTTGTATTACACTATCAATTAAAAAATGCTTCCTCTATTATTCAGTGAAGAAAAGAGAAAGCATTAATCGCTTCTCTCATCTCCCAAAGTTAATCGTAACTTCATGTGAATTGGCACCATTTCTGATTCAGACGGTTGCCGGGCTTCAAAGGGCACATCCCTCCACCACTCTTGATAAGAGTATCATTTATTTAATTATTTTTAATCCTATCATCGCACTCATGTTTCGTCAATAACTATTTTAAATTTTCTAACAAATAAGGAACAGATTGAAATGCGTAAATTCTTTTCTGCTCTTTACCTTTAGACATCAACATGAGCACAGGTACAGATTGTATTTCTTGCGCTTGGCTAAAATCAGGATGAAAATTCAAATCTATTTTTGTAATTGGTAGTTTCAAAATTTCATTTGCTATATCTAACATGCGTTCTGAAACTTTACAAGTTCCACACGTTGGTGTATAACCAAATATTAAATATTTTTCTTTTTCTTCATGTTCGTGCACATCTGCACGGTGTTCACTTGTTACATTCATGTTAATAAACTTACCCTTTCAGCTATATAATCTAATTTTGCTTTAGCTACTTTTTCTGCGTCTTTTACAGAAAAACCATGTTTTCGCAGTACTTTGGATAAATATGGTTTAGGGCATCTAGCAACCTCACAATATTGTCTATCTATGCGTATATGTTTACTTTCACTGAGATATCGTTTGAACCATTTCCGTATCTTTTCACCTTCTTTATCTGAATCAACAAGAATATACACTTGTTTATCATATAAAGTTTCAACCATTTCATCGATTTTATCAATGCCCATAGTACCGTTTGTACATATGATATCAATTGGCTGATCAATAACTTGCTTTACCCGCTTCTTGTCTGACTTGCCTTCGACAATGATAACTTGGTTTAGTATCGTCATGACATCCACCCTCTAAATGTTGATAGTTGTTCAATCTACTTAGTTCTTCACAATACTTAGCGACTATAAACATAATTTACATATTCCTAATCTTATCTTATTATTGAAAATAATTTTTGTCATTTAAAGACATCTAATTAAATATTCATTATCTTATATAAGAACTGTTTTTTAGTACTATTAAGCTATGATTTACTATAGCTCACTTTATGCATCTTTTAACTTGACTAAAAACCACATAAAATAGATTATTCTCATTAAAAAAACCCCAAGATAATCTATATCATGGAGTTCATACTTTGTTTTTATTCACCAATCATTTCTGAGTATTGCTCAGCTGATAGTAATTCATCTAATTGACTTTCATCACTTAATTCAACTTTTACCATCCATGCTTTATCGTATGGTGATTCATTTACGAATTCTGGGCTGTCTTCTAATTCTTCGTTAGACTCGACAACTTTCCCAGTAACAGGTGCGTATAGTTCTGAAACTGTTTTTACTGATTCAACACTACCAAAAGTTTCACCTTCGTTAATCTCATCGTCGACTTCTGGTAATTCAACGAATACGATATCTCCTAATTCACCTTGAGCATATTCAGTTATACCAATTGTTACTGTATTTCCTTCAATTTTAACCCATTCATGTTCTTTAGAATATTTAAATTCACTCGGTACTGCCACAAGAATCCCCTCCTAAATGATTTTACATATTAATGATGCCATATGAAAAGCTTTCAAGCAACTATTTCCTGATACCATAATGCAATCAGATGTTTTCACAGCAATAGATGAAGCGTTTCCACAATCACTATTGTAACCACTTATTTAATTATGAATTTAAAATTTATTTTATAACCAAGTTTCTTTATATTGGTCTTCTTTAAATCCAACTGTAACTTTATTTCCTGAAATGGCTAGCGGTCTTTTAACTAACATACCATTTGAAGCCAATAAATCTAACTTTTCATCATTCGTTAGATCTTTCAACTTATCTTTCAATCCAAGCTCACGATATTTTGCGCCATGTGTGTTAAAAAGTTTATTAATATCAATTTCTGTCGCTTCAATAATATCTTTAAACTCGTTTTTAGTAGGTGTATGTTGAACGATATCAATTGGTTCAAAACTAACACCATACTCCTGTAAGAACTTAGCTGCCTTCTTACAAGTTGTACAATTAGGATACTGGTAAAATTTTATCATTATGCTGTACCTCCTATGTCTAGTTAACACTAATATATCAAATTTCTACTTAAAACGCTCTTAATATCAAGCTGATTTTTTTAATAATGGCTAATTGTCAGTTATAATAAAGTTAATAATATCTAAAATAAAGGAGTTATACTATGCAACCAATAAATTCTACAGACAATTTTAAAGAAACAATACAAAGTGATAATCCTGTCATTGTTAAATTCGAAGCAGGCTGGTGTCCAGATTGTAAAGCGATGGACATGTGGATTGATCCAATCACTGAAAAATATAATGATTACCAATGGTTCACTGTAAATCGTGATGAATTAGAAGACGTAGCGTCTGACAATGATGTAATGGGTATTCCTAGCTTGTTAGTTTTCAAAAATGGAGAAAAACTAGCTCATTTACATTCAGCAAATGCAAAATCTCCAGAACAAGTTGAATCATTTTTAGCAGAAACATTTAAATAAATTATAAAATATTGCAGATGAAAATCTAAGGCATACATTTAAGTATAAAGGCCGCATTGAATTTTAATTTCAATGCGGCCTTTATATATTTATCTCAACAATCATTCAAATGACTGCTTACCCACTTTACAATTATTATATGACAGTTAAAATTTATCAATTATATTATTTAGATGACGTTCTCTATGTGGTACTTCGTCTTCTAAATCAGTTAAATATAAAAATCCGACTAAGCTCTCATCGTCTTTCACTCCAAATAACGCACGCATTTCAGGTTCAAAAATATATGCTGGCGTTTTCCAACACGTACCAATGCCAACTTCATGTAGAAGAAGCATTAAATTTTGAGTGAAAGCTCCAAATGCCATATAATTTTCTAAATTTTGTTTTTGTCTTGGATCTTCTTTTAAGACTAAAGCTAGCATGCCCCAAGATTTGTTGCTACATTATAATGATCTTCTTGTTTTTTCTTCAGATTAGGAAACGCGATTTTGGTAAGCTGTTTACTCATATCCCCTAATCTATCTTTAGCAATATGAACAACTCTCCATGGCTCTCTCATACCATGATTAGGTGCATCAGTAGCTTGTTGAATAGCTTGATATAAAGCAGCATCGTCTATATTCATATCTCTTTTGAACACTTTAATACTACGACGTTGTGCTATTGCTTCTTGCAATTCCATATAATATCGCCCTTTCACTATTGATAATTATTTTCAATTATAAGACAGGTCGAGATTATTTTCAAACTACTCATATAACTTTAATTGTTGTTTTAACGCTTCAACATGAATTTGACCTGGTGCTTTAGGACTATCAAGACAGCCATACGTTACAGTGCCTCCAAATAATCCCTGCGCAGTCCTTGATATAACACCCAATTTTGACATTGCAATGCCTATTACTTGTTGAGTGACTGAATCAGACGTTTCTGACATCGCACTTAATAAATTAAGCACATCTTGTTTTTCATGAGGCATTACTGCAACTTTTAAATAATCTGGTTCAAGTTGATGCATTTTAAAATAAAGATGTTTTAAAGCTTCTAATGCCGGTGTTTTTTTAAAATCATGATAGGACAATACCACTTGGATTTGTTTGCTTTTAAATTGTTCAATTAAATCTATTAAAGGTTGTGTTGATTTCCCGGGTTCAAATTCAATATCAACTAAATCAATATGTGCTAAATTGATCATTTCAGCTAATGCATTCAAATATGCTTCTTGTGATAACGTGCCGCTTCCACCTTGTGAAGAAGTACGATAAGTAACGAGTATTTTTTTCCCTAAATTTAAACTATAGATATTGTCTACTACTTTAGACACATGCTTCACATCAAAATCCACCCACTGATCTATTCTAAGTTCAATGATTTCTATTGAATCTTGAAATTTAATTAAGTCTTTTATAGTAGATTGTGAAAGTTCGTTTTCTGGCGCTATCGTAACAGCTATATCAACTTCAGTCATTTTTATTACTTCCTTTATCTAATATGATTAAAATAATTGTATAACAATTTTCAAAAATAAAACAATCAATATACATTAACTTATAAAATGGCAGTATTAATCAAAGAATGAATTTTATATGATTTAAAAATAATTCTTCGGGTATACAGTAATAGTAAGTCATTAAGGAGGTAATAAAATGGCAGTAAATTATGAAACTAAAGCAACAAATACAGGTGGCCGTAACGGACACGTTCAAACAGATGATAAAGCAATCGATGTAGCGGTTATTCCACCAGCACAAGCTGACGCTGAAAAAGGTACAAACCCTGAGCAATTATTCGCAGCAGGTTATGCCTCATGCTTTAACGGTGCATTCGATTTAATCTTAAAACAAAACAAAGTGAGAGATGCTGAACCAGAAGTAACTCTAACTGTGCGTTTAGAAGATGATCCAGATGCTGAAAGCCCTAAATTGAGCGTTTCAATTGATGCTAAAGTTAAAAGCGTATTATCTCAAGAAGACGCTGAAAAATATTTACAAGACGCACACGAATTTTGTCCATATTCAAAAGCTACACGTGGCAACATTGACGTTGATTTAAACGTAGAAGTTGTTGACTAGTATTTAATATAATATTTAACCCCTAGACTCTATTTCGAGCCTGGGGGTTATTTTGTGTTTTGATGTTTCTGCCCTCTTATTTCTTGATGTCTTTAGTATTCTCTGTCTAGGTATTTAATTGTCATCATCACTAAATTGAGTGAAAAAATAAACAACTAAAATTGCAAAAGAAACCAGGATAAGTGCTGTCAGAGAAACAATAATTATAATTAATGCCTCCAAAAGTCTTGCCTCCACTTTAGTATATACCACTATATTATATCATAATCCATCAAATGAATTTCAATTCTTTAAATTTTAAATTTAATTAAAAATAAATTTAAAGCGATGAATTTATTAATCCAAGGAATTTTAAGTTAATTATATTTTTGACATAAGCAAATGGAAAAGTTGCCCAATCACTTCTTTTACTATAGTATTATAAATAAAATATCAGAATATTAATTATTTTATTATATATACTTTGTACAGTTTAGGAGGCATTCAATGACAGATATACGTTACTTAACAAGTGAAGATTCATCTATTTATCGCGCTTTTTTATTAAAGGGCATCCACAAAGAACTTGAAGTATTTGCATGGAAATTGCAAAATGACAAATGCTTAGTTGAATTAAATATACAAAAATTACTTTCTTCACAAACATCAGATTATGCAGTGCTTGGTGCCTTTGAACAAGATGAATTAGTTGGTGCGGCTACTTTAATTCACAAACAAAAATATAGCTTATCTCATAAAGCAATAATGGAAAACATGTGTGTACAAGGTCATGATGATCATTCAAGAGATTATATCTCTAAATTGTTAATGCGCCATATTTTCCAAATATGCCATGACAAAGAAATAGAAATCTTATTAACTTCACTCATTTCTAATAACATTAGTGGAAAAGTATTTTTCAGTAATCTCAACTTTGACACACTCTTTTTAGAGGAACATGCTAGAAAATATGAGGACTATTACGTCGATGAACATTGGTTAATATATTACTTTAAAGGCAATGATTTAGAACTATTTAATTAAATAGTTGATACCTGTATATAAAATAACGTTATATTTATTTCATAATCACAATAGCTCGCTTTATGTAGCAAAATCATCGAGTTAAAGTAATTTTTCAAAAGTTTTCCTATAATGGCTTGCAATCAAAAGCATTTAGAAATATTATTTTAATAAGTCATACTTACAATCTACATATGCACATTAAAATATCATCTTTCCAATTATAGAAAGGACTGAACAAATTGAAATATGCTACTACATTACTATCTTTGTTCTTATCATTAATCACTTTAGCTACACCTTTACTAGCTGTTAACAAAGTGTTAGAAGGCGATATGGCAATATTAGCAGGCGCTTTGTTTATCTTAGGTGTTTTATTATTTAACCTATACGCTTGTATACGTGGCGATCGTGTAGCTAATATCTTTGCTATGTTCGTATCCATCTTCGCATTTATTCTAATGAGTTATCCAATGTGGAAAACATATGTAATGGGTTTTTTAGGTTAGCTTTCTTTTTATACATAACTTCATCTATTTACTATCAAGTGCATCTATTGTTAAATTCAAATTTATCAATAGATGCACTTTTATTTTAAAATTAATTCTTTAGAAAGTTTTTATATAAGTTTTTATTTTTCATTTTACAAATCAAATGAAAGCGCTATAATTAGACAGATGGGGGGAGTCAAACATATGAATTTAGCTTTATTAGGTTTCATTATGATTATCGTTTTCTTGATATTAATCATGTCACGTAAAATGTCAGCATTAACAGCATTGATTGTTGTACCAACTGTTTTTGCTTTGATTGGCGGTTTCTACTCTGGTCTTGGCGAATACATGCTTAAAGGCATTGAAACAGTTGCACCAACAGGTATTATGCTCACGTTCGCCATTTTATATTTTGGTGTCATGATCGATGCCGGGTTATTCGAACCTGTCATCAATCAAATTATTAAAGTAGTTAAAGGGGATCCAGTTAAAATTGCAATGGGTACTGTTGTCCTAGCTTCTATGGTCGCATTAGACGGCGATGGCACTACTACATTCATTATAACTGTAACTGCAATGATGCCACTATATAAAAAAATTGGCATGAGCTTATATACACTTTCAACCTTAGCACTACTATCAATTGGGGTTATGAACATGTTACCTTGGGGTGGCCCGACAGCACGAGCAATTTCATCTTTACAGGTTACCACTGAGGAAGTTTTCATACCTATTATTCCTGCAATGATTGCAGGTATCGTTTTTGCTTTTGCCGTAGCATACATATTAGGTAAACGTGCAAAAAAATACATTACTTCTAATACACATATTGATTTAGATGATGTAAGACCTACAGATACGAAAGAAGAGTCATTATTAAAAAGACCTAAAATGCTCATACCAAACGCAATTTTAACAATTTCATTAATTGTTTGTCTTGTGATTGGTCTGTTGCCTATTCCAGTTATGTTCATGCTTTGGTTCGGTGTTGCAGTTGTACTCAATTATCCAAACCTAAGTATTCAAAATTCAGTAATTAAAAAGCATGCTGGCGATGTACTATCAGTAATAAGCCTTGTTTTTGCATCTGGTATCTTTACGGGTGTTATGGATGGTACACATATGGTTGATGAAATGGCAAATACATTAGTGCAAATTATTCCTGATGCTTTAGGTAATCATTTTGCTTTAATTACTGCCATACTAAGTGGGCCTTTCACTTACTTTATGGCTAACGATCCATTCTATTATGGCGTATTACCAATTCTTGCTGAATCAGCACAACAATTTGGTATATCTAAAGTAGATATGGCCAGAGCTTCAGTATTAGGACAACCGCTTCACGTATTAAGTCCACTGTATGCTGCCGGTTATTTACTAGTCGGTATGCTAGATATTGAATATGGACAAAACCAACGTATTGTTATCAAATGGGCAATAGGATCAAGTTTATTTATGATTCTAGTCGCTTGTATTCTCGGTATTATACCTTGGTAGAATTATTTTTTTGACGTGTATAACAACGTTTGAAATTAAGAGCCTGGAACATAAATATCCCATTCTCAAATTAAAAGCAGCAATCTATTAGTTTCTAATGGATTGCTGCTTTTCTATGTTAAAATATTTGTTAATTAATTTAGTTATCTTCATTAGTATCTATATTGTCCTTTATATAAGTTCAATCAATGAATAATCTAACGTTTTGTTTTTGTTTAAAAATGGCAGTGATTTGGGCTGCCTCCTGCGGGAAAAGCACTAGCCGAAGACTACAGGATGAGGCCGTGCACGCGAAAAGCATGTACTAAAAGCTGCTCATAAAGTCGTAAGTTTTTTCAACGCTATGACTGGAAACACTCTTTTGAGTGCTTCCAGTTTTTTTATTTAGTAATATTCATATTTTTTGATTAACACATACTAAAAAGCGGGTATATAAAAAGAAAACGCATAACCCATTGCGTTACACGTCATCAAGTATTATTTATTTGAATTACTTGTTTATTAACTTTAAAATTATATAGCTAAAAAATACGATTAAATTTCATTTATTTCACAATTATCGTTTTACCCATATCATACATGGGTAAAACTTAATGTCGGATTTACAATATTAAGGAGTGTTATTTATGAATCAGCTCAAAGAGTGTAATTATATTAATCCTTCGAAAGTTTCACTTGATTGGGAATGTTTTGTCGTCAGTAAGACTGATATGGAATTAGATGGATTACCTAGAGAGCTTATTAATTCATGGATGGCTCAAAGTATACTTGAACCATTCTCTATTAGAAATAATGAAATTAATTTTAAAACAAAAGATATTAAAGATGCTTTAAACAAACAAAACTGGTATTACGAAACATAGATTACTAAATATATTAAGCTATGCTTATATTATTAAGATATAAACTCAGCGCCCGTTTAGCAGAAGCTAACATTTCATGATCTATATAATTACTATAAAAATACGAGTTTAATTCATTATAGCTAGTTGCATCTTTAGGGAAATTATTATCCCTTTTAATTTTGTGAGCGAGTTGTCCAAGAGGTGTATCGTCTTCTATAAAACTAATTACAAAATCATAAAATGTCATAAGCATTACCTCGATTTTATATATTTTTAAATCGTTACATGATTTACCATATCGTACTTTTGTCTAATCATATCAAATATAAGTTATTTGTCTACCACGATTCTTTTTATTATTTAAAAAATTAAAAAGAATTGTTGTTATGGCTATATTTAATTCGGAAATGTAAACTTTATAAAGTTTTTTTAATTTAAAGTAAACATTATAAACTGCCTGCAAAATTGCGTGTTTTGTAAGCAGTTTTTTAATTTAAAAAATAAATGATTACTTTTTATGATATGCCAAGAATTAGAATTAACACCCTTTTGCGTCCATTATACTCATATATTTTGAACGAAAAAATGACTGTTAGATTTCCGTAGAATTCTAACAGCCATTTAATAAGTCTAGGATTGCTAGCCTAGACTTATTTATATTCATATTACTTATACTAATACATTACCGTTCTGATCAGCTGGTTTCAATAATGTAAGGATAGCACCAATAATCGCTAATATTTGAGGAATACCTGTCCAACAAAATACTAGATATAAAATCCCTACGCCAGTTTTCCTAGCGTAGAATTTATGAATACCAAAGCTACCTAGAAACACTGCTAATACAATATAAATCACTTTATTTACTTCATTCATAGCTAAATCTCCTCGCATAATTAATTTACTTTCATTATACATCAAACTACTTAATTAATTAAATAATATTAATTATCGCTATATAATAGTTCAAAATACGATCTCTCAATTGTCAAAATTTCACTATATTCATTTGGCATAATTTCATTACTTAACTCTATTAATTCAGTCAAAATATAATCCATCAATTTAGCATTTATTTTGTGGTCATCAAAATGGACTTTCACTTGCTCAATCAATGTATTTTCTTCCATAAGTAATAATGCACGTCCATATGCTTTATCAACTTTTCCCCTTTGAAACGTCGGTGTTAAATATCCAATAACTTCATCCACATTGTCAAATTCATCAAAGGCTACTTTTATATGCGAACTAAGTTTACTCGCTATTTCTTTGATACGTTCATCTTCTTGTTTGTTATCAGGCATGAGCTTATTTCGTATATAGTCTTTTTGTTTTATAATTTTGGTTTCAGTTTCATCATATTGTTGTTTATTATCAGAGTAATCCTTGGACTTTAAATTATTAACTGCTTCTTTAGTTTCTTCTAAGTTCACATTCATATTTTCCAATATATAACCACCCCTTCCAGAAAATCGTTATTTAAATTGTATAGTATTATCTTTCCTAATTTTATCTTTTGAAACTTTTAATTAATCAAACGGTACTCATCCATTTGATTGTGACTCAATATATTCTATATAAATATTTACACTATTGCTGTTAAGTATTTAGTGATAAACTTATAATGTTATAATAAAAATTATATTTACTACATTTAAAATTACAAAAAGCAATAATATTATGTCTTAAATCATTGGCAATTCAACTTTTATATTAAAGGAGGTCTAGTGCTTTGAGTCTACATTTCATGATTATATTCTGGTTATCATTAGTTTTTCTAGTATGTGGTATCGCGTTACTTATCACTTACAAAAACAAAAAGTCTCAGCAAGCTAAAGAATCATTACTTGGAGCAACATTTATGTTAATTATTATAGGTGTCGCTGGTATTTTATGCTCAATTATATTCAGTTAATCGAATTAAGTCCTGATCACAACGCGAATAATCTCTTAAAGATTATTCGCGTTGTGATCAGGACTTTTTTAATTTCTCATAAAATTATAAACCTAATTTACATGTACAATTATAAAACTAAATTTTCGATATAAATCTGGTGGAATCGTAATTAATCAGTCAGAAAATGATAAATTGTTAACATAGCTATTCCTAAAATAAAAAAGTATATAAAGCGTTTATACGCTCTCCTTTTCTCATGACGAACCTCTTCACTTGAATGGTTAACATTTTCGTGCAATCTCGTATTTACAAATAAAAATGGCATTGTTCCTAAAAATGCGAATACAAGACTTAATATTATTGCTATCAGAATATTCATAACATCACCTCTATTAAACAATTTCTTCAATATTGTTATTCCCTGTAATTAACATTTTAACTAAATGAGTCGCATTTACTTTCAGTTGTGTTTAATACCATTTTCAGCAATATAGTTTATAATGAAAATTAAATAATAATTTTTGAACAACAACAATTAGGAGGGTTAATTTTGAAGTTAACATACTTACCTCAATGGGAGGTTATTAATCAAAGTCAGAAACAATTTGTAATACAGGAAGATGCCAATTCTATTTCATTGGTCAGCCCAATTAATGACTATGCAATGGGTATCTTAAGCCAAGTTCATTTTTCTATACAAAATGGTGAAGTAATTAGCACTACTGTAGAAAATAATAGTAAAAATCTAAAAATAGAAATTAATGAAACACAATCACAACTTAAAATCATTGACGTTTAATTTTTTAGACTAAGCCCTTTCTACAATTTGTGTAAAATGCCAATTACAATATTGTAGAAAGGGTATTATATTAATAAGGCAATTATGTATTAAAAATATGTTGCTATATTTAAGTCGTTTTAATAAAGACGGGTGAGTGATAATTATGAAATTATTCAAAAATTTACTTTTACTATTAACTGGTGCACTTATAGTACGAGCATTATTATTAAGTGTAGACAACTCAACTGACGAAAAAGTCGAAAATAAAGTTAGCATACAAGATAAACAAAAATCTTAATATGGAAATTAACTGTACTCATAATCGCTATTAATATAGCTTAGCGATTATGAGTTTTGTGTTAAAACTTAAACTTTTTACTTTAAAATCACAATTGTATTTTAGAGTGGGACAGAAATCTAATTTTTCAACAAGATTTCGTCGTATGAACCTAGCCTGGCTATGCTGACTGTAAAATGGAATGCAAGAGCTACTTGTCTTCATAATTGAAGTAGTAGTTCTTTAAAGGTTTGCTATAAGCCCATTTTCAATTCAATCAGCCACTTCGAATTTATAAATTGAGGATTAAAAATTAAAAAACAACAAAACCCACAAGGCTTTGCTGATCACTTAAAAAACCCCTAATTAAAGGGGCTTTTGACTATAACGGGAGTTATGAATCTTCACATGTCAAAGGACACGTAGAAAACCCATCTCCGTTAAATTCTATCATGCCCTAAGACATGCCTTGGTTATTATATCAAAATAAAAGTTGCCTATACAATCAAAAACTTATTATATCGTCAAATGCGTATATTAAATTTCATAGAGTATCACATTAAGTTATAATTAATTTGTATACATCATCTAAAAGCGAGGTCATTATGCAACACTTTAAAAGTAAAATTGAACACTATCAAATTTATATATATTTTGTAGCACTTGTGCTGGGTATATTAGCTGGTTTATCCTCACAAATATTTTCTGTTTTTCTAGAGTCTGTGGTTTCAATTTTTATTGGTATTTTAATGTTTAGCATGTTTTCACAAATTCCTTTTTTCAATATTCGCCAAAATCTTTTTACCACGAAATATATAATTGCATTAATTTTATCTAACTTTATAATCATACCTATTTTTGTTTTTGCTTTAATACAATTATTTGAAGTTAGTTCTGCTCCAATATTAATTGGGCTATATCTCGTACTGTTAACACCGTGTATTGATTACGTTATCGTCTTCACCGCATTAGGAAAAGGAAATGCACAGCGTATGCTTATTTCTACACCTATATTATTTGTATTACAAATTATTCTACTGCCCGTTTATTTTACTATTTTTTTACATAATGAAATCTTATCAATCATTGATGTAGCACCATTTATTAATGCTTTTTTCACATTCATTATTATTCCTTTGATGCTCGCATTATTATTACAACTGCTCAGTAAAAAATCTAACTCTATGAATCGTGTCTTAAATCTTACTGCATGGTTACCAGAACTCTTTATGTCACTCGTACTTTTTTCAGTCGTCGGTTCACAAATAAACAAGATTACGAATGATTTAAATATTGTATTAACTGTTGTGCCTATTTATATCTGTTTTATGATTATTGCACCTATAATAGGCTTATTTTGTGGAAAGTTATTCCGTTTAGATATTCCGAATTTAAGAACATTAGCTTTCAGTACTAGTACGAGAAACGCATTGGTTGTGTTACCTCTTGCCCTTTCCTTACCAAACCATTGGATAACCATCACTACAATAGTCATTATTACTCAAACATTAACCGAACTCATTGGTGAGCTTGTTTACATTAAAGTTATTCCTAAGCTTATAAAATAAACAATTAAAATTGAATATTGGTGTCGCTAATCCTATATTTAGATATTTAACAACTCATTTTTTTAGTATAATTAATAAAAATACTAACAAACTCATCATATATATATTCGTTTGTCAGTATGGCTGTATGGTAAACTATCTAACAAAGAGGAGCTTGATGTTATGAAAAAAATTGCCTTAGTCTCATTAGGTATTGTTTCATTTTCACTATTAGTAAAATCTATATTAAGTACATCTACTGATTACGGCACAGATGAATATATTGTTGAAGAAGATAGAACAAACGATCAATTTTAATCATTTTTTACATTGCAATTCTATCAAATCATTATAGAAATAGATAAAGCGAGGCTGAGTTCATATATACATTTCTCAGTCTTTTTATATCGTTTAATCACCCTTTTTAAAATCCAATTATTTCCTATTTGATCAAAAATGCTTTAATATAATCGTTAGGTAACATTTTACACTCAAAAGTTTTTGATTTCCTCTTTCTTGCACTTTCGTATTTCTATTTGATGAGGTGATAAAGATGCAAATTCTAAGAAAAGTATATGAAAACAAGGCACCTATTTATCATATAAAGACAAACTTAGGTCTATTAATTAAAGTCAAAACTGATGACAAATCGAATAAAACTGAAATAACTCACTTATTAACTGCCGTTGCTAAAGACATGGACGAAAAATTAAAAAATAATATTGAATAACGGAAAAGCTATACACCACTCGTGTTTATTCAAATAAAATACAGTCCAATAAATTGAATTAAATTCAACTTATTGGACTGTATCTTTATATACATTAATTCATAACAACTATAATAAAACCTACAAATAATATAAGCATAGATAATCTAGGTTTTTGCTTTCCGACTAATCCACTAAGTAAGACTAATGATAGCCCTACAATGAGTAATTGACCATTAAAAGTTGTAATACCCATGGCATCACCAACCATCATAATCACACCATAAACAATGATCAATGCTATAAATATGCTACAAACCAATGATAGTATATTGAGTAATTTCATCTTTTACATCCTTTTAATTTAAATGATACTATTAATATAACTTATCGCTATTATAAAAGAAATACGCCACTTCGAAAAGTGGCGTGAAATCTCGAATCGAAAATATATTCCACACTAAAGTTTGGAGGACTTCTTGTGCTTAGTTATATTTACCCGTTTTTATATAATAAAAACCTAAATAACTAAATTTTGTAAATCGTTCTCAAATTATTTATTTGAACTTATAATTGATTTATCAATGAAGAATATAGCAATATATGTAAATATTAATAAATTTAAATAAAATTAATCATACTGTTGGAAATGAATCCAACAAAAAGTTATCCTATAGTTAAAGTATTAATAACTAGCAATTTATTTTATAAAAATGATTGCTAGTTACGATAACAACTCAATTCTTTACTTTTAACCATTATGTGTTACTAATTATATTGAATTGTTTCAGATAAAAAAGGGTGATGAAATGGAAGTACTACGCAAAGTTTATAAAGATGACGAGCCTATCTATCATGTTAAAACAGATAAAGGTTCTGTTATAAGAATTAAAGGTTCTGATGATTTAACGGACTCTGAAACTGAAGAATTATTAATGTTAGTTTCTCAAGATATTGATAAAATGAAAAAACAATAAATCAGAAGCTAAAGGATATGCATTTAAGTTGGTGTATCAACCGGAGATATTCAAACAAACATTAAGGGGCTATCACATTTGTTTGAAAAAAAGTCTTTCTAAATGATTTTTCTAAAGACGATGAGTTCAAAAAGACCGAAATTACATCTAGGTAAACCCTAGTTAAATTTAAAAGAGTAGTTTCCATTTCGGAAGCTACTTTTTTTAAATCTATCTAATCCGTTTTGTATTAAATTTAAACAGTTCAAACACATTTCGTTTATTAAACCTTCTTATTATCTTACCATCATTTCAAATTTAATATGTGGAATATCGTCTTCTAAATAAATATCAGAAACACCTTTAAAACCAAATGATTCATAAAATGATTTTAAATAGGCTTGCCCCGAAATACTGATGAGTGATCCACTATATTTTTCATTTATAATATCTATTGTTTTCTGTACAATGTTACGCCCAAAGCCTCGCATTCTATAGTTTTGTGCCACTAGCACCCTTCCGAAGCTAATATGCGACTGGCGATCAACAATACGCGTGTATGCAGCAATATGGTTTTCATCCTTCAATATAATATGCAAAGCTTCCTCGTCGTCTTTATCTATTTCTTGGTATGCACATTTTTGCTCTACTACGAATACTTTTATTCTTTCTTCTAAAATATGTAATAGTTCAATATTTGATAAATCTTTTGTCCGTTTAACTACTAATTCCATAAAACACCTCCTATAATTCTTAGAAAATAAACTAAATTAATATTAATGGTAATAGTTCAGTAGTCGGTTACAGTGTCTTTCATCATATATTATTGTTCTATAAGTTGAATTAAATTACCACAAGTATCTTTTATAACCGCAAGTTTGGTGCCATCAACTACCTTAGGTTTAGTATGAAACTCGACACCTAAATTAACTAAACGCTCATGTGATGCTTCCATATTTTCAACACCAAACATAGTTACGGGTATACCAGCACTATATAAACCTTCTTGATAATTTTTGGCAATCTCACTCACATTAGGTTCTAACACTATTTCAACTGGATTATTAGAATTATTTTCTTTTACGGTCAACCATTTAAATTCCCCGCCCATTTCAATATCATGTTTCAGTTCGAATCCTAATTTTTCAGTATAGAATTGTTTCGCTTTATCTTGATTATCAACAAAAATACTCATAGCAATAATTTTCATATGAATCCACCTTATCTCTCTTTTTCGAATTTTTTATTATTAATACATTCTAATCCTGCTCTTATTTACCAAGCTAAATTGCATAATACCAGTATATGATAACGCCTTTATAAGTTCACTGATTTGAAAATAAATAGTGTGTATACTACAATTAAATACGGATTTTATTACAACTCGTTTGGGAGTGATTAATTGTGAAAGTACTAAATGATTTACGTGAAAAATATAATTTAAGTATCTCTAGATTAGTTGTTAATTTAAATAATAACTATGGCAAAGATTTTAGAATTTGTCAGGTTTGGGATTGGGAAAATGGATACCGTCGTGTTTCAGAAAACGATATTGCCATTCTCGCAGATTATTTTAATGTTTCTAAACAGACATTTAGTGCATAATGCTATTGTTATATTAAGCTAAGTACGCATTAAGGGACAGAAATTCGAATAACGTTCTTAGTTATAATAAAGTGGGAAACAACAATCGTTTTCCACTTTTATTTTTTAAATACGACGGTAATAAAATAATCTACACCTTCCAAACTATTTGTAACAGATGGTGTAACGCTCACAAGATCCCAATGTTGCTTTTCACTAACTTCTTGTAGGAATTCGTTCACTCGTTCATCGAAAGCTTCAAAACCCTCTTCATATTGCATATGCAATGTTTTTATCATCATAAATAATTTCTCTCCTTAAACATGACTTCTACACTTATTGTAAAATGTTCAATAGTTCAAAACAAACATTTCCTGATAGTTAATAAAGTATTGAGCAATAATAATGATGTATACTTTAAAATTCCAAAGCTATTTTAGTTCATAATTTAGCCAATCTACAATTTCATTAAATATACTTTTGTTATAAGAAGATTCGTTAAATATTTCGTGTTGCAAGCCGTCATAAATATGAATAGATTTATGCTCTGAGCCTATTTCATTATATAATTGAATTGAGTCCTTATAACTAACTAAACCGTCTTCTTTACCATGTAACATTAATATATTATCCTTGAACTGCTTTGCGTTATTTTTTAAATACTCAACACCATCAAGTAATGTATAAATGAGCCCCATGGATATTTGTTTCGCATTTAAATCATCTAATTTATACTTTTCAACAACTGTTTGGTCAGAACATAATCCATCACTTAATTCATTTTCTACATATTCATATGGAGACATACTTCTATCTAGCTCACCAAATAATTTAATATTATAACGTGTTAATCCCCCGAAGTGATTATGCCATCTACTGCATTGGGATATTGCGTACCAAATAATGTCACTGTATAGCCTCCCATACTATGGCCAATCAAGTATACTTTACCCTCAAAATTCGATTCCACATAATTAATTACTGCTGATAAATCTTCTACTATTTCATTCATATTACTATAATACGTTTGACGTCCTTCTGAGCGTCCATGTCCTCGTTGATCATATCGAATGACATTGAATTTATTTAAATTTAAATGCCTTGTTAATTCATCATAGCGATCTAAATGTTCTCCTAATCCATGCACTACGATGATATTTGCTTGTGCTTCTTTAACATCATTAATCTTCGTATAAATTCGGGTACTATCTTGAGAATTTAAATATTTTATATAATTCATAAAATCCACCCTTTCATTTAAATTATTGCGCCTCAACAATTTTATTCTAACGGCTCTTTAAAACAACATGACTGTATGATTATTCATGCACGTATGAGTAATAACATATTATATCTATACCCCTAAATTTCTAATATATTTTATTTTCCGTAGTATATAGAAATGGTTTAATTAAAAAAAGCCAACAAAGTCAGAAACTTTGTTGGCACTCTAAATTAAAATCTTATTTACAGAGACCATTTGAATACTCTGGGTTATCTTTATTTAACAACCAATTGCCAGTATTTAAATAGCTGGCATAACTAGACCAAAGAACATAAGGGAAAAGCAAGATACCTGAAATAGGCTTGTTTTTAAAAAATACAACAACGTTAGTTGTTACTGCTATTAATAAAATAAAACTCTCAATCAATGCGATGCCCCTTACTTTCTTTTTAAAATACAATAATGACCATAGAAAATTCAAACTAAGCTGAGTATAATGCGTAACAGTTGCTGCTTTGGTATTTGTTCCATTGCCTTTAACCAAATTATAAGCTATACCCATGCATAAATATAATATTGGCCAAACAATAGGAAACGCATATCGTGGTGGAGAATACGGTGGTTTTTCAAATTTGCCATAATCTTTTGGTGCTTCTTTTGCAGTGATTTTGCCTATGATATTTCCACCCACAAAAGGTAATAATGTTCTCGTTAACATTTTTATCATTCCCATTATAATTCCTCCTATTTCAAATTTTTTATAATTGAAGATTGTTTTATATAATCAACGTTGTAAAAATAAGCCATACTTTTGAGAAATTCTAAAAGATAAGTTTCATCTATTTTATGTTGTTGAAATTGATATTTTAAACTTTTCTGGAATTCATTTTCTGATGAACTACGTATTTTTTTAAAATACCCCCACATATGATCATAAGCATTGATAATAGAACCTTCAGTTGGCTTTAATATTAACGCATATGATATCAAAGATGCTATATCTCCATATGTCGGATTTTGTTTCATTCTTTCTCTAATTTTATTGTAACTATTTTGGTCGTGCCACAGCACTTCATATTTATATTGACGCCATAACTGTTCAATTTGATAACGTTGTGTCATATTTATCCGTACCTTTTTTAATACCACATCGTGGCGGTATTTTATCTTTTTTCCATTTATTGAATAATAATGTTTGATATAACTCAAATGCATCTTCACCGTGTACTTTATAATCACCAAAAACATAAAATGGAGGTAGTTTTTCATGTGAAAAATATTTTTGATATTCTTTTTTATAAACAATTTCTCTCAAACGTGCTATATCATTTTTAAAATCTACAGACCGTTTTCCTCCTCGGCGAATATGCTCTTCGTTCATACATTCTAAAATTTTGAAAGTATCTATAATATATGGTTCGCCATTGTTATAAACATGAGCAACAATTGGATGTTTAATATAATTACTGTTTACATCAACAAGGTTTAACTTTGCTAAACATACTCTAATAATTTGATATAATTCTAATACTTGCTTCGATAGCCTTCTATTATCTAAAAAACGTGCACTTTTCTTATGGTCTGAGCTTATTCTGAAAATTTGCATATGCATCTTCCCTTACTTATATAGATTATGAATTCTCTAACAAAGTCATTTTTTAAATCCCTACATACAGTATTCACTTTTAAATATTTATATGCAAATGAGAGCTATTTCTCTCAATTTAAATTACCTCTAAAATAAATTAAGCTTCAGTAAATAGAACACTAAATTAAATACTTTTTATAATTCTTGTAAAAGCTTACTCTAAATTCGCTTAATATCAACCTTTGCCCAACTTTTATTTTACAGTTAATGATATGCTTATATAGGAGGCTGATATTAATGTCAAAATACATATTGTCGTATAATTTGAATTCTATTTCATATGGTTATGAAAAATTGCCTGCTAAATTAAATACCTTGGGTAATGCTTTGTATATTTATAGAGGGTTATGGCTTTTAAAAAGTGATTTAGAAAGAAACGAAATATACGAAAGTATTAAAAATTCTTTTAATTCAAACGATGATTTTTTAATATTTAAATTTGAAGAAAGTCCATTAGGTATGTTAAGCGAACAAAAATACGATGAAATCTTGCAAATACTTAATGATTAAACACATCCAAAATTACTGATGTGTTTTTTATTTACATAAATTTCATAGAATAATTCTTGCTATATATTTAAAATTCAATCTTTTTATTACTTTCTACAACAATAAATAGTACAATATAAATATTAAGTTATTTATTGGGGGATGCAAAATGAAAAAGATTTTTGTTTTATTTTTAATGAGTTTTTTAGTATTAGCAGCATGTAGTAACGAAAATGAAAGTAATTCTGATGAAAAAAAGTCTCAAGCTTCCGAGAATAAATCAGAAAAAAAGAAGAATGACGATGATAAAAATAAAGAGTCTGATGAATCAAACTCTAAAGTTTCAAATAAGGAACAAAATAACACTAGCAATGACACACAAAGTAGTAATGAATCATCTGTTGAAAATGAGGAACTAAATCAAGACGTGACTCAAAATAATAATCAACAAAATAGAGCTCTAACAAAAGACGAAATAACACAAAAAATGAAGAATGGCGTAAATGTTAATGGTATGGTTGATGCTGATGGAGATACTTGGTATCAAGCTCCGGGGAATGGAGATGTAGTAGGATATAATAAAGCTGACGGCACTCAATGTACTGTTGGTGGTTGCGTAACTCCAGAACAACAAATGGAAACTAATAGTGAAGATCCAGAAACTGCAAATACCGGTGATGTAAATACTGAAATTAATTCTGCAGAAACGGAAGATGAATATATAAATGCATTACGCAAAAAATACAATGGTGGTCTTTCATCTGGAGAAATACAAACCAAACATGCAATTGAAGAAGGCTATTACGACGGCGATGATGCAGAAGAAGTATATAATGAAATAGAGCAACGTGAAGCAGAAGTCGACTCTGGGAAATATGATCACTATAAAGAATAAAAATATAACAAATCTTATGATATAACGATTTACACTTTAATTAAAGCGCCAATCCATCTTTTTGATGGATTGGCGCTTCTTTTGTTAAAACACGTTAATTTATATAATCTATTTTAAATTTTTTTCCTTTTTAACACAAAAAAACACCCACCCCGTAGGGTGAGTGTTAAAGATAATTTATTATTTTAAATTATGCTTTGTTAACGTTAGCAGCTTGTTTACCACGGTCGCCATCAACGATGTCGAATTCAACTGTTTCGCCTTCTTCTAATGATTTGTAACCTTCAGAATTGATAGCTGAGAAATGTACGAATACGTCGTCGTTATTTTCTACTTCGATGAAACCGAAACCTTTATCTGCATTGAACCATTTTACTGTACCTTTATTCATATGAAAACCTCCGTGTGCTTTAGCACATATATTTGTAACTTGTTATTAAAAAATCCAAAGGAGTAAAATTCAATGAATAAGACTACTTTTAAAATTTCCGAATGAAAAATTACTTGAATACAAATATACTATGGTTATAACGCTTTGTCAACATCTTCTATAAAAATTTGTGTTTCTACAGTTTAATTAAACTATCAGATTTTAGTAAATATAAAATTAAATTAGCTTTTATTACCTTTTTTACAACAAATTAACTTTATATGTAGTACAATTAGATATAATTAGTTATACATCGTTCAAAACAATTAAAAAGTCACGAAAAATTACGAACGCATTCATTGTATAATAAATTCAATTTCCGAGGAGAAATTTATGCAAATCATTAATTATAATATCAATCTTGACCACGTCACTTATACTGTTGAAACTAAAAACGGGCATGTATTTACTCACAGTTTACCGAAAGATACCACTTCAAATAATATATATCGCTACTTAGAAATTTTATCAAATAATGTAGATGGAGCTAACTCATAAATGGACATATTAATCATTATTACTTTCATAATTAGTTTGATTCTATTGATCATTAGTTTGTTTTCATTTTATGAATTTAATAATGAGCGCAAAATCATCAACGAAAAAAAATTAGACAATAACCATGAGTTAGGTATTCAAAAACAATCTAGAAAACTCGTGTTTTTTGGTGCTATCTTATTTATTTTATCAGCCGTATTTTTTGTGATTTCTATAATTTTATTATAAAATATAAAAGACAACAAAAATTCCAAGTGTTTATTTTAGAACATAAACAAACCATTTGTTATAAAAGCATTTGGTTCTTTTTTATGAGCAATTTCTTCATAATGCGACATTAGTACCGAATCTTCCAATTTTGAAAGGACATATCATGATCAACAAAACCTTGAATTTCACTGGTTTAATTTTTATTATTTTACTTTTTTTATATACTTCTATTAATTACAATAGTTTGCCAGAGAAAGTACCTGTGCACTTTGATTTATATAGTAACCCAGATGCGTGGGGATACAAAAAAGAAATATTCCTTCTTCCAATAATAATTTTAGCTTTATGGATTTTCATGTATCTCTTATTTAAGTATTACGTAAAATTCGAAAATTTTAAATCCACTTTTGAGAATAAAACAATATCCAAAGACGCTATAAATTTCAATAGAAGATTCATTACTATATTAAATTTCGAGTTATCCACGCTTCTATCTTTCATGGGTATTAAAGACGTATATAACGCTACTGGCGGAAATATTGATATAGGTATATTTCAATTTGTCATCATTTTAGTAGTCATTTTTTCTACAATTATTTTGCACCTCTACAAGTGCTACAAACACAAATATTTCTAAAGTTTACTACTTATAGTAGAACACCACTTAAAAGAGTTATTCCTCGTCTTTTAAGTGGTGTTTATATTATTATATAAACTCTTTCTGAAATGCTATGAGACATTGTTTTACAAAAATACAGTCTTTATCTTTAAAATAGATGGCTGCTTCATATTGGATAGGTAAATTATTTTTTAATGTTTTAACATTTTCTTTCATTAAATTTGTCTTGCCTCCATTAATCCTGATATCATCATTCAAACAGTCTGGCGCTGTGAGGACACTTCGACCTATATCCCAAGCACTAAGTAAATTATAGAATGTTTCTGTATCTAAACTTTCCAGAAAATTTAACCCTTCACTTTTCGTTTCAGGGTTTTTAATAAACAGTCCAATTATTTTATCTACACCGTTTCTTCGTTTATCATTTTTACTTGTTGTAGAAGCATTCGAGAGTATTACTTTATAGGTATTTATGACATTATTTAAATCCATAGTTATCCAACCTCTCTAAATATCTCATTTAAACTAACTTTACTATACCCATATAGCAAATACAAAAGTATCTGTTCACTATTGTTATAAAGCATAAAGTTCTGCACATACTTTTAAAAAAACGCTTAATTTCTAAAATGATATATCAATTTCTTTTACGTAAACAGCATTGCCAGTTATTTCGATTTCGTTATTTTCTGCAACATTCACTATCATCTGGCCATCCTTATTCATTTCTTGTCCTTGTTCTACAATAAGATTGATAGGCATATCAGACTCTTTTTTTATATACTTGGCAAAATATGCCCCCATTACACCTGAAGCAGTGCCAGTAACCGGATCTTCTATTGTTCCTGAAAAAGTTGAAGAAAAATGACGACCATGCATATCCGCTTCTTCATAATAACTTTCAAGGCAAAATGGATGTACCGATGCGTTTGGTATTTCATTTAAAATTGAAGAAAACACCTTATTATTTGGTTCCATTTTATTAAAAATATCAAGTGACTTTATAGGTATTAAAAGTGTCCATGCCCCAGTGCTACCGTACATTATGGGTAGCTCATCGTCAAAATCCACTTCTTCAATGCCAATTGCTTTTGCTAAATCATATGTAGATCCTTCAAATTTTTTAAATTGTGGTAATGCTTGTTTCATTGTTATATGTATTTCCTTTTGCTCATTCTTTGTAATACGTATCGGTAAGACCCCTGCATTGGTTTCAATAGTTAGCTCTGTTTTATTTTCTAACCATCCGTTTGTCTTTAACGCATAAATGGTTGCCATTGTTGCGTGGCCACAAAGTTCCATCTCTTGTTTTGGTGAAAAATAGCGTATTCTAAGGTCTGCTCTATCAGATGCTATTGGAAAAGCTGTTTCATTAAACCCTACTTTAAAAGCAACGTCTTGCATCTCCGTTTCTGTTAGGTCATCTCCATTTAAAACAACTCCAGCAGGATTACCTTTATTTGGCTTTTTACTAAAAGCATCATAATGATACACTTTTATTGATTTCATCTATAATCCTCCATTTTTCTGTAACTTAATAGTTTTTATAAGCGTATCATGCCTCCAAAAAACTGAAAATCAGAAAATGAAAAAACACTAGGTATCTATGTCTACCTAGCGTTTAACTTTATATCTATATTAATATTACTTAAAGCAATATTTTTTAATCATTTTTAGATATTAATAGCATTAACTACATTAAAAGAATGGAATTGTTTTACTCGCTTTCATAATATCTTTTGTAAAAAAGAATTGTCTACCTTCTCCAGTATATGCAGGGTTCAATATCATATTCGCTTTAGCACTATATAACCATTCAGGATTAATGCCAGAATTTAGTATTTCTTGGAATTCTTGAAAATCTTTTTTCCAATTTAAATTTGGCTCCATATTTATCACCTCAAAGATATAATAGAACACTTGTTCTTGTTTGTAAACAAAAAAAGAAGCAACTGTTAAAACAGTTAACTTCTCAAATGTCACACTTAGATTAGAAGAAAATAAATAGAGTATCAATTTCAAGCGTGGATACGTGAAGTCGAGCCAAACTTGTTTAAACAACTAGATTACCTTCTATTTATTTTTTTATTAATCTATTTAGACTCCCTATTATGCTTTTTTTCATACAAGAAAGAAATAAAACTTCCAAAAAAGCCTAATAGTGCCATAATCACACTACCAAGCAGTTGATCTTTTCCTGTGCCTATAAACATTAATAAGAAGATTAAAATCCCAATTAAGATGCTCATCCCAAGAGCCTTAACATATAATAACATTTATAATCCCTCACTAAATCCCCAAAATACTACACTAGACCATTCTATTATTTATATTTAGTATCGTAAACCGCCTTTTTACACTTTTCAGATATAAAAATAAGGCTAACGCAACGTTGCGCTCGCCTTAAATTATAATCTGTTAACTTTTTATTAATTAAATAAGAATGAGTAATTGATCAAGTGTTGTGTGCATCATCAATCTTTATAGAAGTAATCTTCGCTACATTTACATAGCTATCACAATCTTTTAGATAAAAGTAATTATATCTATGAATTCCTTTTTCAAATCTTTTAAGTGCTAATGCCTTATCAATTTTCCATATATTCTCCACATACTCACGATAAACATTACCATCGCTACATTCTATTATGAATACATATACATCACTCATGTGTTGTCACCCTAATTAATATTTTATGGTTCTCATACGTTAACTCTATTATCCACCTAATGAGTTAGGGTTGCAACATAATGTGGAGTTATTTATATCAAGATACTCTTGTGCATAATTTTGATTAACCGTTCCAATGATAAACAAACGTATTAATCATGAATTAATTTATTGAACATAATGAGGACGTATAAACCACATTTCAGTTTCATAATCATGTACTACTCTGTGAGCTACTTCTGTTTTTTCAGCGCCACCGCCATCCCAATTTTGATCTAATGATTCAAATTTATCACTAGCGCCATTATAATTACCTTCCGTAACGATTGCTGTGTGACCTGCACCACTGCCAAATTCATCATTGAATACAACGATATCTCCAGCTTGTGCTTGGAAGCCCTCATAATTTTTATATACTGTGGCTTCACCCTCAAAGTTATTTTTAGTTGGAATTTCTTTTGCATAGTCACCTTCTAATCCGTGACCATACAAATAATCCCATTGCTCATTCACTAAATCAAAACATTGCCAGCCATATTCATCATCATAATCCCATCCCTTACCTTCTAACGTGTTCATATGACTTATGGATTCCTCTTGAGTTGCAGCCGTCGCAGCGGATGCAGTGTTTAAATGTGTAAATCCTAATATGCTTAAAACGCCTATAATAAAAAATGAAAAAATATATATGTATCGTTTAATTATAAATCGTCCCTTCTAAGTGTTATTTTACTAAATAAACTATACAAGCAATATTGTCATTGACTTGTAAGCTAAAGTGTAAAATAATTCAATCTTAGAATAATATATCATGTGGTTTTTAATTGTCGATTACACTAATATTAATTCCATTTTAATTTTTTTGGTTAATCTGTAATATTCAAATTAATTTCATTATAAAGTTATCTCAATAATCAAAAAAAGACACCTTAATTAAGGCGTCTCAAAGAATCCAAATTTGCCAACGTTTTTTGTACATACTTTGAGCAATCACAGAAACTGCCTGTAGTCTTCGGCTAATACTTCATCAACTAGGAAGGCGTCAGACCAAGCCTCTACGATTTCTGTAACAGTTTAAAAACAATCCATAGTAATTTTTAGATTTAAAAGTCGTTCTTTTCCACATTCATTCTAAATTGTTCAATTTCTTTAATGTTGGTTAAAACAAATACTTTTTTATCGTTTTTATTTGCCTTAATTTTTTGTAATAAATATGGTTTTCTGTGCTTAGGAAAATTCCAAATATATTTTAAAAATGTGAGATTGATCCTTTCTTTACAATCTTTGCCCATATCAATTCTAGTCTTACCAATATTTTTAAACAATCTCTTAAAAACTCTATAAAAACAAATTTTTCTTGGCAAATCTAAAAGTATCACACTATCTGCAGCATTTAATCTTTCATCTAAGATACCAGTATAACTTCCATCAATAATCCATTTCTTTTTTTGCAATAATGTTTTTTGAATTTCTTTTTGTTCTTCAGAACTTGTCATAACCCAATTAGGTTTCCAAAATAATACGTCTAAATGAAAAACAGGTATATTTAAATTATGACCTAGTTGTCTTGATAACGTTGATTTTCCAGAACCCGAAGACCCGATAACCATTATTTTCTCCATATATTTACCACCAATCTATTTAAATGAGTTTCATTCACTATACAATAATTTGATTGCTTTCATTCTTAGCAGTTACTTATATTCATTACAGTATAATTCATGTAGTTTATTGATTAAATCATATGTAAAACGCTCAACTCTTTATATTTAACATTACCACTGATACTTAAGAAAATAATATTAAAATAGATTCATTTACTAAACATGCTACATGTTCAGTAGGAATAACGAATATCAATGTTTAAATTCATACATTTAAAAATGAACCTATTGACCAAGAAAAAATTAGAAACTTATAGAAAAGTAACTAAATAGCATGAATAGACTGGTATACTTAATAGTGATAGCACTATCAACTGACAAATATTATTCTAATAATCAATTAGTCCAGATACTGGGTTATTCAATAACAATTCAGTCCATTATAAAATAAATGAATTATTCATCAGGTATTTAATTTACCCTATTATTGTTAGAATTATGTAGAACGTTGTTTTTTAAAAGAGGAGAATATTTATGAATTTAAATGAATTTCAAGCACATATAGAAGATAAATTACCAGCGTTAGATAGCTTTTACGACAAAGCTATCAACTATCAACTAGAAAAGGATAAAAGACGTCCACCGAAAAAGCGCTGGTCAGAGGCAAAAATAGAAAGAGCAGCAAATGCGATGTATAAAGATTTGATGAAAGGTATATATGAAAAAATTAAATCTTTAGTTGAAGAAAGAGAAAAGAAACCGAATGATGTATGGATTGATTATTTAGAAAAATATGAGCTGTACGAACAAATAAACGAATCATTATACGAAATAGAGTTTGATTAAACAATCACAGGTTAACCTCGTAACCCCTGTATATTTCCATCTTTCACTAGTATAAATTAACATTATTCTATTTCTGTTTTTTAAATATCATAACAAGTAGTAGAGGCTGGGACATATCACATGTCTCAGCCTCTTTGCGCAATGTTCATTCCCTATTAACTTTATTTAAGCCCCTTTATTAAATTTAATGACTGTGTAAATAAATATTGGAATTAAAATAATAAATTCTAATGTTCCTATAATGAAAATAAACACTTCAATATTAGCACTAACTATTTCATTACTTAAGATTAGAAAATCCCATAAACAGTGATATATAATAAGTGGTATAAAGCTCTTTAAATTTATTGAGAGGCAAGCATACACTATTCCACCTAAAAATACCCCAATCATTTGGTTTATCACTTCACCTATTGATGATCCGCCAAAAATATTAACTGCGTGAAATAAGGAAAATAATATCGCACTAACTAAAATAGCTGTTACTATTCCGCCCTTTTGTAAAAATGTTTCCAACACTATACCTCTAAATACTACTTCTTCACTAACACCAACTAAAAGTGTTGTTACTAATATTAAAGAAACCATTGGTATTTTGCCGGTAAAATCTCCATTTATAAAAAATACAACCAATGTAATTATGATTAGAATAATAAGAGGTAAAAACCAAAAAGAAAGCCGTATGTTAAATAATTTTTGTGTTGAGAAAAGTTTTTTATACATAAATATGGAAAGCATACTCATAATAATTTCAAAGTAAATCAATACTTTAACCATTTCCGAATTCTCATAATTATAGCCAAAAATATAATGCATTGTTGACATAGCTAATGCCATAATTAACGTAATAATCAATACAAAAACTAAAGCTTTCTTTCTTTTATTTTTCATCTTATTCCACTCTCTCATTAGTGTAATTTTAAAAACTCAACCTATTTTTTTATCAAGCTAAACCATTTCCAATAAGTTCCCATTCTCCATATATATTCCAATGGGCCATATTTAAAGTATTTCAGCCAAATACTTGTGAATAACAATTGTAAAATATAGATTGCAATACAGATCCATAAAGTATCCATATAATCTACTTGATCACTATCCACACATAATATAACCAGCCAAATTAATAAAGTTTGTCCTACATAATTTGTAAGCGCCATTCTTCCATATAATCGTAATGGGCTTAAGATTTTAGCAAAGCTTCGTACTTTTATAATTAATAATAATAGAGAGACATAAAATAACGCTATAAATGGACTAGTAACAACGATTAATTGATCATACAAATCTTTATTTTGAATATATTTATTAATCAATTCATTGTTCGAACTATCTTCTAAAAATTTATATGTAGGAAATACATATGACTTATTTAGCAAAATCCAACTTAATGCAGACATCACACCTGAAGCACTTACTATTACAATTAACACTTTAGTCTTAATATTCTCAAAAATATTAAATTGACCAGCTGCCAGTCCTAATATGAAATATGGTATCGGTAATATTGTTTTACTACCTATATATAAACAAATAGCCAATAATATTAAGCCAATGGCTAAATTGATAGACCTTTTAAAATAAAAACAAGGCAATAAGATCAAGCCAATGATTGAATATAATAGTAACGCTTCTCCTGGTTGAAGCATTTGATGCAATATACCGAAACACGCTAAGATTACTAACCTTCTTATAAATACGATATTACTATTTAATTGTTTTGCTTTAGCATTGCGAATAAATATATAAAATCCGACTCCAAATAAAAATGTAAATATTGTAAAAAATTTACTTTCAACAAAAAAATCAATGAACTTTAAATAACTAGCCTGATCGTAGTTACTTGGTGCTGGCAAGACAAATATTGAAATTATATTAGTTAGAATTATTCCTAGTAAGGCAAAGCCTCTCATATAATCTAATTCTGAAATTCTATTGTATTTTACGCTCTCGTTCATATTATCCTCCTAAATTAAATATCTTTTTTTAAAGTTGACTTTCATTAAGCCAAAGATAATTTTAACAAAGGCGGGTATTAATACAACTTACATTATTGTCACACTTCATTTCATTAAATTTAAAAACACACCGCTTCTTACAACAAAAAGATTATTTTGTATACGGCACCGTACTTCAACAAGCTTATATTCGACAATACTAAATCAACACAAACTAAAAAGACTAAGCCACAATGGCTTAGCCTTATAATCTAACGTCTGCGGGAGTTAATTACTTCATTTAATACCGCTATAGGTGTTGCTAAATCATGACTCACATTGTATTTCTAGCTGTGTCTAAAATATAAAAATCACAAAAACAACGTAAGTCGTTGCACTTTGTACATATTCATTTTCATACTTGTGTTAGGTAATTATTAAAAAGTGACATTACCTTCAAATTTAAGTACAGTTTCTATTTTAACAACATGATTTAAATTAATTACTTTATTTTTTGGTTTTGTCACAAACAATAAATTCTCGGATGATTTATCAACATCAATTTCTTTAGCACGTTCTAATTTACCAGTTACCAATAATAAATCTATACTCACAACGTTTTCTTCTTTCAATAAATCAGTTACTATATTTATATTCATTTTATAAATCTCCTTTTCTTCATTACCTTCATTATACATCAAAATGTAATTTTTTACTTAATAATCAAAATTTATTATTAATTATACAATTTAATTGTTATATAATCGTATAACAATTAATGGTTTTTATAGTAATTAAGGGTATCTAATTGCAACATAATTTAAAACTGCCCCACTAGACTTATAAAGATACTTAACTTAATCTTAACAATTTAGTTTCACTATTCATTTTTAAGTATAGTACAATTAAGTTATATAATTATTTTTTAGGGGGATGCATAAATGAAGAAGTTATTGTTTTTATTTCTAGCAAGCTTTTTAGTATTGGCTGCATGTGGGAATGAAGAAGAAAGTAAGTTAGACGACACAAAAGAAACTAAATCTGAAGATAAAGAAAGTAAGAAAGATGATAAGGATTCAGATAAAGGGTCAGATGAAGAAAAAGATAAGTCAGATGAAAAACAAAAATCAGACGACAAATCATCTGAAGAAGTAGCAACACAAGATGAAAGTACTGAAGAAGCTCAACCTCAAGAACAAGTGAATACACAAGAACAACAATCTACACAACAGCCGGCCCAATCACAACAACAAACACAACAAGCGCCTGTTCAGTCTCAAGAACAATCACAACCAACTCCTCTCGCTCATTATTTAAGCTTTCTTTCACTTCTACTACAAAGTTTTGATATATAACTTCATTCTCTTTTTCACGCTGTTCATTGCGTTCTATACGCTTATTGTGATGTATCTTATATAAATATCTACCTGCAATTTATCAATGATCATGTAGGACTTGTTACTCTTTTGATTGGTTTATTCTCTATAAATACTACAATTAAAAAATTTAAAAAGTACTATGTTAAATAATCTTGATTCTAGGCCAGTTTAAAGAAAATATTTATTTAAAATATTAGGTACAAATAAGCTCACAATGAATGATGTTTATCAATTACGTGCAACATTGAGATTTGAAATATGTATCAACTTAAATACAAAAAAGGCTTAGCCACAATGGCTAAGCCTTTTGATATGGAGACGGCGGGATTCGAACCCGCGTCCAGAGGTCCTGATACAGATCTTTCTACGTGTGTAGTCTATCATTGAGTTTCGCATAATGGTAAGTGATAGACGGCCATCATTATGCTAGTTTGATTAATCTCTTCTAGGCAGACTTCAAACGGCAGTGCCTAGCGTATCCTACTAAAGGTTGAATCGCGGTTAACGGCACATAGGAGATGCCGTTAGGCGATGCAGAGTGCTATTACGCAGCTACTGCGAAATTATTGTTTTCTTTGCCAGTTATTATAACTGTGTGTGTTAGTGACGGAGACAACCCTCCGACACGCTTAACCTGCTCATGGTACCCCTGTCGAATCCAAAAACGCCCCCTAAATAGTATAAAATGCACTTCCTGTCCACTTCACGCTTATCGCTCAGCTTTTTAGAAAGCACATATTATATTACCAAAGATCAGGGTCTTTGGCAATATATCCGCTTAATAACGGTCTTTCATTGCTCTATCCATATCACGTTTTACTGCTTTATCTTTCAATGCTTGTCGCTTATCGTAATTTTTCTTACCACGTGCAACACCTAGCAATACTTTACAGTGTCCATGTTTTAAATAGAGTTTCAATGGCACAATCGAATAACCTACTTCTCTCGTACGCTCACCTAATTTTTCAATTTGACGTTTGTGCAATAAAAGTTTACGTGAACGGCGAGGATCATGGTTAAAGCGATTGCCTTCTTCGTATGGGGCAATATGCATATTATTAAGATACATTTCACCGCGATTAACTTGCGCATAACTATCTTTAAGATTGGCACTGCCACGACGAATTGACTTAATCTCAGTCCCTTGTAACACAATGCCCGCTTCAATCGTATCTTCAATGACGTAATCATGTCTGGCTTTACGATTTTCAGCTAGTGTTCCTGGTGATTTTTTCTTTGGCATTGAGTTTCACCTCTTTGTTGAGTTATTTTTTCTTCTTACGTGCTTTATTTTTCACATTTTTATCTTTATAAAATGGTTTGTGTTTTGTATTACCACTATTTGATTTATCGTTGTTACGCTGATTTTTACCTCTGCGTTGTTTGTGTTTCGTTTTATCCTTGCTATCACCTTTAGATTTATCTGATGATTTGCCACGAGGATTCGCTTGGATTGTCTTACCACGTGAAGGTCTTTGACTGCGTTCATTTTTAGGTAATGGCATACCAACGATTTGGAAATCGATCATGCGCTCATCTACGTCCACGTTGATGACTTTAATTTGAACTGGGTCGCCTATACGGAACACTTTAGCCTGACGTTCACCAATCATTGCCATTTGGCGTTCATCGAAATGGTAAAAATCGTCTGTCATATTCGAAACGTGTACCATGCCTTCAATCGTATTTGGTAATTCAACAAACACACCAAAATTAGCAACTGAACTTATAATACCTTCGAATTCTTCGCCAACATGTTGTACCATATATTCTGATTTTTTAAGTTCATCTGTATCACGTTCTGCTTCAATCGCTCTACGTTCTCTTTGAGATGTATGATCAGCAATTTCTGGTAACAGTGCTTCCCATTTTGACTTCTCTTTATTGTTCATAGATTGTTCTACAATATATTTACGTATTAATCTATGTACGATTAAATCAGGATATCTACGTATTGGTGATGTGAAATGTGTATAGTATTCAGCTGATAAGCCAAAGTGTCCTAAATTTACATCATCATAACGTGCTTGTTGCATTGAACGTAACATCATTGTTGAGATAACCATTTGTTCTGGTTGGCCTTCAACTTCTTGTTGAATCTTTTGTAATGTTGAAGGATGGATTTCTTCTCCTGTACCTTGAATCATTAGTCCAAAATTCGTAATAAAATCAAAGAACTTGCGTAAACGTTCTGATTTTGGTTGTTCGTGAACACGATATATGAATGGTACTTCTAAGTGATCGAAGTGTTCTGCTATCGTTTCATTTGCTGCAAGCATAAATGACTCGATTAAGCGTTCTCCTTCACCACGTTTTCTTAATTCTACATCTGTTGGGATACCTTCTTCATTAACGATTACTTTTGCTTCACTAATATCGAAGTCGATTTCACCACGACGTCTTCTCATGTTAACTAAACGTTGTGATAAATCTTGTGCTAAGTCTAACATTGGCGTAACTTCACTAAATTTTTCACGTGTGTCTGCATTTTGATCTGTAATGATTTCATTCACTTCATCATATGTCATACGATAATTTGAATGTATCACACTATCAAAAATCTCATGCTTAACGACTTCTCCACGTTCATTAAATTCCATGCGACAGCTCAATGTTAAGCGATCAACGTCTGGATTTAAAGAACAAATACCGTTACTTAAGCGGTGTGGAATCATAGGGATCACACGGTCAACTAAATAGACACTTGTAGCTCGACTATATGCTTCTTCATCTAAGGCTGATCCTTCAGTGACATAATAACTAACGTCAGCGATACTGACTGTTAATTGCGTATGACCATTGCTTAGCTTTTTAATACCAATTGCATCATCTAAATCTTTTGCGTCCGCGCCATCAATTGTAATTGTAAGTTCATCACGTAAATCGCGACGGCCTTCAATTTGTGATGGTTCAATTTCATCCGGCACGGCTTCAGCTTCTGCTAAAACATTGTCTGGAAATTCAATTTCAATGCCATGTTGATAGATGATTGATAATATATCTACCCCTGGATCGTTTTTATGGCCTAATATAGCCGAAACTTGTCCTTCTGGATTGTTTGTACCATCTGCGTACTTCGTGATCTGTACAAGTACTTTATGGCCGTCTACAGCGCCTAAGTTATGTCCTTTGGCGATAAAGATGTCTTGCATAATACGTTTATCATCTGGTAATACAAAACCGAAATGGCGTGCTTCGCTAAACGTACCAACCACTTGTGTGACTGAATGCGTTTCTATCGATTTCACTTCGCCTTCTAGCTTACCTTTATGTTCACCTTTTGAATTTTGTACTTCTACTAGGACCGTGTCACCGTCCATGGCTCTATTAATTTTTGTAGGTGGAATAAAGATATCATCCATTTCACCTTCTTCTGGACGTAAGAATGCAAAGCCTTTTTTATTCTGGCTTAGTTTACCCTTCACCAATTTTGATTGTTGGGATTTGTTAGATTCCTTGCGTTGATATCTATCTGTTTTTGTACGTTGAATTAAACCTGTTTGTTCTAATTCAACAAGCACCTTAATTAAGTCTCTAAATGAGTCGGCACTATTTAAACCTAATGCGTCTTGAAAATCAGATACAGACATGGGTTCATAATCTGGTTGTTTAATAATTTCTTCAATGGCTGGTTTTAAATTCATTATGCCCCTCCTTTCTTTTTTTAAATAATTCTATAATTTTTATTCAGACCAATCTAATGATTCTAAAAATTGGTATACATCTTCAAATACTAATTCTTTTTCCTTATCAATTGTAATGACATGTCCGGAATTCGCATACCATTTAATATCTTTCTCATCAGATTCGCTCTCATTGTATATAATGTTTGCAGAATCTGTATTGATCATTTGGTCTTGTTCTGCTTGAACGACCAATAATGGATCCATTACTTCGTCCACATGATCTCTTACATCTTGGATTTGTCCTTGAAGCTCTTTTAAAGTTTCTGAAGGTTGAAAAACGTCCATTTCTTTATTAATTGTGGTTTCATCTTTACCTTCATACTTTTTAAAATTGCGGGCATATTCTAGCACACCATCAAACATAGACCCTTCTGTCTTAATGTACATAGGTGAACACATAGTTATAATACCCTTTACATCTCTGTTTAAGCTTAATTTTAATGCATAGCAGCCACCAAGTGACAAACCAGCGACTACAATTTCATCGTATCCTTTTTCGACTAAAAAGTCGTAACCGTCTAATGCTTCTTTAAACCATACAAAAGGACTGGATTTTAATATTTCTTCAGGGGGTGCAGTATGTCCCTCATAGTGAGGCGCATAAGATGTGTACCCTTTTTTCTGTAAGAATCGGCCTAATTGTCTTACATCTGATGAATTCCCAGTGAAACCATGTAATAATAACACAGCTCGGTTGCCTTCTTCAAAAAAGAATGGCTTTGGAAGTTTGATTTGCATCGTGATTCAACCCTTTCGCTTATGCTTGATTTCGAGTTAATTAATTTTTATAAATTTCTTTTTAGCGTACAACATATCTATTATAAATAAAAAAGCCCGACTTTAACATTGTCGGACCTTATAAACCAAAATAACTTATGCCTAACATTAACAAGAAGAAAATGACAGACAATATAATTGTTAATCTATGCAAGAATAAATCGACACCGCGTTGCTTTTGTTTACCAAATAACTGTTCGGCGCCACCACTTATCGCACCTGATAGTCCATTACTTTTACCTTCTTGGAGTAATACAACAGTTACTAATGCAATACATACTAAAACTAAAATAATCATTACTACTGTATGCATGAAAATTGTCCTCCATTCATTATATACGAATCGCATTATACCACACGTTCGTCTTCTTTAGCAAACTACTATCTATTGAACGTACTCTTACGTTTAATAGAAACAGCTAACATATAAATCGCTAATACAAATGACATAATCAATACAACCGTTAATGGAATTAAATTAATTCCTGCTTTAACATCTAATATTGCTCCATATACCGGACCGATATTAACTACATTATACAAGATTTGTGAGATGAATACAGCAAACATAAACCACCATAAATAAGTATGTCTATTCCAGATGGCGATGATACCTGCTAAGTTAGCAAATATGTACATTACGCCTGTAAATTGAAAACTATTTTTAATTGTTCCAACAGCATTTTCCGATGGCTTTTGTTCACTATTTAAAAGTAATTGTTTAATTACACTATCATCTAAAACAACAAATAAATGTATTGCATAAAGAATAGCGATGATTAATGAACTATAAGCAATCAGATGAGCCGTTTTTGTTTCTTTTGATTTAGGTTTTACATCCATATAAATTAAGGCTCCTTCTATGATTTACATCTTTAATTATATCAGTTTCATAGTGAAAGATGAACAATTTAAGAAAGTCTTACTATATAAATTATGTGACATAATTTATATAGCCATATTGTAAGGTAGTACTATAAATCTTGTTCGTTTAGCATTTCATCTACCTTCATACTTCTATTTAAGTAGACGTATTCATTAACTTCGCACCACTCAAGTGGACACCTAAGGATTACAATAGCTAAAGCTATTGCATAAGAAGACCTAACCACTAAAGTGAACACCTGAGGATTACAATAGCTAAAGCTATTGCATAAGAAGACCTAACCACTAAAGTGAACACCTGAGGATTACAATAGCTAAAGCTATTGCATAAGAAGACCTAACCACTAAAGTGGTAAGGTCTTCTTTAAAAAACACGCAAGCCATAAATGACTTGCGTGTTAGCGCGTGAACTCTTTAATTTTTAAGCGGTATTATTTAGATAAGTTATAGAAAGATTTAAGTCCGTCAAACTTAGCAGTTTCGTATAATTCATCTTCAATACGTAATAATTGGTTGTATTTAGCAATACGGTCTGTTCTTGATAATGAACCTGTTTTGATTTGACCAGCATTTGTTGCAACAGCGATATCAGAAATTGAAGTATCTTCTGTTTCACCTGAACGGTGAGAAATAACTGCTGTGTAACCAGCTTTTTGAGCCATTTCAATAGCTTCAAATGTTTCAGTTAAAGTACCGATTTGGTTAACTTTAATTAGAATTGAGTTACCGATACCTTTTTCGATACCTTCTTCTAATTTAACAGTGTTTGTAACGAATAAATCGTCACCTACTAATTGTACACGATCACCGATACGTTCAGTTAATACTTTCCAACCGTCCCAGTCGTTTTCGTCCATACCGTCTTCAATAGAGATGATTGGATATTTGTTAACTAATTCTTCTAAGAAGTCAACTTGTTCTTCAGCATTACGTTTTTTACCATTTTCGCCTTCGAATTTAGCGTAGTTATAAACGCCATCTTCAAAGAACTCAGAAGATGCACAGTCAAAGCCTAAAAATACATCTTTACCTGGTTCTAAACCAACTGCTTTAATTGCTTCTAAAATAGTTTCTACTGCGTCTTCAGTGCCTTCGAATTTAGGAGCGAATCCACCTTCGTCACCAACTGATGTTTCTAAACCACGGTTTTTAAGGATTGATTTTAAGTTGTGGAAAATTTCTGCGCCCCAACGTAATGATTCTTTAAATGTTTCTGCTCCAACTGGTAATACCATGAACTCTTGGAATGCGATTGGTGCATCAGAGTGAGAACCACCATTAACAATGTTCATCATTGGTACTGGTAATTGTGTACCGTTGAATCCACCTAAATATTTGTAAAGTGGTTGGCCTAATAAATCAGCTGCTGCACGAGCTACTGCTAGTGATACACCAAGAATAGCGTTAGCACCTAATTTACCTTTGTTTTCAGTACCATCTAATTGAATCATCATTTTGTCGATAGATACTTGTTCTAGAACTGAAAATTCACCTTCAACTAACTCTGGTGCAATAATTTCGTTTACATTTTCAACTGCTTTAATAACACCTTTACCTAAGTAACGGTCTTTATCACCGTCACGTAATTCTACTGCTTCGTGTTCACCAGTAGAGGCACCTGATGGAACTAATGCGCGACCAAAAGCGCCACTCTCAGTTAATACTTCTACTTCAACTGTTGGGTTACCGCGTGAGTCTAAGACTTCGCGAGCGTAAACATCTGTAATAATTGGCATGTTTATAATCTCCTTTATAAATAAGTAGTTTAGAAATATTAAATTTCATCTTCATTATAACTTTAAATACTATAAATACAAAGTAATTTAATTCTCTTGTGTTGTTTATAGATGCTACAAATTATCAGAATAAGAAACCCTTCTATCTTAATTTATAGCATCAATTTTCACTCTAAATTTTAATTCATTAAATTAATGATTGATTAATGATTCACCAGTCATATCTTCTGGTTGGTTTACATTGAGTAAATCTAATAATGTTGGTGCTAAGTCACCTAGACGACCCGTTTCACGCAATATTACGCCTTCTTTAGTAACGATAACTGGAACTGGATTCGTCGTATGTGTAGTCATAGGTTGATCATCATCTGTTAATACCATGTCTGAGTTACCATGATCTGCAGTAACGATAGCATGACCACCCATTTCTGTAATCTTATCAACCACTTCGCCTAGACATTCGTCTACAGCTTCTATTGCTTTAATCGTTGGTTCAAGCATACCACTGTGTCCAACCATGTCAGGGTTAGCAAAGTTTAATAAGATTAAATCTAAGTCACCTTTATTTAATTCTTCAATTAATGCATCTTTAACTTCGTATGCACTCATTTCTGGTTTAAGGTCGTAAGTTGCAACTTTTGGTGAGTCGATTAGACGACGACGTTCACCTTCAAATTCAGCATTACGTCCACCACTCATGAAATAAGTGACATGTGGGAATTTTTCTGTTTCTGCAATACGCAATTGTTTTAAACCATTGTTTTGAACAACTTCACCGATAGTATTTGTTAAATCAACTTTTTCAAAAACGATTTCTGCTTTCACATTGTCGTTATATTTTGTAAATGTTGCATAAAATAAATCGTCAATTTGTTCAACTTTGAAACCTTCGAAAGCTTTGTCTGTAAATATTTCAGAAAGTTGTCCTGCTCTGTCTGGACGGAAGTTATAAAAAACAACTGCGTCGCCATCATTCACACCGTCATTTTGATCTTTTACGATAAATGGTTCAACAAACTCGTCTGTTAAATCTTTCTCGTAGTTAGCTTCGACACCAGCTTTAGCTGATTCAAAAGTTTCACCTTTAAAATTACGGATTGCATTATAAGCTTTTTCTTCTCTATCCCAACGTTTATCACGATCCATTGCGTAATAACGCCCTGAAACAGATGCAAATTGGCCAATGCCAAGTTCATCGAATTTAGCTTGCGTTTCTTCGATATATTTTAGTGATGATTTTTGATCTACGTCACGTCCATCTAAGAATGCGTGAACATAGACTTTCTCAACACCTTGCTTTTTAGCTAATTCTAATAATGCGAATAAGTGTTTATAATGACTATGAACACCACCATCAGATAATAAGCCAAAGAGATGTAGCGCTGAATTATTGTCTTTAACGTGTTGAATTGCGTTGTTTAATACTTCATTATCAAAGAAATCACCGTCTTCGATAGATTTATTGATACGCGTTAAACTTTGATAAACTACACGTCCAGCACCAATATTCATATGACCAACTTCTGAATTACCCATTTGACCTTCAGGAAGACCAACATCTAAACCACTTGCTTCGATTTGCGTTGTTGGGTATTTACTGTAGTAACGGTCGAAATTAGGCTTATTAGCTAGTTTTACAGCATTACCATGTTCTGTTTCTCTGTTTGCAAAACCATCTAAAATAATTAATGCAGTTGGTTGTTTCGCCATATTATTTTGCACCTTCTAACAATTGTACAAAATCATCCACTTTAAGTGATGCGCCGCCTACTAATGCGCCATCTATGTCTGATTGAGCCATGTATTCTTTAATGTTGTTAGGTTTAACACTACCACCATATTGAATACGAGTTGCATCTGCTACTGTTTGACTAGATAACTCAGCAACTGTTTCTCTTACAAATGCACACATTTCATTAGCATCTTCAGAAGTTGATGATTTACCAGTACCGATAGCCCAGATTGGTTCATAAGCAATAACTACTTGTTGTAATTGCTCTTCAGATAAACCTTCTACTGCTTTTTTCACTTGGTTGCCTACAACTTCGTTTGCTTTTCCACTTTCGCGTTCTTCATCAGTTTCGCCAACACAAATGATTGGTGTCATGCCATGGTTAAATACAGCATGTGCTTTTTTGTTAATGTCTTCGTCAGTTTCTTTGAAGATTTCACGACGTTCTGAATGTCCAATAACAACATATTTAACACCAAGGTCTGCTAATGCAGCTGGAGAAGTTTCACCAGTAAATGCGCCATTATCTTCGAAGTAAGCATTTTGAGCACCGATTTGTAATCCTTGTGCTTTACCATCATTTACCAAAGTAACTAATGCGTCTAATTGAATTGCTGGTGCACAAATTACAGATTCTACTTCTTTAGTATCTGGTAATGTTGGTAATGCATTAACGAAATCTTTAGCTTCTTGAACTGTTTTATTCATTTTCCAGTTACCTGCGATAATTGGTTTTCTCATTATATAACACTCCTATTAGTAATTTATGATTAATATTTTAAACACTATAATCATGTCTTGCATATTTAGTCGTGCAATTATTTGTTAGCAATTGCGATAACGCCCGGTAGCTCTTTACCTTCAAGGTATTCTAATGAAGCGCCGCCACCAGTTGAAATGTGACTGAAGTCATCTGCATATCCTAATGAAATTGCTGCTGCAGCTGAATCGCCGCCACCGATAATTGTGTTAGCATCTTTTAATTCAGCGATTGCTTCACAAATACCAATCGTACCTTTAGCAAAGTTACTTAATTCAAATACACCCATTGGTCCGTTCCATATAACTGTATGCGCACCTTGTAATTGTTCTTTAAATAATTCTACTGTTTTCGGACCAACATCCATTGCTTCTTGATCAGCTGGGATATCATCAATAGATACTTCTGTGATTTCAGCGTCATTTGAGAATTCTTTAGCAATTTTACAATCTACTGGTAATACAATTTGATCGCCAGCACGGTCTAATAATTCTTTAGCAAAGTCAACTTTATCTTCTTCTAATAATGATAAGCCAATTTCTTTACCTTGCGCTTTGAAGAATGTGTACGACATTCCGCCACCGATAAGTACTTTGTCAGCAATTTTCAATAAGTTCGTGATGACACCAATTTTGTCAGAAACTTTAGCGCCACCTAAAATTGCAACTACAGGTTTATCAGGGTTTTCAACTACGCCACCGATATATTTAATTTCTTTTTCCATTAAGAATCCTGCAACTGTTTCTAAATTAGATGCGATACCAACGTTAGACGCGTGCTCACGGTGAGCTGTACCAAAAGCATCATTTACGAATACATCGCCAAGTGAAGCCCAGTATTTGCCTAAGTCAGAATCATTTTTAGATTCTTTTTTACCCTCAACGTCTTCATAACGTGTATTTTCAACTAAAAGTACATCACCTTCGTTAAGTGCTTTAACAGATTCTTCTAGTTTTTCACCGCGTGTTTCAGGTACAAACACAACATCTTTACCTAATTTTTCTGTTAATGCTGTAGCCACTGGTTTTAAAGTTAATTCTGCTTTATCACTTTCTTCTTTAACTTTACCTAGGTGAGAGAATAATACTACTTTTCCACCTTGCTCAATAATATGTTTTATTGTTGGTAATGCTTGAACGATACGGTTATCATCAGTGATTTCGCCGTCTTTCATTGGTACGTTAAAATCTGCACGTACAAGTACAGTTTTACCTTTTAATTCTATGTCAGTTACAATTTTTTTAGCCATATAAGCTTCCTCCTCTGAATGGAACAATAAAGTAAAATAAGCGGAGAAGCGATGTGCTCCCCGCTTACTCCTAAGCTTATTGTTTAAATTTAACAACATTTAAGCTTGTTAAATTAATTTTTTAATCCGAATTATTTAGATTGGTCAGCTAAATATTCTAAAGTACGAACTAATTGTGAAGTGTAAGACATTTCGTTATCATACCAAGCAGCTATTTTAACTAATTGGTGATCTCCAACTGTCATAACACGAGTTTGCGTTGCATCGAATAATGAACCGTAAGTCATACCGATTACGTCAGAAGAAACGATTTCGTCTTCAGTGTAACCAAATGATTCGTCTGAAGCATTTTTCATTGCTGCGTTAACGTCTTCAACGCTTACGTCTTTTTCTAATACAACTGTAAGTTCAGTTAATGAACCAGTAGCAACTGGAACACGTTGAGCGCCACCGTCTAATTTACCATCGATTTCAGGGATTACTAAACCAATTGCTTTAGCAGCACCTGTTGAGTTAGGGATGATGTTTTCAGCAGCTGCACGTGCACGGCGTTTGTCGCCTTTTCTGTGTGGAGCATCTTGAGTACTTTGGTCACCAGTATATGCGTGAATAGTAGTCATGAAACCTTCAACTAAGCCGAAGTCGTCATTTAAAACTTTAGCTACTGGAGCTAATGAGTTAGTAGTACATGAAGCACCTGAAACAACTGTTTCTGAACCATCTAATTCACTGTGGTTAGTGTTATAAACGATTGTTTTTAAGTCGCCTGTTGCTGGTGCAGAGATTAATACTTTTTTAGCGCCAGCGTCAATGTGAGCTTCTGCTTTTTCTTTATCAGCGAAGAAACCAGTACATTCTAAAACAACATCGATGTCTAAATCTTTCCAAGGTAATTTACTTGGTTCAGGTTCTGAGAATGATTTAACTTCTTGTCCATTTACACGGAATCCGTCTTTTTCTACTTCAACTTCTCCTGTGAAGCGACCTTGTGTAGTGTCATATTTTAATAAATGAGCTAACATTTCGTCATCTGTTAAATCGTTAACTGCTACTACGTCAATACCTTCTACGTCTTGAATTCTTCTAAATGCTAAACGTCCAATTCTACCAAAACCATTAATTGCTACTTTAACTGCCATTATAATGGCCTCCTTTAAAATGATATTTAAAAAGTGTATTTCACCTTTTATTACTATTGTTTTGCGATTACTCTTGCCGCAGCTTCGTCTGTGATTAATACAGTGTTATTGGGTGCAATTGAAAGGTAAGCTTTAATAGCTTCTCCTTTTGATTTACCCCCAGCTACGGCAAAGATAAACTTCTTCGACTCAAGATCTTCTAATTGTAGTCCAATCGTTTTCACTTTATGGACAATGTCACCTTGATCATCGAAATAATATCCAAATGCTTCTCCCGAGGCATTGTGATGTTGAAGTTTCTCTATAACTTCACTAGGTGATTGACGTCTTCGCGCCATCTTCAGCGCATCACCAATGCCGTGGATCGTAATATTGGATTCCTTAATTTTCTCAAGTGAATGGATAACTGATGGTTCTAACATAAGCGTATTATATGTTGTCTCACTTACATTATCTGGTACATATAGTGTTGTATAATCACCGTTCGTTTGCTGCGCCATACTTGCAGCAATCGTATTCGCTTGATATACAACATTTTCACCAAGTCCTCCACGTGCAGGTACGAATAATACATTGTACGGTTGCTTGTGCATGGCTTCGCTGACATATGCCATCGTTGAACCACCAGTCACAGAAACTATTGCATGTTCGTAAAGAACATCTTCTACAAGTTGTCCCGCCTGACGTGACAACTCAATCTTAACTGTTTTATCAGCATCTGAATCGCCAGGTATGACGTAAACCTCTTTGATGTTGTACTGCTCTTTAATAACTTGCGCAAGATGATGATCGTCTGAATAAATATTGAAATAGCTATTCAATTGACAAATCGTTGTTTCACCTGCTTCAGTTATTTCCATACCTGTTGGTTTAACTTTGATAAGTTCTTGTTTCTTCAATATATCTGTTTCTGAACGCAGTACACGTTCAGTCAAATCCATGTATTCACTTAAACTTCGTCTACCTACGGGTTGATGCTTGGAGATAGTAGTGAGTATTGAAAAACGACGATACATCTTTTCAACAATTTCTGGAACTAACTTTTGTTGAATTTTTATCAAGTCCTTCACTACTATCCACCTCCATTTCCATTTAAAGGGTCAAGTTCTAACCATAGATTGACTTTTTACGTCCCTGGTGGGACAAAAAAATATAACCTCTTATAACAGCAATACTACTACTATATTTTTAAAATTGCAAGAGAAATACCTATCTATTAATTATTAACTATTGACCATTAAAATTTTTGTTACTTTTGTAACTACCTACAATAATTTAATACCCGTTAAAAACATCAATTAATCATTCATACTTATTATTTTTTAATAGTACATATTATAATATAAACACATATTATTCACATTCTTATGCTTTTACAAGCGTGAATGATTGAATGGTTGTCCTATTATCATTAAAATAGTTTTATAATACTATTTTGGAGGAAAAACTATGTCACAAAAAGATCAACCAGAGGTTATCGATCCGGATGACCAACGATATAAGGACCCAGATCATTTTAATAAGCATAGTCAAAAACCATACGCTGGTACACACCAACACCAATCATATAATTATACAAAAAATATCGGTTGTGGTTGTGGCCCATTCGGTTGTTTGAGTGGTTGCATTACCTTAATACTCTTGTCATCGCTCCTTACTTTCTTATTAAACTTCCTATTTTAATTCAATTTGATTCACATTAGCTTTTATTTTATTTGAAATTATAAGCACCCTGCCCTTCAAGTTAATTAAAATAAAGTCTGCGTTTGTCTTTATAAGGGGTCAACTAATTACTAATGATGAATGATTGATTGGTTTAAAAAATGACAACGCTTTGGTCTGACTCCTTCAAGAAAAATCCTAGCTGAATACTATAGACTAAGGCTATGACTGCAGAAATAGCATAGAAAAACGCTAGCAAAGTCGTAGTCTTTGTTGACAATATAAAAGAAGCACCCGTGAGAACGAGTGCTTCTTTTTAATAGCTTATACAACTATATTTACTAAACCGTTATGAACAACGTTAATCTTCTTCTGATGAATTCGAGTTACTATTTTGTGTTGATCTTTCTTGTGTGTCAGCTTGACTACTTCTTTCTTCTGTTGAAGGTTCAGGTGTTTGCTCTTCAGTTGAAGGTTCTGAAGTTTTTTCTTCTGTAGATGGCTCAGGTGTTTTTTCCTCTGTTGTACGCTCTTCAGTCGTGCGTTCTTCTGTAGTGCGTTCTTCAGTCGTGCGTTCTTCTGTACTACGTTCCTCTGTAGTTTGCTCTTCGGTAGAGCGTTCTTCAGTTGTTTCTTCTTTTGTTTTCTCAGGAGAGTCTTTTTCTTCTTCTGTTGTACGTTCGGCTGTTGCAGGTTGTTTTGTTTGTTGTTGAGTTTGTTGTGTCTGCTGTGTTTGTTGCGTAGTTGGAGCTTGCTGAGTTTGTTGTTGGGTTTGTTGCGTTTCTTGTGACTCTTCTGTTGATTTCTCTTTTTTCTTATCTTTTTCTTCTTTAGTCTTTTCTTTTTTCTTATCTTTTTCTTCTTGCTTTTGATCAGCTAAACGTTCGTCGGCTTGTTTCGAATGATCTACAAAGGCAAAAATGGCAAAAACTAATCCACCTACTAATAACAAGACAATAATCGCACTCACAATTTTTGCAAAACTGCTCATTTTCTTGTTATTTTGATTATGCTTTGGCATAAGCTCCCCTCACTTCAATTTATATCATAACTTTTATATTTATTCTAAATGTACTTTCATTAACAAATGTATATTTTACACTATTTTTTATACTAATCAAACCGATTAACTATTTTTTAATATGGCTGTTATCTTGATGTCATATCTGTTGTAAAATACAACTATGCTTTAACATTTTATGATTCAGTATAATATTAATCTAAATCAAACTATATTTTCAATACTTTTATTTAATTTCAATTGTTACTTTACATGTTTCACTATTATCATAACAGGATGTGAGCTAAATATGAATAAACATGATTTATTAAATGATTTTGAGCAGCAGGGTCACCCTAACAAAAAAGGCCTTCGTCAAATGATGGTTGAAAATGACAACTATGAACCAAAGCCTACTTCCAAGAAACGTAATCTTTTCTTTAGTTTTATTATTTTCCTTCTATTAGTTATTTTCAGTCTAATATTTCTTTTCATCTAATAGTAAAGCATTAAAAAATTTATTAAGGATACGTTTATATAAGCAATTTATAAATAAAAAGATAGTTATAAATCTTTAATTACGTTAGCATATAAATATAGGCCTATACGATAATCGCATAGGCCACTACTAAAGGGAGTCAAAATTTTACCTTCGTTAGTATATTATGGGGTATACTCGAAATAATTAAGAGATGATTAATTAATATCGAAGGTACCCTTATTATAACGGTATCCAATATTATTTTAAATACTTCTTAAGATGACTAAATGACATATTCTTGAACAATTTTCGAAAGAATTATGTCAGAAAAATTTAGCTTGAGTCGTTTTTTAATCATTACAGTCTAAAGCATTACTATTTTATGAGGTGATATAATGAAACACTATTTAATAACAGGTGGCACAGGTATGGTTGGTACCCAACTCGTTGAAGCTATCAAGCAAAGTGACGCGCATATAACAATTCTTACTAGACAAGACAAATCAACTTCACATCCAAAAATAACATACGTTAATTGGTCTAAAACGAATTGGGAATCTCAAATTCCTGATATTGACATCGTTATTAATCTTGCAGGTGCAAGCTTAATGAAACGTTGGACAAAAGAACATAAACAAGCAATTATGTTGAGCCGCTTACAGTCTACGCAAGCATTATTCGACTTGTTTAAAAACCGCAAACAAAAACCTTCAGTATTCTTTAATGCGAGTGCAGTTGGTTATTACAAGCCAGATTACGATCGAACTTATACAGAATTATATAAATCGCTCCCATTTGATTTCTTATCAGAAGTAGTTTACCAATGGGAACGTCGCGCACGTCAGTTTGAATCATTAGGCACACGTGTTGTGATTGGTAGATTTGGCATGATCCTAGCAGAAGATGGAGGTGCCTTACCTTTGATGAAACTACCATATGAATTTTACCTTGGTGGTAAACTCGGTTCAGGTAGACAATGGTATTCTTGGATTCATTTAGATGATTTAACAAGAGCCATACTCTATACAATTAACAACGGAAATGCACATGGCGTTTTCAACTTTACAGCGCCTATTGTTGAACATCAAAATTTATTTGGCTATACATTGGCACGCGTCACACATCGTCCCCATTTCACTTGGGTACCTGCATTAGCCTTAAGATTAGCTTTAGGCCAAATGTCTACAGTTGTATTGGACACACAAAAAGTAATACCAAATAAATTACAGGCTATAGACTTTAAATTTAAATATCCAGATTTAAAAATAGCTTTAGAAGATTTAGTAGAATAATAATTAAAAAAGACAAGCCACATGATGTGGCTTGTCTTTTTTAATTAAGCTTTTATATTAATTTTAGCGTTATGCTTCAGGAACCATAACTTGGTCAACTAGACCGTATTCTTTAGCTTCTTCAGCTGATAAGAAATTATCACGATCTGTATCTTTTTCAATTTTTTCAATTGACTGACCAGTACGCTCTGCTAAAATTTGGTTTAATTTGGCACGTGTCTTAAGAATATGATTCGCAGCAATTTCAATTTCTGTTGCTTGACCTTGCGCACCACCAAGTGGTTGGTGAATCATTACTTCAGCATTTGGTAAAGCAAAACGTTTACCTTTTGCTCCTGCTGCAAGTAGGAATGAACCCATTGAGGCAGCCATACCAATACAGATTGTTTGTACATCTGGTTTAATGTGTTGAATTGTATCATAAATTGCAAATCCAGCCGTCACACTTCCGCCTGGCGAATTGATATAAAGATAGATATCTTTTTCAGCATCTTGTGCTTGTAGGAATAATAATTGTGAAACAATAGAGTTCGCTACATTATCATCGATTTGTGAACCTAACATAATAATACGGTCTTTTAATAAACGTGAGTAAATGTCATATGCACGTTCCCCACGGTTTGTTGTTTCAATTACTGTAGGTATTAAATTCATTAATATTGCCTCCTTATTTCTAATTGATAAATTTATTTTAACTCAAAAGTCAAATATGGTCAAAAATTAAAGCTCGAAATTTCACGAAACTTACAATATTCTTATTGACCGTTACTTCTAAGATTTGTACACTTGTATTAGCGTGTTTTTTAACCCCCTCGTAGTGTAATGGATAACACGTAAGATTCCGGTTCTTAAAATGGGGGTTCGATTCCCTTCGAGGGGACTTGAATAAGATTTTCTAAACATCACCCGATACCATAGGTTATATATCTATGGTATCGGGTTTTATTTTTTATTTAAAAACACTCAACTCATTAACCACTTTTACCATATACCCTTTTTCAATATATCTAGTAATCTATGTAGTCTATAATATGCTAAAAATCTATGCAAGACAATTGTTTCTCTTTTTTAAATCAATACTTTTATAAATTTATTTTACATTTATAAAAGTACTACCTAAAACATCTCTCACATCATGGATTACTAAAAAGGCGTTTTCATCTTCTTCGTTAACAAGCTTTTTCACTCTCGTCACTTGAGACTGTGGCACTACCACGTATAGCATATGCGTCTCACTCTTAGCATAGCCGCCCTTACCAGTTAATATCGTAGAGCCTCTTCCTGTAAAAGCATTAATTTTATCGCTAATTGTTTCACTTTTACTTGATATAATCGTAACTGCTTTTTTAGGATTAAATCCTTCTATGATAAACGATGTCGCTCTTTCGGTTACAAATAGCATAATGATTGTAAATAACACATTTTGTAAAGGAAGTACCATCAAAAAGGATAGAACGACGAGTGCATCCAACACAAAGATGCCTTGCGATGTTTTAATTTCTGAGTATTTATTAATTATCTTAGCTATAACTAATGTGCCTCCAAGTGTACTACCTGTCGCAATAACTAAACCTCCGCCAATACCGATAATAGCCCCACCAAACACAGCATTAATCACGAAATTATCCACACCAAGATTTATATTTTCAGTTAAATGTAAGAACAGTGAAAGTGACGTATTTGCTATAACTGTATAGACTGCAGTTGTTTTACTCAAAAATTTCCAACCAATTAATACAACGAGTGTATTGATAATTAATGATGTCCAAGCCGGCGACAATCCAAATGAATATAATAATGCTAAAGATATACCGACAGTGCCCCCGTCTCCTAAGTTAGATCCAAGTAAAAAACAATTGACACCTATTGCGTTAATAAACGTACCTATTATACAAAGAATAATATTTTTAGAATGCTTATTAAACAGTTTTGACATTAACTCACTCCTTCGACTCCAACAACAATAGGATTTAAGCATAATTCTATTGCTATTACGCATCACAAATTGTATTAATTATATAAAAAAACACCTCTTTATAGAGGCGTTAATAATCAAAATTAAATTATACAATTATTTTATAATAATACTAGCACAACTAATTCACGTATGACTAGATTTATTTTTAATAATGCCACTAATATTTCTCGAAGGTAGAATTGAAGAGTCCAAGGTAAAATATAAAACTGTAAAGTATATTATTTCAGTTCAATTGGTTCGCCAGTTCTCAATTTATCCGCCATTTCATTCAACTTTCTTAATCGATGATTCACACCAGATTTAGATATATTGCCAGAAGTCATCATTTCTCCTAATTCTTTAAGAGACACTTCTTGGTGCTCTACCCTGAGTTTTGCAATTTCACGTAATCTTTCAGGTAAATTATCCAGACCAATTTCTTGGTCAATTAAACGAATACTTTCTACATGTTTCATAGCAGCGCTTACTGTTTTATTCAAATTAGCAGTTTCACAATTCACCAATCTGTTAACAGAGTTTCTCATATCACGTACGATACGAACATCCTCAAATTTCAAAAGTGCTTGATATCCCCCGATTAAACTTAAGAAATCAGAAATTTTTTCCGCTTCTTTTAAATAGGCAATACTACCTTTTTTTCGTTCGAGGTGCTTGGCATTCAATTCATATTTATTCATTAACTGCGTTATACCTTCAGAATGATCTTCATATAATGAAAATATTTCTAAATGATAAGATGACGTTTCTGGATTGTTTACAGAGCCACCAGCAAGAAAAGCACCACGTAAATAACTTCTTCTCATTTCATCATCATGAATCAATGCTTCATCAATTTCGTGCGTGAAGACACCACTTTTTAAAATACCTAATTCATCCAATATTTCTCTGGCACGTACTTTAATACGACAGATATAAATATTGTTCTTTTTTAATTTCATTTTCTTTCTCACAAGTAGTTCCACTTCAACATTAAATACTTTTTTAATTAACGAATATATACGTCTTGCCGTAGTAGCATTTTCGGTTTGTACGTTAATAACAAATTGTTGGTTGGAAAGACTGAGTGCACCATTCATACGAATAAGCGCACTGAGCTCTGCTTTTGCATTCTCTTCATCTACTTCTATTCTAGTCAGTTCATTTTTCATCTCGGATGCAAAGCTCATAGATTAATCAGTCCCTTCTTTAACTAAATGAAATCACTTAGTTATTATTTATCATTTTCTTTCTCACGCGTAAATTCAATCGTGTCAGTTTCCCTCATAGCTATTTCATAAATCATTTTAGATAATACTTCAGTATTATGACGCACGTAGTATTCTTCAGAAACCTCTACTAAATTAGGATGTGTAAATACTTTAATATTTTGTTCTTCCATATGATCCATATTACATTTCACTGGTGATGCTCCATCTTCCCTATAGCGCTTTAACACATCTTCAGTAAATGATTGGGTGCTACAGATAGAATAATTGATAAAGTTCTGACCAACATGATCATGTATTGCGTTCACATGATCGATTGCAGTGTAACTATTTGTTTCACCTGGTTGTGTCATAACATTTGAAACATATAATTTAGGAACATCTCCACCTAGCAGTGCATTAGAAATACCCTTCACGCATAGATTAGAAATCACACTCGTATAAAGTGAGCCAGGGCCTAATACGATTAAATCTGCCTCTTCTATTGCTTCAACTGCTTCTTCCATTGGCTCAACATCTTCTGGTTCTAAAAATACACGTTTAATCTTTTTATTCTTTTTTGGAATATTAGATTCGCCATATACAATTTCTCCATCTTCCATCACCGCATTTAAACGTACACTCGTATTGGTAGAAGGAATAACACGTCCTCTAATATTTAAAATTTGACTTAGTTCTTTCACTGCATGTCCAAAATCGTTATTGATGTTGGTTAATGCAGCAATGAGTAGATTACCTAAAGAATGACCTTCGACTTGGTTTTCTTTAAAACGATATTGAAACAATTGTTCTATTGTTGATTCTGTTTCACTTAATGCCGAAATAACGTTTCGTATATCTCCTGGAGCAGGTATATCCATTTCGCTTCGTATTTTACCCGTACTACCACCATCATCAGCTACTGTGACAATCGTCGTAATATCGATCGGATAACCCTTTAAACCACGTGCTAAAACGGATAAACCCGTACCTCCACCTATAAGTACAAGCTTAATTCTTTTCATTTTTTTGTTTCACGCCACTTTCGACATGTGCATCCCTATGTTGTACATACACATTATAGTCAAAACTCTCCCTGAGTTCTGCTCCGATACGTTTGGCTAGTGCGACAGAACGATGTTGGCCACCAGTACAACCTATTGCAATAACAAGTTGAGATTTTCCTTCTTTTTTATATCCTGGTATCATAAATTTCAATAAATCCATTAATTTTTCATAAAAAATGTTTGTTTCTTTCCATTTCATTACATATTTATATACTGCTTCATCTTCGCCAGTTAATGGTCTCAACTCATCAACATAGTGCGGATTAGGTAAAAATCTTACATCAAATACAAGATCCGCATCTATTTGTATACCATGTTTAAAACCAAAGCTAATTACATTAATATTAAATGTTTGATAGTTACTTTGATTAAAATAATCTCCCATACGTTTGCGCAATTCTTTCGGTGTCATTTGCGATGTATCAATCGTATAATTCGCTAAACTTTGTATTTCAGTCAACAACTCACGTTCTTCTTCAATAGCTTCAATTAATGAACGTTGACCTTTTTCATTTAAAGGATGTGCACGACGTGTTTCTTTATAACGAGAAATCAGTTTTTCATTCGATGCTTCCAAGAACATTAAATCAACAATAACATCTGAGTTACTCTTAATTTGGTCCATTTCTTTAATTAAAGATTTAAATAGTTCCTTACCTCTTAAATCAATAGCAATCGCTACTTTTTGTAAAGAAGGATTTCCTTGCCCCATCAATTCTACAAATTTTGGTAAAAGAATCGGTGGTAAATTATCTACACAGAAATATCCAATGTCTTCTAAACTCTGAATGACCACAGATTTTCCGGCGCCTGACAAACCAGTTACAACCAACAATTCACTCTTTACTATTTCTTTTTCTTCTCGTTGCATCTCTTTACACCATCCATTGATTATTTTAATCGCAAAATTAGTTCTACGCTGTTAATAGCTTATTTATATTGGCATTTATACAATATCTTTCATTTTTCTCAATATAAGTCTAACGAGTTAATATTATCACATTATATTTTACATGAAAAACGACTAAGGTAGTAGTTTTATCTATCAATATTATAACGCTATAGTTGTTTCATTATGTAAAAAAGCTAGAATGTTATAACTTACTATAGATCGTAAGTATAACATTCTAGCTATGACTGAATTTATCTATGATATTTTATACAATCTTTTATAATCTATGACTTTATCCCATCAATGATACAATTTATTTATGCTTCAATTGTATCGTGTAAATGCTCGATATATGCAATGGCACTTTGTGCAGCAATACTTCCATCACCAGTTGCAGTGACAATTTGACGTAACCCTTTTTCACGTACGTCGCCTGCTGCATATATACCAGGTACACTTGTACTCATGTCTTCATTCGTTAAAATGTAGCCAACTTCATTAGTAATACCTAAATCTTGGAAAGGTATTGTTAATGGTTTCATACCAATGTACACAAATACGCCATCGCCATCTAGTGTTTGTTCTGTGCCATCTTTTGTTGATTCTAATGTTACCGAACCAACTTTGCCATCTTTGTCATTAATTGTTTTTAAAGTGTGACTCCAAATAAAATCAATTTTATCGTTTTTAAATGCGCGATCTTGTAAGATTTTTTGAGCACGTAATTCATCTCTACGGTGAACAATTGTTACGCTATCAGCAAATTTTGTAAGGAATGTTCCTTCTTCTACAGCTGAGTCTCCGCCACCAATAACAAATAATTTCTTACCTTTAAAGAATGCTCCATCACATACGGCACAATAACTTACACCACGACCGCCAAGTTCTTGTTCACCAGGTACACCAATTTTTTTGTATTCTGCACCTGTTGAAATGATTACGGCGCGAGCTGTAATTTCACTATTACCAAGGTTAATCACTTTATGAGTACCTTTATCTTCTATTGATTTGATATCGCCATATTGATATTTAGCACCAAATTTTTTCGCATGTTCAAACATTTTCGTTGATAAGTCCGGACCTGTTACCATTTCAAATCCTGGGAAGTTCTCAACTTCTTCTGTGTTTGCCATTTGTCCACCTGGCATACCACGTTCAATCATTACTGTGCTTAAATTAGCACGTGATGCATAAACTGCAGCAGTCATTCCTGCTGGTCCGGCACCTATAATTGCCACATCAAAATCCACTTGTTCAGCCATTTAAATTGCCTCCTGTTTAATAATTCATTATGCGCAGTATATATGATTTCTTGCATTTCTTAAACTTATATGCTCACTAAATAATCTATCGTTTTATTTAAACGGTAAGAAGATATATCAAACCATTCGATTACTTGTTGTTTTGTTATTTTACTATCAGCATTACGATAATACATATACACAAATGCTGCAATATATTCATTTACATTTGTTAAATCTACTTTTTCAGATATAATCGCTTCTGCTTGATCAATCCATACAATAAATAAATCCTCATTATTTTTCAATGATTTCACACCATACAACATCAATAAGCCTCTATGAATGAAATCTAATTTGTTTAATTTTAAATCTTGAATAATATAGGTAAGATATAGCTTTTCGTAATCTTCCATAGATTCTAGAACTGCCCAAATTTCTTGTGTTAAAAGCACTTCGCGTCCCTTTAACTGGTTTAATAAGAAAATACCATATAACCTATGATGGCTATCGTCATGGAGTAATAATGGTAATACTTGTTCATCGAAATACATTTTACTCTCTGCAATAACCCAAGGTGCATAACCTACATCTACTTTAGTCATATCTTGCAACTTCGACCAATAATATTTACTATCCTCAATATTGTTTAAATAGTAACTATTATAACTTAACGCATTATACATTTGGATGGAAAGGAATTTTCCTTTTCTATAAAGTGGCTGTAATATTTTTTGCGAAGCTTCATATTGTTTCAAGTAACATAAAACGATGCCTAGCTTAAATGATTCATCATCATTCATCGGCATGACTTTATTTAAAATTTTTAAATAGCGTTGGTATTTTTCTTTATCATTCGTATTATAAAGTAATAAAGTATAATGACATAATGCATGTACATCCGTATTATCTTCACTAAGCAATCGCTCAAACATTTCTTTAGCAATGTCATATTCATTCATGTATAAATAACACATCGCAAGTAAATTACGCACTACGCGATGTTCTTGAATTTCATCGTTTTGATTTAAGATAAATGTTCGTGCTTCGGGTAATCTTCCCTGAGAAAATAGGTATTGGAAAATAAGTTGTACTGCAAATAGCTGACTTTCTATCTCTATTTTTTCAGCTGAATTATAAGAAACTTCAAACATTTCTTCAAGTTCTTCTTTATAATCTTCATCGTTAGACATCGTGACATAATTTATACCAAATAAAAATGCTTTATTTGCTTCATTTAATGTAATGTTTAATTGACTAAGCTGATAATAACTTTCTTCTACTAACTCTTGTTGCGCAATACTTTCATAAAATAGATGCTCTGCTTTACCACTTAGTCCTATATTCACAAGACATTCCGCGTATTTTACTTTTACATCAAAATCTTGAGGTGACATATCCAGCACTTTGCCATAATATTCTGCTGCCTTTTTATAATCTTGGTGCAGAAATTTTTGGTCTCCCAATTTTTTATAAAATTGACTATCTAATTTCATTGGTATTACTTTGCCGTTATGCGCCATCCATTATCACCTCCTAAATATTAATTAAGTTCTTATTTGCATGGGATTTCCATATGCTAATGCCGAATCAGGTATGTCTTTTGAAATAACAGCACCCGCTCCGACTTTAACATTTGATCCTATGCTTACACCTGGTAATATTGTAACATTCGCGCCAATTAAAGTATTATCACCAATTTGCACACGCCCCGTTCGAAATTCATCAACGAGAAATTCATGAGTCAAAATTGTAGTATTATAGCCAATCACACAATTTTCCCCTATGGAAATATACTCTGGGTATAATAAATCGGGAACTACTTTAAAAGCAAATGCTGTGTTTTTACCAATATTCATTTTCAATAAATTGCGATACGCCCAATGTTTTAATTTCACGTGAGGCAAGTACCTGCAAATTTCAATAATTATCGTTTGTTTAAATATTTTAAAGTATCTAATATAACGATACATATGCCAAAGTGGGTTATTGCCTTTAACTTTAACCTTTTTTAAATTACGCATGATATTTTATCACTTCACTTTTTGATTTGACCAAGTTAACGGACCAACATCTTTATATCTTGGTGCGTTATATTTCACTCTTCTTATAATCATAATCACAATACCTACTATAATCAGTATAATAGACATTAACTGCGCTACTCGAATATCACTAGTTAACATCAAGCTATCTGTACGCATGCCTTCTACGAAAAATCTGCCGATTGAATACCATATCAAATATAGACAGAAAGTATCTCCTATACGTAAATGTTTTCTAAGCAAGATTAGTATAACAAAGCCTAAAATGTCCCAAATAGATTCATATAAGAATGTTGGCTGGTAGTATTTGCCATTAATATACATATTATTAATAATAAAATCTGGAATATGTAAGTTTTCTAAGAATGTTCTTGAAACAGGACCGCCATGAGCTTCATGATTCATAAAGTTGCCCCATCTTCCAATACCTTGGCCTAAAATCATACTTGGTGCAATGACATCACCAATTTGAAACGGGTTAATATTTTTTTGTTTACAGATGATAATCCCTGTAACAAATCCACCTATTAAGCCACCGTGTATTGCAATACCACCGTGCCATATCATCGGAATTTCAATTGGGTTTTGAATATAATACGGCCACTGGAATACAACAAAATAAAGTCTCGCCATAATAAATCCAAATATTGCACTCCAAAAAATGATATCAACTAATGTATCTGTATCAAAGCCAATTCGTTTCACACCTTCTTGAGCAATAAAATAACCCAAGAGTATCCCAACAGCGATAATAATTCCGTACCAACGTACTGAAATAGGCCCAAGCTCAAGTGCAATTGGATTGATATAATTTAATGTCATCATTACCTATTTCTCCTCACTATTGCTACCATTTCGTAATATTTCAGCATTTAAGCGATCATTAAACTCTTCTGCTGTATTGATGCCCATAATATTCAGTCGGTAATTCATTGCCGCAACTTCAATAATAACCGCTACGTTACGTCCAGGTCGTACAGGAATTGTTTTTTTCGTAATTTCAGTATCTAAGATACGTAATTTTTCTTCATTTAAGCCGACTCGATCATATAATTTGTCTTTATGCCAGTTTTCTAAATGAATATTTAAACGCAATCGTTTTTCAGTTAAAATCGAACCTGCACCAAACAATGTCATTACATTAATGATACCTAAGCCTCTAATTTCTAATAAATGTTCTATTAATTTAGGTGCTCTCCCAATCAATTCGTCTTTACTAATTTCTCTAATTTCCACATTATCATCTGCTACTAATCTATGACCACGTTTTATTAATTCTAATGCCGTTTCACTTTTACCGATTCCAGAATCACCAGTAATCAGTACACCTACACCATAAACGTCGACAAGTACTCCATGCAGTGATGTTGTTCGTGCGAGTTCATGTTCTAAAAATGTAGTTAAACGACTCATTAATTGTGTAGTAGCAATCGTCGACGCAATTAAAGGCGTGTCGAGTTCTTTTGCTGCAGCGATAAGTTCCTCTGGTGGTTCTAAATCTCTCGTCACAATAATCGCTGGTGTATCTGGACGACATAACTTTCTCATACGACCTTTACGTTCTTCATCTGGTAATAAGTTATAAAAAGATAATTCCGTCGTACCTAATAATTGAATACGGTCAGAAGCATAGTGAGAAAAATAACCTGCCATTTCCAAACCTGGTCTTGAAATATCTGTATTTTTAATTTGTTTGTTTAAACCTGCTTCTCCAACAATAAGATCAAGTTCAAAGCGGTCTACTAAACTCTTGGTAGTTAACATAGTTCACCTCTATCAATATTTCTCTTACATTTGCAATATGATATTATCATATCAAAAAGAAATGATAATCCATATCAAAAAGTGTAGAAGATCGATAATTCAACACATATCTATAATATCTATCATTATATCAATTATAAACGATATCACACACCAGTGACTGATTATATTTTCAATTTATTCATTTAATTTACTACAAATCATTTTCTAGGTATTTGTTGGTAATAAATACAAAAATACCCCCTTCAAAGTTTGCACGTTAAAGTACTTACCTTGAAGAGAGCCATTTATACTTATGTTCCCGCCTTTTTGAGTGGAGTTACATACTTATATTGTTTATTTTACTGTATCTCTTTCTAGCACAGGCTTTAAGTATTGTCCTGTATAACTTTCTTTTACTTCTGCAATTTGTTCTGGCGTACCGGTAGCTACAAGCGTACCGCCCCCATCGCCACCTTCTGGACCTAAGTCAATAATATGATCTGCCATTTTAATAACATCTAAGTTATGCTCAATAATAACCACAGTATCACCATTTTCCACTAGTTTATTGAGTACTTTTAATAATCGACCAATATCATCAACATGTAAACCAGTCGTTGGTTCATCAAGAATATAGATGGAGCGACCCGTAGAACGTTTATGCAATTCAGATGCGAGTTTAACACGTTGTGCTTCCCCACCAGAAAGTGTTGTTGCTTGTTGTCCGAGTGTAACGTATCCTAGTCCAACATCAACTAATGTTTTCAATTTACGATGAATTTTTGGTACTTTTTCAAAGAAATTAGTCGCTTCTTCAGCTGTCATTGCTAAAATATCTGCAATGTTTTTACCTTTATACGTGACTTCTAGCGTTTCTCTATTGTATCTAGAACCACCACAAATTTCACACGGTACATACACATCTGGTAAGAAATGCATTTCAATTTTTATAATACCGTCACCTCTACAAGCTTCACAACGACCGCCTTTCACATTAAAGCTAAAACGGCCTTTAGTATATCCTCTTACTTTAGATTCGTTTGTTTGCGCGAAGATATCCCTAATATTATCGAATACCCCTGTATAAGTTGCTGGATTTGATCTCGGTGTTCTTCCAATAGGTGATTGATCAATATCGATTATACGTTCAAGTTCTTCTATTCCTTGAATTTCGTCACAATCACCTGGTTTTACTTTTGATTTATTAATGTGTTTTGCTAATGATTTATACAGCACTTCATTAACTAACGTACTCTTACCTGAACCAGAAACACCTGTAACTACTGTCATTGTTGATAATGGAAAATCTACGTCGATATCTTTTAAGTTATTACTTCTTGCGCCTTTAACACTGACTTTACGATCAGTTATTTCACGGCGTTCCTCAGGTACTTCTATCAGCTTTTTCCCGCTTAAATATTGACCAGTGAGTGATTTTTTCTGATTCATTACTTGTTTAGGTGTACCACTCGCGACAATTTCGCCACCATGTTCACCTGCACCTGGGCCTACATCAACCAAATAATCAGCCGCACGCATTGTATCTTCATCGTGTTCTACAACGATCAAAGTATTACCTAAGTCACGCATTTCTTTTAATGTACTTATAAGTCGATCATTATCTCTTTGGTGAAGTCCGATAGAAGGCTCATCTAACACGTAAAGTACACCTGACAGTCTAGAACCAATTTGTGTAGCAAGGCGAATTCGCTGCGCTTCCCCACCTGATAATGATCCTGATGCACGATTGAGTGTTAAATATTCTAAACCAACGTTGTATAAAAATTCTAAACGTGAGTTAATTTCCTTTAATATTTGATCTGCAATTTTTCTATCTTGATCTGACAATTCAATATGTTCATACATATGCAAAGCATCTTTAATTGAATGTTCAACAACTTCACCAATATTCTGACCAGAAACATATACAGATAACGCTTCACGGCTTAAACGTTTACCATTACAAGTTTCACAAGGTAGCTCAGTCATATATTTACTCATCATCTCTCTAACAAGTTCAGATGGTGAGTCATGATAACGACGATTAATATTATTAATCACACCTTCAAATTCCATTGTTCGTTTACGTGTTTGACCATTGCGTTGTTTAAAAGTGAACTCAATTTCTTTACCTTTAGAACCGTTTAAAATGATATCTTGTTGTCTATCTGTTAATTTTTTAAATGGTTTATCCATATTAATTTTATATACTTCACAAACACGATTTAATAATGTTGGATAAAAATCAGAACTTGAAGATTCCCAAGCTATGATTGCACCTTCATTTAAAGTTTTGTTTGTATCAGGAACCACTAAATCTAAATCTACTTTCAATTTCAATCCTAAACCATCACATGTTGGACATGCACCAAAGGGGCTGTTAAAACTGAACATACGAGGTTCTAGTTCACCAATTGAAAAACCACATATCGGACAAGCATGGTTTTCCGAGAATTTTAATTCTTCTACCCCAATTATATCAACGATTAATGTACCTTCAGCAAGTCTAATCGCAGTTTCTATAGAATCAGCAAGACGTCCTTCAATACCTGCTTTAACCACCAAGCGATCTATTACGACTTCGATAGTATGATTTTTATTTTTATCTAAATTTGGCACTTCGTTTACATCCATAATTTCACCATCAACACGTACACGTACATAGCCTTTTTTGCTAATGTCGTCTATGAGTTTTTCTTGTGCACCTTTTCTATGAGAAACCACAGGAGCCAATAGTTGGATTTTAGAACGCTCTTCAAGTTGCATCACTTGGTCTACCATTTGTTGTACAGTTTGCGATTCTATTTCAATACCATGATTGGGGCAAAATGGTTTGCCTATACGTGCGTAGAGCAACCGTATATAGTCATATATTTCAGTTACTGTCGCTACAGTTGATCTTGGATTTTTACTTGTAGTCTTTTGGTCAATTGATATCGCAGGTGATAAACCTTCAATCGTATCAACATCTGGTTTATCCATTTGACCTAAAAATTGTCTTGCATAAGCACTTAATGACTCTACATATCTACGCTGACCCTCAGCATATATTGTATCAAAGGCAAGTGAAGATTTTCCTGATCCAGACAGTCCCGTCATCACGATAAGTTTATCTTTCGGTATTTCAATATCTACACCTTTTAAATTATGGGCACGAGCCCCTTTTACTACAATGGATGGTTGTTTCATATTTGTCACCCTTCTGCTTTTAATTCAAACAACATATCTCTAAGCTCTGTTGCTTTTTCGAAATCTAAATCTTTAGCTGCTTGTTTCATTTCTTTTTCTATATTTGCGATTGTTTTTTCGCGTTCTTTTTTCGTCATTTTCTTAGGTACTTCAGTTTGTTGTTGTTCATTTGTTTCATCATTTTCGACAGTTGCACTAATAACATCATGAATTTTCTTATTAATCGTAGTAGGCGTAATATTATGTTTTTCGTTATATGCTTTTTGAATTGTACGACGTCGCTCTGTCTCATCAATGGCATAACGCATGGAATCTGTAATCTTGTCACCGTACATAATAACTTCACCGCGACTATTACGTGCTGCACGTCCACTTGTTTGAACAAGTGATCTATGTGAACGTAAGAAACCTTCTTTATCAGCATCAAGAATAACAACAAGTGATACTTCTGGTATATCGATACCCTCTCTTAATAAGTTAATTCCAACAATGACATCATAAGTTCCCATACGTAAATCACGAATAATTTCTATACGCTCCAATGTTTTAATTTCTGAATGTAGGTAATTGACCTTAACGCCAGCTTCTTTTAAATAAGTAGTTAAATCTTCACTCATTTTTTTAGTTAATGTTGTAACTAGCACACGTTCATTACGTTCAATGCGCTCATGAATTTCACTTATTAAATCGTCAATTTGATTTTCCGTTGGTCGCACTTCAATCTCAGGATCTAATAAACCTGTTGGACGAATAATTTGTTGTACCATTTCATCTGTATGTTCTAACTCAAATGGACCAGGTGTAGCAGATACATAAACGAGTTGATTGGTTTTTTCTTCGAATTCTTCAAATTTTAAAGGTCTATTATCCAAAGCGCTCGGCAAACGGAAACCATGATCAACAAGTACTTGTTTACGTGCACGGTCTCCATTATACATACCCCTAATTTGAGGTAATGTCACATGTGATTCATCAACCATTACAAGCCAATCATCGCCAAAATAATCTAATAACGTATATGGCGTTGAACCCATTGGTCTTAGTGTTAAATGCACAGAGTAGTTTTCAATACCAGAACAGAAGCCCATTTCTCGCATCATTTCTAAATCATAATTCGTACGTTGTTCTAGTCGTTGTGCCTCTAATAATTTATTTTCTGAGCGTAATTCTGTTAAGCGTTCTTCTAGTTCATTTTCAATTCTTTGTATTGCAGATTTCATTTTCTCTTCACGTGTTACGAAGTGGGATGCTGGAAAAATCACAAAGTGATCACGCTCTCTTAAAACTTCACCCGTTAAATAATTTACTTCACGGATACGATCAATTTCATCACCAAAAAATTCTACACGAATACACATTTCTTCTCTCGAAGCAGGGAAAATTTCAACTACATCTCCCCTTACACGAAATGTACCACGTCTAAAATCAATATCATTTCTCGAATATTGAACGTCTACTAATTTTTTTAAAAGTTCACTTCTGTCCATTTCCATACCAGCGCGAACACTGACTACTAAATCTCGATATTCTTCTGGATTACCTAAACCATATATACAACTGACACTCGCAATAATAATGACATCGTCTCTTTCAAAAAGTGAACTTGTCGCTGAATGTCGTAATTGGTCAATTTCATCATTTATTGAAGCATCTTTTTCAATAAAAGTATCAGTTGATGGCACATATGCCTCTGGTTGATAGTAATCATAATAACTAACAAAGTATTCTACTCTATTTTCTGGAAAGAATTCTTTAAACTCACTATATAATTGACCTGCTAATGTCTTATTGTGGGCGATAATGAGTGTGGGTTTGCCTACTTGTTTAATAACATTACTCATCGTAAAGGTTTTACCTGTACCTGTCGCACCGAGTAAGGTTTGATGACGTTTGCCCTCATTAACGCCTTCAACTATTTTCTTTATCGCATCTGGTTGATCACCCTGAGGTGTAAAATCAGATTGTAATTTAAATTGATGATGTTCCATAGTGACACATGCCTCCTATATAATTTCTAACGATACGAACATACCTGATGTGTCTATGTTTAAAATGTATATACTACTGTTGCTGTGTGTCTGCATCAAGTTTGCAGATTCATATTCTCGTTACATATTTTAACAGATTTACAAACGAAAAAGCAAACATTTGTTCGCTTTTATCTTGCTATATATAAAGAAAAACAAACATAGTTCTGTCACCATGTTTGCCTAAGTTGTATTTGTTTATTTTAAAATAAACTATATTGTTGAAGTTATACAATTATAAAATGCATATTTAACTATAGCAATTAAGTTGCTTAACATTTATTACTCAGTCATCTTCTTTTTTATGAAATTCTAATTGATCGATAATAAGGTAACCAGCCAGCAACGAGGCGACATCTATAAAAATGATCCATTCATTATGAAAAAAACCTTTTTGAACGGATGCACCAATTATAATTAATGTTAAAATCGTTCCTACCCATTTACTTCGTGTTAGCACGCTGAAAAATACCACGAAAATACATGGAAAAAAGGATGCGAGCACATACCAAATCATTCACTTCACCCATTCCTATTATTTAAAATAGCCATTGTTGTTTCACGTAATTCTGATCTTGGGATGAATTTTTCCGTTAACATTTCTGGAATAATATTATCTATAAAATCTTGTACCGAACTTAGATGATCAAATTGCATAATCGTTTCTAAGGACATCTCATATATTTCAAAAAATAGTTGTTCGGGGTTACGCTTTTGTATTTCTCCAAATGTTTCATATAATAAATCTATTTTGTCAGCTACAGAAAGTATCTGACCTTCTAATGAGTCATCTTTACCTTCTTGAAGTCTTTCTCGATATATATCTTGATAGGCTTCTGGAATTTCTTCATTTATAAAATGATCTACCATTTCTTCCTCTACTTGTGAGAAGAGTTTTTTTAATTCGCCACTTGCGTATTTAACTGGTGTTTTAATATCACCCGTAAAAATTTCAGCAAAATCATGGTTTAACGCCTTTTCATATAAACTTTTCCAATCTACTTCATTACCATGGTATTCCTCTACTGTAGCCAAATATTGGGCAATTTTTGTCACCTTAAATGAATGCGCAGCGACATTATGCTCAAAGTATTTAAATTTTCCCGGTAATCTAATTAATTTTTCTAAATCAGACAAGCGTTTAAAATATTGATGTACTCCCATGACATCGCCTCCTAGTTTGTTTAATGAATGATTATACTTAATTTTATAATATCATTCAACAATCAAAATGTCTTATCAATGTAATTGAATTTAACTAATTCAATTTATGGGGTGTCTAGTACATAAACTTATATCTCAGCCTCCGTTGTTATTTTGACAGTAATTGGCTGGGCATATACTACGAAATATTATTAGAAAAATTATATTTCTCTCCCATTACCTTATTAATGATATTATTTAAATACATTGATCTCTAAACATAGAACCACTCCAAAACATGCAGGAGTGGTTCTATGATGTACCATTTATTATACTCAGCAAAACTTACCTCTAATATAATTTCACTATTAAGCACCTTTTCTTTAGGTATTCAGATGATATTGTAGGTATATACCAATTTATGATTTGCTAATGAATATAATTATATTGACCAGTGTTGTGAATCGTTCTATAAGATTTTTGTCCTACACCTTGCCAATTCATTTCTGATACTACAATTGAGCCATCTGGGTTTTTACGTTCTACAACACCTACATGGCCATAGTTACCGGCATTACTTTGGATAATCGCACCCACTTCAGGTGTATGGTTAACTTTGTAGCCACTATTACTAGCTGCTGAAGCCCAATTATTCGCATTACCCCAAAGGTTACCTACTGATTTTCCTAATTGTTGACGGCGATCAAATGCATAATATGTGCATTGTCCCCAACTATAATAATTACTACCATTTGAAGCGACTTGTGTTGGTTTATATTGACTAGAATACATTTGTTTACTTTCATTTTGATTATTTGCTGCTTCTTTTTCCACGTAATTCCAAGTATGTTGTGTCGTTGGTACAAGGTTATTTGATGTTACTGGAACATCATTACCTTCTCTTGTTTCATTCTGTACTTGTTGTTCGTTAAAAATACTATGAAGCTGGTTATTTAAATGTGCTGAACCCTTTTCAGATACTGCCACTAATTGGCCTGGGTAAATAACTTCACCTAGATTTGGGTTTAACTGATAAATTTGTTCTAAATTAAGTTGATATTTTTCAGCAATATTTAAAACTGTATCTCCTTGTTTTATTTCTACTATATCTTTGTCTGGAAGTACTAGTTGTTCTCCTGCTTGTACAGTTACTCTTTCATTCAATTGATTTAATGACTGAATTTCATTTGTTGTTGTGGCAAATGCATGCGCTATATCAGATAATTTAGCATCTTCTTTTACTGTGTGAATTTGGTCTGCTGATGCAATACCATTAAAACCAAAAAACAATGCTGCCGATGTTACAGAAAATGTTAATCCTTTCTTCATTACATGTTCAACCCTTTACTGTCTTAAATTTTAATCAATCATAATATAGCATAAAACATTTCGTCTTTTGCGGTTGTTATTATACTGTAATGTAATAGACAATTGATACTTAATATGGGTCAATTCAATTAGCTTAAATAGCGCTTAAAACATTGATATTACAACCTTATAGAGGCTATATACATACATCATCCAAATCTAACGTGTAATATTTAAAATTGCATTTTACATGCTTTTATTCATTCTTAAAAAAACAAAAAATCTCGTCACTAGTTTAAATACTAACGACGAGATTTCTAATTTTCATTTGCTTAACTTTCTGAATGATCCATTTGACTACGTAAGTATGCTTCTATAAATGGACTTATATCTCCGTCCATAACTGCATCTACCTTACCTGATTCTTCATTTGTTCTATGATCTTTAACCATTGCATAAGGATGAAAAACATAAGATCTTATTTGACTTCCCCAGCCAATTTCTTTTTGCTCGCCACGAATTTCTGCCATTTCTTGCTCTTGTTCCTCAATTTTTAATTGATATAACTTAGCTTTCAATGTTTTCATTGCAGCTTCTCTGTTCTTAATTTGAGAGCGCTCATTTTGGTTGTTTACTACAATGCCTGTAGGTTGATGGGTAATTCTAATTGCTGATTCTGTTTTATTAATATGTTGACCACCTGCACCAGACGCTCTAAATGTATCAACATTAATATCATCTGGATTGATATCAATTTCAATTTCTGTATTATTGAATTGCGGTATAACATCACAAGAAGCGAATGACGTATGTCTACGTCCTGACGAATCAAACGGTGAAATGCGGACAAGTCGATGCACGCCTTTTTCAGCTTTCAAATAACCGTAGGCATTATGACCTTTAACAATTAGTGTAACGCTTTTAACGCCCGCTTCATCACCAGGTAGGTAATCTGCAATCTCAACTTTAAACCCTTTTTGTTCACAATACCGTTGATACATTCTTAAAAGCATATTTGTCCAATCTTGCGATTCTGTACCGCCTGCGCCAGGATGTAGTTCCATAATGGCATCGTTCGCATCATATGGACCATCAAGTAATAATTGTAGTTCAAACTTATCTAAATTTGCTTTAAAATCTATTACGTTCTGTTCCAAATCTGACTTCATATCATCATCGTCATCGTCTAATAATAGTTCTCTTGTTGTTTCCATGTCTTCTATTTCAGATTCTAATCCTCGATATGCATTTACAATCGTTTTTAAAGCATTATTCTTATCAATAATTTCCTGTGCTTTATCTTGATCATCCCAAAAAGTAGGATCAGCCATCATTTCTTCGTATTCTTGAATATTTGTCTCTTTTTCTTCTAAGTCAAAGAGACCCCCTAAGTTGCTCTAATTTTTCATTATAATAATCTATATTACGTTTAATTTCTGATAGTTCCATCACTGCATCTCTCCTGTTATCGTACGATTGAAATACTACTATTAAATTATGTCATTTTATTCAATATATCTATTCTACAAAAGTTTGCAGTTTAATTACAACTCTGCCGCTATTTTTATTTATCAAAACAAGTTAATTTTAATTTTGATAAATAAAAACCGGAAGTTGATATATGCTTTATCAAGGCTTCCGGTTTTATTTAAAATCATTTTCAAATTATGCACCATGGCAGTTTTTATATTTTTTTCCACTACCGCAAGGGCAAGGATCGTTTCTACCGATATGTTCATCTTTAACATAAGGCGATGCTTTAGCCTTTTCTTTACCATCTTCTGCAGATACGTGTTCAGCTTTACCGAAATCTGTTGTTTTATCACGTTCTAAGTCATCTTCAACGGTAACTACTGATTTCAAGATATATTTGCTGACATCTTCTTCGATGTTTTGCATCATTGTATCGAAAAGTTGGTGTCCTTCGTTTTGATAATCACGTAATGGATTTTGTTGACCATAAGAACGCAAGTGGATACCTTGACGTAATTGATCCATTGTATCTATATGGTCTGTCCAATGTAAATCGATTGAACGAAGTAAAATCATACGCTCGAATTCATCAAATTGCGTACCAATTTTCTCTTTTTGATCTTTTAAAGCGACTTCAACTTTCGACCAAACAATATCAATGATATCCTCTTGATCCTTACCTTTGATATCTTCTAGTTTTAAGTCACCTTCATTTAAGAATACATCATCAATATAGTTGATAAATGGCTCATAATCTAAATCTTCTTCATCTTCATTTATATAATAGTGAACGCTTCTATCTAATGTAGAATGGAGCATTTCATTTACTAAATCTCCGCTTTCATCATTATCAATAATACGGTTACGTTCACCATAGATAATATCACGTTGTTTACGTAATACATCGTCATATTCAAGTACACGTTTACGCGCATCAAAGTTATTACCTTCTACACGTTTTTGAGCAGATTCAACAGCACGTGACACCATTTTAGATTCTATCGGTGTAGAATCATCCATACCTAAACGATTCATCATACTTTGTAAACGTTCCGAACCAAAACGTACCATTAAATCATCCTGTAGTGATAAGTAAAAGCGACTCTCCCCTTTATCACCTTGTCGTCCAGCACGACCACGTAATTGGTCATCAATACGACGAGATTCATGTCGCTCTGTACCGATTACTGCAAGGCCGCCAATTTCTTCAACACCTGCGCCAAGTTTAATATCTGTACCTCTACCTGCCATGTTCGTAGCGATAGTAACCGCTCCACGTTGACCTGCATTAGCAACTATATCTGCTTCACGTTCATGATTTTTAGCGTTTAAAATGTCATGACGTACGCCATGTTTTTTCAATAAATTAGAAATATATTCACTGGTTTCAACTGCAACTGTACCCAATAGTACAGGTTGACCTAGTTTATGTTTTTCAATAACATCATCAACAACTGCATCAAATTTACCTTTTTGACTAATGTATATTAAGTCTGGTTTGTCCACACGTTGTATCGGTTTGTTAGTAGGAATTTGAGTTACAGTCATATTATAAATGTTTCTGAACTCTTCTTCTTCAGTTTTAGCTGTTCCTGTCATACCAGAAAGTTTGTTGTACATTCTGAAATAGTTTTGGAATGTAATAGAGGCCATTGTTTTAGATTCGTTTTGAATCTTCACGCCTTCTTTCGCTTCTATGGCTTGGTGTAAGCCTTCTGAAAAGCGACGTCCTGGCATTGTACGACCAGTAAATTGGTCAACAATTAAGACCTCACCATTATTCACCATGTAATCCACATCTCTTTGCAATGTTACATGTGCACGTAACGCAGTATTAATATGGCTAATAATATCCACATTATTCACATCATATAGATTATCAATCTTAAACATGCGTTCTGCTTTATCAATACCTTGCTCTGTTAATTGAACAGCTTTTGTTTTCTCATCGTAATTATAGTCGTCTTCATTTTTAAGCATTTTAGCAAAGACATTTGCTTGTGTATAAAGCGAAGTCGATTTCTCAGCTTCACCTGAAATGATCAGTGGCGTACGTGCTTCATCAATTAAAATTGAGTCAACTTCATCAATGATAGCAAAGTTTAAAGGTCTCATAACACGTTCTTCTGCATAGTTCACCATATTATCACGTAAATAATCGAATCCTAACTCATTATTCGTACTATACGTAATATCACTTGCGTATGCTTCTCGCTTCTCAGTTGTTGTCATACTATTGACGTTTAATCCTACAGATAACCCAAGAAATTCATATAGTTCTGCCATTTCTTCGCTTTGCGTACTAGATAAATATTCGTTTACTGTAATAACATGCACACCACGACCTAACAATGCGTTTAAATAAACTGGCATTGTAGCAGTTAACGTTTTACCTTCACCTGTTCTCATCTCAGAAATGTCGCCACCATGAATTGCAATACCACCCATAACCTGAACTTTATATGGAATCATATTGAACACACGTTTTGAACCTTCTCTTACGAGCGCAAAGGCTTCCGGTAAAATATCATCGAGCATTTTAAATTGTTTTTTTATATCTTCTTCTGCTTGTAATTGTTTTTGAAATACTTTTGTTTTCTCCCTAATTTCTTCATCAGTTAATATCGACGTATCCTCTTCTAACGCAAGGACTTTGTCGGCTAATTTACCAAGGCGTTTTATTTCTTTTTTATTGCCATCTGCAATCTTTGATAAAAAACCCATTTTGTTCGCTCCTTTAGCTTTTTAACTCTTTGCTTACAACAATTTATGATATCATTTATAAGCTTAAATTTACACTTATTAACTTTCCATTTAAACAGTTTTCTCGCTTGTTAATGCTATTTTTTATTTATTAATAGTTTTCGTTTTTTATTTTATCTCTTATCCAATAAAAATATACACAAGATCTTACCTAACTTTCAAATTATTTCATAGTAACACAACAAAAAATGAGCGTCCATGATTTAACTCAATCATGAACGCTACGGTTAGTTTAATATTGGACTTAATTAAAACAAATTATTCAGTTGTTTCAATCAAACCATATTTTCCATCTCTTCTTTTATAAACAATACTCGTACCATCAGTTTCACGATCTGTGAAAATAAAGAAATCATGTCCTAATAAATCCATTTGTAATACTGCTTCTTCTGAATCCATAGGTTTCAAACTGAAATTTTTTGAACGAATAATTTCGATATCACTTTCATTGTCATCATTTTGAATTTCTTCTGCTTCACTTTCTTGTGGTAATGATGCAAATGCTTCTTGTTCTCCACGATTTCGATTTTTACGATTTACACGCGTTTTGTATTTTCTAACTTGTCTTTCAAGTTTACCGTTAATTAAATCAATACCAGCGTATAAATCATCGTGGCGTTCTTCAGCTCTTAAAGTAACGTTTTTCAATGGAATAGTTACTTCGATTTTTGCTGCCGAATTTTGATACGTTTTTACTTTAACGTGTGCGATTGCATTTGGCACATCGTTAAAATATCTTTCTAATTTACCAATTTTCTCCTCAATATAGTTGCGAATCGCATCAGTAATAGTGAGGTTCTCCCCGTGAATTTCAAATCTGATCATAATAATCGACTCCTTTAAAACCTCTATATTGGTAATATTGCTTACTCTTATAATACCACGTTTCTCCTACCGTGCAAACGTAAACACATCGAATTTTCTGATTTTTCTAACAAACAGCAACTCTGCGGCATTATGAACTGTTAATCCTGTAGTGTAAATGTCATCTACAAGTAAAATATTTTTATTTTCTAAATCTATATTTTTTACGATTTCAAATGGATTTTTTGATTGCGCACGTAATTGTTTTCCTAAAAGTGATTGCTTTGGACGGACCCGTGTATATAGTAAAGGTTCATAATTCACACCCATTTCATCTAACACGGCCAGCACGGGATTAAACGTTCGCTCCTTATCTCTAACTAACGGTGACGGTATAGGTACAATGTAATCATATGATATTTTAGGGAACTGAAGCTGTGTTGCTAATATTTCACAAATTGCGACATCTTTCTTGAATTTATATTGATGAATAAGCGTCTTTAACATACCTTTATATTGGTATTGGCAATATAACTGATTCATTAAGTTATATTTTGTTGCTAAAAATAAACAGTCTAAGCAATTCTTCTCATTTTCGTCTAATTTCTTTAAACATCTGACACAGCGATTGAGGTGTTTAATATTGATATCATCCCATTGTTCTATGCATGATTCACATAATTTAGATGCTTTTTTATAAAATGTAAAAGCATTAAACGCTTCAGAAAAAGTATGATGACATTGAATACATCTAGCCATCTAACCATCCCCTGTTATGCGCTAATGCGTTCATTTTCTTAATGTCTTTTCGTGCTTTAAGCATGTCCATCGTAATTCCCTCATGTAAATATAATACTAATCCTGATGGTGCCTCTAATTTACGACCCACTCTTCCAGCAATTTGAACAAGTGCACTGCTTTCAAACATATGACTATTGAGCACAATAACGTCTAAGTTTGCCATAGTAAATCCTCTTTCTAAAATTGTAGTGGTAAACATAACTTTATATTCACCTTTTCTTAAAGCGCTCACTTTTTCAAAACGAAGTACATCCTCACTATGCACATAGGTCAATGAAGTTATTTCTATTTTATAACAATGATACATTTGTTTCATATGCTGTATGTCATTAAAAAACACGAGCGTATATCTATCTGCTTCAATTTGTTGTTTCAATAGTTTCATTAGAAAGCGTTGTATTTTGTGAAATTTTATTTTGTGATATTTAAACTGAGGAACTGGCAAAGGTTGCCTATGAAAACGGGCGGGTAGCGTTATTATAGACCCTTCTTTCATTTTTCTAAGTAATTTAGTTGGCGGTGTTGCAGTCATATAAATGTGGCCATGATGTTCTTTTGAAGCATGTGTTATGACATCAAAGAGTATTGGATCCATTGATAATGGAAATGCATCAACTTCATCTACAATAATCAAGTCAAAGTGATGTTTAAATCGATATAATTGATGCACCGTAGCAATCACAAAGTGTCCATTATGACATTGTCTCTGACCTTGATAGAGTACATCTATTGCTTCATCTCGAAAAGCTGCTTTAATACGCAAACTCACTTCTATAACAACATCAACTCTGGGCGATACAACCGCAACATTATAGCCTTTTCTTCTCGCAAAGCTAATACCTTCAAAAATCATTTCTGTCTTACCTGCGCCTGTCACAGCATATAATAAAATAGACGTTAAATTTTTAACCGCTTCTAAAATTTTAATTGAAGCAAAACGTTGTTGTTCTGACAATTTAAATGGTAAATGATATATTCCTCGGGACATATTTACATTTGTTTCAGTAATATATACTTCATTAATATTATCCATTCTGCCCAAATTGATACAATTTCTACAATACACAACTTCTTTATCTAATAATGTTGAAAAGTATTTGTAAAAATGACGTTTCTCTTGTGTATGACACTGTATACAATACCAACATCCTTTTTTGTTTATCACACCAGGAGAAATATGTCTGATTTTCTCATTTGATAACATATTTTTTTTCGATGATTAATTTTCCATAATGTTTTATTTCAAATAACCTCCAATAAAAAAAGACATGCATACCATTCTTGGCACAACATGTCTTTAAACGAGTTAATATTTATGATAAACGTATGTTTTTCCCTGTAAATCCTAGTCCCATACCACCAGAACCTAAATGCGCTGCAATAACAGGTCCTAACTTAGATCGGTGAAGATTATATTGTGGATATTTTTCGTGTAATTCCTTTTCCATCCAATCTGCATCTTCTGGTTTATCTCCCTCAATAATATATAATGTTACTCCATCATAATCTTTCACTTGAGCGGTAACTTTATTAATTATTTCATTGAGTGCACGTTTTTTAGTACGGACTTTTGCTTCTGGTACAATTTTGCCGTCATCAAATGTTAAAACAGGTTTCATTTTCAACATTGTACCTACCCATGCTTGCGCTCCGGTGATACGACCACTTTTCTGTAGATTTTTCAAATCATCTACCATTAAGATTGCACCAGTCACTTCACGCATAGCTTCAAGCTCTTTAATAATATCTTGGGGCTCATATCCTTGTTCTATCATTTCAACTGCAAGTAGTACATAACCACCTTCTACCATCGCAGCTAATTTTGAATCAAATGTATGCACATTGATTCCTTCCACCATTTTTCCTGCTTGCGTAGCTGTTTGATAACTGCCACTAATTCCAGATGATATAAAAACAGATATGACATCTGTATAACCTTCCTCTCGGAGTTCTTTAAAATGTTTTATAAACTCTCCAATGGCAGGTTGACTTGTCGTAGGAATTGTATTTGAAGTTTCCATTCTTTTATAAAATGCTTCCGTTGATATTGTTGCATTTTCCACAAAGTTTTCACCGTTATCGAAAGTTACGCTTAGCGGCGCAATTCTTATATTATATTTTTCTATTAGTGTTTGAGATAGATAGCTCGTTGAATCTGTCAAGACAGCAATCTTCATCTTAATCCTCCTCAATTATACTCACAACTATGATACCCTATTTTAAGTAAAAAGAAAATTTATTTTTGTATTTAATCTATAATACAATACAGTGTATAATATGTGTAATTAATGAATTTTTAAAACATACATAAATGATTGTCTGACTATACAAAGATGAGGTGACGATAAATGGATGATGCAATAATCACAGTTAAACAAGAACATACAATTGAAAATATAATCAGTAAATCACGTTTTATAGCGCACATTAAACCTGTTGAATCTGAAGATGCAGCTAAAGCTTTTATCGACGCAGTAAAATCTGAACACCGAGAAGCAACTCATAATTGTTCAGCATATACGATTGGAGACCAAATGAATATCCAAAAAGCAAACGACGATGGCGAACCAAGTGGCACAGCGGGAGTTCCTATGCTCGATATTTTAAAGAAATTAGAGATACATAATGCTGCCGTGGTTGTTACACGCTACTTTGGTGGTATTAAATTAGGCGGTGGCGGATTAATACGTGCGTATAGTGGTGCAGTACGAGATGTAATTTATGATATTGGTAGAGTAGCTATGCGTCCTGCTATACCTACAACGGTTACCATTGCTTATGATTTAACGGGTAAGTTTGAATATGAACTCGCGAGCACACCTTACTTATTACGCGAAACAAATTATACCGATAAAGTAAGTTATCACATTGATGTTGTTAAAACAGACTACGATCAATTTATAGATTTTTTAAATCGTAACACTTCAGGGAATTACGATTTAATAGAAAATGAAGTGGTACGCTTACCGTTCGATATTCCTACTTCCTAATCTTAAAATCCAAATTATACGTATGTGAGTATAAAATAAAGAGGCCTCCGTCTTGGAAGCCTCTTTATTAATGATGTTCATCGTCTTTGTTCTGTTGTTTGTTTTCAATTAATTTCATTAAAGGTCTGTAATCATCATCAATGAGACCAGTAAATTCTACAATAAGCTCAATTGTAACTAAAATAAGAATGAGCATCATGAGTACACCCCATGGTTGAGACAAATATAATATAATACTAGCAAGACTAAATAGTAATGCTATAGAATATATAAGTACTACGGTCTGGCGATGTGAATAACCTAATTCTAATAATTTATGATGTAAATGCGATTTATCTGCCTGCATAATATGCTGACCTTTCTTCACTCGACGTATCATCGCAAACAACGTATCAATAAACGGCACTGCTAAGATAACAATCGGGAAGAATAGTGAAATGAAAGTTATATTCTTAAATCCGAGTAATGATAGGAATCCTACAATAAATCCTACAAGTAATGCACCACTATCACCTAAAAATATTTTAGCTGGATGGAAATTGAAGAATAAGAATCCTAAAAGCGCACCTATTAAGACACTACAAATCATCATAATAAAAATATTTGCTTGTAATATTGCTATAAAGCCAATTGTCATTAAGGCAATCATCGATACACCAGACGCTAATCCATCTAATCCATCGATCAAGTTAATTGCATTAGTGATGGCTACAATCCAAATCACTGTGATAGGGATCCCAAATACGCCAAAATGTATCGTAGGCCCAATTGGTAAGGAGATAAAATCAATCGTCACTCCATAATAGACAACGACGAGTGCTGCAATTACTTGGCCAATTAATTTTATAACTGGTTTCAAATCATAGATATCATCTACAAGTCCCACCAAATAGATTAATACTGATCCAATAACAAGCGGTTTAACTTCGGTTTCTATCGGATGTCCTAGCCATATCCCTAATAGAAACGCAAAAAGTATTACAGTTCCGCCTAATACAGAAACGGGTTTTGTATGTACTTTTCTAAAATTCGGCTTATCTACAATGCCTAGTTTATGAGAAACCTTTATAATTATTGGTGTTAGTATTAAACTGACAATCATTGAAAAAATGATTAATAATAATGTATACATCAGTTCACCTTCATTAATATAATTCTTGATTATTTTGAATTTCAAAGTCGTTACATTGAAAATAATTTTAACTTTAAACTGCAAATTTATATTATCTATAAAATGGTCTGTGATGTTGATGCAACTCTAATAAATTGCACACCTACCATATTTAAATATTTATGCACTTAATACCATAATACCTCATACGCTTTTACTTATACAAATAGTAATGAGATAATTAATAATCTATAAACGAATTCGTTTTGATTTTTAATTATAAACTAAGTGATTTTTATATAATCACTCAGACAAATATTTTAACATGAATATTAAGTGAATGTTATAAATTTCTATTTCTATAGTGATGACAAAATGTAAGTTTTCACTTACAATAACTAAGTGTTTATTCAAAGGAGTGTAACGTTAAATGTTTGAAGCTATTATCTACAATATCTCTGTTATTGTGGCAGGAATTTACTTATTCCATCGTTTACAGTATTCAGAAAATAAAAACATGGTGTTTTCAAAAGAATACGTCACTATTTTAATGACGATAGTAGCACTTTTACTATCCGCCTATCCAGTGCCACTATTCAATGAATACGCACTCTATTTATCATTTGTGCCTATTTTATTCTTAGGTAGATACACAAATATGGTATACACCGTTCTAGCCACAGTCATTGTCTCTGTAGTCAATGTGCTAATTGGTGATTTCACTATTATTATTGCTACGATTCTCATTGTTATAGCCATCGTAGTTGGTGCAGTTGGACCATTTTTAAAACAAAGCGATATTGTTTCATTACAAATCCTTAATGCAATTACATTAGTTATTTTGGTTATTTTATCACTTATTAGCCCTTATTATGAATTAACAGAAGTGTTGTTCTTAATACCCTTATCCTTTATTTTAACGATTACTTCTTCTATCACATTTGTTGATATTTGGCATTTTTTCTCATTAGTTAATCGTTATGAAAATGAAGATAAACTGGACTATTTAACTGGCTTGGGAAATGTTAAAGAATTTGACAGACATCTAAATGAAACGACGCGTATCGCTGAAGAAAACAATGAGAGCTTAGGATTATTGCTCATTGATATAGATGGTTTCAAAGATGTAAATGATAAATTTTCACATAAATCTGGCGATGCCGTGCTTAGACAAGTAGCTCAACTATTAAAAAATTATGTACCTCAACAATTTAGTATTTATCGTAATGGCGGCGAAGAATTTTCAATTGTTTTATACGATTATACTTTAGATCAATGTGTAAAACTTAGTGAAAATATTCGTGCAGGGGTTGAACAATCTACTTTCCATATGCCAAATAAAGAAGTCATCAAATTATCTGTATCCATTGGTGTAGGTTACTTAACTCAAGAAGATTACAAATCTCAACGTAAAGTATTCAAAATTGCGGATGACATGCTGCATATGGCAAAAAATGAAGGCCGTAATCAAGTTATGTTTAATCCAATTGTTAAATTATAAAAATATTACCAAATTTAACACTGTTCAAACTGGGAGTGGATGTATGAAATCAAGGTTCAATCTTTGATTTCATACATCCACTCTTTTTTTGTGCTCGCTTTTTGTAGAGACGTTTCAAATCATTTAATTTATCTCCAGTTTCAAAAAAATAAATATGTCTAAAACAGACACAGTCAACACTTAAAGAATCTATATGTTAAAATTAAACTCTAGATTCAAGCGCATATTTCAATTGTTATTTTTTTAACTTAAAAACAACAATTGCAAAATTATGTTTGTTACAATATATAATGAAAGTTCAAAAATTAATAACATAGTATGAATCATTATTGAAAGTTACTGTTGTACGCTGTAAACTTTCAATTGTTATAAAATCATTTCAGGAGGTGACCAACTATGTCAGATACAATCACTATCATCGATGAAAACAAAGTGATTGACGTCGTACTTATTGCGGGAAGAATTTTGCTAGAAAGTGGCGCTGAAACCTATCGTGTCGAGGATACAATGACACGAATTGCTGCCAATTATGGTTTAGATGATACATATAGCTTTGTAACTTCTACAGCAATTATTTTTTCCCTTAATGATCGTACGAACACACGACTCGTACGTATTCGTGAAAGAACGACTGATTTAGAAAAGATCGCCTTAACCAATAGTTTATCGCGTAAAATTTCAAATAATCAATTAGATATAGACGAGGCAAAATCAGAGCTCATACATTTGCATCACGCATCTTTACAATTTTCATCTATTACAAAATTCTTCGCAGCAGCAGTCGCATGTGGATTCTTCTTAATCATGTTTGGCGGCGGAATTAACGACTTCTTTTTCGCAATTATTGCCGGAGCTGGTGCGTTTTTAACTTTTGATTTTGTACAACGCTATATTCAAATTAAATTCTTTTCAGAATTCCTTAGTGCAGTAGTTGTTATAACGGTCGCCGCCACATTCACTAAATTAGGTCTGGCAGAAAACCAAGACTTTATAACCATAGCTGGCGTCATGCCTCTTGTACCAGGAATATTAATCACCAATGCTATTCGTGATTTAATGGCTGGAGAATTGATTGCTGGTATGTCTCGTGGCGTTGAAGCAGCTCTCACAGCATTTGCAATTGGTGCCGGCGTTGCCATTGTTTTATTAATATTTTAAAAAGGAGTGCTTATATGCTCATCGGCTATTATGTTTTACAATTTATTGTCAGCTTTTTAGCAACAATGCTTTTTTCGATTATCTTTAACGCACCACGTCGACTCCTTTTAGCTTGTGGTTTCGTTGGCGCAATGGGCTGGATTATCTTCAAACTTACTGTGGACTTGGATTTCGGTAAAGTAATGGCTTCATTTTTAGGAAGCTTTATTTTAGCAATTATGAGTCACGTAATGAGTAGACGTTACAAACGACCTGTTATTATCTTTATTGTTCCAGGAATTATCCCATTAGTACCAGGTGGTTTAGCATATGAAGCGACGCGTTATTTAGTTAGTAATCAATATACACTCGCTACAAATACATTTCTTGAAGTCACGTTGATTTCAGGCGCGATTGCTTTTGGTATTCTATGTGCAGAAATCATCTATCATCTCAATACACGGATTAAACAACATTATGGTAGAATGAATGGTAAAACATATAAAAAATCTTACAATATGAACAATAGAGCTTAAGGGGTGTTTTTTTGAAAACTGATATAATTGATAGATTAACAAGATATGTAACAATAGATACACAATCTGATCCAGAGTCTAATACTACGCCTTCTACTGAGAAGCAATGGGATTTACTAAATTTGTTAAATGACGAATTAACGGATTTAGGTTTAGAAACTGACATTGATGAACAAGGTTATTTATTCGCAACATTAGAAAGTAATGTTGGCGAAGTTTTACCTACTGTTGGCTTTTTGGCACATGTTGATACTTCACCTGATTTCAATGCATCAAAGGTAAATCCACAAATTATAGAAAATTATGATGGCCAACCTATCAAATTAGGTGAAACGAGTCGTATATTGAGCCAAGATGTATTTCCTGCTATGAAACACGTAGAAGGTCATACGTTAATGGTCACAGATGGCACATCACTATTAGGTGCTGATGACAAAGCTGGTGTCGTTGAAATCATGGAAGCAATGAAGTATTTAACAGAACATCCAGAAGTCAAACATGGACCTATTCGTATTGCTTTTACGCCAGATGAAGAAATTGGCAGAGGTCCTCATGCCTTTGATGTTGAGCGCTTTAATGCGGATTTCGCCTACACTATGGATGGTAGTGAATTGGGCGAATTACAATATGAAAGTTTCAACGCAGCAGAAGCAATCGTTACGTGTCACGGTGTCAATGTACATCCTGGTTCTGCTAAAAATGCTATGATTAACGCTATTCTCTTGGGTCAACAATTCAATTCATTATTACCACAAAATGAAGTACCCGAAAGAACAGAAGATTACGAAGGTTTCTATCATTTAATGAAAATGAACGGTGATGTTGAAAAAACGACATTACACTATATTATTCGTGATCATGATAGAAATCATTTTGAATTACGTAAGAAGCGTCTTGTTGAGATTAAAAATGATATTAATACGCATTATACTGATGCACCAATAGAAATCGAAATCAATGATCAATACTATAATATGGGTGAAAAAATCGAACCAAACCCACATGTAATTGATATACCTAAACGTGTCTTTGAAAAGTTAGAAATCCCTGCTAATACAGCACCTATTCGTGGTGGAACAGACGGGTCTCAACTTTCATATATGGGACTACCAACCCCTAATATCTTTACAGGTTGCGCTAACTTCCACGGCCCTTTTGAATATGCTTCCATTGATGTTATGGAAAAAGCTGTAGATGTCATTATTGGCATTGCGCAAGAAGTCGTAAACACTTATAAAAAGTAAAATAAATTTGTTATATAGATCCATGTTCAATAAAAAGCGTAGATTCTCACTTTGAGAAATCTACGCTTTTTCTATTACTCATATATACTTACATTCATTCCGTGTCTACTTACAATCATTTATTTAGCATGTGTTTAAAATGATTAACACCTATCTGTTTACACTTCAAATTGTGTTTTCAATAATTTAATTGCTTGTACTGTATAGTGTCTGATTTGAATACCCATCTTGAAGTCTGTAAAGCTTTCAGGCATTTCTATAAACGTATTAAATGTAGCAGTAACACCCATTGATTCAAACAAATCAAATTTGTCATCTGTTGCACATATGGCAATAGATGGTTTATTATGTTTGGTTGCTAACTCTGCAAGACGCACTGTTGTTGTTTCTAAGATTTGGTCTGCTTCATTTACACCTTCACCGAATATAATTAAATCCGCTTGTTGTATCAAATTATCTAAATGAGTAATTTGATCAACAAGTTCGTGGCTTGTCATAATTTCGGCATCATAAAGTACATTTAAGGCTGCAGCAATACCACCACCTGCGCCACCTCTTTGAACAGGACCCATTGTCAGTTTTAGCTCACTTTTGAAAATTTCACTTAAATACCACAGTAAATTGTCTATTTCAGCAGCATCTTGACGTGTCATTCCGTATAGTTCATATGTTTGCATAATTTCACTATTTTTACCATATAGTTTACTGTCAAAATCAGACATTAACTGAAAACGTACATTTTTCAATTGTGGATGAATGCCAGAAATATCTATTTTACGTATATATTTCAACATCTTACTACCTTGACGTAAATCCACTTCTTGAGCCTCATCATCATAGAATTTAGCTCCAAGTGCTTGTAACATACCTGCACCACCGTCAAAGCTGCCTATGCCACCTAAAGACATAATAATATGTTCTGCATCATTATCTAATGCATCTAACACAATTTCGCCTAAACCATAACTTGTACGCTCAATGATTGGCTTGTCCCCTTTTAAAAACAAGTTACCTTCAATAATGGTCATATGGTTATCAGTAATGCCATAAACCGCTTCTACCTCATTCATATCTGCATCATGTGCTGGCACTTTATATTTCGTACCTGACTGCCATAAAAAGACAGAATCCATAAGTTCATGACGACCATTAAATAATGGCACTTGAACAATATCTGCTTTTTCTATTTGGCTAGCTACCGCTTCTTCCACATAACGATTGGCTTGATAGCTAGATATAATACCATTAAATTCATCCATCGCTACTAAAACTTTCATATTTGTCACCTCAAATTATTTTGTTAATAACTGTTATTTTATGATGATTATACATAACTCTAAGAAAATCATCTTCCCTCTGTAGACTTATTTATTATAATAGTACATATGTTGGTTTATATCCCTATGCGAGCATTTAAAACACACTTGCTTTGCAATTAAGCGTTCTAACTCATAACCAACGCTATAAATTATAAAGTTTAGCTCTATAAATTCGTTCACTACCAAATAGCAGTCTATATTTCTCATTCACTTATTTATTATACATGCCATTAGGAAATTTTTCACATTAAAAGAAACGCTTGCTAATCTCTTAGTGTTGATAAAAGATTAACAAGCGTTTCTAAATGTAATTAAATTTGTTTTACTCTTCAGCGTTTGCCAAAGAAGCAACATTAATTTTATCATGACTTGCATTCCAAATTGCTTGTCCCTCAACAAAATAAAATGCTTGTGGCGATTCGTGTTTCACATCTGTTTGTTCTTCTATATAATTAGATAAATCTCTCTCTTGTTGTACGATTAAGTAGTAACCATCCATATCTCTTTCATATAAAAATTTGTTGAATTGGTCCATTGCATTTGCTGAAATCGGACATGTTTCACTATGCTTCAATACAAATGCATATTTGTTTTCTTTAATAATTTGCTTAAACTGGTCAATCGAACTCAGCTTTATAGCCATTCTATTCACCTCTAAAAATATTTAACACACCCTAAGTCTCACCAAGTGTGAAAGTTCCACGATATTCTCATATCATTGTTTCCAATTATACACAATTCTCTTTTTATTGTTAACAGTTTATTCAAATTCTTATAACTTAACTTATACATCTATTAATTGTAGTTATCATTAGCTTGCTGATATTTCTTATTAAAAGTAGTTTCATACTGTTCTAGTTCTTCACCTTTTTGGGGTAACTTATTGTAATCTATTTTCGCTAATTGCTCACTAATTTCGATAGTTTCTTCTCTTGTTTCATAATAATTTTGCAAGCTATAATACATCTCAATAGCATTTTTTCGAGCGTCATTGACATAGGCATCTGTTATTTCAGCTTTATTCAAGTCTCTAATTTGCTTAGTAATTAATGGCATAATTTGCTCTTTAATAGATTTTTTTATTTCATTTGAATCTGTAGAATCAGCCTCTTCTTCTGCAGTGTTTTTTAAGTCTTTATTGTTTTGTTCTAATTTATTTTTGAAATTAGTAACATCTGTACTATTACCAACTGTACTAGCTTTTTGTATATTGTCCTCTACTTGTGATCTGTTTTTCTCAAATAGTTTTGTGTATTCTAAGATATCTTCATTTGCTTTAATCGATTGATTACATAAATCAATAAACGTTTTCAATTCATTGATTGCTGATTTTTTCTTTTTTACTGAATCTAAATAAGTAGATTTAAGCTCTTTTGTTTCATTTGAACCCGTTGGTAAATTTTTTGCTGCTGTTTCGTATTCTTCTAGTTTAGGAATCAATTTGCTATTTAATTCATTTTGCAAATCATTAAATGCTTTCTTGTTTTTATCTGTCATATCTGTCTTACTCAAATTATCTAAACGTTTTAATTGTATGTCATCCATAGCATTTCTTAGTTCTTTTTCTTTATTTTTCACGTCATTTAACGAACTATCAAAATCTTTGAATTCGTTTTCTCCTTCGTTGTTACAAGCAGCTAGTGAAATAGAAAAACAAACTAATAAAACAATGTACAGTATTTTTTTCATTTCTGAACTCCTTATCATTGCATATTATACAGAAACTTATTTAACTTGAAAATGATATATGATATATTGTTTCAGAATTTACAGTTTAACAGTTATATAATAACATTTAAAGGAGTGGTCAACCTATATGTATTCACGCAGACTATTATTTATAACTGAAGATAATAACAATCATTTCACCTAGCGATATAATTATCTCAAAAATGTTTTATTCTTTTTATTAGATAAACCTGTCAAATCAACACATCACATCGGAGGCACAAGACACTTCATGTATCCTACTGAACCTATATTAGATATTTTAGTTGGGGTAAATAATTTACATAACGTGACTTCTTTAGACGAAAAGCGTTTGAATTATGAAGGCTTATATCGATTACACCATCCATATAAGAAAAAATAGTCATGGCTCAATTTAACAATCTTATAGAGTTAAAACAAATCACACGACTACATATTATTCAAAAAGACACGCCACTCTACACTGATTATTTAGAGATGGATGATTTACTGGCTTCAAACAGTATGATTGCTATGCATTTTAATAATAAAAAAACAGCGTTTAGCAAGTCATAACGTAACCATTCGTGATTATGAAAAACACAAACTAATGTTATTTCAACAATTCATTGAACAAACAGACCACAAGTCATTATTAAAATGATTTATGATGACTTATTAATTTAATCAACAGCATAAAATTTGAATAAAACTATAAAACCTTTAATAAATTGCTTTACTATTTAGCAAAGACGGGTAATTATTGGTATAATAAACAAAATGAATTCAACAGGAAAGGATGTTCTAGACTTGCATAAAGATGACATCTTAAAAGAATTAGAAGCAATTGTTCCAAAAGAAATTATTAAAATAGACGAACCATTAAAACGTTATACATATACTGAAACTGGTGGTCAAGCAGACTATTATTTATCACCTACCCAAAATGAACATGTCCAATCTATCGTTCACTATGCATATACAAATGATATCCCGGTCACTTATTTAGGCAATGGCTCAAACATTATTATTCGTGAGGGCGGTATTAGAGGCATTGTAATTAGCTTACTCTCACTAGATTATATAGACGTTTCAGATGATGCTATTATTTCAGGCAGTGGTGCAGCGATTATCGATGTATCTCGTACTGCTAGAGACCATGCGCTAACTGGCTTAGAGTTTGCTTGTGGTATCCCAGGATCAATTGGTGGCGCTGTTTTTATGAATGCTGGTGCATATGGCGGCGAAATCAAAGATTGCATTGACTATGCGCTGTGTGTAAATGATAAAGGTGAACTCATTACATTAACTAATAAAGATTTAGAGTTAGATTACCGTAATAGTATTGTTCAAAAAGAACATTTAGTCGTTCTCGAAGCAGCATTCACTTTAATGCCTGGTGACAAACAAGCTATCCAAGAAAAAATGGATGATTTAACGGAAAGAAGAGAATCTAAGCAACCTTTAGAATATCCATCATGTGGTAGTGTGTTTCAACGTCCTCCTGGCCACTTTGCCGGTAAATTGATTCAAGATGCTGAACTACAAGGTCATCGTATTGGTGGCGTCGAAGTGTCTAAGAAACATGCTGGCTTTATGGTGAACGTAGACAATGGAAGCGCAACAGACTATGAAGATCTAATCCACCACGTTCAAAAAGTAGTAAAAGAGAAATTTGATGTTGAACTACATCGAGAAGTTAGAATTATTGGCGAACACCCAAACGATAATTAGGAGAATTGATTATGGTTAATATATATGGTTCTACTGTAGACAATGAAGCACGTTGCACGCATTATCCAACCCCATTAGACATCATCGCAATTAAATTTAAGTGTTGCGGTAAATACTATCCATGCTATAAATGTCATAACGAACATGAATCACATGCTATAAAAAGATGGGATTCTAGTGAATTTAATGAAAAAGCAATTTTATGTGGTGTATGTAGACATGAAATGACAATCAATGAATATATGATGATTGAAGCCTGTCCTAAGTGTGATGGCCACTTTAATAATCGTTGTAAATATCATTACCATCTTTATTTTTCTATATAAACTTCATGCGTTATGCTTAATAATGAATTGAAAAAGGTACTAATCCGTTAATTAATGGATTAGTACCTTTTTATATATTTAAAATAGACTTATACCGATTTTCAAGTACATGCTTAACTAAGCAAACAAATATAAAATAACTTTAAGGCTTGGCACTATGTACTTTATTTTAAAATTCTCATACTATTTTATTTGTTCTTTTACAAATTGTACAAAGGCTTCTGCATCACCTTTTTGTATTTGCTTCATTGGCATTGGTCCAATATTAAAAGTAAAATCAATTTTTTCACCATCGTAACTAATTTGTTCTACTTCTTTATAAGCAATACTTCTGTAATAAAATTCCCCATTCATATCAACATTTAAAATAATACGTTCATTTGTTGCAATAAAAGCACCTTCAAATTCTGAAGAACCTTGAACTGAATATTCTATTGTTCCTAATACACTTGGCCCCTTTTTCTCAGTTGGAAATAAATCACTTGGATTTACATTATCTAAAATCATACACTTCACTCACCCTTTTCTTTAGTTTATTATACAAGTTTTAAAAATGAATTTTCACGTACTTAATCAATTCATTTTTAGCATAACAAAGAAAATGTTTAATCTAAAGTTCCAAGCCACCCCAAACTATCTTCTTGAAACATAAAAAGTCGACAAAGCCATATGGCTTTGTCGACTTTCTGAAAGGAATTGTATCCCCCACGATTATCCTTTTTAAATATTATTTTTCAATTGCTTTTTCTACTTCTTCAATTTGTTTAATTGATGTAGTTGTAGAACCACTTGCGAAGTACCAAAGTTTTGGATCTAATTCATAAACTTTGTTTTCTTTTATAGCATCTACATTTTTGATAACGTCGTTACCTAAAGCTTGTTCAGCTGTTGACTTACCAGCAATTGCTTGTCCACGGTCCATAGCAAAGATGATATTAGGATTTTTTTCTGCTATATACTCATTCGTTACGTTTTGACCGTGTTTACTACTCTTAATATTTTCATCTGCAGCTGTGAAGCCCATTGTATCAAAAATCATTGCACCGAATCGTTCTCCAGCACCGTATGTTGATAATTCACCTTCGTTAACTAATAAGAATAATGCTTTTTCATCTTTTAAGTCTTTTGTTTTTTCTTTGATGCCAGCAATTTTATCATCTAATTTTTTAGTAAGTGATTTTGCTTCGTCTTCTTTTTGGTAAATTTTACCTAATGTTTCAGTGTTTTTCTTCATTGAATTCACTTGGTCTTTGTCGTCAGCGCCAACATATACAACTTTTGCATCTGGTGCTGCTTTTTTGAATTCATCTAGATTTTTTTGATTTGCTGTACGCCCAGAAATATAAATTACATCTGGTTTAGCTTCTGCAACTTTGTCGAAATTAACTTCTTTTAGGCTTCCTGTGTTTAAGTATTTTTCATCTTTAAAATCGCTTAAGAAATCAGGTAGTGACTTAGCTCCTTCACCTTTAGGAAGTGCTTTAACTTTATCTTCAAGTCCTAATTCTTTCAATGTATCTAATGTACCATAATCAAAAACAACTGCTTTTTCAGGGTTTGTAGGCACTTCTACTGTTTCTTTAACCGTTTTAGCATCACTGCCATCACGTTTTTCCCCACTAGCCTTATAATTATTTTCAACTTTTACAGTTTTATTTGAACCTTCACTTTCTGATTTTGCATCAGATGATTTTTTATCCTCTGATCCACCATTACTACATGCTACTAATAAAAACATTAAACCTACAACTAATAATAAAGATAATTTTTTCATGTTTCTTACGCCTCCTGATTTTCCTAATGATGTATTCCTTTTATGCCCTTAAAAAGTATAACCACGTTACAGTTGCATCACTACCTTCAAATGTTACGAATGGAATTACATTGAGTATGCGAGCTCTAAATCTTGAGTTGCTGTGAGCTCATCGAAATACACACAAATGCGTTGACCGCGGATTTCTTCAATTCTTACATCCATGTCATATAAAGCTTTTAATGTATCTGTTTGAATAACCTCATCTTTTGTACTTGCTTTGACAACTTCACCGTCTTTTAAAGCGATAATATCGTCTGAATAACAAGAAGCGAAGTTAATATCGTGAATAACAACGATTACAGTTTTATTTAAATCTTTTGCGAGTTGTCGTAATGTTTGCATAATTTGAACTGAATGTTTCATATCAAGATTATTCAATGGTTCATCTAACAAGATATAATCTGTATTTTGCGCAATTGTCATGGCTACATATGCACGTTGACGTTGCCCACCAGATAGTGTTTTTATATAGCGATTTCTAATCTCTTTAAGATGTAACAATTCCAACGCATATTCAACTTGTTCTTTATCTTCTTGTTTGAGATGACCTTTAGAATATGGAAATCGTCCAAAATTGACTAATTGCTCTACCGTAATATTGAGCTCGGTATGATTAGATTGTTTAAGTATCGATAATCTTTTAGCTATTTCATTACTTTTATAATCACTAATTGATTTACCTTCGATTTCTATAGAGCCATCTTCAAAGTCCATTAGGCGTGTAATTGCGGCTAACAATGTACTTTTCCCAGCGCCATTTGGTCCAATCATAGAAGTGAGTCGTCCTTTATTTATATCAACATTAATATCTTTTAAAATTTCTTTATCTTGAATATTTTTATTAACCCTTGTACTCGTATCAATTCGCATGTCTCCTTTTATTAATAAGTAAATGAAGTAACTTCCACCTACTAAATCAATAATTATACTTACTTGCGTCGTTGCTTGGAATAAATTCTCTACTACACCTTGTGCTATGAATAGACTTAGCCAACTCATTAGAATAGTTGCTGGTAATATGTATTTATGTTCATATGTCTTCATCAATTCATGTGCTAAGTTAACAGTTAATAATCCTAAAAATGTAATCGGACCAACGAGTGCTGTTGAAACAGATACAAGCACTGAAACGAGTATTAGCAATAATCTCGTTAACGTTTTATATGAAATACCTAAATTGATTGCTTGATCTTTTCCTAATAAAAGCACATCTAAATATGGTATAGCCCGCATCGTAATCAAAATGAGAATAACTAATATAACACCACAGAGCGTTACTAATTTAGTATTAGATGCGTCAAAGTTTGCAAACATGGAGCTTTGTACAGCCAAGAAATCTTCTGGGTTTATTATTAATTCTAAAAATCCAGTAATACTTCTGAAAAAGGTCCCGAGTATAACCCCTACGAGTAGGATGAAATAAACAGAAACATCACCAATTCTGAAGATACCTTGAAATAAAAGTAATGAAAAAACAATCATTACTAATAATGAAATAGCAAAACTGAGATACAAGTTAGTAACAAATACAGACTGTACGCCAAATGCAAACACGATTAGAACCTTCACAAACATGTATACAGAATCAAGTCCCATAATTGAAGGTGTTAGTAACCGGTTACTTGTAATCGCTTGGAATATCACTACTGAAGCTGCGATTGCGGCTCCGACTAATATCATCAGTATTAATTTTCTTAATCGGCTAGAAAATTGATACTGGAAAATATCAAAATCAATACCTATCACAAGGTAAAGACCTGCAGCTACCACTGTTACTGCAAATAAAATAGATAGTTTTGTTTTAGGGCTAGTTTGCATAGTTATGTCGTCCTTTCATCAGCAAGATTATAAAAATAACAGTGCCAAAAACACCAATTGTTAATCCAATATTGATTTCGTAAGGATACACAACAATTCTGCCGATTATATCTGAAAACATTACAAAAATAGCACCTAACATTGCTGTATGTGGCAATGCGTTTTTTAAATGATCTCCTCTGAATATAGAAACGATATTGGGAACAATCAAACCTAAAAATGGAAGTGTTCCAACTGTCACAACTACTAATGCAGTAATTGTTGCAGTAATAAATAAACCGACGTTAATTATTCTTTCATAATTAACACCTAGATTATTACTAAAATCTTTCCCCATCCCAGCAATCGTAAATTGATTCGCAAATATATATGTAAGTATTAATAAAGGAATGCTTAAGTATAATATTTCATATCTCCCGCTTGTAATAATGGCAAAATTCCCATTCATCCAGTTTCCGATACTTTGTACCGCATTCGTTCTTAAGGCAATAAATGTAGCGAAACTAGAAACGATACCACCGAGCATAATCCCTAAGAGTGGAATAAAAATGACATCAGTAAATCGAATAAATTGAACTAATTTCACAAACAGGAAGGTGCCACCAATGCTTAGCGTGACCGCAAATACTAATTTAATAATAATATTTGCTTCTGGAAATAGGATCAGCGATAATAAAATACCTAACTTAGCCCACTCCATCGTTCCTGCAGTTGTTGGACTAACAAATTTATTTTGCATCATTTGTTGCATAATCAATCCCGCAAGTGCCAACGTGCTTCCAGAAATTAATATACTTACCGTTCTCGGAATCCTACTAGATACAATTATGTTTATTTGCTCTTTAGATAAGTGGAATATGTCTGTAATTGAAACATTACTGACACCAATAAATAGAGAAAGGATAGTTAATAATAATAAAATGATAAATAGGACAATACCATTAAGTAAGAATTTCATAATGAGGTAACCTAATCCTTTCGATGTACAATAAATTCATAAACACTATTGGTTTTGATAATCATTATCAATAGTTATATTAAAATTTTAACATTTTTGGCGGTAAATTCAATAGCAATAGGCCATTTTAGTAAAAGTATTCGTAAATTATGTAAAAAAATGACCTTCCAAATTATTTTCACCAAATAAAAAGCCACCAAATTCTCCTTTCGGAAAATCTAGCAGCTCTTAAAATAGGAAGCATTGTTCCTAGTATTTTCTTGTAGCGTCATGTTATCTGGGCAGTCTTAAACAGACTTAACCAAATTACATAACTGCAACAATTTTATTTTAATCTTCAAATACAAAGTCTTCATCTTTTAATGCTTCAACATTCAACGCTAACGTATAACCGTCACCTTTAACTGAGAAAAAGTCATGGTTTTTCGTTGAAGTATCTAACGCATTTTCAATAATTGGGTTAAATTCTTTTTCTTCAAAGTATGAATCAAAGCCTAAGTTAGCTAATGCTTTATTACCATTATATCTAACATAATTTAGTACATCTTCTGCTATTCCTACTTCATCATATAGTGAATGTGTGTACGCTACTTCGTTTTTATACAAGTCATCTAACAACTTATACATGTCCTGATCTGCTTGTTGTTTTTCACTTTCTGACAGTTCATTACGCATACTTTGTGCATCCATACCTGTAAATACACCGTGGATAGATTCATCTAATAGGATTTTACGTATAATCTCACCCGATGTTGTCATTCTTCCTTGTCCTGCAAGGTAAAGTGGATAATAGAAACCAGAATAGAATAAGAATGTTTCTAAAAATACACTTGATACACGTGCCATATATTGATCATATACAGACGCATCTTTACCCCAAAGTTTGTGATAGTTATTTACAATTTTATCTGATTTGTATTTTAAATGTGGTTCTTCTAAAACCCATTTATCTAATAAATAGTTCGTTTCACTGGAAGGTAGTAACGTTGTAAAGATATGCGAATAACTTTTAGCATGGACTTGTTCCATCATACCCATAAATGAATAGACCGCTTTTTTACGTAAATCCGTTGTGTGTAACATGATAAGTGGCATACCGTCATCTGCTTGATGTGTATCCAATCCTGTTAAACCTGCTAAAGCTTTTTTGAAGGCGTTCTTTTCTGCGTCAGATAAAGTCTTCCAACTTGCAATATCTTTTGATACTTTAAACTCTGTTTCTACCCACATTTGTGAAATATTTTGTCGCCAAAACATATTTGTCATGTCTTCTTGCGTATTCCAATTGACTGCTTTCATTTAGATAAATTCCCCTATCCAGTAAAAATTTAATTAAGCAGTGATTTACAGCCTAATCTATATAAAAGACTAGGCTGTTTGTAAAAAACCACATTGCTTATCCGTTACTTAAAATTCTATATCGAACAACTTGTACATTCTTCAACGCTTAACAATTTATTTCTAGTATAATATAACGATTTTAATCCTTTGTGATGTGCGTAAACATATAGTCGAGACAGTTCACGCGTTGATATTTCTGAATTAACATAAAGAATGGTAGAAATACCTTGGTCCACATGTGTTTGAATCGTTGAGATTAAATCGATTAATTTCATTTGATCTGTATTAAATGCTGATTTATAGTACCACATTGTTTCTGGTGATAAGAAAGGCATAGGATAAAATGTTTCAGCATTACCATAAGTACGACGTTCAATTTGATCGACGATTGGCATAACAGAGCTTGTCGCATTTTGTACATAAGAAATACTTTGTGTTGGCGCAATTGCTAAACGATATGCATGGAATAAACCATTTGCTTCAACTTCTTTTTGCAATGCTTTCCAATCTTCTGGAGATGGTATCTCTAAACCATCAAATAATTTGCGTACTTTTTCAAATTTCGCTTCGAATGTTTGTGAAGTATAGAATTCAAAATATTTACCATTGGCATAATCTGATTTATCAAAGTCTTTATAAGTTTCTTGTCTTTCTTTAGCAATTTCCATTGAGCGTTCAATGGAATAATAGTTCATCATCATAAAGAAGATATTAGCAAAGTCTTTTGCTTCTTCAGACTCATAGCCAATTTTATTTTTCGCTAAATAACCATGTAAGTTCATTACACCTAAACCAACTGAATGTAACTCACTATTTGCTTTTCTTACACCTGGTGCGTTTTGAATGTCTGCTTCATCACTTACTACAGTCAATGCATCCATACCCGTGTGTACTGAATTCTTGAATTTACCTGATTCCATTACGTTAACGATATTTAACGAACCTAAGTTACAAGAGATGTCACGGTTAATTTCATCTTCTGTGCCATAATCGTTAATAATTGAAGTTTCTTGTAATTGGAAAATTTCAGTACATAAGTTACTCATTTTAATTTGGCCAATGTTTGAGTTTGCATGAACTTTATTAGCATTATCTTTAAACATTAAATAAGGATAACCAGATTGTAATTGTGTCTGAGCAATTGTGTTTAACATGTCACGTGCATCTTTTGTCTTTTTATCAATATTTGGATTTGCGACAAGTTCATCGTAATATGCATCAAGATCAATATCATCTAATGTCACACCATACTCTTTATAAATAGTATGTGGTGCAAACATATGGAAATCTTTACCTTCTTTTGCTAAATCAAAGAATTTAGACGGCACGATTAAACCTGTTGATATTGTAGATAAACGTAAATCTTCATCAGCGTTTACTTTTTTCGTATCTAAAAACTCTTCAACATCATAGTGGAAGATATTTAAATATACTGCGCCAGCACCTGGGCGTTGTCCTAGTTGATCTGCGTAACTAAAGCCACCTTCAAGTGATTTTGCAACAGGTAGTACACCTTTTGCTACACCTTTAATACCTTTGATTGCTTCACCACGCGCACGTAATTTAGACAAGTTAATCGCAACACCGCCACCAATTTTACTTAATTGTTTCGCTGTGGAATCAATGAAGTTGATAGAATTTAAACTGTCATCTGCCTCAAGTAAGAAACAAGATACAAGTTCTCCGCGGCGTGCGCGTCCAGCGTTTAAGAATGTTGGTGTTGCAGGTTGATAACGTTGTTCAACCATTGCAGAAATAAACTGTTTAGCTGTAGCTTTATGTCCATTTGCTAAATATAATGCAACAATTGCAACGTGTTGCTTGTAGTCTTCTAAATATTGACTTTTATCATTCGTTTTCAATGCATAATCTTTATAAAACTTACTTGCAGACATGTAGCTCGCAAAATTGAATGGAATGCTTTTAGCATAATCAGTGATTTCTTCTAATTCTGCCACTGAATATTTAGCAAATACATCAAAATAGAAATCATTATCAACGAGATAGTGAAGACGTTCAAGTTCAGTATCAAAATAAATTGTCTTATCCTGTATCTCTTCTAGATAGACTGCTAATGCCTCTTGATCTTTTTCTAAATCAAAAAAACCATTTTCTTTGCGCTTGGTAACTTCGTTATTTAATTCAATATGATTGTATTTCTTCTCGTCCATAATCTTCATTGAAATGCCCCACCTTATCTTTAAATTCGCTTATATCGTTCGTTGTGCCATGTAATTCAAACTTCATTAATAATGGAACTTGATACCGTTCCGAAATAGATCGTCCAGCTTTTGCAAAATTTTGTCCCCAGTTTCGGTTTCCGCTAGCTGCAACAGCTTGTAATAAGTCGTGATTAATATCTAAAAATGACTGAACAGGTGGCGGTACTTCGCCAAACCCTATTGTTCCAGTGACCAATATGAAAGGCTCATCCATTCTTTCAGAACAATTATTTTGTGTGATTTCCATTACGTTGGTAAGTTCAGTTCGCTTTATGAATCTACGCACATTGCCAGAAAATGAAAAATATACAACCTTCATCGGATCACCTACTTTCTAAAATATATTTATCTTATTATGATAAAATCATGTATTATATTTAAATGCTTAAAGACACTTTGAAAAATCAAAATAACTTAGTTTCTCGAACTAACCACAATATATAGTAATTTCTATATCTATATGTAGTTATGTAAAAACTCAATAATTAAGTATTAATGCTTGATTTGTCATGTTTAAGAGCCTAAAACAGTGTGATTTTACATAAATTTTGATTTATTATAAATAAATTGACCACGTAATAAAACACTATATATTGTGTTTCGTCCTGGTCATCAATACTATATTATGTGTTTCATTATACATAACTCAGAAGATTATTAAAAGGCTTTTATTTACGACAAAATGTTGAATAATCAATAGAAATGGCACCAATTCAACCTTAAAGTGATATTCATGAATCAAAAATTATTTTTTTGTGATTTTAAGGTTTTATTATTTGCTTTTCATAAAAATCTTGCAATGCTTGATGTGTCGTCTTTTACACAAAATCATTTTATACATTGTGTGAAATACAATGTGTCAATATCATATATTCTATTCTTATAAGTAAAAGATTCACCCTAAATAATAGAACGTTTGTTCGTATTTATATCTTAATATATTTCTCTTCGATTTTCAACCATATATACATCTTCAGAGCATATATGCTAATATGAATACGTTAAAAATTAAAAATTGAGGCGATACATGTGAATCCTAAAGTTAAAGGTATCATTGCTATCTTAGTTTCAGCAGTTGGCTTTAGTTTTATGACTGTCTTCTTCCGATTAGCCGGTGACTTGCCTGTATTTCAAAAGTCTCTCGCTCGAAATTTAGTAGCAATGTTTATACCATTATATTTTATTTTAAAGTATAAACAGCCCTTATTTGGCAAATTAAGTAGTCAACCTTTATTGATTTCTCGTTCAACGTTGGGATTGATTGGTGTGTTACTTAATATCTACGCTATCGATCACATGCTTTTAAGTGATGCAGATACATTAATGAAGCTCAATCCATTTTGGACGATACTACTAAGTATTATCTTCTTAAATGAGAAAGTACGTAATTATCAATTTGTAGCTATGATTGTAGCCATTTTTGGTATGTTGTTTGTTGTTAAACCAGAATTCTCCTCCACTATGATTCCTGCATTGGGCGGGTTATTCTCTGGTATTTTTGCAGCAAGTGCTTATACGTGTGTCAGAGCATTGAGTACACGTGAAGCACCTTACACTATTGTATTTTATTTTTCATTCTTTTCCATTATAGTATTGATACCTTTTACTGTGTTTACATTTGAACCCATGTCTACGATGCAAGTTGTTTATTTAATCGGTGCAGGATTAGCAGCTGCTGCAGGACAAATTGGTATAACACTGGCTTATAGTTACGCACCAGCTAAAGATATTTCAATATTCACGTATGCATCTATTATATTTACCGCAGTATTTGGTTTTATATTATTCGGCGAAACACCAGATTCATTCGCTATCTTAGGCTATATTATTATTATAGGTGCCAGTTACTATATGTTTGAAAAAGCACGTCGACAACCACTTACAATTCAAAAAGAAGAACAAAAACCTAAACGCTAAAGGAGCGATATGCAATGACTGAAGGACGCAATAAAGAAGAATTAGAAGATATTACATTATTAGGTAATCAAAACAATAAATATGATTTTGATTATAGACCTGATGTTTTAGAATCATTTGATAACAAACACCCTGGACGCGATTATTTTGTGAAATTCAATTGTCCAGAATTCACATCATTATGCCCTATTACAGGCCAACCTGATTTCGCAACGATTTATATTTCTTATATTCCTAATATTAAAATGGTAGAATCTAAATCGTTAAAGCTTTATTTATTTAGTTTTAGAAACCATGGTGACTTCCACGAAGACTGTATGAACATTATAATGAATGATCTAATTGATTTAATGGATCCAGATTATATTGAAGTTTGGGGCAAATTCACGCCGCGTGGTGGTATTTCAATAGATCCATATACAAACTATGGCCGTCCTGATTCTAAGTATGAAAAAATGGCAGAACATCGTTTAATGAATCATGACCTTTATCCAGAAAAAATAGATAATAGATAATAAATTACTATTTTTTTCTACTCCTCACCTACAAGGATTGAAATTTTGGGATATTAATATATGTCTACCATCATTAAACCATCGACTAAGTCACATGATTTAGCCGATGGTTTTTTGTATGCTTTCACGGGGATAAATTACTAAACTCTAATATGATATTCTCACCCTATTTTTATAATTTTTAAATGTATAGTGTAAAATTTACTTACATTTGAATAATTCAGGGACACACTTGTTTTTTTTATGAAAACAGTATAGAATAAATCCAACCATTTAAGGGAGGGAAATTATGAAAAAAGTTAATCATAATCACGAAGAAATCATGAAAAGCATTCCAAACAAAGGTTTCTTCGGACATCCAAAAGGACTAAGCACACTATTCTTGACTGAGTTTTGGGAGAGATTCAGTTACTATGGTATGAAAGCCATATTAATTTTCTATCTATATTATAGTGTTGCTGACGGTGGCTTCGGGCTTAGCCAAGCAGTCGCTATGCAAATTGTTGCTATTTACGGAACTTTAATTTATATGTCTGGTCTTATCGGAGGGTGGATTGCAGATCGGATTACTGGAACGCAAGATGCCGTCTTCTATGGTGGGTTCCTCATCATGTTTGGACATATCCTATTATCCATTCCGGGTAATTTAACAGCAGCAATGATAGCTTTACTTCTAATTATCGCAGGTACAGGGTTATTAAAACCAAATATCTCTACTACCGTTGGTGAATTATACGAACGCAATGATCCAAGACGTGATGCAGCATTTACGTTATTTTACATGGGGATTAATTTAGGGGCTTTGCTTTCACCTTTAATTACTGGGCAATTGCAAACTAGAATTGGTTTCCACGCTGGTTTTTTAGCAGCAGCAATTGGAATGTTTTTTGGTCTAATCGTTTTTGCACTCAAACGTAAAAAGAATTTAGGGTTAGCTGGTCGCAATGTGCCAATACCGTTAACAAGACCAGAAATCAAAAAATTCGTACTTATTACTGTTGGCGTTATCGTATTATTCTTAATATATTTATGGATTCTACATTTAAATAATGCCTTAACATTAGGTAACTTTAGTTTCTTAATTACACTGTTAGGTATTGTATTACCGGTATACATATTCCTTAATATGATATTAAGTAAGAATATAACAAAAGATGAACGTTCACGTGTTTATAGTTATGTACCTTTATATATTACTTCCGTGGCTTTCTGGATGATTCAAGAACAAGGTTCAACGATACTTGCAACATTTGCAGATAAAAAAACACAATTAGAAATGTCAGAATTAACAAATGGTTTAATTGATTTTTCAATACCTGCAGCATGGGCGCAGTCATTAAATCCAATTTTCATTGTGCTCTTGGCGCCAATTTTCGCAACACTTTGGATGAAATTAGGAAAGTACAACCCGCCTACCGTACATAAATTTGCTATCGGCACGATTATCGCGGGCTTCTCCTATTTAATTATGATTATTCCATTAGCTACAGGCAACGCGTTAATCAATCCATTATGGCTTGTACTAAGTTTCTTATTGATTACGATTGGTGAACTTTGTATCTCACCAGTAGGTTTGTTTATCTACAACTACTAAATTAGCACCACTAACGTTCACTGCACGTATGATGAGCCTATGGATGCTAAGTAATGCAACTGCACAAGGGCTTAACGCTCAACTTGTTGTTGTCTATACAAAGATGAATCAAAGTGACTACTTTATGTACTCAGGTCTTATCGCTGTAATCATTGGTATTCTATTACTTATGATTTCACCAAAAGTAAGACGTGCTATGAAAGGCGTTTACTAAACAATCAAAACTAAATACGATTTAAAAAAGTAGTGTCACTTCATTGTGCCACTACTTTTTTGTGTACATTATCAACAAAGACTAATTTTACTAAATGTTAATGCTTTAAAATTAAAATCAAATAAAATAACTTTAAAATATTAACAGAATTTTCCGAATATTGTTATTGTGAGAATATTATTGAAATTTAGTTTTATTAGGAGTAAAATCTATTTTATACATTTTTTTATTGGGAGCAAGAAAGGACGGGAATTTTTATGCAAAATCAGGACAAAACCCAAGACCAAGCCATCCAATCCATTCCACAAAAAGGATTCTTTGGTCACCCTAAAGGTCTAGGGGTTTTATTTTTCGTTGAATTTTGGGAGAGATTTAGTTATTACGGGATGCGCGCGTTACTTATCTTTTATATGTATTTCGCAATCAAAGATGGTGGACTCGGCATGGACAAGGGTACTGCACAATCAGTCATGGCTGTTTATGGTGCTCTAATCTATATGACTTCAGTACTTGGTGGTTGGATATCTGATAGAATCACTGGTACGCGTTCAGCCACATTTTACGGTGGCGTATTGATCATCATTGGACATATATTCTTAAGTTTACCGTTAGATATCGTCGGTTTATTCATCTCCATGTTCTTTATTATCGTGGGTTCAGGATTAATGAAACCAAGTATTTCTAATATTGTAGGTAGACTATATCCTGAGAATGATACACGTATGGATGCTGGATTCGTTATTTTCTATATGTCTGTAAATTTAGGTGGGCTACTTTCACCATTAATATTAGATCAATTTGTTAAATCAGGCGATTTCCATGCTGGCTTTTTAATTGCAGCAGTGGGTATGGCACTAGGTTTAGTTTGGTATATGATCTTCAATAAGAAAAACATTGGCGATGTAGGAACGAAGCCTACGAATCCTTTAAATCAAAGTGAGAAAAAGAAATACGGTCTAATATTCGCAGCTTCAGCCATAGTTATTGCAGCCGTATTAATCATCACTGGATTAACTGGAACACTTTCATTTAACATTGTAAGTACCACTGTATTGATACTTGGGGTCGCGTTACCTATCATTTACTTTACAATTATGATTCGCAGTAAAGAAGTTACATCTGATGAACGTTCACGTGTCATTTCCTTCATCCCCCTATTTATTTTAGGTGTGGTTTTCTGGTCAATTCAAGAACAAGGTGCAAATGTGCTCAACATTTTCGCGCTTGAAAGTAGTGATATGTCTTTAAATATATTTGGATGGACAACAGATTTTGGACCAACCTGGTTCCAATCTATTAATCCTCTATTCATCGTATTACTTGCGCCAGTACTTTCAATTATCTGGGCTAAAATGGCAAGACGTCAGCCAAGTTTAGCTACGAAATTTGTCTTAGGTGCATTTTTAGCTGGGGCTTCTTACATAATGATTGGCTTAATTGGCATTTCATCCGGTGGTGCAATGATAAGTGTAAACTGGATTATCTTGTCATATGTTATTTGTGTAATTGGTGAATTATGTTTATCACCTACTGGTAATAGTGCAGCAGTAAAACTTGCACCTAAAGCCTTTAACACACAAATGATGAGCTTATGGTTACTAACAAACGCCTGTGCTCAAGCCATTAACGGTACCTTAGTAAAACTTATCGAACCACTTGGCTATAAAAATTATTTCCTATTCCTAGGAGTAATTGCGATTGTAGTCAGCCTAATCATCCTTGCCTTTGTACCAAAAATCGTCAAAGGTATGCGCGGGGTTAAATAATAATTTAATGATTTAAGTTTGCACAGTAGCTGCCCGATATTTAGTCAGCCCTATGAGAGCGGGAATACGAAATCAAATTTCAAGTTTTGATTTCGTATTCTCCGCTCTTTTTTATTTATTTTTAGTGAAAATCGGGTAAACTTAATAGGTAAATCAAAATTCTAAGAAATATGGTGAATAAATTGACACAATCAAAATTTAAACACGGCGTATTATTTTACCATGAACACTCAGGTATAAAAGATATATATAACGGGCTCGGAGATGTAGCATCCTCACTGACAACATTTTGTAAACATCTCTCTATCCAATTAAGTGAAAATGAAGGAGACATAATTACTTATTGTAAAAAAATAAAAGAACAAAGTTATAGTGATGATGTAGATATTATCTTTATTTTAGGTGGAGACGGCACGGTAAATGAACTCGTTAATGGCATGATGCAAAGTCAGCTCGATATCCCAATCGGTATTATACCTGGCGGGACGTTTAATGATTTTGTAAAAACATTAAATTTGCACCCACGTCATAAAGTAGCAAGTGAACAACTTAAAGAAGCAGAACTAAGATCTTATGATGTTATGAAAGTAAATGATGAATATGCTTTAAACTTTGTAGGCATGGGGCTGATTGTACAAAACGCAGAGAATGTACAAAACGGTAACAAAGATGTCTTTGGTAAACTAAGTTACGTTGGTTCTACAGTGAAAACATTACTTAATCCAGAACACTTTGACTATAAAATAACTGTCGATGAAAATGAAATTGAAGGTAATACCACAATGCTTGTAGTAGCGAATGGCCCGTTCATAGGTGGCAGTCGTATACCTTTAACTGATTTATCTCCCAATGATGGTTATTTAAATACATTTATCTTCACAGAAGAAAGAACCAGTGTCTTAAACGATATATTTAAGCAACGTGACAGTATGAATTGGAATAATATGACGGATGGTATTAAACATGTATTAGCGAAGAAAATCACCATCGCTACTGACCCACAGATGAAAGTTGACATTGATGGTGAAGTTGACTTAAAAACACCGCTTCAAATCGAAGTTGTGCCTGATGCTATTCAAATACTAACACTTCCAGAACATAAACAAGTGACCGATACTGAATCAGAATAATTAAGCTTTAACGCGATGTTTTAAATTACAAACAACCACTTAGTTTCAAAAATCGTTATATTTTAACTAGCAAAGTGGCTGAGATATAAGTTTCTCAATTAACTAAAAAAACGGTGTTTTCTACGTGAAATAAAGTAGAAAACACCGTTTTTATGTTGTTATATATTTGTATCTAAAACGCATATCTCAAACACTTAAATGGTTAAATGTTGTACTCACTATCTCCTAGGAAATAATTCTCAACATCTTTCCAATTATTCACACGATCAAATCTGTCATCATTGATATTGTGCGTTGCAGTATACATAATCGGTGTACCAGTAAAGATGCTCAACTGTCTAGGATTATCGTCGATTAAATAATCCGCTTTAACAATATCTTTTCGACCACAAAATACAAAATGCTGAGGGTCTAAAAATGGAAAGAAGTGTCTTAACCAATCATACTTATCATGGAATGAAGTCGGTACATCCATTGCCGCAGTCGCAATATATACATCATAATGCTCAGTTAGTTTTTTAACGACATCTTGTGCATCATCCATAACTTGTAATCTTCTGAAAAAGCCAGGTTCCCTTAAAATTTCTGTTAGTAAGCCATCATGCTCAGGCATTGCATGTCTTAATTTTATCCCGTCTAACATCTCATATGTAATCCCTAAATCCGTGCGTTTATTCACGTCATCAAGTAATGCACCTACTGTATCAGCAAGTACCTCATCCATATCAATAGCAATCGATTTTCTCGTCATTTACTACTCTACTCCCTTTTCAATAGCTTCAATCTTTATTATATATAGCCAAAACACTATGTAAAAAGCGACTACATATAACTCCTTTTTTCACTTCTAAGTATAACAAATAACGTTCAACTAAACCAAAATTGTACTTATAAATATAATTTAAACCATGTTAAATGCTATTCACATAACACTTCTCATCATCTTAAATGAATTGGTTTATTATATTTATCTTTACATACACACTTTAGTCTCGTTGAACGTCATCATCATTGATTATAATTAAAATTCAAAGCTTTTAAGTACTTCGATCATTTTATCATTTTGTTCTGGAAAACCGATTGTCACTCGAACCCCTTTAGGAAATTCTCTTGTAATACAACCAACATTTAAAAATGCTTCATATAAATCATGCGGTTTGTCTGTATTGATATAGACAAAGTTTGTTTGACTTGGATAAAATCTATCACTTACAGCTAATTCAAAGAATTTTGCTCTCTCTTGCGCGTTATGTTCGCGAATAGATGCTAAGTATTCTTGATCTTCTAATGCTGCCAACGCTGCATACTCAGATAAGCGTCCTACATTAAATGGTGGACGTATAATATTCCATTTTTCGATCGCTTCTTTAGCTGCAACGACATAACCAATACGCATGCCTGCTAAGCCATATGCTTTAGAGAATGTGCGTAATAAAAATGCATTTGTAAATTGCTCTTGTAAGGCTAATGTATCAGGGAAATCCTCCGCAGTTACAAATTCTACATAGGCTTCGTCTATAATTACTGGAACATGACTTGGTACACGTGTTAAGAAATGTTGTAACTCTTCATGCGTAAAATAAGTGCCTGTTGGATTATTTGGATTACATAACCATACGAGTTTCGTATCATCGTCAATCTCTGCTAATATACCTTCTAAATCAAAACATCCATTTTGCATAGGCACTTGTGCTACATTTGCAGCTTCTACGGTTGCATTATGATAATACTGTCCAAACGTCATTTCACTTGTTACTATTTTATCTCCAGGAGTGAGTACCGCACGTGAAATCATTAAAATGACTTCGTCTAGGCCTGCTCCGAATAATATGCGTGATGCATCAACATTTAAGTGCTTACTGATTGCTTCTTTGATTAATGGAGAACCGGTCTCAGGATAAAATTGCAATTCATCTAAATGTGCTTGAATCGCCTCGTTAACTTTTGGTGACGGACCATATAAATTTTCATTTGAAGCTAATTTATATAATTCACCTTCAATCCCGTAACTTTCTTTCAATGCTCTAGGCGATAAACCTGGTTCATATGCTGATAATTGTTCAATTTGCTTTTTCATTGTTGCTTCGGGCCTCCTTAAATTTACAGAAATTTCAAAACTTAATAACTATTATAAACCCAATAATAGTTTAAAATCAATGTGTCCTCATCAAACAGTTTGATTTGTAATTAGTAAAAAAACGAGTTCAGATAAATTAAGCGTGTTATTCTTATCGCTCATCATCCGAACCCGTAATAAAAGAGTTAATGTTTAATCTATTAAATTATGCTTTTCTAGATATGCTTTTGCAACTTCATATGGGTCTTCTTTTTTCACAGTCACATCGTAGTTCATTTGTTGCATTTCTTCATCTGAAATTTTACCTGCTAATTTATTTAGCGGTGCTTTAATTTCAGGATGTTCTTCTAAATAGGATTCTTTAAACATAGGCGCACCTTGATATGGTGGAAAGACATCTTTATCATCCTCTAGAACGACCATATCATATTGTTTTAATTCAGCATCTGTTGAATATGCATCTATTAAATTGATATCGCCACTTTCAATTGCTTGATAACGTAATTTAGGTTCCATCGTTTTGACGTCTCCTAAATCAAGGTCATATGCTTTTTTCACAGCTGGATAGCCATCTTCACGATCATTAAATTCTAATGTAAAGCCAGGCTTGATTTTGCTACTGACTTTATTTAAATCACCAATTGTTTTAATATCATGCTCTTCTGCAAAGTCTTTTTTCACTGCTAAGGCATACGTATTATTGTATTCCATTGGTTTTAACATCGTCATATCATATTTACTTTCTAAACTCGATTTAGCTTGTTCGTATACTTCGTCTTCTTTCTTAGACTGTAGATCTTCTTTTGTTAATTCACCGAGGACTGTCCCTGTAAACTCAAGATAACCATCTATATCATCTGATTTTAAGGCGTTAAATAAGAAAGCTGTTTTACCCAATCCGTCTTCAACTTCAACAGTATGATCTGTTTCTTCTTCAATTAAAATTTTATACATATTGGTAATCACTGAAGGCTCTGAACCAAGCTTACCTGCTAAAGTCACTTTATCTCCTTTTTGCGCTAACAACGGACCAACTATAAACAATAATAAGATTAATACGATAGCACCTAATGCAATCAGTAATTTTTTGTATGACATTTTTTGCATAAAGCGTAAGGCTAAATCAAATAAGATTGCGAGCAAGGCCGCTGGAATGGCACCGATAAGTATTAATGACGTATCATTTCTATCGATACCTAATAATATAAGGTCACCTAAACCACCTGCACCAATTAAAGCTGCTAATGTTGCCGTACCAATGATTAATACCATAGCTGTGCGAATACCCGCCATAATTACCGGCATCGCAATTGGCAATTCTACTTTACTCAAACGGCGTCCTGGTTTCATACCTATACCTTTTGCTGCTTCTATTAACGAAGCATCAACTTCGTTAATACCCGTGTATGTATTTCTCAAAATAGGTAGTAGAGCATAAACGACTAAAGCAATCACGGCTGGCACTTTACCTATACCAAATAGCGGTATCATCAAACCGAGTAAAGCAAGTGATGGTATCGTTTGTAGTATAGCTGCAATATTCATCACGACTTCAGAAAGTTTACGCGTTTTTGTAAGCAGAATGCCTAAGGGAACACCAATCAGAGTCGCTATTAATAAAGCAATAAATGATATTTGCATATGTTCAAAAATAGTTGTTAATAATTGACCTTTGCGCTCTACAAGAGTGTTAATGAATTCATTCATCCATTATGACCTCCTTTGCTTTCTGACAAAACTTTAAATATATCTTCTCGTTTTAGCACATGTTGTGTAGAAGCTGCTTCGTCATCGACAATAATTGCTTCATGGTCAATTAAATGCTCATAAATATCGCGTACAAAATAATCACTTTGTACAACAGGATAACTTTCATGAGTCATTTCTGATTTATTGTTTGGTAAATTGCTAACCAGTTCAGATAATTTCATATCATTAACCGTACATTTTACTTTATCTCCCATAAACTGCTTCACAAAGTCATTTTTAGGATTTTTAATAAACCCTTCTGGTGTATCAATTTGTTCAACTCGACCCTCATTTAATAAACATATACGGTCGCCCAGTTTCATTGCTTCTTGAATATCATGTGTTACGAAAATAATCGTTTTTTTAATTTTTTGTTGTAATTCAATTAAATCATCTTGTAACTTTTCACGGCTAATCGGGTCTAGCGCACTGTATGGCTCATCCATTAATATCACTGGCGGATCGGCGGCCAATGCACGAACCACGCCTACACGTTGCTGCTGACCTCCTGACAACTCATCTGGTTTACGATTTTTATATAATTCAGGTTCTAAACCCACCATATTCAATAATTCATCCACGCGTTGATTAATATCTTTTTCTTTCCACTTTTTCATTTGTGGCACTTGAGCGATATTCTCTTTGATTGTCATGTGAGGGAAAAGTGCGATTTGTTGCAGTACATAGCCAATATCCCAACGCATTTCATAAATAGAATAATCACTAATTGGTTTATCATTAAAATAAATATATCCTTCAGATAACGAAATTAAGCGATTGACCATTTTTAAGGTCGTTGTTTTTCCACAACCTGAAGGACCAATTAACACAAAAAATTCGCCTTTTTTTATATTAAAACTGATGTCATCGACTGCAGTTTTATCTCCATATTTTTTCACTACATTTTTAAATTCTATCATTTTGTCACCTTCACTTTACTGTCCTCTATTTTAAAAAATTAGATTAAATTCACATTTACTACAACTATTCCCTATTTTCATATAATTCATGTATTTATCAAGCAATTATCAAAGTTTTTGTTTTACTTCATTAATAACTTGTTTTTACAAAAAAGCGAAGTTAACTCAAATCAAAAATATACCTATGATTTTTTGTTACATAGTATATTAAAATTTGAAATTTAACTTCGCGGTTATGGTTATATTTATTAAAAGCAGAAAGCTATGTGGCACTACAACAACTAACTTGATTATATTTTTGCTTTATAAGATTGAATGGTTTCTAAGAACATTGGACAGTAATGTTTTAATTTGTAACTACCTACGCCATCAATTAAAATCATATCTTGTTTTGATTCTGGCTTTCTTTTAGCAAATTCTTCTAGTGTAAAATCAGAGAAGATACTTACTGGCGGAATACTCAAGTCCTCACTTAGCTGCTTACGTACAGCTATAAGTTCATCAAATAGTGCACGATCCACACCTTCAACGGTATTGATATTAACTTTTTCTGTAGTTTTACGTTTAAATGGCGTCGTAAATATAGTGACTTGATCACTCAATAAACTTTTCACAGAGTTATCACAAGTTAATATTTCATCATACTCATTTAAAAAGCCTTTAAATCTCAATTCATCAATAAGATGACTTAAATCTGATGTAGTGTAGTTTTTCATAATACCATGTGTCGACAATTCATTATAATCACAGTAGCGAATATAATCAGATTCTTCGCCTCTTAATACTTGTATAATGACGCTATAGCTTTCTTTCTGTTTCATACGTGCAATACAACTCACAATCATTTTTGCTTCATTTGTCATATCGTACGTTTTATTTTCTCTTACGCAATTACTACACTGTTCACATTCTTCAAGCTTTTCATTCGGCTCAAAATAATGTACAAGTGTTGCTTCTAAACACTTTTTAGTTTTTGTATAAAGTATCATTTTATTTAATTTTTCGCCCATCTTATCTTTATAATCATCATCTGCTTTCGATGAAGATATAAAATACTGATGTAAGCCGATGTCACGTTCACTAAATAATAAAATACAATCACTATTTAAGCCATCACGACCTGCACGACCTGCTTCTTGATAGTATGATTCTAAATCGCCAGGCATATTATAATGAATAACAAATCTTACATTGGATTTGTCGATACCCATACCAAAAGCATTCGTAGCTACAACTACGCGTACACGATCATAAACAAAATCATTTTGGGCAGCTTCACGCTCTTTGTTCGATAGTCCACCATGATAGGTTGTACTCTTAATATCATTAATCGCTAACGCTTCTTGTAATTCTTCAACTTGTTTTCGTGTTGAACAATAAATAATGCCGGATTCTTTTTGATATTTTTTAACATATTCCAACACAAATTTTTGTCGTTGATATGTAGGATTGACTTGAAAGACTAGATTTCGACGTTTTGTACTTGTTTTAATCTCGTCATTTTTATTAATATTCAAGCGATCCATAATGTCTTTTTGAACTTCAATTGTCGCAGTTGCAGTAAGTGCTACAATTGTAAAATCTTGTGGTAATGCAAATACCTTATGAATCACATCTCGATAACTCGGTCTAAAATCGTGACCCCATTTAGAAATACAGTGTGCTTCATCAAAAGCAACTAACGGTATATTTAATTGTTGCACCATTTGAACAAAATAAGCATTATCGAAACGTTCAGGCGCCACATATAGAAATTGGATTTCACCTTTTCTAAGTTGTGCCTCTATTTCTTTTTGTTGTTTCTGAGTTAAACTACTGTTTAAGTACGCCGCGCGTATACCCATGGCCTTTAATTGATCAACTTGATCTTTCATTAGCGAAATTAATGGACTGATAACGATTGTCGTACCGCCCAACATTAATCCCGGAACTTGATAACAAATTGATTTTCCCCCGCCAGTAGGTAATACACCTAGCGCATTTTGATGATTCATTACTTTTGTTATAATTTCTTTTTGACCCGGACGAAATGTATCGTAGCCAAAATAATGCGATAATGTTGATTCCATGTTAACAATCCCTCATTGTTCTTTTAGTTCTTCTAGTTCACTCCATCTTGCCATATCATCTTCGTACGTCTGGTTAAGACGACGTTGTTCTTCAGTTAATTCTTTGATTTTAGCATAATCTGAACTTGCTGCAATCATTTCTTCATCGATGCTTTCTAATCTTTGCTCAGTAATTTCAATACGTTCAATAATTGTTTCATATTCTTGCTTTTCTTTAAAAGATAGCCCTTTTTTCTTATTCGTATTTTGTTTTACATGTGTTTGTTGTTTCTGTTGCTTTTGCTGTGCTTGGGCTTTATCTTGTTCTTTTTTATATGCTTCATAATCTTCAAATGTCCCTATAATACGTTCCATTGTACCATCGTGAATATACCAATATTCTTGGGCTACTTTATTCAAGAAATATCTATCATGACTTACTGTGATTACAGCGCCGCCAAATGTTTCAATATAATCTTCTAATATTGTGAGCGTTTCAGTATCTAAGTCGTTTGTTGGCTCATCTAATAGCAAGACATTCGGCTGATGGACTAATAATCTCAACAGATATAGTCTTTTTTGTTCACCACCTGATAATTTATATATTTTTTTACCATGTGTGGAACTTGGGAATAAGAAGCGTTCGAGTAGTTGTGTAATTGAAACTGAAGTACCATCTTTTTCTTTAGCTACTTCACTTTCTTCTCTTAAATAATCAATCATTCTTACATCACGATCTAATCGCTCTTCACTTTGTTTAAAGTAAGCAACTTTTACGGTCTGCCCAATTTTCAGATTACCTTCGAAGGCTTGATCTTCGCCACTCAATATATTTAACAATGTTGTTTTACCAGCACCATTAGGCCCAACAATACCAATTTGCTGACCACTTTGAATTATTTGAGTGATGTCTTCGAACAATGTCTTATCATTTATGCGCTTAGTCAGAGCATCGAATTCAAAGACTTGTTTACCCAATCTTGAATAAGCAAGATTTAAAGATGCTTTATCTTGTTGATGCTGATTTTTGACGTCTTGTTCTAAATCGTTAAATCTATTTTTACGTGCTTGTTGTTTTGTAGTTCGTGCTTTTACTCCCGCACGCATCCAAGCAAGTTCTTTTTTATATAAAGATTGTTGTTTCGATTGTTGTTTTTGTTCGATAATTTCATTTTCTGCACGTTGTGCTATATAAGCCTCATAATTACCAGCATAAGTGCGTAATTTCCCACGGTCTAATTCGATGATTCGTGAGGATACTTCATTTAAGAAATAGCGATCATGTGTGACAAATAACACCGTGTGTGGATATTGTTTCACATAATTGATTAACCAATTGATAGATTCAAAATCTAAGTGGTTAGTAGGCTCATCTAGAAGTAATAGATCAGGTTGTTCAATAAGTGTCTTCGCAAGACCCACTCTTTTTTGTTGACCACCTGAAAGTTCACTTACTTCTTTTGTCGTATCATGAATACCTAATTTAGAAAGTATCGTCTTGATTTCTGCACTGTAATCCCATGCTTGATTCGCATCCATTGCATCTTGTGCTTGCATCATTTTTTGTAAATCTGACTCACTCTGGGTCGTACTATATTGATTCAGTGCAGACTCATATGCACGTATAACTTGAAGTGTTTTAGTTTCTGAGGTTAGTACTGCTTCAAAAACAGACATATTTCGATCAAAATCTTGTTTTTGAGAAGAATAACGAACGCGATACGAATTGGGATGTGATATTTCCGCATCGTAATCTTCGTCTAGTCCTGCTATTACTTTTAACAAAGTACTCTTGCCAGTCCCATTTATACCAACGAGTCCTATTTTTTCTCCTTCAGAAATAGAGAGATGTAAATCATCGAAAATAGTCTTATCGGCATATGACTTATTTAAATGTTCAATTTTGTATGCTTCCATCATTCTACATCCTTTTTAATATCGAAATTTTTAAATATCGAAAATAGTAATTATATCTGTTAAACTTAATTTCAGTTCTATATATTATACACCTTTTTGAACTCAAATGATACAAAGGAGAGAAGCTTATGTCGGAATTTTTCCAAAACTTACCTCCTTACATCCAAGCATTAATAGCTGGTCTTATCACATGGCTACTTACTGCATTAGGAGCAGCATCGGTATTTATTTTCAAAAGAGTTAACGATAAGTTATTGAACTCAATGCAAGGTTTTGCTGCAGGCATTATGATTGCTGCAAGCTTTTGGTCATTATTACAGCCAGCCATTGCTTATGGTGAAGGCACAGCTTTCCCATGGTTACCTGCTGCTATTGGTTTTTTATTGGGTGGATTATTTATTCGTGGATTAGATTTAGTTATTCCTCATATACATCCAAATACCAAAGACACTAATCAATTTCATGAAGGTGTAGGTACTAAAAAACTCAACAAAAACACATTACTTGTATTGGCAATTACGTTACACAATATTCCAGAAGGTCTTTCTATAGGTGTAGCCTTTGGTGGTATTGTTTCTGGTAATGGTCAAGCAACATTTTTAGGCGCTGTTGGATTAGCCATCGGTATCGGGATACAGAATATTCCAGAAGGTGCAGCATTGTCAATGCCAATACGCGCTGCAGGTGCATCAAGATGGAAAGCTTTTAATTATGGACAAGCATCAGCCATCGTCGAGCCTATATTTGCTGTAGTCGGTGCTGCTGCGGTGATAATGATCACCCCTATGTTGCCATATGCTTTAGCATTTGCTGCAGGTGCAATGATATTCGTTGTGGTTGAAGAACTTATACCAGATTCTCAAGCAAGTAATAATACAGACCTTGCAACGTTAAGTCTAATGTTAGGATTCACAATCATGATGATACTTGATGTCGCACTTGGATAAGGACGTAAATTTTGTATTAAAAATGGTTTAGACATAAACCTAATTAGAAAAATAGCTATGGGCACTTGAAAAAGTACCATAGCTATTTTTTGTCATTTTTTAAATATGTAGTCGAATGAATCTAAAGTGAAATTTAAAAAGAGCCCATACACCTAAATTAGGTATATGGGCTCTATAAATTAACTATTATTTTTTCTCATTTCCTTTTGGACCTGGCTTATATTCGTACTCAGAAGGTTTCACTTTTTCGAAATCTGGATTGTCATAGAATCTCAATAAGTCACCATTAATCAAATCGTCACTCATTTGTAGATCTTTTTCAGCCTGTTGTTTACGTTTATCGAAATCTTTCGGTTCTTCTGTTACTGGTTCATTCGTTTTATTATCATAAATTCTGCCATTAACATATTTATAATCTTTCGTTATAAAGTCACCATTTCTGAAAGGCACTGTGTCGTTATGTTCTTTCGATAACATATCTGTACCCATCATTAGGTAATTCTTCGTATCAATTCCCATTAAATGAAGCAGTGTAGGCATAACGTCTGCTTGACTAGCATACGTTTCATCTACTGCGCCTTCTTTACCTGGTATTTTCAACCAGAAACCTGTACGGTTTAAGTCAGTAAATTTAGCTGGAGTAATTTCTTCACCTAATAATTTTTCCATAGCTTTATTATGGTTTTCAGAAATACCATAGTGGTCTCCGTAAATCATTATAACGGAATCTTCATAAAGACCTTTTTTCTTCAATTCATTAACAAATTCTTCTAATGATTCATCTAGATATCTAGCTGTTTGAACATAGCCATCTACCGTTGAATCTCCAGTGTTTGGCGATTCTATTGTTGCATCCTCCGGTGATACAGTAAATGGATAATGATTTGTTAATGTAATTAAATGACTATAGAATGGTTCTTTTTCTTTAGCTAAGTAATCTGCTGATTCTTTAAAGAACTCTTTATCTTTAAGACCTAGGTTTTCAAGATTTTCTTCAGACATATCATAATAGGTCGCATCATAGAATTTATCTATACCAAAGTGTCTATACACTTGGTCACGGTTCCAGAATGTTTTGTAGTCACCATGCATTACATTAGATGTATAACCTTGTTTTTGATCAAGAATTGCTGGTAATGCTTGGTAAGTGTTATCACCTTTCAATGAAAAGGCTGAACCTTGAGGTAAACCATACAAACTATTATCCAATGTAAACTCTGAGTCTGATGTTTTACCTTGACCCGTTTGATGGAAGAAGTTTGGATAATATCTATAACCTGCATTCCCTGATGATAATTTGTTTAAGAATGGTGTTACTTCTTCTCCGTTGACTTTTTTATCAATTAAGAAAGTTTGGAAACTTTCTAAGTGTATTTTTATAACATTTTTCTTTTTACCTGCACCAAAATACTCTTGGTTCGGTTCAACTCGTTTTTGTTTCGAATAATTTAACACTTTAGTTAAGTCATCTTCATTTGCTAAAGCTTTTTGTTGGTTATTTTGAATTGTTTTCACACCATCATAGACAGTGAAATTATACGGTCCTAAATATTTCACTAAATATTTGTGATCGAATGTACGTGTTAATAATTCAGGACGATCTGATTCAGCAAAAGCTAAATTCAGGAAGAATAAGGCAATTGCAGCTGCCATAACTACTGGCACAAACTTTTTACTGAATACACGTTTATCTAACCATTTTTGTTTAAATATCAAGATAAAAAGGTAAATGATTGTATCAATAAAGTATACAAAGTCATACCATTTAAATGAAGCTGTCACTGCGCCGCCCATTGAATCAACATTTCCAACTTGGTTCAATGTACTAAACGTTATAAAATCAGAGAAGAATCTGAAGTAAACAACGTTCGCGTATAGTAGGAAAGTTAAAACAAAGCCACCAATAAAGATGAACCAGAATGCTTTCTTCCCTTTAAAGAATAAGAAAATACTTAATACTAAAGCGATTAAACTGTATGGATTCATTAATAGGATTAGGTTTTGTACTAACCCTTTAACACCTAAAGAAAAATCAACATAATATGAAAAATACGTTTTAAATGCGACAGTAAGCACGGTCAGAATAAAAAACGCAAAAAGAGTTAATTTCTTTTTGTGTAGACTCATGTTTGTTTCCCCCGATATAGATTAATATAGGTTGGAAAATAATCCATACCTAGTAAAAAATTGGCAAAGTTACTGTGTTTAATATGTTGTTAGCGATGTTAGTATCCCTAACTAAACAAAGGTCGTTATTGGCAAAAGTTATCTTCTTTAGGTTAAGTTTTTTAAAATCCTGATCAGCTGTGTATGTAATTTAAATTTCTATACACTAGAATTTTATTAGCTTGTTCAATTGTGAACTAAAGTTATAGTTTTTGAAATTTTAAGTTTTATATATTCTAATTTAGAAACTTTTCATTTATCTATATAGTGTAAATTGTGTTAACGTTTTCGATTATTGCTTAACGTCATCTTCACAGTTTTTATCATTTTGTAATGTTTCCGTAACAAAACGCATATAGTTCAATGTATAAATATAAAGCAATTCCGGTCAAATTTCAAGTAAAAACACACTTTCAAACATAATTTAACGTTTTGCCACCGTTTTGTTAAAGGCTTGTTAATTGGCTGTGAATATATCATTAAGAAATAATATGCTTTTTAATTATACTCTGCTTGGTTTTTATATTAATCGGACTAGAGTCGTATATGAAATGAATTTTTATTTTAATATTTCACGAAATAATAATGCCCTTCTAGAAAGCTTTCTACAAAAACTCAAAAGTTATATATCTAAATATGCGCAATATAAAAAGCTGTAACCCTCGAAAAATTAACTTGAGGCGTTACAGCTGATCAGCAAGTCTATATATTATCCTTTATTCAGTAATATATAGACTTGCTATTTTTTATTTCAACATCTCTAACTGCATTCTATATTCAATACCATGAAACAATTGGTTTAACCAATTCGTATATTTAATTAAATTCTTTTCTGCAGTTTCAATATCTATAAATTGGAACTTTAATTTTGTACCTTGATGCTTTTGACCCAACTTAGTTAAATGATAACTCGCTATTGTCCCAATTTGTGGGTAACTGCCTATTGTATAATGGTCATTGAGTAAAATAATCGGTGTGCCATCTCTTTTAACTTGTATCGTGCCTATTTGAACAGACTGATGTGCCGGCATATCTTCATAAAAAGCCTTCACGGGCTGTCCTTCTACATACATCCCGACTCTATTTGCTTTACTCGTGACTTTATATTCTCCAAGCGTAAAGTGACTTAACGCTTCTTGTTCGAAGTCTTCTGTCCCTTTATTTTTAATGACATGAAAAACATCGGACATATAGTTAAAGGAAAGTGCATAACCATCAATACCCCAGTCTGTTTGATGTTTTTCTTCTAGATTTTCAAACAATTTAAGGTGACGTTCAGTATAGTCGCGTTTCATATTAATTTCGTCGCCTTTTTGCAATTTACGTCCATGAAAACCGCCAATTTTGACTTTGAAGTCGGTGGAGGTTGAGCCTAACCATTCATCTAATTCGAAACCACCACCGATTGCTAAATATACTCTAGAAGTGCGATTTGTCTCTGTAAATACAAGTACGTCACCTTTTTCCATTAAGTATAATTTATTTGGTAATACTTTCATATGCTCTGTTTTAGCTTTAAAACTACCACCGCTTAACGCAATCAATGTCGATTCAGTAAAACGAATGCTCGCCATTCTATTTGTCATCTCTAACGTAGCTTCACGCTTATCATTTGCAACGAGTCTGTTCGCTATTTCATGAGATAATGGATCTAGTGCGCCACCAGGAATAACACCGTTGTGCTCGTAGCCTTTACGACCAAAATCTTGGAAACTTGAGAATAATCCTTCACCTTCTATTATGATTGACATGGTTCGAAGCCTCCTAGATCCAGCGTTTCTTCTGTTATTGCTTTAAATTTAACATTATCGCCTAATTTTAGCTTAGTAAAATCTGCTAGTTCTGGGTCAAACAAACGAATAGGTGTATAGCCAATGACTAACCAATCGCCATAAGTATCTATTGTAGTAATACCTGTCTTTTTCCCTTCTATTATGACAGAACCTGCTGGAATAAATGTTTTTTTGCCACCTGTGTGGTTAACAAATAAACGCTTATCCATTCCGGTAAGATAAGGGAATCCAGGTGTAAAACCCATCATTGAGACAAAATACGTATGTTTCGTATGTAGTTTCACAAATTTATCAAAATCTAATTTATAATGCGTTAATAAAGCCGCTAAATCAGGCCCAAATTCTCCACCATAAACAACTGGAATTTCCATTGGTTCAAACGCTTGCTCTTCGTGTATAATCTCTAGTTGTACGGTTTGCATTAATGCGTTCATATATAAAAATGGTGATTTAATATTGTAGTGTTTGATCATGTCTCGCGCATCATAACAAATCATCATATCTGATTCAGTAGGTACAATTTCAGTTATAAAAGGATAATCTTTTTCTAATAAATACGTTTTTAATGCTAATAAATCTTCTGTTAAATCCTTAGAGACTTCTTTTTCAATAGAAACTACAATTGCTTGGTCTCCCTGGCTATATATTTTCATAGGCTCACCTCTTATATTCTTACTAATGATAAAACACATTTAACCCTTGTACCAAATAACCCACAAGTGCTTTCACTAGAAAATAGACTATTACAAATTGAACCATGCAAGAGATGGTAATTACGAATCTTGCAATATAAATCTGTTGTTTCTTCAGCAAACGATTTACATACCATTTTGAAAGCAAGGTTATTAAAATCATTGTCAGTATCCAAACTAATATCATCGTTATGCCCCACTCGCTGTTTATAATTTATTACGTAATTATTTAAGTGCACCCTTGTATATAGTCTATTGGGAATGCTTGTGTATCACTAAATTTAATACTATGATACGCCTTATTTTACCTATGTAAATCAAAGGCTAATTTGTCACAACTCACATATTTTCACGTTGACGATTTTCTATAATGGGTCCCGTCTCTGAATTCATAGTAAACCCAATGTTTATACTTTCTATATTCTATAGATAAATTTCAACCTCGGCAACCTCTCGCAAACTATTTATAAGAAAAACCTGTATCTGGTTTTTCAATATTTTATCTTTAAAATCATTTATATCGTAATTTTTTTGCGATAATTTCCCATCATCTATAAGTGATTGTCTCATACAACCACGCAAGAAATCTTCATTATATAGAGGTGTATAATAGCATTCATCTTCTTTTATCATGATATTTCCAATATCAAATTCTAATAATTTTCCATTTGAATCATACAACAACACAAGATCAGTCTGATGATTATGTGATAAATGTTTTCTAATAGTTGTCTTATTTATTAATTCAGGTTTATTTACATTATCTGGTAAAGGTACTAATTTTGCTGTAAATTTATTTTTATCAGATAAGGTTGCAACAACATAATCTAGTGATCCATCTTGGTCTAATAATATTTTTATGCGATACGCACCTGTTGGATAATCATTCATTAACATTTCGATTAACTGATTCCATTTCACTTCATCCAAGTTAAATTTAAGTCGCTCAGCAGACTGTTTTATTCTTTTTTTATGATAAGGCAGGCGCGGAAACTTTCCTTCTTCCAAACGCATCGTTTCAAATAACTGCATTATAACCTCTCCAATATCTTTGTTTTATCCTTAAATTCTTGCACTTCATCGTCAGGCTTAGAGTCTATAGTAATACCTGCACCCACGCCGTATATGGCTTGGTTATCCATGTATTGAATCGTTCGAATAGGCACGTTGAAAATGGACTTCCCTTCAGGCAACAACAAGGCAACTGTACCACAATAACCATTTCTCGGGGTTTGCTCTAACTTTTTAATATACTTCATAGTATTGATTTTTGGTGCTCCTGTAATAGAACCGCACGGAAATAATGCTTTTAAGATATGCATGAGTTTAGTCTCTTGATGTAACGTCCCTGTGACCATCGACGTCATTTGAAACACAGTGTTGTAGCGTTCTATATGAAATGGTTTATAGACTTTTACAGTTCCTGTCTCTGCAATACGGCTAATATCATTTCGTAACAAATCCACAATCATGACATTTTCCGCTTTATCTTTAACTGAATTCATTAACGTATGTAAATTTTGCTGATCTTGCGTTTCTGAATGTCCTCTAGCTATAGTACCTTTCATGGGCTTACTTAATAATACATCTTTGCGATTTTCAAACGGACCACGTTGGAAAAATAATTCTGGCGAAAGAGAAGCTAACTGTACTTCATCTGTATCGATTAAAGCAGAATAAAAACCATGATTTTGCTGCTGTAACACTTCATATAATGTAGCAATCGGATAATGAATGTCATCAGTCAAACGTGTCGTATAATTCACTTGATATGTATTACCTTCAATAATTGCGGATTGAACTGCTTTAATATGAGTAATTAATTGAGATTTATTTAATTGAAATTTAAAATCACATTTTGGTATGTATTGATCTTTTTTGTCAGTTAATGTTATATCTTCCTTTTTGTCAAAAACATAAGCAGCTGCAAAAACATATTCACCCTGTATTTGTATTGTAGCCATCTGTTCATTAAAAAAAGGTGCCGCTTCATACGGTAAATACAAAGCTACATAGCTACCTTGGTGTTGATGCATTTCTGCAAATTGTATAACGCTGCCTACTTCGTCTAAATGATATGCGATTAATTTATCTTTACACTGCGTAAATTGGTATTGATGGGATTCATATTCTGATTCGTCTAATAAATAGCGATAATTAAATTGTATCTGCATGAGAACCCTCCACGATTTCTATAAATAATTTTATTTGTTCAATACCATATTCACTCAGGATAGATTCAGGATGATACTGTACACCAAAAACAGGTAACGTTTTGTGTGCACACGCCATAATGATACCTTCTTGATTTGTTGCTGTAACTTTTAATATTTTTGGAAATGTCTTAGTATCAGCAATTAAAGAATGATATCGCATAACATAAAATGTATCGGCTAAACCTTTAAAAATACCACTGTTATCATGTTGAATTTGAGTTGTGTGACCATGAATCGGTTTATCACCTTTTATAATATCTCCGCCAAAATAAGTCGTTATTTGTTGAAATCCTAGACATACACCTAGAATTGGAACTTGTTCTGAAAAAACTTTTATAACTTCATTTAATATAAGATAATCATCAGGTGATCCTGGTCCTGGAGAAATAACTATAGCATCTGGAGACATTTGCGTAATCTTCTCAGTAGTAACCTCATCAACATCTACTACATTAACTGCCCCACTATAACTTTGATTAATATAGTCTACAATATTGTATGTAAATGAATCTTTATTATCAATGATTAGTATCATTTCTTCACCTCGTTATGTATCTTTCACTACCTATTATACTCATTATCCCAAATCTCAACTTGATTTTACAGTTTAAATGTATTATTCTTATCACCGTATAAATGAATATAAAGAGGTTCCTAGCTGACACCCTCTATAAAAAACTAGACACGTAAACAACGTCTATCTTTTTTATAAGGATAGGCGTTTTTTTATGGTGTCATAGCGAAAATGAGTCAAAGCTAGTATGACATTATTAAGGAGTGCAAGATATTATGACGCAACAATCTTTAAACAGTAATAAAGCCATCGTGGTTTTCAGTGGTGGACAAGATAGCACGACTTGCCTATTTTGGGCTAAACAACATTACGATGATGTAGAATTAGTGACATTTGAATATGGACAAAGGCACGATACAGAAATTAAAGTAGCAAAGCAAATTGCTGAAACACAAAATGTAAAACATCACATATTAGATATGTCCTTACTTTCTCAACTTACACCAAACGCATTAACGCAGCATGATATGGATATTGAAGTTGGCGAAGACGGCGTGCCAAATACATTTGTACCGGCCAGAAATCTTTTATTCTTATCATTTGCAGGTGCGCTTGCATATCAAACAAACGCGAAACATATTATTACTGGCGTTTGTGAAACTGATTTTTCTGGATACCCTGACTGTAGAGATAGTTTTATAAAATCAATGAATGTTACTTTATCTCTATCTATGGATAAAGATTTCGTTATACACACACCATTAATGTGGTTAGATAAAAAAGAAACTTGGGCACTAAGCGATGAACTTGGCGTACTAGACTATATTAGATACAATACGCTCACTTGCTACAATGGCGTTATCGGTGAAGGTTGTGGAGAATGCCCTGCTTGTGAATTAAGAGCACGAGGTTTAGACGCTTATCTAAAAGAAAAAGGAGCTGAATAACGTGTTCCAACAAAATTATCCTAACGTTCAACATCCTTATAGCTTTGAACTTAATAAAGACTTCAACTTTTCTGCAGCCCACTATATTCCTAGTGAAGATGCTGGAAAATGTATGCGTACACATGGTCATACCTACTTCGTAAATTTAACAATTGGTGGCGACACATTAGATCATAATGGTTTTTTAGTGAATTTTAGCGACTTAAAAAAATTAGTTCATGACCAATTCGACCACCATTTACTCAATGATTTACCTCAATTCAAAGGCAAGAGTCCATCAACAGAAATCGTTGCACAGACTATTTATGAAATGGTGCAAACTTCATTAAATGAACGAGACAACCAGCCTAAATGTCTACAAGTTTATGTTAGAGAAACGCCAACAAGTTATGTGGTCTATAGACCAAAGGAGTCCAAATATGAGTAAAATTCCTGTTTTAGAAATTTTCGGTCCAACAATTCAAGGTGAAGGCCGAGTGATTGGACGAAAAACGATGTTTGTTCGCACAGCTGGTTGCGATTATCGTTGTAGTTGGTGTGATTCAAGCTTCACTTGGGATGGTAGTGCTAAAGAAGATATACGCATGATGACCGCTGAGGAAATATACGACTCACTTTATGAAATTGCTGGTGACTCATTTAATCACGTAACAATTTCTGGAGGTAACCCTTCTCTTATAAAAGGCATTCAGGATTTAGTCGATCTTTTTGAAACTAAAAACATTTATAGCGCATTAGAAACTCAAGGGAGTAAATTCCAACCTTGGATGACACAAATTGATGACTTAACTATTAGTCCGAAACCCCCAAGTTCAAAAATGAAACCTAATCTACCAATATTAGATGAAGTTATTGAAAATTGTATACCTGCTTCTTTAAATTTAAAAGTAGTAATTTTTGATGACCAGGATTACGATTTTGCTAAAATGATGCACCATAGATACCCTACGATTCCTTTTTATTTACAAGTAGGTAATCCTTATCTAGATGGCGATTACGTTGAATCACATACTGAAAAGTTATTATCATTATATGAAACACTCGTCGATCGTGTAATGGCAAGCAGTGATATGAATAATGTTTACGTCTTACCACAGTTACACACATTGTTATGGAGTAATAAAAAAGGTGTTTAAATTGAGTATTTCGTACGATACGTTGTATAATGCTTCTTATCCACATAACGGTGTCACTCATTTTAGTGACTTTAAATCGTTAGGATAACTATCACTGCTAATATATATAAGAAAAACATATTTATTTCTATTTGACCTAATATTTTATGTAAATTTAAATAATTAATTGTTATTAAATGATTAACGTAATATTAATTGGTATAATGTTGCAGTGAAGTATCTAGGTTAGGAGAGCAACATGCTAATAAATATAATTATAAATATAGCTGCGGTATTAATTATTCTTGGAATTGATTTATATCGTCAGAATTTCAAACAACTTAAGTTTAGCTCTATACTCATTGCTTTATCTGTAAATGGTCTCATCAATTTATTTCTCGTCGGTGAATATGACTACATCGCATTTTATACAAGTGCGCAACTCATCATTTGGGCCATATTACAATTGTATATAAATAGAAAAGTAACTGTATACGTTATAACAGATCAAAAATTTATTGCGATTGTTCTTACTATTATAATGAGTACATCCTTAATACTTACTTATAGTACAAGTCATGATTCATTTTATATGTCTATTCCTTATTTAGCCCCAGCCATTTTTATCATAGGCGCTATCATGCTTTTTTATAGCACATTTCAACCAAAGGAAAAAGAACAACTTAAATTTATGAATCGTATTCGACGCCCTATTTTTGTGGGCCAAATATTAATTATTGCATCATCATCAGTAATGACACTATTAACACCTTATTGGTATGCTTTTTTAATTATTCATTTATTATTTATATCATTCTTATTATGGCAGAATATATTTTCTTCACATAAATGATTAACCTTTTATATTTCGTGGTATAGATTAGAAGTCGAACGAATAATAAAGGAGGCAAAACAATATGGGCTTTATACTTATGTTAATAGTCGGTGGTTTAATCGGTTGGATAGCTGGTGGCATCGTAGGTAAAGATATACCAGGTGGTATTTTAGGTAATATTATCGCTGGTATTGTAGGTTCCGCACTAGGCTCTTGGTTACTTGGTGATTGGGGTTGGCATTTAGGTGGCATCGCAATATTCCCAGCACTTATTGGGACAATTATTCTAGTAGCAATTGTTTCATTTATTTTCGGTAAATTACGTAAAAAATAAAATTACTAATCTAAAACATTAATAATTTAAATCAAGGCGATAAACCAAATGCTGCAAAGGCACTTGGTTTATTTTTTATAGCTATTAATTCTCTTGAGTCAATCTGTGTTTATTAATTCCATTATTTAATGCCAATTGAAAAGGCTATTGATGATGACTGACTCCTAACTACTAGTTAATAAAGCACTAGACGGATACTAAATGCTGATACTGCGCCTACAGAAAGTGTACAAAAAAAAGTGAAGTTGAGACATGTATTTTGTCTCAACCTCACTTTTTAATTTGGCAGTAGCTGACTGAATTGAAAATGCACTCATATCAATATTTTAAATAACCACACTACTTCATCTATAAAGTTAAGTTGTTATTATGCGCGCACTTCAGCTCTTGTATTCCATTTTCTAGTCATCTTTGCCGAGCTTGGCTCATACAACGAAATCTTATTTAAAAATAAATTTTTGTCCTACTCGCACTTTAAAACATCTAAGTTTTAATTATTATCTATTTTTAACAAGTTTTTTCTCTTCTTCACTTTCATTTATCTTACTTTCATAATTTTGATGATCTTGTTTAAAACGCTCATTCATAGTTTCTTCAAAGCTACGTTCCACTCGTTGACTTGAACAATTTAAGTTCGATGCTTGTACAATATATTTCGGTCGTTGTTTGACCTCATAATAAATACGTCCAATATATTCACCAACGATTCCAATTGAAATCATTTGTATACCACCTAATAGTAATATTGCAGCAATAGTTGAGAAATAACCTGGTGTTTCAATACCATTAAACACAATTCCTGCAAAACTATAACCGATATACAATAGACTGATAAAGAACACAATAAAACCAAGATAAATCATTGCACGTAAGGGTTTGTTATTAAAGGATATCAAGCCATCAATACCATAATTTAACAATTTACCAAATGACCATTTAGATTCCCCGTCTTCTCTTTCTACGTTTTCATAAGTAAACACTTTGGTGTTATACCCAATCCATTCATATAGCCCTTTTGAAAAACGGTTGTATTCATCTAAATCAGTCAATGAATGCACTGCACGTTGACTCAGCAATCTGAAATCGCCGACACCATCTTCCAATTTAATATCTTCTACAAAACGATTAATCATTTTGTAATACAATCTTGTCATGAATTTTCTAGTTGGTTTTTCATTCTTTCTGTCACGCTTCGCAACAACTTGATCATAACCGTCCATATAGCCAGCAATCATTTGGGGTATTAATTCAGGCGGGTGTTGCAGATCAGCATCTATCATAATTGCTGCGTCACAATCTTCACTATTTTGGAAACCTGCAATCATCGCAGACTCTTTTCCAAAATTGCGACTAAACGAAATAAATTTCACATGATTATCCTTAGTCGCTACATCTTGAATAAATTTTATTGTTTGATCTTTACTACCATCATCTACAAATAGTAAATCATAGTCATATTGATGATGTTGACTATCTTTTGATAATATCTCAGTCAAACGTTGATAAGTCTTTAATACTACTTCACCTTCATTATAACAGGGCACTATAACTCTTATTTGCATATTAAACACCTTCATTTCAATTACTTCAATTTCACTTTATCAATTTTTATCACTATAATGCTATACTAACCAATTAGATTTACACAATCTTTATATAGCCTTAATATTTATTGCCCAAACTTAACTTAAACAACTTATTTTTTAAAAATATATAATCATTTAAATTAGATAGATCTTAAAAAACAGAGTAAAATGATTTAAGCGTTACAAAATAAGATAATACATTGAAATTTAAATATGGTTACTAATATTGTTCAGTATTAAAATCATTAAAAGTTATAATTTGTAACTTTAGTCTATCAACTATTTGATGAATTTGGAAACAAAACCCTTTATTATCGCTACTAGAACTATTTCAATACTTATTATTATACATATATATAGCACATCGCTTTTTAAAAGTACTGGCGCATAAGGAATAGAATAAGTCAGAACTACTGACTCAATCCATATTATAAAAATTAAAAGCACCAAGCCATTAGAAAAAACTAATAGATTGATGCTTTCTATTTGAGCTTGAAATATTTATGCTCTAGGTTCTTGTATCACTTCTTATTTCAAACTACCTATACGTACATTATCTGGATCATTTCCTTGACGGTCATCACAATTCAAACGATCTATCTCAGCAATATCTGTCAATTCTAAATTAAAGTCGAAAATATCGTAATTTTCTTTAATGCGTTCTGGTGTTTTTGATTTCGGAATAATTAAGCGATCATGTGACAAATGCCAACGCAATACAATTTGGGCTGGTGTTTTACCATAGCGGCTTGCCATATCTGTGATCAACTCGTGTTCTAATAAACCTCTATTTCTCATCAAGGGCATCCATGCTGTCACAGCGATATCATGCTTATTACAAAAAGTTTGTAGTTCATGTTGATTAAAGTATGGATGCACCTCTATTTGATTCACAGCAGGTACGATATCAGTTTGGGACATTAATTTTTCTAAATGGTGCGCATTAAAGTTACAGACACCAATTGCTCGGACTTTGCCTTCTTCATATAATTTTTCCATTGCTTTATAAGTTTCAACAAATAAACCATCCGCTTCACATGGCCAATGTATTAAAAATAAATCTAAATAATCTGTTCCTAGGTTTTCTATCGATTTTGTGAAAAATTCGATTGTATTGTCATAACCTTGGTAATCATTCCAAATTTTTGATGTAAGAAATAAATCTTCGCGCGCTATTTCAGATTGTTTTAATGCTTTGCCTAACGCTATTTCATTTTTATAAAAATAAGCAGTATCAAATGCACGGTAACCCGCTTCTAAAGCAGCTGTTACTGCAGGTGCCATTTCTTCATCTGCAATTTTATATACTCCAAGACCCACTCTCGGCATTGGATAACCATTATTTAAATAATACACGTCTTCTAACATAATTAATCCCCCTTCAACTAAGTTGAAATTATTATAAAGATATATCGTTATACTCTAATCATTATAGCAATACGTAATACATGTATCACGCATAATTGTTTCAATATCAACGCCACCACTATTATGGTAGTAACCTAAGCCTTCTCATGTGAAACACATATACAAAAAAGCTATCGACAAAATCAGAGACTTTATCGATAGCTTTAAATATATAAGACAATGATTAATCGTTATCTTCATTGTCTTCATTATCTTCAGGTGTGGGACGTGTTGCATTGTATTCAACTTCTAATAAAACAGTAATAATTTGATGGTTATCGACTTCTGATATAATCCAACGATCATATTCAGTATCGACATAATCATTTTGTTGTAAGTTTGTATTATGTGCTTGCAACCAACCACCGATTGTATCAATGTCTTCAGAATCAGCAAATTCAATGCCGAGTTCATCATTTAAATCGTCTAATAATACACGACCACTAATTTGATATCTGCTGTCTGTTACTTTTACAACATCGTTTACTTCGTCGTCATCAAATTCATCACGAATTTCGCCAACGATTTCTTCTAAAATATCTTCCATCGTCAAGATACCTGCTGTACCACCATATTCATCAATAATCAAACTGATATGAACATGTTCACGTTGCATACGAACTAACGCATCGCTAATACGTGTTGTTTCAGAAATCATTGGTAAATCATGAATGTAATTACCTACTTTAATAGGTTTGCCTGAAGCATATTCTGTTAAAAACTCTTTTACATTAAGAAAACCTTTTACATGGTCTTTGTCCCCATCTTCTGTAATCGGGTAACGTGTAAATTGATGTTCTTTAATTGTGTCTAATAGCTCATTTACATTAAAGGGTTCGTTCAATGTAGTCATTTGTGTACGAGGCACCATGATATCTTTGGCTTGTCTCTCATCAAATGAGAAGATGTTTTGCATATAAGCCAATTCTGTTTGGTTTATTTCGCCACCGTTATAGCTATTGTTTATTATAATTTTTATTTCTTCTTCTGACATTGCATCGTTATTCGCATCAGGATCTACACCGAACATACGTATAATCATTCTTGAAGAACCATTCATTAGCCAGATCAACGGTTTCATAATGGCACCGAAGTAATACAATGGTCTAGCATATATCAATGCTACTTTCACAGTATGTTGAATGGCCAACGTTTTTGGTGCCAGTTCACCGAGTACTACGTGCAGGTAGGTCACAATAATAAATGCGACAATAAATGAAATTGTCGTTGTTAAGGCTTCAGGTAAATTAACTGCTTCAAATAATGGATGTAATAATTTACTAAAGGTCGGTTCACCTAACCAACCTAATCCTAAAGATGTCACTGTAATACCCAATTGACACGCTGATAAGTAGTAGTCCAAGTTTTTAATCATTTTTTTTACTATACGTGCATTACCATTGCCTTCTGCTACGAGTTGTTCAATTTTTGTCGCGCGGACTTTCACTAATGAAAATTCCGATCCTACGAATACCGTTGTTAATGCTATTAAAAAAACAAATAATGCTAAATTTATTATGGTCACAGTTTCCAATTAGTTCCCTATTTCTAGGGATTCACCTCCAAATATCGTGTCACAATAGGTGACCGTACATAAGATTTATTGCTATGTTGCATTTTCATATTATATACTAAATCCTTCCCATTTGTGACACCTCCCGAAAAATACGCATTTCTTCTATTTTATCACAATCTTAAGTCATCATGTAATTTGTACGTACGAAATTTTATTTCTCTAACTTAACATTTAAACGCAAATTTTAAGTCGCGTCAACTTTTTGATTCAATTTACACTTTACATAACACGTTTTAAAGTGAGTTAAATTTCAGATTGTTATTAAGAAAATTTGTGTATTTCGCCTGCTTTTATAGTAGTTTGGACTGTAATTTCATCATCTACTATAACGATGTCTGCGTCTTTTCCGACCTTCAAACTCCCTTTTTGCGATTCAATATTTAATGCGATTGCTTGATTTAAACTTGTTACTCGCCATAAATTATCTAGTGAATCACCCGTATATTGTATTAGATTTTTCAGTCCTTCATTCATTTTCAGTATGCTACCCGCCAGTGCGCCAGATGCTAATCGAGCTTCAGAACCTTTTACTATAACGTTTTGTCCGCCTAAATCATATTCACCATCTGGCATACCTTTCGCTCTCATTGCATCAGTAATTAAGAAAAAGCGTGTATTCCCCTTTTGTTTATAAGCAATTTGAATCGCTGTAGGGTGTGAATGAATACCATCCACGATAAGTTCAGTACTTAAGCTATCATTGGTCCATGCCGCACCAAAAACACCTGGTTCTCTATGCTCGAATGGAGTTCCAGCATTATATAAATGCGTCACATGTTTAGCGCCACGTGCTACCGCTTCATTTGTTTCATCAAAAGTTGCAACCGTATGACCAATAGAAAAACGTATTTGATCATGTAACGCCTCTAATGTTTCGTGAGCACCTTCAACCTCAGGAGCAAATGTGATCACTTTAATTTGGTTGTTAGCTGTTTTTTGAAATTGTTGTACTTTTTCTATAGAGGGTCTTTGCACATAGGCTGGGTTTTGCGCTCCTACTTTATGTTCAGAAATAAATGGTCCTTCTAAATGTATGCCTACGATGTCGGCTGCTTTTAGAACGTTCTGTTGTTTCTGATATTCGATGATGTTTTCTAATGCTTTTGTAATATTCTCGTCAGATTGTGTCATTGTTGTGGCTAAGAAACTTGTTGTGCCTTCAGATAATAGTGATTCTGCTAAATGTTTCAATCCATCATATGATGCGTCCATCGCATCTTCTCCATAGCCACCGTGCATATGAATATCTATAAACCCTGGTAAAACATGCTGACCTTGAGCATCATAAGTTGTTAACGCACCTTCATAATCCCCTTTGCCTACGTCAGTAATTTTATCGTTCTTAACAATAATATATCCGCGTTCTATTATTTCTTCTTCAGTATAAATTCTCCCATTTTCAATCACATATTCAGCCATTTTCTCTACCTTCTTTTCTTTGTTTTACCCAATGTGTCTATTTCAACACTTCGCTTTTTATTTTACCAAACTTAAGTCTTTTATTATATTCAAAAGTTTTTGAATTTCAGTATTACATATAAATAAAAACCAGCAGAAATACTCATTAACTTGTGAGCTTCTACTGGTTTTTCTAAGTTTATTCATTTTATAAAACTTTATACACTAGTTAGCTGTAACTTAAGAACTTTGTATTTCGTCTTCCGTCACTTTTGGTTTTAACAATCCATAAATGATTGCACCTACGATTGATCCTATAACAATTGCAATAAGTGATTGTATCACGTGACTGAAATCAGTACCTACTATCACAAAGATACCACCGTGTGGCGCTTGAATTGAAGAACCTAGTCCTAATGCGATTGCACCTGCAACCCCTGAACCCACCATCATTGATGGAATAACTCTTAGTGGATCAGCTGCTGCAAACGGAATTGCTCCTTCTGTAATGAAAGATAATCCCATTACATAGTTTGGTGCGATAGAACCTTTTTGCTCTTTAGTAAATTTCTTGCGGAAAATTAACATCGCTGTTGCAATTGCGATTGGTGGTACCATACCACCAATCATTGCAGCTGTAATTGGTGCAGCATTGCCTTCTGTTAACGCTGCAGTCGCAAATACGTATGCTGCTTTATTAAATGGTCCACCCATATCGATAGCCATCATTGCACCAATGACTAATCCTAAGAGCATAATATTCGTTCCTGATAAACCTTCTAAACCATTAAGTAGTAAATTATTCAACCACGACGCTGGAGGGTTTAATACATAAACCATTACTAAACCTGTGATTGTTACTGATAATACTGGGAAAATTAATGTAGGTTTCAAACCTTCTAATGATTGAGGTAACCCGCTGACAAGTTTCTTAATACCTTGTGTTAAATAACCTGCTAAGAAACCTGCAAGAATACCTCCGATAAAACCTGCATCACCTGAAATTGCTAACATACCACCAACTAAACCAGCTGCAAAACCTGGTTTATCTGCAATACTACGCGCAATATAACCAGCGAGAATTGGTATAATTAACGCAAAGGCACTCTGATTACCAATATTCCATAATTGTTCAGCAAATGCATTATACTCAGAACTATTTGGATCATACGAGTTTGGTCCAAATAAGAAAGCGATTGCCATTAAAATACCACCGGCAATAACAAGCGGTAACATATTGGAAACACCATTCATTAAGTGTTTATAAATTGTTTTACCAAAGCCTTGTTTTTCATTACTTCCAGACTGATTTGATGCTTTATGATTGCCTTTGGCTACAAATGGTTTACGAGAAGTATCTTGTGCTATATTGATCAGTTCTTCAGGGCGTTTAATACCATCTGCAACTGGTACTTCCACAACATTTTTACCATCAAAACGGTCTGTTTCCACATTTACATCTGCTGCAACAATGACGCCAGTTGCGCGACGAACATCTTCATCAGTAATGTGGTTTTTTATGCCACCTGAACCATTCGTTTCAACTTTTATTTTTACGTTCATTTTTTCAGCTTGTTTTTTTAAAGCGTCACGAGCCATATAAGTATGTGCGATACCTGTTGGACATGCCGTAACAGCTAAGATATAGGGTTCATCCGAATCTGTTGCTGGTGTAGTCGCAGCTGCTTGTGTTTCTGCTACTTCCTCTTCGGTCGCTTCATCATCTGCTTTATCTATAATTTGAAGCACTTCTTGTGGAGAATTTGCGTGAAGTAAATCTTCACGCACTTTTTCGTCCATTAAAATACCTGATAGCTTAGCTAATGCATCTAAATGAGTTTGTGCCCCACCTTCTGGCGCTGCAATCATAAAGAATAAATGTGCAGGTTGCATATCCAAACTTTGATAATCAACACCTGTTTTTGATTTGCCGAATGCAATCGCCGGTGTGTCTACTGCTGCTACTTTTGCATGGGGTATCGCGATACCTTCACCAATACCTGTAGTACTTTGTGATTCACGATTATGAATTGCTTCTTTAAACGTTGTTACATTATTGAGTTTGCCCGCTTTATCGAGTTGATTCACTAACTCATCAATAACACCATTTTTTTCTGTTGAAGAAAGGTCCATTGCAATTGTATCTTTTGTTAATAACTCGGTTATTCTCATCTTATTCACTCCCACCTAATGTTGTAATCATTACTTGTGATTTAATATTTTCAATAGACGTCCTCGTTGCCAAGTCATCGTTAAATGCTGTTGCCGTCCCAGCCGATACAGCCTGTTTAAATGCTTCTTTAATAGATAAACCAGAATTTAGCCCTGCAACCATCCCCGCTACAGTACTATCACCTGAGCCTACTGTATTTACTACTTGACCATTTGGTACAAGTGCTTTGTAACTATGTTGCTTGTCTACGTATACAGCTCCATCTCCACCGAGAGAAATAATGACTGAAGTCGCGCCCATTTTCAAAATTTCACGGCCGTAATTCATTACTTCTTTATCTGAATTGATAGTCGTATCGAACATCACTTCTAATTCATCTTTATTTGGCTTGATAAATAAAGGGTGATATTTCAAAACAGATTCAACGAGTTCTTTTTCAGCATCAACGACAAGTTTCGCGCCTGTATCTTGTGTGATTTCCGCAATTTGTTCGTATGCGTTAGCAGGTACACTTTTAGGAATGCTACCCGCAACAATAACTGTATCGTGTTCTGAAGTACTGCTGATTTGTGTTAATAAGGCTTCGAATTGTAATTGAGTTATATTAGGTCCTGGCGCGTTAATTTCTGTTTCATGACCTGTTTTCAATTTGACGTTAATACGCGTATCTTCATCAACATGCACAAAATCTGTATCAATTTCTGCTTGCTTTAATGTTTCTTCAATAAATCGACCTGGAAATCCCCCGGTAAAACCTAACGCTGTAGATTGAACACCTAATGTTTTTAAAACTCTTGAAACATTTATGCCCTTACCACCTGCAAATTTATTTGTTTCAGTTGCTCTGTTTAACCCATTAAGTTCAAATTCATTTGAAAACATAATGTAATCAATAGAAGGATTAAAGGTTACTGTATAAATCATAATGTTCCTCCAATAAAATTATATTTTTTAGCATAATATTGAAAAGTCACGCCTTGCATCGCTTTTGCAGAAGTGACTAACGCCACATTCTCTAGTAAAGGCACATGTGCGAAATATACTTTTTCATATTTAGCATGGTCTACTAATACATAAACTTGCGTTCCTAATTCCATAGCATGGTGCTTTATGATTGCTTCTTGTTCATCTGGTGTAGTCAGTCCATATTTCATGTCAATACCGTTCATACCGAGAAACACTTTATCAAAACGATATCGATTCAGCGTCTTCAGTGCACTCGCACCTACTGTAGCAAATGTTGTTGCTTTCACTTCTCCACCAAGGATGAGTGTTCTAATACCTCGTTTTAATAATTCTTCTACGTGCGTCAAACCATTTGTCACTACAATAATGTCATTTGCATTAATATATGGAATCATTTCTAAAGTTGTTGAACCCGCATCTAAAAACACACAATCGTCATCATCTATTTGGCTCGCTGCTAATCTCCCAATTTCTTGTTTTTCTCTTAGATTAGTACTTCTTTTATCAGCCAAATTAGGTTCTAACAAAGATGATTGATTTAGCTTTGCGCCACCATGTATTCTTTTTAACTTTCCCATTTGTTGCAATTTTGATAAATCGCGACGAACTGTTGAGGCACTACTACCTGTTCGATCAATCAATTCTTGTAGTGTTAAAAAGTCTTTTTGTGACAATTCAGCCAATATTAACTCGTGGCGTTTTTCCGTAATCATCGCTTCACCTCATCTCAACACCATTATAATGTTTCCGTTTTCATTTTTCAATCATTATTTACCAAAAACAATCAAAATCAATCAAAAATATGACACATTTTTTCAAAATCTCTTCATTTAGCTATCTACTTTAAAAATCAAATCAGTTTTTATTTCATAAAGCAAAAAACCATAAAGCAGGAAATAATCCGTTACTTTATGGTCATTAGCTTAATAATATTTAATTATGTTCATCATGTGTCACTTTTTTAACTTTGGCTCGTGTTGTTCTAATTAAATGCGCTACATCTATTTTAATTTGTGTACCACGTGCTCCACCACTGACATAGATAGCATCTATTTCTTCAACTTGTCGATCAATAATTGTTGGGAATTGCCGTTTCATACCAATCGGAGAACAACCGCCACGGACGTAGCCAGTCACTTTTTTTAAATCATCAAGTGGCATTAACTGTAATTTCTTTTCATTAACTGCTTGCGCTGCTGACTTCATATCAAGAGAGGCATTTACAGGAATAATAAATACAAAGTGCGCATGTTTAGCATTTTCTAACACGAGTGTTTTATAAACTTGTGATACATCTACGCCGACTTTTTCAGCTACAGTCTTTCCATCCATACGACTTTCTGATACCTCGTAAGTATTGACGCAATACTCAATTTTCAAGCGATCGAGCATACGCATTGCATTTGTTTTAACTTCCTTCATTACAACACCTCGTATCATATGTTAGTAATAGTTCACTAAGTTATAACTGATATCATTCATACTTTTATTTAAAATCTAAGATTTATTTATTTAAGTCTAAGTTTTTTATAAAACGAGTTAATTCTTCATGCATAGATTCATCTTTTAAAGCAAATTCAATTGTAGTTTTCACAAAACCTAATTTTTCACCTACATCGAATCGATCACCTTCAAAGTCGTAAGCATAAACTTGATCATGTTTATTTAATCTTTCAATTGCGTCCGTAAGTTGAATTTCTCCACCTGCACCTTTGCTTTGAGTTTTTAAATAATCAAAAATATCAGCTGTAAGAACATAGCGACCCATAATTGCTAAATTAGACGGCGCAGTGCCTTGTTTCGGTTTTTCAACGAATTCTTTCACTTCATATTTTCTACCTGATTTTTCTAATGGATCGATAATACCATAGCGATGTGTTTGGTCTTCTTCTACTTCTTGTACACCGATCACAGACTTTCCAGTTTCTTCGTAAGCTTCTATCAATTGCTTAATGGCTGGATTATCAGATTCAACAATATCATCACCTAAAAGCACCGCAAATGGCTCATCACCTATAAATTGGCGTGCAGAATAAATAGCATGACCTAAACCTTTTTGCTCTTTTTGTCTTACATAAAATATATTAGCAAGTTCTGTAGAATATTTTACTTTTTCTAGTAAGTCCGTTTTTCCTTTATCTTGTAAAATCATTTCTAATTCTTTTTGATTATCAAAATGGTCTTCAATTGCACGTTTATGTTTACCAGTAACTATAATGATATCTTCGATGCCTGCTCGTGCTGCTTCTTCTACTATGTATTGGATTGTAGGTTTATCTAATATAGGTAACATTTCTTTTGGCATAGCTTTCGTAGCTGGTAAAAATCTTGTTCCTAAGCCAGCTGCAGGTATGATTGCTTTTTTTATCTTTTTCAAAAATGCTCATCCTTTTCATTAAAATATTTTAATCTTGGTTTATATAGTTTGCACTCATTTCAATTGATAATATTATCATAACATTGATACTTACTGCTTTATACTAATTTCATAGCATAAAAAAAGCCGCGCAACTCCATTTTATCATCAGTTTACGCGACTTATATTTTACTTTTAATTTAACGATGGCTGACGAACTACGTCACCCACTTTGTTTACTACCACTTTATATTCTTTTTCTGTTTTAGACTCATAAAAAGTATAAAACATACCTTCTTTAGATGTTTTAACATTTTTGAGAACTGCATTCTCACCGAGTTCATCTTTAGCATACTTTTCAGCAATTACTTTTGATTCTTGAGGTGAAATACTAGGTGTATTAGAAGTTTGTTGCTCTTTCACGCGATATGACTTATCAAAAATGTGCGCTTTATTATTTTTATCTACCGTAACTCTATAAAAAGTGTTGGGCTGTTCTTTGTTTTCAAAAGTAAAAATATAATAATAGGCACCTTGGCATGTGCGATCAATACCATAATCATTATATGCATTAGCAGCATTATTATCTTTATTCACAAGTGTTTGTGCTTCTTTTTGTGCTTCGGAGAACTTGGGTAAATTAGAATTCCCGATTTCATTATTTTTTAAATTGTGTGTCGTTTTTTTAGCTATTGGTACATATGCTTCGGCATTATAAGGTTCTTCTTGTTCAACATCTTTCACTGCTGCACTAATAGTATTATCACTGTTGTGATTGTCGTCACCTTTAGTTTCAGTTCGTTTATCATTGTTTGAACAACTAGAAATTGTTTCATGAACTTTTGCTAGTGCTTGTTGATTTGTAGCTATAAATAAGAGAAAACATAAACAACAAGCAAGAAGGAATGCGATAATTGATAAAATTAAATTTTTCAAATTCATCCCCTTACTTACATTACTTTTTTAATATTTCCTACATATTAGCATATTTTATTAACTTAAAACTTATATAGACCACAATTTAAACCAATCGTAATCTCTGTAACATTAATATTACGCAATATGACTTTATTTAATCTTAATGTCATATTGCGAGTCATATAACGCTAAAATTATATAAATTAAAAAGAACGTACGTGAATGAGTCTACGTACGTTCTACTTTATTTATCTTTTTAAGTTATGATTTTCTAAGATTCGTTCTTATCATTTTTTCAACTAGTATAACAAACATACCAAGTATCATTACTGCAACTGCCATATATAAAGGATATTCAAAGTTAACGTCATATAACGTCCCAGCCACTAAAGGTCCTATAAAATTCCCCATACTCGTAAAAGTGGAATTTAAACCACCTGCAAAACCTTGACGATCTCCTGCAATATTAGAAAAATAATTCGTGATTGCAGGTCTAATCATATCAAAACCAATAAACACAATAAAGCTGATTACCATGATAGACCAATAACCATCCACAAATGTCAAAGCGAGTAATACAATTGCTGAATATATCAACGAATAATTGATAAATGTGAGTTCTTTAAAATGTTTCATAAATTTATCAAAGAAGAATACTTGGAATACAGCACCTAATATACCCCCACCTGTAATTGCAAATGAAATATCTAAAGGTGAATAATGTGCTTTATCTGCTGTATATAATGGGAATAATGTTTCAAATGCTGATAATCCAAAAGCGAGCACAAGTGTTAAGGTGATTGGTGTAAGGAAGACTTTCCAATCAATTTTTGTAAGTAATTCAGGTTGATACACTGTAAATCCATCTTGTGTTTCGTTTTTAGGATTTTTAATCAAGATAATAGAAAGCAGTAATGCTAAACAGCCACTAAATCCTGCTACGTAAAATGGTAGCCTATGAGAAAATTCTGCAAGAAAGCCACCTATACCTGGCCCTAAAATAAAGCCAGAGTTAATAATTGCTGACATATAGCCAAAATTCTTAGCTTTATCTTTACCTATTGAAATATCTGCAATCATTCCAGTAACACCAGGCATAACCATACCAGCACTGAACCCACCAAGAATTCTAGACACAATTAAGAGTGAGAAAGTATGACTAGCGGCAAACAAGAATTCTGATATTGCAAAAAGTCCTAACCCAATACAAATAATTAATTTCTTTCCTAATTTATCTGCTAACGTCCCACCAAATGGCGAAATAACCATTTGAGCTAATGCAAAGACGGCAACAAGAACCCCTAAATCGCTACCTTTTAATCCTAAATCTTTCAAATAAACAGGAAGAACTGGAACAACTAAACCAATACCTAAAAAGACTAGGAAAATATTAAAATATAAAATTACAAATTGCTTATTCACGTTTCTCACTCCATTCGTTTATACCATTCATATCATGATACGTTCTTTTAATATATATATATATAATATTAGAGTATTTTATAACATTTATACATCAAAAGACAATAGAAAATTTTGTTCATCTAAACACTTTTATATAAACTATAAAAAAGAACTTGTATACTATAGTTGTAATCAATTTTAAGAATGGAGGTTTCACATGGTATATCAAGTTGACGGAAAGACAATTGTGCTTGTTTTAGAACGTGGCGAAGACATTGTAGAAGCAGTGACAGATATAGCTAAAGAACAAGGCGGTAAATTCGGTACAGTAAGTGGCATTGGTGCTTGTGATGATGTAGAACTTAATTTTTATAACATCGACACTAAAACTTATGAGAAAAAATCCTTTGAAGAACCATTAGAATTAATTAGTCTTTTAGGTAATATCTCTCACATCGATGACAAACCATTTGCGCATTTACATGCAACCTTTGGGACTAATACTTACGCAACACTTAGTGGTCATTTAACGAAAGCGGTCGTTTCAGCTACAGCCGAAATTGTAATCACTATGACCGACTTAGATATTAACCGTAAACATGATGAAGCAATTGGACTTAATTTATTAAATTTATAACTGCATCCTAACCAGTGGATCACACGTAGATTAATTGCACTATCGACTCATTAAAGACTGATGAAAGGTTCCGCATATATGGATTCATCAGTCTTTACTTCTTTTCTAGCTAAAACAATTAACCTTTCATTTAGTCGTTTTTTTAAAATGTATTTATAACTACAATCATTCTTTTTTTATTCAACCGTAAATCATTTAGTTAATAACAATTCATCATTATCATTGATATTTACATTCAAAAAATGTATTATATAATCTCATATTCAAAAATACGAGTTAATTTTCCCTTAGCTTTTTTAATATTGAGAGAGGGAATTTTTATTGGCATTTTTTCAATAAAATTGCTATTACTAGTAATTTCCACAATATATTTAAATGCTTTATTCAGAAAGAAAGTAGGTGTATTTATGAAGGCTCGTTATATCGCTAGAACGGTATTTCTAATATTAATCATTATTTCTATTTTCTTTAATGATTACTATCAATTTATGACTTTAAATTTATTTCTAGCATATGTGCCATTTGAACTATGCTTACTCTTAAATCTATTTAAACCTGTACATAAATATGAATGGCCACTATTTATTATTTTTGCTCTTATTTTCTTATTTATGGTGCCTAACACACTTTATATGGTTACAGATTTAATTCACTTAAATCAATTTACATTCAATTTCTATCAAGGTTTAATATTAGTAGAATGGGCATATTTCACTTTTCTAGTATCAGCAGTGTTACTTGCATTGTATTTATTAATTTTAATGTTTTTAGAAATGGAAAAATTCACGCCTTACCTCTGGTTAAATAGAACAATAATCATTGCAATGATGTTTTTAAACGGTTTAGGCATTTATATTGGACGTTTCTTACGTTTACATTCAGTCTACCTTATTAATGAACCGCTTCGCATTATCAATAAAGTATGGTCAAATTTAAATCTTGAAGCAATATGCTTTGTGCTGTTGCTTGTAGTATTACAAGGCATATTAATTTTATTTGCGAAAGGGGTACGAAGTGCAAGATGACATTTAACATTATAATTTTGCTTATTGTGCTTATCGTATTTCAATTAATTATTGGACATCTATTGCATGATATAGGATTTTCATATACTCGTAGTATCATACTCATGTGTCTCCCTTTAGGTATTGGATTATTTTATTTACAATTATTTTATTACGAACGCCGTTTCCCTAATTGGGACGTACCAAAAAATGTAAGAGTAAGACTAAAATATATGTATATATTAACATTTTTTGAATATGTTGCTTTATACATCTGTATTTTTAGATTGTAATTAATTCGAATTTGGATTATAAGTATAAGTAAGTAAATCTAGATCATAATTTTAAATTGAATAAAGGGCTATTAAGGTTCCATAACGGAACCTTAATAGCCCTTTTTTATATTGAAATAAAATCGGGTGGTAATACATAAATCAAAAGTTGTAATTTGACCTAATATGCCCGCCCCACAAGTCTGCCTAGCAAATGGCATACAAGAGCTTAAACTCTTGCATAAGAACTAAAGGGCATTTTCAATTCACTCAGCCACTGCTAATTTAATGATTGAGGCTGAGACATGTATTTTGTCTCAGCCTCATAGTTCTAATAATCTTTCTTAGTATATTTCACTATTGTTTATTGTTTGAGTGATTTTTTTACTTCTGTAACTGCGTTTGCAGAAACTTGTAATTGTGCCTGTTCGTCTTCAGATAATTGTAATTCTACGATACGCTCTATACCTTTAGATCCTAAAATTGTTGGTACGCCTAAACATATATCAGAGAAACTGTATTCTCCCTCTAATAATGCAATGCTTGGTAATAAACGCTTCTGATCTTTTAAAATTGCTTCAACCATACTGTAGACCGCTGATGCAGGTGCATAATACGCTGAACCACTTCCAAGTAATTCTACGATTTCTGCGCCTCCTTTTCGCGTACGCTCTACAATCTGTGTAATTTGCGTATTGTTCAGAAGTTTATTCAGAGGCACGGCGTTTACATTTGTTGATGTTATTAAAGGTAACATCGTATCGCCATGGCCGCCTAACACTAATCCTCTGATATCTTTAACCGATACATTAAGTGCTTCTGCAATAAATGTTTGGTATCTAGCTGTATCTAAGACACCCGATTGTCCGATTACACGTTCCTTTGGAAAACCAGAGGCTTGTAATACAGAATAAGTCATGGCATCTACAGGATTTGTAAGTACGATTATTTTGCAATTAGGTGAATATTTTACAATTTCTTTCGTTACATCGTGCATCACAGCTTCGTTGACTTGAACTAAATCGTCACGACTCATACCAGGTTTGCGTGCCACACCAGCAGTGATGACAACTACATCAGAGTTCGCTGAATCAGCATAATCAATAGTACCTGTTACATTAACATCGAAACCATATATCGGACTACTTTCTAATATATCTAGTGCTTTTCCTTTCACAAGGCCTTCACTCTCTGGACGGTCAATGAGTACGACATCTGCGAGTTCTTGTTGGGCCACAATAAAAGCTAATGTTGCGCCAGTATTTCCAGCACCTATTATCGAAACTTTTTGCTTTGTCATAATGCAATCCCCCTATATCGTCAATACATATTGTATGTTTATTATAACATTCAAAATATGTATCGCGCTATTTAAATCATAAGAATCTAAAATTTAATCTGGGGAGAATATCAATCTTATTTTTGCGTTCTTTGTCGTTTGAACCATTTCCAAATGACAAAAATAATTAAAATAGCTAAAATAATATAAATAATACGAGAATATATATCCATATAATAAACAATCGTGTGCCAATTACCACCTACGGCTTGGCCTAAATAAATTAACACTGCGTTCCAAATGATAGTACCTACTGTAGTAAATAGTATGAATAAGGGGATATTCATACGTGTTAAACCAGCTGGTATTGAAATTAAACTTCTCAATAAAGGAACAAAGCGACAGAAAAAGACTGTCCAATAACCATATTTTTCAAACCATTGAATTGTCTTATCTAAATCTTTCGTCTTCAAACGTAAAATCTTTCCATATTTATCTACAATACGGTAGAGATTACGTTCACCAATCCAAGCGCCTATACCATATAACACAATCGCTCCGACTACAGAACCAATTGTTGAGGTAACTAGAACACCAGTATAGCCTAATCCAGATTGGGTAGTCATAAAACCACCGAACGTTAAAATGATTTCAGATGGAATTGGTGGAAATATATTTTCTAAAAAGATAAGTAGGCCTATGCCCCAATATCCATATTGTTCCATAAATTGTGTAATCCACTGTTCCATTTACTTCCTCCTATTTTGTTCGATAATACATAACCTTTATTTCTCTGGACGTTCATAAATTAAAGTAAATTATTTGCCGCTGCATATAAATATAGTGATGCACCAAATAATGCCATAGATAAAATCGTTAATATTAACGCTAGTATTGCAGTACGTTTGTAATGTTTTATAAACGCTACAAATAAAATACCCGCGTTATAAAAGAAAAACAATCCAAATAGCGTCATCATTAAAGTTATATCAGGAAATGCTAAATTTAAAATTGCGATGACAAGTGCAAATCCTAAAAATGGGAAATTAATAAAATTACGTTGAAATTTAAGTTGGTTTCTTTGATGTTGTTCGTTCTGTGTATTCATTAGTTACGCTCCTTCAATATGTACTTTAAGGGATATCGTGGCCTAGGGACGCTGTATAAATATCAAACCATTCTTGATCTGTAATTGTAACTTCTAAACCTTTTATTGCTTCGTCAATACGTTCTATTTTATGAGTGCCTAATACAGGCATTATTGTTGCTGGATGTTTATTTAACCATGCCATTACAATGCCATTCACACTAGTATGATATTTTTGTGCTAGGGGGAAATCACGGCCATAATTCGAACAGATTTTTCATCTTCTAAATCGAATAATTTACCGCCTGCCATAGGACTCCATGACATCATTTTAACATTATCTTTATACATATGATTCATTAGGCCATTTTCAAGTACATCTATAGTATATGGCGAAATTTCTAATTGGTTTAATGTAATATGCAACTTATCAGAAACAAGATGTTTGCTCAATAAATCATATTCTGATTTATTAAAATTAGAAACTCCAAATGATTTCACTTTCCCCTCGTTAACTAAAGCAGTGATTGCTTCAGTCACTTCTTGTGGATCCATCAAAGGTGATGGTCTATGAATAAGTAGTGAATCCAGATAATCTACTTGCAACTCTTGTAGAGAACGATCTACAGACTTTTGAATATGATGCTTACTATGATCATAACGGTGACCGTCTGCTTCATGTATACGTTCTGATGGCAGCACAATACCACATTTAGTAACAATCTCCATTTGTTCACGTAATTGAGGAGATAATTTCAATGCCTCTCCAAATATACCTTCACATGAGTACCCACCATATATATCAGCATGATCCATAGTAGTAATACCTCGTTCTACTAATTCATTAAGGTAACGATTTAATTGTTGTGGTGTCCACTGCCAATCTTTTGCTCTCCAGAATCCTTGTATTACTTTTGAAAATGAAACATGTTGATTAATCTTTACTTTATCCATATTACCAACACCCCTTTTAATATTTAAAAAATTAAGTGAATTGTAGCATGTCTAATTGATTGCGTATGCGATTAACATCTATTTGTTCACCTATAAGCACAATGGTTAAAGGCATGGATGCATCAATAACTTGATAGTCTGGCAAACCAAACGCATATTGAAATTCATATGTATCATTTGGCATATCACGAAACTTTACGTATCCCTTTAATCTTAAAACATTATCTGGCAAGCGTAAAATAAATTGATAGAATAGTTGCCTATCTATTGGTCCAGAAAACTGATATTGCATACTATTTATCCCATGATGATATGTATGTTGTTCTATATTTTGTCCTTTATTTTGCGTTACTGAAATTAATTGCTTCATATCTAAATTTGCATAACTCGTATAAAATGTCGGTGTATATGGATTAATTTCAAAAATTTCATTTATACGTTCTTTCTCTTTTTCATCAATTAAATCCATTTTATTGACTACAACTGTATGACTTGCATATAATTGTTCTTCCATCAATTGTGTTGTACTATGAGTATATTGGGCTCTGGTTAAAAATCTTGGAGCGTCGACTAAGCCAATAACCACTGGTGGATTAACGCTTGCGACGATTTCAGGATCTTGACATGCCGCAATTATTTCGATTGGGTGTGCTATACCTGTCGCTTCAATAATAATATGGTGCATTGCACTTTTGTTTAGAAAATGTTTTAATTGTTTTATTAAATCTTGTTGCAAGTCACAACATACGCAACCATTTAATATTGACGCAACCTCAATATCATCGCTGATTGCACGGCTATCTACATCTAAGTTACCGTATTCATTTACGATGATACTCGGGTTTTCATCATTACTTAGTAAATATTTTACATAATTACTGAGAAATGTAGTTTTTCCACTACCTAAAAAACCTGTTATGATTGTAATTGACGTTTTTGGATTTTTAATTTTTTTCATATAACCACTCATTTCTTGATACAAATGTCTGCATAAAAGTACAATTATTCGTATAATTAAACTTTTACTCGATAAAATTTTAAATTTCTTCTAAACTTTATACGTACACTACATTTTAGCATGGCACAGTGCAAAAGTGTTTGAGGAAGTGTCACACACACATCATAAGACGGATTCAGGTCCGATACAGAAGAAAACGGATAGAATGTCTGGAGGAGAACTTTATGTCTGAACCACTTAATTTAAAAGAACAACTTTGTTTCAGTTTGTATAATGCTCAAAGACAAGTAAATCGCTATTATTCAAATAATGTCTTTAAGAAATACAAATTGACTTATCCACAGTTTTTAGTTTTAACAATCTTATGGGCTGAGTCACCTGTCAATGTTAAGAAAGTCGTTACTGAATTGGCACTTGATACAGGTACTGTATCTCCATTACTTAAAAGAATGGAACAAGTTGACCTAATCAAACGCGAGCGTTCTGAAATCGATCAACGTGAAGTATTCATTCATTTAACTGATAAGAGCGAAGCAATTCGCCCTGAATTAGATACAGCTTGTCAAGACGTTGCAGTAGCATCTTCATTAAGCTCAGATGAATCTAAAGAACTAAATCGATTACTTTCAAAAGTAATCACTGCCTTCACAGAAGAAAAAGCAAAATAATTTTTCAATGGCAATGGTAAACATTAGATAGTTCTTCTATCTAAATTTATTCATTAAATATACTTGATTTATAATGAGAGCTCAAACACAAATGTGTTTGAGCTCCATTTTTTTAACTTATAAGAAAAATAATGTAACGTTTCGTTTAAGAAACATTCATTTCAACCATTTGATATAAATAGCCTCTTTCTGTAATTAGAGACTGATAACTTCCACTTTCTACGATTTCCCCTTCACTCATAACTACAATTTTATCAAAATACGGTAGCAACCTTAAATCATGTGTTGCAACAATTAAGGTTTGAGCTTTGGTATGAATGATGTCCATTACACTATCTGTATGATATATGTCGAGTGCTGTTGTAGGCTCATCCATGATCCAAATCGGTACGTCTCTTAATAATAATCTTGCAATACCAAGTCTCTGTATTTCACCGCCTGATAATGTATTACCAGATATGGTAATGTATCGATCTAAATCGATATGATCCAAACCTAAATTAGCTAGAACGTTGCGTAGTTCAACATCATCTTTGTCAGTAAACAAATTTTCTCTCACTGTACCGTCAAATAACTGTTGTGTTTGTAATAGGGCATTGATTTGACTATATTTTTCTTCATCTACAATATTTGTAATATCTTGATGATTTAATAGTATCTCACCTTTATCACTTTGATACAAACCTAACATGAGTTGCAATAACGAACTTTTACCAGATCCTGAAGGTCCAATAATAGCAACATGCTCGCCTTTATCAATTGATAATTGGATATCTTGTAATACATAACTTGATTGATTCCAATACTTGAAGTTGAGGTCTCGAACCTTATACAATGGCTCGGTAGGTAAGACTTCTAAATGCATTGCTTCCACGCCCTGCTTCATAGGATGAGCAATCACTTCATCAATATCATGGAAAGCTTCGTCAGTATCCGCTTTAAAGTAAGCTACATTACTCATAGGTATCGCTTGTTCGAAAAGCGTCAGCATCATTAATACGATACTTGTTAAATAAACAACGTCTAATTCTTGATTTTGTACTTGAACTACACCTAAATACAGTGTGAAAAATAGTGCAATCATCGAAACAATATTTAAGCTATATTCGTATAGTGATAAAAATCGTTGCTCTTTTGCTTGTGCTGCTTCATAGTCATCCAGTTGATGAAGCACTTGTTTTTTATAAAATTCTGTTCGACCAAAACGATCCAACTCTTCATAACCTTCTTTATAATCATAAAATTGGTTTAAAAAATCGCCTTGAACTTTGTTAACTTGCCTTTTCAGTATACGTGCACGCTTAGCACTTAACCACGGTATAACTACTAAGGTAGCAATCATACTAATACATATGATAATCGCATGTACATATGAGAAGTAAATCATTACGATTGTAGAAATGATTGCTGTAACACCTATTACTACAGGTGGATAATAAACACGCAAGTATATATTTTGCAGAGCTTCAACTCTGCCAATCATTCGTGCGATTAAATCACTAGAATTAAATTTTCGATATACGTCGGGAACGACCGGAATTAAATGTTTGAAAAATTGAACCCTAACGTTTCTAAGCATTGTAAAAGTCGCTCTATGTGATAACAACCTTTCAATATATCTGGCAATTGCTCTTATAAATCCAAATAATTTTACTGAAGCTATCAGAACCATCAATGCAAATAACGGGGCGCCAAGTGCACTTTGCGTTACCATATAACCACTTAAAAAGAACATGCTAAGTGCTACTAAACTTCCTATAACTCCCACAATAATCGAAAGTATCAAATCTCTATCTATTTTAAATTGAATATGTGGCTTCATGTTACGTCACCACCTTTATCATTGTTTCTTCTCTCTTGTGTATCTATCGATGTCAAATAGCCATTTTCAATATATATACGTCTATCAGCATTTTTAATAGTATTTTCTCTATGTGCAATCGTAATAACAGTTGTATCCACAAATTGTTGTGCAATTATATCTTGTATAATATTTTCTGTTTTCACATCTAAGCCAGTAGCAGGCTCATCAAAGATAAGTACGTCTGGTTGAATCATTAGTACTCGAGATAGTTCTACACGTCTCATTTGACCGCCTGAGAGCATCTCACCGCCCTCTCCAATCCATGTATCTAATCCATCCTTTAAAGATAGTACTTTTTCTTTTAAATCAACATCATCTAATACTTTTAATATTTTATTTTCATCCATCGATTGAAACATAGTAATATTATCGCGTATAGAGGCATTAAAGATATAAGGCATCTGACTTAAAAAACCTAATTTCAAATTAGCATTTTGATAAGTCACTTCACCTGACTGGGCATCGAAACGTTGTACAATAACCTGTGCAAGTGTTGATTTACCCGCACCACTTTTCCCGACGAGCGCAATTTGCTCTCCTCTAGAAATATTCAAATTAATATTATTTAAAGCATTTTGTTGTGCATCATCATATTTAAAGCTAACATTCTCCAATTTAATTAATGCAGATTGTTGTCCATTTGTACGAATCTCAGGTTTCAGCGTTTTTTCTTGTTTATCTAATAAATCGAACACAACATCGCTCGATCCTTCACTTTGCTTTCCTGTGTGAAACGATTGCCCTAAATCTTTAATAGAGTTATAAAATTCAGGCGCTAATATGATTGCAATCGCAGCTGTTTTAAAATCAATACTATTGAATAAAATCAATCCTAATCCAGCTTCTAAAGCTACAAGACCAATCCCTAGCATACTAATAAATTCAAGCATGAGTCCGGATAGAAAAGCACTTTTTAAAATACGCATAGTTAAATCTCTGAATGTCGTACTTTCTTCATATAATTCTTGTTCTGTCTGAGCTGTTTTATTAAAAAGTTTTAAAGTGATAAGTCCTTTAACTTTGTTTAAAAATTGCTGACTGAATTGGTTTAAATAGGTCATTTTATCTTTAGATTCATCACGTGTTTTTAATCCAAAAATAATATAAAAAAGAGGAATAAATGGTGCAGTGACTATCATAATTAAAGCCGTATTTAAATGAATAAAATACATAGCAACAATGATAAACAATGGAATCATCATTGATTTAAATACTTGTGGGAAATAACTATTAAAAAATGGAACAATACCATCAATACTTTCAGTCAAAGTATTCATTTGAACGCCAATTGGCTCTTTTGACTGTTTGAATATAAGTTGGCGTCGCAAATCATATTTCACTTTTGTAGACATGCGATTACCGATCATTTGATTTATTGTATTAAATGTTGCGCGTGCGATTAAAATAAATAATGTAAACAGTAATAGTATTAACAAATTTTGGTTCGTTTCCAATAACATTGCATTTAAAATTTCTGCAATAGCAATATTCTGAACGACTACGGTAATAGCTAATAATGTACTGATTACAAACATAAACATTGGGTATATTTTATATTTAAATGCTAAATTTGTTAATCTTTTCACAATTATCACCTGCCACATATTATAAACTGATTCATTGAAAATTAAATGAATTCGCTCATTATTATTAGTAATTTTTTATGCTAATTTCATATTTCAGACATAATTAGGATTTTCTCTTTTTCAATGCTTGAATTCCTTTTATTATATTAATCTCAGTCTTTAGTCTAAAATTACATTTAGATGTGGCGCATTACATTTTTATTGTGCTATCATTATAAAATGAAAATCTATGAAATTTAATTAGTAATATGAAAGTAGGTAAATTATGTTAATACTTGAATTGATTAAAGGACTTATTCTAGGTATTGTTGAAGGCTTAACAGAGTTTGCACCTGTTTCTTCAACAGGTCATATGATCCTTATCGATGACATGTGGTTAAAATCAAGTGAATTTTTAGGATCAGAATCAGCCTTCACCTTTAAAATTGTAATACAACTTGGTTCTGTTTTTGCGGGTGCATGGGTATTCCGTGAACGTTATTTCGAAATGCTTCATATTGGTAAGTACAAAGCATCTTCTATCGATGGCGTTGGTCAAAAACCGAATCGCTTAAACTTACTACATATTATTGTCGGTATGATTCCTGCAGGTATTCTTGGGTTATTATTTGATGACGTTATTCAAAAATACTTATTCAGTGTTCCAACTGTAATGATTGGATTATTTGTTGGTGCTATATATATGATCATAGCTGATATTTATAGTAAAAAAGTTGCAAATCCACAATCAGTTGACCAAATCAATTATATCCAAGCATTTGTAATTGGGCTATCACAAGCAGTTGCAATGTGGCCTGGTTTCAGTAGATCTGGATCTACAATATCTACGGGTGTATTAATGAAGATGGATCACAAATCAGCATCAGACTTCACTTTCATTATGGCTGTACCTGTTATGTTAGCAGCTAGTGGCTTGTCACTCGTTAAAAACTTTGAATATATTCATTTAGACCACTTTGGTTTTTATGCATTAGGCTTTATCGCAGCGTTCGTTGTCGGTTTAATTGCAATTAAGACATTCCTGTACTTAATTAGTAAAGTTAAATTAATTCCTTTTGCTATATATAGAATTGTTTTAGTTATTATTATCGCTATCCTTTATTTCGGTTTCGGTATTGGACAAGGTATTACAGGCGAATAATATTTCAATGGACTATATATGCTTATGCATCAATATAACTAAATGTTTTGAAACAGTGAGACTGAAATCTAATTTTTCTAATAAAGTTTCGTTGTATAAACTCAGATTAATAAAGTTGACTAGCAAAAGAATGCAAGTGTATTTTTAGTTCAGTCAGCTACTACCAAATTAATAATCGAGGCTAAGGCGTATATTTTGAACTGACCCCAATTAATGGGAGTAAAATAAAGACACTTTCGTTGAATTCATATTAAAATGAATTTATTCGGAGGTGTTTTTTTCTATGAAAAAAGTAGCATATTCAGTAGAAACTAAAAACAAAGTAATAGAAATGAAAATTCAAGGTTATTCTACTAAACATATTATGGACATTTTAAATATTAAAAATAAGACTCAAGTACAAAGATGGTGGAAATGGTATAGAGATGGTGAAAGCAACAGGTTTCCTCAACAAGTCGGAAAACAATATTCATATGGAAAGGGAATTGAAGAATTCAGTAATGAAGAGAAATTGAAATTAGAAATTAGACGTCAACAAGCTGAAATTGATGTTTTAAAAAAGTACAAGGAATTGGAAAGGAAGTGGCGCCAAAAGTAATAATACAAGTGGTTAATGCGTTGAAATCAAGGTACCCAGTTAAGGTAATATTAGATGTTTTTAAGATTCCCAAATCCACTTATTATCGTTGGAAATGTAAAAATTATGAATTAGATTCAATTGAAGAAAAAGTTAAATATATTTGTCATAAACACAACTATACCTATGGTTATAGGAAAGTAACTGCTGAATTAAATAAATTTAGCGAAATAATAGTTAACCACAAAAAAGTACAAAGAATTATGCAGGAAAATGGATTGAATTGTCGCGTTAAACCTAAGAAATCTAAAAAACCAGGTAATCCATTTTATAAAACAGATAATTTACTACAGAGAAATTTCAACGCAAACTGTCCATTAGAAGTACTTGTAACTGATATTACTTATTTACCTTTCGGTAATACAATGTTGTATCTTTCATCAATTATGGATGTCTATAACGGAGAAATTATAGCTTATTCTATAGATAATCACCAAAATCAAAGTTTAGTAAACGATACGCTTAATCAAGTGGAAATTCCTGATGGTTGTATTCTTCATACTGATCAAGGTAGTGTTTATACGTCGTATGAATATTATGAATTGTGCAAAGAAAAAGGCATTACCAGAAGCATGTCCCGTAAGGGAACGCCAGCCGATAATGCCCCGATCGAATGTTTTCATTCCTCACTAAAGTCTGAAACATTCTACTTAAACAAAGAGCTCAAGAGCTCTAATAACATTGTAATAGATATTGTCGAAAATTACATTGAAAACTATAATAAAGTTAGAATTCAACAAAAACTAGGCTACTTAGCTCCTATAGAATTCAGGAAATCAGCAGCTTAGAAAACAGTGTTTTTATTAAATTCCCATTTTAAGGGTTCAGTGCCATTTGTCTTAGCCTCTTCTTTTTATTATCGCTATGCTAAATGACGTTTAACTTTCTGTATAGACTGTATTTAGCGTTTATTTTCGTGTATTATAGGGTAATATGTAGATAGTATAAAATTAAATGGAGGCAACGAGTATGGACAAAAAGCAATTAATCAAAACAATCATCACAGTAGCACCTGTGTTTTTAGTACCGCTAATCGTTGAACGCAAACGTATTAAGGATCATCCTGATGTGAAAAAAGCAAGTGACGCAACAGTTAGTGCTTCTAAAGCAGTTGCAGATAAATCTGTACGTGTTAAAGATAATGTTGTAGAAAAATCTTCTCACGCAAAAGACTACGTTGCAGATAAAAAACATGACATGGATCAAAAACGTGAACTTAAACGTATCGCAAAAGAACATGATCCAGCCTATATTGAGAAAAAAGGCGAAAAATTAGAAAAAGAAAATCGCAAAGAAGCAGATAAAATGAACAAACTTCTGCAAAAAAATATAGACAAACGTCATAAAGAAGAAGAAAAAGCACGTCAAGATAATAAGAAACAACGTATCAAAGACATGAAAAAATCAAATAAACACATGGAAAAAGTTGGTTTAACTCCAGGTAAACTTGATGATGAAACAGAGAAAAAAGGCGAAAAGCTAGAAAAAGAAAATCGCAAAGAAGTAAGCAAATTTGATAAATTACTGCAAAAGAATATAGACAAACGTCATAAAGAAGAAGAAAAAGTGCAAGAGAAAAACAAAAAAGCACGCTTATCTGAATTCAAAAAATATAAAGACTACGTGGCCAAAAGTGTTGTTAAACAAAACAAAGAAGAAAATGGTAAATAACCCTAATGACACAAGTCATTATTGATGGAGATGCTTGTCCTGTAACCAATTCAGTAATTGAATTGACTGAGGGGACAGGCATTTTTGTTACCGTTGTTCGCAGCTTCAGTCATTTTTCTACAGTAGTACAACCAGACCACGTGAATATTATCTATGTAGACGATGGACCAGACGCTGTTGATTTTAGAATTGTAAAACTGGTACGCCCTAGTGACATTGTGATCACACAAGACTATGGCTTAGCTAGCTTACTTTTAAACAAGACGAAAATAGTTATGCATCATAAAGGTTACATCTATACGCAACAAAACATTGATACATTATTAGAGCAACGTCATGCGAGTGCTCAATTTAGAAGAAGTGGCGGACGTACAAAAGGTCCCTCAGCTTTTACTGAGCAAGATGTAGCTGAATTTGAAGCTATCTTTTCGTCTATCATTGCAAATCAGATGTCGAGCAAGGAGGAATAAATATGAAAAGCATTGCAGTGTATTGTGGTGCCAGTAATGGAAACGATGAAACCTATATTACTGAAGCTTATCAGTTGGGTAAGTATATGGCTGAACAAGGTTATGAATTAATATTTGGGGCTGGTTCTGTAGGTATCATGGGCGCTATTCAAGACGGCGTATTAGATCATGGCGGTCGTGCTGTAGGCATCATGCCAAATATGTTAAATGAAAAAGAAATTACAAGTGGAAAATTAAGCGAGTTGATATTAGTAGATTCTATGCATGAAAGAAAAAATAAAATGGCTGAATTAGCTGATGCTTTTGTAATGGCTCCAGGTGGCGCAGGTTCATTAGAAGAATTTTTTGAAATGTATAGTTGGTCCCAAATTGGTATTCACGAAAAACCTATTGCCGTGTTCAATATCAATGGGTTTTTCGAGCCCTTACAAGCACTTTTAGATCACATGATTCAAGAAGGTTTCATAGATTCTAAATACAAAAACCTCGCTCCTTTGTGCAATACGAAAGAATCACTATTCGAAGCGATAAACAATTATAAACCACTTGGTATTAGAACTTATGATTAAATATATCGTATTAAAAAACAAAACGTTGGGATATAAATCCTAAACTTCAATAGACGGGGAGTGGGACAGAAATCAAAATTTGATTTCCGCCCCACTCCCCGTCTTATGTTATTATGCACTTTCTAATTATAAAATTTGAACACTCATTACACTACAGTAAAAGCATTATTAATTGTTTTAGAATCATAACCGCAACAATTAAAATTATAATAGCAGATACTTTATTTAATATCATAATGTATTTTCCTGTTTTATCAATGTTGCCTATCATTTTTCCAGAAATTGCTAAAAAGAAAAACCAAACCCATGATATAACTACAGTTGAAATAGTAAACAAGACTTTATCCGTACCATCATATATCGCCCCACTCGTTCCAATGACACCAATTGTATCCATAATTGCATGTGGATTCAGTAGCGATACAGAAATCGCAAAACCAACTTGCTTCTTCGCTGTCATTGGTCGATAACGCTTCAATTTATCTGGCCTTGCTTTCCATAACGACCAAGCCATATATATTAAAAAAACTAAACCTATACAATAGATAGAAACTTGCAGCATGGGAAATGAGAGTAAAATAACCGACACGCCTAATACTGCTAACACAATAAGAAATGTATCACACAGACCTGCTGTAATAATGACGGGTAACGTTTTATATATACTCTTATGGTTGGCACCTTGATTAAATACAAATACATTTTGCGCACCCAATGGTAAGATTAATCCCAATGCGAGTAAGAACCCATGAGCTAATGGCTGTAACATGTCAATTCCTCATTCCTCAATTTAAAAAAACTAAGATCTCATCACTAGGTTCAATACTAATGATGAGATCTATTATTTTAAAGAAGATTATTTATACACTAAATCCATGTGTATTCACAAATTTTCGCATTTAACTACTAGATTTTAAGCTTTCATCATCTAACATAGCTAAATTTTTATAATATCTTACATGTCTATTAAGCGGATGATGTTTGCTTAATTCTGGATGTTCAAAATAATCATAAATTTCCATACCTAGTTTTTCCATGACTTTGAGTGAGGGCTCATTGCTTTCCGAAGTAAAAGCATATACCTCATTTAAACCTTGTTGTTTCGCATACTTCAGTACCGCTTCTGCACCTTCAGTAGCTAGGCCATTGCCCCAAACTTCCGGAATGAGTCGCCAACCAATTTCATAAAATGGTAACTCTTCAAATGGGAACTTGCTCTCTTCTGTCACATAATTCAGGCCTATAAAACCTAACCACCCATTAGTTTCTTTAAGTTCTACAGCAAACAAACCAATACCATCATCTAATATCATTTCATTCATTTTATTCATATCGTGTTCTGAACGTTGATAACTTAATAAGCTCGGAAAATATCTACGAACTTGTTGATTCGCATTCATTTGTTGGAATGATAATAAGTCTTCCTCTTGCCAGTCTCGTAACCTTAAACGTTCAGTTTCAATATAAACTGTCATATGTTACACCTCTATACTGGAAAAATAATTTTCTATACAAAAGTAACGCGTTATGAATCTTTTCATATCGCGCTACCATACTGTTTTTTATAATTTGTTTATGCTCTTGTAATATAGCTAATTAATTCAAGATTAACAGCTACTTCTTTTAAGCGATTACGTTCACTTTTCGGTGCAGTAAATGTTGCATCGATAAAATCATTTTTATGGTTTAATTTATAAGTAGCAACAAACGTATCTGTATCAGATTCAAAGTTAGGTAAATGCGCAATCACGCGTTTGATTTCACCTGTTGAATCTTTTATTTCTCTACCTGTAATATTTTCTAATTCTCTACCTAGTTCAGGTAAAGTAATTGAACGACCTTCTAATAAATTAAAATCTTGTTCATGCATAATGCTTACCTCTCTTTCTATATAGACGACTTATTAATCTACTTCATTCTTACAGTTGCCCTATGAAGTGAAAATCACTGAATAATAATCGACCTATATTCCAAAATTCATATTTTAAAAAATTATTTTGTATGTTTTATATTAATCTTTATTATGTTTAATGATACCCATTATACCAATTACTAAAACCATAATACAATGATTTCCTAGGAAATAAAGAAATATCATCTGAAATAGCATTAAATGTGATTTCTATATGTTATACAAATAATATTTCATTTTTCGAGAAATTTGTTCGTCAATTTTGAATCAAACACACTATTTATTACTATGGTAAATGCCTAGGTATAGTAACAACAAACACTATAACATCGTATGTTTTATGTTTCAGCGTTGATTTCTTTCTCTAAATCTTTCGACTGGTCTTGTAATTTATTTTGCTCTTTTTCCAATTTTTCTTTTTCTTTTTTCAAATCTTTATTCTTCTTCTCTAACTTATCTATATCTTTTTCTAAAGAAGCCTTTTCATCATCTTTACCACAAGCGGTTAATGCAATCGTCGATGCTAATATGAGTGCTAAACACTTTTTCATATATATACTCCTTTTTAATGCAATTATAATAAATTAATTTTATCATTTTTCTCTATTATCTTCATTATTTACCCTTAAATTTTTAGTCATTATGACTTTACTTATTTGATAGTCCATATTTCGATTTAATTGTTGCATCTGAACATTGTGACTGTCCACTGTGCTTTCAATTTTTAGAGCGCCTACTGCTCTTGCCCATGCTTCGACTTCATTTTTAAAACGCGTAGCAATCCCTTGCTTACGAAATGCTTCATTAACATATAGCATTTCTATTATCACTTTATTATAATCTTTCAAATAGCGTGCCCAAATAAAACCTATAAGTTCTTCCTTCTGTGTTTCGAGCCATACTAAATCTGTATTATATTTCAGCACATGATTTATCATTTCTTCACGTAATCCAACAGATAACCGGCTTTTACTATAATCTTCATTTTGTTTTGCAAGTTCACTTTCATGTATGTCTGCAATTTCAGTAATATATTGTTTTTGTTTAAGTGAAAGTTTTTCCATATTTTCTCCTTTAAAAAGTAAAGTTGATTTATATTGTTATATTCGTCATAATAAGCCTTATCATTACATTCTATAAAAAGGACTGCGAAATTCAAATGAAATCTACTGACAAATTAATGCGAGAAAATAATGTAAAAGCTTTGCGATTAAATAATACAGATAGAGATGCATTCGAAAATTACATGACATACGTCCGAGCAGATTTAAGTGTTAATCCTCACGATTCTGAAAAAATGTTGAATCGCATTTTAAATCAATTATTGGAAGCTGAAAAAGAAGGTATACTCGCCATGGATTTCTTTGAACATGATCCTAAGTCACATGCCAAAAAGGAACTTAAAAAATTACCAAATGAAACAATTTTAAATATATTTAAATACATAATTCAGCACATCTTTTTGTTATTTGGTATTTTTTGTTTCCTTAAAGGATTTATTGGCTTTTTCATTGGTGCGAAGCGATTATATTTATATTCATTTCCTCTTGTTGTATTAGTAGGAATTTTCATCATTTTTCTATTTATATGGATGATATTCCGAACTGTACAAATGCAGTGCTTTACAAAATCACATTGGACATGGATATTAACGTATGTCGTCATTTTATTACTATTATATGCAATATTTTATGTATTTTTCATTCCTCAATCATTTTTAGCATTTGGGCCTTATATATTAATAAGTAATTGGACCTTTATTATAATCTCATTTATCGTTATACCCATCGCTTTATTTATTGATCATCACTATACAAATAAAGATACAAATACATCTTTATAATCTTGTTGTTTAAATAATAGTGGCTATTTGGTACAGTCTCTAACCTATTAATAAAGTGCTATATCTTCAATCACTAATTTTGCGTACCAACTAGCACCCACTTTCAAAAGTGAATTATTTTAAAACAAAAAGATCTCATCACTAGTTTAAATACTAATGATGAGATCTTTTTTTGAGTCTGGATAAAATATATCTTAGACTCTTGTACGTATTGTCACGTCATATGCATTGTTATTATGGTGCCATGCCTTCTTTTCTTTCCACAGCGATACTAATAAACAAGAATATCAGACCGATTGCAGTTAGTATTGGCGCAATTAGACTTAATGATGCTATCGGTAAATTCGTCACGACAACGCCACCAATAAAGGCACCAAGCGCATTGCCTAAATTAAATGCAGATTGGTTTAATGTACTTGCAAGCGTAGGTGCATCTTTAGAAATAATCGTACTTTTAAATTGTAATGATGGACTCATACTAAAGCCGATTAAACCAAAGAAGAATATGCCTGCTACCATTAAGAAACCATTCATTTGTATAAAGTATAATAGTAAGAAGTAAACGATAAAGATTGAGAAAATAATTTGTAACGCTTTATTTAAATTCCAATCCGCAAGTTTACCACCAACGACGTTACCTAATGAAACACCTACCCCAAAAATAATTAACAGATATGAAATCAAGTTTTCTTGTACATTTGATACATCAGTCAATACTGTAGAAATATAAGTGAAGTATGCAAATACACTACTGAAACCAAATAATGTCACTGCTAAAGTTAACCACAAACGTTTTTCTTTTAAAATTTGTAGTTCTTTTTTCATTGATGATTTTACTGTATCACGTTGCATAGGCACAAAAATAATAATGCCTATAAGTGCTAGTGTTCCTATAATAGAAATAATAATAAACGTCATCGGCCAGCCAAAGTTTTGACCAATTAATGTCCCGAATGGTACACCTAAAATATTACTTAAACTTAATCCCATAAACATTAGTGCCATCGCACTTGCACGTTTCTCTGGCCGCACCATATTCGCAGCTAAAATAGAACCTATACCAAAGAATGAACCATGAGCCAACGATGTAATGATACGACTTGTCATCATAAATCCATAACTCATACTAAATGAAGCAGCAAAATTCCCTAATATAAAAATAGCCATTAAAGCTAGTAGTAAATATTTTCTATTCCATTTAATCGTCAACATAACTATGATAGGCCCGCCGATTGCAACACCTAATGCATAACCAGTTATCAGTTGCCCTGCCTGACTTACAGTTACGTCAAAATCCCGTGCAATATTAGGTAATAATCCCATAATTACAAATTCTGTCATACCTATTGCAAACGCACCGATTGCAAGCATCCATATAGCAATTGGATATTTCATTTTTGACTCCCTTCCGAAATCATATTTTTTTCACATGTTTGTGATTATACTAAAATACAGTTGCCAAAAACAAGGGAGTTGCTTGATTTTCTCCTATTTTTAAAATTAATTCGCTTACATTTAATTTAGCTGTATTCATTTAATAAATTGCTTTACATCATAATACTACCAAGAAAATTAAAAAAGTTAGCAATCGTCAAAAAAGTTAACAGTGTTTAGAACACTCAATTACCCTTCTTATGACAATAGCTAACTCGCTAATTTTAATTAATTAGTAATGCATCGATAAAGAACCACACTACCATGATAAACATGATAATCCCTTGTGCAACAGCACTCGCTAAAAATGCTACGATAGACCCAAAACTTGCTTTTAAAGCCTTTGAAAAGTTGGGTTCTTGTATCATTTCAACAACTAATACCGCGATAAATGGAATAATAATAATTCCAAATGGTGGAAATACAAAGCAACCTACGATTACACCAATGAGCGCCGCATACTCGCTAAGTTTAGAACCACCAAATTTATTTACAAAATATTTATTCATGATAAAATCTGCTACTAAAATAAACACGGTGAATAAAATCATTGATATATAGAATATCCATGATAAATTGCCATTATGAAATGCGAATTGATAAATTAAAAACCCTACCCATAATACAAGCACTGATGGAATAATAGGTTTAATTAAACCTACAAATGCTAAGACAAATGATGCGATAATTAATATCCATAAAATTACTGTCATTTTTATCTACTCCATACTTTCTTCTGTGAATTTTTGATCTTTTGTAAAGTATATTAATATCATACCTAAAAATATAGCTGTCGCTGATACAAAGAATACATTTCCCAAACCTACCCAGTGACTCATAATTCCACCTAATAAGTTCCCACATAACTGACCTATCACCATCGCGTTAGCAAAAAGTGTAGATGCATATCCTGGAAAATCTGGTAAAATATCTTGGAAATAACTGATGCCTAAACCAAGTAATATCGCTAAGAAAATAGCTAAAAATACTTGGCCGACAAACATCATCACCAAATTTTCGAACACACCAATACTAAAGTAAAACAGGCCACCAAACAATCCACCTAACATCAGTAGCACACGTGTCGTGAGTTTCGCAGATAAAATACCTAACACGACCATAAATGGAACTTCTAAACCGGCACATAGACTGGCTAAACCACCTACATACCCTTCAGCTTCATTCAAATATTTAGTGACGAACAACGGCATATTCAATGTATACATCCATTGACCAATATGTAATAAAATAAAGGCTAAAAATGGAACGAATAAGGCCTTATCATGTAACATATTAGGTGCTTTCGCCTCAATGTGATTCACATCAGTTGTGGTTTGTTTTGTTTTGATATCTTTAAAAAAGAATACCTGTAACATCAGTGTAAATAAAATAATGGTAACAGTTCCAGTAAATAACCCTGCGTAACCATTAACACCTAATAATAAAGCGCCGATTAACGGACCAAATAAGAATCCAAATGAGAACATGGAACGCAATACGGCATTAGCAAACTTCGCTCTATCTCTTGAAGCCGAAACATTGATAGACTCTCTAGCTGAAGCATACATTTGAGGCATTGCGGGCGCGAAAAACCCTTGAAAAACGGCATACATAACAATAAATATCCATACTTCATGAATATAGAAGTAAATAGAAAAACTAACAGCACCCATTAACAATGCTGTAATGATTATGACTTTCCTATTTATATTGTGTGTATCAGAAAAGCGTGCAACAATTGTGTTCATTATAAATTGGCTGATTGCTGCTAATGCTAATAGCAGACCATATTGTGTAGAAGTCATACCCAAATCATTGGTCGCAAATAAAACAAGATAAGGTACAGTGATTGAAATTCCCATACCTAAAAGCATCATATTGACTACAAATAGTTTGTAATTCTTAATATGTAATAAAGCACTAAACATATAACAAACCTCTATTCTACTAAATTAGGTGTCAATTCTCGTATATCACTTAAATAGGCAATGTATAAATGATTATGTATTAGCTACTATTGATGTTATTCAACATATTCCATCATTAAATTGATAAATGATTCTACTTGAGGCAATTGTAACATGCTAGAATCGTAACTTAAAAATGTGGAACGAATCAATGGTTTTTCATCTATATTTACGCGTCTAAATTCAAACTGGTCACGGTCTAAATGCTTCATCATGATCTCAGGCAAAATTGTTACACCGACACCATTTAACAGCATCTCTTTACACGTGGCCACTTGATCAACAGTAATCATAGCATGATAATCCTGTCCTATTTGACTCCCATACCATTCTTTAATTTGATTAATATAAATTGGATCTGCTTGAAATTCAATAAATGGCATTTTATCAACATCATCGTAACGATTTTTAGGATTAATAAAATAATGATCGTCATTAAATAAATGTGTATTACTTAAGTTCATAATTTTATTACCACGTATAATCATCACATGGTAATCTCTATGGTTTGCTTTAATTTGTTCACTCGAACCTACTTGAACTTGAATCTCTACATTAGGAAATTGGCGTGTAAATAAGTTTAATACTTGCGGTAATAAAGTCTGTCCGATTAATGAAGAACAACCGATTGAAATCGTACCGTTGACTTCACCAATGTGCGCTTGCATTTTATCTAAAAATAAACGCTCTTTGTTCAGCATATCTCTAGCATGCTCTATAATCATCGAACCTTCTGTTGTAGTAATCAATTGTTTCTTAGTACGTATAAAAACATTTACACCAAAAGTATTTTCAATTGATTTTAAACGTTGTGTTACTGCAGGTTGTGATATATATAATATTTCTGCTGCTTTCCTTAGTGTTCTTGTTTCATCTAAAGTGGTTAACAAGCGATAATCGTCAATCTTCATATTATCCCCCTATATTTTAAAAGCACTTTTAATCATTTCATTGATTGGTTATTATTCATGTTCACTTAACATTTCATAATATAATTTCAAATTTCAAATTATACGTTTTTAACATTTATCATCTAGCAGTGTCACTATAACATGATTCACAATACATGTATCATTCAATTAAATTTGTACAAATAATCTTAAAGTTCTGGTTCTGAGTCGCGATGTGTTGAATGATTTTGGTTGTGATTGCTACTTTGTTGATTGTGGTTTTCACTTTTAATATGCTTATTTGGATGTTTATGATCGTGTTGTTTAGCTTTGTATGGTTTATGTTTATGCTTTTGCTCATTATATTTGGCTTTACCATGTAATGGGTGGTGTTGATTTTTTGATTTTTGTTTAATCTTGTAATAACAATACATGATTTTATCTTTCATCGTTGAAAAATCAGCCTCAATTTTTATCATTAATTGATGCGCAATAATATATGCTTCGTGAAACTGCTTTTTAGTAATTTGTCCTTGATCTAAAGCACGTTGTAAATCGTCTTCATCTACAAGTTCATATTCCCCATTTGGCAATACAAGTACATCTAAACATAAATCTATTGTACGTGCGTTTCCTTTTTGTGTAACATTCTTAATATTTATATCAAAGTAATATTCTAATGGGTTGCCCTTGTCATCTAGCATCACTGTAATACTATATCGTTTTTTTTCGGGCAAGATTTGTAGCCATTGATAGTTATCATCCGCAACAATAATATTTTGGCCCACCACTGTCACCTCTAATGGTTCACGTACTTTTTTCATCGTCACCAAACCAATAATACCCTTGAACTTGTTGTTGTTTACTTTGACTTCTGTATACTCTTTGTCAATGATACGACGCCAGTGACGCTTATCAATATATTTTACTTTCACTGTCACCAACTCCTTGTCATTATTATATAAAACTGTTTACTTTATGTCATCTTATGGATTATACTGAACGTCTTCCAATTTTGTATCACGAATTTAATTATTATTATTGTACTATATTTCATAGTGTAAAAGCGAAATTGACAATTATAATAAAGTTTGATAGATTTTATCTATATTTTTCTGAAAATTCTATAAATAAAGGAGATAGTAACATGGCAGTCATTCAAAGACCTTTTAGAGCGGATCATGTTGGTAGTTTATTAAGACCACAACGCCTAAAAGATGCACGTAAAGATTATCAAAATGAAGTCATCGATGCACAAGCATTACGAGATATCGAGGACGAAGAAATTGAGCACATCATAGAGAAACAACTAGAAGTAGGTTTACATAGCATCACTGATGGTGAATTCCGCAGAAGCTGGTGGCATTTCGATTTCTTGGAAAATTTAGACGGTGTCAATGGCTATACTTCTGAGCGTGGTTTAGCATTTGAAGGCGTTGAAACTAGAAATCATAATGTTAAAGTTGAGAGTAAAGTCGCTTTTAACCCAAATCATCCACATTTTGAACACTTCAAATTTTTATATGACAAGGTTAATGGACGTGCAACAGCAAAAGTATCTATCCCAAGTCCAAACCAACTGTTCCATCCAAATATCTTAAATGAAGACATCTATCCTGATATCGAGGATTATGCACATGATGTTGCTCAGGCATATCGTGAAAGTTTGCTCAAATTTTATGAATTAGGCGCACGTTACATTCAATTAGATGATGTTTATTGGGCTAACCTAACTTCTGGTTCTCAGAAAACACGTGGCCGTGACCGTACTGAAGCAGACAAAGAAGCAGCACGTCAGCTTGCATATCGTGTTGTAAATGAAGCAGTCCAAGATTTACCAGAAGATCTACTCATTACTACACATATTTGTCGTGGTAATTATCAATCAACTTGGGCAATTTCAGGTGGCTATGAGCCAGTCGCACCTTATTTATTCAAAGAAAATTTAGGTGGCTTTTTCCTAGAATATGACGATGATCGTTCAGGTGATTTTGAGCCATTACGCTTTTTCCCTAAAGAAAATTCAGCAGCTGTATTAGGTCTTTTCACTTCAAAAACAGGTGACTTAGAAGATAAATCTGCCATACTTGCACGTGTTAAAGAAGCACAACAATATGTTGATTTAGATCAAATTTGTTTAAGTCCACAATGTGGCTTTGCTTCAACAGAAGAAGGCAATAAACTGACTGAAGATGAGCAATGGAAAAAACTAGCTTACGTTGTAGAAATTGCAAACGAAGTCTTTGGAACAGCAAAATAAACATACTATACTAACTCGTAAGAAGTATTAATATTAAAATTGAGAGGCCTATCAGACTTAAAATCTGATAGGCCTTCATTAATATCTAAATTTTTAAATTAAAGAACAATTAATTTCCAGCTATATCACTTTCGGATAAAGCATAGCGTTCATGTATATCTTTTAAACTTGGAAATTGATTATTCAACCATTCTTTACTCAATAGTTCAAAATGTTCAAATTCAAATGCAGGTTGGCACATACAGCCTACAAGTGCATAACCATTTTCACCTTCAATTGAAGAAGCAAAAATCGTTTCTTTTGGAACTACATATTGTAAAACATCACCCGCTTCAAGGTCTTTGCCTATTGACACACTTTGATAACGTCCATCTGAATGAATCATATGCACTGTTAAAGAATCTCCAGCGTGGTAATACCATATTTCATCTGCATCGATACGATGAAAATGCGATATATTGTCATGTGTTAACAAGAAATAAATACTTGAATATACTGGTCTTTCATTTAGATTATTTGATTTAGCTTTGATAATCTCTTTATAATAGCCCCCTTCTGGATGGGGTTGTAAATCTAGTTGATTAAGCCAATACTGGATATTTTTACCCATATTACTTCAAGTCCACATTATGGAAAACGTTTTGAACGTCTTCTAAATCTTCTAAAGCATCAACTAGTGTTTCAAAAGCTTCTTGATCTTCTTCAGATAATTCTATATCTGATTGTGGCAACATCTCAAATTCAGCAACCTTAAATTCTTCGACACCTGTTTCACGTAGAGCATCTTGAACTTGAGCAAACTGATCTGGTTCAGCGTAAATAATAGTTAACCCATTTTCTTCAACGATATCTCTCACATCGATATCTTTTTCCATCAACGCTTCTAACGTATCGTCTGCTGATTTGCCTTCAATACCAAACACAGCCGTATGATCAAACATATACGCAACTGAGCCTGAAACTCCCATATTACCGCCATTTTTACCAAAAGCTGCACGTACATCAGAAGCAGTTCTATTCACATTTTCTGTTAATGCGTCTACGATAATCATTGAACCATTTGGTCCAAAACCTTCATATCTTAATTCATCGTAGTTTTCTTCACTTGCTCCTTTAGCTTTTTCTATCGCTCGATCAATAATATGATTCGGTACAGAATAAGTCTTAGCTCTTTCTAAAGTTAATCTTAGCGCTTGGTTTGATTCCGGATCTGGTTCACCTGATTTAGCCGCTACATAAATTTCTTTACCGAATTTAGCATAAATTCGACTTGTATTTTTGTCCTTTTGCGCTTTTTTCTCTTTAATATTATTCCACTTACGTCCCATACTTTCATCACACTTTCTCGAAAAATATTTTTATTAACATGATATATTATACAATAATTTCGCTCTATTACATAGAACTACGTATATAAATGACAAATAATCGCACCTTATATATTACATAATAAAAAGACTAGCCATACACAATTGAATTTCATGTGTACCACTAGTCTTTTAAATCATCTTAAAATATGAATCAACAAGGGACATTTCTTTACTTGAAACTATATATTTTATTCAGTATATGATTCAATTTCATCTAATAATGCTTCGTAATGTGCAGCGTTCTTTTCATTCATTAATAAATATACTTTACGTTCATCTTCTGTTGAACGTAGCTTACTCACTCTATCTTGATCAATCAAACGACGAATTGAAGCAAGCACTTTGGTTCTACTCAAATCCAATTCCGCAGTAGCTATTTTTAAAAATGGCTGCATCAACATATATTTTTCACTACAATTTTGTTGAACCAATTCTAAAACTGCTACATCATTTATTGTCAATTTATATTTTTGTTCTATGTAATGCGTTAAACTTTTATATTTTTTATAAACATTTAAAAATTGAGCCTTTTTCTCTTCATTCATTGCTATCACACCTCCACATGAAATTATGATGAATGTTTCTAACGCTTACAAAAATAACACTGTTTTATTTTTATATTTTTTTATTTGAATCAACATACTTTTATCTTTACGCAATTTTGAATAAAATATTTAAATTTGTCAACACTTTTTCATTAATTTAACTAAATTATAATAAGAACTAATTAGATTGCTCTTTTTTAAATCGTGTCATCACTATATAATTGCTATATTAAAAACACCCTTAAAGTTGATTACTAAAATCTACTTTAAGGGTGTTAACATGTTAAATAATTAACTATCAAAAACCAAGTACTTTAACTGTAATTACTTCATACTTTATCTTCTAAATTTATTCGCTAGTCTTAAAACGTATTTTATAATGTGTAATAAATTGATGAATAAATTAAAGCCCATTTCTCTTGGTGAGAATTGACCCCGTTTCATACGGTTAAAGTCGTATAAGGTGTAAAGCAGGAACAATAATAGACCTACCACAGTAATAATCGTGTGGAACAATGAATTTTGAATAAACATACCAATCAAGCTTGCAACAATTAGGGCTACTAATGTTACAAATAAGTATTTACCCATACTTGCGGCATTGCCAATTACAAAAAAGCCTATAATACCAAACACCATAAATCCTGCAATGGCAAGAGTCACATTTTTATAGAATACTTCAGGTCCTAAATTTTGCATATATGTCGTAAATGTTGCGAATGATAGCAATCCTACTACAATTGCATATATGTGAGAAATTACTAAACCATATTTACGCGCTCTGTTAAAAATAACGGTGATAAGAACTAAACCAAGTAACACGAAAGATAAAGGCCTTCTCCATTCCAACGGCAAGTATTGTCCGAAGTAACAACCAATGCCAAAAATAATCCAGTAATAGACAAAAAAGAGCCATACTTTTCCGTAAGCATGAGACTTAGACTTATCTTTAGACTGTTGTTTATGCTTATTTATATGTTGTGCAGTTTCAGCCAATTGATTCACTCCTTAACTATAAAAAAATATTTAAATACTTGAATATTATAATAACATTAATAACATACTATAATCTTTCAATAAGCGTAATACTTTAACTTTCACTATTTCAAACAATACCAAACATGAACCACATAATTTTCCAAATCTCTTTAGCTGAGTCTATTTATTTATAACTACAAGCAACTTAATTGTTACAAACACGAAAAAGTTCAATACAATTATCTCTTTATAATGTCTTATAAATCGCACAAGAAACGTCTTAAAGGCACTTCATCCTTTTTGTACTCAAATGTTAATAATATTACATCTTTATAACAACACCCACAAAACACCTGATTTTTGATAGTATGGAACGTGAATTGAGATTAAAGAAACTATCACATATATTTAATACATATCTGCTTTTGGGATATATAGGAATTGAAGGAGGAGTTCTTTTTGAAAAAGTTAGCATTTGCAGTAACAGCTGCTTCAGGCGCTGCAGCGGTTATTTCCAATCATGAAGCCGATGCATCAACACAACACACAGTAAAATCTGGTGAGTCACTTTGGACAATTTCACAACAATACGGTGTATCAGTAGATGAAATCAAACAAAGTAATGATATCAATAACAATATCGTATTTCCGGGACAAGTTATTGAAATTGGTGGAAGTGGTTCACAAGAGCAAGGCTCAAGTTCAAACTCTTCTTCACAATCATCTGGTGGTTCAACGCATACTGTAGAATCTGGTGAGTCACTAAACATCATTGCCAATAATTATGGTGTTTCAGTAGATGAACTTATATCAGCAAACAATTTGAGTGGATACATAATCTATCCTAATCAAACGTTAACAATTCCAGGTGCAACTGGTGGTTCTGGCGGTTCTGGTGGTACAACAACACCAAATCCAAATACAGGTAGTTCATCAGCAAGTGATGCTAATCTATACGATTGGGGTCAATGTACGTGGCACGTATTCAATCGTAGAGCTGAGACTGGCAAACCAATCAGCACATATTGGTGGAACGCTGATCATTGGGCAAACAATGCAGCAGCAGATGGTTATACTGTAAATAATACACCAAGCATTGGTTCAATTATGCAAAATTACGAAGGCCCTATTGGTCACGTGGCTTATGTAGAACAAGTTAATCCAGATGGTAGTATTTTAATTTCAGAAATGAATTATAATACAGCACCAGGGACAGTGGATTATCGTACAATCCCAGCTTCACAAGCTTCAAGCTATAATTATATTCATTAATCTATGAATATAATATTGAATAAAAAGCAGTTAGACTTCTCTTTAGAACTCTAACTGCTTTTTAATTTGAAAAATTTTAAAGAAAATTACATATAATATCATTCATAAGCTCACTCAGTCGTCTTATGAGCGTACAAATATCTTTACTACCTCTTGTTAATATAACTTATAAAATGCTCATAACAACGCCACTGATGTCAATAAATAAGGAACACCAAATTATAAAAAGTAATAATTTGGTGTTCCTATTTTTGAGAATAGACAATCACGTCCAAACTCTTTTATTATTTCAAACGCTAATCATGCTATACCATGCCTACTTACAGGAAGATATTCACAACGAAATATACAAGGGCAGCAACAATTGCAGAAATCGGCATTGTAATAACCCATGTAACAATCATACGTTGTGCAGTATTCCATTTCACACCTTTAATACGATTAGATGAACCTACACCTAGAATAGATGAAGAAACAACATGTGTCGTTGATAACGGAAAATGTAATGAAGATGCTACAAAGATTGTTAAAGCAGATGATAAATCTGCCGCAGCACCATTAGCCGGACGAATTTTCATTATATTGCCACCAACTGTTTTAATGATTTTCCAACCACCAACAGCTGTCCCTAACCCCATAGCAGTAGCACAGGCAATTTTAACCCACAATTGTGGTTCAACAGTACCACTTGGTTGTAAGTTAGCTACGATTAAAGCTAATGTAATAATACCCATTGATTTTTGAGCATCGTTGGTACCATGTGAAAATGATTGTAACGACGCTGTGAAAATTTGGAAGAATCTAAAGTTTCTATTTGTTTTTGTTAAGTTTGCATTTTTAAATACGACTTTAACAATTGAATACATAATGAAACCTACACAAAAAGCAATTACTGGTGATATAAGTAAAACAGCAATGATTTTTGTAAAACCTTCATAGTGTAATACGGCAAATGACCCCTGAGATGCGATAGCTGCACCTGCAATGGAACCAATTAACGCATGCGAAGATGAACTCGGTATACCATAAAACCAAGTAAGCAAGTTCCAAAAAATCGCTGCAATGATAGCCGACAGCACCACAACAAGCCCATTTTCTAATTTAAATGGGTCTACAATATCTTTAGTTATTGTACCTGCAACTCCAGTAAAAGCTAATGCACCAATAAAGTTCATAACTGATGCTAATATAATAGCAGTTCTAGGCGTTAATGCACGAGTTGAAACAGCAGTAGCGACAGCATTGGCTGTATCATGAAAACCATTGATAAAGTCAAAGATAAGTGAAAAAATAACAATAGCTACTGTGATGATTAAAATATATTCCATTAGTTAGGACTCCTTAGCTATTTTTCATAATTATAGTTTCAAAGTTATTCGCTACAGCTTGACATTTATCTGCAATTTCTTCCATGCTTTCATAAATTTCTTTTATTTTAATAAGCGTTATTGGATCTGTTTCACTGTTAAAAATGTGTTTGATTGATTGACGTAAAATGCCATCACAATTTGTTTCAAATTCTTTAATATTAATAGAATGAATACGCATATGAGATAATTTTTTATCAACGAGTAAACCAACAGCTAATTTCATTTCTGTAATAGCTTTTTGGATATTATCAACAAATTCAGCCATATATTCATCTGTATATTCAATTGAATACATTTCAAACATCGCTGACGTTTCTTCTATTGCATCTAAAACATCATCAATTGCATTACATAATGAAAGGATATCCTCACGTTCAATTGGTGTGATGAAGGTCTGGTTTAAATCGGAAATCACTTGATGCATTAATTCATCACCGTGTGATTCATATTTTTTAATATTGTCTGAATAAGCTTTCAGATCTAAGTGCGTATTAAAATCCATTTTCCCAAACTCAATTGCAGCTCGATCTAAGTTAAAGACCATTTCTTCAAGTTGCACCATGAACTTATCTTTTTTCTTGTTAAACATCCAAAAAATCCTCCATTTACAGCGACTGTTTCCAATCAGCTTCAATAAATTTAAAAAATCAAAACTCTTTTAAGACAAATTAAAATTGGCAAGATTTACAATTCACTCATCATTTCATTACTTAATGTGCCCTTACCTTCATGAAAATGAGTCTTTGCTTCTATACCGGTTAAAAAATCTCGCAAATGTTGATTTGTCCTTATATGAAAATAGCACAAAATTTACAATTCCACAATTAAATTTACAATCTCTTAACATTTAGAACTTGTAAGAATAAAATATTCTTTTAAAATATAATCTTGTAAAATATATTATAGTCCCCATTTCAAATTGGCGAATTCCATAATTAACGTTTTATATTCATAATAAAAAAGCATTGAAAGTTAAAAAACTTCAATGCTTCAGAACAAGGACAATTACGATTAATTGTATTCTTTTCTTTGAAAATGGAAGTGATTGGGCTCAAGTCCATCTTAGTTAATAAAGCACTAGTCAAAGACTCCCAGATGAGACTGTGCTGACGGAAAGTGTACACAAATTACTTCCAAAAGCCGTAAGACTTTATCAATGCTTTTCAGATAGTCTTGCAATAAGTTCATTTTGATTAGGAAACATAAATGTAGCCTTTGTTCCTATTTGTTCTTCGGAAGTGATATCTACTCGTATTCCTAATTTGTCTTTAACGTTACCTACTAAATATAAACCAATGCCCGATGAAGTAGTCTCATTACGGTAAGCAGTGGAAGTAAATCCTTTATCGTAAATTCTCGGCAAATCTTTCTTACTAATTCCTCTACCTTCATCTATAATTTCAAGTGTTATATGTTTATTAACTATATGGGCTTTAATGTGAATTGTACTATACTCACTATATTTGATGGCATTAGATAAAATTTGTCTTATCATCATCCGACACCATTTTGTATCTGTATAGACATCGTAGTCCGCTTCAAAATCAAGATCGTAATCAATGCCTTTAGATTGACTAATATACCTTGTGATTTGTATTTCTTCTATAATAAGACGTTTTAATGCTACATGTTCAAAGTATAAATCATTATTTTGAAACTCTAATCTCGTTAAAAATAATTGTCTGTCTAACATTCCATTAATTCTCGACCACTCATAAAGCAAGGCGTATTTTCTCTCTACATCTCGCTCTTTTTCAATAAGTAGCTTCATTGCTGTTACTGGTGTCTTAATGTCATGCACAAAATCAGTTAATGACGCTTCAGTTGTTTGAATTTGTTGTTTTTGAGTTGTAACTAACCTTTTCTGACTAGTAATTTGATTATATAAATAATTTACCATCTCTTGTTGAAAGGGAGTATCAGCAAGAGATTTATGTTTTAGTTCTTCAGGCTCGAGGTTATTGTACAAGTGTTTGAAAAATTTTACTTCCTTTATATATGTATATAACAAAAAAATCACTGAGATTCCTAAATTCAAAATAATAATATAAAAAATACTACTTACACTGATATCGTAATCTAAATATGCGATAAATAGAAAAATGAAATGTAATAATATGAGCCAAAGTATCCAATTTAATCGAGAACGAAGGAAAATTAATAACCATTTAATGTTAGCCATGCGCCATATACCCTTTGCCTATTTTAGTTTCAATCGCATCATTCATATCAATATCAGCTAATTTTTTTCTTAAACGATTCACGTTTACAGTTAACGTGTTATCACTTACAAATGCTTCATCATCCCACAATGCTGTAATCAAAGTATCTCTAGTAACGATTTGATTTTGCTTTTTCACTAGCATTTCTAAAATAACCATTTCAGTCTTAGATAAATAGATTTGAGCATCACCTTTACTAATGCTGTCTTTAGATAAATCTAAAGTCGTTTCTTGCCAAGACAATACACGCTTCTCCTCAATACTGAATTGATAAACACGTCTATATATAGCTTGTAGTTTGGCAATAAGTACACTCGTATTAAATGGTTTTTGGACATAGTCATCTGCGCCTAATTCCATACTCATAACTTGATCCATTGGATTGTCGCGTGAAGATAAGAAAAGAATAGGTGTATTGGAGACCTCTCTAATTTTTCGAGTCCAATAAAAACCATCATACTTAGGCAATTTAACATCCATAATTACAATTGCAGCATTCACTGCTTCAAACTTTGACATAACATCATTAAAATCACTGATGCCATGCACTTGAAAGTCCCATTGCTCTAATTCTTCGCTCAGTTCTTTAAATAATGTCATATCATCTTCTACTAATAAAATGTCCACATGATCACCTTTTCAATTATTTAGTATATTTTATTTCTTCTCCTGACTGTATACGACCATTGAAATGCTTAATACGACAATCTATTTCAAATCCTCTCATCATCAAATCTTGAAATGGCGATTGGAACAAGTAATACGCCGGCCAAATGAGTTTAGGAATATAATCATATAAATGAACAATTACAGTTTGTGTACCTTCCAGTTTTCGAAATTCTAACTTTCCTTGTTTCGTTAAATTCGGTTTCACTATCGATCCACCTACTAAATTCAATGTAATCATATCACTTTCTGTTATCGTTTTATGAAGTACAAGTATTGGATTGCGTTTATCTTTTATATAAACAACAAAATTATCGCCCTCATTATAAGTATGTAGCATCGTTCCTTTAGTTTTATTTAACCAATCAAAATAATACTCCACCATCTGATTTAAGGTCCAGTTCATTGGCAGTTGTACATTAAGTGCACTGCGTACATCATCATACTTTGAAACTTGTAACTCCACTGCAACATGAGGTCGAGAAACTTTTACTTCTGTTTTTTCGACTGGCGTTCCATACGCTGACAATCGCTCTATCGACTCATTATCAAAGCGACTACCACTAATATAAATGATTTTTTTAATTCCTTTTTTAGCCGTCGCACGCCCAAAATTATCAGCAGCAATTAAATTCATATCTCTAGCTGTTGCTTTTGTCAGCTTTGCTGAATGCTTGGTTGGATCTAAATAATAGATGGCCATATCCATACCTTCCATTGACTCAAGGACATCATTATAATTATAAATATCTTTTTTTAACCATGTTACTTCTTGAAACTCATCTTCTTTAGGATATTTCGACATCGTAAAAAGCGTTGCGTCATCTTTAATGGATTGTATTAAGTTTTTCCTATATAGCCTGTTACACCTGCTAATAAAATATTAGGTTTCATAGTTATACTTCCTTTATATTAATTTGGCCCAATTCAAATATCTCCTAGTAAAATCATGCTAATGATGTTAAGTTATACTATAACTGAGTATCAGCAAAATAGAAATAAGGAGTGGACACTTATGGTTCATCAAATTCGTGAAATTGGTATCAATGATATAGATCCATTTGTAAAATTATTAACTACTATCTATGATGAATCTGAATATTTAATATATAATCCTGGTGAGTATGCTCCATCTAACAGTGATGCTGTTTCAAACTTGGAACATTATATAACATCACCGTCCAATGCAATATATGTTGCCGAAAGTAATGGTGAACTTGTTGGGTTTTCAATCGTAACAACTGAAAAATTTGAACGTACACGTCATGAAGCCAATTTTTCCATGGGTGTTATTAGACACTATCGAGAAAAAGGACTTGGTCAATCACTTATTAATTCTATTGAAGCGTGGTGTTTAAACCATAACATTCGCCGAATCGAAGTTTCTGTAGTCCCTGAAAATGAAACAGCAGTAGCTTTATTTAAAGCTGCTGGATATCAGATTGACGGCGAACTTCGAGATAAACTTTATATCGATGGACGTTATTTCAATAAATATATAATGTCTAAGTTATTACTTTAGTCTACCTCAATGTTTATATATTAAACGTTTCACTATTATAGTTTAATTATAAATTAATAAATTGGAATAGAACAGAAATCTAATTTTTCTAATAACATTTCGTTATATGAATTAAGTCTGACAAAGAAGACTAGAACTAAAAACAGCTTATAGTATCCATTACAGGAGATCTATAAGCTGTTTTTTGAATTTATTTATATAACTTTATTACTTCGAGCTAACTTAACACATTAGTAAGGATTCAATTGAACCCCATCAGGATTTTTTGATTCAGGTTTTAATTCCCTCTCTACACCAGAAGCACTTGTGTTTCTACTTAAGAAACTCAACGTATCTTTCATATTTTGCTGTGACTCTGGTAATTGCATATGAAATTGGTATTGATGTCTTAAATTATGTGATCCATCATAAAACAGTTTATCCACTGGAACATCTTTTTCTTTTAGTTTTTTATAAAAATCAATATTTTGACTATAAAATGGATCTGCATCCCCTACTGATAAAAATGTTGGTGGATAATCTTTTGTCACTTGGTTTATCGTAGACATTTCACTGATATATTTAAATTGTTGTTCCCAATCTCTCTTACCAGTGTAACTCTCCATAAAGAGCTGTATTCTTGGAAATTCTGTTTCTTTCACGGTTTTCATATCATAAAAGCCACCAAAAAAGATTGCTGCTTTGATTTGATCTGGTTCAAATTGTTGATTAAACTCCATATCTTCTCGTAATGATTCATTTGTTTGGATAGCTGTAAATTGACTGGATAATTGGGCACCTGCTGAATCACCACCGAAAACAACTTGATCAAAATCTATAGGTAACTCATGTTTGTTCTGTTTGATAAACTGAACTGCGCGATCAATTTGTTTTAACTGTGTCGGGTATTTATAGTCAGGTGCAAGTGCATAATTAATATTCACTACAATATAACCCTGTTCAGCAAATTTTGATAATAACGGGTTTTTATATTGTTTATCTCCTGCAATAAATCCTCCACCATGTAACCAAAAAATGACAGGCAATTTATTATCTTGATCTAATTCAGTAGGTGTTAAAATATCTAAGCGGCTATTGGGTATCCCACTACTATAAGTTATATTAGTAAATGCATTTACATTTTCATTATTAATTTGTACTTTTTCGTTAAATTCTTGGGCATTTTGTCGGTCATATTGTTGCTTTAGTAATATTGCAATCACAATTGCAACGATAACAAAAACAACAATAGCGATAATTGTCCATTTATGTTTTTTCTTCATGCTCGACCTTCCCTTTCGCATGCATTGTATCATAATTAATTAGTACGTAGTAGTATTTATTTGAACGATTATATTAGACAAAACTGCTATTTTCTTTATTTTAAAACCAAATTAATAAACTACCATTAATAATTATAAAATTTTCTCTATATAAGTTAATATCATATTTTAAAACAAAAAATGGCTACTAGATATCCAATAGGATTCTAACAGCCATTTATTAAATCTAGGATTTATATCCTGATTTTATTTATATACTTTATTTCATCACAATTACGCTATGTGATCTTTATTTTGATTTTTTCTTGAATAGTATTTAATAAGTACTGCAATAACTACAACTAAGCCAATTACACCCATGATTGGATATAAGAAGTTAATTAAATCTGCGAAACCTACGAAACTTAATGCATAAGCTACGAGCACCATTGCAACTATAAACACATGATAATTTTTACTATATGGCTCTGTAAATCTTGCAGCAAACGAATACGTTAAACCAAGAATTGTATTGTACATAACTGCTAACATAATAATCGATAATACCAAACCAATCCATGGATTAATTTCATTTGCTAACGTTAGTGTTGGAATCGAAGCCTCTTTAATTGTTGGATACTCTGATTGTAATGCAAAGTTGATAAGCGCTAGTAATATTGTGTATACAACACCACCAAATAACGCACCTGCACCAGATATTTTTCGTTTAGAAGCATCGCCACCGATTGCAACAATTGTACTAAAACCAACCGCGAATGCTAATCCACCATAAATAATACCGTAAAGAATACCTTTCCAAATACTCGCCTCTGGAACTGTTTTGTTCACTTCTGCAAAGGAAATATTTCCATTAAATAAGTAAAATATTGCAATGATAACAACTAAAATAATTAAGAATGGCGTTACCATACCTAATGCACGTACAATTTTGTTAAAGTCCATTAATAATGTAATATAAATAGCAATCACCATAATTAATGCACCTAACCACGTTGGTATGCCAAAACTTTCTTCAAACGTTGATCCTGCACCTGCAATCATTGTGACTGAGATACCAAATAAGAAGAAGATAAGTAAATAATCAATAATCTTACTAAATACACCACCGAATAAATAATCTAAAGTGGATTCATGATTTTGTGCATCGAATGCAGTACCAATCTTAGCAACTTGTCGACCTGCAAACCCTAATATCAATCCTGATATAATAACTCCTAGATACGACCAAAGCCCATAAGGAGTAAAGAATTGCATTACTTCTTGTCCCGTTGAAAAGCCAGCACCTACTACGATACCAACATAAGCGAAACCAATTTTTATAGCTTCTTTATTCAAGCCCATGTGATTTATAACCTCCTCTTAAGTTAACACATTGAATTATTATAACGCACTGTCATTATTTTGCAACACGACAAATTTTAAATTAACACTATTAATTATTTTTTACACTAATCATCTAGTGAATTTACATACATTTAAAAATTCACTTTAATTTTTAAATATAAATTAAAACTCTGTATTAGCGGGTTTAAAACAGATTAAAGCTTTTGTTTTTGAATTTTTATACATTTACCATACACTTATTATCACCATTTTAAAATTCTAAATTTTTTTGATTTTTTATTGCTTTCAAGTTAACTACATGTCATAGCATTTAAATCGTCGCTGTATTTCTATAATCTCAGTGAAAATTTATTATGTATATTATAATTAATAAATTTTTATAGAAAAACAAAATTAAAAACCGAAAAACTCAATTAAAAACTGAGCTTTTCGGTTAAATATGTTTTATTGCTAAGCATGTTAATTAATGTGCATTTTTATAGCGATTTAATTCATTGAAGTCTACAACGACATTATCCATACGTTTAGCCGTTTCTTTAAGCACATTACGCGCAACACTATTAGACGGATCTAATTTAAGTATTTGTCGAGACACATCAAATGCTTTCTTATCAGAAATGACTGGTTCGGGAACTGCATGTAACAATAACATTTGTAATAAACTTTTCACTTCTTTACTGTCCGTAAGTTTTATGGATGATTCTGCATGATAATAAGCTGAATCCAATGCACCTTGTAATTCACTTAATGGATAAACTAATAATAGAAAAGCCAAATCATGCATTTCTGCAGTTTCTTCTACTTTCATCATATCTAAAATACATGTATAAAACATGACGCTTTCTACTTCATGTGCACTTGAAATGTAAGCCTCTTCAAATTCCATAAAATCTGTCTGGGACATTAAACGTTTTACTGACTCGAATTCGCCGTTTAAGACATGCTTTTGTATTAAATCTTTCATGGCAATGTCCTCCTAGGTATCCAGATTTCTATAACAGTTAGGTTCTATTCTACCACATACCATTTATATATTCATATAAAAATGAATCTTTTTGCCATATTAATTGAAGACCTTATAATATTATAATTACCTAACCTATATCAATAATCTATCGGTATGAACAAGTGAATTTTTATCCGAAATTGCGTTTCAATTCTTCGACAATTTCTTTGATAGAACCGCCTACTGATAATTTAACAGCAGCTGTAAAACTACCTTCAACAATTGGTGCATCGACTTTTACTACTTGATACTTACCTTCATACATTTCAATAGCTAAATCTAAGTTCATTTCTGCGGAGCCAATATCATAGAAACAAAGTGCATCATCGTCTAAATCATTAATCATTTCTTGAATATGATCGTAAGATGTTCCAATTTTACCTTCAACGCCACCTTGTATTAATATTGAAACATCTCCTGCCATTTGTTCCAATAATGCTTTTGTACCGTTTGCAATATCTTCGCTATGACTCACAATTACAATTTTCGTCATAATTATTCATCTCCAATCAATGCGTTTAATATATAAACACTACTCTGTGCACCTGGGTCAATGTGACCTTTCGATTCTTCTTTAAAATACGATGCTCTTCCTTTTGTAGCAACGATATCTTTTGTTTCGTCTGCGTATGTTTGTAGTACATCTGCATTTAAAGTTTCGCCTTGTTGTACCGCTTCATTTGCACGTTCTATAACGTCATACATCGTTTTTTCATTTAATTCAACTTTACCTCTTTGCTTAATCGCTTCAGAAAAAGAATTCAATACTTCTTTTAAGTTTGTGGCGTCTAACTCATCACCAACAACTTGAGACATTTTCACAAAACTAAAACCATACAATGGACCTGAAGCGCCACCAATATTAGACATCAAAGTCATACCTGTAGACTTCAATAAATTTTGCATGGAACTATCATCTATTTTCTCTGGTAATGCTTTAAATCCTCTAACCATGTTCACACCATGGTCGCCATCGCCTATTGCTCGATCTAATTCTGTTAATAATGTTTCTTTTTCTTCAAACACTTCTACTAAATTAATTAATCTTTCCTTTAATTCACTTACATTCATTTGCGTTCAACTCCTTATCGTATCTATGACTAATCAACTATTAATTAAAGTAAGGACTTGCTGTAGACTGAGTTAATGCTGTTAACACTTCTTCAGTATATGGGACTAATGTTAAGGATAAGCCCTGCATATCTAATGCAGTCATATAATCTCCCACAAACCAATGTACAACATCAATGTGCTTCTCTTGGAAATTTTCTGCTACATATTTTGCTGCTATATTAAGTTCCGATAATGGTGTAGCACCCATACCATTCACCATAACGATAAGTTTTTCTGAGCTTACTTCTTCCATTAAAGCTTTAATTAATCGTTCGACAATTTGATCTACAGTTTCTACTTTTTCTCTAGATAATCCTTTTTCTCCATGGATACCTACACCGATTTCCATTTCATCACTTTCAATATCAAATCCATATTGCCCAGTTGTCGGTACCATTGGCGCAGTTAAAGCCATTCCCAACGTCTTAACACTTGGTAAAAATTGGTCTACTTTTTCTTTAATGTTAGTTAATGACTCACCCTGGTCTGCTAAATAACCTGCATATTTATGTGCTAATACTGTACCAGCAACGCCTCTTCTTTTTTCATCATCGCTTACTGCAATATCGTCCTTAACAATGACTGTTGCCACTTGTATGTCTTCCATCTCTGCCATTTCTTGTGCCATTTCAAAATTCATAACATCACCAGCATAGTTCTTCACTATAAGTAAAACACCGTCTCCATTATCAACTGTTTTAATTGCACTTAGAATTTTATCAGGTGTAGGTGATGTGAATACTTCACCACAAACAGCGGCGTCGAGCATACCTTCTGCTACATAGCCAGCATGTGCAGGTTCGTGACCACTTCCACCACCAGAAACTAGAGCAACGCCTTGCTTTTTCTTATCTTTTCTTACAACAACAGTATCTGCAATGACTCCAATTTCATTATTCGTTAACGAAAGTCCGTCCAACATATCTGTTAAAAATTGTGTTTTATCTTTAATTAGTTTTTTCATAGAGATGACCTCCTAATTTGAATGTTCATTTATAGTATACCCTACACATGAATGCAAACGCTAACATATGAAAATTGATAATGATTTCTTTTGAAATTATTATCAAAAATATTTAAATAAAAAAGCTTGAGACATATAATTATGCCCAAGCTCCTTTTTCATTTAATTTATACTGATTTGGTTTTATACATTAAATATAAGAAATAAGGTGCACCAATGATTGCGACCACAATCCCAGCTGGGATACCTGAAGGTTGTAATATCACTTGTCCTAACGTATCTGCTAACACAAGTAAAAATGCACCTATTAATATTGAAATAGGTAGAAAGAGTTGGTGTCTTGGACCAACAATCGATTTAGCAATATGTGGTCCTAATAAGCCAATAAAGCCAATTGAACCAGCTACCGAAACAGCAGTAGAAGATAATATAACTGCAACAAGCAATAATACGATGCGTTCTCTGCCAATTTTTACACCTACACCTTGAGCTATATGTTGATGTGTATTTAATAAATTTAAAACATTAGACTTAAATAATAAAAATGGAATCAATATGAGAACCCATGGTATAAATGCAATGACAAATGCCCATTCATCTCCCCATATATTACCGGCAAGCCAAGATGCAATAAACTCTGACTGAGCTTCATCAAATGTGGACATTAAAGTCATTGAACCACCACTTAACGCAGTAGCCATACCTACCCCAACAAGTACCATACTTGCAGGTGTAATTCCTTCGCCTTTATTATAACTAAATGAGAAGATGATAAATGCTGTTAAGATGCCACCAATCATGCTTACGATTGGTAGTACGTAGACAAAATTTCCAGCATCTACATTTCCTATAACCATAAATAGCGCTATGGCGAAACCACTACCTGCATTAATTCCTAATATACCTGGCTCAGCTAATGGGTTCTTGGTAACACTTTGGATAATCGCACCACTCATAGCTAATGCTGCACCAGCTAAAATCGTAATAATCATCCGTGGCATTCTAAATTCCATTAATATCAATGTATCGGTATATGCGCCTTGACCAACTAAAGTCTTGAAAAATGTACCTATCGACATTTTATACTCACCTGAAGTCATACTCCACGCACAAGCTAGCAGTACAAGTATGATCAGAATCACCATTGTTAACCATTGTTTATGTCTCAGTTTTGGATCTATCATGAGAAGCGACCTCCTCTTTTAACTAAATACAAGAAGTAAGGTACACCTATAAAGGAAATAATAGCTCCAACTGGTGCTTCACCTAACATACGTGCAACCGTATCAGCCACAAGCATCAACAAGCCACCAACCAATGCTGTGAGTGGAATAACACGGGCGTAGTCTGTACCGACTATATATCTCACAATATGTGGCACCATCAAGCCAACAAATGCAATTTGGCCTACCATAGCAACAGCTACACCAGCCATCACCATAGATAAAATTAAAGTGATAGCACGTGTAAACGCCACATTCTGTCCCAAGCCTCTAGCCAATGTTTCACCTAAATTTAAAATCGTTAACTGTTTACTCATACTAACCATAATGATAAGCGCCACCAAAATAAAAGGTGCTGCCCACATCAACTGATTCCATGTTGTTCCAGATACGCCGCCAGCACTCCAAAACGTCAAACTTTGGTTCAATCTAAATAATAGCGCTACGCCTTGACTTAAGGCTGTTAGTAACGCACTAACTGCTGCTCCGGCTAATATAATTCTCATCGGGTTAAAGCCATCGCTTCTTGATCTTCCTATCATTAAAACGAAAAAGCCACCTATGAGTGCACCAATAAAGCCTGCTAACATCAATATGATGAATGGTGCAGATGGATAAAATGCGAAGGTAAGCGCCAACATAAATGAGGCACCAGCATTTAGACCAATTAAACTTGGATCTGCTAAACCATTTTTAGTAACACCCTGAATTACAGCGCCTGAAGTTGCTAAGGCAACCCCTACTAAGATTGCTCCGAGATCTCTTGGAATACGTATTTCACTTATAATATTATGCTGTTGGTTTTTAGGATTATAATTGAAGATTGCCTCGAATATAGTAGATATATGGATTTTTGCATCTCCATATAGAATCGACACAATTAAAGCAACTACTAGTAATATAAACACTATTATAAATGTAGTTGTAAAATTCAACTTACCCTTTTTCTTTGTGGTCATCATTAGCCTCTAAACTTCCGAATAACTTTTTCTACATAAATCGTACGTCACTAGCATAGGTTTCCCTGTTCTTGGGTCCGTGCTAATTTCAACATCTATATTGAATACTTTTTCTAAAATTTCTTTAGTTAATACGTCTTCAGTCTCACCATTAGCAATAATATCTCCATTTTTCATAGTGATTAAATGATCTGAAAATCTCACCGCTTGGTTAATATCATGTAACACCATAACAATAGTACAACCTTGTTCTTTATTTAATTGTGTAATTAACTCTAAAATTTCTAATTGATGTGAAATATCTAAAAACGTCGTGGGTTCGTCTAAAAAGATTATATCTGTACGTTGTGCCAATGCCATAGCTATCCATACTCTTTGACGCTGGCCTCCACTTAAATCATTAATAGGACGTAGTCTGAATTCATATGTGCCTGTAACTGATAACGCCCAATCGATTTCTTTTTTATCTTCTGCTGAAAGACGTCCAAATCCTTTTTGATGAGGGAAACGTCCATAGGATACTAACTCTCCCACTGTAAGACCATCCGCAACTTCAGGAGATTGTGGTAAAATCGCAATTTTTTTGGCAATATCTTTGGTTGCTTGTGCGTGTAAGTTCCCACCATCTAACTTAATTTCGCCACTTTTAATAGGTAATAATCTCGATAATGCTTTCAATAATGTCGATTTCCCACAACCATTCGGCCCTATAATTGATGTGATTTTACCGTCAGGTATATGGACATCTAAGTTTTCAACAATTACATTTTCCCCATAACCGATAGTAACTTGTTCTCCTTCTAAGCGACTCATAAATTCCCTTCTTCCTATATAAATAAGCATAATGTACTATATATGTTTTTACATTTAATTTGTCTCAATTCATCGTAAATATCATTAATTCAATTTAACAAATGATAATCATTATCACAGATGGTATTATATCATTTTTTATATATTATGACTATTAAATCTCATCCTTTTTAACGCTCTTTTTGATTAATTTAATATACATTAAAAAGAGACAATATCCCTTTTATAATCTTATATAATGTTAAATTACGGTAAAAATAACTAGTTGTTTCACCATTAGTATAATAACTTCAATATCCACCAGACAGCTATCTAGATAATCTAACAAAACCCATAAATCACAGGTTTAAGCTGTGACCGCAAAAGGCGTACTAAAAAAATTGCCATGAGGTCAGGAGACTTCATGGCAGTAAAAAATCTTTATTTATATTTCAAGCACTTATATTTTAAAATAAGTTAATGTTCATCAATCAAGAAACCATTACCATAAACATCACGCACATCATGAATAACTAAAAAGGCTTCCTCATCTATATTTCTTATCAAACGCTTCGCCTTGGTAACTTGTGTTTTAGTAATTACAACATAAAGTATATCTTTATCTTGTTTAGTGAAATAACCTCTACCATTTAAAATAGTCAGTCCACGCCCAACTTGTTCATCAATGACTTTTGCTATTTCGTCAGGATTGCTTGAAATAATTGTCATTGCTTTCTTCGTATTTAGACCTTCTATTACATATTCCATTACTTTCGTACCAATATATAATGAAATAACTGTTACTAGCGCGCTAGAAATTGGAATTACTGTTAGTGAAATTGCTACTACAATTAAATCAAAGAATAGCAATGCATATGGTGTACTTATATCCAAATATTTATTAGCAATTCTTGCTAAAATCGTTGTTCCAGCTGTTGTACCACCAGCAAGTACAATAACACCGATACCCAAACCAACGCATAGACCACCAAATACCGCATTAACTAATATATTTCCAGTTTCAATTTGCCAACTTGCTGTTAATTCTAAAAATATCGATATTAATATTGTAGCCACAATCGTTAAATACATACTTCTTTTACTTAAAAATTTATAACCAATTGCAATAAGCACAGCATTAAATACAAAATTGGTAATACCAGGAGAAATATGAAAGGCATAGTATAGTACGATTGCTAAACCAGTCACTCCTCCTTCACCTAAATCAGCAGATATAATAAATGTATTTACCCCTGCCGAGAATGCAAATGATCCAAATAGGACTAATATTAAATCACGTACTGTTTTATTCACCTACACGACCCCCTTGTATTTGCTTCAATCAATTGAATGTTAGCAAAAAATGACCAATACCACAACATCCACCAGCATAAAAGCACATGAAAATTATATTCAAAAAGCAATTATAAAGCGAATTATAAAATTAAGTTTTTTCAATTTTTAAAAATTCTGAATTTTCGGTTTACTTTAGCGCATTCCTTTGCTATAATAAAATCTATCTTCTTATTGATAGCCAATAAGAAGCCATCTCCTTTGTGTTGTTTATAGTAACAAACAAAACAATTTTTGCTCGAGTATATTAATGGTACCTAGTCCTTACTATTAGTATATAATTAATTCATTTCCCGTAAAAGCCAAGTAATGATGAATGTGTCTCCTCACTTCATTTACTTGGCTTTATTTTTATGTGAAATGTTAAACTATGAAGTATTTTCAAAAACGTAAATACTACCCACAAAGTTTTATTGACTATAATTTTAGAAAATTGATAAACCACTTGTTGTAAAAGCGTGCATAGAAAAATGCCAACAAAGTCTCCGACTTTGTTGGCATTCTGAAACTATATTTTATCTACAACTTCTTACCAAGCAAACAATCCTACAAACCCTGCAGTCATTAATGACACTAAAATACCTGCAAGTAATAACATTGGTACGTATTGAGATACGAAGTCTGATGTTTTTTTATCAACAATACCTTTTAAAGTACCTATGATCATACCGATTGTTGAGAAGTTCGCGAATGATATCAAGAATGTCGTAATAACAGCTCGTCTATGAGGAGAATAAGAATCTATTACATCTTTAATTTGCCCCATTACTACAAACTCATTCGTTACAATTTTCTTCGCCATTTGTTGTGCTACAATCCATGCTTCATCCCACGGTAAACCAAGCAGTAATGCGAATGGATACATGAATGCACCTAATATTTGATCTAAGCCAAAGCTTCCTTTAAGACCTGCCCAACCACCTATAATACCTGTTAGCAAGTTGATAAAGCGATCAATCAAATCAGAAAGTGCTACAAAACTGATAACGAATGCAACAATAATTAAAATTAATTTACCTGCATTTAAAACTGAATCTCCTAAGAATGAGAAGAATGGTTGACGCTCTATTTCATCATTGCGAATACTGTAAATAATATCTTCTTTTTCCTCTACAGATACAGGATTTAAAATCGAAGACACAATAATCGCATTAATGATATTTAATGGTATTGCCGTCAATACTAAATCTCCCGGCACCATAGACACATATGCACCTACTATAGCACCAGATACCGAACTCATCGACATCATTGCGACTGTTAGTACACGCGTTTCTTTCATTCGTTTCAATTGTTCATTTGATACTGCAAGTGCTTCAGTATTACCTAAAAACATCATTTCTATCCCAAAGAATGATTCGAATTTAGGTTGGCGCGTAATTTTAGCTAATACCCAGCCAATTGCACCAATTAATTTTGGTAATATATTGAAATACATCAAAATATCAAATAATGGAACAACTAATAATATAGGAAATAACGCACTTACTGCCATATCCATCGCGCCGGGTTCTACCCAACTCGCAAAAGCGAAGCCAGTCCCTGCATGGGCAGAATCAATTACCCAAGAAATTCCATTTGCTAAACCTTGTACAGCTGTTTTTCCCCAAGTAAAAGACATAAAGAACCAAGCTAAGAATAAATTTAAAACGACTAATATCCCAATCGATTTCCATTGGATATTTTTTTTGTTTCTAGAAAATAGTACAGCAAGCCCTAAGAAAACAAATAATCCAATTATGTTAATCACTAAAAACATAATACACCCACCATTCCTTTTTAAATCGATGATAACAATGAACTTCTAAAAGTAACTTGTTGCTATGTATCGGAATAACTAAAGCAAACACATTAAATGATTGTCAAAGCAGATAATGGCACATTTATAACAATCCTTAATGTGTTTACTTTTATATTACTTATCCCTGTTTAGTTAATTCAGTTATTTATATATTTAGTTATATACTTTTCAAGTCATCGTTTCTTAATAATGCACAATAATTATAGCATGTATGGACTTTATATAAAATAACAATTTTATAATTCGATTATCACAGTGAGAAACATAATTTCAAACGGGAAATGTCCGCATTTTCTTATGAAAGCGAATACATCAATGTGGTTTTCAAACGTGTTTTTCGCTTTTTACTATTTTGATAAATTTTGCGTGCGTACAAATTGTTGATATTTTTCGTGATTTTCCATTAATTCTTGATGGCTTCCTTTACCTGTAACCTCTCCACCATCAATAAAGATAATTTGTTCTGCTTTTTTAATAGTAGAAAGTCTATGTGCAATAACAACTGTCGTACGATTTTCCATTAGTTCTTCTAATGCATCCTGAATTTTACGTTCACTTTCACTATCTAAATTGGCAGTAGCTTCATCTAGTAATAAAATATCTGGATTTTTAACAAAGCTTCGTGCAATATCTATACGTTGACGCTGTCCACCAGATAATTTCAAACCACGTTCGCCCACTATCGTATCGTAGCCATCATCAAATTGTTCGATAAACTCATGACAATTGGCTAACTGTGCATAATGGATTAGCTCATCCTCTGTCACTTCACGGTTGATACCGTACAAAATATTATCTTTAATCGTACCGTTCATTAATGCGTTAGATTGCATAACGTAACCAATTTTCTCACGCCAATCTCCTAGTGAGATATCGTAAATAGATTTACCACCATATGTAATGTGACCCTCTTCAATTTCATACATACGTTCTATAATATTAAAGATTGTACTTTTACCTGACCCCGATGGCCCAACGAATGCTGTTACTTTGCTTGGTGGTATATCAAAAGAGACATTTGAAAGTATCGGTTTAACGCCATATTTAAAATCAACATTTGCAAATGTTAGGCTACCATCAATGATTTCGCTTCCTTGATTTGACTCCAGTGGTTCGGTAGGTTCTTCCATAATTTCATAAATACGGCTACTAGCACCTACTGCTCTTTTATAATCCGTCACTAAAGTAGATAAATTAACGAGTGGCGCAGAAAGTTGAATAACATAGAAAATCATTGCAATTAATGTTCCAGCCGTAATCGCACCAGTAGAAATTCTAATCGCACCAAAACCTAAAATAATAGCTATCGTAAGTAACATGATCATTCCAGTTATAGGTTGTATGATAGCTGTAATTTTTGCTTGTTTTAAACCTAAAAAATAAATTTCTTTCAAATTTTTATGCGCATTATCCAATTCAAGCTTTTCAGTACTTGATATTTTAACTAAGCGCATTTCTGTTAATACGCGGCCAAGCAAACCACTAAAGTTAGCAATTTCTGATTGCGTTTTTTTAGATATATTTTGCATAATCTTACCTAAAGGTATCATGATAAGAATAAATAATGGGATTGTGATAAAAGTTAATAATGTCATTTTCCAATCCATTATAAAAAGCATAATTAACGAACCTATAATTGTTAATAATGAAGGTAATAAATTGGGCAATTTACGCGAGATAAATTCATTTATTACTTTTGTATCATCTGTTAAACGACTCATTAATTGACCGCTTTCGTTTTGATCAAAGAATGGCATTTTCAAATGAATAATATGTCGCCATAGGACTGAGCGAATGGCATAAATAATCTGTTCACCAATCTTACTTAATAAATATAAGCCTAAACCACTCAGTAACGCATTTATGATAAATATAGCTATAAATGCGGCAATGAACATCCAGTTAATATCTTCAAAAGAAAATTCATCAACAAGTTTACCAGTGAAAAAAGGTACGGCTAGTCCTGTGATACTACCTAATGAAGAAATTGTTACAGCAATCACAATCAGCCCCACTGGCCAAGATAATTTTTTAAATAAGTAGAACAATGGATTCTCTTGCTTCATGTTTATTACCTCTTCTAAAATTATTTTGAAATTCAGTTACTATTTAATGAAAATGAGCAGTTCACCATAATAGTAATACAGATGTTACGCATACAACTCCACACAACAAGGTTTCATACAATCATTTATCTATAGCACAACAAGGCTAAAAACCATTGTTATAACATTTTATTATTAACCTAAATGTGCTAAGATATTTCTATTGCACTAAAACTGAATATATTAAGAGGGAATGTAATTATGAGAAAGTTAATTCTGACAATCATAACTGTACTCTTCGTTGGTACAATTATAACACCTTTTGCCGATGCAGAAACAGTAACACCTACTCAAGCGGCAAACCAATATGGTCAAAGTGTTTCCGAAGACTACCAACCAGAAGGTGCAGTTAATGTTGCACAAACAGGTCAAATTCTTTATCAGTATCAGATGGATAAAGATTGGTACCCTGCTTCAATGACCAAGCTGATGACAATGCACCTCACACTTGATGCAGTCAATAAAGGAAAGTTATCTTTAGATGATACTGTAAAAATTACAGAAGATCATTATCGAATGTCCACTTTACCAAAAATTAGCAACACGAAACTATATCCAGGTGAGACATACACTATCAAAGAATTACTTCAAATAACAGTCTCAAACTCTAGTAATGCTGCTGCACTTATTTTAGCAAAAGAAGTTTCTGGTAATGTTTCAGATTTTACAGACGCAATGAATGAAAAAGCAAAATCTCTAGGCATGAAAAACACTCATTTCGTTAACCCAACAGGCGCAGAAAACACTCTGTTAAAGGATTTTACGCCAGAGAAATATAAAGATCAACAGAGTTCTACATCAACAGCGAAAGATTTTGCTATTTTATCACAACGTGCAGTTCAAGACACACCAAAAATCCTACACTTTACAAAACAACTTGCACCTACACAACACGGCGTTACTTATTACACCTTCAATCATTCACTTGAAGGTGCTGATATGAGTTTAGAAGGTACTGACGGTTTGAAAACTGGTTCAAGCGACATCGCAGATTACAACCACACCATTACAACCGAACGTGATGGTTTTAGAATTAATCAAGCTATCATGGGAGCCGGCGATTATAAGTCGCTCGGTGGAGAGAAAGAACGTAATAAGATTGGGAACGCCTTAATGAATATGTCTTTTGATCAATATAAACGTGAAAAGATATTATCTAAAGGTGAACAAGAAATTAATGGCGATACGTATTATGTAGAAAAAGACCTTTATGATGTGTTACCAAAAGAGTTTGATAAAAATGATTACAAACTCGTGGTGGAAGATGGCAAAATACATGTTGATTATGATCGAGAATTTATTTCTGATAAATATGGTCCACCAACAGTAAGTGTGAAAAAACCACTCGTTCATAAAACAACTACAGTTGTCCAATCATCATGGGATGACCATCCAATACTAACATTGCTGGGTACGGTCTTAATCATTACTGCACTTGCAATTATTGTTTATCTCATTTTAGATAAATTCAGAAAAAAATCAAAACGTAAATAATTAGTCTTGCTCGTTGAATAGCACTGCTCCTATTCAATACATTTAACTTAAAACCACTTTCATTAAATTCGATTTAAAATGAATTTATATGGAAGTGGTTTTTTTCAATATAAAAACCCAAGTCATCTCAATTTTGTGTAAACACAAAAACGAGATGACTTGGGTTAGTTAACTTTAATATTCAGTTTTAAAAAGTGATGCCTTCGACAAAAAATCTATATCAAACTCACTTTATTTTTCTGCGTCACCATAAAGCTCTTTTTTAATTTTAGTTGTTGAGATACCTTCTGTACGATTTAAGTAAATGACTTCACATTTCTCTTTCAAGAAATCAAATTCACCTTCCCAATCGTGGCCCATAACGAATGTATCTATTTCATAACGGTCAACATCGATTTCTTTTTGACCCCAACCGCCTTCAGGAATGACTAAATCAACGTAACGAATTGATTCTAACATCATTTTACGTTGTTCGTAATTGTAATATGATTTTTTATTTTTTACACGATTAAACTCATCCGTTGATAATGCTACAACTAAGTAATCGCCCATTTCTCTCGCTCTTCTCAATAATTCTATATGTCCGTAATGTAATAAATCATACGTACCATAAGTAATCACACGTTTCATAAGTATATCTCCCTTTACAGAATATTAATTTAAAATTTACATTTTTAAAAATTATAGCATATTGCTCAAAAGTTTACGAATTCTGTCATTTTTTAGCGTTTTAAATAATATTTTAATTTCATCTTTCCTCTTGATTTTGCACGCTTTGGCAGCACTTCTACTTTAAAACGATAATAATTAGGTCTACCGATTCCAACACTTAATAGTGTTTCTCTCCATTGTTGATAAAGTGCTTTATTCCATTTTTTACTCCCTTGCTCAACTACTTTAATTATTCTAAACATAGCCTTACCAGAGTAATCTGTTTTTTGCATTGCGTTGATATATGTTGTTACACTATCTAATAATTTTTTAGTAATCACATTATTCTTTTCGATATACGCTTGTAGTAAATAACTTACTATTAATTCATCCATTCGATAGCTATAATACGTTCTTTCATCTTTAGATGACAACAAGTCCATTACACGTGTTCTTACTTTTAAAGCATCTAACATGTAAGATTCAAACTGTTCTGCACGTTGATTTGTAACAGATCCTTCTATTTCATTGTATCCATATACAATATTAGGTAATAATTGAATTTTTTTCGCCTTTTTATATGCTGTTATAATAAAAAAATGTTCTTCACAAAAAACAACGTCTTCATCAAATCTTAAATCAGCAAACTGTGCACTAAACATTTTCCCACCTGGACCAATTGACTGCATGATATCAGGACATTGCGCTAACTCTACCTTCTCTAGCTTTTGAATTTCTTGATGCGTATATATTGGTTGCCACTCACCATGTTTACCTTTAGCTATTTGACCTAAAACGATATCCACATCTTCCGCTTTTTGATAAAAATCTGCCATAAAATCAATTCTACTCGTTAAAAATTCATCATCAGCATCTAAAAACATAAATACGTCACCAGTCATATGCGCAAGTCCTTTATTTCTACTTGCAGCTGCACCTTTGTTCTCCTGGTTAATTAGCGTAATATTTGGGTACTCTTTTTGTAATTGCTCTAGAACTGTTCTACTCTCATCGGTAGAGCCATCATTGATACAGATAATTTCATAATTTTGTTTCGTATCTACCGATGCAATCGCTCTACGAATTGTACTTGCTGCATTATATACAGGAATTATTATTGATATTTTCATAGTTTCACCATTTCCTCTATATAGCGAATGACTTGCGTTAAACTATCTTTAGCATTGTACTCATGCCAAGTTTCAAATAGTGGAGACCATACTATACTATTTTCTTGTAGTTTACGCACTAACTCATCTTCACTATAAGCTTTATATTGGGCGGGTATGTCATAATAAAATGAATTCAAACCGCGTTCCTTTTCATATTGCTTCTCATCGTATACATAAAATAATGTAGGTTTATCTAAAATACTTGCTTCAATTGCCAATGAACTATAATCACTTATAATCACATCTGCCATAATCATCAGAGATTGCAAGTTAATCGTTGTTTGATTATCGTTTGCTATAGAGGGATGTAATTTACTCAATAAAGTATAGTTCGGCAGTGCAGTTTCAAAATTCACTTTATCAATATTACGGTTAGATTGCTTATGTTCTCTATATGTCGGCACATATACTGCTACTTTTCCTTCTATACCATATTGTTTCTTAAGCTCTTGCTGTCTTTTTTCAACATTTAATAATGTATAAGGTACTAATCTTGGCAGGCCTGTTTTTAAAAACTGTTCGTCGGCGGCTTCAAATGCATCTTTAAAACAAGTGACCATAGGTTCTCCACCAACTAAATATTTATCTGTTGCTCGGTAAACCTTTTGATACTGATGGACCATTGGTTTATTCGATAAGTCCACTTGGTGATCTTGGAGCCCAAAGTTTTTAAGTGCACCAGCAGCGTGCCACGTTTGAATCACTGTCTGATTCGTCTTTTTCTTGAAACCACCAAACATTAAATAATACGTATCAATTATTATCACCTTGGCAGTGCTTAATGCTTTAATATGTTGAAATACTTTTTTATTACCTGCAGGTAGAAATGTCACATTTTCAAATTGTTGTATATATTTTCTATTTTCTTCGTTACCTATTACTGTAATTTTATATAATTTTCTATTTAACGCTTCTACAATGGGCAATACATCTTCTGCAAATGTCATCATGACCACGATATGATTATTCTTCAGCTTTTTTTTATTATAAATTAAATTTAATAAGCTAATGATAAACATATAAAGCTTTTTGATTATCTGTCTCACAAATTCCACCGCCAATTTAAATTTCGACTCTTATTGTTTACATTATATCTGTCTTGCACTAAAAATTATAGAAAAATCCTTTAACAACTATTTCAGTCATTAAAGGATTCATGTTAGCTCAAATAATATGAGTTAGTATTTTAAATTCAGATTTACATAAAGTCTGCAAATTGATCTCTGTAACGCATATGCATAATAGAACCTATTACGAATAAGAAGATAATAATAAACATATTGTAAAGCGTTAGTTCCCAATGCGTGATAAAGTACCATTCTTTATGTAGCACTGCAGAACGATATGCTTCTGCAAGATAATATATAGGATTTAATTTCATTACATCTTTCACAATACCTTCTGGTGGCACAATCAAAATAGAAGATGCAAAGAACACCATTCTCATTAATGCTTGAATCGCTTGTTGTGTATCTTTCACGAGTACACCAAGCGTTGAAGTAAATAATGCAATTGCTGTTGTAAGAATTAGTGCGAATGGCACATATAAAAACAGCTGCAACGTATAAATCGTAGGATAGTAACCTGCTAACATACAAAGTAAAATAACTACAACAAGTAACGCAAGATGTCCATAGAATCTACTCATTACAATATACGATGGGATAATCGATAGTGGGAAATTCATTTTTGCCACTTGATTATACTTAGTCGCTATTGATTTTGTACCTTCTAATATACCTTGGTTAACAAAGAACCACATGCTAATACCTACGAGCAACCAATAAATAAATGGTACACCATCTACTGGGCCGTTATCTCTAATTCCTAAACCAAACACGAACCAATAAACCATAATTTGCATTGCTGGATTAATCAATTCCCAGGCCGTGCCTAAATAGTTGTTTGTATTAGTGATTTTCATTTGGAACTGAGCCAATCTCTGAATAAGATAGAAATTTTTAAAATGCTCTCTAAAAACTACCCACACTGCATTCATTTTAATAAACCACACTTTCAATCGATTTACCTTATCACATTCCATTTGCGATGTTACACTTAAATTTAATATACGCTTTATTATCTATCTTAACAACTTTCATTTACTATCGTAAATCAGAATAGCTAAAAAGTGCTATAAATGATATATTTTTGTATACTAAGTGATGAAACAACGTTAATGAAAAATGAGATATAAGCTATCGTAACTTTATATTTTTCATTAATTTATCTTTATAGTTGATTTTATAACGTAAGTTCAGTAAAATTTAACAACTGTATAAAACTTCACTTCGTTAAATTGTACTCACTTACTTTACAATAGGTTTATAAATTTAACAACTAATATAATATATAATACAATAAGAGTAACTGTAAATAAGGAAGGTAAAATTATGAATGTATCGGTTGACATTAAAAATGTGACTAAAGAATATCGAATTTATCGTAATAACAAAGAACGCTTAAAGGATGTCCTTCTTCCTTTTCACGAGAATAAGACTTTTTATGCCCTAAATGACTTGTCCTTAAAAGCATACGAAGGTGATGTCATAGGTCTTGTTGGTATCAACGGTTCCGGAAAATCTACACTGAGTAATATGATTGGTGGATCATTGTCACCAACGAGTGGCGGTATCAACCGTGAAGGCGATGTAAGTGTAATCGCTATTAGTGCAGGATTAAATGGCCAACTTTCAGGTGTTGAAAACATCGAATTCAAAATGTTATGCATGGGCTTTACTAGGAAAGAAATCAAAGATTTAACCCCTGAAATCATTGAATTCAGTGAACTTGGAGAATTTATTTATCAACCCGTCAAAAAATATTCTAGCGGGATGCGTGCAAAATTAGGCTTTTCTATAAATATCACTACTAACCCAGATATTCTAGTCATCGATGAAGCTTTATCGGTTGGTGATCAAACGTTCGCCCAAAAATGTTTAGATAAAATATTTGAATATAAAAAACAAGGAAAAACTATCTTCTTCGTAAGCCATAATATGAAACAAGTCCGTGATTTTTGCACTAAGATTGCTTGGATTGAAGCAGGTAAACTTAAAAAGTTCGGTGAATTAGACGACGTATTACCTGAATATGAAAAATTCTTGAATGATTTTAAAAAACGTTCTAAAGCAGATCAAAAGAAATTTAGAAGTGATCTAGATAATTCTAGATTTGTAGTTAAATAACAGTAGGCTCACAACTAGTTTTATGAAAAATATAAAAGCGTAAATTGCAGAGAATTCAAACTGCAATTTACGCTTTTATTACTTTTTACGGGTTTCTTTAATTACTTTAAAAACAAATCGAGGTATTGATTTCATTCTTCCTAAGCGTTTCCAGTCTATAATCAGACGGTAAACCCACTCTAAATTCAAGCGTCTAAATAATGCGGGCGCTCTTTTCTTCGTGCCACTAAACACTTCTATTGAGCCACCTACGCCCATCAATACTGTTTGAGTAAATTTATTCATGTGTCGTTCAATCCAGTGTTCCTGTCTAGGATATCCCATCCCCACAAAAACATAATCAGGATTAAATGAGGTGATTTGTCTTAAGACCATTTCATCTGTTAAATCGAAAAAGCCATGATGAAAGTCAAAGTGAATGTTTGGATATTTTTGTGCTAAATTTTGTTGTGCTTTGATAACAACTTCATTATTAGAACCTAGTAAAAAGACTTTTTGATAATTCGCATTAGCGATTTTTAAACATTCTTCCATTAGTTCAATGCCAGGCACACGTTCTTTCAAGGGCGTTCTAAGTAACTTAGACGCTTTTACAACGCCTGTACCGTCTGGAATAACATAATTCGCGCTATTAATTAAATTACGATATTTAATATTATCCGTAGCGTAATCCACTATTTCTGGGTTTGCAGTAACAATAAATAAATTTTCTGGACTATTGGATAAGAAAAAATGTTTAACATTCTCTCGCATGTCCCTTAAAGTAACATTATCAAAATATACCGATAAGACATTTACTTTATTTAATTTGTTGCTCTCCGTCATTGTTGGTGATCTCCTAACTCAAAATACATCAAATGTAATTTAACATTTAGTTATTATTGCAATATTAACACATGACGCGTTTTACAGATATTTTAAAACTGTTCTTACTTTTATTCTTATAATATACATCAAAAGTCTAAATGCTTTCTTGTCTAAATTACTTTATACTATAGATTATGCTATGACAACCTTACTTTTTTTATGAATATGAGGTTGTTGAAATATTAAATCGAGGTAATCATATGACAAAAATACATGAATTTTTCAGTTCAGCTATTCAGCTCAATTTATATTGGGTTATGATTATAGCTCTACTTTATATAATCATTCATAATTATCGTAATAAACCGATAAATCGAATTTTGGATATTTATTTAAATTACATCCCTGTATTAACACATGAATTTGGACACATTTTATTCAATAAATTAAGTGGTGGGAAAGCCAAAGATTTAGTTATTGTTGCATCGCCTACTGAACGTATTGCTACGTCGCAACAAGGATTCGCTGTGACTCAATCAAAAAGTCGTTTCGGTCAATCTATCACTACATTTGGTGGTTATATCATGCCACCACTCATGTTATTTTTAGGTTTCTTAGCTATTGAATTTCAATACCCTAGTTTATTTATAAGTGCATACTTAGTTATATTTATTTATTTTTTAATACTAACCTCAAGAAAGATACTGCCAATCTTCATTGTTATTTTACTTATTGCACTACTCTATTTTTTATTCCAAAGTGATAATCAATTGATGATGTTTTACATTGTGAGCCTTACATCTCACTTTATATTGGGTGTCTTATTAGGCGAAGTCTTGCAATCTTCAGTCACTATTTTTAAACTGACATTTTCACAACAACCTGTATCTTGGGATGGTAGTACTTTAAAAGAGTTAACACATGTCCCTACCTTTATTTACAGCATGATATGGATAGCGATTAATATCTTCACAATTTATCAATTATTTCATGGGTACTTTTTTACTTAAATCACTGAGCTTGAGATGATGTTTCTAACATCTACCTCAAGCTTTTTTTATTTTTTTAAACAAAAAAGTGGATGCTAAAAGCTACCCACTCCATAAAAATCATTTATATTTCAGCGTAAATATGCGCTGCATTATCATAGCTTAAAATTGTCACATTTTCGTCTTTTTGAACAATAATCACTTTATTTGTATCGTCTTTATTAATGATTTTAATTTCTTCATCAATTAATATATCTTTGCTCGATAAATATATGAGTAATTCAGTACGATCACGAACACGTTTAATTGTCACCTTATCGTCAGCCTCAAATGAAAGTAAATTCGTAGTATAAAGTTCTTTGTATTTACTATCACGTGGTATCACGCCACCGTGTGGACAAGTAATTGGATAATCCAATAGTTTATCCAAACGTTCTACAAACAAATTAGATACTTTGTGCTCTAAAACTTCTGCTTCTTGATGTACTTCTTCCCAATTATATTTCAATATTTTTATTAAAAACAATTCAATTAAACGATGACGTTTAATGATATCCAACGTGTATGTTAAACCTTTATCTGAAAGCTGCACACCTTTATATGGTTTTGTTTCAACATACCCAGTTTTTTCTAAACGGTGAACCATTTCACTGACTGAAGGTGGTTTGATGTTTAAATATTGGGATAGTGTCTTATTTGAAACAAAAAAATGATCACCATTGTGCGTTAAAATCGCCTTTAAATAGTCTTCTTTTTCTTCAGTTAGCATTATCTCACCTCTCAACTCATTCACTTCATTGTATCACGAATCGACTTGACACGCTAAATCTTCATGGTATATTATAAGATAAATTAGGTTAGCCTAAAAATATTGTTAAGGAGGTCTAATATGTTAAGAGTTAAAAACCTAAATCTAACTTTAGGGAATAAACATGTCTTAGAAGACATTAATTTAAACATTCCTATAAAAGGCGAGATTATTGGCATAATGGGGCCAAATGGTGCTGGGAAATCATCTTTACTCAAATCTTTTATTGGGGAGTTTAAATCTACTGGGACCGCCCACTTAAACGATGATTACATACATAATTCATTAAAATCTATCACCTATATTCCACAAAAAGCGCATATTGACTTAGATTTTCCAATTGATGTCGAACATGTTGTTATATCAGGCGCATACAAAGATATCGGTTGGATTAAATGGGTAACGTCAGAAACTAAAAAAAGGTTAAATCAATTGATGAAAACCTTGGAATTAGAAAGTTTACGTCATCGTCAAATTTCACAATTAAGTGGTGGTCAATTACAGCGTGTACTTGTCGCACGTGCGCTAATGACGGAAAGTACACTTTATTTGTTAGATGAGCCCTTTGTCGGTATTGATTTCCATAGTGAACAAATCATTATGACACAACTACAAAAATTGAAAAGTGAAGGTAAATTACTTTTAATTGTCCATCACGATTTATCAAAAACTGAAGAGTATTTTGATCGTGTCATACTTTTAAACAAAACAATTCGTTATTTCGGTGACAGTAGTACTGCAATGCTACCAGAGAATTTAAATAGTACATTTTTAAATTCGAACTCAAAAATTGAAGCGACTTAAAACAACAGAAAGGAGATAAATTTATTATGGAATTCGTTCAACATTTACTCGATTATAAATTTTTAAGCAATGCCTTAATTATTTCAATCGTAGTTGGAATTGTATGTGGTACAGTTGGCTGTCTCATCGTCCTTAGAGGACTTTCGCTAATGGGTGACGCAATGAGTCATGCTGTGTTACCTGGTGTCGCCCTATCTTTCTTATTCAATATCCCTATGTTTATTGGGGCATTAATCACAGGTATGATTGCCAGCATCTTCATTGGCTTTATTACGAAAAATAGTAAAACCAAACCTGACGCTGCTATCGGTATCAGTTTTACAGCATTTTTAGCGATGGGTATTATTTTAATCAGTTTGATTAACAGTACCACTGACTTATACCATATATTATTTGGTAACTTACTCGCTGTAACTCAATCAACATTTTGGTCAACAATTGTTGTTGGTGTACTGGTTATGATATTAATCATACTATTCTACAGACCGTTAATGGTCTCAACATTTGATCCAGTATTTAGCCGAATGAGTGGTCTAAACACCACTATAACTCACTATTTTGTAATGTTATTACTATCACTTGTAATTGTAGCGAGTATTCAAACTGTCGGCATTATTTTAGTTGTCGCGTTATTAATTACGCCAGCCTCAGCAGCGTTTTTAATTGCAAAAAAATTACATACAATGATGATTATATCAAGTCTTTTTAGTACAATCAGCGCGATTGTTGGCCTCTATTTCAGCTATCTTTATAATTTGCCAAGTGGCGCAACAATAGTATTATGCGCATTCTTGATTTACATCGTTATTTTTATATTAAGTAAATTACAAATTTTTAATAAGAAGGGACAAACTATATGAAAAAAATAATAGCAATTGCACTCGTTTTCATCCTTTTTTTAAGTGCATGTAGCAATGGGAGCAATGAAAAAAGCGATACAGCTTCAAATGATAAATTAAAAATTGTTACGACAAATTCAATATTATACGATATGGTCAAAAATACTGCCGGTGATAATGTTGAAATACATAGTATTGTGCCAATTGGCCAAGACCCTCACGAATATGAAGTTAAGCCTAAAGACATCAAAGCACTAACTGATGCAGATGTTATTTTTTATAACGGTTTGAACTTAGAAACAGGAAATGGCTGGTTTGAAAAAGCATTAAGTCAAGCCAATAAGTCAACTAAAGATGATTCTGTAGTAAGACCTTCTGAAAATGTAAAACCACTGTATTTAGAAGGTGGCGAAGGTGACAAATCAAAACAAGACCCTCATGCTTGGTTAAGTTTAGACAATGGTATTAAATATGTTGAAACAATCAAAGATACAATATTAAAACACGATAAAAAACATAATGACGAAATCAAAGCTCAAAGCGAAAAGTATCTTGGAGAACTAGAACAACTTAATAAAGAAAGTCATGATAAATTCAATGATATTCCTAAAGAGCAACGCGCAATGATCACAAGTGAAGGTGCCTTCAAATATTTCTCTAAACAATATGACATCAAACCTGGTTATATTTGGGAAATTAATACTGAAAAGCAAGGTACACCTGAGCAAATGAAACAAGCAGTTCAATTTGTAAAAGATAATAATTTGAAGCATTTACTTGTTGAAACAAGCGTTGATAAGGAGAGTATGCAAAGTTTAAGCGAAGAAACGAAAAAAGACATCTTTGGCGAAGTATTTACTGATTCAATCGGTGAAAAAGGGTCTAAAGGTGATTCTTATTACAATATGATGAAAGAAAATATCGAAACAGTACATGGCAGCATGGAATAAGTCGATAGGCTATTCAAGCCTTAAATCATCTCCTTAGCTCCATCAATGGTAGATTCCTCCCCATTGATGGAGCTTTTTTTTAGCGAAACTTCTTCCTAAAAGGAAGTTAGTTTCGCTTATGCATAAAGACTTACTTTCCAATTCATTGCGATTAGTAAGTCTTACACATATGCTTTAGCATATGTGATCCACTACAACAGCTCAGGCGTTCCTTAATCTCCTACAAGGAAATTAGTTTCGCTTATACATTCGCCTTTAAGAATGTATTACTCAATCGTTTAACTCATTGATGTTATTCTAAATAACTTTTGAATAAGTAATATCTACATTAGTATTACAGGGTCTATTGATGATCTTCCATTATTTAATTTAAATATATTATTACTGTTTAAAAATGTCAGTAATTTGAGCCGAAGAATACAGGCTGAGTGCTGTGCCCGTGGAAAGCGTAAAAAAAGTGCCAACAAAGTCGGAGACTTTGTCGACACTCTGAGAGGCTGAGACAAAATACATGTCTCAGTCTCAATTATTATATTAGCGGTGGCTGACTGAACTGAAAATGCGGTTATATTAAGCTCTTGTATTCCATTTTCTAGTTAGCTTTGCTGGGTTGGCTCATACGACGAAATCTTGTTAGAAAAATTAGATTTCTGTCCCACTCCCTCATGCTATTTAAGAATCATTCATTAATCCGTTAAACTATCTACAATAATCATTTCATCATAATTTATTGCTTCACGTATTTTTAAAGCAGTAACTTCGCTTACCTCTTCATCTTCAACCATTTGATTCAATACACGGCGTTGTTCTTTAAGCGCCGTTAATTTAATTTTTGTTATTGAATTCTCGCTTTTTGCATTAAAGAAATTAGACGGCGTTAAGTTATCTATACGTATAAGATAACTATCACAGATCATACCTACTTCTAATTTATTATCTTCAGTTGTTTCTTTAGCTAAACGACTTACGACGCGATAATGTACTGTACGCATAACATTAGAGATTTCTCGCAAGTTGTCAATGATGGATAATGAAGTAGCTGCATTGGTCTTAACTTTACGTTTAATTCTGCGTTTTAAAATCATTGCTCTAAGTTCAACTTTTATACGTTGAAGTAACGAAGCTTGCTTATAGACTTGCGTACGTTCAGAATAACGCATATAGTTTTCTAGAACATTAGTAGTAATATCACCATTCTCTACTAAACCGTTTAATGTATTATTTTCAACCGCAAATGCAATATTTTGTAGTCTTTGAAGTTCCTTCGTATTTTCATCTTCGTTTTCCACAGTTTTTAAAAATGCTAATTTCTCATGATAATCCTTGATTACATTACCATATTGAAAACTAGATTCCACAGATGACATTTGATTTAAATTATCAATGACTTTTTCTAATATTAAAACACGTGCCTGCTTGAAACTCATTCCTTTTTGTTTCGGTTTTTCAGCATTTGGTGTAACTAATGGTAAGACAAATTGCGCAACAATCAAACTAATAATCACCATTCCAGATGCTATAAAAAGTAAATCATCTCTAAAAACAAAAGAATGATGATCTGCTAACATATACGGTAGAGTTAAGGCAATTGCTAACGAAATTGTGCCATGAACGCCGCACACCGTCATGACAAACGCATACATGCCACGTTTTGGAGGTGCTTCTGTCGGTTTCTGATTATCTTCATTATAAGAAATCATTTTTTGGAATGGACTGACTGGTAAGTAAAAGTAAGGATATAATATGAATACCCATAAAAATCTAAATAAATATATCGCAAGTGCAATTAAACAAGTAACGACAATTAAGAAAATTAAATTATGAGGTTCATTTTCTATAATTCTTCCTACTACTTCAGGTATTAAGTATCCTAAAATAGAAAATACAAAACCATTTAATGCATAACCTAATATATTCCAGGTGTGGTTATAACTCATTTGCAATCTCGTACGTGCTTGAGCAATACGGTCACGCTCAAAACCATGTACTAAACCTGCCACTACAGCAGCAATGATACCTGATGCATGAAACATTTCTGCCACAATATATGTCACAAAAGGTGTAACAAGCTGTATAAAAGTGAACATATTAATATTTTCAATACCACGTCTAGATAACGTTACTCTAAATCTTACTAAAGCTACCCCAATAAGAAGCCCAACAATAAAACCGCCTATTCAAGAAACAAGAAATTGTTCAACAGCATGCGTCACTGAAAACGCACCTGTAACAAGTGCTGCTACAGCAATTTTAAAAGATATGATACCCGCAGCATCATTTAAAAGTGACTCACCCTCTAAAATTGTCATAGATCCTTTTGGTAACACTTTCCCATTTGTAATAGCTTGAACTGCAACAGCATCTGTAGGGCATAATATCGCAGCAAGCGCAAAAGCTGCAGCCATTGGTAATTCCGGCCAAATCCAATGAACAAAAAGCCCTACTACAATTACAGTAGTAATGACTAAACCTAATGCCATCATTAGTACCGGTTTAATATAACGCCTTAAGTGGACACGCGAAACCTTAACCCCTTCTACAAAAAGTAATGGTGCAATTAATGCAACCATAAACAGTTCTGAATCGAAATGAAGTTCAACAGGTACAGGAATCACATACACCAACATACCGAGTATAATTTGAATAAAAGCTAAAGGTACTTTCGGTATAAAAATGTGTACAAGTGAGCTAACGATTACTAGTGCTAAAAAAATGAGTATCGTCTCAAATATTTGCAAGGTTTCACCTCTTTTCAACTTAATTATTTTTTCATAATTGTTGAGGTTGAAACAATAAATAATATCGTTTTTTAAATGAACATACCGTGTCTCAAACTCTTACACTTAATAACAAATAGTATAACCCCTATCACCTATTTGATTAATATTTTTAAAATTAACACAATTACAAATATATATTATTTTATCATTTTTTTACCCTTTGCTTAAACGTATTACACTTGGGGAGTTGAATTTTCTTTTATAACTCTCATATACAGTCTAATGCACAATTAAATAGTATTGCCTAATTTAATATTAAAATCACAATAGAATGCATATACAAAATAGCCCTGATGCATACGCGTTCGAGACAACTAAAAAATGATGAGGCTGCGACATATACTTATGTCCCAACCTCATCATTTTTTAGAATTTATATATTAGTAATCGTGTTCTTTTTCATATGTTTTACGTCTTCGTTCTTCACGATCTTCTGCACGTTTTTTCAACATATCAAATGTATTATTTTCTTTAGAACTCAACAATATATTTGTTTGTCTTGGTGCGTCACTTTTACGATACATGTAAGCCCCTGTACGATAAGCGGCACGTGATATTAAGTGTCCTCCGACTGGCGACGTTAAATTAATAAACACCAATGCCAAAATAAGTCGCACGCTTAAATAACCTTGTGAAGAAATAAAATAGATAATAACGCCTACAAGTGTCAGTAATACTGAAAGTGTAGAACTTTTAGTCGATGCGTGACTTCGTAAAAATACATCTTGAAATTTTATTAAACCTATTGCACTTATTAATGCGATAATACTTCCTAAAAACATCATAAATGCTGCGATTAAATTAACGATTTCGCTTGTTATTTGCATTGAAGACGTGCCCCCCTTCTATAAATCTAGAAATGGAAACGGTGCTTACAAATGAAATAATAGCGATTAATAGAATTGAATCAAGGAACGAGAATGTACCAAAGACAATACTGAGCATACCTACCATAGACATAAGTATGGCACTTGCGGTATCAAAAGCAACTACCCTATCAGCAGTTGTTGGTCCTTTAATCAATCTAAATAAAGTTAATAATAATGCAATTCCAAACAAAATCAGAGCACTTGTAATGAAAAAATCAATAAGGGATTCTATCATTCTGCCACCTCCAATATGAGTCCTTCATATTGTCTAATACTTTTTAACAATTTTTGTTTTTCTTTGTCTGACACATCAATTGCGTGTATAAAGAACTTTTGTTTTTCTTTTGAGATTCTAATTACTGTTGAACCAGGCGTTATAATAATTAAAATTGTTAAAAAGCTAACTTCCCAATCACTACTTAACGTTGTTTCATAAGTTACCAAGCCCGGATTTAAATCTTTAGTTTTAAATAATATATAATTGATTGTTGTCATACTAGACGTGACTAGTTGATATAGATAAACAGCTAAAAATTTAATCGTTACCCAAACTTTTTTCAGATAAAATTGCTGTCCAAAAAAGCGGTGTAAAATATAGATAACTAATAAGCCAATAAGATAACCTGAGGAGAACGTTGATGCTTTAAAAGATTCTTCATCTTGAAAAAGCACCCATAAAAAAGCAATGACAATATTAAGCAAGACTTGTTGCATTATTTATCCTCCTTCACTAAATGAGGGTTAACCATTTTTTCATATAGTCCATCCTCCATATTTAAATGTGTCGCATTATCTGTCACTTTGAAAATCAATGGCGCTGCAAGTCCCATAGCGAGTATCACTGCTGTCAATATCCCAATGAGACCTTTACGATACGTAGGTATCTTTTTAAATTCTGTTTCTTCAGCTTTCTTCTCATTACCTAGATACATCGTAAAGAAGATTCTGAACAAGCTAAACATTGCAATTAAACTTGTAATTATCATTAAAGCTAAGCCAATATAATTACCATTTTCTATAGCACCTTTAAAAATGAATACTTTACCAGGGAAACCACTAAATGGTGGTACGCCTCCGATAGCTAAGATCATAACTACAAAAGCCACACCAAAAAATGGTTCTTGTTTGGCTAGACCATTTAAATTTCTATATTGTCTGTATCCAGTAATATAGACTAAACTACCAATAATAAAGAATAGCAATGTCTTAACGACAATGTCATTGGCTAAATAGAAAATAGCGCCATTGACACCAGCGTAGGTATTTGATCCTAATCCTAATATGATAAATCCAATTGAAAGTATAACTTGATATGCTGCAATCTTTTTAATATCACGATAAGCAAGTACGCCAAATGCTCCAATCAGCATTGTAATACAAGCTAAAAATACCAGTAGTGGATGCGTAATGCCTTCATGACCATCAAAAATCAATGTAAAGAACCGGATTAATGCGTAAGCCCCTACTTTAGTCATTAATGCTGCAAACAGTGCTGCAAGTTCTGTATTTAAAACTGCATAGGCTTTAGGTAACCACATAAAGAGCACTAATGCTGCTTTAGCACCAAAGGCAATTAAAAAGACCATAGACACAATCGTTATAGCACTTTTGTCATTCATCTCATTCAATCGCTGTGCTACAAGAGCAAAGTTTAACGTACCTGTCATTTTATAAAGCAACCCAATACCTAGAAGTAACAACCATGATCCAAGTATATTAAGTACCACATAAATAATTGCAGCACGTAATTGCTCAATTGATTGTCCTAATGTGATAAGTACGAAGGATGCCAATAACATAACTTCAAACATGACATATATATTGAATAAGTCAGCTGTTAAAAATGAACCTATAACACCTACAGTTAAGAATAAGATGAAACTTGGTAGATAATAGCGTATTGCTCTTTTCTCTGTTCTACCAAAACCATAAGCCATAATTAACGTAACAACGAAACTGGATGTAGTAACCATCAATAAACTTAATGAATCACCAACAAATTGAATACCAAAAGGTGCTTCCCATCCTCCAAAATCTAAGGCAATAGGTTTGTTATACATTACGTGAATTAATAAGAACAATGAAATAACGGTTGTAACAGCCATCGTTCCAATTGAAAAAATTCGAGACAATCTGCTGTTAGTACGGATGAAGACAAGGGCTAATGCACAAACTGCTGGGAGAAGTAACGGTAGTATTAATAAATTACTCATTAGCATCGTCGTCATCACCTCTCAATACATCAATTTCATCTTCTTTTGTTACACGATACGTTCTATATACAAGTACTAATAGAAAAGCTGTCATTGCAAAGCCAATTACAATCGCCGTTAACACAATTGCCTGTAATAAAGGATCAACAAAGTTTTTACTGCCTTCTCCTATCAAAGGTTCAACCATATTCTTGCCATACTGACCCATACTCATAATAATTAAATTGCCTGCATGTGTGTAAATAGATATACCTATAACGATTCTTATTAAATTGACTGATAATATCATATACGTTCCGATAAATATTAAAAAGCCAATAACCATTAATAATATAAGATTCATGATCGACCACCACTTATAGATAACATAACCGTTACGACAACACCTACAACAGATAATACAATACCTGCTTCAAATAACGTTACGGTCGTTAAATGGACTTCACCTAACAAAGGTAATTGTACATATGCGTCAGTTTGGTAAAGGAACGGTTTACCAAAAAACATAGGTACAACTGCAGTAGCAAAAGAAACTAATGAACCTATGATCATTAATATTCTAAAATCTAAAGGCAAAGCAACTAACACTTGTTTAACATCGAAGGCCAAGAACATTAAAATAAATGCTGAGCTAAATACAAGACCACCAATAAAGCCGCCACCTGGATTATTATGACCTGCCAAAAACAGATAAAATCCAAAAGTTAACAATATAAAAACGACAATCTTGGTTACCGTTCGTAATACAACATCATTCTCTTTCATCTTGACCCCTCCGTTCTTTAAAGTTAAGTAATGTATAAATTCCTAAACCAGCAATGATGAGCACCATACCTTCAAATAAAGTATCTAGTGCACGGAAGTCACCAAGAATGGAATTTACAATGTTTTTGCCGCCTGACAACTCATATGCATCATGGTAAAATGTCGAAATTGTAGGCATCGAGTCACTTTGTTGTGCAATAAATACAAGCATGACTACAATCACTGCCATCAATAGCGATACAATAATTTTGACCGCTTCACGTTTTTTGTGAACTTTTGTACGCGGTACGTTGGGTAGTCTTGAGAAACTAACAATAAATAATATTGTTGTAATCGTTTCGACAACTAATTGTGTTAATGCTAAATCTGGTGCTTTCATTAAAATAAAGAATATCGTTACACAATAACCGATAATTCCATTTAAAATAACCATTGTTAAACGTTGACGTATAAATGTTAAAGCAATACCTAGTACAAATACAACAATTAATGTGATCACTTCTAACGGACCAAATTCACTCACATGAATTTGTTGCACTTTTGGAAATCCTGTTTGAATAACTCCATATACCACAACCATTATAAAAATAAATAAAGTTAATGTGATGTAATGATTTAAACGGTTATTCATTAAGCTACGGATTCCATATCCTGAATAATGTTCAAATTGTTTATATGACCCTAAATATAGATCTGTAATTGATGTTACTTTAATCTTATTAGCATATTTTTTCCAATCGATTTTAAATGCTGCTGTGAAGCCAACAATCATTACAATCAAACTTAAAATCAACGGTAAATTAAATCCGTGCCACTGCGATACATGTGGCGCTATTTTATCTACATTTTCTCCAATTGTGATACTTCGTAACGCCGGTAAAATAATATAATGTCCAAATATATTTGGAACAAAGAATATAATCGGTAACAAAATCATCATAATTGCAGAAGGTAGTGTGAACATGAATGGTTCATGCGGATTTTTTATCGGTAAATCTGCTTTCTGATAGTCTCCCCAGAAAACTTCCTTAATCAAGTAAACTGCATAAATCAAAGTAAATATACTTGCTACAACGCCTATCACCGCAATAATTACCGTAAGGAATATATTGAATTGGGGTAATTGGTGTGCGCTCACAAGTCCGTCAAAGAACATTTCCTTACTCAAGAAGCCATTTAAAAATGGAATACCTGCCATCGATAAAGCAGAAAGTAACATTATTATATGTGTAATGGGAAACACTTTTCTTAAACCTGATAAGCGACGAATATCTCTTGTACCTGTCTCATGGTCAATAATACCTACACCCATAAACAGCGCACCTTTAAACAAAGCATGATTCATTAAATGGAATAAAGCTGCGAACAGTATTAAACCATAAATTTTAGAAAGTTCACCTGTTGGATGTTGAGCAAACCCTCCACCTAGTCCTACCATTGATACAATCATACCTAGTTGACTAATTGTAGAATAAGCTAATATTGCTTTCATATCGACTTGACGTATCGCATTGATTGCGCCAAAAATCATTGTGATTAAACCAACGAATGTCACACAATAAATATAGAAATCACTTAAACCTAATACAGGTGTAAATCTAAATAGCAAGAATATACCTGCTTTAACCATTGTTGCCGAATGTAGATACGCACTTACTGGTGTTGGAGCAGCCATCGCTTTCGGTAACCAAATGTGAAATGGAAATTGAGCTGACTTTGTAAATGCCCCTATTAAAATGAGAATAATAATAGGTATAAACAAGTCACTCTGGGCAATTTTATCACTCTGTTCAATAATTGAAGTTATTGAATTTGTTCCTGTTACAGTATAAATCATAATGAAACCTGCTAATAATGCCAAACCACCAAAGACTGTAATCATAAATGATTGTATGGCCCCAAATTGACTATCACCTTTATTGTACCAATAGGCAATAAGCAAGAACGAAGATACACTTGTTAACTCCCAAAACACATACATAAGAATCGTATTGTTAGCAGTAACGATACCTAACATACTGAGCATAAAAAGTAATAAATATACATAAAAACGTGGTAAATTGTCATGTTCTTTAGATAAATATTGAGTTGCGTAGTAAAATACGGCTAAACCAATGAGTGAAATTAATAAACTGAAGAATAAACTCAATCCATCTAATCTAAAATCAATATTGATATCTAAGAGTGTCAGCCACGGTATCTTAACCGTTACAAAATGTCCTGCCATCACTTGAGGTATTTGCCATAAAAAGTAAATCGAAGAAATAATCGGTGCAATTAAAGCAATTTGACCTGCAAATCGCTGGAATTTAGGATTTATTAGTGTGCACAATACCGCTACCATGATTATAATCAAGGCACCCAGTAAATATATTAAGCTCATCATATCCCTCCTTTAATTATATTTTATAAATTTAAAGCTATTGTTGTTTTAGTAGTCTTTGCAGAAATACCTATGAATTTCATCGTTTCAAAAGTTGTTTGATGACCTAAATATTTTTGAATAATAGAAATAGATATACCAGATTGATAAGCATGATAAGCAAATGTCTTTCTTAACGTCGTCAAACCAATATGTAACATGCCTAACTCTTCAGCTGCAACATGGATAATACGATATGCTTGTTGTCTTGATAGACCTTTTAAAGTTCTATTTGATCGAAACAATAGCTCATCATTTTTCAGATCTTCTTCTGTAATAAAGATCATTAATTCATTCCTCAACGTGTCGGGTAATCTAATATGAATATTGGGAGCATGGTCCTCTAGCCAATACTGCTTAATATCATCGTGTTCGTCTTTGACGTCTGACACACAAAGATTTAGTAGTTCGGAAAGTTTAACGCCAGTATGTATTGCAAACTTGAATAATAAATAATCTCGTTTCGACTTATTACTTAATACTTCATACATAGACTTTATCTCTTTTATATCCCTTATAGGGTCCACTTGATTCATATATTCACCTCTTAACAAATTGAATGTTTCTTATTTAATGATATATGATATTTATGTCACATGGAAGTATTTAAACCGAATTTCCCAAAAAAATTTTGACCATTTTAGGATGTTTATTCGATATATATAGTGAAAGGAGGTTAAGCAAATGAATCAAATCAAACAGCTTGGAGTCACATTAACTCGCGTTTTGTATGATCAAGATGGAAAAGCTTCAAAGTTCAAGCGTCATTTCGCAAATTTAAATACCGAAGCAACGCCAGAACAAATAAAAAGCTTCAAGTCTATTATTGAGCAAATTACTGGTAAGCACTTTGACACTATCGAAGTTATTAAAACTGAAACAATTAATTAAGGAGGAGAAAGAAATGATGTCCCAAACATTAGAACTTATTTTCAATGATGCTGTGAATAAAACAATCAAATTGCAAATACCTAAGATCGAACATTCGGTAAACGAAGGTACGGTTAAGGAAGGAATGAATAAATTAATCACGCTTGATATTTTGAGACCAAAAACAGGCATCCCTACAAAAGTTCATTCTGCGCATATTATAGATAAGACAACCAATGTTCTATTTGAAAATTAGTTAATTCTATTATAAATATATTTACTTAGGTGATTAACTAAAAAAGGCTTGAAACAATTGTTTCAGGCCTTCTTTTTACACAGAATAATTGACGTTTTAAACTGCCCACCAATTAATCTCACTATTATTGATTTATACCATTAATCTCTATAGGGTCTTAATCTAACCGTATCACCAAAAAATATCTTTTTCTTACCTAACTTCTTGCATATTGCATATTTATTATACACTTCAACAATTTGAGCTAAATTTTTATAAGATCTTCTTGGATTCAACACTTCTATAAATTGATTTTTCTTAATGCCATCATTACTTCCTGCCCCAACAAAAAAAGTTTCCTCATCTGTTAGTCGAATTATGGAAAGCTGTTTCAATATAATTAGTCACTCACTTCTTCAAAAGCTTTTATTATTATAAAGTTATTATTACTTCATAGTTGTTAATCTTATTTCCCAAAAACCATTAACATACGTATTCTATTATATTTTGTGTGTTGTGTACATCATAATAAACTAAAAAGCTATTTTCTTTTAAAGAATTTAAACATAGGAAAAGCATAACCTTTCCTATATAATGTAATTATCCTAATAGAAAGCGTGATTTAATGTTTCTTTTATATATTATTGGGATTATCGCAGGTATGGTTGTTCCGTTCCAAACTTCAATTAATTCTAGACTAAGCCTTTATACAAAGTCTTCATTCTATGCGTCAACAATCTCATTTGCAACAGGTACAATCTTTTTAATCATACTCAATCTTATAACTAATCCTCATGTTTTTACAGCACAATTTTACAGTAACCAATCTTTTAGTTACATATGGTTTGTCGGCGGTATGCTTGGCGTCATTTTCCTAACTGGGAACTTACTCCTTTTACCCCGTTTAGGTGCATCTCTTACTGTAGTGCTCACTGTAGCTGGTCAAATCATTATGGGTGTGACAATCGACACATTTGGCTGGTTTGGAGCTGATAAAGAAGCCTTCACAGCATTTAAAGTACTGGGTATTATATTTTTAATTTTCGGTATCATTCTGATGAATTATGTTCGCAGAAACCCTAAAGACAAAAATAAAAATAGTTCAATTTATATTTGGTTGTTTATTGGGTTTATATTTGGCTTCTGTCCACCTATTCAAACTGCTATTAATAGCGCATTGGGTCAACAAATAAATTCCTCAGTAATGGCTTCACTGATATCATTTACAGTAGGTACAATTGTATTATTTATTTTGACTTTAATTTTCAATAGAAGTCTTAAACTTGCTACTTTCACACCTAGAGAAGGTCGTCTTAAACCTATTTACTTTATCGGTGGTATCCTTGGTGTGATTTTTGTGACTACAAACATTATTTTAATGCCTCACTTGGGCGCTGCATTGACTACAATTATTGTTATGCTAGGTCAAATGTTAATGGGTGTTATTATAGATCATTTCGGCTTGCTGGGCACTTACAAAAATAAAATTACTAAGAGAAAAGTTTTTGGTATTATTGCTATAATGATTGGCATTATTTTATTGAGATTATTTTAAAAATTGTTCACTCGAGTCATTTACTTTTAACATTTAGTAAATGACTTCTTTTTTTATAACAAATTCTTTGTTTTTCGCTGTATAATCAAATCATCAATACATCAAGAGGTGACATCATTGAAGAAAATCATTATTTTATTTACTGTGTTGATAATACTTTGTAGTATCGGCGCCCTAAGTTTTTACTATTTCAAAATTAAAATAACCACGAGTAAACCAGAGCATCATATTGACACTTTGAAAATAACCTATAACAAACCCTATACCTTTATAGGAAGGCAAGAGCCTGCTCAACGATTTCCAGTTCATTATGAGCCCCATAAAGGCTATATTAACGATTGGTTCGTTAAGTCACATGACAAAATAGAAAAAAACCAGCCTCTGTTTGAATATTATAATCCACGTATTGAACATCAAATTAGTAGCAAGCAAAAATACCTTTCACAATTAAAGCAAAACAATAAATCCTCCACTACCCCGGTACATTCAGAAATATTACGTCTACAAAATCAAATCGCACAACTCCAAGAACAACTTCGTATCACAGTTTATGCTCCAGCGTCTGGCATCGTTCATATTAATCAATCATGGTCTAATCAAACTAAATCTCCTGTTATGCAAATCTATGATCCTACTACAGTAATCAAAGCTAAAGTTGATGAAGTGATAATTGATAAGCTTCATTTAAAAGACAAAGTTTCTATTAAAGACAATAATCAGCAAACATTTGACGGTGAAGTGAATTATATTTCTAATTTCCCAATAAATATAGACATATCAACTAAAAATTCCAAATATTTAGTTGAGCTAAATTCAAATTCTGCCGCTGTTTTTGGTAAACATTTCACAGTAGAAATACCTAACCACATTATTGAAGTTCCCAAAACAGCAATATATGATAAGCAATTTGTTTTCATACAAAGAAATAAAAAATTTATAAAACGAGTTATTAAAACACAAAATTCGGGTAATAACAAAGATGTACTAATTCTTGAAGGATTAAATCAAGGAGATGTCATAGCTAGAAATGCCGATACTGTGCTGTCTAAAAATTAGACGTACACGTTATAAAAAGTTATCATTTTAAAATATGATAAGATTATTTAGCCTTTTTATCATATTATGGTAAATTGAAAAACAGAAAAATAAATTTCGATTAGTGTATTGGTATTTAAAGAATTGAATTAATAATAGAAATCATTAACGTAACGCTTAAACATGTTTTTGTTTACTTTCTATTTTTATTTAGTTATAATAAACTAAATAATAGTGGTTTTAATATATTTCACTTAAATATAATCGAGCCACAAATTATGACAAACACTTTGTATTTAACTTTGAATTAAGACAAATAATCATACAAAAAAATTATTAATATGTATATTTGATTGGGCATTTAGAATAGGGAGGAATTAGGATGGCTATCACCAAAATCAATGATTGCTTTGAATTATTAGCTATGGTCACATATGCTGACAAACTAAAAGGTATTATCAAAAAAGAATTTTCAGTAAGTTTCGAGGAGTTCGCTGTATTAACATATATTAGCGAGCACGAAAGTGAAGAATATTATTTAAAAGATATCATTAATCACTTGAATTACAAACAACCACAAGTTGTTAAAGCTGTTAAAAACTTATCTCAAGAAGATTATTTTGATAAGAAACGTAATGAGCAAGATGAAAGAACTGTATTAATCTTAGTTAACACTAAGCAACGTAAAAAAATCAATGAATTATTAACTCGCGTTAATAGTCGAATTAAAGAAGCTAACGACGAAAAAGAAGTTTAAGCTAATTTAAATTTCTATAATATATTCAACTTATTTTTTAAAGGGGAGTGGACATGTATTTATGTCCACTCCCCTTTTTTATATGTACTTACCTCATGTTATCAACACCACTTCAAGATCTTCATTTCATACAAAAAGTAAAAAATACCGCTGATAAAGTCCTAAGACATTATATCAACAGTATTTCATAAAAAAATAAAAAAATTGCAGTATCTATGCTCTATAAAATAACAACGTGTATTTTATAACGACTTTGCAAAACCCCTTTATACTAAATCATTCTTTTGATATTTCAAAGCATCAATAAAATCTAAATATGCCTCCACAAAATGATCGGGCTCTTCAATATGTGGCGCATGACCTGATTGCTTAAATTCTAAAATAGTTAAAGTTTGAAACGCATGATTATATCTATCCGTTGATTCTCCCATATTTAAGGGGTCATATCTTCCATTAACTAGTAGTGTTGGAACATTAACATGTTCAATCTCAATGTCTTTATTAAAAACTGGAAATCCCATTATTGCTCTTGTCGCAACAGCACTATCTTCGGCTGATTGTCTACTATAAATGAGCTGATTTTGAAACCACTTTTTAGCTTTTCTTTGATTTTTATACATATACGGTAACAATAGAATAAGTGCTTCAGATTTATCAAAGCCTTCTATTTCATCTTGATGTTCTATCATTAATTTATTTAACCCGTGTACACTGTCTATAAGATTAGATGTAATTAAAGTTAATGATGTCACCATTGATTCATATTTGTTAGTAAAACTTTTAGCTATTAAGCCACCCATATCATGTCCAATTAAATGTGCTTCTTCAACTTCTAATTTTTTCATTAATATTTTTAAATCTTCAACATGATCTTCTAAATTAAAGGAGTTCGGCTTAGAAGATTTACCATGCCCTCTCACATCGTAAACAATAACATCAAATTTATTTTTCAATGCATCTTTCAAGTTATATAAAGAAGCCATATTGCTATCTAGTCCATGTATTAATATAACAGGAAAACCTTGACCCTCACGGATATATGCTATCTCGTTGTTACAACTTGTTTCGATTTTTATCATTATGGGCCACCTCCCTTTTCAGAAGTAATATACCCTTATTTCGTGTTTATTACGCTACTATTTTTGTTTTTGTCAGAATATATCGTTTATAAATTTATTATTTTTCTATTCCAGCTATTAAAAAAAGCGCTTCAAGATGTTAACGAATTATTTCAGTTAACATTTTGAAGCGCGTTCTAAAAATATATTTATATAAACTATTTTAACTTTAGTTCCTAGATGAAATACGTATTGTGTAATAAATAATAACAATTAATAGCAAGAACCAAATAACGATAGATCCAATTTGAGCAATTTCAGGACTGCTAATCATCGCGTCTATTGTTTTTTGACAAAGTAGTAAACCAATACCAGTAAATTCTAATCTTCTAAAATAAAGACCAGCAATACTAAATATAATACCTACAAAAAATACAGCTTGGTGTCCGTATACAGTTACTGCTACGATACCCAAATTCATATTAAATGCGTGTGCAATAATGAGTATAAAAGATACACCTGCAACTACCAAGCCTATTATTCTTTCGAATTTATTACTATAAAGATAGTTTTTCCAATCAATACGTAAATATATAAAAATCGAAATTGGTAAAATAATTAAACAATAAAAGATAGACAATCCTGTTGCTGCTTGGAACGGCACAAATTGTTTATCATATAAATACGATAGCAATATAAAATTCAGTATAAAAAACACAATAGGATTCAATTGCAATGTAAACAAATTACGTTGTATCGTCAAAATTACTTCAGCGGGTGATTTTTTTCTATATTCAATATAATCTTCATCTTTTTCTTCAGATTTCTGAAAATCTTTTTTCAATTTCACTTTAATATCATCTATTAAATTTGGTGAAAGACCTTTATGAGTGAAGTAATCATTAATGTTTTCCACTAGTACTTTGTCGTTAACTCTCATGACAAGCTCCTTTAATAATATTTGAACTATATCTACTATAATTTAATTTATAATCTCATACTTACACTTATTTTAACAATAAAATAACCGACAAGTATATAGCTTTACACTTGCCGGTCAAATTATTCTTTTTAAATGCTATAAGCAATATTTATTCACCAATATCTATACGATATAGTTTAATGTTTTTATCACTTGGAGATGATGAGCTGAATTGATATGAAACTTCATCATCTTGCACATAGCCAAAGTTACCAGTTACATTATTATAATGCTCACGTGCGACCGCATCTTTGCTTACTTCATTTTTAACTTCATCATAAGCTGGGCCATCAGTATCATTATAACTCATAGAAACACGAGTAATTTCGCCTTCATTTTTCTTACCATCAGTAGCTACAACAAGTACACCATTGTCTTTTTTAAATTCGTAATAATGTTCACTGTTATCAGGTCGATGAGAATAGACTGGCGTATCATTATTTTTCAATACACTTTGAATAGACTCGCCTAATGTTGCGCCTTCTAATGTTGTATCTCCTTCTTGTAATGCCTTAACATTTTGGATAGAGTTACCTGAAGCCGCATCCACACTACCTGCACCAATTCCAGAAAACGCTAATCCTGAAACTAAAACTGCCGCAAACATTTTTTTCATAAGCGCTCTCTCCTTCTATTTAAAAGTTATTTTGTGCTCATCAACAGTGTACTATAAATATTACGTAATTAACAGGGATGTTACAAAAAGATTACATATTCATATCTTTTGTAATATAAATGTGCGGCTATTCTATATTTTTGTTTTTTCATTTGCTTTAATAAACTCTCCCACAACGTCGAGGAACTTTTCTTGCTGTTCTATAAATGGATATAAACCTGATTTTTCGAACACTTCAAACGAAACATCCCCGATATAGTCACCCACTTCCTTAGCTTCTACAACGGTTGTTCTTTCACCGTGTTGCCCAGCGATAATTAAAGTTGGTAAATGGATTTCCCCTAAATAATGCATTATTTGATTATTATTAAATGATTCCTTTACTGCTGTTAATTCAGCTTTCGTAGCAATTGCATTGGTATCATCTACTTGTTTTAAAACCTTTTTAGCTGCGCGTTTTGAATAATATAAATGCTTATCAAAAAACTTTTGTTGCGCTTCTTGTTCCCAATTACGTACTTTATCTGAATATTTGCGATACAAACGTTCTTCAGGTGTTATTTCATTAAGTAGCGTTGGATTCACTAATGTCAGTGTCGTTGCCATCTCTGAATATTGAGCAACAAATGAGGCTGCAACTGATCCGCCTAATTCATGGCCAATTAATGAACATTCTGGAATATATAAATAATCTAATAGCGCTTTAATATCTTCTGCATATGTTTTAAATTCAATACCATTTGGTTTATCTGAGTAACCATGGCCTCTTAAATCAATAAGCACAACCTGATGTGTTTTATTAAAAGCATTTTCAAGTTCATTGTAAATAGATAAATTATCTAAGGCAGTGTGTATCATTACAATAGCATTGCCCTCACCACTTGTTCTGTAATTCAAAGCGACACCATCTTTTGTTGTAAATAAATTCATTGATTATCTTCCTTTCTTCGCTATAGATAATATTTTTAATAATTCTTCAGTACTTCTAATCGTAAAATCTATTTCTTCAGGTAATGGTTCTACTTCAACATCATCGTCTTCCTTGAACCAAACGCTAATCATTCCCATCGCTCTCGCAGGTGCAACATCATTTAACGGATCATCACCCACATACATCGTTTCTTCTGGTTTTGTCCCTAATTGGGATAACATATCTTCAAAAATCTTAGGATGTGGCTTACGATAACCTACTGTTTCAGATGTAGACAAATAGTTAATCGCATCTTCTACACCTAAAGTATGCATACGAAATTGTTTAATTTTCGACTTTCCATTTGCGATTACACCCGTGAGGTAGCCATTACTTGTTAACTTTTCAAGTGTATAAAGCGTGTCGTAATAAGGAAATACATAACGATAAAAATGCATTTCAAAATCATTAAATAAGTCTTTCCACGTTAAGCGATCAACATGAAAATCTTTAATAATTGCTTTGTACAACTCTGGTTTATCATGATCTTCATCGTCATCTAATTCTATAAATTTTTTCTTAAAATCTTCAAGTTGTATACGTACTAAATAATCATGAAACCTTTCATACTGTTCTTCTATAAATTTTTCGCGTGATTTTTTTCGATCTAAAAGTGTACCTTCTAAGTCAAAGACGACCGCTTTTACTTGTGTTAAGTCCATCATCATTACCTCTTTAATTCAAACTTTTACTTTAATTCATGCTTAACTGTATATATTCATCTATTTATACTTCGTTATTCATACATGCGTGGTTGTGTAATCAAGATATAGAATAATACTGGTATACCCAGTAAAGCGAGTATAATACTTGCAGGCACTTGGAATGGTTCTAAAACAACACTTCCTAACCAATCTGAAAGCACCATAATTGTACCACCAATAATCATATTAAGTATCATTTGTTGCCCTAAATCATAATGACCACTGTGTCGCCGCACAAGTTGTGGTATAACCATACCAATAAAGCCAATAATACCAACAAAAGCAACGATTACTGCAGTTAAAATTGATGCAATCAACAACACGCTATATGTCATGCTTTGAACATTTAAACCTAATGATTTGGCTCGTAAATCGCCAAGTTGTAATAATTTAATTTTAGAAATCATGCTTAATAAAATAATAACACCAATGAGTAGCACTGTGCCAATGTATACCACTTCGTTATATTCAGCTGAAGAGAATCCACCAAACATATAATTGACAATATTATTCATTTTATTTTGATTAAATATAATGAGTATATATAGAAAGGCGTTAAATAAAGCCCCTATCATGATACCCGATAATATCAATGTTCTAATCGGATACCCCCTCGACATCGCTATCGTTAGAGCAAGGACTAAAATCAATGTAATAATACTGAATGCAACTGAAAATATTGGCAACCAAATAAATGACATTCCTAGGACGACAGCCAAGCCTGATCCAAATGTTGCCCCGCTCGCTAACCCTAATGTAAAACTATCTGCTAATGGATTATTTAATAAGGTTTGAAACATATGGCCTGCAAGTGTTAAACCAATACCTGCAAGCAATGCTTGTAGTGTTCTTGGTATTCTAACTTGAAAGAGGATAGTTTGGGTCAGTGCGTTGCCGATATCCCCAATACTCCATAATAAACTTAGCAATATGCTAGCAATGAGTACTGTTAGCCATATTATGATTGATTTATAGTACTGCATTTTTTTGCCACGCTTTCAATGAAATCTTTCAATTATTACAATATCATCTGTTAATGCTTAACACTACACCTGCCTCTATAAATGCCAGGAATTTCATAAGCTCAAGATTGTACGGTAATATGGTTATAGCGATAAATATGCTACTCTTTGTATATGGCTTCTTTTAAAGCTTTTAGTCCATCATCAATACGTGGACCGGGACGCGAAATTTCATCGCCATCCACAGCTTCAACCTGATTTTGTTGCACTGCTTTTATGTCACTAAATCCACCACGATTATTTAATATTTTTTGATATTCGGCTTTAGAAATACCCATTGTCGAAATCATAATATCTGGATTCTTCTTAATAATTGCTTCTTTACTTACTTTTTGCCAACCTTCTAAATTCGAAAAACTATTCGTTGCGTTTAATTCGCTTAACATATCATCAAAAAAAGTGTTATTACCCGCTGTAAATATTTCTGGTTCAGAAGATACTTCCATAAACACTTTTTGCGGTTTAGCATCTTTTGGTACAGATGCTTTCACTTCTTTAATATTTTGTTTTGTCTCTTTAATGAGTGCATTTGCCTCATCCTCTTTACCAGTCACCTGCCCAATTTGTTTAAATGTGCTATACATTTCAGTAATTGACTGTGCATCTTTCACGTAGACTATTTTAACGCCACTATCTTTAAGCGTATTTAATATATCACTACTTGTCGCTTTCTGGGATTCATGCGCTAAAATTAAATCTGGTTTTGCTTTTAATAAGGATTCTTTATTTAATTTCATTGCATCAAACTGCTGCTTATCTTTAACTTCTTGCGGATAATCATCAACAGTGGAGACACCCACAATATTATTTCCTAATCCTAATTCATACAATATCTCCGTATTACTAGGCATCAACGATATTATCCTATCATAAGATTGTTTGTCCGAATTCTTTGCTTTCTCTTTCGTTTGGTCTTCGTTTGTTCCACAAGCTGCTAATAAAAATACTAAAACAATAAAAAGATAAAATATTTTATGAGGTCTTTTCACGTCGTAATCTCCTAGTTCATATTTTTCTTTATCATATCAAAATTCAGCCCAATTTTAATTAACAAACCTAAATTTTTTCTATAAATACACATTTAATGGTGAAATCACTAAAAAAACACCAAACGACTGCTATCAGTCATTTGATGCCTAATTAAGCGTTTATGTCATATTTTATAAACAACTTCAATGGAAGACAAATTTAACTTAAATTATCTTCTTTATTAACAAATATACGCATTGTTTGAATTAAATAATGATGGAAATCATCGTTTCGATTTTTGTTAATATTCTTTATAAATCGCTCATCTTGTTCATACGTATGTGCCATATATTCGATAAATTGATCATCACAATTAGGCACTTGAATCGATAAAATACATTTGAGTTCTTCAATATTGTCAACTGCTTGATTAGGTGTAACACCTTTATTTTGTAGTTGATTCATTTTATTAAAAAACGCTTCAAGTTGCTGTGCTATTTTATCATAATCAGACTGTTGTTGATTTTTAGTTTTTCGAGCGTTATTTTGTTCAAATGCTTGGTAGTAATTAGAATCTTTATATTTGCTGTATGCTTCACGCTCATATTGTCCGGTTAAATCAAATCCATTGAAATCTTTAATCTCCAACGCCTCATATTGATGGTTTTCAAAATGTTCTTCTAACTTTTCTAATATACGATTGAATTGATTACGTTTGTCTAAAACAATTTCATAACGAGTACTAAGAATTTCATTCTTTTCAGTTATAGTGCTTTCAAAATATTGTTTTATTTCTTCTAACGTTAATTCTAGCGCTCTTAAAAATAAAATATGTTGTAGTTTCGTTAAATTTTCCATGTTATATGATCTGTAACCTTGCTCATATACTTGATTTGGTATTAATAGACCTATCTCATGGTAGTAACGTAATGTACGTGTACTTATACCCGTGATATTTGCAATGTCTTTCGGACTAAATTGTTGTTTCATTTATCTCGCCTCCTATAACGCAGTATGTAGTATAACGTTACGTGAAGGTCAACCTCTTTTTTAATTTTCAAAATAAGCATCTAAAAATGTATATTTTGTATTTATTTTACCGTTAAAATAATTTTTACCAAAATTATCTAACAATGCGTGGAATTCGTTAGCATCTTGATTTGAAAAATCATTTGGTAGTTTAATGTGTCGTTTTAATTGTTCATAACTGTTTGTTTGCGTATATCCTAATTTTCGATATAGCCTCCTTGAATAACTGTCTGCAATAAACTCAACGCCTCCAAAGACATATACAATGAGTACATCAGCTGTCTCACTGCCAATGCCTTTAATTGCTATCAACGCTTTTCTCAAGTCTTGTTTATAATGATCATTAATCTCCTGGTAATCAAAATCATAGTGCTCCAACCAAGTTAATAAAGAGAGAATTGTTTGCGCCTTATTTTTATAAAATCCACTCGATTTAATTAATATTTGTAACTCTTCTATCTTTAAATTCAAGATGTGTTGTGGTTCTAAATGTGTTGCTTGCTTTAAAGATTCAATTGCATATGCTGCATTTCGCCAATTCGTATTCTGAACGAGAATCGCGCCCAACATAACTTCTATTTTTGATTCTGCCGGCCACCAACCCTGTGGACCCATGTGATCATATAGTAGTTGATATAACGTTTTTGTATCCAACATAGTATCCCCCATCCCTCTTCAACTTTAAGTTTTATAATTATTTGTAAGTTAATTTATTAAAAAAGAGCGAGCAACAATTTGTTATTGGATAAGTTGCTAAACTATCTAATCCATACAAATCTATTACTCACTCTCGTTAAGTGAATCTTATCATTTTAAACTTTTACTTACATAGATTCTGGTGCATTAACGCCGACTAAATCTAATGCATTATGCATTGTGATTTTGACTGCATTAATAAGCGCGATTAACGCTGTTGTCTTTTCAACATCATCTGTTAATACTTTTTCCGCATTATAGAATTTATGGAAGTGAGATGCTAACTCTTGAATATAATTTGTAATTCTATGAGGTGCTCTTTGAACTGCTGAACTTTCAATCATTGTTTCGAATTCAGCTATTTTTTTCAATAAATCAATTGCTTTTGCATTTGTGATATATGAAAAATCCGCTTCTTTTGAAGGTTTAATCCCTCTTTCTTCAGCTTGTTTCAAAATCGAACAAATACGTGCATGTGCATACTGTGCATAATACACTGGATTGTCTTGAGATTCTTGTTTCGCTAGTTCCATATCAAAGTCAAAATGTGTATCCGGACTACGCATTGTTAAGAAATAACGCGCAGCATCTACGCCAACTTCATCCATAATTTCACGTAACGTAATTGCATTACCTGTACGTTTACTCATTTTCACTTCTTGTCCATCTTGCATTAAGCGAACCATTTGCATAATTTGGATCTCAAGGCGATCTTTTTCTACACCGAATGTTTCTAACGAAGCTTTCAAACGATTGATATAACCGTGATGGTCTGCACCAAATAAGTTGATTAACACATCGTTGCCACGTTCTATTTTATCAAAATGATAAGCGATATCTGGCAAGAAGTACGTGTAGTTGCCGTCTTTCTTAATTAATACTCTATCTTTATCATCTTTGAAATCAGTCGTACGTAACCACGTTGCACCATCTTGTTCATACGTATAGCCAAGGTTTGTCATTTTATCTAAAACTTTTTTAATTTCGCCTTTTTCGTATAAAGATGTTTCACTAAACCAACTGTCAAAGTGTGTATTGAAATCAGACAAGTCTGTTCTTAATTTTTCCATCTCATAATCGACACCGAGTTGTCTAAACGTTTTTATACGTTCGTCCTCTGAAAGGTCTTTTAACTCAGGTTGTTTGTCAGCTAAATCTTTACCGATATTAATGATATCCTTACCGTGGTAACCGCCTTCTGGCATTTCAAAAGAATCATCACCAAGCGCTTCGAAATAACGTGCTTCAATTGAGCGCGCTAAATTCGTAATTTGATTACCAGCATCGTTGATATAGTATTCTCTAGTTACTTGATAGCCTGCTGCTTCTAAGATATTTGATAATGTATCTCCGACTGCTGCATTACGGGCATGTCCAATATGTAGGTCTCCTGTTGGGTTTGCAGAAACATACTCTACTAAGATACTTTTACCATTAGCTTCTTCAGTATGGCCAAATTTGTCGCCTTTATCCATTGCTTCAGAAATGATTGCAGTTAAATACGAATTGTCTAAATAAAAATTAATAAATCCAGGACCTGCGATAGCTACTTTTTCTACTTTAGCTTTTGTTGTATCTAAATTATCTACAATAGCTTGTGCGATTTCACGTGGATTGCGTTTTGCTATTTTTGTTAAGACCATTGCAATATTTGTTGAATAGTCACCATTACTTTTATCTTTAGGAATTTCTATTTTGATTTCTGGAATTTCACTCGTATCAGCAAGTTGTGCCTGTTGGATACTGTTATTAATTTCTTCAACCAATGTTTGTTTGACTTGATCAATTATGTTCATTATGGTGTCTCCTTATAAGTAATTTCATATTGATAAGATCCCATTTTCTCTTCATCTTGAATTAAATCATAATGTACTTTCAATTTGCCACCGTCAGGCGTAACAAAATGTAAAATGGAATGTGTACGTACCGTTAGTGGGATGCGTCCGCCACTAATTTCATATAAAGTAATCGTATCTTCACCTTCAACGAAATGAAGAATCATTTTAATTTCACCGTTGCGAATGATTTTGACACCTGCTTCTTCAATTTTCACTGTCACATTTACAATAACATCATTAATTTCTTCTTGATATTGGATAAATTCAGCATTGCGTTTTTGCCAAGATCCTTGTGTATTTTGCGAAAATTTCTCTTTATTATCAAATTGTTTAACAATTTGTTTCGTCTGGATATTAACATTGTTTTCCAATGTGCGTTTCACCCTAATCTTTAAAATAATACAAACAATTATAGCATACTTGAAATAAGCAATACAGTTGCGAAAACAATTTTCAAAGCGTTAATTTCACACTAACTGAAAATATAGAATTTCTTTTTATCTACCTAAGTCAGCAGCAATATAAGAATAACTGAATAGATTTTACATGCAACACTTACAATTAAGTTGAATTCACATAATAAAAACAGCCAGAATTCAAACAATTCGGCTGTCTACTTAATCTAATACCAACATGGCTTAGATGTTACTTACATTAAATTTACTGTGTGTTTAATGCGTCATGCAAAGCTTGTTCAGAATTATTCCACATCTCTATATCATGCGCTTTAAGAAAATCTTTTAAAACTTGTTTATTTTCTTCACCGATGTGTTCAATTTCTATTTGACGTTTCATAGATTTATCCATCATATTGACGTGTTCGGGCATACTTTTATATCCTCTACGAATACTTTTATTCACCATTAAATAACAGCCTGTAACACCTGCGTAGTATGGACCATTTTCGCCTCGTTCAGTCGTAACCCAGCATAGCCAATACTCTTTGGCATCTTCACCTTCAACGACTTCTTTTTCTTTAATCCATTTAACACCTTTTTCAACACTTGCGCGCGCATGCATACCACCAATATCAATAAAGGCTTCCTTATTTTGAACATCAATAAAGACAGGCGCTACGTTATCTAAACTGATTGAACCGATATTCGTACCTTTATGTCCATCTAGTGGGTCATTCTTAATGATGTTAAATTTAAAACCTTTGCTTTCAGCCACTAGCAAACACCTCCCATAAAATAAGTTTCATAATTAATTGTAATATCTACGTTCTATTTTAAAACCACAATACGTCTCATGTATACTTAAATGGTTTTTAAAAGTTGGATTCAAAACGACAATTTAATGGCGAACACTTTTCTACCATTGGTTAATCGCTAATTCAATTCATTTAAAATGCTGATAATCGCATTTCCTATATTTTCATCTTCAATTTCAGTAATAAACTCTTTAGGATAATATAGTTTATAATCCTCCCTGTTTATACCAGTAATACTATGAATGATCAATGACTGACTACTAATTTCACGTATTTTACCATTACGGCGCAATAAATGAATAGGTTGTCTATCTGACCCAGGCCTATCATAATCGTATGGTAAATCCGAGAACGATTCACTTACAAAATAATAATTTGGATCTATACCTGCTTGTATAAACAAATCGGTTAATTCTGTAATTGTAATAATAGAACCGTCAAACGGCATGTATTTAAATAAGTCACGATTAATAAAACGACGGGATAAATCACTTAAGATTGCATCATCTTCTTTCACCCATGCTTTTAAATAATACAGTACCACGGCTTCATCTAAATCCACGTATTGTTCAATTGTCATGGACTCTTCAAAGAACGGTATGAAATCTGTAGGATGCATTTTAAATGTATAGCCTTCCTCATATAACTGCTTCGCGCGTTTCAAACAATTATTTAATAATACTTCCCCACCTCGACTTACTGGGTGGAAGTAGATTTGCCAATACATTTGGTAACGACTCATAATAAAGTTTTCTACTGCGTGCATACCACTTTCTTTAATAAGCACTTCATCTTTAGATGGGCGCATTAATCTTAAGATACGTTCCATATCAAACTGGCCATAAGATACACCTGTGAAATATGCATCACGCTGTAAATAATCCATTCTATCTGCATCAATTTGTGATGAGATCATAGAAATCACTAATTTATTCTTATGCGTTTTATTAATTACATCTGCAACTTGTTGCGGAAAATCCTCTGAGACACGCTTTAATACTTCATTTACTTCAGTTGGTCCCGTAATAATCGCTTGTGTAAATGCTTCGTGATCCGTGTTAAAAATTTTTTCGAAACTATGTGAAAATGGTCCATGCCCTAAATCATGTAATAAAGCAGCACATAAAGCTAAAGGTCTGTCATCATTATCCCATGCTTCGCGACCATCAAATGAATCATCAATCAATCTACGTACAATTTCATATACACCGAGCGAATGCCCAAATCTACTATGTTCTGCCGTATGGAATGATAAATATAATGTGCCTAACTGCTTAATACGACGCAAGCGTTGAAATTCTTTCGTCTTAATTAAATCCCAAACCACTTGATCTCTGACATGAATGTACCTATGAATCGGGTCTTTAAAAACTTTTTCTTCAGGTAACTTTTGTGTAGCATAAGTTGTAAATGTCAATGTAGTCCTCCTGTTCATACCCTATACTTTGCAGATCATTTTAATGGCTTACGTAACAACGCTAAGTCCATTGCTTCACCGTACATTACATGTGTGTATGAGCGTACTTTTTCAAAACCTTTTTGTTGGTAGAACGTCATAGCTTCTTCATTTTTATTATCTACTTCTAAATAAACTTCATTATAGTCATCTTTAAAATAATGAATACCTTCGGACAATAGATTAGAACCATAACCATGGTGTTGCCATGATGGGCTCACATAATGTGCAGACAAGAATAATTCAGTACCATAAATAAATATAGCAAAGCCAATAATATTTTCGTCTTCTTCGACTACTAAAAACAATTGATCTTCTAAACGTTTTAGTAAATGTTGTTCATTATATGAAGCAGCCAATAATTCATTTACTGTCTTAGCTGCATAAATATTTAAATACGTATTATACCAAGCTTTTGTTGCTACATCTCTGATGCTGACAACATCTTCTGCAGTTGCTTTTCTTACTTTGTGCATGTTGCTCTCCCCCTATTTAGATAGGTAATAATAGCTACATTATAACATAATTTTAGTATTCAAAATACTTTATCTATCTAGAATAAAAATAGTTTGAACAACATAAATCATTTGCTCAAACTATCTTTAATATATTTACTTTTGGCCTAATGTTTGTTGCCATTCTTGTGCACGTTTTAATGCATAAACGTCCTTTTCAATATCGCCTGGCTTTTCAGCAGTACCAATAATATAACCTGATAACGTTGCGCCAATAAATTCCAAGCTATATTTCACTTGTGTGATACATGGCTTTCCTTTAACTTTCGGGAAATCTCCACCAACGATGATTAATCTAAAATCTTTTTTCGCCATTTCTTCTTTAAAATTTTTATAATTTGGGTCCATTAATGTTTCAGACCAATGATCGAAAAATGCTTTTACTGATGCCGATAAACTGTACCAATACACCGGCGAAGCAATAATAATCGTCTCACTCGCTAATACTTTATCAATAATCTCTTTATAATCATCATTATATGATTCTATTACCTTATTATCATGTCTTACATCTCTAACTGGATTTAATTGATATTGTGTTAAATCTATCCATTCGTAGTCGTATCCTGCTATGGCCGCTTTAGTTAAATGAGCAGTGTTTCCCTCTGGTCGACTGCCCCCGAATAAAACTGTGATCATAATAATCTCCTTCTACTACTAAATTAATAATATATCTGTTGAGCTTTATAATTATACATTTTGACTATTTAGGTAAACTTAATTAATAATCCTACACTAAATAATGGAATTATTAAACAGAAAAATGAAAATACATTAATAAATTAAATTGTTTGCTCAAAAATAGTACTTTTCCAACATACTATTTATCTATATTTTTAGGTTTAAAGTTTATAAATATAAAAAGTAGATAAACACTACATGGTTCATCTACTTTAATGTTATTATTCTATTGGAAATAACTGTTCTATTTTTTCGATTTCCTCATTTTTTAATTTAAAATCAAGGGTTATTAAATTATCCACGACTTGGTTTGGTCGTTTGGCTCCTGGAATAATAACATCTAATGATGGTTTAGTAAGATAATACGCTAATACAACATGTACTACATCTACTCTATGATTATCAGCAATCACTCTGAGTTGATCTACTTTTTCTAAATTTTCTTGATATCTTTCACCTTGAAACTCTGGATTTTCAGCACGAAGATCATCAAATTTCGTGTTCTCTGTATATTTACCAGCTAATAGACCTGATACTAATGGGAAATATGGAATAAATGTAATATTATTTTCTGAAGTATATTCTAAAATCGCCTCATTTTTACGATTCAATAAATTATATTCCATTTGAACGACATCTACGTATCCATCTTTATTCGCTTCTTTTAATTGTTCTAAGCTGAAATTCGAAACGCCAATTGCTTTTATTTTGCCTTCGTCTTTTAATTCTTTTAAAGCTGCTACGGCTTCATTTTTAGGTGTTGATTCATCTGGAAAATGAATATAATACAAATCAATATAATCTAATTGTAGACGTTTTAAACTTTGTGCCACCTGCTCTTTTAAGAATTGCGGATCATTCGAGACTTGTACATTTCCGTCTTCATCAAAATAATGTGCACCCTTCGTAGCTATCGCAAATTCTTCTCTCGTAAATTCTTTTACTGTCTCCCCGACAAGTTCTTCTGAACGTTCAGGTCCATAGATAAATGCCGTATCTAATAAATTAATATCATTTCTAATTGCTGTACGTACAGTTTCTTTCCCTTGTTCTTCATCTAAATTATTATAAAAGTTATGACCACCTACTGCGTTCGTTCCTAAAGCAATGGGTGATACTTTAACATCTGATTTACCTAATTGTACTTTTTCCGCCAAACTTCTTCAGCTCCTTATATTAAATATGAATCGCGTATTTTAAAATACGCTTTCTATATTTATGCTCGTTAGCCTCGCAATATTATTGAACAACCTTTTGCACGTCTTTATAAATCAATAGCTAAAAACCGGTGTGCAAAGAACCATTAAAATTTAATTGTTTCACTAACTTCATAATTTGTATTTACCCTTTTCAGTTCATTTTATATGTGTTTTCATAAATAAATTGTATTTTTAAACCATTTCATTACTTTTATCAACAAATGAACCAAATATAATACTGTCTTTATAGAATTTATCATGATAATTCTAATATATTAAATAAATTGCTTGGACCAGAACAACACTAATTGCTATAAAAAACACAAAAAACAGCAGTGCAACTTAAATTCATAAGTCTCACCACTGCTCATTCACTTTCAAATATTATCAATATAAACATTGCATCTATATGTTATTTCGCACTTTTTCGCTGTGCGAGTTTCTCTTTCAATTTTCTATCTTGTTCTTCTTTACGACGTTTACGCAACTCATTACGCTGTCTCAAGCGCTCTTCTTCTTCTGGATCTCTTGGTTTTTGTAACTGTTTCATTACTTTTTCCATGAGTTCTTCTTCTGTTAGTGTAGCCAGCGGACGGTTATTAACAAACGCAAATGTTTTTCGTCTGCCTGGCCCACAATAGGATTGACAGCCAATCTCTATTTCAGCTTCAGGGTCTAATTTCGTCAACTTTTTTTCTAATGATTTACAATCCACGCCCTGACAATCATCACAAATCAGAAACTTATTTTGCAACTACACCCTCACCTTTCTAGTAATATACAGAGTCAAAAATCCTATGCTAATTTAATATGTATAGGTGCACGCATTCACATTTTTTGTATTTACAACTCTAATTATTTTACTCTTTTTAGTAAAAATTTCAAGTTTTTAATTATATTGTTTGCCTATTATGACTTGATTCAAGTTGTCTTATAAATAAAAAAGTGAACTTAGTATATGCTTTTATATTCGCATACTAAGTTCACTTCATCGACTTTTAAGTCCACCATAAATCTGGTGCAGGATTTTCTATATTTACTGATTTCAAATTATTTACTGCTTTAGTAAAACCTTCTTCAATCGACATAATCGGATCTTCATGTTCGATACTTACGACATAATCATAGCCATTGATTCTCAATGCGCTAATGATTTCTCCCCATACTTGTGGGTTATGACCATAGCCTACAGTTCTAAATGTCCAAGCACGCGTTTGTACATTGCCATAAGGTTGCATATCCGTTAAACCATACATATTTACATTTTCTTGATCAATGTATGTATCTTTAGCGTGAAAATGGTGAATTGCATTTTCACGACCTAAAATTTTAATTGCAGCAACTGGATCGATACCTTGCCACCACAAATGACTAGGGTCTAAGTTAGCACCAATCGCATCATTTGTCGCTGCTCTTAATTTCAACAATGTATAAGGGGTATGTACTAAAAATCCCGCATGTAGTTCAATTGCGATTTTGACACCTTGTTCTTTTGCGTAATCTGCTGCTTTTTTCCAATATGGAATTAGTTTTTCTTCCCATTGCCATTCTAATATTTCAGAATAGGCTGTTGGCCATGGCGTTACTGGCCAATTAGGATATTTTGCTGTTTCATCCGAACCAGCCACACCTGAAAAAGTATTAACCACTGGCACATTTAATAAAGCCGCTAATTTTATTGTTTTAAACAAAGTATCATGCGCATCTTGTGCATGATCTTGATTTGGTGAAATTGGATTATTGTGACAGCTAAAAGCACTAATGCCTAAACCACGTTGTTGTATTTTTTCTAAATATTCAGCTCTTTTACTTTCATCTTCTAATAATTCATCTAAAGGACAAAATTGATTACCTGGATTACCTCCAGTACCTAATTCAACCATATCAACACCCGCATCAGCTACATAGTCCAACATTTCTTCAAAAATCTTATCTTGAAATAATACTGAGAACACACCAATTTTCATAAATTAAACCCTCCTCAAAATTTTAAAACATTACAATCGAATACTATGTCCTTCTGTGCTGCTTTGATATATCGCATCTATTAATATATTAATTTTTTGCGCTTGTTCAGGTTGTACGACTAACGCTTCATGCCCTAGACAACTGTTCACAAAATTAAGTGCTTGTCTCTGGGCTGCAATTTCTTCATCATGTGCTGCATCGGCTTGTTCTGTAAAAAACGTGCCAAACCGTGGTTGGTATATTTCAAAGGGATATAAACTTATGCCACCGTCCACACCTGAAATACTTATATGTTTTGTATCTTCTTTAATATTTGCTGACCAGGAACATTCAAATTGCATCGTTGAATGATTTTCAAAAGTAATGAAGCTCGTGACATGATCATCTACATCAAACGTTTCATGATCAAATTCTCCCCAGTCATTGATTTGATTCGGCGTTTTGCTTAGTCTGTTATATGTTTTACCTAGGACTTCAATGGGTTCAACATCTTTTAATAACCATAATGACAAATCTAACAAGTGACATCCGTAATCGATCAGACTACCACCACCTTGCAATGTTTTATTCGTAAACACACCCCAACCTGGCACTTTTCTTCTACGTAAGGCTTGTACACGTGTGACAAGCGCATCACCAACCACGCCCTCATCCACAGCATTTTTTGCGGTAATCGCAGCATCCGTAAATCGATAATGATAGCCTATAGCCAATAATTTGTCAGCACGCATAGCAGCTTTAACCATCTGTTCGCATTCTAATTGATTCATCGCCATCGGTTTTTCACAAAACACATGGACACCCGCTTCTAAAGCCGCAATAGAAATTTCTGCATGGAATTTATTTGGTGTGCAAATAGCTACGGCATCAACCTTTTCAAACATAGCTTCATAACTTTCAAACACTGTACCAATTGCGAATCTATCCGCTACTGTTTTTGCCAGTGTTTGATTGACGTCTTGCACTGCCACAATTTCAGCAAGATGACTTAAATTTTGAAATGCAGGAATATGTCTGCCTTGCGCAATACCACCACAACCAATAATCCCGATTTTCAATTTTTCCACATTCTCCATAGTAATCAAACTCCCAACCCTATTTTTCTTTTATTTCTTCTAACGGTTGAGCATTGCCATATTGATGTTTCGGTGTATTGGAATTACATGCCCATTTCACACCATTTTTGATGACTTGTTGGATGTTGGCATTATAATATGTCGGATAACTTTCATGACCTGGTCTGAAATAGAATATTTTGCCATTACCCCTTTTAAAAGTTGCTCCGCTTCTAAAGACCTCTCCGCCTTCAAACCAGCTAATAAAGACTGTTTCATCAGGTGCTGGAATATCAAAATGCTCTCCGTACATTTCTTCTTTTTCTAATTCAAAATATGAATCTAAGCCTTCAGTAATCGGATGTGTCGGATCAACTACCCATAACCTCTCTTTTTCATCTGCTTCTCTCCACTTAAGGTCACAAGTGGTACCCATTAAGTTTTTGAATATTTTCGAGAAATGTCCAGAATGTAACACAACAAGCCCCATGCCATCCAATACACGTTGTTTCACTTTTTCGACAATGACATCTTCAACTTCATCATGAGCTTTATGTCCCCACCAAACTAATACATCTGTGTTTGCTAATACATCATCTGTCAGGCCATGTTCAGGTTCGTCTAGTGTCGCTGTCTTAACTTGGTGTTCAGCCTCTAGAAAAGAAGCTAATGCTTTATGAATGCCTTCTGGATAAACTTTTTTTACTTCAGCACTTTCTTGTTCATGACGAAATTCATTCCAAATTGTAATATTCAATAGTAAGCTCCCCTTTGATTAATGTTTATTTAAGTATACCGCTTTTCCTGTTTTTGCAGATTCATATATCGCTTCTAATATTTGAGTCACTACAAATGCTTCTTTCGGTTTTACGACTGGCTCAGTATCATGAATAATATTATTTATCCAAGCACGTGCTTCTTCTTCAGCTTCATCGATTTTTTCACTTTCATAAAAATCAACACCTGCATTATCTACTTCAATTTGAGATGTATATAAAGTGCCGAATGATTCACCATGGATGCGCAAACCATCTTTCATATCAGCGCCACCATGCGTACCTGACAATGCACATTTCGCTTCATCCACGTCTAATGAATTGAGTGCCCAACTAGATTCTAAGATAATCGTTGCGCCATTACGCATCTTAATAAAGCCAAACGCTGAGTCTTCAACAGTAAATTTATCTGGATCCCATGATCCCCAAGCATTTGCCGCATTGTCTTGTTTACCTAATTTATGAAAAGTAGATCCCATAACAGACTCTGGCTCGTAATTATCCATCATCCATAATGTTAAATCTAAGGCATGTGTACCAATATCAATTAATGGTCCGCCTCCTTGTTTCTCTTCATCTAGGAACACACCCCATGTAGGAACTGCACGACGTCGAATTGCTTGTGCTTTACTATAATAAATATCTCCTAAGTCTCCACGTTGCGTCACCTTCCGTAGATGTTGACTGTCTGCTCTAAATCTATTTTGATAACCAATTGTTAATTTTTTATTATTTTGCTCCGCTGCATCAATCATTTCGCGTGCTTCGTCTGAAGTTTTAGCCATTGGTTTCTCACACATTACATGTTTACCCGCATTTAATGCTGCGACTGTAATATCCTTATGTGTATTATTCGGCGTACACACATGTATGACTTCTATAGATTTATCTTCGAGTAACTGTTTGTAATCTTCATATATTGCAGCATTGTTTATACCATATGTTTCCGCTGCAGATTCAGCTTTCGCTATGTCTATATCGCAAAAAGCGACCATAGTTGCTTCTGAAATTTTTTCTAAACTTGGCAAATGCTTACCATTAGCTATGCCACCGCATCCAATTATTCCAATTTTCACATTCATAAGACTCATCCCTTTATATTAAATTTATCCAACCTTTAAAGTAACCGCTTACAAAATTTCGTATTACATTTAAGCTTTATTTCTTTTAAAAGCTTAATACATTAGTTTCATATTAAAATACAATATTAAAAATACCAATAAATTTGACGTATTTAGATTTTATATATTAACATTAGAATATATTTTCAAATTTCGGAAAATTTTCCAATGAATAGGTGGAATCTGCACATATGGTACTTGATCATCTTATAAATAAACACTTTGAAGAATTAACTGAAAATGATTTACATATCATCAATATCATACGTCAAAATATGGATGACATGTCAGCTATGAAAATTCATGATTTAAGTAAACTGACGCATACTTCCATCTCAACGATTCATAGACTCGTTAAAAAAATGGGGTTTGAAGGCTATAGCAACTTTAAGTTTTACTTAAAAATGGAAAACAACACGCAACCATCACATTTAGCAAACACTGACCCGATTGTCGAAGATGTGCAAAGAACCGTAGAACACCTTGAAATGTTCGACTATAAACTTTTAAACCGTTTATTAGAAGATGCACCTTTCGTCTATATATTCGGTACAGGCATGGCTCAGCAAAATGTGGCTCGGGAAGCCCAACGTCATATGCTTTCTATCTCTAAACGCTCTATTGTAGTTAATGATGAAAATGAATTGCGCTTAGCAATAGATCAAATGTCTCCAGAAGATTTACTTTTCATCATCTCTCTATCTGGTGAAACTAAAAATTTAAAAGAACCTATTCAACTCATTAAATCACGTGAATTGCATTACGTCTCTATCACAACACTACATGACAATTATATTGCCAAAAATGCAGCATTCAATATTTACGTCAACAGTGCGCCAATGCAATTTTTTAATAATACGGAATATTACAGTTTCACTCCATATTATGTGGTTTTTGATTTTATCGCTAGAACATATCACAACTACAAAATTTCCAAATAATGATACAAATTATATGATGTAAAGCAACGATAGTGTTGACTTTACATCATATTTAATTTTGTAGCCTTACGCATCGTGCTTAATAATTTGCTCTGCCGCTTCTCTCACTTGTGGAACCGAAAGCCCTACGATGACTTGCACGTTTTTACCACTTTTCACAAGACCATGCGCGCCACCTACTGTTTTAAAATAATCAGCTTCTTCTACTTTTTCAGGATCTTTAACAGTCACACGTAATCTCGTTGCACAATTTGTTATATCAGCAATATTTTCAGTGCCACCCAAGCCTTCTAAATAAATCGCAGCTTTTGTTTCATATTCGTTTTTATCACTATTTTTTTTATTTTTATTTTCCTTATAATCACGCTTCGTATAGAGCTTAGCATCTATATCATCATCCTTCTCTCTACCTGGCATAGGTATATCCATTTTTAGTATGATAAATCTGAATAAATAATAATAAATGAATATGAATATAATACCTATAATAAATTGAGCAACGTAAGTTCCCCAATGAGAACCAAATAGTGGAATCCAATTGGTTGCTGCAATTTCAATGAAGCCACCACCTAAATTACCTACGAGACCAAACCCATGCATAATTGTTACCATTGTTGCTCCAAGTATAGCGTGGATTAAAAATAGGAACGGTGCTATAAAGATAAACGTAAATTCTAAAGGCTCTGTAATACCTGCAAACACAGCTGTTAAAGTAGCCGCTAGTAATAATGCCCCAACTTCTTTCTTTTTATGTGCTTTTGCTGTTGAATATATCGCAAGTGCTATACCAATTGAACCGAACATTTTAATATTACCTTGTAATAAAAATCCACCACCGGGGAAAATTTCTTTTAGTGGTTTTGTTGTTTGCGAATACTCAGTTAAATGAGAAATCCAGTATGATTTTATACCACCATCGACCACTGCCGGTCCATATTCAAATGGTGTATATATGAAATGATGTAACCCTGTCGGAATTAAAATTCGTTCTAAAAAGTGGAAGAGCCATACGCCCACATAACTTGATGAAGCTAAAAATACTTGTAACGAAGCAATCCATCCTTGAACAATAGGCCATCCCCAACTTGTTAAAAAAGCTAAAGGTATCATAGCAAAAAATGCAATCATGACAACAAACGGCGAACCTTGGAATATTCCTAAAGACTCTGGCAATTTCTTATCATAATATCGATTATGTAACCAAATCGCGATGCCTGAGATGATGAGTGCACCGATAATATTTGTATCTAACGTTTTAATACCTGCAAGTTCCGTAATACCTGTGACTTCTCCAGCATCACCCTTAAAGTCCACGCCAAAAGCAGGTCCCCATGTCGTTAATATGCTATTTATAAAATAATTAAACATCATATAAGTTACTACCGAAGACATTACTGCATGACCAGCTGATTTTTTAGCTAGTGAAATAGGTAAGCCGATAACGAAAATAAGTTCTATATTTTCAAATACAGTCCATCCACCATTTTCAATTAATGACCATATTTGAAACCATAAACCATTAGGATCAGCTAGCTGACCCATAATCGCCTCGTTTTTAAACAGTGTAGCTATACCAATAATAATCCCGAAAAATGGAAATAGTAATACTGGAACAATCATTGCGCCACCAAATCTACGAATTGCATCTCCAAACTTACGTCCGAAATTCATAATAATCACCCTTCTATCACCGCACTATCGTAAGCGCTTTCTTAAGATGATCGTATGCTTTAATCTCAATGAGTTCAATAACATTTGTACATTTAGACAATTGATTTCTACAACTGAATTTATTTCCATTAAGAGGTAAATTTTCCATAGAGTGATATTAGATGTATTCTGACTAACGACTACGTATTATGAGTTGATTAGCAATGGTCGATGGGTTTGGTTTATGGGTCTGGTTGATTCGCAGTTTACTTTTATTCAATTTCAGCAAAAAAAAGACAGTAATGAGCAGGACATATATTTATGCCTCAGCTTCATACTGTTCATTTTCATTATTGACCGTGATATATATTAAACTCCAAAGGTTTTACTTCATTTTCTGACCATTCATCGTAAATGCGTTGTTTATTAATACCTTTATTGATTATCGTGATGCCACAATCTCCACCGCCTGCACCTGATGTTTTGGCAGCACCGCCATATTTTTCAGCTACAGAACACAACACTTTTAAATGCGCAGTTTCAATATCAACTGTCGCTTCTTTATCCATAGATTGAATAATTTCACGGTTGATGCGAATCATTTGTTGCACACCTTTAATATGATTCGTTTTAAAAGCATGTATCAACTTCTCAACACATAAATGAGAGCGTTCCAAGAATTTACCATAAAAGGTAGGGTCTGATTTCAAGCGTTTCACTTCACTCACTAAATGGTGTGATGAAGCTGGTGAGCCAGTCCAACCTATAAGCACTTCCATATTCTCTGGTGGCTGTAATGGTTCGATATGAAGTCCAGGCCAGTTTTTATTCAATACATCATTAACTGACGTATCTTCGATTTGCTGTGATACCCATTCATGATCAAACGTACTATAAGCTAACCAGCCAGTATAAACACTAACAGCAATATCACCACAAGAACTTAAACTCTGTAACTTCATATTTGCAATAACTGCAAGTTTGTAAATATATAAATTAGATAAATGCATACCATAAAATTCATTCAAAGCTTTAACCACTGATACCAAGACAGCTGCACTAGAACCTAAACCATATTTATGCCCATTTGTATCGTCTAAATTACTATCAATTGTTAAATTGAAATGTTTTAAAGGCATATTATTACTTCTTACAAATTGTTCAAAGATTTCAATTGCTGTGATGACATACTTCAATTGTTTAGCCGCATTTAAATCTGAAACTACAATTTTATCTTCACGTCTTTGAAATGTGACTGGTTCATGATGTAAAGTCTTAGAATGTATCGTGCCTTGAGTTGCATTTGAATCTTCAATAGAAGCAGTTACAAAGCGATCTACTGCGATTAATATTGATTTATATCCAGGTTCGACAACTGCGTATTCACCTGCAATGTATAGCTTCCCTGGTGCTTTAACTTGAATCATTTTATCTCTTCCTTACTCAATAATTTCTACGCCTGTACGTGTAATGTCGCTCGCAATGATTTGGTCTTCTTTAAACGATTTATGTAATGCATCAATAACCGCTTGTTTATTTTTCTTTTCTACTAAAATTTTAACATTAGGGCCTGCGTCCATCGTAAAGTAACAAGGATGACCCGCCTTACGACATTGGTCTACGATATCCATCACTAAGTAACTGTCATCGACCATATAAGTGAACGGCGGTTGAGCACCTAAGTTTGTTGCATGCATGCGTAAACCATTGGCTTCAATCACTTCACCTAATTGTTTAAAATCTTTTTGATTTATTGCATGTTTAACTGACGCTATGTCCTCATCCACATGGTCTAACCAATATTGATAAAAACGTGATGTATCACGTGTAAGTGACATACCGGCACGACTTGAAACTTTTTTCGATTTATTATTAATGACTACAAATATCATTGCTAAATCGTCTTCCCAATTATCTGCTTCAACAGGAACACTGTACGATGTCTCATCATCATACCCTTTTTCCCATTCTACAAAACCGCCATAGATACTTCTAGAAGCTGATCCTGACCCCCTACGTGCCAATCTAGATAACGCTTTGCCTGTTAACCCAAGATTCAAAGCTGCATCACAAGCTGCTGCTAATGCCGCATAAGCACTTGCTGAAGATGCTAATCCTGCTGCTGTAGGGACATAATTATCACTTTCAATATAGGCAAACATTGAGGTTTGACTTAAGTCGCGGAACACATCCATAAAACGGTGTATCTTAGCCGCTTCTGCGTCATTGACTGCTTGACCATTCAAAATAAGCGTATCTTTAGTATAGCTTTCATCAAATGTCACTTTAGTTTCAGTATAAAAGCGATCTAATGTAACCGACAAACTATTATTCATCGGAATAATATAAGTTTCATCAGCTTTACCCCAATATTTTATTAGCGCAATATTTGTATGTGCACGTGCTTTACCACTATTAACCAACGTCATTAACCTCCTAAATATTCAATCCATGTGTGATGTGCGCCTAAGTCTTGCGCACTTTCAACAATTCTCTCAGCCACTTCTAAGGTTGAAGCAAGTACAATCATACTACCACCGCGACCGCCGCCAGTTAATTTTCCAGCAATGGCGCCTTGTTGTTTACTTGCCTCAAGTAATGTTTCAATTTTATTATGGCTTACCGTTAATGTACGTAAGCTTTCTTGACACAAATTAAAGATAGAGGCTAATTTTTCGAAGTTATGATGCTCTATAGAGTCACTTGCTTCATATACAAGTTGACCAATATGTTTCACATGTTCTAAGTACGTACTATCTTCTTTACATAAATTATGTACATCTTCAACTGCTTGTTTCGTAGAGCCGAGTACGCCAGTATCAATAACAATCATGTAACCATTCAATTCTAATGGCTTTAATGTCGTTACTTTACCTTGCTTAAACCATACTGGCTTATTCGATACAATCGTTTGTGTATCAATGCCACTTGGTTTACCATGTGCAATACGTTCCGCCCAATTAGCTTCTTCTATCAACAACTCATCAGATAATGGTTTGTTGAGGTAATCGAAACTTGCACGCACAAAAGCAACCGCCATTGCAGCACTTGAGCCTAGTCCTCTAGATGGTGGTAAGTTTGTATCAATCGAAACTTTTATAGGTGTTTGGATTTCATATTTTTCTACAAAACGAGTTATTACTGCCTTTAAATGTTCAGGTGCATTAATTAACTCACCTTCATATACATCACTTTTAATACATGAAGAAAGAGGTTCTTCTATAGATTCTATTTTCGCTCTCACTTTCCCGGTCGTAAATGGAATCGCTATTGCTGGCTCGCCAAATGTAACAGCATGTTCACCAATTAATATTACTTTTCCATTGGCTTCCCCATATCCTTGTTGTGTCATATTCTCAATCACCTTTAGTATTTTCTTTAGTTTTATATTTTAAGTAAGCTACACATTACAGACAACACTGATTTTAATCATTTCAGAACACCACAATGCATTCTGCTTGAAATTTCCCAGGAAATTCCGTGTTTTAAAGTCTCGTTGTTAGCCAATCTAATATGTCTTTTATCATTATTAATTTGAAAAGACTGCTCGTATTCTATAGGAAAATACTCAACCTTAACTAATTTTACACACATTATTATACATTATCTCATAAATTTTATATTATGCCATACAACTCTAGTCATAGTTACTTGGTTTATTTTTAATTAAATAACAGAAAGTGCTTTTTCAAAAGTTAATACCTGCTACTAATTATAATCAATACTTTTCCATTATAAAACTCTATAGTCTTATATTCAAAAAGTTAACATGATTTTACGGAAATTTATTTAAATTAGTTAGTTTTAAACTACACTTTTCCTATATTACTTATTTAGTTTCTATAATTCAACAATTAGAAAGATTTATGTCAATATTTTTTATATTAACTCTAAAAAAGACCAGAGCCGTTACTTTAATAAAAAAGTACCGTTTCTGGTCTTAATAATGATTTAATCCATTGCTTGATTCATCTTAGCGTTACGTTCAATCATTTTTTCAAAATAACCTTCATAGCGTTGCCATTCATCATCTGTTATAGGTTCCATATTTAATCGTCCACCTAAATCTTTAAGCGCGTATAATAACTTAAACATTACGTCTTGAACAGTGATTGCTTTGCCTAATAATGACTCTAATGACGCCATGCATTGTGGATCTATATTTGGATAAGTAAATTTTGTTTCTTCATCCTTTAACGCGCGTTTATAAAAAGACTTCATCATATCGGCGCGTTCACTGCCATCACCTTCTACACAAAGATATACTTGTACAGCAATGCCGCCACGTACTCGCCTTTGTGAAATGCCTGCAAATTTTCGTCCATTAATACTTAAATCAAATTTCCCTGGACAATATGAACGTTCAATTTCGTGTGTTTCAATCTCTACGTCTTCATCTTCAAACATTTTTGAAACCAATAAATACATTACTGTAAAAGCTTCGTCTATTGTAATGTCATGTTTACCTTTAAATAGGAGAGAAATATTGAGTATACCTTGGTCTAAGACGACACCTAGGCCACCTGAATTTCTAACAATCGCATTATAGCCACGTTCTTCAGTAAGATAACGAATACCATCTTGTAAAAAAGGTAGGCGTGAATCATGGATACCTAAAATGACTGTATGTTGGTGTATCCAAGTACGTACAACATTACATGATAAATCTTTGCCAACACTTTCCGAAAATGTATCATCGAATGCAAATGATTGCATAGGCGCTAACCCAGAAGAATGGTCAATATAACGCCAATCTATATCATTAAAATATTTGCTTGCTAAATCCATTATTGTAATGTTTGCGCAGCAGTAATGATTGATAAGTTATACACGTCTTCTGTTGAACAACCACGCGATAAATCATTCACTGGAGAATTAAGTCCTTGTAGTACTGGACCTACTGCATCAAAACCGCCTAAACGTTGTGCAATTTTGTATCCAATATTACCCGCTTCTAAACTTGGGAAGATAAATACATTAGCATTACCTTGTATTTTTGCGTCTGGTGCTTTTTTCTTAGCAACTTCTGGTACGATTGCTGCGTCAAATTGGAATTCACCATCTACAACAACATCTTCAATATTGTCAGTTTCAATTTTCTCTTGCGCTAAGTTCACTGCATTTGCTACTTTTTCAACATCGTCTGATTTTGCAGAGCCTTTTGTTGAAAAACTTAACATTGCTACACGCGGTGTCATGTCAAAGCTTTTAGCAGTTTTTGCACTCTCTACTGCAATTTCAGCTAAGTCTTGTGCTTCAAGTGTTGGATTGATTGCGCAATCGCCGAAGATATATTGTTCTTCTCCTTTAATCATAAAGAAAACGCCAGATGTTTTTGAAACGCCAGGTTTTGTTTTAATAATTTGTAACGCTGGGCGAACTGTATCGCCTGTAGAATGTGCTGCACCGCTGACTAGTCCTTCAGCTTTACCAGTATAAACAAGCATTGTACCAAAGTAGTTTACATTTTTTAGCATTTCTTGTGCTTGTTCTTCAGTCGCTTTACCTTTACGGCGTTCAACGAAAGCAGTTACTAATTCTTGTTTCAATTCACTTGTTTCTGGATCGATAATCTCAATGTTAGTAATATCTAATCCTTTATCATTAGCTAAAGTCTTCACATTAGCTTCATTACCTAATACTACTGGTGTAACATATTCTGTATTTTGTAATTGTGTTGCTGCTGTTAATACGCGTTCATCTTCACCCTCAGGTAATACGATTCTCACATTTTTTCCTGAAAGTTTTTCTTGTAATACATCTAATAAAGACATAGGGGCCTCCTCGAAATTTAAATCTATTTATTTACACTATATAGTATACGTTATTTTTTATAGAATTCCATGTCACCAATTTGTAATCATTTACTTATGTTTTAACAGTTTCTTTATGGTAGAATTTTATAGTGAAGACATAGAAATTTTCACAAAGGAGCGATTTACAATGCCACAAGTACCAGAAACGTTAGACGGTTGGTATAGTTTACATTTATTATATGCTATTGATTGGACTACTTTACGTTTAGTTCCAGAGGAAGAACGTCAATCTCTCGTGGAAGAATTACAATCGTTTTTAGATAAGCACGAAGAAGCACGCACAAATAATGCAGGAGATCATGCATTTTATAATATTAATGGTCAAAAAGCAGACCTTCTTTTATGGATATTACGTCCAGAAATGAAAGATTTAAATGCTTTTGAAAATGAATTTAATAAATTGAAAATTACAGATTTCTTAATTCCAACATATTCTTATGTTTCTATCATAGAATTAGGTAATTATCTTGCAGGAAAATCTGATGAAGATCCATATGAAAATCCTCATATTAAACCAAGATTATTCCCAGAATTACCTCGTACTGAATACATTTGTTTCTATCCAATGGATAAACGTCGTGGTGAAACATATAACTGGTATATGTTACCACTTGAAGATAGAAAGAAACTTATGCATGATCATGGCATGATTGGTCGCCAATATGCAGGTAAAATCAAACAATTCATCACTGGATCTGTTGGTTTTGACGATCATGAATGGGGCGTAACACTTTTTGCAGAAGACCCACTTCAATTCAAAAAAATTGTTTATGAAATGAGATTTGATGAAACAACTGCACGCTACGGCGACTTTGGTAGTTTCTTCGTAGGTAATATCATCACAAAAGATGTCTTACAAGATCTATTTTCATTATAAAATACAATAAACGTTTCCGTTCATATTAATGGAATTGTTTAAGACTGTCGGCAAAGTATCTAACTTTGTCGACATTTTTTATACATTTTCATAATTCGTTACTTGTTCTTACTCGCTCTTACTCGCTCTAGATTTCAACATGTTGTTACTTAAGGTTCGGAAGCTTACGCTTGCATAACTCGCTCTAGCATTCAACTAGTCGAATGCAGAGCGAGTAAAAAAAGGCACACTTGCTATTGAACAAGTGTGCCTGAGTCTGTGTAGTGTGTTTGGGAGAACTTTAATCACTACTTAATTTAATATTAACTGTTAAATATTGTCGCTACTCAATATTTGTCTGAAACAGCTAACTAATATTATTTTAGCCTATTTGCGAAATTTGAAACATATTTAAATTACTTAAATTGTATAAAATGTTATATTTTAAATTTTATAAAGTGTATAAGTTACTTTCTGATTCTTCTAACAATTTTTAAGAGTAAAGTGTTACAATAAAAATTATTAACTCAATAACTTATTCCTATGCTATGAATACAAAAACATAGCTTTAGTTAAATACTTCATTATTGGTGATTAAATGACAATATACAATCAAACAGTTGAAAGTTACGATGAAAGAATGGCGAAAGATGTTATTTTGCTCGCAGGACGTATCCTGTTGGAATCTGGTGCAGAAGGTTCCAGAGTTGAAGATACAATGACTCGAATTGCAACTACATTAGGCTATCCAGAAAGCAATAGTTTCGTAACAAATACAGTAATTAACTTCATGTTACATAACGAATCTTATCCTAGGATTTTCAGGATTAAAACACGAGATACAAATCTTCATCGCATATCAAGAACAAATGGCATATCTAGGCGTCTTGCTTTAGGTGACATTTCACTTGAAGATGCCTTTCAAGAACTGCAAAAAATATATCACGAACAAAGCATTAACCATGATCTAATTTTCAAATTTATAGCTGCCGCTATTATCGCAGCGAGTTTTTTATATCTTCAAGGTGGCATCTTAACAGATGTACTTACTGCTATTTTGGCTGGGTCCTTTGGCTTCATTGTTGTAGAAACGCTTCAAAGAAAACTACATGCTCAATTCATCCCAGAATTTATGGGCGCAATTGTCATCGGCCTCATAACCGTTTCAGGGCATCATTTAATACCCGGTGGTTCGATATCTACTATCATAATAGCTTCAGTAATGCCTATCGTGCCTGGTGTATTAATCACGAATGCCATTCAAGATTTATTCGCCGGTCATATGTTACTATTTACCACTAAATCACTAGAAGCCCTAGTGACTGCTTTTGGTATAGGCGCCGGTGTTGGTACTATACTCATTATTTTTTAGGAGCAATGTCTATGTTTTGGATTTTAAATTTAATATTTAGTTATACTGCTTCCCTTTTCTTTGGTGTGATATTTGATGTACCAAAACGCCTATACAACACAGTTGGTATTGTAGGTGCGTGTGGGTGGATGTTTTATATTTTATTTTATGAAGGTTTTCAATTCCATACTATATATTCTAGTTTCTTTGGAAGTATTGCGTTAGGTATGCTGAGTCACATCATGGCTCGTTATAAAAAGGAACCCGTAATTATATTTATGGTTCCAGGTATTATTCCACTCGTTCCTGGTGGCCTTGCATTCGATGCAACAAAAAACTTAATCTTATTAGAATTTAGTAAAGCCATTAATACAATGCTAGAAGTGACTTTAATTGCTGGTGCTATCGCTTTAGGATTACTTTTTGCTGATCAAATATCAAAGCTTATTGTATCTGGTACGAAAATACGTAAAAAAAGAATTTAAAATGCATGATACTAAATCAAAAACCTGAGAAAAATCATTTGTAATAATGATTTTTCTCAGGTTTTTTGTTACTCGCCATTTCTATAATCAAACCTCTAATAATAAAAGCCCTCCAATATAAACACTTTTAATGTGTCTGTATTGAAGGGCATATATGAAATTATATAATCCAAGTTTAAATGTTAGAATTACATAATTTTACATGCAAAAAACATGATTATTATTCACAAAAATAACTAGGTGTTCGCTTTATCTGATTTATTTTTATTAATTAAATCTACTATTTCATCTTCTGATTGATTTAAAATAAGTTTACTTAATCTGTCATTATCCATATTTTTCAGTTTTGGATAGCGTACAACAAAGAAAATCAAACCAATGATTAACCAACCGCCTAATGCGATATAAGATGGTGTTGAAAGTGCCGCTGGTGACCCAGGAACTAATAATAACAGTAAGAATACAAATGAAACGATTGAACCTAATATCGCAAATACTTTGTATACAGGTCCGTATGTGTTACTTGATTTATCAAAACTAAAGAGTCTTGCTGCTGATAAACATGTAATAAAATAAGCAATTGATACACCTGTTGAAGACATATCAACAATCCATGTTAATGCAGTACGACCTAGCCACGGTGCAATTAATGTAACAGACACTAAAAAGAAAATTGCAATATAAGGTGTCTTATATTTTTTATGCAATTTACTAAATACAGAAGGCATAATGCCTGAGCGTCCCATTGAGAATAATAAACGGCTTGAACTCATCAAGAATCCATTTAAACCAGTGAATATCCCCATCATAATTGCGATTGCTAGCACTGCTAAACCAATGTAACCAAATGCCTCTTGTGTCACAGCACCTGTTAACCATAAATTACCGTTTAAACTTGTAGATGAGCTACTTAACCAACTTGTGTATAAAATCATTAATACATAAGTAAATGCTGCGGCAAGTAAACTATAAACGATTAATTTAAATGTTTTATTCGGCGCAAAATCAAATTCTTCTGCTGTTTGTGGAATATTATCAAATCCAACATATGCCCATGGCGCTACTGCCACAATCATAATAATGGATGTAAACCAACCTTCTTTTTCATTCGTTAACGGTTGTAAATTTTCAAAAGAGAAGTTATTCCCGAAGAATGAACCGAAAAATAGTAATACGATTGTTATAACCATTGCTACACAGAAATAAAATTGTAGAGATCCTGATACACTTGCACCTTTAATTGCTATAAACATAAAGACAATTAATAATAACGATGCGATAAGAATCTCAGTTATATAAACATCCCATCCTGCAATAGTATATAACTTACCAGTTTCTAATATATCTGGTAGTAAGAACTTAATTAATAAACTAAATGCTGTTGCGTTTAAAGCTACAACACATATATATCCAAAAGTTAAAAACCAGGATGAGAAGAAACTAACGTACCTTCCAAATCCTAAAAAACTAAATGCAAATGCTCCACCTGAAACTGGAAAACGTTCAACTAAAGCACCATAACTTACTGCAATCAGTATCATTAATAATGCACCAATTACAATACCTATCGCTGCAGATATAGGGCCTGATTGACCAATCCAGTCACCAGGTAGGATAAATGCACCCCAACCTATACATGAACCATAGGCTATAGCCCATACAAATTTCTCAGATAAGTTTTGTTTTAAATCTCCTCTATCTATTTGCTTATCATTTTGACTCATAAATAAAATTCACCTCATGGACTGTATTATACCCACAAGATGAATTCTATAACAATTAAAAATTTATAATTTAAATGTTCCGATAATAAGCATTAACCAACCTACTATGAATAAAACCCCACCGATTGGCGTAATTGCGCCAAGGATACGAATTTGAGTTAATGCCAAAATGTATAATGAGCCACTGAAAAAGACAATACCGAAGAACATGAGCCAACCTGCCCAATTCACGTTAATTGAAGTTGTACCACTAATGATACCAAGCGCAAGTATGCCTAAACCATGATACATTTGGTAAGTCGTTGCTTTTTCCCATACTGATAAATATTTTGCTGATAGTTTATTTTCTAAGCCATGTGCACCAAATGCGCCAGTTCCTACTGCCATCATTGTGTTCAATGCACCTAATATAATAAATACTTTCATCATGCTATTTACTTCCCTTCTTAATTAAAAATCAAATATTGAATCTCCATTACCTATTTCATCATCTGTAACCAACTTGTTAGCTGTAAGTGATGTGTCAGAAACGCTATTTTGTGGCGCTGGTTGTGATGTTTTACCGCCCATCGCTCGAATCTCTTCCTCAGATACAGCTGGTTTTTTAGAAGCTGATTGGGTTTTTGAAGTACCATTACTTACTATAGTAGATGTTTGAAATGACGAAGAAACATCATACGTATTATCTTTATAACTTTTATGCTGACTTGTCGACCCTGTAACAAGTGAAGTCAACGTATGAATAGCATAAATATGCTTTTCAAATTCAGCATTATTATTTGCTTCGTCCGCTGCTACTAATTCTTGCTCAATTAACTGTATAACCTTATCTTTTTCCATGTTTATGCCTCACCTTCACACCAATTCACTGGTGCTTTACCATTTTCTTGTAAATACATATTTGTTTGAGAATATGGTTTTGAACCAAAGAAACCACGATAAGCAGATAAAGGACTTGGATGTGGAGACTTAATAATATGATGTTTTGATGTATCTATCAATTTGACTTTTCGTTGTGCGGGTTTTCCCCATAAAATAAACACAACATTTTCTAATTGTTCAGATACTGTTTTAATCACTTCATCTGTGAAAAGTTCCCAGCCAATTTCTTTATGTGAATGTGCTTCACCTTGGCGAACAGTCAGAACTGTATTCAATAACAAAACACCTTCGCGCGCCCAATCTTGTAAATGTGGCGTTGTTCTTTCACAACCTATGTCCTCTTTAAGTTCTTTATACATATTACGCAACGAAGGTGGAAACTTAGCATCTGGTTGTACTGAGAAAGCTAAGCCATGTGCTTGATTCGGTCCGTGATATGGATCTTGACCTAATATGACAACTTTCACTTGTTCAAATGGTGTTAAATCAAATGCTTGATAAACATTCTCTCTATCTGGGTATACAATTTCTGTTGTATATTCTTTTTCTAAAAATTCGTGCATCGCACTAAAGTCATGTCGTGTAGTAATTTCATGAAAAACATCTGACCATTCCATATTCCCTCTCACCTCAGTTTGTATTTTAACATATAAAGTGGTTCTTCTTGTATTCACAAGAATAGAACCACTTATGCATGAACTTCAGCTCAGGTAATCCTTTTAAAATCCACGTGCAAGAAATTATGCGCGTGAAGAAGTAGTTCTTATGCATGTAAAGTAGTACTTCTTGCGTTAGCAAGTTTAGCGCTACTTATGCAAGTGCCTTAGCACTTGTAAACCTTTAAACCAGCGCAGGCGAACCATTATTTCTACTTTGTATTCACAAGAATAGAACCACTTATGCATGAGCTTCAGCTCAGGTAATCCTTTTAAAATCCACGTGCAAGAAATTATGCACGTGAATAAGTAGATCTTATGCATGTAAAGTAGTACTTCTTGCGTTAGCAAGTTTAGCGCTACTTATGCAAGTGCATCAGCACTTGTATACCTTTAAACCAGCTCAGGTAACCCTATAAGAAATTTTAAAAATCTTATAATTAACTCTATTTCTCTTCATCAAAAATAAAATTAATCTACCTTATACAAAGTAGTTAAATATTGCTCGCTATTTAAAAGGTCATTATTTAGAATACTCGACAAACGTGGTATGATATGTACAAAAGAAATTTAGGAGTGAAGATTCATGGCATTGAAAAAAACATTAACGATTGCAGGTTCAGACACAAGTGCAGGGGCAGGTATGCAAGCAGATTTAAAAACATTTCAAGAGTTAGAGACATACGGCATTGTTGCTCTGACATCAATCGTTACAATGGATAAAGCGACATGGTCTCATGACGTAACGCCAATTCCATTTGATGTATTTGAGAAACAATTAGAGACAGCAATCTCAATCCACCCAGATGCTGTGAAAACAGGTATGCTCGGTACACAAGAAATAATCAAACGTGCTGGTGAAGCATATGTAGAATCTGGCGCCGACTACTTTGTCGTTGATCCAGTAATGGTCTGTAAAGGCGAAAACGAAGTATTAAATCCTGGCAACACTGACGCAATGATTGAACATTTATTACCTAAAGCAACTGTCGTAACACCAAATTTATTTGAAGCAGGACAACTTGCAAACCTAGGTACTTTAAAATCAATAGATGATATGAAAAAAGCTGCTAAAATCATTCATAAACAAGGCGCACAGCATGTCATTATTAAAGGTGGAAAAGCTTTAGATCAAGATAAATCTTATGACCTTTACTATGATGGTGAACACTTCTACCAATTAACTACTGATATGTTCCAACAAAGCTATAATCATGGTGCAGGCTGTACTTTTGCTGCAGCAACTACTGCGTATTTAGCCAACGGCAAAACACCAAGAGAAGCAGTTATTGCTGCCAAAGCTTTTGTTGCTTCTGCAATTAAAAATGGTTGGAAGATGAATGACTTTGTAGGTCCGGTTGACCACGGTGCATATAACCGTGTTGAACATATTGATGTTGACGTTACAGAAGTTTAAAAACAACGCTATCAATAAAATAAACCAAGTAGAAATTAAATATATTTCTACTTGGTTTTTGTATATTAAATATGCTTTATGATACTGTCACACTCGTTACATAACCATCACTCATATGAAATACGATATAACCTTCGCCTACTTTATACCCATACAAACCATCGGAGCTATTTACTTTGTCCCCATGAAGCGGTGGTTGATATTCAAAGTTTTGTCCAAATTGCACTCTCATATCTTGTAAACTTACTGCATCTTCCGCTATCTCAAATTCTACTGAATTAGCTTTATTACCATTTACTTTTTCAAATTTTTGATCATAAATTACTTTGCTCTCAGAACCTGAATCATATTTACTATTCACTTTAATATCCTTAAAAGTAACATTACCTGCTTTCAATCCATTATAAAATGCTTAATCTAATACAAAATCTCCACCTTGAGCTGTGTAGCCTTGATACTCATAATAAGGTTGCGTCGTTTCTGCTTGTGCTTCACTTTGTGATATGTCTTCGTTAGCAATGCTTAGGCCTACTGTAGTTCCAAACACAATACTACATGCTACAAAAGTCTTTGTAATTTTTTTCATACATTATCACTCCAAGCTTGAATTTTAAAACACGATACATCTAAGTTACAATTTAGACCATGATTCAACAAAGTTCAATTCTAACCCTTTTGCTTCACTCACCATTTTCACATACTTTTTACTTTTTAAATCATATACGACATAAGACCGATACGAAGTTGATACTGAAGACTCATGTATTTTCCAAGTAAATCTATTAGTATATTAAGTGTAGAGAGAAAAAGGAGGGAATCACAGCATGATTATCTACAAACAGGCTTTTGAAAATGGTAACCCAATATATGAAATTATCACTAAAACTTTCAAAACAATTTCTGTTAAATTTGATGAAAATTTCAGCATGAATGAATTATATAAGTTACTCTCTCTACTTGAAAGTGATGTTGATAATATGAAACTAACCTATTAATAACATTTACTTTACACCTAAGACTTTTCAAAATTTAGCTTTAAACAGATTACAGAAGAACATATATGCAATAAACTCCCCTTTAGAAATTAGAAGTTTAAAAAGAATAAAGGCAACATAAGTTGTCCCCTTATGTTGCCTTGACTAACACAACCCTATAAACACTCACCCTATGAGCGGTACACAGTTAGACAAAGATTGTCCCCTTTGTTGTGCTTGGAGAGAATACTCGAAGCAGTTCTAACTTATGTACCGCTCGTTTTTTATACATACAATAACTTAAATTCTTCACACACCATGATTTCTGATTCATCAAAAGGAATACCTAATTCAGCATAATATGATTCGAAAAATTCGATATGTGCTTGGCGCCAATATGCCAATGACTTATCTCCTTCACCTTCAAGATATGCATGATGTTCAGTAACATCATTAAATGGCGTTTGATAAACACGTGTAGTTTCAATGATACATTGCGGGTTTCCTTTTTCATTTAATACAACACTGATATCACCGACTTGTGGTAACGCTTCTTCCTCTACTTTATAAGACGATAATCCACTTGTCGTCGCAGTTTTCATGCCCTTTTTCACTAAATCAGCTAATTCATCTTCGTCAACACCAAAAGACCAAGCATCAAATTGCACACCTTTATATTCAGGAAATGCTTCGATAAAAGATCTCCAATATGTTTCTACTGTCATAGTTATCCTCCTAGTATACTTGTTACTTCACTTATTATTGTATCGTACTCTTTTAAATTAACACAAAAAAGTACTCGCCAATGCATTATAACCTCATCATTTGTATACACCTTGAACACCATAATCAATTCAACATTTAGATTTTCACAATGAAAATTTTTACGTCACCGCTTTGATTAGAAATAACCATTTTTTCGTTTGTTACAAGTTCAAAATTTAAAGATTCATTTATTTCAACCGTTGCCATGTATTTCACTTTGTATGCTACCCATGCTAATTTTTTATTTGTGAATGCTAGCTGCACAATCAATTGACCAGGCACTATATGTTGATGCACTGGGTTTTGATCATTAATTAAGGCTAAATATTCATTCACTTGTTCTGTTGTTATTTGTATCATGCTATAGCTGCTCCAAAAATATTTGTTTAATAGTGATATAGTTTTCGCTATTTTTATGTACATCTAATTTAAAAGTATATTTCATAAATGATTTTATTTTCTTCTTCTCTATCATACACATATGCGCTAGATATGTTTCATTCGTTTCAAGCGATTTTGTATGGTCTATTTCTGTTTCTTTCAGCAAAATATTGCGATTAGCATATTGCTGAAACAACTGAAATTCTGGCCATAACTTAGCACAATATAGTGGCGGTACTTTATTTAATGGATATTGATTAAAATATTGATTATAAGCTATGACATCACCTTCATTAAATATGATTTCTCGCTCTTCATGTCCATCTTTCAAACAATAATGCATTGCCCATGCCACCTCCTATTCCCATTGTAGCAATTGTTCTTTGATATTCATCCATATAGAACAAGCGCGTCACTAAAGCTGCACCACTTGCACCATAGGGGTGCCCTGTAGCGATTGCGCCGCCATAAACATTTAATTTCGCATCAGTTAATCCCAACATTTCTTGACTTGCTAATACCTGTGATGCAAAGGCCTCATTCAATTCGACCGCATCAATTTCATCAATAGTATAGTGATTTTTTTCTAGTAGTCTTGTTACTGCTGGTGCAGGACCTATGCCTAAAACATTCGGGTCTACGCCTACAGTTAAACCATCAGTAAATGCTAACCCGCTATTAAAACCACATGCTTTGGCAGTTTCTTTTTCCATAATCATTAATAACACTGCACCATCATTTTTCATACAACAATTTCCAGCAGTAACTGTGCCTTCAGGTAAGAGTGGTTTCAAACGATTCAGCGTCCGTTCCGTTAACTTTGGTTTAATACTTTCATCTCGCTGAAATGTTTCACCCTTAACTTGAAATGGCATTATTTCTCGGGAAATGATTTGATGTTCATATGCAGCCATTGTTTTTTGATGGCTCATCCATGCATAATAATCTTGTGCCGTTCTTGAAATGTTGTAAGTTTGAGCTACATTTTCAGCCGCTTCAATCATTGAAGGGTCCTGTCTTTCTGGAGCAAATGATGCGCGTTCAAAAAACTCTGGTAATTGGGTATCATAAACAGATTGCGGTCGCTTTATTTTCCAAGGTGAACGGCTCGTACTTTCTACACCGCCTGCCATATAAATTGTACCTGCGCCTGCTTGTATCATACGGCAAGCTTGTAATATCGCTTCTAACCCTGAACCACACTGTCTATCGATAGTTACGCCCGGGATGTGGTGATCTAGTTCTGCTTCAAGTAAGGACTTTCTCGCCAAATTACCTCCATTACCTACGACATTACCCAGAATAACGTCATCAATATCTGACATCACATGGGAGAATGTTTCTTTGAAATGTGTAAATAATGGCTTTATGAGGTGTTCTGGCTCTATATGTTTAAGCTTTCCTCCATATTTGCCAAATGCTGTACGTTTTGCCGCAACAATCACTGCTTCTTTCATTATTTAAACTCTCCTCCTAAGTAACATTCCTTCATTTGTCTACGCGCTATTTTCCCACTTTGTGTATAGTACATTTCATCTATTTTAATCAATTTAGATGGTATTTGATATCTTGCCAAATATGATGACAAAAAACTTTTCAAAGATTGATAAGACACATATCGTGTACCTGTATAAAGTAGTACTGCAATCTCTCCGAACTTCGAATGTGGTTCACTCACTATGCACACTTCGTTAAAATATTCATATTCTTGGGCTACACGCTCAATTTCAGTTGGATAAACATTCCGACCACCAATAATCATGCGGTCACTCTGACGTCCGTGCAAATAGAGATATCCGTTATGATCAAGTGATGCAAAATCACCAATTTCCAGCCATTTACTTCGTGAAATATCTTGATTTGCATAACCACTAAACACCATATTACTTTGAATATGTAACACGCCTACACCCTGTTCATCCTGATGTGCCAAGTGTATTTTCACATTTGGAAAAGGTAAACCCACAGAATGATACGGTGCTTCATTATTGTAGTTATAACTTATAAAGCTTGCTTCAGATGTTCCGAAGAACTCTATTAATATAGTTTGCGGCATATATTGTTGAACTTTATTTCTTATTTCCAAAGGTAACTTATCACCTGTAGAAAAAATATAGCGCACTGACTCCATTTTAATATTTTCAGCCAAACACGATGTTAACATCGTCGGCACTAAAAACATGGCAACTGTTTCAGATACTTTTTCAATCGTTTGTAATAGCAATGTCGCATCAAATTGACGTTGTCCTATAAACGTTTTGCCACTATACAGCGCATAGATACAAGTATATAAAGACAATGAATGAGATAAAGGTCCAGGTGCAACGAGTATATTAATCGGCGTTCCTAAAAGCTTTTCGTTTTCTTTGTATGAATATAGCCATGATTTTTCATTGCGATAATAAGCTTTTGGTAAGCCTGTCGTTCCTGAAGTAAAACCAACATGTAATAAATCATCATGCCACTTCAATTGATTATTTTTAATATGCTTACTTATTATTTCTTGTTCCTCATTGATTACATAAGAAATCCCATAATGGTTTAGTAATGTGTCTATCTGCGCTTGTGACCATTGAAAATCTAGTATGCATGGAATACAATTTTTCTTTAACAATGCACAATAATAGATGATTGTTTCCATAGGGTCTTTCATTATGACTGCTACAAATTGATGACTAGGAATACGCGCTATATCTTCAAGCACTAATTCGATATTTATTTTTAATTGTTTATAATTGCACTTTAAATCATCAAATTGCAACGCAAGGCGTTGTGGCAGTTCTTGTGCGTGTTGATCAATCTTTTCTAATATTTCCACTTTCATGTCACCCTTTGAATTGTAAACTTTAATATAATATATATTAACATTAATTATAGTTGTTGACCTTTACACAATCACTGATAAATTTTAATCGTGGAGGCTTAGGTCATCTTCTTCCCAATTTCATTGAAAATTAAATGAAACTTACAATCCAAATCCCATTAGTAGATTAAATTTTCCGGAAATGAAATATCCAAACCCAATTTTTGAAAAATCTGCGTACCAAAAATCCCTCACTGCATTTTGTAGTGAGGGACCTTATTTTTAATAGAACAACTTATTTATAGTTTTTAAAGAAATCTATAGTTAGTGATTTTACTTTTGGTGAAAGTATAAGGACAGCAATAACGTTAGGTATAAGCACAATTGCAAGTGCTAAATCTAACAAATTCCATAGTTGTGTTGCTGCACCCAAAGCACCTACGATTAATGATAATACGTAGACGACTTTCATAATCCAACCACCTGTTAATCCAAATAAGAATTCTGCCATTCTAGAGCCGTAAAAAATCACGACGATGACCGTTGAAAATACGAAAAATACCATCGAAATCGATACAATCATACTGCCAAATTGTCCAAAAGCATCTTCAAACGCTCTGGCTGTGAGCGCTGCAGATTGTGATTTTGCGTCTTCTGCTGTCCAGACACCAGAAACAAGTACAACGAAAGCAGTCGTACTACATACGACAAGCGTATCGACTACAATTTCACTGACACTCCAAAAAGCCTGACGTACAGGATGATCCGTTTTAGCAGCTGCATGAGCAATAGGTGATGTACCAAGACCTGCCTCATTAGAATATATGCCTCGTGCAAATCCCCAACGGATGGTAGTTGCGAGCGCTGCACCGAATGTGCCGCCTAATGCTGCACTAGGATTAAACGCTTGTTCAACAACAAGTGCAATAATATTAGGCACTTGAGTGATATTCATTAGGACAATAGCAAATCCTAACAAACAATATAAACCTACCATGATTGGCACAATCTTCTCAGTAAATGACGCGATACGTTGAATACCACCAAACACGACTAATGCTGCAAGAATAGCTAGAACGACACCAGTTACACCCATATGTATATTAAATGTATCATGAACAGTCCTTGCAGCCGAATGACCTTGTACCATAATACTTGGAATAAGCTCAAGCATCAGCGCAAAAGCAAAGACAATAGAAAAAATAGCGCCTAACTTTTTATTTTTAAAACCTTTCTTCATATAATATGTAGGTCCACCAACAAATTCGCCCTTTTTATTTTTTTCACGATAATGTACACCGAGTACGTTTTCACTGAATTTTAAAGCCATGCCTAGGAATGCAATTACTATCATCCAAAAGACTGCACCTGGCCCACCCATCATAATAGCCGTAGGTACACCAACAATATTCGCAGCGCCTATCGTAGATGATAACGCAGAGGTCAATGCTTGCCTCGGTGTGATTGTACCCTCACCCTTAGGCGTTTTATTGACACTTCCAAAGGTCTGTTTCATCATATAAAAGAAATGTCTAAACTGAATAAATTTCAAGTTTATTGTTAAATATAAACTTGAAACTAATAATAATGTAACTAAAGGAAACCCCCAAAGCCAATCTGAAAAAGCAACGATTTTTTCCATTATATCTCCCCTTTAATAATGTATTAAAATCAAATTGTCATAGATCTACGTGAAAATAGTCTAAAAGTAACTAAACTATTTTTTATAGTATCCCCTATTTGTTTTATTATTAATCATTAGTTGCCATTTTAAAATTCGTTTTTAGATTCTAATTAACTTTCTTCTATAGTTTTTAAATTTATTATTTTTAATATTAAAATAAATTGTAGTATCAAAGTCTCAATACTCTATACTTTGTTATCAATCAACTGTTTAGCATAGCTATAGCACATACGCTTTAGTTGAGTTTGATTAACAATTAAACATCAGGGAAAAGGTAACATACAATAAATTTTTATCACGTCTATTTATTGTGCCTTTTTCAAAATAATAACTAGTCAAAAACGACCTTAATGCATTGTAATTCATATAAAAACTTAAACAGTTAGGATGATTAACATGAAGAAGATTTTAACTATTAACATCATCGTTTCACTTGCAATAATCGCTTTTATAACATGTAAACAATGTATAGATATGACACAAGAAAATAGTATGGAAGATCATAATAGAGTTCATTTAGATTAATTTTAATATACAGAAATAAAAAGAGAGAGGAAACTTAAATTTAGTTTCCTCTCTCTTTTTACTTTTATTCACACTTATATTTGGTTATTCCAAATTTGCGTGGTTTTGTTGCATTGCTTCTTCATCAACTTTTAACTCAGTCATTAAGTCTAAAACAATACTATCTAAAAACACTTGTGATGCTTGTTCAAATAGGCTACCTAGGGGTTGTGCTGAACCTTCAGCATCATATTTCGTCCCTGCCGGTAATTCAATAACTGCATTTGCAAGTTCACCTATCGCTGAAGCCGGGTTTGTCGACAATAATACAACTTCTGCACCAACAGCTTTAGCTTTATCTGCTAATAATCTTAAATGCTCTGTCGAACCTGATCCAGAGATAATAACAAACAAATCATTTTCAGTAATAGACGGCGTTGTAGACTCACCCACAACATGCGCGTATTTGCCTAATTGATTTAAACGCATTGCAAAACTATTTGCTACAAAGCCAGAGCGACCTTTTCCTGCAACAAATATTTGATTCGCTTCAACCACTTGTGTTAAAAACGTTTTTGCTTCACTATCTTTAACGTGTGATAGTGTATGGTCTAATTCATCTAATATTAAGCGATAATTTGTAATTTCAGTCATATTATCTGCCTTCAATCGCATCTCTACATTGTTTAGCAGCTTCAACTGGATCGTCAGCGTTAGCAATACCGCCACCAACTACAACCAAGTCTGGTTCTTCTGCTACAACTTCTTTAATTGTATCTGGTTTAATACCACCAATAACAGCTACTTTAGAATTAGAAATAACTGATTTAACTTTACGTAAACTTTCTAAAGGAGATTGACCTTCAGCTTGTAAGTCATAACCAGTATGCACAGCGATATAGTCTGCGCCTAAATCGTCTAATTCTTTAGCACGTTTTTCTAAATCTTGTACTGCAATCATATCTACTAACAATTCTTTACCACTTTTATGTGCTTCTTCAACTGCTGCTTTAATTGATGCATCTTCAGCAACACCTAAAATTGTTATTACGTCTGCACCAAATTTAACTGCTTGGCTTACTTCGTAGTCTGCAGCATCCATAATTTTTAAGTCTGCAAGTACTTTTACGCCTTCTATATTATCATTTAAATGTTGAACCGCTGGTAAACCTTCATTAATAACGATTGGTGTACCAATTTCTACGATATCTACATAATCTTTAACTTTATTCGCAAGTTTTGCCGCTTCCTCTTTATTCAATAAATCAATTGCTAGTTGTAATTCCAAAATGATCATCCCTTCTTGAATTAAATTATAGAGCCATCGTTGTGACTTAACTTACTATATAATGTTGCACTTAAGCTATTTACCCTTAGTTTTATATATTAAACGAGTAAAATAACACGATAAACACTTGTATATCCTCTACCTAAAATGAATATACCCGTTAACACCTATGTTAATACTATGTTTTATTGTTAAAACTACAGTCATAATAAATTGATTGTTATGCAAATTATATATAAATCTTATTACACTTATGCATTATACTTCTTTTATATCTTTTTAACAGGAATTGGATTCCACCTCTATTTAACTATTAAATTGAGACTTTTTAATAAAAATTGAGCAGAGTGATACATTTCTGCTGTGCTTTTTAGTAGAATGAAGAGATAATCAAAATATAAAATACAATTCTTAGATATAAAATTCACTTTTCTGGTAGAAAATGTATACGAGTCGGTTTACACTAAAGTATAGACTTATATCATAGAAATCTATTGTGTTAAGTAAATATAAATAATTGAATTTTGTAATGTTGGGTTTGGAAGCAAGGAGGCAAAATTTTGGAACAAATTAACAATGAGGAAGTACAAGCATTACTTTCTTCATATGAGCATAAACCTGTATACTTACATGTTGAAACAACAAATGGTGCATATGCTGCTCACTTTGACCAACGTGTATTTAATGCGGGAACTTTTTTGAGAAATATTCAAGTGACTTACGAACACGCTCAACTTAAAGGTGGCAACAAAGATCCTTTCCGTGTCGGTCTTAAATTGAAAGATAGCGGTTGGGTCTATGTCCAAGGATTAACACATTATGAAGTGAATGAGAATGGTGAGTTTCTGCTAGCAGGGTTTAACTATGAAGGTCAATTAGCTGCTGCTTTAGAAATTAGTACTCAACCGTTCAAAGCATAAGGAGGGCGTATCATGGCAGAGGAAAGCCAAGTATTAGTAATTTTTCCACATCCAGATGATGAATCATTCTCATCTGCAGGCACATTAGCACGCTATATCGATAATAGAGTTCCAGTCACGTACGCATGTTTGACACTCGGACAAATGGGACGCAATTTAGGCAATCCACCTTTTGCTACGCGTGAGACATTACCAGATATTCGTGAAAAAGAATTAGAAAAAGCAATGGAAGCAATAGGCATAACTGATTTACGTAAAATGGGTTTACGAGATAAAACTGTAGAGTTCGAACCACATGATGAAATGGATGCAATGGTTAAATCCCTCATTGATGAATTACAACCATCTGTCATCATTTCTTTCTATCCGCAGTTTGCTGTTCATCCTGACCATGAAGCTACTGCAGAAGCAGTCGTGAGAACGGTTGGTCGTATGCCAGTATCTGAAAGACCACGTTTACAGCTTGTAGCATTTAGTAATGACGCACATGAAAAATTAGGTGCACCAGACATTCTAAATGAGATCAGTGATTATAAAGAGGTTAAACTACGTACATTCGAAGCACATGCATCTCAAACAGGTCCATTCCTAGAGTCACTTGCAACACCTGACGTACCTGGAGAAGCACACAGTTTCTTAGAAGTAGAACCTTATTGGACTTATAACTTTGAATCTTAAGTGGAGGCAATAGCATGACAGAATTTGACTTATCTACTAGAGAAGGAAGATGGAAGCACTTTGGTTCTGTTGACCCTATCGAAGGTACGAAACCAACTGAAAAAGAAAATATGAAAGACTTACAAAGTACACATAAAGATTTCTTGTTTGAAATCGAAGAGGTAGGTATTAAAAACTTAGTTTACCCAGTACTTGTAGATCGTTTCCAAACTGCTGGAAACTTTAGTTTTTCAACAAGTTTAAATCAAGACGAAAAAGGCATTAATATGAGCCGTATATTAGAAAGTGTCGAAAAGCACTATAATAATGGCATTGAATTAAATTTTGACGCACTTTATCAATTATTACGTAGTTTACAAGTTAGCATGAAACAAAACGCTGCTGGTTTAGATGTCTCAGCTAAATGGTTCTTCGACCGTTATAGCCCAGTCACTCAAATCAAAGCTGTTGGTCATGCCGATGTAACTTATGGTTTAGCGATTGATAAAGATGATGTAACGCGTAAAGAGATTACAATCCAAGCTGCGGTGACTACACTTTGCCCTTGTTCAAAAGAAATTAGCGAGTACTCAGCACACAACCAACGTGGTATTATCACTGTAAAAGCTTTTCTAAATAAAGATGTTGATTTAATAGGTGATTATAAAGAAGTCATTTTAGATGCAATGGAAGCTAATGCAAGCTCTATTTTATATCCTATTCTAAAACGTCCTGATGAGAAAAGTGTTACAGAACACGCTTATGAAAATCCAAGATTTGTAGAAGACCTTATCCGTCTTATCGCTGCAGATTTGGTAGGTTTTGAGTGGCTTGATGGTTTTGAAATAGAATGTCGCAATGAAGAATCTATTCACCAACATGATGCTTTTGCTAAATTAAAATACCATAAATAGTTAAATACAATTTAACTCATACGCTTTATTTATTATAGGAGTACTAATATATATTTATTAGTACTCTTTTTTTGTTCAAAATTTGAATATCTCTAGTAAATGTAATTTCAATTTTTCTAGATTATCTATTTGACGTTATGTTTTTAATTATTAAAAAGTAAAATTTTAAGCGTTACTATTAAATTATTTACTCTAAAATCTAAACTCGCATATTAATTTTAAAATAATGTGTATCAAGAGTTAAATTTTGTTAATGTCCGATATACACTTTTCGTATTAAAATTATTATAGAGAAGATGCTTCTTAGTATATTGGTGTGGTGAAATAAATAATGGATTATGATTTAAAGATATATAATAATAAAACATCCAATTTTAAATGTTTACGTACTAACCATTTTTTAAATATCTATTTCGTTTTTGATGGAGAAATTACAATTCTAAAAAATAACAATTTTAAACATTACCATACAGGAGATATATTTTATATTCATGACTATGAATGTATTAATGATATCAACTTTGAAGGCACGTTATTATGTCTATCTATAAATAATTACTATTATTATAAAATTTTGAATAAGCATGCTCAAAATGAACATAATATAATAGATAAAGATAGTCCCGATTTAAAAATACTTTATAACGACGTCATTTTATCAATGTTAAATCAATCAAACACTAAAGATATAGAACGAAAATTATTATATTTAATTAAAGCGACTTATCTTAATACCATAAATACAACTCCTCGCTCTAAATCTGAACGGAATTTTAAACATATATTGATTAGAGACGTTATTCAATATATTAATAACAACTGTGAAAGAAAATTAATTTGCCAAGATATTGCGCATCAATTTTTTGTAAATAACAGCTTTTTATCGCGTGAATTTTCAGCACTTATGTGTTGTACCTTATCAAACTACATTATTGCTTCAAAAATTCACTTTTCAACATGTGCTTTATTAAATGGTGATACTTTAGATTTTGTATGGAGACAGTATCACTTCCATTCACTTAAAGATTATATATATCATTTCCAAGCAATCAAAGGTGTAAGCCCTTAAGGATTTAATAATAAACAACCTATTATAGAAGGTATTAAAAATTTCAAAATAATACAACAAAGAACAAATAACTTAATGTGGTGATAACATGAATATAATAACTTACGAAGAAAAGAGAAAATTAATTAAAAAAGTAGTAAAACAAAATTTGAACCTTACATTTGCTGAAATAATTATATTGGATAAATTACTTTATATTAACAAAGAAAGTATTGAAGCGGTAAAACTCAAAAGGTTGTTGTATAGTCACAACACACCCATTTCAATACAAATCAACAATCTCATTGAGTTGGGGCTATTAAAAAAATCTAGAGATGCATATGATGAGCGTTGCATTCATTTACATAATATAGACCTACCTAAAATAAAGTCGATTTTAGATCAATATCATACAATCGTAACTTCTATTTTAAAGCCATCAAGCTCAAAATAACATACATAAAAATAACTGTTAGGCCCTATTTAGAAACCTAACAGTTATTTTAGTATAATTTAATCATTTAACTTATTTTAAATGTTCATAAGGACTATTTTTAACAAAAGAAATGATTTGATCTACAAATAATCTAGCACGTAATTGGAATTCTTCATTATCTAAATATAATGTACCATCGTCTAATTTTTTATAATCTGTATCATGCGTAGCAATTTGTGTTGGTACTGCAATACCTAATAATGTACGTACAATTAAACGTAAATGTGATAGCGGTTCTGAACTTACGATGCCTCCACTATTACCAATAAGGCCTACAGGTTTCATTTTGAAATCATCCATAGTTAAATGATCTAAAGCATTTTTTAAAATACCAGAGTATGAACCGTGATAATTCGGAGATCCTAAGACGAAAAAGTCCGCTTCTCTTGCTTTAGCTTGTAATGTACTTAAATTATTTTTATATGTTTCACTTGGACTAGAAGCACCTGAAACATCAAGTTGGTGAATTGGATGTTCTGCAAGATCAAAAATTTCAACTTCAAAATCATGTTCTTCAAAATGCCCTTTTAAATATTGGGATAGCGCTGTTGTATGTGAACCTAATTTCGCACTCCCTACAATGATTAAACCTTTCATAATATACTTCTCCTCATACTAAATTTCATTATTTTCTTTGAGCAATTTCATAATCGCTTTTCCGACGCCACTTTGCTCATTTGTGTCTGTAGCATACTTAGACACTGCTTTTACTTCAGGCGTTGCGTTATCCATCGCTACAGAGTAACCAGCACGCTCTAGCATAGAAATATCATTCATGTTATCACCTATTGCCATAACATTTTCCATATCTATATTAAGACGCTCTGCAATCGTTTCTAACGCGATGCCTTTTTGTGCATCTGAGTGTGTAATTTCAATATTGCCTCTTGAAGAAGAAGAAATTGCAAGACTTTCTGATTGTGCTAGTTTCTCACTTGCACGGTCAATTTTCTCTAAATCACTGTCAAAAGCAAGGATTTTCATAACAATTTCTCCAGGGGTATCTTCAATCTTGTCATAATTATCTACAACTTTTAAAGTACCATTATCAATTCGTTTTTGAATACCAGCTTTAATTTTTTCTACGTCTGCTTTTTGACCAGCTCGTTCTGCAATATCTATATATATTTCTAAATCGCGTTGAGGGTTTTCAGTGTAGATACCTAAGTTTGTATAAACTTGATAATAAATATCTTCCTTATCCATCTCAGTTGTAATTCTATTAATTAACTCACGATTCAATTTAGATGTACTCATGATATTAAAAGATTCATCTCTCACTTCTGCACCATTTAAACAGATGTAAGGCACTTTCAAATCTGTTTGATTTACAGGTGAATTGGCTTCATAAAAAGCACGTCCCGTAGCAATAACTACTGTTATGCCTTGCGATTGTGCATATTGAATCGCCTTAATATTCTCTTCTGATATCTCATGTGCCGCATTTAATAATGTACCATCCATATCTGTTGCAATTAATTTTATCATTAATTTACCTCGTTTCCTTCTATGATCGATAACACAATCTTAATTACACACCATTCTCATTTGCCACAAATTTGTAACACACTCATATTCTACCAAATCTTTAGTGATTTGTATTATCGGCTGTTTGTATGATTTTTTTATTTTTTCTTAAATTTTTAAAAAATGTTTTTAATAATTGGCTACATGCTTCTTCTAATACACCTGTTTGAACCGTTGCACGATGATTAAATCTTGGTTCTTGTAACAGGTCCATGAGACTACCTGCACAGCCACCTTTGGGATCTTTGGCTCCATAAATTACATACGGAATACGGCTCATTACAATCGTTCCAGCACACATCACGCATGGTTCTAGCGTGACATAAAGTCGGCAGTTTTCTAAGCGCCAACTACCGACGACAGCAGCAGCTTTCTGAATTGCAAGATGCTCAGCGTGTGCAGTTGGGTCTTGTGATGATTCTCGCAAATTGTGTGCTCTTGCAATCACTTCATTATCTCGAACAATGACAGCACCAATAGGCACTTCACCAATATCCCCTGCTTTTTTTGCTTCTTCAATCGCAATTTTCATAAAATCTTGGTCAGTTGTCATGTGTCTTACACCTCACATATGGTACAATATTTATTGTCTATTTTAACATTGGAGCGGTAAATATGAAAAAACAATTTATTGCTGTTGAAGGCCCGATTGGTGTCGGAAAGTCTTCTTTAGCGCACAAACTTAGTCAAACTTACAATTACTATGAAGAAAAAGAAATTGTAAATGAAAATCCTTTTTTATCAGATTTCTATGAAGATATTTCTAAATGGAGTTTCCAAACAGAAATGTTCTTTTTATGTAATCGTTACAAACAATTCCAAGATCTTGTTTCAAATGAAAGTGGTATCGTTAGTGATTATCACATTTATAAAAATAAAATTTTCGCACATAATACCTTAACGAGTGCCGAATACAGTAAATTCTCAAGAATTTATGATATTTTAACTGAAGATCTGGAAATGCCCAATATTATCATCTTTTTAGATGCAGAATTAGAAACTTTAAAGGACCGTATAGCACTACGTAACCGCAGTTTTGAACATCAAATTGAGGATGACTACCTACTTAATTTAAAGCGTGATTATAATGCCTATTATAATTCGTTAAAAGCTGACGGAGAACGCGTCATTCGCATCGACACGACACGCCTTGATTTTGTTAAACACAATGATGACTATAATTATATTTTAGAATTAGTGAAGCCACTGATTGGAGGACAAATGCATGAATAAATACGGTATCCCTCAAGATGCTGTGATTACTATCGCTGGTACTGTAGGCGTAGGAAAATCAACATTAACAAAAGCTTTAGCCGAACGCCTGAATTTTAGAACTTCATTTGAAAACGTGGACCATAACCCTTACCTCGATAAGTTTTACAACGACTTTGAGCGTTGGAGTTTCCACTTACAAATTTATTTCTTAGCTGAACGTTTTAAAGAACAAAAACGCATGTTTGAATATGGCGGTGGTTTCATCCAAGACCGTTCGATTTACGAAGATGTCGACATTTTCGCTAAAATGCATGAAGAACAAGGTACAATGAGCCCAGAAGACTTTGAAACATATTCAGAATTATTTAACGCCATGGTCATGACGCCTTATTTCCCTAAACCAGATGTATTGATTTATTTAGAATGTGATTACGATGAAGTCATTGATCGCATTAAACAGCGTGGTCGCCAGATGGAAATGGAAACTGACCCAGAATATTGGCAAAAACTATTCAAACGTTACGACGACTGGATAAGCGAATTTAACGCATGTCCTGTTGTACGTGTGAATATTAATGAATATGATTTACATGAAGATCCAGACTCATTAAACCCAGTCATTGATAAGATTCGTCATATTATTGAGACACATCGTAAAGTAGATCAACGCTAATACAAATAAAGTGTCAACAAAGCATCTGACTTTGTTGGCATTTTTTTGTGCATATTTTTCTTAAATTCCGTTCCGGCTTTTCTATTTATTTCATACTCACTTGCCTAGGACACGGTCTCAGTCTGTAGTCTTTTACTATCGTTTTATTAACTCACCAGGAGTTGGCCAAATCACTGCCATCATTTAAACAAAAATTATCAAGAAGAAAAAACAGCTATAAAAAACAATGGAGTGGGACAATTATTATGTCTCACTCCTTTTTCATTGCTATAACAATGTACTACTCAATATGTTGGCGGTAGATTATTTTTTCAATTTCGTCTTCTGTCACATACTTACTATAATAATGTTCATCTGTTTGATCTAATCCAAATGAACTCGCTTTGTCTTGATCTTCTGTCCCAATATAAAGTTGTTGTTCTGTATCTTGGTATAAATCAAAAACGGCACCTTCATATCTCGCTTCTTGAAATAACGCATAAAGCTCATCAACATCATCTCTCGGGATACGTTTGAAATATAATGTATGCGCTGATTGATTTGCTGTTTGTGCTTCAAAACCATGTTCCAATGCCTTTTCGTCTTCTGTTGCTAGCACCAATTCATTACCAACAATTTCAACTACTTTATAAGTTTCGCCTTTATAATCTGCGTATTTTCCATCAATCATACAATCACCTCTATGTTTATATTAAAGAAAAAAGTCATAATATACGATACGTATATTATGACACAATTTGTGAACTACGCATATTGATTTAATATTCCTAGAACGTCATTCGCGTTATCTACAATATGGTCAGCTTTATTAAGTTCTTGTTCTAATCCTACGCCCGTTAGTACAGCAATCTTAAGGCCTAACTTAGCATTTACACCTGTTTGTATATCATTGGCGGTATCACCCACGATGATTACATCTTGTGGTGATACGTCGTAGTTGTTAAACAAGGGATTAAGCACTTCTGGATTAGGCTTTTCAACTGCATAAGCCTCCGTAGATATGACTACATCAAAGAAATGATCAAATTGAGTTACTTCTAAAAATTGTTCTACGCCTTTTTTAGAATCACTTGTTACTATACCCATTTTATAACCTTGGTTTTGTAGCGTCTCTAACGTTTCATAAATACCTTCTACCAGAACATTTTCTGGCACTCTATTATCAACAAGTGTTTGGCTCCTTTTCTGTGCCCACTTCGAAACGTCCTGACCAGCAATATCACATAACGCTTTGACCATTTCTTCTAAAGCGCCTGAAGCCATTATTGTGCCAGGTTGAATTTCTCCATCTACGATACCTAAATGCTTATATGCTGTATCTATATCATGTATATCGTCCTTGTATGCTTCCATAAAATCGTCGACGAGTTGTAAGCCAATCTTCATCCAACTACCGTCAAAATATATTAACGTGCCATCTTTATCAAATAAAATCCATTTCATCGCTTGAACAGCTCCTATGTAATAACTTCATACTAAATTATATCGCACTTTATTTTAATATAAAGATATAGCGCTAAACAAATAATGAAACTGAGAGAATAATATTATTAAATTCAATGTTTTAGAGAACGTTGAAAAAACATCTCTTTATGTTAATATTATTTCAAAGTTAAGTTAATTTTTTCTTGATATTTAATTTTTATAAAAAGGAAGATGATATATGATATATCTATTCGTAATCATTGTAGTCGCAACGTTAATTGGCATGTTTTTTTTAAAGAGACAAAAGCCTACGTCTTCCAAAAGTTGGCTTAAGGGCATTGGATTAATTATTCTTTCTATCATCATTGTAAATGGCTTTTATCATATAGATGAAATTTTAAACGGTGCTAAGAAAGAGCAAGAAGATATTCAAAATAGACAAAACCCAAAATAAAAAGTATCACTGCAATAATTACAGTGATACCTAAGCTTTCTAAAAGCTCATATTTTTAAATAATTTTCATACATTGATTATAAGACAAGTTTATGGATTTAAATAATCAAGAAAACCTTCTTTGTCACTTTAAGAAGCTTTGTGTCAAAATCGAACATTTTTAGTACTCTAATCATACATACAGAAATACTGTTTTGCTAGCATCGATAATGGTTCGATTAGGGTAGACCCTAAATAGACATAATTATATTGCTGAATATATTGCATGTCATTTTTGACGATAAATTGCATATATTTTAAGTGTTATTTTGCATAACCAACTTTAAAGCCTAGCTGTCTTTGTGAAAAGATTAGCTGGGTTTCTTAACTATAGTACAAATTATCGCCTAAATCAGTGCAAAATAACATCGAAAGTGACAGTTGGAACATAAAAGGCTGTGTTCTACCTTTTTTCAAATGTGTTATAGTGCAAAATAGCGCTTAAAAACAGGCGTAAAATAGCGTCTTAAGTGACATCCTTTTACCGTATGCACTATTTTGTGTGTAAAACGGTCGTTTTTTAAACTTAATTTTACATGTAGTTTTTGTCATATTAAATACTCATTTTATGCACGGATTCTCGAAAATTATAATCTAGTCTAATACATAAAGGAATGACAAGTTCTTTATTAAAAGTAGAAAGAAGGGATTGTAAAGTATGAGAAAAAAGAACCTATTGATAAGCTTGTTTTCTCTAATGATGGTCATTGTTTTATCAGCTTGTACAAGCAATGACGAAGAAGCATCTGTAGAAGATACTAGCAATGAAAAGAATTCAAATGAAGAGATGAACATGAATGAGGACAATGAAGGTTCTATGGAAGAAAATATGAATGGCTCCTCCAGTGAAGGAGATGCACATTATCAATAGTAAAGTACAGAAATTACAGCACAATACTTACCTTTGCTTTAACTACATGTCTTCAATGTTTCTAACATATCATATCTGATGACTTGAAAATACGTAAAAGGGGTAGCGCCATCATTTTGACATAAAACCCACGTTAAAACATTTTTCAGAAGAAAAAAAGACGATTGTCTCTACGCTAAGAGAAGAATCGTCTTTTATAAAAATTTTCATTAACTGAGGAGTATATCAAGGTTTACTGGAAAGGTGATCAACCTGCACAACAAGATAATTTTGATACATCTTTATCAAACGTAAGGGCAGCTAATTTTAATCCCTCTGCCATTGTCAAATATGGAGCCACGGTTTCTCGGAGATCCTCCACGGTTAAACCGAATTTGACAGCCAGTGTCGCCGCATAAATTACTTCTCCTGCATTTTCTGCTACCACATGTGCTCCTAATATCTTCATTGTTTTTGCGTCTGCCACTAATTTAAAAACACCTGTTGTTTCTCGATTAACCAAGGCTCTCGGAACGGCATCTAAAGGCAAGACGGATGTTTTCACTTCATAGCCTTTTTCTTTTGCTTGTTGCTCCGTTAAACCAACGGTTGCAATCGCTGGAGCTGTAAACGTAACCCCTGGAACCACTTCTAAATTCAGCTTTTTATTCAGTCCTCCGATGGCATTTCCTGCTGCAATTCCACCTTGATAAGCTGCCACATATACAAATTGAGGGCCAAGCGTCACATCTCCTGCCGCATAGATGCTTGAATTCGTTGTTTTTGAATACTCATCGATTATAATTTCACCACGGGAGCCTACTTCAACACCTGCTACCTCTAAATTCAAAGTCGTCGTATTTGGTGTTCTTCCAGTGGCAACTAGTAATTGATCTGCTTCAATGATTCGCTTCTTGCCATTGACTTCAACATGAACCTTTTTAACGTCTCCGTCCTGTTCGATTCGTTCAAAGGATGCTCCTGTTACTAAATTAATCCCTTGTTCTGTTAATGCTTGCGTGATCGCTTCTGACACTTCAGGATCGTATTCCTTTAACAGTCGTGGACTTCTTTGCATCAACGTTACTTCTGAACCCAAATGATGGAATAGTTGTCCCAATTCCATACCGATATATCCTGAACCGATGACTGTAAGACGCTTTGGAACCTGTTTTAATTCAAGTAATGTTGTACTTGTTAAATAATCTACCTCTTCTAATCCAGGAATCTTTGGTACAGCAGGTGAAGCACCTGTCGCGATTAAAAATCGTTTGGCTGATAACTGCTTGCCATTCACTTCGACGGTTTTTTCATCCACGAATTTCGCTTCACCTTTTATTAATTCAAAGCCGTAGTCATCAATTAAATCAACATATTTCGAGTTTCGAAGATCCGTCACCAAATCGTTTTTCTGCTTAATCAATGGAGCCAAATCGACATTGCCTGCTGACGTGTGCAATCCTAAAAACGGATTGTTTTTTGCTATGTGATTGATTTCTCCAGCTCTTAACATCGTCTTTGAAGGAACACATCCGATGTTCACGCATGTTCCACCCACTGTGCCACGTTCGATGATTGCCACGTTCGCTCCGTATTTCGCGGCTTCAATGGCAGATGAAAAGGATGCTCCACCAGAACCAATGATAATGTAGTCATAATCGCCTTCATCTCCAAGTTGCACCGTTTCTTGCTGTTGTACTTCTTCTGTTTCTCCTGTCTGGTATTTGGCTTCAGAAATCGCCTTTTTCGCTCTTTCCACCTCCACGTCATTCGGAAGCTCAAATACAGCTTCTTCGCGACGAAAATCCACTTCAATCTCTTTTGCACCCATGTTTTCAAGAGCAACAGCAACATGCTCTTCACAACCCGTGCAAGTCATCCCTTGAACGTTTACTCGATACTTTTTCATATTAATATTCCTCCTTTTACTCGACTCCAAGACCGAAATCCGAAATTGCCGTCTTAATTAACTGTAAATCCGTTTTCCTATCATCAAAGGAAACCGTTACTTCGCCCGTGCTTCCACTGACTTTAATGGCTGTTTTGCCAACGCCTTCTACCTGTTTCACCTCTTATTTCTTCATCAGTGTTTCAATAATGGGGCATTCGTAAATATCTTTGTTTTCGGGACATCTTTCTTTAAGATCCACCAGCATTTGTTCAATTCTTTTGAGACCTTCAATTTTACGCTGGATGTCCTCTAACTTAAGAACAGTGAAATCATACATATCACGGCACTTCGATTCATTGCGATCGACGACTCCTAATAATTTGTCAATTTCATTTAATGTAAAGCCTAGTTCCTGCATCCTTTTTATGAAATTCAATCGATCGATAATTTGTTGTGAATACATGCGGTATCCTGATTCCGTACGATCAGGTTCTGAAATTAAGCCTATACGTTCATAATATCGAATAGTCTCTTTATTAACGCTGCACTTCTCAGCCAGTTCTCCAATACGAAATTGCATTTATCTCACCTCATATAAAGTATAAACCCTGTACCATAGTACAGGGTCAAGGGAAGTATTATTTACTATATTATCGATTTGCTTTCTTATACCAAAGTGTCCCGTTATCCCAACGAGAAAAACAGAAGTTCAGATTATCAATGCACTTCTGTATTAAAATTAGAGATACATCTTAGGATGCACAATGCTGCTAAAATAGCTTGCCATGTAATATTTGAACTTGATCCTTTAATTGTTTGTTTTCTTCTTCTAGTGCCTTTATACGGTTTTTTAAGGTCTTTATTAACACATCCTCTGAACGGGGGCTTTTACTTTGTTTACGGGGGACTAACTCACTTATTTGCATCCCTCTTAATGTCTCTACTCTATTTCTAATATCTTTTTGTTTGTAAAGCCATGACTTTGAAACATTTGCCTTTTGTGCAACGGAGTTAAAATTAATCTTCTCTTTTTTCAATGCCATCTCTGAAATTGTCTTTTCAACCCTAATTCTTGTTTTCTCCGACTTTTCTTTTGATAGTTGAATTATGGCAGTTGTGTTACTCTTTCTAGTCATCTTAATTCGTCCCCTTTAACGAATGAATAATCTGCTCTAATCTATTTTTCACACGTTCGTTAGTTTCAACCTGACGCTGCCATTGGTTCTGTTTAGCCCTATTTAGTATTTCTTTAGTTCGGTCTAAGTGCTCTTCATGTTCATTTAGAAATTGTTTACTTGTACAGAAGTTCGTACAATCTAAACAAGCATTTGCGTGGGGACAAGGTCCGGCAATTACTGGTAAACGACAATAGCCATTAGGAAGTGCTTGTGCATTGATATTCTTTCTTATCCACGACAATACCGTTTTTATTGATTGCTATTGTCGTCGGCAGTGGTCCGACTTGATAAGCTTTAGTCACATCTCTGTTTCGATCCAATGCGATTGGAAAATCAAGTTTTTCATCTAAGCTGGATAAGAACTGATTAATCTGCTGCCCATCCTCCGAAACATTTATTGCAATGATCTCATAATCATCATGTCCCTCATTATAAATTCGGTTCATATCAGGCATTTCTTCACGACACGGTTTACACCAAGTCCCCCAGAAATTCAAAATAACACTTTTTCTAAATTGACATCTGATAATTGTATTGGACCACCTTTCAACGTCTCTAGTTGAAAATCTATTGCTTCATCCCCTACTTGTACAGTTTTTTTATCAGAAGTTAAATTGAACCACAAAGTGACCCCTAATAAAATAATGATACTTAGTATAATACTTACTCTAAGAATACTTCTTGTTGTTTTTTTCATAATATTATACCTCCTGTAACGATTCCTTTCATCGAACAAATCATGCATTTTTGGTTGGCTTTGAAAGATAATTTTTGTTAAAAATAAAAGTTCATTCTCACACCAATCTAAGTACAAACTTTAACTGTTAAGAAAAATTCACTCCTAATTATTTAGCTTAAGCTAAATTTTCAAAGAAACTGTGCAGTTTCTTAAGTATTTAATGTGACATTTCATATCATTAAGAGATTTTATTGGAACTCGAGAATTAGACTAATAAAATTAGCAGTTATAAGAAGTTCTCTTTACTCTTCAAATAAAACAATATTAGTCTTTAACTCGCATCAGTCTTATGTCATTCAATGTTATTAGTAATCTTTCACCTATGCTAGGATGTATAGCAATACACAATACTACATTAACTGAGAATTTGATTATAATAATCAAATTCTCAGTTAATGTGGTATGCAAAAAAATCTATAAATATATTTTTAATAATGTATGTTTTGAGCAGACCCTAAATAGACATTATATATGTATTGATATGCTTAGCTTGTCACTTTAGGAGTTATTTTGCACCTATTTTAATCGTTATTTTGCATTACAAGTTAATAAGGTTAGAGTCAGGAGGTATATAGAAGTCCAATTTCTCAGTTCTAAAATTAAGAAATTGGACTTCTATCGTGACTCCCAAAAGGCGGTCTTATATGTCAAACGAGCGCTGATTCTTATTAGAGAAAGCGTTCCGATTGTTAAAGAAATGAGGATAAAGCGTTAAATGTACCATTTTCAAACAATATATAAATCCCTAACCCAATGAATACAATAGGTACAATCCAACGTTCATATTTCTCAATTTTTTCTGATACAAAATCTAAGGAAGCTAAGCGATAGCTGACATAACATAAAACAGCAACCATAATCAAAAAGACAATAACAGCAATAAAGATTTCAGACATATTTAAGGTCGTGAAGTACGGTATATAAATCGAAAAGTCATCCGCACTGGAAGCTAATACGATGAAAGTCATCGTCAAAAATAACTGATTAAATTTTCCAGAGGAGAATAAAGATAAAATACTACTTTCATCTTCATCCTCTTCTCCTTTAATCCACATTTTCACACCTAAGTAAAGTGGTAAAAGTCCAAGTAGTCCGATAACCCATTGCTGAGGAATTAAATTTACAACCCCCTGTGCAACTAAAAGACTTGCTCCTATAACAATTGCAGTCCCTATATATTGTCCTATCCAAATATGTTTCACCTGACCTTTTTTTACTTGCGAAAACAAAAGAATTAATATAACGAGATAATCAATTCCTGTTGCTACATATACCGCAGCTGCTGTAAGTATCGTTGCGATCATTTTTCCATCTCCAATATTTTATATTTTAGGGGTAGGACTTTTCTTCAAATTGAAAAGCCCCCTTGAATTGCGCACAGCGTGACCTTACTATTCTGTTTTCTACCTATTTATCCTTCACTCTCATCAGTCGTAAACTATTTAATGCTACCAAAATAGTAGCTCCCATATCGGAAAGAATCGCTATCCAAAGGGTTAACCATCCCGGGATAACTAATAGTAAGGCAATTATTTTAATTCCGATAGCAAAAGTGATGTTAGCTTTAATGATATTTAAAGTTTTTCGACTGAGTCTTACTGCAAATGGAAGCTTACTTAAATCATCTCCCATTAATGCAATATCAGCTGTTTCAATTGCAGTATCCGTTCCAGCACCGCCCATTGCAATTCCAACAGTAGATGCAGCAAGTGCTGGAGCATCATTAACGCCATCGCCAATCATAGCTACATTATCATACTCCGATTGCATTTTTTTAATATAATCTAATTTATCCTGTGGCATCAATTCAGACTGAATATCAGAAACGCCTACATGTGTACCGATTGCATTTGCAGTACCTTGATTATCACCTGTCAGCATAATTGTTTGCTTGATACCTAACTGATGAAGTTTTTGAATCACATTTTTACTTGTTTCACGAACCTCATCTGCAACGGCAATTACGCCGAGAATTGTTTTTTCCGTTCCAATAATCATGGCTGTTTTTCCTTGGTTTTGTAGGATTTTCACATTGTTTTCAAACCCAAGGCTAAAATCGGAAACATTTAATTCCTTGAAAAGTTTTGGGCTTCCAATATAGTAAGTAGTTCCGTTTACAATCCCTTTTATACCTCGCCCAGTAATCGAAGTGAATTCTTCCACTTGTACATTAGAATAAGGGATATTATCTTGCTCTGCCTTTTTCATTATTGCTGAAGCAAGTGGATGTTGTGAACGATATTCTAAAGCTGTAATGGTAGAGAATAGCTCTTTTTCTTCCACTTGGTCATTTAATACTTCAAAATCTGTTACCACTGGTACACCTTTTGTCAGTGTTCCTGTTTTATCAAATGCGACTGTCTTAATGGCTCCTAATTTCTCGAGATAGACACCACCTTTAACCAACACACCTTTTTTCGCTGCATTTCCAATTGCCGAGACAATCGAGATTGGAGTAGAAATAACTAATGCACAAGGACATCCAACTACAAGAACTGCTAATCCTTGATAAACCCATGTATCCCAACTGCCACCAAAGAATAGGGGTGGAACGACTGCAACCAAGGCTGCAATAACCATAATGATCGGAGTGTAGTATTTCGCAAATTTATCAACGAATGCTTGGGCTGGAGCACGCTCCCCTTGTGCTTCTTCAACAAGATGAATAATCTTGGCAATGGTTGTATCTTCTACGTATTTGGTGATTTTTACTTCAATTAGTCCCTCTTCGTTAAGCGTACCTGCAAATACTTCGTCATCTACCGCTTTGGAGACGGGAACAGATTCTCCTGTTATAGCTGCCTGATTGACAGCCGACAAGCCATTCACAATGATTCCATCCATGGCAATTTTCTCCCCTGGTTTGACAATCATGATATCACCCACAGCGATATCGTCCACATGGATTATTATTTCCTGACCATTTCGTCTAACTAGTGCTTCTTTTGGGGCGATATCCATCAATGAACGTATGGATTGTCTTGCTCTGTCCATAGAGAAGCGTTCAAGTGCTTCACTGATTGCAAAGAGAATAACAACAATAGATGCCTCTGCCCATTCACCAATAATGGCAGCTCCAATAACGGCAACGGTCATCAGGGTTTTCATGTCGAAATCAAAGCGTATCAAATTTTGAAAACCGACTTTAAATAATGAATATCCGCCAATTACAATAGAACCTACAAATAACATGGAAGTTACGAGGTTATCTTCTCCATTTACAAAGTGAGAAAGGTAACCAAAAGCAATTAGTAGTGTGGCAAACAGCAATGTACTATGTTTTTTATAAAATGGTGTTTTCTCTTCTTTATGAGCCTTAGTGTCATCTTTAACCCTTTGTATCGTTTGATTCGCTAGTTTTTCAGGAGATACTTTTAGATTCTCAAAAGCACCTGCTTTTTCAAGTTCTTCAACCGATGCATTTCCATATACATCAATTTTAGAAGCGCCAAAGTTTACTTTTGCATCCTCAACTCCAGCTATTTGTTTTACATTTTTTTCAAACTTCCCCGCACAATTTGCGCAGGAAAATCCTTCCACACGGTAAACGTTTTTATCTTTAATTACCACAGGTTCTACCCGTCTTTTAGGTTTCTCTGGTGCCACTTTAAGATTTTCAAAAGCACCAGCCTTTTCTAGTTCTTCAACAGTTGCACTGCCGAAGACATCAATTTTTGAAGCTCCAAAATTTACTTTTGCGTCCTGAACGCCTGGAATCTTTTTAACATTTTTCTCAAACTTTCCTGCACAATTTGCACATGAAAATCCTTGGACCCGATAGACGTTCATTTCTTCTTCCATTAGTTTAACCTTTTGTTCAGACATTGACCTTCACTTCTTTCTTATGTGCTAGGGCGATCATCATTATCTGCCTGATATGTTCATCATCTAAAGAATAGAAAGCTAGTTTTCCTTCTTTTCTAAAGTTGACCACCCCTTGCTTATAAAGCGTACGTAAATGATGAGATGCATTTGCTATCGTAATACCTAAGATATTTGCTATATCACAAACACACAACTCTTCATCCTGACACAGAGCGTAAGTAATTTTTGCTCTATTTTCATCGGCAATAGCCTTTAACATTTGGCTAACACCAGAAATATCAACTGTTTGTAAATCCCCTTGTATTCGATTAACCTTTTCTTCGTCATAACAAAAAATTTCACAAGTATCTTTCTTTTTCATATTATCATCCCATCTTCATTCAAATATTTATTTGAATATATTATAACCATTTTCGACTCATCATGCAAGCAAATATTTGAATGAAAATAAAAGAAGTAAGTAGGGCATAAAATTCTAGTCTCAAAAACGAACAAAAAAAGAAAATCGAAACCCATACAAATGAAATTGTTGAAGAAATTCATGCTAATAATAAAAATAGAAATGAATTAGATGTTCTTTTAAGCAAGAAACTAGTGACGGGTGATAAGTTATATATTACGGATTTATGTATACTTGCAGATTCTACGAAGCATTTAGTAGATATATTAGATTATCTTTCACAAGAGGAAATATCTTTATATGTAATCAATTTAAATCGATATATTTATAAAGATATCAAAGGGGAATTTCTAGAAATATTACATAATATTACAGACTTTCAAAGTGACATCGTTAAATTTAGAACACGAGCAGGATTAGAAAATTACGCAAAAAAAGGAAAAACTTTAGGTAGACCCAAACGCGATGATAATAACCTTAGAGATGCTATTGAGATGTATATGAGCAAAAAATACACTTTAGATGAGATAAAAGAACAGACAAATATAAGTAGAGCAACCTTGTATCGTCATCTAGATAAATAAGAGGTGATGAACGTTGTTAAAACAAGATTTAGTGTATAATGTACTGTTATCGATTAGAGAAGAATAAAGTGTAGATTTTAAAACTTTAGATGTAAGCGAAAAAATTTTTTATTAGCACTTGAAAGCATAGCGAGGCAAGATTTAGCAAAAAATATAGAGTTATTCTACAATGGGTGTTTTCCTATATGTGGCACAACAATATATGCAGAACTAACAGAAAAAGGTAAGCAGCAAATATCATTATATAAAACAGAGGATAAGCACATATAACAATGCTTATCCTCTGTTTTTGAATTTTATATTAACTTAATTATCATAAAATTGCTTGATCTTTTGACCTATTTCATCTCTTACACGTTGAAATTCTGACCAAGATTTACCTGCCGGGTCATCAAAGCCCCAATGTTCTTTTTTTACATTAGGCGGGATGACTGGACAATTCTCATCAGCATCACTACAAAGTGTAACAACTAGGTCTGATTGTCTTAAAATTTTATTATCAATTAAATCAGAAGTATGGTTTGATATGTCAATATCCACTTCTTTCATAGCTTCTATCGCCTTAGGATTTACGCCATGCGTTTCGATACCTGCTGAGTAAACATTCCATTCTTCGCCGAGTATTTCTCTTCCCCAGCCCTCAGCCATTTGACTACGACAAGAATTACCAGTACATATAAAGTAAATTGTTTTCTTATCCATTTATTATTACCTCTCTTTTAAAAAATTATTAGTGTTAAATATAGACCTAATAGGGTTACAAATAAAACAGGGATTGTGATAATAATTCCGGTCTTAAAATAGGTTCCCCAAGAAATCTTGACACCTTTTTGAGTTAGTACGTGTAACCAAAGAAGTGTGGCTAACGAACCAATTGGTGTTATCTTAGGCCCCAAATCAGATCCGATAATATTCGCATAAATCATACCTTCTTTTAATATTCCTGTAGCACTCGATTGACCAATTGCTATTGCATCTATTAAAACGGTTGGCATGTTATTCATAATAGAGGATAGGAATGCAGCTACAAAGCCCATACCCATAATGCTGCTAAATAAGCCATAACTTGAAATGTTTGTTAGTACATCACCAAGAAGTGTTGTAATGCCCACGTTTTTCAAACCAAATACGACGAGATACATACCAATAGAGAATAAAACAATATTCCATGGCGCACCTTTAATTACTTGTTTCGTATGCACGGCTTTAGATTTACGCGCTAATAATACAAATATTAAAGCAATGATACCAGCAATAATGGATACTGGAATATTTATAAACTCACTTATTAAATAACCAATGAGTAATATACCAAGTACGATCCACGAGATGTTAAAAAGTTTTTTATCTTTAATCGCTTCTCTTGGTTCTCTAATGTTTACTGCATTAAATGTTTTTGGAATAGACTTTCTAAAATATAACCATAAAACAAGAATACTTGCGATCAATGAGAATATATTAGGTATAATCATTTTACTGAAGTATTCAATAAATCCAATATCGAAATAATCTGCGGAAACAATATTAACTAAATTACTGACAATGAGCGGTAATGATGTAGAATCAGCTATAAAACCACTAGCAATAATAAATGGAAATATCGCTTTTTTATCAAATCCTAAACTACGAACCATAGCTAAAACAATAGGAGTAAGTATTAAAGCTGCTCCATCATTTGCGAAGAAAGCTGCTACAACTGAACCTAATAGCATGATAAAGATAAACATTTTCAATCCGCTACCTTTTGATGCTCTCACCATATGTATAGCAGACCATTCAAAGAAGCCAATTTCATCTAATATGAGTGAAATAAGAATAACTGCAACAAAAGTTAAGGTCGCATTCCAAACAATTCCAGTAACTTCTAGTACGTCTGAAAAGCTTACAACCCCAGTGATTATAGCAACTACAGCACCAATTAATGCAGTAATACCAATATCTAGACCTTTAGGTTGCCATATAACAAAAATTAACGTTAATACAAATATTGTGATTGCTAATATCGTCATCATTAACACTCACCTTTCTCTACTGTTTCACATATACATGGGACAGTACTGGAACTCAATAGAGTCAGTCGTGATGTAACGTCATCCAATACGTCATGATTCAATTTGTATAAATTTTTATTACCATCTTTTCTGGATGTAATTAAATTATTGTCTTTTAATACTTTCATATGATGACTTAATGTGGGTTGAGAAAAAGAAAAATGCTCTAATAAATCACAAGCGCATAATTCACCACAAGATAACAAATCTAATATTTCAAGACGGCTACTATCAGCAATCACTTTCAAGTATTGTGATATCTCATTATAATTCAATTTTTCTTCTCCCTTTCTACTTGAAATCTTTTATATCGTTGATAATTTTTATTGCCACCTGATAAATTATATACTTGTTTAAAGCCTAAATTAATAAGTACGTTTTGTGCAGCATTACCAGTAGTACCTTTATTACAATAAGTCACGATTGTTTGATTTTCATCTAACGTTTTTGCATAACTTCTCAACGTTTTCAATGGGACGTTAATCGCTCCATCAACATGATCAACTTCAAATTGCTTTGGAGAACGTACATCTAAAATCAATAAATCATTTTTTTGTTTTACGACTTCTTCAGGCGTTATAATTTTACGTCCCCGAGTAATATTGTGACCAATCATCCCTGTATAAATAACAGGATCTTTAGTTGTAGAAAAAGGAGGTGCATATGCTAAATCTAAATGAAATAAATCTTCTGCTTTGGCACCAAATGTTATAGCAGTAGCTAGTACATCAATTCTCTTGTCTACGCCCTCATACCCAACTATTTGCGCACCAAGTAATTTAGAATTATTTTTATCAAATATAGCTTTAATTACCATTTCTTGACCTTGCATATATTCTGGACGATTCGGTTTCACATTGTGTAATACATCAATATCAATTTCTAACTCAACAGCTTCTTTTTCGGTTAAACCTGTCTGGGCAATTGTCATATCAAAGATACGGACAATGCCTGTGCCTAAAATGCCTTTATGTTCTAGATTTCCACCAGTTAATCGATCTCCTAAAATACGACCCATTTTATTTGCTGTAGAACCTAGCGGTCTATATATAGGATTACCAGTAATTAAATTATAACTTTCTGCTGCATCACCAATTGCATATATATGAGGAATATTTGTTTCCAAATACTTATTGGTTTGTATTGCTCCAGATTCTCCAATATTAATACCAATTTCTTTAGCTAATTTAGTATTTGGTGTGACACCAATCCCAATAATGATTAAGTCTGTATCAATTAATTCGCCAGTTTTTAAGCTGACTCTATTTATCGTATGATTCTCATCATAATCAATAATGTCAATTTCATTATAGGTATATACGTTAGCTTTATCTTCAATATATTCTTGAATCATAAAACTCATATCGTAGTCTAAATGAGGCATAAAAGTGTTACGTTGAACAATTGAAGTGTTGTAATTAGATAATTGTTCTAACATCTCTAAACCAATAAATCCACCGCCAACGATTGTTATATTCTGAACATCATGGTCATTAATATAATTATAAATTGCTTTGGCATCATTAATATTTTTAACTTTAAACACATTATTATATTCTTCGCTATTTAATTGAGGGAGTTCTTTAGGCGATGAACCTGTTGCTAATACTAATTCGTCATATTTTTGAATCATCTTTTCATCATTTACTAAATTAGTAACTGTTATTGTTTGATCACTATCATTTATCTTATTCACTTCATATTCTGTATAAATATCTATATTAAAGCGTTCTTTAAACCATTTAGCATTTCGTGGCGTGAGTTCATCAATATCAGATACATTACCTCCTATATAGTAGGGGATACCACATACGGAATACGAAATATCACTACCTTTATCAAAAACGGTAATTTCAACATCTTCACTATTTCTTCTTGCTTTAGCCGCGACACTCGTACCGGCAGCAACTGAACCAATGATAACAATTTTTTTCATTATTCTAACCCTCCATAAGGTATGACAAAGTAATTATTAAGACTTTCATTTTTAATCTTGTTTATCCAAATCGATTCATCTTCTTTTTTGTTACTAAAAAGGTCATCACGTTGATTTAGCGTAACTAATGATTGATTAACGACCCACCAATTATGTCCTATATCGGCTCTATTTAAATCTTCTACTAAACGTTTAGATTCTAAATAAGGTGTTTTTTCTGCTAGTGTTACGATTATCATCTGTGTTAAATCTTGATTTTGAATTTTAGGTAATAACGTTTCAACATTACTGGTAGTTTGAGTTGATTTTTTCTTTAGTTCTTTATGGTGATTTTCACTAGAATCAAGTAACAACAAGGTATGGCCTGTAGGAGCTGTATCTACAATTACGTAATCCATGTCTTCTTGATTCTCCATAATGTCACTAAAGGCTTTGAAAAATGCTATTTCTTCTGTACAAGGTGATTTTAAATCTTCCATAATATAATCAATATCGTCTTGTGGTGTATCATCATTCACTGTGGCTAATATTTCTTTTTTATACTTTTCTAATGCTTGTTCTTCATCAATATAAGCAGTATTTAAATTACTTGTGGTTTCAACATTAATTTCTTTAGTAGGGTCAGTCGTTGCTAAAAGAATACGATGTCCTTTATTAGATAATTCTGTAGCTAATTGCGTTGCTACTGTCGTTTTACCAACGCCACCTTTTCCCATTGTAAATAAATATTGAACTTTACTATTTTCAATTTCATCTATTAATTTATTGAATTGCGGATGATCTTCAACAATAAAGTCATCATTTTCAATTAAGTTATCATCATTTAATAGATTAGTTAAACTTTCTATACCTTCTTCTTTCTGCTTTTTATATGGAACGTAATAAGCATGATTGTTATTTAACCATTCAGTAAAATGATTAATGTTTTTATCTTGTTCTGATTTCATCTGACTCGAAATTAAACCGTGACTTTCTTCTATATAGTTGTTAATGACTACTTTGAATTTAGAAATTGATAGTTGTTGTAATTCTTGTTGCGCTCTTTGAATTTCATATATAGAAGAGTGGTTAGGTTTCGCAACTAAGATCATGGTCGTATCGTCTTGGTTACGTAGTTTTTCAAGTGCTGAATTATATTTACCTCTATTTTCATTTAAACCCGATAATTGACCTAAGCAAGAAGCGTCATTACTCGTTGTATTTAAATAATCTGTCCATGCAGAAGGTAATTCAAGCATTCTCAAGGTGTGACCTGTTGGAGCTGTATCAAATATAATGAAATCAAATTCTTGTTCTAAAGTTTTATCGGATAAAAAATTTGTAAATTCATTAAATGCTGCTACTTCAACTGTACACGAACCACTTAACTGTTCTTTCATCTCAGAAAGCACATCTTCTGGTAGAATACCCTCATAAGGTTCTATAGCTTGTGCTTTATAATCGTCTGCAGCAGCAATCGGGTCAAAATTGGCTATAGAGAGATTAGGTATAGGTTGATATGTAGTTAATTTATTAGATAATTCCATTTGAAATACATCTTGTAAATTACTAGCTGGATCAGTACTTACTAAAGCTACTTTCTTTCCATTCTCTGCTAAGTTTAAAGCAATAGAACTTGATATCGTCGTTTTGCCTACGCCACCTTTACCAGTAAAAAACAAATATTTTGTTAACTCAACATTATCTAAATTCAATTTATTTAAGTATTTAACAGCATCCATCTCCACCACAGCATCCTCCATTTCTCATCTGATTAACCGTAATAATTTCATCGGCTTCTTCTTGGGTAATATAAGTACCCGTTTTAGCTATATTGCCTTCTATAAAAGTGATTGGTAAAACTTCATTACCTTTTTCTTGAATTAAACGAATAGCTTCTTTATTTTTAATAAATTCATTCGGATTATTACTCATATTATAACGTTGAACTTCTATTTGATTTTGTTTTAAATATTCATTGATTTGGTTCGTCTTTATTAGTGTTTCATCCGGTTCTGGACCACATACGCCAGTAGAACAGCACATAGCTTCTTCGTATATTTCAATATTTAACATTATACTCACCTCATTAATTATTTTACTACCATAGATTAGCATCTATATAGATCAGTGTCTATGTATTGATTTGGATTTTTAAAATTTAACTTAATTTGAGTTTCTAATAATATAGTTAGGAAGAAAATATTTTTACTATTGCTGTGAAGCATGTCTAAGTTTATGTGAAATTATAGTTTTTTAATCTTGCAATAATGTATATATTGATTTATATTTAATATATCAAAAAAATTGATATATTAAATGGAATAAAATTATTTAGACAATAAGGAGGTGTGCCTGATTGCGAGTAAACCACGCAAGTACTTTATCTGTTGGTTACTTTGTAAGTTATTTAAATCTTGTTATGGTATCAAGAGAAGTCACTTTAAAAGAAGCTACAATATATATGGAGAAGGAGTTCTTTAAAGGTAATATTCATCAGTATGGTGAATCAACAGAAAATAACTACAAACAAGCAATACAAGAATTGAAATAAAAATAATATAAACTCTAATCAAATATTATAAAAAAGAGGTGTTCTTTTTATGGAAGTTATTAAAGCAAAAACTGATATGAATGAAGATGAACAATTAGCTTTTTATGAAAGCATGTTTAATGCACTTGCTGACAAAAATAGATTAAAAATACTTAATCAAATTAGTCAAAGCCCTAATAAATCACTATGTGTATGCGACTTAGAGGAGTTATTAGATTTAAAACAATCTAAAATTTCATATCATTTAAAAAAACTAGTAAGTGCACAGATTTTAATACCTGAAAAATACGGTACTTGGAACTACTACAAAATCAATGAAGCACAAATTCAAGTTGTATTAACTGAAGATACTTGCTGTAAAATATTATAGGATTTATCTTATTACACATCATATTAATCAACTTTTTTTAATTTATATATCAAAAAAAGTTGATTAAATAAATTCAGAGGAATTATACTAATGACAGATTCAATCATAGAATTCATAAAAACATTTTTAATGTTATTTTTTGAATTGTTAGCATTATTTATAGTTGTAAGTTTTATTGTAAGTTTAATTCAACAAGTAGTATCAGAAGATAAAATACAAAAGCTTTTAAGCAAACCAAATAAAGCAACCAACTATGTATTAGGAATGATTTTTGGTGCTATAACACCATTTTGTTCTTGTTCTACTATTCCTATACTTGCAGGTTTGTTAAACTCTAAAGTTCCGTTTGGTCCAGCTATGAGTTTCTTAATCGCTTCGCCACTCATGAATCCACTCATGATATTTATGCTATGGATTTTATTAGGGTGGAAAGTTGCTGTTGTTTATTTTGTTGTATTAGCGATATTCAGCATTTTAACTGGCCTTGTTTTTTCAAAAGTGAATTTAGCAGAGAGTTATAAAGGCGTTAATGTCAAAGGTGATGGATTTTTCACTAATAAATCAGGATCTCGTGTTAAGCAAGCGCTAAATGATGCTTGGGCTTTCCTATATCCAATGTTACCTTATTTAATTATTGGTGTATTTATCGGTGCATTTATTTATGGATTTATTCCAGAAAGCTTTATAACACAATATGCGAGTGGCGATAGTATTATCTCTGTTATTATTGCTTCTGTTATTGGTATACCTATGTATATTAGACCAGAAACAATGCTTCCTATAGCTGAAGCTTTAGTATCTAAAGGGATGTCACTGGGAACAGTCGTAGCATTAATTATAGGTGGCGCAGGAGCAAGTATTCCTGAAGTTGTATTGTTATCTAAATTATTTAAAAAGAAATTTGTAATATCTTTTGTTATAGCAATTTTAGTCGTAGCTATTGCTACTGGTCTAATTGTTAACTTAATCATTTAAGGAGGTGAAGTAAATGGGTATCAAAGACGCATTAAAAAAATTAAAACCTCAAGAACAGTCATGTTGTTCAGTTGAAATTGAAGAGAAAACAGACAAAAAAGACGAAAATAATGAGAAAAAAGAAAATGGTAATAAAAATTGTTGCTAACATTAAAAAAGTTCTGTTTGATTTTGCATTTATTAACATAATCGATGATTATCAGAAGTACAAAATAGACTCCTTTATGCATAAGGAGTCTATTAATCGTTTCAAAATGAAATGTTGTTTTAATAAAGAACGATTTTTCTAACTAGAATTTTAATTATAGACATAAATTTACACTCTTTGTAATTCTAGGCTAGTTATTTTATGAATTAATCATGAAAATGTAGATTAGTATTCTTATAAAATAATTAACTCATAATCAGTATTTAAAACAAGCTGAACTCTATTTTTTCTTTGTTAGTGTTAACTGAACAAGCAAAGTATCAACTAATGAGATGATATAAAAAATACGATTATTATAAGAATCATTAGCATATTTTATGATTAAAAAGCATTTTGTTAAAGAAAGACCTTACTATTAACTATCTTATTTTTCATTCATTTTATTACTTTAAATAAACTGTAATTCATAAATGTTCTTATCTTCGTAGTTATTGAATTCATCTATATGCCCTTTTAAAAATATTTCTTGTTTTTTTCTACTCACATTATGATAATAGGATAACTTAATATTCATATTGGATTCGTAACCGTTATTTTTTATAGTATCTTCTAATTCATCAAATACTGTCTTATTTATAGGTAACATATAACCTTCTTTACTAGGTAACATATTAACATACTTTTTTTGAATAACTTTATCTTCACCTAATAAAACTTCAATGGTGATTTTTTTTGCTGCACCGCCTCCTAAATTATATAATTTCAAATAATCTTCATTTTCTTCCACATTGGAAGTGGTGTTTTTTAAAATTAATTTTTGGTCTTTATCTCTAATTAATAAAATCTGATTAAATCCTAATGCAGGAATAAAACTTATTTTCATTTGGTAAAGTTGAACTGATACTGATACAAAATAAAATAACGCCATAATAAATGTTCCAAGCGATCCTATCGCTGATATAATATTAATCATATTTAGCTCCTTTTCTTTTTTAAGAAATAGTAGTAGGAAATTAAACATAGCATAAAACAATTTATATTCAACAATCTACGAATATAAATTTCATATTAACTATATAAAAACGAGCATTGGATACCAATTTTTTAGTATTGGATAAGAACTTCCCTTAGCACTTATAATTAGTCCAGCTCTCAACGTAGTTACTGGCACACCATATGCTCCTAAAATGTCTTTACACTCTATGCGACTTCTTAAACATGGTGGTAATTCATTCGTATTTGGAATTAGGTCACTCATAAATATGATATGTTTAACTTTATTAAAACCTTGATGCTTTAGCAAAATTATCTGCTAATATTTCATCTATATCTTCAAACCTTGCTTGTGTTAACTTAGATGAAGGTATGATCGAATGAACAAGATATATAGCGATATCTACGTTTTTCATTATTTCTGTTATCTCATTTAAATCAAATAAATCTGAAGATTTCCATGTAACATTTTGTTCATTAGACTTATTTTCTATATATGCTGAAGCACCTGTTAATAGAATTTTTTCGTAAATTTAGCCTCCAATTTTAAAACGAGCAGGTACATGCTTGCCTCAGCTCATCTTTTTCATAATAAGCTAAATTGCTCATTACAATTAAATTAATTTGATATAAGTGTGGCAAGAGTTCCACGTCTCTTAATAAATAATACCCAATTTTATTGATAAATGAACTTAAATTTAAAATTAAATTGATGAGTATCAGAAGTACGATTCACATAAAAAGGTACGACAAGTTTATGAGCTTGTCGCACCTTTTTAATTACAATTAGTTACTAACAAACGACTCCAAAAGCCTTTTTCAGTTGTGTTTATTCACCCTTTTTTCTTCCTGATGTTGATTAATATTTACAGCGTCTGTAGTATATGATGCTTCTTACACATCCACGTTTTATCTATCATTAGTAGGTGTATCAAAGGAATAATTAAGCAGCCTCTCTTCCTCTAATTGATTTTTGAATCTTTTTTATTACTCTCTAACGCCAAAACTTGCTGATTCTTAAGCAATCTTTAATCTTTCCTGCAACTCTTTTCTATTCTGGCTCATATATGCGTTTTAAGAAACAAATGTAATTGAATAGGTTAAAAATTATATATTTTTAAAGTTTCCTTTAAACCAACTGTTAAAGTGTATAATAAGGATATTGGATTACCATATGTAAATTTGTTTTTAGCACGACGTTTTTTAGGTGTGTAAGTGTGCCTTTAGATATAAAAATAAAAGTCAACCTAGAAAAAGTAGATTGACTTTTTCTTTTGATGCAGTATCGTCAATGTAAATCTAAAAATTATGGCTATAAATCTACATCACTTTTCAAAAATGTAGTAGTGATATTCAATACTAATTAATTTTTATAACTACTAGGAAATATCTCAAGGCGTTTCTTTAAATTAAAAATACTCCACAAATAAATGTGGAGTATTAAAGTGAATTATCTTTTGTAGGTTTTATTCCAGATTAGCATGATTTTGCTGCATTGTTTCTTCATCAACGTTTATCTCATTCATTAAATCTAAAACAATACTATCTAAAAACACTTGTGATGCTTGTTCAAATAAGCTACCTAGAGGTTGTGCTGAACCTTCAGCATCATATTTCGTTCCCGCCGGTAATTCAATCACTGCATTTGCAAGTTCACCAATCTTTGACGTTGGATTTGTTGACAATAATACAACTTCTGCACCTACAGCTTTAGCTTTATCTGCTAATAATCTTAAATGCTCTGTCGAACCTGAGCCAGAAAGGATAACAAACAAATCTTTTTCGGTAATGGAAGGTGTAGTGGACTCGCCAACTACATGTGCACCCTTCCCAAGCTGATTCAATCTCATCGCAAAACTATTTGCTACAAAACCCGAACGTCCTTTTCCAGATACAAAAACTTGCTCTGCTTTAATAATTTGCTTTAAAAACGTTTCGGCTTCACTGTCTTTCACATGTGATAATGTGTTGTCTATTTCATCTAGTATTAAACGATAATTTGTGATTTCTGTCATCATTATTTTCCTTCAATCGCAGCTCTACATTGTTTAGCAGCTTCTACAGGATCATCAGCATTTGCAATGCCGCCACCAACAATAATTAAATCAGGATTTTCTGCAACAATATCTTTAATTGTATCTGGTTTAATACCACCTGCAACTGCTACTTTAGAATTACTAATTACAGATTTAACTTTACGTAAACTTTCTAAAGGAGATTGACCTTCAGCTTGTAAGTCATAACCAGTATGAACAGCGATATAATCTGCGCCTAAATCATCTAAATCTTTCGCACGTTTTTCTAAATCTTGTACTGCAATCATATCTACTAATAATTGTTTGCCATGTTTATGTGCTTCATCAACTGCAGCTTTAATTGATGCATCTTCTGCAACGCCTAAAATTGTTACTACGTCTGCACCAAATTTAACTGCTTGGCTTACTTCGTAATCGGCAGCATCCATAATTTTTAAATCTGCTAATACTTTTACACCATCAATATTATCATTTAAATGTTGTACAGCTGGTAATCCTTCATTTATAACAATTGGTGTTCCAATTTCTACGATATCTACATAATCTTTAACTTTATTTGCTAATTCTGCAGCATCCTCTTTATTTAATAAATCAATTGCTAATTGTAATTCCATATGTTATTACCTCCTATATATTATATATTCATTATGCTATAATAACTTAGGAAATACAATACTGACAAATACGTCACTGAGGAGAAGAAATTGTTAATAGAATATAATAATAAATTATTTTACACTTCTAAAGATTTAGCTTTATCAGTAATTGGTGGTAGATGGAAAATCCCTATTATTTATCATTTATTACAATCAGAAGTACTTAGGTTGAGTGAATTAGAAAAAAAATTACCAGATATTAATCAAAGAATGTTAATTAGACAATTAAGGGAGCTTGAAAAGGATATGATAATAAAAAGAACTATATATCCAGTAGTCCCTCCAAAAGTTGAATATCGATTAACTAGTGTTGGTTTGTCTCTCGACAATGTGGTCTATGGTATTTGTGAATGGGGAGATGAATATTTGAAATTAATTAATAATGAAAATTAGTTAATTTTTTAAAGAAGAAAAATTGAACCGAACTTTATATAATCTCTTTCAGGAATATTGATATGTTTTTATATTGACTAGTAGATTGATATAAATAGAGAACGACTCAGAGACATATAAGTACACCCTAATCATACGTATATAGCTGTTGAATTTATAGCAACTTGCCATTGCTATATGAGAATGTTTTAACTTTATAAATAAGAAATTTGAATAATTGCAATAATAATTAAAATACTGATGATCCACTTTTGTACAAAACTAGGTACTTTTTTACTTAATCTGAAACCTAAAGGAGTGAAGATAATACTTCCTATTATTAAAAATAACGCGTCTTCTAAAGGAATGTAACCTTGTATGAGTTTAATAATAAAGGCGCCAATTGAAGATATAAAAGCAATTACTATACTATTAGCAACTACCATATTCATTGGTAATTTGAATAAAACTAGCAATATAGGAATAATAATAAAAGCGCCGCCTGCTCCAACTATACCCGAAATGATACCAACGAAAAGACCAACCATAACTAATAATGGTTTGTTAAAGGAAGACTGATTTAAATTCGGTTTTACGTTAATAAACATTAAAATTAATGCGATTAAAGCAATGATAATATATATTGCATTTACAAATTCAGCATTAAATAAATTTGCTAGGAGTGCGCCTAACATGCTCCCTGTAATCATACCTCCACTCATATAAATAACTAATGGTGGGGAGAATTCGGTTTTTTTTCGCGCTTTTAATGACCCAGTTAAAGTACTGAAAAAGACTTGACTGGAAGTAAGTCCTGAAGCGATGTATGCACTGTATGCAGGAACACCAAATAGTGGTGGTAATAATAAAATAGCTGGATAAATAATGATAGAACCACCGATACCTACTAGACCCGAAATAAAGCCTCCGAATACCCCAATAAGTAACATCATAATAACAGTTGAAATATCCATTATTTACTTTTTACCAATAAGTTAACGGCTTCATTAATCAATTCTTCAGAATTTTCACCATTATCCTCTGCTGTCTTTACACATTCTATTAAATTTTCACTAATGATAATCCCCATCAAACGTTGGATTGAACTTTTTGATGCACTGATTTGAGTAATGACATCTTTACAATCTTTTTCTTCTTCCATCATTTTAATAACTCCATTGAGTTGACCTTGTATTCTATTAATACGATTAATCATTTTTTTATCATAATGCATAGTTATTTCCTCCACTTTTAATTGAATAAAGTCATAATAATAGATAGAACCAAAAATGTCAAATACCCCATTGGGTATTTGACACGCTATAAAAAATCAGTTAATATACCCCTATAGGTATTTATTAGGAGGATATTATGAAACAATATAACGAAAAGCATATCAACAAATTCAGTAAACAAGAATTAGAAAAATTAGGTGCACAAGGTCAACTGATTGACGTAAGAACAGAAGAAGAATATGAGCTAGCACACATAAATGGTGCGACATTACATCCTGTAGATAAGATTGAATCGTTTAATAAAGATAAAAACACAACCTATTTTGTACACTGTAAAAGTGGTACCAGAAGTACTAAAGCGAGCGAGTATTTAGCTGAACAAGGCTACGATATCGTTAATTTAGACGGTGGCTATAAAGCATATGAAGCAAAAAACGAAGATAATAATACATTAGAAGAAAATACAAATGTAGAAATTAAAGCAGAGCGTAAACAACTTAACTATAGTGGTCTTCAATGTCCAGGTCCAATTGTAAACATCAGTAAAGAAATGAAAAATATTGAAGTAGGCGAGCAAATTGAAGTTACAGTGACTGACCCTGGTTTCCTTAGCGACATTAAAAGCTGGGTGAAACAAACAGGACATACGTTAGTTGAATTGGATGAAAGTAACAATGGAATTAATGCTATCATTCAAAAAGAAAAACCAAAAGACTTACAAGTGAATCATACTGCTAAAGGTACGACAATTGTACTATTTAGTGGAGAGTTAGATAAAGCAGTGGCAGCAATGATTATTGCAAATGGCGCTAGAGCTGCAGGAAGAGATGTAACTATCTTCTTTACTTTTTGGGGACTTAACGCGTTGAAAAAAGAGCAAACAGTTAACGTTAAAAAGAAAGGCATTGCAAAAATGTTTGATTTGATGTTGCCGAAAACACCTTTACGCATGCCACTTTCTAAAATGAATATGTTTGGTTTAGGTAATATCATGATGCGCTATGTAATGAAGAAGAAAAATGTTGATTCATTACCATCGCTTATCAATCAAGCTATCGAACAAGATATCAAATTAATTGCTTGCACGATGAGCATGGATGTTATGGGCATTCAGAAAGAAGAGCTCAGAGACGAAGTTGAGTACGGGGGCGTAGGTACTTATATTGGTGATACAGAAAATGCGAATCATAATTTATTCATCTAATTAAATCTATTAAAAAAGGAGTTTCAACATGTTTTTTAAACAATTTTACGATAATCATTTATCTCAAGCATCTTATTTAGTTGGCTGTCAACGTACAGGAGAGGCGATAGTAATTGATCCTGTTCGTGATTTAACAAAATATATGGAAGTTGCAGATAGCGAAGGGTTTAAAATTACACAAGCTGCAGAAACACATATTCACGCTGATTTTGCTTCTGGAATTCGGGACGTGCAAGAACGTTTAAACGCCAATATATATGTATCTGGCGAAGGTGATGATCAATTAAGTTATAAAAATATGCCGGAACATACAAATTTTGTTAAAAATCAAGATATTATTCAAGTAGGTAATATTAAATTAGAAGTCTTGCATACACCTGGTCATACCCCGGAGAGTATTAGTTTCTTACTCACGGATGAAGGTGGCGGCTCAAGTGTTCCAATGGGTTTATTTAGTGGTGACTTTATTTTTGTTGGTGATATCGGTAGACCTGATTTACTAGAAAAATCAGTACAAATGGAAGGTACTACAGAGATTGGTGCAAAACAGATGTACCAATCTATAGAAGGTGTTAAAAATTTACCAGATTATATTCAAATATGGCCTGGACACGGTGCTGGAAGTCCTTGTGGTAAAGCATTAGGTGCCATACCAATGTCTACGCTAGGTTACGAAAAAATTAATAACTGGGCATTTAATGTAACAGATGAATCTAAATTTGTTGAAACATTAACATCAAATCAACCAGCGCCACCCCATCACTTTGCACAGATGAAAAAAATTAATCAGTTTGGTATGAACATGTATCAACCATACGACGTTTTTCCTAGTTTAGATAATGCAAGAATAGCCTTTGATCTTCGTAGTAAAGAAGCCTTTCATGGTGGTCATACTGAAGGTACAATCAATATTCCTTACAACCAAAACTTCATTAACCAAATCGGTTGGTATTTAGACTATGAAAATAGTATAGATTTAATTGGTGATAAATCTACCGTTGAACAAGCAGCGCATACTTTACAATTAATTGGCTTTGATAATGTAGCAGGTTATCGTTTACCAAAATCAGAAATTTTAACCCAATCCATCCATAGCGTTGATATGACTGGTAAAGAAGAATATATACTTGACATACGTAATGAAGAAGAGTGGAATAATGGGCACTTAGATCAAGCAGTCAATATTCCGCATGGTAAATTATTAAATGAAAATATTCCATTTAATAAAGAGGATAAAATATACGTACATTGTCAGTCAGGTGTTAGAAGTTCAATCGCCGTGGGTATCTTAGAAAACAAAGGATTTGAAAATGTCGTAAATATTAGAGAAGGCTATCAAGATTTTCCAGAATCATTAAAATAATTTAAGAGTGTACAGAAAATAACTATTTTCTGTACACTCTTGTTTTATGTCTAAATAAGTAAGTATTACATAGAATTATGTGTTCAAAAACCCAACAAAAAATCTATGTTCACAAAAGACCTCGTAATCAAGTTATGGTACACTAAAGGTGTATATAGGAGGTCTGTATTTTGAAAATAGGTTATGCAAGAGTTTCAACTGGATTACAAAATTTGAATTTACAGGAGGATCGATTAAATACATATGGTTGTGAAAAGATATTTAATGACCATATGAGTGGTTCAAAAAGTAAGCGACCTGGTTTAGATAAAGCAATTGAATTTGCGAGGTCAGGAGATACGATTGTTGTTTGGAGATTAGATAGACTAGGACGGAACATGGAGGATTTAATCACGTTAGTTAATGAACTTAACGAACGAGGTGTGAGTTTTCATAGTTTAGAAGAAAATATAACGATGGATAAATCAAGTTCTACAGGACAATTATTATTTCATTTATTCGCAGCATTTGCAGAGTTTGAACGTAATTTAATTTTAGAGCGATCTTCAGCCGGTCGAATTGCAGCACGTGCTAGAGGCCGATATGGAGGTAGACCTGAAAAATTAAATAAACAAGATTTAAACTTACTTAAGACACTTTATGATAATGGTACGCCAATTAAAACAATTGCAGAGCAATGGCAAGTTTCACGTACAACTATTTATCGTTATCTCAATAAATTAGAGAGACAAGAGAATAAACACAAGTAGAGTAACCAATCAATTTTATGAAAAAGAATCTAGTAAATAATTATATATATCGTTAACATATAAAACACCTTGTTTCAATATTGTTCGATGCAAATGAAGCCTTCTCTCAGCGTCTAGAAAGCTTGTATTGTTGTTAAAACGATATTTTATATATAAAAAGTAAGCTGAGCAATTTTTGGCTCAGCTTTTAAAATTTTCATCATCTAGCGACAAGTGAAACTTTAATACATTTATGAAATTATAAGTAACTTTAGTTTTACATAATACTTTATTTTTTATGTTATTTTAATAATAATTCTACCGGCATCGCCATTTGCTAATTGATCAAAACCTTTATTTATCTGATCTAATGAGATGACATCACTAATTAATGGATCAACATTGAGTCTGTTTTGACGGTATAAACTCACGAATCTTGGTATATCACGATTAGGAACACAACTTCCGACATATGAACCTTTAACCGTTCTCTCTTCAGCAGCTAAAGTTACTTGTGGAAATGAAAATTCTGCTTTTGGATCAGGTAAACCTGTCGTCACTGTTGAACCACCACGTTTTGTTATCGCGTATGCTACTTGCATTGCAGGTACTACCCCTGCTGTTTCAAACACATATTCAGCGCCACCTGTTATATATGCTTTAACATCATCAATCACATTTTCATCACTTGAGTTAAACACTGCTGTTGCACCTAAATTTTTAGCAATTTCAAATTTATCTTCGTTAATATCTAAAGCAATAATTTCATTAGCTCCAGCCAGTCTCGCACCTATTATAGCGTTGAGACCAATGCCACCAAGACCCACTACTGCTACATTACTACCTGGTCTAACCTGAGCTGTATTTATAACAGCACCTATGCCTGTAATGACAGCACAACCAAACACTGCTGCCCGTTCATAAGGAATTTCTGGGTCTATTTTCACTATTGAATTTTCTGAGACAACAGCATATTCTGAAAATCCAGAAACACCTAAATGATGATGTATGCCATCTTCTTCTTTAGATAAACGTAACCCACCTTCTATCATTTCGCCTTTCTCATTGGAAACTGCACCATTTTCACATAATGCAGGTCTTCCTTCACGACATGGTATACATTTACCGCAGCTAGGGATAAAAGTACAGACAACGTGATCTCCAACTTCAAAATCACTAACGCCTTCACCTAATTCTATAATTTCCCCTGCAGCTTCATGGCCCAGCGCCATAGGCATTGGTCTTGGACGACTCCCATTAATCACTGATAAATCAGAGTGACATAAACCCGCGGCATGAATTTTAATTAGCACTTCATTTTGTTTAGGGGCATCAAGGTTTAAAGTTTCTATTTTTAAAGGCTCTGTTTTTTCATATGGCCCTTCACTACCCATCTCATATAATACTGCAGCTTTTGTTTTCATTGCTTCACACATCCTTTACTCATAATAACCATCCGTAGACTTTCTAAAAGATTCAAATTGGTTGCCATCATGGCCAAACCAAATTTCTGCATTCTTTTCTTGGGCAAGTCGCTTAATATATTCCACTGAATTTGCCCAACCAACTGAATCATAAAGAATACCAGGCGGTTGTAATTTAGGTTCCATACTTTCTTGTGTGTAAATGGCATCAGAAGCTAAGATGAGTGTCCCTAACTCTTCAGTTTCAATTTCCAAACCAATCATTCCCCAGGCATGTCCACTACCAAAGTTGAGTACTTTCACACCATCTACAAGGTTTAGATGTGCTTGATCTCGCGCTATAGTTTGCCAAGTCAAATCATTTTTAATCCAAGCATCGATATCACTCCAAATGTACGCACCTTCTTGTTGATTACGAGCATAGCACTTCATCGCACCACTAAATTCATCATCATGAACAATAACCGTTGCGTTTGTAAAATATTCTAAACACCCAGCATGATCAAGATGTAAATGGGAAGCCACTACTATATCTACATCTTTAGGATGAATACCTAATTGTTCTAGTCTATTTGGTAAGTGACATGATTCATCAGAAAAATAAGGAAAAGCTTTTTGTGTTGAATTAATCCATCGCCCTTCCTCGCCCATTGAATTTGGATTACAAGCAGTATCAAATAATATCTTAGCATCAGGATGATCTATAAAAACAGTATAAATCGGAAATTCATGTAGTTCATTTTCTTTATTTGGATTATCTAATGTCGCTTGGTTTGAATTTGCAATCATTAAATTTTTGTCCATTTTCATTTGCCCATTATCTAAAACATAAATTTTCATTCGTTCTTTTTTTATATTCAGCATATATATATCACCTCAAATGTAACTTTACACTTAAATGGAAAGGTTTTCAAATTTTAATAATAATTAGATTAATTTGCAAAAGATAGAAGATAAAAGTGATTTTCATCTTCTACCAATTATAGAAAAGCTAAATATTTGGGTATATAAAATTCTTTATTATTATATTTAATTAACAACAAAACATCTTTAATTTATATAGTGACAAAAATGTCAGTATTGTTATTTATCGTAAATAATACCATAATGAATATATAATATATAGGAGGTAATAACATATGGAATTACAATTAGCAATTGATTTATTAAATAAAGAGGATGCTGCAGAATTAGCAAATAAAGTTAAAGATTATGTAGATATCGTAGAAATTGGAACACCAATTGTTATAAATGAAGGATTACCAGCTGTACAACATTTAAATGATAATATTGATGGTGTAAAAGTATTAGCAGATTTAAAAATTATGGATGCTGCCGATTACGAAGTAAGCCAAGCAGTTAAATTTGGTGCAGACGTAGTAACAATTTTAGGCGTTGCAGAAGATGCATCAATTAAAGCTGCAGTTGATGAAGCACATAAACATGGCAAACAATTATTAGTAGATATGATTGCAGTACAAGATTTAGAAAAACGTGCGAAAGATTTAGATGATTTAGGCGCAGATTATATCGCTGTTCATACTGGTTATGACTTACAAGCTGAAGGTCAATCTCCTTTAGAAAGTTTACGTAAAGTTAAATCTGTAATTAGTAATTCTAAAGTAGCAGTTGCAGGTGGTATTAAACCAGATACAATTAAAGATATTGTTGCAGAAAATCCTGATTTAATTATTGTTGGTGGCGGCATTGCAAATGCTGATGACCCTGTAGAAGCTGCTAAACAATGTCATGATATTGTAGATGCCCATACAAATGCATAATCAGTTACAATTAATATTAAATAAGATTAAACTAAACAGATAAAAATGCACATGTAGTTGGTGAAAAAATTAGAAACCATTTTATGTTTAAACCTCCTTATTCTAGTGTATATAATACTTAGGTTTTAAAATATAATTGAAAGGTATGTTGTATTATGACTAAAAAAGTAGCAATCATTTTAGCAGATGAATTTGAAGATATAGAATTGACTAGTCCAAAAGAAGCATTAGAAAATGCTGGATTTGAGACTGAAGTTATTGGAGATACAGCAAAACATGAACTTGTTGGCAAACATGGGGAGAAAGTAACTGTAGATGTTAGCATTGCAGATGCGAAACCAGAAAATTATGATGCATTATTAATTCCTGGCGGATTCTCACCCGATCATTTACGTGGTGATGAAGAAGGTCGCTATGGTACATTTACTAAGTATTTTACTCAAAATGATGTGCCTACATTTGCGATTTGTCATGGTCCACTTCTACTAGTTGATACTGATGATTTAAATGGTCGCACAATAACTGGCGTTATCAATGTACGTAAAGATTTATCTAATGCTGGTGCACACGTTGTTGATGAATCAGTTGTAATAGATGACAATATTGTAACGAGTCGTGTCCCAGATGACTTAGATGATTTCAATAGAGAAATTATTAAAAAGTTAAAAGCATAATTTTATAATATCAATCAGTATTTATTATCTAAGAGACTAACAGCAAAGTTTATAACTTTGCTGTTAGTCTCTTGTTGTTAGGTTTTTATAAAAATAAAATGAACTTAACTTCATTAAGATAACTTATAATCTACGATAAAATATTAGATATTCTACATACTGTTTTTGTAATGTAACCTATTTCGAAATTCTACTAATCTTTTAACTTCATCTATACTATTAATTGTTAAAAATTACAATGGAGGGCAATTTAATTTATGAATGATATTACCATTATAGGAGCTTCACAAAATAATTTGAAAAATATAAATATAACTATACCTAAACATTTAGTTACAGTATTTACAGGTCGTTCTGGTTCAGGTAAGTCATCACTGGTTTTCAGAACAATAGCTGCTGAATCTGAACAACTTTTAAATGAAAGTTATTCTAGCTACATTCAATTTCATTTAAATAAGCAGCCTAAACCAAAAGTAAAAGCAATTAAAAATCTTCCTGTAGCAATGACGATTAGTCAAAAAAGATTTAATGGTAATTCTCGATCTACTGTAGGTACAGTATCTGATATATACGCCTCTGTTAGATTGTTATGGTCAAGGATAGGTGAACCTTTTGTCGGTTATTCAGATGCCTTTTCATTTAACAGTCCCAATGGTATGTGTGAAACATGTGAAGGATTAGGTTACATTGAAGACATTAATTTAAATGAGCTCTTAGATTGGAACAAATCTTTAAATGAAGGTGCTATTAATTTTCCATCTTTTGGACCTGATAAAGAAAGAGGGAAAGCTTATCGTGATAGTGGTCTGTTTGATAATGATAAAAAATTAAAAGCATATACAAAAGAAGAATTAGATTTGTTTTTGTATCAGGAGCCAATAAAATTAAAAAAACCACCTGAAGAATGGCGGAAATCAGCAAAATATGTGGGACTTATACCTAGGTTTAGAAGAATATTCTTGGGAGATAAAGAATTTAACAAAAAACGTTATGCTAAACATCTTAAAAATGTTGTGGAAAATAAAATTTGTCCAACTTGTAACGGTCAACGTTTAAATTCGAAAATTTTGAGTTGTAAAATTATGGGGAAAAATATTTCAGATTTTACACAAATGACTGTAAAAGAAAATTTAGCATTTCTTAATAAATTAAATAATTCAACAGCCCAGTTTATTATTGAACCACTCCGAAAACAATTAGAAGCACTTGATTATATAGGATTAAGTTATTTAACTCTTGACCGTGTAACCACTTCTTTATCAGGTGGAGAAGCACAACGGCTTAAATTAATACGACATTTAAATAGTTCGCTATCTGATTTGGTTTATATCATTGATGAACCAAGTGTTGGTTTACATCCAGAGGATATTGCAAAAATAAATGAAATTTTGAAATCTTTAAAACATAAAGGTAATACAGTATTAATTGTAGAACATGATCCTGATGTAATTAAAGAAGCAGATTATATCATTGATATGGGACCAAGTTCAGGGGCGCAAGGTGGAGAGATAACGTTTAAGGGAACATACAAAGAATTATTGTCTTCAGATACATCTACTGGGGAAGCACTACGTATCAAACATCACTTAAAAAATGAGATACGTGAAGCAAAGAGTTTTTATCATCTTGGACCAGTGACCCAAAACAATTTGAATAATGTGACAGTTGATATACCCAAGTATGTTTTGACAGTATTAACTGGAGTAGCAGGTTCTGGGAAAAGTTCACTTGTTAAGGCAGGTTTTGCAAAAAATGATAATGCAGTATTTATGGATCAAAAAGCGATACAAGGTTCCAATCGGTCTAATTTACTAACTTATTTAGGTGTTTTTGACAGAGTCAGAAATTTTTTCAGCAAAGAAACTGGATTAAATAAATCTATGTTTAGTTATAATTCGAAAGGAGCTTGTGCCAATTGTGGTGGTAAAGGTTATATTGAAACAGAACTTGCATTTATGGGTGAATTTTCACAAATATGTGAAGTGTGTCACGGTAAACGTTATAAGCCAGAAGTGTTGAATGCAACTATAGATGGCTATTCTATTGCTGATTTCCTTGAATTGACTGTTGACGAAGGTATAAGATTTTTTGATAAAGAAAATGAAATTCAGTCTAAGTTACAAGCTATAAGTAAAACTGGATTAAATTACGTAACCCTTGGCCAACCTCTATCTACATTATCAGGTGGTGAAATTCAACGCGTTAAATTAGGCCAATATTTAAATGATGATGTTACAGATAGTATTTTTATATTTGATGAACCTACGACAGGTTTACATGAAGCTGATATTCCTATATTGATAAACTGTTTTAATGATCTTATTGAACAAAATAACACTGTTATTTTAATTGAACATAATTTATCAATTATGTGTGATGCTGATTGGATTATAGATGTAGGGCCAGGCCCTGGTCTAGATGGGGGTAAAGTACAATTTAGTGGCTATCCTATAAACTTTGTTAAAGAGAATAAAACATTAACATCTAAGCATTTGAAACTTTATATAGCAAATGATTAAAATTGTTTCATATTTTCATATAGCATTGGTTAGATTTAGAAATTTTGTAACTTAGCGATTCTGAAAATTATCACATGAAATTAATAAAGAAGTCTATATACTGGTTATAATCTGTATATAGACTTCTTTATATATTTATTATTATGGTTTTAGAATTACTTTAATATTATTATCTTTTTTCTGATCGAAAATATCATACGCTTGTTTTGCATCTTCTAAAGGCATTGTGTGAGTTATAATTTCTGTTGGATCAAAAACTTCATTTTTAATCATTTCATATAATTTTGGCATTTGATGAATAACTGGCGCTTGTCCACTTTTTACTTGGACATCTCTATTAAAAATTAAATCTATTGGATAATTGTCTGCAGGTGTACCGTAAATACCAGTTAATTGAATCGTTCCAAATTTTCTTACTGATTCAGCTGCTGTAATAATTGGACTAATATTACCTCGTTGTGCTGAATTTGAACTTATCTCTAAATCATCTTGAGCAACTTGTCCATCCATTCCAACACAATCTATAACGACATCTGCACCACCGCGTGTGCTTTCACGAAGTAATTTTCCTATATTATCTTCTTTAGAAAAATTATATACTTCAGCGCCATTGGATTTTTTGGCATGGTTTAATCTATGTTCTACATTGTCAATGGCAATCACACGTTCAGCGCCTTTTAATTTAGCAAATTTTTGTGCCATTAAACCGATTGGGCCACAACCAAGAACAATAACGGTATCTCCAGATTTTACGCCTGCATGTTCAACACTCCAATAAGCTGTTGGGACAACATCAGATAAAAATAATACTTGTTCGTCTTTCAAATCACTATCTGGAACTTTGAAAGAGGAGAAATCGGCAAATGGGACTCTTAAATACTCTGCTTGACCTCCCCAGTGGTTTCCGTGCATGCCACCAAAACCGAAAAGTCCACCATTATCCATTTTCCAACTTGCCGGTGATGGGTTAGAATTATCACACTGAGACTCCATTTCATTATTACAATAGAAACAATCGCCGCAACCTATGTTAAAAGGTATAACTACTCTATCTCCCTTTTTTAAGGTTTTAACGTCTTTTCCTACTTCTTCTACAATTCCCATTGGCTCATGTCCAATAACAAAACCAGGATCCATAAATAAATCGCCTTGATGATAAAGATGTAAATCAGAACCACATATACCTGAAGCTGTTATTTTTATTATTGCATCCGTTGATTCTTCTATTATTGGATCATGTACTTCACGAACTTCCATATTTTTATGACCTTGATAAGTAACTGCTTTCATTTAAACCACACTCCTTTAAAAAACTTTACCCTTGATATTATAATGTAAACTCAGAAGAATAAATTGATTTATTACTCTTTTTAGAAAATTGTTAGTTTATATGTTGCAAAATACCAAACATCGCATTTATTTAGCCAAAATTAATAAAAAAGTAATTATAGATAAGTTTAATACACGTAAGCAATATACTATATTAGAATAAAATTAAAGATTTATCTAAAAGTAACTATACAGTTTTGAACTATTTATAAGTAACTGCTGATTTTAAAGAAGAATTTGTGCGTGTTTTCTTAAACCGAAATAAAAATCTGAAAAAGCAAAGGATTTTGATGTTTATTGCTTTTAAAAGCTAGTAATTTAAATGAACATTATGTTATTGCTACTTTTTGGGAAATTAAGTTACTTACAAACTATGGCAAGATTCTCGAAAATATAAAGTATCTCATAAGAAAAGAGAGATAAAAAATGTATAGATCAAGATATATTCGTTAACGAGCATGTTTTGAAATGATTAAGACACTCTTTATAAAGAAGTATCTTTTTTATACTACTTTATAGCTTAAAAATTTTGAAAAATTTGTTTAATTTTCATACTTACTTTTTTCGGTGTAGTTAAAGCTACGACAGCTATAATAATAAATAGTCCGCCTACTAGTTGATAGTATCCAAAGGATTCATTTAACCAAGTAATTGAAATGATGATGGCAACAAGAGGTTCTATACTGGATAAAATGCTTGTTTCAGATGGGGATAAATACTTTAAACTTCCGATATAAAGAAGAAATGAAAGAGTTCCACTTATAATCACACCTAATAACATAACAGTTGTTGTGATTGTTAAGCCTTCAATAAAACTTTGAATACTTAAATTTAAATTTAATAAAAAGGAAAATACACTTGCGATTAACATCCCCCACCCAATTACAAGAATGACGCCCCATTTTTTGATTAAAGAAACCGGTTGTATAGTGTAAAATGTAAAACCTAGCATTGTAAGAAGTCCAAAAATAATACCCTGTTTGGTTAGAAGAATGTTTTGATACGAACCATTTGTGATTAAAAAATAGAGACCAATTAAAGCTATAACTATAGAGATAAATTGTCTGGCAGTTGGTAGCTGCTTGATTTGTATGGATACATAAATTGTAATAAGGATTGGAGCAAAAAACTGAAACAACATAGCCGTGACAGCATTGCTTACATTGATTGTCTCGATAAAAAAGTATTGAGCACCGAGCATACCAATAGCGCCAAATAATATGAGTTGAAATCTGTGACCTGGGTACTTCCAAATTTCAAAGATTTGTTTTTTTGAAAAAGAAAGATACAAGAGAAGAAAAATTCCAGCTAATAGTAAACGAAAAACAAGAAAATCTATGGATGAAATGCTGGAATGTTGGAAAAGCCACTGTATCATCGGACCCGATAGGCCCCAAAGAGTTGCTCCACTAATAATCATAATATATCCTATATGTTGATTTTGCTGATTCATTTTAACCCTCCATTGTTAGTATTATTATTGCTATGATGTAAAAATTGTACTCTTAAGGTATTATAGTGAATATCTGACTCTTTTATAAGCGCCAGTATTTTATTAGTAGAGGGGACCAGATTTAATGTTACAGTTAACACCGAATTTTGATATTCAAGACAAAGATCCGATTTATATCCAGTTATATTCGTATATTAAACAAGAGATAAAGAAAAAAAGATTATTACCTGAAATGAAGTTGCCTTCAAAACGAAAACTTTCTCAGCATCTTTGCGTTAGTCAAAATACTGTTGAATCTGCCTATGGGCAATTAGTTGCTGAAGGCTACTTAAAAGCGCTTCCTAGAAAAGGATATTATATTTGCGATATTGAAGAAAAGGATTTTAATATAAATTATCAAAATCCCAAGTATGTGGAGGAAAAATTAAATAACAACGATGGTTATACCTATGATTTTGCATACACTGGTGTTGATCCAGAATCTTTTCCTTTTAACCTTTATAGAAAGTTGGTAAATGAAGTATTTCAAAGTGATAACAAACAAATATTACAGTTAGGCCATCCTCAAGGAGAGCTATATTTACGAAGAGCAATTGCGGATTATATTTACGAAGCAAGAGGAGTAAAATGTTATCCAAGTCAAATTGTTATCGGATCTGGCACACAAACTTTAATGAAGATACTTTTTCTATTATTACCAAAGAGCAAATTTGCTGTTGAAGACCCTGGATATCATAGGAAAATGATGTTATTTGAAAAAGAAGCAAATCAAGTAGAATTCATTCCAATCGATTCAGAAGGTATGCTTGTTTCTCATTTAATTAAATCTGATGCAAATGTAGCAATTGTGACGCCGTCCCATCAGTTTCCTAGTGGTATGATTATGCCGGTTTCAAAACGCTTACAAATATTGAAATGGGCAAAAGAACAAAAAGACCGTTATATTATTGAAGATGATTATGATAGTGAATTTCGATATAGTGGTAAACCAGTACCTGCGCTTCAAGGGTTAGATACCGGAGAAAATGTAATTTATATGGGTACTTTCTCCAAATTACTATTACCTTCTCTGCGTATTAGTTATATGGTTTTACCAATTTCTCTAATCAATATCTACCAAGAAGACTTTTTCTTTTATGCTCAAACAGTCTCTCGCATAGACCAAAATATCTTAAAAGAATTTTTAAATAGAGGACATTGGGAAAAACATATTCAAAAAATGAAAGTGGTTTATCGAAAAAAAAGAGATGTTTTAATTACAGCTATTTCAAAACATTTCCCAGAAAGTGTTGAAGTTATAGGCGAAGACTCTGGTTTGCATTTAACCCTACGTTTAAATAATGGTATGACAGAACAAGAGGCTATTGATCAAGCAGCAAAATTTGGTGTAAAAGTAAATTCTGTTTCTGAATACGGGGAAAATGATGGCCAAACCGTCCTCCTTGGCTTTGCAGTACTATCCATAGAACAAATAAAAGCAGCAGTTAAACTGCTTGAAAAAGCATGGTTTGAAAAAAATACAAGTAATCATTATTAAGATTTTCTTTTTCAATAATGACTCTAAAGGTAAGTATATACAAAGTATTGTATATAAGAATGATGCTAAAAGAGACTTTTGTTACTCATACTGTGATATCAACAATAGTTTCGATAGCAAGGTTAGTATTTATACTAATATTCCATTATTTTTAATATTAATTTTATTATAAAGATTAACTTAAAGCGAAGTATAATTATACTTCGCCTTTTTAAATATATAATCTAATGACCCTATATACACTATTAATATCAGAAAAAATATTTTGTATGTTTAGAGCGTACCTTAAAAATACATAAAATACAATTTCTCAATTAATTATGTCATTTTAATTGCTCTATGAGAAATATATTACCTGATAAATTAGACAATTTTAATATTAAAAAATCCTTCCTTTATATAAAGGAAGGATTACATAAAATAATTATTAATATAGAAAACAGGGGCTATTTATTAAAATCTATAACAATTTTACCAAACGCGCCTTCCATTTGATGTTCATATGCTTCTTTTGCTTGGTCAAATGAATAAAACGTATCAATTACAGGATCTATATTTATTTGATCTAAAGCTTTATTGAAATCTTCAAATGCTCTATGGTGTCCTAGATTGATACCTTGGATTCTTACTTGTTTAGCAAGTAATGCGAATAAATTAACATTTGCTTCCATATTTTCAAGAAATCCAACAACATATATATGCCCTTGAAAAGCTAAAGCATCTATAGATTTAGCAATACTTGACCCACCAACCACTTCTACAATATGTTCTACACCTTTACCATTTGTTAATTTTTGCACTTCTTTTTCCCAATCAGGGTGTGTTTTGTAGTTGATTACTTTAGAAGCGCCAAGTTCTTTGGCTTTTTCTAATTTTTCGTCACTGCTACTTGTTGCAATAACTTCTGCTCCTAATGCTGATGCTATTTGAATTGCAAATATAGAAACGCCACCTGTGCCTTGAACAAGAACTTTATCACCTGCTTTAATATTTCCATACTCAACTAATGAGAACCAATTCACAAATGCTGCTACTGGCAAAGTTGACGATTGATTATCTGTAAGTGTTTCAGGAGAGAATACAGCTGCATTTTCATTCAATACCATGTATTCTGAAAGTCCACCATCTACTGTAGCACCTAAGGCATGTGATTGTTCATCGCTTTTAGGTTTTCCATCTAGCCACTTGGTAAACATATGTGAAGTAACACGATCACCTTTTTTAAATTTGGTAACTTTTGAGCCGATTTCTACAACTATTCCTGAAGCATCTGAAACAGGAATAAACGGAAATTTTAATAATTCAGGCGTATATATACCTTCGACAATTGCAGTATCTCGATAATTAAGTGAGACAGAGTTAACTTTAATTAAAATTTGATCTTCTGCAATTTCGGGTTTCTCTAGTTCAACTTGTTTAAGGTTATCTAAACCAAAATTTTCTAATTGCCATGCTTTCACTATTAAAACTCCTTTTTATTAGTATTATGGAAAAATTTACAAAACACTCAAATCGTCATATCGTTAAACGACGATATATAAGTATGAAAAAAGAACTAAATTATAGTTCTTTTTTCAATTACTTTACGTATATTTTTAATGACTTGTTCATTCCTCTTTTAAATAATACCCTGAAACCATAAGTTTTACGCACTATTTTTAAAATCGAAATCAATTTGCACAATTGATGAAAAATTTTAAAAGTTAGTAATCAAATAAACAAACGTATGTGGTTCATTATAAGTTTGTTTATTTGATTAATCGTTTGCGATTGATTATTCTTTAATGAGAATAGGAGTGATTAAATTGATTGATGATGAAATGAAATTGGCACACCAACTATGCTTTTCTGCTTATAATGTTAACAAATTATTCAGCAAATTTTATGAAAAGCAATTAAGTCAATTCGGTTTAACTTTTTCTCAATATCTAGTGCTATTAACATTATGGGAAGAGAACCCTCAAACTTTATTATCCATTGGTAAAAAGTTGAATCTAGCAAGTAATACCCTAAGCCCATTACTAAAAAGACTTGAGAAAGCTGGCTGGGTTCAAAGAAATAGAGATGAAAGCGATAAACGTAACCTTATCATAACTTTAACGATAAAAGGTCTAAATGAGCAAGAAGCAGTACATGAAACTATTGCTAAATGCATTTCTTCACAATTTGATGTAGATGAATATATGAAAGCCAAAAGTATTATGGATAATTTAGAAGAAACGTTGAAAATTATTACAAAGGATGATTCAAATGAAACAATATGATGTTGTATTTTTAGGTAGTGGACACGCAGCTTGGCATAGTGCGCTGACTTTAAACAAAGCGGGGAAATCGGTTGCTATTGTCGAAAAAGATCGTATAGCAGGTACTTGTACAAACTATGGGTGCAATGCCAAAATTTTATTGGAAAACCCTTATGAAGTACTAGAGCAAGCTTCACACTATCCCAACATAATTAATACTGAAGCATTATCAGTGAATTGGGAAAACCTTATGTCTTATAAACATAAAATCATTGACCCTATGGCAAATACTTTGAAAGGTTTATTTGAACAACAAGGTATTGATATTATTGAAGGAGCAGGAAAATTAGTAGATGAGCATCACCTCGTAGTAGATGGTGAACAATATTACGGTGAAAACATAGTTATTGCAACAGGTCAACACAGCAATAAGTTAGATATTGAAGGGTCTGAATATACACACGATAGTAGAGACTTCTTATCCTTAGAGCAAATGCCAAATAGTATCACATTTATAGGTGTAGGTATTATTAGTATTGAATTTGCTAGCATAACAATTAAATCTGGTGTAGAAACTCATATGATTCATGTTGACGATGAACCGCTCAAAGGTTTTTATTCAGCACATATTGCTAAATTAATGGATAAATTGGCAACAGAAGGAGTTCAATTCCATATGAATGAAAATACTACTGTAATTAAAGAGCAAGGTGACAATTATACTGTATCAACAGAATCAGGATTAGAGATTACTACTAACTATGTGTTAGATGCTACTGGACGTAGACCAAATGTCAACGGTATTGGACTTGAAGAAGCTGGCGTTAATTTCACTACTCGAGGTATACAGGTAGATGAATATTTACGTACAAATATCCCTAATATTTATGCTAGTGGTGATGTGTTAGATAAAGTAATTCCCAAATTAACACCTACTGCAACATTTGAATCTAACTATATTGCTGCGCATATTTTGGGTATGGATAAAAATCCTATTACCTATCCTACAATACCTTCAGTTTTATATACACTACCAAGATTGTCTAATATTGGAGTTTCTGTAGATGAAGCTAATACTAGTGAGGACTATAAAGTGATAGATATTCCTTTTGGTAAACAAATGGTGTTTGAATACAAAAATGAAACTGAAGCTGAAATGACAATTGTATTAAATAATGATAAACAATTAGTGGGAGCTGCTATATATGCTGATGATGCACCAGATTTAGTTAATTTATTAACTTTCATTGTAAACCAAAAATTAACGGCTCAAGATTTAAATAAAATGATTTTTGCTTTTCCTGGATCATCAAGTGGCGTTATAGATCAATTAAAATTAGCAATGTTATAAAAGGAGTGCTATAAAATAACTAATAATATTTATGGTTCTGTTGCAAAGTAAAAAATATAGCTAACCACTAATTTATCATGTCAGTGTTCGCTTAACTTGCTAGCATGATGCTAATTTCGTGGCATGGCGAAAATCCGTAGATCTGAAGAGACCTGCGGTTCTTTTTATATAGAGCGTAAATACATTCAATACCTTTTAAAGTATTCTTTGCTGTATTGATACTTTGATACCTTGTCTTTCTTACTTTAATATGACGGTGATCTTGCTCAATGAGGTTATTCAGATATTTCGATGTACAATGACAGTCAGGTTTAAGTTTAAAAGCTTTAATTACTTTAGCCATTGCTACCTTCGTTGAAGGTGCCTGATCTGTAATTACCTTTTGAGGTTTACCAAATTGTTTAATGAGATGTTTGATAAACGCATATGCTGAATGATTATCTCGTTGCTTACGCAACCAAATATCTAATGTATGTCCCTCTGCATCAATGGCACGATATAAATAGCTCCATTTTCCTTTTATTTTGATGTACGTCTCATCAATACGCCATTTGTAATAAGCTTTTTTATGCTTTTTCTTCCAAATTCGATATAAAATTGGGGCATATTCTTGAACCCAACGGTAGACCGTTGAATGATGAACGTTTACACCACGTTCCCTTAATATTTCAGATATATCACGATAACTCAATGCATATCTTAGATAGTAGCCAACGGCTACAGTGATAACGTCCTTGTTAAATTGTTTATATCTGAAATAGTTCATACAGAAGACTCCTTTTTGTTAAAATTATACTATAAATTCAACTTTGCAACAGAACCAGTTATAAGCTAGAAGACTCAACATCATTCTTACCTCGTTCACTTGAAAAAAATGACTATTCATTTGATCGAATTTGAAACCATTCTTGGCCTCCTTGATATAGTTCTCCATCGTCCCTCTTTTTTGATACGCACGGACGATATCTTTTGGAGAAAAGGCAACTTCTAAATTGGTCACAAAAAATGTTATGTGATATATTAATGGATGAAGTTTCTAATTTGAGGAGGAGGTAGAAAAATGGTTAATGTAGCGCTATTGGTTCGACTTGAAGCAAAACCTGGAAAAGAAGAGGAAGTTGAAAGCTTCCTACGTGGGGCCCTACCTGTGGTTCAGGAGGAGTCAGAAACGATCGCATGGTTTGCGATCCGACTTGGACCTACGACATTCGGCATCTTTGACGCATTCCCGGACGACACAGGTCGTCAAGCACACCTTTCTGGTCAAGTGGCTGCGGCATTGACGGAGAAATCTCCTGAACTTTTCGCAGAGCCACCAGTGATTGAAAATATTGACGTCCTTGCTTCCAAGCTTCCTAAATAAAGTGGTTCTGTTGCAAAGTAAAAAATATAGCTAACCACTAATTTATCATGTCAGTGTTCGCTTAACTTGCTAGCATGATGCTAATTTCGTGGCATGGCGAAAATCCGTAGATCTGAAGAGACCTGCGGTTCTTTTTATATAGAGCGTAAATACATTCAATACCTTTTAAAGTATTCTTTGCTGTATTGATACTTTGATACCTTGTCTTTCTTACTTTAATATGACGGTGATCTTGCTCAATGAGGTTATTCAGATATTTCGATGTACAATGACAGTCAGGTTTAAGTTTAAAAGCTTTAATTACTTTAGCCATTGCTACCTTCGTTGAAGGTGCCTGATCTGTAATTACCTTTTGAGGTTTACCAAATTGTTTAATGAGATGTTTGATAAACGCATATGCTGAATGATTATCTCGTTGCTTACGCAACCAAATATCTAATGTATGTCCCTCTGCATCAATGGCACGATATAAATAGCTCCATTTTCCTTTTATTTTGATGTACGTCTCATCAATACGCCATTTGTAATAAGTTTTTTTATGCTTTTTCTTCCAAATTCGATATAAAATTGGGGCATATTCTTGAACCCAACGGTAGACCGTTGAATGATGAACGTTTACACCACGTTCCCTTAATATTTCAGATATATCACGATAACTCAATGCATATCTTAGATAGTAGCCAACGGCTACAGTGATAACGTCCTTGTTAAATTGTTTATATCTGAAATAGTTCATACAGAAGACTCCTTTTTGTTAAAATTATACTATAAATTCAACTTTGCAACAGAACCTTTAATAGTATATCAATTTAATGATTTTGCATTCCTAACCACTATGATGTTATAATGCAATTAACAAAGATGTCGTGCATGTATGCACCAAATCCCCTAACTATGCCAGTAGTTAGGGGATTTTTTGGTGTGACTAGTCGCCTATTTATCATTGCGTTTGCGTAGCCAGTTCGCAAATAAAGCAACGATGCAACCACTTGCTGCTGTGGTCATGATGTTTACAAAGATGTCGGTCATTGCGTATGCACCTCCTCTCTACGTCAAATTGACGCCAGAGATAGGCGACTCTATTATTATATCATTTGTAAATACATAAGCATATTCACTTCCGATAAGTTGAACTATGTTAATTAAAGCTCCAAACTATTAACACAAACTGCTAATACAAAAGGAATAAACACTCTAAGTAGATCAGAAAAAAACTTAATAAATCAATTTAAAATAATAAAGAGTACTTAAAAAGTGTGAAAATCATAATTTAATATTTAATTGCAAAAAGTGCTTCTTAAAATTTTAAGATCATTCTAGAATTAAAATAAAAACTACTGCTAGCAATTAATGCTAACAGTAGTAAGTGTGAAACAAAGAGTTAAGCCGAGGTGGCTATTATATTAATACCTTTAATTTATTTAAGTAAACAAATTAAGATGATTAAGTAAAGGAAAAGCTTTAACCTGTTTTGACCAAGCCCTTTAATAGTGTTATATAAAACATAAGTTTTTTTATTTTATAGAATATCAAGTCCAGAAGAAAATTGTTTATACTCGTTTCAAACACAACAAAAATATTCTAGAAATGTAACCCCTTTTACTCATGAAAAATACGAATTATTTTTTGTTCAACACTTTTCTTAAATAAATAAATTCCATTAACAAGCATCATAATAAAATAACATTCAACAAATTTCCTAATAAAAGTTTACTCAATGAAAACTCCTTTTTATTTAAACTTTTCGAATTATTTTTTATCAAATTCAACTGCATATTTAAGTCCCTATCCGATAGTTCGATTCATATTAATATGAGCTAACCAAATCAATCCAATTTCTAATAAAAAAGCTTAAATATATTTTAAAATAATTTGAAATTATCCCACTTTGGATAATAAATTCTTATATTTCACTTTATACTTTTTGAAATTATTAAAGAAGAAATTCCAAATAAACATATATGTAAATCCCTTTATTGATCGATGCAAATAATACTATTTTTTTGTTTTTACTATGTTGCACAATGTGTGCAACAATACCATTTAATGCATTTCATATGTTTTAACTTTTTATTTTTGCTAAAATTTAGTCAATAGCGTTAAGGAGGAATGAAATATATGTTCATAGCACAAGCCAATTTTACAGCTTCTTTAGAAGATAGAGCGATTTTGGATAACAAAATAAGCCATGCTAAAGATGATTTTTCAGGATATGATGGTTTAATAGACGTAGAAATTTGGAAAAATGAAACAAAATCTAAAATTTCATACTCTATTGTATCGAAATGGAATGAAAAAAAGGATTTCCAAGCATGGGTGTCACGTCCAGCACATGTTGAAGAACATAAAAATATGCGCAAGGAAGAAAAAGAAAATACTAAACCTACAAGTATTGAAAAACAAATAAAACAATTTGAGTTAATAGATATATAAAATATAACCAATAATTATCATAAGAGACACAGTTTCTGACTGTGTCGGCATTTTTTGCACGTTTTTCTTAGGACCAGATTCTGTAGTATTAGTATAGTGCTTTATTAACTGTTCAGAAATAAATATGAAGTGCTTTCTATATCCGTATTAATTTCTAGTAATCACTTACTACGTATAGTAGAAACTATCTTATATTTAATTTTCATTATTTAAAAAGTATATTTATCCCCATCGTTTGGTACTTTAAGTTGTGAAGAAAATTGTTTTTCTTTTGCGAATTGCTTTAAATACTCTCTTGAAAGGTTCCAATGATTTACAGCTTCCATATGAACAACGATGATCTCAGATGATGGCATTAATTTAGCCACTTCATAAATATCATTTTCATCCATAACCAACGAACCGCCTTCATTAAATTGGTTATCTCCACCATTAACAACTATGATTTCAGGGTTAAAAGTTCTTAAAGTTTTTTCAACTTCTTCATACCAAACTGTATCCCCAGCAATGTATAATGATTTTTCATTATCATGTTGAAATATCAAACCACACACTTTACCTGCAATTTTCACTATATCACCACGACCGTGTTGACCTGGTGTTTTAATCACTTGGATATCTCCGATTTGATTTGTATCTTCTAAAGCTTCAACATCTGTGAACCCAACATTTTTTACTTCTTCAGCATCTTCACTGTTCTGTGTGTAAATTTTAATATCTATAGGTAATGATTTTTGAGCCGCTTCATCGAAATGATCTAAATGTAAATGGGTCAAAATGACTGCATCTGCACCTGTAATGATTTCATTTACTGACATAGGTAATTCTATTAAAGGATTATTTTGATTATCTCTAGGTGCATTTGGAAATGGTGGGAATGATCCTTTTTCTCCCAACATTGGATCTATTAGAAATTTTTTATCTGCGTATTCAACAATAAGTGTCGCATTTCTTACATGAGTTATATTCATTACAATTCCTCCTTTATGTGATACTTTTATTCTAATGGTATAAGTATCAACAATAAATAACTTAGTGAAAGAGTTTTATCGTATTTAATTGATATTTGAAAAAGGAGTAACTAATATGACTATAGACAATACTGATAAGATGATTATTAATGAGCTACAACAAAATGCAAAAATCACAATGAAAGACTTGGGTAAAAAAGTGAATTTAACTGGTCAAGCTGTAAATACAAGAGTCTCTAAATTAGAAAGTGATGGTGTTATTCAGAACTACACAATTCAAGTAAACCAAGAAAGTTTAGATTGTGCTATCCACGCTTTTATAAATATTTACATGAATAAAATATCACACCTACCCTTTTTAGAATTTGTCGATACAAAAAGTAGCTATATCCTACACAATTATAAAATAATAGGCGACGGATGTTATTTATTAGAATGTCGATTCCCTAATAATAAGCATTTGAATACATTTTTAGAAGACCTAAATGTTTTTGCTAACTATAATATTTCTACTGTTCTATAAGTTATAGAAATATTTAAGTTTTATTTTTTTATTCTCAATAATTATAAGTAGACATGTTAAGAAGAGACTGCTTTTTTGTGTCTCGTAAACTTTAAGTTAAAAAAACATTAGCAAAAAGGAAGTTCTATTTTTATAGAAATCACTTAATCATTTAATATATCATTAAGCTTTTCAGAGAATATTGGTGTATACAAATATCGGTAACCCTTTTGTGGTGGATGGGCATCATCTGCCATCATCGTTTTATCATCTTTAGCTAGTTTGTTTATTATTTTGTCTCCCCATACATCAATAATATGGATATCCCATTTATTTTTTATTTCTAATAGTTTGTTAATCAAAAATTCATAATAAGGGTCTTTATCACGTATACAAGTATAAAATACAATAGGACAATCCCAATTTTCTTTAATATATGAAATAATAAATTCGATGGCACCTATGATTGTTTCCGTATCAAAATCATTAATACTATAAGAGTCACTAATTGATCCTATAGGCTTGTTGAATCTTGCGTCATTTGTAGATAACTGACATACAAAGGCATCTAATTTGTTATCTGTAGAAACATTGCTTTTTAATCTTTCTACATAACTTGATTTTTGTTTACCAGCTAGTGTTGTACCTGATTGAGCTTCTTTAATTGTATCCACACCATATTCTTTATTTAAAAATGCTACAAATGAATTACCTTTAGCTGCAGCACCATAAGTAATTGAAGAACCTAAAAACAATATTCTTTTATTATTCAAATTACTGTTTTTATCTAAATAACTTTCATTTGGTCCAAATTCATCTTTGTTACCTTTAATTATATTCGGTGTATTTTTGATTAAAGAGACTAATGTGCCTGTCGTCTGCAAAATTGTTCTGAGTTTATTCATCTATATGCCTCCTATTTTTCCTGCTATTGTTCTTGAATTTCCTTTTTTATTACTTTGTCGTTAATTTCTGCTGAATGCACTAGCTACTTTCTTCGTAGAAAAAAACACCTCCGCATAAATTCATTTTAAGATGAATTCAGCGAAAGTGTCTTTTTTTACTGCCACTCATTGGAGTCCGTTCACATCACCAAATAATATACACATATACCGGTCTCAGTAGTCAGTAATTTCCGACCCTGTTTCTGCACCAATAACTCATACTTTTTATTTTGTACAAAAATAATAAATCCATTCGCTATATTAAGCACATATGTAAATCCTACACAAGTAGCGTTAATATCAAGCACTCCTGCATTTTTATCTAGTTTAGCTTATACATATGAACCCTGTGCAGTTATTTTGGCAATTTACTTTATTAATAAGTACCCATGATAGCATCTTTGACTTTTTCTTTGTAAAAGTTTTTAATTTTTAAATTTTCGTCCTCTGTGAAAGATTTAGTATCTAATGCCTCTAAATTTTGTTTCACTTGTGTCACATTTCTAAACCCTGGATTAATATAAGATATTTCTTTAGCATCTAAAATCCATCTTAATGCTGCACTTGCCATGGAAGAACGACCTTCTTTAATCCATGTTAGTTGATCGGATAATTCGACCCCTTTTTGAAAACCTAGTCCAGAAAATGTTTCACCTACATTAAAAGCTTCGCCATTTTCATTAAATTTACGATGATCATCTTCAGCAAATTGAGTTTTCGTTGTAAATTTTCCTGTCAACAATCCACTTGCAAGTGGCACTCTCGTAATGATGCCTACACCTTGTTGGTAAGCTTTAGGAATTAATTCCTCTAATGGTTTTTGGCGGAACATATTAAAAATAACCTGCAAGCTTGCTACATTAGGATATTCTAAACATATTAAACCTTCTTCAACTGACTCAACACTCACCCCATAATGTCTTATGAGACCTTCTTCTTTTAATTGGTCTAATACGTCAAAGACACTACCCTCTTTTAAAATTTCAGTAGCAGGGCAATGGATTTGAAACAAATCAATTGTATCTCTGTTTAATCGACGAAGACTATCTTCACAGTATGACTTTACCGTTTCATAACTATAATTTTGTGGGTCAGCAATATCCCCTTGTCGACAGAATTTTGTTGCAATATAAATTTCATCTTCTTTGCCAGCAGTCGCCTTAGCTAATAATTCTTCACTATGACCATCTCCATAAACATCAGCTGTATCAAAGAAATTCACGCCTTGATCAATTGCATATTCTAAAGCACTTAATGCATCTTCATCATTTGTTTCACCCCATGCACCACCTATTGCCCATGTACCAAAACTAACTTCACTGATCATCATACCTGTATTACCTAACTCGCGATATTTCATAAAATTTTCCTCCCCTTAAAATAAAAAAATAGTTCACCATCTCTATTTATATGCTTAATTTCATTTTTGTATAATTCTATGTTTTACACATGTTCTTTACCCTTTATTAGTAAAAGTAATAAGTATTAACTATTATTTTATATCTTTGTATAAATTAAAGTTATATTGTATTTTTTAAAGTATGATACATTAAATTTTGAAAAACAGACAATATAATTTGAATTACTAGATATATAAAATACAAAAGGCGCTTCTTTTAAAAGAAGCGCCTTTTGGTTATTTATTAATATCTTGGTACAACGACTCTCCAACCTTGTGGGTCTTCAAGTTTACCACTTTGGATACCAGTGTAGTTGTTATATAAATCTTGCGTGATTTTACCAGTTTCATTGTTATTAATTACAATTTCAGTTTCGCCATATTTCAATTGTCCTACTGGAGAAATGACTGCTGCTGTACCTGTACCGAATACTTCAGTTAACTCACCTTTATTATGTGATTCAATCAATTCATCAATTGATACACGACGTTCTTCTACTTCATAGCCTAAATTGCCAGCTAATTCAATGACTGTTTTACGTGTAATACCAGGTAAAATACTACCGTTTAATTCTGGCGTTACAAGTTTGCCATTCTCTACGAAGAAGATGTTCATACTACCTACTTCTTCTACATATTTTTGCTCTACACCATCTAACCAAAGCACTTGGTCATAACCTTGTGCAGAAGCATTTGTTTGTGCTAATAAACTTGCCGCATAGTTACCTGCGACTTTAGCGTGACCTACGCCACCACGAACGGCACGTACATATTCATCTTCTACATAAATCTTAGTTGGGCTTAATGACTCGCCACCATAATAAGAGCCTGATGGTGATAAAATGATAAGTAATTTATAAGAGTATGAAGGACGTACGCCTAATATACCTTCAGTCGCGAAAACGTATGGTCGTATGTAAAGTGATTGACCTTCACCCTCTGGTACCCAGTCACGTTCGATATCTACTAATTGTTTTAGACCTTCTAATACAACTTCTTCATCAACTTTCGGCATATCTAAACGAGATAAAGAGTCATTAATACGTTTAAAGTTCTCAGATGGACGGAACAAATCAACTTCGCCATCATGTTTATATGCTTTTAAGCCTTCAAATACAGCTTGCCCATAATGAAGTGCTTGAGCTGCTGGAGAAAGTTCAATTGGACCATAAGGCACAATCTTTAAATCATGCCATCCTTGATCAATATCGTAGTCGAAACTTAACATATAATCTGTGAAGTATTTTCCAAAACCTAAACCACTTGGATCCGGTTTTTCTTTAAGTGTTTCTCGTTGTACAAATTCAATTTTTTCTGACATGATTTTTCCTCCTAATGTTATTTCCTTGAGTATTACTTTAAATTATACCAATCCACAGGGCACTGTTCAATAATTTTCAAATAATTTAAAATATACTAAAAATGCACACTACTTACTTTCAAAAGTATTTTGTGATTAATAATATCCCAATATGTCTATAAAGCACTCGTATATCAACAATACCTATGCAAATATTGATGAATAATTTTTGTTTTAAAAAATGGCAGAGATTTGGGTCTACTCTTGCGTAAAAGCACTAAGCGAAGACTACAAGCTTAAAGCCCCCACTACTGTATGAGTGAGGGCTTTAAATTAGATTATCTTACTGTTTCTTTATCTTCTATAGCCTTTAACATCGTTTGAGTCATTTTAGTTAAATCATATTGTGGATTGAATCCCCATTCTGCACGTGCACAGCTAACATCTATACTGTTTGGCCAACTATTCGCGATAGACTGTCTTATTGGGTCTACATCATATTCTAATTGAAACTCAGGATAAAATTCTTGAATTGCTTCTTTCACCATTTCTGGTTCAATACTCATTGCACTTAAGTTATATGCATTACGATTAATTAATTTAACGCCGTCCGCTTCCATAAGTTGAATAATGGCATCTATGGCATCTTCCATATACATCATATCCATATATGTGTCTTTTTCGATAAAGCTAGTATAACGACCTTCTCTCACAGCTTTGAAATAAATATCTACCGCATAGTCTGTCGTACCGCCACCTGGTTCTTTTATGTGAGAAACTAAACCTGGGAATCTCACACTACGTGTATCGACACCAAATTTATCGAAATAGTACTGACATAATAACTCTCCAGCAACTTTATTCACTCCATACATAGACGTTGGTCGTTGAATCGTCACTTGTGGTGTATTCACTTTAGGTGTTGAAGGTCCAAATGCGCCAATTGAACTTGGTGTAAAGAATTGCAAGTTGTGTTCACGTGCTGTTTCTAAAGCGTTCATTAAACCACCCATATTTAAATCCCAAGCAAATAATGGATTTTTTTCAGCAACGCCTGACAATAATGCTGCCATATGCATCATTGTGTCTGGCTTAAATGTCTCAACTAACTCAAACATACGCGCTTTATCAGTAACATCTAATATTTCAAACGGCCCATCTACAATCGCTGAATCTGCTTCTGGTTGTTTAATATCTGTAGCTAAAACATTATCATTTCCATATAACATTCTACATTTCACTACGAGTTCGGTTCCAATTTGTCCTAAAGCACCTGTAATCATAATTTTTTTCATATTTCTATCTCCCCTTGTGCATTACAGAAACTGTAATGTTTTTCTAGTGCGTACACAGTACTTATTTTCAACTAAATTATACAATAAAAGCGCTTTATTGTATACATTGAGTGTACAATTTTTAAATGTTTTAGTATTTTAAATTTAAAATAAACTTATTCAAACGTAAAAACCCCCTTGCTACCATTAATAGCGAGGGGGTAATGCACAAATGTCTAAACTATATTATTGGATTAAACACACAGTATAATTGAGTTCTGTTCATTAGCTATGCAAACATAAGGTTGAGTACCTGTTAATATAGATATTTTGATCATCTATACCACTTTCACAAAATTCATCTCAATAACAAGTACTTTAATGTATATTTTGGTCAATAACTGATATTATTAATAAATAAATATGCAGTGAGAGGGATGACATAATGACTTATTTAATCATTATTTTATTCGCTGTTTTAATCATGTCATTAGTTTTAAGTTATTTTTGTTTTAAAGAAAGTAAAGCTGAAATTGACCAAAGTAAACAAGCGAAACGTAGTGAAAACGAAAGAATAGGTGTAAAGCAACAGTCACATAAAGTACTAACCTTAGGCATCGTGTTACTTGTTTTCAGTGTACTCGTTTTAATAGGTATTATTTGGATTCTAATAGCAATGTAGATTCATTTATAAAAATTTAAAATGATTTAAATTTCCAAATATATTTAAAAAGACGACCTTTTAGTTATAAGATCGTCTTTTTTGTATGCGATAAGCAGCTTTTTCACTTGTCATTTTCTAGTTTTATTTGTGCTTCGATAGCTTCATTTTTACTATTAAAATCATAATCTCGAGAATTGAGCGGTTTCCCCGTTTCTACAATACTTTTTATACTTTCCATATGGAATTGCCAACCTGCAAAATCTATGATGATGTGTGGAAATTCAAATGGTAAATATTCAATAAATGTTAGTTCCGTTTGTTGAACTTTGTTATTTAATTCAAACTTCACATTCCCAATATCCCATGTAAAGCCAATTGTCTTATTTTCTTCAAGATGTGTGATTGTCATTTCTAAATCGTCTTCTTCCTCTAAATGGAAGTACATTTTGCCATTCATTTCTCTTTTTTCAAATGACAATTGTGGAAACCATTGCTGTATTCCTTCAGTAGTACTCAAATAATTAAATATTGTTTCCTTATCTCCATCTATATCTATTTTCAATGTTTGATAAACACCTTGTCCATCTTTTGAATATTGTGTTTCCATCTTTAAAGTTCTCCTCTCAATTCAAAGATTATCTAGGAAAAATTTAAATTTCTAATTCTTCATACTAATTTACCTAGACTCATTTAATTCGTTTTACCCTTTTTCGTTATAAACTATTACTGATTCACATATATTTATTATATGTCTTAAGCAAATTTAATATGAGTAATAAAAACTGAAATAACGCTATCTATGATCATTTATTTAGCTGCAACAGAGAATTAAATTCACCTACATTTTCCTGTTTAAATCCTTATTCAATGCGTTTTTTGCATTTTCAAATTTCTCATTATTTTAAATTTTTCAATTTTTTGTGTATAAATGTTTGTAAATTTCTATTTATTTATATACACTTAGTGAAATACTGGTGAGAGTATGTACTCTATTTTCAACTTATTCAGTAAAAGAAAGTTAGGTGTATATGGAAAAAGATAAGAAAAAGATGTTGAACAAAATGGTAAAACCTTTCGCAAAAACTAACTACACGAAAAGTACAATACAAATTATAAATACATTACTTCCTCTTATTGCAATTTTAGTAGTAAGCGGACTTTTATATAATGTGCATTGGTCATTAGCAATTATTAGTAGTATATTCGCGTCTATATTTTTAATTAGAACATTCATCATTTTTCACGATGCTTGTCACGGATCATATTTAAAAAAAACAAAAGCACAATGATTTACTCGGAAACGTAACTGGTTTCCTTACGCTGTTTCCTTACAGAAAATGGCGTAGAGAACATTTAATTCACCATGCTGGTAGCGGTAATTTAGAAAAACGTGGTATCGGTGATATCTGGGTTATGACAGTAGAAGAATATACAGAAGCATCTAAATTCCAACGTTTAACGTATAGAATTTATCGTAACCCACTTGTGATGTTTGTATTAGGACCGTTCTTCTTAGTATTTATTTCTAATCGCTTTAATTCTAAAGACGCTAAAAAGAAAGAACGTATCAATACTTGGATGAACAACATTTTATTATTAGTCGTATACGGTGGTCTAATTTATCTATTAGGCGTAGGTCATTTCTTTGCAGTATTTGCACCAATGATCTTCATTGCTGGCATGTTAGGTATTTGGTTATTTTACATCCAACATACATTTGAAGATTCTTATTTCGAAGAAGCTTCTGAATGGGACTATGTAAAAGCAGCAATTGATGGTAGTTCGTACTATAAATTACCAAAAGTACTACATTGGGTTACAGGAAACATAGGTTATCATCATGTACATCATTTGAATCCTAGAATTCCTAACTACTCTTTAGAGGAAACACATGAAACTGTTACACCTCTACACCATGCAACATCTATTACGCTTAGAGAAAGTCTGACATCATTAAAATTCAAATTATATGATAAAAGTCATAAACGCTTTATCACTTTTAAAGAATTTTCACTTAGAAATAAACAACCATCATAAACACTTAATATTTAAACAAACAACAAAGGAGAAGTGCTTGTTAAGGCACTGAACCCTTAAAATGGGAATTTAATAAAAACACTGTTTTCTAAGCTGCTGATTTCCTGAATTCTATAGGAGCTAAGTAGCCTAGTTTTTGTTGAATTCTAACTTTATTATAGTTTTCAATGTAATTTTCGACAATATCTATTACAATGTTATTAGAGCTCTTGAGCTCTTTGTTTAAGTAGAATGTTTCAGACTTTAGTGAGGAATGAAAACATTCGATCGGGGCATTATCGGCTGGCGTTCCCTTACGGGACATGCTTCTGGTAATGCCTTTTTCTTTGCACAATTCATAATATTCATACGACGTATAAACACTACCTTGATCAGTATGAAGAATACAACCATCAGGAATTTCCACTTGATTAAGCGTATCGTTTACTAAACTTTGATTTTGGTGATTATCTATAGAATAAGCTATAATTTCTCCGTTATAGACATCCATAATTGATGAAAGATACAACATTGTATTACCGAAAGGTAAATAAGTAATATCAGTTACAAGTACTTCTAATGGACAGTTTGCGTTGAAATTTCTCTGTAGTAAATTATCTGTTTTATAAAATGGATTACCTGGTTTTTTAGATTTCTTAGGTTTAACGCGACAATTCAATCCATTTTCCTGCATAATTCTTTGTACTTTTTTGTGGTTAACTATTATTTCGCTAAATTTATTTAATTCAGCAGTTACTTTCCTATAACCATAGGTATAGTTGTGTTTATGACAAATATATTTAACTTTTTCTTCAATTGAATCTAATTCATAATTTTTACATTTCCAACGATAATAAGTGGATTTGGGAATCTTAAAAACATCTAATATTACCTTAACTGGGTACCTTGATTTCAACGCATTAACCACTTGTATTATTACTTTTGGCGCCACTTCCTTTCCAATTCCTTGTACTTTTTTAAAACATCAATTTCAGCTTGTTGACGTCTAATTTCTAATTTCAATTTCTCTTCATTACTGAATTCTTCAATTCCCTTTCCATATGAATATTGTTTTCCGACTTGTTGAGGAAACCTGTTGCTTTCACCATCTCTATACCATTTCCACCATCTTTGTACTTGAGTCTTATTTTTAATATTTAAAATGTCCATAATATGTTTAGTAGAATAACCTTGAATTTTCATTTCTATTACTTTGTTTTTAGTTTCTACTGAATATGCTACTTTTTTCATAGAAAAAAACACCTCCGAATAAATTCATTTTAATATGAATTCAACGAAAGTGTCTTTATTTTACTCCCATTAATTGGGGTCAGTTCAGTTAACCCAAGCACTTCTCCTTTTTCTATTTTGAAACTTCAATTTTAGTTAACTCATGCTATGTCTAATTTTTTTAATGTCCTCTGGTGTTGTTTGACAACATCCCCCTATAATTTGAACACCTTCCATTAACCACTTCGGAACTTGTTCAATAATTTCATCACTGTTAGCATCATTTTCCCATTTTTTGCTATCCGCATTATAATGAGAACCTCCATTAGGATACAACGCAATTGTCTGACTCAAACTAGCTAATCCTTTGTCTAATGATCGATTGATTCCTTTAACTGAAGAACAATTAATACCAAAAATTGGAATAATAGTGCCCTTCTGTTTAATATAATTTATTAGTTTCTCGAATTCTGTTCCATCTGATAAATTTCCTGTGTCATCGACAGTTACAGAGAGCCAAAATGTTTGGTCTTCAGTATAACTCGGTATAATATTTTCTATAATTGCTTGAATCTCTTCAAAATTAGGAACAGTTTCAAACACAAAATCATTTATCCCTCTTGAAATCAAAGCGTTTATGCGTTGTTCATGAAATTTAAAATAGGCTTCTCGACTTATTACATAATTCCCTGTATATTCTGAGCCATCGCTTAAATATGCGCCATATGGACCCAAACTACCTACAACCACTTGATTATTATTTGTTGCATCCATAACTTGCTCTACCGCTATTGTAAAAAGGTCATCAATTTCCTCATTCTGCATTCCTATATCTGTAAATGTTTGATAACTTGCTTGATATGTACTTGTTAAAATAATGTCGGCACCCGCATTTGTAAAATCTTGATGGGCTTGCTTTATTTTAATTGGTTGATGTCTAAGTACTTCGCTAGACCATAACGAAGAATTCAAATCACAACCAGCTTGTTCTAATGTAGTTGCTAGTCCGCCATCTAAGACAATTGGAGATTGTGTTTTCACTTTTTCTAACAGTCTCATCTATACTCCTCTTTTCTTATTAAATTTAACAAAATAATAAAGTAACGCAATCGCTGCAAACGGTAGCCCGAAATAAAGTGCAGGTGCTTGATTAGGGTCAAAAAGCATTCCAACACAAGAAATTAAGCATAATATAAACCCAATAATTGGAATCGATTGGTGTACTTTTAAGCTTCGGTCAATTTTTTTAGCATTAAAATATGCAATACAGATACTCATCCACACGATAACAACTGCTAAACCAGCAATTGAAACTAGAATTACATATAATGAATCTGCTACATACACGCTAGAAAATAAAGCCAATAAGCCACCAATCATGCTAAATAATGTTGCATTCACTGGCATATGATGTTTATTTAGTTTTCCAAACCATTTAGGAAACACACCTTCATTCGACAAACTCCAAATCATTCTGCTCGCAGCATATAATCCTGAATTAGCCGCAGATAACAAAGCTGTTATAATCACTAAATTCATAATGTCACCTGCATAAGGGATTCCCATTTTTTGAAAAATAACAACAAATGGACTTTCTAATGACTTACCTTGATAACTTGGTATTAAAATAGAAATAATAACCATTGTACCTATAAAAAAGACAATAAGACGCCATAACGTTGCTCTAATCGCTTTGGGTATTACTTTTTCAGGATTCTCTGTTTCACCAGCAGCAATGCCGATTAATTCAGTGCCACTAAATGCATAATTCACAGCTAGCATTGTTAAAAACACAGAACCTATACCATTAGGAAAAGTAGGATTCGTATACCTATCTGCAATTGTGTTTAAACCTTCATAACCATCGTAGTGAATAAATCCGATAATTACCAAAAGACCTAAAATAATAAATACGATAATCGCAATAACTTTTACTAAAGAAAAATAAAATTCAACTTCTGCATAAAACCGTGTCGATATAATGTTAAATAATAAAATTAATATAATTGCAATCGTAGCAAAAATATAAACGGGGGTTTCAGGCATCCATTTCTGCATCAAAATACCCACTGCTGTAAATTCAGAACCTAATGCTACGGTCCAAGTTAACCAATAAAACCATGCTACGATATATCCAACAGATGGATGAATGTAAAGACTTGCATATGTATGAAATCCACCTGTAACAGGATGTTTGATCGCTAATTGCCCTAGACATAACATAACGAGATAAACTAAAATTGAGCCAATTAAATAAGATAGTACCGTTCCAAATGGACCTGTTTGTTGCAAAGTATATCCAGAACTTAAAAATAATCCTGTTCCAATAACACCACCAAAGCTAAGTAACATAAGATGACGTTGTTTCATTGCACGTTTAAATGATGGTTGTTCCATTAATGTTCTCCTTATCTTCAAGTTCTACACTTTTTAAATATAATTATTCATTCTATTAATTTCTGAAAATTTAGTCAATGTATTTTTTTCTCAATTCACTTCCCGCTCATATATATTGTCTTTAATGATTCTTTCGTTTTCAAAGAGAATTTCATCTATTTATTCACTGAATTTTCAAATTTTTATAAAAATTCAATCTCTAGTATTGATTTTCAGTCGTAAAGTCTATAACATTTATAGATAAGTAAGTACAAATATTATAAGTAATAGATAGAGGGGAAAATATAATGACAGAACATAATGACTTAGTGAAATCTACCCAAGAAATTACAAAAGAAGCATTACATAAATTAGGCTTTGACGATGGCATGTATGATTTAATCAAAGAACCTTTAAGAATACTAGAAGTCCGTATACCCGTCCGCATGGATGATGGTACTGTTAAAACTTTTACCGGTTACCGTGCGCAACATAATCATTCTGTTGGTCCTACTAAAGGTGGCGTACGTTTCCATCCTGATGTAAATAAAGAAGAAGTTAAGGCACTTGCAATGTGGATGACGATGAAATGTGGTATTACTAACTTACCATTTGGTGGCGGTAAAGGCGGCGTCATCTGTGACCCACGTCAAATGAGTAATCAAGAGCTTGAAAATCTATCTCGTGGTTTTGTTAGAGCTATATCACAATTCGTAGGTCCTGCGAGTGATATCCCAGCACCAGATGTTTATACTAATCCACAAATCATGTCTTGGATGATGGATGAATATAGTAAAATTAATCGTTCAAATGCTTTTGCCTTCATCACTGGTAAACCACTCTCTTTAGGTGGTTCAGAAGGTCGTAACCGTGCCACTGCGCTTGGTGCTGTAATTACTATTGAAGAAGCAACTAAACGTAGAAACATTGATATCAAGGGGTCTCGTGTTGCGATTCAAGGATTTGGTAACGCTGGTAGTTTTATTGCCAAAATCTTACATGATATGGGAGCAAAAATTGTAGCTATTTCTGAAAGTTATGGCGCTTTACATGATCCAGATGGTTTAGATGTTGACGAGCTTGTAGAGCTTAAAGAAAAACATGGCCGTGTTACACACTTATTTGAGGGCGTCATCCCTAATAAAGAATTATTTGAAGTCGACTGTGATATTCTTATCCCAGCTGCATTATCAAATCAAATTACTGAAGAAAACGCACATGACATTAAAGCAAGCATCGTTGCAGAAGCAGCAAATGGTCCTACGACAAAAGAAGCGACACGTATATTAACAGAACGTGGTGTGTTACTTATACCTGATGTACTTGCGAGTGCTGGTGGTGTAACTGTTTCTTACTTCGAATGGGTACAAAATAATCAAGGCTATTATTGGTCTGAAGAAGAAATAAACAGTCTACTCCGTGAAAAAATGGTAGAAGCATTCAATAAAATCTATGACTTAGCTGAAAGTAGAAAATTGGATATGCGTTTAGCTTCCTATGTTGTAGGTATCAAACGTACAGCTGAAGCTACACGTTTCCGTGGTTGGGCATAAATTTTCACAATATATCAATGTGATAAACATTGTCTTTTCAAAAGCTACACCTTCATTGGTGTGGCTTTTTATTATTATATTTATCTATACAGCTTCCAACAATTCTTCCTAATCCTTTTCACCCACCCTTTCCTCTTCATAATCTAATAAAAATTTATAAATAATCCTCTAATTCATATGTATTTTGAATTATTCAATCAGTGAATTTTCTGATTTATTTGAAAAATAAAAAAATACTCTATATAATTATCTACAATAAAGGGGAGGATATAAATTATGAAAAATAACATTTATGGGAATACACCATGTTTTTTAAATAGTAAAAATTTAAATCAATCAAATACTTTAGATACAGATGTAATTGTATATGGAGTACCTTTTGAAGGCGAAAGCACTTGGGGAGATTATACAGGTGTAGAACTTGGTCCAAAGCAAATTAGACTGTCCTCTGCACGTTACAGTCAATATCTACCAGAACTAAACCACATTGATATTAGTGAACACTTATCTATGGGGGACGTCGGTGATGTGCCATTTGTCGCTCATGACAATAAAGAAAGCTATGATAACATTACAGATTTCACTAAAAAACTATGGGAAAGTGAAAAATTCTTAGTTGGCTTTGGCGGCGAACACGGTGTCACTTATCCTATTCTTAAATCATTAACAGAAACTGGTAAAAAAGTCGGCATCATTCATTTAGATGCACATTATGATAATATGCCAGATTATGAGGGTGAAGCTTATGCCCGTAATACACCTTTCATGAGACTTTATGAAACAGACGGTGTACGTAACGAAAGCATTATTCACACTGGTATTCACGGCCCGAGAAATCATCCATCAACAGGACGTTACGCTGAAGAAGCTGGTGCCGTAACGATAACAATCAATGATATCCGTGAATCAAATAATATAAAACAGTTTGCCCGTGACATCTACGCTCAAGCAAGTGCCGATGTAGATGTCGTATATTTAACAATATGTAGTGACGTATTGGATTTCGCTTATAATCCAGGTGGACCTGTCGATGGTAATGGTCTAACGTCCTATGAATTATTAACGATGATTCACGAATTTGGTGCGCTCGGCCTATGTGGTATGGATTATGTAGAAGTTTATCCTATGAAAGATGCCAATCAGAATTCTGCCCATTTCGTTTCTACAGCAGTATTATATGTACTTGCTGGCCACGTCGCTTATTTAAATAAATTAAAATAATCTGAGGAGTGGTTAAATGTTTAAACACGCGGGTAAGATTTTACGATCGCTTGGCCCTGGTATGATTATCACTGCTTCATTCATTGGCCCTGGTACAGTAACAACCATGACTCAAGGTGGCGCAGGATTTGGCTATAGTTTACTATGGGCAGTTGTCTTTTCAATCATCGCCACGATCGTGTTACAAGAAATGATTATTCGTTTATCTCTCGTTACACGTGAAGGCTTAGGTGAAGCAATTCAAGATTTATTTTCTAATAAAATTGGTAAGCTAATCATCGTGTGGTTCACACTCATTGCTGTAACCATTGGGTGTGCTGCCTATATTAGTGGTGACTTGATTGGAACCTCACTTGGGGCATCTTACTTACTTAATTTACCTGAGAATTGGGTTGCTCCAGTTATCGGCGTTATTATATTACTCATTGGATTATTTGGTAACTATAAATTTTTAGAAAAAGTTATGCTTGTACTTATGGTTATCATGGGCGCAATATTTATCACTACGATGATTGTTATAAAACCAGATGTTATGGGCATTTTAAAAGGTGCCTTCATTCCAACAATACCAGATGGTTCTATTCTTACTGTTATCGCTCTAATCGGTACAACCGTTGTGCCATATAACTTTTTTATCCACTCAACAGCTGTACACGAACGTTTTAATGGTGTTAAGGAGTTGAAATTTGCACGTTGGGATACAATTATTTCAATTACTGTCGGTGGTGTGATTTCTGCTGCAATATTAATTTCAGCAGCCACTTTAATTAAAGGTGAAGAAGTATCAAGTGTCATTCAACTTGCTGGACCGTTAGAACCTGTTCTTGGCGATGCTGCACCTATAGTGATTAGTGTTGGGTTATTCGCTGCAGGTCTGTCATCAGCCATTGCTTCTCCAACGGGTGCCGCTGCAACAATTAGTAGTCTACTCGGTTGGAAAGGCGGCATGCAAAGCAAGAAATACAAACTTGTCTTTGTTGTGATTATCATTATTGGAATTATTACTTCAGCACTTGGTTTTGAACCGCTTCAAGTCTTACTTATTGCGCAAGCGTTAAATGGTATGATTTTACCTATTATTGCAATACTTATCTTTATTATTATTAATAAGAAAAATCTAATGGGCCGCTTTGTAAATACACTTTGGCTCAATATTATCGGAGGACTCGTTGTTTTAACCGTTTCCTTCTTAGGTATCTATAGTTTTATCGATGCTATAACAAGTTTCATTTCAGGCTAAATTTATTTATAACAATAACCCAGATGTAAAGTATCATCACTGATATATTACTTCTGGGTTATTTTAATTAAACATTTAATTCTCTTACATCAATTTTGCAACATCACGCATAATGCTCGCTTTTTTATAGCCATGTAAGTCATGCAGTGATTGATATGCGTTAAATAACTTTTTATAGATTTCCACTTTATCCGGTTGAGGTTCAACAGTATATAATACGGGTTCTTTCATTGCTTCGACCGCCTCACTAAAGTCCGTATGCGCCCCACCACATATTGCGCCTAAAATAGCTGCGCCAATTGCTGGTGCATATTCGCTATCAATAACCGTCACTCGTTTGTTCAGCACGTTCGCATAGATATCCATGAGTAATGTATTCTTTTTAGGAATACCACCACAAGCAAATACATGATCCACTTCCATATGCCATCCTTCATACTGTTGCATAATCATTTTAGTACCAAATGCGGTTGCCTCCATGTACGCACGATAAATTTCTTCATGTTTCGTATGTAATCCCATGCCAAATAAGCAACCTTTCAAATTACTATCACTAAGTACACTTCTATTGCCGTTGTGCCAATCTAATGCGATAAGTCCACTTTCGCCAGGGTATAGTTTAGCGGCCTTTTCATTTAATAATTCAAAAATTGAAATATCGCGTAACTTCGCCTCTTTGACATCATCATACGGCGTTTGTTTCGCCACGTACTCAAATAAGTCACCTACAGCAGTTTGTCCTGCCTCGTATGCATAAAGTTCTGGAATAATGGCACCTTTAACTGAACCAGAAATACCAGGCACCTTATGTTGTTCTTTATTAAGCATTAAATGACATGTACTTGTGCCCATAACCATAGTCATTTCTTTATCTCTTTCTGAACCTATCCCTAATAAGCTTGCATGTGCATCTATAATAAATGGACTAACTTGCGTTTCTGGTGAAAGTCCCAGTTTATCTGCCATTGTCTGACTAACCTTACCTACAGTTTCACCTATATTAACGACCGGTGCTTCCACTTTCTCTCTTACAATAGTAGATAAATCATTATCTACTTTATCAAACAAATCATAATGGAATCCTGTGTCCGCTTCCCAAAACGATTTAAACCCTAAGCCACAATTTGATCTGACGTTTTGATCAGTGAGTCGATTGACAATCCAGTCCCCCGCCTCCATGATATACGCACTCTCAGCTATCACTTCAGGCGCCTTATTGTTTACTTCCATAATCTTAGGTATCATCCACTCACTACTCACATTAAAGCCATAAAAGCCTAACCAACGATTCTTCTCTTCAAGTGCAGTCTTAAATAATACATCTGCCTCGTCTTGCGCACCATGATGCTTCCATAATTTAACGTAAGCGTGTGGATTATCTTTAAATCCTTCCTTATTATGAATAGGCTCCATATTTCCATCCACAAATACCACAGTTGACGATGTAAAATCTATACCGATACCGACAATTTCGTTTGGCGCAATTTGTGTTTTTGCTAAAATAGCTGGAATGCCTTCTTCAATGACTTCCATATAATCATTCGCATTTTGTAATGCATAACTTTGAGGTAGTTTTTGACCATCAAGTTCTCCTTCTATCGTGCCATGTGTATATGTTTTAATAAATTGCTCTACAATTTCACCATTCTCTGTATTTATAAGAAAGGCTCTACCTGAACCTGTTCCAAAATCTATCCCTATACTGTAAGCCATACTTTAACCCTCCAGATCTTCCCATACGAAAGAAAGCGCTTTCTTAAATCATAATTAAGATTCTCTAAAAATACAAGGGAGTGGGATAGAAATCATAATTTGATTTCTATCCCGCCCCCATAACACTCACTATTATAATCACATTAAAACATTTTAAAACGTTTCAACTTCATTAAACTGTGATAAATAAAGTTGTTTATAGTGTCCATCTTGTTGCATTAATACTTCGTGACTACCTTCTTCTAAGATTTCGCCATCTTTGATAAAGATAATACGGTCTACATCTTTAATTGTTGATAAACGATGCGCAATAATGAGCGATGTTCTATTTTCAGACAGCTTTTTAAATGCCAATTGAATTTTATTTTCTGTTTCTATATCTAACGCACTTGTAGCTTCATCTAAAATAATAATAGACGGGTCTTTTAAAAACATTCTAGCGATGGAAATACGCTGTTTCTGTCCACCAGATAATTTCGTACCTCTTTCACCTACGAGTGTATCCAAGCCAAAGGGTAAGTCCTCGATAAATGTTTCTAATTGCGCATTTCTAACTGCGTCCCATATTGCAGTTTCGTCAGCTTCTAAATGACCATATACAATATTATCTCTTAAAGTACCAGAGAAGAGGAATACATCTTGCTGTACGACACCAATTTCTGCACGTAGTGATGCTAACTGAATCGATTTGATGCTTTGGCCATTAATTAAGATATCACCGTCATCTACTTCATAAAATCTCGGCAATAAAGAACTGATTGTCGTTTTACCACTACCACTTGGTCCAACCAATGCAATCTTCTCACCATGCTGAATATCTAAATTTAGTTTTTTTAGAATTGGTGTTTCGCCATATCCAAATGTTACATCTTTATATTGAATCGTCTTAGGATCACTCGGCATTTGAATCGCATCTGGTGCATCCTGTATTTCTGGAGTAATGCTTAATATTTCGCTAAAGTTTTTAAATCCTGCAATTGCTTTTGGAAATAGCTCTATAATCATATTAATTTGTTGTAATGGTTTAAAGAGTACATTCGTAATCATGATAAATGCAACGATACCACCATAAGATAAATCACCATTCAACACAAAATAACTTCCGACTACTAACACAATAATTAATGTCAGATTTTGGGCAATATGACTAATTGTAATATTCCAAGACATATAATTATATGCTTTTAATTTTGTAGCTCTAAAATTATCGTTTATATTTCTGAATTTCGTTTGCTCATGTTTTTCATTTGTAAAGGCCTGTACAAGTCTTATGCCACCCACATTATCTGCGATTAATTCATTAAAACGTGACACATTTGTAAATAAGTTCTTAAATGCACGAGACATTTTTTGGCTGAAAAATATAGCCAAGATAAAAACAATAGGCACCACACAAAACGTAATGAGTGCTAACTTCACATCAATCGTTAACATGATGACAAATGCACCAATCAGCGTCATGATAGATAAAAATACATCTTCTGGGCCATGATGGGCAGCTTCACCAATATCCATCAAATCATTCGTCAGTCGACCAATGAGCTTTCCGGATTTTTGGTTATCAAAATACTTAAAATTCAATTTCTGAATATGACTATATAAATCATTACGCATATCACGCTCTATATTCGTACCTAACTTATGTCCCCAATATGTCACGATAAATTTAAGTACCGCTACAATTCCAAAGACAAACAGCAATGCAATTCCAAAAATCACTATGAGATTCCATTGATTAGTAGGTAATAAACGGTCAATATATATACTTGTAATAAGCGGGAAAATTAATTCCAACAAACCTACAACAATTGCCGAACCAAAATCTAAGAAAAACAAACCCTTATATGGTTTGTAATAGCTAAAAAATGCTTTCACAACACCCCACCTATTCTATAATTCAATATTTTATTTATTCTTTACATATACTTTATATTATGGAGTAATTGATATGGATTATCAATAACATTCAAATCATATTTGTGACATTTTAAAAAGTGAATTTATAACACTTAAATAAATTTTTATTTCATTCCTTTTCATCTTTACCATATAAAATAGCAACAAAAAATAAACTCCTTAACCAATGTTGAATTAAGGAGTTTATTTTAAATTTTATATCTATTCTATACGCCAGAATAAGACGAGAAGCCGCCATCTACAGGAACGACGATACCTGTAACGAATCCGCTTAATTCTTTATCCATCAACCAATAAAGTGTGCCTAGAATATCTTCTGGTACACCGAAACGATTCATTGGTGTTTGTGAGAGAATTTTTGAAGCACGTTCTGAATAAGAACCATCTTCATTTCTAAGTAAAGCTTTATTTTGAGCTGTTTCAAAGAATCCAGGTGCAATTGCATTCACTCGAATGTGACCGGCAAAGTAAGTGCTCAACCATTGCGTAAAGTTACTTACAGATGCTTTTGCGCCACTGTATGCTGGAATCTTAGTCAGTGGTGTAAATGCGTTCATTGATGAAATATTAATAATTGTACCTGCCTCAGATGAAACGACATCTTTACCAAATACTTGAGACGGTAAAAATGTACCTGTGTAATTTAATTTAAATACTTTATCAATACCATCTTCTGTTAAATCAAAGAATGTTTTATCACCCTGTTCATCATACATTTCATCATTTGTTGTGGCATTCGGGTTATTACCACCTGCGCCATTAATCAGAATTGTAACTGCACCAAATGTATCGTTATATTTAAGTTTCGCTTGTGTTAAAGCATCTTTATCCAACACATTTGCCACTAATGCGACTGTTTGTTGTCTTTCTTTATCAATTTCATCTTGTAACTCAACAATTTTATCTTCAGAACGTCCTAAAATACCTACGTTGGCACCTTTTTCTACAAGGCCTTTGACGAACGTTGATCCAATAACACCTGTTGCACCAGTGATTACTACATTTACTCCTTCAAATTGTCTTGACATCATTTGCTCACTCCTTCAATTAAACCATTAATATAAGTTGCGCCTAATGCTCTATCGAACAATCCATAACCCGCTTTACCTGTTTCGCCCCAAATCATACGTCCGTGATCTGGTCTGATTGTGCCCTTGAAGTTAATATCTTGCAGTGCTTCTACCACTGCTTTCATATCTACTGAGCCGTTTTTAGATAAATGACCTGTTTCCAAGAATGAATGTGAATCTAGTCGTTTCACGTTACGCATATGCACGAAATGGATATGCTCGCCAAACGTTCTAATCATGCTTGGTAAATCATTTTCAGCTAATGAACCTAAAGATCCAGTACAGAAACAAATACCATTATTTTTACTATCATTTATAGAAAGTAAACGTTCATAGCTATCTTTATTTTTAATGATACGTGGAATACCAAATATAGGCCATGGTGGATCATCCGGATGTATCGCCAAATCAATGTCATGTTCTATTGCAGTTGGTAATACACCATCTAAGAAGTACTTCAAGTTCTCCCACAATTGTTCATCTGATATTTCACGATAAGATGTAATTAAATGATTCATTTCTTCTCTCGAATAACTTTCGTCCCAACCTGGTAAGTTTAAATCGGTAGTTAATGGATCAATATCTTTTAACTGATCATGTTTATAAATCAACGTATTAGAACCATCAGATAATTCATAGTCTAATTGTGAACGTGTCCAATCAAAGACAGGCATGAAGTTATATGTCACTGTCTTAACACCATTTTCAGCTAAATTCACTAATGATGTCTTATAATTTTCAATCAGTTCATCACGTTTATCTGTACCTAATTTAATTTCTTCACCTACAGGTACATCATAAATTGCAGAAACGATATGCTTCATGTCTGGAATTTGTTTAATGTTCTCTAATGTAACTGGATCATCTTCACCGTACCAACGAAATGATAATTCCATCGTTATACCTCCTTAACGCCTTCTATTTTGAATAAATTCACTGCATTGTTATAGCAAATATCTTTTAACATTTGTTCAATTGTTGCATCTGATAAGGCAATCTCACCTTTTTCAATCTTGTCTCCTAAGAAATTACATAAAATTCTTCTGAAATACTCATGGCGTGTATAAGAAATCATGCTACGTGAATCTGTCAGCATACCTACAAATTTAGCTAATAAGCCGACGTTCGCATAATCTACTAAGTGCTGTTCCATGCCTTCTTTCGTGTCATTAAACCACCATGCAGCACCTAATTGCACTTTATGCTCGCTGTTAGTAAAGTTACCTGCAGTAGCTTGAACCATAAGATGATCATTACCATTATTAGGATAAATAATCGTATCTGATAGGGCATTGTGTTGTTCAAGGTGATCTAGCATCGCGTTCAATGTTTTAGCGCTTAGTTGTTCACCTACACTATCGAACCCACTGTCAGTACCTGCGACTTCTAACATTTTCGAATTATTATTTCTAGTTGGTCCTAAATGGAATTGTACGACCCAATTTAATTCTTTATATACTTTACTAATTTCAGTTAGAATGTAACCCGCTAATTCGTATTGTTGCGTTTCGGAAACTGCTTCACCCTTCATCATGGACTCATAGATTGCCGTAGCTTCTTCTGTTGTCGCATACATTAATGGTGCTTTTTCAAAACTTTGGTCAGAACTTCTTGCACCTTGTCTATTAAAATAATGAACGCGTGTTTTAAGTGCTTCGATATAACTGTTTAAATCTTTAATTTCACCGTCAATCGTTTGATCAAGCTGCTTAATCTTGTCTTTAACTGTTGTTTCACTTAAGAATACGTAACTATCTGGTCTGAACGTAGGAATCACTTTAAATGTTACTTTTTTATCTTGATTTAATAATTTGTGATATTCCAAATCATCACATGGGTCATCCGTTGTACAAACTACAGAGACATTACTTTGTTTAATTAAGTTTTGAGGTGTATGTGATGATTTCGCTAATTTACGATTTAAAGATTTATATAGCTTTTTAACATTCACTTTATCTAAATCAGCTTCTTCGTTAAAATAGCGTTTTAATTCAAGTGAACACCAGTGATACATTGGGTTAACGATTGAATAAGGCAACATGTTCATAAATGCTTCAAATTTATCGAAATCATCTGCATCACCAGTAATTAATTCTTCTTCTATACCGTATGCTCTCATTAAGCGCCATTTGTAATGATCTCCGGCTAACCACAATTGCGTAATGTTTTCATAGTTTTTATTTTCATAAATTTCTTTTGGGTCTAAGTGACAGTGAAAATCATAAATTGGTAGATCTTTAACCTTTTGATATAACTTTACTGCTGTTTTATTATTTAATAAAAAATTGTCATTAATTAATGCCATGTTATTGCCCCTTTTCTATAATCCTAATAATTTAGGAAGGAATAATGAAATTTGCGGAATGAACGTTACGATTAACAATAAAATAATGAGTGCGATAAAGTAAGGCACTAAATATTTGAATACTGATTCCACACGAACACCGCCGACACTCGCACCAACAAATAATGCACTACCAACTGGTGGCGTGATATTACCAATACATAAATTAAATGCAATTAAGATACCAAAGTGAATTGGATCTAAACCTAAAACTTCTGAAATAGGTAAGAAGATCGGTGTGAAAATCAATACTGCTGGTGTTATATCCATAAATGTTCCGATGACTAATAAAATTACGTTCATCATCAGTAGTAAAATGATTGGATTATCTGTCATTGATAGAATGCCATTTGAAATGGCTTCAGGTAGTCCTGTATAACTCATTACGAGTGAAAATAGTGCAGAAGCTGTAATCAAGAACAGAATCATACCACTAATTTCTGCCGTTTCTTTGATGACGTTAGGTATTTGTTTGAGTGTCAGACTTTTATATATTAGTGATAACACTGTAGCGTATAACACTGCTACTGCTGCACCTTCTGTTGCTGTGAATATACCTGACACAATCCCGCCAATGACTACGATAATTAAAAATAGACTTGGCAAAGCATCTAATGTTAAAAATAATTTATCTTTCCAACTAATGCGTTCAGATACTCTGTAACCTTGTTTCTTCGCCATAACATAAGCCACGATCATACAAGCAACGCCCCATAAGATACCTGGTATATAGCCTGCGATAAATAGTGCTGCTATTGAGGTGCCACCACTCACAAGTGAATACACAATCAATAGTGAACTTGGTGGAATCAATAAACCAGATGGCGCAGATGCTATATTTGCCGCTGCAGAGTATTCTTTTTTATAGCCTTGTTTTTCTTCCATTGGTCCCATGATGCGTCCCATTGCGGCCGCCGCAGCGACACTAGAACCAGAAATAGAACCAAATAGCATATTACCTACAATATTCGTATGTGCCAGTGAGCCAGGTAATCTACCTACTAACACTTTGGCAAAGTTCACTAATCTAAAGGCGATACCACCGTTATTCATAATAATACCTGCCAAGACGAATAACGGAATGGCAAGCATTGTAAAATCATCAATGCCCGTAACCATACGCTGTGCTGCCGTTATAATCGTTACATCGAATGGTAATATCATTAATAACGTTATGATAGAACTCAAAATAATAGCCAATGCGATAGGCAAGCCGAATATCAAGAAAGCGAAGAATGTGATGAACAATACTAAACCTGCTGCAAGTGTCATACACGCTCACCCCCGTCTTCTTGATTGGCTTCTTTAACTGCTTCAAGTTCTCCTTTATCTAACAAGTTATATATTGCGTAGAAAATGATAAAGATGCCCGAAACAGGTAATGCGCCGTACATCGCTGCCATAGATAAGCCAGTAGATGGTGCAATTTGTGACCATGTTAAATTCACAACTTCATAGCCACCCCAAATCATGAGTACGAGTGCTACGATAATGATTATGACGTCTGAAGTCTTTTCCATAATAAGTTGTATTTTTCAGGAAATCTTTCTCGAATAAATAAAATGGCTATATGTTGTTTTACACCAAATACATAACTGGCACTGAGCAAACCAAACCAAATCAATAAGAATCTAACGATTTCTTCACTCATTGTACTTGGACTATTCAAGATAAAGCGTGTAGCAACTTGATAAACGGATAATATAACCATTACAAAAAGTGCAATACCGGCTAACGTGAGGAGGAGTTTATCAATGATCTTTTTTGCTTTCTTCATAAAGCTGCTCCTCCTTCTCGATTAGTTTATAATCATCTTTTGTATCTGGGTTCTCTTTAAATTCATCTTGTAGAGGCTGAGAAGCTTTTTTGAAAGAAGATTTATCTACGTTATGGAATTTCACACCCATGTCTTCTTTGGCTTTCTTTTTAGCCTCTTTCACTTCTTTATCCCAAATTACTTCATGTTTTTCAGTAGAATAAGCTGCTGCATCTTTCAACCATTTCTGCTGTTGTTTCGTTAAGTCATCATACGTATCTTTGTTCATAATCAAGATATCTGGAACAATTGCGTGTTCCGTATAATGATAATTTTTAGCAACTTCACCGTGGTTGTTTGTTGTGAGTGAAGTTTCATTATTCTCAGCTGCATCAATCACACCCGATTGTATCGCTGTATATACTTCACCGTAATCCATTGGTGTCGGTGTGCCGCCTAATGACTTAATTAAATCAACACTCGTTTTGCTTGGTTGAACTCTTATTTTCATACCTTCTAAATCACTATTATCTTCAATTTTTTATCTTTCGTGTATATATTACGCACGCCAGCGTCATAGTATGTGATCCCTAGAAACCCCTTATCTCCAGTGGATTTGAAAAACGCATCTTGTACTTCTTGTTTTTTCATAACATGACGATAATTCTCTTCTGATTCAAATAGATAAGGCATGTTAAACAATGAATATGTTGGAGAAAAGCTTTCCAATGCAGCCGATGACACTTTAGTCATTTGTATTGCATTGGTCTGCGTCATTTCAATTGCTTCACGTTCACTACCTAATTGACCATTCGGATAAATATTAACTTTAAGTTGACCATGAGATGTTTCTTCTAATCTTTCTTTAAAAATCTCAAGTGATTTATGAACCGGATGGCTCGTCGGTTGATTATGCGCTAACATAATTTCTTTTTGCTTCTCTTCCGCATTAACATAACTATGAGGAAGTGATAAAGCTAACATTCCCGCTATAAAGAATGCGCTTACAAATAGTGTTAAAAATTTTTTCATATATCTCTTATGCCCCTTTGTTTAAGGTTCTATCGACTAAGCCCACCGAAATGAGAGGATAAATTATGCACATCGCTTTCTTCTACACTTAATGCATCCTCGTTTGTCGTATGTTGTAAGACTGAACATTTCGTCGCAAAATCTATAGTCTCGTCTAATTGCCAATTACGAATCAGTCCATGTAAGACACCAGCCATAAATGCATCACCGGCTCCAATGCGATTCAATACCGTATATTGATAAGCTTGGCCTTCAATATAGCTTTGTTGCGATAACATAATACCTTGTAATGTACTTTGCTCAATATCTCTATTACTGGAAGCCATTAATGGTATCTCATATTGTGATTGAATCGTTTCAGCACATGTCTTCATATCATCTTCTTCAGAGTTTGTCTCAAGTAAATGCGTCGCATCCTTTTTACCAAAGAAAAGTACGTCAACAAGTGGCAGTATCGACTTGATTACTGGTACGGCTTCTTCTTTAGACCACAAGTTACTTCTGAAATTAATATCAAATATGATTTTAACGCCTTGTTGCTTTAATTTAGATAGTGCATCAACGATATGTTGTCGTACTGTTGTATTAACTGCCAATGTAATACCAGTCAATACAAAGTAATCACCACTTTGAATTGGTAAGTCATCGATGACGCTTGACCCATATTCTGCGAAAGTTGAATGTTCGCGATCATAGATGACTTTACCACTTCGGAAGTCAAAGCTCTCTTCCATATAATATGTGCCTATTCTACCGTCTTGTTGTTTCAAAAATGTTGTACCTACTTGTGTCTGATACAGCTTTTTCATAGCTAAATTGCCTAATGCATGTTGTGGTAATACCGTTAACATTTCAGTAGCGTGCCCAAATTGAGATAAGGTCACGAGCGCATTTAATTCTGCACCTCCAACATTAACACCAAAGGTATTGGCATCTTTCAGTTGTTTGTAATCAGGTGGAGTATAGCGTAGTAATACTTCTCCAAATCCAAATACCGTCATAGTTATACCTCTCTTTTTAGTTCAGAAATATATTGCACTAAAGCTTCTTGTCCTTGTTGTTGATAAATTTTTGTAATTTCACTGCCAATGCCTACTGCAAAACTACCTGCGTCTAACCATTCTTTTTGATTATCTTTACCCACGCCACCAGTTGGAATAATCTCAATTTGTGGTAATGGACCTTTGAAATCTTTGATAGATTTAGGTGAAAATTGTGTTGCTGGGAATAGTTTCAATACTTTACAACCATAGCGTAACGATTCAACCATTTCTTTAACCGTCATACATCCTGGAATATAAGGAACGTCATACAAGTTAGCGATTTTAGCTGTTTCCTTATCAAAAGATGGACTTACAATAAATTTAGCACCGTTTAAAATCGCTGTACGTGCTGATACACTATCAAGTACAGTACCTGCACCAATGAGCGCATCTTCTCTCTTAGATAATTCAGCAATAATTTCTATCGCGTTTGGTGTCGTTAACGTTACTTCGATAATATTAAGCCCTTGTTCTATAATTAGATTCGAAATATCTAAAAACGTCTCCGGGTTGTCTGTACGCATTACTGCAATGTGTTGACCTTCTTGAATATACTTCATCGTATCTCTTGAATTCATCTTTACATCTCCTTATAAATTTCATCTTTTGTGTTTGACTTCTAAAAATAACAACGTTGTTATTAAGATTCAAAAAAATATTCTAACGCTTATCTCTATGGTATAATTAATTCTAACTTAAATCAATCTATTTCAAGGAGAACTTTTATGGCTGTTACTTTAAAAGACGTTGCCGAAGCCTGTGGTGTCAGTTATTCCACGGTCAGTAAAGCATTAAAAAATTCCCAACTCGTTAAACCAAAAACAAAACAAATGATTCAACAAAAAGCGCTTGAAATGAATTACATACCTAATCATTCGGCCCGAGCACTCGTTTCTAAAAGAAGTGGCACGATTGGATTAATCTGGCCTTCCGTAGATCGTGTTGCCGTGACCCATCTCATTTCAGAAATTAATAGAGCCATTAAATCACTCGGTTATGTCATGTTTGTTTCAATCGATGACGTTGCGGCCGCTTCAAAGAAATTTGTTGAATTTGGCTGTGATGGTATCGTTATCTTTGACGAAGGTGACAATTCAAACTTACCGCCTGAAATTTATAATAACGTACCGGTAGTCGCATATGGTGTAGATAGAGATATTCCCTACCCGATTATCAATGTCAATCATGCAGAAGCGATGATTATGGCTATTAACGCCTTATTAGAACAAGGTATTCAAACGATTGATTACATAGGCGATATTAATACAAATGATGCCCGTCAAATCGCTAAAAAAGATGCGATTACTGATTACTGCAATGCACAAAACATTACCTATCGTATTATCGATTCTAATGGATTGAACGCGATAGAAGCAGAAGCATCCGTGAAGCAACATTTAAAAACCGACACGCTTTCTCCTGGCGTGATTTGCGGAAGTTACGATATTACTGTAGGGACGATTAATGCCATTGGACCTGAGAATCAACCAATGATTTACTCTTACGATAATATTCCACAAATTAAAAAATTAGATTATCCTGTCAATGCTATCGGTGTTCCTACATCTGAAATCGCTCAACAAATCGTGACTACGTTAGATAAAGTTATTAAAAATGAACCAACCGATGCAGCATATCATTTACATCCATCATTACAGAATAATATTTAATACATGCAAATTTCATTAAATTAACAAAGCGACCCTAGCTACATTGGACAGTGTAGTTAGGGTCGCTCTTGTTTGAGAGATATTTATCTAGAGGGTTATTACTTTTTAATATTACTTCAACTGAAGCATAAGCTTTCTTAAATATATGAAGGCATCTAGCAAGTGATTTTTATAATCTAGGAATGCCATTACCAAATTGCATGGTGCCTGTCTTGTTGTCTGTTATACAACATCGCGTACACCTATCACTTTATAATGCAATGACATGCTACTTGCTAAAATACCGTTAATATAACGCGCGCTTTATATATTGCTTGCAAGTCACGTGTTACAACACATCTTGTTTGTACAGAAAAAAGTTAACCAATATTTAGAGAGATAGGGGTTGTTTTCAGTTTTTTAATGGGAGAACTGATGAATTTTATTGGTTTTAACTATAATTTCTAAAACACGCGACTGTGCAAGCATTGGTTAACATACGATACATTTGTATCTATATTACAAATGCATCACGTATCTAATCCTACTTTCATCTCTGATTAGTACGTTATGATTACCATCTTTATAAAATTTGAGGACTCCCTTAGTTATCTTCTGCCGTTATGAGTCCTGAGTTGAATTATCATTTATTATAAAAGCTATCATATATTGATTGTACGTGGATATTCATACATATTGAAAACTCAACTTATAATCATTTTGCAATGATCAGTTAATCAGTACTCATAACCCTCTACAACTTCTATTATATTACGCCTTTATCTATGATTAAAATACATAGTTGGAATATTTGACATTCCTTAGTGGAATACTTTAACTTTAATGACACTTTTTTATTTCAAATCCTTTAAAAAATTAATCCATTCATGCGTAACGTGATTCATATAACTTTCTTTCTTCCATATAACACCTAAATTCCACGCTACATCAGCACCACTTATTTCAATGCCGACAACACCATCATTTAAGATATTGACGATACTTTCAGGTAATATACTCACGCCAATACCATCACGAATCATATTTTCTATAAAAGTAATTTGAGACATTTTAGCTACTGTTTTAGGATGAAATCCTACTTTTCTACAGCTTTCTATAATTTGATCTTTCAGGTAATAGTCATCATGAAACATAATAAAGCTCTCATCTTTCAAATCACCTAAATAGATAGATGATTGTTGGGCTAACTCAGAATTTTTATCAACGATAAGTAATAACTTCTCCTTATATAGAGGTACCGCATGATAGATATCCTCATCCACTGGTAAAGTTGTAATACCGACGTCAATTTCATCGTTGTTCAAATAAAATTCGACCGCTTTCCCGCCGCCTTCAATGACTTCATATGTCACATTAGGATACTGGGAATGAAACTGGTTTAAACTTTCCGTAAACAACCTGACATTCATAATTGCCGATATGCCGATGCGGATATGACCTCTTTCTAAATTCGTGACGTCGCCCATTTCTAATGATAAATCATCTAAGACTGCTAATGCTTCAACACACTTATCATAAAAAATCTGTCCTATATCCGTTAGAATAATATGTTTTTTTCTTCTATCAAACAAAGTAATATCAAATTCGTTTTCAATGCTTTTAATATTTTTACTAATTGTAGACTGTGCGATATATAAATGTTCTGAAGCTTGTGTCATTCCACCATTTCTCACAACTTCTACAAAATATTTCATTTGTTTTATTTCCATATTCTGCTCCTCTTAATAGCCCTATCATCATTTTATCAACTTAGCGTAATTGCGCAATTGCTTCTTCAGCAGCATCTGCGATCACTTTATCATCTGGCTGACCATCTTTGTCATCTTGTTTTGTATAAATTGCAAGAATGATTGGTTTTTTATGTTTATCTGGATAGATAAATGCCAAATCATTACGCGTAGCATATGTTAAGCCCTGACCACTTTTATCTCCAACGATATAGTTGTCTGGTACACCTGCTTTAATTAAACTATCGCCTGTTTCATTTTCAATCATAACTTGTTTCAGTAAATCTAAATTCCCGTCATTTATTTGGTCACTTGTTAAAATTGTATTTAATGTCTGTGCTGCAGCTCTAGGTGTTGTAGTATCGGCTGTACTATTTGGATCATAAAGATTTAACTCCGGTTCTAAGCGTTGTGGATTAGATATATTGTCACCCAATTGCTTCAACTCATGTTTAAAGCCTTTAACGCCACCAAGTTCTTCCATTATTTTATTATTAGCCGTATTATCACTTTGTAACATAGATGCTTTAATTAAATCTTTAAGTGTCATCTGTTTGCCTATGTAATTTTCAGTTACAGGTGAATATTCTACAATATCTGCTTCATTAATTGTTATTTTTTTATTTAAATCTTTTTCAGAATAATTATTTAATAACACACCGCTCGCGATGGATTTAAAAGTAGAAGCAAATGCAAAACGTTCATTCGCATTGTGTTGAACTTTTTTACCATTCTCAGTATTAATACCATATACCCCAACTGTTGTATTATTATCTTTTTCTATTTTATCAAATTCATTCGCTGATACCGTACCATTGCTCATCATGAAAAATAATGCACTAAACACTAAAACCCAAAAAAATTTTTTCATAACTATCCATCTCCCCTTAATTTAAATATACCCTTATGCTTATGCTAACTATAATTATTATATTACAAAAATACAATTATTTATAAATCCCTAAATTTTTGCTTCTACAATAAAAACCCCTCATTGTCATAATCACTAACAATGAGGAGTGAACGAGTCATACTTTATAATAACTGTAACTCATTATTCTGTATGGCTATTGGCTTATAGTCATTTCCATTAAATTATCTTTTGTATCAAAGAACGCTGTGTAGCTGCCTTCATTTGTTTTATATTTTACAAACGTGCCATCCTCGTTACCAAGTTTTCCTTCTTCAGTTATTTCATTAGAACTGTGTGCATCTTTAAACGTATCCTTTGAAACTGAATCTGGTTTAGTGAAGAAAGTTGTTTGAACAACTTCATCATCTTTATTAAATGATGCTGTTGTATCATAAGTTGTTTCGTTATATTCAACTTTAGAGCCTGCTTTTGGATCTACTTTATAGCCATCGATTGAGACATTATCATATTTTAACGCTCTTACAAAGTTGTAATCTTGTGTAAATGAAGCATCATATGTTGTATAACCTTCGTAGTTATACCATGGTGTTTCAGCTTTTAATTCTACACCACTCGCACTACTTTCAGTGTTGGCACCACTAGCGCCACCTTCACCGTGCCCCCATTTCTGTACTTGCTCTGACTGCGCTTTGACTTCTTGATTATTACTCGTGATATACGCTGCGGAAGAACCTACGACAAGTGTTGATACTATGACTGTGGAAGATAGTAACTTTACTACTTTATTCATAATAAATCACTCCTATTTTGTAGTTTCCCTTTTGGCAAGTGTAATTATTCACCTTCATCATACTCCAAATCATGTTAATTGCAAGGATTTTCTCTTTTATATATTAAAATTATTATCAGAATTAAATTAGATTTTTTAACTTAAGCAGTTGAAATTTTACCAGTATACGAATTAAACATGTATAGTGAATATATGATTATGAAATTAGAAAGGATGATTTTTTATGGTACATATCTTACAAGTCGATTTTCCTTTAGATGGTCCGTTTGGAGATGAAATGGCACGACAATTCGAGGATTTAGCAAAATCGATTAATGATGAACCAGGATTTTTATGGAAAATTTGGACCGAGAACGAAACAGCCAAAGAAGCAGGTGGTATTTACGCCTTCGACAGTAAAGCGCATGCTGAAAGTTACTTAAATATGCACAGCGAACGACTCAACGCTATGGGAGTGACGGAAATCAACGCCAAAATATTCACTATAAATGAAGGATTAACACAGATTACACACGGTCGTGTTGAGTAGATTTTTGACAATAGCGTATTAAAAATACCCCAGCAATAGCATCACATGAAAAGTGTGCGTATTGTTGGGGTATTTTGTGTGAATTTTAAAATTTCCTAGGTAATAACTTTAATACATCTTTGCCATTTCTTCTGTAAATGTTCGGTAAGTTATTTCATTCTTAGATAATCGTGCTACTAACATATACATTTGTTCACTCTTTGTATATTCTTTTTTATATAATAAATGATCTGCTTTCTTTTCATCTGGTAACGGGTCTTTAATGTTGTCACCTTGTGAAAATGCTGCATAATATCGCATACCGAATAAGCGCTGTGACTGGGCATCGATATGAATCTCATCAGGATTGGCTGTTAAACCTTGTGCCGTTACGTAAAAACAGTTATCTTTTGCTTCTGCTACAGTTTTAATCACTTCATTAATTTGAGTGTATTCTGATGCACTTTGACCAAACGCTGCTTGGCCTAAGAAGTCTCCTAGCAAGCCCATTACGAATGGCAGTTGAGGTGCATTAAGCGCTTGTCTAAAATGATCCACAACTTGATTTAACTTAATTTCGTAGTCAAGATGCTTACCTTCTAAACTATCACTTTCACCTTGATGCCATAATATACCGATAAGTTCACTGCTTTCCATCGCAAATTCAGCTTCAGAAATCGCATGTCGTGTTAACACTTGATCCTCTGCCCAATCATCAATCGTTGTACCACCATCTGCACACGGGATTAAGCCAATTGTTTCATCTGGATGATCATCTAACCACAATTTAGCAAACGATGCTGCGGGGCCTATACCTGCAACAGAACGATCACTATGTATCGGTTCGTCCATCATTTGCCATCTACCATTTTTCAATACTTGAATGCGCTCATCTAAGATTGGCTTCACGCTATCGATAAAGCCACGCCCGGCCATATTAGACTGCCCTATAAGTAAAATTGATTTCATATAAATTTCCCTTTCCGCTTTTGGAATGTATGTACTATTAATCATAAATATCATATCGTATGTATGTATTTGATTGAAGTAAAAAGGGGTTTTAGTATGTATAGACATAAAAATGACTACCAAATTAATGATAGTCACTTTTATTTTATTCGTTTTGTTGTTTCAATAATTTTTGATAAAAGTAATTGGCTACTACGATATCAACGATGGCTACGCCTACAGATTTGAAAATTGTAATTTCATCTTCAGATAGTCTGCCTTCTAATTTTGCAGAAACAATGTTCCCGAGTTCTCCGTATAAACCATCTGCTTTAAATACACCTTCTGCTACCGGGTTGATTAAGTCTCCTGTTTCTTCCATGACCGCTTCTACGGCTTCTACAACAACCTTGTCTGCATCTGCAATGGCTTGAGATGGTAATTCTTGCATATCTGGTTTAAAGGAACCGACAGCATTTAAGTGAACGCCTGGCGCTAAACGCTTATGAAATACTGGTTCTGATGCATTGGTAGCAGTTACAATGACATCCGCGTCTTCTATGGCGTCTTCTATGGCCTCGTCTACGTTATCAAACACTGCTAAATCTAGATTTGGATATACACTTTGTACTTCTTCAGCAAAGGTCACAGCTTTTTCATACGTGCGATTGTAAAACTGTATACGGTCAATCTGTCTTACTGCAAGGACTGCTTTAATAAGACCATCCGCTTGATCTCCTGTGCCTATGACACATAATGTTTTAGCATCTTCACGTGCAAGGTATTTCGTTGCCACACCTGATATCGCACCTGTACGTATCTTCGTTAAATAAGAGCCTTCGAGTACCGCTAGTGTTTCACCTGTTTCATAATTAGATAAAATAACAGATCCTACAATGGTTTTCTTACCGACTTTAGTATTATTTGGTGCCACGGTCACTGTCTTAAGTCCGACAATCTTCAATTCATCTGACAATGCCGGCATCACGAGATAACGGTTATCCTCGTTAAAAGGTAACGAATAGCGCAAAGGTGTATCAGTCTTGCCCTCTGAATATGCACGTAAAGATTCCGCTACTGCTTCAACAATTTCTGACATATCTAATAATTGTGCTTGTTCTTTTGCGCTTATAAAAAGCATAAAACACCTCTATTCCATATCATTTGTTTCAATAATGTCAGTTTTCTTTTCAAATTTATTCTCAAATAGTATTAAGAGTCCAAATAAAATGACGATTATCAATAATATAAGCAATGCCAAACTATTTTTTATAAATAAAAAGTCAAAAAAGATTGCTGCCATCAGTCCATAACCAATCATATCTTTAATGTATAAAATCCAATAGTCAGCTTTCACACTAATAAACGTGTTTATATTGTTATCTTGTGTTTGTATATCATATAAAGTCACTTTCAATCTACGAATTACAATAAAAATCAATATTAAAATCATAACTGCAGTGAGCATTTTATTATACAAACTATTTTCTAGTATTTCCGACATTGCAAGACAAGCAATGGTAAAAATAATAGATACCCAACTTGTATCATTTGCGTCTGGACCTTTCATCAGTAATTCACCCTCAAGTCATCAATATATTAAGTTATCTATAACGTAACATATTTTTATTGAAAATTATCACTGAATTAAGATTAAATATTTTTTATATTTTTTGTTTATTGAACAGTATAACCACCATCTATTAAAACAGCCTGCCCGGTGACACTTTTAGCGCTGTCGCTACACAAGAATAATGCATATTCTGCGATATCTTTAATATCTAATAAACGTTTTTGTGGAATCAACGGATATAATACGTCTTCTAACACTTGCTCTACCTCGACGCCTCTACCTTTAGCTAAATCTGCCATTTGATTACGTACGAGTGGGGTATCTATGTAGCCAGGACAAATCGCATTGACTGTAATGCCTTCCGACGCCGTTTCCAAAGCTGAGACTTTTGTTAAACCGATAATGCCATGTTTAGCGCTGTTATACGCTGCTTTTCCAGCAAAACCAATCACGCCATTAATTGAAGCCATATTTAAAATACGACCAAATTGTTGTTCTTTCATAATCGGCAATGCATATTTTGTACCAATAAAACTGCCAGTTAACATGATATCAATCATTTGTCTGAACTTGTCAGTTGGGAATGATTCGATACTTTCAACATGTTGTAAGCCTGCATTATTAAATAAAATGTCTAAACGACTATACTTTGCTACAGTTACATCTACCATATTCTTAACTGCTGCTTCGTCAGTGACATCTACTTGAACTGGCATGCAATCGTAACCTTGGTCTTTCAAATCATGTGTTTCCTGAGCTAATTTTTCATTGTTTAAATCAGCTAACACGACTTTAGCGCCATTTTCTAAAAATACTCTAGCAATCCCTAAACCGATGCCACTTGCTGCACCTGTAATAATGACTACTTTATCTTTGACCATTCTACCCACCTACTTCAAATGATTTTCAAATTGCGCTTCTGTATTGGCTTCAACTTCTTCCAAAGTAACACCATCTTGTAATTCAATAAGCTTCATCACTCCGTTTTCAAATTGAAATACTGCTAAATCTGTAATTAATGTATTGACGACGCCAGCACCAGTGAGTGGTAATTCACATTGTGCTTTAATCTTAGATTCACCATGTTTATTCACGTGATCCATGATTACGACGACCTTTTGTGCGCCGACGACTAAATCCATCGCCCCACCCATACCTTTGACTAATTTACCTGGAATCATGTAATTGGCTAAATCTCCTGTTTGTGAGACTTCCATGCCACCAAGGATTGCTAAGTCGATATGTCCGCCACGAATCATAGCGAAGGATTCCGCATTATCAAAATACGACGCACCTTTCGCAGCAGTTACTGTTTCTTTACCTGCATTGATTAAATCGGGATCCACTTCGGCGTCTGTTGGATAAGGTCCGATACCTAGCAATCCATTTTCAGATTGGAAAAAGACATTCTCTACGTGGTCATTGATTTCATTGGCCACAAGCGTAGGCATACCGATACCTAAATTAATTACCATATCGCTTTTAATCTCTTGTGCGGCACGTTGAATAATCTTCTTACGTTGTAATTGTTTATCCATGATTAGCCTCCTTTACAGTGCGTTTCTCAATGCGTTTTTCAAAATGCTTTCCTAAATAAATATAGTCGACGTAAACGCCTGACATATGTACTTCATCCGGATCAATTTCGCCAACTTCAACTAATTCTTCAACTTCAACGACAGTCGTTGTGGCAGCCATTGCACATAATGGATTGAAATTACGCGCAGTTTTTTCAAAAACTAAGTTACCAAAGGTATCTGCTTTCTGTGCTTTTACAATACCAAAATCACCCTTAATCGCACGTTCCATGACATACGTTTCACCATCAAATTCACGCGTTTCTTTACCTTCAGCGATTAACGTACCGACACCTGTTTTCGTATAAAAAGCAGGTATACCTGCACCACCTGAACGTAATTTCTCAGCTAATGTACCTTGTGGTGTTAATTCTACATCTAATTCACCATTAATTAATTGTTGTTCAAATATTTTATTTTCACCCACGTAGGAACTAATCATTTTATCAATTTGTTTTTTCTCTAATAAGCGGCCCAAACCAAAATCATCTACACCACAGTTATTACTTACTACTGTTAAAGCTTTCGTACCCTTCGTACGAATTGCTTCGATAGCATGTTCTGGTATGCCACATAACCCAAAGCCACCAGCTAGTACAGTCATGCCATCCTCTAATCCATCGAATGCTGTATGTATATCATTAATTACTTTCGACATAAATAAACCTCATTTCTATCTATTGTTTTAATACCTAGTACTAAAAACGATTATACTTGAAACTGCTAGTGAAGTCTTTTATTTATGTTTGCGGTTACATTTAAATTTATAGTTCAATTAGCAATAAAAAAATGAGTCTGAGACAACATACATGTTTCAGACTCATTTATTAAATTGGCAGTGGCTGATTGAATTGAAAATGCGCTTATATCAAGCTTTTAAAGAAATACTACTTCATTCATGAAGACAAGTAGTTCTTATGCAAGAACTTCAGCGCTTGTATTCCATTTTCTAGTCAGCTTTGTCAGGCTGGCTCATACGACGAAATGTTGTTGAAAAATAGATTGCTATCCTACTCTCATCTATCCTTACTATAATTGCTATGTTTTATTTATTTAATAACATCTTATTCAACAGCATTAACTGCTCTGGTATACTATTTCTAGAAACGTCTGGATGACTTTTAATATGCTCATCAACTCTATTGATTTTATTAATGTTATTTCCTTGAATCTTAGAAATCATAGAAAAATTAAATTCAACATTTTCAGAACCAATTATATGTTTTTCTTTTGTACTCTGTTTTGATAAATTATTGTTAATATCTTCGCTAATATCTTCTTTCCTTAATCCCTTTAAGAAGTGATCGTCTTTAACGTTATATTCGCCCAAGCTTATAATTGGGTCTATCGCTAAACATTTCAAATCTAATTTAGCACCATAATATAACGAACCTGTACCGCCTTTTGACGCCCCATATAATACGATATCATCTTCTTCAATACCTAATTCATCTTTTACGCGGTGAATTGCATTTGAAATATCCGTTTCCAAATCGTGATTATTAGTACTATTTATATAATGAGAACCATGTGAACAATTTAAATCCATAATTCTCATAGTATGAACATTCTTCACCAAACTTCTTTCTATACCGTTAAAGAATTTCGGAAACATTCTGTCCGTCATTAAATAATTATCATAGACATCTGCTGCTGGCATACATGTGAAAATAACAAGTAATTTTTTATTATCTTCGCTCTTATTATCTTTTTTATCTTTGGGTTCATCTAGTGTGTAAAAACTACTACCTTGTTGCATTAAATCATTTCTTCTCCATAATTCCTTTACATAACTTCTCTTGTATAATTTAGAAACACCTTCAGTGTGAAAATACAAAATATAATCATTCGCCAATAAATCTTTATATAGATGATAAGCGTCTTCATTTTTTCTAGCTAATTCAATGATATTTTTCTCGGAATTTAAAATAACTTCAACAACTTTAGTGTTTAAAATTTCATATTCATCATCTAAATACATTCTTTGAATTGTTCTATGACCTTCTTTTAATATTGCATCTTTTCCTTTATGGTTTTCCACATTTTTAATTAGTTTATTTAAAAATGCATTATAAAATTTATCTTCATAATGTAAGTAATATGGCCCCCACAAATGGTCTTTATTGAGGAAATATTGTTGTTCTGTCATATCTAACTCAGAGACCTTATAGTTATTAATAATATAATTATCTAAGCTATCCCACACTTTATTCATCTCACTAAATGCTTGTAGCGCTATTCCTTTTTCTTCTCTCATTTTTGTTAATGAAGTACCATCTGTAAACACGTCAGAGAATCTAGCTTTCACTAATATGATTTCACAGTTAGGTACTTCTGTCTTCATGAAGTCAAAGAATTTAGCCACCGCTTCTTTCCAAATATTAATATATGCTTTGTAGTTCTCAATTATATTGATATGCTCTAGATTTTTAAATTGTGGTAAATCTTTAAAGTTTGGGTTAGCAGTTATATATTGATTATCTTCTATTTTTAGTAATCCAAACTTAACATCGGGATCTAAATCCATTAATAAATAATCTGGTTCTTTTTCTTTTAATATAGATAAGAACTCTTTACTGTACTCCTTATATAATAAACTTTGCACATAGGGTGATTTATCTAAAAATGCTTTATTTACATTAAGCTCTAACTCATTAGACATTAAACTCGGTAACGTAGTCTGATTTTGGTGCGCTATTACATCAAAGTAGCTTTTATAATTAGGGTTGAACTTTGTATTAAAGTTATCTCTTGTAATACATGAACCAATAGTTGCTATTTTCACAGTCATTTTATCACTTACTTTCGTTATATAGTATGTAATAAACCAGCCTGATATAAATACCAGACCGATTCTTGATAAATAATATCGAATCATTCTATTCTTTAAGCATCGTTATTTAAATAGTGAATTCTAGTTTTCACTTGGACTATTTGTACTATTTTCATTATCAATAGAGTCACTAAATACTTCAGACAATATATTTTGCCCACTACCTACCTTATCGTTTGTCATTAAGCGATCAATCAAATTTGTATAATCTATGTGGTCAATACTTTTAATTTGAAGTGCTAATTTATATTCGTCTAACGATGCAATTGGGAAATTTCCTAATTCAAAAATATCGAAATAAAAACCAATATCTTTTTGGTATATTTCTGCATCTTCTTGTAAAAGTAATATAGGTTTATTTAAATGTGCAAAGTCGAAAATTGTTGAAGAATAGTCTGTTATCATAGACTCACATAGTATATAAAGCTCTTGTATATCTACAAATTCATTATAAAAACAGTGAATTCTAGCATCTAAATTATTATATTTACTTCTCAACATCCCTTCATTAGGATGGAGTTTAATGATAATTTCATATTCTTCAGGCAAGTGACTTAGTAATTTTTTTAAATCAATACTTGTCAGATGCTCTCTTTTATCTTTTCTCCAAGTAGGACAAAATAAGACATATTTTTTATCGTCATTAACTGTAAATAAATATTTTCTTTGTAATCTCTTTCTTTCTTCATAATTATTATTTTCAATTAAATATTCATTTCTAGGTGCACCTTGTTGTAAAATATTTAAATTTGGATTTTCTTCCAACGGAAATGCAGATTTCAGAAGCATTGTATTAGTATTTGAAGAAGTAATTAAGTAGTCCCATTTCATCATACGAGGTCTAAATTGCATTAATTGCGTTGTCTTTTCAATGTCATCACTTAAATCTTTGACCATTTTTTTCAACGGAAAACCATGCCATGTTTGAATAAACACTTGGTCATTATGCTTATACACTTTATCCCATGAATTACCGTTCATAAAAATATACTTAGAATTTCTGAATTTTTCAATATAATTTTGAGTGCCAAATCGTACTGGTGTGAAACCACAATTTCTAATTTCAATATCTACTAATGAGTTAGAAGAACTCACAAAAATTTCTTTATCGTTATAATATTTCTGAATACTTAAAGCAATATATTTAGGGTCACCGCTAAAATTATTACCATGAAATGACTCAATAAACACCTTGTTCTCTTGAGGTTTAATGTTATCTAATAATTTCTTACTTAGATTTTCTTTTCTTTTTTTATAATAATTTTTAAATCTTCTGAAGAAAAATTCATTTTTAAAGATTCTACTTAAAAACGGCTTTTCTTTTAACTTTTTATATAATACTTTACCGCTATTCAGTTTCTCTATTTTATTTTTAGATTTAAAAGTATATTTGCCCTTATATTTTTTAATATCTAATGAATGACCTTTTGCCGCTTGGTTAAAATTAGCTATATATTTTTCACTATATTCACTATCAATAAATTCTTTATTTAAATTATCAAAATCAATATCTCTTTCTTGTTGCGTATATTTACTATCAATTAATGATATTAATTTTTCACTATCATCTATAATATTTTTTTCTAAAAATCGAACTGCATAGTATTTTGAATAAACATCTTTTAAGACATTATCATTACCAGGATAAACTAATGCTCTATTCCCATGAGCAATTGTTTCTAAAATAGAATAACCTAATGTTTCATAAGGAGATGAAGATATATAAATATAGTTAAACGGTTCTTTCTCATTAATATGAACATTGCTTTGTAAATTGTAATACTTCACAAGATTTTTATATAAAATCTCTGACGGACCGTAACCTATAATATAGAGTTGTATATCATTTCGTTTTGAATTTTTAACGATATAATTCATTAGCTTAATCACATATGATATATCTTTAATACTATCTTCAAATCTAGCTTTAATTAAGAAATTTCTTTTAGTATTGATCGGTTTTTCCTTAATATCTATGTGTTCTGCATTAACATACTGAGAGAATACCGACTCATAATTATATTTATTGATAAATTTGTTCTTTATCCCTTCGGTACTAACTCTAATACTATCAATGACATCTAAAGATAAATCTAAAGTTTCATCTATATACTCTAACGGACCATGTATTTCTCCAATAATTTTAATGTCCTGATTTTTATTTTTAACGTCTTTAGCACAAATGAATAATTCTTCTCTCGTAATAATCAACATATCTCCATCTGATATTTCATCTAAATTACCAAATTTCAATATATTTAAATTCGTATTATCAATGTTTTCATGGATAATTAAACGCGTTATTTCATCATCTTTAAAATCTAATTTATTGAAATAATTTATATGATGGCCATTATTTAAAAATGACTTTATCAAGTTTATGTTACTTCTTGATGTTCCTCCTTTGGCAAAAATATTATGCCCTAAAATATTAATATTCATTCTCTCACCTTTCATTCACTCAGTATTCCCCACTTGTTCAACTGTAATTCAAGTCGTTATTTTCCCTTGCCGCTCATATAAAAACTAGGACCATTATACTTCACTAAAATATTTAAATCTATACTACTTAAATAATAATCAGATTAAGTTATTATTACATATAAATACAAAATTCATTTTATTAAATATAAATACTTAGCAAGCACAAAATCAAAGTATTTCGTCATTATATTCTTATTAATATAATGTGTTTTTGCACAACAAAAAAGAGCGTAATAAATCACGCTCTTCATTGAAATTACCCATTAACTATTTTTATTTTAAATTGTCTTTGTAATCTTTTAATATTTTTTCATTATCACCTGGATAGAAATAATAAAGCCCATCATCACCCATTGTATTTTCACCTTTTAATGTATGACGATTTACAGTCTCTTGTGCTGATTGATAATCAGATCTAATATCATTAAGTTCAGTTAAACTTAAATCTGTCATAATATTATCTTCTACTGCATCAAATATAGTGTTAATTTTAGGTATAGAACTTGGTTTAAGTGATTTTTGGGCAACCGCTTCTATTACCAGTTGTTGACGTGCTTGTCTTCCCTCGTCACCACCTGCACCTGCTTCTTTTCTACTTTTCATAAAGGCTAAAGCCTCTTTCCCATCCATATGGTATTTTTCACCTTGTTCAAAATTATAATTACTTTTTGTAAAATCACCATTACTAACGACATCTACACCATTAATTTCATCGATAAGAGTAGAAACACCATCCATATCGATTGAAGCGTAATGGTCAATAGGTACGTCCATCAATTTTTCTACTGATTTCACTGCCATATCTGGACCACCATAAGCATATGCATGGTTAATTTTTTCTTCTGTATCTTTTCCAACAATTTCAGCATGCGTATCTCTAGGTACACTAATCATTTCTGTTTTTTTGTCTTTCGGATTTATAGATAGTAACACAATAGAATCTGATCTTTGTCCACCATTCTGTTGCTTCCTATCTTCATTATCATCAATACCAAAGAGTACAATTGAAATTGGATCGCCTTTCTCTCTCGGCTTATCTCTTAGTTCTGAATGTTCTCTATCTAGCGGATTATTGATAGAGCTATTTAAAACAGTTAGTTTATAAAATATAAATGCTGCTGTAAAAATTATAACTAAAGCTAGAAAAATTAATACTGCAATAACAATTTTAAAGGTTAAAGACTTTTTCTTTTTTCTCTTTCTCTTCATAACACACTACTCCCTACCGCTTGTCCTGCAATTTTTTTATTATTTGAATAACTTTCTCTTGGTCTTTATTTTTCATATCAGACCCCGATGGTAAACAAATACCTTGTTCAAATAAATATTTAGCATTATCTTTATCAGCAGAAATAAACTCATATTGGCTGTACAATGGTTGTAAATGCATAGGTTTCCATACTGGACGAGCCTCTATATTCTCTTTACCTAAAGCATCAATTACGTCATTTGCTGAAAAACCAGATTGTTTTTCATCTATCGTTAACGCAGTTAACCATCTATTTGACTTAGAATTTGGCAATTCTGGTTGAAATTCAATACCTTTTATATCTTGCAAGTTTTTCTTGTATTTATCGAAAATAGCTCTTCTTCTTTGAACACGTTGATTTAGTACTTCCATTTGTCCTCTACCAATACCAGCAGATATGTTACTTAATCTGTAATTATAGCCTATTTCACTATGTTGGTAATAAATTGCTTTATCTCTGGCTTGTGTTGACAAGAATAAGGCATGTTCTCTTGACTGTTTATCATTAGTTACTAACATGCCCCCACCACTAGTAGTGATAATCTTATTGCCGTTAAATGAGAATATTCCATAATCACCAAAACTTCCACTCATTTTACCTTGATATTCAGAGCCTAATGATTCTGCAGCATCTTCAATTAAGGTAACTTGATAGTAATCACAAATTTTTCTAATTTCATCTAACTTTGCTGATTGGCCGTATAAATTGACTACAATAACTGCCTTAGGCTTTATTGACTTTTCAGCGTATGCTTTAAAAGCTTTTTCAAGAGCTTGAGGAGACATATTCCAAGAGTCTAATTCAGAATCTATAAATACTGGAATTGCTTTTTGATATAAAATCGGATTAGATGTTGCACAAAAAGTTAATGATGTACAAAAAACAATATCTTTTTCAGTAACTTCACTTTCGATTAAAGCGAGATGTATAGCAGAGGTACCACTACTTAAAGCCAATGCTTCATCAATATTGATATAATTTTTTATAGTATTTTCAAACTCCGTTACGTTTTCTCCTAATGGTGCAATCCAATTCTGTTCAAATGCTTCATTGATATATTTTTGTTCACTTCCACCCATATGTGGTCTAGATAAAAATATTCTTTCATTTTCCAATTTTGCTCACTCCTTAGGTTTCGCTGGTGTACCAATAACAGTAGTATTTGTTTTAACGTCACTAATAACAGTAGCTCCCGCTCCGATTATACAATTTTCGCCTATAGTTGTTTGTGGCAAAACTGTAGCACCTATTGCAATATGTGATTTTAAATCAACCATTACTCCACCTGCTAAAGTAGCATTAGGTGAAATATGTACATAATCTGAAATCATATTATCATGTTCAACTACGGCACCAGAATTAACAATTACATGATGGCCAATTTTAGTATCCGCATTGATTGTCACATTTGGCATGACAACCGTACCTCGTTCTATAGTTGCACTTGTGCTAATTGATGCCGTAGGATGTATTAGTGTTGGAAACCTCTCAATTTCTATATTTAATTCTTTAAAAATATTCTCTCTCACAAAATTATTACCAATAGCTATATTAAAGTAATATTTATTCGCATATTTGTGATAGTTAGTTAAATTATCATAAAATAGCCCTTCACTTTCATAATATGAATCAATTTTATTATCTAAATAACCTACAAGTTGATATCTTTGTTGTTCCAGAATAATATCTTTAATAACTTTTGAGTGACCGCCTTTACCAATTAGTATAATCTTTTTCATCATGCGTTACCTTTGAACTTCTCAGTTGTAACATGAGATTGTGCGCTTACGTCTTTTTTTCGAAGAACATTTTTAATAGTTTTATATAGGATATACATATCTAATTGGAAAGATTGGTTTTCGACATATAAAACATCTAATTTAAACTTTTGGTCCCAAGAAATTGCATTTCTACCATTTACTTGAGCCCAACCAGTAATTCCGGGTTTTACATTGTGTCGTTTTTTCTGCTCATCACTATAGAGTGGTAAGTATTCCATCAATAAAGGTCTTGGTCCTACCAGACTCAAATCGCCTTTCAAAACGTTAATTAATTGCGGTAATTCATCAATACTTGCGCTTCTTATATTTGAGCCTAATTTTGTCATGCGGTTTTCATCAGGTAACAAGTCGCCGTTTACATCTTTATCATCAGTCATTGTACGGAACTTGTATATTTCAAATGGTTTTGCATGTTTACCTGGTCTTGTTTGTTTAAATAAAACAGGTGTTCCTAATTTTTTGGAAACCAAAAAGTATGTCCCAATTAAAATTGGAGCAGTAAGTACTAACCCAATAAAACTAATTAAAAAATCAAATAAACGCTTAATCATTGAATAATACACCACACTTTCTTAATACTTAACTTTATTAAATATATCTAATTGCTTTTGAACAACATTAATCTCATTATAGTTCTTTTTAGCTCGTATATAACCAGATTCTTTAAATTTATTTAATTTATTTTTATCATTTACTAATTCGTCAATTTTATTTGCTATATACATACTTGCTTGTAAAGGGACTAAATAACCTGTTTCATTGTTGATAACTTCTTCTCTTGATCCTCTAATATCAGTTGCAATAACAGCATTTTTCATAGACATTGCCTCTATTATTGATCTCGGCATTCCTTCTCTATATGAAGGTAAACAATAAATGTCACTGATAGCTAGGTACTCATTAATATTAGTAACTTGACCAGTGAAAATTATATTTTCTTCTTTCCTGTATTTACTTATTAGCTTCACGGTCTCATTATCTCTTTCACTTTCAGGTAAGTCACCAATAATAATAAATTTCACATTCTCAGAAACGAGTTTATCGTATGATTCTAAAAGATCAAGAATGCCTTTTTCTTTTACAAGTCTTCCAATAAAAGATACTACGATATCATTAGATTTTATATTTAATTTTTGTTTTAATTGTTTTGTTTTTCCTGGGTCTATTAATTCAATATTAAATTGTCTATCCATATCTATTCCGTTGCTAATATGAAGATAATTATCTTTTTTAGAAGCTTTCAAAAATTTATATTGAACCGCAGTGTGATAATCTTCTTCACTTTGAGTGAAGATATAATCTGTAAAGTATCTTCCAATAAGTTTCTCGACATTAAAATAGAACTGATATTTTCTTAATGACATACCTTCATGAAAATAAAAACCATGAGCAGTATATATAATTGTAGGTACTCCCGCAATTTTTGCGGCAATTCTACCTAATACTGCCGCAACTGGCGTATGAACATGAACAAGGTCTGGCTTGATTTTTTTGAATAGTTTAACCATTTGTAAAATTGATTTAAAATTATTAACAGGATTGATTTTTCTATCAATTTTTATATTATGATAATATACTCCTTGATTTTCCACTTCCTTTTGTTGAGTACCGAAAGTACTAACACAGTGAACTTCAAACCCTTGTGCAACACTTGACTCGTTTAAAGCTTTTAAAAGTTTTATATGTGTCATTTCAATTGCAGCAATTTGGACAATCTTCAACTTTATAGCCTCCAAAGTCCTTGATTTGACGTTAATTCATCCTTATTAATATTTCCTTTAATATCAAAAACAACACCCTTATCTTTCACTAAGTTCAAATATTCTTTTTTATTATCTAAATATTCTCTATGTGGAACAGCAAATAATAAAGCATCTGCTTTATTTAACTCTTGTTTACTTTGTAAACTAAAACCAAATAATTTTTCTGCTTCACTTCCATCAGCTTCTACATCGTTTACATTTACATTTAGCCCATAATCTTTTAGTTCTTCTACAATGTGAATGACTTTTGTGTTTCTAAGATCAGGACAATTTTCTTTGAATGTTAAACCAAGCACATTTATTGTTGCACCCTGTACTTCTAATCCTTGTTTTAGCATTTCTTTTATAATCGTAGATGCTATATGTTTTGACATATTATCATTTATTCTTCTACCTGCTAAAATTACTTCAGGATGATGACCAACTTCTTGTGCTTTATGAGTTAGGTAGTAAGGGTCTACACCTATACAGTGTCCGCCTACCAATCCTGGTTTAAAATTCAAGAAATTCCATTTAGTTCCTGAAGCTTTTAACACTTCATTTGTATCAATATTAAGTTTTTCAAAAATAATTGCTAACTCATTCATTAAAGCAATATTAACGTCACGTTGTGTGTTCTCAATAACTTTTGCAGCCTCTGCTACTTTAATTGACGAAGCTTTATGAACACCTGCTGTTACTACTGAACTATACACATCAGCTACGATATTTAAAACTTCAGTTGTTTGACCAGATACGACTTTCGTTATTGTTTCAAATGTGTGTACTTTATCTCCTGGATTAATTCTTTCTGGAGAATAACCTACAAAAAAGTCTTTACCACATGTTAAACCTGAATGTCTTTCTAATACCGGCACACAATCTTCTTCTGTTGCACCCGGATACACTGTAGATTCATATACAATTATTGTGTCTTTCGTAATTACTTTCCCTACTGTTTCACTTGCTTTTAATAAAGGAGTTAAATCAGGTTTATTGTTTTTATCAATAGGGGTTGGTACTGCAACAATAATAAAATCCGCTTTTTTTAAATCATTTGAATCAGAGGTGAAATCTATACTAGTTTCCCCTAAATTTTCAGAAGTCACTTCATTTGTTCTATCGTATCCATTTTTCAATTCTTGAATTCTTTCTTCATTAATATCAAAGCCAATTACTTTGTGTTTATTTCCAAATGTAACTGCAACGGGTAATCCCACATACCCCAAACCGACAACTGCTATATTTCTTCCCATAATAACATCTCCTAATTTTATTTATAATATTCTAAATACCAATCAACAAATTTATTCACGCCATCTTGTATAGTTGTTTCTGGTTTAAAGTTAATGTCTCTAAATAAATCATCTACATTTGCGTATGTTTCTGGTACGTCACCTGGTTGTAAATCCATATAGTTCTTTTTAGCTTCTTTGCCAAGTTTGTTTTCTATAGCTTCAACAAATTCCATTAATCTAACAGGACTGTTATTACCAATGTTATAGACTTTGTACGGGGCGTAAGATGACCCAGGATCTGGATTTCCACCAGTCCATTCTGGATTTGGTGTAGCTGGTTTTTTAACTAAACGGCTTATTGCTTCAACAATGTCATCTACATATGTGAAATCACGCATCATTTTTCCGTGATTATAAACATCAATAGTTTCATCCTTAACGATGGCATCAGTAAATTTGAAAAGTGCCATATCAGGTCTTCCCCATGGACCATAAACAGTGAAAAATCTTAACCCTGTTGTTGATAGGTTATATAAATGGCTATACGTATGTGCCATTAACTCATTAGATTTTTTAGTTGCGGCATATAAACTTAATGGATGATCAATATTATCTGAGGTGCTAAATGGTTTTGAGGTATTGGCTCCATATACAGAGCTTGAAGAAGCATAAATAAGATTTTTTATATTAAAATGTCTACTACATTCTAATACATTCATAAAACCTACAATATTAGAATCTATATAGGCTCTTGGGTTTTCTATACTATATCTCACACCTGCTTGTGCTGCTAAATTGACTACAACTTCCGGTTGTTCATCTGTGAATATTTTTGTTAATTCTTCATAATTTTCTAACTTCGTTTTATAAAAAGTGAAATTATCATTACCAATTGACGCTAAGCGGTCTTCTTTTAATGTCACTGAATAATAGTCATTAATACTATCGACACCAACAACTTCGTGTCCTTGACTAATTAATTTTTTTGCTAAATGAGATCCGATAAATCCTGCAGTACCTGTAATTAAAATTTTCATATTATATCTCCTTCACTTTTTTTATTGGTACGCCAACATACACACTGCATTTTTCAGTATCTTTATTTACAACAGCTCCTGCACCTATTACACATCTATTTTTTATAATACTTCCACCAAGAACCCTAACTCCTGCTGCTATCCATACATCATCTTCTATTATTATTTTTTTAGGCTCGACAGGATTATACTTGATAGGTAAGTTGCAGTCTTTCCAAGTATGGTCAGACGAGATTAACGTGCTATGATTTGCAATTGAAACACTATTACCAATAGTTATTTGACCATATGCATCAATATAGCTATAAGCATGAATGCTTACATCTTTACCTATAGATAAGGCATGTATATTCTTTATAGAAACATATTTACCAATAAATACATTATTTCCAACGCTCTTAGCATACTTCTTGATATATAAATAGCGAGATAATATTGCTACTTTAGATTCACTAACTGATAATGTATCCCACAATATATTACAAACTATTTTCGGTAAAAAATCATACGGTTTTTGCATTAAGTTTATAATATGGTGCAATTTATTTTTACCTTTCATAACTATACCTTCTTTCGAAAATGGATTTTATAATATACGTAAAGCATTGCTGAAAGTGGCAAACAAAGTAATGAAGCTAGTAAAGATATCTTGTTCTTAAATTTAAAATCAGGATTCAATTTAGTGTCAATCCAAGAAATATCATATAATAAAATGTTTTTAAGTTTCTCAGAAATATTTGGTAATTGACTATGTGCGAATTTTCTATATTCACAATAATTTTCAGCAGATTTAAAATAATTTACTTTTACTTTACTACTAATTCCATCTTCTAAATATTCAACATATTTAGTTCTTACATTTGCTAAATGACACACATAAATTTTACTAAAATCAAATAGTTGATATGATGGTGGCATATGCTGAGAATTACCGTGTTGTGGAAACGTCATGTGCCGAACTATTGAAGTTCTAAAAACGTAACATTTGTCTCCTTTAACTGCATGTTTATACCTTAAATCAACCCAATTTACTGTCGCTGTTTCTGGCAACCTTTCACCTACAACAATTCCATTTTCAAACATATCTAAAGTAATCAATGCATTCATTTTTGAATTATTTTTGAATTTTCTAAGAAAATATTCGACTGCTTCAGTATGGAACCAATCATCACTATCTAAGCAAGTAAATAATTCACCTTCAGCACTTTTTAATCCTAGATTAGTCGCCACATGCTTTCCTTGATTCGCTTGTTTAATATATCGTATTCTGAATTTATTTGTTTTAAAAGTTGAAACTAATTGTTCTGTATCGTCCGTTGATCCATCATCAACAATTAGCCATTCAAAATCATGACTTGTTTGATTGATTAATGACTGAAAAAGTCTAGATAATGTATGCGCCCTATTATATGTAGGCGTAAATATAGTTAAACTACTCATTTTTCATCTCCAATTTTATGAATCAATTTTAGGAACTCTTCACCTTTGTTTAGTTGTGAATTTTGACTATTCTCAAGATTATTTTTGATTTCGAAATAGAGTGTTTTATTTTCATATAAATTTTTGATTGATTCTGCTATTTCTTTACCGTTCATATTTACAATAAAGCCATTTTGACCATCTTCTATTTGTTCATAGACTGTTTCAAAATTAGTTGCAATAACTGGTTTTTGATAAAAAAGCGCTTCATCAATAGTATTTGATTTGCCTTCAAAGCGAGAAGGATGTATTAACACATCCATTTTTTTCAAAATACTACCAGTATTAAATTTAAAGCCAAGAGGTATTACTATTTGACTTAAATCATTTTTGTGAATTTCTTCATGTAACCAATTTTCAAGCTTTCCAGTACCTACTACGTACCATTTTATATTTAGTTCATCCTCTTTCAGACATTTAGCGGCGTCAATCAGCAAATCTAATCCTTTACCTTCGTCCAATCGACAAATAGTACACAAGTTTGTAGCATTTGGATTATAGTTAAACTTATCTTCTTCTATATTTTCATATAACTTAATTGGCAAACTATTATAAAATACAAATGGCTGAATTCCAAATAACTCATTAAAACTATTCGCGGTCATATTAGATACTGCTAACATACCATTCATATACTCAAAATATTTCTGATCTAAATCATTATCTCTTTTTAAAACTTTATAATCGGTTCTAATCCACCCAATTTTATTTTCAGCTTTAATATAGTCTTTAATAAAATAAATAGAATGTCCTCCAGATACACCAATTGCATAATCATAATGTCCGGAAAATTCATTCGATTTCCATTTATTTTTCAACCAAAATTTTTGTTTGCTTTTCGTATTATCGTGTAATTTCAACTGACTTTTTATTATAAATAATAAAACTTTTATATTTAATATTGGTTTTTTTAAATTTTTAAGCATTTTTGATAGCAAGTTATTTTTATCTAGCATTAATAACGAGTATTTATCAGGCAATGGTATAACATTTACATAACGTGGTAAATATTCACTAAGTTTATCTTGTTGATTCATAATCATTAAATCTACTTCTACATCTTGTTCTTCAAGTTCATAAAGTAAATTCACTAAACTTTTTTGCGGCCCACCAAAATTAAAATTATTTACTACAAATAGTAATTTCATCATTCCACTCCTTTGGCTGGTATGCCAACTACAGTCGTCCCCTCGTCCACGTCTTTCAATACTAAAGTCATAGCACCTATTGTCACATTATCTCCAATTTTTACATTTCCAATGATAGTTGATCCAGCACCGATGAACACATTATCACCTATAATTGGTGTGCCATGTTTACCTCGTCCACCAATAGTTACGTTTTGTTGTATTTTACAGTTTTCACCAATAATAGCACTAGAATGTATAACACATCCTAATCCACTATGGGCAAATATAGTATTTGCCCCAATTTTTACACTTCGTGGAATATCGCATGCAAATACTAACCTATTAATCTGTTGCATCAGTCTTGGTATAACTGGAATATTCTTAGCATAAAGTTTAGTCATTATAGTAATAGATTTATTCATTAATGATTTCTTTATCATGCTTATCACTCCTTATATCTTTAATAACATATAGAACCCAGTACCAGTTGTTGTGTACTAACTGTATAACTAGAAGTGGCAATATTAAAATCAATAAACTACTTTCGAAAACTTGTAACGCTATAATTTGAACTACTACTGTTAATATTGCTGATATAATAAACTGTCTATAGTGAGGTATTTTATTTTTAGTAGTTAAAAATGTAGTGAATAAAATTTGGTTATTATATAAAAATCTATAAATAATTATAATTAGCATTGGCGCTAGCGTTAATAGTTTATAGTCAGCACCTATGATGTCTAAAATAAAATTTCCTAATAGTAAGAAGAGTGCGAACGCCACAATATTAAATATATAATTAGTTATCATTGATTTTGTGAATAACTTTATTAATTCATCATATTGATTTTTTATTCTTAGATAGTTAAATTTCGATAAATATGTATTAAAATACGAATTAGATAACGTTAGTATTAAAGTTATAATTTGATTTATCAAACCAAATTGTCCCGAGATTTTTAAGGATAAAAAATATGAACACAGTATTATAGGAAAGTTAACTATTAAATAATTAGCTAAAGACAGTATTCCTGTTTTTATTGTATTCGGAATTAAAGCTGTAAATATTTCTTTATCATAACTGAACCTGATTTTACTTCGAGTTTGTTGAGTCTCAGCTGAATATTTGTAATAACAAACTGATTGTAATACTCTATTCACAATTACTGATAATAAATAAGCAAGAGATACACCTATCAATCCATATCCCCACACTAAAAATAGCACTGACATTACGAGTTGAACAACTTTTGTAACGACAAGAATTTGGTTATACGTTTTTATTGCCCCAATACCTTTTAATATTGCATTCCAAAATGAAAATGAAATATTTAGTACTATTGACAACATATAGAACGCCCAAGCTATTAGAGCTGTCTGCACGTCAATTTCTCCATTGGTGATTTCAAGCAAATAAAGTGTCCCTAAACTGATAAATAATAGAAATATTATAAGTCCCATCACATAATAAATAAATTTAACTGTAGATAACACTTTTATAAAATAATCCAAGTGTATACCTGAGGGTTTAATTTCACTTGCGTCAAAACCTTCACTTTTAACACTTTTTGCTCCTGACCATAAATAACTAATATTTCTAGATATAACTGTTTGAAAACCAAAATCAATCAACATCGCCAAACCATAAAGTGATGTAAAAGTGTACCACAAACCTAATTCTGAAGAATTCAAGTAATTAAGTATAACTGGTAGCAATAATATATTTACACCTTGAACCATCGCTAAGCTAAAATAGCTCCATGCCACGTCCTTTTTTCCAATATTCATTTCTTACCCCTCTTTAATATTAACTTTTTATTTAAATAGCTTATAACCAATAAGATTACAAAGAAGTTAGTAAAGAATGATATTTGAATTGTTGCATTAGCCATATAAAACAAAGCAAATTTAATGCATAAATACGCCATAATATATACTTTGAATACGGAGTCACCATTAAAAATTTTCTTATCTAGTAACATAACAATTAAAATACTAATTACTGAAAATAAAGGAGCCAAGTAAGGTCCAAAATATAAAAATCCTTGGCCTATCATAGGCAAAATTTGATCTGATACTAAACTTCTATTATAAAATGTCCCATTAAAATCACTTAGTGCGCTTTGATGGTCACCAAATAATGAATTCAAGAAAACAACAGATCTAAACAACTCTGATACTATTGCATCAAATTGAAATGGAGAGTAAACATGACTTGTATTAATGGCATGAGTAACATTTGCAACACCAGAAAAATACAACTGTAAATCACTATTTAAGCTTTCAAACATACTGCCTGAAGCATCTAATGCTCCAGGACCATTAGATGCAATTGTATTCTGTTTTAGTAAGGTTGATACAAATATTAATGCTAAAGTCATAATTACCGAAACCATCATAATTATCTTTCTATAATTTTTATACAAAATAAAAATTGTAAAAAGCCCTGTAGCTAGAGGGAGGATTACACTAAACCTACTTGTTCCCGTAATAAAAGATGAAGAAATACCAACTACTATAAAAGAAAGTATTAAAAATACAATACTTTTTCTTTTTTCGTAAAATTTATAAATCCAATTTATAAGTCCTATTGTAAATACAATTTGTGCAAGTTGTATAAATAAGAAAAATACTGAAACAGATTCAACTACATTCTTACTTTTAAGTTCTGAAGCAGTCCATATAAATGTATACCTTCCTAAAATTTCTGGATTAAATAATAATATTAAAATACTGAAAGCAACAAAAATCCAACCGAATAAGTTAGGTTTTGATTCTATGCTTTTAAAGTTATCAGTATATGAATAAAAGCGCTTATGAAATATGCAGAATGTAATAATTACCGCAGCCATTTCAAATAACATTAAATTCACTGCTCTACCTTGGGTTACTATTGATGTTGACATCCCAGTATTTAAATTTACACCATATATTGACATCAAAAACGGGGAAATCACATATCTTATTAGCATAGTTACATTAACTATAGTTATACCAATGTTTGTAAACATAAATTTACTGAACATAGGAAGTAACAAAAATAAACATATAAATAAAAGAGGTAAAGCTATTAAGTTTTGTGGGATTTGTGCTTTACTTATCAAAATTGAAATAATACTTATGATAGATAAAGCAACTACTGTAATTCTATAAAAAAATGTCATATTAAAACTTCCTATTAGCAAATTGTATTAATTTTTCTTTAGATTTATCTTTATTAGTTAACAATTCTTCAATGATATTTCTTAATTCTTCGCTAGAAACTTTGGTTGCTTTTCCGCGATATATTTTTTTGTATACTTGTTCAGAATGAACCTCATTTTCATTTAATAATTCTTCAAATAACTTCTCACCAGGTCTCATACCAGTAAACTCAATACCTATATCTTCTTCTTTCTTGCCACTTAATCTAATTAAGTTTTTGGCTAGATCAACAATTTTTACTGGTTCACCCATATCTAATACAAATATTTCGCCCCCGTTAGCTAATGCACCAGCTTGAAGCACTAATCTTGAAGCTTCTGGTATTGTCATAAAATAACGTGTCATCTCTGGATGAGTTACAGTTACAGGACCTCCACCTTCTATTTGTTTTTTAAACAAAGGTATAACTGATCCTCTTGAGCCCAAAACATTACCAAACCTTACTGCTACAAGATCTGTTTCTGAATCGTTGCTGTTCAAATTTTGGATAATCATTTCAGCTACTCGTTTTGTAGAACCCATCACATTTGGAGGATTTACTGCTTTATCAGTAGAAACCATCACAAATTTATTCACTTTCGCCTTGATTGCAGCTTGAGCTGTGTTTCTAGTACCTAAAATGTTATTTCTTATTGCTTCTAACGGATTATACTCCATTAAAGGTACATGTTTATGTGCTGCAGCATGATATACAACATAAGGTTGATATATTTCCAGAACTTCTTGCATTCTCATTTCATTTTGAACATCTGCAATAATTGGAACAATTTCTATTTTCCCTTTATATAAGTTTGATAATTCTTGATTTATTAAATAAATACTGTTTTCTCCATGACCTAATAAAATTAGTCTCTTAGGTTCAAACTTACAAACTTGTCGACAAATTTCTGAACCAATTGATCCACCCGCCCCAGTGACCAATATAGTCTTGTGTGATAATTCATTAGATATCATCGCCATATCAAGTTCAACTGGCTCTCTTCCTAATAAATCTTCAACATCAACTTTGTTAAGTTGATTTACTTCCAAATCTCCCGAAAGCACATCTTCAATATTTGGCATTTTAAACAGTTCTATTCCTTCAATACCACAAATATAATTTATTTCCTTAAGTCTTTTTGCATTTAAAGTTGGTATTGCAATTATAATTTTCTTTATTTCAAATTTATTGACTAATTCTGGGACATCTTTTATATACCCCTGAACTTTAACACCTTCTGATATCGCAATTTTTTGTTTATTATCATCGTCATCAACTGCTAACACTGGCTCTAAGTTCATATTAGGACTTCTTAGCATTTGTCGAATTAGTAAAGAGCCACCTTGGCCTGCACCAACTATTAAAGTAGGTTTCTTTTTAATTGATTTTCCTACTATATATTTTCTATAAACTCTCCAAAACAAACGGGAACCACCAATTAAAATTAAGTGCATCATCCATGTAATGAAATACAAACGAAAGAATGGATTACTCCAAGTGATTAATGAAACTATTATTATTGTTGCTATTATAGAGCTAGTTACCGCTTTAACAACTAACATTAACTCATTAACACTTGCATATTCCCAAGCTCGATGGTATAAGTTGAAAAACCAAGCAAAAATATGATGTGAAAGTAATAATACAATTGATGATAAAACTAATAAATTGAAAGTATAATTTGCAAAATATGGTTCTAAAATATAATATCCCAAAAACACTGAAAACGTTACTATTAGTGAATCTATTATAATCAACATTAATAATCTTGATTTTGAAGAAAACTTCGTCACTTATCATCCCTCATTCATTTTTCTATAATAATCCAAACCATTTTTTTTGATTATAATTTTGTGTCGGTATTTGTTTGGAGATTTTCCCATCTTGAATAACTGATTTTGCATTTCCCATAAGCGTATTTATTTCATTTTGAAAGTTCTTCAACTTTTTATCATTAATTAATGACTTCATTAAAAATGGTCTATTAATATGATTATGTGCATCTGAGGCAATAAAATGTGTTAAGTTATTTTCTATCATTTGTATCGATACCTTTTTTGTATTTTTCCCAAAATTCCCACTTAGTGATGAAGATGTTAATTGACTTAACGCTCCTCCATTTATTAAATCATGCAGTAAATCTAAATTTTGACTAATCGCTTTATTTCTTTCGGGGTGAGCAATGATTGGTGTATACCCCATTGTTTGTAGTTCATAAAACAAATTTTTTGTGTAATGTGGAACTTCGTTCGTTGGTAATTCTATTAATAAATATCTAGAATCGTTAATACCGACAATATCTCCATTTTTTATATCTTGAACCATTTGATCAGTAATCCTTATTTCTTGTCCATGGTATAACCTGACATTAGATTCTTGAAATTCAACTATCGCTTGTAGTTCTTGTATCTTTTCTTTTACTTTTTGTATTGGATTATTGTATCTCGTGTGCAAATGATGAGGTGTAACAACTATTTCACTAACACCTTCTTCTTTTGCTTGTTTAACCAATTCAATTGCATCTTGATTGGTTTGAGGTCCATCATCAACGTCTATTAATAAATGATTATGCAAATCTATCATTGTTATTCATCTCCATAATAATAGTAATAATTAGACCCTTTATCTATGGTTGCTTTATTAAGCACTGCGCCTATTACTTTTCCTCCAGATTTCTCTAGTAATTCTTTTGCTTTTTTCACTTCACTCTTATCATTCGCTGTAATGTCAATAATTAGTATGCAATCTCTAACATTTTGTGCATATAATTGTGCGTCCGTTACTGTCGTTACAGGAGGTGTATCAATTAAAATACAATCAAATTCTTCACTTAATTTATTAAATAATTCCGTGAATTTTTCAGAGGTAATTAATTCTGATGGATTTGGTGGTACTGGACCTGAAGTTAAAACACTTAAATTTTCAATATGTGTTTCTTTTATTGCATCTTTAGATAGCGCTTTACCAATAATGAAATTTGAAAGTCCATTAAAATTTGTTAAATCAAAAATATATTGCTGAGTTGGTTTTCTCATGTCTCCATCTATGATTAAAGTTTTATATCCTGCTTGTGCATATGTAGTTGCAATATTAGCAGTTACTGTACTTTTACCAGAAGATGGTTTTTCAGATGTAATTAGCAAAGATTTAATTTCACTATTTGCATTTGAAAACATAATATTAGAACGAATTCCTCTGAATTTCTCACTGATAGTTGATTTCGGATTATCATGAACATACAAAGGTGATATTACCTTATTTTTTTATTTTTTTTAGCCAATATAAATCCTCCTTATTTAAATTTTTGTATTGTACCTATTACTGGTATATTTAGTTCTTCTTCTACATCATGTTCAGTTTTTATTCGAGTATCGAAAATTTCTTTTAATATAATAATAATACTTGCTAAAACCAAGCCTAAAATTAAGCCTAAAAGAGCGTTCACAATTATTTTCGGTTCTGTTTGAGTTGATGTCCCATCAGCTTCGGATAAAATTGAGACATTATCAATATTCATTATTTTCGGTGTTTCATCACTAAAAACATTAGCGAAAACGTTTGCAATTTTTTCCGAATCATTCTTATTTGGACTTTCCACCGCAATATTTAGTATTTGGGATTCTGTTTCATTTGCAGCACTAATCATACTTGATAGTTCTTTTGCCGAATATGCATTATCTAATTCTTTCGAAACTTCATCTAGCATACGAGGACTAGTTGCAATTTCAGCATATGTATTTACTAATTGAATGTTACTCTGTACTTCTTGTGGTCTTGCTGCCGAATCACTTTCATTTTGGTTCACTAGCACTTGAGTAGATGCTTGATATTTTGGTTGTACTAAAACTAATGAAAACAAAAGTCCAATAATCAATCCTAATATTGGTAAAATTAACAAAAACTTCAAGTTATTTTTAATAATTTTCCAAACTTTTAATAAATCTATCGAGTTTTCCATGTAATCCTCCTAAATTTCAATAATCTATACCATTATAAAAATAAAAAGCGTAAATTACAACATCTTTTAATAATTGTAAAATAAACTTAACTTATAATTTACAACTAGAAAATATTACACAACATTTTAATTTGTCAAGATATATAAAATTTCAATATTATTACCATACAAAAAAGAGAACGTAATAAATTACGTCCTCTTCTCTCTAAATCTTATTCTATTATTATGCTATCTCAATCTGGAAACGGCGTATGACTGTACCATCATCCAACGTGGATGGTTCGATTTCTTCGCCACCGTTATGCTTAATTACTGCTACGGAAACTTCATTATCTTGATCACAAGTAATTAAAGCTTCTTGAACACCAATTCTTGATAAGTAGTCTAAAGATTTCTTCAACAACTTGTTGCCAAAACCTTTGCCACGGTATTTTTTGCGAATGCCGTAGCCAACATGGCCGCCGACTTTTTTCAGTCTATCGTTTAAGTTATGACGAATATTGGCAGCACCGATGATTTCATCATCATCTATTAAAAACAATGTCGTATTATCTACAGTTTGATCGTGTGACTTGTTATCTGCTAATTCGTGAACTATTTCTTCAAAATTACTATATTTTGTAATATTTGTAATCTCGGGTACTACCTTTTCATCATGATCAATCCATTCTCTCATATAATCACAATATAATGCTTCGTCACCCATTGTTAATTCTCTAAATTCAACCATGTTGACACTCCTTCCTTCTAAGTTATTACTCATCTATGATTTCGTTGTGTGTATTTAAATAGTACACATAATGATCTGTCCATTCGCCATTCTCAAATATGAAACCTTTGCGTACACATTCAAATTGAAAGCCTACTTTTTCAATCAAACCAATTGAGGGCACATTATCTATATTGATATGTGCTTCAAGTCTGTGAAAATGCAGTGTATCTCGTGCTTGCTTAACTAATTCTGTTACTGCTTCATAAGCAAAGCCTTGATTCCAATACTGATTGTGAATAAAATAACCAATTTCAGCCCACTGAAAATTGTCGCGGCTCAAGTTCTTAATATCAAGCATGCCTAAATGATTCATCTCTTTATCAAAAATCCCAAAGATATATAAATCATCTGCTTCAATAGCTTGTTGTTGCCTTACTATAAGTGCTGCAAACCACGGTTCAGTCGATTCTGACATGTCTACTTGACCTTTATCATATTTAAATTGAGACGGCTTGCGGTTTACAAAACCACGCAACCATGTTTCGTAATCATTTTCTTCCAACGGTCTAATGATAAGGCGTTGTGTAGTAAAATGCAACCCTAAATTTTTTGTCATCTAAAATCCCCTTCATACCGCTATCTATTATCTAAACTATAACATTTTTCACCATGAAAGCGTATCTTTCACTACGCTTTATACCTTAGTGCTTGTTACGATATTAGCTCTATAGTTCGTTGTCTATTATTTTGATCATGATATTTGAAAAACATCGCACTTCTTCTTAAGTAAAACTTGCTCATTTTGAAGTTATTTTTTCTAACTTTAACGACTTCTTTTACTAATGAAGTTACATCATAAGTTACAGGGCCAAATCCATTTTGTACATAGTTGAAATAGCCTGGAGTATACACTGAATATGTATAAATTTCATCAATATCAAATTGATAATAAATGATTGGTTTTCTTAAATAAGCAATATCAAATGCGATAGACGATACATCAGTTATTAATAAGTTAGTATTGCTAATGATATCTTTATAACTAAAGTGATTAGGGATGTTGATATATGTAATATGCTTAAAAAATTTCGAAAATCGGTCTTGCATTCTCGGATGTAAGCACAAATTAATTTTATTGTTTTTATGTTTGGCTATTTGTTGAATCTTAGGATGAGTTAAAAATGCATAAATGGATTTATAAAAATGACTTTCTACGAATTGTTTATCACTTACTTCAAGTAGATGAGGTCTCCAAGTAGGCATGACGGTTATCACTTGCTCAGTGCTTTTTTTATTGTGACTTAATAAATCGAACCTAGATAATCCTGAAAGTATCACTTCTTGTTCACTAAAACCGTATTTTTCTATAATTTCTCTTTTCTCTGCTTCAGCACTTGTAATAAAATAATCTATTGGTTTGTTCCGTTTATGTAATAACGTAGATAAGTCATTCTGAATGACACCATGTTGTAAAAATATGAATTCAAAGTCTAAAAGCTCTCTGATAAATTTCCCATTGATGCCACCAAACGGATTAAACAGATATGCTTCTGAGTGTGATGTAAAAAATTTGTTTGTTTTAAACATGAGTATATGGTGTCTTTTACTATTAAATGCAACAATCTTATCTCCATATTTTTCACGTAACTTTACAAAGTCTGGGCTAGAAGGATAAATAAGAAAATATGCTTTAACGTCAGGTTTGTTTTTTACCACAAAATCAAATAATGCTTCTGCGTTATCACCTGCCTTATCTAATCTATCGACGAATAACCATACTTTGTCATTGCTTCTTTTTTTATTAATAGTGCCTATGATTTTATATATAGCTGACTTTCTCGTTTTTTTATTTTTTAGTAAGCCAAGTATATTTTTCCATATAATAAAACGCTTCTTTTTGATATTGAGAATCTTCTTATTATCTTCAATTCTTAACATTCTATTAGCATATTGTTTAAATGGAATCCTCGTATTACTAAAATTCGTATGCCTTGTTTTACTGACTTGGTTAATCTTTTCTAAGCTGCTATGATTCACAAGATATTTTAATTCTATCTGCTTAATGTCGTCATTTAAACTTATATCAAATCTGTAAAATTTATTATAACTGATGTTTTTATTCAAAAATTTTTGTGATGTTATTATCGATTCTTGAACAGGTCGAACGATTTCTTCTTTATTAATGATTGCTAGTGGAATAACATCAATATTCATATTAATATTTGGTAGACTATATCCGCACTTTAATAGTTTATTTTTTTCATAAAGATATTCTGTCTTTAAATACATATCACTCACATTTTTAATGAAAATCTGGTTTGAATATATTTTATATTCTCCGTTTTCATGCTTTATATTTAAATTTGTCCCTTCATATTTCACTGATAAAATAGCGATTTGATACACAGCATTAATTTGCTTTAGATGCGCATTAGAGATTACGTCGTCATCCATTCGTTTAAGTAACTGAATGATTTGGTTTGTATATTTTTCTAGTTGTTTACTGTTCAGGGTTGAAAGCGTAATATTTTGATAACTTAATCTATATTGTAAATCATATAAAATCATCATTTGTACGTACTTAGGAATATTATTGTCACGGTTGTCATTGATTAAGTAATTATGAAATTTTTCGATGGTTGGACTATAAAACGTTGGGTTAGATAATGCTTTATCTATAGCTGATGATTCGTCTCTTCTTTTCCTATACCAATAACAACCTTGCGTGTAGCTCATTAAACCAATTTTAAAAGTTTGTTTAATGACATTGTAAACAAATTTAGCATCTTCACCATATTTTAATGAAGTATCAAAAGTTACATCTTTAATAGCTGACGTTCTAAAAAATACAGAAGCAACATTCATTTGAATATGATCATAATCTTGTTTTAAATCTACGACTTTATTTACTTTATTTTCATATTTAAAATTCAAGGGATGTTCTCCAACAATATTGTCAAAAAACCTTAACCTTGTAGAAATAACTTTAAGCGTAGGATTCATCTCAAAATAATTATATACATGCTTTAAAGTTGTAAGTCCCCATTTGTCATCCGAATCAAGAAAGTTTACATATTTACCTCTTACATACTTTAAACCTGTATTTCTAGCGATAGAAACCCCTTCATTTTGTTTACTTATATAATAAATATTATTAGGATACCTATTTCTATATTTAGTTAATATAGCCTCTGAATTATCCGTCGATCTATCATTCACAAGAATAATCTGTATATCCTCTAAATTCATATTTTGTTTAATGATACTTTCTAATGTTTCTTCAATGTATTGCTCTGTATTATATACAGGTATTACAATACTCATTTTAAAATCATATCTTTCATATAAAAGTTCATTTAAGCTTATAATTTGAAAATCTTCAGTTTCAAATATAGCCAAGTCACTTAAATTTTTATATTTTAGTACGAGGTCAATACCATGACTGTTTTCAATATCAGCTTGTATCATAGATTTTATATGATAAGCTATAATAATTTTTTTATATTCATCTCTACAATGTATTACGATTGCATCAACTTCCTTCGTTGATGAAAAACTACCATAAACCACTAATTTCTTCATATTTTAGCCGCTCCTGAAAATTCGACAATAGCTCCAATGTTTGATAATTCCACTTTAACAATTCATCATTAAACAGAGCACAGTCTAATACAATATATTACAATTATATTAAGAAAAATATGTGTGGAGGTAAATATAAATTTATTAATATTTTTGTCTAAAAATCGACTCCTTAATGCTAAAAGTATAGTTTTATTAATTATATTGAGAGTGATTCTTAAAAATTAATATTTAAAAGTACTTTCTTGTTATTAGAAAAATCATCAATCCATAGTGTAAAAATACTATTTTATGGGTATATGAATAAGTGAAAGCATTGGATGAATTATATTGTACTTAGCCATTTAGAATTACCTCTAGTAAAAACACATCTCTTAACTATAAGATGACATGGGTTTGGTATCTTAAGGAGGTTGTTACTATGACTCATAATAGATCTAAAAAATTATTTTTGTTGTTTGGTGTACTGGCATGGTTATCAGTAATAATTTTATTCATTCTACCAATCTTAGCGCCCTATCAAAATTTTATTGAATCTGATACTGGTTTGGCGCTCGGTTGGATTATTGTACTACTTGCCTTTATCACTCTATTTTATGTGGCTATTGTCATACTAGATATATATAGCCCTATCGCAACACAAGTATTACAATTTGTACTGTTAACAGTAGTGATTATTTGTGCAGTACCGTCTATCACTGCGTTTATTCTGGCATCATTCGTTGTAGATATTAGTATAGTTGAAATATTTATTCCAATTGTACTTGTTATATTAGCAAGTATGCTTCATATCTTATGGTTCACAATTCCATTTATCCAAAATAAACAAACACGTAAACGTTTAAAGTCTAAAGCAGGACTTTAAACAACAGTGAAAACCCTGCTCATTTTCACATAATTATGTTTGATAGCCATGTTACTAAAAAGTAGCATGGCTATTTTAGTTATTTACTATTTCTTCCCTTTTCTGGTCATAAAAAAACGGGAGTGAAAAAGAAATCAAAATTTGATTTCATCTTCCAACTCCCATAATGGTTGAGTCTGAAACACGTGTTGATGTGTCAGACTCAAGTTTAAATCATTACTATTTAATTGTTCCTAGTTCTTTGCCTACTTTTTCATAAGCAGCTAGTGCTTGGTCTAACATTTCTTTCGTATGCGCAGCTGTTGGCATGTTACGCACACGTCCTGTGCCTTTAGGAACTGTTGGGAAGACAATTGACTTCACATAGATGCCTTCGTCTTTCAAACGACTACTGAACGCTTGTGTTTCCTTTTCATCCCCAATAATAACAGGTGTGATTGGTGTTTCTGAGTTACCAATATTAAATCCTAGATCTTTTAATCCAGCTTTTAAATAATTACCATTATCCCAAAGTTTATCGTGTAACTCTGTAGATGCCATTAATTTTTTCACTGATTCAGTGATTGCTTTCGTATCTCCAGGCGCTAATGATGTAGAGAATAAAAATGGTCTTGATTGTACTTTTAACCAATCAATTAATGATTGTGTTCCAGCTACATAACCACCTACAACACCAATCGCTTTTGATAACGTACCCATTTGGAAATCAATCTTGTCTTGCAAGCCAAAATGTTTTACTGTGCCTGCACCTTTACCCATCACGCCTGAACCATGTGCGTCATCAACATAAGTAATTAAGCCAAATTCTTCAGCGATTTCAACGATTTCTGGCAATTTCGCAACATCACCGTCCATGCTGAATACACCATCAGTAATGTACATAACTTTATTATATTGACCTGACTCCACTGCTGCTTTTGCTTTTGCGCGTAAGTCTTCCATATCTGAGTGGTTTACACGAATAATTTTCGCTTTAGATAAACGACAGCCATCTATAATAGATGCGTGATTTAATTCATCTGAAAGTATCGCATCATGTTTATTCATAACAGCAGAAATTGCTGCCATATTACAGTTGAAACCTGATTGATACGCTACTGCTGCTTCTGTCCCTTTAAATTCAGCTAATTTTGCTTCTAATTCATCATGTAAATCTAATGTCCCATTAATCGAACGTACTGCACCCGCACCAACACCATGTGTATCAATTGCATCTTTCGCAGCTTGCTTTAAATCTTCATCTGTTGCTAGTCCTAAATAATTGTTCGAAGATAAGTTAACGTAATTCTTTCCCTTGATATTAATTTCAGGCCCATTCGCACCTTCAATTGTATCGATTTCATTGTATAAACCGTTATCCTTTAAATACTGAATATTTTCATCTAAAAAGCCATGTAGTGATTGTACCACTGCAAGTCCCCTTTGGATTGTCTTTGTGTTTAAGTTAATCATAACCTATTTTTAAAATACATGGAAGTAGAATAATGATTAAAAAGAAAGCGTTTTCTACAATTGAATTTGTGCGTTAATAATTGGTGGTACAGTTAAGTTATTTTAAATGGTATACTGGATAAAAATGACTAAGGAAGAAGGGTTGAAGTTGTTTGATTGGTTTCAACTAGCGCAAGAAAAAGAAAGTAAAATGATACAAGTACGTCGTTACTTACATCAATATCCCGAATTATCGTTCGAAGAATACCATACTCATGATTATATTCAAAATCAATTGAGTCAATTGTCATGTGAAATACGTACACCCGTAGGTCGCAATGGTATCGTGGCGACTTTTAAAGGTCGTGGCGATGGGCCAACAGTAGCATTACGTGCAGACTTCGATGCACTACCTATAGAAGAACTTACAGAAGTAGATTACAAATCTAAAAATCCAGGTGCCATGCACGCATGTGGTCATGATGGTCACACCGCAACTTTATTAGGCGTGGCGGAAATTATAGAGCATCATCTACAATTTTTAAATGGTAACGTGGTACTCATCTTCCAATATGGCGAAGAAGTAATGCCAGGTGGCTCTCAAGAAATGGTAGACGATGGTTGTTTACAAGACGTAGACAAAATATACGCTAACCATTTATGGAGCGGTTATCCTACAGGTACGATTTATTCTCGTGCTGGTGCAATGATGGCTTCACCGGATGAATTCAATATTACAATTCAAGGTAAAGGCGGACATGGTGCCAAACCACACGAAACCATTGATCCTGTAGTAATCATGGCTGAATTTATTATGAGTGCACAAAAAATCGTTTCAAGAACGATTGATCCTGTCAAACAGGCAGTGATAAGTTTTGGTATGGTCCAAGCAGGATCTGCAGATAATATCATCCCTGACACTGCATTTTGTAAAGGCACTGTACGTACATTCGATACAGAAGTTCAAACTCATGTCATGACTAAAATGGATAAACTCTTACAAGGTCTTGCTGTGGCAAACGACATCACATACACAATGGATTACATTAAGGGCTATCTACCTGTCCATAACAATCCAAATAGCTATGAAGTTGTTAAACAAGCAGCAAACGATATTAACTTAAGATTCAACGAGTCAGAATTAATGATGATTGGTGAAGACTTCTCTCATTACTTAAAAGTTCGTCCGGGCGCTTTATTCCTAACAGGATGCGGTAATCCAGAAAAAGATACAACACACCCACATCACAGTCCAAACTTCAATATTGATGAAAAAGCAATGAAATACACCGTTAGTCAATTCCTCAAAATTCTAGAACTCGAAAATGTGATTGTTAGCGCCACTTAGGAATGAAATGAGTTAGTGGCGCTTATGCATGCGTGTCAACGCAGGCGTTCCTCTCCCACTTCGTAATTTTATTACGTTAGTGGTTTTTATGCATAAAGACTTACTTTCCAATTCATTTGGATTAGTAAGTCTTACGCATATGCTTCAGCATATGTGATCTACTACAACAGCTCAGGCGTTCTATTATTACTTATACAAACAAGCACAATGTCGTTTTGACATTGTGCTTGTTTGTTTTCATTATTATTTTTATTTTCGTTAATTCAATTATACTATTTGCTTAAAACGGCAGTTATTTTCGCTGATACCTGCGGGAAGACTACAATATGGAGACAACAAGCTAGGGCGATGTCCGCGTAAATAATGATAAAAAAGTGCTAAAGAAAATTATATTAAGAAGCCCTAATCCATTTCAGGTTTCTATGGTTTACAATAGCTTTGCTATTGCATTAAGAAGCCCTAATCACTTTTTGTGATAAGGGCTTCTATATAAAAAAAGAGCCTCCATAAAGGAGACTCCTAAAATATCTATCAAAGATAGAAATTATTTATTATTTAATAATTGAAGTTACAACGCCTGATCCAACAGTACGTCCACCTTCACGGATAGAGAAACGAGTACCATCTTCGATAGCGATTGGTGAAATCAATTCAACTTGCATTTCAACGTTATCGCCAGGCATAACCATTTCAGTACCTTCTGGTAAAGTAACAACGCCTGTTACGTCAGTAGTACGGAAATAGAATTGCGGACGGTAGTTAGTGAAGAATGGAGTATGACGTCCACCTTCTTCTTTTGATAAAACATAAACGTCTGCTTTGAAGTTAGTATGCGGTGTAATAGTACCAGGCGCAGCTAAAACTTGTCCACGAGAGATGTCATCACGTGATACACCACGTAATAAAGCACCAATGTTGTCGCCAGCTTCAGCGTAGTCTAGTAATTTACGGAACATTTCAACACCTGTAACAGTTGTCTTAGTTGATTCCTCTTGCATACCGATGATTTCAATTTCAGCACCGACTTTGATTTGACCACGTTCAACACGGCCTGTAGCAACAGTACCACGACCAGTGATTGAGAATACGTCCTCAACTGGCATCATGAATGGTTTGTCAGAATCACGTTCTGGTGTTGGGATAAATTCATCAACAGCGTCCATTAATTCTAAGATTTTGTTTTCATATTCTTCAACGCCTTCAAGCGCTTTTAATGCTGAACCAGCGATTACAGGAACGTCGTCGCCAGGGAAGTCATATTCGCTTAATAAGTCACGAACTTCCATTTCAACTAATTCTAATAATTCTTCATCGTCAACCATGTCAACTTTGTTTAAGAATACAACTAATGCTGGAACACCAACGTTACGTGATAACAAGATATGTTCACGAGTTTGAGGCATTGGACCATCAGCAGCAGATACTACTAAGATACCGCCGTCCATTTGAGCAGCACCAGTGATCATGTTTTTCACATAGTCAGCGTGACCTGGGCAGTCAACGTGAGCATAGTGACGAGAATTAGTTTGGTACTCGATATGTGAAGTATTAATTGTAATACCACGTTCTTTTTCTTCTGGAGCGTTATCAATCATGTCATATGATTGAGCTACAGTGTCACCATTTTTTGCCATTACAGTTGCAATTGCAGCTGTTAAAGTAGTTTTACCATGGTCAACGTGTCCGATAGTACCAATATTGGCATGGGTTTTTGAGCGGTCAAATTTTTCTTTAGCCATTATAAAATCTCTCCTATTCGTTAGAAAATTATTTTTTTAAATTTATCTCTCATGACAGTTACTCACTGTCACGAGAAGAATATTTGTTACTTGTAATAAAGGACTATATAGTACCTTTATAATGCATTTCAGCTAAAAAATCAATTGATAAAACTGTAAGCTACATAATTAAGCATTACATGCAATTAACAGATAGACTGCTATCTTACAAAATAAATTTAATTACTCTGCTGAATTACCACTGTTTTTCTTGATAATTTCTTCAGCAACTGATTTTGGAACTTCTGCATAGTGGTCAAAGTACATAGTATACGTACCGCGACCTTGAGTGTTAGAACGTAATGATGTTGCATAACCGAACATTTCTGAAAGTGGTACAAAAGCATTAACAACTTGTGCATTACCACGAGGTTCCATACCATCAACACGTCCACGACGAGATGTTACGTCACCCATGATGTCACCCATGTACTCTTCAGGCATTTCGATTGTTACTTTCATCATTGGTTCTAAGATAACTGGGTTACATTTTTTAGCAGCTTCTTTAAGCGCTAATGATGCAGCAATTTTGAAGGCCATTTCTGATGAATCGACATCATGGTATGAACCGTCATATAATTTAGCTTTAACATCAATTAAAGGATAACCAGCTAATACACCGTTTTCCATTGAATCTTTAAGTCCGGCTTCAACTGATGGAATGTATTCACGAGGAACTACACCACCAACGATAGCGTTTTCGAATTCAAAACCGCCACCAGTTTCGTTAGGCGCGAATTCAATCTTAACGTCACCATATTGACCACGACCACCAGATTGACGAGCGAATTTACCTTGAACTTGAGCTGATTGCTTAAATGTTTCACGGTATGAAACCATTGGAGCACCAACGTTACATTCAACGTTAAATTCTTTCTTCATACGGTCTACTAAGATATCTAAGTGAAGTTCACCCATACCACCAATGATAACTTGTCCAGTTTCATCGTCTGTGTGTGCATGGAATGTTGGATCTTCTTCTTGTAACTTAACTAAAGCTGTAGTCATCTTGTCTTGGTCAGCTTTAGATTTTGGTTCAACAGATAAGTGAATAACAGGTTCTGGGAAATCCATAGATTCCAAGATAATGTCATTCTTCTCACCACATAAAGTATCACCAGTAGCAGTATCTTTAAGACCTACCGCAGCAGCGATATCTCCTGAGTATACAGTGTTAAGTTCTTGACGAGAGTTAGCGTGCATTTGTAGTAAACGACCTACACGTTCACGTTTGCCCTTCGTAGAGTTCTTAACGTATGAACCAGATGACATATGTCCTGAATAAACACGGAAGAATGTTAACTTACCAACATAAGGGTCAGTCATTACTTTGAACGCTAAAGCAGCGAACTCAGCATCGTCATCAGCTTTTGCGATAACTTCTTCTTCTGGATCATCAGCACGGTGGCCAACAATTGGTTTAACGTCTAATGGTGATGGTAGGTAATCAATTACTGCATCAAGCATTAATTGAACACCTTTGTTTTTGAATGCTGTACCAACAAGAACTGGATAAAATTCAATATCATTTGTTGCTTGACGGATAGCATCTTTCAATTCAGCAACAGAAATATCTTCGTCAGCTAAATATTTTTCCATTAATTCATCATTACTTTCAGCTACAGCTTCAATTAATGCTGAACGAGCTTCTTCAGCTCTTTCTTTATGATCTTCAGGAATTTCAATTTCATCAATTTCAGTTCCTAAGTCATTGTTGTATTTGAAACATTTCATTTCAACTAAGTCGATAATTGCTTCAAATTGATCTTCAGCACCAATTGGTAATTGAATTGGTTGTGCATTAGCTTGCAAACGGTCATGAATAGTGCTAACTGCATATTCAAAGTTAGCGCCCATTTTGTCCATTTTGTTTACGAAGACAATACGAGGCACACTATAAGTTGTTGCTTGACGCCAAACTGTTTCAGTTTGCGGTTCAACACCTGATTGTGCATCAAGTACTGTTACTGCACCATCAAGTACACGTAATGAACGTTCAACTTCAACAGTGAAGTCTACGTGTCCTGGTGTATCGATGATATTTACACGGTGATTATCCCATTCCGCTGTTGTTGCAGCAGAAGTGATTGTGATACCACGATCTTGCTCCTGTTCCATCCAGTCCATTTGTGAAGCTCCTTCATGAGTTTCACCAATTTTGTGGATGCGTCCAGTATAGTAAAGAATACGTTCTGTCGTAGTTGTTTTACCAGCATCGATGTGGGCCATGATACCGATATTACGAGTTCTGTCTAAACTAAAATCTCTAGCCATGTATTTTTCTCCTTCCAGTATAACTGCGAATAAATACTATAAATATGGCGATGCCCTAAGCACGCGCCGTAGATAGTAAACTATCAATGTGGAACATGCTCAGGGATAAAGCTACTATCCTACCAACGATAGTGAGCGAAGGCTTTGTTAGCTTCAGCCATTTTGTGAGTGTCTTCACGTTTCTTAACTGCGCCACCTGTATTGTTGGCTGCATCTAAGATTTCGTTAGCTAAACGCTCTTCCATAGTTTTTTCACCACGGTGACGCGAATAATTAACTAACCAACGAAGTCCTAAAGTCGTACGACGTTCTGGACGAACTTCAACTGGTACTTGATAGTTAGAACCACCTACACGGCGAGCTTTAACTTCTAATACTGGCATGATATTGTCGATAGCTTCATCGAATACTTCAACAGCTTCACGACCACTACGTTCTTGAACTAAGTCGAAAGCAGAATAAAGAATTCTTTGAGCTGTCCCACGTTTACCATCTAACATGATTTTGTTGATCAATTTTGTAACTAATTTAGAGTTGTGGATTGGATCCGGTAATACGTCTCTTTTTGGTACTGATCCTTTACGAGGCATAATGTAAATCCTCCCTTCCTATTATAGTATATTTTTTAAATTTATTGCGAAAATTTACGGAATCTTAAACTTATTTCTTAGGTTTTTTAGCTCCGTATTTTGAACGGCTCTTTCTACGTCCATCTACACCTGAAGTATCAAGCGCACCACGTACAACGTGATAACGTACACCAGGTAAATCTTTTACACGTCCACCACGTACAAGTACAACACTGTGTTCTTGTAAGTTATGTCCGATACCAGGGATATACGCATTAATTTCGATACTGTTTGACAAACGTACACGGGCATATTTACGTAACGCGGAGTTAGGTTTTTTAGGAGCCATAGTACCTACACGAGTACAAACACCACGTTTTTGTGGAGAGTTTAAACTAGTGTATTTTTTCTTTTTGCTGTTAAAGTTTCTGTTCAAAGCTGGTGAACCATATTTTTTTGATTTGCTTTGTCTAGGTTTACGTACCAATTGATTAATAGTTGGCATTGAATGTTTCCTCCTCTCATCATTTATAATCCCACACATCCAGGTGGTTCATTTCAAGGGCAAATAAAATTTAGTAAGAATAATTCTTACTAATCTCATTTTAATAACGCAACAATTGTTGCATTAACGTTAATACCTACATATTCTCCTAAAGCTTGCTTGCTTTTGAAAAATGAAACAGGTATTTGTTTATGATTGATTTGACTTAACACGCGAGTCAGTAAATGAACTTCAACGTCTTCAGCAATAATCAATGATGTAACTTGGTTCTTATCCAAAGCCTTAAGCGTTTGTTTAAGTCCAATAACATGATGTTGTTTGTTAAAGCGTGCAACTTTTTCATTAGACATTAAAATATCCTCCAAAGTTCTGCTTGCATCAACCTTAATAATAATAACATCTTAGCTACTGTTGAGTCAACTTTAAATACGATAAATTCTTCAAAAAACATAAAAAACAAGTGATCGAAATATAATATCTCGATCACTTTGTTTATTCAATAAAAAGAATTATATCTTAGTTGTCTCTGATTCTTCTGAAACTGTTGTATTTGGTGCAACTGTGTCGTATTTAACGTCTCTGTAACGTCTCATACCAGTACCAGCTGGAATTAATTTACCTATGATAACATTCTCTTTAAGACCAAGTAAGTTATCGCGTTTTCCTTTAATTGCAGCATCTGTAAGTACACGTGTTGTTTCTTGGAACGAAGCTGCTGATAAGAAGCTTTCTGTTTCAAGAGACGCTTTCGTAATACCTAGTAAGACTGGTTTAGCTGTTGCTGGACGTTTACGTTCTTTAAATGCGTCACGGTTTGCATCAGTAAAGCTGTGAATATCTACTAATGAACCTGGAAGTAACTTAGTATCTCCAGCTTCAATAATGCGTACTTTACGTAGCATTTGTCTAACCATAACTTCAACGTGTTTATCATCAATTTCTACACCTTGCATACGGTAAACTTTTTGAACTTCTTTTAATAGATAACTTTCTGTTGCATTTAAACCTGATACAGATAAATAGTTCTTAGGCTCGATTGAACCTTCAGTTAGAACTTCACCACGTTCAACGCTTTGACCAACCTCAACTTTCAATCTTGAAGTACCTGAAGCTAAATATGATTTAGATTCGTTAGCACCTTTAATAACGATTTCTTGTTGACGGTCTTTCGCAATCTTGATGTCATCAACGACACCTTCGATTTCTGTAATCACGGCTTGACCTTTAGGATTACGTGCTTCGAAGATCTCTTGAATACGTGGAAGACCTTGCGTGATATCACTACCTGCTACACCACCTGTATGGAATGTACGCATTGTAAGCTGTGTACCTGGTTCACCAATTGATTGTGCAGCAATTGTACCAACTGCTTCACCAACTTCAACTTTTTCACCAGTAGCAAGGTTTTTACCGTAACATTTTTCACAAACACCGTGACGTGTATTACATGTAAATGCTGAACGTATATACATTGATTCAATACCAGCGTCTGTAATTTGTTTAGCAATGTCTGCAGTTACTAATTGATCTGGTTTTACAATTACTTCATCAGTCTCTGGATGACGGACAGTTTCTTTAGAATAACGTCCTTCAATACGTTCGATGAATGGTTCGATCATTTCTGTACCTTCTTTGATATCAGAAACAAGTAGACCACGGTCAGTACCACAATCTTCATCACGAACAATAACATCTTGAGCAACGTCAACAAGACGACGAGTAAGGTAACCTGAATCGGCTGTTTTAAGTGCTGTATCGGCAAGACCTTTACGCGCACCATGGGTAGAGATAAAGTACTCTAACACTGTTAAACCTTCACGGAATGAAGAAGTGATTGGTAATTCAATAATCTTACCTGATGGTGCAGCCATAAGTCCACGCATACCTGCTAACTGTGTAAAGTTAGATGCGTTACCACGGGCACCAGAGTCACTCATCATAAAGATTGGGTTTGTTTTATCAAGTGAGCCCATTAATTTTTGCTGAATTTGGTCTTTAGCGTCAGTCCAAATTTCAACGACAGCGTTATAACGTTCAAATTCAGTGATTAAACCACGATTAAATTGTTTCGTAATTCTCTCAACTAATTTTTCGTGTTCATCTAAAATTTCTTGTTTATCTGGTAATACTACGATATCAGATACACCAACAGTGATACCTGCTTTAGTTGAGAATTTGAATCCTAAGTCTTTCATTCTGTCTAACATCATAGAAGTATCTGTGATGCTGAAACGATTGAAGACTTCTGCAATAATATTTCCTAAGAAATTTTTATTGAAAGGTTCAATTAATTCTTGATTATCGAAGTATTCTTTTAATCCGCCTTCACCTAATTCAGTAGCAGATATGAAATATCTAGCTGGTGTTTTATTTTCTAAATTAGTTTGTGTTGGTTCGTTAATATATGCAAATGAATCCGGAATGATTTCATTGAATATAACTTTACCAACTGAAGTTAACAAGATTTTTTTGTTTTGTTCTTCAGTAAATGTTGGATTATTAAATGATTTAGCATGTACACCAATACGTGAATGTAAGTGTACGTAGCCATTCGCATAAGCTTTTAACACTTCATTTGTATCATTAAAAATCGCACCAGTATTCACTGATTCTTTACGCTCTAAAGTTAAGTAATAGTTACCTAGCACCATATCTTGTGAAGGTGTTACAACTGGTTTACCATCTTTAGGGTTTAAGATATTTTGTGCTGCAAGCATTAACATACGTGCTTCTGCTTGAGCTTCTTTAGATAATGGTACGTGAACCGCCATTTGGTCACCATCAAAGTCAGCGTTGTAAGCTGTTGTAGCAAGTGGATGTAGACGAATTGCACGACCTTCAACTAATGTAGGTTCAAATGCTTGAATACCTAATCTGTGAAGTGTTGGTGCACGGTTTAAAAGTACTGGGTGTTCTTTGATAACATCTTCCAATACGTCCCAAACTTCATCATCCATGCGTTCAATCTTACTTTTCGCATTTTTAATGTTTGTAGCAATTTCACGTTGAACTAATTCTTTCATGATGAAAGGTTTGAACAATTCTAATGCCATCTCTTTAGGTAGTCCACATTGGTACATTTTCAAGCTAGGTCCAACTGCAATAACTGAACGACCTGAATAGTCAACACGTTTACCTAATAAGTTTTGACGGAAACGTCCTTGTTTACCTTTTAACATATGAGAAAGAGATTTTAATGGGCGGTTACCTGGTCCAGTAACTGGACGGCCACGACGACCATTATCGATAAGTGCATCAACAGCTTCTTGTAACATACGTTTTTCGTTTTGGACGATGATGCCTGGAGCACCTAAGTCTAATAAACGTTTCAAACGGTTGTTACGGTTAATAACACGACGATACAAATCATTAAGATCACTTGTAGCAAAACGTCCACCATCTAATTGAACCATTGGTCTGATTTCTGGTGGGATAATTGGAAGTACGTCTAACACCATCCATGCTGGATTATTACCTGAATGTCTGAATGATTCAACTACTTCTAAACGTTTGATTGCACGTGTAAGTCTTTGACCTGTTGCTGATTCTAACTCATCTCTTAGTTGTTTAAGTTCAGCGTCTAAGTCGATTTCTTGTAGTAATTCTTTGATACCTTCAGCACCCATTTTGGCGTTGAATTTACCTGGGAATTTATCATAGTACTCTCTGAATTCTGCTTCAGATAATAATGTCTTTTGCTCTAAACCAGTTGGACCTGGGTTAACAACAACATAAGAAGCGAAGTAAATAACTTCTTCTAACGCTCTTGGCGACATATCTAATAAAAGACCCATACGACTTGGAATACCTTTGAAGTACCAAATGTGTGATACAGGCGCAGCTAATTCAATATGGCCCATTCTTTCACGGCGCACTTTTGACTTAGTTACTTCTACTCCACATCTGTCACAAACCATACCTTTATAACGTACACGTTTGTATTTACCACAACTACATTCCCAGTCTTTCGAAGGTCCAAATATTCTCTCACAGAATAGACCATCTTTTTCTGGTTTTAAAGTACGATAGTTAATTGTTTCTGGCTTTTTAACCTCACCAAAAGACCATGAACGGATTTTTTCGGGTGAAGCAAGTCCTATTTTCATATAATGGAAATTATTTACATCAATCAAGGAGCCTACCTCCTTCAATTTAGATTAGCTGTGCAAATTGATTGATTGCTCTATATCAATAATGGAATAACCAAGATTAAGGCAAATACGAACAAGTATTGTACCTTAACTTGGTGTATTCTTTTATAAACTTAAATGCAATTAGTCTGTAATTTCTTTCTGTGATTGTGGCGCTTCTTTTTGTTGAAGATCCACTTTACGTTCAACGACATCATCATCTTCATTGTCTTGCATGTCAATTTCATTGTCATGCTCGTCCATAATCTTAACGTCTAACCCTAAACTTTGTAATTCTTTCATCAATACTCTGAATGATTCAGGAACACCTGGTTTAGTGATGTTTTCACCTTTAACAATAGATTCATATGTTTTCACACGACCTACTGTATCATCGGATTTGTAAGTTAAGATTTCTTGAAGTGTATATGCAGCACCGTATGCTTCAAGTGCCCATACTTCCATCTCACCGAAACGTTGTCCACCAAATTGTGCTTTACCACCAAGTGGTTGTTGCGTAACAAGTGAGTAAGGTCCTGTTGAACGTGCGTGTAATTTATCGTCAACCATGTGAGCAAGTTTCAGCATGTACATTACACCAACTGAAATTCTGTTATCAAATGGTTCACCTGTACGTCCGTCATATAATACCGTCTTACCATCACGAGCCATACCAGCTTCTTCAATTGTTGACCATACATCATCATCACTCGCACCATCAAATACTGGTGAAGCAACGTGAATACCTAAGTTTTTAGCAGCCATACCTAAGTGTAGCTCTAATACTTGTCCGATATTCATACGTGATGGAACACCAAGTGGGTTCAACATGATATCGATTGGCGTACCGTCTGGTAAATAAGGCATATCTTCTTCAGGAACAAGTTTAGAAATTACACCCTTGTTACCATGTCGACCACACATTTTGTCACCAACGTGTATTTTACGTTTTTGAACGATATACACACGAACTAATTGGTTAACACCTGGTGATAATGTGTCGTCTCCTTCTTCACGGTTAAAGACTTTAACATCTAGAACAATACCACCTGCACCATGAGGTACGCGTAATGATGTATCGCGAACTTCACGTGCTTTTTCACCGAAGATTGCATGTAGTAAACGTTCTTCTGCAGTTAATTCTGTTACACCTTTAGGCGTTACTTTACCGACTAAGATGTCACCATCATTAACTTCAGCACCTACGTATACAATACCGCGGTCATCTAAGTTTTTAAGTGCACTATCTGAAACGTTAGGAATATCACGAGTGATTTCTTCAGGTCCTAGTTTTGTATCACGTGCTTCAGATTCATACTCTTCAATATGAATAGAAGTGTATACGTCATCTTTAACTAGACGTTCACTCATGATTACGGCATCCTCGTAGTTATAACCGTCCCAAGTCATGAAACCAACAACTAAGTTTCTACCTAATGCCATTTCACCAAGTTCCATTGAAGGACCGTCAGCTAAAATTTCGCCTTTAGTCACTACATCGCCAGTAGCAATGATAGGTCTTTGGTTATAACATGTACCAGTATTTGAACGTTTGAATTTAGCTAATGGATAGCGATCTAATTCGCCTTCATATTCTTGACCATCTTCTTCAATAAGTCGACGTACAAGAATTTCATTAGATTCAACGTGTTCAACACGGCCTTTATGTTTTGCAACAATTGCTGCACCAGAGTCACGTGCTGCCACGTGCTCCATACCAGTTCCTACGAATGGTGATTCAGGATTCATCAATGGCACTGCTTGACGTTGCATGTTTGCACCCATCAATGCACGGTTAGAGTCATCGTTTTCTAAGAAAGGAATACATGCTGTCGCAGCAGAAACAACTTGTTTAGGTGAAACATCCATGTAGTCCATTTTTTCTTTAGCCATAACTGTGTTATTACCACGGAAACGACAAACAACTTCGTCTTCTACGAAACGACCATTTTCATCTAATACAGAGTTTGCTTGAGCTACTACATAGCTGTCTTCTTCGTCAGCTGTTAAGTAGTCAATTTGGTCTGTTATTGAATGTGTTTCAAGATCTACTTTACGGTAAGGTGTTTCAATGAAACCAAATTCATTCACACGCGCATAACTAGATAGTGAGTTGATAAGTCCGATATTCGGACCCTCTGGTGTTTCGATTGGACACATACGACCATAGTGAGAATAGTGAACGTCACGTACTTCCATTTGAGCACGTTCACGTGTTAAACCGCCGGGTCCTAATGCTGATAAACGACGTTTATGTGTTAACTCGGCTAATGGGTTAGCTTGGTCCATGAATTGTGATAATTGAGAGCTACCAAAGAATTCTTTAATAGATGCAATAACAGGACGAATATTGATTAATTGTTGAGGCGTAACAGAATCAGTGTCTTGGATAGACATTCTTTCACGTACAACACGTTCCATTCTTGATAAACCAATACGGAATTGATTTTGTAATAGTTCCCCTACTGAACGTAGACGACGATTACCTAAATGGTCAATATCATCTGTAAAGCCAATACCACTTAACAAGTTAAAGAAGTATGACATTGATGCAATAATATCTGCTGGTGTAATACATTTCACTTCTGAATCAGGGAAAGCATTACCAATCACTGTAGTTGTACGTCCTTCTTCATCGTTCGGAACGTATACTTTGATTGATTGAATCTCAACAGGTTCATCAATAACAGTACCTTCTAATTCAAAGACTTCACTATTTGCATTTGCTTCTAGTACATCCATAACCTCATCTAAGTTACGACGATCTAAGACTGTACCTTCTTCAGCTACAATTTCACCTGTTTCAGTATTAACAATTGGTTCAGCTAATTTCTGATTGAATAAACGGTGTTTCAAATGAAGTTTTTTATTCGCTTTGTAACGACCTACACTAGCTAAGTCATAACGTTTCGGATCAAAGAAACGAGAATATAATAAGCTCTTAGCATTTTCAACTGTAGGCGGTTCGCCAGGGCGTAAGCGCTCATAAATTTCTAATAATGCTTGATCAGTATTTTCAGTACCATCTTTTTCTAAAGTATTACGTAAGTACTCGTTTTCACCTAAAAGATCAACAATTTCTTGATCAGTTGAGAAACCTAAAGCACGTAATAATACTGTTAATGGTAATTTTCTTGTTCTATCAATACGTACATAAACAACATCTTTCGCATCAGTTTCATATTCTAACCATGCACCACGGTTAGGAATAATTGTTGCATCGAAGTTTGTACGACCATTTTTATCTAGTTTTTCATTGAAGTATACGGATGGTGAACGAACTAATTGTGAAACGATTACACGTTCAGCACCATTTATTACGAATGTACCTGTATCTGTCATTAATGGGAAATCGCCCATAAATACTTCTTGCTCTTTCACTTCGCCAGTTTCTTTGATGATTAGACGTACTTTTACACGTAGAGGTGCAGAATACGTTGTATCACGGTTTTTTGATTCTTCTAAATCATATTTCGGTTCTCCGAGTCTATAATCTACAAACTCTAAAGAAAGATTGCCTGTGAAATCTTCAATCGGAGAAATGTCTCTAAACATTTCTAATAAACCTTCTTCTAAGAACCACTCGTAAGACTCAGTCTGAATCTCAATTAAATTCGGTAATTCTAATACCTCTGAAATTCTCGCATAGTTTCTACGTTTACGATGTCTTCCATATTGGACAAATTGACCTGCCAAACAGATTCACCCCTCAAAAATTGCGTGTTTACTTTTACTAAATGAGCCAATATAATGAGATAAAAAGAAAACGGTAGCATACCAAATGACACCATTTTCCATTTTACCTCATATACATTGTTCATTTACACGTAAAAGTACACACTTATTGAACATAAATTTTTACATTCTATTACTATATCAGATTGATACTTTTAAATCAAGCTTTCGTGCTTCTTAAAATGTAGTAACCTTTGTCTTTTGCTAAGACTTCTACATTGTTAAAAGTGTCTTGCATTTTTTGCTTTGCTGATGGCATGCCTTGTTTTTTTTGAATTACGACATACAGCGCGCCACCTTGCTTTAATACCTTATATGCGTCTTCTAAAATGCTGTGAACGACTTTTTTTCCTGCTCTAATCGGTGGATTAGTCAGCATAAAATCATAAGCGTCGGCTTCTACCTGCGATAAACCATCACTTTCTTTGATTTCCACGTTGTCTATACGGTTCTTTTTTCTGTTTTTTCTTGATAATGATAGTGCACGCTGATTAACATCAACCATCGTCACTTCATGATGTGGGGAAGTTTTTGCAATCATTAAACCGATAGGGCCATAACCACAACCAACATCCAAGATGCGTTTAGTAGGGCCAGGAGGATATGCTTTCAAAAAAGTTTTTACTAATAAATCTGATCCAAAGTCAATCTTTCCTTTTGAAAAGACGCCTGAATCTGTTACTAGCTCTAATTTACAGTTATCGTAGGAGTACGTAAAAAGCAACTCATCACTTTCTACTTCAGGATTTTCATCATAATAATGACTCATGACTACACCTCTTTTAATCTAATTCTTCTTAGATTAATACTATACCCATGTTATATGTCACATTGTGGTCGAACCACAGTAACGACCATAGATATAGATCAAATAAGAGAAAACCCCGTTATACTAATAACGGGGTTTTCATTTCTCAAAGATTTCAGATAAAATACATTTCACTTAAAATCAGCGTACCGAAGTAGCGATGCATTAAGCTGCTTGTATCATCTTCACTATATAATTATTAACTGTTAGACAGCAAAAATTATTTGATTTCTACTGTAGCGCCAGCTTCTTCTAAAGTTGCTTTAAGTTCTTCAGCGTCTTCTTTAGCTAGTCCTTCTTTGATTACTTTAGGAGCATCGTCAACTAAACCTTTAGCGTCTTTTAATCCAAGACCAGTTGCTTCTTTAACAGCTTTAACAACTTTGATTTTAGATGATCCAGCTGATGTTAATTCAACGTTGAATTCAGTTTGTTCAGCTTCAGCGTCTCCGCCACCTGCTGCGCCTGCTGCTGCTACTGGAGCTGCTGCAGTTACACCAAATTCTTCTTCAATTGCTTTTACTAAGTCGTTTAATTCTAAAACTGACATTTCTTTGATTGCTTCAATGATTTGTTCTTGATTAGCCATTTTAATATTCCTCCATTAATTGTTATTAGTTTATGCGCAATTATTCAGCGCTTTCTTCTTTTCCTTCTTGTTCTTCTCCAATTGCTTTAACCGCATAAGCGAAGTTGCGTACTGGAGCTTGTAATACTGATAAAAGCATAGAAACAAGACCGTCGTGTGATGGTAATGTACCAACAGTGTTAACTTGCTCTGCTGAGATAACATTGCCTTCCATAACACCTGTTTTAACTTCTAATGCTTTATGTTCTTTAGCGAATCCCGCGATTACTTTCGCTGGAGCAACTACATCTTCAGTTGAAGTTGCGATTGCTGTAGGACCTACTAAGAATTCGTTTAACCCGTCAATACCAGCTTGTTCAGCTGCACGGCGAACCATAGTGTTTTTGTAAACTTTATACTCAACACCAGCTTCACGTAATTGCGAACGTAATTCAGTTACTTCAGCAACGCTTAGACCACGATAGTCAACGATAACTGTAGATACTGAGTTTTTAAGTTGTTCTGCAATGATATCAACTTGTTGTTGTTTTGCATCGATGATAGCAGACATTTAGACACCTCCATAGATTTAGTTTGGTGCTTTTTATCTTGAGTTATTGTCCTTATAAACATTACTCAATAAAAAAAGCACTTTCTACCCGTGGCAAAAAGTGCTTGAAAGATCTAAATTCTTCACGTTCAAGTCAATTTTAGCCTCGGCAGGATATAATTTTAAGTTATCACTAACTCCTACTGTCTTAGGTAAAATAATACATTAACCAATATAACTGGTTTCATGTGTTATGTCAATATTTATTTAAGGCTGAAAGCAAGACTTTCAGCCTTAAAATATTTTATGTTAAAAATTATAGTTTAAAGCCTGATGTGTCAACTTTAACTCCAGGACCCATTGTTGTTGTTACAGCAACAGATTTGAAGTAAGTACCTTTAGCTGATGCAGGTTTTAATTTAGTTAAAACGTCTTGTAAAGTTCTGAAGTTTTCAACTAATTTTTCAGTATCAAATGATGTTTTACCAATTGATGCATGAACGATACCTGATTTTTCAGCACGGTATTCAACTTTACCAGCTTTGATTTCTTCAACTGCTTTAGTAACATCCATAGTTACTGTTCCAGTTTTAGGGTTTGGCATTAAACCTTTAGGTCCTAATACGCGACCAAGTTTACCAACTTCGCCCATCATGTCTGGTGTAGCTACTACTACGTCGAAATCAAACCAACCTTGTTGGATTTTTTCTACGTATTCACCTTCACCAACGAAATCAGCACCTGCTGCTTCTGCTTCAGCTGCTTTTTCGCCTTTTGCGAATACTAATACACTTTGTGATTTACCAGTACCGTTTGGAAGCACTACTGCTCCACGGATTTGTTGATCATTTTTACGTGTATCAATACCTAAACGGAATGCTACTTCAACTGATGCGTCAAAGTTAGCAATGCTTGTTTCTTTAGCTAATGCAATCGCTTCTTCAACACTGTAGTGTTTTTCACGATCAATTTTGCTAGCTACTTCTTGATATCTTTTGCTTTTTTTAGCCATTTCATGTTCCTCCTTCAGTGGTTTTAGCGGAATTCCCTCCCACATTTACTTGTTTTCACAAGTTAAGAGCAGATAACAGAGAGGTTTAATTGTATTTTATCGTTGGAATGAACTTCCTTAATAAATGACATTTATTCCTCATATTACGACAATATTGAATGCTGTCATCATGTTTGTCTTTTCTGTCATCTGCTTCTATCGTCAATCTATGTTTTCATTACTAATTTTTAATTATTGAACTGTAATACCCATACTACGAGCAGTACCTTCGATAATACGCATAGCTGCTTCTTCGTCTGCAGCGTTTAAATCTTGCATTTTTTGGTTTGCAATTTCACGTACTTGATCTTTAGTTACTGTTGCTACTTTGTTTTTATTAGGTTCGCCTGAACCTTTTTCAACGCCAGCAGCTTTTTTAAGTAGTACTGGAGCCGGTGGTGTTTTTGTAATAAATGTAAATGAACGATCTTCATAAACACTAATTTCTACCGGTATGATTAAACCTACGTCTTCTTGTGTACGTGCGTTGAATTCCTTACAGAATCCCATAATATTCACACCTGCTTGACCTAATGCCGGACCAACTGGTGGTGCTGGATTTGCTTTACCTGCAGGAATTTGTAATTTAACTACTTTTTCTACTTTTTTAGCCACGATGTGCACCTCCTTGATATCGTGATGTGGTCACAGGACTCAATTTTGTCCTCCCACTCTTCTACATTTCGTGACGAAATGAACGCTCTATGAGCGCGACCACAGTATTATACCATTAACCCGTTTGATAACGCAATGGTAAAGTGTAACTTTTTTTAAAGAAGACCTTATCAATTTCATTGATTAGGTCTTCTTATGCATGAGCTTTAGCTCAGGTAATCCTCAAAACTTTTATCACTTTAGTGATTAGATATTGTTATGCATGAGCTTTAGCTCAGGTAATCCTTTTACTAGACCTTATCAATTTCATTGATTAGGTCTTCTTATGCATGAGCTTTAGCTCAGGTAATCCTCAAAACTTTCATCACTTTAGTGATTAGAGGTTCTTAATGCATGTAAAGTGGCTCTTCTCGCTTTAGCGAGATTAGTGCCACTTATGCAAGTGCCTTAGCACTTGTAATCATTTACAGTTTTTCAACTTGATCAAATTCTACTTCTACTGGTGTTTCTCTACCAAACATGTCTACGAGAACAGTAAGTTTGAATTTATCAGCCTCAATTTCTTGAACTTCGCCAACTTGATTAGCGAATGGACCTGATTTAACTCTCACTTGTTCACCTAAATCTAATTGAACATCAATTGTTTTCTCTTTCATGCCCATTTGTTTAAGAATGAAACGTGCTTCATCTGGAAGCAATGGGTTAGGTTTAGATCCAGAACCAGCCGAACCAACAAATCCTGTTACGCCAGGTGTATTTCTCACAATATACCATGACTCATCTGTCATCACTAATTCAACTAATACATAACCAGGAAATGTTTTTTTAGTTAATGTTTTGGCTTTACCATCTTTAACTTGTGTTTCTTCCTCTTCCGGTATAACTACTCTGAATATTTTTTCTGTCATATTCATAGATTCAACACGTTTTTCTAAATTCTTTTTAACTTTATTCTCATAACCAGAATAAGTATGCACAGCATACCAACGCTTTGCGTCAACTTCTTCAGACATGTCGTCACTCCTATCTATTTAATTAACTCTATAATTCTACCAATTCCTAAGTCTAAGGCATAGAAGAACACTAAGAAAAATACTACTGTAGCTACAACAATGACTGTGTACTTAAATAATTCTTCTTTCGTTGGCCAACTTGTCTTTTCCATTTCTGACTTTACGCCTTGGAAGAAATTTTCTTTTTTAGCCATTAACAAGACCTCCGTATTATTTCGTTATTCCTTATTTGCTTATTCCATACAACAAATCAAGCAAATACAATACTCTCAACTTAGTTGGAAAGATATATTCACTCAACTGATTACTTAATATGTCATCTTATTATTTTGATTCCTTGTGCATCGTATGTGCATTACATCTCGTACAATGTTTTTTTAATGTCATTCTAGATGTAAGGTTACTTTGTTTCGGAACATTATAATTTCTACTGCCACAGACTTCACAATTCAGCGGTACTTTTTTCATTAGACTTCACCTTACTCATTATAATACCAATCTACTATACAGAACTTCTGAGTCAATTGTCAATTGTCAGCAATCCATTCAAACATGCTATTTTCGTGATACTGGCACTACATACAACTTGGTTTCAATACATATTTTCATTTTTCCAAACAACGTCTTATCTTTATTTTACAACGATGTATGGCATTGTAAACTACTTTGGTGTTTAAATTTAAAATTTGTGCAATTTCCTGTGGTTTATAGTCTATTAAAATATAACTTATAATACGTTGTTCTAAATCGGTTAGTCTTTTCAAGCACTGCTTTAATTGCGAAGATATTTCCCGTGCAATGATGTATTTGTCTATAGGTTGTTCAGATTTTGAATTATTATAAGTAACTATAAATTCATTCACAAGCACTTCTTGACGGCGTTGTGTATACATTTTTTTGCGTATATAATCATTTTTTACATTTTTTATGACGCAATTGACATAATGTTCTAAAGGCGTCGCTTCTGTAAAATCAAAACGGCTTAACACACTATACAATTTCAAAAGTACTTCTTGGCATAAATCTTCTTTGTCACTCGGGTGAACTGAAAAATGATTTAATCTTTTATTAATCAATGGTGTCATTTCATCAATAATTTGTTCCACATCAATTTCATTTTGTAATCGATTCTTCGAATAAGTTGTACATTCTTTGTTGTGAATTCTATCAAACATGTCCGTAATCCTTTCCTTAAAGTAAGCATAGGATACAGAGTTTGCTATAAAAAAATCAAGGTGCAAAATAGTTATTTGTGATTATCTCCGCGTCTTAATTTTTCAAATTCTTTAAGAATCTCATGAGAGAGCTCGATTCGTGTTCGTGGCTTTTGTTCGTTGAAGCCATCGAGCTCTTTAGATACAGATACTTCGTTCTCTCTTAAGTCTCTCCACATCTCTCTTGAAGATATACGATAAGCTCCCGCACCGAATATCGCATGCTGTTCACTCATATCACTCGTGACAACCGTAATATGTCTAGTATGTTTCTCGTATAAATCATAGACATAACGTTCTATATAACTGTCTGCCGTTTCTTTTTCTTTTGTGAATATCGTTTTAACCCCGTGGTACATATATTCTGTAGGTGGGCCGGATTGTTCATAAGCATCAAAAACGCAGACAACTTCATCAGCTATTACAGCATTGTAATTCGCTATAGCTGTAAGTAATTGATCACGTGCTTCCTCGAGATTGTCTTTTGCTATTCGACTTAAGTCCTGCGATTGCCCTATCATATTATAACCATCAATGATTAAGTAACGATCCTTCATCTCTTATCTCCAATCTGATGACGTTTGCGGTAAACCTCATACATCATCAGACTTGCTGCTACTGACGCATTTAAACTATTAACATGACCAACCATAGGAATATTGATATAGAAGTCACATTTATCTTTTACTAAACGGCTCATACCTTGTCCTTCGCTTCCAATCACAATCGCTAAAGGCATAGCTGCATCCATTTCTCTATAATCCGTTGAATTCTCCGCTTCAGTACCAACAACCCAATAACCATTGTCTTTTAAAGTATCAATCGTATTAGCTAAGTTCGTCACACGAATAACAGGTATGTGCTCTATTGCACCTGTAGAGGCTTTAGCTACCGTTTGTGTTAGTGCAACTGAACGTCTCTTTGGAATGATAACTGCATCCACACCTGAGGCATCAGCCGTTCTTAAAATCGATCCTAAATTATGCGGATCTTCTAAACCATCTAGTATAAGTACTGTAGATAATTTGTCTTGTGCTTTTTGCGTAACTAAAAATTCGTCGAAATCTGCATATTCATATGGTGCAATATATGCTGCAATCCCTTGATGAGGTGACTCTGACAATCCGTCTATTTTAGATTTCGGCACTGTTTGTACAATGATTTTTTGGCTATTTGCTTTTTTTAAAATTTCATTTATTTGACCTTTTTTGATAGTATCTTGAATTAAAATCTTATTAATTGTATGTCCTGAGACAATCGCTTCTTTAACTGCATGGCGACCGACTATAACTATCTCTTCCACAGTACCACTACCTTTCATCTACATTTTTTACGATACATTCTAACAATGATGTTAAACGTTCATGTTCTTTTTCTAGATATAAAAAACCAATGACGGCTTCTAATCCTGAACTTTTACGATATGTTTGTATATCTGTATTCTTCGCTTTTGTATAACTTTTAGCATTTCTACCGCGACGCACAATATCTTGTTCACTTTCAGTAAACCAATTGTTTTCCATTAAAAACTCAAGTGTCTCTGCCTGACTCTTAGCAGACACATAGCGTTTTGCTTCTTGATGTAATCGGTTAGGTTTAGCTTTCAATTTCAACACGATATATTCTCTCACGTGTTGATCTAAAACAGCATCGCCCATATATGCCAACGTCAAAGGATTCAATAATTTGTTATCCATATTAGCCACGTTTAAATCTCACACCCTGCGCTGTATCTTCTAAAATAATATTTTGTGCTTTTAAGTCATCACGAATTTCGTCTGCACGCGCAAAGTCTTTATTTTGTCTCGCCTTGTTTCTTTCTTCTATTAACGCTTCGACTTGTTCATCTAAAAGCATGTCGCTCTCTTTACCTTTAAGTGGCACACCAAGTACGTCGCTGAAAATTTCATATACTTGTTTAAAGCGTTCAATTACTGTTGTAGAAGTAGTGTTTTCTAAGATGTATTTATTAGCTAGTTTTGCTAAATCATACCATGCAGTAATTGCATTGGCTGTATTAAAATCATCATTCATTACTGTTTCAAATTGTTTTAAAATATCATCAATTGCTTCTACATATGCAGATTGATCTTCAATATTTGTCGCAATCGCTTCACGTTCTTCAATCGCTTGATAACTGTTACGTACACGCTCTAACCCACTCTTAGCTGCTTCAACAAGTTCAACATTATAATTAATTGGACTTCTATAATGTACACTGATCATAAAGAAACGTAATACATCAGGGTCGATTTGTTTTATAATATCGTGAACAAGCACGAAATTACCTAACGACTTACTCATTTTTTCATTATCTATGTTGATAAATCCATTATGCATCCAATAGTTAGCAAACGGTGCATGGTTATGTGCTTCTGATTGTGCAATTTCATTCTCATGATGAGGGAATTGTAAATCTGTGCCACCCGCATGAATATCAATTGTTGCTCCTAGTTCATGATATGCCATTACAGAACATTCAATGTGCCAGCCTGGTCTACCTTTACCAAATGGACTATCCCAGCTTATTTCTTCTGGTTTTGCTTGTTTCCATAATGTAAAATCCAAAGCGTCTTCTTTTTGTTCACCTTGTTCTATACGAGCGCCTACCTTCAAATCATTCAATGATTGATGACTTAATTTACCGTAGTCTTCAAATTTACGTGTTCTGAAGTATACATCGCCACCGCTTTCATAAGCATTGCCTTGATCTACAAGTTCTTTAATAAACTTAATAATATCATCCATATGGTTCATGACACGTGGATTAGATGTTGCTTTTTTAACGTTTAGTGCACCTACATCTTCGTAAAAGGCATCGATATAACGATCTGCTATCGTTTCTACAGATTCACCTAATTCTTTAGAACGCTTGATTAATTTATCGTCAACGTCAGTAAAGTTCGACACATATACCACTTCGTATCCTTGATATTCGAAATATCTTCTTACCACATCGTAATTAATTGCAGGTCTTGCATTACCAATATGAATATAATTATATACTGTTGGTCCACAAACATACATTTTAACCTTACCTGGCTCAATAGGCTCAAACGTCTCTTTTTGACGTGTTAACGTATTATATAATGTAATCATCTTGTATCTCTCCATTTCTTGTTTTCTCAAGTTGTTTTTCTAATTCTTTCAATTGTTCATAAACAGGATCTGGTAAGTTACGGTGATCGAACGTTTTACCAATACGTCTACCATCTTGCTTAACGATATGACCCGGTATACCTACGACTGTTGAATAACTTGGTACAGAATTTAACACAACTGAGTTTGCTCCTATGTTCACATTCGAATCAATTTTAATATCACCTAGTACTTTGGCGCCCGCAGCTATTAATACATTGTCCCCTATATCAGGGTGACGTTTACCTCGTTCTTTACCAGTACCGCCTAATGTAACACCTTGATAAATCGTGACGTTATTTCCTATATTACATGTTTCTCCAATAACAACACCCATACCGTGGTCAATAAATAAACGTTTGCCTATTTTAGCCCCAGGATGTATTTCAATACCTGTGAAAAAGCGTGCAACTTGCGAAATTAATCTTGCTAATATATATTTCTTCTTTTTATATAATTCATGCGCAATCAAATGACTCCACACTGCATGTATACCTGCATAAGAAGTGACAACTTCCAATGTAGTGCGCGCAGCTGGGTCTTGTTCAAACACCATGTTTACATCATCTTTTATTCTTTTCAATATCTTAAACAAGGTTGCTACCTCCTTATTAAAAAAGCACCTCTAACTGACTTGTTAGAGGTGCTTTGCACGGTTCCACTCTTATTTTTAAATATAAGTTGATTATCTTAACCATAAGTATGGTTAAAAATATAAAACAACTTATCTTCACTCATTAAAGTTTATTTAGTTCATTAACACAAAGGTGCATTCAGCAATTTCAGTGGTGTGCTCACAGCAACCGCACACTCTCTTGACACATTTCATCGCTTACTAATCCTAAGGCCATTTCAATTTTAATAATAGGTGGTTCGATGTAATTTTTCAAGTATTTTCATCTTGAGACAATATCATCGCACGCAACCCTCTTTATTTAACGTAGTTTTTCAAACGTAGTAACACTTTTTCTTTACCTAATACTTCAATTGTATTTGGTAATTCTGGTCCATGCATTTGGCCTGTTACAGCAACACGAATTGGCATGAATAGTTGTTTGCCTTTAATACCAGTTTCTTTTTGAACTTCTTTGATTGTTTTTTTAATTTCTGCCGCTTCAAATGGTTCAAGTGCTTCTAACTTTCCATATAAGTGGTTCATTAGTTCTGGCACTTGTTCACCCTCGATGATTTCTTGTTCATCGTCACCTAAAATTTGTTCGTCACGGAAGAATAGCTCAGATAAAGGAACGATTTCTCCAGCATAACTCATTTCTTTTTGATAAAGCGCAACAAGTTTACGACCCCATTCCAAATCTGCTTCGTTTGGATTTTCAGGTAGTAATTCTGCTTTGATAAGGTGTGGTAAAGCTAATTCGAATACTGTTTCAGTATCTTTTTGTTTCATATATTGGTTATTCACCCATGCTAATTTTTGCTTGTCGAAAAATGCAGGTGATTTAGATAAACGTTTTTCATCGAAGATTTTAATGAATTCTTCTTTAGAATAAACTTCTTCTTCGCCTTCTGGTGACCAGCCTAACAGTGTAATAAAGTTAAATAATGCTTCCGGTAAATAACCTAAATCACGATATTGTTCGATGAATTGTAGAATTTGTCCGTCGCGTTTACTTAATTTTTTACGTTCTTCATTAACGATAAGTGACATATGCGCAAATCTAGGCGCTTCCCAACCAAACGTTTCATAAATCATTAATTGTTTTGGTGTATTAGAAATATGATCATCGCCGCGAATAACATCTGAAATTTCCATGTAGTGATCATCAATAGCTACTGCAAAATTGTACGTAGGTACACCATCTTTTTTAACAATAACCCAGTCACCCATATTATCTGAATCAAATGAAATTTCACCTTTAACCATATCTTCAAAAGTGAACGTTGTGTCTTTAGGAACACGGAAACGAATGGCAGGTTGACGACCTTCTGCTTCGAATTGTTGACGCTCTTCTTCAGTTAAGTGTGCATGTTTCCCACCATAACGTGGCATTTCTCCACGTTTGATTTGTTGTTCACGCTCAGCTTCAAGTTCTTCTTCAGTCATATAACATTTATACGCTTTGTCTTCATCTAATAATTGCTGAATAAGCGGATTATAGATCTCGCCACGTTCTGATTGGCGATAAGGGCCATAACCTTTATCTTTATCGACAGATTCGTCCCAATCGATGCCTAACCATTTTAAATTATCAAATTGTGAAGATTCGCCATCAGTTAGATTACGTTTACTGTCCGTATCTTCTATACGAATTACAAAATCTCCATCATAATGTTTAGCAAATAAATAGTTGAATAATGCAGTTCTTGCATTACCGATATGCAAATAACCTGTTGGACTTGGGGCATATCTAACTCTTACACGATCACTCATTATGTTCACTCCCGTTTTTAATATTAATTAGTAATGTTTTTATAGCGTTTTATGTTTCATCACTTGTTACGTTCATACACACATCAAAAAAAGCTGAACGTGTATCAACTTAACTTTATGTCGTTAACAATAATAATGACGCTCAACCATTAATAAGTTTGTTATTCTACGCTTATTAATAATACCATAGCTTATAATTTTTAAAAGTATCACTATCCAAAAAACTGTGTACTTTCACACACATGCTACACACTCGTCATTCCTTTTATAGTAATACAATTTCGCTATCTATTGTAGCACTTTAAAGCTTAATATGAAATCACTGTGCTTAAATCCAAAGTGATCAGCACACAATTTTTATAAAAATTATATTCAACTATCAAAAAAAGGTTTCATGTGAAACTGTAACAATTTTAGCTACATTTCATATAAAACCTTTAGTAGTTTATTTAATTAATCTTTTTTGCAAAAATAATTCTTCCTGATGACGTTTGTAATAAACTGATTACTTCTAAATCAATATACTCACCGATATGTTTCTTGGCATTATCTACAACAACCATTGTTCCATCATCTAAGTATCCAACTGCTTGTCCTGATTCTTTACCCATTTTAGTAAGTAATAAGTTAAAACGGTCACCTTGATGTACTGAAGGTTTAATCGCTTCGGATAAATCATTAACATTTAACGCTTGAATACCTTGCACATGACACACTTTATTGAGGTTGAAATCAGTAGTGATAATATGCGCTCTGTAGTGCTGTGCTAACTTAATTAACATTGCATCGATGTCACTATGAGACTTCGTCGGATGAATAATACGCGTAGGATGATTAGTATCATATAGTGAATTCAAAATATCTAACCCTCGTTGACCCTTTTCACGTTTCACACTGTCATTTGCATCAGCAACAACTTGCAATTCATTGATGACACCTTGTGGTATGAGTATTTCACCATCAATAAAACCACACTCTATAATATCTAAAATGCGACCATCTATAATAGCACTTGTATCAATAATTTTTGGCACTGCATTACGTGCGTTAATAGACATCGAGCGCGCCATATTTTCCGGGAAGAATAATAACATTTCATCACGTTTGCGTAAGCCAAATTGAAAACCGAAATAACCTAAAATAATTGTAACAATGATTGGCACAAAATGGTTCAACACATTATTACCTATAATTTGAAAAATAAATGATATCATAACAGAAATAACTAAACCGATCATCAGTCCAATTGTAGCAAACAAAATTTCTACAGCACTTTGACGCATTATAGTTTGTTCTAATTCTTTCAACGATAATGTCGCTTTTTTAATAAACCAACCAAAAATTAAAAAGAAAATAACAATACCAAGTAGTCCATTGAAATAGTTATTAGTTAATAACATATAATCACTTAACCCAGTATCCACAGCAATTTCTGGAATAAGGTATACGCCTAAACTAGCGCCTAAAATAACATAACACAAAATAACAATGATTCTTATCATGTTCAAGTTCTAACACCCCTTTCTCTATAAAGTTATACAGATTAAATGTTTTCTCATCTGTAAATTTTGGGAATTTAATTTATTGTTTTGTCAAAGCGTATTTTAAGGCTTCGTGAACACTTTTCACGCCAATGACCTTAATATCACTAGGGAATTGCCATCCGCCAATATTGGATTCTGGAATAATAATACGTTTAAATCCGAGTTTCTCTGCTTCCTGTACACGTTGCTCTATACGAGATACGCGTCTCACTTCTCCAGTCAGTCCAACTTCTCCTATAAAGCAATCTAAACCATCTACTGTTAGATCTTTAAAGCTTGAAGCAGTTGCCACAATGATACCTAAATCAACAGCAGGTTCTGTTAATCTTACACCACCTGCAACTTTAATATACGCATCTTGTTGTTGCAGTAAATAATTTTCTTTTTTCTCCAAGACTGCCATCAACAGACTCAAACGATTGTGATCAATACCCGTTGCCATCCGTCTAGGATTATTAAATGTCGTTGGCGTAACAAGAGCTTGAACTTCTATGAGTAAGGGTCTCGTGCCTTCCATTGTAGAGACGATAGTCGAGCCAGGCACATTTGTCGAACGTTCTTCTAAAAACATCTCGGATGGGTTTTTAACACCTTTCAATCCGCTTTGTTTCATTTCAAAAATACCCATTTCATTTGTAGAACCAAAACGGTTTTTCACCGCTCTCAAAATACGATATGCATGGTGTTCGTCACCTTCGAAATAAAGTACTGTATCTACCATGTGTTCTAATAAACGTGGACCAGCAATTTGACCTTCTTTTGTTACATGTCCCACAATAAATGTTGCAATATTCATTTGTTTAGCAATGTTCATTAAGCTTTGTGTACTTTCTCTTACTTGAGACACTGAGCCTGGTGCTGAACTAATTTCCGGATGGAATATCGTTTGGATTGAGTCAACTACAAGTAAATCCGGTTTTAATTGTTTTACTGTTTCGTGAATGACTTCTAAATCAGTTTCTGCAAATACATTAAGTTCGCTTGAATCTTCATCCAATCTTTCAGCTCTTAGCTTAGTTTGATTTAATGATTCCTCACCTGTTATGTATAAGACGTTATGCGATTGTGATAGTGCCGCACATATTTGTAATAGTAATGTTGATTTCCCTATACCAGGGTCTCCACCAATCAATACGAGCGAACCATTAACGATACCTCCGCCGAGCACACGATTAAATTCGTCTGACTTGGTTTTAACACGTGGTGTCGTTTCTTGTTTAATTTCATTTAACTTCTGTACTTTTGAAACGTTGTCGCGATCACGACTGCGCACGCCATGTTTTGGACTTGCCGCCTTTTGCTCAACAATTTCTTCCATTTGGTTCCAGCCACCACAATTTGGACATTTACCCATCCATTTTGCGGACTGATAACCACATGCCATACATTCAAAAACAACTTTCTTCTTGGCCACTATTGCACCTCCATCTTTCATTGAACAAATCTATTTTATACCTCAACCTGTTTAAAAACAAATTTTAATCTTATTTAACTCACTGCGGTCTTTACGATTAGTCTTTTCAATTACATTTGCTCATACCTGTCTCTAACTTCACTTACATTAAAGCTGTTTTTATAAAATACCATGCATAGATATATACTACCAATAATATTATAAATTTATCGAATGAAAATGATATCCTAGTTTTTAAAGAATGATTTAAATTTTCTATTATTAAATAAAAAGCGCCTCTCAAAGGCGAACTAACACATTTGAGAGGCGCTATAATCTAAAAAGTTCACTTTTAGTGATTAAACTTATGATTCTGTTGTTTCTTTATCTTTCTTTTTTTCTTTTCTATCTTGAATATTATATTTAAATTCTTTGCCATCATGATCAATTTCGACTTTTTTACCTTCAATTTGATTACCGTCTAAAATTAATTCACTTAGGTTATCTTCTACTGTTTTTTGAATTGCACGAATTAATGGTCTAGCACCATACTCTGGATCGTAGCCTTCTTCAGCAATTTTTTCTTTTGCGGCATCTGTAACTTCGATGTTGATATCTTGTTCAGATAGACGATCTGTTAGTTTGTTAATCATCATTGTTACAATTTCTTTCAATTCTTCTTTAGAAAGTTTGTGGAATACAATAGTATCATCAACACGGTTTAAGAATTCTGGACGGAAAGCATTTTTCAATTCTTTCATCATTGTGTTACGAATTGTTTCGTAATCTTGGCCTTCTGATGCGCCACCGAAACCTGCAAAGCGTTGATCTTGTAATTCTTGTGCACCAACGTTTGATGTCATAATAATTACTGTATTACGGAAATCTACACGACGTCCTTTTGTATCAGTAAGATGTCCATCATCAAGCACTTGTAACAAGATGTTAAATACATCTGGATGTGCTTTTTCAATTTCATCAAATAAGATAACTGAATAAGGTTTACGTCTTACTTTTTCAGTCAATTGACCACCATCATCATGTCCTACATAACCTGGAGGCGCACCAACTAAACGACTGACTGCATGTTTCTCCATAAATTCACTCATATCCACACGAATCATTGCGTCATCTTCACCAAACATAGACTCTGCTAAAGCACGAGCTAATTCAGTTTTACCTACACCTGTAGGACCTAAGAAGATAAAGCTACCGATAGGACGTTTAGGATCTTTCAATCCAGCTCTCGCACGTCTAACTGCTTTACTGATAGACGTTACAGCAGCTTTTTGTCCAATAACTCTGTTATGAAGTGTATCTTCTAAGTTTAATAAACGATCTGATTCAGTTTCATTAATTTTCGTTAATGGAATACCAGTCCAGCCAGCGATAACTTCTCCGATATCTTCTTCTGATAAAGAAGTATTGTCGCCATTTTGTGCGTTCTTCCAATTATTATTAGCTTCTTCGTATTGTTTTTCTAATTTCGTTTGTTTATCACGAAGATTTGCTGCATTTTCAAATTCTTGTGAATGTACTGCAGCATCTTTTTCATTTTTAACTTGCTCAATTTCTTGTTCTAATTCTTTCAAGTTCGGTGGTGTAGTATGACTTCTAAGTCTAACTTTAGAACTTGCTTCATCAATTAAGTCGATTGCTTTATCAGGTAAGAAACGATCTGAAACATAACGGTGACTTAAAGTAGCTGCTGAAATTACTGCTTCATCAGAAATGTTAATACGGTGATGTGCTTCATAACGATCACGTAATCCTTTTAAGATTTCAATTGTATCTTCAACTGTTGGTTCATCGACTTGAACTGGTTGGAAACGACGTTCAAGCGCCGCATCTTTTTCAATGTTTTTACGGTATTCATCTAATGTCGTTGCGCCGATACATTGTAGTTCTCCTCGTGCAAGTGCAGGTTTCAAGATGTTTGATGCATCAATAGCACCTTCCGCACCGCCTGCGCCAACTAATGTGTGTAATTCATCGATGAATAGTATAACGTCACCTGCTTGATGAATTTCTTCCATTACTTTTTTCAAACGCTCTTCAAATTCGCCTCGATATTTCGTGCCAGCTACAACTGTTCCCATATCAAGTGACATTACGCGTTTGCCTTTAAGTGTCTCAGGCACTTCATTTTTAATAATCGATTGAGCCAGGCCTTCTGCAATTGCAGTTTTACCTACACCTGGTTCACCAATCAGTACTGGGTTATTTTTAGTACGACGACTTAAAACTTCAATTACTCTTGTAATTTCTTTGTCTCTACCAATAACTGGATCTAGTGTGCCATCTTTTGCAATAACAGTTAAGTCACGTGCAAGGCTATCTAAGGTTGGTGTGTTATTAGATTTATTAGCTTGTGCATTTTTATTACTTAACTCTGGACTACCTAATGCTTTAACAACTTGTGCACGTGCTTTAGTTATATTTAAGTCTAAGTTTGCAAATACACGTGCTGCTACACCTTCATTTTCTCTAATTAAACCAAGTAAAATGTGTTCTGTTCCCACGAAATTATGGTGTAATTTTCTCGCTTCATCCATTGATAATTCAATGACTTTTTTCGCACGAGGTGTGTAGTGTAAAGCGCCCATTTGTTCTTGACCATGGCCGATTAATTTTTCTACTTCTTCTACTACTTTTTCTTCAGTAATTTCAAATGATTCTAATACTTTAGCTGCAATACCTTCAGGCTCTTTCATCAACCCTAAAAGTAAATGTTCTGTTCCAATATTTGAATGATTTAAGCGAATTGCTTCTTCTTGAGCATGTGCTAATACACGCTGTGCACGTTCTGTCAGTCTACCAAATAGCATAGCATGACCTCCTAATTTATATGTTCTCTTAATATATCTGCTCTTTTTTCATTTACTACTCTGTCATCTTCATCATCTAATAAGAATGGCGATTGTATTGCTACCATTAACTCATTAAATTTGAAGTTTTCTAGTTCAATATAGCCTAAATCAATACCGAGTTTCACTTCACTTAATCTCAGTGATGCTTCCTCCATAGATATCAGTCTACTATATTTTAATATTCCTAACGAACGATATACTCGGTCCAATGTTTCAATGTGATTGTGACGGTTCATACGTTCGCGAATTTGCATTTCTTCATTAATGATTTGTTGTACAACTTCAGTTAAACTTTCGATGATTTCTTCTTCCGTTTTTCCTAAAGTCAGTTGATTTGAAATTTGATAAATATGGCCATAAACTTGCGAACTTTCACCAAATATTCCTCTTATCGTAAAACCAAATCTGTTAATCGTTTGAGCGATGCGATTCATACGCTTCATAATTGTTAAACCAGGTAAATGAAGCATCACGCTCGCACGCATGCCAGTTCCAATGTTTGTCGGACAAGTTGTTAAATAACCTAATGTTTCATCAAAACTTACATCCAACTCACTATCAAGTGTATCATCTATAGTAGAAGCATTCTCGTACAATGTTTGCAGTGATAAATCATTTCCCATAGCTTGAATTCGAATATGATCTTCTTCATTCACCATGATACTCAATGATTCATCATCGTTGAGCAACACTGCTGAGGCAGGTTGTCTGATTAATTCAGGACTTATGAGATGTTTCGCAACAAGTTTATACTTGCTTTGCTGATCCATAGTATCTAAGCGTTGCATAAACAAGTCAGGAAGCGCATCCTGTACCTCATTAATCACTCTATAACCATCCTGCTCTGACGGAAACATTAATGGATGGACATGATTTTCTAAGTTTCTAGCCAATCGGATTCTTGAAGACATCACGACAGGGCTTTCTTCTTTATCGCGCATCCATTCACTCATGTATGCACTAATATCATTATCACTCATCATGTTTCACCTCGCCATCGTCTTTCAATGCTTTAATTTCATCCCGAACAATTGCAGCTTCTTCAAAATTCTGATCTTCAATAAGCTGATTTAAATATGAATTTTTTCTTCAATTTGTTTTTTTAGTGCTAATTTTCTATGCGAAGATCGAGGTGTTTTTCCTGTATGTTCTATTTGACCACCCTGCACACGACGCACAATGTCGACAATGTCATCTTTAAAAGTTGCATAGCAGTTTGCACAACCAAATTTACCAACATGTGCAATATCTTTTAACGTCATATGACAAGTAGGACATCTTTTTTCTTCTTTAAAAGCAATTTCATCAAAATCAATACCATGTTTAGCTGCTAAGTGCTGTAAAATTTGTTTTACCACAAATGCGCCTTCAATATCATCTTGGGATTGTAACTGTTGATTTTGTGTCCAAGGATTGCCACCCTGAGCACATGTCGAACAAACCCATTTTTCATTTACACCGTCTTGTCCTTTTACTGCTAATTTAACTTCTGCTTCGTTTAAATGACAATTTTCGCATAGCACGACTAAACACCTCGCTTTAGTAATAATTTATTACAGGTAATAAACGTTTAATAATATTAGCCCGTATAATATCTCTCGATAATACATCCATTTTTAATGTTTCTCTATCAATGACAGCATAAATCATTTTTGCTTCACGTTCATTGATATATTTTTATCTAATAAACCATCTATAATGTAATATGCTTGTTGCTGAGAAATGGATGGTCCTATTAATTGAAGTAAGTGATTAATGTAACCTGTTTCATCTTTATTTTCAATTTTGGTGATTCGGATGTACCCACCGCCACCCCTTTTACTTTCAATTTCATAACCATGTTCATTTGTAAAACGTGTTTTAATTACATAATTCAGTTGAGAAGGCACGCAGTCAAAGCGCTGTGCAATATTTGCACGTTGAAGTTCTACAACGTCTTTATTGGTGTCTTCAAATAATTTCTTAATGTACTGTTCTATGATGTCAGACATATTGTGCATGATTATCACCTCTTTTGACCTTCTTTGACTATATTATATGACCAACTTTGACCTTTTTCAACCAATATGATTAAAAAATATTAGTTTAAGGATGTAAGTGCTCTCACTTTTATTGTATTATAGGTAGTAAGAAAAAATAAAAGGGATGAAAAATATGCATATTATTATCGGTTTAATTGGGATTGTAGTATTTCTTGGGTTAGCCTTTCTTTTCAGCTCCGACAGAAAAAATGTTCGCTGGCAATATGTTGGGTTATTACTTGTAATACAACTTATCATGGCGTTTATTTTGTTAAAAACACAATTTGGGATTACAGTCATTAGTGGTATTTCAGCAGGCTTTAATTACTTATTAGCACAAGCAGCAGAAGGTGTAAATTTCGTATTTGGTGGATTTGAATACATAGATCCAGAGAATCCTCCATTCTTCTTTAACGTATTATTACCAATTGTTTTCATATCAGCATTAATTGGTATTTTACAATATACTCGTATTTTACCTGTAATTATTAATGTCTTAGGTTTAGTTATATCTAAAATTAATGGTATGGGTCGTTTAGAATCATATAACGCTGTTGCAGCAGCAATTTTGGGACAATCAGAAGTATTTATTTCGTTGAAAAAGGAACTTGCTCATATTCCAAGTCAACGTCTTTATACTTTAACTGCTTCAGCAATGTCTACCGTGTCTGCATCTATTATCGGTGCTTACTTCGCGTTAATTGAACCACGTTTTGTTGTTACAGCAGTCGTGTTAAACCTCTTCGGTGGTTTCATTATTGCTTCTATCATCAACCCTTACAAAGTTGATCCAAAAGAAGATAAATTAATTCTTGAAGAAAGTGAAACAAATAAGCAATCCTTCTTCGAAATGTTAGGGGAATACATTTTAGATGGGTTTAAAGTAGCAGTCATCGTAGGCGCAATGTTAATTGGTTATATTGCTATTATTGCTTTACTAAATGGCTTAGTTAGTGCCATTTTCACTGGTATTTCAGGTGGTAGTATTACTTGGGACTTCCAAACACTAATCGGTTTCGTATTTGCACCATTCGCATTCTTAGTAGGTGTGCCATGGAATGAAGCTGTACAAGCTGGTTCTATTATGGCAACGAAATTATTATCAAATGAATTTGTAGCAATGCAAAGTCTAAGTGAAGTTAAAAACATGAGTGAACACGCAAAAGGTGTTATCTCAGTATTCGTAGTATCATTCGCAAACTTTAGTTCTATCGGTATTATCTCTGGCGCAATCAAATCGCTTAACAACGAAAAAGGCGATGTAGTAGCACGATTCGGTATAAAATTATTATTCGGTGCTACTTTAGTTTCATTTATTTCTGCAGCCATTGCAGGGTTCTTTATTTAAAATTTAATATAAAAAAGAGCGATAAGGTATCAACACCTTATCGCTCTTTTTTATACTTTTTCAATTACGGTCGGTTTAACAATCGCTTCAATGAAGTATTGTGTGACTCTATAATCATCCGTTAATTCAGGATGAAATGAAACTCCTAAATAACAGCCTTGTTGAACAGCTACAATTTTGTCACCCTCTGTGCTAAGTACACTAGCCTCACCATGCACACTTTCTATATGAGGAGCTCTAATAAATACACCTTCAATATCTTTGGCAATTCCTTTCACATCTAACTCACTTTCAAAGCTATCAACTTGTCGGCCAAAAGAATTCCTTTGAACAGTAATATTCAGTTTATCTAAATAACCTTCTTCGCCAACAATATTCGCTGCTAAGATAATTAAGCCAGCGCAAGTACCAAACATAGGTAATGTGGATTGTTGCAAAGCATCTTTGAATCCATATAGATTCATTAAGCGTCGTAAGGTAGTAGATTCTCCGCCTGGTATAATCAATCCATCAATGTCATCCAACTGTTCGATACGCTTAACTGCTACACCTTCATGACCACTTAGCGCAATATGACGTATATGTTCTCTCACAGCGCCTTGTAAGGCTAAAACACCAATTTTCATATTACCATCCACGCTCTTGCATACGCTCTTCTAATGATAACTCATTGATATCTAAGCCTTTCATTGCTGTGCCTAATTCTTTAGCTAGACGTCCAATTAGTTCGTAGTCTTGGTAATGTGTAGTTGCTTGTACAATTGCTTTAGCAAATTTTTCTGGATCTTCTGATTTAAAAATACCAGATCCTACAAATACTCCGTCTGCACCTAATTCCATCATTAAAGCAGCATCTTGAGGCGTTGCTACACCACCAGCTGCAAAATTAACTACTGGTAATTTACCATTTTCTTTAATGGATTTTAAAATTTCGTATGGTGCACCAATATTTTTAGCCTCAGTCATAATCTCATCGTCATGCATAACTGTTAAACGACTCACTTCTGAATTGACCTGACGCATATGTCTAACTGCTTCTACGATGTTCCCAGTACCTGGCTCACCTTTAGTACGTAACATTGCAGCACCTTCACCAATACGGCGTGCAGCTTCACCTAAGTTACGGCAACCACATACAAATGGTACAGTGAATGTATCTTTACGTAAATGATACTCTTCATCAGCTGGTGTTAATACTTCAGATTCATCGATATAGTCAACACCCATAGATTCTAATACACGAGCTTCAGTTATATGACCAATACGTCCTTTAGCCATAACTGGTATAGAAACAGCATTCATAACTTCTTCTACAATTTTAGGATTAGCCATACGTGCCACGCCACCTGCAGCTCTAATGTCAGAAGGCACGCGCTCTAATGCCATTACTGCAACAGCACCTGCATGCTCAGCTATCTTAGCTTGTTCAGCATTTACAACGTCCATAATGACGCCGCCCTTTTGCATTTCCGCCATTCCTCTTTTAACTCTTTCAGATCCAATTACTTTAGACATATTTACTTAACCCCTTTACTTAGTTGATTAAATTCATTTTAAAAGATAAACTGGTATTTAAAAAGGGACAATTATAGATTAATTTAGGAGGTCAGTTGTAATGACAAAAGAGCATTTATACATCAATCTATACGAGAATCTAAAAAAACAAATCATTGAAGGCCAATATAAATCAGGAGATAAATTTCCTTCAAAACGCGCGTTAGGGCAACATTTATCTGTAAGCAATACAACAATCGAACATGCTTATCAAATCCTATCAGATGAGGGGTACATATTCGCCAAGCCACGATCAGGCTATTTTGTATCTGACGTTGAAACTTTACCAATTATTACCAGAGAAATACATGCATCAAACACACATCATGAACAAAATAACGACAATCAAACTCAACAAACATATGAATTTGCCTTTAACTTATCAGAAATAGATGCAGAATACTTTCCTATGCAACAATTCAGAAAATATGCGCGCGATGCTTTTGAAGATAGCCAATTAAACTTACTACAACATGCAAATCCCAAAGGAGAATGGACATTACGCCAAGAAATAGCGCATTATTTATTTAATAGTAGAGGCGTAGCATGTCATCCAGAACAAATCATTATTGGTTCTTCTACAGAACAACTTATTAATTTAGTGACTGATATATTGAATAAAGGCCGCTTTTTAATTGAAAATCCTAGCTATCCACCCATCAAACAAGTTTTAGACAAAAAACAAATTACTTATCTTCAAGTACCTGTGAACAATACAGGAATTGAACTAGAATATTTCAACGAATCTAATAATAATATTGCTTATGTTACACCTTCTCATCAGTTCCCTACCGGCTATGTGATGAATTTAAAAAAGCGTACTCAACTTATTCATTGGGCACAGCAATTTGAAAATAGATACATTATTGAAGATGATTATGATTCGGAATTCCGTTACTTTGGAAAGCCTATTCCTGCATTACAAAGTTTAGATACAAAAGATAAAGTCATATATATTAGTACATTCTCAAAATCTTTATTCCCAAGTTGCAGAGTTGCCTACCTAGTATTACCTAAAAAATTGTTAAAATTATATAATACACTAGAAAATAAAGAAGGTAATACAGTGCCTTCACATATACAAAAAATGGTGGCAAGCTTCATGCAGTCAGGTAGTTTTGAGAGACATTTAAATAAAATGAGAAATGTTTATAGAGACAAACTTAAATTTATATTAGATGCACTCAAACCCTATGAAGAACAATTAGAAATTGATGGTACATTAGCAGGCATGCACTTTACACTAACTGTAAAAAATGGCTTGACTATGACGCAATGTTTAAAAAATGCAGAAGAAAACAAATTGAAAATTATTCCTTTTAGTAAATATGATAAATCACAACAATCTGTAAAATTCATTTTAGGTTTTGGTGGTATACCTTTTTCACAACTAGAAGGACATACCAATGCACTAATTCGTTCTCTGACAATTTTAAAGCATGACTAATATCTAAAGCACTATTTTCTTGCCAGCAAGATTAGTAGTGCTTATGCAAGTAAAGTATCATTTTTTAATTTATAAAGAACCACTTTTTCGCTTGCGAAATTAGTAGTTCTTATACAAGAGCACCAGCTTTTGTAATCCTTAAATTAAACTCATCTCTATCGGACCATCCTCTCTTTTTTGCGCATAAAAAAAGAGACCTCTCGGTCTCGGCTCATCGCATCCTATAATGCTGCCTGTAAAGCCCCACTTCTCAATTTATTGAGTCTAGTGAGACTTACAAATGAGTTAAAACTCATTTGTCTCTTTACCTACTCTTGCGAAACGTAAGTCGGCTACCATCGACGCTAAGAAGCTTTAAAGCACTACTTTCTTGCCTGCAAGATTAGTAGTGCTTATGCAAGAGCCACAGCTCTTGTAAACACTTAATATTTCCCTTACTCACTTACCGCTTGTAAGCTCGTCTCGTCTTTCGCTCAGTTCGTCAGCTTCTAAAGAACTACTTCTCAAAATCATTGGGATTAGTAGTTCTTACACATGAGCTTCAGCTTATGTGCTCATGGCTTAAACCAGCTATTTTTGGAAGTTAAGCTCCTTTTGCGCACAAAAAAAGAGACCTCTCGGTCTCGGCTCATCGCATCCTAAATGCTGCCTGGCAACGTCCTACTCTTGCGGAACGTAAGTCCGACTACCATCGGCGCTAAGGAGCTTAACTACTGTGTTCGGCATGGGAACAGGTGTGACCTCCTTGCCATTGTCACCAGACAATGAACTGTATAAAAAATTATACATTCAAAACTAGATAGTAAGTAAAATTTGATAATGCCAAACAAAACACTTTTAAATTTGATTAAGTCTTCGATCGATTAGTATTCGTCAGCTCCACATATCGCTATGCTTCCACCTCGAACCTATTAACCTCATCATCTTTGAGGGATCTTATAACCGAAGTTGGGAAATCTCATCTTGAGGGGGGCTTCATGCTTAGATGCTTTCAGCACTTATCCCGTCCATACATAGCTACCCAGCGATGCCGTTGGCACGACAACTGGTACACCAGAGGTATGTCCATCCCGGTCCTCTCGTACTAAGGACAGCTCCTCTCAAATTTCCTGCGCCCACGACGGATAGGGACCGAACTGTCTCACGACGTTCTGAACCCAGCTCGCGTACCGCTTTAATGGGCGAACAGCCCAACCCTTGGGACCGACTACAGCCCCAGGATGCGATGAGCCGACATCGAGGTGCCAAACCTCCCCGTCGATGTGAACTCTTGGGGAGATAAGCCTGTTATCCCCGGGGTAGCTTTTATCCGTTGAGCGATGGCCCTTCCATGCGGAACCACCGGATCACTAAGTCCGTCTTTCGACCCTGCTCGACTTGTAAGTCTCGCAGTCAAGCTTCCTTATGCCTTTACACTCTATGAATGATTTCCAACCATTCTGAGGAAACCTTTGAGCGCCTCCGTTACTCTTTAGGAGGCGACCGCCCCAGTCAAACTGTCCATCTGACACTGTCTCCCACCATGATAAATGGTGCGGGTTAGAAATCCAACACAGCAAGGGTAGTATCCCACCAACGCCTCGACGTAAGCTGGCGCTCACGTTTCAAAGGCTCCTACCTATCCTGTACAAGTTGTACCGAATTTCAATATCAGACTACAGTAAAGCTCCACGGGGTCTTTCCGTCCTGTCGCGGGTAACCTGCATCTTCACAGGTACTATGATTTCACCGAGTCTCTCGTTGAGACAGTGCCCAAATCGTTACGCCTTTCGTGCGGGTCGGAACTTACCCGACAAGGAATTTCGCTACCTTAGGACCGTTATAGTTACGGCCGCCGTTTACTGGGGCTTCGATTCGTAGCTTCGCCGAAGCTAACCACTCCTCTTAACCTTCCAGCACCGGGCAGGCGTCAGCCCCTATACATCACCTTACGGTTTAGCAGAGACCTGTGTTTTTGATAAACAGTCGCTTGGGCCTATTCACTGCGGCTCTCCTGGGCGTTAACCCTAAAGAGCACCCCTTCTCCCGAAGTTACGGGGTCATTTTGCCGAGTTCCTTAACGAGAGTTCGCTCGCTCACCTTAGAATTCTCATCTTGACTACCTGTGTCGGTTTGCGGTACGGGCACCAAAATTCTAGCTAGAGGCTTTTCTTGGCAGTGTGAAATCAACGACTCGAGGAAACAATTTCCTCTCCCCATCACAACTTGACCTTAAGAGTGCCGGATTTGCCTAACACTCAGTCTCATTGCTTGGACGTACAATCCAATAGTACGCTTCGCCTATCCTACTGCGTCCCCCCATCGCTTAAAACGAAATTTGGTGGTACAGGAATATCAACCTGTTATCCATCGCCTACGCCTATCGGCCTCAGCTTAGGACCCGACTAACCCAGAGCGGACGAGCCTTCCTCTGGAAACCTTAGTCAATCGGTGGACGGGATTCTCACCCGTCTTTCGCTACTCACACCGGCATTCTCACTTCTAAGCGCTCCACATGTCCTTGCGATCATGCTTCAACGCCCTTAGAACGCTCTCCTACCACTGTCCTTACGGACAATCCACAGCTTCGGTAATATGTTTAGCCCCGGTACATTTTCGGCGCAGTGTCACTCGACTAGTGAGCTATTACGCACTCTTTAAATGATGGCTGCTTCTAAGCCAACATACTAGTTGTCTGGGCAACGCCACATCCTTTTCCACTTAACATATATTTTGGGACCTTAGCTGGTGGTCTGGGCTGTTTCCCTTTCGAACACGGACCTTATCACCCGCGTTCTAACTCCTAAGATAAAATTGATTGGCATTCGGAGTTTGTCTGAATTCGGTAACCCGATAAGGGCCCCTCGTCCAAACAGTGCTCTACCTCCAATAATCATTACTTAAGGCTAGCCCTAAAGCTATTTCGGAGAGAACCAGCTATCTCCAGGTTCGATTGGAATTTCTCCGCTACCCACAACTCATCCGCTCACTTTTCAACGTAAGTCGGTTCGGCCCTCCATTCAGTGTTACCTGAACTTCAGCCTGGTCATGGGTAGATCACCTGGTTTCGGGTCTACGACCAAATACTCAACGCCCTATTCAGACTCGCTTTCGCTACGGCTCCACATTAACTGCTTAACCTTGCATCAAATCGTAACTCGCCGGTTCATTCTACAAAAGGCACGCCATCACCCATTAACGGGCTCTGACTACTTGTAAGCACACGGTTTCAAGTTCTATTTCACTCCCCTTCCGGGGTACTTTTCACCTTTCCCTCACGGTACTGGTTCACTATCGGTCACTAGAGAGTATTTAGCCTTGGGAGATGGTCCTCCCGGATTCCGACGGAATTTCTCGTGTTCCGTCGTACTCAGGATCCACTCAAGAGTGAACAAACTTTCGACTACAGGATTATTACCTTCTTTGATTCATCTTTCCAGATGATTCGTCTAATTTGTTCTTTTGTAACTCCGTATAGAGTGTCCTACAACCCCAACAAGCAAGCTCGTTGGTTTGGGCTCTTCCCGTTTCGCTCGCCGCTACTCAGGGAATCGATTTTTCTTTCTCTTCCTGCGGGTACTAAGATGTTTCAGTTCCCCGCGTCTGCCTTCAGATATGCTATGTATTCACATATCGATAACACGACATAACTCGTGTTGGGTTTCCCCATTCGGAAATCTCTGGATCAAAGCTTACTTACAGCTCCCCAAAGCATATCGTCGTTAGTAACGTCCTTCGTAGGCTTCTAGTGCCAAGGCATCCACCGTGCGCCCTTAATAACTTAATCTTTTCGACCTTCAACACGATAAAATCGGTTGAAAACCTAAAATGTTATTAATCTGTGAGTGTTCTTTCGAACACTAGCGATTATTTCTATTTTTTTGAATTCAAGCTTTTTAAAACTCTAATTCACTCGGTTTTGCTTGGTAAAATCATAAATTTTACTTACATATCTAGTTTTCAATGTACAAAATAACGCAATGAATACTCGTAATGAGCATTCAAAACTGAATGCAATATGTCAATATCATTCCTCTTCATCTTCTCAAGGAAGATGTTCCGAATATATCCTTAGAAAGGAGGTGATCCAGCCGCACCTTCCGATACGGCTACCTTGTTACGACTTCACCCCAATCATTTGTCCCACCTTCGACGGCTAGCTCCATAAATGGTTACTCCACCGGCTTCGGGTGTTACAAACTCTCGTGGTGTGACGGGCGGTGTGTACAAGACCCGGGAACGTATTCACCGTAGCATGCTGATCTACGATTACTAGCGATTCCAGCTTCATGTAGTCGAGTTGCAGACTACAATCCGAACTGAGAACAACTTTATGGGATTTGCATGACCTCGCGGTTTAGCTGCCCTTTGTATTGTCCATTGTAGCACGTGTGTAGCCCAAATCATAAGGGGCATGATGATTTGACGTCATCCCCACCTTCCTCCGGTTTGTCACCGGCAGTCAACCTAGAGTGCCCAACTAAATGCTGGCAACTAAGTTTAAGGGTTGCGCTCGTTGCGGGACTTAACCCAACATCTCACGACACGAGCTGACGACAACCATGCACCACCTGTCACTTTGTCCCCGAAGGGGAAGGCTCTATCTCTAGAGTTTTCAAAGGATGTCAAGATTTGGTAAGGTTCTTCGCGTTGCTTCGAATTAAACCACATGCTCCACCGCTTGTGCGGGTCCCCGTCAATTCCTTTGAGTTTCAACCTTGCGGTCGTACTCCCCAGGCGGAGTGCTTAATGCGTTAGCTGCAGCACTAAGGGGCGGAAACCCCCTAACACTTAGCACTCATCGTTTACGGCGTGGACTACCAGGGTATCTAATCCTGTTTGATCCCCACGCTTTCGCACATCAGCGTCAGTTACAGACCAGAAAGTCGCCTTCGCCACTGGTGTTCCTCCATATCTCTGCGCATTTCACCGCTACACATGGAATTCCACTTTCCTCTTCTGTACTCAAGTTTCCCAGTTTCCAATGACCCTCCACGGTTGAGCCGTGGGCTTTCACATCAGACTTAAGAAACCGCCTACGCGCGCTTTACGCCCAATAATTCCGGATAACGCTTGCCACCTACGTATTACCGCGGCTGCTGGCACGTAGTTAGCCGTGGCTTTCTGATTAGGTACCGTCAAGATGTGCACAGTTACTTACACATTTGTTCTTCCCTAATAACAGAGTTTTACGATCCGAAAACCTTCATCACTCACGCGGCGTTGCTCCGTCAGACTTTCGTCCATTGCGGAAGATTCCCTACTGCTGCCTCCCGTAGGAGTCTGGACCGTGTCTCAGTTCCAGTGTGGCCGATCACCCTCTCAGGTCGGCTACGTATCGTTGCCTTGGTAAGCCGTTACCTTACCAACTAGCTAATACGGCGCGGGTCCATCTATAAGTGATAGCAAAACCATCTTTTACTTTAGAACCATGCGGTTCCAAATGTTATCCGGCATTAGCTCCGGTTTCCCGAAGTTATTCCAGTCTTATAGGTAGGTTACCCACGTGTTACTCACCCGTCCGCCGCTAACTTCAAAGGAGCAAGCTCCTTTGAAGTTCGCTCGACTTGCATGTATTAGGCACGCCGCCAGCGTTCATCCTGAGCCAGGATCAAACTCTCCATAAATGAATTATGATGTTTGATTAGCTCATAAAATACTAATTTGTGTGTTATCTCTAACACGTTTGAACCAACAATTTAATGTTGTGTTCGGAATTAACGTTGACATATTGCAATTCAGTTTTCAATGTTCATTTCTTAATCACAAGACTTAATTCTACAGGTTATGACTTAAAAAGTCAATAACTTTTCGAAATTAATTTTTGTTTTCTTTAATACTTCCATAAAAAAACGACCCAAAGGTCAAAATGCTGCCTGGCAACGTCCTACTCTTGCGGAACGTAAGTCCGACTACCATCGGCGCTAAGGAGCTTAACTACTGTGTTCGGCATGGGAACAGGTGTGACCTCCTTGCCATTGTCACCAGACAATGAACTGTATAAAAAATTATACATTCAAAACTAGATAGTAAGTAAAATTTGATAATGCCAAACAAAACACTTTTAAATTTGATTAAGTCTTCGATCGATTAGTATTCGTCAGCTCCACATATCGCTATGCTTCCACCTCGAACCTATTAACCTCATCATCTTTGAGGGATCTTATAACCGAAGTTGGGAAATCTCATCTTGAGGGGGCTTCATGCTTAGATGCTTTCAGCACTTATCCCGTCCATACATAGCTACCCAGCGATGCCGTTGGCACGACAACTGGTACACCAGAGGTATGTCCATCCCGGTCCTCTCGTACTAAGGACAGCTCCTCTCAAATTTCCTGCGCCCACGACGGATAGGGACCGAACTGTCTCACGACGTTCTGAACCCAGCTCGCGTACCGCTTTAATGGGCGAACAGCCCAACCCTTGGGACCGACTACAGCCCCAGGATGCGATGAGCCGACATCGAGGTGCCAAACCTCCCCGTCGATGTGAACTCTTGGGGGAGATAAGCCTGTTATCCCCGGGGTAGCTTTTATCCGTTGAGCGATGGCCCTTCCATGCGGAACCACCGGATCACTAAGTCCGTCTTTCGACCCTGCTCGACTTGTAAGTCTCGCAGTCAAGCTTCCTTATGCCTTTACACTCTATGAATGATTTCCAACCATTCTGAGGAAACCTTTGAGCGCCTCCGTTACTCTTTAGGAGGCGACCGCCCCAGTCAAACTGTCCATCTGACACTGTCTCCCACCATGATAAATGGTGCGGGTTAGAAATCCAACACAGCAAGGGTAGTATCCCACCAACGCCTCGACGTAAGCTGGCGCTCACGTTTCAAAGGCTCCTACCTATCCTGTACAAGTTGTACCGAATTTCAATATCAGACTACAGTAAAGCTCCACGGGGTCTTTCCGTCCTGTCGCGGGTAACCTGCATCTTCACAGGTACTATGATTTCACCGAGTCTCTCGTTGAGACAGTGCCCAAATCGTTACGCCTTTCGTGCGGGTCGGAACTTACCCGACAAGGAATTTCGCTACCTTAGGACCGTTATAGTTACGGCCGCCGTTTACTGGGGCTTCGATTCGTAGCTTCGCCGAAGCTAACCACTCCTCTTAACCTTCCAGCACCGGGCAGGCGTCAGCCCCTATACATCACCTTACGGTTTAGCAGAGACCTGTGTTTTTGATAAACAGTCGCTTGGGCCTATTCACTGCGGCTCTCCTGGGCGTTAACCCTAAAGAGCACCCCTTCTCCCGAAGTTACGGGGTCATTTTGCCGAGTTCCTTAACGAGAGTTCGCTCGCTCACCTTAGAATTCTCATCTTGACTACCTGTGTCGGTTTGCGGTACGGGCACCAAAATTCTAGCTAGAGGCTTTTCTTGGCAGTGTGAAATCAACGACTCGAGGAAACAATTTCCTCTCCCCATCACAACTTGACCTTAAGAGTGCCGGATTTGCCTAACACTCAGTCTCATTGCTTGGACGTACAATCCAATAGTACGCTTCGCCTATCCTACTGCGTCCCCCCATCGCTTAAAACGAAATTTGGTGGTACAGGAATATCAACCTGTTATCCATCGCCTACGCCTATCGGCCTCAGCTTAGGACCCGACTAACCCAGAGCGGACGAGCCTTCCTCTGGAAACCTTAGTCAATCGGTGGACGGGATTCTCACCCGTCTTTCGCTACTCACACCGGCATTCTCACTTCTAAGCGCTCCACATGTCCTTGCGATCATGCTTCAACGCCCTTAGAACGCTCTCCTACCACTGTCCTTACGGACAATCCACAGCTTCGGTAATATGTTTAGCCCCGGTACATTTTCGGCGCAGTGTCACTCGACTAGTGAGCTATTACGCACTCTTTAAATGATGGCTGCTTCTAAGCCAACATACTAGTTGTCTGGGCAACGCCACATCCTTTTCCACTTAACATATATTTTGGGACCTTAGCTGGTGGTCTGGGCTGTTTCCCTTTCGAACACGGACCTTATCACCCGCGTTCTAACTCCTAAGATAAAATTGATTGGCATTCGGAGTTTGTCTGAATTCGGTAACCCGATAAGGGCCCCTCGTCCAAACAGTGCTCTACCTCCAATAATCATTACTTAAGGCTAGCCCTAAAGCTATTTCGGAGAGAACCAGCTATCTCCAGGTTCGATTGGAATTTCTCCGCTACCCACAACTCATCCGCTCACTTTTCAACGTAAGTCGGTTCGGCCCTCCATTCAGTGTTACCTGAACTTCAGCCTGGTCATGGGTAGATCACCTGGTTTCGGGTCTACGACCAAATACTCAACGCCCTATTCAGACTCGCTTTCGCTACGGCTCCACATTAACTGCTTAACCTTGCATCAAATCGTAACTCGCCGGTTCATTCTACAAAAGGCACGCCATCACCCATTAACGGGCTCTGACTACTTGTAAGCACACGGTTTCAAGTTCTATTTCACTCCCCTTCCGGGGTACTTTTCACCTTTCCCTCACGGTACTGGTTCACTATCGGTCACTAGAGAGTATTTAGCCTTGGGAGATGGTCCTCCCGGATTCCGACGGAATTTCTCGTGTTCCGTCGTACTCAGGATCCACTCAAGAGTGAACAAACTTTCGACTACAGGATTATTACCTTCTTTGATTCATCTTTCCAGATGATTCGTCTAATTTGTTCTTTTGTAACTCCGTATAGAGTGTCCTACAACCCCAACAAGCAAGCTCGTTGGTTTGGGCTCTTCCCGTTTCGCTCGCCGCTACTCAGGGAATCGATTTTTCTTTCTCTTCCTGCGGGTACTAAGATGTTTCAGTTCCCCGCGTCTGCCTTCAGATATGCTATGTATTCACATATCGATAACACGACATAACTCGTGTTGGGTTTCCCCATTCGGAAATCTCTGGATCAAAGCTTACTTACAGCTCCCCAAAGCATATCGTCGTTAGTAACGTCCTTCGTAGGCTTCTAGTGCCAAGGCATCCACCGTGCGCCCTTAATAACTTAATCTTTTCGACCTTCAACACGATAAAATCGGTTGAAAACCTAAAATGTTATTAATCTGTGAGTGTTCTTTCGAACACTAGCGATTATTTCTATTTTTTTGAATTCAAGCTTTTTAAAACTCTAATTCACTCGGTTTTGCTTGGTAAAATCATAAATTTTACTTACATATCTAGTTTTCAATGTACAAATAAAAATGGTGGCCTAAGTGGACTCGAACCACGACCTCACGCTTATCAGGCGTGCGCTCTAACAGCTGAGCTATAGGCCATTCATTTATAGAATACTCTAATGAGCATTCAAAACTGAATACAATATGTCAATATCATTCCTCTTCATCTTCTCAAGGAAGATGTTCCGAATATATCCTTAGAAAGGAGGTGATCCAGCCGCACCTTCCGATACGGCTACCTTGTTACGACTTCACCCCAATCATTTGTCCCACCTTCGACGGCTAGCTCCATAAATGGTTACTCCACCGGCTTCGGGTGTTACAAACTCTCGTGGTGTGACGGGCGGTGTGTACAAGACCCGGGAACGTATTCACCGTAGCATGCTGATCTACGATTACTAGCGATTCCAGCTTCATGTAGTCGAGTTGCAGACTACAATCCGAACTGAGAACAACTTTATGGGATTTGCATGACCTCGCGGTTTAGCTGCCCTTTGTATTGTCCATTGTAGCACGTGTGTAGCCCAAATCATAAGGGGCATGATGATTTGACGTCATCCCCACCTTCCTCCGGTTTGTCACCGGCAGTCAACCTAGAGTGCCCAACTAAATGCTGGCAACTAAGTTTAAGGGTTGCGCTCGTTGCGGGACTTAACCCAACATCTCACGACACGAGCTGACGACAACCATGCACCACCTGTCACTTTGTCCCCCGAAGGGGAAGGCTCTATCTCTAGAGTTTTCAAAGGATGTCAAGATTTGGTAAGGTTCTTCGCGTTGCTTCGAATTAAACCACATGCTCCACCGCTTGTGCGGGTCCCCGTCAATTCCTTTGAGTTTCAACCTTGCGGTCGTACTCCCCAGGCGGAGTGCTTAATGCGTTAGCTGCAGCACTAAGGGGCGGAAACCCCCTAACACTTAGCACTCATCGTTTACGGCGTGGACTACCAGGGTATCTAATCCTGTTTGATCCCCACGCTTTCGCACATCAGCGTCAGTTACAGACCAGAAAGTCGCCTTCGCCACTGGTGTTCCTCCATATCTCTGCGCATTTCACCGCTACACATGGAATTCCACTTTCCTCTTCTGTACTCAAGTTTCCCAGTTTCCAATGACCCTCCACGGTTGAGCCGTGGGCTTTCACATCAGACTTAAGAAACCGCCTACGCGCGCTTTACGCCCAATAATTCCGGATAACGCTTGCCACCTACGTATTACCGCGGCTGCTGGCACGTAGTTAGCCGTGGCTTTCTGATTAGGTACCGTCAAGATGTGCACAGTTACTTACACATTTGTTCTTCCCTAATAACAGAGTTTTACGATCCGAAAACCTTCATCACTCACGCGGCGTTGCTCCGTCAGACTTTCGTCCATTGCGGAAGATTCCCTACTGCTGCCTCCCGTAGGAGTCTGGACCGTGTCTCAGTTCCAGTGTGGCCGATCACCCTCTCAGGTCGGCTACGTATCGTTGCCTTGGTAAGCCGTTACCTTACCAACTAGCTAATACGGCGCGGGTCCATCTATAAGTGATAGCAAAACCATCTTTTACTTTAGAACCATGCGGTTCCAAATGTTATCCGGCATTAGCTCCGGTTTCCCGAAGTTATTCCAGTCTTATAGGTAGGTTACCCACGTGTTACTCACCCGTCCGCCGCTAACTTCAAAGGAGCAAGCTCCTTATCCGTTCGCTCGACTTGCATGTATTAGGCACGCCGCCAGCGTTCATCCTGAGCCAGGATCAAACTCTCCATAAATGAATTATGATGTTTGATTAGCTCATAAAATACTAATTTGTGTGTTATCTCTAACACGTTTGAACCAACAATTTAATGTTGTGTTCGGAATTAACGTTGACATATTGCAATTCAGTTTTCAATGTTCATTTAAATAATATGGTGGAGACTAGCGGGATCGAACCGCTGACCTCCTGCGTGCAAAGCAGGCGCTCTCCCATCTGAGCTAAGCCCCCATATAAATTTTAAAGAGTCGGGAAGACAGGATTCGAACCTGCGACCCCTTGGTCCCAAACCAAGTGCTCTACCAAGCTGAGCTACTTCCCGTACATAATTTAATTGATTAACACTTTTAAAGATGGTGCGCCCGACAGGGGTCGAACCTGTAACCTCTTGATTCGTAGTCAAGTACTCTATCCAGTTGAGCTACGGGCGCTATATTAAAAATGATGGTGCCGAGGACCGGAATCGAACCGGTACGGTGATCTCTCACCGCAGGATTTTAAGTCCTGTGCGTCTGCCAGTTCCGCCACCCCGGCAAAAATAATGGAGCAGAAGACGGGATTCGAACCCGCGACCCCGACCTTGGCAAGGTCGTATTCTACCGCTGAACTACTTCTGCAAATGAAACTGTATGAGCCATAGTGGGCTCGAACCACTGACCCTCTGATTAAAAGTCAGATGCTCTACCAACTGAGCTAATGGCTCATGAAATGGTGCCGGCCAGAGGACTTGAACCCCCAACCTACTGATTACAAGTCAGTTGCTCTACCAGTTGAGCTAGGCCGGCTATCATGAAGTGATGGAGAATGACGGGTTCGAACCGCCGACCCTCTGCTTGTAAGGCAGATGCTCTCCCAGCTGAGCTAATTCTCCACATAATTTTTAATAAAAGCCTGGCAACGTCCTACTCTTGCGGAACGTAAGTCCGACTACCATCGGCGCTAAAGAGCTTAACTACTGTGTTCGGCATGGGAACAGGTGTGACCTCTTTGCTATTGCCACCAGACAAATTAACTTACTCAATTAATAATACATTGTTTGTTAATCTTTTGCAATAGTCAATTTTACACTATCTTAAAGATTTGTTTACAAGACTTTTACTTGAGTTATGTATATAGTGCTTGTCGTTTTTGACGACTTTTATATATTAATTCATTTTCACTTTAATGTCAATGCTTTTCGAATATTTCTCGAAAAGAAATATTTTAAATGCTTATATATGTCTTGTTTCGTTTCCTTAACTCGACTTGAATAATCTTATCACATAGAATCTATCTTTACCATACCTTTTTTAGTATATTATTATATTTTAATAGCATTATAATACTTAATTGTATCTTATTACTAATTTAATTAATTTATTTAGTACTTAAACCCTCTATTCTCTCTTATTTTTAGTATCTCTATAGAGATACTAAAACAAAAAACAGACCATATATTACGTCTCACCAGTGTGAAATCGTAACATATGATCTAGTTTAAATGATTAAATCAATTATCTCTTAGTTTAAACCAAGCTTTAAATAATCTATTTTTGTTTCATATAAGGGAATAACAATACATCACGGATAGAAGCAGAATCAGTAAGTAACATTACTAATCTATCAATACCAATACCTAAACCACCTGTTGGAGGCATTCCGTACTCTAATGCTTCAATGAAATCTTCATCCATTTCGTGCGCTTCATCATTACCTTCTTCTTTTTCTACTAATTGCGCTTCAAATCTTGCTCTTTGATCAATAGGATCATTTAATTCTGTGAATGCATTACCGTGTTCTCTACCTACTATGAATAATTCAAAGCGATCCGTAAATCTTGGGTCCTCTGGATTTTTCTTAGCTAGTGGTGAGATTTCGATTGGGTGTCCATAAATAAACGTTGGTTGAATTAATGTTTCTTCAACTTTTTGCTCAAAGAACTCATTTAAGATATGACCATATTTCATATTATCTGTTATTTCAATGCCATGTTCTTTAGCTAATGATTTAGCTTCTTCATCAGTTTGCACCTCGAAGAAGTCCACACCTGTTTCTTCTTTAACAGCATCAGCCATATGAACTCGTTTCCAATCAGATTCTAAATCTATAATTTCTTCGCCATAGTTTACTTTAGCAGTACCAAGTACTTTTTCAGAAATATGTCTAATCATATTCTCAGTTATATCCATGATATCGTGATAGTCAGCATACGCTTCATATAATTCAATCATAGTGAATTCTGGATTATGTCTTGTTGATACGCCTTCGTTTCTGAAAACACGTCCAATTTCATAAACTTTTTCTAATCCACCTACGATTAAACGTTTCAAATGTAATTCAATTGCAATTCGCATATATAGTGTTGCGTCTAAAGCATTATGATGTGTTTCGAAAGGACGCGCAGCAGCTCCACCAGGAATTTGGTGCATCATAGGTGTTTCTACTTCTAAAAATCCTCTTTGATTTAAGTAATTACGCATTTCTTGTAATATCTTACTGCGGTTAATAAATGTTTGCGTGCTATCTTGATTTGTAATTAAGTCAAGGTAACGTTGACGATAACGCTGTTCGATATCTTGTAAACCGTGGAATTTATCAGGTAATGGACGTAATGCTTTAGTCAACAACGTGAATGTTTTAGCTTTAACAGACAATTCACCTGTATTCGTTTTGAACATTACACCTTCTATACCTACAATGTCTCCTAAGTCTGCAGAATTCCAAACTTCAAATTGTTCGTCTCCTACTTGGTCTTTTCTTACGTAAATTTGTATTTGACCAGTTAAATCTTGAACATGAGCAAATCCAGCTTTACCTTTTCCACGTTTAGTCATTAGACGACCGGCGATACTTACGTTGCTTTCATCTTCTTTGTCATGTAATTCTTCTTTTGTATATGCGTCCCAATCTTCATGCAATGGGGCAGCCGTAGAAGTACGTTCAAATTTTTGACCAAAAGGATCGATACCTAAATCGTATAATTCTTGTAATTTTTGGCGGCGGACTTGCATTTGGTCGTTCATTTCTTCTGACATTACTTTCTCTCCTTTATGCTTCTTGTTCTAATTTTTATTATTCTTTAGCTTCAATCTTCACTTGGAACGTTTGATAGTTATCTATCATTTGTTGTTCTGTTTATTTCAAAGCTTTTCTAGTCTTACCATATAGATACAGCACACATTAAACCCACACCCATTTTTAACTGTACGTTTAAATGTAACGTTATCTACATTAGCCATAGGAGCAAGAATTACTCTATTATATATCTATACGACTCCCGTTTTCCACATATTTTATAACTATAAACCTTTATACTCTTTGACTGAATCGTCTGCCGTTACTATACTTCCAATTTTTTTATTGGAATGAGGTTCTACACAATCTGATGCTATATCATTTAACGGTATAAGTACAAATGCACGCTCTAGCATACGTGGATGCGGAACGTTCAGATTTTCTTCATCAATAATATGATTACCAAACAATAAAATATCAACATCTAAAGTTCTAGGGCCCCAACGTATATCTCTTACTCGGTGTAACTGCTGTTCAGTATGGAGACACTCTTTTAATAAATCTTGTGGAGTTAAGGATGTATAAATTTCAATACATTGATTTAAAAATTGTGGTTGGTCGACATAACCTACTGGCTCTGTTTCATATATCGGGGATTTTTGCGTTACTTGAATGCCATCTGTATTATCTAATATACGGATTGCTTCATCAAGTTGTGACGCTCTTTCTCCAACATTACTTCCTAATCCTAAATAAGCATATTCCATTAGAGATTCTCCCTCACTATTTCAACGCCTACACCATCATAATGGCCAGGTATAGGTGGATTTTCTTTAGTGATTCTAACTTTCGTTTCCATTACACGATTATAGTGTGAATTTATACGTTTTGCAATACGTTCAGCTAGATGCTCTAATAAATTTACAGGCTTGCCTTCCATGATTGCTTTTACTTCTTCAAAAACTTCACCATAATGGACTGTATCTGTAACCTCATCAGATTGCCCAGCCATACTCAAATCAACTTTCATTGTGACATCGACAATAAATATTTGTCCAATATCATTTTCAGCTGGCAGCGCACCATGATAACTATAGAATCTCATACCATTAAGAAATATTGTGTCGCTCATCGTCATTCTCCTTTAAATAGTCCATGCTTTGTCCTAATCGAACATTTAATGCGACATTATGAACTCTTACCGCTTTTACGCCTTTCATTATACCATACGCAGTAGTAGCTGCCGTACTTTCATCACGTTCGGTAGGCGTTGTTTCTGTACCTATCATTTCTTTTATGAACCTTTTTCTACTTGTTGCTAATAGCACTGGATAACCTGTAGCTACCAATTCATCTAAACGTGACATAACTTCTTTTTCTTCTTCACGTGTTTTGGCAAATCCAATTCCTGGATCAATCCATACTTTATGTTGAGGTATACCTGCCATTTCCGCTTTATTTGCTTGTTTTAATAAATACAGCAACATCTCATCCACTACCGGTTCTGTTCTTTGACCATCTCCATTGTGCATGAGTACGATCTCACCATTGTATTTCGCTACTACATTGAAAATACGTTCATCATAGTGTCCTGCCCATTGATCATTAATCATCGTGGCACCTAATTTCATTGCAGCTTCTGCCACTTCACTTCGATAGGTATCTATAGATAGTTGTACATCTAATTCAGCCAACGCACTTACAACAGGGACAACACGCTCCAACTCTTCCTCAACGCTTATCTCTTCAAAACCTGGACGGGTAGATATCCCACCAACATCTATAATATCTACACCTTCATCCATCATTTCTTTTGCTCTCTTAATCGCTTTTTCAACTGTATTATATTTACCACCATCAGAAAAAGAGTCAGGAGTTACATTTAATATGCCCATAATTTTTGTATGCGTCATAATTATTCTTCTTCCTTTCACTTTATAAATGATTTCTCTTATGTATTATATTTACTATTCTATAATAACGTTAATTTTCAATTTTTTCAGTAATCAAAACTTGAAATCACATATGCTAGTGTATTGTTTTTACTTTGCTTACTTATGTTTCTTTATGTATACACAAAAAAACCGACTCACATGAATATGTGGCCGGTAATTGTTAAATATATATCATTTAGTCATCAAATGAATATAACGGTGTAGAAAGATAACGCTCACCATTACTTGGTAATACAGTAACAACTGTTTTACCTTTACCTAATGATTTTGCTTTTTCAATCGCTGCAACAATCGCAGCACCTGAAGAAATACCACCTAAGATGCCTTCTTCTTTAGCAACTCTACGTGACATATCCATAGCAACTTCATTACCTACTTTGATAATTTCATCGTATATGTTTGTATCTAAAGTATCTGGTACAAATCCTGCACCTAAACCTTGTAATTTATGTGGACCTGGTTCGCCGCCACTTAAGATAGCTGAGTCTTCTGGTTCAATCGCTACAAGATTAATGTCTGGGTATTTTTCTTTTAATACTTTACCCGCGCCACTAAGTGTTCCACCAGTACCTACACCAGCTAAGAATGAATCAATCGTTTTGCCTTCAAATTGTTCAACTAATTCTGGTCCAGTTGTTAATTCGTGTACACGAGGGTTTGCTGGGTTTTCGAATTGTTGCGGCTCATAATAACCGAATTCTTCTTTTAATTCTTTAGCTTTTTTGATTGCACCTTTCATTGCTTCTGATCCAGGTGTTAATACTAATTCTGCGCCGTATGCTTTTAACAAGTTACGACGTTCTTGACTCATTGTTTCAGGCATCGTAAATACTGCTTTATAACCTTTAGCTGCACAAACAAAAGCTAAGCCAATTCCTGTGTTACCACTTGTCGGTTCAACAATTGTATCACCTGGTTTAATTTTACCTGCTTGTTCAGCTTCTTCAATCATTGCTAATGCAATACGGTCTTTCACAGAGCCACCTGGATTTTGATATTCAAGTTTCACATATACGTCTGCAGCATCTTCCCCCACAACGTTGTTTAACTTAACAACAGGTGTATTGCCAATTGCTTTTACGATATTATCTACTGGTTTATTTGTCATTTAGTATTGCTCCTTTTCATTAAAAAGTTTAAAACCTACTTTTTCTCTCGGATATACTTTATATTTTATCAGATTTTTCAGCAAATACAACTATGAAGATTTAATATACCAACTTTTTTATTCAATAGCCTAGTTCAATACCTAGTGTAAACCTTTTAGTTACTTTTTTCTATTAATCCATGTAACTCATCTTCTGAAAAATTATATTTATTTCTACAGAAATGGCATTCAACTTCTGCACCATGGTCTTTATCAATCATATCTTGAATTTCAGCTTCGCCTAAACCTTTAATAGCAGTTAAGAATTTTTCATGCCCACAATTACAATCGAATTGTGTAGGAAGATTTTCTAATAGTTGTACGTTTTCTTCCCCTAGTATTTCGAAAAGAATTTCTTCAGGCGTTAAACCTTGGTCAATCAGTTTCGAAACTGGTGTCATTTGATTGATTGCAGCTTCGAGTTTATCAACTGTTTCATCGTCTGCACCTGGCATAACTTGTATTATAAAGCCACCTGCAGCTTTAATTGAATTGTCAGGGTTTACTAATACGCCTAAACCTACTGATGATGGTACTTGTTCACTTTTAGCAAAGTAATAAGTGAAGTCATCTCCTAATTCACCAGAAACGAGTTCACTAGAACCAGAAAAGAAATCTTTCATTCCAATATCTTTTACAACTGTCAATGCACCTTCTGAACCAACTGCACGGCTAACATCTAATTTACCAGCATCATTTAAAGGGAAATGTGTCTGAGGATTCGTAACATAGCCTCTTATATTCCCTTTAGCATCAGCGTCAGCAATTATTTTACCAATTGGGCCTTTTCCATCAACTGTAACTGTTAATTTTTGATCGCCTTTGAGCATTGCACCCATCATCACTGTTGCTGTCATCGTACGTCCAAGTGCTGCTGAAGCAGTTGGCCACGTATAATGTCTTGTTTGTGCTTCTTGAACACTTTCAGTTGTTAACGCACTATAAGCGCGAATTTGTCCTCCAAAAGCTAATGCTTTAACTATATAATCGTTCGTCATTTTGTTTATTTCTCCTTTAATATCATCTAGTTTTGAAAATGTTTTTCTATCTTTACTCTAAGATTGTTTTTACACTTTTTATCAATGCAATTTATTGTAATCGTTCGAGGTAAAAATTGCGAAACATCTGTTTATAAATTATTCTGTTATATTTTGCTATTAAAAAAGCTTCCTTCTACTATCAATATGATAGCAGAAAGAAGCTTTAAGTTCAGTTATTAATTTCTATTGCTTGGATCATTCGGATCGTTCGGATTGCTAGGTTTATCGATATTAGGTGCTTGTTCATGACCTGTTTCTTCAGTGTCATTGTTGTCTTGTTGTTCATTTTCTTTATCGTTATCCTGTGTTTCATCATCTGAATCTAGTTGTTCTCTACGAACGTCCTCGTAAGATTTACCGTATTTTCCTTCTTCAAAGTCATCATCTTTATGTTCCACAACTTTGGCACTATCATAATCTACTTCTGGTAAGACACCATCGTTAAATAATGATTGGATTTGTTCGGCAACTAATGTTTCTTCAGTTAATAATGATTCAGCTATTAAATCTAACTGTGATTTATGCTCTAACAAGATAGCCTTACAACGCTCGTATTGTTCTTTAATAATACGTTGCACTTCTTTATCAATTTCGTATGCAATTTGTCCTGAAAACTCAGTGTCGCCTTGCATTTCTTTTCCTAAGAAGACTTGGCCACCGTTGCTATTTGTGAATTGAACCGTTCCGATTTTTTCACTCATACCATATTCAGTAACCATTTGACGTGCAATTTGTGTCGCACGTTCAAAGTCATTAGATGCACCTGTAGATACTTCATTAAAGGTAATATCCTCAGATACACGTCCACCAAGTAGACCACAGATTTTATCTAATAATTCTTTTTCTGTCATTAAGAAGCGATCTTGTTTAGGTAACATCATTGCATAACCGCCGGCTTGTCCACGAGGTACGATTGTAACTTTGTGAACAACTTCAGCTTCATCAAGTACCATACCAATAATTGTATGACCAGCTTCATGGTGCGCTACAATATTACGTTCTTTTTCTGAGATTACGCGAGATTTCTTAGCTGGACCAGCGATAACACGGTCTGTCGCTTCTTCAATATCACGCATATCGATTTTTTTCTTACCTTCACGTACAGCAACTAATGATGCTTCGTTCAATAAGTTTTCTAAATCTGCACCAGAGAAACCAGGTGTTCTTTCTGAAACTGCTTTTAAGTCAACTGTTTCATCAAATGGTTTGTCTTTCGCATGAACATGAAGAATTGCTTCACGGCCTTTCACATCCGGACGACCTACTTGAATTTGTCTGTCGAAACGACCTGGACGTAATAACGCTGGGTCTAAAATGTCTGGACGGTTTGTAGCAGCTATCATAATGATACCTTCATTATCACCAAATCCATCCATTTCAACTAGTAATTGGTTCAATGTTTGCTCACGCTCATCATGGCCACCACCTACACCGGCACCACGTTGACGACCAACTGCATCGATTTCATCAATAAAGATGATACAAGGCGCGTTTTTCTTAGCATTTTCGAACAAGTCACGTACACGACTTGCACCAACACCCACAAACATCTCAACGAAGTCTGAACCACTGATTGAGAAGAACGGCGTACCGGCTTCACCAGCAACTGCACGAGCTAATAATGTTTTACCTGTACCAGGAGGGCCAACTAAAAGAACACCTTTAGGAATTCTAGAACCCATTTGTTTGAATTGTTTATTGTCTTTTAAGAAATCGACTATTTCAATTAATTCTTGTTTCTCTTCATCTGCACCAGCTACATCAGTGAAGCGTACACGTTTTTGTTGATTATCGTACGTTTTCGCTTTGGATTTACCAAAGTTCATCATACGATTACCACCGCCACCGCCGCCACCTTGGGCTTGGCTAAGGAAGAATATAAATAAAAGTGCGATAATTAATACAGGAATTAATGTTGTTAATATACTTACAAATACACTTTGCTTTTCTTCTTCTTTAACTGTAAATTTCAATCCATCTTGACTTTGTGCTTTATCAGTTATTTTTTCTAGCTCTTTATCGTTGTTATATAAAATAGTTGAAGAATACTCTTCATCTTTATCTGTTTTACCACTTACCATATATACGTTTTGTTCAGGTTGTATTTCCAGTGATTTTAACTCACCTTTATCTAACTGCTTAACAAATTGATTATATGTAAGCTGCTTTGGCATATTCCCATTTCCGTTAAGCCACGAAAACAAGCCAAAAATAATAACGCCAATGATTGCGATAACTAGCACGTTACGAAAGGCTTTCTGCATGCGTTGTTTCCTCCTACTTCAATTATAAAACTAACAAAAATTGTAACACAACACTCGAGTTTTCGGCTACTATTTCAACTTTTGCGTTATGTTTACAATTCTTATTGTTTTACCCTTTAGTTTTATTTTTCTATTATGCTTAAAGTTAAATGAATATTATATATTGTCACGTACCCTCAAGTTTATGTATTAAATTTCAAATGATTTAAGTGTAACCCTACTTTTCACATTCACCAACTTAATTCGACTGTAACTTACAGTATATAACAACTTTTCCGCGAATAAATTGTACTGCTTATTTTGAATAGATTTCTGGTTTCAATGTACCAATATAAGGTAAATTTCTATAATGTTCAGCGTAATCTAAACCATAGCCTACTACAAATTCGTCAGGTATCTTTTTACCTACGTATTTTGCTTCAATGTTTGCTTTACGACGGTTTGGTTTATCAAGTAGTGTAACAATTTCAAGTGAATTAACACGACGTGATTCAAGTAATTCAGTAATTGATTTTAATGTAGTACCAGTTTCTAGAATGTCTTCAATAATTAAAACATCTTTATTTTCAATAGATCCACTTAAGTCTTTCAAGATTTTTACTTCTCCTGTTGACTCGGTGCCTCCGTGATAACTAGAAACATCCATAAAGTCGATAGCTAAATGCGTATCAATGTATTTAATTAAATCTGCCATGAACATAACAGACCCTTTTAATATCCCAATACAAACAAGTGGCTTCCCTTTGTATTCCTCTGTTATTTTCTTACCTAGCTCTTCACAAATTTGATGTATATCTTCCTCTGACAATAAAATGTCTTTTAAATCATCTCGCATGTTTTCATTCCTCTCCCATATTTCGTATAAAAATTGATTGATTGTATCTATTTTTTAAATATAATGTGCCAACAGCAATAATCTCATTATATGCATTAACTATAACTGGCATTTGGTTACGTTCAGTTTGCATAACCTTTTCATCAATAAGCAGTCTACTTATCTTTTTATGCCCTTTCATACCATTCAGTTCAAATTTGTCGCCGTCTTTTCTTGTACGGATAACTATAGGATACTCGAATGTAGGAAATTCGTTAGTAATATCAATGCTATAGCGACCATAGTTGTATACACCTGGTTGATCAATCTTAGTCGGAGCTAGTTTTTCTTTACAATTTGCCATTATTATAAATTTATCATAAGCGATGTGAATTATCCATTCATGTGTCGCATATAATGTGCATTGTGTTACATTTTCAGTAAGTTGCTGAAACCATTCATCGTAAGTTTTCTCAGTAATCGACTTATCTAATGGTAATTCAGCAAAAAGTTTATCCAAGACTGCCATTTTGACACTATGTCGTAAATTTAAAAATTGTTTTCTCGAAAAAGTAACTTCATTGTCATCATTACAAAAATCAACGAATGCCGAGATAAATGTTGTAGCTTCGTTTCGCACAACTTCTAATTGTTCATCATGCCAGTCTTTTAATTTTAGCAATTGTTCTGTAGATAAGTGTTTATTACTTTCAATGTCAGGTAATATACGATTACGAATATCATTTCTGACGTAATGATTTTCTGTATTTGATTCATCTTCATAATATGGAACGTTATGTTTTGTTTGATAATTACGTATTTCTGATTTCGTGGCTTCTAAAAAGGGTTTACATAAATTATAGTGACCTCTTGAAGAAAGATATGTCATACCCAAGCTACTTCTCGTAGAGCGTCCAGTCATGAGTCGATAAAATATCGTTTCAATTTGGTCATCTTGATGGTGTGCCGTAAGTAATACATCTGCCTTTAACTCGGTCATCATATCATCAAACCAATGATAACGTTCAGCTCTCGCTGCACTTTCAATACTATTACCTTTTTCAATCACAGCAGACAAGTCTAGATGTTGTACATGCAATGGAATCTGATGCTTTTCACAATACCCTTTAATAAATTGTTCTTCTGCTGCTGCAGCAGGACGAATATTGTGATTTACATGTAGACAAGTCAACTTAGTATATGAATCAGCTAAATGCGTAATCAATTGATGCAATAACACCATGCTATCCACACCTGTAGAAACTGCCAATACAATGTGATTACTTTTATTCCAGCCTTCAGTATTTACTCTCAACTTATCTACCTCCTTGACCATAATGTTACCTTAACGATGCAAATGCTCGTAATATTATGACTTATATACAACAAAAAAAAGAGACTGTTTCCTCAAGTAAGAAAACAGTCTTAGATTGTTACGATCAAACTTAATTTTGGAAAAATTATTGTACTTTGTTTTCAAGTCGTTAAATTAATTCCTATTTCAACAGTCTTATGATATATATTTATTAACGTTTCGCGCCTTTTCCACCACGTCTAGATTCTGTTTGACGTTTAATGGATGTTAATTTATCTTCACTATCTTTCAAGAAATCTGTTAATTTCTTTTCAAAGTCCTCACCTTTTGGTTGAGGTTTTTTATAATTGGGTTTACTTTGAGGTCTACGTGGACGATCTTTTGCTTTTTTAATTGATAAACTAATTTTACCATCATCAGCAATTGAAAGCACTTTAACTTCAACTACATCTCCAACAGATAAATGATCTTCTACGTTTTCCACGTAATTATCTGCAACTTCACTTATGTGAACTAAGCCACTCTTTCCTTCAGGAAGTTCGACGAAAGCGCCAAACTTTTTAATACCAGTGACTTTACCTTTAAGCTTGTTTCCTACTTCGATTGACATATTGTAAATAAATCCTCCCGATTTGTTTCGATTTTAACCCTATTATATGCCTGTTTGCATAAATTAACAATGGTATTGTTACTTAAATGATAAATTTCACTATTTATCCTCTTTTGATGATTTAGATTTCTCTTCAGATTTCTCACCAGGCAACTTGAAAATCACTTCTCCATCATTACTCAAATAATAATCATCTCGCGCAACTTTCTCTATATAACTTTTATCATTAAGATTGTTTAATTGTTCTTTTAATGCGAGTTCTTCATCTTGTTGCTTTTGATATTGTTGTTCTTTTTCTTGACGCTCAGCTGCGTCGTCTATATTACTTTGTTTTTGAGTGACAAGCATTACAGTTAAAATAATAATGAGGATAAGTAATATGCCACCAAATAAAGTAATACGTTTTCGTACGACTCTTCTTCTCATTTTTTGCTGTTGTTTCTTTTTATTTTCAGCAGAAGTGAACGTATTCCCTATGTTCTCAACTTTTTTACTCATTGCTTGTCACCTCCTTTTCTAGTCTCCACTAACCTTTTCTTCTTTGACTAATTCATACATACCTTTCGCATTTTCCTTAGTCGCATGTTCACTTAAACCAGTAACTTCAATTGTAATCACTTTTTGTCCAAATCGGATTACAAGTTCATCTGTTACTTTTACGTCAGTGCCTGCTTTTGCTACTGAACCATTCACAGTAATACGTCCTTGATCACTAATTTCTTTAGCTAAAGTACGACGTTTTACTAACCGTGATACTTTGAGATATTTATCTAATCTCATGATTTGTTTCCTCCTTGCTCTAAAATTTTTCTTAAAGCATCTGCGTCTAATGACATATTTTTTGTTTTATCATACAACTTCAAGAAATGCTCTGCAAATACTTTTTCAAATTTAACACGTTTCGTTTTACCTTCTTTTGCTTTTGCTTCTGACCATATCTGTTTTAAATCTTCTTCGTTTTCCGCTTCGGCGTCACCAAAAATGTGGGGATGTCTACGTATCATTTTTTCTGAAAGACTTTGAACCACTTCATTTATATCAAGGAATCCATCTTTTTTGCCAATACTTGTATGCAATAGTACTTGTAAAAGTATGTCCCCCAACTCTTCAATAATATGCCAATCGTCTTCGTTATCTATTGCTTCAAACAATTCAAATGTTTCTTCTAATAGATAACGTTTTAATGTGTGATGTGTTTGAACTTTATCCCAAGGACAGCCTGTTTCGTCATCAACAAGCTGGTCTATTATGCTCGCAGCAAAATAAAAATCACTATAATATGATTCTTCTTTTTCTACTTTCGGAATGAATACACTTGTCAAATTACTGAAAATAGATGCATGATGGTCTAATTCATAAAGCGGTGTTTCTATTACATTTGCAGCATTATTTTGTGCGCCATCGACGATAAACACTGTTTGCTCATCATGGTAACGTTCCATCAATGTCACTTTTAAATCGCCTGCAGTCATAGGACTATAGACTTGAGTAATGAGCGTATGGGTACGAATATTTAACTGCTCTTTTGTTATAGCTGTCGCATCGAGTAATGTGAACCCGTCGTTAGGATCTATCTTCACCGCTTCAAATATATCATCGATAAAGCTTTTGCCTCCCAAAACTTCAACCTGAAGATCATTATGTTCTTGCGCATGAGCTTCTAATTTCACAGTTGTCGTTTCAGCTACACGTGGATGTCCAGGCACTGTATAAATGACATCATCACTATGGGCCGCTTCAATGAGTTGCGACACGATACGTTCATAGACGCCCTCGAATGATGCTTGTGCCTCGTATTCACTATCAAAACTTTTGAATTGTATATTTTCTGCAGTTAATTCTTTAATTACAGGATGATCCAATGTACGCGTGTAAACCATTGTTTGTTTTTTAAGAAATTTGTAGATACCTAAAGGTAAATCATCAATACCGTAGTTACCTAAGCCAACAATTGTTATTTTACCTGACATTAATGTTTCCCTCTTTTCATATGATAAAGTTTATCGCCCAATGGTAAATGTTTTAATTCTCTATAACTCAATAAATGCATACGTACAATAGCGAAAATAATTACTAATACGCCAATAATTGCTGCGACGACTAATTCAATCAAACCTGTGATTCTACTTTGTGTAGGTACGAGCCACATTCCTAGTTGAACAGCCACTGATAGCATCACCATCGTAGCACCCAATTTAATCACGAATTTTTTCATCATCTGGAATTTATAGTGTTTTAGTACGTGATAATGTAGAACGAGCGTAAATATAATGAGTGAAATAACCGTACTGATACTGCCACCTAGCATTAATAATTGTGGTATTAACATCACATTGAGAATTACTTTACTGACCACACCAGTGATAAATGCAAATAGCACAGGACGCACTTGGTTTTTCACTTGTAATAAAGCAATGTCCATCATTATGAGCGAGACGCATATAACTGTAAGCATATAGAGAGATAATGTACCAGTCAGACTATCGTTTTTAAAAAACACACTATTCATGACTGGCAGTAAATTAATTAATCCAATACCAGCTGCCACACTAAACATCACTGTAATCTTGATAGAGGCATTCGCATATCTATTAATCAGAATGTTGTTGCGTGCTTTAATCGCATCGGTAAGCATCGGTATAAGCACAAAACAAAATGTCGTTGTCACAATTAAACCCATTTGTATAAATGAAGCACCACGATCAAAGATACCTTTTTGTGTGGTTGCTTCTTGAAAATTTAAGCCTGCATTCTGAAGTGCATGTATAACCGTAAAGCTATCTATCACTTGCCAAACGATGACAATAAGCTGGCTTACAGCAAAGATGATAATAGCCATTGATAACTTTTTCCACTCTACTATTGTCTTGTCATTTGGTTTCTTCGCTTGCTTGAGCTTAAAAGGCTTGCCTTGCATTAGGAATATACTAGATGCTAAAAAACCTACTGCTGAACCGATAATAGCTACTGTACCAGCAGTGTAAACAGACCATTGTTGTGTCATAAATAATACAATAGCAATGATGATGATTACAACACGTATCACTTGCTCTATGACTTGTGATATCGCTGGAACAGTCATATGTTGATGCGCTTGGTAGTAGCCTCTATACACTCCTAATATACCAACAAACAAGAAACTAAAACTTGCTGCTCTTAACATTGGTGTGAGGTTAGTGTCACCCATTAGGAGTGCCACCCACTTAGCACCTATAAAAACAACCAAGAAAAATGCAGTACTAATGAGTTGTAACCTAAGCAATACTTTAGTGTAATGTCTTGATTCCCCATGTGTGCCAAACGTTTGAGTGACAGCACTAGGAATTGCATTCATTGTTAAAATAACACCTAAAGCAACAATCGGATATATTTGTTGATAAGCATATAATCCTTCGTCTCCAAGTATATTTTGATACGGGACACGATAAATTGCGCTTAGTATTTTAACAATAACAAGTGCAATTGTAAGAACAACTACGCCGTTGAAGGCCGTATTCTTATCGTCCTTAGATTTCATCTGATATAACCATACTTTCTTCTAGACATTTCGCTAAGAATTTCAAACTATCTAACCAGTTACTTACTTTATTTAAAGTCACTTTCATTTTACCATCTTGAACGCCAACTTTCATTGCACGGCCTAATGGTTGCGTTTGTTTAAATAACGTTTCTCCATTAATATCTGTCGTTCCCTTTTCAGACAGATAAACTTCTACCTTTTTGCCTACATCTTTAATAAGTGCCACTCCAGCGTTTAAAGCATGAACTTTTATCTCCATCATATCCAACAGTCTTTCCACTTCTATTGGGTAATCATTGAAACGATCAATTAATTCATCTTTAACATCCATGAGTTGTGCTTCAGTTTCAATCTTACGTAATTTTTTATAGATTTCTATTTTAGACTGTTCATTTGGAATATATTCAGCAGGTAAATAAGCATCAATATTGAGTTCAATTTCAATTTCAGGTGCATCTTGTTTCTCATCTTTAACACCACGTTTTTCATTCACTGCTTCTTCTAACATTTGTGAATAAAGGTCGAATCCAACAGAATCAATAAATCCGTGTTGTTGTTTACCCAAGAGATTACCTGCGCCTCGAATATTTAAATCACGCATAGCAATTTTAAAGCCTGAGCCTAACTCAGTAAATTCCTTAATTGCTTGCAAACGGTCTTCAGCTGTTTCTGACAATACTTTATTCGTAGGGTGTAAGAAATAAGCATAGCCAATACGGCTTGAACGTCCAACACGACCTCTCAATTGGTATAACTGGCTGAGTCCGAAACGATCCGCATCTTCGATAATAAGTGTGTTGGCGTTTGGAACATCAACTCCCGTTTCAATGATTGTAGTCGTTACGAGAATGTCGTATTCATGATTAATAAAACTTAGCATTGTTTCTTCTAAGTCTCCTTCTTTCATCTGTCCATGTGCAATACCAATATTCGCTTCTGGCATTAACATTTGTAATTGCTCTCGTTTTTCATAAATAGATTGCACTTTATTATATAAATAAAAGACTTGTCCTTCTCTAGATAATTCTCTTTCTAGTGCTTCTTTAATAAAATTCGTATTCTGTTCTAATACGTAAGTTTGTACTGGAAAACGATTTTCTGGTGGTGTTTCAATCACTGATAAATCACGAACGCCCAACATACTCATGTGTAATGTACGTGGGATAGGCGTTGCCGTCAGTGTTAAAACGTCCACATTTGTTTTCAATGATTTGATTCTTTCTTTATGACGCACACCAAATCGTTGTTCTTCATCCACAATTAATAAGCCTAAATCTTTATAATGAATATCTTTACTTAATAGTTTATGAGTACCTACGACGATATCAACGAAGCCTGATTTTAATTTTTCCTTTGTTTCTTTAACTTCTTTTGTACTTCTAAAGCGACTAATGAGTTGAACTTCGATTGGAAAGTCCTGCATACGCTCAATTAATGTTTCATAATGTTGTTGAGCTAAAATTGTCGTTGGAACTAAGAAGGCAACCTGCTTTCCTTCCATAACAGCTTTAAACGCTGCACGTACTGCAACTTCTGTCTTACCATAACCTACATCACCACATAGCAATCGATCCATTGGACGTTCAATTTCCATATCCTGTTTAATTTCTTCGATTGATTTACCTTGGTCAGGCGTAAGTTCGTAAGGGAAATCTATTTCAAATTCGTTTTGTTCTGCCGTATCTGGGCCATATTTATAACCTACAGACATTTCACGTTCTTTATATAGATCAATTAATTCATCAGCCATATCTTCAACGCTTTGTTGTACTTTAGCTTTTGTTTTTTTCCATTCTGTACCACCAAGTTTATTTAACCTAGGTGTCTTATCCTCTGATGCTACATATTTTTGAACTTGATCCATCTGATCAACTGGTACAAATAATTGGTCTGTCCCTTTATATTGAAGTTTAATATAATCTTTATGTACGCCACCGACTTCAAGTGTTTCAACACCTAAATATCTACCGACACCGTGGTGCACATGTACGACATAATCTCCTACTTTTAAATCTTGGTATGATTTAATTTTTTCAGCGTTTGTTAGTGTTTTTTGTTGTTTTGGTTTTTTCTTTTGTTTAGATTTGAATAGTTCGCGTTCCGTCACGACAACAAGTTGCATATAAGGTAGCTCAAATCCTTCTGACAAACTACCCTCTGTAATGATCGCATTGCCCCCATCGTTTCGTTGACTTGGCGTATCGATAAATGTTGGGATATGCATTTCATTAAGCATAGATTGAATACGTTCTTTTCTCACTTCAGTTTCAGCAAGAACAACGACAGTATAATCATTTTGGATGAAGCGCTGAAATTCTGAACGCATAATATCGTATTGACCATAAAATTGCTGTACTGGCTTACATGAAAACTTGATAATTTCATTGAGTTGAACAGGCATTGTCGCCGTGAATAATGTGAAATACGTCACTGGATAATGTTTCAATAACGCTTCAAACCCATCATATTGTAAGAAGTTTTGATCAATAAATCCTTTACCACTTACTATCAGGTTTTGCATAAATTCATCAACTTCAGTAATAAGTGTTTGCTCAGTTTCTTTAATTCTATTATGTTCATCAACTGCAACAATAGCGTCATCTTTAAAATAATCCATAATAGTCGCTGGTTGTTCATACATAAACGACACAAGTCGACGCAATACTTGATGATCAAACATCGTTGATTCAAAAAGTTCGAAACTTTCGTAAGTTTCTTTTAAATCATTACGTGCTGATTTTTCAATTTTGGGGCGTGTATTTTCATAAGCCTCTTTTAATTTTAATTTTGTATGTTTAAGCACATCGTCGGTGATAATATAATCACTTGCTGTCGTAATATTGACTTCTTCGATGTTCTCTTTTGATCTTTGTGTCTCCACATCAAAATCACGAATCGAATCCACTTCAGTATCGAATAGTTCAATTCTTACTGGCTTCCCAATTAACGGGTAAATATCAACAATGCCCCCGCGTAATGAAAATTCACCTATATGTGACACTACACTTTCCCTACGGTAGCCCATATTTACTAATTTATTTAAAAATTCATCAATTTCAATATCGTCACCAACAGATAGTGTTAACTGATGAGATTTCCACATTTCAACTGGAGTGAGCCATTTTTTCAAACCGTTTAATGGTACGATAAATAACCCTCTCTTTTCTTGAGCAAGTGCCGTTAGTGTACGTACACGCTCGCTCATAAATTGAGGGCTTTGTGTTGAGAATTCTTCTGTCATGATATCTTGCATTGGATATTTGTAGACTTCGTCTGCATCTACAAATTGCAGCAAATCACTTTCCAATTTATCTGCTTGATATAAATTATTTGTAACAACTAATAATTGTTTAGTACTGTGCAAATATTTTTCGGCTATAATTGTTGATTTAGCTGCTCCAGATAAGCCAGTTACTAGTACATTTTCTTTACCAAATACGTCGTTTAATTCTTGGTATCTTTTGTCTTCATTTATATATTGTGTAATTATTGATTTCACTTGACTTCACCATTGTATTCATTCATCACACGATCAAAGCGAGAACTTTCTATATAAGCCTCAACTGCACGTGCAGAATGTTCTATTACTTTATTCATTATTTGCATTTCCTGTTTTGAAAATTTTTGTAACACATAATCGACAATTGACATACCATTTGACGGTCTATCTACACCGATTCTAATACGTTTGAATTGGTCTGTACCTAGTACTTGAATCATTGATTTGATACCATTATGGCCACCAGCGCTGCCTTTTTGTCTTAGACGAATCTCCCCTTGTGGTAAATCTAAATCATCATATAAAACGACTAAATCATCTATATCTATGTCATAATATTTCATTAACGGGCCTACCGCTTCGCCTGACAAATTCATCATTGTTAGTGGTTCAATAAACATGACTTTTTCTCCACCGATGCGTTCAATCGTATAGGCACCTTTAAATTTTTGTTTATCTAATGAGAATTGATTTTGATCTAACATGTAGTCTATAACTTCAAAACCAATATTATGTTTTGTTTGTTCAAAACGTTTACCTATATTGCCTAGGCCTACAATACATTTCATTATGTTACCTCCAATTGTTGTTGTCACTTAACTATATATATCATTTTCATGTATTTGAATTAATAAACAATTAAAAATTATTTTTTATATCATTCACTATAATAACATAAAAAAGCACCTGCTTAACGTATTAAGCACGGTGCTTTTTATAAGATATTACAATGTTGGTATCATCAACTTATGTTGACAATGAAGCGTGAAGTATATTATTTTTCTTCTTCGTCTTCTTTATCTTCGTCTTCTTTATCTTCGCCTACAACTTCTGGCTCTTCAGTTTGTGCTTCGCCTTCCATTGCTTCGATTTCTTCTTCAGTTGGTTCTTCAGTCGGAGCTACTACTGTAACTACTGAATCAGTAGCTTCGTTTTCAATAGTAAAGTCGCCTGACACTTTAATATCTTCAACTGAAATAGTATCACCGATTGCCAATTCACTGATTTCAACTTCGATTGCTTCAGGAATATTGTCTGGAGTAGCTGTAACTTCAAGGTCGAATAATGGTTGTTCAACCACGCCACCTTCTTTAGCACCTGCTGCTTCACCAATTAAGTGAACAGGTACTTCAACAGTACGTTCTTCAGTCATATTGATTGCTAAGAAGTCAATGTGAGTGATTTGGTTTTTAAGTGGGTCGAATTGGTAGTCTGAAACCATTACTTTAATTGTTTTAGAACCTACGCCTAATTCGATAACACCGTTACGTCCAACTTCACGGATAACTTTAATAAATTCTACTTCGTCTACTTTAACAGAAGTATTTTTTGTACCATAACCGTAAACGATTGCAGGTACTTTACCAGTATTTCTTAGTGTTTTAAGGTCTGAACGTGTTTGTTTACCTTGACGAATAATTGACTTTAATGCAGTCATATTCATTTTCCACCTTTCGTTTTGCTCTAATATGAGCCCCTCACTTGCCCATCAACATAATGTTGCTTGCAAGCGTTTATTTTGCTCGTGAATTCACGAACGAAACCATTATACATTTATCTAATATTTTAGTCAAATAGCACACTAACAGATTCGCGTTCATAAACACGGATAATTGCTTGTGCTAATAAACCAGCTACAGATAACTCTTTCGTATTGCTTGGTTTACGTGTTTCATCTAATTGAATTGAATTTGTTACGATTAGTTCTTTGATTGCTGAATTTTCGATACGCTCTTTAGCTGGACCTGATAATACAGGATGTGTACAACAAGCATATACATCTTTAGCACCTTTATCTTTTAGTGCTTGTGCTGCCAATGTGATTGTTCCTGCTGTATCAATGATATCATCAATAATAATAGCCGTACGTCCTTCTATTTCACCAACAATGTTCATCACTTCTGCAACATTGGGTTTTGGACGACGTTTATCAATAATAGCAATTGGTGATTTAAGTATATCTGCAAGTTTACGCGCCCTTGTTACGCCACCGTGGTCTGGAGAGACTACAACACACTCTTCAAGATCAATACCTGACTCATTCTTGAAGTATTCTGCTAAGATTGGCACACCCATTAAGTGGTCAATTGGCATATCGAAGAAACCTTGGATTTGAGGTGCGTGTAAATCTAACGCTATCATACGATCTGCGCCTGCAGTTTCAATTAAGTTTGCTACAAGTTTAGCTGTGATTGGTTCACGACTACGTGCTTTTCTGTCTTGACGCGCATAACCATAATATGGAACAACTATATTAATATTAGCTGCTGATGCACGTCTACAAGCATCAACCATAATTAATAATTCCATTAAGTGTAAATTTACAGGATTCGACGTTGGTTGAATAATAAATACATCACAACCACGAATACTTTCCTCTATATTGATTTGAATTTCTCCATCGCTGAAACGTTTTACGGAACATTTTCCTAGTTCAATTCCAACATGATCTGCTACTTCTTGGGCTAAAGGTTCGTTACCTTTTAAAGAAAATATTTTCAAAGCAGAATTCTTATACTCATTGTTTAACATTTATAGTCCTCCAATTAATTCATTCAATTAGTTTTCATTTAAAGACAAGCGCAAACTTACATTGTTTATCAATATAAAGCATTTTGTGGCTAACAACTTACTCAATTACATTAAGTTTAACAGTTCAAGCATGCATGTCTAAACATATACCTTTTATTTTTTTAAATAACCTTCTTTGGTTGTTTGTCTAGCTCTCGCTAATGCTAAACTGTCTTCTGGTACACTATCAGTAATTGTAGAGCCAGCAGCAATTAGAGAACGCTCGCCTAACGTAATAGGTGCTACCAAATTCGTATTGCACCCTATAAACGAATCATTACCAATAATCGTCTTGAATTTGTTAATACCATCATAGTTTACTGTGATTGAACCACAGCCAAGATTCACACGTTCACCTATTTCTGCGTCACCAATATAACTCAAGTGAGGTAATTTAGCTCCTGCTTTTACGACTGATTTCTTAACTTCAACAAAGTTGCCGACTTTCACTTTTTTGCCTAAGTCTGTACCTGGACGAAGTTGCGCAAATGGTCCAATTATCGCATAATCATCAACCATTGCTTCATTGATCACTGAATGTTTAATTGTAACATTATCACCTATTTTACTATTCGTGATTTCTGTATATTGTCCTACAACTGTATCTTCTCCAATTTCACTATGTCCTGAAAGTTTAACTCCAGGTTCTATAATTGTGTCTTCTCCAATAGTTACATCTGCACCGATATAAGTATTGGATGGATCTACAATTGTCACACCATTTTTCATATGAAATTGGTTGATACGTTTTCTATATGCTTTTTCTGCTTCGCTTAACATCACTCGATCATTTACACCCATAATTTCTTCAAAATCATTCGTATGGTAAATGCCGACTGTGCCTTTATCTTCTAAAATTAATGAAAGTACATCAGGCAAGTAGTATTCGCCTTGCACATTATTGTTGTTCACTAACTCTAACTTTTCAAATAGCATTTGATTATCAAATGCGAAAATACCTGAACTAATTTCATTAATTTGTTGTTCTGCATCTGTTGCATCTTTTTGTTCGACTATTTTAACTAATTGATTGTCTGCATCACGTATAATTCTGCCATAACCATATGGGTTCGTTGCTGTAGCTGTTAATACGGTAGCTAGTGATTGGTTATTTTCGTGATGTTCAATTAAAGATTTAAGTGTTTCTGTCGTAATTAATGGTGTGTCTCCACAAACTACTAACGTTGTACCTTGTTTATCATTTAAATGTTCACTAGCCATTTTAACGGCATGAGCAGTACCTAATTGTTCTTCTTGAAAACTATAAAGAGATGCATCGCCTAACTTTTCTTTCACGCTTTCTGCGCCATGACCTACGATTGTTACAAGCTGTTCTACGCCAGATTGTTTAACGTTATCCACGACATGTTCAATCATTGATTTGCCAGCGACATCATGTAGTACTTTGTATTTCTTTGATTTCATACGTGTACCCTTACCAGCTGCGAGTACTATTGCATGTCTTTGCATGTATGTTAACCCTCCATTAAAATATACACTTCTTTATTATTATAATTTAACGCTAGTCACACTTTCAAGGCTCAAAGTGCCAATGTTTTTTATTAAAGCGTTTTTTATTACGATTGTTAAAAATAAAGTGCATAGTATTTGTCATCTATTTAGGTTTTGTAAACCGCTTCATTTCCTGAAGTAGTTTTTCTTATTATCGATAATTTTCAACATATTATTATGAACGAAACATACGCTATCACTTCTTTATGTAATTGTTTCATTCATAATAATATAGTTAAGTAAAACGATGTAAGTTTGAGTTATTTATTATAAATTTCAAAATTATAATTTTTGTCACCTTTACATTTTATAAATAATTTTAATATTTTATATTTTAGTCACGCTTACATAAATAAAGAAGATTGAATTCCCCAATTTTAGAAATTCAATCTTCTTTAAAACGATATTAAATTCACTATAATAATCTCAAATAATTAAATTAAGCTTCCTCATTAGTATCTTCTGATGATTGAGCATTTTTATCAGGGATGACCTCATCAGTTTCTTCATATACTTTCATCACAGCATCCTGTATTTCTTGTCTCATCTCTGAATTGATCGGATGCGCGATATCTCGGAATTCACCATCTGGTGTACGTTTACTTGGCATTGCGACGAATAGACCTGTGTTGCCTTCAATAACGCGTAAATCATGTACCACAAATGATTCATCTAAAGTGATTGAAACAAGCGCTTTCATTCTACCGTCTGTTTGTATTTTTCTAAGTCTTACATCTGTCACTTTCATGTAGTGAGCCCCCCATAGTATCTCTTTGTTAGAAGCTTAACAATTTTATTAAAAATTATAAATCCTTACTTCACTTGTGCAATTACTTCTATTTCTACTTTAACATCTTTAGGTAGTCTCGCTACCTCAACACAACTTCTAGCCGGTTGATGATGATTAAAATATTTGCCATAAACTTCATTTATATTTTGAAATTCATTCATATCAGCAATAAAAATAGTAGCTTTTATAACCGAATCTATATCCGATCCAGCTTGGTCTAGTACAACTTTTAAATTTTCTAAGACTTGTGTCGTCTGTTCTTTTACATCATCGCTAACAATCTCTCCATTTAAATTTAATGGGATTTGTCCAGATGTGAATACTAGACCATTTATTTCTGTTGCATGTGAGTATGGCCCTAACGCTTCCGGTGCTTTGGTTGTATTAATCGTTTTCATGATGTCGTAATCGCTCCTTTAAGAAAATTTAGTTAAACTGTTGCCTTTCTCCACTTTAAATTCCTGATTGTATTCATCTACATCAGATAATCTAACTAAGGAAGTATAATCTTCAATTAATCTTTGTTTAACTTCTTTTGATTCTACTAGTACCGATACCCCTTTCACATGTGCTTTAAACTCGTTCATTAAATTCATCACACCATTGATGGATCCGCCTGCGCGCATAAAATCATCTACTACAAGGACATTAGAATTCTCTGGTAATGTTCTCTTAGATAACACCATTGTTTCAATTTTTCGGGAAGATCCTGACACATAATTGATAGATACCGTAGAACCTTCAGTCACTTTGTTATCTTTTCGAATGACAACTACCGGTAAATTCAATACGTTCGCTACTGAATTAGCAAGAGAGATACCTTTCGTAGCAATCGTAACGATTGCATCTAATTCTTCGTCCATATAAAGTGTAGCAATCAGTTTTCCGACACGGTTAAGTAACGTCGGATCCCCCATTAAATCAGATAAGAATAAATACCCTCCTGGTAGCAAACGATTCTTCTCTTGGAGTTGTGCGATAACGTCATCGATGACTTCACTCGCTTCTTCTTTACTCATTTCTGGTTTATACGTCACACCGCCACTTGCCCCAGCTGTGGTAATCACTGTCCCTAATTTTTCTTTTTGGAATGTGGTTTTAATAATTTGAACATCTTCACTTATAGATGATTTCGCTTGTTTAAATTTTTGTACGAAATAAGTTAATGGTATCAATTTATTAGGGTTATTCATCAAGTATTGTGTCATATAAACAATTCGTTCGCTTCTTTTATAGCGCATTTAACTCATCCCTTCTCACTAGCCTAATAATCTTACTATATACACTTCATTACAACAGCCATTGACTGCATTGTAAACATGTCTTGCCTGGCGTTCTTTTTGTGTTAGTCCATAAACAGATGGGCCGCTTCCACTCATAACAGCACCATCCGCACCATTCTCTAACATATTTTCTTTTATTTTTAAAATCTCACTATGCATTTTACCCGAAACAGGTTCCAATCGGTTTGAAAGACTTTTGCAAAGTAATTCATAATCTCCTGAAATTAAAGCTGATTTACAAGCTGTTGTATCCACATGATGTGACTGATTTAAGTCTAATTTTTTGAAGATACTCGGAGAAGATATACCTAAATTTGGTTTTGCCACCACAACCCATGCTGATGGAGGTTTATTCAGAAACGTAATATGTTCACCTTTACCTCTGCATAATGCTGTTTTACCAAAAATACAAAAAGGGATATCTGTACCTATCTTAATACCAAGCTCACACAACTCGTTTAACGGTCTATTTAGCTCATACAGGCGATTCATCCCTCTCATCGTAGCTGCAGCGTCAGTAGAGCCTCCTGCAAGCCCTGCTGACACCGGTATGTTCTTATCTATAGTGATTGTAATACCTTGCTTTAGATTATAAGTTCTTTTCATCAATTCTGCAGCTTTATACGCTAAGTTTTTATTATCGGAGGGAACATAAGTTTGCTCTACATCAACAACAATTTTTTTGTCATTGCGTAGTTCAAATGACAAGCGATCATTTAAATCAATCGTCGTCATAATCATTTCAACTTCATGAAAACCATCATCTCGTTTAAAGAGTGTATCCAGCGTTAAATTAATCTTAGCCGGAGCCGTTTCATAGATCATATTCCCACCCTCTTCCAATTCGATATGGTAATAAAATGATTTTAACATATTGTTATAGTTGCATTGGCTGTTTTCAAAAACTTATTTTCGATATTTTGATAAATATTTTTATAAATATACATTTAACTATATTGGACAATAAATCATTTCTTAATTTACTATTCTACAATATAGTACGTCTCTATTAAAATTATATCCATTCCCTGCATCCTAAATTGTGACACAGAAAAAGGTATGTTGGCGAAGTTACACCAACATACCTTTTTCATTTAATGATCTTAATATTAAAGTTTAAATTAAAAAGTATGGCTCCTAAGAGACAAACTTTATTTAAATCACTTTTATTTAGTGTGCAATTGCTTCTTGCTGATTATCATCTTCAAAAGAAACTTGTACGTTTTCAGTTAAAACGTCAGCGTATGTATAAGATACACGCTCAAAGTTGTAAATTTCTTGATCTAGCTCAACAATGAAAACAGAAGGGTACGTTTCTTTTAACACACCACTACGCTCAATTGTTTTCTTACGACCACCATTCGCTTTAAGTACGATTCGGTTTCCTAATTGACAATCAAGTGAATTTTTGATGTCTCCAATAGATTTTGGCATATTGCTCCACCTCGCTACAAGTTGTATAATAACACAAATAGCGCGCTTTTGTCAAACAAAACATCAATTTTAGCAATTTAACTCAAGCTTGTCAATAATTTAAAATGCTAATTCTGTGAAATTTTGCAATTCATTGTATAATTTTGCAAATTCTTTTATTGAAAGCGTTTCTCCACGTCTTCTTGGATCTATACCACTTGTTTCTAACCATTTTTTAATAATTTCTTTGTTCGCTTTACCATCTACAAACAAACTTTGATAGTTATTGCTAATTGTTTTTCGTCTTTGGCTAAATGCAGCTTTTGTCATTTTGAAAAATTTATCTTCGTTATCTATATCTACTTCCGGTGTCTGACGCTTCATCAATTTTACAACAATTGAATCTACATTTGGCGGTGGCAAGAAGACAGTCTTCGGCACTGTTAACACTTTACTGGTTTCAGTATAATATTGGGTAACTATTGAAAGTGATCCATAAGCTTTTGTACCTACTTGTGCATTCAATCTTTCACCGACTTCTTTCTGCATCATAACTACGTAGCCATCGATAGGTAAAGTTTGTTGCATTAGATTCAATAATATCGGTGTTGTAATATAATATGGTAAGTTAGCGACCACCATGATATTGTCACAATCTGCTAAATGCTCTGTAACATAATGTGCAATATCAGCTTTTAATATATCTTCATTTATAATTTCCACGTTATCATAAGGTCCCATTGTATCTTTCAACACTGGTATCAAACGTTGATCAATTTCAAATGCAACAACTTTCTTTGCGTTTTTAGCTAATTGTTCCGTGAGCGAACCCATACCAGGCCCTATTTCTATAATACCTGTATTTTCACCTATGTCGCTGGCATCGATAATTTTTTGTATAATGTTAACGTCAATCAAGAAGTTTTGTCCTAAACTTTTTTTGAAATTAAAACCATATTGATTGAGCAATGCTTTTGTACGCGATGGTGTTGCAACATCTTTAATATCCACTTATCATTCACTTCCTTCATTATCACTTAATGCATTCCTAACATCTTCTTCAGTATAGCCAAACGCATTGAGCTTATTTATTAATTGTTTGCCGTTAGAATGTCCTATATGTAGCTTACGTCCAATTATTTCTCTTTTTTTGCGTGCATCTTTCCCAATTATTAATCCTAAATCAATTAACACTGATTTACTTATTGTTTCGTGTCCTTCTTCGAATGGTGTACTCACATTTATTAAGGCATCTTTAATATCTTCAAGTTGTGCATGTTCTACACCAATCTTGCCTCGTTTACTTTTGGCTTTTTCTCTATCGATATATGCGTGTTTAACGCCTGGTACATGTTTTTGAATTGTATTACGTATTTTATCACCCGGGAAATCAGGATCTGTTAATACAATGACACCTCTTGTTTCAAATGCTTGTGCTATAACACTTAGCGTTTGCTCGTTAATCGCACTCCCATTTGTTTCAATCGTATCACATTCTACCGCTCTTTTAACGCGTTCCGTATCGTCTCTACCTTCTACTACAATAAATTCGTTAATCTTCATTTATTGTTACACCTTTCATCTCTTTAATTCGATTTTAGATAAAAATAAAAAAGGTATCGTCGCAAATAATGGTTACTACTTAGCATTTACTCTATGAACTAAGCCCTATTTCAGACCGATACCTTTTTTGTAATGTGTCTATCCTTTTAATTTAAACAATTGTTCTGCATTTTCAGTTGTTTGCTTGCATACTTCCTCATAGCTCACACCGCGTAATTCAGCAATTTGTTCTGCAACCAATGTCACACGAACAGGTTCATTTCTTTTGCCTCTATAAGGATGTGGTGATAAGAATGGTGCATCCGTTTCAACTAATAATCGATCAAATGGAACATGCTTTGCTACTTCTTTAGGTTGTTTCGCATTTTTAAAAGTGACTGGACCACCTAAAGATACATAGAAATTCAATTTATTAATTACATCATCCGCAATTTCAGGAGAAGCGCTGAAACTGTGCATGATACCACCAATTTCTTCCGCATGTTCCTCTTTAAGAATATCTATACAATCTTGCGTTGCTTCCCTATTGTGAATAATAATTGGTAAATTGACGCGTTTAGCCAATGCGATTTGTTTTCTAAATAATGCTTGTTGTACATCTTTCGGCGACTTGTCCCAATGATAATCTAATCCCGTCTCACCTATGCCAATCACTTTAGGGTGTTCTGCAAGCTTTTCTATCCATTCTAACCGTTCTTCTGTGCAATCAACCGCATCTACAGGGTGCCATCCAATAATGCCATAGATAAATTCGTATTGGTCAATCAATTCCATCGTACGTTCGACTGTTGGTGTATCAAATCCAACAACAAACATTCGATCTACACCGTTGTCTCTTGCACGTTCAATGACCGCTTCTAAATCTTCATCATATTGTTCTGCATTTAAATGAACATGTGTATCAATAAGCATGTTATACCGCTCCCTTAATTTGTGATTACTTAATTATTGCACCATTTGGAATTGCGCTTGGTAAACTTACAAGTGTCAGTACACCATCTTTTTCAGCAGATAAAATCATACCTTCTGATTTTCTACCCATCAATTTAGCAGGTTTTAAATTTGTTACAACTGCAACTTTTTTACCTATAATATCTTCTGGTTGATAGTATTTTGCAATACCAGAGACGATTTGACGGTGTTCACTATCTAAATCAACTTGGATTTTCAATAATTTATCAGATTTTTTAACTTGCTCAGCATCTGTAATCGTAGCAGCTTTAATTTCTACTTTATCAAAATCTTTGATATCGATTGGCGACTTACTAGGTACTTCTTCTTCAGTTTCTTCTGAAACTTCTGCCGCTTTTTCTGGCTGCATAGATTGTTTAATATAATCGATTTCTGCATCACTATCTAAACGCGGGAAGATTGGTTGTGGTTTATCACTAACAACGATTGGCGCAGTTAAGGCACCATATTGTTTCACGCTATCAAATTCATATAATTCAGGTGAATTAATATTCAACTGTTCAAAAATTTGTTTTGGTGCGTGCGTAAGGAATGGTCTTAATAACACTGCTACAATGCGAATGTTTTCTACTAAATGCGCCATTACATTACTTAGCATGTCTTTTTGATTTTCATCTTTAGCTAATACCCACGGCGATGTTTCGTCAATATATTTATTAGTACGGCTGATTAACTTCCAAACCGTTGAAAGTGCTACTGAGAATTGTAAATCGTCCATATTTTCATGGAATGTATTCACTGTGTCTATCGCCATTTGTTCCATATCTTCATCCAACTCGTGTTTTGGACCTTGATATGCTGGTAATTCGCCATCAAAATATTTATTGACCATAGAAATTGTACGATTCACTAAATTACCTAAGTCATTTGCTAAATCATAATTTGTACGTTCAACAAAACCTTCAGGCGTGAAGACACCATCTGAACCAAATGGTAATTCGCGCATTAAATAATAACGCGTAGCATCTAGACCATAACGATCTATAAGTACATTAGGATCGACCACGTTACCTTTAGATTTACTCATTTTGCCATCTTTCATAAGTATCCAGCCATGCGCAAAGACTTTCTTAGGAAGTGGAACATCTAATGCCATCAACAAGATTGGCCAGATAATTGAGTGGAAACGCACAATTTCCTTCGCCATGATATGAATATCTGCTGGCCAATATTTTTTGAATAAGCTATCATCATCTGATAAGTAACCTAGTGAAGAAATATAGTTCACAAGCGCATCAATCCACACGTAAACGACGTGTTTAGGATTTGATTTCACATGAATACCCCAATCGAATGACGTACGTGAAACTGCTAAATCTTCTAATCCTGGTTTGATGAAATTGTTAATCATTTCATTTTTACGTGAAGGTGGTTGAATAAAATCAGGGTTTTCATCGTAAAATTCTAATAAACGGTCTGTATATTTAGATAAATTGAAGAAATAACTTTCCTCTTTAACTAATTCTACTTCGTGACCAGAGTCTGGACTTTTACCGCCAACGATTTCACCATTTTCAAATACCGGATCCACTAATTGCGTCTCAGTATAATAAGTTTCATCTGGTACAGAATACCAACCTTCATATTCGCCAAGATAAATATCCTCTTGCTTTAATAAACGTTCAAATATTTGTTGCACCACTTCTTTATGTCGCGCTTCTGTTGTACGAATAAAATCATCGTTTGAGACTTCTAATTTATTCCATAAATCTTTAATTCCAGCAATCATTTCATCCAAATATTCTAATTCAGATTTCCCAGCTTTTTGTGCTTTTTCCTGTATTTTTTGACCATGTTCATCCGTACCTGTTAAATATCGAACATCATAGCCTTGCATTCTTTTATAACGTGCGATTACATCACCAGCTGTTGTTGTATATGCGTGACCGATATGTAAATTCCCACTTGGATAATATATTGGTGTAGTGATATAAAATGTTTCTTTCGCCATCAATGTTCCTCCTCGTTTCCTACGCTTTAAATATATCTAAATTCATTTTTCCCTCAATGAAACAGATGTATGTTTTATATTTCATTTTCTAATTTAGCCACTTTTATAATGATATGATTAGATTACTATTCATATCGAACTTTTCATGACTTAATTCTTCTGAAATTTTAATATGATTAATAATCTCTATCTTGTCTACATTACCATAAATCACGCGTGTTATGGGAGTTTTTCAACTCATTTTTCTTGATTAAACGTGATTTCATCCTATGAAAGTTCTTCACTTTACCTTAGAAGCTTTATCTTAAGAATTATCAATCCAACCTGGATTAATTATTGGAAACCTCATGATAAATATCATAAACTTCGCCAGTCTTCATATGACGCATTTCAGCAACTTGTTTAATTGCAGCTTTAGGTTTCATATTTTCGTTTATATAATAATCCACATGTGCTTGTATCGACATATCTTCAAACCACGACGTATCTTCTTCAGCTATTGCACCTTCGATGACTATGACAAATTCACCCTTAGTTGGAATACGATTTTCATTAAGTTGGTTTAGTAATTCTCCAACTTCTCCTGTGACAATTTGCTCAAACTTTTTAGTTAATTCTCTACCTAGTGAAACTTTTCGCGTTTCATCTACTTTTTGAATTGTTTTCAACGTCTCCTTCACACGATGTGGGGACTCATAAATAATCAGTGTACTATCTTCAAACATCCGTTGCTCTAAAATATCTAATTTTTGCTTTTCTTTTCGTGGCAAAAACCCTAAAAATGTATAAGTAAATGATGGTAACCCACTCGCCATCAGTGCCGTCAATCCAGCATTAGGGCCTGGCACCGTTTCAACTCTGATTTCACTTGCCCTCGCTGCCACGACAAGCTCGTAACCGGGATCGCTAATCAATGGCAATCCTGCATCTGATACAAGTGCGATGCTAACATCCTGCTGCAGTTGTTCTATTAGGTAATCCGTTTGTTGTTCCTTATTGTGATCATGATAGGACTTCAGGGGTGCTTGTATATCATAATGTGCACATAACTTTTTAGTCACTCTTGTATCTTCACAAGCAATCAAATCCACCGATCTTAAAATGTCTACAGCTCTATATGTAATATCTGCTAAATTTCCTATAGGTGTTCCTACTAAATATAATGTCGCCATGAGTTATCCCTCGCTTATTAATACTAATTTTTGTTGCCTAGAATAGGTTTTTATTTCGTATTCTCGTTTTAAAGCTTCTGACTTCGTATCAAACATTTCTTGATAAACTAACTCTACCGGACGTCTTATTTTAGTATATTTGGCGCCTTGTCCTTTATTATGCTTTTCTACCCTTTTTTCTATGTCTTTTGCATAACCAGTATATAAACTTCCATCTTTACACTTAACAATGTATATATAATGTTTATCCATAATATATTTCTCTCATTTCTTTAGTATACGTTCCATCATTATTATATATGTAAAATGGTGTTTGAATGTCTAACCCTTGATTACCGCCTTTTCTACCTTCAACAACAATTGTTTGCGCCACTTTACCCTGCTTACTATAGATGAAATGAAGTTTCTTGGGTTCAATCTGGTATGCTCTCATATAGGTTAAGACATCCATAAGACGTTCTGCTCGATGTACCATCACAAAACGTCCGCCTTGTTTCAGTAAATGTCTGGCTGCAAAACAACAATCCTCTAGTGTACACATGATCTCATGTCGTGCGATCTTATGTGCTTCCTTCTGATGTTGGAACGCTTGATTCGCTTTAAAATAAGGCGGATTACAAGTAATAAGGCTATATTTTGCAGGACTAAACTGTTTGTGCGCCTCTTTCAAATCCATATGATGCATCTGTATTCTATTTTCTAAATGGTTATGTACGATACTACGTTGTGCCATATCTACAAGTTGTTGCTGTATTTCGATTCCATCTATAGCTTGCTGTCCTTTATCAGAAAGTAATAAAGGTATCACACCATTACCCGAACACAAATCCATAATCGTATCTTGTTTTTTTACTTTTGTGAAATGTGCAAGTAGTAAAGCATCTGTTGAAAAAGAAAACACATCATCATTTTGAATAATTTCTAGTTTTTCTTTAATTAAAAAATCTAACCTTTCATTTTCCATATGCATATTCATTATATCCTCCAAAAAAAAGACGAGACTGCGATGCTTAATAACCAAGCCTATCGCTACATCTCATCCTCAATCACATTTCATCCATATTGTTTTATAGGCAATTTCGTTCTTTAATTATTCACTCAGCACTTCTAAACAAAATAAACAGTCGTCACCTTTTCTATGTTTTCCGAATAACTCACCATTACAAATATGAAAACCCTCTTTATAAAGCATTGCTAAATTATCTTTACTGCGAAGTGGTCGCTTATATTGTGCTTTATGACCGCTTTCTATTTTTTAGGTTTTTCTTCTTTATCTATTAAAGTTTTCAGATTTTCATTCTCTATTTGTAAGGCTACATTTTCTTCTATGAGTTCGACAGTAAGATTTTTCAAATTAACCATATCACCGTTGATTTGATTAATATTTTCTTCTAAATGTGCTAACTTTTCAAATATCTCGCTTCGATTCAATGTTGTAACGGCCTCCTAATTAAACGTTTCTAATTCTTCCATCTTATATTCAAGTGGTTGCTCTAGGCCTTCCACTTTAATTTGCATGGAAATGTCTAAAATATTTAACCCTATCACTTTACCGTTACCTTCTGGTGTTTCAATCGGATCACCAACATCAGGTAATTGTGCACGTGCCTCTTCATAATAATCATTTTCATACTTGAGACAACACATCAAACGTCCACAGGCTCCCGAAATTTTAGTTGGATTTAAAGATAAGTTTTGATCCTTAGCCATTTTTATAGATACTGGTTCAAAATCACCTAAAAATGTTGAACAACATAAAGAACGTCCACATGGCCCAATGCCACCCAATAATTTTGCTTCGTCTCTAACACCTGTCTGTCTTAATTCAATACGTGTTTTTAACTTCTGTGCCAAGACTTTTACGAGTTTTCTAAAATCAACTCGTTCATCTGAAGTAAAATTAAATATTACTTTTGATTTATCTAATGTGAATTCACAGTTAACCAAACGCATTTCTAATTGTTGTTGCTGTATTGTATCTTTACACAATTGCAAAGCTTCTTTTGCAGCTTGCTCATTTTGTTCATATCTGATTAAATCTTCTTCAGTTGAAATACGTACAATTTCTTTTAATGGTAGTGTTACATCTTGATCCGCAACATTTAAAGGTTCGTATTTTACACGACCCATCTCTAACCCTCTTTTAGACTCTACAACTACCCAGTCTCCTACAGTTAAATTAAAGTGTTGAGGCGAATAATATTCCATTTTCCCTGATTTTTGAAAATCAATACCTACTACATTTTGCATAACTAATTCACCCCTTTTATTACGATTTGCTCAAACACTAAAGTTGGATTCACATTTTGATTCAACTTTTTATGTGCTTCTGTTATTTGATCATACATCAAAATAATTTGATTATATGTTAGTTTTTCCGTATATTCTTGTACATCGACTTGTAAATCTTGATATATCATATCATCAGTCATCCCTACTTTAGCATGCATAACATCTTGAAAGAAACCATTAACTGCAGCTAATGTGACCATTTGTAGCCTTCTATTTTTAGCCTGTTTCAATAAATCGACAATAGCAATCAATGCCATAGGTCGATTTGTTAAAAGTAATTGGCACCATTTAATGACACTTTTACGTAGCGCCATTAAATCTGCTTCTTCGTTTAGCGTAACTGCCGTTTCAATTTGCGTAGTATATGTACTTAATAATTCAGCTACTGGACGAGAAATATCACGTTCTACTAATCTATTTATAAAATTAGCTTTATTAATAGGTTTAAAATAAACATGCTGACATCTCGAATGGATTGTGTCTAAAATTTGTTCAGGCTTCGTAGTTAATAAGATGGCGATAGTATTTTCAGGAGGTTCCTCTAAAAATTTCAAAATGCTATTTTCACCTTGAATGGTTAACTTTTCAAAGGATTCAATAATATATACTTTATAGTCACCTTCTATTGGTAATTGATTCATATGATGTAATAACTGTTCTATTTGATCTTTCTTTATTGTATTCTCTTCAGAGGATATATACATAAAATCAGGATGATTAAATGTTTCTACCTTTAACTGACATTGATTGTCTTGATCACATAAAATCAGCTTCGTAAAATCAATAGCGACTTGTTGCATTGTCTGACCATCATCACCCTCAAATAAATAAGCATGTGACAATTTATTTGATTGATAGGCTTTCGTCAGTCTTTCTCGTTCGTCCATTATAAAGTTACTCCTTTATATAAAAAGGCTGCTTATATATAGTTACTCTACAAAAAACATTCCAAAAGATTACCATAGGCACATCTTTTTAGCTAAAATGTAATTTGAGAGGCTACTATATTAAGCAACCATGATTTTAGAATTGATGGAAAGTTTCAACAGGCATTACAAATACCGTTGCTCCTCCAACTTCTACTTCAACCGGATACGGTATATAAGAATCTGCACTACCACCCATCGGTGTAATAGGTGATACAAGCTGCTCTCTGTTACCACAAGTATCATTGATAACTTTCAACATCTCATCCACGCGATCATCTTCAACACCAGATAAGAACGTAGTATTCCCAGCTCTTAAAAATCCACCAGTGGTTGCAAGTTTTGTTGCTCTAAAATTATGTTTAACAAGTTTGTCCGACAGTTCTTGACTATCCTGATCTTGTACAATTGCTATAATCATTTTCATACTAAACACCTCTTCCAAATATTATATCACAATTTTTCTAAGTATTTGTTGATAGATTCATACGTCGCATTTACTACTTCTTCTATACTTCGATTTGCATCAATCACAATAAAACGTTTAGACTCATTATGAATAATTTTCTTATAACCTTCAACTACTTTTTCATGAAATATTACATCTTCTTGATCTAAACGATTCTGATTTCGCTGATTTTTTTGTATACGGTCACGACCTACCTCTACGCTCACATCAAGGTAAATGGTTCTATCTGGATATAAACCATTAATAGCAAATTCATTAATAGATTTCACTTCTTCTATTCCTATACCCCGTGCATAACCTTGATAAGCTAATGAACTATCTATATAACGATCACATAATACTATCTTTCCCTCATCTAATGATGGTATAACTTTACCAACAAGATGTTCACGTCTTGAGGCCGCAAATAATAAGGCTTCTGTGCGCTCATCCATATCGTCGCCTTCAAGTAATACTTCACGTATTTGCTCTCCAGTTTTAACACCACCAGGTTCTCTAGTGAGTACAACATCATACTCTGTTTCTAACCTTTCTGCCACTTGTTGAATGACTGTAGTTTTACCTGAACCTTCTGGGCCCTCAAAAGTTATAAAAGCTGACATTTTATTCATCCTTAATTTCTATTTTATAATTTTTAATTCCTTCTACTCTTATATTATTATCATACCAATAATTCATTAATTCTATCATATTTTCTGTAATTTTTTCTCCTTTAAACATAACAGGAATGCCAGGAGGATATGGAACGATATTTGTTGCTAAAACTTTAGATCCAGCATGACTAATATCGATACTTTTTGTATCAACTATATCACCCGCTTGGTATGTACCTTCTTCAGTCCTAAACGCTGACTGATCAGGTGTTTGTGTGTCTCTCTCTTCCAACTCAATCTGTCGTATTCTTTCAATTAATAAATCAAATGGATAGGTATCCCCTTATGCCATAAAGGCAAAACGAATAATACCTGATGTTCATCAGCAAGTTCAACGTAAATATCTTTAGTTTCAAAATACTTTTGTAATTCAAAACCAGTATAACCATTACAACGTATATTCAATTTCAGAGGATCTTCAACCTTAACGACTTCAGCGCCAATTTCTTTTAACGCTTGAATTAATTGGTCTCTTTTTTTAAAAAAGAGTTTACTATTATAATCTTTATAAAATTGATGTGCTAATTCCAAACTCATCATCAATAAATAGGACGGGCTTGAAGATTGAAAATAGGACAAATATTTAATAACCTTTTCTCTTCTCGGTGCATTCTTATGAATAAATATAATAGAACTCATTGTTAGTGATGGTAATGACTTATGATACGATTGCACCACATAATCCGCCCCCATATTTAAAGTAGAATTGGGAAAACCTTCCAAATCAAAATGGGCACCATGTGCTTCATCTATTAATACAGGTATATTGTGCTCTTTTAGATCTTTGATAGCAATAGATACATCAAAGCACTCACCATAATAATTAGGATATGTAAGAATTGCTAATTTAGTTTGTTCTATTTGAGAAAGCAATGTATCCAAATTCGGCCCTAAATATTGGTTCGTTTTTTTGCTCATTGTCATTTCCAATAGTTGACACTGTTCTGATGTTAAATCCAAAGCATGAAATACAGATTTATGTGCATTTCGAACTATAGAATAATGTCCATGTTGCCCTGAAAACCCTTGGACTACTGATAAAATACCAGATGTAGTCCCATTGACTAAATAATACGCATCATAATCAGGATGTTTCTCTATACCTTCCATACTTTCTGCTATCACTTCTTCAGGATGATGCAAATCATCTAATTCTGTAATCTCAGTCATATCCATTTTAAAATTTAGTTGCTCTAAATAACCAATTGTCATATTTTTATGTCCAGGTACATGCATCGAAATCGAATTTCTATTTAGTATATTTTTAAGTTTATTAGTTAATGGTAATGTCATATGCATCCTCGCTTTTCAAGCAGTAATTTCAACTCTCATATCTCATAGTTCATTATATTTTAACATATAGGCAGTAGGAGATGTATTTGTCCATGCCTGCCTCTATTTCCAAATGTACTGCATATAAAAGACTTTGTCTTTAAACAGGCTTCACTAATTTTCTCACGCATAAAAAAAGAGACCTTTCTAGGTCTGAACTGACCCCAATTAATGGGAGTAAAATAAAGACACTTTCGTTGAATTCATATTAAAATGAATTTATTCGGAGGTGTTTTTTTCTATGAAAAAAGTAGCATATTCAGTAGAAACTAAAAACAAAGTAATAGAAATGAAAATTCAAGGTTATTCTACTAAACATATTATGGACATTTTAAATATTAAAAATAAGACTCAAGTACAAAGATGGTGGAAATGGTATAGAGATGGTGAAAGCAACAGGTTTCCTCAACAAGTCGGAAAACAATATTCATATGGAAAGGGAATTGAAGAATTCAGTAATGAAGAGAAATTGAAATTAGAAATTAGACGTCAACAAGCTGAAATTGATGTTTTAAAAAAGTACAAGGAATTGGAAAGGAAGTGGCGCCAAAAGTAATAATACAAGTGGTTAATGCGTTGAAATCAAGGTACCCAGTTAAGGTAATATTAGATGTTTTTAAGATTCCCAAATCCACTTATTATCGTTGGAAATGTAAAAATTATGAATTAGATTCAATTGAAGAAAAAGTTAAATATATTTGTCATAAACACAACTATACCTATGGTTATAGGAAAGTAACTGCTGAATTAAATAAATTTAGCGAAATAATAGTTAACCACAAAAAAGTACAAAGAATTATGCAGGAAAATGGATTGAATTGTCGCGTTAAACCTAAGAAATCTAAAAAACCAGGTAATCCATTTTATAAAACAGATAATTTACTACAGAGAAATTTCAACGCAAACTGTCCATTAGAAGTACTTGTAACTGATATTACTTATTTACCTTTCGGTAATACAATGTTGTATCTTTCATCAATTATGGATGTCTATAACGGAGAAATTATAGCTTATTCTATAGATAATCACCAAAATCAAAGTTTAGTAAACGATACGCTTAATCAAGTGGAAATTCCTGATGGTTGTATTCTTCATACTGATCAAGGTAGTGTTTATACGTCGTATGAATATTATGAATTGTGCAAAGAAAAAGGCATTACCAGAAGCATGTCCCGTAAGGGAACGCCAGCCGATAATGCCCCGATCGAATGTTTTCATTCCTCACTAAAGTCTGAAACATTCTACTTAAACAAAGAGCTCAAGAGCTCTAATAACATTGTAATAGATATTGTCGAAAATTACATTGAAAACTATAATAAAGTTAGAATTCAACAAAAACTAGGCTACTTAGCTCCTATAGAATTCAGGAAATCAGCAGCTTAGAAAACAGTGTTTTTATTAAATTCCCATTTTAAGGGTTCAGTGCCAGGTCCCTAATTGCCTGTAAAGTGCTCCTTATTCTAATATTTAGAGCTTAGGAGCACTTATACAAAAGACTTGTCTTTTGTATCCCTCTTATCCTACCTTATCCTATTTTTGCGGAACGCAAGTCGGCTACCATCGACGCTAAGAAGCTTTTCTGGTGTAAGGCAAGCGTTCGCATCTTTTCTCACTTTCGCTCTTTCCTTACTCACTTACCGCTTGTAAGCTCGTCTCGTCTTTCACTCAGTTCGTCAGCTTCAAACGCTTTCTTAAACCAGCTTTTTTGGAAGTTAAGCTCCTTTTACGCATAAAAAAGAGACCCTTTCAGGTCCCTAATTGCCTGGCAACGTCCTACTCTTGCGGAACGTAAGTCCGACTACCATCGGCGCTAAGGAGCTTAACTACTGTGTTCGGCATGGGAACAGGTGTGACCTCCTTGCCATTGTCACCAGACAATGAACTGTATAAAAAATTATACATTCAAAACTAGATAGTAAGTAAAATTTGATAATGCCAAACAAAACACTTTTAAATTTGATTAAGTCTTCGATCGATTAGTATTCGTCAGCTCCACATATCGCTATGCTTCCACCTCGAACCTATTAACCTCATCATCTTTGAGGGATCTTATAACCGAAGTTGGGAAATCTCATCTTGAGGGGGGCTTCATGCTTAGATGCTTTCAGCACTTATCCCGTCCATACATAGCTACCCAGCGATGCCGTTGGCACGACAACTGGTACACCAGAGGTATGTCCATCCCGGTCCTCTCGTACTAAGGACAGCTCCTCTCAAATTTCCTGCGCCCACGACGGATAGGGACCGAACTGTCTCACGACGTTCTGAACCCAGCTCGCGTACCGCTTTAATGGGCGAACAGCCCAACCCTTGGGACCGACTACAGCCCCAGGATGCGATGAGCCGACATCGAGGTGCCAAACCTCCCCGTCGATGTGAACTCTTGGGGGAGATAAGCCTGTTATCCCCGGGGTAGCTTTTATCCGTTGAGCGATGGCCCTTCCATGCGGAACCACCGGATCACTAAGTCCGTCTTTCGACCCTGCTCGACTTGTAAGTCTCGCAGTCAAGCTTCCTTATGCCTTTACACTCTATGAATGATTTCCAACCATTCTGAGGAAACCTTTGAGCGCCTCCGTTACTCTTTAGGAGGCGACCGCCCCAGTCAAACTGTCCATCTGACACTGTCTCCCACCATGATAAATGGTGCGGGTTAGAAATCCAACACAGCAAGGGTAGTATCCCACCAACGCCTCGACGTAAGCTGGCGCTCACGTTTCAAAGGCTCCTACCTATCCTGTACAAGTTGTACCGAATTTCAATATCAGACTACAGTAAAGCTCCACGGGGTCTTTCCGTCCTGTCGCGGGTAACCTGCATCTTCACAGGTACTATGATTTCACCGAGTCTCTCGTTGAGACAGTGCCCAAATCGTTACGCCTTTCGTGCGGGTCGGAACTTACCCGACAAGGAATTTCGCTACCTTAGGACCGTTATAGTTACGGCCGCCGTTTACTGGGGCTTCGATTCGTAGCTTCGCCGAAGCTAACCACTCCTCTTAACCTTCCAGCACCGGGCAGGCGTCAGCCCCTATACATCACCTTACGGTTTAGCAGAGACCTGTGTTTTTGATAAACAGTCGCTTGGGCCTATTCACTGCGGCTCTCCTGGGCGTTAACCCTAAAGAGCACCCCTTCTCCCGAAGTTACGGGGTCATTTTGCCGAGTTCCTTAACGAGAGTTCGCTCGCTCACCTTAGAATTCTCATCTTGACTACCTGTGTCGGTTTGCGGTACGGGCACCAAAATTCTAGCTAGAGGCTTTTCTTGGCAGTGTGAAATCAACGACTCGAGGAAACAATTTCCTCTCCCCATCACAACTTGACCTTAAGAGTGCCGGATTTGCCTAACACTCAGTCTCATTGCTTGGACGTACAATCCAATAGTACGCTTCGCCTATCCTACTGCGTCCCCCCATCGCTTAAAACGAAATTTGGTGGTACAGGAATATCAACCTGTTATCCATCGCCTACGCCTATCGGCCTCAGCTTAGGACCCGACTAACCCAGAGCGGACGAGCCTTCCTCTGGAAACCTTAGTCAATCGGTGGACGGGATTCTCACCCGTCTTTCGCTACTCACACCGGCATTCTCACTTCTAAGCGCTCCACATGTCCTTGCGATCATGCTTCAACGCCCTTAGAACGCTCTCCTACCACTGTCCTTACGGACAATCCACAGCTTCGGTAATATGTTTAGCCCCGGTACATTTTCGGCGCAGTGTCACTCGACTAGTGAGCTATTACGCACTCTTTAAATGATGGCTGCTTCTAAGCCAACATACTAGTTGTCTGGGCAACGCCACATCCTTTTCCACTTAACATATATTTTGGGACCTTAGCTGGTGGTCTGGGCTGTTTCCCTTTCGAACACGGACCTTATCACCCGCGTTCTAACTCCTAAGATAAAATTGATTGGCATTCGGAGTTTGTCTGAATTCGGTAACCCGATAAGGGCCCCTCGTCCAAACAGTGCTCTACCTCCAATAATCATTACTTAAGGCTAGCCCTAAAGCTATTTCGGAGAGAACCAGCTATCTCCAGGTTCGATTGGAATTTCTCCGCTACCCACAACTCATCCGCTCACTTTTCAACGTAAGTCGGTTCGGCCCTCCATTCAGTGTTACCTGAACTTCAGCCTGGTCATGGGTAGATCACCTGGTTTCGGGTCTACGACCAAATACTCAACGCCCTATTCAGACTCGCTTTCGCTACGGCTCCACATTAACTGCTTAACCTTGCATCAAATCGTAACTCGCCGGTTCATTCTACAAAAGGCACGCCATCACCCATTAACGGGCTCTGACTACTTGTAAGCACACGGTTTCAAGTTCTATTTCACTCCCCTTCCGGGGTACTTTTCACCTTTCCCTCACGGTACTGGTTCACTATCGGTCACTAGAGAGTATTTAGCCTTGGGAGATGGTCCTCCCGGATTCCGACGGAATTTCTCGTGTTCCGTCGTACTCAGGATCCACTCAAGAGTGAACAAACTTTCGACTACAGGATTATTACCTTCTTTGATTCATCTTTCCAGATGATTCGTCTAATTTGTTCTTTTGTAACTCCGTATAGAGTGTCCTACAACCCCAACAAGCAAGCTCGTTGGTTTGGGCTCTTCCCGTTTCGCTCGCCGCTACTCAGGGAATCGATTTTTCTTTCTCTTCCTGCGGGTACTAAGATGTTTCAGTTCCCCGCGTCTGCCTTCAGATATGCTATGTATTCACATATCGATAACACGACATAACTCGTGTTGGGTTTCCCCATTCGGAAATCTCTGGATCAAAGCTTACTTACAGCTCCCCAAAGCATATCGTCGTTAGTAACGTCCTTCGTAGGCTTCTAGTGCCAAGGCATCCACCGTGCGCCCTTAATAACTTAATCTTTTCGACCTTCAACACGATAAAATCGGTTGAAAACCTAAAATGTTATTAATCTGTGAGTGTTCTTTCGAACACTAGCGATTATTTCTATTTTTTTGAATTCAAGCTTTTTAAAACTCTAATTCACTCGGTTTTGCTTGGTAAAATCATAAATTTTACTTACATATCTAGTTTTCAATGTACAAAATAACGCAATGAATACTCGTAATGAGCATTCAAAACTGAATGCAATATGTCAATATCATTCCTCTTCATCTTCTCAAGGAAGATGTTCCGAATATATCCTTAGAAAGGAGGTGATCCAGCCGCACCTTCCGATACGGCTACCTTGTTACGACTTCACCCCAATCATTTGTCCCACCTTCGACGGCTAGCTCCATAAATGGTTACTCCACCGGCTTCGGGTGTTACAAACTCTCGTGGTGTGACGGGCGGTGTGTACAAGACCCGGGAACGTATTCACCGTAGCATGCTGATCTACGATTACTAGCGATTCCAGCTTCATGTAGTCGAGTTGCAGACTACAATCCGAACTGAGAACAACTTTATGGGATTTGCATGACCTCGCGGTTTAGCTGCCCTTTGTATTGTCCATTGTAGCACGTGTGTAGCCCAAATCATAAGGGGCATGATGATTTGACGTCATCCCCACCTTCCTCCGGTTTGTCACCGGCAGTCAACCTAGAGTGCCCAACTAAATGCTGGCAACTAAGTTTAAGGGTTGCGCTCGTTGCGGGACTTAACCCAACATCTCACGACACGAGCTGACGACAACCATGCACCACCTGTCACTTTGTCCCCCGAAGGGGAAGGCTCTATCTCTAGAGTTTTCAAAGGATGTCAAGATTTGGTAAGGTTCTTCGCGTTGCTTCGAATTAAACCACATGCTCCACCGCTTGTGCGGGTCCCCGTCAATTCCTTTGAGTTTCAACCTTGCGGTCGTACTCCCCAGGCGGAGTGCTTAATGCGTTAGCTGCAGCACTAAGGGGCGGAAACCCCCTAACACTTAGCACTCATCGTTTACGGCGTGGACTACCAGGGTATCTAATCCTGTTTGATCCCCACGCTTTCGCACATCAGCGTCAGTTACAGACCAGAAAGTCGCCTTCGCCACTGGTGTTCCTCCATATCTCTGCGCATTTCACCGCTACACATGGAATTCCACTTTCCTCTTCTGTACTCAAGTTTCCCAGTTTCCAATGACCCTCCACGGTTGAGCCGTGGGCTTTCACATCAGACTTAAGAAACCGCCTACGCGCGCTTTACGCCCAATAATTCCGGATAACGCTTGCCACCTACGTATTACCGCGGCTGCTGGCACGTAGTTAGCCGTGGCTTTCTGATTAGGTACCGTCAAGATGTGCACAGTTACTTACACATTTGTTCTTCCCTAATAACAGAGTTTTACGATCCGAAAACCTTCATCACTCACGCGGCGTTGCTCCGTCAGACTTTCGTCCATTGCGGAAGATTCCCTACTGCTGCCTCCCGTAGGAGTCTGGACCGTGTCTCAGTTCCAGTGTGGCCGATCACCCTCTCAGGTCGGCTACGTATCGTTGCCTTGGTAAGCCGTTACCTTACCAACTAGCTAATACGGCGCGGGTCCATCTATAAGTGATAGCAAAACCATCTTTTACTTTAGAACCATGCGGTTCCAAATGTTATCCGGCATTAGCTCCGGTTTCCCGAAGTTATTCCAGTCTTATAGGTAGGTTACCCACGTGTTACTCACCCGTCCGCCGCTAACTTCAAAGGAGCAAGCTCCTTTGAAGTTCGCTCGACTTGCATGTATTAGGCACGCCGCCAGCGTTCATCCTGAGCCAGGATCAAACTCTCCATAAATGAATTATGATGTTTGATTAGCTCATAAAATACTAATTTGTGTGTTATCTCTAACACGTTTGAACCAACAATTTAATGTTGTGTTCGGAATTAACGTTGACATATTGCAATTCAGTTTTCAATGTTCATTTCTTAATCACAAGAGTTAATTCTACAGGTTATAACTTGAAAAGTCAATAACTTTTTAAAATTAATTTTCGTTGTGTTTCGTATTTCTTTTTGTGTTTGTCGTGTTGTTTCGCTCGACTAGTAATACTATACACGTATAAAAACCTTTTAACAACAGTAAAATTTACACTATCGCTACAAAACTTACATTTATTAAACAAATATAATTCATTAAGGCTATATTATAGACGAATCTCTAGTAACTACAGTTCTTTCAATGCAGAAAATCAAAATATAAGGAAGCTTAATCCCTTTCTAAAATAGCTATATATCACTCTATTCGGAAAATTATTCACTATTCTTTTATCGTTGCTCACTGTGTTTTTCAAACTAATTCTCTAATTTATAATTTATATATTCTATTTCTTCCAAATGATAAACGTAAAAATTCCAAAAATATTGGTGTAATTATTCTTCTAAAAACTATAGATCAAGTAAAAATAACCTATGTCTTTGATTTTCTGAATATCAGAACTATTAAATAAATTCATATTTGCGCATTAAAAATTCACAAAAGGAAATTCCATACAAAAAGGAATGACACCCTACTTCTTATACCAGTTGAAAAGTTGTATATTAACAGGCCATTTTGAATAATATAATCGAAAATTTTTTACTGTATGCAGTAGTAAATTAAGCAAATACTAAACATTAACTAGAACTTTTGAACACTTTATTTAACTAAACCAAAAATAAATCACGTTTAATATAATCTTCAACTCTTTTATTCCTATAAACTACCACTTTTTAATTTATAAAGAACCACTTTTTCGCTTGCGAAATTAGTAGTTCTTATACAAGAGCTGGTGCTCTTGTAATCCTTAAATTATTCTCATATCTCTTGGAACGAGATCCACACTATTTTTTGCATAAAAAAGAAACCTCTCAGTCTCGACTTCTCGTACCTTATGACGCTGACTGTAAAAACTCTACTTTTCAATTTATTGAGGTTAGTAACTCTTACACATGAGCTTCAGCTTATGTGCTCATGGCTTAAACCAGCTATTTTTGGAAGTTAAGCTCCTTTTGCGCATAAAAAAAGAGACCCTTTCGGGTCCCTAATTGCCTGGCAACGTCCTACTCTTGCGGAACGTAAGTCCGACTACCATCGGCGCTAAGGAGCTTAACTACTGTGTTCGGCATGGGAACAGGTGTGACCTCCTTGCCATTGTCACCAGACAATGAACTGTATAAAAAATTATACATTCAAAACTAGATAGTAAGTAAAATTTGATAATGCCAAACAAAACACTTTTAAATTTGATTAAGTCTTCGATCGATTAGTATTCGTCAGCTCCACATATCGCTATGCTTCCACCTCGAACCTATTAACCTCATCATCTTTGAGGGATCTTATAACCGAAGTTGGGAAATCTCATCTTGAGGGGGGCTTCATGCTTAGATGCTTTCAGCACTTATCCCGTCCATACATAGCTACCCAGCGATGCCGTTGGCACGACAACTGGTACACCAGAGGTATGTCCATCCCGGTCCTCTCGTACTAAGGACAGCTCCTCTCAAATTTCCTGCGCCCACGACGGATAGGGACCGAACTGTCTCACGACGTTCTGAACCCAGCTCGCGTACCGCTTTAATGGGCGAACAGCCCAACCCTTGGGACCGACTACAGCCCCAGGATGCGATGAGCCGACATCGAGGTGCCAAACCTCCCCGTCGATGTGAACTCTTGGGGAGATAAGCCTGTTATCCCCGGGGTAGCTTTTATCCGTTGAGCGATGGCCCTTCCATGCGGAACCACCGGATCACTAAGTCCGTCTTTCGACCCTGCTCGACTTGTAAGTCTCGCAGTCAAGCTTCCTTATGCCTTTACACTCTATGAATGATTTCCAACCATTCTGAGGAAACCTTTGAGCGCCTCCGTTACTCTTTAGGAGGCGACCGCCCCAGTCAAACTGTCCATCTGACACTGTCTCCCACCATGATAAATGGTGCGGGTTAGAAATCCAACACAGCAAGGGTAGTATCCCACCAACGCCTCGACGTAAGCTGGCGCTCACGTTTCAAAGGCTCCTACCTATCCTGTACAAGTTGTACCGAATTTCAATATCAGACTACAGTAAAGCTCCACGGGGTCTTTCCGTCCTGTCGCGGGTAACCTGCATCTTCACAGGTACTATGATTTCACCGAGTCTCTCGTTGAGACAGTGCCCAAATCGTTACGCCTTTCGTGCGGGTCGGAACTTACCCGACAAGGAATTTCGCTACCTTAGGACCGTTATAGTTACGGCCGCCGTTTACTGGGGCTTCGATTCGTAGCTTCGCCGAAGCTAACCACTCCTCTTAACCTTCCAGCACCGGGCAGGCGTCAGCCCCTATACATCACCTTACGGTTTAGCAGAGACCTGTGTTTTTGATAAACAGTCGCTTGGGCCTATTCACTGCGGCTCTCCTGGGCGTTAACCCTAAAGAGCACCCCTTCTCCCGAAGTTACGGGGTCATTTTGCCGAGTTCCTTAACGAGAGTTCGCTCGCTCACCTTAGAATTCTCATCTTGACTACCTGTGTCGGTTTGCGGTACGGGCACCAAAATTCTAGCTAGAGGCTTTTCTTGGCAGTGTGAAATCAACGACTCGAGGAAACAATTTCCTCTCCCCATCACAACTTGACCTTAAGAGTGCCGGATTTGCCTAACACTCAGTCTCATTGCTTGGACGTACAATCCAATAGTACGCTTCGCCTATCCTACTGCGTCCCCCCATCGCTTAAAACGAAATTTGGTGGTACAGGAATATCAACCTGTTATCCATCGCCTACGCCTATCGGCCTCAGCTTAGGACCCGACTAACCCAGAGCGGACGAGCCTTCCTCTGGAAACCTTAGTCAATCGGTGGACGGGATTCTCACCCGTCTTTCGCTACTCACACCGGCATTCTCACTTCTAAGCGCTCCACATGTCCTTGCGATCATGCTTCAACGCCCTTAGAACGCTCTCCTACCACTGTCCTTACGGACAATCCACAGCTTCGGTAATATGTTTAGCCCCGGTACATTTTCGGCGCAGTGTCACTCGACTAGTGAGCTATTACGCACTCTTTAAATGATGGCTGCTTCTAAGCCAACATACTAGTTGTCTGGGCAACGCCACATCCTTTTCCACTTAACATATATTTTGGGACCTTAGCTGGTGGTCTGGGCTGTTTCCCTTTCGAACACGGACCTTATCACCCGCGTTCTAACTCCTAAGATAAAATTGATTGGCATTCGGAGTTTGTCTGAATTCGGTAACCCGATAAGGGCCCCTCGTCCAAACAGTGCTCTACCTCCAATAATCATTACTTAAGGCTAGCCCTAAAGCTATTTCGGAGAGAACCAGCTATCTCCAGGTTCGATTGGAATTTCTCCGCTACCCACAACTCATCCGCTCACTTTTCAACGTAAGTCGGTTCGGCCCTCCATTCAGTGTTACCTGAACTTCAGCCTGGTCATGGGTAGATCACCTGGTTTCGGGTCTACGACCAAATACTCAACGCCCTATTCAGACTCGCTTTCGCTACGGCTCCACATTAACTGCTTAACCTTGCATCAAATCGTAACTCGCCGGTTCATTCTACAAAAGGCACGCCATCACCCATTAACGGGCTCTGACTACTTGTAAGCACACGGTTTCAAGTTCTATTTCACTCCCCTTCCGGGGTACTTTTCACCTTTCCCTCACGGTACTGGTTCACTATCGGTCACTAGAGAGTATTTAGCCTTGGGAGATGGTCCTCCCGGATTCCGACGGAATTTCTCGTGTTCCGTCGTACTCAGGATCCACTCAAGAGTGAACAAACTTTCGACTACAGGATTATTACCTTCTTTGATTCATCTTTCCAGATGATTCGTCTAATTTGTTCTTTTGTAACTCCGTATAGAGTGTCCTACAACCCCAACAAGCAAGCTCGTTGGTTTGGGCTCTTCCCGTTTCGCTCGCCGCTACTCAGGGAATCGATTTTTCTTTCTCTTCCTGCGGGTACTAAGATGTTTCAGTTCCCCGCGTCTGCCTTCAGATATGCTATGTATTCACATATCGATAACACGACATAACTCGTGTTGGGTTTCCCCATTCGGAAATCTCTGGATCAAAGCTTACTTACAGCTCCCCAAAGCATATCGTCGTTAGTAACGTCCTTCGTAGGCTTCTAGTGCCAAGGCATCCACCGTGCGCCCTTAATAACTTAATCTTTTCGACCTTCAACACGATAAAATCGGTTGAAAACCTAAAATGTTATTAATCTGTGAGTGTTCTTTCGAACACTAGCGATTATTTCTATTTTTTTGAATTCAAGCTTTTTAAAACTCTAATTCACTCGGTTTTGCTTGGTAAAATCATAAATTTTACTTACATATCTAGTTTTCAATGTACAAAATAACGCAATGAATACTCGTAATGAGCATTCAAAACTGAATGCAATATGTCAATATCATTCCTCTTCATCTTCTCAAGGAAGATGTTCCGAATATATCCTTAGAAAGGAGGTGATCCAGCCGCACCTTCCGATACGGCTACCTTGTTACGACTTCACCCCAATCATTTGTCCCACCTTCGACGGCTAGCTCCATAAATGGTTACTCCACCGGCTTCGGGTGTTACAAACTCTCGTGGTGTGACGGGCGGTGTGTACAAGACCCGGGAACGTATTCACCGTAGCATGCTGATCTACGATTACTAGCGATTCCAGCTTCATGTAGTCGAGTTGCAGACTACAATCCGAACTGAGAACAACTTTATGGGATTTGCATGACCTCGCGGTTTAGCTGCCCTTTGTATTGTCCATTGTAGCACGTGTGTAGCCCAAATCATAAGGGGCATGATGATTTGACGTCATCCCCACCTTCCTCCGGTTTGTCACCGGCAGTCAACCTAGAGTGCCCAACTAAATGCTGGCAACTAAGTTTAAGGGTTGCGCTCGTTGCGGGACTTAACCCAACATCTCACGACACGAGCTGACGACAACCATGCACCACCTGTCACTTTGTCCCCCGAAGGGGAAGGCTCTATCTCTAGAGTTTTCAAAGGATGTCAAGATTTGGTAAGGTTCTTCGCGTTGCTTCGAATTAAACCACATGCTCCACCGCTTGTGCGGGTCCCCGTCAATTCCTTTGAGTTTCAACCTTGCGGTCGTACTCCCCAGGCGGAGTGCTTAATGCGTTAGCTGCAGCACTAAGGGGCGGAAACCCCCTAACACTTAGCACTCATCGTTTACGGCGTGGACTACCAGGGTATCTAATCCTGTTTGATCCCCACGCTTTCGCACATCAGCGTCAGTTACAGACCAGAAAGTCGCCTTCGCCACTGGTGTTCCTCCATATCTCTGCGCATTTCACCGCTACACATGGAATTCCACTTTCCTCTTCTGTACTCAAGTTTCCCAGTTTCCAATGACCCTCCACGGTTGAGCCGTGGGCTTTCACATCAGACTTAAGAAACCGCCTACGCGCGCTTTACGCCCAATAATTCCGGATAACGCTTGCCACCTACGTATTACCGCGGCTGCTGGCACGTAGTTAGCCGTGGCTTTCTGATTAGGTACCGTCAAGATGTGCACAGTTACTTACACATTTGTTCTTCCCTAATAACAGAGTTTTACGATCCGAAAACCTTCATCACTCACGCGGCGTTGCTCCGTCAGACTTTCGTCCATTGCGGAAGATTCCCTACTGCTGCCTCCCGTAGGAGTCTGGACCGTGTCTCAGTTCCAGTGTGGCCGATCACCCTCTCAGGTCGGCTACGTATCGTTGCCTTGGTAAGCCGTTACCTTACCAACTAGCTAATACGGCGCGGGTCCATCTATAAGTGATAGCAAAACCATCTTTTACTTTAGAACCATGCGGTTCCAAATGTTATCCGGCATTAGCTCCGGTTTCCCGAAGTTATTCCAGTCTTATAGGTAGGTTACCCACGTGTTACTCACCCGTCCGCCGCTAACTTCAAAGGAGCAAGCTCCTTATCCGTTCGCTCGACTTGCATGTATTAGGCACGCCGCCAGCGTTCATCCTGAGCCAGGATCAAACTCTCCATAAATGAATTATGATGTTTGATTAGCTCATAAAATACTAATTTGTGTGTTATCTCTAACACGTTTGAACCAACAATTTAATGTTGTGTTCGGAATTAACGTTGACATATTGCAATTCAGTTTTCAATGTTCATTTCTTAATCACAAGACTTAATTCTACAGGTTATAACTTGAAAAGTCAATAACTTTTTAAAATTAATTTTCGTTGTGTTTCGTATTTCTTTTTTGTGTTTGTCATGTTGTTTCGCTCTACTAGTAATACTATACACGCATAAAAACCTTTTAACAACTATAAAATTTACACTCTAACCGGCTCACAACAACCTCTGAACACTAATAAGCATACTTTATTATAATAATTCATATTAAAGTTCGTTTTATAACCAGTAAACATCTGAAATCTATCTTCAAACCATTGGAACACACTTGTTACGCGTACTTTAAATTCTTTTACATATTTTTAATTTTATTTACAAATGATTAAAGCTACCTATATAGGTAGCTTTAATCATTCATATATATGTTTAATAATATACTACATCTCTGTTCGGCCCATAATCGCTTTCGACAATGTAACTTCATCAGCGTATTCTAAATCGCCACCTACAGAAAGACCTTGAGCTAATCTCGTTAAAGTAACACCAATCGGTTTTACTAACCTCGAGATATACATCGCTGTAGATTCACCTTCTAGGTTTGGGTTCATCGCTAAGATAAGCTCTTTAACTTCTTCATCTTTCAAACGATTAATTAAACTCGGTATATTAATATCCTCTGGTCCAATACCATCCATTGGAGAAATAGAGCCATGTAACACGTGATATAAACCTTTATATTCACGCATCTTCTCCATAGCAATGACATCTTTATCATCTTCAACTACACAAATAATTGTGCGATCTCTCTGTTTATCTTGGCAAATGTAACATGGATCTTGTTCAGTTATATGTCCACATTCACTACAATAGGTAAGTTCTCGTTTAACATCCACTAAAGATTTAGCAAATTGGACAACATCGTCTTCTTTCATATCTAATACATGAAACGCCAGACGTTGAGCGGTCTTCGGCCCAATGCCTGGCAGTTTCATGAAACTGTCAATAAGTTTTGAAATCGGTTCAGGATAGTGCATATGATCACATTCCAGGAATGTTTAAGCCTTGAGTGTGCTTGCCTAAGCGTTCTTGTGTAAGTTCATCAGCTTTATTCATTGCTTCATTCGTTGCAGCAATCACTAAGTCTTGTAACATTTCAATATCGTCTGGATCTACCGCTTCTTCTTTTATTTCTACATCTAGTACTTCTTTATGACCTGATACCGTTACAGTAACCATGCCACCACCAGCTGTACCTTGTACTTTCTCTTCTTTTAATTTCTCTTGCTCTTCGCCCATTTTCTTTTGCATTTTTTGCATTTGTTTCATCATTTGTTGCATATTTCCGCCACCGCGCATAAATTTTTCCTCCTTGAATCTTCTATATCATTTTTATGATTATTCTTTCGTTTCATTATACATGCCTTTTTATTCATTGTCATGTATCACTCTTCATCTATTACATTTACAGTACTCTCACCAAATAAATCTTTAGCTTTTTGAACAACGTCAACTTCTTCCGTTACTTCCGGAGTAGAGGATTGGCTATTACTTTCACCTTCTGTTGCTGTGCTACTCTTTCTATTTTGTAGATATTCCGTTCTAACTTTCATCCATTGATCGGCAGGCACACCTACAACTTTGACTGTTTTATCGATGATTTTACAAACAACATTCTCAATATTCTCTCGTTTTTCATCATCTTTATTAACAATTTCACAGTGTATTTCTTCTTCAAACTTAATCAGAACGTGCGTTTCACTTGCTGCAACTGGTTCTGAATTTTGCAAGAGGCTCACTAACGATTTCATATCATTGCTTTTCGCGTGATTAATGACCTCTTCCCAATGGTCTTTCAATTGCTTAATATCATCTTTATTGGCTTTGTCTAATACTTTAGCAATTTGTTGCATAGAAAAAGTGTTCTTAGACTGCCCACCTTTGTTGGTAGTTCGTTTAGTTTGTTGAGGCGTGTTGCTCGTAGTCACACCTTGCGCTTTTATAGTCTTCAATTCACTTTCTAACTGTTCCATTCTTTGCAACAGAACGTCATTATTAGGTTCTGTTGCAATACCTGTAGTCGCTACTGTTTGAACGCTCTCGGGTTTTTCTTTTATCATTTCAGCGATTTTAACTAGTAATACTTCGAAATGTACACTTTGATTTACACTGAATCGAATCGAAACGAGTGTATCATTGATGATATCAATCATTTTATAAAGAACATCTAAATCAAAATGCATTAATGCATCATATTCAGTTTCTACATTAGAAGTCTTATTCATTATCGTATCTCTCACAAAATAAATCATATCGTTAATCAAACGATTGACTTCTTTCCCTTGTGATATGAATTGGTGGTAAGTTGAAAAAGCACTTTTCACATCTCCTTGAACTACTTCTTTCAGTAATTCATTTAAGGCACTAGCATCTACACTACCAGTTACGTTCAGTGCATCTTGTAACGTGAGGTGCTCATCTCCAAAAGCAATGGCTTGATCCATGATACTTAACGCATCACGCATACCGCCTTCTGACGCTTTCGCAATAAATTCCAATGCAGCAGTATCGTATTCAATTTCTTGCGAGTTTGCTACAAACTTTAAACGTTCAACAATTTCATCTTCACTAATTGCTTTAAAATCAAACCTTTGTGATCTTGAAATAATCGTCGGGGGTATTTTGTGAGGTTCTGTCGTCGCTAATATAAATATTGCATGTGCTGGTGGCTCTTCTAACGTTTTAAGCAACGCGTTAAAAGCACCCGTTGTTAGCATGTGTACCTCATCTATAATATATACTTTGAATTTCGATTCACTAGGTGCATATTTAACTTTATCTCTAATGTTTCTTATTTCATCTACACCGTTATTACTTGCTGCATCAATTTCAATGACATCTGAATTCGTTCCACGCGTGATTCCCTTACATATTGCACATTCATTACAAGGTTCACCATCGGTACGTTCAAGACAGTTTATGGCTTTTGCGAACACTTTTGCAATACTCGTTTTACCTGTTCCTCTAGGCCCGCTAAATATATAAGCATGAGATTGTTTACTTTTAGCAATCGCATTACGTAGTGTCTTAGTTACATGCTCCTGACCCACAACATCTTCAAAGCTTTGCGGTCGGAACATTCTATATAAAGCTTGATAATTCACTTTCGCACCTCCAATAGCATTCATCAACTATTATAGCATTGTACTTTATACTTTGAATATCAATTAAAAGATTCTGGATAAACCACTTTTCCATTAGGTTGCTCCGTTAGTTGTTCCCAAAGGAATTTGACCATAAAATTTTTCGAAGGTAAATCAAACGGACTGTATATATGGTATTGTTCCGCTTCTTCATAACCTAATTTGCTGTAATACTCCGTAGCTCCTAAGACAATAATCGTTGTATAACCTTGCGCTTTTGCTCTCTCTTCTGCTGCTTGCACGAGTGCTTTTCCCAACCCCATATTTCTATATGCTGGTAAAACAGATAGTGGCGCTAATGCTAATGCAGTAAAACTTGTTTCTTCATTAACGATTTGGATTTCTGATAACAAAATATGACCGATTACTTCGCCGTCATCATTTTTCGCGACAACTTCTAATTCATAGTTATATTCTAAAGTTTTTCTCAATTTCACAACTAACGCTTGCTCATCATGCTGTGACTCAGCGATATCTTCAAACGCAGATTTTATTGTTTCTAAACTTGTATCATAATCATTTTCAGTTAAAGTACTTAAGTATATTTGCATCGACATCCCCCTTGTAACGTTTAATTTCCAAACTTTGACTCAACAACATCGGCTTTGTGAGAAGTTTTAAACGATACCAACATCCTATCAAAGTATTCCTTATATTTTAATATAAAAAAAGAGCGACTGCTATCAAAAGATACGTCGCTCAGTATTTATATAAGTTTATTTCATTCTTTAAAAAATTAAAACCGTGCACCTTCACTTCGAATGTGTATCACAAACGTAACCAAAGTCGTTAGCTAAATCTCGGCAACCCTACGGCACATACGATAATCCACTTAATGCTGCTTCCGTCAGGACCTGACATGGTTCGTGGGTTCATATTGCATAGGACCGAGATTTTCAAACACTACGTGCTTTGGGCAGACTTCACAAAAACACACCCTTAGCAAAGGAATTCAGTCTCGCGTAAAGCGGATTTCGAGTACAGGGAACCGCTACCTCCCCACTTAGCACGGCAAAATATATCATACTATAATTTAACAACTGATTGCAAGTATAACCTATCCTGGATACTATATCTTCATTATATAAATCACATTTTAGTCATTTTTACGATAAAATATATTACCTTTTGTGACGTCTAGAAAAATCATTGAATTTAAACTCTGTAGCTAAGTGTTTCGAAACATTATATTGGAATATTGTAGTATCTTTCAAATGTACAATGCCTCGAACTGTTGCCGTATATGGTGGTACCACATCGCCAAATATTTCTTGTTCTCTTTCTCCGAAGCCCTCAAACGTAATCGACTTATTAGAGTAGCTAATTTCTAAACCTAATATATCTTCTATATACTCATATAGTGATGCTTTAGCAATCTCCGTAGTAAGGTTCGGGACAATTGCTTCTATTAAGTAATCTTCATCTATAATTTTTACTCTGTCTTCTATTTTTCTAATTCGAACGATATGCCACAATACTGTTCCTTGTCGAACATTCAAGGCCTTTTGTACTTTAGGAACTTCACCTGCAGTTATCTTTTTAAACACCTTGACGTCAGTTTCATGTCGCAAGCCTAATCCTTGTTGAACTTCTCTAAAACTGGTTAAATCTGCAAAAGGAAATTCTGTTAAGCCTTGATAGATAACAACCGAACCTTTGCCGCGAATCTTCTGAATCATACCGTCTCTCACTAATAAGTTCAGTGCTTTACGTACTGTTTCACGAGAGGCACTATAGGTTTCTACTAACTCATGCTCAGATGGCAATTGAGTGCCATACGATATGCGTGACTCTATGATGTCTGTACGTATTGTTTCATATATCGTAATAAATTTTTTCTGTGTCATGCGCGCTCACTCACTGCCCTTTTCTAAATTATTGTGCAATTACAATTGCGCCAAATCCATCAATTAATTCATTTGTTACTTCACCATGTTGGATAATAATTTCTCCCTCAATAGCTAAATCTTCTGGAATCGTTACTTGTTCATTTGAAAAGTTTGCAATAACAAGCCACGTTTCATCATTGTAATGGCGTTTATAAACAAACAACTCATTATGCTCCATATATAAAGGTACTATACTCCCATACGTAATAATATCGTGTTCATGACGTAATTGAATCAAATGTCTATAAGTGTGCAATATAGATGATTCATCTTTAATAGCCGCTTCAACATTGATTTTATCAAAATTATTTGGAACATCAATCCATGGAGTACCAGTAGTAAAGCCCGCGTTCTCTGTATCAGTCCATTGAACTGGTGTTCTTGAAGTATCGCGAGATTTTTGCCCTAATATAGTAATAATTTCTTCTTCTTTATAACCTGCATCTTTCATATTTTGATAAGCATTTAAAGATTCAACATCACGATACTGGTCAATGTTTTCAAAATCTGGATTTGTCATACCGATTTCTTCACCTTGGAAAATATAAGGCGTGCCTTGTAACATATGCAGTACAGTAGCTAACATCTTAGCACTTTGTTTACGCATTTGTTCAGACGAGTCATCACCAAAACGAGAAACAACACGAGGCTGGTCATGGTTACACCAGAATATTGCGTTCCAACCGCCCCCTTCATATATACCAAGTTGCCATTCCATAAGTATATCTTTTAATTTATGGAAATCTAATTTAGCATTCGTCCATTTTTCACCATCGGCATAATCTACTTTTAAATGATGGAAATTAAAGACACTACTTAATTCTTGGCGCTTAGTATTCGTATATTTAATACAGTGATCTATTGTAGTTGAGGACATTTCACCAACCGTCATTATGTCTTTGTCTCCAAACGTACGACGATTCATCTCATGTACATATTCATGTACGCGTGGTCCATCTGTATAAAACTCTTTGCCGATTTTTTCAGAGTCTTTAAACTCACCTTTAGAAATCAAATTAAGCACATCAAATCTAAATCCATCTACACCAAAACTAATCCAATGGTTAACAATGTCATATAAAGCATCTCGCACCTCAGGATTATCCCAATTTAAATCAGCTTGAGTAACGTCGAATAGGTGCAAATAATATTCATTTGTTTTTTTATCATATTTCCATGCATTACCACCAAATTTTGACTCCCAGTTTGTTGGTGGTTGATTATCTGCTGATCGTCTAAAGAAGTAATAATCTCTATAAGGACTTTCTTTATCTGCATATGCTTGTTTAAACCATTCATGTTTTGTAGAGGTATGATTAATTACAATATCCATCATAACTTTTAAATCACGCTTATGCGCTTCACTTACTAATGTTTCAAGATCTTCTATTGTTCCAAATTTTTCATTAATTTTGTAATAGTTACTAATATCATAACCATTATCGTTCATTGGCGATTCATATACTGGTGTTAACCAAATGTAATCTACACCTAGATATTGTAAATAATCTAGTTTTTCAATAATACCTTGTAAATCACCTTCTCCATTACCTGTTGTATCATTAAATGATTTTGGATAAATTTGATAAACAACTGATTTTCTCCAATCATTATGTGCCATAACAATTACCACCTTTTCTTTTACTGTTTTCAAAAAGAAACTCGCTAATGAATTTTAGCGAGTTTAATTGTACTTATCTATATAACTTAAATTATTTTTCAACCATTTCTTTTGTTTCTTCTTTACTAAATCTTGATAGAACAACAGTTAAAATTGCTGGTACGACAATTGCTAAAAGAGTACAAATAGCATATATTAACCAGAAATCCTTTTGGATAGAAATAATAGCTGGCACGCCGCCTACGCCTACGCTACCTAGCACACGACTTGCACCTATAATACCACCTATCACACAAGATGTTGAAATCGCTGCTAGAAATGGATATTTTAGTGGTAAGTTCACCCCGAATAATGCTGGCTCTGTTACACCTAAGAAACCTGAAATACCTGAAGTCATAGCAAGACCTTGTTCTTTGCCCATTTTACGTCTTCTATAGACAAACCATGCGCCAAATGCTGCTGACCCTTGGCAAATGTTAGATATTGCAAGAATTGGCCATAGGTATGTGCCGCCAAGACTACTTCCCATTAATTGGAAATCTACCGCTAAGAACATATGATGTAAACCTGTGATAACGAGTGGTGCATAGAACAGACCATAAAGTGCGCCACCTAACCAACCAGCATGTTCAAAGACAAATGTCACGCCTTCTGTAATTCCTGTACCAAGCCATAATGCAACTGGCCCAATAACTATAAATGCTAAGAAACCTGTAATCAGTAGCGCTACCGGACCTACAACTAACATTTTAATTGAATCATGAATATATTTATTTAAGAACTTCTCAATTTGAGCTAATACATAAGCTGCAAGTAAAATCGGCAACACTTGTCCTTCATAGTTCAATTGCTTAATTTCTAAACCGAAAATATCCCAAGTAGGAATATTACCACTAGCAATATCATATTGTGAAGCTAGTTGTGGATTCATTAAAATTAAGCCTAGTACTAGACCAAGTATTTGACTCCCACCAAACACGCGCATACTACTCCAACCAATTAATGCTGGTAAGAATATGAATGCTGTACTTGCAATTACATTGATAATATTAGAGATATCTCCAAGTTGAGGAAATTGTTCTACTAACGGTTTAGGACCAAATAGCCCTTCCATCGTAAGTAAATTATTAATCCCCATAAGTAAACCAGCAGTAACAATTGCCGGTAAGATTGGAATAAATATGTCCCCCAACAATTTAATCAATCTTTGGACCGGATTACCCTTTTTAGCCGCTGCAGCTTTCGCGTCATCTTTTGACGCTTCACCTACACCTGTTTCTTCAATAAATTGTTTGTAAACTTCATCGACTGTGCCTGGACCAATGACAATTTGATACTGGTTATCAGCTTTGAATTGTCCTTTTACTAAATCGTTATCACCCAATCGATCCTTATCTACTTTATCATCATCTTTCAAGACAAGTCGCAAACGCGTTACACAGTGTGTTGCTGTGTCCAAGTTGTCTTTGCCCCAATAGCTTCGACTATATCTTGCACATCTTTCTTTTTAACTGCCATGATGATTCACTCCCTTTTTCTTTTAACATCACTGAAAGTATAACTTGTATAGACAAGTTTTGTAAAGGCTTTCATGTTAATTTGAAAAAATAATGTTATTTTCATGTTTTTGTATAATAATTTCAATAAATCCATTTAATTATTATACAATACCCTAAAACGACAAATAAAAAAGACAAGTACTCAATACACGATTGATTACTTGTCTACTCTATTTATTAGTCTTAGTTTTATAATATTATGGCGGAGGAAGAGGGATTCGAACCCCCGCGGGCCGTTAAGCCCCTGTCGGTTTTCAAGACCGATCCCTTCAGCCGGGCTTGGGTATTCCTCCAAATAAATACATTATTTATAATATTATAGCCCGTTTCAAAAGTCAATTAAAATTTCAGCACTATACCAACGCTTTTTCTTTTAAGTAAGCATCTACTGAATCTGCTACAGCTCTTCCTTCTTGAATAGCCCAAACCACAAGGCTCTGCCCCCTTCTCGCATCGCCCGCTGCAAATATATGTGGTTGATTCGTTCTGAAATCTTTATTATCAGCCACAATTTTATTACGTTTGGTTTGAATATCGAAAGCATGAGGCACGGTCGTTTCTGTACCGACAAAACCGATAGACAATAAGACTAGGTCTGCTGGCCAGTGACGTTCTGTACCATCCACCACGACCATGCCATCTTCTGTTTCTTCAAGTATTTGAGTATAAACACCTTTTACATTGCCGATACGATCAACATCGTAACGCATCGTCTGTACGCCATATGCACGTGGTTCAAAACCAAAACGCGACTCATATTCTTTATGCGCGTAGTCCATCTTGAATACAGGCATTGCTAATGGCCAGTATGTGTTCTCATCAAATGTAATCTCTTCTGGCTGCTTTGTGTATTTATTAAATTGAACGATAGACTTACAATTTTCACGCAGTGCTGTCGCTACACAGTCAGCACCTGTATCACCAGCACCAATCACAATAACATTTTTCCCTTTAGCCGAAATTTCAGGTTCGTTAATTTCTCCATTTAAAAATTGCCCTTGTTCAGTTAAATAATCCATTGCAAAGTGAATTCCAAATCCCATGCGCCCTTCCAATGGTAAATCTCTCGCATTTTGTGAACCTGTACAAAGTATAATTGCATCGTGTCGTTCATTTAATTCATCACGACTCACGTCTACACCAATTTCTGTATCTGTCATAAACTCAATACCTGATTGTTTCATCACTTCAATTCTACGACGTACGACATCTTTATCTAATTTCATATTAGGAATACCATACATTAGAAGCCCACCCGCTTCATGTGCACGTTCATATACTGTTACTTTGTATCCTAGTTTATTTAATTCATCTGCCGCTGTTAACCCAGCTGGACCACTGCCGACGATTGCTACTGTTTCAGATTGACGTTGCTTAGGCTTTGTTGGTTTAACCCAGCCATTTTCATAAGCTTCATCAATAATAGTGCGCTCAATACCTTTGATAGCCACAGATTCACGATTAATTTTCATCACACATGAATGTTCGCAAGGCGCAGGACAAACGCGCCCCGTAAATTCTGGAAAGTTATTTGTCTCGCTCAAGCGTTCATATGCTGTTTTAAAATCTTTTCTATAAACGAGATCATTCCATTCCGGAATATAATTCCCAATGGGGCAACCAATTGTTTCTTTTCCATGAGGTTCTCCCGTTTGGCAAAACGGGGTCCCACAATCCATACAACGTGCACCTTGTTCTGCTGCTTCATCTTTCGTAAACCTCTGTTGAAAGGCATCGTGATTACTTATACGTTCAACCAATGACAATTCATCTAATTGCTGTTTGTCATAATTCATAAATCCTTTGAATTCGCCCATGACAAATCCCCCTTTATGGTTAATATACCGCAGTCTGCTGTTGTTCTGATGCTAAGCTTGTACGTTTATCATTAAATGCATTCAACAAAGCTTCATCTAACTCACTCGAATCACGTTTTTGTAATTCTATTTTTTGCATCATCAATTTATAATCTTTCGGAACTACTTTGACTACTTTGTGTGCCACATTTTCAAAATCATTTAAAATAGCTTGTGCTTTTGTGCTCTGTGTATATTTAACATGAGCTTGTAGCATATCGTTCAAAATTTCACGCTCTGCTTTTACACTAATCGTATCGAAATCCAGACTATCTAATTTATGTTCTTTTTTAAAAGCTTCAACGTCTGATGGGAAAATGTAACTCACACCACCACTCATACCTTGGCCAAAGTTTTTACCTACATCTCCAAGTATAACGACACGTCCGCCAGTCATATATTCAAGCCCGTGGTCGCCAATACCTTCGACAACTGCTTGCACACCACTATTACGGATACAGAAACGTTCTCCTGCCTTACCATTAATGTACGCTTTACCATGTGATGCACCGTAAAAACAAACATTACCAATAATAATTTCATTCTCACGGTGTTTATTCGGCGCTTTCACAATAATCTTACCGCCAGATAACCCTTTACCAACGTAATCATTTGAATCACCTGTATGATGTATCGTTAATCCACTAGGCGTATATGCCGCTAAGCTTTGTCCACCATGACCCTGTGTTTGTGCATAAATCGTATCTTCAGGTAAACCTTCAGGTCCATGAATCTTAGTAATTGCACTACCAGTGATCACACCTACATCTCTTTGTTCATTTTTCAATTTATATTTACCTGTAAATGCTTCACCTTTTTCAATAGCCGTTCGTGCGTCAGGATACAATCTTGTTAAATCAAATCCTTCATCAAGATGATGATTTTGTTTTATTTTATTAAATCTGTCACCTTCATGTTGATACAACAACGCTTCAACATTCATAGTAGCTGCTTTAGAGCGACGTGTTGATAACTGGCTACTTCGTTGTAATAAATCCGTTCTCCCTACTAATTCATCGACTGATTTCAAACCGAGTTCAGCTAATATTTCTCTTACTTCTTCCGCTACAAAATGCATGAAGTTAACTACATGGTCTGCTCTGCCATTGAATAACGCGCGTAGATCTTGGTTCTGTGTAGCGATACCTACTGGACATGTGTCTTTATGACATACACGCATCATAATACATCCCATAACTACTAATGGTGCAGTGGCAAAACCAAATTCTTCAGCACCTAACGCACATGCGTAAGCGACATCTTTACCTGTAAGTAGTTTGCCATCTGTTTCCACTTTCACTCTTGATCTTAAGCCGTTCATCATTAAAGTTTGATGCGTCTCTGATAGTCCAATTTCCCATGGCACGCCTGCATGTTGAATGCTTGTTTTAGGTGATGCACCTGTACCACCATCGTAGCCACTGATTACGATTTTATCAGCGTATGCTTTCGCGACACCTGCCGCAATCGTACCGACACCTGTTTTAGAGACAAGTTTCACTGTAATATTTGCATCTTTATTGGCATTTTTTAAATCGTGGATTAATTGTGCTAAATCTTCTATTGAATAAATATCGTGATGTGGCGGTGGTGATATTAAGCCAATACCTGGTGTAGAACCCCTTACTTCCGCAATCCACGGATATACTTTCGTACCTGGTAATTGTCCGCCTTCCCCTGGTTTAGCGCCTTGCGCAACTTTAATTTGTATTTCTTTTGCATGTTGTAAGTAATCACTCGTTACTCCAAAGCGACCTGAAGCAACTTGTTTAATAGCACTTGAACGATTTCTACCTGCTTCATCTATCACAAAACGTTCAGGATTTTCGCCGCCTTCACCACTATTACTTTTACCGCCCATTTGATTCATTGCTTCTGCAAGCGTTTGATGTGCCTCTTCTGAAATCGAACCATAACTCATCGCTCCAGTATTGAAACGTTGCACAATATTACTCGCAGGTTCAACTTTATCGATATCTATGGATTTCTGCTTTTTAAATTCCATCAAATGGCGAATATGATCTGTGCGCTTGTGATTAACTTCATTTGAAAATGCTTTGAATTTTTCATAATCATTTAAGCGACATGCATGTTGTAATAAGTGTATCGAAGTTGGATTAAACGCGTGATGTTGCCCTTGTTTGCGCCATTGGAACGTACTACCTGATTCAATGTACTCACTCTCAGGTGTTTGTCTCGCTTTATTTTCTTTATCAATTAACTCCATCGTTATCCCAGATAATTTCGACTGGGTGCCAGTAAAATATTTGTCTACAATTTCATTTGAAAGTCCTACAGCTTCAAATATCTGTGCCCCTTGATAACTTTGAACTGTAGAAATACCCATCTTAGCCATTACTTTGATGACACCTTCAGACAAGGTATGTGTGTAGGTTTGAACATTTTCATAAATATCCCCTTCTAAACGTTGGCTCAAGACCAATTGTTCAATCGTACGTTGTGCTAAATAGGGTACTACCGCATTCGCACCATAACCTAATAAGCATGCAACGTGATGTACCTCTCTAGTTTCGCCCGACAAAGCAACAATACTCGTACGCATACGTAGACCTTCTCGGATAAGCAATTGATGAATATGACTCACCGCAAGCAATATCGGCATGGCATAACCATTTTCCGTTACAAGTGTACGATCATCTAATACTAAAATTTCACTACCTTCTTTAACAGCAAGTATTGCTTTACCCCCTAAAGCGTCTAATGCTGCTTCTAAATCATCTTTATAAACAGTTGATAGATGTCTTACATTAAATCTACTCTGCTCAATTTCCTCAAGTTGCGCTTCTGTCATCACAGGACGTTTCAATTGAATTCTATTCAATACGTCCGCATCAGGGTTTAACAAATTCCCTTCACTGCCTAAATAAGCTAACTCACTTGTGACAATTTTTTCCCGATAAGCGTCAATAGGTGGATTCGTTACTTGAGCAAATAATTGCTTGAAATAATTAAAAAGTGTTTCATTTTTTTCATTTAATACCGCGATAGGTACATCATAACCCATTGCTCCGATTGGATCTTTTTTATTTTCAACCAGTTCTGTCATGTATTTATCCATTTCTTCCTTTGTATAGACAAATTGTTTTTGCAATCGATTCAATGTTGCACTATCCCACTCGGATGATTTATACGTCACATTTTCTAAATCCAAATCTACTTTAAAATCATTTAACCAACTTTCATAAGGTAGTTCGTCTGCGATGTTTGCTTTTAACTCATTATTTTCAATCACTTTATGTTGGTTAAAATCAACAAGTAATAGCTTTCCAGGATTCAACTGACCTTTAAAAGCAACATTCTTTTCGGGTACATCAACTACACCAACTTCAGATGAAAAAACAATGTAATTATCTTTTGTTATTGTGTAACGTCCTGGTCTTAAGCCATTTCTATCAGTTAAAGCACCAATCTTGTCTCCATTACAAAATGAAATCATCGTCGGTCCATCCCATGGTTCCATTAAATAACTATAAAACTCATAGAAAGCACGTACATTCGCATCATTGGCTTTGTTATATAACCAAGGCTCTGGAATCATGAGCATCGCTGCTCTTTCAGGCTCCATAGCTAACGATAAAAATTCTAAAGCGTTATCGACTATAGCCGAGTCACTGCCATCTTCATCAATAATTTCTTTCACCTTGTCCTTTTCGTCACCAAAGATAGTCGTGATCAGCTCATCTTGTCTAGCGCGCATCCAGTTTACATTACCTTTAATTGTATTAATCTCACCGTTATGCATGAGTAATCTATTAGGATGTGCACGTTTCCAACTCGGAAAAGTATTTGTACTGAAACGCGAATGAACAAGTCCTAATTTCGAAACATAAGATTCATGGTTCAAATCTTGATATAAAGCCTTGATTTGATCTGACCGCAACCATCCTTTATATACGATTGTTCTGTTTGACAGACTTGTAAAATATAAATCTAGCTGTTGCTGATTCGCATAATTTTCAATTTGTTTTCGAGCTAAAAACAATTTACGTTCTACATGTGAAACATCATTTAATGACACGAATACTTGTTGAATAAAAGGCATTGTATCGGCAACATGTGAAGCAATTGCATTGATGTCTACAGGTACATCTCTATAACCAATTACACTTAAACCCTCCGCTTCAAAGTGTGCATTAAACTGCGCCTCGTGCTGAGAACCTGCAATTTGTTCATTTGTAAAAAACATTCCAACGGCATATTGACCTTCTCCAGGCAAATCAAAGTCAGTTTGTTTTGAAAAATAATCGTATGGCACTTCGGTCATAATCCCTGCACCATCACCTGTCACACTGTCCGCACCAAGACCGCCACGGTGATCTAACCTACGTAGCATCTCCAATGATTTTTCGACTATAGCATGGTTCCTTTTATTATCCATATTGGCATAAAAGCCAATACCACATGCATCATGTTCCTCGCGACTATCATATAAGCCAATTTTCTGATTGTATTCGAGCATGATCTTCACCTCTTTTTCAAAAATTCTGAATATTAAATTAGTAAGTAAACTATATAGTAGTTGATCAATCTGTTCAATATATAAAATAGATGATATTATTCTATTTATTAGAACATTTTTGAATTTGGGGGGATACAATGGAAATCAAACAACTAAAATACTTTATAGAAGTCGCAAAAAGAGAGCATTTATCAGAAGCTGCACTTGAATTGGAAATTGCACAATCTGCAATAAGTCGTCAAATAACGCAACTCGAAAAAGAATTACAAGTTAAATTATTTAATAGAGAAGGACGTAATATTTATCTAACTGATGAAGGAAAGCAATTATTTTCAGAAGCAACTAAAATTATAGATCAATTCGACGAAACTGTCCGTTTATTTCACAAACAATCAGAGTCTAATCATTTTATAATTCGTATTGGTTATGTTGAAAGTTATATCTCACAAGTACTCACGCTATTAATACAATCTTTCGAAAACCAAAGCGATTCAATTGTCGAACCTATTCTAATGGAAGAGAGTGAAATTTTAAATGCTTTAACTACTGATCAAATCGATATTGCATTTACCGACCTATCAAATGACATCAAACAAAATCGCGAACTAAAAGTAAATGCTTTGTTCGAGGAAAACTACCACATCTATGCCCCTAAAGATGCACCAATTACTATGGCAACCCATCCGCCTCTAGTCCAGTTTTCGAACAAAACAATTTATGAGCTTTATCCATTACCCTCGCATATCAAGCAAACACTAGCCAATATTGTAATAAAACCTATACGTACCATCACCCATCCACAACTCGCACAATACATTTTAAATAAAGAGCGCGGATATATTATTGCAGCTTCCTATCACCTACTAGATAAGAATCCTGATAAATGGGTGGACATCTCCCTTGGGCACACAGAGCTAAAACGCACAATTTGTAGTGTGATGCGCCAAGATAATCGTAAAAATGACATTCGCTTAATGCTTTCAATGATCGATCAATTGTTGAGTCGCAGTACAACATATCACTAATCCAAAATTTATCCGCAAACCTATAAATCGTTGAATTCAACATATGAGACGCGTATAATCGCATTGTCTATAAAGAGAGGATTGAAATAGAGCGATGCCAATCAAAACACTACTTAAACGCCCTTTCAATTGGGTATTATTGTTGTTTTGCATCATATTTATTGGGTTGTTTATTTTCACATTTGTAAATGCTAAGTTTTACGATACACCTATTGGTCAAATTACAAATATTGAAAATAAATCTACATCTAAAACCATGGATGACCATCATAATAAAGATATAAAACATACAGAAACATTGAAACTTACAATTTTAAATGGAAAATTCGAAGGTCAAACTGCAGCGATTCCACACGAATATTATGAATCTCAAGCAGATAGTGAAAAATTTTCTGAAAACAATAAAGTTTTGCTACATATCGATAAATATCCAAATGATGCATATATATTAGAGAAAAAGCGTGATAGCCTCGTAGTAGCCATGACAGGTTTATTTTTATTAACTGTACTACTTGTAGGTAGGAAAATCGGACTTCAATCCATTTTATCTTTGGCAATTAACACAGCCGTCGTCATTCTAGCGATTTATATTTATAACCAATTTCATATTATGACTTTATTCAGTCTAATGAGTATTGGAGTTATCATATCTACTATATTAACCTTACTGCTAGTTACTGGTTGGCAATGGCGGACACTCATTACTATTGTCAGTACCTTGCTTGGTACATTTATATGCGTTGGGTTAACACAATTAGTAATTCAAATAACTGGTGGCGAAGGCTTAAAATTTGAAACGATGAGTTTCTTAACATTACCACCTAAAGAAGTCTTTCTCGCATCGGTAATGATTGGATCACTCGGTGCAGTGATGGATGTCGCCATTACAATTGCAAGTGGGATGACTGAAATCCTACGTCGCACACCCAATATTAGTATGACGCGTTGGGCACTTGCCGGACGCAATATCGGCCAAGATATTATGGGAACGATGACCAACATTTTACTTTTCTCTTATTTATCTGGAAGCTTACCGATGTTACTTATTTATTTAAAAAATGCAAATACCATTACCTACACAATTTCTATGAATTGGTCATTAGAAATTTCCCGGGCAATTACAGGTGGTATTGGTATTGTCTTAACAATTCCTATTACAATATTAATGATGCAAGTATGGTTCAAAATGCGAGGTGCTAAACAATGAGTGCAATAACAATTTTAGGTATCATACTGTTCATACTTATGCTTATTTTTGGTGGTAAAAAAGGACTCATCTCTTATCTGACATTATTCTTAAACTTTGTCATTCTATTAATAAGCTTGGTTATCATTATGTTTGGTGCGCCAATTTACCTTGTAACCTTAGTATTTTGTATCGTTATCGCAGCGTGTAATCTATTTGTACTTAATAGTTATAATACCAAGACACAAGCAGCTTTTTACGCAACAATTCTAACAACGGTAATCTTGATTGCTGCCATCTACTTGTCTGTATCTATTGGTAACCTACAAGGATTCACAACTGAGCAACAAGATGAAACGTACATTTTCTCTATGAATATCGGTATAGACATGGTTAAATTCATGGTCTTCACCATAGTACTTGCTGTCATTGCTGCAGTTATTGATTTAGCTATTACAATTAGTTCCCCCATGTACGAATTAAGTGAGACCAACCCTGATTTAACTCAAAAAGAACTATTTCATTCAGGGATGCGTGTAGGAAGAGAAATCTTAGCCACATCAGCTAATACAATTTATCTTGCTTATTTTGGAGGCCAACTCACATTATTTTTCTGGTTTTTCAAATTAAATTATTCGTTTGGTCACATTATCAACTCCAAAATATTTGCGCAAGAATTCATCTCTATTTTATTAGGAGGTATTGCAATTGCTATAAGTATCCCTATTACGGCTTGGCTATCCTCAATATTAATTAAAAAGGAACACAAAACAAATCCACCTACAACAAAAACAGTTGATTAAAATAAAAATCACTCACCTGCACTTATCAAAAGGTGAGTGATTTTTATTTTACTTTTTATATTCTTAATTCATTATAAACGCTTATTAAATTTGTTTATCTCTCCACTAAAATAAGCACTTTCTCCATGAACAACATAATCTAAGCCTTTTTCATCTTCAACTTTATCCGTACCTAAAGCACTAAACAATTTTATTGTTTTTGCAATTAAAAATGTCATTGCACCACTAAAAATAACTGTTACGAATACCGCGACAAATTGTACCCAAACTGTTTGAAGCGTCCCACTATATAGCATTCCATCAACAATCTCGTTATTCACTTTATGAGATTGAAATACACCAGTTAAAATTGCACCGACAATGCCACCAATACCATGTATACCAAATGCATCTAAAGCATCATTATATTGTAATTTTACTTTGATATAATTAATTGCAAAATAGCAACTAACACCGCCAATAAATGCAATTACTATTGCACTCATATAGTTTACAAAACCAGCAGACGGCGTAATGGCTACTAAACCAGCTAACATTCCCGATAACATTCCTATCAAACTTGTTGTTTTTTTCATAAAATATTCCATAACAGACCAACCAAGTGAACCTGCACTTGCTGCGAGCACAGTATTCACGAAGGAGGTCATCGCAATATCATTAAAAGTTAAGGCACTGCCTACGTTAAAACCATACCAACCAACCCATACCAATATGCCACCTATTAGTGTAATTATAAGATTATGTGGTGGTCGTTTTTCAAAGTTTTTTCCTGCTCCTATCATAACCGCTAGTACAAGTCCTGATATACCTGATGTAATGTGAACTACTGTACCACCTGCATAATCTATTGCACCTAATTGATCTATCCAACCACCACCCCACACCCAATGTGCAACTGGACTATAGACTATAATGACCCATAAAAACACAAAAATTAAATAAGGTATAAACTTCATTTTTTCTGCAATTGATCCTGACAAAATCGATACAGCAATTGTACAAAACATTAATTGGAATAACATGAAAAGTGCTAGAGGGATATGTGTAGCGATATCCGCTTGTGTATTGAATCCAACTTCCTTTAAACCAAAATACGTAAAGCCGCCTAAAAATATCTCTCCAGAACCAAAACTCAGGCTAAAACCTAAAATAACCCATGCAAATGTCACAACAACAATTGCAGACATACTTTGCATAATTGTATTCAACACATTTTTAGATTGTACAAGCCCACCATAAAATAAACTCAACCCCGGTGTCATTAACCAAACTAATAAGGTACACAAAAATAAAAACAAAACATCATTCATATTCATCCAAATCACTCCTTTGGTCAAAATCATACCCCAGGCCAAAATGAATAGCAAAAATGCGTCATGTAACTTAACACTATATGTTAAGTTACATGACGCATTTTTAAATTTATTATATTTGTTGTTGTAATATATAGACAGGTCTACCTTCTAATAAGGTTTCACCTACCATATTATAATGACACTGTTGATATAAGTTTTGAGCCACTTCATTATTATCATTGACCGCTAGACAAATTTCGTCGATATCTGGAAAGTGATGGTGTATATATTCTGGCAAGGATTGAATAATTTGTTTTCCATATCCGTGCCCTCTATAGTGAACATCTACACTAAACGACCTAAAAAACACCGCATTTTCATTTAACGAATAAGGCGCTACACCAGCACCTTCATGCAGTGTAAAAAAACCTATACATTGTTGCTCATCATTATATACGAGTACAGGATGTCGCTCCGAATCATATTGTGCAAGTTCAATGTTCACTTTCGGCGTTTTAGTAAATTGACGGTCTTCTGGCGTAATAGTAATTTGTTCAATATCTGAAATTAGTTCTGCACTATATGGAATCATACTTATACCTGTTAATTGTTCATTGATCCAAGTCACGACAGCAGGTGCAATTTTATTATACTCTAACTTATGTATCCATCTTATATCCGTAATTTCTTGGTCAGTTTCAACTTTGGACCAATCTATCTGCGCTGTTGTGTAAAAGCAATTCAGTTCAGTCTGCTCATTTTTTTGTGGATAAGCATCTCCAATTACCGTATCCATATAAACAAGCGAAATTTCCGGTACATCAACTTGAAGTTCCTCTTTCAACTCCCTCTGTAATGCTTGTTTATAAGTTTCCCCATCATCTATCTTGCCGCCTGGAAAATAATATTTCTCTCTATTTCTAGCTTGTACTAGTAGCAGTTCGTCATCTTCTTCAACAACTAAGCAAACACATTTAATCATAACTACGCACTCCAAACGTACTTCTTTTATTTTTATACGGAAATAATCGTACCATTTTCATACTAACTGCGCTTATGTTATCATATTTTATTATTCAAGAACATCTCATTTAGAGCTACATCATAGTATTGAACATAATAATCAACTTATAAAATGTTATAATATTAAACAATATATGAGTTTTCAAAATGGAGGATCCAATAAGAATGGCTAAAAAACCAAGAATTAATCGTATTTCTAACACAATCAATTTTGTAGGCATTGCAGTTGAAGGTTTCAACTGGTATGCCTATCAATCAAAAAACAAAAAGTTACTTTACGCTAGCATGGCAATTACAGGCACAGGCGCCATACTCGATTTATATACAGCATTAAAATCACCGCGTAAATTCGTTAAAGTTTTTTCAACTTTTACAGCAGCTAGTACATTATTCACGACTGTTAAACGTGTACAATCTATACGTAAAGAAGCATAATTTGTCATTTTCTGTATTAAAATAGTAACACAATTCAACTGCCCACAGTAAAACATACTCTGTGGGTATTTTTCTATTCATAACAACATAAAAGTGCCTCTAATGTATTATATACTGAATACGTTAGAGGCACTTTTTAAATTAGTGAATATATTTATATGAACTTACTTGTGATGCAGGAATCGTTCTATAAGTTACAATTCCTGGTGACGCACCGTAATTCATTTCTGAAATAGTAATACTACCGTTAGAATTAACAGATTCTACAAATGCAACATGACCATAATAACCTTGATCAGATTGTAAAATAGATCCTACTGTTGCCTTATGGTCAACTGTGTAACCATCAGCTGCAGCACCAGTATCCCAACTATTAGCATTCCACCAATATGTACTAATACCTTTACCAATTTGTGCACGTTTGTTAAATACATGATATGTACATTGGCCCCAGTCATATAAATTAGAATGATTGAATATCGGCGTGTTATAGCCAGTAGAACCTGATGAGCCTGATCCACCAGTTGAAGCTGTTCCCGATACTTTCAACTTCTGTCCCGGATAAATATTAGTATTTGATAAACCATTTAAACTCATGATTTTTTGATAAGTCGTGCCATATCTTGCAGCGATTGCTGATAAAGAATCGCCTGATTTTACTGTATATGTCGTTGTACTACCGCTGCTCGTCCCACCTGATGAACTTGAACCACCAGTTGAAGCTGTTCCCGATACTTTCAACTTCTGCCCCGGGTAAATATTAGTGTTTGATAGGTTATTTAAACTCATGATTTTTTGGTAAGTCGTACCGTGTTTAGCAGCTATACCTGATAACGTATCTCCTGATTTCACAGTATATGTTGACCCTGATGATGTATTCGTTGATGTACTTGTTGAACCAGAAACTTTCAATGTTTGATTAGGAAAAATAACGTTAGACGTCAAATTATTCAACGATTTCAACTTTGAAATTGAAATATCGTATTTATTCGCTATTGACCACAGGGAATCCCCACTCTTAACTTTATAAGTTGTTGCAGCATCAGCATTTGCTGAAGTTACAGCCGCTATCGCGCTTGTCCCTATTACAGTTGCAATTATTTTTTTACGCAATTATGTAAACCTCCCAATATTTCTTTTTACATTTTATCATTCATTGCTCACTATATTATTATACAACTTAAAATTGCGCGTGAGTATATTATTTGTATGACATTCATATTACAAACAAGCACTACTCGTAATATAAACGCCTTCATGATTCCCCATTCATTTAATACTGTTCAAATGTTTGAATCCGAATATCATCTATGCCAAAGTAATCACTTAGTAATGTTTGATAATTGTTTTGTGTTACTGGAATTTTTTGAACTTCCCCATTCTTTGCTATCGTTAAATGTGCATTAGATAATGTAACTCTTCCGTATGTTTTCGCTTTACTAACCAATAATTTTTGAACAAAAATAGAGTCTGAATGATGTTGATTAAATTCAATTCCCGCTGCAAAATCCTTAAGTGTTTTAGAGATATCAATTGCTCTATATTGTGTTTCCCAATCATCTTTTTTATACTTTTGCATTTCAATTGTATATGTATCAATATGTTTAACTCGAAACTTACCATTTACATCTATTACTTCATTTTGATTTGTAATAAGTGGCATCGCTTTCTTAGGAACATCCGCATAACCAACATCGACAAGATATTTATGATGATTCAAACTTACAATCAAAGCCATATGAGAGCCTTCCATTGCCCACTCTTTACCTGTATTAATTGTTGCAGAAACCATATAAACGTCAAAACCTTTTTCCTTTAAAAAGCTGTGAAACAATCTATTTTGTTCATAACAAAAACCACCTCTATGCTCTTGAATGATTTTATGAAGCATAGTTTCATCATCTAGTGCGATGAGTTGCTTATTTTGAACATTAATATTTTCAAACGGCACATGTAGTACATATTTGTGAATATAATGGTTCAACGTTTCTAAATCTACTTTATTGTAATAATCAGAATTAATATTTAAGTACGCTTCCAATCGTTTAAAGTTTGTCATTTACTGATACTCCTTTTAACACGATATTCTATTACTTGTACCATACTATTTTAGCTGATTTAATCCGCATCAGACAAACAGACTGTTTTGACGAGCATGGCATGTTATTTATGTCCAGTCCTTAAAATATTGTTGTCTCATAAATACCTAACATTCATATTCTGCTTTCATATAATAGATGTTATGATGATTTGTATAAATCATTTTAATATTGACACGAAGGAAATATACCGATACTGTGTATATTCAATATCATTTTTTAATTTACTTAGCATATATGGTGTAATTTTCAAAAAATGTGCTTTACGAATGGCTCAACAGCCCTATCTCGCACTTTTATTTTAAATTTATAACCGTTTTATATTCCTATGCAGGTTACATTAGAAAATGTATTAAATATTTTTTAGCGAACAAAACATTTGATTATTTTAAATTTTCAGAGTATTCATACAATATAGACTTATTAATGGGGGTAATTTTTTGACTAAAGAAACAGAACATACAGAAGATAAAAAAGATTTGCGTATACGCAGCAAAGTCATTAGTGAAGGTGTAAGTCGTACACCTAACCGTTCCTATCTACGTGCACTTGGCTTTGAAGATGAAGATTTCAAAAAACCGATGATTGGTGTAGCAAGTACATGGAGTGAAGTAACACCATGTAACATGCACATTGATGGTTTAGCGCGTGCATCTAAACAAGGTATTAGTGAAGCTGGGGCCTCACCTCTTATTTTCAACACCATTACTGTCTCTGACGGTATTTCCATGGGTACAGATGGCATGCGTTTCTCACTACCGAGTCGTGAAGTTATTGCTGATTCAATCGAAACTGTAGTAAGTGCAGAGAATTTAGATGGCGTTGTGGCAATTGGCGGCTGTGATAAGAATATGCCTGGTTGTATGATTGGTATTGCACGTCTTAACTTGCCTGCTGTTTTCGTATTTGGTGGCACGATTATGCCTGGTAAATTAGACGGCAAAGATTTAGATGCCGTTTCAGCATTTGAAGGCGTAGGTCAATACAATAACGGAGAAATCGAAAAAGAAGCATTACATAAAGTAGAATGTGCAGCATGTCCTGGCGCAGGCGCTTGTGGTGGTATGTTTACTGCAAACACTATGTCTTCAGCTATAGAAGCAATGGGCATGAGTTTACCTGGAAGTGCCTCTCATCCAGCTGTATCGACAAACAAAATGAAAGATAGTAGAGCTGCCGGAAAAGCAGTTTATAACTTATTAGAACAAGATATTTATCCTAAAGACATCATGACGAAAGAAGCCTTTGAAAATGCAATCACAGTCGTTATGGCATTAGGTGGTTCTACAAATGCTATTTTACATCTATTAGCTATTGCACATACGATTGAAGTAGATCTGACACTTGATGATTTTGAAAAAATTCGTAAACGTGTGCCACACATTGCTGACTTAAGACCAAGTGGTAAATACGTTATGGCACATCTTGATGAAGCAGGTGGTATTCCTGGAGTAATGAAATTACTTTATGACAACGGCTTAATCCATGGCGATTGCCTAACAGTAACTGGTAAAACTGTTGCTGAAAACTTAGAAAATGAATCTGGCTTAACTGATAATAAAGAAATTATTAATTTTGATAAACCTAAACATGCGACTGGTCCACTTGTTATCTTAAAAGGTAACCTTGCACCAGAAGGCGCAGTTGCTAAAATTTCAGGATTAAGTGTAACTTATATTAAAGGACCAGCACGTGTATTCGATTCTGAATCTAAAGCAACAAAAGCGATTCTTAATGACGATATTAAACCTGGTGACGTCGTAGTTATCCGTTATGCTGGTCCTAAAGGCGCACCTGGCATGCCTGAAATGTTATCCGCATCATCTATTTTAGTAGGTAAAGGATTAGGCGAATCTGTTGCTTTAGTCACAGATGGCCGTTTCTCAGGTGGTTCACATGGTCTCGTAATCGGACACGCTGCACCCGAATCAATGGTAGGTGGACCAATGGCCTTACTAGAAGAAAACGACACTGTTACAATCGATGCTGAAAATCTTGAAATAAGCTTTGATGTATCAGATGAAGAACTTGAACGTCGTAGTCAACAATGGCAAGCGCCACCATCAAAAGCTACTCGAGGTACACTCGCAAAATATGCTAAACTCGTGTCTTCTGCTTCTAAAGGTGCTATCACAGACTAATATATTAAAACATTTCTACCCACTTTAACTAAAGTATTATCATAATGAACATTTATTCCGTTCTTTATGGTAATGCTTTTTATTTTTGAATATTTTAAAAAAAGAATCGTGAAAAACACTTTTGCATGCGTTGTCGTTTTATTTTGCGAATTATTCGCACTTACGAATGATTTGTTACTATATAAGAAATTTTAAACAAAATTAAGCACAATTATATTAAAGTGAAGATAATAAAACGAAGTGAGGTGAATTATATGAGCTTTATCATTGATATCATCAAAGAAATCATCGGTTTATTCACTGGAAAATAATTTCTGAAATCGCTTTAAGGGACTGATATTTAATTAAATATCAGTCCCTTATTGGTAGTGTTAACTGAGTCATATTAAATTTTTATACATAAAACACCTCATTTTAAAGTTATGTTGGTGCATCTTTAAAACGAAGTGTCTTATTTTTGTATGAATTTATATAATTGTCCATTTTTGTAAAGCGCTGACGTCTATCGGAATAGTATGGAATCGGGTGAGAAATCTAATATTCTAATAAGATTTCATCGTACGAACGTAGCCCGTCAAAGAGGACTTGAAAATAGAATACAAGAGCTAAAGCTCTTGCATAAGAACTACTTGTCTTCATAAATGCAGTAGTAGTTCTTTAAAACCTTTATATGAATTGTACTACAAAGATCAAAATAATTACTATAGGTAAAATAAATTTAATTAAGTAATACCAAGGTATAAATAATCTAAGTTTATCTTTGCCAAAATGTGCTTTCAAATCATTTTTATCTAATAATTGACCAACAACTAGTGTTGTTCCTAATGCTCCCAATGGCATTAATATATTCGATACTAAAAAGTCCATATTATCAAAGATAGTACCTGCTGCAAATTGTATATGACCTAAACTCCCAAAAGATAGTGTTGCGGGGATACTGATTACGAACACTAATATACTTACATAAAATGCAACTGGCTTACGTTTTGAATTATCATTTTTTGTGAAGTTCGAAACGTTCAATTCTAATAGTGAAATAGAAGAAGTAAGTGCTGCAAATAAGAATAATATTAAAAAGATTAGGTAAAATCCTTGGCCAAATGCCATTTGATCAAATACTTTTGGTAATACTTTAAATAGTAACCCAGGCCCTTCTGTTGGGCTGTAGCCAAATGCTGAAATCGCAGGAAATATAGCTAAACCTGCCAAAATTGAAACCAGTATATTCATCGCTACAATAGAAATTGCTGAAGTCTTAATAGTCATCTCTTTTGACGCATAGCTCGCGTATGTAATCATGCCTGTTGTCCCTAATGATAATGTGAAGAAGGATTGCCCAAGTGCAAATAAGACACCCTCCATAGAAACTTCTTCTAGGCGTGGTTGCAAAATGTATTTTAGTCCTTCAAATGATCCTTCAAGCGTTAAGGATTTAATAACAATAACAATTAAAAAGATAAACAATAGTGGCATCATAAACTTAGAGGCTTTTTCTAAACCTTTTTCAACACCCATCATCACAATAAACATCGTTAACAATATAAAGATGCCTTGCCCAGTAATCGTTAAGAAAGGATTACTAATAATAGATTCAAACTGTATACTTCCTAATTGATTACCATTAAGGGTTAATATTTGAAGTGCAACGTTAAATATATAAATGATAATCCAACCACCTATCACACTATAAAAGCCAAATAGTATGAATACAGCTAAATTACCGTTCCATCCAATAACGTTCAACCATTTTTTCTTTGTTAACTTTTCATAAATTACAGTTGTATAAGTCTTCCCCAACTTACCAACAGTAAATTCCATCATTAATAGAGGTAGTCCGACAACTATCGTAAATATTAAAAACATTAATAAAAATGCGCCTCCGCCATACATACCAGCCATATATGGAAATTTCCACATTGCTCCTAGCCCTATAGCAGATCCTGCACTTGCTAAAATGAAGCCCGTCGATGACTTCCATTGTGATTGTTTACTCATAATTTTACATCCTTTGTGTTTTACAAAACTTCATTGCGTTAAAGCGTTTTAGTAACATAGCAATTACTATAACATTTTTCAGTGATTGTCTCAATATAAATTTCCTTTGTTGGTGCGCACTATGTATCTTAAGACAAAACATGAGAGCCTTCTGTTACATTGAACATTTTATGACGTTTATAAAACACAATACTTTTAATATTGAAAATTATCTGACATCTTATTGAATTAACAAGAAATATATGTTAAAGTTGCTTACGTTTTGTGCAAGTAAATTTCCTTTAAATCGAGGTATTAGAAATGAACAGACTCATCTTAATTTCTGGTCTAATGTTATTCTCATTTTTCTTTGGAGCCGGAAATTTAATATTTCCACCTATGTTAGGTTATACAGCTCAAGAAAATATGTGGGTTTCTATGACTGGATTCGCTATAACAGGCATCTTATTGCCTTATCTTACAGTAATCGTCGTAGCTTATATGAATGGCGGCGTTGAAAGTATTGGTAACAAAGTCCACCCTATTTTTGGGACAATCTTTGCTATCTTTATTTATTTATCTATCGGTGCATTATATGGTATCCCACGTGCTGCAAATGTTGCGTACGAAATTGGAACAAATCATGTTTTACCAGTACATAATCATGTTACATTAATCGTATTTTCAATAATATTTTTCCTAATTGTTTATTTTATCGCATTATATCCAAATCGTATTATAGATAATTTAGGTAAATACCTTACACCTATTTTAATATTTATTATAGCTATTTTATGTATTCTAGTAATCATAAATCCAGAAGGTTCAATTGGCCAACCAAGTGGTGATTATGCACAAACTCCACTCGTATCAGGTATTTTAGAGGGGTATTTCACGATGGATCTTGTGGCTGCGCTAGCCTTTTCTGTTGTGATTGTGCAAAGCTTCAAAATGAACGGCATTACCGATCAAAAAACACTCGTTAAAAACGTAATTAAAGCTGGTTTGATCTCTGCTATTTTACTATTAGTCATCTATTTTGCACTGGCTTATGTAGGTGCTACAACAACTCAAGCTGGCTTTAAAGATGGCACAGGAATTTTAACTTTTAATTCGTTACGTGTATTTGGCTCATTTGGCAACCTATTATTTGGCATCATCGTTATATTGGCTTGCTTAACTACTTGTGTTGGATTAGTAAATGCATGTGCGGCCTTTGCGATGAAAAAATTACCGAAAGTATCATATAAAATTTTCGTGCTTATCTTTTCATTATTAGGCTTTTTAGTTTCAACATTAGGTTTAGAACTGATATTAGAAATTGCAGTGCCCTTGTTAACATTTATATATCCAACGTCGATTGTATTGGTACTCATTTCATTAGTAAGTATTTTTATTCCATTTGAAATGAAATTTGCTTTTATCATTCCTACTATCGTGACTTTAATTATTTCAGTGTTACAGATACTCAATGATTTCAAATTATTCCAACCACTGAATGCGTTATATCAAGTGTTACCACTCTCTGATATTCAATTAAGTTGGCTCATACCATTTATAGTCTTACTTATCGTTGGATTAATAATAGATTTTCTCTTAAAAAATAAACCAGCAAAATCGTTATAAATTCATTGTGTTTCTATACAAGCGAGCTGGAGATAATATTGGTTTCGCTGTCATAGCCTTTTCTTATTTTGCTTTATGATGGTTTGTCATAATTAGCTTTGCTAAAATGGATATTATGCAAATAAATTTATTTTAGTTATATTTTTAAAAGGGGATGGGATATTACATGGATAATTTCAATGAATTTTTACAAACTATAGATAATGATAAACACAAAAAAACAATGACTGAGATTTTCAATTGGATTTCAGAAACCTTTCCTAATCTTGAGACAACCATAAAATGGAACCAGCCTATGTTCACAGATCACGGTACTTTTATTCTCGCTTTTAGTAAAGCAAAACAACACTTTTCAATTGCACCTGAAGCGAAAGGCATGACTGAATTTAGTGAACGTATTGATGCCGCTGGTTACTCACAAACGAACAATCTATTTCGAATAAAATGGACTCAAGAGGTCGATTACAGATTATTAAAAGATATAATTCAATTCAACATTGATGATAAAGCCGATTGTTCAACATTTTGGAGAACTTAAAATTTATTCCAAGATAAGATTACGGTAAAAGAAAGCGAATATAAGCCTAAATTTAAATTCGCTTTTTGTCCCATTGTTGTAAATAGGTAAAAAAATGATGATCTCTACTATATTTCAGTAGAAATCATCATTTTTTATCTGGAGCATTAGTGTCCTAAAAGCTTTTTCGTGCTAAAAGGTTAATAATCTTCGAAAAATGCAATAACATCTTGTTCTACTTCTATATGACCTTCACCATAAGTCATTAAATGTTTGGATGGCCCATAACCTTTCACTTCTTTTTGTTCATGTGTAATACGATCATAGATATAACGCGCACTCGTTGCATAAGCGTCATCGTCTTGTTCACCGAATTTGATAGTAATGGGTGCAGTGATTTGATCTAATTTTGACATCACATCTTCAACTACGATTTGAAATTGATTAAGTCCTGGTGCATAGCGCTCAATATTCGCAATTTGTTGCGCTACCTCTGATTGTTGTAAACCAACCAAGTCGCCCATACGTTGACCATAATAAGTCAATCTACCAGAGAGACCAGCATCACTTTTTCGATATGGTGTAGACATAATAGCTATCGCATCTATAGGTTGATTCTCTGCCAATTTGAGTGATAATATACCACCTAATGATATACCACAGACACCAATACTTGAATAACCTTTATCCTGTAAAAATTGATAACCCTCTAATACATCTTGCCACCAATCTTCAATATCATAGGTCATCAACGTGTCTAACATTAAACCATGACCTTTGTATGCAGGAACATAACATGTAAAACCCGCTTTATGTAATTTAGTGGCTAGTAATTTTACATCTCTCACCGTACCCGTGAATGAATGTAATAATAATATAGCCCGTTCCGCTTCATTATTTTCCAAAAATATTGGGTTTGGCGCCTTAACATTTATCATCTTTGTCACTCCAAAATTTAGTTTCATCATTTATTGTAATTCAAATTCATAATGCGTACAAAGCATATAAACTATTACTTTTTTAAAATAAATACCCCTTTCAAAATCCAACACATTTTCGTGTTACTTTTGAAGGGGGTATTTTAATGAATTATTAACATTTATGACTTCTCTTAGTTTTTAGTTATTGGTTCATGTTAAAGAATTGTAATTCATATATTGATTTTTCATCATACGCATTAAAAGTATCAATTTTACCATTTAGATGTATTTCTTGTGTTTTTCTACTTACATTATGCTGGTAAGCTATTCTCACATTTAAATCAGATTCATAACCGTTATTCTTAATTGTATTTTCAATTTCCGAATAAACGTCTTTATTAATCGGTAACAAATAACCTTCTTTACTAGGTAAAATATTAACATATTTTGTTTGCAAGATGTCTTGATTACCAAGATAGATTTCTATTTTTATATTTTTAGCAGCACCGCCACCCAAGTTATATAATTTCAAAAAATCTTGGTCTTCATCACTATCAATAGCAATATTTCTTAAGTTTAATTCATCATGGTCTCTAGTAATCAGTATTTGATTAAAACCGAGCGCCGGTAAAAAACTGATTTTCATTTGGTACAGTTGCACACTGACTGATATAAAGTAAAACAGTGCCATTATAAATGTACCAAGTGAGCCAATCGCCGAAATAATATTTATCATAATTGTAAACCTCCATTGTTTTATTTAAGAGGCAGGATTTGAATTGTAACATATTTTACACTCAAAAAAAATAACGAGCCGCCAAAAGGCAGCCCGTAACTAAGAGGAAGTCTGTTAACATGCCCAAGGGCATGTTACAGACCTGCCTCTAGTTATCATGCCCGAGGGCATGAACAATTATTGTACAATGAACTTTTACTTTTCACAACCTAACATATATTTTTGATTTTATAAATGTTTTATAGCATTTACAATTGTATGCTATTATTATATTTATAAAATATGATTTAATATCAATAGGAGTTGTCGTATGTATAGTTCTAATCAAAGAGTCACCTCATTTTTAAAGATCACTTCATTTTCCACTATATGCTTTTTAACATTTTGTTTTTTCCTTACTTTATCTCCTAAAGCGATTTATGCCAATGATTTATACACGTCAATGACTGAACTTATGGAAGACACCGAAGAAGGTAGCGACTGGGAAATCACTTATAACAACAACCAGAGCAACGCGCTTATTGCAGCAATACACGGAGGTAATATCGAACCTGGAACTAGTGAAGTAGCAAAACTAACTGCTACCAAGGGGCATATAATTACTATAGCTTCCAAGGTATACGTTCCACGAACAACGCAAGTTTACATGTAACTTCAGTTAACTTTGATGAACCTATTATAGAAGATATGCAACAACAAGTATCAAATTCTGTCATGATTCATGGTGCAAACGGCGATGCACCTATCGTTTATATTGGTGGTAAAGATGATGCTTTAAAAGCGTCTATCGAAGAACAATTAGAGCTTAAAGATTTCGATGTACAAACATCCCCTAGTCATTTAGAAGGTGAAGCTGACGAAAATATTGTCAATAAAAACAATCAAAATGCAGGTGTACAGTTAGAATTAACGACTGGATTACGACAATCCTTTTTTAACAACCAAGACCTAACTATGAATTCTAGGCAAGATCAAAGTAATTGGAGCTTTGCAATGTATGACTTTGCTCAAGCAATACAAACAGCAATACATGAACATGAATAATTTCATTAAAAATTCTCTTTTAAGCTAACATAAAAACGCAGTCGCTTTTTTAACTCAAACGACCGCGTTTTTTATCATTTATTTTCCGAATTTTATTACGTTTCATCTTCAACCACTTTATTTTTAGCAGCAGGATAGCCAAAAATAAAGATTAAAATGGACATAATGATTAATGCGACAACACCTGAATTCCAACTTCCAGTTGCATCATACAGATAACCAATTAGGAATGGTCCAATTGCAGCAATTAAATAACCGACAGATTGTCCAAACCCTGAAAGTGATATACTGCCTTCACTTGTATTCGCACGAATCGAGAAGAATGTCATACATAAACTGAAACATGCCCCCATAGCTAAACCTGCAATCACAATACCAATAATCAATAGCACGAGTGATTGTGTAAAGAACAGACTAAATCCGATTAAGAATAATATTGTAATAATCACGACTAAAATACGTTGATCTTTCAACTTAGAAGCAACAATTGGAAATATAAAAGTCATAGGAACTTGAGAGAATTGATTTAACATCAATAAATAGCCTGCTGTGGTGGGTTCTAACCCTCTATCTATGAGAATTGAAGGCACCCATGCAACCATCGTATAGAACACCATCGATTGAAATCCCATCGTCAATGCGACCATCCACGCTAATTTAGACTTTACAATATTTACTTTTTTTGAAGTCTTTAGTTTCGACTGATCCACTGTCGCTTGTTCCAATTTGGCACCTGTACGTGCTTTAGGTATCCACAACAATAACGCAATTACACCAAAGATAATCCAAAAAGATAATGACAATCTAAATCCTATAGGTGATATTTCGGATAATGGAAAACTTAATCCCCCACCTAAGCCAGCTGTAAAATTCATCGTCCCACTATAAATACCTGTCGCTAATCCAATTTGCATTGGAAAATACCATTTAACATAACTTGGTAAGACGACATTCCCAAATGCAATGGCAATACCCAGCAATAATGTCCCAATAATAAACAAATTAAAGTCACCAGCGATACGTAAAAACAACGCAACAATCAATAATATCGTAGAGTAAAATATCGTGCGCGACATCGTTAAGCGTGACGTAACTTTAGAGACAAGTGGTGATACAATCGCAAAAATAATCAGTGGTATAGTAGTTAAAATACCCGCTACACTATTATCAATTTCCATCACTTGTTTAATCTCTTCGATTACAGGACCTACAGAAGTAAGTGGCGCTCTTAATGTCGAAGCTATAAAAACAATAGCTATAATAACGCCCCAACGCTCATTAATTCTGTGTGTACGATAAAGTTCCGACATCTTACCCCACCTTTCTACAATAACTTAATTTTAACTCACCATATTTTAAAATCTTATATACTCTATATCATTCAATGTTACTATATTCATTTTAAAATAGCTTCTTTTATTAAAATAATCGCAGTCAATTTACCAACCAGTAAAAAGTATTATAGCGACCTATTTATACTATTGCTAATTACGTTACTACAATACTAAATATATTTAAAGATGATAAATTTTTAATTATAGAACTACTTTTGTAAAATGAATAGATACATGAGAAACTAAGCTATAAGATACATGACACATTTATACATATCTATATATGAGTAAATGGTAATAATATAATTTTGAATTAAAAAAAACTATGATAAAGGTTGATATCAATGACGGAAATTTGTTTTATTAGACACGGGGAAACAGACTGGAATACAGCAGGGAAATTACAAGGTCGCACAGACGTACCATTAAATAACACAGGCGTTAAACAAGCCGAAGCATGCAGCAAATTTCTAAATCATTCAGAATGGGATATTATCATCACGAGCCCATTAGCGAGAGCGAAAAAGACAGCAGAAATTATTCAGCAACAACTCACTATACCTTTGATAGAAATGGAGGCCTTTATTGAAATTTCATTCGGCGATGCTGAGGGATTATCAACAGAAGAACGTACAGCGTTATATCCCGATCGACTTTACCCAAACAAAGAACAAGCACACGTCGTAACAGATCGCTTTCTTAATGGGATAAACTCAGTTATAGAACAGTACAAAGATCAAAAAATTCTAATTGTCTCTCATGGCGCATTTATTAAAGCAGTATTTTCTTACTATTCTAATGGAGAAATCAGTACTGATTCACCAAGGTTGTCTAATGGCAGTCTAAGTACCCTTAAACTAACGAATAAACAAGCTACAATTTTAAATTATAATGAAGCGGCACATTTACCATCGCATTCTTCACTAGGAAAAAAGTAGCAGTCATTTTATAATTATTATGAATAATATATCTTGTAAATGAACTACTTTAGTTAAATGAATTTTATATCTTTAACGGTTAATTATAACTTTTTGTTATGATTAACCGTTTTTTTATAAAGTCCATGACAATATTTGAGAGCAGTAAGTAGATTGAATGAATATAGCGTTTTAAAAATAATTCAAAGAAAATTTCTAAAATGTGAACTCTATCTAAAAAGAAAACGTATATTTATTGAGTCAAATTAAAAAGGGGGCTAGTTGTGTAAGCTTATTTTGGATTTAATTTGGTAGTTAAAATCTAATGAGAATTAAGGTTAGACAACATGAATTACTTTAAAAACTAAAAATAGGGGTGAAGCTTTATGAATAAAAAATTATTAGTATTATCATCAACAGTCGCAGCTACAGGTTTTTTATTAGGAGCAGGAAATGGCGTAATTGGAAATAACACTGCACATGCGGACACAATGAATTCTCAAGAAAATAACATGAACAACAATATGCAACAACAAGCCATACCAATGGAACAAGGCATGAATGATATGCAAGGCAATATGAATCACAGTGATATGCCAATGGAACAAGACATGAATGATATGCAAGGTAATATGAATCACAGTGATATGCCAATGGAACAAGGCATGAATGATATGCAAGGCAATATGATGAACAGCAATATGGAAGAAACTATGATTCCATATTATAATTACACTGGCTACACAACATATGATGGTCATTTCACTCAAGATTATGATTTTGTAAGAGCGTTAAAATACGATAACGTAATGATTGATGGGTACAAAGTTAACACTGCAACAAATGATAAAGACGTGTCTACAAGTAAAAAAGTGAATGACACAATGGTTGATATGAATAAAGATGGCCAAGTCGTTAATATCACTTTTGATACTAAAGCCGATACGGTAAGCAAAGCAATGTTCAAAGAAGCACATATGTCTAACCATATGTCTGACGAAGGACAAACAGAAAACGGCTCATATATGACTTATGAAACAAATAATGGCATGTATACAGCACACTTCGACGAACAAGGATATTTAATGAAAGTAATGATAAGTTAATAAATAGTAACAAAAAAGGACCTGATTATAGGTCCTTTTACTATGCCAACAAAGTCAGCGACTTTGTTGGCACATTTTTATGTTTTATATGATAAATGATTGTTAGGGAGCAAGATAGAAATCTAATTTTTCTAATAATATTTCGACGTATGAGCCCACCTCGGCAAAGCCGACTATAAAATGGAACTCAAGCGTTGAAGATTTTGTATAATAATTACTTGTCTTCATAAATGCAATAGTAGTTTTTTTAAAGACTTGGTATAAGCGCATTTTCAATTCATTCAGCCACTGCCAATTAAGTTAAATTATATCCATTTGTAGTATTTCTTCTATATATGATTGATCATCATGGTCATACTTACTACCTTTAAAGTTTTGCGGTTCATTAATACCAGTAAGCAAGATGACCTCATTATTGCTATCTGTAGCATATAATAGCTCTCGTATACCTTCCTTTCTCGAGCATCCATTTAAAACCACACTCTTTTTATAACTATCAGGTAAATGCTGATTCATAAATTTGATAATAAGTTTAGGATCTACATACCCTACTTGCTCTGCAGCCAGCATCAACTTATGAACACCATCAGGAAGATCATCGACAGTCAAAGCGATTTTATCAAAACCTCTTAAGCCTATACCAGTAATCATCGTATTTAATTTTTTTCCAATACTGTCCGTATAGTTTAAAGCATTGTTTACTGATTCTCTAACTGCTAAAGCTGTATGTGCAAAATCTAAAATAATCGTATATGCACCTATGTCAATAATTTGAAAACGATGTAAAGGTGACTCAATCACATGAGCTGCTTGAATAATAACTTCGATATCGAAATCCATTTTATGCAATGCAAACATACTCGTCGCTAGGTTAATGTAATTATGCCCACCCTCAAAAGTAGGATGAACACAATACTTCGCTCCATCGATAATGATATCAATATGACTATTTTCCGCATGATATTGGTAATATGTTTCTTCTTGATTTGAAAAATATAAATCATCTTTTGCTATAGATCTATATTCAGTCATGTCCCAATTCACTAAATTCGATTTACTTAGATTATCCAACTTTAACTTAGCATTTAAATAATTTTCCATTGTGCCATGATATTCAAGATGTTCCGGACTAAAGTTAGTAAATACTGCTAACTCATTTTGAATGAAGTCAATGCGTCTTTGTTCTAAAGCAATAGAAGTTGCTTCATAAATTACATAATCATAATTTTCACGATAAAAATAATCTATGATTTCTCCCATTTCAAAATACATCGGCGTCGTTTGCGTCGTATGGTTAAATTTCATTTTGTTATAATGACTATCAAACACGCCCATCGTACCGATGATAGCTACTTTTTCACCTAACTGTGTTAATAAATTTCCAATCATATGACAGGTTGTTGTTTTTCCGTTTGTACCCGTCACTGCAATAAAATTTAAAGCGTCAATGGCATCTCCATAGTATAACTTCACTAATTGATTAGCTACATTAGGAAAATCATTGATATAAATTATGGGCATATTAAATTCGAAATCTTTAAAAGTAGACGGACTCGCATCTGTAATCATAATCAATGGTTTCATTTCATTTGCACGTTCCGCATAATAAACCGTATTATCCGAACACTTCAACATAAATATTGTGTCTTGCTGAATATCTTGATACATTGACGTAATTTTTTCACAAATCTTATCTGTCTTCACTTTTACGCTTAATGAACTCTTAACTATGTTTTCTCCAATTGTTAATAATATATCTTCAACAGTTATTTTCATTATATTCACCCAACATTTATCGTTTATTTTATAATACTTAAATATGCATATTAAAAAAGTAATTATAAAGTATACGTATAAATCAAAGAAAAGGATCACATTAATCTGTGATCCTTTCAAAATAATTTTTTAAATCAAAACCAAGTTAAATTTCATTACTAGACATAATCATTTGTCCTTTAGGTTGTTTATTATTAGGTGATGGTTCTAGTGTAATTGCTATTTTATCTTCTTTATCAACATCTACATTACTTAACTCAAAAACAACCATGCCTTTATCATTCGCACTCGCAAATGTTCCTGCAGGGTGTGCTTGCTCGCCTTTTAATATCCATACTTGATAAACTTCATTACCTTCTGTTGGCTCAATATCATTGGCTTCAACCATTAATTTTCTATCTTTCGTACCATTAGATTTAGACAGATAGGCTTGCCCTTGCACTTCATCTCTGGCCATAGAATTTAAATTTATTGGTTTCGCATCATTCGTATTAATCATGGAAGATGATTGATTTTGAGATTCCTTATATCCAAAGTATTGCACGCCATTACCTATAATAGATAAGAACAATAGCGCTACTATAACGCCTATCGATACGCGTTTGGTAATAACACTTTTAGATTTTTTCTTCTTATGTTTCGAAATATGCGCTATTTGTTGATTTTCATGATTGTTATTTGCACTTGTTGTATCAATTTCATCTTCTTGCTGTTCTTTTTCTGCTTCTTCGTTTGAATTGTTGTCTTCATCTAGCACCGACGTTAAAATTCTTTTCTTCATACCTGTTGGCGGTTCAATTTCTTGATTACTATAAGGAAGTGAATCGTGAAGAACGTTTAAGTCGTCTAAAGTCTCATGGCTTTCAGATGACAAATCTAATTCTTTTTCAACTTGCTCTTTTTCACTTTCGCTCAGATTGCCATTAAAATAATCATATAGCTTATCAACTCTATTATCTTTCATCTTCTCCACGCTCCCTTCTTAAATGTTTTTTGGAATAATCGTTCAAATGCTTAATTGACAGTCTCATTCTACTCTTAACAGTTCCCAATGGAGTTTGTAATTTATCAGCAATTTCTTGCTGACTCAAACCTTTATAATAAAACAAATAAATGATCTTTTGTTGATCTTTATTTAAAAGTGAAATCATTTTTTTAATTTCTTCAGAGACTTCCTTATCCAATAAGTCATATTCTGGTAGACTATTGTTTTGTATTCCTTGGAAATCCTCATCAAACTCATTTTCAATATGCTTATTTTTTCTTAACATATCTATAGATTTATTACGGCATAACGTAATAAGCCAAGTCGACATTTTTCCTTTGTTTGGTTTGAAAATTGCTTTTTGATTCCAAATTTTCATGAAAACATCTTGCAAAACTTCTTCACTAGATTGAACATCTTTTGTGATTTTGTAAGCCAAATTAAATAACAATGACTCATATCGATCATATAGGATTTCTAAGCTCTCACTGTCCTTTTTATCGATTATTGATCTATAAAGATCATTTTCATCTATCATGCCGTCCCCTCCTTAGTTTAAATTCAGTATCTAGAAATACTTATCCTATATGTATATTTACATATGTATACAATAAACATACGAAAGTTATATGTTAAAAGTTTAACTTTCAAGAAAATTTTTATAATATCGCTAAATAATTAAAGCTATTTCCTTTTCCCCTTTTTAGCTTTAACCTATTAATCACATTACCACTAATGGCTCAAGCATTTCATTACAAAAGCGGTTGTACAATTGTTTTATCTAACTAACAAATGCAGTAATATTACAAGTCTTCATACTAGATTGTCTATAAATAAGTGTTACACTGGACGTAAATCATAACCTACTGGAGGGATTTTGATGAGTATCATTCTTACACTAATCGTAGGTGCTATTGTAGGCATCAGTTTATCGCTTTGGTTAACGAGCAACTCAATTCCCACTGTCATTGTCAGTCTGATTTCAGGTGTTTTAGGTGCATTTATAGGCACATCTTTATTAATACCATCAGGTATGTATTTCTTAATCACAGCATTTATAGGCGCATTTACGCTTACATTGCTTGTTCTATTCATCATCAATACAAGCATTGATGTTGTAAGAAACTAGGTTAATTTCCAACTACAAGTCGATATTAAACTTCAAAAAACATTCCTTGTAATATAAATTTTTAAAAGGAATGTTTACATATAACGCATCTTAAGTTATTCGTGATAGTAAGTGCTTTTCTGTTTTTGAAATGACTTACATCTTCTAATATCAAACAAGTGCATCTTGTTTTAATTGTTTTTCAAAACCATCCTTATCCCCGTTTTTTCTGTATATGAATTTCAATTTTCTTCATATAATTTCCTTTAAAATCGTATTCACTTTACATATATGCACCAATTAAACGAAAAATAATTTGGCTCTAATTCTTATAAATTACTGGCAAATTTCCGTCGCTTTTTCTAAAAAAAGTTGTGCTGCTTTAGAAAAAGTATGGTCTTTGCGCCATACGATATTATGTTTTGCTATTAATTTCGGTTTTAGCGGTACAAAACTAAGTTTGTTTTCAATAGAAGTGTTGATAATACTATCCAAAGTGATGACATACCCTATGCCAGCTTTGACCATTAATCCAGCGTTATATGCTAAATTGAAAGTACCTACAATATTCAGTGCTTCAAAACTACTACCAAACCAATCTGCAAATTCATTTTTAGAAATCGTTGTATCTAAAACTTGTCTGGAACAAATTAACGGTTTCGTTAATAAATCCTCCTTAGTTACAAAAGTTTGCTGTGCTAAGGTACTATCACTTTTAGCTACTACCCCCAATGATCTAATGACGGTAAATTTAATGCTTTATACTTATTTAAGTTTGCTGGTTGAATAAATATCCCAAAATCCAACAATCCTTTATCTAACCGACTCTCAATATCTTCTGCATTACCACTATATATATGAAAATGAATACTAGGATACACTGATTGAATATTTTTAAAAACATTAGCTATTACTTGCATCCCTTTAGTTTCACCACAACCTATATAGACATTACCTTCAATGTTTTTATCAATAAATTTAAATTCATCCTGTATTTGGTGAGACATTTCTAATAATTCTTCAGCTCTCTTTTTTAGTAATAGCCCTTCATCTGTAATATAGATACTGTGGTTGCTTCTTTTAAAAAGTTTTACACCTAGTTCACTTTCCAAATCTTTAATTTGTCTAGATAAAGTTGGTTGCGTAATGTGCAATGTGTTAGCAGCACGTGTTATACTCTCTTCTTTTGCAATCGTTACAAAATAATATAGGGTTTTTAATTCCATTACATTTCTCCTCATTATGCGTTTTAAGCATATCTAATAATTACAATTAAGTATTTGTTATAACTATTTATACCCTTTACACTTTTATTATAAAAGTTCTGTAGGGGGTACATAGTGAAAAACAATAACTTAATTATACTCATTTTAACTATTGGTGTTTTTGGTATCTTAAATACTGAGATGGGTTTCATCGGATTAATACCTCAAATTGCTGAACGTTTTGGTGTTAGCACTTCAACTGCTGGTTGGCTCGTTTCCATTTTTGCTATTGGCATAGCAATATCAGGTCCAATTATGCCTTTATTATTATCTAAATTGGAAAGAAAAAAAGTGATGATTATTGTGCTTTTAATTTTTATTATTAGTAATATCATTTCAGTATTCACTACAAGTTTTACTGTTTTATTAATCGCTAGAGTAATTCCAGCCATTTTCCACCCAGTATATATCGCCTTAGCTTTTTCAGTCGCGTCTGATTCGGTCAATTCTAAAGATGCACCTAAGGCTGTAGCTCGTGTATTTATTGGTGTTTCTTCAGGCATGGTTGTAGGTGTACCTATCGTTAATTTCTTAGCAACTCAATTCAACTTGTCTATTGCTTTATCATTTTTTGCACTGGTTAATATAATCGTTTTGATTTTAACATTAATCTTTATACCTAAAATGCCAACAAAAAAATCTGTGACTTACGGCACACAACTTAGTGTATTAAAACGTCCTTTAACATGGATATCTATCCTCGTTTCTATACTATTTAATGCTGCTATATTTGGTGTTTACAGTTACTTAACCGATTACTTAAATATTGTGACAGAAGCGCCTAGTCACTATGTATCCATAATTTTATTCCTATATGGTATATCCAACATTTTAGGAAATATTATTGCGGGAAAACTATTAACTTCTATTCCACAAACAGCAATTTTTCTATTACCGTTTGCGTTAATTATTATATATGTATCAATGTTTGGCTTAGGATCTTTCCTTATACCAATGGCTATCATTTCAATCTTTTGGGGTACACTAGCCGGAATTTCCGCAAATATCACACAATATGTAATTACTTCATCTGCTCCTGATGCACCGATCTTTCCAATGGTATATTTTTATCAGCTGTAAATTCAGGAACAACGATTGGTACATTTATTGGTGGTATATTTATCACTACACTAGGATCAAATTATGTCATTATGGTTGGTATCTTAGCCTGTGTCATTAATATCTTGTTCATCTTAATTAGAAATAAAAGTTTTAAAAAACAAGATAATATTGCATAATAAAATCCCTTAATCTAGATAGATTAAGGGATTTCGCGTTGATACTTTCATTAATCATTTTGAAATTTAAATTTAGGCATAAAAAAAGACGAGTTATACTCGTCTTTTAGCCGTTATTATAATTTAACAACGTTAGCTGCTTGAGGACCGCGGTCGCCTTCAACGATTTCGAATTCAACAGCTTGGCCTTCTTCTAATGATTTGTAGCCTTCTTGAGTGATTGCTGAGAAGTGTACGAATACGTCGTTTCCACCTTCAACCTCGATGAAACCAAAACCTTTTTCTGCATTAAACCATTTAACTGTACCGTTATTCATATTAAATTCCTCCATGTGCTTTTGCACTAATATTTGTAATCTGTCTTAAAAAATCAAAAGGAGTAAATTCAAAAGAATAAAACTACAAATCAATTTCACGAACTAAATTACTTAATACCTATTATAACGAGTTATACTCATTTTGTACACCCCTATTTCTAATTTAATTTTAATTTTTAATCTTTGATACGAATATATTGTGTTGCTCTACTCATTTTATTTACAGTTAAACCTGTGTGCACTACGTCTTTCATTAATATAATCATTAATTACATCACCGTTTAGAACATAAATTCACTACAAAAAAACAATGAAGACACTCTATTAGGTGTGCTCCATTGTTTCAAATGACTCTAGTTCCAGGCTATATTATACTCTTTTACGTAATTGATCCATTATTTTACTAACATATTTTGAATAATCTTTGCCAGTTTTCTTTTTAAGTGTATCGCTTATTTTATACAAGCCTTGCTCTAATTTACCGTTTTTTACATATTTACTTAATGTGCTTTTTACCTTATTTATCAATTATAAATCTCCTTTTTTTACATTCTAAATGCTTATTAGTATTTCAGTCACAAAATCTGTGTCTTAATTTTTAATCTAATGAATAGCGTTTCAATAAGTGTAAGCAAAATATTAATACACCAATTGTCACTGCAAGAAGCAATGTTTCAATTGCATTATAATGCTCTACAATAATAAATCGAATCACTGCCGTAATTCCTACGTAAATAAAAAATTGTAATGAGAAATGATAATTCTTTCTGAAATATTGTATGATTAAAAGTATGAATTCGATATGCATGAAAGCAATCAACATTTTCTCTACGACATAATTATACTTCACATTTTTATTTTCTATAAAGGTATAAATCATACCCCAACATTCTTGAAATAAAAATACGACTAAAATAACTCCTAATATTGCAATACAGAGGTTTAAACAAAAATAAAGTGCTTTAGTGAAATAATCTATCACTTTGTTCAATATTAATAAATCTCCTTAGCTTGAGAATGTCCTTATACAAACACTTGTATAAGGACATCCATTTTAACATTTATATCATAAATTACATCATATAGAACCTTATAAATAAAATTTATAATTCAGCTAACCAACTAGAAATGTGCCCACTAACAATATTACCGAAATAATCATTGTCCAACTCAATATGGGTGCCACTTTATCAATCATTTTTTTGTATTCTTTATCTGGCGCATTATTTTTCTTTAAATGCCAGCACTTTGTTAATAAATACAATGCTTCTAGAAAATTAACGAGCAAGACTATAATGAAGATTGTGATGATCATAAATATATCTCCTTTTTTATAATGATATGTAAGCTTAATTATTGTGTTTTTTTCTTATGTTCATAGCTTTATAAACGAGGTAACCTGCATTTAGCATGGTAATTATTACTAATATAATTAATAATGGCATACTTAATGAAGATGAACCGAAAGCTATGATTAATACAAGAAAGATATTTATAAAACTAGAAATCATAAAACCCGTGTCTAAATCCTCTTCTTTCTTCATCAATACATCTCCTTAGTTTTTAATTCTTCAAACACTACACTAACATAATTTTTTTGCCATAAATATTTCATTGATAATATATTTAAAAGCAATACAAAATGGATTATACTTATATTGTTGATTAATTAATAAGGAGATACCATTTTGAAATTACTTTTATTCTTCATTGCTATTTTGATATTTTCATCAATTTGGACAGTGATAACAAGCAAGTATTTACCAAGTGAAGCTGTGGATAATAACAAGAACAATAGCCGATATAATAAAAGACAAAAGAAAATATTCATTGAAATTTTAGCCAGAACCTGTGTTTGGCTAGTTTATATTTTAGTACTCATACTTATATTTCGACTTTTTGGTTTTTGGGATACCAAAGGCAGCCTTTTCATGAACTATCCTGAAATTATATTTTTAGCTGCAACTTTTATATTAATTGTCGTAAATTATTTAGTTGTTAAGAAAAAATATTCTACTAGCGAGTAATAAAATAAGAATACATAATATAAAAAAGGATTGATGCAATTATGAAATTCATAAATTTTACTTCAATGACAGAAAAAGGATTAAATAAAAAAGTGAATGAATTTTTAACAGAAAATCCATATATCGAGATTATTAAATTCGATTATCAAATGGGTTATAGCGGCTGTGGCGTCGGCATACTTTATAGTGACACGAAAGTTTCTAATTTATAATAATCACCAGAAATTAAACTAGTAAGTGAACATCTAATAGTCTTTAAAATTTTTTAGAAACCAATTCACTTAAGGGGAAATTAAAATGAGCAAGTCTCTGTTTATACACAGCACAATTAACATTGCGCTTATGATCATCCTATTTATATTGAATTTCACCAATATAGGTGGATCAACAGCTTTAATCGTATTAGCAATTATATTTGTTTGTAATACGATATTATTACTAAGAGCAAACAGTAAACAAGTTAAGAAAGATGGCACTACTATGGATAATTATGAGAAATAATAGTACCAATTACATAGGAGGGATTTCATGAAATATAACGATTCTCAATCAAATACTAAAGATGTTAGAAAGATATTTTTAAAACCTTTTCCGATACCTTTAATGTTTATTGTATTTGCAATATACACCATAATAACTAAAGATAATACAGCTTATATAGTTACATCTATAATCGCATTAATATTTTTCACATCATTGCTAACGTTAGATATTAATGCCTACATAAATTGTAAAAGACGAAACAAGCAGAATAAACGGAATGGAAGATATGTATGAATTTTGGTAAATATAAATATGATTATAACTATTTACTTATGTCTACACCACTTTTAGTAGTATCATTATTTGTACCATCAGTATTTGTTGCCTTTCTTGTATGTATATTTTGTGGATTTGAGAATAAGAATGATTAATGATGGTATTTTCGTTGATGAAGACAAATCGGGTACTATGATTAATACAAGAAGACTGTTTATAAAACTAGAATGCAATGAATTTTTTAAATCTTTGTTGCCACTTACTAATAGTCACACATTGTAAAAAATGAACAATATGAAGTCAAATAATTTATATAAAAAATGATACAATAAATAATTTCTATGATAATTTCATGATATAATATAATGAAGGAAGAGCGTAAAGTAGTTAATTATTTTGAGAAAATTTTTATTTTCATTTTTATCGCTAGTATTAGTAATTTCTTTTAGCATTATTCCATTTTTTCAACAAGCACACGCAGCCAGCGAAGGAGTCCATAAGCCTAAAAGTAATGTCAGCACTAAAACTAAGAAAAAAATAATTAATATAATTAAAACTTCCAAAGAGTATAAAGAGTATGCCACTTCAACTTCTATTGACTCTATAAATGATGAAAATGTAATCGTTCACCTAAACAAAGGCGAGAACACAAATGTGTACTCTATCAATTATATCTTTGGTAAAAACCTTGCTAAACAAAATAATAACTTAGCGATGGTTGAACTGAAATATAATGAAGCCAACGGAAAAGTTTTCTATGCCCACTCAATGTACACAAAATTTGTAAAACATAATGGTAACCAGTTTGTTAATTTACAAGGAGTTTTAAATAACAAACCATATTATAATTTTAATCTCGGCAAAGACGGTAAATTGTATAATGAAAATTTCAAAGTTTCTTCTAAGAAAGAAATTGAAGCTGACTCTTATAAAAATTTACCTCACAAAGAACGAGGTTGGTGTGAATGGGCAGTAGGATCACTTTGTGGTACTGGTGGTGCTGGAGGTTGTTGGGCTAGTTGCTTTAGGTATTACCAAAGGTTTGGGTGGCTTCGGTATAGCAACAATATGTGGCTTAATTACTTCATTAGGTTGTATAGGCGCGACAAACTATATTTGTAGTTGAACGAAATGAGGTTTTAGTATGGCGATGTTTATCATAATATTCCTATTTGTATACTCTATAGTCATAACGTTAATGTATTTTAAAAATCAAAAATAAATTAAAACACTCTTCCTTTGAAAGGGCGACTCTAATAACAGTCACCCTTTTGTTGCTTTTGGAATTATCTAAATCAGACAATCTCTTTTTTCTTTAATGCTAAATATGCACCAAGACAAGCTAGAACTATGCCCACAATTAGGTTTAAACTGATTTGAGTCTCTCCCATAAGGATACTTCTGCCTCTTCCTATTGCTGGAAACATCGCAACCATATCCCCACTTTCAGAGGCCCCAATATTACTGATCAATTTTAAATAGAATAGCCACGCTAAAAATGAAGATAATATAGCTAAGTATAGTAATCCGAACCAAAAATTCGGCTCTTGTGGCAACGTATATGAATAGCTTTTAAACCCAGTATAAATAACTAAAAATAGAACTGCCGATAACATACCTATAGTGTTTGCTAAAACAGGATTAGTATTATTATTGTATAAAGATAATACATCTCCAATAGATGTGATTATAGTACCTATTAAAGCCATTACTATGCCTATTATAAACTCACTTGTAAGTTGGTTTAAGTCTGGGAATAGAATTACCACCACACTTATTAAACCTATAACCCCACCTAAATATATTCTGTTAGCTATTTTACTTTTAAATACTAGACTTATAAATATAGGCGTCAATTTAAAATATATATACATAAACATTTCTAGTATTTTTGTTTCATCCCTGTTTATTAAAATTATCTATCTCGGAAAATTACAAAAACACCCCTTAAGCCTATGGCCTAAGAGGGTGTTTCATTTTACAATATTATTCCCACTCGATGAAGTAGTGACTTTTCATAGTTTTATAATACTTGCTAACAGTTGATATATCAGTGTTTTAATATTGCACTTATTCTAGTTAATTACCAATAATTTAAAATTTACGTATTCAATTACGTATTCAATTACGTATTCATTCCCGTATGCGTGAGATACCTATCAATATAGGTGGCCTTGTTTTATAAAACAATTTTTCATATAATTATTACCATGACTAGAAAAACTCGTTTCAAATATCGCCTCAAAAATTGTTCCATCTTGTTTAACATAAAAAATGAAAAAAGGAGTAGTAAAAATGAATATTATAGTCTATTGTGGAGCCAGCAAAGGAAATCAAAAAGAGTATGAAAATAGTGCTATTCAATTAGGGGAATGGATAGCTAAAAATAATCACTCTTTAGTTTTCGGTGGTGGCAATGCTGGATTAATGGGTATATTAGCAAATACTGTAATACATAATAACGGAAAAACAATCGGCGTAATGCCTACTTTTTTACAAGAAAGGGAATTAGCACATGATAAATTAGACGAATTAATAATCGTCGAAAGTATGTCTGAAAGAAAAGAAACCATTTTAGAAAAAGGCGATGTATGTATAGCCTTACCAGGTGGTCCTGGAACACTAGAAGAAATAACGGAAGTTGTTTCATGGACAAGAGTTGGACAAAATGACAATCCTTGTATTTTCTTCAATACAAACAACTATTATTCACTTATTGAACAATTTTATGACCAAATGGTTTCAAATCAATTTTTAACTCAAGAAGATAGAGACAAAATATTATTCTCAAAATCTTTTGAAGAAATCGAAAGATTTATAAAAAATTATAAAGTGCCAAAAGTAAGAACATACTAAAATAAAATTGCTTTATTGTCATCGATCCTCGGAACACACCTATTCATTTAGGTGTGCTTTCTTTATGGACGTAATCAACCAACCGTATACCCGCTTTATCAATTCTCGATGCAACATAAGGCATTTCTCAGAACACAAAAAACCTCTACTCCGTAATAAGGTAATGGTTTAATGTTACATTTCATTTCTATTTGCAAATATCGTTAATGTATAATTTTTACCATCGTCATTTTCGATAGATTCAATCTTATACATATCTCCATTGTATTTAATTTTATGATCTAACTCGATACCCTTACGATAACGAATAATAAATCTTATTGGTACATTTGTGACACTGAATCCCATTGCTTCAAACTCACCTGCTCGCATTGTCTTAATGTCTGCCCATGGTTTAGCGATTTCAGCTTCTACTTCTTCAAATCCACCTTCATCATTCATTTCTTCCGTGATACCAATGATAGATATTCTATTATTAAAATGATATGCCATTTGTTTCACCTCACATATAAATTGTTGAACCTGTTCAACATTTGAAATGGTCCGACGTCGGACTTTTTAGTTACAGACAATTTTGTCCGTTTGCTGTTACTCTTTTTTGAGTAATAGTACGCGCACTTTTTTTGTGTGTACTTTTACATATTGGTTAAACTTTTTTGTCTAACCAAAGCTCATAATTGAGCCGTGTGATTCCTCAACTTTGAGGTCTCTAAATTTTCTAATTGGTCGCCGTGCAACTGTTGCACAACGAAATTCTGATACGTACCACATTTCAAGCGAGCACTCGATTACATCGCCCGTAAGAATTGCTCATAATTATCAAATATCCCACTCTCACATTCGCCCTGTGCTGCATCGAGAAATAAATTAACGTATAGTTGTTCGTTTGACGTTCTATAATTATGTCCATATTATCATTAAATATAAACAAATTCTTAAATTTTTATATTAATCATAACTTTTTGTTATCACCATTATTTTTTAGATATAGTACAATTAAATCATTATCTTTTTTACAATATCCATTAATAAGTTGCACGAATTTTAATAATTTCAGTTTGAGGCATTGCGTGTGTTTGAATATAAAAAAATTAAATAAGGGGGTATGTAGAATGGGTGTTGGAAATAGTAATTTAGAAATAAAACCTACACTAAGTAATTTACAGTTTTACATAGGTCAAACAGGCAAACCTGAACATGATCCATTGCTAGACTTTTCATTGTTATATGAACACGCAGAATTAGGTATTAAATTCACTTTGAGTGGTTTAGACAAAATTGATAATCCTTATAATACAGATAATGAATTATATTTAATAATTCTATTATACGATAAGGTTGGAGGTATCGGTTTTGATTTACGTAATTTTTGGACATTAAATTTAAATGCCGAAACCATGAAAAAACCTTATGAAACAATCCAATTCACGTTATATAAATTTGAACCTAATAATAGAAGTTACGATTTCACTAATATTTATCAACAATTAAAAGTATTAGTCTTGCCTGAAGAAATTGGTAAAGAAGAAATTGACAAAGATACTTTTATGAATTGGATGACTTGGCCACAACAGAACGAAATTTTAAGTACTAAAATACCTATTTATCATCACAAGGAGATTAATAATGAGTAATTTAGAGCCTGTACCTCACAAAACTTTATTAAACAGAATATATCCAAATGGTGATATTCCAGTCAATTTTATGAATGATACTAAAAATCAAAAAGATGATATAATGGAATTAAATAAAAACGATGAATCCGGAGGTGGCGATATGAACAACTATGTAACTAGAGATGAATTTAATAATGGAATAAAAGAATTCAAAGATGAAATGCGTGCTATGAGAACTGATATGAATAACAACATGAATAGCATCAGAACTGATATGAGCAATAATATGAATAGTTTACGTACAGAAATGAATACTAATTCTAATTATTTACGCAGTGAAATGCAAAATTCTATTAGTAAGTTACCTACTAATTCTGAAGTTGAAAATATTTTACTAAAAAACAATAAAGAATTAGACAAAGAAGCAAAGCAAAATAGAAACACAATTATAGGTTGGACTATTGGTATAGTTGGTTTAGGTTTCACAATTGCTAAAAGTCTCGGATGGCTATAAATTAATAATAAGGGTAGTCCACCTACCCTTATTATTTTTCATCTTAATTGACATACAAAACAACCCACCTATTCATATAAATGAGTGGGGGTTGTTTGTTAATATAATTTTTCATATAATTAATATCAACACAAGAAGAATTCGTTTACACACTTTTCAAAAAAATCGGAGGTACATAAATTTGAATAATTTAGGAACTTTATATTTTTTCTCAGGAAAAATGGGAGCAGGAAAATCAACTAGATCTAAAGAGATAGCACAAACTGAAAATGCAGTTTTATTGTCTGAAGATGAATGGTTAGAAAAATTATATCCAAATCAAATAAATGATTTTGATGATTACTTAAGTTACTCAAAGTTAATAAAACCATTATTGAAAGAGCACATCCAGCGAATTTTAAAAGTCGGTAGTAATGTAGTATTAGATTTTCCAGGTAACACTAAAACTCAAAGAAAATGGCTATTAAGTGTAGCTTCAGAAATTAATGCAAATCATCAATTAATTTTTCTCAATATAAGTGATGATAAATGTTTGAAACAAATTAATATAAGACGTAGTGAAGAACCAGAAAGAGAACAATTCGATACTAAAGAAACTTTCGAATATGTTTCTAGTTTCTTCGAACCCCCTGAATTTTCAGAAGGTTTAAATATTATAGAAATCAAATAGTTAACCCCATCTTTTCATTTAGGTGGGCTTATTTTATCTCCACAATATCTTTTAAATTCAATACACTCATTCCAGTATCTTCATACATGTGCAGTGTTTTAGTATACACATCTACTTTATGAATGTAACCTACTTTCGTTTTAATATATCCATTTTCGAAGTAACGCAATTCAATAGATGGGTCGTTGTACATTTTGAAAATTAATGTGTTATTTAATTCATTCAACTGATCGTCGTCTAATATCGGTTTTTCAATTTTATTTTGGTCTTGTATGTATTGTTCTAGTTGCTCGTATTGCTCAGGCAGCGTCTTAAAGGCTTGCCACTTAATGATGCCTCTACCTTCTGGTATACGTGGATTAAGATACTCTCTAGGTATATTACGGTAATCAGTTTCGTATTTGTATTCATCTGGTACATCTGGATTGATTGGTTTCATATAATCACCTCAAAAAAATGGAATCGTTTTACTAGCTTTTATAATATCTTTTGTAAAGAAAAATTGCTTGCCTTCACCAGTATAAGCTGGGTTTAAAACCATATTCGCTTTAGCATTATATAACCACTCTGGATTAATACCAGAATTTAATATTTCTTGAAATTCTTGAAAGTTTTTATTCCAATCTAAATTTGGAATCATATAATCACCTCATGAATATAATAGAACACTTGTTCGCATATGTAAATAAAAAAATAGGGCAAGCACATAAGTGCCTACCCCTAGTTTTTCATTCCAACTTATCCAACAATCTATTCAACATTTGCTTAGCTCTTGCCTCTTTAACACCAAATATATTTCCAGCCTTTTCAAAACTAACACCATTACAAATTAATAAAAACAAATTATGTTCTTTTTCAGTCGCTACTCTTTCAATAACAGCTTCTAGTTCATTATAGAATATCACATCTTCAATGTTGCTATTATCTATCTCATGAGTTTCTACTTGATTGTTAACATTAAAAAAGTCATCAATCCCAACATCTTCATCACATGTATAGCTATTATCTTGTATCTTGTGGTAGTTTAATATGAACTCTTTTACAGTTGCTTTGTCATACCTCATACATATTCTACTGCCTTTGCTACACGCTTTAATATAACCTCTCTAGCATGTCTTAAAGTGTATTCTGTGATACCTATAACACTTGCTATCACTTCATCTGTATACTTCTTATCTTTCCACCATGTGAGTTTAATAATCTGTTGCACTTTAACTTCACTATCGTTATATACTTCTGTAATCCCCTTTACAATTGATTCTAGGTTCATATACTTTAATTCGTTCACATCACCAGGTTTATTCTTATAAGTATCAACCATACTATGATAATTGCGCATGTATTTTTCTAATATTGGATAATCTACTTTATCTAATCCTCTAATCACACAACCAACTCCTCACGCTCTTTATTTAAGCTTTCTTTCACTTCTACTACAAAGTTTTGATATATAACTTCATTCTCTTTTTCACGCTGTTCATTGCGTTCTATACGTTTATTGTGATGTATCTTATATAAATCTTCCTGTAACTTATCAATTGTCTTATAAGGCTTGTTACTCCCATTAGATTTGAAATATCTCATCACTTCTTTTTGTTCCTTAGGTGTATAGTTACTGATAAGTTTCTTCAATAAATTGAGTTTCTTGGTACTATTAATTTTAAAACGATTCAATTCATCTTTTTGATCAGTTATCCATATAACTAATTTATCTAATGGATATGAAACTGTAATAACACCAGCGATTTCATCACACACTGTATGGGATGTATTAAGATGATACATTGCATTGATTTGTTCCTGTATTGCTCGAATCTTACTATTAATGAATTGTGGATTGTAATTAGTTAGCAACTCATATTCAGTAATTTTCATTTCTTCTTTATACCACAAAACTGATTTACAACGTTTTAATATCATAGTAGCCCTCCTAGACACTTATAATGAAACAAATTTATTTTTAATCGTCATCATCCATACCGAATATGTCAAAAACTGATTTTCCAGTCACTTTTTCTTTTGAAGGATCTAATATTTTCAATCTTGATTCCACAGTAAGTCCCAACTTAGGCGCAATACTATTTAATTGTGATAGTGAATCTCTTTTAATAGCGTGATTCTGATTAAGTTTCGTGCCACGTTCCGTTTCTATAATTGCACTTTCATTTTTCATTCGTATAGTTGCATTGATATAGTCCGAATACGCTGTGCAATATGCTGATACAAGTGCTAAATCTAAACTAGCTATTGGTAATTCTTCTAGTAACGGGAATATCCTGTGCCATTCCTTTGTGGCTGTATCATCTAACCATTCAGGTGGCTCTGGTTGTAATTTAGTAAGTTGTTTCAATGCTTCTTCTGTAGCTTGCTTAGTTTCCTGTGCTTCTGTAGTTAATCTACTCTTTTGCTGTGACAATAATTTTCTTTGAGCCATTCAATTTCCCCTTTTCTAAATGATTTTCTCACTATGTAAAGCTACTTTTCTTTACACATTTTCAACTTTCATTTTCAACATTCTAGCGAGATTACCTGTCGACCGATTTAAAAAAATTAAAAATATAGTGGGCGCCTATAGGATGCCTCCCTTTTTAATTACTCCTCTCCTGTTGCCAATAGCTGTATTAATACTACGTGCATTTATTATTTACAAAGCCTTTAATCACAGTGTTATAACATGCTCTGAAACAGGCTCTAAATGCCTTGTATGAAGTCTTGATATTAAGCATTTTATTGCTCTGTTTATCATGTATATTAATAGCTGCTATAACTGTATTTAGATAAGCTATTACACTCGCTTTATGAGTACTTAACCAATCTATTCACATTGATATCGCTAAACTGTTATGACCTTTGTATTAGTTATCTATTTGCTATAAACCTATTAACACTATTAAGCATTTAACCTATTGAATAAGTATGAAGATACTTATTGTATTGATGTTCATGTTGAATGTTTATTTTTTTATTTTAATAAATTATTTTGAATTTAATTTTAAGTTGAAGAACAAAAACATTTTGTAATCATTTATCTTTTAAGTTTGTTCATCAAAGTTATTTAGTTAATCATTCTTCTTTTGATAATATAAATGAATTCATTATGATCTAATCATTCAATTGATTACATTTACTTATCTCATTATCATTGTTGAACTAATTACTTATTCATCATTCAATATAACTTCAATCATTTTCTATCTTGAATACTTATCTTGTTATAACAACACAACAAGATAGAATCATTCTCTTGCTTTAACAATGTTCTATATCAATCTGTTAATCACACATCAATCACATGTTAGATATGATTACTGAATGTATGATCTATCAAACTGTATATGTCTGTATGAACTCTTAATATTAAAATAGCCACCACCACAAGTACAAGAACAGGACAAGTGATGATGGCGTATAAAGGAAGGGTTTATCTGTATGTTACTTTCAAGAACAAGCGATTAATTGATACCAGAAGAATAGACTGAATGATTTATAAAGCATTCAAGGTAGATTTCTACCTACTTACATTATACTACATAAACCATATTATAACAATACTATTTTATAATTACTTTATTTTGTGTTCACCGATATTAATTCAATCTTATCAATGTTACCAATCGTTGTACCATCCATACCTAATGTACTGGCATAACATTGTACTGATACCGAACGCTTATTCTTTGCTATGTCTACTAATTCTTTTAGCCCTTCACCTTTATCTTTCACCTTATCAACTTGAATACCAAAACCTATAAACTCTTCTTTAATAACAGTAAGTACGCCAATATCTTGACTGTTAGCAACGAATGAACTTTCGCTATTATTTAACACAATGTTTATTCCATCAGTATCTTTAAAGTTTTTAAATACTCTGCTCGTAAGTAAACCATTCTTATAATTCACATTAGATTTAGTTAATCCATCTGATTTAGCAATTCCAACTTTCGAATCTGAATATAATGGTTTTAAAATAATAGTGTTTTTCTTTTCATCAAAACCTAATGCATAATCTTGTTCTAATGGACTTAATACTGTATAACTCATTTAAATTCCCCCTCTACCATTTTTGGTTTCCGTTATTGTATTCTGAATCTGCACGACTGTTTATGTTAAATAGTTTCTCTTTAAAAGTATTCGCTAAAATAGTTGGGTCTGTATCTGTTCTGAATGGATCATCAACTAAACTTGTGCTGCGTTGTAAACTCAATCTCCATTGGTCTGGATTGCTAATTGCACTATTCATATAATTACGTCTTGATGCTCTGCGAATAGCTTCTACCTTATTAGCTGCAATCTTTTCATAGACTTCATATGCATCTTGCAATTTGTTATTGAAATCTTGAATTAATTTACTATTTATCTCTCTTAATTCTTTAACCTCTTTATCATAAGCACTGTTAAAGTCTTTAATATCTTTATCTAACAACTTATGATTATCATCTTCACTTTGGTCATGTAATGCCACAATCTCATTCTCAAGTTTTCCTTGTTCCTTTTTAAGTGATGCAATCATTGCAAAATCTTCTTCATTGCGATAGTGCGACATCTTGAAATCAAACTCTTTAAGTTTGTCAGTTACTTTAATCTTTTCTAAAGCTGCATATTTTTTATTCTCTATCTTTGGTTCAATTACCTTGTTGAATACTTCGATTGATTTTTCATTTACTTTAGCCATTTAAAAAACTCCTTATTGTTTAGTTATAAAATCTTTGTATGTTTTAATTTGCTTACTTTGTTTCATATCGTTAATGCATTGTTTCACTTCTTCAATATCTTCATGCTTAGTTACATATCGCTTGATCACAGTATCTAAATAACTTTCTGATACATTACTTATATCGGTCGGTAATCTTGCAACAATTTGATTAACCACATCTCTATACCACATGTGCGTATCCCCTTTAATAATATAGATATAAACAATCTTTAATATCTTCTAATAATTTGTAGCTATACAATTTCAAATGAATATCTTACTTTTAAAGTTGTTTAATACTACGCTCACTTATCGGATAAAACCAATTGAGATCGTCGGCGCTCTTAGGCTTAAATCCAGCAAGTGCCATGACTTCTTTCATATTCCCATTTGATATATAAAAGCCATAAGACTCACGTTCAAACATATGCTTTAAGTTATAGCTAGAACAATTGTAATTAACTGATTTCATAGGCTCTAACTGTTTACACCACATTAATACTGTTTCAAGTTGCTGCATTGTCATATCGTTAAAATCAATTGCATTAAAACCTAAGTTGTTATCTAACATGTACTGCTGCAATTCATCATCGTTAAAGTTAAATACTTCACGTGGATAATCCATAATCACACGGTGTGTATTATTTTTAGTTACTACTGTTCCATATCTGTTGCCACTGTTGTATAGGTATCTCATTTTCTTCCCCCTCTATTCTTTTTGATATATCCTAAATAATTCTTAGTACGTGCCATTACTAATTCAAAGCCACCATGAGCAATCATTTTATAACTGGTGCGCCTATTACTATTGGGTACATAGCTTTCACGCCATGCCACCCAATTATTATCAATATACTCAACATATACTTGCGACACCTTACTTATTGAACAGAAATACATTTCTTCTGATATCCCAACTATTAAACCTGCCTTATTTGCTTGTTCATCATAATTTATTTCAATATTAGTAGCCTGCACTTCTTACAGTCGCCTCCCAACTTCTCTCATCGAATATATCGCCGTTTTTATTATCCCCAATTAATATACGCAACGGTTCAATGTCGATGTTACATTGCTTCGCATAGCTTGCTGCTTTATATAAATCATCATTTCTATATTCACTTTCACCATTTACAATACGTTGATAGGCTTGCTTACCTAATCCACCTTTACCAGCACCTAAATGGTCAAAATTATAGTCTGATAACACTCGTTTCATAGAATACGGTTCTAATACTTGTTGTGTGTAATTGCCACGTTTAGAAAATATACGATTTTCAAATTCTCCGTTATATTCAGATACATTTATACCATTGTGTTTGTAAGTACCTTTATGTGTTCGACTGTTTCCTAACACAAAATAGTTATTATTATGTGCCTTTATATCTACTGATGGTAAATAATCTATTTTTTGACCGTATTCAATACCGACACGTTTTTTGAATACTATGTGCTTGCCACCACTAGGTGTAGTTTGTACCAAAGTATTTTGAGCATTTGCTACAATCTCATCATTGTAAGGAATCATCTTTAAACTCTCGAATCCGTTTTTACCTTTAGCGTGATCTACATCAATATCGATGCACCACACGCCACGTGTGAGAACACCTAACACATTTGTTTGATTGTATATATTAGAGTGATATTCAATGAAATCATCAGTAATATCTATATCAGCAAATGAAACACTTGGCTTTTTGTACTCATTTAAAGGTATAACTTGAATATTCTTTTTTAATAAATATTTTGCTACATGATAACCTGTCATTGAATACCTCCTACCTAAGAGTTACGGTAACGCTTGTAACTCTTATTTTCTCTATAGTAGTAAAAGATAATTTCATTTATAAAAAATGCTATAGAAATTAGCGTTACAAGAGTTACCGACTGTTATTACAATGATTTGAGAGTTACTATAAGAGTTACCTAAGAGTTACGGTAACGCTTGTTATTGATTAATTAAATTTAACGCCATATTGAATAATTCTGTATTGCCCACTTCATGGATTCTTGTGTTTACACCGTCTATCTTTTTTTGATTATTAAGACTGATACCAATTTTTTTCATATCATCTTTAGCTTGTTTGTAGCGTAAACTTTTATAATCTTGTTCAATCAACTTTTGTAATGTTTCATCGCCAGCAAATATGAAATTTTGCCTAGATAATGCTTTCAATAAAGAAACTTGTGTTTCAGTCAATTCATCTTCGCTAAAATAGTTTTTAAGTGTTACATCACTAAAATTAAACTCTCGACCAATTTCTTTCAGATACTCTAAACTCACAATCAAAAATGAAACTGCAGCTACTACTGATTTTTTACCATTAGGTTGCACGAAATCCCAATATGGTTTGAATATTTGATAACGTTCTTCATCTGTTTCATTGAGTGGTCTATCTTTGAGTGAAATTTTAATTGTTCTTGTAGTGTTCGCTGTAATTTCCCCTGTGTCTACATTTTCATTAGTATCAAGAATTAAAACTGCTCTATTTGTAAATTTAAAACTATTTCTTTGAATGCCACGCCCAGAAATTGTTTCTCCAGTAGCAATTTTCCGTAATATACGCATCATCACTTTTGTAATTTCACCAGTTTCATTGGCATGTGCAATATCGGCACCGTAAAAATTCATCCATTCGTTAGATGCTTCAAAGCCTGAAGACAATAAACTATCAAAGTTAACTTTATTAACCTGTAACAGTGCATCAAATGTAGTCATTAGTAAACCTTTGCCCGACCTACCGAAATCCTTCATCAAAAACCATTTCTCAGCTTGTATGAGTTTCATCTTGCGATACATTGTATAAGCGTGCATTAACATTAAATTATTTTTACTCTTATCATTTTCTGTTACTAAATCATAAAATTTCTTAGGTGTTTCTAAATTAATATCAGATTCATTTACATCATATTTTTTGACGTATAATTCGTCTAAATTAAGTGTTTTTTTCTTAAACTCTAAATTCCTACAATCATATATCCAGTCATTACCTGCAATCGTATACGGAAGAATATTGTATCCGTGTTCAATATTTAAATGTTCTCGATACATTTCAAGCATGACGTCTAAAAAATCGTTTATCTGATGCTTATTATCGACTGGATAATTTAATGCAAAATTAGTTTCATCTATCACTTCATAGGTATTACTTTTCACTATTAAAAATGAATCTAGTTCATCTGAATAAATCACTTTACCTGATATTAGATCTGCAATAAATCTTGCATAATTGTTAAATGCATCTGCTTTAAAACTTGCCTTCTTTTCTTCTTCACCGTTATCATTTTCTATAATTTTAGTGTTTACAATCCCATAAATAACTCCAATTTCTTTTGGAATTATGATATAATCTAAAGTAAGATTACTAATGTAATCACCTATATCGTTCTTTTCACGATGATATAAATTTCCTTTATTATTAAAGATTTGTTTATCACCAGAGATAGAAGCGAAATTGATTCGCTTACTGATCTCCTTGATTTTGGATAAACTTGTTGTATTGATATAATCTAAATTTGAATGAAATTCAAAATGTTTTTTATATAGTGTTGTTTCGTCCATACAACCATCCTTTCATTTATGTTATATTCTTGTTAGGTATTTAACTAAATATCTGTGTTTAGGCGTTATCATTCTGCTTGCCGGCTTGTGATAATGCCTTTTTTTCTTGCTTAATATTCATTTGGATATCATCGTGCATATGCTCAATATCTGTTCTAATAGCTTGTAAAGTCGATGAGATAATGTAATTTTGTTTAATGTTATTATTAACAGCTTGATGATAAACAGGTTGATTCGTTTTTATTGCATGTTCTCTTTCATCTTCTAATTCTGATGATTCCATACCGATGTAGTCGAGAACGCTCTGAATCTTATTTCTCAAATCTGCAAATTCCACTGACTCGTTAACTTTTTCTGTGTATAACATGTTATTTACTCTCCTTATAAAAATTAATGTAATTTGGTCTATTTCTCTCGATCACTTTGATTAACTTTTCAATTTCTAGCTTAGCAAGATAGAGATTGTTTAAGTCGTCTTCTCGTGAGAAGTAACTAATTTCATTTGCTATATCATAATTTTTAACTCGCATTTTCTTTAAGATGTTTGTTGCATATACTGACATTTGAGCCATCGTTTCAAAGTCTTGAATCATATCTAAAATATCTAATTCACCAATGTATTTATCGTTTACGCCTTGATGTTTCATGTATTCTTGAATTAGTTCCATCTCATGTACTTCTCTATCATCTTTACTTAAATTTCTATTATTGATACGCTCGCTTATTAGCATTAGTGTAATCTCTCTGCCATATTTGCTTTTAAATTCTTTAATTTTCATATTAATTTTCCTCCATCATTTCTTCATCATCTAGGTATACGTCATACTCATCGTCGAATTCACCATGAAATTCATTTTTACTAACAAAAATTCTAGATTCATCTTCAACAGTTAGGCCATATAGCAATTCAGCGAGACATTCTTCATAACCTAATTGTTTTAACGCTTCAACACGACGGATTCCGTCAATAATATATAAGCCATCTTGTCTTACACTGACTGTGATGTAACCTATAGCAAGTCTGTTGAAATTTTCCACAATACCATCAGCATTTAGATTATTTGTGGAACGATAACTATAATCTACTTTCAAATCATTAATTTTTACTGTTTCAAATTTTTTATTCATTTTATACTTCCTCCAAATTTGTAAATTTAATTCCAACTGCTGATGCGACAATATATAATGCAAATGCTACGAACATATCAGTTAGTACAGCTAAAAATACTGTGATTATTGATAATGTGAGCATGTAGATCAAGTAGGTTTTCATAATTTTTCTTCCTCTCACGCATGCGGGCGTTTATTGTTTTAATGTTTCTAATACTTCATCAATATCTTTACGATCGTAATACCATGATTTTCCTTGTCTGCGTTTACGAAGTCCTGCAATTTCCCAATTAGTAATATCTGCATGTGTACATCGGTACTCTTTCATCACTTCATTTTGTCTTAGCCAACGTTTCTGTGACTGCCTAGCCTTTTCTATAGCTAATTTCTCTGCAAGACTTATAATGTCACTCACAAGTTGTTGACTAGCTTCGTTACTTAGTAATTGGTTCACTTAATTCACCACGCTTTCTTTGATACCAAAAAATTCATTTGGCGTTACTTCAAAATACTCACATAACTTCATTACTGTTTTAGTATCTGGATTCTTAGTTGTTTCCTTATATAACCCATACAAAGTAGTTTTTGCTATGCCTGTGTCCTTATAAACGTCAGAAACTTTAAGTTTTTTCATAGCTAGCAAAATTCTAAAGTTATTTTTCAATATATCCACCTCCTACAAGTCTGTTATATTTTTTTGATATCGCTAACTATTTACAGAGTACAACGAATTGATACATATGTCAATACTCAATAATTAAACTCAATACTCAATAATATTTTAGCGATGTTTGTTATTTTGTGGTATTGTATGTTTATATTGAAAAAATCAAATAGGAAAAGAGGTTCAAATATGATTCAAAGTAAGTTATCCGTGTTAATGGCTGAAAGAGGACTTAAAATATCAGATTTATATGAAGAAACTGGAATTTCAAAAACTACGCTAATGGCTTTAGCTGAAAATTCAGGTAAAGGAGTGCAGTTCGACACTATTGATAAGCTTTGTAATTATCTAGATATTACCCCTTGTGAATTCTTTGATTATGCACCGTATATGATAAATATAGATGATGCTGATTTTAGTAGTGGGTCAGAAGAGTTTAATAATATATCTATCACTTTAAAAAAACAGTTCTACAAACGTACCTTTTATATTTCAATTTATGTTTTCGATGCTACAGAAAAATTCATAATTTTACCTACTGATGATAAAAATATAGATTTTTATGTAAGAGTAGATTTGGAAGGGTCTGACTCTTATAACAATGAAGACTTTTATTCCTTTTTGTCGGACTTATCTGTAAATTTTAAAACTAATTTAATCAATGAAATTTTGAATAGGTCAATTGACAAGCTGTATCAAAACATAGGAAAAGAATTATCAAATGAAAAGGGCTATTTAAGTAAAAATGATAATATCTTAATTCATTTATTCAGTGATACAAAATTTGATATGCTTAAAAAAATAACTTTAAAATAATTAATCACACCATGAGGTAACCACTCCTTATTGGTGTGTCAATCCAATCTCACGCATGCGGGCAAAGAGGAAAGGATTGGTTTTATGATTAAGAAATATAAGAAAAAAGACGGTACTAACGCCTATATGTTTGTTGCATATTTAGGCATTGATCCAGTTACTGGAAAACAAAAACGTACTACTAGACGTGGTTTTAAATCTGAAAGAGAAGCAAAAATTGCAGAAGCTAAGTTGCAAACAGAAGTACAACAAAACGGATTTTTGAATAACGAAATTACAACTTTTAAAGAGGTTTACGAGTTGTGGTTAGAACAATATCAAAATACTGTAAGAGAAAGCACGTACCAGCGTGTACTTACATTATTTGATACTGCAATACTAGAACATTTTAAAGATATACCAGTTAAGAAAATTACTATTCCTTACTGTCAAAAGGTTATTAATAAATGGAATAAAAAATATAAGGATATGAAGGCAATTAGAATATATGCGTCTAACGTGCTTGATTATGCTGTGAATTTAAAAATCATTGCCGATAATCCATTTAAGCATACGAAGCAACCACGTAAGAATGAAGTTAAGCAAGATGATACAATCATATATTACTCTAGCGACGAATTACAGACGTTTTTAGGCTTTGTAAAAGATAAACCAATGTATCATGCCATATTTAGAACTTTGGCGTTTACGGGCTTTAGACGTGGTGAATTGATGGCTTTAACTTGGGAAGATGTCGACTTTGACAAGAAAACTATATCTATCAATAAAACATGTGCTAGAGGTAAAGACTACAAGCTGGTTATTCAAGCACCTAAAACTAAATCATCATTAAGAACAATCAGTATTGATGATAAAACGTTAGATGTATTAAAGTATTGGAAAACGCAACAACGTATTGAGTCGTTGAAATTCGGTCACAATACGATGGATGAGAAGCAGCATGTATTTACTGATGTTACTACTAATAAAATTTTATATCCTGAACATGTTAATAAAGCGTTAAGTGATATTTGTAACGACAACAACTTTAAACGCATTAAGGTACATGGTTTTCGTCATGTTCATTGTTCGCTTTTATTTGAAGCTGGTCTAACTATACAAGAAGTACAAGATAGGTTAGGTCATGGCGATATTAAAACCACAATGGATATATACGCACATGTTACTGAAAAACAACGTGATAAAGTTGCCGATAAATTCGCTAACTATATCAATTTTTAGACCGAACGTATTCAAAACGTATTCAAGGCAAATTAAAAAGAGCTAGAAAGTGCATTATAGCAACGTTTCTAACTCTTTTTATATGCTTATATATTATTCCCACTCGATTGTGCTTGGTGGCTTAGATGTAATGTCATAGACGACGCGGTTAACGTGGTCTACTTCGTTTACAATACGACTTGAAATCTTTTGTAAGACTTCCCAGTCAATGCGTGCGAAGTCACTTGTCATGCCATCAATAGAAGTTACAGCACGAATACCTACTGTGTGATCATACGTGCGGTAGTCTCCCATAACACCTACAGATTGGATGCCTGGTAATACCGTGAAGTATTGCCAAATCTCACGTTCAAGACCTTCTTCACGTACAACTTGTCTTAAAATCGCATCAGACTCACGTACAATTTCTAGTTTATCTTCTGTGATTTCTCCAAGTACACGAATACCAAGTCCAGGACCTGGGAATGGTTGTCTCCATACTAAATGTTCTGGAATTCCTAATTCGATACCTAATTCCCGTACTTCGTCTTTAAACAATGTATTGATTGGTTCGATTAATTGGAATTCCATATCTTCTGGTAATCCACCAACGTTATGGTGTGATTTAATTGTTTGTGCAGTTTTCGTACCTGATTCAATAACATCCGTATACAATGTACCTTGAGCTAGGAAGTCTACGCCTTCTAGCTTAGACGATTCGTCATCAAATACATAGATAAATTCATTACCAATGATTTTACGTTTTTGTTCTGGGTCAGATACACCTTTTAGTTTACTCATGAAACGTTCTTGTGCGTCCACACGAATAATGTTCATATTGAAACCTTCACCAAATTGTTCCATTACCATGTCGCCTTCACCTTTACGTAAAAGACCATGGTCTACGAAGATACATGTTAATTGGTCACCGATTGCTTTGTGTAGTAATACTGAAACTACTGATGAATCTACCCCACCGCTCATTGCAGAAAGGACTTTACGATCGCCAACGAGGTTGCGGATTTTTTCAATTTCAATATCGATAAAGTTTTCCATTGACCATTGGCCTGTACAATCACAGACGCGACGTACAAAGTTACGTAATAAATCATTACCGAATTCTGTATGACGTACTTCTGGGTGGAATTGTACGCCATAGATACGGCGCTCTTTATCTTCGATAGCTGCATAGCTTGTACTTGGGCTATCTGCAATAACTTCAAAACCTTCAGGAATTTCAATTACTTTGTCCGAATGACTCATCCAAACATTTTGTTCTTCTGGTAAACCAAAGAATAATTCATCAGTTTTAGCATTAATAACTGCTTTACCATATTCGCGTTCATTAGCGCGCTCAACTTTTCCACCTAATAATTTAGTTGTAAGTTGCATACCATAGCAAATACCTAAAATAGGAATACCTAAATTATATATTTCTGGATCAATTGTAAATGAATCTTCTTCGTAAACTGAATTTGGTCCACCAGAAAGGATAATACCTTTAGGGTTCAAACTTTTAATTTCATCTATACTCATTTCATGATCGTGTAATTCACTGTACACTCCCATTTCACGAATACGACGCGTAATTAATTGGTTGTATTGGCTACCAAAGTCTAAAACAAGTATGAGCTCTTGCTCTTTCGCCATTTCCATAACTTTTAAATCTCCTTTGACTTAGAATGAATAATTTGGTGATTCTTTTGTAATTTGAACATCATGTGGGTGACTTTCTGCTAGTCCAGCAGGCCCCATACGTGTAAACTGTGCTTCTTCTCTTAGTGCTTCTAAGTTTCTTGAACCAGTATAACCCATACCAGATCTTACGCCGCCCATAAGTTGATAAATTGTATCTTGTAATGAACCTTTATAAGCAATACGGCCTTCAATACCTTCTGGAACGAATTTCTTAGGTGTTTTGTCCTCTTGGAAATAACGGTCATTGGAACCACTTTCCATAGCACCTAATGAACCCATACCTCTGTATACTTTATATTGTCTACCTTGGAATACTTCTGTTGCGCCAGGACTTTCTTCAGTACCAGCGAGTAAGCTTCCTAACATTACCGCATGTCCACCAGCAGCTAATGCTTTGATGATGTCACCAGAGAATTTAATACCGCCATCAGCAATAATTGATTTGCCTTGTCTACGTGCTTCTGTAGCACAATCATAGATAGCTGTAATTTGAGGTACACCAACACCTGCTACAACACGTGTTGTACAAATTGAACCTGGGCCAATACCTACTTTAACTACATCTGCACCTGCATCATATAACGCTTTTGTACCTGCAGTAGTAGCTACATTACCAGCGATTAATGTTACTTGTGGGAATTGCTCTTTAATATGCGCAACTTGGTCTAACACGCCTTTAGAATGGCCATGTGCTGTGTCGATTACTAACGCATCTACGCCAGCTTCAACTAATTTTTTAGCACGGATGTCTGTGTCTTTAGCGATACCAATTGCCGCACCAACTAATAATCTACCGTGTGCATCTTTAGCTGAATATGGGAATTCAAGTACTTTTTCAATATCTTTAATTGTGATTAAACCTTCTAAACGTCCTTCTTTTACTAGAGGTAGTTTTTCGATTTTATGTTTTTGTAATAATTTTTCAGCTTCATCTAATGTTGTGCCAACAGGTGCTGTAACTAGTCCATCTTTAGTCATCACATCAGAAATTTTAATTGAAAAATCTTCAATAAAACGTAAATCACGGTTTGTAATAATACCTACAAATTGTCTATCTTCTTTACTATTAACAATTGGTACGCCTGAGATACGATATTTACCCATCAATGCTTCCGCTTCAAAAACACTTTCTTCAGGTGTTAAGAAAAATGGATTTGAAATAACACCATTTTCAGAGCGTTTTACTTTTTGAACTTCGTCTGCTTGATCTTCAATGTTCATGTTTTTATGAATTACGCCAAGTCCGCCTTGTCTCGCCATTGAAATCGCCATTTTCGATTCAGTTACTGTGTCCATACCCGCTGAAATCACAGGAATATTCAATTTAATGCCTTCTGATAATTGAACACTTAAATCTACTTCTTTCGGTAAAACATCTGATTCTGCTGGTAACAACAACACATCGTCAAAAGTTAAAGATTCTTTTTCAAACTTATTTTCCCACATACTGGTATAGCCTCCTATTATTTGTTTTATAGTTATTATTTCATAACTTCCGTATTTTGTTGACTCTTTATTCCATTAAAAAAGAAATTCAAAATAATTGCTGAAATCGCGCCAAGTACAATACCATTTTGAGTTAACCATGCAAACTGCTCACCCAATGCTTCAAATGCTTGAGGTACTGCACTTATACCCGTTCCTAGCCCAACTGATACAGCAATTACTAACAAATTGTTTTGATTCTTAAAATTAATATTACCTAATATACTAACACCATATGCCATAACCATGCCAAACATAGCTATCATGGCACCACCTAATACTGGAAGTGGGATCATATTCGCCAATGCACCTAATTTAGGAATACATCCGCAAATGATCAATAATATCACCATGCCATATATCACATTGTTCTTTTTAGCACCTGATAACGATACTAACCCAACATTTTGCGAATATGCTGTATATGGGAAGGCGTTAAAAATTGACCCTAATATAATCGCAATGCCTTCTGCAGTATAGCCTTTACGGAAATCTTTACGTTCTAGTTTCTTACCTGTAATCTCACTTAATGCATGATACACACCTGTTGATTCTATCAAGCTGACTAATGCAACGATGAAAAATACAAGCGTCGCACCTAAGTCAAAGCTGAAAGTTGAAAACCTAAATGGCTGCGGTAACGCAAACCAATGCGCTGTTCCAACTTGCTTCACATCTACAATACCAAATATCGAAGCTAAAATCGTCCCTGCAACCAATCCTATTAAAATAGCAATAGATTTTAGAAAACCTGATGTAAATCGTTGAACGATCAAAATAATAATTAACGTCGCTGCACCAAGCATAATATTCGTAGCATCACCATAATCTTTTGCGTCTTCTCCACCAGCTAAATAATTCATTGCAACTGGCATAAGGTTAATCCCTATTATCGTAACTACACTACCTGTTACAACAGGTGGGAATAACTTCACTAAATGCGAAAAGAATGGTGCAATAACAACAACTAGGATACCTGATAAAAATAGTGAACCATATAAGTCACCAATACCTTTTGTCTGACCAATCAAAATCATTGGTGCAACTGCAGTGAATGTACACCCCAATACAATAGGTAATCCTGTACCAGTACCTTTCCAAACTTGTAAAAATGTAGCCACACCACACATAAAAATATCTACTGTAACTAAGAATGCAATCTCTTCTGGAGAGAAGTCTAAACTTGTTCCAACAATAATAGGAACTAAGATGGCTCCTGCATACATTGCTAATAAATGTTGTAAACTTAAGAAAAAGGTCTTCATGCTTCGTCCCCTAGAAACGTTACTTTGTTTCCACTTAAAGAAGCAACTTTACATAGTGATGAAACCGTAAGACCCGCTTGTTCTAATCGCTCTCTACCGGGTTGGAAGCTTTTCTCTACTACAATGCCAACACCGACCGTAGTCGCGTGCGCTTTTTCTACAATTTCGTTTAAACCAAGTGATGCATCGCCGTTCGCTAAAAAGTCATCTATAATTAATACGCGATCATGCTCACCTAAAAACTCATTTGAAACAATGACCGTACTTGTCGTGTTTTTTGTGAATGAATGGATATCTGCTTGATATACATCTTTCTTTAATGTACTCGGCACTGCTTTTTTCGCAAATAGACACGGTACATCAAAGTGCATTGCAGCCATGATAGCTGGTGCAATACCTGAAGCCTCTATTGTTAATATCTTAGTAATACCTTCGTCCTTAAACTGCTCATAAAACGTTTGTCCTACATCGTACATTAACCTTGCATCGATTTGATGATTTAAAAATCCGTCCACTTTCAAAATCTTCTCATCAATAACGACACCATCTGCTTCTACTTTCTGTTTCAACAAATCCACTCGAAAACCTCCTCATTTTGTGTACAAAAAAAGTCCTAAACTAACTTAGTTTCAGGATCTATGAGTGAACTTGCAATACGAGAAGAAGCCCTTCTTCAACTTTTAACTAATGTTGCCCAAATTGGTTGTTTCACATTCATTTCCCAAATTACATGTAAAAAGGTTAGATTTGTGACAACAGTAGCGATAAGTGTTCTAAAACGTGTATGTCTTCCTACGATTTAAAACATATGAATTCGAATTACTTATGTATTGTATTGGTTACCCATAGTCATATCGTTAATGGCGACATGGTAGAAACTTCTAAAGCCTTATCCTTTAGATTATATGAGTTAGATAAATTATTAACTGATGATAGCAAATTTTAGCTTTATTTTCAATACTCATATTACAAGTAAGCGCTTTATGACGACCTTTTTATTACTTTTTTCTCGAAAATATAAACGTTTTCTATAGCGAGAAAATGATGTTTGTCAGAGTTGTCTTTCCGTTATATAATAAAGTTGTATTCGTTTTATCTATATGTGAACTGGGTAAATACTTAATAATCATTAAAACAATGGCTGGAGGGATTTTACATGACAGATTTTACAATTGTACAAAATGAAGAAGAATTATTACAAAAAGTTAAAGAAAAAGTTTCTGAAGGATATGATGAATCAGAGTTATCCGTTTTATCTAGAACAAAACTCCATATTGATGAATTACATAATTCCGAAGTGAGTTTAATAGCAACAAGCGGATCATTTAGTGATAAAATCGCTAAGATTATGACTGGTGAAGACGGTGAAGAAGTTGTCTTATCTCACTACGATATTACAGATGATGAAAAAGAACATTATAAAAAGGAAATACTGAACGATAAATACATTATCGTAGCTGCGAGAGATACTTCTTCACATGAAGAAGTAGAAAAAACAAATGCTGCTTATGAAAGTGAATCAGTTGTAGGGCATCATTATGCCGAAGAATCAAATGGGCCAAAATCGTAGAGATACACTTATTACAATAATTTTGAGTCTGAAACATAATTGTATTTTTAATTTAGAAACTGCATAGTAGTTCACTAGATGTTTAGTTATCCTAGTGGGGGCGGGAATACGAAATCAAAATTTGATTTCTGTCCCGCTCTTTTTCTATTACATAATAATTATTAACAAGATTTGAATCATGCGTTAATAAATTACAAATATAACTATTATGTTATAATGAACGCAATAATTTTGGGGGGTGTGTCTATGGAATTTAAAGCCGTAACATCAATTGATGATCCATTGTTCAAATCAGCTTTAAAGATATATGACGAAAAGTTTGATATCGGATTAACAGAGGACGAACAAATATTTAAACAATCGTTAAAAAATGAGCGTACTAAAGATGATTATTTATTTTTAGTAGGCATCGAGTCAGAAAAACCAGTGAGTTTAGCTACTGCTCACTATGAAGCAACGACGAACTCAGCTTTTTTAATATATTTAATAGCCCTTGATCAACCTAACCATGATGAATTAATCAATTTAACACTGAAGCGTATGGAAAAAGAAATTAATAAATTATCTAATCAACTACATGCTCATGATGTTAACTTCATCATGTTGGAAGTGCCAAAAGAACCTGAAGAAGTGTCTGAAGATGAGATAACTATTATGGATAACAGACGTCAGTTTTTATTCGAAAATGGTTTCGAAAGACAATATGATATCGATTATTTAGCACCCAGTCTGAAAAGTTTTTCTGAAGGACGACCTATGGATTTATTTATTAAAGCTAATATCGAATTAACTAAAGATATTTATGGTCCAAGTATTAAATCGAATTATATATTAAAGTATGTATTTGCTAACAGAATATCTAGAAGTGTTATTTATCCTTTACTTACAGAAATGGATTTGCGCAAATGATAGCAGGCACTACTTGAAATCACTGTTAAAACAGTTTAGACTAACATAGAGGTAAGACTGACGTTTCACTAACCGAAGACAAACGTCCGTATACATAAATCACTTATATGAAAGGACTTATTACTATGTTAACTAAAGAATTTGCACTACGTGTAGAGCTAAGTGAAAAACAAGTCCGTAAAATCGTTCAACATTTAGAAGAACGCGGGTACCAACTTAGCAAAACCGAATACCGTGGCCGTGAAGCTACAGATTTCAAAGAAGAGGATATTGAGCTTTTCCAAGAAATTGCCGAAAAAGTTAAACAAACCAATAGTTATGATTTAGCTTTCGAGGAATTAGAAAAAGAAAAAGACTTCCTACAAGTGCTTGTTAAAGACAATGACAGTAATCTACCTACTGATCAAAACGTATCTAAACTTGTGGATGACTTACGCTCTGAAATCCAAAAAATGCGTGACGAACGTCAAATGCTCGGGCAAATGATTAACCAAGTACACCAACAGCAGCATGAATTACATGAAATGCAAAATCAAATCACATCAAAATTAGATGCTAACACTGAATCATTAAAGGCTATCCAAACATCAACGGATGAAATTAAGACAACTCAAAGTGTGATTCAAGATTCTCAAAAAGAACAATCAGAACTTGTGAAATCTAATGTTGAGACAGACAATATCACTGCTTCTACCGGTACAACTGCTAGTAAGGGAGATAAGTTGACTGATAATACTACTGAACAAACTTCAGCTGCTACTACACATCCAGCTAAAGACAGTAAAGTAAGTACTGAAAACACTTCAAACCCAGCTCAAGTTGAAGATAGTGAGATTACGCAAGTTGGTGCTCAACCATCTACTGTAGCTAAACCAACAACTGATGATAGCAAAGTTGCTTCAGCTACTGCTGCTTCAACTTCTTCTACAAGCGAGACAGCTAAAGAAACTGATACAGCGCGTGCTACAGCTTCAACAGAAGAAAAAGATACAACTTCCGTTGATAAAGCTAAAGATGACTCAATCCAAAAAACACCAGACAATGATCATGCTACTGACATAGCATCATCTAGTGAGCAAGAAACAGCTTCAGAGCAAACACACGCTTATGAATCACCACTTGCTAAAGAAGAACCAAAAGATGAACGCAAAGGATTTTTTGCTCGTTTATTCAACCTATAAAGAAACGCTAATTTATTTAAACCATCCCCAACAATCAAGGGATGGTTTTTTTATATAATTATCCAGTATATCAATCTTCTCTCCTCACCCCTTGCTCCACCGATAAAAACGCCTTCATAGCAGTGCCTCAACGCATTTCACTATTGTCAGAATATAAAGTCATTTTTATTTTTAAATTTTCTTGCAAAATAGACTTGAATATTATCAACTTTTCTAATATCCTTAGTATGCTTATCGGAATTAAAAATATTAAATTATGAAAGTGTAGGTCCTGCTTTATGTTATTAACAATTCTTAACATCGTCATTTTTGTGGCCTTCCTCATCGGATTATATGTAATGGCTAAACGACACGTGTCATTTCCAAAACGTGTTTTTAGTGCTTTAGGCGTAGGTATCATTTATGGTATTTTCATTCATCTAATTTATGGTGTGGATTCTACGATTACTAAACAAACAACAGATTGGTTTAGTATTGTCGGTGATGGCTATATCGCATTATTACAAATGATAGTAATGCCCTTAATCTTTATTTCAATCGTTTCAGCTTTCACTAAAATTCAAATTGGAGAAAAATTTGCTAAAATCGGCATTTATATTTTCATGTTCTTAATCGGTACAGTAGCTATCGCAGCTATTGTCGGTATTGTATCTGCCCTAATTTTTGGTTTAGATGCTTCTTCTATCGATTTAGGAAGTGCTGAAAGCTCAAGAGGTAATGAACTTGCAAGTCAGGCTAAAGGCATGACTGCCAATACATTGCCACAGCAAATCTTAGAGTTACTACCAAGTAATCCATTCTTAGATTTCACAGGTCAACGTACAACTTCTACTATTGCAGTTGTTATATTTGCTGCATTTATTGGTTTTGCATTTTTACGTGTAATGCGCAAACAACCTGAAAGCGGAAATATCTTAAAACGTGGTATCGATGCATTGTACAACCTAGTAATGGCCATTGTAACGTTCGTATTACGCTTAACACCTTATGGTATTTTAGCAATTATGACATCAACGATTGCAACAAGTGACTTTGGTGCTATATGGACATTAGGTAAATTTGTGCTCGCATCTTATGCAGCACTTATCGTAATGTATATCATTCACTTAATTATTGTTACAGGATTAGGTTTAAACCCTGTTACTTTCGTTAAGAAAACAGGTGAAGTACTACTATTTGCCTTTACGTCTCGTTCAAGTGCAGGCTCATTACCACTTAACGTACAAACTCAAAAAAATCGTTTAGGTGTACCAGATGGCATCGCTAATTTCTCTGCCTCATTTGGTTTATCTATCGGACAGAATGGTTGTGCGGGTATTTATCCAGCTATGCTAGCTGTCATGGTAGCACCTGCTGCCGGTGTGGAAGTTAACTTACAATTTATATTGGCAGTTATCGGTGTTGTCATTATTAGTTCATTTGGTGTAGCTGGTGTTGGTGGCGGCGCAACGTTTGCTTCAATCATCGTATTGTCTACACTGAACTTACCTGTTGCACTTGCTGGTGTGTTAATTTCTGTAGAGCCATTAATTGATATGGGTCGTACTGCATTGAACGTCAATGACTCTTTACTTGCAGGTACAGGTACAGCTAAACTGACAGACAACTTAGATAAAGACGCATATAATGCAGAAGAATATGGTGAAATTACTGGCTAATCAGCCTTTAACAAGAACAATACTGCTCATTAATTGTTCTAACTATAACTAAAATTAAAAATGTTAAAAACCTTCCCAAACCGTGTCATTTCACGTCGTTTAGGAAGGTTTTTATTTTATCTAGTATTCTGGTTTAAATGGTCCCCAAGTGATTCTTTCTTTACCGTCTAGCGGAATCGCATCAATTTCTTTCGATACATCATCAAACCATTTTAAAAAAGCAGGTTCTTTTTCCAAATATGCCTCAACGCTTTCTTGCGTAACATCATGTAAATACCACGCTTTACTTTCAAATTCATATTGAATTTGAGCATATGCTAACCTAACTTTGTCTACGCTATCGTATAAACAATTCACCTGTTTCACTAAATTCGGTGCTTGAGAAACGATACTACCTGAAATAACCTTTTTATGTGTTTCGTTATCCAAGTCATTCCACATTCTGAGTTGGCCATCCATTTGAAAAAACAAATCGATTGTTGAATCTTTCTCATCAAAGGTTATTAAAATAAATATGCGCTCAGCTGTATGATCTACTGAATTGATTGCAGTGACAAGCACTTTTTGTGCCATTTTCGCCCAATACTTTTGCGCTTCTTCCGGGGTTAGTTTGTTCTCAGATGAATAAATATATTGATTATTTATGTCACGTCCATCAGTCTCATCTGTTTTTTTTCTAAAAAATCTATTAAACATGCTCAACTTAACCAACCCCTTCCTTAATGTAATGAGTTTTTGAAAATGAAACACTTTAGCTATCTTGTTATCCTATTATTTTCTAATAAAACCTGCTCTATTCAATTGATCTAACATATCCAATCTTTGTTTTGCGCTCATAAAATTCGCGATTTGATTAGACCATGTTTCACTACGTTCACCGTTTGTACGCGATTTATAATAATCACTTACGGTTTGATCATATCTTTGTAATTCTTCTTTTTGCTCGTCCTTATCGCTATTATATCTATCACGATGAAAAACATGTTCAAACGGTAAACGTGGTTTCGGGCTACCATCTTCCTCATCTTTAGGTATGCCAAGTGCCATACCGAATAGAGGGAAAGTATGCTCAGGTAGGTCTAATACTTCTTTAACTCGTTCAACATCATTTCTTAATGAGCCTAGATAAACAATTCCATATCCCATATCCTCTGCTGTAGCAGCGATATTTTGTGCTACTAACGTTGCATCTATTGTACCAACGAGCAAGCCTTCCGCAGATTCAAATGATGTCTCCATTTGATGCTTGGAATCTTCATTCACTATTGAGTGTCTATAATAATCCATTACAAAAACAAACAAATAGCCATTTTCTACGACATAAGGCTGTCCAGATACTTCTTTTAAATCTTCTTTTATCTCAGGATCTTCTATACCTATAATGGAATAAGTTTGTAAATAACTAGAAGTCGAAGCGCTTTGCCCTGCCTCAACAAGTTGTTTAATATGCTCTTCTGGAATAGGTTCTTTCTTAAAATTTCTTACTGAATGGTGTTTTTTCAATAAGTTGTACACGTGATCAGACATGCTATCGCTCCTCTTTATGAAATATATCCATATCTTACCAAAAGCATATTTTGATTGCTTATATTATGTTTACCCGTTTTTCACCTTTCTTAAAAGATTTGAAAGTAATTAAGTTTATGGTTAGTATAATAGTAACAATATTCTGAAAAAGGAGTGCTAATATTTCATGACACAAGCCAATACAACTGTCGTAGATGCATTGTTTGAAGCCTTTAAACAGCACGAACCCATAAATTTTGTTAGTCAAACACACAATATCAGTGAACGAGAAGCGTACCAAACACAAGATTTACTTATCGATAAACTTCAAGACGTTGATCAATCCAATATCGTCGGCTATAAAGTAAGTATGACGAGTGCAGCAACACAAAGTATCGCTAATACTGATGAGCCAGCTTATGGCACAATACTTTCCTCTAAAATTGTAGAAAGCAATGGCTCTGTATCACTTTCAAGTCTATTTTCACCTTTAATTGAACCAGAAATTATGTTTATTCTAACGAAAGATTTATCTTCTAATCCAACAAATGAAGAAGTCCTATCTAGCGTTAAAATTGCACCAGGTATTGAAATACCCGATGCACGTTACAAAAATTGGTTCCCTAATTTCACTTTAGGTGATTTACTAGCAGACAACACTGCGACAGGATTAATTGTTGTTGGTGAAACAATTGATCCTTTGTCATATGAAGATTTTGCAAATATCCATATGAAACTATCGTATAACGGCATAGTAGAACATGAAGGTGATTCTACAGAAGTGCTTGGCAACCCAGTTGAGTCTGTTAAATGGCTTGCACAAAAACTCGCAACGCACGATAAAAAATTACACCAAGGTCATATCATTTCTTCAGGTACGTTTATATCCCCTATCCCTGTAGAATTAGGATCTTATAAAGCCGAATATAGCGATGTAGGACAAGTGGATGTCACATTTGTAGACTAGTCCCTCTTTCGCTCACAGCACAGGTTATTTCTGTGCCAAAGAATATAGACAAATCAAATGCTTTTCAGCATTTGATTTGTTTTTTCGTATTTTTCTTTAAAAATGATAGTGCTTAGGTCGACTCCTACGAAAAAGTAAGTAGCCGAAGACCACAGTCTAAGCCTGTAATCGTGGAAAACGTGTACACAACTGCCAACAATCTCGGAATCTTGTCTATAATCAATCATATATAATCTTCCCCCTATACATACTATAATTTATAAATCATTTAAAATAATTCATTTAACTCATAGATATGTTTCTCTTTATCGTAACGTGGAAAATATTAAATGTACGTAAAGATAGGGGTATTTTAATGAGCAACAAAAAGAAAGATCAATTAAATGAAGTAGAAAAAAACAATGACGATAAAGCAATGACGACTAATAATGGTGTCAAAGTAAGTGAAGATGAAAACACGTTAACTGTTGGTGAACGTGGTCCTAGCTTATTAGAAGATTTCCATTTCAGAGAAAAAATCATGCACTTCGATCATGAACGCATTCCAGAACGTGTTGTCCATGCCCGTGGCTTTGGTGCACATGGCGAATTTCAAGTTTATGAAGATTTATCGAAATATACTTCAGCCGACTTTTTAACTCACCCCGAGAAAACAACGCCCGTATTTGTTAGATTTTCCACAGTTCAAGGTTCTAAAGGCTCTCCTGATACAGTTAGAGATGTCCGTGGCTTTGCGACAAAATTTTATACAGATGAAGGTATTTTCGACCTAGTAGGTAACGATATACCAGTATTTTTCATACAAGATGCAATCAAATTCCCAGATTTAATTCACGCAGTTAAACCTGAACCACATAACGAAATGCCTCAAGGTGGTACAGCACATGATACATTTTGGGATTTCTTTGCTCAAAACCCAGAATCTACACATACCGCTGTATGGGCTATGAGTGATCGCGGTATACCTAAAGATTTTAGACAAGTCGAAGGTTTCGGTGTGCATACGTTCCGCCTTGTTAATAACGAGGGACAGTCTTATTTTGTTAAATTCCATTGGAAACCACTTCAAGGGCTAGAGTCTCTCGTATGGGATGAAGCACAAATGCTACATGGTAAAGACGTCGACTTTCATCGTAAAGATCTTTATGAATCTATCGAAAAAGGCGATTATCCTGAGTGGGAATTAGGCCTACAAATTATTCGTCCTGAACAAGAATTTGACTTTGATTTTGATATTTTAGACCCTACGAAGATTTGGCCTGAAGATGATGTTCCAGTACAAAGAGTTGGTAAAATGACACTAAATCAAAATGTTACGAATGTGTTTGATGAAACAGAGCAAGCCGCATTCCATCCAGGACATATCGTACCAGGTATAGACTTTTCTAATGATCCATTATTACAAGGACGTTTATTCTCCTATACAGATACACAAATCACGAGATTGGGCGGTCCAAACTTCAATCAAATTCCAATTAATCGTCCTGTAAATGAAGTACACAACAACCAAAGAGAAGGCATGCATCAAACAAGTGTAAACAAGGGACAAGTTGCGTATCATAAAAATGCATTGAATAATAATAATCCTCATACAACACCGAAAGAAGAAGGTGGTTATGAGCACTACCAAGAAAAAGTTGAAGGCCGCAAGATTCAAAAACGCAGTGAAAGTTTCAAAGATTATTATAGCCAAGCCAAACTTTATTTAAACAGTTTGACTCAGCCTGAATTTGATCATACAGTAGATGGCTTTTCATTTGAAATCGGTATGTGTAAATCGGTTATGGTTAAACAAAATGCTGTTAATCAATTGAACAAAGTTGACCGTACATTAGCCGAACGTGTAGCTAAAAATGTAGGTGTGGAAGTACCCACAGAAAATGAAGAAGTCCAATCAGATGCAAAAGATAGTAAACTAACAATGGAAAAATTCGGTATCCCATTAGCTGGACATTCTGTAGCTGTTGCAGTAAATGGCGATATTAGTGCTGACACGCTAAAATCATATGCTAAAACGTTCACTGAAAACAAATTGAACTACGCATTTGTGGGACAACATCCTAAAGATATCTCAGAAGACTACGGTATCACTGAAACATTTGATACTGCTCATCCAACTTTATTTGATAGCTTAATTGTACTTTCAGATGGTAGCGATATACTCCCACCTGTCGAGGAGTTTGCAGAACTCACTTATAAACACAATAAACCATTAATCGTTAACCAAACAGCTGCGACAAATTTAGCAGATGCCAAATTGAATCTAGCAGCACCTGGTGTTTTCGTATCGGATGACCCTAATACAATTGTGCAAGCTTTTGATAGAGCAAGATACTGGGACAGATAAAAAATTCACAAATAATCATTGAACACCAACACTGTTTAATTTAAATATATTATATTATTTTTGTTTAAAAAATAGCAGTAATTTGTGCCGACTCCTGCGGGAAAAGCACTAGCTGAAGACTACAGGCTGAGGCTGTGCCCGCGGAAAGCGTGCACAAAAAAAGTACCAACACTCTAGCTGCCTAAGTTATAACTTAGGCAGTTTTTTATTATAATGGAAGATAATGGGTATTATTACATTAAAGAGGTATTCACAAATACATTTCAACATAGTTCAACATGTTACATATTTAATTTTTTAAAAACTGCTTAAGATGATAAGCACGCGATTGCAACCTGCCGTTGCGGCAGACAATAACATTAGGTTCGTGACGCTGAACATGTAATATATTACCTTTAAACAAAGGATGTGGTTGTTATGGAAATTGGAAAAAAGATTAAAGAGCAAAGAGAGCAAAAAAATTGGTCGCAGGATGATTTAGCTGAAATACTTAACATTTCACGCCAAAGTATTTCAAAATGGGAATTAAATAAAGTCTATCCAAGCATTGATATGTTAATTAAAATGAGTGATCTGTTCGACATTTCATTAGACGAACTCATTAAAGGGGACAAGCAACTGAAACATACAATTATTGAAACATATCAGCAACCTGTTTCAGATGATAAAGAGAAACATCCTATGAATGGTTGGGAATTCCTAGCAGGATACTGGTGGTTGTTCTTCCCTGTTGCTGCAATGATTTGGTGGATAATACAATCATTCATGTAATCAAGTACTAACACCTTCTTTAGTAACTTTATACTTTTAAAAAATACGAGACCTATTTCAAACTGTAAATAGGTCTTTTTTCATGAAAATCTCACACATTATTACTATAGCTTGTTATACTGTTTTATAAATACACTATAGGAGTATTATTTATGGTTAAACATATAGAATTATTTGTAAAAGACAATAGATTGGTTGAACTTCAAAACGATTTAGCTACTATTGTCACAGAAGATGAGTTTCAAAATTCAATTATAGAACTCAATCAAGATACGAGCGGATTCAAGACATACACGCTTAAAGCACCACTACCAGAGCGACTATCAGTAAAAGAAATCATTAAATTTTGGTGTAAGTGGTACGATTCAAAATTATCCTTAGATACAGTCCTTTATGAATGTAAGTTATTCTCCTTCAATCACAAGAAAATTAAAAAGCTCACAACTTCTGAACTTAAACTCGTCCATTTAGCAAAATTATTCCTTGTACCTGAAACGAAATTTATTATTAAAGAACCTTTACAAAATGTCTCTATTGAAACAAAACACACCGTACTCAACTTACTCAATGAACTCAGCAAATACAATTCGATTATTACGTTAACAAATCACACAGAAGAAGCGTTACTTATCAGCAACAATTGTTATCGCCTTACTGAAAAAACATTTAAACCTATAGAAATATCACAATATGAACCAAATCATCAGCAAGATATAAACGACAGCAACCAATTAGAGCGTCAACAAATCAAACGTTTAACAGTTAAAACCAATGAAAAAACGTTATTTTTAGATCCTATCGACATTGATTACTTAGAAGGTCAAGATGGCAAAGTTGTTATACATGTAGGTAATGAACAATATACCCATGATACGACTTTACAATCTATTGAAAAAATTATTGTTCCTTACGGTTTTTATCGATGTCATCGTTCTTATATCGTAAACTTACAAAAAGTTAGTGAAATTATTTCTTGGTCTAAAAACAACTATTCGATACGACTCAATAATACTAAAGAAATACTAATTCCTTTATCTAGGCAAAAAGCAAAAGAAATAGAACGATTTTTCAATATTAATGAGTAACAATTCAACACTTATACGTTACATTTCACCTTCTTTTGAACGTCAGATCCGCGTGAACACGCTATGCTGAAGTTAATTCAAAAGGAGGTAATTTAATGGAACACATAATTGAAATGAATCATGTAACAAAATCATTTAAAAACAAAATAGCAATTAAAGATATGAATTTCACTGTAAAAAAAGGAGAAATTTTTGGTTTCCTTGGACCTAGTGGTTCTGGCAAGACAACAACAATTAAAATGTTAACTGGCACATACGATCCGTCTAAAGGTAGTCTAAATGTACTTGGACACAATGGTTCTGAAATAGGTGCAAGCAACTTCATGTCAAAAATTGGTATCCTTACAGATCACAGCACTGCTTATGAACGCCAAAGCATTTGGGATAACTTAAAGTTATTTGCCAAACTTAATCAACTACCATTACAAAAAGTTGACGAAGCTTTAGAATTTGTCGGTCTAACACAGGATAAAAAATCATTATTTAAAAACTTGTCTGCTGGTATGAAGCAACGTGTACTACTTGCTAAAGCAATCTTACATCAACCTGAGTTATTATTTTTAGATGAACCAACAGCATCTTTAGACCCTATGACAATTCAACACGTGCATAAAGGACTTAAAGCACTAAACCAACGTGGCACAACGATATTTTTAACAACGCATAATATGGAAGAAGCAAACGCATTATGCGATCGCGTGGCTTTTATAGAGTCAGGTGTACTCAAAGAACTTGATACACCTGAGAACTTTCGTTTTAATCATGCAAATCATACAATTAAAGTCATTCATAATAATAATCGAGAAAAAACCTTACCCATGACTACCGAATCCGCACAGTATATTACAGATATGCTCGAAGCAAATGATTTAAAATACATTTCATCTGATTTACCTACGCTTGGCGATGTTTTCTTGAAAATCACTGGAAAGGAGCTTGTTTAATATGAATATCACACGCTTATCAGCACTGTTAGAGAAAGACTTTAAAGAATCTATACGAAATCCTTCTATTATTTTCATGCCGTTAATGATCATATTAATCAGTATATTTTACAGTATCATTCCAACTACAAATGCAGTTCAAAGCGCACCGGCTGTAATGCAGTTCATCATAATTAACATGGCATTTGTTTTTGTTGCCACATCACCGCTTATCACAATGATCTCTGAGGAAAATGAAAAAGGTACATTGAAAGGCTTAGTAGAGTCGCCAGCATCTAATATTGAAATATTGTTATCTAAAGTCATTATCACGTTTATAATCACTATTATTACGACTATTATAAGCTTAATGATTGTGAACAGTAACGTGAATTTCGATTTCCAAACTTATTTAGGCCTTGCAGTCATGCTATGCTTTTACCTTGTACTTGGTTTAGTCTTTGGTTTGTTGTCTAATACTGTTGGTACTGCCACAACATTAATGATGGTGCCCTTCATTCTCTTTGGTATGACACCAATATTTAATACCTTAGAAGGTGTTATAAAATTAGGCTTTTTCGACAAAGTACTAGAAATATTACCTTTTGGCTTAATTTTAGAATTAGAAATCAATAACGCTAGCTTGAATCTACTATATCTTGTGATTTGGTTTATTCTTATTATGGTTTCCTTGTTCATTACTTATAAGTATAAATTCCGTAAACGTTAGTCGTTCACAAAATTGTAAAAAACACTCTAAAAAGCTGTGTAATTCATGTTTTCAAGCCATTTTAATAAATAATAAGCCTTTCTTCTCATTTTCATATGTTTAGTTGAGAATTGAAAGGCTATTTAATATGTAGAAAGATTATATCAATTATGTAAACGCTCTCTTTTTTATGCATATTTTCACTTACCACTAATGGTTCAAAAGCACACATAGAGCGTTATTTTACACTTTTGTATATAACCTTTCATCGTTGACTAGAATATATGAGCGTGCAATAATAGTAAGTGAAAGATTAGAATTATTACAATTAACAAACTATAATAATCTACTTAACTAATATTCTAATCAAAATTAGTTAATAAATCAGGAGGATGTTTTTTTATGTCTTTAATTAACAAAGAAATTTTACCATTCACAGCTAATGCTTATGATCCAAAGCAAGATGAATTTTTCGAAGTTTCAGATGAAAACTTAAAAGGTTCATGGAGTGTTGTTTGCTTCTATCCAGCAGACTTCTCATTCGTATGTCCAACTGAATTAGAAGATTTACAAGGACAATATGATAAATTACAAGAATTAGGCGTAAACGTGTATTCAGTATCAACTGATACGCACTTCGTACACAAAGCTTGGCATGACCATTCAGAAGCAATTAACAAAATCCAATACACTATGATTGGTGACCCTTCTCAAACAATCACTCGTAGCTTTGACGTATTAGACGAAGATTTAGGTTTAGCTCAGCGTGGTACTTTCATCGTAGACCCTGACGGTATTGTACAAGCAGCTGAAGTGAATGCTGACGGTATCGGTCGTGACGCAAGTACATTGGTACACAAAATCAAAGCAGCACAATATGTACGTCAACACCCAGGCGAAGTTTGCCCAGCTAAATGGGAAGAAGGTTCAGAAACATTACAACCTGGTCTTGACTTAGTAGGTAAAATCTAAGGAGGCATTGATTTAAATGCTTAATGATCAGCTAAAATCACAATTACAACAATTACTTCAATTAATGGAAGGTGACGTTGTACTAAGTGCAAGTTTTGGTACAGATGAAAAGTCTAAAGAATTAAAAGAATTGTTAGACGAAGTAGCAGAGATGTCATCTCGCATTACTATAGAAGAAGTTGACCTTAAACGTACACCAAGCTTTTCTGTTAATAGACCTGGTGAAGAAACAGGTATTACATTCGCTGGTTTACCAATGGGTCATGAGTTCAACTCTCTTGTTCTCGCTTTGTTACAAGTAAGCGGTCGTGCACCAAAAGAAGAACAAGCAGTTATAGATCAAATCAAAGCTTTAGACCGTCCGTTACATTTCGAGACTTTTATTAGTCTAACTTGTCAAAAATGTCCCGACGTTGTTCAAGCTTTAAACTTAATGAGTTTGGTAAATCCAAATATCACACATTCTATGGTAGATGGATCTATCTTTAGAGAAGAGTCTGAAGACATTATGGCCGTTCCTGCAATTTTCCTAGATGGAGAAGAATTTGGTAATGGACGTATGACAGTTCAAGATATATTAGCAAACTTAGGCAGTCAAGCAGATCCAGCTGAATTTAATGACAAAGATCCATATGATGTATTAATTGTCGGAGGCGGACCTGCAAGTGGTAGTGCAGCAATTTATACTGCACGTAAAGGTTTACGTACAGGTATTGTTGCAGATCGCATCGGTGGTCAGGTCAACGATACCGCTACTATCGAAAACTTTGTCACTGTTAAAGAAACAGATGGACCTAAATTTACTTCAGCACTCGAAGATCATATTAAACAATACAATATCGATGTAATGACTGGTATTCGTGCCAGCGATATTGAAAAAACAGACGATGGTATCATTGTCACTTTAGATAATGGCGCACAATTAACAAGTAAAACTGTTATTATTTCAACAGGTGCACGATGGCGCAAGCTAGAAGTGCCTGGCGAAGAAGAATTAATCAATAAAGGCGTTGCATTCTGCCCGCATTGTGATGGCCCATTATTTGAAAATAAAAATGTTGCTGTTGTAGGCGGCGGTAATTCTGGAGTCGAAGCTGCAATCGATCTTGCAGGTATCGTTAAACACGTAACGTTACTTGAACGTAACGCTACGCTGAAAGCAGACAACGTATTACAAGAACGTTTGGCTTCTTTACCAAACGTAACTATAATAAAAAATGCTCAAACAACAGAAGTTTTAGGTGACAGTGCAGTAACTGGTATTAAATATCAAGATAAATCACTTGGCGAAGACCATACTTTAGAACTCGAAGGTATTTTTGTTCAAATTGGTTTATTACCAAACACTGAATGGCTTGATAATTATGTTGAATTAAACCAAGCTAAAGAAATTGTAATTGATCGTAAGAATGCTACAAGCATCCCTGGTATTTTTGCAGCTGGTGATGTTACAGACGATCGCAACAAACAAATTATTATTTCTATGGGTGCTGGTGCAAATGCAGCATTAAACGCTTTTGATTATATTATCAGACATTAATCTCAAGCTCTAGATTAAATAGAACCCTTTTGTGGTTCTATTTTTTTATGCCCTTTTCCCTGAATATGAGTATTACCTTTGCGTTCTTATTCTTGTATCTATGTAATTAATTATTCATATTAGCTAACATTTTAAAATGAAAATCTAATGAATTTTTAAATTTATATGGCAACTATCCTCTTTTATTATTAATTTGTTCAATAGATTGTGCGTTTATTATTTAATTCATCATACAAATAGATAGCACTACATGATACGCTTAAGTTATAATTTTCTAAGAACATATGTAAACATACAATGGGACTGTTAAAATAGAATGACTTATTATTAAAGGAGCAATATTATTTATGAAGAAAAGTATACTTTTATCGTTAGTTTTGGTGCTAGCTGTCATACTCGCAGCATGTTCAAATGGTAATTCAGAAGATGAGGAACATAATGAACGCAATGCCCCTAAAAACGTGAGCAAATTAGCTGAGAAAGATATCTTCCATTCAGATAAAAAGGGTGAAGATATTAGTGAAGATGAAATGAATAAAGCGATTAAAAAATATTTAGATGTTAACTCACTTATTATTGATAATAAATACCTCATGCAATATAAGTTAGATAAACAAATAGGTACAGATACAAAAATCACTGATGCGCAAGAAAAACGTTTATCAAATTTATCGAATAATGCAATTAAAAATGATCTTCACTTTAAAGACTTCGTAGAAGATAACAACATGCCGAGCGGTTATAAAGATAATCTAGATGAAATTATCGCTTACTTTACATCCTTAAACAGTACAATTAAAAACGTTGATAAAGAAATTGAAGAAATAGATTACCAACCTGACAACAACCTCAACGTTGTTGACGTTCCTGCTAAAGTTGCCGGAAATGTTAATCATAAAAAGCAAAAATCAATTAAGAAATTCCTTGATGACAAAGGAATTGAAAGTGACGCAGTAGATAAATAGATGACAAATGGGAGTGAGACAACGAAATCTAATGTTTCTAACAAGATTTCTATTCCAGCTGCATTTGTGTCAAAAGATTGTTGTTTTAGCGCCATACTTTTCATTTATGTTTCATAATATTAGCTAAGGTTACAAAATGATGACATGTCACCTTTCCGTGGTGGCAAAGGCGTTAAGACTATTTTTTACTCAACCATTTATATACTCTGACTTATTCTCGTAAAAAACCTTACATGATTGTAAGGTTTTTTAATATGATTATCCTGTTTTTCTCAAAGCTTAATTTGTTAAGATATATACAAGTTAAGAAATACGTTATTAGAAGCACAGCCACTCATTAATAATTTTAAGGAGGCCACACTGTTATGATATTAACTATTTTAATAGGTGCCATGGCTGCTATTTTCATAGCTTTTAATCTCTTTGAGAAGAAAGAAAAATATGGCGTCGTTTCTTTTAGAACAATCGCGCTAAGTGTAACTTACGTCATACTGGCTGTTATTGTCGGAAGCTTTTTAGACAATATCAATACATTATTCCAAGGATTTCATGATAGCTTGACAGCAGCTAAAAAATATTAAACCTGAACCGACAATGTCGCAGTTCAGGTTTTTTTTTGTCTTATATTTCAAGTTCATAGGGTACACAGTTTTCTATTTTTCTATCAATTACAGTTTCTTTTGTTTCATAGCGTAAATAAACAAGAAAACATCTGATTACGACCTGATGCGCAACGATTGCGATAGACTCTAAAGACGGATCAAGTTCTTGTTCAAAAAATTGTTCAACACGCTGTAATACATCCGAATAGCTTTCTCCTTCAGGGGCTTTTTGCGTAAAACTATGGCGAAAAGCAAGTAAATTATCATCATTAAAATAAGCATGATATTCGGGGTTTTGTTCAATTTCATTTACCATTTTGCCTTCAAAGATACCTAAAGAACGCTCTCTTAATAAAGGCGTTACACTTGCTGATATGTGCTTATCAAATATGGCATTATATGTTTGTCTCGTGCGAGTCAAATCAGATATATATACGTGCTCGATGTTCTTTTTTTCAAAGTAGCTTTGTAGTAATTGAGCAGAATGTACACCACTTTCTGTTAAAGGCACATCTAACTGACCACAAAAGTATTTTTTTCCTTGTTTTTTATCATAATTAGACTGTGATTCTCCATGACGAACTAAATAAATTTTCATAACGATTACCTCTTCTCTATTTCTATTTATAATCCAATATTTCATTATTCTTTTTCACGAAGCTCATATCTTACAATACTGTTAGATGAAGTAATATACCTATATTTCAATACTTATTCTTGTTATTATCCAATTGAGGTGATACAAATGAGCGAAAAAATGTTACATCATGACACACAAAGTGGTCGCGTATTAGCAGCAGTCAGTTATTTCAGTATATTCTTTGCACCAATTATATTACCTATTATCCTATGGATTTTTGCTGATAAACCTGCTTCAACTCATGCAGCAAAATCGTTATTTTACCATATTATAACGTATATTGGACCAATACTATTAGTTTTAAGCGCAGCGTTCGGAACTGCAATTATCGATCAACAGAACACTACAATTGCAATAATAGCAATTGTAGTAGCAATCCTCCTATTAGTTGTAACAATTTGGTACACTATCAAAAATATATATCGTGGTATCAAGATATTGATTTCTGAAGATGCTTATTTCCGTCCATAAAGCATTGCAATTTTCTAGAAATTCTATTTAGAAAGTGAATGAGGCTGAGACATGTATTTGTCCCAGCCTTCTTTCGTTATACTTTTAAGTTAAATCAGCTGCTTTTACTAAATAATAAACTGATAGATAAACCAATAAGGATGGCACCTACTGCATAATCAAACACCGCTTTTATTTTTCTATTTCCAAAAAGTAATTTGATATATTGGAATATGTATACGCAAAAAATAAACCAGATGAGAATAACTGTTGTTACTATTGCCGATAATATTGCAATTTGAGATGACACACCTTCGCCAGCAGTTATAAATTGCGGTAATATACTTATGTAATAAAGTAATGCTTTAGGGTTTAATATTGTGCTGATAAAACCTTGTCGATAAGAACTTAAATAACTAATCTGTTGTGCCTGCATTTGAGATGTTGAAAAATTCATGCTTTGACGTGCACAGATGATACTTTTAATTCCTAAATAAATCAGATAACATGCGCCTAAAATTTTAATCATTAGAAAGACATAATACATATTTGCCAAGATAAATATAATGCCAAATACTGCTAATAATGAATAGATAACGTGTGCTGACGTAATACCTAATGCGGCCATTGCGCCATTACCTTTACCTGAAGTAATTGAATTTTTCATTACTACAAAAAAATCTGGACCAGGAACAATAATAATCATTAATGTAATCGTAATAAATGCTGCAAGTCCTTCCATCACATGCACCTCCATCTTAACTACATCGTATCAATTCCGCTATGTCACCGCAATACACCTAGCCCATATTTCTTTTTACCAGCTGATTAGAACCCCCTTTATTACTTCTTATTACTTCCACGTTAACTCAATAATTTCAAACCAACCGTACTAGCTAATATGACTGCAATACAAATTATTCTTTTGATATCGGTAGACTCTTTATAAAAAACCATACCCAATATCGCTCCGCCCACTGCACCAATACCTGTCCAAACTGCATACGCTGTACTCATAGGTAATTGAGTCATTGCCATAGATAAAGCTAAGAAGCTCAAACTAAAGAAACCTATCAATCCTATGACAGCAGATGTTTTTCGTGTATGCGTATAAGCATTTAAAAAGTTAATGCCTAACATTTCAAAAACACCTGCAATGATTAATAATATCCAAGCCATTATGCTTCTCCCCTTTATCTGGTGTGACTAATTTCAAACAAATCACACCTAAAAGTAATGTTAAAATTAATATAATTTTTCCATAATTAACTTCCTGGCCAAAGAAAGCAAAATCAAATATAGTGACACCTGTTGTACCCAGACCAACAAATACTGCATAAGATGTACCCACTGGTAACATTTTGGATGCATCTATAAGCAAATAAAAACTTAAAAATATAGCTATAATTGTTAACATCCATTCTAGACCTGTCGTTGCATATGTTAACCCAATGACCCAACCAACTTCAAATATTGATGCGATAATAATTTTTATCCAATTCATTCATATTCCTCCTATTAAAATAAAAAAGCCCGAGAGATAGTTATCACTACTATCTCCCAGGCTTTTATCCTTCCGTGTCACATTCAACATGTGGCTTCCTCTCGGACCAGTCCAACATTGAGTGTTGCGGAACCCTAGAAAGCTTTTATTTAATTCTCTGTATCATATCAATTTATCTTATAGACATCAAGCATAGCATTTCATTCTTACTCAATTTAAAATTATTATCATTTAAAAACGCTTACAAGAAACACTTAGGTGTCTTTTTACATTTTTATTTTAAAAAGTTTTAATTATTTAAGTCATTACCCTCTACATTTTATGAATTTTCATGTATACTATATATCAGATTAGAACTATTATAATCTAAATGCTTAATCAATGAAATGAATTCTCAATTAAAACACTCCGATTATTGGATTGAAATATAAAAAAAGTGAGGGATTACTATGCAATTATTAAATTACAAAATGCACAATGATGAACTCATCGCTACAGTGTTATCCGATAAGAAGCAAGTATTCAAATACACGTTTGATGTAAACACGCCGGAATATGAAATCTTAGATGTACTTGAAGAAATTAACGAATATGTAGACAATGGTCACCATCCATTAGGTTGTTCATTACTAAAAAATTATACACACGCGGATGTGAGTCAAAATAGTTTATAATATTGATCACACAGCAAAAAGATGAGTATTACTGTTCACTTAGAAACAGTAATTACTCATCTTTTATTTTTGCTTGTTAATCTTCATGAAAAATACTACCTTTAATTGAACTGTGCATGGTATATTGAGTTAGTTAACATCATATACCGGGTAAATACATAATAAAGATATTCAAACGTGATAAATATAGTTGGGGGGACGCAAAATGTTCTATGGTTCAATATTACTCATTATTCTTGGTATTGTACTATTAATTTTAAATAAACGCCTTTCAAAAAAAGGTGATACAAGTAAAAAACAAAGTTTTATTAGTTTCGGCGTGATGTCATTAGTTTTTGGTCTTTTTGGCCTTATAGGTGTTATTATTATGGCATTGACTTAATATTTATTGCATGTAAAAAGGTGATAGAGCCCCTCAAGGGGAATCTATCACCTTTTAACTTTCCACACTATTACATATCAAATAAATCATTAAATGATTCAACCATCGTTGGATGTGTATAAATATTATCTTTCAATACCTTATAATTTAACTTTTGATCTATTGCTAATTTTAATACATTAATGATTTCTTCTGATTCTAAGCCATATAATGTTGCTCCAAGTATTGTTTCCGTATCTTTATTCACTACTGCTTTAAACAAGCCTCTTGGATCATTATTCACTTTATGTCTAGGGATAGCGTTAACTGGAAGTGCGTTTTCTATTACATTGTAGCCTTGATTTTTAGCTTCTTGACCAGTCAAACCTACACGTGCCATTGGCGGATCAATAAATACTGTATAAGGCACAGCGCCTCTATTTTCAGTAGAACGCACACCCGTTCCAAAGAGTTGATCTTTAACAATTCTAAAGTCATCTAAAGAGATATATGTGAATTGCATACCACCTTTAACATCACCGATTGCATAAACATGTTGCGCATCCGTTTGGAGATATTCATTCACTTTAATTTCTCCATGCTCACCAAGCGTTACATCCGTATTGTCTAAATCTAAATCCACATTAGGCTTACGACCAGTCGCTAACAGGACTGCATCCGCTTCATAATCTCCATTAGACGTATGCACAATAGTTCCAGATTCAGTATCTTCAAAGCGCTCTGTGTTCACATTGTATATGATATTTACACCTTTGTTAGCTAAATCTTTTTTAACTTCTGTAACTATATCATGATCTTCTTTAGGCATAATATCGTTGCCACGTTCAAGTACGGTCACTTGTGTATCGAAGTTAGCAAACATTGACGCAAATTCTAAAGCAATATATCCAGCACCAATGATGACTAATTGCTTAGGCTGAAAATCCAAACTCATAATCCCAGCAGAATCGTATAAATGCTGAGAACTTTCGACGCCTGTAATTGGTGGTATGACTGACATTGCGCCCGTATTAATAACGACATCTTCTGCATGCAATGTTTCCACTACATCCTCATTGTCATTTAATAACTTCACTTCATTGTTAGATTTGAACTTCGCAGTATAATCCAAGACTTCAATATTATTATCATCTGCAAGATTATGATAATTTTTATTATTCAACGCATCTACCACATCTTTTTTTCTAGAAAATGCTTTGTTAAAATCATTATGAGTTAGACCTTCGTGAACAAGCGTTTTTGAAGGAATACAACCAACATTGATACAAGTGCCACCATACATCTTTTTAGACTTCTCAATGACTGCTACTTTTTTACCTTGTGCTGAAGCAAATTTCGCTAATGTTTTACCACCTTTACCAAATCCTATAATCACTAAATCAAATTGTCTCATGAATATCCTCCTTCATTACATCATTTAATACATCTGTAATTGTTATAGTTTTATAATAATTTATTAATATATCATTTTCTTTTTGCTGAAACTTAGACATTGTAGTCCCTATTTCCCTGGAAATCTCACAATCACTACCTTCGTCACCTGTAAAAATACGTCCATCTGATCTTTCCTCATTAAATAATTCAAATAAGTCTGCCAGATTAACATCAGCGGTTACTTCATTAGCTTGATAACCACCATACTTCCCCTACTAGCATCTAGGTAATGTTGATCATTTAACTTTCTTGTCACCCTGCGTAATTGCACAGGATTAATACATATCCGCTCTGATAATGAACCACTACTATAACGTGCATCTGAATGCTTAACTAGAAATGTTAGCAGATGGACTGCTATATTAAACTCTAAATTCATTCGCATCACCTTTAATTGTAACTTTTATAATTACATTAAAACATGTCTTGAAATTACTCGAAAGTTTTTTGCTTATACTATCTATATTCCCAATTACAGTAATATATATCTAACAATGTTATTGTTTTGCATTACTGACTACATTTAATATACTTATGTGCAAGGTGGTATTAACAATAAAGGAGATGGAGAAATGATTAAAAAATTAGATGAAGTTATGATATACGTATATGATCACGATAAAGCAATTGAATTTTGGACAAAAAACTTAAACTTTGTAGTAGTAGCCGATGACGAAGAAATGGGTATGCGCGTAGTAAAACTGCTTCCAGAAGACGATGCTCAAACTGCTATTGTATTGCAGGACAAAGCGAAAGTTGACGAAATGGACATGGGTGTCAGTACAACTACACCATCACTGATTTTCGCAACAACACAATTCGACCACTTATATGATCGTTTGAAATCTAATCAAAATGCAGTTGGAGACATTATGGATTTACCTATGGGTAGAGTCTTTAATTTTGCAGATGCCGAAAACAATTATTTCGCAGTTAAAGAAATATAATTCTACGATACTTTAAATGAACTTTGCTCATGATCTAGGACATAAATATATCCCTCCGCCTCAATTATGAAAACATACAACTTACCTTAATCTAGCATGTTCTTCCCATAATAATTGTAAATAACTGTTAAGTCGTAAGTAATGTAATTGTAATCAACACATAACCTGTATAACCCATTAAGTTTGTTATACTTTTATAGCCACTAAATATGTATTACAGGAGACAATTATGAAAAGAATCTTCCACTTGTATTTATATTATTTAATTATGTTAGCTATCGTTGCCGCTATTTTACTTTCTTTATATTTTTTATATGTGTGGAAAAACAATCAGCCGCAAAATCAAGACTATTATAAGAATTTCGAAGAACTGAAAGCTGACACAAAAGAAGATCGTGATTGGCAAATCAATTCAAAAACGACAAATAACAAAGATATATTAGTTACTGCTATTCATGGTGGCGGTATTGAGCCTGGCACTTCTGAATTGGCAAAAATCATTTCTAAAAAAGGTAACTTTAATCTATATAGTTTTGAAGGTTTATTAAAATCGAATAATGCTAAATTGCATATTACTTCGACTCGTTTCGATGATCCCAAATTAAAAGACATGACGAGCAAATCTGATGAAACGGTGTCTATTCACGGCATTCGAGAAGATAAAAAAGTTGTCTACATTGGTGGTAAAGATAAAGATATGGCCAAATCTATACGTAAGGAATTAGAAAATGAAGATTTTAATGTTGAAAATAGCCCTGATTATGTAAATGGCGATTCCAGCCAAAATATCATTAATAAAAATGATACAGGCTCAGGTGTTCAACTTGAGATTTCAACAGAATATCGTAAGTCATTTTTTGAGGACGATGAGCTTGGTCGCTCCACGAGAGAAAATCCAAATGATTACAGACAATCCGTCTACGACTTTGCTGAAGCTGTTACAAAGGGCGTAAAAGAGCAAACAACAAAAGATTAGCAATAAAAAATCCAGGAATCTTACTGGCATTTAATATTTAGTATAACTATTGTAACGATAAAAAAGGTCTGGGCATTGAGTGCCAGACCTTCTTTAATTTAATGAGTCATTACACCCTATAATTCTCCAGTTAAGAATTGAGCTTCACCGTTAAAGAAACTCCAATCTTCATCAGAATTTTCAACTAAACTAATCATGATATCTTCTGTTCTTATGTTTAACTTCTCATTTAGAGACTCTGTTAATTTTTTATAGAATTGGATTTTTTGATCTTTAGTGCGTGGTCGAGTGACAACAGTGAATACCAGTACGTCATCCGTTCTAGAAACACCTAGCCCTGTATCTAATATTTGCATTTCATAGTCTTCATGCTGATTAACAATTTGGTATCTATCTCCTATTGGGGCTTGAAATGTTTCTAGCATAACATTATATGTAATATCTAGAATACTTTTAATTTCTTCTTTAGTTCTACCTTTAATCATATCTACTTTTATTAACGGCATGTTATTGCTCCTATCTACTATAATTTAAAAGAACCTACAATGCTGCAGGCTCTTTACATCAATTTAATGTTTTACTTTTCCATCGCTAGAGCATTTTTTAATAATACTTTTTACAGTTGATTTAATTATTTCAATACTTGGACTTATAATTTCTTGAGGACTAAATACTGTAGGATGCTTGATTAAATAGTCCCTTATAGCACTACTCCAAGCCATATTTATTTCAGTATTAAAATTGATTTTTGCATGTCCATAATTTATTGCTTTTTTCAAATCATTATCTGATAAACCAGAAGCACCATGTAGTACTAATGGTATATTTAAAATATCATTGATGTTTTTCATTTTATTAAAATCTAAATCAGGTTCACCGACATATTCTCCGTGCACTGACCCAAGTGCAGGCGCTAAAGTATCAAGATTGCTATTGTTCGCGAGTTTCACGCAATCCTCTAAACTAGCGTATTTTAGATTACTAGTCATACCATCTTCGCTACCACCTACCGCGCCAACTTCGCCTTCAACATAAACATTATATTGATGTGCATAGTCTACAACTTCTTTAGTCGCTTCAACATTTTCATCAATTGGCAGTTTAGAACCATCAAACATAACGGAGTCGTAACCTGCATCAACAGCTTTTTTACATCCTTCTACACTTAATCCATGGTCTAGATGAATAATAACTGGCACCGTGATATTCATAGCCTGAATTTTATTTTTGATTGTTTCCCCAATAAATTCATACCCACCTAAAAATGGAATGTTTTTATCAGTTGTACCTAATATAATAGGAGAACCACTTTCTTGCGCAGCTTTTAACGCGCCTTCAATCCATATAAGTCCATTAATATTAATTTGTGGTATAGCATAGTGATTTTCAAAAGCATTGAGGATATATTTTTTCATGAAAGTAGATCTCCTTTCATTTAATTAATAAGATTTAGCATGTTTTAGATTGGAATCTAAATCTTCTCGTGATTTTTTCACATTCTCTTTTTGAGATGTTTCTGAAACACCTACCTCAAGTGAGTCTAAGAATATGAAATAGCTGTTAGATATCTTTGTGATATCTAACAGCTATTTTTAACATTCATTAAACATTATAAGGCTATTTTATTTTTAAGATTTGTCCTGTTTTAATGCTATTTGAATCTAGATTATTATCGGATTTTATTTTACTTACTGTTGTATCTTGTTCTTTAGCGATACTATACAAGGTATCATCTTTTTCAACGGTATATGTTTTAACTAAGTAGAGTGTTTGCCCTTTACTGATATTATTCGTTTCAAGATTATTCCATTTTTTGAGATCTTCAATACTCACTTTGCTTCTTTTAGAAATATTGTATAAAGTGTCACCTTCGACTACTTTATGTGTATCACCTGAAATACTATCGTCATTACTATCAGGGTCCGTCAATTTCAATGTTTGACCGACGGATAATGTATTATCGTTTAAGTCATTCCATTTTTTAATATTATCAATTGTTACGCCACTTCTCTTAGATATACTATACAATGTATCGCCTTTAACTACTTTATAAGTAGAACCTGTAATGGCATTGTCATCTTCGCCACCTAATTCTTTATAGTGTTTCTGAACTAAACTATAAAATTGATTCATGTTATAGCCCCATTGGTTAAAATAACCTACAGGGTCAGTATGGTTTGTCCCACCCCAGTATTGACTAACTGCATTATGACTAATAATTGTTCCAGTTCCTTGATTATTATCTGCAAGTGAAGGTTGTAGTCCGTTTTGTTTTAACATTTTAGCAGTCAAATAAGCTTGGTTGTTCACAGACTTAGCAAAACCATCAAATGTGTTAGATCTTGTTAATTCTATTTGATAAAAATATGGGTTAGCATTCGCTCCGGCGCCCCATGCTAAATAGTCGCTTGGCGCTGTTTGTATAATTTTGTCGCTACCTGCATATGCATGAACAAAGGCATTATTGTAGTTATTATACATGTAATTTACTTCACCATCGATTGTACTATTAGGGTTTGCAGTTTCATGAATAACGACACCGATGAATTTCCCTGATTTATAATTATATTTTGGTAAATTATTCATACGAGAATCTTGCACTATTTTTGCAGGTTCTATGTTGTTATTGTCTATGTATGTATTAACGTCTTGGTACGCTCTATTTGCAAATGTACTCATTTCTACTGAATTATGTTCTGCAACTTTATCATGTAGCTTCAAATCCCCTGCCGTTAACTGTTCTTTCAAAGCTTGCGGACTCATTTTTTGTGCTTTTTCAAAATCTATTGCCTTACTTGTATTTTCATTTTTAGTTTCTTCTGCACTCTTATTAGAATTATCTTCTTGTGCGGTTGCAACTGTACTACTTAACAATAAACTTGTGGCTAACATTAATGACAAACTTACCCTATACTTCATAACACCATCTCCTATTTCAAAAATTTAAAAACACGACACTATATAAATATCTATTCCTTGCACAACACCTTATTGTCTCATCTTATAATATTATAAGATTATTTACAAAACATAGTTTTATTTTATGCTATTATTTTAAATATTTTTATCTAGTCATAATCATTATTTTGATTTTCGCACAAAAAAGCTACTACCTTAAAAGGCAGCAGCTTATATTCAAATGTCCATAAACACACTAGATAAAATAGCAACCAATGCGACTACGAGTACCAATACTAAAAGTGAATCAATTCGTTTTTGGTTACGTTCATTCATAGGTTTTCTAAATTCTTTTAATGCGAAAAATCCTGTAATTAATACAATAACTAAACACAATAAATGAAATACCAACGCTAATACTTCCATTATCATCACTCCAAACTTGAAATAATTAAGTTTGTTGCTTTAAATCTTCTTATATTATTTTGGTCTTTCATGTACAAAGCATTCCCGATTCGATATGTTACGATTTATATTTCACAGTTACAAAAAACAAAGATTAATTTATATTCTTTTTATTCAAGTACCCCTTTTTCGACGATTAGAAACAAATATCACTCGTTCATCTAGCATATGTAATAATAAAATTCTCCACTATAATTAACACTACAAAAATAACCCCGTAAGCCTAAGCTTACGGGGTTTTCAGATACAATATCTATTATTGTTCTTCTTTAACATATGGTAATAATGCCATATGACGAGAACGTTTAATAGCTAATGTCAACATACGTTGATATTTAGCTGAAGTACCTGTTACACGACGTGGTAAAATTTTACCGCGTTCTGAGATAAAACGTTTTAATAAGTCTGTGTCTTTATAGTCGATGTGTGTAATTCCGTTTGCTGTGAAATAACAAACTTTTTTACGACGACGTCCGCCTCTTCTTGGTCCACCTGCCATGGTAACTGCCTCCCTTTTTATGATATTTTCTTATTTATATACGCTATATAATTAGAATGGTAAGTCATCATCACTAATATCAATTGGTCCGTTTGCATTTGCAAATGGATTATCCGATTGATTATTTTTGTTTGATGAATTGTTGTTATAATTATTGTTGTTGTTTTGGTTATTGTTTTGATAAGATGACGTATTTTGACCTGATTGTTGTCCGCCAAAGTTTTGGAAATTGTTATTTCCTTCTTGGGCATGACGTTGGTTTTGGTTTTTAGGTTCAAGGAATTGAACACTATCACAAACCACTTCAGTTACAAATATACGACGACCTTCTTGGTTTTCGTAGCTACGTGATTGAATGCGACCGTCAACGCCAGCTAAACTACCTTTGAATAAGTAGTTATTAACATTATCTGCTTGTTTTCTAAAAACGACACAGTTAATGAAATCTGCTTCGCGTTCCCCTTGCGCATTTGTAAACGTACGGTTTACTGCTAGAGTAAAAGTCGCAACACTCACGCCTGAGGGTGTTGTTCTATATTCTGGATCTTTCGTTAAACGACCGACTAAAACAACTCTATTTATCATTTAAACGAACCCCCAATTATTATTTTTTAGTCTTATCTTCGTCTGCACGAATTACGATATAACGGATGATATCATCGTTGATTTTAGCTAAACGTTGGAATTCATCAGTAGCTTCATTGTCTTCAGCTTGGATACGTACTAAGTTGTAATAACCTTCACTGAAATCATTAATTTCATAAGCTAAACGACGTTTACCCCAATCTTTAACTTCTAAAGCCTCTGATCCGTTAGAAGATAAAATACCGTTGAAACGTTCAACGACAGCTTTTTTAGCATCTTCTTCAATGTTCGGACGAACGATGTACATAACTTCATATGTTCTCATTTATAATTGCACCTCCTTGTGGTCTATGCGGCTCATCATCATATGTGATAAGCAAGGAATAATTTTCATTACTCACAATCAAGAATTATAGCACAGCGCATTACATTTTACAATGGTTATTGTACTGCTATAATCTAAAAAATATCAAAATGTTTCATATGAAACATGCTGTACAGTCACAATAAAATGCCTTTCAAATTTCTTGTAAAACGCTTTATGCTGATATTTAATATTTAAATTCTAAATAAAGTTAATCTTAATAAAAAATTGATTATATAAAATATATGGTTGATAAATCTTTTTAATTCTAATAGCATACAATTTGAGTTCGTTTTTTTATAATTATAAACTTATTTAGCACCTAGCATTTTCAAAATATTAATTACATATAAAGGAGAATATTATGGTTTCAGTAATCAAAAAAGGTTTAGTCACTGCAAGTGTATTATTTGCATCAACGTTAGCAATGAACGCAGCACACGCCGCTGGAGATACATCAAACCAAAAAGGAACGATGGGGTATGGCTATCAACAATACATTGAAAAACACCCTGAAAAATCATCCAAACAAAGTTCAAGTGAAGTACAATCTGAAGCAAGCACAACACAATCTGGCGAACGTGTTCTAGACATTTCAGAATGGCAAGGCGACTTAACTGAACAAGAAGTTATAGACCTTAAAGCTAATTACGACTTCATCATCATTCGTGCTCAATACGGCTCTGAAAAAGTGGATGCTTCATTGGAACACAATTCAGCTTTATTAGACAAACACGGCTTGGACTTTGGCGTATATTCTTATAGTATGTATGAAAATCCTGAAGATGCACGCTACGAAGCTCAAACATTATACAACCGTGCACCTAAAGCTAGCTTTTACATCAATGATTTTGAACAAGATACAGTCACTTCAGGTACTTCAGAAGAAAGTACATCTGCATGGTATGATGAAATGAAAAGTTTAGCTGGTAACAAGAAAGTACTATTCTATTCTTATGAAAATTTCATGAAGGAACATGCTTCAGAATCAGTAGGTGAATATGACGGTTATTGGATCGCTAACTACAATCCTGATCAACCTGCTAGTGAACATGTCTTATGGCAATATACTGATAGTTACGCATCACCTGAACTAGACCAAAATGTCGATGCAAACTACACTGGTCCAGGTGTCGATACATCATGGTTCACATCTTAAATTTATATACTTTAAAATATATTAGCTCATACATCACAACTGTTCAAGTTGGTTGTATGAAGTTCATTTAAATAACGACAACGATTTAGCCAACTCCAGACTCGTTAATAAAGCATTAGTCGAAGATTACAGGCTGACGTGCACAAACTAATGCCAATGTCGACACTCTGAGACAATCTCTATAATAGAGATTGTCTTTTTTTAAAACGTTAATTGAATATACTCTAATTTTATTGTAAGAAAAAAGACCAAACAACACGATGGGTTGTCCGGCCTCTTATATATTTGAATTCAACGTTATAAGTCGTTAAATTAAAATGTATTTTGATTGGGTGTTAAAGAATCATAACCTTTAATTAGGGTACTTCTAAGTAACTTTTATACTGGTAAGATGCTTGATACTAAGTCTAAAACTGTTTGTAATAATCCGCCTAACATAGTAACGCCTCCTTATTCTAAACATTGAATGTTGTTATTCTAATTGTTTAATCTAAGTGACACTTAAAATATAAATGTTACACAAAATATCTCGTATTATTTAAGTAATGCTTTAAAAATTAGTTCGATAATATTTTCTATCATAATCGAGCCCCTCCCATCACATAAACCTACTCACTATTTTTTTAACTATTCTACTTGATCAAGGATTAATCCAAGAATTTGTTCTACTAGATTTGCTAACATATGATGCACCCCCTTGAAGTGTCTAAATACAGACTAACATAAAACAAATTCCAATAAAATCATTTTGTGACCAAAAACAATATATTTACTAAAAGTTAACTTTAATTTTACATAAATTAATTATTTAATGTACAATTCAATTGATTGTGCTTTTATTCACTAAATATTCTATCGCACTGTTCCCTATTTTAGCTTTATATAATTGTGTAAAATTCCACAAAATACACATTGTAGTTTTAGACAAAATAAAAAAGCCTTCTCATCACTATTTTATAATGAGAAGACTTCATGCTTATCTTACACGTTAAATCTAAAGTGTACGACGTCGCCATCTTTCATAATATATTCTTTACCTTCTAAGCGCTGTTTCCCAGCATCTTTGGCACCATTTTCGCCATTGAATTCAACGTAATCATCGTAGCTTGTTACTTCGGCACGGATAAAACCACGCTCAAAGTCTGTATGAATAATACCCGCACACTGTGGCGCTGTCATACCTGAGATGAACGTCCATGCACGTACTTCTTGAACACCCGCAGTAAAGTACGTTGCTAAACCAAGTAAGTCGTATGTTGTACGAATTAAACGATCTAAACCAGGTTCTTCAATACCTAAGTCTTCTAAGAACATTTCTCTATCTTCATCTTCAAGCGTTGCAATTTCTTCTTCAATCTTAGCGCTAATTACGATAACTTCTGAATCTTCTTTGCTTGCATACTCACGAATTAATTTAAGTTTTTCGTTATCTTCATCGCCAATTTCATCTTCGCCTACATTAGCAATATATAACATTTCTTTAGAAGTTAATAACTGTGCTTGATTTACAAATTTTTGATCTTCATCATTAAATTCAAGGCTACGAACAGGATTTCCTTCTTCTAATGCTTCTTTAATTCTTGCTAAAATGCGAGCTTCATTCACTGCATCTTTATCTTTTTGTTTCGCCATTTTTTCTGCTTTTGGCAAACGTTTTTCAACAGATTCTAAATCTGCCAATACTAATTCCATATTGATTACTTCGATATCATCAACTGGGTCTACGCGTCCTGAAACATGTGTCACATTATCATCGTCAAATGCACGTACTACTTGGCAAATTGCATCTACTTCTCGAATATGTGATAAGAATTTATTACCAAGTCCTTCACCTTTAGAAGCCCCTTTAACGATTCCAGCGATATCTGTGAATTCAAATGTTGTTGGGATGGTTTTCTTTGGTTGTACCATTTCTGTTAATTTATTTAATCTGCTGTCTGGCACTTCTACGATACCTACGTTAGGATCGATTGTCGCGAACGGATAATTCGCTGCCAGTGCACCTGCTTTTGTGATTGCATTGAAAAGTGTAGACTTACCTACGTTGGGCAAACCAACTATACCTGCTGTTAAAGCCATTATTCATTCTCCTTATTTTCAGTATCTTGATGAGACACTAATATTTTTTTTAGTTTTTTATTAAAAGTTTGTCTTGGGATCATAATACTTCTTTGACAGTTTTCACATTTTATCCGGATGTCTGCACCTACACGAATGATTTTAAAACAATTCGTGCCACACGCATGTTGTTTTTTCATCTCTACAATATCATTTAAACCGTAATTTGATGTCATTCTGTCACACCTCCGAACATCTTATGCATTATTTTGTTGATTCGCGTCGTATTGTACCATCATAGGTTTCGGTATTTGAATCTCATGCTTTTTAAATAATTTTAAAATCTCTTTTCTTAAAATACGTGCACCTGAAAAACCTTCTCCAGGTATCGTTTCAGCAGAAATCCACAGTGTAATTTCATCTCTTGTAATGGAATTAATACCAATCACTTCTGGATTTGATATAAATAAATAATATTTAGAACGCATTGTTTCAAAATGTTCGACTAATATCTCTTCTACTTTATCTATATCTTCTTCTACGGAAACCGGTATTTCTACCATTGACTCACCATTCGTTACTGAGTAGTTTGTAATTTCACCCACACTACCATTAGGTAATGTTGTTAGCTCGCCCGTAATCGTATTAATTCGCATCGAACGTAAACCAATTGACTGTACTGTACCTTCCGCAACGGTAGTACCACTACTATTGATTTTAACATAATCTCCTACATCAAATTGATTTTCAAAAATAATGAAGAAACCAGTGATAATATCTTTAACAATTGTTTGTGCGCCGAAACCAACTGCTAAACCAACAACACCAGCACTAGCAATAATGCCTCCAACGCTTATACCAAACTTACTTAAGATTGTAGTCAATACGATAAACCATACCACATATGCTACTACGTTTTGAACTAATGCTATTAAAGTTTTAGAACGTTTTTTATTCGCTTTTTTACCTCTATTTTGTATTTTAAAGAATTGTGCTATTCCTTTATTTATAAAATGTAAGACAACCCAAGCCACAATGATATAAACAATAATCATGATGATATTCGATATCAATGTTTGATATGTCTCTGGCTTGGTTAATGGTTCAATTAATGAATAAAGGATGCTTTTAATTTGATCCAACTACACTTCCTCCTTAGCCATAACTCTATACCATTCTATTATAATCAATTTTTCTATGAAATAAATCCAACTTCAGCTTTAACTTCATAGAAAATTTTATAATTAAGAACAGTCGAAATATATTCTACAGAGACATAATTATTTTCTCTCACTAAAATAATTATAGACTTATATAGTTTATTAAAAATGTATCTGAAAGGATAGTTTTAAACCTTATATTGTACTTAAGCTTTAAAGGGGTTCTTTAATGAAGCTTTATATCAATAATCATTAAATTAATCGGATATTTCTAGTAATAGACTAATGATGCAATGATTAAAATTTGAAATTTCATTATAATATAACTTTTATGTATATCTTTATTTTTATTCCTAGTCATAAGATTGCCTACAGAACTTAAAAAATGGCAAAAGAAAAAGAACCATAATTAAAAATTATGATTCTTTAACACCCAATTTAGAATTATACTATAATGCATACACAAAATTCAAGTGTTTTACATTTTATTTGTTAAATTTTCAAACAAACAAAATTCACTACCTCCCAAATGTCTATAACTCTATTTAAATATATATAAATTTCATCAATCTCTTTTTACAATATTTAAAATACAACTAAATAAATATAAAATTACAATAAATTTAATATAATAACACTTGCGCATTAAATATAAACACTTAGGGATTTTTTACCAATTTTTTATGTATTTATTATAATATTCAGATAAAGGGGTGTATACAATGTTAGCAACTCTAGTAGAACAAATCCTTAACTTAGTATTAGACCAAGTAGAATAGCAATTACAAGATAGTATTTATGAAGGAGGGAATTGAAATGATTGAAAACATCGTTGAACTCATCTTCAAATCACTTTTAAAATAATCCTCGTAAATTTAGATTGAGACAATATTGCACTTTGTATAGCGTCTTGAACTATTAGGTTACATAACTTTTATAAGGAGGGGTATTATGCTAGGAGATATCGTACAAACAATTTTAGATTTAGTATCAAGTATTTTACCATTATAAGAACAAAACGTTAACGTTTAAGAACTCTAATTAAAGATTATGATTCTTTAACACCCAAATATATATATGATGATAGTCATTTTTTAAGTAAACGGTTCTTCTGAATTCCTATAATTAACAAGCACTTACTGAGCCTTACATCGGTAAGTGCTTGTTTTGCCAAAAATGCTTTAATTATAATATTAAAAAGCCTAATCAACTTCTATTTGGAAATTGATTAGGCTTTTTAAATACTAGCGTTTAATTTTCATTAATAAATGTGGTGAATTGTTCTATTCAGCAATTTGTTTTTCAAGGTCATTATGAAGTTTAAAAATCATCACACGTTCACCTGTACGAGAACTTAAATCAGTATGAAAACCTTTGACTTCTTCGCCAGTAATGGATAATACAATGTCATCGAGTGCTTCAATACCTGATTCCACGAGTTTTGAGCGTGTTCTTTTAATTGTTACTAGTCCTTCGTTCGTTTCACAAACTTTATACTCTGCTTGTGTTAATACACCTTGTAAACTCACAATAATCATATCGCGCAATATATCTGTTTTTACAGAAAGAGAGCCACGGCCAAGGAAGTCCTTTTCCCATTGAGTAATTGCTTTGCTGATTTCAGACTCATAAGTGCCTTTGGTTGTTTTCATTTAGTATGCATCTCCTGTAGAACCAAAATGAGGTTAAGTTAGATAATTATTTGAATAAAGATAACATTATCATTTTTTCATACTTTTCTCCATAGTTCTACAATATCACCTGGGAAATCATTTATATTATATTTAATAAATTAAGTACGATAAGATATCAATATTCTCATAGATTTTCAATGACATGATATTCAAATATAGCTTAATAATCCGTTGACCAGTCATGCCACTGGCCATCTTCATCAATCGTTGCTAATCTCACCCAACCGTTTTGTACTTTTTGTTGGAATGCTTTGTCCGCTTCCAGTCGTTCTTTCACAAAGTCTTCAGGCGCTTGAATCACTACAAGTAAACGTATAGGTGAATGATACATTTTATCATCTGACGACATCACGGATTGCCAAGGTAAACCTGTTAACAAATCACTCGCATTCCCTTGCATAACTCCAATGCCAGCTGTCACCGTTTGTGTTGTTTTACTACCACTACCATAATAATGGGGCGCAACTGTAGAAGCGTAATATTGTAAGTTAATCCATTGTGCTACAACTGCAGGTCCACCGATAATATTTGCTAATATACTACCATCAAGGTCGTTTTTCCAATCATAATTATGTAAAAACGCTCTACCTTGTAAGTTACCGTGCTTTGTTAGCTCACGTTGTCCAATAATAAAGGAGGCATTTTTAGCTAAGCCCCACTCTGGTCTTATCTCGCTCCAATCATTTGATAAGCGATGCGCTTCATTAACAGGGTTTTTCTTCGTTACGTTATTATTTGGTAATTGTTCTAAGCGTTGTTCGTTAGCATAATAACTGACGTTAGGCATTGCTGCTTCGATAGCATCATAAGCTTTTTGTGCCTCTTCTGGTAATTCTGGTACATAAACCCATTCTAATACGTCCACAGAAGTCTGATGTTCTGCAGCTGCGAATACGGTCGTTTCCGGAATTTCAATACCCTCACGTGCTAGCCCCTGTCTCACTTCTGGCAAGTTACATAACTTCGCTAATACTTTGCCATTAAAACCACTTGCTGCACCACCACATGCACCACAATCTAACGAGGCAGCATACGGGTTATTCGCACTTTGACTGCCATGACCACACATAACAACTAAGGGTGAAAAATCTGTCGTTAAATCCATTAAGCGTAGTGCTTGGCGTGTATAATTTAACTGCTCATCTTTTGTAAACCCTACAGGCAAACCATCTTCTTTACGATGATGGTGATCAAGTGTCAGTGCTGTATCTTCTGGTTTTTGTAACCAACCTGCATAGAACCTGCGAATCCCATTTCCTACACGATTAGGTATGAAACTACGCGTAAATGTTTGTAGCGTTAACCATGGACCACTGAGTTCTGGTAAGAGTAAACTTGGTAACACATTCTGCTTCATTTTTTTAAAAGTATATGTGACCGATTCAAGTACATGCTTACGTTGTCGGAAAATAGTTGGTTCTTTTTCCTGTGTATACTCTTTAATTTTATGCTGTGGCTTACTCATTACAGGTAAAGATGGATGACTATGTTGATTCCCAAGTTCATTTTTAGCAATCGGCAAACCAAAGAACCCTGCAATACCTATCGTTTCAAAGGGGCCTGCTGCTTCAATTTGTTTACGAAATGGCTCAGAACGCACATCTATACAAAATGCCATTTGTGCGAGTGGCGTGTCATTCTCTAACAACGCTTGCTTCTCAGGCGCAACAATCTTTCTTAATTGCTGATTATATGTTGCTTCCCACGCCTCTAACAATAATTTACGACGTAATTGATCATTAAACTGAGCGGCAAACAATACATGTTGTTGTTGTTCTTGCGTTGTTAATTTGTCCCATTGTTCTGCCGTAAAACCACCCCATTGCATCCATGACAAAATGCAATCCGTTAATGAAATAGATTGATTCGCTGACGTGTCATTTGTCGATATGTCTGATAAATATGGTTCCATGATTACCCACTCTATCCCTAAGCGAATCGCAAGGTAATCTAATAACAATGACTCCATTTTACTATTATTGTCGTGTTGCCATAGCATCATACCTGCCCAACCTGGTAATGATAATAAATGATTCTCTAAATAATTTTGTGTATCTTCCTCAGCAATACCTAATTTTAACAATGTTGTTCTAATTAATGATTCAGCATCATCAGGTAAAGTCTTCAATCGAGCACGTTGGTGTTTCGTTAACGCTGGATCATATTGGACTAAACGTCTCCATGAATAGAATAATCCTTTGTCACGATGAGGCATTGTCCACCCTGATTGTGCATCATCAACAAATAACTTACACCATTTAATAACGTGATAATCCACTGTATCGATTAATTTTTTATTATTTTCATCCATTACATATGTAGACAATAACGACGTTGAGCTTTTGACATCACTTGATAAATCTACATCCTCTAACTGTTGAGCCAATGCATCAACTTGCTCTTGTACATGCTGATTAGATTTTAAAGGATGTAATTTTAAAGCATTACGTCCATATTTCACTGCACTTTCTCTTGGGATTGCTAACGACGCTTGCTCCAACCACTTTTGGAATCGTTCCTCTATCTTACAGTCGTCTATTTCGCCCTGTTTCTTAGCTTCTAATATACTTGCTATCGCAGGGTAAATATCTACTTCTCGCACTTGTTTAAGCCAATGTGCAACTTCATCAAACGTTTTATCCTCTAACCCAGACCACGGACTTCTTGCCGCAAACACTGAAATGGGTGATAACGGGACAATAACCTTACTTGCAGCATCAATTAATTTTCGAATATCATTATGATTGTTTTGTGAAACATAATCTGTCTCTCTATTTGTTTCCCCCATTTTAGTGTCCTCCTTTTGTTAAATATGTTTTAAGGTAGTTTGGATGACGTTCTACAGTCTCAGCTTTTGCATCCCCGATACGTACAAGCCACATATATAATATTGAAAATGCAACCGATGAACGATTACGCGCGACCCACGTACTCATTAAACTACCAAGCAAGAGCACTAAAGCTACAATTACAACGACAAGCATAGGTGGTTGAACACTATTGAAAGTTATCGTATGTAAGGCGCTAGCGAAGAAGTGATGAACGATAAAGTATACTGCACCAACGACGATGAGTATCAATAAGCCCATGATACGTCCGAATTTCCCTTCTCCAAATGCTACAAGTTGTGTCCATGATACAGATAATGACCAAGCTAAGATGAGTCCACTCACTAAGCGGTAGCCTTCTCCTGGTGATGTAAGCCAAAAACCTAAACCAATCGCCAAAGCTAATATACGTCCTGACACAATCCATAAGTATGACATTCTCTCACTTGCACGACTTGGTACATTAAAGTGACGCACTGCTGAACCAGAACGTAAGAAGAGCGTTGCTTTAAATAGACCATGTAAAATCAAATGGATAATCGCAGGAATGTATGCACCCATTGCACACTGGATTAACATAAAGCCCATTTGTCCAATTGTTGATCCTACTAAAAGTCGTTTATAGTCTACATGCACTAAACTTATACCTGCACCAATCAGTACAGAAATACTCGCAAACAATAACAACACGAATGTTGCAATGTCACCATTAAATATCGGTGAAAACCTTGCTAATATGACGCCACCCGCATTAACGATACCTGCATGCATAATAGCCGACACTGGTGTTGGCGCTGCAACTGATTCTATCAACCATCTTTGAAATGGAAATTGTGCAGCTGGTACCATAACCGCTAATATAATGAGCATATTAATACCAAAACTTTCCCACGCATTAATTTGAGCTAAATTTGAAGCTGTGAAAATTGAGGTGTATCGCCATTCACCAGTTAGTAATGTCATCCACACTACTGCCAACAATAATGCTATCCAACTTAACAAAAACAATTTACCAGTTACTTTTGCAGCAGCTCTCGTCACTTTCCAAGCGCTTGTTAAGCTGATTAATAGCGTTAAACCAAGTAACGTTACACCCCAGCTGATAACCATAATACGCAAATCACCTGTTAACCAAGCCATTGCGGCAAAACTAGTCGTAATTGTAAATAAAGTGAAGTACTTTCTATAACTTCGATCGCCCATTAGATACTGTACACAATAACGCTGGATGATTAAGCCTATGACTAAAACGAAAAAGGCCATTAACCACGCTAGAAAATCTGAATACCAAAACCCTACTTCTATATTTTTCGGTGCGCCTATAAGTCCGATAAATGCTACAAGCGGCGGTAATGCCACTAAGAATATATGTATACGCACATACGCCAATGGTATGCGTGAATTTAAAAACATTATGCCACTCAATACAGAAACAATGACAGTGATAAAAAATATAATTAACAGTATTGATACATTAAGCGATGTGAGCATATTAGATTCTCCTTTCTTTTTACATTACTTTTAGCGTTACAAGATTAAACTACTTTCATTTATAACTTGCTATGTCCAGTTATTTTTCCATTAAAAAAAGCCGACAATATACAATAAACCACGCATGATTTATTACAATTGTCGGCTTCATTACAACGCACTTTTTAAAGAAGTGATTTGCTTTGCTACCTTATATGTATGAATGTTTATGAATTTTATACTCTAAAATATTACATTTAATCTTATATGACGGATGATTTTAACTTTTCAACACTATTCGTACACTTTTTCAATTTGCCAATAATATTATTAACAACTTGCTAAAGCTTTAACATCGTGAAAAAAGCAGTATTCAACGACTATATTTATTTTTATTTAATATTACAAATATATACTTATTATTCGTGATTGTCAAGAAACACAAACTTCATTCAAATCTGTACCTCCTATTGTAAAAGTGCAAAATATAACAACTAGTTGTTCGAGAAATGAGTGAAATGTAAATGAAGCATGTTAAAATGAGTAACAAAAGTTGGGAGGCGTAGATTTGGAAAATAGGTTAAATTATAATTCTTATGGTTTTAGATTTAAAGGAGATTATCAAGATAAAGTTGCTGGATTAAATGCAATGGGTTTTGAACTTCAACAAAGCCAAGAATACAAATGGCATGGTTTAAATCGTGGAGAAAATGATGTATTTATCTTTCAGTATACGACAAATGGCTATGGCATTATTCAAATAGAAGATAAAACTTTTAATTTAGAAAAAGGAGAAGCTTTTTTTGTCAAAGTTCCAAGTAACCATTGCTATTATCTACCTCATAATTCAAATGAATGGGAATTTCTCTATTTCACAATTTATGGCGATGAAGTCAGTAGATTATTTAATATAATTGTAAATACATACGGAAATATATTCAAATTACCTTTACACTCAAAACCAATTAAACATATTATAGAAACTTTAGAAAAAGTGGATACTATCGGAATCAACCATGGTTACGACGCTTCTTCTTGCGCCTACGCCTTTATTATGAAGTGCTTAGAGTATTTTGAATACGGCTATCAACACTCTGATGATTTCCCTCTATCTATTACAAAAGCGATTAACTTCATTGAAAAATATTATCAAGAAGACATAAGTCTAGATGATATTGTTAAAGTGTCTAATTTATCTAAGTATCATTTCACCCGCCAATTTAAAAAGTCTATAAAAGAAACCCCTATTAATTTTTTAGCAAAAACTAGAATAAACAAATCACTTATTTTATTAACCTCAGATGATAAGAACATTGAATATATCGCACAAGAAGTGGGCTACACTTCTAGTAATTATTTTAGTAAAGTATTTAAAAAGTTTATCGGGACAACTCCAAATAATTACAGAAAAACCATCAATATAATGCCTGTAGATAAAGTTTTCACCGATTGATAAAGAGCAATATATTACTCTTTTTAAAAATATTTACGCTTGTTTATCCTCTAGTTAATGACTAACCTAAAAGTAAGCTATAGCGATTCAAGTATTTTATTTCCATAAAATAAATTCAGTTGTTTAAGTTTTATTTTCCAACTGTCAGGAGGAGTAAATATTGAAAAAGATTACATTTTTAGGTGCAGGAAGTACTGTTTTTGCAAAGAATGTACTAGGCGATTGTATGACTGTGGATGCTTTGCAAGATTTTGAATTTGCATTATTTGATATAGATAAAGAGCGTTTAAAAGATTCAGAAATGATGTTGAATAACTTGAAACAAAATATGAATTCTACCATTACAATTAAAGTATATCAAAATCGTAAAGCAGCATTGAGTAGAGCAAAATATGTCATAAATGCAATACAGGTCGGTGGCTATGATCCGGCTACAATTACTGATTTTGAAGTACCAAAAAATTATGGATTACGACAAACAATTGCCGACACACTTGGCATTGGTGGCATTTTTCGTAATTTGAGAACTATTCCCGTAATGCAAGATTTTGCCAACGATATAAAAGAAGTTTGTCCCGAAGCTTGGTTTTTAAATTATACAAACCCCATGGCTGTTTTAACAAATATTATGTTGAAAGAAGGCATTAAGACAGTGGGCCTATGTCATAGTGTGCAAGTATGTGCTAGTGAATTACTTGAGTCTTTGGAATTACCAAAAGATAACATACAGTGGAAAATCGCTGGAATCAATCATATGGCTTGGCTATTAGAAATTAAACGTAACGAAAAAGATCTTTATCCAGAAATTAAAAAGCGAGCTAAAGAAAAACAAAAAACAACTCACGACGACATGATTCGGTTTGAATTACTGGATAAATTTGGCTATTACGTCACAGAATCGTCTGAACATAATGCCGAATACCATCCATACTTTATCAAAAGCCAGTATCCGGAATTAATAGCTAATTACAATATTCCATTAGGTGAATATCCACGACGTTGTGTTAAACAAATAGATGATTGGAAACAAATGCGCGATGATATTGTTAATGATCAAAACCTTTCACATGAACGATCTCATGAATACGGTTCTTATATTATTGAAGCTATGGAAACAAATAAGCCATTTAAAATTGGTGGCAACGTTTTAAATACAGGTGGATTAATCAATAATTTACCTGAAAATGCAGTTGTTGAAGTTCCTTGCTTAGTAGATGCAAATGGTGTTTCACCTACTTATGTTGGGGATTTACCAGAACAACTTGCAGCCCTCAATAGAACAAATATAAATACACAATTATTAACAATTGAAGCTGCTTTAACTAAAAGTAAAAGTAAAATTTACCAAGCTGCTATGTTAGATCCACATACCGCAGCTGAGTTATCTATTAACGACATTATTTCCTTATGCGACGATTTAATTGAAGCACATGGCAATTGGTTACCAGAATATAATTAAAATAAAAACCAGGCTTTTACTATTTATCTTAGAAAAGTCTGGTTTTTCTAAGATTATTAAATTCCATTAATGATTACACAATGTAGACATATAGCTTAACACTCTATTTCACAAGCATATTAACTATGCGTATTTTGTTAACGCAATAATTTAAAGCGCTTTCATTATTGATTAGATACTATAGAGAGGTGATATAATTGGAGAGACAAATAACCCGTAAAGAAAAATATTCATTTGGAATTGGTGCATTTGGTAAAGATTTGGTTGTTAACTTAATAGGTATATATCTTATGTATTATCTTACCGACATCTTAGGTGTTGCGGCCGGTTTTGTGGGCTCATTATATTTTGTTGCTCGTATTTGGGATGCGATTAACGATCCAGTCATGGGAATGATTGTGGATAAAACTAAAACTAAATGGGGGAAATTCAGACCCTGGTTAGTCATAGGCACACTTATAAATTCTATTGTAACAATTATTTTATTTACAGATTTTGATTTAACAGGAACAAGTTTATATATATTTATTTCAATTATGTATATTCTTTGGGGCATGACTTATACAATGATGGATGTGCCTTATTGGTCATGGTTACCTAATCTAACCAATAATCCCACCGAACGTGAAGAAGTATCTGTCATCCCTCGTATTTTTGCGAGTTTAGCAAACTTAATTCTTGGAGCTATAGGTTTAAGCGCTGTAATATATTTAGATACAATTTTCGGCACTGGAGATCAATCTACTGGTTTCTTAATTTTAACAGGAATTATCATTCTTTTTTTCATAACTACAATGGGCATTACCGTATGTAATGTAAAAGAGGCTCCTACAAATATTGATACTGGTATTACACTACGCTTTAAAGATATTTGGCGAATACTATTTACCAATAAAGAATTACTAGCCTATATCGGTATCCTAATTACGTTTTTCTTATGTACTCAAATCATTGGCAATGTACTCATTTATTATTTTAGTTATGTGGCAGAATCAAAATTCTTATTTGCCCTATATAACGGTATGGGATTTGTAGAAATTATAGCATTAATTCTTTTCCCTAGAATTGCCAAATTACTTACAAGAGAACGTATATTTCCTATTGCAACATGTAGTATCATTATAGGCCTACTCATTTTATTACTAGCTAGTTATGTTTCACCAAGTGCTATATTACCAGTTGTTATAGGTACTACTTTTATAAAAATTGGCACTGGATTTATCATGGGTATTATAACAGTTTCTATTGCCGATGTAATAGACTATAGTGAAATGAAATTTGGTCAAAGAAACGAAAGTGTCATTACTTCTACTCAAACATTTTTAATGAAAACAGCTATGGCAGTTTCTGGTTTGATTACTGGTTGGAGTTTAACTTTTTTAGGTTATCAACCTGGTGTAGAACAAAGTGAATTCACCAAGAATGGATTGCGTTTTATCATGACTATTCTACCTATTATTTGTATAATAGCAAGTTACCTCATTTATAAATGGAGCTATAATTTAAAAGGTACATACATTAAAGATGTAGTACATGTATTGAATCAAAGAAAAAGTAAAAAAGGTTGATATTAAAAACAAACGAAAGTATTAGATACTCTCATTTGTTCTTTGATTTTAAAATTCTACACTTTCAATTCCCCGGGAAATATTCAAAGGTGATATTTTGCCCGAATTGGAGCCTGATGAATAATGCCAAACTACACATACACATGTCCGACTTGTGATGAATTTACAATTCGTCAATCCATGAACGACATACACAATAACGTTTCGTGCCCTGAATGTGGACATTTATCTAAACGTGTATATACTGCTTTTCAAACCTATGGAATGGACTCAAAGTTAAAAAACCGTATTGAACAAGGACAACAACCTAAACTCGTTACCAAAGATAAATTACCTCAACAAAATCGTGCAACTACAAATGCTGTCAGACCTTGGATGGCCGGACATTAATATATTTAATAGCATTACAAATACTCAGATCCACCATTGCTTAGAATTAAGTAGTAATGGTGGATCTTTTATATTCATTACTTCTAAATAATAATTTCATCGGTACATTCACACCCTCACACTGAGTACATTTAATTTAAAAACATTAATTTTACTTTCAGTAGATAGAATTAACATTTCGTTAATAATTTTAATAAAACTAAAAAGAGTTATTTTTTTAATAAAAGTATAATTTGTGATATATTTATAAAATAATCATCATATATATATTAAGTTTACTTAATATTTTTATTTATTTTCAAAAACAAAGGGGATGGTTTTAATGAAAGTTGCTATAGTCACAGGAGCAAGTAGTGGAATTGGTTTTGATACAGCTAAAATGTTAGCCAAAAAAGACTACCGTGTTTATGCTCTTGCAAGAAACACAAAGAAAATGCAAGGTTTATTAGCATATAATGTCAAAATAATGAAACTAGACATAACAGATTATAATGCAATCAAAGAAGTAGTTAACCATATTTTAAATAAAGAAGGCCATATAAATATTTTAATAAATAATGCTGGCTATGGATCATATGGTGCTATTGAAGATGTATCAATTGAAGAAGCGAAAAGACAGTTCGAAGTAAATCTATTTGGTCTATCTGAAATAACAAGAGCCGTTATACCTTCCATGCGTGAACAAAAAGCAGGAAAAATTGTAAATATATCGTCAATCGGTGGACGTATACCTAATTATCTAGGAACTTGGTATCATGCTTCTAAACATGCTTTAGAGGGATACAGCGAAAGCTTACGTTTAGAACTTTCCGAATTTGGTATAGACGTTATCGTTATTCGACCGGGTGGTATAAAAACAGAATGGTCTTCTATTACAGCTCAAAATCTTAAATCATCTGCTAAAGGAGGAATCTATGAAGAAAAAGCTTTAACACTGGCAAATTCAATGATTAAATTAAATTCACTTAATTTATTTTACCCTCCTTCCGCTGTAGCTAAAGTTATAACTAATTCAATAGAAAGACGCTTTGTAAAACCGCAATATATTGTCGGTTTCCTTGCTAAAACCTCTATTTTTTTACATGCATTACTACCAGTTAAGCTATATAATTTTATTATCAAAAAACCGGTATCTAAATAATTTATGACAGGAGCGAATTTAAATGTCCACTGCAAATCTAACTTTGGCTCAAAATCATTATGCAATGTTGGAGTTATCACAACCTAATACAAGCATTTCTAATCTTTCTAATTTATTATATATCGAAAACACTTATTCTTATGATGCAATAAACAATGCATTAAATAAGCTTGTTGAAAATTTTGATGCATATAGAATTCATATAATTAATGAATCAGGTGAACTAAAACAATCTTTACAACCTTTTAATTTCGAATACTTCCCATTAGTTGAATTTACAGACGAAGCTCAATATAACGCTTGGATTGATCAACAAAAAAGCAAATGCTTATTTGATTTAAATAGCGATTTATACGACTTTACAATTGTAAAAAAACCCGATGGAAAACATTGCGTTTTCTTCACACATCATCATATTATTACTGATGCATGGAGCATAACGCATTCCGTTAACTATGTCGCAAAAACTCTGATTGGCCACAATATGGAACCCAATCCTTATTCTTATTTAGATATCACTAATGATGACAAAAAATACTTAAATTCTAACCGTTATGAAATCGATAAAAATTATTGGTTTAATAAAGTATTGAATTTTGAAATTACTGATTTTTTACCAAAGTTACAAAATGAAAATTATAAATCAGTAAGAAAATCTTATTCTCTTACTGAAGATGAATTTAAGTTCCTTCATAAAATGTGCAGTGATTATTCTATTAGTATTAGTACAATGTTTATGTCTTTAATGCATTTATATGTTAGTAAATTATCGAATAAGAAGCAAAATTCAATTGGTTTAATGGTACATAATAGAAGTAGTAACATCGAAAAAGAAACTTGTGGTCTTTTTACAAAAGCGCTACCATTAATTGTTGAAATAAACCCTGAGCAAACTGTTGAAAGTTTTATCAACTTAGTTAAAAAAGAGAACTTCACTTTACTAAAACATAGAAAAATACCTACTACATTATTAATAGAACAAAATAAGGAAAAAGATGTAACGGCCTTAGCTGATTTTGCTATTTCATATCATAATATGCAATATGATAATGAAATTACAAAAGAAGGTTTTAAAGAGGAATGGTTATTAAATGAAGCAAATCTTTACAACAAATTAAATATGAATATTAGTAATAGAAATAATGAGAATACATTGCATATCGATTATGACTTCAGCACATTCTATCTAAGCGAGACTTATATTGAACAAATGCATTATAGTTTAATGGATATTTTAGTTCAATTTCATAATAATCCGCACACATGCTTAAACGACATAGACGTTGTTCCTTTTAAATGAGGTCGATAATTCATGGTAAATATTACTTTGTTTTGTATTCCACATGCAGGGGCAATAAATTTATATTTCACCCCTAAAATATAAACTTCAAAAATGATATTGCTTTAAAACCATTAGAACTTCCAGGTCATGGAGAAAGATTAAGGCTCTTTGTTAAAGAGGATTGATACAATTTTTTGAGATTAGGCAACCTTATGTTGCTTAATCTCTTTTTTGCTTGAAGAAGCATAAAGTATTGAAGTTAGTAAAATACGGCTCATACATATCAAGTGTATGAGTCAAAACTTTGTACCTTTCTGTTAAGTGAAACGGTAAATATTTTTCATGAGTGTAATTTTCTATCTTTTACGATATCCATGACTTTATATGTTGTTGCGTCGCAAAAGATGAAACTATTAACACTTGTCCACATGTTTAACGCATTTAAATTCATCCATCTTATTGTCAATGATAGATATTTTTTGCGCTTTTTTATACCAAAAAACAGGACTGATTTTTAAGTCTGTCCTGTTTAGTATAGATCCTAAAAAATAAAAACGAGGTAGCAAAATAAAATTTGCTACCTCATTTTGTTAGAAATTATTTTTTGTATGATTAATCATTATATTTAATGTATTTTCACTTGTTGGTTCCCACTGGAAATTCAATTTTTCTAGTATGAAATTAGTTTTATAATCCAAAATTTCAAAATGTGCTTTATTAAATAATGTATTGTCTAAGATACCTGTATGCAGTAGAAATGCATTGACTTCATCACTCATTACACCAAGATTTATACATTCCATTAAGTGATCCAAAAAAGCATCCCAATAAACAGCTTCTATATAATGGTTGTTCTCATTATATACTGCCATTAATTTCTGGAGTGATAAGCGCTTGTTGTTATAAATGTGATGGATTTCATTGCTTAATTGATCATTCAATATTAATTTATTACATGCTTTTGCAGCTTGGTCCACATGAGTAAATTCTAAGTCATCTTCTTCGAGCCTTGGAAACTTTTGAAGCATCTTGAATGATTTTATAACACTATAAAAAGCATTGTTTTCTTCATTTTTTTGAAAAATTCCTGTTCTAGAGTCACATTGTAAGTTACCTAGTCTATAAATGTTCGTCTCAATGCCTTCTTCACGATAAGCAATAAGTAATTTTTCAGCTTCTATTTTACTATCAATATAAATATTATTTGGTTTTTGAGAAATATCCACGTCATATTCAGAAAAAGTACTACTATCTTTATCCTCTATACTGCCTGAAGCTATACTAATTGTAGACATATGGTGAATTTCTTTTTTATTTTTATCTTTTGCAAACGATATTAAGTTATGGATTGATTTAACATTTGTGTTATAAGAAGACTCTTCTGTCGCAAAATGATTTACATTTGCTGCTGCATTTATAATAATATCTATATTATTTACTAAATAATCATAATTGCTATTAGAAAAACCTAAATATTTTGATTCAATATCGCCCTCTACAAAATGAATACGACTCAAATCCTCTGTTTTTAATTGAGAATTAAAGTAATAGAACCAATTGTTATTTAATTTGTTCTCACCACTTATTTTTTCACTATTTCTCACTAAGACATAAATAATTAAATCTTTACGTTCTAGTAGATCTTTTAATATATGGATACCTAAATAACCTGTAGCTCCTGTCAATAATATTTGTTTATCTGATTTAACTACATCTTTATCAATAAATTTATAATTTTCATTACTTTTCACTTTGTAATCATTGATTTCAGATATAAAGTCACTATTAAAATGATGTTCATTCTTAACATTCGGAATTTTTAATGCGTCTAATTTTGTCATTACATTCATTTCTTCACGTTCAACCAACGCTTTACTTATAGATGCAATGGTCTGTAACTCAAAGATGTCTTTAATTGATATATTATATGATTTAGATATTAAAGATGTTAACTTTATAGCCTTAAGTGAATCTCCTCCCATTTCGAAGAAATTATCATGAATACTAACTTGATCCACATGTAATACTGCTTCAAACGTTTCTGCTACAGCGCTTTCCATATCATTTGTCGGCGCTACATATACTTTACTTTCAACTTTAATTTCTGGTAAAGCTTTTTTATTCAGCTTTCCATTTGAAGTTACTGGCAGTTCATCAAGTTGCGTCATATATGCAGGTATCATATAATCTGGTAACTTTTGACCTAAAGATGTTTTTAAAGATCCAAAATCAAGTGAGTCATCTGATACTAAATACGCACAAATAGATAGTTCATTATCAACCATCGGTCTCGCTACAATCGCTACATCATTGATATGAGTATGTTGTCTTAAAATACTTTCTATTTCACCCAATTCAATACGATAACCGCGTATTTTAACTTGTTCATCTATACGGCCTATATAAATAATATTGCCGTCGCCATTCCATTTCGCTAAATCTCCCGTACGATATAATTTACCTTTCCCAAATGGATTATCAATAAATTTCTCTTGTGTTAATTCAGGACGATTTAAATAACCTGCTGTGACACCGACACCTGCAATACAAAGTTCACCAGGCACTCCGATACCCATTATATTATTATCTTCATTTAAAATATAAGCTTGAATATTGGAGATTGGTTTGCCGATTGGAATCGAATCATATGTTTTATGATTTTCACAGTCAAAACTTGTTACGTCAACGGTTGTTTCAGTAGGGCCATATAGGTTGAGTAAGGCAGTATTGTTTTTATTTCCAATAAAATGATTAAAGTCATTAACTTGTTCCGGTTTTAATGCTTCTCCACTAGCTAAAACATATTTTAGTTTCGAAATGGCTTGTGCGTTGTTTGTAGATTTAATAAAATTAACAAACATATTTAACATCGACGGCACGAAGTGAACCATCGCTACTGAGTAACCTTCTAATAATTCAGTTATTTTTTCAGGGTTCCCTTCTTCTCCAGAAGGTAGTAGAACAATTTGACTACCAAGCATTGCCCAGCCAAAGATTTCCCATACTGAAACATCGAATGTATAAGGCGTTTTAAATAATATTGTATCTTCACCATCGACATTATATTTATTTATCACCCAGTTTAAACGGTTCATAACGCCTCCACTATGCGCCATAACGCCCTTCGGTTTTCCAGTTGTACCTGAAGTATAAATAACATACATTAAGTTAGACTCATCTGAAATTTGTTTTAAATTAGAAGTTGGGAATGCTTCTAACCTTGTTGTTTCAGTTAAATCAATGACTTTATTTCCATAATTTATAGCTTCATCTAATTCTCGATCTGTTAATAAAACCTTCGGTTGACTATCTTCTAAAATATAATTAATGCGGTCAATTGGGTACTTAGGATCGATTGGAACATAAGCACCACCTGCTTTTAAAATCCCATAAATACCAATAATCGTTTCAAGTTGTCGATCCATAATTAAGGCAATTAAACTGTTAGCTCCAACACCTTCAGCTCTTAATTGATAGGCAAGCTGATTCGCACGTGCGTTTAACTCATCATAATTTAAACTTTCACCTTCATACGTAATGGCTGTTTGATAAGGCGTTGCTTTTACTTGTTTTTCAAAACGCTCTACAAATGTTTCCTTATTATTTAAACTAGCCTCTGTATCATTAAATTCATTTAAAATTGTATATTTCTCATTTTCATCCAATATCTCTATATTTTTGATTTTTGTATTTGGTTTTTCTATTGCCTTATCCATGATTTTTAAAATAATATTATGTAAATCTATAATTTCTTTCTCATTTACAATAGCTGTTTGATAATCATAATCTACAGTTAAAGTGTTCTTTCGATTTCTATTACTAATATTCACAGTTAATGGCGCGTTATTTGAGCCATTTTCTATCCATTCATCTGAATAAACATTTTTTAAAACTTCATGACTGTATTGAGTATTTTGGTAAGAGATCAGACAGTCTAATAGTCCTTTTTGCCCACCACTATCTTCTACTATATTTCTATAAGGGTATTTTCTATGCTTTAATATATTGAAGGTTTCATATTTTGTTTGAGTTAATAAATCAGATATAGAATAATCACTAGAGACATCAATTATAATTGGCAACGCCCTTGAAAATACTCCTGTAACTCCTTTTTCTGCTTTTTTATTTCTATTATGCATTATCGACCCAACTGAAATTTTTTTCGATGTCGTTTTTTTATATTTTATAATAATCATCATAGCAGAGAATAAATTATTAATACTTATATTATTTTTTTCACAAAATTCGTGTATTCTATGGGTTTCAATATCAGACAAACTATAACTTTTTCTATTACTATGACCATTATTATCACTATTTTTCTCGAATAATTCATTGTCTTCTAAATTTTCAGTCTTTTTCAACCAGAAAGATTTATCTTTTTCAAATCTTTTAGTATTTTTATATTCTATTTCTTCTTCGATGTAATCAAAATATGTAGATTCTATTTCCTTGCTATTCGGTCCATCATTTAAATATTTACTTATTGTATTTGCAGCTACTGTTATACTCCATGCATCTGAAATGACATGATGTTCCATCAAAAATATTCCGATTTTTCCAGTAGGTAATTTCACTATTTTAAAGTCAAATAAGTCACTATCTGTTGAAAATAAATTTTTGCGTGCTTGTTCATTAATCCATTTGGTATACCCTACTTGATTATTCTTAAAGTCAACAAAATCAAATTTTTTGTCTTTATGTTCACTAATATATTGTTTATATTCACTCTTCACTTTTTTCAATTTAATTCTATAAGTTTCATGTGTTTTTATTAGATTATTTAATGCTTTTTCTATTTCTTCTATTTTAATACCAGGTTTAATATAAATAATAACTGATATATTATTAATACTATTATTTTCATAATATTCTTGTAGTTGAATAATCTCAGTTTGTGCATCTGATAAATTAATTGTTTCCATAATTAAACCCCCTTTTTTTATATCTTAAGATTAACATATTTTTTAAAAAAATAACCTTTTATAACTTTTATTATTATTAAAATAAAGGTTATAAAAAGTTATAGATTGTAAATATTTTGTAAATATTTTATTGAAATCAAAAAATAATATTAATTAAAACAAACGTAGTGTAAAAACAGCCTATAGGAGCAGCTGGTTTACAACACTTTAATAAGTGATTTTTTATATTTTGATAAGTAACCAATTCAATATCAGGTTCGGTGATATTTTTGCAACAAACAGCTACTTTGTAATTTGCGATAATATCTAACAATAGAAAATGATTTGTAATAACTTGATTATTGAACGACAGTTTAATGTTTTGTTTCCTATTAAGATCAAAAGATAAATCTTGAATATTCAAATATAAACCCTGTCCTACAAATTTAATATAGCTCTCTTTTAAGCACCAAATCGAAAAGAAATTTTCTTTATTATTGCTCAGCTTAGCGCGTTCACTATCATGTGTTATATCATTAAACAGCTTCTTATTTATGTCTTCTATTTGTTCTATATCGACCCCTACTGACGAATTGGAGATATAACAAGCCGCCCATTCATTTGAATGAGATAAATTAAAATGTACATTCTGTGCTTTTGCTAAAAAAGGTTTGCCATACTCATTTTCCTCAAAAATGAGTTCTTCAGGAGAAAATCCATAATCTTGTATCAGCGCATAATACAATAACAGTTCACTAACCAAAGCAAGCATTTTATCATTTTCAACATGTAACTTATGGATTCTGCTCCGCTTGTCGCCTTTTATACGATTTAAAAAACGTTTTTGTATAGCATCATAGTTTAAGTCACTAACATTTATTAAATATAACTTCATCTATTTGCTCCATTCTAACTAGGTTTAATACATATCGATTTACAAAAATATACAATGATATAAAAAGTTATTAAAAATATTATATTATTATTTACATAATAACACGTGGAAATAATTTTGATATTAAATATTTTTTAAGATTTTGTTATTGTAATAATAATTTATATCATACAGATATATTGGTTTTAGAAGAAACAAATTGATGGAAATGACAAAATATTATGTATACCCCCTTTTATATTGTATAGTGCGTATAAAAGAGTTAGGAGATGCTTGAATGAAAGTTAACAAAATAATTTATATGCTATTAGCCTTCTTTCTAGGTGGATTGGGCGTCCATAAATTTTACTCAAACAAAAGAAAAATAGGGATATTATATTTTGTGTTTTGTTGGACTGGTATTCCTGAAATCATTGGTATCGTAGAGGCGATTTTAACTGTTTTTAAAAAGGCAGATAGTAATGGTGATATAACAGTATAAAGAAATTTAAAATTCCAGTTCCCAAGGAATCTATTAATATAAAAAATAGCAGTGAAGTCCTCTATCATTATAGATTTCTTCACTGCTATCTTCTTATGTTTTAATTTTATAACAATTCAAACATTTATATTGTTAAGAATTCTGAGCGTTGTTTCTCACGCTTATCAATTACAATTTGTGACGTTTTAACATCTAATTCTAATAATTTTTCGATATTTTGAGTTACGAATTCATCGCTTCCTACTATATAGAATAAGGCGTTTTTATCCATTGCAATATTTTCTAACTCTTCATAATATGATGCTCTACTATCCACAAATTGTGATGTGAATTTTTTATCTGGTACAGACTTAAATATATCTGTAAATAAGAATTCTCTAGACGAATCAACATTTATAGAATGTATTTTATTAACATCCTCAGCGTTCTCTAAATATTTAAGTACTATTGGTCTATATGTTGCCAAACCAACGCCAGAAGATAGTAAATACACATTTTTACTTTCTCTTTTTAGTGGAATATTTGAATGTGTTTTAAAAATTGCTACTTCCTGTCCAACTTCTAAATTATTTAAAATATTTTTAAACTCAGAACATTGTTTTCTTATTCTTGTAGTAATTCCAATTATATTCTCATTAGGAACGGTAGAAATCGACATATGGCGCACCAAGCTTTTATTTGGTTTTTCGCCTTCATTAAAGCCTTTTAAGCCCATGTGTGTATGAGATCCTTCTTCCCAAGTAAATCCCTCTGGGCAATCAAGTAAATACGTTTTAATTTCAGACGTTTCATTAATAATCTTATTTATTTTAGTCCAATATATCTGCATTTATATATTCTCCTCATCATTTACGATTAAATCTATTTATATAATATACTCCAAATGATAATAATTATCAATTAAAGCATATTAGTGTTTATCGAAAATAATTTTACAGAAGTGATTTTCGCTATATTTAAAGCGTGAGTAGAAAAAAGGGCAGCTAACTCTCCTGTTGAATATATAGACATATTTTTCACCTCCTATTTTATTTAATAAACTATTACCCTGAGTAACAGTCAATATAAATAAACACTCTCATTATGTTTTCTACCAAATTATTTATGAAAAGTCGAAATATTTATACCCATATAGGGTATGTGTTATACTAAAATCATCTTATTACCAATTCTATAAATATAGGGGGTTTTATTATGGAACATAATGATCAACACCATAATCATGATGCTCATAGTCATCACGAACATGAGCATCATGACAGCCATAATGGTCATGCGCATCATCACGGCAATTTTAAAAATAAATTTTTTATTTCTTTAATTTTTGCAATACCTATTATTATTCTATCACCAATGATGGGTGTTACATTGCCATTCCAATTTTCATTTCCAGGTTCTGATTGGATTGTTTTAATCCTTGCTACAATTTTATTCTTTTACGGTGGCAAACCATTTTTAACAGGTGCTAAGGATGAGATTTCAACTAAAAAACCTGGCATGATGACGCTAGTTGCTTTAGGCATTTCAGTGGCTTATTTTTATAGTTTATATGCTTTTTACATGAATAATTTCACCGATTCCTCAACGCATACAATGGATTTTTTCTGGGAATTAGCGACTTTAATTTTAATTATGTTGTTAGGTCATTGGATTGAAATGAATGCTGTAGGTAAAGCAGGCAATGCATTGAAAAAAATGGCAGAACTGTTACCGAATATTGCAATTAAAGTGACAGAAGATGACCAACGTCATGAAGTTAAAATTGATAACATCAATATTGATGATATTGTTGAAGTTAAAGCTGGGGAAAGCATACCTACAGATGGCACAATCACTCAGGGCGAGACATCAATTGATGAATCATTAGTTACTGGTGAATCAAAAAAAGTTGCCAAAAAGTATAATGATGACGTTATTGGCGGCTCTATCAATGGTTCAGGCACAATACAAGTTAAAGTTACAGCCACTGGTGAAAATGGCTACCTATCTCAAGTTATGGGATTAGTTAATCAGGCGCAAAATGATAAGTCAAAAGCCGAGCTTCTCTCAGATCAAGTAGCAGGTTATTTATTTTATTTTGCAGTGAGCGTAGGGTTAATTTCATTTATTGTATGGATGCTTATTCAAAATGATATCGACTTCGCACTTGAAAGACTTGTTACTGTATTAGTTATTGCTTGTCCACACGCATTAGGACTGGCCATTCCATTAGTTACAGCACGCTCTACTTCTATAGGTGCACATAATGGCTTAATCATAAAAAACAGAGAATCTGTAGAAATTGCCCAACATATTGATTACGTTATGATGGATAAAACAGGAACACTTACTGAAGGTGATTTTACAGTGAATCACTATGAAAGTTTTACTGATGAATTCCATGAGGAGATAATATTGAGTCTATTTGCTTCATTAGAAAGTAGTTCTAATCATCCACTTGCTACTGGAATCGTTGATTTTACTAAAGGTAAAAATATCTCGTATGCTAATCCTAAAGAAGTTAATAATTTACCAGGCGTAGGATTAGAAGGCACAGTTGATAATAAAATACTCAAAATAACGAATGCTTCTTATCTCGATAATAACAATCTTAAGTATAATAAAGAACAATTCACTCATCTTGCTCAACAAGGTAATTCTATTAGTTATTTAATTCATAACCAACAAGTTATTGGCATGATTGCACAAGGCGATAAAATCAAAGAAAGCTCACAACAAATGATTTCAGACTTATTATCAAGAAACATTACACCAGTGATGCTTACTGGTGATAATAAAGAAGTTGCAGAAACAGTTGCTAAACAATTAGGAATTAACGATGTCCATGCACAATTAATGCCCGAAGATAAAGAAAGTATTATTAAAGCATATCAAAGCAGAGGTAGTAAAATTATGATGGTTGGCGATGGAATCAATGATGCTCCCAGTCTTATAAGAGCAGATATTGGAATGGCGATAGGCGCTGGAACAGATGTAGCAGTCGAATCAGGCGATGTCATACTTGTTAAAAGCAATCCATCCGATATTATCAATTTCTTTACACTTTCTAAAAACACTATGAGAAAAACAATTCAAAATTTATGGTGGGGTGCTGGATATAACGTTGTAGCCGTTCCTCTTGCAGCCGGTATATTAGCTTTTATAGGTTTAATATTATCGCCTGCTGTAGGTGCAATACTCATGTCCTTAAGTACAGTTATCGTAGCAATTAACGCTTTTACTTTAAAATTAAAATAAATGATAGGGGTTAAAATTATGATTAAAAAATTAAGCTTTATTATATTAGCATCAGGCCTCGTATTATCAGCTTGCTCAAATGGCAGTGGAGAGGAAAAAGATTCTAAAGATCAAAAACACGAGGAACATATGGAACATAAAAGTGAAAATAAAGTTCCAGAGGATATGGAGAGCACAGAAGAAAGTAAATTTAAAAAAGATGATGAAGTTACTATTACAGCAGGACACATGCCAGGTATGAAAAATGCGGAAGCTACTGTAAAAGGTGCTTATGAGACTTATGCTTATGTCGTAAGCTATACACCCACAAATGGGGATGAAAAGGTAAGTAATCATAAATGGGTTGTTAATGAAGAAGTTGCCGATGCCCCTGAAAATGGCTTTAAGAAAGGTGATACAGTTAAATTAGAAGCTGACCATATGCCAGGTATGAAGGGGGCAGAAGCAAAAATAGATGATGTAAATAAGACAACTGTTTATGTAGTTGATTATAGATCAACTGAAAATGACAAAATGGTTAAAAATCATAAATGGATGACAAGTAACGAACTAAAATCGAGATAAATTAAATTATCCTTTTAGACTTTTTAAAATCTAACCGCATTTAGCATTCCCATTACTTTCGATATTATAATACAGATGATATGACGTAATAAAAAGAGCAAACACTTTTCAATAAAAAAATAAAACTGGCACTATCATTAAAATTACTCAATGATATTGCCAGGTTTTTGTGTACTAAGCATTTTTAAGTTTAATCAATTACGATTGTTTCTTTTTCTCAGCGTCTCTTAATTCGATACGTCTAATTTTACCTGAGTTGGTCTTAGGTAAGTCTTCGACAAACTCGATGGCTCTTGGATATTTATATGGCGCAACGTCATGTTTGACGTAGTTTTGTAATTCTTTGATTGTGTCTTCATTACCAGTTACATCATCTTGTAAAATAATAAATGCTTTAACGATGTTCCCTCTAATTTCATGTGGGCTTGCAACAACAGCACATTCTTTTACGTAAGGATGTTTCGTAAGTGAATCTTCAACCTCGAATGGTCCTATTGTATAGCCAGAACTAATAATGATGTCATCTTTACGACCTTCAAACCAGAAATAACCATCTTCGTCTATTTTAGCTAAATCACCCGTCATAAAATAGTCACCATTTTGTGGTTCTGCTGTGCGTTCTGGGTCTTTATAATAACCTTTGAATAATGCAGGTAAGTCTAACGGCACTGCGATATTACCTACTTCGCCTACTTTAGAAAGTTCACCATCATCATTAATAACTGTTACATGACTACCAGGGATTGCTTTACCCATTGAACCGGGACGGCTCTCTGTATCTTTTAAAAATCCAATCAACAGTGTACTTTCTGTTTGGCCGTATCCATCTCTTACCGTAAGATCAAAGTTTTCTTGGAATTTTTCAACGACTTCTCTATTTAATGGTTCGCCTGCAGACACTGCACTATGCAAATGTTCTAAATTATAATCTGTTAAATTAGACAGTTTTGCCATCAAGCGATACTCAGTCGGTGTACAACAAAGCGCATTAATTTTATTATCTTGTAATAACTGTAAATATTTTTCAGCATCAAATCTTCCATTATATACAAAGGCAGTTGCACCTGATCCCATAATTGATAACAATGGGCTCCATACCCATTTTTGCCACCCTGGTGCAGCAGTTGCCCAAACAATATCGTCTTCTTTAATACTCAACCAATGTTTTGGCGCCATCTGCATATGTGCATAGCCCCAACCGTGTGAATGGACAACAGCTTTAGGATTACCAGTTGTACCAGACGTATAAGATAATAAAGCAATATCTTCACGAGAAGTTTCAACAATCTCTAATTGATCCGTTGAATTTGCTTTTTCATCTTCAACTGACATCCATCCATCTTCTTGACCGCCAACAATAAATTTAGTTAAAGTGTCGTATTCTTTGACTGCTTTAAACTCATCAAGCGCATCTGAAATAACTACAATTCCTTTTACTTCACCATGTGTAATTCTGTATTGTAAATCTTTCGTACGTAACATTTCAGAACTAGGGATAATAATGATACCTAATTTTAAAGCAGCAAGATAAACCTCATATGTCTCAATACAACGTGGCATCATGACGAGCACTTTGTCACCTTTTTTAAAACCATATTTTAAAAACATATTACCAACTTTATTCGCATTTTTGATAAGGTTGGTATATGTAATTTCTCTATTTTCTCCTGTTTCATTTTCAAATATTACAGCTTTTTTAGATTGATCTACTGTAAATTTTTCGATTTCGCTCACTATGTTATAAGTTTCTGGAGCGATTAAATCTTGTTTATTCATTATTTACTCTCCTTTTATTTGAATATCTATAATCTGTACAATTGTACTTTAAATGTATAGATTACTGATTACTTATCCAAATACTTTCCAATAATTTAATGATAATTTTAAACTTATTACATGTAAATAGATACGATTATGACTTAAATGATTTATTTACTTATTTATTATAGCAAAAGTGACCCATAGATAGATATATTTTAAATTCAGAATAATTAAAATATTTTTGCAAAATCATTTTTTTATACCCTTATTAATTCCACAAAAAGCTCTAGCAATCACTTTATAGAGTTCTGAAATTAATCTAAATAATTTATGTTAACTCCTGATTTTTCAACTTCATTTATATTTCCCTTCATATAAATAGAGTTTATTTTGACATTAGCTATAATAAAAGTGTAGTATTTCATACGTAGCATTATAAATGTGTAAATCACTACGAAAATTATACGCACCATTTCAAAATTATTAAAATAGATTGAGAAATGGTCCCTGTTCATCAATTATCGGATGTATTATTTATTTTTAAGCTCAATCACTAGATTGAAAATGAGCTTAGTGTTAAACTGTTTAGATGTGCTATTTTTATGAAAGAAGTGAGTCTATTGACTGAAACAGGAGCATTCCATGTAGAAAAAAGAATCCCCTTATTTATCGTATTATTATCAGGGGCCTTTATTACAATTTTAAACCAAACATTACTTGGTACAGCTTTACCCCCTATTATGAAAGACCTACAAGTATCTGAAAGTACGGTACAGTGGTTACAATCTATATTTATGTTAGTAAACGGTATAATGATACCTGTTACTGCATTTTTAATTCAACGTTATACATCGAGGCAGTTATTCTTAACCGCCATGAGCATTTTTGCATTAGGTACTTTAATCTGTGCTGTCGGACTAGATTTTTCAATGCTATTAATTGGACGTGTCTTACAAGCAGCAGGCGCTGGTATTATGATGCCATTAATGCAAACAATCTTATTCTTACTTTTCCCTGTAGAAAAACGTGGTACCGCAATGGGCTTATTCGGCTTAGTCATTGCATTCGCGCCAGCGATTGGACCTACGCTATCAGGTATTTTAGTAGAGCATCTCTCATGGAGAAGTGTCTTCTACGTCGTATTCCCAATTGCAGTTGTTATCATCGTTGCTTCAATTTTCCTATTGAAAAACGTTACAGAAACTTCAAACCCAAAACTAGATATCGCATCAGTAATTCTATCTACACTAGGTTTTGGTGGACTCTTATACAGTTTCAGTTCTGTTGGAGAAGCAGGATGGGGCAGTGTACAATTTATCTTACCGCTTATCGTTGGTATCATTGCATTAGTTATATTTATTCGTCGCCAGTTAAACCTCAAAGAACCTATGCTTGAATTTAGAGTGTTTAGCTACAGCATTTATACGTTAGGTACAGCATTAAGCATGTTCGTATTTGGTGTATTAATCGCATCAAACATTATTTTACCATTATATATGCAAAATATGATTGGATTCTCTGCATTAGAATCTGGTTTAGTATTATTACCAGGCGCTGTTGTTATGGGAATAATGAACCCAATTACAGGTTATTTATTTGATAAATTTGGCGGTAAATGGCTCGCTCGTATTGGCTTGCTCGTATTAGTTGCTTCAACAATACCATTTACAATGCTCACAGCTGATACAACCTTTACTTATCTTGCCACGGCTAACGCAGTACGTATGGTATCACTAGCAATGGTTATGATGCCTATGACAACGCTAGCGATTAATCAATTACCGAATAGTCTCATTGCTCATGGTACTGCTATGAACAACACATTTAGACAAATGGCCGGTGCAATCGGTACAGCGTTATTCATTACGTTAATGTCTGTTTCAGCTATTCCTAGTGAAGGTCTAGAAGGTATGATTCATGGTGTGAATGTAACATTCATGGTCGCTACTGGTATATCAGTCATCGCATTATTATTATCAGCTAAACTTAAAGATGACAGTAAACCATCACGCAGAACAATTTAATTAGACAATCGATCAAAAAGCTTCATTATAATAGATAATAAAAAAACACTTTCGTTACATTCATATAAATAGAATGTTTTCGAAAGTGTTTTTTATATTTTAATATATTAACTTTGGTTGATAAAAATGCTTTATTAACTGTTCGATTTGTTAGCGTACAGTGTTTTCATTGCAAATCTCGCTATTGGTTGAGCTATGAGTAGTTCAATCCAAAATGCAATAAAAAGTTACGAGGCCAATTATAAAAGAATATTTCAAAGATTAGTCTGTAGCAGAAAGTCTGTTAATTGCAATTTCACCCACTGCTTTCGCTGCAACTAATAATGCATCTTCATTCACTTCAAACTTAGGATGATGATTCATATATGGCGCTTCAATGTCTTCTGGTTTACAGCCAACGATGAAAAAGGCACCTGGTATTTCTTTTAAATAATACGCAAAATCTTCAGAACCTGAAACTGACGGTATTTCTACAAGATGTTCAAAATAATCACCCTTACTTGCTGTTAAAATATCTACCACTTGTTCTGTTTGTGCGGGATGATTGTATAGCACAGGATAACCAAATTGGTAATCTAAATCATACGTAACATCAAAACCGACCGCTACGCTTTTTGCGACTTTCTCAATCTCTTCATACATAAATTGCTCTAAGTCATCATTAAGATAACGTGCTGTTCCTTTGATTGTAACTTTGTCTTGTATAACATTGGCTCCACCAGGTGCATCAAACGCACCAACAGTAATCACACCCATTTCTGAAGGATCGATACGTCTAGACACTATTGTTTGGAGGGTGTTTACAAAATTGGTACCTGCAATCAAAGCATCGTGTGTTTTATGAGGACTCGCAGCATGACCACCTAAACCATTAATCGTTAAAGTAAATGTAGAACTACCAGCGAAAGCATTGCCTTTATTATATCCAATCACGTCTGTACCAGCGACGGGTACTACATGAATACCATATATTTCATCTAAATCATTTAATGCACCTGATTGCATCACTTGTTGTGCACCACCTGGAGGCATTTCTTCAGCATGTTGATGAATAATTTTAACTGTACCTGAAAGTTCATCTTTTATTTCAATTAATGCGTCTGCTAATCCTAACAAATACGCGGTATGTGCATCATGGCCACACGCATGCATCACCCCTTCATTTGTTGACTTAAAGGGCACATCTATCTCTTCTTGTATTGGCAACGCATCAAAATCAGCGCGTAATCCTATTGTTTTGCCAGGTTGTCCCCCTTTGATTTCTACAATAATTGCGTTACTACCTAGAACAGGTTGCGTAACTGTAACTTCTTTCGATTTGTAAAAATCTTTAATATATTGCGCCGTAGCATCCTCTTGGAATGACAACTCCGGATGTTGATGTAAATAACGACGATGCTGAATCATCTCAGATTCCTTCTCTTCCAACTTTTCAAATAATATCTCTTTTGTATTCATAACTGTTCACTTCTTTCTATTTGTTTATAAATAATTTAACTATTTTAAAATTTTAAATCTAAAAGAAGATTAATACAAAAATAAATTACTGTTTTATGGAATTTTACATTTTTAAATATTTAATGAAGTAATGTTAATCTCTCTTATTATGAAATTTTTATAGTATATCTACTTGTACTTCTGTCTCATTTTTATAAACGATATACATCATAATGCTAGCAATCACCACCATAATAAAGCCAAAATATGGTGTCATTGAAAGAGAAAAATGATTGAGCACATATCCTCCGATGACCGCTCCCAATGTGATACCGATATTGAAGGCAGCAATGTTTAAACTAGAAGCAAAGTTAGTCGTTGCCTTATTTTTACGTTCTGCAAAAAGCACCACAATCAATTGCAGACCCGGAACGTTCATAAATGCGAACAACCCCATAATAAGTATGGCTATCGTACCTAAGAAATAATGTGTCACAGATAAGCCTAGAAGTAATAAAACAATAGCTTGAATTAAAAATATCCATATAAGTACTTTTGTTGGCTTATTGTTTGTTAATTTCCCACCAAGTGTATTGCCAATAGCAACCATTACACCATATATCACAAGTAGTAGTACCACCGCTTCGTCACTATAATTCAAAATATCTGTAAGTATACTAGTCAGGTATGTGTAGACTACAAAAGTGCCACCGTAACCGAGTGCAGTAATCAAATAAACCATCATTAATGACTTGTTTTTAAACACTTCTAATTGTTCCTTTATCGATGCCTGAGCATATTCTTTCAAATTACTTGGCACTGCAAATATATTAATGATTAAACTGATCAATCCAATCATAGCAATCGTAATAAACGACGCTTCCCAACCAAAGTGCTGACCAATCCACGTTCCTAATGGTACGCCTGTAATTGTAGCAACGGTTAAACCTGTAAACATCATTGCAATCGCGCTTGCACGCTTATCAGGCGTTACCAAATCACTTGCGATTGCTGTGGCTATAGACATAAACACTCCGTGCATTAATGCCGATAATACACGCATTGCTAGCAACATACTAAACGTGGTAGCAAAGGCAGCAAGTGTATTCGCAACAATGAAAATAAGCATAATCATTAATAGTAAATGCTTCCGTTTCATTTTATTTGTCAGTGGTGTTAGTACAGGTGCTCCTATTGTTACCCCCACAGCATACAAAGATACAGTTAATCCTGCTAATGAAATCGTAGTATTAAAAGCATTTATAATGAGCGGTAAGAGACCTACACTAATAAATTCAGTCATTCCAATTGCAAAGGCAGACATTGCTAACGCTAATATAGCGAATTTGTTTTTTCTCATAATGTTTTTTGACTCCTTCTTGTTTTGTGTATGTGTTAATATAAACTACACGTATCAAAAGCGGAAGTACGCACTTTAAAGTACTATAGGCACCTTTGAGTACCTATAAGGAGGTAATTAAATGAGCAAATCTTATAATATTGGCGTCGAAGCAACCATTGATGTCATCGGTGGAAAATGGAAACCTGTCATCTTATGTCATTTACAAAACAACGGGTTGATGCGTACATCTGCATTAAAACGTGCTATTCCAACGATCACTCAAAAAATGTTAACACAGCAATTACGTGAACTAGAGAATGACTGTATCATCAACCGTATCGTATATGATCAAATCCCGCCTAAAGTTGAATACGAATTATCAACTTATGGTCAAACACTAGGAGAATTACTTTCTTCACTTTGTTATTGGGGAGAGTTCCATATTGAAAAAATGCACCAACAAGGTGAAACAGTCTCATTAGCACAACAAGATTTTGTCGATATACCCAAACCGAGTTAAAAAAATGCCCCTTTCTATAACTTTAGAAAGGGGCATTTTTGTATACCAAATTATTATGATTTTTATCTATATTTAATAGATAGATGAGTATATTCCATACAGAAATATCGTTCTTCTATAAAATTGTGCCGATTTTTTAAAGAGATGACGCCTAGGGTAATAGTATGAGTGAGAGACTACAGGCTCGAGCCATACCCCAGGCAAGCATGCACTTTCAAAATCGGGGATTTTTATATTCTAAAATCTTTTGTATACCAAATTATTATAATTATTTTGTTCTTAAGTCTTGTTTTTGGGGATTCCTAAATCTTTAGGAACCATCGTTTCAAGTTGTAGTTCTTCATCTTCATAGTACAGTTTCTTTAAATCAACATCGAAGAATTGTTTCATTCTTTGTTCAGTCATTACTTCAGTTGTTTCACCAAAGACAATACCTTTTTCTTTTCCAGTAATAATTACATTATCTGATAGATAAAACGCATGGTTTGGATAATGCGTATTAATAATGCACGATATCCCCTGTTCTTTTGATAGCTTACGTATCGTTTGTAAAATCGTAATTTGTTTTTGAATATCTAAATGAGATTCTGGCTCATCCAGTATTAATAATTCAGGGCCCGACACAAGTGTTCTTGCGATAAGTGCTAATTGTAATTCTCCGCCACTGACTTCGTTACATGATTGATTGGCTAAATGGCTAATACCTACTGTTTCCAGCGCTTCAATTGCAGCCGCTTCATCTTTTTTTGAAGGTTGTGCTAAAGTACTTATAAATGGTGCTCTCCCCATAATCACAAGTTCTGAGAGCGTATAACCAAAAGTCATTTTTTGAGCTTGTGGCACATAACCAATCTTCTTCCATAATTCTTTTTTCTTCAGGTCATTTAACGGGACATCATTGATAAACGTTTCGCCATCCGTCCAATCTAGCAGACCAATAACACATTTTAGCAATGTTGTTTTTCCTGCACCATTAGGCCCTAGAATGGATAAGACCTCGGCAGGAGCCAATTTAAAACTCACATCTTCTTTATATAAATAAGGTTTGTTTTTATAATGAAAATTGCCTGCTTTTACTTCTAAGTGCATTACCACGAACCTCCCATACGGCGTAATAAGTATGCAAAAAATGGTGCGCCAATAATTGCAGTTAAGATAGATAATGGAATTTCAGTAGCTGTTAAACTTCTAGCTAAGTTATCAATAATTAACAGATACGTACTACCGATAGCGAGTGATACAGGTAACACATATTGATTATTGTTACCTACAAACATACGTGCAATATGTGGGATGATTAAACCAACCCATCCTACGATACCCGCTACTGCAACCGTAGCTGCTGTGATTATCGTTGCACCTGCAATGATTGCCCATTTTAAAGATACAACAGGAATCCCCATAGATTTAGCTTCATCTTCTGGTAACGTGAGTAAATTGAGTCTCCATCTTAGTGTATACAATATGAGCACACCTATAATGATAATTGGTGCCGCAACATATAAATCTTTATAAGTTGCAGTTCCTAGACTTCCCATTAACCAATATGTTATTGCAGGTAATTTTTCTTCTGGATCAGCTACGAACTTCATTAATGAAATAAGCGCGTTAAATAATGCTGATGTAATGACACCTGCGAGTACAAACATAAAGATTGGAGAATTTTTTTGATTTCCCGCTACAAAGAATGCAAACAATATCGCCAATAATCCAAATGCTAAAGCCAATATTTGTGCGCCAAATGTGTTACCAAAGAACAATATACCTAGGGAAGCTCCAAATCCAGCTCCTGCTGAAACACCGAGTATGTCTGGCGAAACTAATGGGTTGCCAAACATGCCTTGGAAACTCGCACCAGAAATAGACAATCCACCCCCTATTAATAAGGCTAATAATATTCTTGGAAAACGGACATTCATCACAACTGTTTCTTGCACTGGCGCCCAAGTTTCTTCTATAGGAATAATTTGTGATGTTAAAATTTTAATAATGGTAATAGGATCTATAAAAACTCTTCCTACTCCGAGTGAAATAATTGCTACCACAAGTGGTAAAACAATTAATAATAATATTTTTGATTTCTTCATTAGTTAACTCCTTAATACTTCGCTGCATCAGATGACGGATGTAAAATAGACTCAACATCTTCGTCTGATAATTTATAGTCGTAAAAATCTTGGTAATATGATTTAATTTCATCTTTCATACCATAGTTGAATTTATCTGGGTGATTATGTTGCGCCATCCATTTAAGCATTAATGGCGCATCTCCGTTTGGTGGGAACCAACGATAGATACCTAAAGGGACCTTATAGACCGCTTTGTCTTTAACTGCTTTTACCTGACTCCAATCTTGACCAGACACTTTGTTTTTCAATAAATCATTTGGCTGGGTCTCAGTGAAGTTCGTAATATAGATTTTATCTGGATTCCATTTATAAATTTGCTCCATATTAACTTCTTTTTGACCATCGACACCGTCATCGCCAACAACATCTATACCACCAGTTGCTTCTGTCCATTTTTCACTAAAGAAATTACCGCCACCGACAACAATAGAGTTGTCTGTATGTTGATGTAAGAATAGCACTTTGGGTTTGTCTGATTTTTTCGTGCCTTTTAGACCATCATCAATCATTTTTTGAGATTTTTCTCCCTCTTTCATAAATTTCTCAGTTCTATCGCTCGTCTTACCACCTTTAACATCTGAAGTGACTTTTAACCAGCTGTTAAACGTAGCTAAAGGATCAGCGTCTTCTACCTTGATTGTTTCTAGTCCCATGGTTGGTATACCACTCTCCGCAACTTTATCTAAGGTTTTCTGTTCAGTAGCATTTTCAAAATAGACATCTGGGTTTATTTTAGAGAGTTCTTCTATATTCACATCGCCATTTTTCACAAATTCTGTAGACGCTTTTTTAATATCAGGCGATATTTTAGAAAGTATAGAATTTTCTGCAGCGTTATACGCATTAGGATGTAGACCTTTAATTTCTTTTGTAGAATTCGTCCCTACAAACCAAGTAGAAAAGTATGGTAAGATGCCTCCTACTACAATACTGTCTGGATCTTTCTTTATTTTCACTTCTCGGCCTGTTTGATCTTTCACTATTTTTTCTTCTTTTGTTAATTCTTTCTCTTCTGAATTCGTAGCTGTCGTATTTGAATTACATGCTGTAAGTAATGTAGCTGATAATACAATTCCAGCTAGAGCACTATATTTTTTCTTCATTGATTATCTCCTGTTCTTAGCCATTGTCCTAAACCATGTAAAAATGGCTTTGCTTGATTAATAAAACCGAGTCCGATATGAAACATTGGATCTAACGACGTTACGATTAACTCGCCATTGAAATTGATATCATCAATATAAAAAATAGACCGTCCATCTGGTGTATTTAACAGTGATTTCGCGCCATTTGGTGGAGCAAACGTGCCGTGATAATGCCACTTCATATCATCCACTTTCAAGTATTCATATAAACTATGCGTTTGATAATCAGGGTTTAACGGGAGGTCGCCGTTGGGTCGAACCCACCAACTGAAATTCACTTCAGAATCTTCCCAATGTATGTGAGGAAACCATTGATCCAATACTTCTCCAAAAATTACTAGCCGCTTACCTTGTTTTAAAAAATTTAAAAATATTTGTCTATGTTGTTTCAATAATTGAATATCTAGCCGACACGATAATAAAATTGTGTCATAGCAACTTAAGTCGTATGAACTTAATGTTCTAATATGTATCACGTCATTATATAAATACTTAAATTCCTGTTCTTCTAAAAATCTATTTTGGTATGGTGTCCCATTAACAATCAAAGCTATATTCAATGTTGATAATCCTCCCTAATTCTCGATGCTTCTGTACGTATGGCATTTAACATCTGTAGCCCCACTTGATTTGAAGTGTTGTCTTCGTATGTATAGATACGATACATATCGGTGCCAGCACCTGCATATATCGTTCCTTTATGTGTTCGGTCTACATAAACAATAGGTTGTTGTTCTTGATCCGTTATTAACACTTTTGCTTGCTCAGGAACTGTTTCAAAATAGCCTCTTGAAAAGAAACCCCGCACGCCTCGTCTATATTCCAAATCTTTTACTTTAATGTTCTCAAAAAGCCCATTATCCGTTGCTTTCACTTCTAAAGCCCGATCTTTTAATGGGATGGAAGACCTTTTCCAATTCGATACACAATTCAACCAAGGTAAAGATTTTTCCACTAATGTGAAAATCACTCCGCCTTGGTTGATGTAATCAGTTAATATGGCGTCATGTGCCAAAAGATAAGGTTCATCAATATGGTTTGAAATAATTACGCCATCAAATGTATTTAAATTAGTGTTTGGTAAATCGTATACATTTAAAAACACGAGTCCTCTTTGACGATCTAATTCTGTAAGTCTCGAAAATTGGATGTCTATTGCTAAATATGCGATTTCATTCATTTTTCTACTTCCCTTGCTAAATTTTATATTTATGCGTATTTTATAATATATAAATCATTTTACCGATAATGATTCTCAATTTCAATTAAAAAATTAATTATCATTAAAAATGTTATTTCAAAAAAACAAATTAATTATAAAAGGATGTTTTTAATGACTTATTTAATTGGGCACATTGACCCTGAACATGCATTTGGCGTAACCAAAGAAAATAATATAGACAAAGAAGTAATAGTAGAATATATCCGTCAATATGAAATTCATAAATTAGACATTTTTAAATTTGATGCAATTATTATTCCAAATTTCGTAGATCAAGAATATTTGTATCGTCATAAGCGTTTGATTGATGACTATTTGAACGCTAAAAAAGTCATTGTCTTTTTTGGTCACTTATTCAAACCATTTTTACCAAAAACTGCTTTGTTTATGCCGGAACACATTAATCATTTCAGTGATTATTCGCTATATCCAAACAATGACTCCTCTATCTATGCCAATGTCGATACTGACGACATGACATTTAATAAAGGGGTCGCTGGTTTCTTTGCAAGAGGCCATTACCAAACGCAACCTGAACATGAAATACACTTAACATTTCGTAACGGACATGTTGTGACCTATGTAGATAGAATTTCAACTGAAGGCACACTCTTTATGCACGCTGGCCGTTCACTTTTAGGATACATAGCACAAAATAAAACAACCGATTATATTTCTAGTCAATTTACAACTTGGTTAAAACAAGAAATCACATCGTTACAAGGAGGAGAATTCAATGAATAAAATAGGTGTTATATACTCTGGAAATGAGTCACATTATCGTACATTCCACGAACCTAAGTTTCATCAATTTATAGACCAATTAATTTACCATCCAGATTTTTTAGGAACAGACATTAGCATGCTTGATATATTGATCGTGCCTTCGCAGTTAAACCAGCCCTTATTATTAAAAAGCGTCAATAAAATTCACGCTTTCGCACAATCTGGAGGCACCGTTATCGCATTCGGACCACAACCACATGACTGGTTACCAAATCAAAATTGGGAATTTAGACCTACTAACTTTTGGTGGTGGTTAGAAGAGAATGCTGATAGTGGTTTGCTTTTATCAGCACCGAATCATTCACTATTCGCACGTTACCTTACGCTAAATGATTGCACATGGCATCAACATGGCGTGTTTTGGCCACCAGAAGATGCTGAAATATTAATTGCCTCAAAAAATGGCGGTGCTGTCCTATATGAACAAAACTCCGAACAATATGGTCATTGGATTATTACAACGCTAGATCCTGATTATCATTTTGGCTCATATTTCATGCCAGCTACAGAAAAATTTCTTGAAGGCTTTTTTCCGTACTTAGCTTATGAATGAATTTTTATAAATAAGAAAAAACCATAATATTAATGACAATCACGTAGTTTATACAAAAAATGATGGCTTCTACTTTATTTCACGTAGGAGCCATCATTTTTTAGTTATAGTTTTTTTATTTCCCAAGAAATAATGATGATAAGGTTATTCATATTTATTCTAAAATGCTGCAGTCCATCCGCCATCTGCTGTGACGATTGTCCCATTGATAAAACTCGAATCATCAGAAGCTAAAAATAATGCTACTTTAGCAATTTCTTCTGCTTGCCCTGTTTTAGGTATCGCACTTTGTGCTATTTTTGTACGTTCAGCTCCAAAGTGATTAATATTTTTCATTGAATCAGATATATTTGTTTCAATTGCCCCTGGCGCAATCCCATTACAGCGTATACCTTTTTCAGCATACATAAATCCAGTGTTTTTTGTAAGTCCTACGAGAGCATGTTTAGAAGCACTATAAATGGCGCCCGCATGAGCACCATTTAATCCGCCTGTAGAAGTCGTATTGATAATGATACCTTCTTGTTTTTCCAAGAATATTGGCATCGCCTTGCGCATTGCCCTCATCGCACCTTTAGTATTAATATCAAATATTAAATCCCATCGTTCATCCAAGATATCTCCCACAGGCTCAAATCCATCCATAACTCCAGCATTATTGACTAAAATATCTAAAGTACCATAGGATTCTATAGCAGTATCGATCATATTATCGATATCTTCTTGCTCAACTATGTTTACCTCAATGGCTTGAGCAACACCATTATTTTCGTTAATCTCTTTTGACACTGCTTCTGCCTTTTCTAAATTAAGATCAGCTATGATAACTTTAGCGCCTTCTTTAGCATATAATTCAGCAATTGCTTTACCCATTCCAGATGCTGCACCTGTGACAATCGCTACTTTATCTTTTAATTTCATAATATTCTCCCTTTCTTTCTATTTTAATAGCTACTAGTGTAAATATATCATTTCGAGATTTTTTTAGCCCAAAATGAAGTTGTCGCTTTCAATTGCCTTACAACAAATATAAATAATGAAATGATTGTACGTATCTTTTGCTATAATTGGTTCAATGATATATTAGTTAAAAGAAGATATGCCCTATACACCAAATATTTAGTTGATAACATAGCTAAAGTTCATTTCAATAAATTTTAATTTTTCATATTTCTCAGTACAATAGAAATATGAAAAATTTAACACACTAAGGAGAATACAATCATGAAACTAGATGAATTTCACATTGGCGAAGAATTTACGACTAAGCCATATAAAATAAGCGAAGAAGCTATTACTGATTTTGCTAGTGAATTTGATCCACAATATATGCACTTAGATAAAGAAAAAGCGCAACAAGGCAGATTTAATGGTGTCATCGCTTCTGGTATCCAGACACTAGCCATTTCTTTCAAACTATGGATTGAAACAGGAAAATATGGAGAAGATGTCATTGCAGGTACACATATGAATAATATTAAATTTATCAAACCAGTATTTCCGGACGACGAATTACATACAGTTATAAAAGTTATTGATAAAAAGGCTGGTAAAAGAGACCAAGGATTACTTACGGTATTAATGACAACATTTAATCATGAAGAAGTTAAAGTATTTGAAGGCGAACTCACGGCACTTATCAAACGTTAAAATTTTCAAAATATATAACAAAAGCGGGACAAAAACCAACATTTGAAAGTTGTTTTTTGTCCCGTTCTCGTTAATAAATTATTTTATTTCAACTCAATTGATACAAAAATACTTCGTTATACTTTTAACATCATTAGTATAATTTAATACTACCGCCATCTACCATAACCGTTTGTCCTGTGATATATTGTGCATCTTCGCTTCCTAAAAATACTGCTACTGGACCAATATCATTTTCAACATCTCCAAATTTTTGCAACGGAATGCCTTGAACGACCTTTTCATAATAATCTGGGTTATCTTTACGCCACTGATCAACGCCTTCAGAATAAGCGATTGGCGATATGATATTTGCATTAATGCCAAATTCTCCAAATTCATTCGCTATCACACGTGTAATACCACGTATCGCCTCTTTTGCTACAACATATGCACCTTGATTCTTATCACCTTTTACAGCGGCACCTGAACCAAAGTTTATAATATTACCTTTTGTTTCTTTCAAATAAGGTATAACCATTTGGCATAAATAAAATGTCGCATAAAACCCCGTATTCAGAGATAAATTCAAATCTTCTTCTGTAATATCTAAAAAAGAATTCATGCGAGATGCATGTGCATTATTAACCAATATGTCAATTTTTCCATAGTTTACAATTGTAGTATCGACACAAGCTTGCAAAGAATCTTTATTTGTTAAATCTGTTTTAATAAATAATGTTTCGTATCCTTGATCATTCAATGTTTCACTCAATAATCTTCCTTTTTCTTCAGCAATATCAGCGATAACTACTTTAGCATGTTCCTTAGCATAAGACTTCACAATTCCAGAGCCAATACCTCCTGCACTGCCTGTCACAATTGCTACTTTACCTTCTAGTTTAGCCATTAAATCACACTTTCGTTTTTTATATTGGGTTACTTACAAAATGTTATTTATTCATTTGTTTTACATGACTATAAAGTTTCTTCTGAATATTAAGTAGTTGTGTCACTTCATCATCATTCAATACTGAATAAATGTCATTTCTCATTGCTTGACCTTGTTTTTGAGCCTCTTCTAACACATCCAACCCCTTTGCAGTAATAGTAATTAAAATGGAACGTCTATCTTCTTCTTGGTGTTCCCTTACTATGTAACCTTCTTTAACGAGTTTGTTTGTCAAACCGGTAATTGCTCCTGAAGTATAGCCAAGGGACTGCGCAAGCGCTGATGGTTTTTGCGCTCCATGCTCCTTAAGTTTAGATAAGGCAATAATTTGTGAAATATTGACATTCATATTAAATTGTTTCAAAAAAAGTGTCATTGTCGCATCGTTAAATAACTCAGCAGTATGAATGAGTTCGAAAAAATTATTCTTTTCCATGATATCCCTCCTATATATGTTGATATAACAATAGTATATATAAATTTACTTTAGCAGTAAAATACTTAAACCTAAATATTTAACTTTTAATGTATTTACTGTTAAATTATATAATAAGAAATAGAAATTGGGAGGATGTTATTTATGAAAAGATTAGACAATAAAGTTGTAATTATTACTGGGGCAGCACAAGGTATGGGGAAAATGCACGCAGAAAAAGTATTGAATGAAGGTGCAAAAGTCGCGATAACTGACATCAATGAAACGCTCGGTCAAGAGGTTGCACAAGAACTTGGGGAAAGTGCACTTTTTATTAAACATGATGTTTCTAATGAAGCAGATTGGCAAAATGTAGTAGATACGGTAATCAATAAATGGGGCAAAATAGACGTCTTAGTTAACAATGCTGGCATTACTTATAACACGCCTTTAGAAGAGCTCAGTTTAGAAAGTTATATGAAAATTGTAAACATCAATCAAGTGTCTGTATTTTTAGGTATGAAATCAGTCGCTTCAACTATGAAAGAACAACAACACGGTTCAATTATTAACATATCTTCTATGAATGGACTTGTCGGTGGTGCTATTGGTTACACAGATACAAAATTTGCAGTTCGGGGTATGACGAAAGCTGCTTCAAGTGATCTTTCACCATATAATATACGTGTAAACTCAGTACATCCGGGTGTGATTCAAACACCTATGATTGAACAAGAAGGCGTTAAAGAAGCAGTTGAAGAATTTGCGAAAACTATTCCAATGCGTCGTATCGCTTTAACAGAAGAAGTATCTAATATGGTCATCTTTTTAGCTTCAGATGACGCGAGTTACTCTACAGGTTCTGAATTCGTCATCGATGGCGGTCTTACTGCGTTATAAACAACTTATGAAAAGCAAATGTTTTACACATTAAAAACCCCTTCACAACCATTTAAATGGTTGTGAAGGGGTTTTATAATAATTCATAGTATCTATTGAAATCAAATTGCTAATTCTATTTTTTAGGCTCTACATAAGCAACAAATTTTTCAGCATTATCTTTATTTAAATCTGTTAATGAAAATGTGCCAATGCTAAAGCGCATCGTTAATACATTATCATTTAATTCGATATTTTCAATTTCGTCATATCTAATGTTTCTATAGTAAAACTGTCCATCCATATCAACATTTAAAATAAGACGTTCATTTGTTGCGACATAAGCTGCCTCATATACTTTGATTTCACCTTGAACAGGGTACTCCATTTTTCCTAAAACGGAAGGACCTTGTTTCTCAGTTGGAAATAAATCTTCTGGATTAATATTATCTAATATCATTCGATTACCTACCTTTTCAATTAGTCTGCAACTTCTAAGTCTACAGTATTAATATCAATACCCATAGCATCTGCTACACCTTGACCGTAAGCTGGATCTGCTTTATAACAATGTCTAATGTGACGGTGTTTAAGTGGGTCAGTAACTGGCCCCATTTCGTTAGCCGTATTATTAAATAATATTTGTTGCTTATCAGGTGACATGCGACGGAATAATTCACCAGGTTGTTCAAAGTAGTTATCATCATCTTCACGATAGTCATATTCGAATGCTTGACCTTGAATGTCTAAGCCTGGTTTTTTGTATTGCGGTTGGTCTTCAAGCGCACCGTTACTATTTGGATAATAGTGTGTGCCACCGCCTTGATTATTATCTAAAATTCTCATTTGACCATCTCTACTGAATGGACAAATATTTTCAACACCTACACCTTTAGGTTGGTTTACTGGAATTTGCCAATGGTTAGCACCAAGTCTGTAACGTTGTGTGTCACCATATGAGAATAAACGGCCTTGTAACATTTTGTCTGGTGAAAAGTCTAGCCCTGGTACGATGTTTGTTGGTGCAAATGCTGCTTGTTCAACATCTTGGAAATAGTTTTCAGGGTTTCTGTTTAATTCAAACTCTCCTACTTCGATTAATGGGTATTCGTCTTTATACCAAACTTTTGTTAAATCAAATGGATTATCTTTATGGTTGCGTGCTTGTTCTTCAGTCATTACTTGGATGTACATTTTCCATTTAGGGAAGTTACCTTCTTCAATGTTTCCAAATAAATCTCTTTGAGAAGACTCTCTGTCATTTGCTATAACTTGTGCTGCTTCTTCAGGTGAATAGTTTTCTATACCTTGTTGTGTTCTGTGGTGGAATTTAACCCAAACACGCTCGCCTTTATCATTGTACATAGAGTATGTGTGAGACCCAAAGCCATGCATATTTCTGAAACCTTTAGGAATACCACGATCTGACATCACTATCGTAATTTGATGTAACGCTTCTGGTAATAATGTCCAGAAATCCCAGTTTGCTTGAGGATCTCTCATGTTTGTTTTTGGATTACGTTTAACAACATGGTTTAAACTTGCGAATAATTTAGGGTCTCTGAAGAAGAAGACTGGTGTATTGTTACCAACTAAATCCCAGTTACCTTCGTCCGTATAAAATTTCAATGCAAAGCCACGAATGTCACGTTCTGCATCAGCTGCACCACGTTCACCTGCTACTGTTGAAAAACGAGCGAACATTTCAGTTTCTTTTCCAACTTCAGAAAAAATACTTGCACAAGTGTACTGTGTAATATCATTTGTTACTTTAAATGTACCAAACGCACCAGAACCTTTTGCATGCATACGACGTTCCGGAATAACTTCTCTATCGAAGTGCGCCATTTGTTCTATGAAATATATATCTTGCATTAAAAGCGGACCTCTAGGACCTGCTGTCATACTATTTTCTCTATCTCCTACTGGTGCACCAAATAATCCTGTTAGTTTTTTACTCATTATATTATCTCCTTTAATTTACCGCAGTTAAGTGATTCTTTTCTTTATAATTATTGATGACTGCATTTGCAATACTTTCAATAAACAGTTGATTTGAGCCAGGCATTTCAGCTCTATAATAATTACAACCTAAATCATCGCAAACTTTTTTACATTCATAATCATTATCATATAAGACTTCTAAATGTTCACATGTAAAACCTAATGGAACGTATATAAAGTTTTGATAATCATATTGTTCATGTAATGTTTGAGTTAAATCTTGCACATCTGGTCCAATCCAAGGTTCTCCAGTATTACCTTCAGATTGCCAACCGTTAAAAACATGGTTATGTCCAATTCGTGATTGGATTAACTGTGCTGTTTCTTCAAGCTGACTTGGATAAGGATCATTATGTTCCAATATCTTTTCTGGAAGACTATGAGCCGAAACGATAATTGCTGTTTTTTGATGCGCTTCTTCAGGTATTAAATTCAATTGTGTATTTACTGAATCAACCCAATATTGGATAAATTTCTCTTCTTTATAAAATTGATCCAATGTAGTTACTTTAATATTTTTCTCATTTGCATATTGAGATGCGCGTTGGTTATACATTTCTACTGAAAATGAAGAATAATGTGGTGTTAAAACTACACTGACGATTTCATCAATACCCTCCGCACTAATGTCATCTATCGCATCTTCAATGAATGGATGTATATGTTTCAAACCTATATATAATTCATAGCTTATGTCATTCGTCATTGAGTTAAGTGTATAACATAATGTTTCTGCTTGTTTTTCCGTCGTTGTTGCTAAAGGTGATACGCCACCAATATATTCATATCTATCTTTCAAATCTATGTATGCTTCATGGCTTGGTTCGTGTCCATGTCTGATATGCGTATAGTAAGGTAAAATATCTTCTTCCTTATATGGCGTACCATAGGACATACATAATAATGCTACACGTTTCATGTTAAGTGCACCTCCACTAACTCGCTCTTCTTTACAATAATTATCTATTTGTAATTATTATAATCTATTATAACGCAAAAATGATTAAAGTCTATATTTAAATATTTAATAAATCATTTGAATTGATAATACATCCTTATAAGTGATAATGAATTATGCGTTTTCATTATTTTTCATTGTTATCAAATTGTGAAATTATACTTTATTTTCTTGCAATAATCTATGTTTTATATGTAGAAAGTGAAAGTAGTAGCCGTCTGCCTCACATTAAATAATTTAATCCGAATTGAACACATACAGGCTGTAGCTGTGCCCTTGGCAAGCGAGTATGAAATAATATGTAATATAGCAAAATAGAGCTACCAATAATTTGGCAACTCTATTTAACGATAATATTCAATTTACATCACAATTCTTCCGTTATACAAAATCATTTTTATTATAGTCATTATATATCTTTCCTGTTAAAACCGATCACACCTATGACACACAGTATAATGAAAATAAGTAAAAGGGTTATTATCGGCCCACTTGTAAAATCATCTATCGGCAGACTTGGAATATGCTCAAATGGCGTGATATCTTTCATCCAATCTTTCACATTCAGTAAAGTACCTAAATAATTCACTAAAAAAGTATAAGCAAGATAAGCATAGACTAAAGTCGTTAACTTTATGCCCCATCCAATTACGACAGTTCCTATACCAACAAAACTCAGTATGGCTGGTATATAGACGATAGCTGATTGGATAACCATGTCAAAATCGAGTGGCGTATCCATTGAATAGAATTGTCCAGCATACAAACCGAGTCCTGCGACAAAAATCATCACTACCGCATTCACCACACTGATGATTAGAAAACTCAATAAGTACTTGATACGCGAAATCGGATTCGCTAATACAAGCGTCGCGTACTCTTTATCTATGGCTTTCTTTATTTTAAATAAAGCTAACAGTGTAGGCACCGTACTGATTATTGCCATCACCAACATTAATTGCGGTAAAAATTGTTTGACGTAATCTCCATTTGGATTTTCTAACATAGACAGTAATAATGGATTATCTTTAAAAAAGTCGTCTAAATTTCCAAAAATAGAGCCATATGATAAACCAAGTATAAATAACCCAATAGCAAAATATATAAAACTCATTTTTTGTAATTTTATTTGTAAACCTAGTGGAGATTTCATGTACGATTTCGCATGTTGCTTGCCTTTTTTCTGTGGTAATAATTTAGCTTCAATATCACGCAAACCATTTAACACAAAGGCAGATATAACAAAGATAACTGTAATGCCTAAAATGCACCACACCGGCCACCAATAATCTTCTGAAAAAGCATACGTTCTAGACAGCCAGCCCATCGGTGAAAACATAGATAGCGTCTCGTTGGCTACGTCTCCAAACGCCCTAACCAAATACATGATGAGTAATAGCGCGATACTCACACCGGTTGTTTCACTACTTGATGATACAAATTGGGCAACTAACATGGTCAATGCAGCAAACATAATACCAAATACACCTAAAGCCGAACTATATAAAAATGCCCCAACTAAATCTATACCATCAACGCTTAACAACGTTAGACCTAATGTAAGTAATATCATTAGACTGACATTAAGTAATAAAGTCTGAAGTAGGTGGCCCATCAATGGTGCTTGTTTACCAATAGGCAAAGCAGTTAGTATGATTATTCTACCGTCTTCTTCATCGCCACGCGTACCTCGAGATACTATCAAAATATTCATAATTGCTACCATTATTGCTGTGAATAAAGTCATTTCATGCGTAAAAAGGACACCAATGTTTACATGTTCAAAATCAGCTGGACCGAGCATCGCTTGCATCGCAGGGTTTTTTGACATTTCAATAATAGGATTCATCTTAGATTGGCTCGGGTACATCGACTCAAAAGCAGGTGGAATCATTAACGTTAAAGCAGTTAATAAGACCACCCATAAAATCATTTTTTTACTATTTCTTTTTACATAAAAATAAAATAACTTTGAGGTTTGGTAAAATGATTGTTTCATATCATTCACCTACTTCATCTGTGGCTTCATAATATCGTTTAAATATTGCTTCTAGTGTTGGTGGCATAGATTCCAATTTTTTAATTTCGAAGCGACTTAGATATTCAATTACAGCAGAAATTTTATCTGAATCGACTTCAAAATAATATGTGTTGTCTTCTTGCCTCACATTATTCACACCCGTCACTTGTGTTAACGTTCCTAATTGCTGTCCACTTTCAACGGTGAATTGCATACGTGTAAGATGACGCATCTCGTCTAAAGTCCCAGAAGTTATCATTTTCCCTTTACGGATAATACCTACGCGATCGCACAATTTTTCAACTTCACTTAAAATATGACTCGAGAGTAGTACACTTTTGTTATTGTTTTTAATGTCTTTTATGCATTCTTGAAAAACTTCTTCCATTAAAGGGTCAAGGCCAGAAGTAGGTTCATCTAAGATATATAATTTTGCATCAATACTAAACGCAGTAATTAATGCTACTTTCTGACGGTTTCCCGTAGAATAAGCACTACATTTTTTACTAGTATCTAATTCAAAGCGTTTAATTAATTCATTTTTTCTAGTGTGATTTGCTTTAGGATGAAGATTGAGAAAGAAATCAATAATTTCTCCACCGGTTAAATTTGGCCAAAAATTGACATCACCAGGCACAAAAGCGAGATCTTTATGCACAGCGACTGCATCTTTCAGCGCATTTTTGTCAAAAATTTCAATATTACCTTGTGTTGGTTTCAACATACCTAATATTGCTTTAATTGTCGTCGATTTTCCAGCCCCGTTTGGTCCAATAAAACCATAAACTTCACCCTCATTGAGTTCTAAATTCACACCATCTAAAGCGTAAAATTTACCAAAGCGTTTTGTTAAATTATGAATTTTAAGTAGGGTCATACATACCACCCTTTACACGATTTATAACAGCCCTTTAACTCTAAAATCAGTAACGATTAAAATTATCTTGTCTTCTTTCATATCTGCATCACAAGTTTCTGCATCACTAGAAGGCACACCTAATATGCTAAGTTTTTCTTTTAATTCTTCAGCTTTTGAATCAAAATCTTCATCTATATCAACTTCATTATAATCAACTGCTATAACTTTTATTTGTTCAGTAACCTCTGCAGTTCGATTTTTATCATTTGATAGCACGTATATATCTTGGCTACCAATACCTCTATCTTTTAAAGCCTTCACATCCGCTACTAAAGCCGAGTCATTTGTATAAGGTTTCACAACAGGTGCCATACGAATCATCCCTTTCCAATACTTCAACTTATTAAGATACTAATTTTTCGCCTTAATCATTAAACTGTTATATCGATTTTCAGTTATATAAAAATAAGTGTTCTCTAACATTAAATCGAACAATTCATCTCTGACCATGTCATCTGTCATTTTAAATTGCGTTTCAACCTTTTCTTGTTCTTCATCTTCAACAAAAATAACTTGATCTTTTCTTACATCTACGGTCTTACGTTTATAAATGAGTTCGAGATGCGCACGCCCTTGATGTATCGCTTCTAAGTTGTCTATCTTATAGGCACTTTGTACAAACTCTTCAATTCGTCTTTCTCTGTGACGCTTACCTTTTGAAGTTTTAAAATCCTTTGTATACTTTAGCTTAACAAGTAAATAAATGACTAATATGAAAAGTATCGTTACAAGAAATAGTAGCGTAGCCATACATAGTCCCCCTTTTATTCATGTGAATCTTCAATTTAAGTTTACATTTTCCAACATTACAGTTATTTTTCCCTTTGAAAACGCTTTTAAACACTTTTAAAATCTTAAAATTAACTTTTATTGTTTTAAAAGATTACTATTAATAATTTATACTTATTTACTAATACAATCTGACAATATATAAAGTTTAACTTCTATAAAAAAGGCAAAATGTATAGTATGTAAGAATTATGAAGGGTGATATATAATGCTTTTACAAGAAGAAATTAATAACTTGGAACAATTCGATGGTAAGTCACGAAATCAGAAAGTATTCTCAATTTATTTAGATACTAGTCCCGAACAAGGGACAAAGTGGAAGATCGAATTAAAAAATGCCCTAAAAGACTTATCAGACAAAACAAAAAGCAGTGACAATCATGAAGAAAAAAACCAAGCAAAAGACATTATCAATAAAGTAGAAACTGAAATACAGGGCGCTGAACCTAATTTAAAAAGAGGTCTTATTTTGTTTATGACTGCCGACGAGACATTAAAGTTCGAAAAGCACGTAAATATTTCTATAAAAACAGAATTTAAATGGGATACAAAACCTAAATTAGATCAGCTAAAATCATTACAACAAAGCTATCCTTATACGGGTGTTTTAGTTTTACAACAAGACAAAGCACGTGTGATTGAAACTGAAATTGGTACGATTGTAGACGAAGATTATTACACTCTAGATTTAGATACTAATGATTGGAGAGAACATTCTGGACCACAAGGTGATGATTTAACTCAAGGCGGCGCGCAAAGAGATGAATATAAAGAACGTGTGAAAGCTAATCAAGAACGTTGGTTCAAAAGTTTAGTAGCTACTATTGAAAAAAATGCTAAGAAAAAAGGTTGGCACCAACTTTACTTAGCTGGTGAAAAAGAAGAAGTAGAAAAATTAAAAACGATGTTCAATCATAACATTGACCAAGTAACACCAAGTAATATACTAAATTTAAATGCGACAGAAATTATAAACAAAGTAATGGAAGAATAAACTTCAAATCATGCTAGTCACAATATACAAAAAACCTTAATATGTACTAAATTTTAAAATCTGTACTTTGCTTTACCATATAATTTAAAGGGTTTGTTTCCTTATTTTTGTAGGAGACAAGCCTTTTAATTTTTTTGATTCGTTCATAGTTATGAAACTGAATATATTAATATTATTATATCTATTTTTTCAATTCATTTTGATAGTATTTCAATATAAAAATGCCCCCTTCACATTTAGCTTTTTAAGCCTAAATTTGGGGGGCATATCAATAACAATTTATTTTTGTTAAGGTGTTTTTATACATGGATAGTAATGTCACCTATTGTTTTGAGTTGAGGTTGCGTTACCCACTTTCAAAGCTTGGAGCATAATCCCTATAATGAGTATGCTACCTATTGTATCTGTAAAAAAGTGTGCACGTAGATAAATTCTGGAAATGATAATCGAAATGACCAATAATACGCAGATGATAGTTAACCATTTATTATTTTTCAACAATAATATGAGACTCACCAGTAGACAGACACTTAACACGTGCATACTCGGAAAGCTATAGCCATCTATACTAATATCAGGTCTTGGTCGTTGAATAATATATTTAAAAAATGTACCTATCAACAAAACACTGAAACACCAAAATCCATACCACCAAAACTTAAATTGATTATAAATAAATACGAGTATTAAAATCACCAATATCATGAGTAAACAATGCAACGGCTGAAATATATTAGAAATTATTTCAAGATATACAACGACACCGTTAGAGTTAATCGTCCCATGTAACCATTGATAAATAAAATTATCTAATGGATCAGTTAAATCTATATGTATACATATCATGAGTATCAATAAGCACAAACTTATTAAAATCATTTTCAAATAGTCTCTCACTTAGTTTAATTTCCTTTCGTTATTAATTCTTCTAGCTACTGCTAATAGCGTTCCATAGGCGATACTTATGCTCAATATAGATGATCCGCCATAGCTTAATAGCGGCAATGTTACCCCTGTTAAAGGAATGATGCCCGAGACTCCTGCTAAATTAATGAACACTTGCATAAATAAATAACTTACGACACCGACGCAAATTAATTTATAAAATTGATTTGTGGTTTTATTTGCATATATAAGCCCTTTAACTAAAATAAAGCCATAAATCAGTAATATAAATAATACACCCAGTAAACCTAATTCTTCTGAAATAACCGTGAAAATAAAGTCAGTATGCGGTTCTGGTAAGTAACCTAGTTTAGCAATGCCATTACCTAGACCTTTTCCAGTAAATCCACCATTTCCAATTGCTGTTAAAGCACTCGTCAGTTGATACCCATCATCTTTTTCGTATTTAAATGGGTCAAGCATGACTTGAATACGTCTTAATCTGTAAATATTTTTAGCATCAAAAATCAAAGTATAGATACTATAAAATACAATTGGAATCACTGCAATTGCCATGATCTGAATTTTCACCTTATTTTTTAAATCTGAATAAATAAGTATGCAAGCAATAATCGCTACTGTTAATAAAGTACCGCCCAAGTCCCCTTGCATTAAGACAAGTAATAGACTAATACCGATGATGCCTAGTGGTGGGATGAGATGTTTCAACTGATAATCCCTTCGACTCGATACACGTTGATTAATCACATAAGAAAGATAAAAAATTGAGGTTAGCTTTAAAAATTCTGAAGATTGAATACTAAATAAACCTAAATTAATCCAGTTCTTGGAACCGTTTATTTCCTTACCAATTAACACAGTAATCAGTAATAGTAACAATGTACCTAACACCATTATTTTCTGTACATTATGCTCTTTAACAGCATTAATGTTAACAAAACTACCAATAAATATAATAATAACTATACCTAAAATCAAAAAAAGCAATTGTCTTTTCATAAAATAATTACTTTCAATAGGTATGCCACCTGTTAATGCGCCCTTAGATGCAGAAACCATACTAGCACTGTACACCATCATTACTCCTATAATACCGAGTATGATAAAACAGAGAATCATACTAAAATCTAAACCTTCTAAACGCCTACGCGCCATTGTTAAAAATCGCTTCATGACTTCACCTCATTATGACTGATAGACTCCAGTAAAACATATTTTTACTATACCCTCAATCATACTTTAGGCTCACCTAACTAAGATTCGATTATACACATTCTCATATTATTAAATATGCTGCTTTAAATCATATGCATTGTGCTACTTTTCATCTTATGATAAACTCTATTAACGACTTAACATATCTATAATAACTATTATATAAATGAATGATTTTTTTAATAATTTCACTCAACAAAGGAGTTTTAACTTGAATAAAGACCGTTTTGATCAAATTGCCAAAAAGTACGATGGCCCGAGTAGAATACATCTTGCTGATACAATTGCAGCAGAGGTAAACAAGGTATTCGAAAACACTTCGTATCAGTCGTTATTAGATTATGGTGGCGGCACTGGTCTAGTAACATTAAATATAGAGCACCATTTTGACGAAGTCATAATGATGGATGCTGCGTCTCAAATGATCGAGGTGTTTGAAAGCAAAATTTCTGAACTAGGTAAAACACATATTAACGCTTATGTAGGTGACATTCTTTCAGATGAAACACAGATTAATACTAGCTATGATGTAGTTTTCCTTTCCTTAGTATTACTACACAGCGGTGATTACAAAGCGTTATTAACAGCATTACGTGCGAAATTAAATTCTGGTGGTCTGCTCGTTCTTGTTGATTTTAATAAGAATGAAAATGTATACCATCCAAAAGTCTATAATGGCTTTGAACAAACGGATATCCAGCAACTATTTACTGAATTAGGCTTAACGGATGTCCAATCACACACATTTTATGAAGGTCAAAATATATTTATGAATAAAGACGCGAGTTTATTTATTGCAACTGGCCGTTCATAATTTAATATACAAAAAGCGAACTTTCAGCTGTTGAAAGTTCGCTTTTTGTATAATTACATCACTGATTTTAAATTTTCTTTTTCAACATCTGACAAAAAGGCATATTGAACTGCTCTTAAATTGATAAATTCAATCTGTTCAATAGAAATAAGTTGATGTTTCATCAATAACGCATATTCTTCATTTAGTGAGGTTTGAGTGACCGTACGATTATCCGTGTTAATAATAAAAGGAATATCCTGTTCTAACAAGTAAGGTATATTTAATTCTGTTAAATCCTTTATCGCTTTCGTTTGAACATTACTTTTCGGACACATTTCTAACATCACATTGTTTCGCTTTATTTCTTGTAACGCTGCTTCATTTTCATTAATGGCAACACCATGACCCACACGTTTTGCGCCTAATTTAATAGACTCCATAACATTATGCATACATCCACATTCACCGGCGTGTAAAGTGAGATTAAACCCTTTATCTAAACCGTATTGAATTGTGGTACGAATATCTTCTGGTGGAAATGCTGCTTCAGGACCTGCAAAATCAATTCCACGCACCACTTCACTATCTCTCTGCTCAAGATAATCGAAAAGCGCTTCATTCACTGTAGCTTCATGCTGTCTCATTGCACAAACCAATAAATTAATTTTGATATCCATCGTTTCTGTTGCAAGTTGGACACCCGCTTCGACTGCTTCCAATACATCTGCTAACGACAAGTCGTGTTCAGTATGCAATAACGGTGCAAAGCGAATTTCTATATACTTTACATTATCCTTACTTGCCTGTTGTGCAACATCTACGACAGCTCTTTTGAGACTATCTTTTGTCTGTAGCACTTTTAATATTTCATCAAAACACTGCAAATATTCATCTAGGCTTTCACAATTTTCACTTACGAGCAAATAGGATTCTTTTAAAGTTATATTTTGTTCAGCAGCAAGTTGCTTTATTAACGCTATACTTGTTGAGCCATCGAGATGACAATGAAGTTCTATTTTAGATATATCTTGTATGGATTTATGCATGTCTGAAACCTTCCTTACTTCCGATATGTCACTATAATTATATTTTGCTGTAGACACAAAGAAAGATTTTATTAGAAATTAATTCATATACTATAACATGATTATTTTAACATGACCATAAAACTATCCGCATTAAAGACAGATGCTCATCAATTATAAATCGCTTATACACTTTAATTTATTATAGTTTTCCAAAATACCCCAAAATGGTTAATGTTATACCTAAACCTATAAAGCATGTGAATAATATTAGGACAATCACTTTGAACTCTAGCATAAAATAATTTCTATCTTGTCCTTTATTTACTAGGAAAACACCACAAAACACTACTAAGATCAATATAATAAGCAAACTATAAGCAATTATATTTAAGATTTCCAACCATATTCCCCTTTCGTGTTTTGTCTTTTTTTAATACTTTAATCAACACGCCACAATATTTAATTCATCTATCTAAATATATTGATACAGCTTCAAATAGTTAACAATTTTATTTACAGATTGCTCGATACTTTCTTTTTCTGTATCTATGACTATTTCTGGCGTTTCTGGTGTTTCATAAGGCGCACTGATACCAGTAAATCCAGCAATTTCTCCACTTCGAGCTTTCTGATACAATCCCTTAGGATCTCTCGCTTCACATTCCTCGAGACTGCATAATGTATGCACTTCTATAAATTCGTCCGTTTGCAATAAACTGCGTACCGTGTCACGATCCGCTTGATAAGGTGAAATAAATGCAGAAACAGTGATTAACCCTGCATCGACCATTAGCTTTCCTACTTCGCCAATCCGTCTAATATTCTCTGTACGGTCTTCTGGACTAAACCCAAGATTATTGTTAAGTCCATGTCTGACGTTATCTCCATCTAATCTATACGTATGTATCTGACGTTGAAATAATGCTTTTTCTAACGCAACAGACACCGTTGATTTACCAGACCCTGATAATCCAGTAAACCAAATCAATACACTTTTGTGGTCGTTACGGCGTTGTCTTTCTTCTTTTTTAACTTCAGATTCGTGCCATGTAATATGTTGAGATGTGTTCATTCACTTCACTCCTTTAAATTATTTCTCTTGCAAGCCTTTAATCAATACTTCTGCTACTTCTGGTCTTGAAAATGCTTTAGGCAGTGATTCTCCATTTTTAAGCTTTTCGCGGACTTTTGTACCACTCAGATGTAAATGTGACGAAGCATCGTGTGGACATGTCTTCGCTGTTGCCATGTTTTCACAAGTTTTGCAGTAAAAGGCGTGTTCGAATTTCAATATTTGTATTCCTAATTCTGCTTCATATTTAGTAATAAGCTCTTGGGCTTCATACGTACCATAGTAATCACCTACACCAGCATGATCACGTCCAACAATAAAATGAGTACAGCCATAATTTTTTCGCACTGTCGCATGTAATATCGCCTCTCGTGGACCCGCATAGCGCATTGCCGCAGGATAAATGACTAAGCGTGCTTTATTTTCCGGGTAATAATTTTTAAGAATGACTTCATAACTCTCCATGCGTACAGCAGCTGGAATATCGTCAGATTTTGTTTCTCCAACTAATGGATTCAATAATAGACCATCAACAGATTCTAAAGCTGCTTTTTGTATGTACTCGTGTGCTCTATGTACTGGATTTCTTGTTTGGAATCCTACAACTGTCTTCCAATTCAAGTCATTAAATAATTGTCTTGTTTCAGCAGGATCTAAATGATAATCTACAAAATCGTCATGCTTTGGTCGATCTAATAAATAGATTGGTCCAGCAAGATAGACATTCCCTTTTTCATATACTTTCTTCACACCTGGATGGTCAACGTCTGTAGTTCCATATACATGTTGCGCTTCTTTCTCTTTGTCGTACGTATATTTCTCCTCTAATTCAAGTACGCCATATAAATGTTCGTCTTCACCATATAATGCGACACGTGTTCCTATCTCTAGTTGCTTTGCTTTATCTTCAGTTACAGGTAAGGTAATTGGGATACTCCACACTAAGCCATTACTTAAATGTAACTCTTCTACTACATTTTTATAATCTGCTTCATTCATAAATCCTGTTAACGGACTGAACCCACCAATAGCAATAAGCTCTAAATCTGACAAACTCCAAGGATTCAGCGTAATAGCAGATAATGATTTCGACTCGGCCAATAATTCCTTTTTTAGTAAGTCACTCACTTCTCTGTTAATGAGTTTTCCACCATGTGCTTCAATCGTATTTGTAATCGTTTCTGTTGTTAATGTCATGCTTATACACTCCCTTTATGTTTTAATCTAGTTCATTCGTATTTGCTTTATTTTTAGAAATTGAAAATGATAATTTTTTATTTTGATATAAAGCATAAGTAATTAAAATAATCCAAATGACAATAAGCGATACTTTAATTGTTATAGATATTACTGGTGTTGGGTCAAAAACGCTGATTAAAGAACTACTATTAGTAAAGATAATCAAACCACTTACGCAAACCGCTAAGATATTCACCGGTAAAATTTTAACAAGCCAAGCTGCGAAAGGCGCTGCAATTAATCCTCCAATACTCAATGACACCACTAAACCTAAATTAATCTGACTCCAACCTAAAAAGATAATAAAGCTAATTGATGCTGAGAGTGCCACGAAAAATTCACTCGCAGACACCGTGCCAATTGCATATCTTGGCTCTAACTTTTTTTGAGCTAGTAACAATGGTGTGTTGACTGGCCCCCAGCCCCCGCCACCAACTGAATCAAGAAAACCTGCTATTGCGCCTTGTGGAATCATAGCGTAACGACCTATTTTACTTGCATCTTTTTGTATTTTGTTGTCTTTTTTAAATAAAAATTGGTATAAAATATAAAAACCCATAGTTAATAAAAACACAGCAATAAAAGGCTTAATTAAATTACTATGTATATGACTTAAAAATGCCGCTCCAATAAATGCTGTAATTGCGCCTGGAATTGCTAATTTAATCATTGTCGGCTTGTGCACATTTTCAAACTTCCAGTGTGCTGTGCCAGAAGCAGCAGTTGTAGCAACTTCAGCAAAATGAATCGTTGCAGATGCAATTGCTGGCGCTATACCGAAAGTTAATAATATTGAGGAAGAAGATGCACCGAATCCCATACCAAGGGAACCATCTATCAATTGTGCGAGAAATCCTGCAAGTGCGAAGATAAATAACTTATACATGTGTCATACTCCTTCCGAATTGTGTTTAGTTCAGTGAATCAAGCCATTTAACCACATCTCTTTGGTTATCTTTTTCTAAATAACGATCTGCTAAAATTGATTTTAAAAATCTTTGCTTTTCTAATGAAGATAACGAACTACGTTTAACGCGTTGTCTACATTCATATAAGAAATCTACATACATTTCATAACGACTCGTAAACTGTTGTTGAAATTCAGCGAGAATTTGTGCGGTAAGCGCTGGGCTTGCACCGTTTGTAGAAATACTTAATGTCAACTTGCCACGCCGTAATATACTTGGAAATACCACATCACCTGAGGTCGCTGCTCCAGCCATATTTATCATTGCGTGACTTGGTTTATGTTGCAATACACATTGATTTGTAGATGCGCTATTTGTCGCTACAACAATGAAATCTGCTTGTTGGATATCGTTAATTTCAAATAATTTTTCACTCCATTTGATTGCTGAGCGCTGTACCATATCTTTCAAATTTTCAGTAATAGTGGGGCTAATCACATGAATGTCTTTGGCATAATCGACTAAAGTATCCACTCTTCGTTCTGCAACATTACCGCCGCCAATTACAAAGACTTTCTTGTTTGAAATATCAATCATGAGCGGAATCAATGGCATTATGTCACTCCTTACTATCTTGAGTAATTAAGACTGTTACTGGTTTACAGTTTCAAATGTTTCTTCTACACGTTCTTTCAATGCAATTTGTAAATGACTATGGTTGCCAAGTCGGTCACACAGTACAATGCCATGCTCTCCGTGATATTCATCTATAGTTGTTGCTATATGACGTTCTAAAATACCTGTAAACCACAAATATGGAACTACAAATATTTGTGAATGCGCTTTATTGACTGCATCTTGAAGTGCTTCTTCAAATGAAGGCCCACACGCAGCTAAATAACACACTTCGATGTCTAAATTAATATTTATATCTTGTAACTGCGCTTTGATCGTTGAGAGATCTTTTTGTGTTTGAGGGTTATAACTCCCCCTACCTACGATCAATACTTTCGCATCTATATTAGGTGTCATCTGTGTTTCTTCAATTCTTTGATGTAGTATTTCAGTTAAGCGTTGTTGTACTCCTAATGGTTTTCCATAAAAAACTTTGACATGTGGGTACATTTGCTGATTTCGTTGAATTTCTTTTGGTATATCTTTGAAATAATGTCCTGCACTTAGTAAAAGTACGGGTATCACAGAAATTTCAGTTGCTCCTTTATTGACTAATCGCTGAAAGCCTTGTGACAAGTTAGGCTGTGTTAGTTCTAAAAAGCATGTTTCTTGTAACGGCACATCGATTTGATTTTTAACTAATTCAATAAAGTTCACAGCTTCTTTAACAGCTTCATCTACTCTACTACCGTGGCTGACATATAAGACGCCTCGCATACTAAGCCCTCCCTCTATTGATATGTTAAATTCGCAAGTGACGCTTGTGATTGCCCCGCTTCAAACCAACTGATATGTTCTCTTAATTTGACCACTTCACCTACGACTATCATTGCTGGGTTTTCAATATCTTTGGCAACTTCAACAATGTTCATCAAGTTACCAACCACTGTCTTTTGATTCTCTGATGTACCAAGCTGAACTAAAGCGACCGGTGTATCAATGGGACGTCCGTGTTTAATCAATAGTTCACTAATTTCTGGTAATTTTTTGACACCCATATAAATACACAGTGTTTCTGGACCGAGCGCAAGATGTTTCCAATACGAATCTTTATCTATATTCTTATTAATCACACCTGTAACAAAGGCAACAGATGAGCTATAATCTCTATGTGTAACAGGGATACCTGCATATGCAGGTGCTGCGATACCTGATGTAATACCTGGCACAATTTCAAATGGAATTTGATGTTCCGATAAAATTTCTGCTTCTTCTCCACCTCTTCCAAAAATAAAAGGATCTCCACCTTTTAATCTTGTAATGCTTTGACCTTTTTTCGCAAAATTCACTAACAATTTATTCGTATCTTCTTGTGGTAAAGAATGACGATGAGGATCTTTGCCACAATACATAAACTTCGCTTTCGGCGATGCATGACTTAATAACTGTTTGTTTACTAGTCGATCATATAAAATGATGTCTGCTTGTTGAATCGCTTTTAATCCCTTTACAGTGATTAAATCAGGATCTCCTGGACCCGCGCCTACTAAAAATACTTTGCCCATCTTGCCACCACCTTCTCAATTTATTAGCTATGGAATACTTGACCATCTGTAACTTCGTCTACGATACCTGCACGTATGACGAAATCACCAAAATGTTCACCCTCGGTTCTTTCTTTCGCATATTGTATTAATATTGGTCTTAAGCTTTCTAAAATCTCAGCTTCTGCTATATTTTCTTTAAAAAGCTTATTTAATCGATCACCTGTAAAGCCGCCACCCAAGTACATGTTATATTTTCCTGGCCCCTTACCTATAAATGCAATTTCTGCTAATGCAGGTCTGGCACATCCGTTAGGGCAACCTGTCATTCGAATCGTAATTTCTTCGTCGTTTAAGCCTGCTTCGTCTAATAATTCTTCGATTTTTCCAATAAGTGATGGTAAATAACGTTCGGATTCAGCCATCGCTAAACCACAAGTCGGAAAAGCAACACATGCCATAGAATTTCGTCTTAATCCTGTATAATGTTCGCCATCTGTCAGACTATATTCTGAGATGATTTTTTCTATCTTTGGCTTTTCACTATCAGAAACATGTGCAATAACTAAATTTTGGTTAGGAGTTAGTCTAAAATCACCTTTATGAATTTGAGCAATTTCCCTTAACGCTGTTTTTAATTTATAGTCATCCGTATCTTTGACCCGACCATTTTGTATAAATAGCGTGAAGTGCCATTTACCGCTGCCTTCTGTCCAACCATAGCGATCTCCATTATGGTCAAAATGATATGGTCGCTCACTTTCTAATTGCCATCCAAGACGTGCGTTTAATTCATTTTTAACCCACTCTACGCCTTTGCGATCTACTGTATATTTAAAACGTGCGTTCGTACGGTCTTCACGATTACCATGGTCTCGTTGAATCGTTAATATTTTTTCACAAACGTCCACAACTTCTGCTTTAGGAAAATAGCCAATCAGCCGACCTACTTGAGGATAGGTAGCTGTATTGCCATGTTTCATTCCCATGCCACCACCAATCGTTACATTGAAACCGACGAGTTCGTCTTGTTCTATAATGGCAATCAAACCAACATCTTGTGAATAAACATCGATATCATTTGAAGGTGGTACTGCAATACCAATCTTGAATTTACGTGGAAGATACGTTTTACCGTACAATGGCTCAGGTTCTGCATCACTCGTATCTAATACTTTCTCACCATCTAACCAAATTTCATGATAGGCTTGCGTCTTCGGTGACAAGTGTCGACTAATGTCATTCGCAATTTGATTAATTTCTCCATGTACATGAGACTGATAAGGATTTGGATTACACATCACATTACGATTGACATCACCACAAGCTGCTAAAGAATCTAGTAATGCCTGATTTATACTTTGCATAGAACTTTTTAAATTTTTCTTTAAAATGCCATGAAATTGAAATGCTTGTCTTGTCGTAAGTTTGATTGTTCCATTGGCATAAGTATTCGCAATATCATCCATCGCAATCCACTGTTCAGCAGTTGAAGCACCACCTGGCGCGCGTACTCTAATCATGAAACTGTATGCCGGTTCTAATTTTTGCTTGCGACGTTCATCTCTAATATCTCGGTCGTCTTGCATATAACTGCCATGAAACTTTAAAAGTTTTGTATCATCTTCTGTAATCGAGCCAGTAATTCTATCTGCTAAACCTTCAACAATCGTGCCACGGAGATAATTACTCTGCTCTTTGATACGTTCTAATTCATCTAGTTTGTCAGAAAAGCTTACATTCGTTTCAGCCATACATCATCCCTACCTCTCTTTTAATAAACATCTCTTTGATAACGTTTTTCTTTTTTCATTTGTGTAAGATACGCTTCAGCATCCGTTTCAGACATGCCGCCTTCTTGTTCTAATACGTAGCGAATCGTTTCATGGACATCTTTAGCCATTTGTTTTTCATCACCACATATATATAATGCAGCGCCATTCATTATCCATTCGTAAAATGTTGCACTTTGTTCAGCAATACGATGTTGCACATAAATTTTTTCTTCTGAATCGCGTGAAAACGCTACATCTAATTTGCTTAATACATCATCTTTTAACCAAGTTTGCCATTCTGTTTGATATAAAAAATCTGTAGTAAAGTACTGTTCTCCGAAAAACAGCCATGTATTACCAGTTAATCCTAGTTCCTCTCTCTCTTGAAGATATGATCTAAACGGTGCAACTCCAGTACCTGGGCCAATCATTATAACGGGCGTTTCTTCGCTAAATGGAAATTTAAAATTAGGATTCTTCTTCAAATAAATCGGTATACTATCTCCTGGCTGTAAGCGTTCGGCTAATTGTACGGAACAAACACCATCACGTTGACGTTCGTGAGCCTCATATCTTACTGCACCGACTGTAATATGCACTTCATCTGGATTTGCTTGAAAACTACTTGCAATAGAATATTCTCGTGGTGGTAACTTTCTTAACAATTGATGTAATGACTGTGAATCAAATTGATTCGGCGGAAAATCTCTTAATAAATCGATTAAGTCCCGACCTTCTATGTAACTCTGTATCCATAACGCATCCTCTACTTGCTCGGTTAATGTCGTATTTTCAAATAATGTAGAGGCTTTTAGCACTAAATTCTTTGTTAATTTAGTAATTTCGAAATGGTCTCGTAATGCTTCCTCAAGTGTTAGCTTGTCACCATTGGAATTAATAGGAATTTCGTCTTGCGCATGCCAACCTAAAGTCTCAATAAGTAATGCCACGAGATTAGGATTGTTTTGTGGCACTACGACTAAGCAATCACCTGGCTCATATGCTTCACCATAGTCATCTAGTAAAAACTCAATATGCCTTACTTCTTTGTTAGATCCTCGACCGTTCAAATTAATGTTCTCCAAGACTTCTGCTTCATATGGATTTGACTTGGAATAGCGCTTTTCTTTTGTATCCTGTGCTGTTTCTGCTAGTATTACTGTTTCTTTATGACTGGATGATTGGTTGAGTTGTTGAATATTTTCATTCATCCAGATTTCTGCTTGCTCATCAAAATCTAAATCACAATCATGTCTTGCTACTAAACGTTCGCCGCCTAATTCTGACAATCTAGCATCAAAGTCTTTACCTGTTTGGCAAAAGAACTCATATGATTCATCTCCAAGGGCAAGTACTGAATAACGTACACCTTCTAATTTAGGGGCTTTTCTACCATGTAAAAATTCATGAAATGTAAGTGCATTATCTGGTGGATCACCTTCACCATGCGTAGCTGAAATCACAAATAAATCTTCTACTTTTTTCAAGTCTTTAGGTTTAAATTCGTCCATTGCAGTCAATTTCACAGTGTAGTTATGTTCTACTAATCGATCTGCAAAAATTTCTGCCAAACTTTGCGCGTTACCAGTTTCTGAGCCATAAAGCACTGTAATATTTCTATCAATATTGTCTTCTGACTCACTATTTAATACATATTCTGCTACTTGCTGTGGTGCTTCAGCATCACTGACTAAAGTGTTTTGATATGCTGAAAGATAACCACTCAACCAAACTTTTTGTTCTGTGGTTAAAATGCTAACGACCTGATTGAGTTGGTCTGCTTGATGCTCATTAAATGGACTATTTGATACAGATAAATTCACCGCAAGTTCACCTCTTTTTGTTTTGTATACCATTTGTAAAAATGTTGATTAATCTTTCTAATGCTATTGTATTTCTTAAAGACAATTCTATAAATTAAACATAATATAGTTGTTATATAAATAATGGTTTAATTCTATACATATCCGATGTGCATACTAAGGATTAATAGTAAAAAAAAAGAATCTTAATCTAAATCATGGTTTTTCAGTCGTATGAAGACCACATTCTGTCTTGTTAGAATTACTCCATCTACCTTCCCTTGAGTCTCCAGAAGTTGAAACTGCTGATGTACAAGGTATGCAGCCAATACTCGGAAAATTAAAATCATGTAGTTCATTATAATGTAAATCATGTTTTTTAATATAATGCCATACATCATCCCACGTCCAATGAATAAGTGGGCACACTTTTACTGATTTAAATCTTTCATCTTTGTTTACATAATTTGTAAATTGACGACTTGGTGATTGCTCTCTACGCAATCCTGAAACCCAAGCTGTAGCACCTGATAACACTTCTTCCAGTGGCTTAATTTTACGTATGTAACAACATTGATTAGGATCATTCTTCCAAAGTGCTGAATTGAACTGGTCAGCCTGTTCATCTAGAGTTAATTCTGGTTTTTTAAGCTTGATATTTAGTTCTGGATAACGTGTTTTCACTCTATCGATTAAATCATAGGTTTGTTGAAAATGAAGATCTGTATCTAAAAATACGATTTCAGCATTTTTTCTAACACTATGAATCAAATCAATCAAAACCATACCTTCTGCACCAAAGCTACATGCATAAACAATTGAATCACCATACATTTCATACGCCCATGCGATAACCTGACGTGCACCTTTAGTTTCATCTGAAATATCTAAGTCATTAAAAGCGTCGATTTTAAAGTGCTCATATGTTATTTTTTCCTCTGACATTAATGGGTTCATCCCTTTTCTTTAATGTTCTGTTTTTAAAATTCATATTATTTTTAGTCTTTAGAATTATTCGAAAATAATTATGATACATACTTTACTCATTGTAATTTTTTATGTCAAGCGTACTTTTAAACTATGGTTTCTATTAAAAACAGTATAATTCCGTTAAATGTAAGCGCTTAACATAGCGTATTCAAAATGTTTTCGATAATTATTTTTAAATAATAATTATAATAATGTAATTTTCATTAACAACGTTGTAAAACACGTTACATCAACATTTATTATTTTTTATAAATATTTTTCTTATTTTAATTATTGTAAGCTCATATTTTATTCTTTAATCAAATGACAAAAGCGCCAATAACAACTAAATGTCATTGGCGCTAGTTCATGAATAAATTCAATTTTATCTAATAATTATGCTGAAAAACTAAGTCTTGGAATAAATGTTTCAAAGTGAATGTTATCCATTGGTATACCGATTGTTTGTAATTCAGAAATCATTGCTTTTAAGAATGAATCACCACCACAAATATAAACTTCTGTTTCATTATCTACATATTGTTGTAGTTGTGCTACTTCAATAAAGCCGTCTTCATCACGGAAATGTGTGTCAAAACGTGCAAGTGAAGACTTGTCAGAAATATCGTTTAATTTGTTTTCAAAAGCGACATTTTGCGCATTAGACGTTGATTGTAAGAATGTTGATTCTAAACCTGAACTAACCGCTTCTTTATACATAGAAACAAGTGGTGTAACACCCACACCTGAACCTAAGAATAATTGTTTATTTTCTTTATTCGCTAGAGTAAAACCGCCTACTGGCGCAGATAAGCTCAACGTATCTCCAACTGACACTTCATCGTGTAGTATTGTTGATACTTCACCTTCATGCGCTTCAGTAACATCTTTTCTAACTCCAAATGTTAAGAAGTCTTTACCACCATCAACAATAGAATAATGTCTCTTAGCTTGGTAAGGTAGTTTGTCACTCGTAATATCTACAGTAATATATTGACCAGGAACAAATTGACTTAAATCAATATCATCTGATTTAATTGTAAATGCTTTAATAATCTCAGTTTCTTCAGTGATTTCAGTAACTTCAAATGGTTTGAAGCCATCCCAAGCCATATTGCTATAAACTTCTTTTTCTAAGCCGATAAACGCATCAGCAATTTCTCCATAAGCTTTAATCCATGTTTGGATAATTGGATCTTCATCTTCAAGACCAGTCACTTCTTCAATCGCCCATATTAAATTTTCACCAACAATTGGATAATGTTCGGGTTTAACTTGTAATGCACAGTGTTTATATACAACAGGCATAATTGCTGGAACAATTGGTGATAAATCTTTGATATTTTCTGCTGCTGCTAATACAGCCATTGCGAGTGCTGAAGATTGTAATCCTCTTTTTTGGTTAGTTTGATTAAATACATTTTTTAATTCTGGATGTTGTTCAAAGAGTCTCTTATAAAAAATTGATGTAATCGTTTGTCCTTTATCTTTTAGTAATGGCACTGTTTCTTTAATTGTTTGTATCTCTTCTTGAGTTAACATATTGGCCCTCCTAATTTATTCTATATACCCATTATTATACGAACTTCATTTACTTACAATGAATTCAAACTTATTTCACACAACATTCATATTCTAGATACATAAATTTGTAACTATTTTCCGTTTTTTTAAAATAAACAAATGTACATAACATGAATTTGAAATTTATACTACTTAAAAACTTATATTTTAAACTAATAAATTAATCTTTAATATATGTTATCAATTGAAATTACTTTTTTTCAAGATTAGTATGTGTAATGGATACAAAAGACACGTAGGAGGCTTTACTTTGAAAATTTCAAAAATAGTAAATGCAATGATTTTGGATATGGAAGATAACGAACCATTTTTAGGCACACTCATATTAAATGGCGGTGTCATCTCTGACATTGTGCCACAAGAAGATATTGTAGAGGATGACAGTGCACTAGACTTGGAACAACAATGGATTACACCTGGATTTATAGATACGCACAGTCACCCAACAGGCTATGGATCGACAAAATTAATGGTGAACTGTGCTGCTTCTGACATTTTAAACATTACGGACTTAATTAATAAATTTAATGACAATAAGGATAGCTTAACTAATAACGGATGGTTGATAGGTTACGGTTATAATGAAAAAGCTTTAGCCGAACAACGCCATCCTAATCGCTTTGATTTAGACCAAATTTCTCAAGATACTGCGATTGCGATTATGCATTACTCAGGTCATATGGCTACTGTAAATACAAAAGCACTGCAAATTATGGGGATTGAACTAACAGACGATAACCCAGAAGGTGGTTATTACGAACGAGATTCTGAGGGTTATGTCAACGGCGTGCTTATTGAATTGCCAGCGATTGTTAAATTAAGAGCAGCACTACCTAAAGCTACAGCAGATAGTTTCGCTTATAGTATGAATTTAGCAATTGATGATTATGTGAAAAACGGTATAACGAATACTTCTGATTTACTCATCGGTGGTAATGGTTACACGGATTATAAAGGTATATTAACATTCTTAAACGCACCTCAACGTATCCGTACACGCTGGGTAATTGCGCATGAATTACTAGAAAAACATCCTGAATTTAAAGACGTACATGCCGAAACACTCGATCGCACTTTTCAACAACATAGTAACCGTATGAGTCATTTAGGCGGCGTAAAATTCTTTAATGACGGATCTATTCAATTACAAACTGCTTCTATAAGAGGTACTTACTTAGATGGCGCAACACCACCTGCACCTTTAATGTCACAATCAGTAATGACAGAAAAATTTAAACATTTTCAACAATTAGGCTTTAATATTATTACCCATGCAAATGGTGATTATGCAGCCCAATCTGTAATAGAATCTTATAAAGATACAGCAATGTATAAAACGAACGCTTTACGCAATAGAGTTGAACATTTACAAACTGCAACGCGTTCAGATATTCAAGAAATGGCAGAGCATCATATTGGAGGCTCTTTCTTTATTAATCATGTTTATTATTTTGGTGACTTACACCGTGATGTCTTTTTAGGTAGTGATAAAGCAAACAATTTAGACCCAGTTAGATGGGCAGAAGATGAAAACATGCTGTTTACTTTGCACACTGATGCGCCAGTGACACCAATTTCTCCTTTGGAATCTATCCAGATTGCTGTTGATAGAAAAACTAAAAACGGTGAGATACTAGGTGCCCACCAACGTTTATCTCGTAGCTCTGCATATAAAAAGATGACTGCAGATGCAGCGCGTTTGAATCATACAGAAGACTACGAAGGTACAATTAAAGTTGGTCATGTTGCAGACTTTGTCATACTGAATCGTAATCCACTAGAAGAAGATGTAACACTCGATAACAACTTAATTGAAGCAACGATTTGTGACGGTAAATTAGTCTATAAAAAATAATAGCATCACATGGCTTATGCATATTGTTTGAAAGACTTCTATGAGAATAGTATGCATCTAAAGACTACAGTCTCAAACCATATCTACAGAAAACGTGCACTATAATACGAAACATTGATATAAAAAGGACATGTTGAATTTTGAGTTCAACATGTCCTTTTTAGTGATTTAACATTTATCAATAGTTTGATGAGGCATCTGAAAGAAGCACATGAATCGAAGACTGCAAGCTGAGTCAGTGTCCTAGTCAAGTCAGTCTAAAATTTTAGGGGTTTAAGTCCTCACAAATGAAGTAAGTTATTCATTATTATATTTCTCATTTAATTGATGGATTAGCCTTTTAAATTCAGCTTCTGATTTAAATTCAAAAGTAATGTGTCCTTTTTTATTATGTGTAGAAATAGAAACGCTTGAGCCATATTGTTCTTTAAGTTGTCTTTCTTGTTGTTGAATAAACTTAGGTTTCGTAGCTACTTCTTGTGTTTTTTTCTTTGTACTTTTTTCATTATAATTTTCATTTACGTATTGTTCTAAATAACGAACACTCCAAGACTCCCGAGAGACTTGCTTGGCGATTTGACGCATTTTTTGTGCGTCTTTTACAATTAATAAGGTACGCCCATGAGCACCTGATAATGTACCTTCTCTGATCATATTCGATACGTCTTTAGGTAATTGTAACAAACGTAGCATGTTCGCAATATAAGGTCTGGATTTACTTAAACGCTCTGCAACTTCTTGTTGTGTTAGCTTTAAATCATCCATTAATTGACGATAGCTTTCTGCTTCTTCAATAACATTGAGATCTTCGCGTTGTAAGTTCTCAATAATGGCAAGTTCCATCATATCTTCATCAGTTAATGCTTTAACAATTGCAGGCACTTCTGCTAACCCTGCTATTTTTGCCGCTCGGTAACGTCGTTCACCTACTACAATGTGATAACCTGTAATAGTCTTTCTTAATACGATAGGTTGTAAAATGCCGTGAAGTTTAATCGATTTTGCTAAGTCATTTAAACGTTCTTCATCAAATGTTTTACGTGGTTGATAAGGGTTTGCTTTAATAGTCGTGACTTTAACTTGTTGAATTTGAGCATCTTCTTCTAATTGCAATCTATAATCTTTTGAATTTTCGATTGTCATACACCTACTTTCATCATCAAATATCTCTTTACGTATATAATATATTCACAGTATATCATCACACTCATGACAGTAAATATACATAAAAAATAGTTTGTTTAATCTAAATTTTCAGATAAGTTGTTGACAAAAAGGATTTTGGTGTGTAATCTAAGGTATATCAAATACGAATTGCACATACGAAACACAGTAATAGGGAAAGTAAAACTTACACTGCTGACACAGAGAGTCTTTGTTCGCTGAAAGAAGACACGGAAAGAAAGTTTGAAAATGGCCTTTGAGTGTTGATACCAATATGAGGTGTCAACGGGATCGCCCGTTATAGCGATACAGTATTAACATTTTGTTAAATGGCGTACTGGATTAAATCCACGCGTCGTATATTTCGTTAATACTCATTTTATTCATATAAGATGAGTTTTTTTAATTCCAACGAAGATACGATGTCACTATTCAGTCTCTGTTGCCTATTCAACAATTTGGCGTACTGGATAAGGTTACTTTAGTGATAGAGTAACAAACAAAGGTGGTACCGCGAGCTAAGCTTTCGTCCTTTATATCCGATTATTCGGGTGTAAAGGACGGAAGCTTTTTTTATTTTTAAAAGGAGGTTATCTATTATGAAAAATACTGAACTGGCACAAATTGCTTTGTCACAAGATCATACAGGCGCAGTTGCAAATCCAATCTATTTATCAACAGCATACCAACACCCTCACCTAGGCGAATCAACTGGTTACGACTATACAAGAACGAAAAATCCAACCCGCTCAGCATTTGAGGAAGCTTTTGCAAAACTAGAACGAGGTACTGCTTCATTTGCAACTTCAAGTGGTATGTCAGCCATTCAACTTATTTGTAATTTATTCAAAACTGGTGACGAAATATTGGTATCTTTTGATTTATACGGTGGCACATTTAGACTTTTTGATTTTTACGAGCAACAGTACGGTATTCATTTCAAATATGTAGACTTCCTTAATTATGAAGAAGTAGAACAAAGTATTACTGAAAATACAAAAGCACTATTTATAGAACCGATTTCTAATCCACAAATGATAGAAGTTGATATCGACCCGTACTATATCTTAAGTAAAAAATTCAATTTACTAACAATTATAGATAATACATTTTTAACACCTTATCTTTCAACGCCACTTGAGGATGGTGCAGACATCGTCTTACATTCTGCCACAAAATACATAGGTGGCCATAACGATGTACTTGCTGGCGTTGTCACAGTGAATGACGATGCGCTAGCAGAACAATTAGCACAGTTACACAATATGATTGGTGCTACACTATCACCTTTCGATAGTTATTTACTACAACGTGGCTTAAAAACACTACACATCAGAATGGATCGTTCAGAATATAACGCTAAACTACTCGCAGAACGATGTAGTAACTTAGACGCAATTGATAAAGTACTTTATAGCGGACGTACTGGCATGTTGAGCTTACGTTTAAACAAAGCCTATAAAGCTGACAAATTCTTAGAACATTTGGAAGTTTGTTTATTCGCCGAAAGTCTCGGTGGTACTGAAACATTTATAACATTTCCATATACCCAAACCCATGTCGATATGCCAGATGAGGAAAAAGACAAACGTGGCATTGACGAACATTTACTTAGACTATCTATCGGAATTGAAAATTATGAAGATATTGAGAAAGACATCGTACAAGCATTACAAAAATCTAACCAAGGAGTGATTTCATGAGTTTATCAAAAGAGACAGAAGTAATATTCGATGCACATAGAGGTACAGATTATGATTCGGCGAACCCTCCCTTATATGATTCTTCTACGTTTCATCAAAAAGTGTTAGGTGGCAATGCAAAATACGACTACGCACGAAGTGGTAATCCTAATAGAGCATTATTAGAAGAAAAATTAGCCAAACTAGAAGGTGGCAGTCACGCATTTGCTTATGCTTCAGGTATCGCCGCAATTTCGGCAGTATTGCTTACGTTAAATGCTGGTGATCATGTTATTCTACCTGATGATGTTTATGGGGGCACATTCAGACTAACTGAACAGATATTAACACGTTTTAATATTCAATTTTCAACAGTAGATACGACAAACTTAAATGAGATAGAAGATGCGATACAAGACAACACAAAACTAATTTACGTAGAAACACCATCTAATCCATTATTCAAAATTACAGATATTAAAGGTGCAGCTCACATCGCAAAACAGCATCAACTCTTACTCGCAGTGGATAACACATTTATGACACCGCTTGGGCAATCACCATTAGCACTTGGTGCAGATATCGTTGTTCATAGTGCAACGAAGTTCTTAAGTGGTCATAGCGACATTATTGCCGGTGTAGCGATTACCAATAATCAAAGCGTAGCAGATGCACTTTATTTATTACAAAATGGTACAGGCACGGCATTATCTGCTCACGATAGCTGGACTTTAGCAAAACATTTAAAAACGTTGCCCGTGAGATTCAATCAATCTGTGGAAAATGCGCAACAACTTTATGAATTTTTAGCTCAGCGTGAAGAAATTGCTGAGGTATATTACCCGGGAAATGACGCCTTACATTTATCACAAGCGCGTCACGGTGGTGCAGTATTAGGCTTTAGATTAAAAGACGAAACCAAAGCACAAGCATTTGTAGACGCATTATCATTACCGCTCGTATCTGTGAGTTTAGGTGGCGTAGAAACAATCCTTTCTCACCCAGCTACAATGTCACACGCAGCAGTGCCTAAAGAAGTACGCGAAGAACGTAACATTACATTCGGATTATTTAGATTAAGTGTTGGTTTAGAATCTGCGGATGAATTAATTTCAGATTTAAATTACGCAATTAAGGAGGCTTTCAATGAGTCAACTCATCGACAAACTGAAGAACAACATATTAGTAGCTGACGGCGCTATCGGCACCATTCTTTACTCTGAAGGTCTAGATACATGTCCTGAAGCTTACAACTTAACACATCCTGAGAAAGTAGCACATATCCATCGTTCTTATATTGAAGCTGGTGCAGATATTATACAGACTAATACGTATGGTGCAAACTTTGAAAAGTTAAAAGACTTTGGCTTAGAACATAAAGTGAAAGAAATTCATCAATCTGCTGTAAAAATCGCAAAAGAAGTTGCAAAAAATGACACATTCATCTTAGGTACTGTTGGTGGCTTTAGAGGCGTTAAACAAGAAGATTTAGGTCTATCTGCGATTCAGTATCATACAGAAATACAAGTAGATACTTTAGTAGAATCTGGCGTAGATGGTTTACTTTTTGAAACTTATTACGACTTAGAAGAACTTACAAATATTATAAAAGCGACAAAACGTAAACACAATATACCGATTATTGCGCAACTCACTGCTTTGAATACAAATTATTTAAGAGACGGTACAGAGATTAATACCGCATTACAACAAGTAGCAGCAAGTGGTGCTGATATTGTGGGATTGAATTGTCATCATGGTCCCCATCATATGCAACAATCATTCTCACATATTGAATTACCAGAAGGCGCATACTTATCGTGCTATCCGAACGCAAGTTTGCTTGATATAGAAAACAGCCAATTTAAATACAGCGATAACGCCGAGTATTTTGGCAATGTCGCACAGAAACTTATTAACGAAGGCGTTCGCGTCATTGGTGGTTGTTGCGGTACAACACCTGAGCACATTGAATTCATCAAATCATCTATAGCTAATTTGAAACCTGTAACACAAAAAAATGTAATACCGATCACAAAATATACGAGTACTTCATCTAAATCAAAACAATCTCAGAATCTAACATCAAAAGTAAAACAACGTCCGACGATTATAGTTGAATTAGATACACCGAAACACTTAGATACAGATGCATTTTTCAGAAATATCAAAAAACTTGATGACGCCAATATCGATGCGGTCACATTAGCAGACAATTCTTTAGCAACCGTAAGAATTAGTAATGTCGCTGCAGCAAGCATTATTAAACAACAATACGATATCGAACCATTAGTGCACATCACTTGTCGCGACCGTAACCTTATCGGATTACAATCTCATTTATTAGGGCTATCACTACTAGACATCAATGAAATATTAACCATCACAGGTGACCCTTCTAAGATTGGTAACTTACCTGGTGCTACAAACGTATACGATGTAAACTCCAAAGGTTTAACCGAAATTGCATCGCGTTTCAATCAAGGCATTAACACAGATGGTGATGCGCTGAAGACAAAGACAAACTTCAACATCGCAGGTGCCTTTGATCCAAATGTAAGAAAATTAGAAGGTGCAGTAAAACGCTTAGAGAAAAAATTAGAAAGCGGTATGCACTACTTTATTACACAGCCGGTTTATAGTACTGAAAAAATTAAAGAAGTCTATGAAGCAACGAGACATTTAGATGTTCCCTTCTTTATCGGTATTATGCCAGTGACAAGTTATAATAACGCTTTGTTTTTACACAATGAAGTACCTGGTATTAAATTATCAGAAGAAGTGTTAGAACAATTTGAAGCCGTTAAAGATGATAAAGAAAAATCAAAAGAACTGAGCTTGAAACTATCCAAAGAACTGATTGACACAGTACATGAATACTTTAATGGTTTGTATTTAATTACACCATTCCAAAAAGCAGATTACACATTAGAACTTGCAGCTTATTCAAAATCAATTACTTCAACTAAACAGGAGGCAATATTATGACTATTAAAACATCAAACTTAGGTTTTCCAAGATTAGGTAGAAAAAGAGAGTGGAAAAAAGCAATCGAAGGTTACTGGTCTAAAAAATTAGATTTAGATACATTGCATCAACAATTAACAGATTTGCATAAAGAAAATTTATTACTACAAAAAAATTACAATTTATCAAGTATTCCTGTCGGTGATTTTTCACTTTATGACCATATTCTTGATACATCTTTACTTTTTAATATTATTCCTGAACGTTTCCAAGGTAGAGACATAGATGATGATTTATTATTCGATATTGCTAGAGGTAATAAAGAACATGTTGCAAGTGCCTTAATCAAATGGTTCAACACAAACTATCACTATATCGTTCCAGAATGGGATCATGCCGAACCGAAACTTAATCACAATGTCTTATTAGAACGCTTTAATTATGCAAAATCTTTAAATGTAAACGCACATCCTGTCATTGTAGGTCCGATTACATTTGTTAAATTATCTAAAGGTGGCGACCAATCTTTCGAAGAAAAAGTAAACACACTGTTACCTTTATATAAAGAAGTACTACAATCACTAAAAGAAGCTGGTGCTGAATATATTCAAATCGACGAACCTGCATTAGTGACAGATGACAGCGCAGATTATGAAGCTATTACACAAGCAGCATATGAGTATTTCGCTGAGGCTGGTTTAGAAAATCATATCGTGATACAAACCTATTTCGAACGTGTTAATCTACAATTTTTAAACAGCTTACCTGTTAAAGGGCTTGGCCTAGATTTCGTTCATGACCATAACTTTAACCTTGAACAAATTAAAGCTGGCGATTTTGATAAAAACAAAACACTTTATGCAGGTATTATCGATGGTCGTAACGTTTGGGCTGCTGACATTGAAGCTAAAAAAGAACTTATCGACACGTTACAAAATTATACAAATGATCTTGTTATTCAACCATCAGCGTCATTATTGCATGTTCCTGTATCATTAGATGACGAAACACTTGAAGAATCAATTGCCGAAGGATTAAGTTTCGCAACTGAAAAATTAGACGAATTAGATGCCTTGAGACGCCTATTTAATGACAATGATGCTGAAAAATATAATCAATTAAAAGCACGCTATGAACGTTTCCAGAATCAATCATTTAAAAACCTTGAATACGATTTTGACAGCGTACGTACTTCAAGACAATCTGCTTTTAAAACGCGTAAACAAGCACAAGACAAACGTCTTAATTTACCAGATTTACCAACGACAACAATTGGTTCATTCCCACAATCTCAAGAAGTACGTAAATATCGTGCTGATTGGAAAAATGACCGCATCTCAGATGAAAATTACCAATCATTCTTAAATAATGAGATTGCACGCTGGATTAAAATTCAAGAAGATATTGGTTTAGACGTCTTAGTACATGGTGAATTTGAACGTAATGATATGGTCGAATTCTTTGGTGAAAAACTACAAGGTTTCCTAGTAACTAAATTCGGTTGGGTACAATCATACGGATCACGTGCGGTGAAACCACCTATCATTTATGGCGATGTGAAATGGGCTGAACCACTTACAGTGAAAGAGACACTTTATGCACAAAGTTTAACAGACAAGCCTGTAAAAGGTATGCTCACTGGACCTGTCACAATTCTGAACTGGTCATTTGAACGTGTAGACTTACCGCGTGAAGAAGTACAAGATCAAATTGCGCTCGCTATTAATGAAGAAGTATTGGCACTTGAAAATGAAGGTATTCAAATTATTCAAGTAGACGAACCTGCTTTAAGAGAAGGTTTACCGCTTCGTTCAGAATATCACGAAGACTACTTAAACAAATCTGTGCATTCGTTTAAACTTGCAACATCTTCCGTGGCTGATGAAACACAAATTCATACACATATGTGCTATTCACAATTTGGACAAATCATACACGCAATCTACGACTTAGATGCAGACGTGATTTCTATTGAAACATCTCGTAGCCATGGTGACTTGATTAAAGATTTCGAAGATATTACTTACGATTTAGGTATTGGTTTAGGGGTATATGATATTCATAGTCCACGTATTCCGACTGAATCAGAAGTTACAGAAGCAATCCATCGTGCCTTACAAGAAATTGATCGTTCGTTATTCTGGGTCAACCCAGATTGTGGATTGAAGACACGTAAAGAAGATGAAGTAGTAGAAGCATTAAGTGTCTTAGTAAATGCCGTTGATAAGTTACGAAAATCAACAAATACAGCAACAGTATAACGATTAAAAATGGTGGTGATACACATGAGTTATCCATTATGGGAACAATTAGAACAATTAAAATCATCAAAGTGGGTCGATTTGACCCACACATTTGATGAAACCATTCCATGCTTCAGTGAGTTTGAACGCGCTAAAGTTTCTACCCTGTTTAACGTAGCAGACGATGGCTTTTATGTTCAAAATTGGAATATAGTAAGTCAGTACGGTACACATATTGATGCACCTATTCATTTTGTGGAAAACACACGCTATTTACATGAATTAGATTTAAAAGAACTCGCCCTACCACTTGTTGTTTTAGATTTTTCACAAGAAGTAGCAGAGAATGCAGATTTCATATTAACTCGCACACATGTCGAACAATGGGAATCAACGCATGGAACAATTGAACCCGGCACATTTGTCGCCTTACGCAGTGATTGGTCGAAACGTTGGCCAGACATCGAACAATTCGAGAATAAAGACAGCAATGGCAACCTCCATTTACCCGGTTGGGGCCTCGATGCTTTAAAATACTTGCTCGAAGAACGACAAGTCAAAGCCATTGGTCACGAAACATTCGATACAGATGCTTCGATAGATGTAGCCAAAAATGGTGATATCGTTGGTGAACGTTACGTCCTAGGACAAGATACATTCCAAGTTGAGCTGTTGACGAATTTAGATCAACTACCCACACGTGGTGCCCTTATTTACACGATTAGCCCTAAACCTAAAGACGCGCCAGGATTTCCTGTACGCGCATTCGCTATTACACCCTAATAGCTAAATCTTTAAGATATCATTAGATATACACGAGCACCCCAAACTTAAAACTCTAGCTATTATAATATAAAAGATATTAAGAAATTGAGCACTTCTTATATATCAACTTCTCCTTTTAAAAGATATAATTTATATCCCCTAAATCATTCCCTACCAAGAATGATTTAGGGGAATTTATTATGTGCATTTTTAAAGGTCATCCACTTAATGTGCATTTGTAACCACTTAGTTAGCAATACTGACAGATTAATTAAACTATGTAGTATTTAATGCTAATATTTGTTTTACTTAACTTAACAGGAGGCGTTGCATATGAAGGTCAGAGTTAAATACAACAATGCATTATCCGAAGATGAAGTTATAATACAAGCTAATGAAAACGCAGAAAATTTGCCAGATATCGTGCAATACATCAAACAATTATCCAACCGAAAAACATTTACAGGCAAACATAATGATGAAATTCACTTTATCAAACAGCGAGATATTATATGTTTCAGGATGGAAAATAAAATACTAACCATCTATACATGGAATCAACACTTTACCCTGAACGAAAGATTATATACTATTAAAAAACAATTAAGTTCAAACTTCCTACAAATATCTAAATCAGAAATCATCAATATCGATTATATCGACCATTTGAAACTCAATAAAAACGGAACTATAGAAATTCGCTTTTCAAACGATGACTTCACATATTCTTCTAGAAGATACTTATCTATAATAAAGGAGGCTCTAAAACTATGAAAAGGTTAATACATGGTGCAACTATAGGTGTTTCGATTGGTACGATGATTTCGCTATTATTTTCTTTTATATTTTCGCATACGCAATTTATGCCTGTTTCTCCAATATCGACAATGGGACGATTTTACTATGAACACTTCACCGAGTTACAAATTATGCTGATATCTGTTCTAATATGGGCTTTCATCGGTGTCACATTTAGTTTGGGTGAACTGATATTCTCACATACCCGCCTCTCAATTTTTAAAAAGACGGTGATTCATTTTAGTGTAATGTTGATAGTGATGTTTCCTTTAGGTATATTAGCAGGTTGGTTTCCACTCCGAATCTCGGTCATCATCGTATTTATACTCATATATACAATGATTTACTTTGTTATTTGGTCTATTGAAAGTAGAAGAGCACAAAGAGATATAAATGAAATAAACAAGATCATTTCAGAGAATCAAAAACATTAATCCTATTTCAATTAATTAATAAAGTAATTCAATGATGTTATGATTTAAGGACATGATGTTTACACAAACCTCATACAATAAAAGAAGACGAGGTGAATGATTTGCAACTAAATGAAACCAATACTCCTTTTAACAAAGAACAATTGGCACTTATAAATCAACTTCTGCCAACATTATCTTCAAGTCAGCAACAATGGTTAGGCAGTTATTTAGTTAATCCTGAAACGCAGGATGATGAGGTGACACCATCAAACGCAACTGATAGTTCCGTAGCTGAACCTTTAGAAGTACATGTTCTATTTGGTACTGAAACAGGTAATGCTGAAGAAGTTGCCGATCAATTTGAAGCAAAATTAAAGGAACACAATTTAAATGTTCATTTGTCGGAGATGGATGATTTCCCGCTAGATGAACTGACAAATATAGATTACCTGTTTATCATATGTTCTACACAAGGCGTGGGAGAGCCCCCAATCAACGCGATAGATTTTCATGAGTTTATGCACAGTGATAAAGCCCCACGATTAGATGGATTAAACTTCTCTGTACTCGCATTAGGAGACGAAAGCTATCCAGATTTTTGTCAGGCAGGAAGAGACTTTGATGAAATCTTCGGAAAATTAGGCGGTCATCGATTAGCTGAAAGGGTAGATTGTGATTTTGATTTTGAAGAAGTAGCAGAACAATGGATTGCAGATATGCTAGAGCTATTAACCAACGTTTCGCCAAACACAGATGCAAATGATGTGATAGACGATGAAGTCACAATTGAAGAACCTCATGGTCAGTATTCCAAATCAAACCCATTTCAAGCTGAAGTAATACAAAATAATGTACTGACTGAAGCCAATGCAACACGCGAAGTCAGACATCTTGAATTATCTCTTGAAGGTTACAACGAATCATATGAGCCTGGAGATAGTTTAGTAGTAATACCTGAAAATGACCCTGCCCTTGTTGAACACTTTATCGATACTTTAGGTTGGGACGCTGAAACACTTGTTTATGTTGATAAAGATGAACAACCATTAACATTACAAGATGCGTTGACACATTACTTTGAAATTTCAAAAATAACACCTGCCCTAATGAAAAGTGCTGCTGAGTTATTTAGTAATCCAATGTTAAACGCAAATGTTCAAAAAAATGATTGGATTCAAGATTATATTTATGGTCGAGATGTCATCGACTTGATTAAAGACTTTACACCCGTATCACTTCAACCAAAAATGTTACCGCAATTATTAAGAAAATTACCACCAAGAGAATATTCAATCGCAAGCAGTAACAACGTTAATCCAAATCGTGTACAAATCACAGTACGTGTCGTGAAATATGAAGCGCATCGTCGTGAACGTCTAGGCGTTTGTTCCGTTCAACTTGCTGAACGTACACAACCTGGTGATCATATGCCTGTTTATCTTAAAAAGAATCCAAACTTCAAATTTCCTTATGAAGAAACCACACCTGTCATTATGATTGGTGCTGGCACAGGCATCGCACCTTACAGAGCCTATCTACAAGAACGCGCACACTTAAATCTTAAAGGATCACAATGGCTTATTTTTGGTAATCAAAATTATAATACAGATTTCCTTTATCAGAGTGATTTAGAGGGCTGGCTGAGTGACGGTGTACTCAGTAAATTAGATTTAGCTTTTTCAAGAGATACTGAAACTAAAATTTATGTCCAACACCGTATTGAAGATAATAGTGCTGAATTTTATAAATGGATAACAGAGGGCGCTACGATTTATCTATGTGGAAATAAAGATGAGATGGCTTCAGGTGTCCATCAAGCATTAGTGAATGTACTGATTAAACATGGTAATTACAGCCAAGATAGTGCAGAAGACTATTTAAGAGATTTAATTAAAAATCAACGTTACCAACGTGATGTTTATTAGTATGTATGTACTATAGCCAAGAACAAAACAACATTAATTCATTTTCTGTTGTTTTCTAACAGCATAATTATCTAAGGTATTTGTAACTCAATTTCTTTTTGTTAAACAAGTCTGATACGATACTTTAAATCATAAACTTACCCAAAGGTAGCGTGATAAATATGGCTCAATGCGCAATCACTTATGACAATGCATTATTGCTTATTAAAAATGATGCACAAGGCCTTCATACAGCATTTAAATTAGAGGGCACTAACCCGATTTCAATAGCTCAAGATCCTTTAAATAGTAATATATTATATTGCGGCACGTTTGACCGTGGTTTATGGAAAAGTACCGACAAGGGTGATACATGGGCTCCAATAGGCACAAGGTTCACTTACAATAGCCCATTTAAGAAAGATGATATTCATATGACATCAATCACAGCAGTGACAGTGGTTGATACTGGTAAATCTTCTGGCACCGTAATTGTTGGCACGGAACCAAGTGCGCTTTTCATCTCCTATAATGAGGGACAAACATTTGAACTCCTTACAGATTTTGAACATATACAAGGTAAAAATCAATGGTTCTTCCCGCCTAGACCATTTACGCATCATGTAAAATGGTTTGATACTAATATTAAATCTCCCGGAACAATCAATTTAACTATTGAAGCCGGCGGATTTATTCAATCCAGAGATTATGGTCAACATTGGGAGCTCCCACGCACAGATCGTGTGCTACCTATAGATATTCATGTACTTAAGAGCCATCCTGATTACCCAAATCAATTGTACGGCGTTTTAGGAGATGCCTTTTTAGAAGGTGGTAGAGATACATTTATTGAAAGCGATGATTATGGTCAAACATGGACGACATTCATTGATGGTATAAAATATAGATACGGCTATGGATTAGCGGTTAATTCTAACAATTCCAGTAATATTGTCATCGCTACATCGAACTCACCGTTTAACGCACATAATTATGATGATGACACGTTTTCAACGATTTACTATGTTGATAAAGAACATGAAAGTGCTTGGACAGAAGCTGATGAAGGTTTACCTGCACCAGAGGGCACCTTAATTTCAGCCATCTCCGAAAAGGATGGTATATTTTACATTGCTAATAATAAAGGGGTTTTCTATTCCGAAAGCGGTGGAAAAAGCTGGACATCATTAGCAATCGAATGGCCTGAATCACTTACACATCAACATGCACATCAATTTATCACTTTGAATTAAAACCATAATAAAATAACAAATCATAAATTAAAACCCCTTAAGCATTTATCTTACGCTTAAGGGGTTATTTATTACATATTCAAACTACGATTATCTTACATATTCAAAAATGCCAGCAGCACCCATGCCAACGCCAATACACATCGTAACCATTCCGTATTTCGTATCTGGCTGTTTCTTCATTTCAGAAAGTAGTCTGCCTACTAACATCGCGCCTGTTGCGCCAAGCGGATGCCCTAGTGAAATTGCACCACCATTAACATTGGTTTTCTCCATATCTAAACCTGTTTCTCTAATGGAAGCTAATGTTTGAGATGCAAATGCTTCGTTTAACTCAACTAAATCAATATCTTTAACATCCAAGTTTGCTAATTTCAATGCTTCTGGAATAGCATACGCTGGACCAATACCCATTAACTTAGGATCTACACCCACAGCTTTAAAGCCAACAAAGCGTGCGATGGGTTTCACGCCTAATTCTTTTACTTTTTCACCAGACATGACTACGACAAACCCTGAACCATCTGTTAAGGGTGCCGAGGAGCCTGCGGTCACTGTACCGTTAGCCTTAAACACTGTAGGTAATTTAGCTAAAGTTTCCTTATTTGTATCTGGTCTGATTAATTCATCGTCTTTAAATACTTCTTTCGAAACGACTGGACCATTTTGATCATAAGTGACTTTATTCACTTCAATCGGTATAATTTCGTCATCAAATTTACCTTCTTGTTGTGCTTTTGTAGCACGTTGATGACTCTGTACTGCATATGCATCTTGGTCTTCTCTAGACACATTGTAAGTTTCTGCTACCATTTCTGCAGTTAGTCCCATTGGATAAGAAACACCTGAATCTTCATCTTGCAGAATCGGATTGTTTGTTGGTTCATTACCACCCATTGGTACTGCACTCATCAATTCAATACCGCCTGCTACAAGGATGTCTGCTTGATTCGCGTTAATCTGGTTTGCTGCATGCGCAATCGTTTGAAGGCCTGATGAACAGTAACGGTTAACCGTTTGTCCTGGTACTTCGTTTGGCATGCCTGCAAGTAATGCAATTGTTCTTGCAATGTTCTGTCCTTGTAAGCCTTCTGGAAATGAATTGCCGACGATAACGTCTTCTACCATACTAGGATCAAATGAACCTCCAACTCTTTCCAATACACCTTTTAATACTTTTGCTGCCACTTCATCTGGTCTTTCGTGAGCCATTGCCCCATTCTTTGCCTTACCAGCTGCTGAACGTCCATAAGCTACAATATATGCATCTCGCATTTAAGTTCACCCTTTCTTTTTACTCTCAACTATTAATTACGTAATGGTTTTCCTTTTTCTAACATGTGTGAAATTCTGTCATACGTTTTTTTATTTTGTAAAAGCTCTAAAAATCTTTCTTTTTCAAGTGTCTGTAAATATCTTTGATTCACGTATGTGTTACGAGGAATGTCACCGCCTGCTAATACTTCTGCCACTTTCAACGTAATTTCATAATCGTAGTCACTGATAAAGTTACCCATACGTTGTGCATCTAACTGACCTTCAGCTAATGCCTTAAAGTCTTTGCCTAAAGCAATATATTGTGATTTTGGTGTAGGTACATAATTAGTTTCTGATTCGTAACGCGCTCTATTTAATGCAACTTCAACACGTCTTTCAGTATTCAATATTACAGTATCCGTCTCTCTCAAATAACCATATTTCACTGCTTCATATGCATTTGTAGAAACTTTTGCGAAACCAACTTGCATTAATATTTTAGTAATTGAATCTTGTTTATCATTGTTTTTATGATTTGTGCGCAATACTCTATCCGTTAATTCTGCGAGTCCACCACCAGCTGGTAGTAAGCCTACGCCTGTCTCAACAAGACCAATATAAGATTCACTTGCAGCTACCACAAATGGTGAATGAAGTACAAGTTCGCAACCGCCACCTAAGGCTCTACCTTGAACTGCAGTAACAACTGGTTTCAACGCATGTTTCAGTCTAGTGAATATATAATGAAGTTTTTCGACCATGGCGCCTACTTCTGATACCACTTGGTTTTCTTCATGTGCTTTTTTCATTTGATACAAATTCGCACCGACACTAAAGTTGTTGCCGCCTGCATAGATGACCATGTTACTATAGTCTTCATCTTCTAATTTGTTAATTGATTCTAATAAATCATCAAGGAATCCGCCAGTAATCACATTATTTTTACTTTGTAATTTTAAAAGTAATTGATCTTTATTCGCCACAGATAAGTTAGAATCTGCTCTTTCCCAAATTTCTTGATCAATATACTCTGCGACTGGTGTAACACGTTCAATAGATTCACCTTCACTGTAGAATGGTTCATTGCGTTGCTCTATCCAATCTGGAAGTGATCCTAATTCTTCTTTCATGCGTGACTTCACACGTTCGAAGCCCATTAAGTCCCACAATTGGAATGGTCCTTGTTTCCAGTTAAAACCCCATACTAATGCGCGATCAATATCTTTAAAATCAGTTGCCGCTTTCGGCACGTTAATCGCTGAATAATAGAAATTATTTCTCAATGTTTCCCATAGAAATATGCCTGCATCATCTTGTGCATTAAAGATAACGTCTAAGTTAGAAGCCAAGTCTTTATTAAACTTGCCTAAAATCTCTAATTGTGGTGGTTGCGGTGGCACATAATCATTTTGCTCTGCATCAAAGACGAAACGCTTTTTATCTACTTTTTTATAAAATCCTTGTTTCGTTTTATTACCTAATGCACCTTTTGCCGCTAATTTTTCCGAAAGTTTTACATCGTGGAAAAATGGTTGTTCATCTGGAACGCTTTGCATACCTTTAATTACGGTCATAGCAATATCAAGACCAACTAAATCTGATAAACCATACGTTCCCATTTTTGGTCGTCCAATACTACGGCCAGTTAAAGCATCCACTTCTGTAATAGAAAAATCTTGGTTTTCAGCTCTGTACATAATGTCATTCATCGTTTGTGTACCAACACGGTTAGCCACAAATCCTGGGACATCATTTGCAACAATGACACCTTTCCCTAATACATCTTCTGCAAATGCTTGTACGCGTTCCACTACCGCTTCAGACGTTTTTTCATTTGGAATTACTTCGACTAATTTCATAATGCGTGGTGGATTAAAGAAATGCATTCCGAAAAAGCGTTCTTTATCTTTTCCTTCAAATACATCTGCAATCGACTCTATTGGAATACCTGATGTGTTCGTCGCAAATATAGCATCATCTTTTGCTACCTTTTTCACTTTATCCCAAACATTATGCTTAATATCCACTTCTTCTTTTACTGCTTCAATATAAATGTCAGCGTCATCTTGCTCAACTAAATCTTCATTAAAGTTGCCATAAGATAAATTTGAGGCAAAGGCTAAGTCAAATAGCTGTGGACGCTTTGGATTAGTTATTACTTCATAAGCTTTTTTGGAAATTTTATTAGGTTCATTCTCATCAATCACAATGTCTAATAATTTTACTTTTAAACCTGCGTTGACAAGGAGCGCAGCGATTTGACTACCCATCGTGCCTGCACCTAACACAGTTGCTTTTCTTATCGTCATACTAAAACCTCCAAATTGTTTTTTCTATATCTTCAATCGTTCATATTTTATATTAAATAAATGCTGAGTCTCCCGTGATTGCTCTTCCAATTACAAGTGCATTGATTTCATGTGTGCCTTCATATGTGTAAATCGCTTCAGCATCTGCAAAGAATCTTGCAATATCGTACTCTCCTGCTAAAATACCATTTCCACCATGCACACCACGGCCCATTGATACTGTTTCTCTTAATCTCAGTGCATTCATCATTTTAGCTGTTGAAGTTGCCACTTCATCATATTCACCTTTTGCTTGCATACGTGCAAGTTGCGCACATGTCGCCATTGCTTGAGCTAGATTGCCTTGCATCATAGCTAATTTCTCTTGAATTAATTGGAACTTACTAATTTCCTTACCAAATTGTTTACGTTGCGTTACATAGTCTGTCGTAGCTTTTAATGCGCCTGCCATCGCTCCTGTAGCCATGTACGCCACGCCTGCACGAGTAGAATATAATACTTTCGCAATGTCTTTAAAGCTATTAATATTTTGCAGCCTTTGTTCTTCTTTCACGACCACATTTTTCAGACGAATTTTGGCGTTAGGAACGATACGGAGTGCAATTTTATTTTCAATAAGTTCGATTTCCACGCCTTCTTGACTAGGCTCGACAATAAAGCCTTTAGGTTTACCAGTATCTACATCTACTGCGTATACTGGCATAACGTCGGCTACATTTGCACCACCAATCCATTTTTTCTCACCATTAATAACCCATTGATCGCCCTCACGTTTCGCAGTAGTTTCTAATCCACCCGCGACATCAGAGCCATGTTCCGGTTCTGTTAATGCAAAGCACGTACGTAATTCGTGTGATTGTAATTTGGGTAAATAATAGGCTTGTTGCTCTTTACTACCACCAAACCAAAATGAATTATGACCTAAGCCTTGATGTACACCGAGTAATGTCGCTAAAGAAACATCAAATTTGGCTATTGTGTATGACATAAAGAATTGGAATAGTTGACTAGGTGTTTTTTCTCCTTCACGTCCTTCAAATAGTAACGGATTTTGGAAATAGTTTAATTTACCCAATTCTTCAAAATAGTCTTCTGGCTCAGTCGCATTTAACCAATGCTCATTAACTGAGTCTCTATATTTTTCTTCTAACATATCATTAAGCTGTTTTAATAATTTAACTTCTCCTTCAGTTAAATCTTTTGCAATACTTAAAATATCCTCTGGATATAATGCTTTGATTACTTCTTCTTTTGTTGGCATAATTAAAACCTCCACTTTAATGTTAACGCTTACAAATCTTGTCAAAAAAATTTATAGTTATTATTTTAAAATATTTATAAAAGCATAAGTTATTTAAGCTAATTCATCATCTTGTTGACACGCTTTGTCAGCTTTATTATTCATCTTCTTCTGTAACTCTAGCTTATCTGGTTTTGAAGTTGAGTTCAGCGGAATATTTGTTAATTTTAAATACATTCTCGGAATCTTATACCCAGCTATGTGTTCTCTCATGTGTGCGTCTAATTTTTGTTCAAAGTCTGGATCATCTTCAGTCAATACCACTGCTGCTGAAACAGATTCTCCATATTTAGGACTTTCATAGCTCACTACCACACCTTGTGCTACTAATGGATGTGTTGATAAGACCGCTTCTACTTCAGAAGGCAGCACATTTTCACCACCAGTGATAATCATTTCTTTACGTCTATCAACGATATAGATATCACCGTCTTCATCTATTTTTGCTAAATCTCCTGTTAAGAAATATCCATCTTTGAAATTTTTCGCTGTTTCTTCTGGTTTCTTCCAATAACCTGGTGTAACATTGTTACCTTTAACAGCTAATTCGCCAATTTCTCCAGTTTGTATATCTTCAAATTCATCATTTAAAATACGATAGTCCACAAACATGACAGGCTGCCCAATACTACCAGGTTTTTCAGCGCCATTTTCTGGCGTGTTAACCATTGCTAGTGGCGCTTCCGTCAAACCGTAACCATTAACGATAGATAGGCCCATACTGTTAAATTTCTTTTGCACAGCAGGTAGTGGTGCTGACCCACCTTGAAGTAAGAATTCAATGTTATCGAAGTTTTTAAGATCAAAATTCTCTGCAACTAACATTGCATAATACATCGTTGGTATCTGTATTAAATAATTTGGTTTGTAATGTGCCATGAGATCATTTAATGCTTCACCATTGAAGTAGCGTTGTATAATCAGTGTGCCGCCTGCCATTAGCAATGGTAACGTCAAATCGTTAAAGCCTAATACATGAAACATTGGTGTCGAAACAATCGTCTTATACGTAGAATTCATTTTATAAGTGAGCGCCGTATTTATTGGATTATTGACGAAAGTTTCATACGTAAACATAACGCCTTTAGGTAATCCTGTTGTACCACTTGTGTACATTAACGCTGCTAAATCATCTTTTTCTACATGTACCGTTTTGAATGGACGGTGATTGTTTGGATCGACCATATCATCATATTGTTTTGAATCGACATCCATATGAATGAGTTCGTCTGCGATTCCCTCTAAACTTGATAAATGCTTTTGTGAATAAAAAATTAATTTTACATCAGAATCTTGAATCACGCTTTCAATTTCCTGTGTTTTCAAACGCCAATTCATCGGTAAATATACTGCACCTATTTTAAATGTAGCGAATAATAAATCCAGAATAGCTACATCGTTTGGTGAGAAAATACCAACGACATCCCCACGTTCTATACCTTGATCTTGTAAATGATTTGCTAAGTTCTCTGCACGTTTATTTAAATCTTGATATGTCCATTCAGTACCTTTAAATGGATCGATAATTGCTGGCTTTTCCTCATCAAATACTGCTCTCGTTTTAATCCAGTCGTAATTCATATTTTTCTCCCCCTTATTTTAAATACGATCTTCCGACTTAATTACCTGAGACAGACCTCCCCATGTTTTTTGATAAATATCATTCTGTGTTATGTTAATCTCGTCAGAAATGATTGGTTGAAACTCCATATTTGCTAAAATATCTCGCTCTAAATCTAAACCAGGTGCAATTTCAATTAATTTAATACCTTTGTCCGTCAGTTCAAACACTGCGCGTTCAGTAACAAAATAAACTTCCTGTGCTAATTTTCGTGCATTTTCAACATTAAAATCTATGTTGCCAACTTCTTTTACAAATTTAGGTGACTTACCTTGTGTTTCCACTTGGGCTTCACCGTTCACAAAATTTAGTTGACCCCCAACAACCATTGAAGCTGAAAAAACAATCCTTTTAACTGATTGGCTAATATCAATAAAACCACCACACCCATTCATTTTGTCTCCGAACTTAGACACATTAACGTTGCCATATTGATCCACTTCAGCAAAGCTTAGGAATGCGACATCTATGCCATCGTTATAGATAAAATCCCATGTTAACTCGTGTCTCATGCGTGCACTTAGATTGTAGTTCATACCAAAGTAATTACCGCTACTAATTAAGCCACCAAAAACGCCTGTATCTATATTCGTTTGAACTAAATGATTGGCCTGCTCCTCTTCTAAAACATTCGACAATTCATTATTAATGCCAAAACCAATACTGATTACATCTCCTTCAAGTAAATATTGAGCTGCACGTCTCAAAATCACTTTACGGGTACCTAATGCTATATATGGCTCTCGCATTTCAGTAATCTGATAATGTCCTGAAAGTGCTGGGTCATATTGTGTTTGGACAACCTGTCTGTGATATTTCGGATTGCTATTAACTACAACGTAATCTACAAGTTTACCCGGAATAAATACATCATTCGGATTGAAACGCCCACTTTGGATGACTGCTTTCACTTGCACAATCACTTTACCTTTATTCTTATGTGTAGCTGCTGCAACACTGTAACCCTCTCCAAGATGTGCTTCATGCGTCATATAAATATTACCTTCTGTATCGGCATATGTACCTCGTAACAATGCGACATCAATTTCTGGAAAATCATAATTTAAATATGTTTCTGCGTTGATTTCAATTAAAGATACTAGATCCTCTGTCGTACGCGTATTTACTTTGCCACCAGAATATCTAGGATCAACATTGGTATTCAGCCCAATCTTAGTAATTGTTCCTGGTGAAGCAGATGTTTGACTACGATAATGCGTCGTAATTACACCTTGAGGCACGTAATAGGCTTCAATATCATTATTGCGCATTGCATTGATAGTCTTAGGTGAACCAGTAATAATACTTGTGATTAATCGTTTGATCATACCCCTTGATACAAAAGAATCTAAATCATAACTGTCGCCACGATAATCACTAATATCGTTTGCCAACATAAAGGTGAAGGCTTTAGGCGTTTGATGCTCATCATATTGATCGACTAATGTTTTGAGAATCTCAGCTGGTAAGTTAGCCGTTGATAATGCTGCTAGGGCTATCACATCACCTTCATTAATGATGTCTTTCAAATCTGAAAACGGAATAATTTTCATACTTGCGACTCCTATCTTTGTTTAATCCGGCTATTTTATCTATCATTTTCCCCTTGAATAATCTCTCCCTTTTTAATAAATGTAATCCCTTACATGTAATATACCATTATTATTGAAAATTATGCAAAAATTCTTTATTTTACATAGTAAATTAATAAATAAAGCAGATAATGGAGGGCATAAATTAGTGAATTAAAAATCCCTTCAAAATCCACACTTTTTCAGCGCACACCTTGAAGGAACGCATACCTTTATAAGATTGTAGTAATTTTTAGGTCAGCATATATTAAAAATATTAGCATGATGCTTAGTTTAATAAGGTTTCTATGCTTTTAATCTTTATTTAACAATTAATACTGGGACAGAACTTCTTTTAGCAATCTTATGCGTAACATCTCCTAAAACGTGTTTAATATTCAAACTCACTCTATGATTACTCATAATTACTAAATCGTATTCACCTTTATCTGTATCGCCAGAAGTAATTTTGTCTAAGATTGTATCTTTAACAGGTCCAAAATCAATATCTACTTTATATTGAACCTTTTTTTCATCTAATTCGTGTAAAAATGGAGCAAGGCTGCTTTCTTTTTCTCTAATAATATCACTTTTTTGTTCAATATAATTTTCTAAATTAGTTGCAAAATTAGCTTCTTCAACAACATGATAAACTGTAACAATTGAATCTGTATCAACCATTTTTGCTAAATGGTCAGGAATCGCACTAAAATCATTTTCAAAATCATAGGGTAATAATATATTTTTAAACATATACACTAACCTCCTAGTGGCAAGTATTTAGATACCTATTACTTATATAATACCCTCAAAAATGTTTTTTAATTTAGTAACAACAAATGCCAACTAATTGGATTAGAGAGAAAAATTCAAAAATAGTGGGGGCCAAAAGCATGAAAATAAAAAACTAGGTAATCTCCTATAGCATTCAGGAAATTACCTAGTTTTTCGTTGCGTTCCTAATTTAATGATGTCGTTCCTTGTAAAATGAACTGTTTTTTTTATGTTATTTTTTCACTTTCATTCTTTTGAATCCTTTTATAATCAGCGGATAGACCAAAGCTAAAATAGTCATCAATGTTAACACGAGACTAATTGGGGATCCCCAAAATATATCTCCTACATTGTTATTACTCACTATCAAGCTTTTACGAAAATTCTGCTCCATATCTGAACCTATAATTGCTGCTAAAATCAAAGGCGCAAGCGGAAAGTCTAATAATTTCATAACTAAACCAATAATACCGAAAATAATTAAAATGTAGAAATCAGTGATACTATAACCTAATGTGTATGTACCGATAAACGCTAGCACCAAAATAAGCGGATATAAAACTTTTGGGGGTGTACGTAATATCTTGAGTAGTAACCCTATTAAAGCAATGTTCAAAATGACTAAGAATATATTACCAATAAACATACTGTTAACGAGTGTCCATATCGTTTCAGGCTCATTTGCAAATAACAAAGGCCCTGGTTGTAAACCTAGCATAACGACTGCACCTAAAATTACAGCTGTTGTTCCTGATCCTGGCACGCCCATCGTTAATAACGGGATTAAAGCACCTACGGAAGCAGCATTATTAGAAGCTTCTGGCGCAGCTACGCCTTCTATTTGACCTTTCCCGAAATTCTTACTATTTTTAGATATTTGTTTTTCAGTTGAATAACTTAACATTGCCGCAATAGAGCCGCCGGCTCCTGGTAATACACCGATTAAGAAACCAATAGGACTTTGGCGAAGCATAGCGCCTCTTGTGTTCTTTATATCTTCCTTAGATAATTTCATTGATCCTACATCAGCTTTAGGTGGTTTCAATGCATCTAAATGTAAATAATTATATAATACTTCTGCTACGGCATATACACCAATGATAACGACTAAGAAGTTGATACCTTCACTTAAATGAGGTAAATCAAATGTGAAACGATAAATACTTGTTTGTAAATCTACCCCTACTGTACTAATGATTAAACCAATACTTGTCGCAATGAACCCTTTGACCATCTTCCCTGACGATAAAGTTACAATAGCTGAAAGCGTAAATAAGAATAATAAAAAGTACTCTTGAGGACCAAATTTCAAAGCAAAGGCAGATAACGGCTTAGCTAAAATGATAAAACCAAACACCGCAGTAATACCTCCAATTAACGAAGCTATAGCTGAGATCGTTAGAGCTTTACCCGCCTCTCCATTTTTGGTCATTGGATAACCATCGAATGTAGCTGCAATGGCTGAGCCATCACCTGGTGTATTTAACAAAATCGAACTTCTCGAGCCACCATACATGGCACCATAATAAATCGAAACCATTAAAATCAATGCGCTTACGGGTTCCATACCAAATGTCACAGGTATGAGTACTGCAACCGCAGTCGCAGGTCCTAATCCAGGTAACATACCTACCACAGTACCTAGAAAACCACCGATAAGGACCCATAAAAGGTTCATCGGATGAAACGCAGTTGATAATCCTTCTAAAAAACTACCTGCATCAATCCCCATTTAATCACCCTCCTTAAGGTAAACTGACATTCAATAATTGTGCGAATAATAAAGAGGACACAATTTTCCTTTGCTGTTTATTGTGTGTTATTTTTTGCATTTATACATGGAAAAAAACTAATATTTTTGTGAAGAATTTTAAAAGTAACTACATATTAAAAGAATTCAGTAAAATAAATTCCCCACTAATTTATACTAAACTATATATTCTTAGGAGTAAAAATTAAGGTGTATTCATTGGAATTGTGGCATCTATTTTATCCGTTTTAATAGATTATAAATTAGAAGTGAACTTCGACTACTCATTTTTGATATTATCTTTATATCTATTAGAATTAGAAATTCTGACGGATACTAAATATAAGAATTTATCTAAAACATTAGCAAATTATTATATAAAGATTTTGAATGAAAAAAATAATTATACAAATTACTTATATACAATATACTTCAGTTCCTTTATGCTATACACTTTCATTTCAGCAATTGCAGGAATAATTGGAACTTTATTAATTTCTCCATGGTATATTATTAATATATTTTATACATTTCTAATTTTACATATATTAAGTTTCTTTTACTATAATGGAGAAAAAACTATAGTAAGAAAAAAGAAGAAATTCAATAACATCATTATACAGTATCTTATGTTTATGCTTATTTTACTAACTTATTTTATGAAAATTCTTTTAACAGAATGGTTAGGAGTTTTATGAAAATAAAATTTAAAAATTATGTGAAATTTGTAATGTTAATATTTTTGATAATGTTTCTTGTATACTTATTTATTTCATTTATTTCAAATAATATTAATTTCAAAGAAATTAATACAGTAAGTAACAAACAGGGTTTTGATTTTACAATTGATATCATATGGAATAATGCAAATCATTTTTTACAATACTTTGTATTGGTTGTCTTTTCTCCAATACTGGTTATTTTAGATATTTTTCATATAGTCATAAACTATTATATTAGTATTCAAATTAGAGGAATAAAAGAAACATTTCTTTTGTCTTATAAGCATGGGATTATAGAAATGTTGAACATATGCTTATATATGTATTTATCGATATCGTCTCTCAAAATTTTAATGATTAAAAAACAAATAAAATACATATTTAAATTTTGGAATGAAAATAAATTTATATATGTATTTTCTATATTATTATTAATTTTAGCAGCTATAATTGAAGGGAATTTTTATTAATGAAAATAATAACATGTAAAAATTGCTTTAAAAGTTATGGTAAAAAGAAAGTTATTGAAAATTTCACACAAAATTTTAGTGATCAAATTTATGTTATAAAAGGATCCAATGGCAGTGGTAAAAGCACCTTACTCAAAATTTTAGGTGGTTTTGAAAGTTTTGATGAAGGGTATTTTAAGTCTGATTTGGCAAATATTTTATTTTTAACAATGGAGAAAAAACTATAGTAAGAAAAAAGAAGAAATTCAATAACATCATTATACAGTATCTTATGTTTATGCTTATTTTACTAACTTATTTTATGAAAATTCTTTTAACAGAATGGTTAGGAGTTTTATGAAAATAAAATTTAAAAATTATGTGAAATTTGTAATGTTAATATTTTTGATAATGTTTCTTGTATACTTATTTATTTCATTTATTTCAAATAATATTAATTTCAAAGAAATTAATACAGTAAGTAACAAACAGGGTTTTGATTTTACAATTGATATCATATGGAATAATGCAAATCATTTTTTACAATACTTTGTATTGGTTGTCTTTTCTCCAATACTGGTTATTTTAGATATTTTTCATATAGTCATAAACTATTATATTAGTATTCAAATTAGAGGAATAAAAGAAACATTTCTTTTGTCTTATAAGCATGGGATTATAGAAATGTTGAACATATGCTTATATATGTATTTATCGATATCGTCTCTCAAAATTTTAATGATTAAAAAACAAATAAAATACATATTTAAATTTTGGAATGAAAATAAATTTATATATGTATTTTCTATATTATTATTAATTTTAGCAGCTATAATTGAAGGGAATTTTTATTAATGAAAATAATAACATGTAAAAATTGCTTTAAAAGTTATGGTAAAAAGAAAGTTATTGAAAATTTCACACAAAATTTTAGTGATCAAATTTATGTTATAAAAGGATCCAATGGCAGTGGTAAAAGCACCTTACTCAAAATTTTAGGTGGTTTTGAAAGTTTTGATGAAGGGTATTTTAAGTCTGATTTGGCAAATATTTTATTTTTAACAAATGAAAGTATTGGAGAAAACTTTTTAACTATTAAAGAAAATATAGAATTACTATATCATCTACATAATATAACTATTGATGATAGCACATGGAAGGCTATTTCTAATATTTATTCAGATAAGCAATTAGATACCTTATACGAAGATGCATCACTTGGAATGTCATTAAAAGTAGGGTGTTCATTAATCATTTCTCCAAAAAAATGGGACCTTATAATATTAGATGAAACTTTGTCAGGGCTTGATGAACCTAGCAGAAATATTATTATTAAATACTTAGAAAACATTGTAGAGACAATGTCTACCACTGTGTTAATAGTATCTCACAACTATATTGAAAAAAGCATAAAATCTGATCATGAAGTAATTAATTTATGAGGTGGTATTTTTATGACCAAATTAGTTAAAAGTACACTATTGAATATTTTATTATTCTTACCTTACTTTTTGGTATCAATTTTTTTCTTTTTCTTAGTTTCATACGTCAATGATGACAAAGATCAAATTAATAAATTAAGTCATTCTATTGGATTAGATGAATTTCAAATGTATATTTTCATTTCAATTTTTATTATCATTTCTAGTATTATTTCATTTGCTATAATTGTATTTTTAATCAAATTTGCTCACTTTTTATTTGCTAAAAATACATATAAAAATGATAATAATCTATTATTCAGTATATTACTAGGATTGACTATTTCGAAATTTTCAGGAATATTATTAAATATGTTTTTTGCTTTTACTAGCGAAGAAACTACCATCACATTATCACTCTTCAACATAGTTTTAATACCTGTTTTTTACTATTACTTTTCTAAAAATGTAAACCTTAGTGTTATAACTGTTTTTGTTATGATTATTATGGCAATACCAACAATTGTATTTATATAGTCGTTCGTTTTTGCTGGATATTTAAGTCTAGAAACTTGTCTTATAATCAAAATGTATCACAAACAACAAAAGCGTGAGTTTTCAGATGATGAGAGACCCGTTTATTTGCATCAATAATTAGACTTTATTTACAAGAAATATGGCTCCCATAAAATATTTAAATTTTTATTTACTGGTTCTTAGTCTGTTAATTCCTTTTGCATTCCTCTCCGCTATGATGTTAAAATATATGTAACGAAAATAAGTATTCACTTATACACCAATCCCCTCACTACTCGCAATAGTGAGGGGATTTTTGTTGGTGTGGCTTAATGTCACCTATTTTTATTGCGCTTACTTAGCCAATAAGTAAAATACGCTATGGCACAGCCACTGTTGACTGGCGCTAAGATGTGAACGAAAATAAGCATCACTTTATACACCTCCTCTCTACGTCAACTTGACGCCTGAGAGATAGGCGACACCGATATTATACCACCTGAGAATCTGCAAACATATTGGCTTTCGATAAGTTGAAATATATTAACTTAGTGATTATTAGCTTACTATCAAAGTGGCTTAAATCTTAAAACTGGTAAGTACAAACTCATATCCATTTATTTTTGATATTTTCAACATTAGCCATATATATAGAATTGAAGCCACTTGCCAGTTCATCAAAATCTTTAGTTCCTTTCCTAAACTAGATAATAATGTTTACTATAAAATCATTCTCGCTGTTGTATATTATCGTGAATACCTATCCTATTCCATTTTGTGCAAATAACTTGATCTGTATAATTTGGTATCTTCAATATATTTTTCGACTTGCTATGCTTCTTTCAAACACTTCAACTAGATTATTAGTATTAAATTCTATTAACCCTTAAAAATAAATTTAAAAATGATGACCAAATTATATGGCCATCATTTTTAAAATATTACATCTTGCTTGTATCAATTACATAACGAAACTTTAGCGTTTTATAATTTTTATATAATACTATTTATTTATAAAACCTAGATTACCATTAACTGTTTCATATAAACCTGATTGCTTTCTTGTTTTAATAACCGAAGTATTCAAATATTCATCTAAGACAGTTAATGCTATTTTTCCTTTTGGAAGATTCTCCGTTTGAAATTGAGCTTTATACTCACCTGGTTTTAAAAGGTTCCTTTTCAGTTTTATAATTTTATAATTCTCAGGATTTTTTCTACTTTTTATCTCTATATATTTTATATCAGTGTTTTTAGAGTACAGATTCAAAGTCACATTTCCCTTTTTATGAGATGAGCTATGTAAAAAAGCATATATGTTTTTTTTGTATAAATTTCCATTAAATGTATAATATGCTTTATTTTTCACAAAGTAAAGATCTTCGTTATCTTTTTCCAAATACCAATTAATGAATTTTATAATTTCCTTCTTATCGCCCGCTTTAATCAACTTTATCGCTTCTTGATTTAATTCATCATCTGAAAATGCTTTAGGATCAAAATCCTTCTCTATTTCAATTAAAGCGCTCTGTAGTGCGGGGAGTAACGTATCAATCTCTTTTATAAACCCTTTTTTGTAAAATTTAGCATCTAAAATATCTTTGTTTATTAATCGATATAATAAATTTTCAAAGACTTTATTATCCTTGTATTTATTTGATAAATAGCGATACGCTTCTGTTTGATATTTCATTCTATTTAACGTCGTTGATTCTTTTGATTTTACTAAGGAAACATTTTCTGTGTATCGATTAGCACAATAAACAACTTCGCTTGTGGTACTTAGTTTATCAATATTGAAGAAAACTTCTGCAAAGAATTGTAAATCTTCTGCAAATATCATTTCTGGAAAACGAATATGATTTTTCTTTATTATATCGGTCTTGATTATTCTTCCAGCAGGAGCTAAATGATAGAATGATTTTCTGAAATTTTTTAAATCTATACTTTTTTGTGAAATCTTGGATAATGCAACTCCACTACGCCCGACACGGTCATTATATACATACTTTGTAAGACCTGTAGCATAGTCTGTCTTGTTTAATTTCACAAGATTATATAAAGTTTCTACGGATTCTAATGGCAACCAATCATCACCATCCACAAACATTAAGAATTCACCTAGACTTAAATCAATTGATAAATTACGAGGTTTTGCTGGCGTCCCTGAATTTTCATCTAATTGTACAAGCTTATAATTGGAAAATGACTCGATTTTTGAAGATACAATACTTACTGTATTATCTGTTGAACAATCATCTACAACAATGAGCTCAAAATCATGTTTATCCATAGTTTGATTTAAAATACTATTTAGTGTATTTTCAATAAATTTACCTTTGTTGTATGTACTAATTAAAATACTGACTTTTATATTTTTGCTTTTTTGATTACTTTTAATAACTTCCATTTTTCCTCTACTCCAAATAAATGAGACGTGACAATTAATAATATATTCTTCAAGAAATTTTACACTTCATTATTATATTTATAATTACTTGCCCCATATTTAAATTATAACTATTTAAGCATACTAAATATTTAATTTTTGTCATTACTTTTTTATAAAGATTAAAGTCATATAAAATTAAAATATTTCCTTTAGAAACTAGAAAGTAAAGTATCTGAAACAAATGTTTAGTAGAGTAAGGTTAATTTTTGTATAATTTTAGTTAAGCTAATAGTGGCTAAGGTATGAAATATAAAGGAGTTGTAATTGAATATGACCCGTTTTTTAGCATTATGTGGAAGTAAACGTAAAAATTCACTAAACAAAAAGTTATTAATTGATATAGATCAGAACCTCTCAGATGAACACACTTTTGAAATATATGATGAAATATATGATTTTCCATTATTTCATTCTGGTATAGAATACGAAGATTATCCAAAGATCATAAAAGAATATATAGCTAAGTTAGACAACAGTAATCATATTGTCATTGCAACACCTGAATATATTCGGGGTGTCCCAGCTACTCTAAAAAATGCAATTGAATGGCTATTAGCCTCAAATATACTTTATAAAAAGCCTGTTTCTTTTATAGTAAGCAGTGCGCATGGTGACGCATGTTATGATAACTTGATTACATTTTTAAAATTCCTCAACCCAAAGCTTCATGAAGATGGCATGCTATTGTTATCAGGAGGGAAAAGATTACGTGATGAAAATGGTCAATTCTTTTATACAGAGACTAACAATAAATTGCAAAACTTTGTCCAACATTTAGAACAAAAGCAAAATAAGACGTAGAGATACTTAAAACCTTTATTAAATTTAAGTGATGCTATTATTTGGAGCGAAGCAATTGATAAGTTTCTTATATTACCGCTAAATGTAAAGTTTGATTATGAAATTTAAAAGAGGCTTCCTTTTTCAGGAGGCCTCTTTTAACATAGATTACGATAACCACGTATTACGTTGATTACGATGTGATAAATTATATATAATAATGAATTCCTCGAGACGTCATTATTATCGCTATTTAAGCAAAACGATGGAAGGATAATTTAAAAAATTGAAAAGCAATGAAACCAAAGGTAAGTTAGTCATCACTGATTTCACTTAAAAATTAAGTATTTAAACGTTCTTTATTTATATAACTTTTGATAATCAGTGGTTAGAGAATGTAGATATTAACTACACTTTGCTGTATATTTAATTATCCCTATAAAGCACATTGTTATGTCTGACTAAATTTTATGTTTCTACTCTTCCATACCTAACTCTTGCAATGCCATTTTTTCATACGCTGGTTCTCCTGATTCCATAGCAAACTCAGCGATAAACATTGGGAATACTGCATTGAGTTCTATTATATGCTCTTTCATTCGTGGCCATGTTTCTCCTCCAGCTTTACCGTATGCTGTTATGAGTTGCTCTAAGCCTTCGTCGTCGAATACACGGTGGTATCCCATAAAGTCCATTGATGGATCGGAGTAAGTTGCTTCAGTCCAGTCTATGAGTCCTGTAACATTTGCTTGGTTATCTACCATTATATGTCCTGGATGTAAGTCTCCATGTATCATGGTTGCACGTCGAGGCCACAGTTCGTCGTTTGCTAACCATTGTTTCCATCTGTTCCATAATCCATCTGCTACGCCATAAGTTTCTTTAACTTTATTCATTCTTCTTTGAAAATCATTTTTTATTTCTTCTATAGTTTTGATATTTATATCCTGTGCGGTAATATTTTCCTCCGGTATGTTGTGTAAATCTACGAGTGTTTCAGCTAATGTGTTAATAAAATTTTTTGTTACTGGTTTGTGTTCAATTTCCCATACATAATTTTGTATTTCTGGATCTATTGTGGCTGCGGGTTTGCCTGTAAGTTTTGGATAAGCAATAAGATCTTTTGTATGTACTTTCCACTTCGGTACTTCAAACGAAACATTTTTTTGTAAGAAGTCTACCATTTGTTTTTCAGGTTTTGTTCGTTTATAAACGTCAGGTCTTCTTGGTAGTCTTAAAACCCATTCTATTCCGTGTTCATCTTTTCCAAACGCAACTTGGAAATCTAGCCCTGATTCATTCAATGATATTGTTTGAGGTTTGATGTGCAATTGATGTTTTTCTGCAATTTTAATAATTTCATTATGTTGAGTCATTTTATTTCCCCCTTATTTCCACTATATTTTTCTTGTGAACATATTTTTATCTTGATATAAAAGGAGTTTATATGCAAAGGATAGCTGCAAGGCTTTGTAACATCACGTATGAAGGTATTTTACTAACTTCAAGACTTTATGCTTCTTCAATCAAAAAAGCGCAATTTGAAGAAATATTTCCACAAGGACTTAAGCAGTCTGATATTTTCTAATTAATCTAGTACGCTTAAATGATAAAATACTAATGTATATTAATTAAATGATTTTGCGTTCTTCTCCACTATGATGTTATAATATATTTAACGAAGATTATATGCATATATGCACCAACCCCTCACTATTTGCGGTAGTGAGGGGGTTTTTTGATGCGGCTTATCGTCGCCTTCTACTTATTGCGTTTACTACTAAGCCAGTAAGTAAAATACGCAATTGCGCAGCCACTAACGACTGGCGCAATGATGTGAACGAAGATCATAAGCATATTAAGCACCTCCTTCCGTCGAAAATACCGCCGGAAGTTAAGGCGACACCACTATTATACCACCTGAAAATCTGCAAACATATTTCCTTTCAATAAGTTTAAAAATATTAACTTAGTAATTATTAGCTTACTATCAAAGTGGCTTTAATCTTGAAACTGGTGAGTACGCCCTCATACACATTTTTCGATAATATATTGTCTAAAAATCCCGACTCTCTTAATTCACAGGCACTCCTCATTCCATCCATTCTCTTATATAAAATTTTCCATACTTTTTTATATTAGAATTCCTACCCTTGATACATAACTAATAAAATAATCAAATGGCATATTTCCATTTTTATTGTCTTATCCATTGTCATGATTGTTTTTACGTTTAAACTTGAAAAAAATACACAAAAAATTAATATAATACGTATTTATTGCAAAAAGTTTAATATATTAAAATTGTGGAATATATACACCATAGAAGTAATTTCTCTTAAGTGTTTGAAGATTTAAGTCTCATTCACAGTATATAGTTTATTAAAAAAAATAATCATATTTCCTCAATCTTCAATATAACTTTTAAAGTTCATGTCTAATAAACAAACGACTCAATATATTCCTTTTGTATAAACGACTTTTTTAACCTTTTTAACAATTTCCATTACAGTTTTAAATTTTCAATTCCAAAGCTACGATATAAAATTCAAAGTTTAGGTGTGATAATTATGAAAATAGAACAATGTATAGAAGATTTTATAAAAAGTATTATTAAAAAAGATCCAGAGTTATTTTGTAGTTTATTATGCCCTAAAGATTTATCTCTTTTAAAAAAAAAACTATATATAAAAACAGGACACCTTGGTGTAAATCGTTATATAAAAGATAAATACTTAAAAAACTCACACGTTTAGTAACTACTTTTTACAAATACGAGTATTTTAAAGATGGCGATAAATATATAGTGAAATATTCTTTTGATCAAAATAATTCTTATCTTAAGACAGAATTCAAAATCGTTGGCAATCAAAATACGCCATTATTTAATTTGAATATAAATAAAATGCAAGTGAAATTTTTCAACCATCCTTCTACTGTAGGTGATGTACATGCCACTTAATTCAGATTTACATTCCGAAACACAACGTCTGCCACGCATTGGAGAAAAGGCTCCATTTTTTAAAGGTCAATCCACACAAGGTGAAATAACTTTAGATGATTATAAAAATGACTGGGTGATGTTATTTGCTCATCCAGCTGATTTTACGCCAGTTTGTACTTCAGAAATTGTAGCATTACAAAATCAATATTCGGAATTTCAAGATTTAGGTGTGAAACTGGTTGGTTTAAGTGTAGATAGTCTTGCCTCACACGTGGCATGGTTAAACAGTATCGAAGAGTCTTTTGATGTACAAATTGAGTTTCCACTTATTTCAGATGCCAACAAGGTAATATCAGAAACTTATGGTATGTTGGCGCCTGAATCAAATAATACAGAAAGCTCAAGAGCAGTATTTATTATCGATGATGATGCTGTGGTTCGTGCCATGATTTACTATCCAATGACTACTGGTCGTAATATCGACGAACTTTTACGTGTTACTAGAGCGATGAAGACCTCTGATGAAACAGGAGATAACACACCTGCTAATTGGAAAAAAGGAGATAATTTATTAGCCGCCCCACCAGAAACGCTTGAAGATGCTAAAAAACGAATGAAAGATTCTAATTATGACTGTAAAAATTGGTATTATTGTGAAAAAGATGATGAACAAAGCTCTAAAAAATTTTATAACCCATTTTTATATAACAATTAGTCTTACTCCAATAAGATGAGTTATTACTTCTCTCTATTATTCAAAATAAAAAGATAAAATGGAGGCAAAGTTATGATTTTGAAAGCAATTATTTTAAATGCATCTCTAAAACACGGTGATGAACTATCCAATACAGAAGGGTTAGCGCAAGAAGTCACTGACATCTATCATAAAGAAAATGTAGCGAGTGAGATGATTCGATTAAGTGATTATAATATTTCTTATGGCATCTCTGATGATATGGGTGGTGACGACGAATGGCCTTTCATTTTAGAAAAAATTAAAAACGCAGATATTTTAATTATTGGTACACCTTTATGGCTAGGTGAGAAAAGTAGTATCGCAACGCTTGCCATTGAACGTCTTTATGGTAGTACAAGTTTAACCAATGAAGACGGTCAATCCATTTTTTATAATAAAGTGGGCGGTGCGATTATTACTGGTAACGAAGATGGCGCAAAAAATGCCGCGGCTTCAATACTATATGCCCTATCTCATATTGGCTTAACAGTACCTCCAAATGTTGATGCTTATTGGGTTGGTGAAGCAGGCCCAGGCCCTTCTTATTTAGACATCGAGCACGTAAACGCATTTACTAAAAAACACGTTGAAATGCTCGCCTATAATACAATGCACTTAGCTAAAGTTTTCAAGAATAACCCAATTCCGAATAAGGGTAATCAATTATAAAAAACAATATTAAAAAGCCAGTTGCTTCATGCAACTGGCTTTTCGCGTAGTGTTTAAGCTTTTATATTTTTCGGTATAATAATCTGGGCTAAAATCACACCAATGATCATTAACATTATACTTGCCATGAAAGACCAAGTCGCTGCCACGCTTGCACTATGTGTCACTTGTACCGCCGCAAATATTGTTGTATTCATTGCAATGCCAAACGCCCCACCGAGTGAAGAAGTCATTTTATACAGACCTGAAGCTAGGCCAATTTTTTCATCTGGAATCGTTAAAATAGCTACAGTTAAACCAGGTGTCGCACATAAACCATTGCCAATAGCAAAAATAACAAAACCAAATGTTACAGCTACAATATACCAGTCAGATGGCAATACGGTTAAACTGGCGAAAATAATGCCTATTGCAGGAAATAATGGTCCTACAAGTAACATTGGTTTACCTCCATGACGCAGTGATATTTTTTCCCCTAAGCGAACCATTAACACTGCCATGATGACATACGGCACTGTCACTAAACCTGATTGAAACGGCGTTAAGCCCAATTCTGTCTGAGCATAGATATTAAATACTGTTGTTACCCCTATACCTGTATTAAGTACAAAGTTAACCAAAGATGACCCAACGAGCCCACGGTTACGGAATAATGCAAAATCAATAAATGGGGCACGCTTTCGACGTTCAAAAAAGTAAAATACAATTACAGAAATAATAAATACACTACCACAAGTAATTGAAAAAGGACTCGTCCAGCCTTGTTCAAAGCCTTGCGTTGCAAATAAGGTGATGCTCCCTATTAAAACGGCAAAGATTAACATACCTATATAGTCGAATGGTCGATTATCGATTACTTCCTTAGCTTCTTCTTTCGTACCAAGTAATAGTACAAATGCTATGATAGCGATAATAATAGACAAGATGAAGTTAGACTGCCAATTGATATATGTAGCGATAAATCCACCAACCAATGAAGCGATACCTACGCCTCCAACAGTACCAATCATTAAGTAACTAATCGCTTTACGTAAATCCTTACCTTCAAATTGATCTTTCAGCACACCTACTGTTGCAGGTAAGAGTATGGCTGCTGATATACCTTGAATGACTCTCCCTATAATAAGTAGTGCCGTAATATCAGAAATAATAATTAATAATGAGGCGATAATACTTAAAATGATGCCCAAATAGGTCATTTTGAGTCGCCCTATTTTGTCTGACACATCACCTGCGCCCACCATAAAGATACCAGTTGCGAAAGAAGTGATACTCACTGATAAGTTAATAATACCTGGCGTTGTTTGATATGTTTGTTGCACTGGCGTAGATATATTTATAAACGATTGAGCAAACAGCCAATACGTTAATACACTTAATACAATAGCTAAAATTAATTTGTTGCCAGATTGTTGTTTCGTACTCATGATGTTCTATGCCTCCATCTTATATAATTCATATATTTAAAAAACATATGTACTAGATAGATAATATCACACAAACAACTACTTATTGTTAAAAACTATTATATATATTTATTATTTAAAATTTAGTAATAAATTCAATGTTTGTACTACGCCATCAGCATTATTATTTATAGCTATTAAATTGGCTTCTGCTTTCAACTCTGGGTATGCATTATCCATGGCCACTTTATATTTCGCTGCTTTAAATAAATCAATATCGTTTAAGCCATCGCCAAATGCAATTGTTTCTGCTGGACTGATTTGAAGTAAACTTTGAATTCGGTTAATAGTTGTTCCCTTGTTAACCCCTAAATCTGCAATATCAATCCATTCTTCATCAGATGCGATGATATAAACCTCTGACTCATAGTGTTTAATCTGCTTTGCAGTCTCTTTACACTTACCTGTTGCATCGTGTACAGAAATTTTTAAAATATCTTCTTCAATTTCATCATAACTATTAATATAAATTACATTTTGGAATGAGCCATGTACCAATATCTTCTCTGATTCTTGTGTATCTTGTAAGACATATGCACCAGATGCGGTACATGCAAGTACAGTTTGCGCTGGATCAATATCTTTAATTACTTGAATAATTTCTTTAGCTTTACTATTTTCAATCGTGGCATTATAAATAAAATCACCGTTAAATTTAATTCTTGTTGCGCTATCTCCTACGATAAACGTATCTTGTGCTAAATCCCCAATAATACTTTCGACACGCTCACACTGTTTCCCCGTACAAAACACAAACCGAACATTGTGTTTCTCGCAATTTTCTTTTAATAATTGAAATGATTCACTATTAAATTGACTTTCATTATTTAAAAATGTTCCATCCATGTCCGCAACAATCAGTTTAATATCCATTGTAAATTCCCCTTTAATCATAATTAAGATAATTGTATCGGTTTATAAATGAAAACGATAATATTTATCTTTATTTGATACGTCAATCCAAATAAAAAAGGTAACTCTATGAGCTACCTTAGACTGTCTATATTGATTTGTGCATAGTTTAGTTGGAAATAAGTTTCAACTATTTCTTTATTAACTAGTCAGGAATTGCCTCAAATTACCTTAAGGATTTAAATGACTCTTAACTATACTCAAAATTAACATAAACAAAACTATGAGTTAGTAGATTATTTCCCGGGAATTAATTGAAATTACTTAATTACTATCTCTGAACCTTCTTTAATAATTGGAATATCTTTATCTTCAACATATAGTGTGCCAGATTGCTCTGCCACTGTGCCGCCATCAAATTTCACCGTTATATGACCTAAATCATTTAAATTTTTATTAACTGCTGAACCTACTTTGGTAATATCAAATGCTGTATTATCTATATAAAAATTTTGTTCCTCAGTAATACTATCTTCAACAGATTGCACTTCAATAATATAGCAGTAATCTGCTAATTCTTCAGGGGCATTGTCTCCAAATAATATAATCATTTTTTCTTCTTCAAATGCTCCTGCATCTTGCCCGATTTTTTTTACTAACGTTTTATACAATTTTAAAACCCTTTCTTCAATTTATTTATATAATCCAAAACTTGCGATCCAAGCTACAAATACACGAGGCATACCATTCAAGAACCTTGAATATAAAACAGAGGGAACGCCTACTTCGATTGTTTTCGTTTCCGCTTCTGCTAATCCTAAACCTACAGGGATAAAATCAGCACCATTTTGTGTGTTAATTGCAAACAAAGCTGGTAATGCTAAATTCGGAGGAATGTTGCCTTTACCAATTTCCACACCTATTAAAGTACCTAAAACTTGGCCAATAACCCCACCTGGGCCTAACAAAGGACTTAAGAATGGCAATGAACAAATGAATCCTATAGCTAATAGCCCCCATATATTTCCAGCAAGAGGTGACATAATTTCTGCGAAAAGGTCACCGATACCAGATCCTTGGATAATACCAATCAATAAAGCTACGAATCCCATAAATGGAAGTATGGTATGTAGCATTGTATCTACAGCATCACGAGCAGCTTGGTAAAAAGTGTTTATAACCTTTCCTGCACCCAAACCAATTTTAGTTAAGAATGACTTGTTTACTTCTCCTTCTCGTGTTTCCATAATTTTTTTATCTTTAGAATAAGTGCCATCTACCTTTTCAGCTGATGTATTATCTTTTTGAGTTGTACTCTCACTCAAAGATGTTTCTTCTGTTTCCGACACTTCTGATACTTGTCCTTCATCTACGTTAGAAACATAAATATCTTCCGTAATATATTGACGCAATGGTCCACTTTTGCCTGTAGCCATAATATTAATAGTAGGTATTCCTTTTTTAGGATAAATACCACATCTTAGTGTCCCACCACAATCTATAACAGTTGCCATTACTTCTTCATCTGGCACTGATGTCTCAAATCCATTAACAATTTCTGCTCCTGTAATATCAGCAATTTTATCCACAACTGCAGGTTTATGCCCACCAGTTATATAAACTAATTTATTCTTTTTGCCTGCTACAGCAATTTTCAGTGGACCACCAAATCCTCCAGAACCTTTTACGATTTCTACTTGTTTACTCATTTTTTTCACCTCAACCTTCCAAATTAATTTCTTTACTCAGTTTAACTTTCTGTTGCTTTTCTACGTAACTTGTTGTGAAATCAGTAATCCAACCACCAATAAAGTTCATAACTAAACCTACTAATAAGTAACGCACTGCTAAGTCAGCTGTTGGTAAACCTAATTGTTGTATTCCATTGGCAATACCTAAGAAAATAAATAATTCAGCTGGGTTTATATGTGGAAATATACCATTACTTGTATGAGCGAACTGTGCTGCAGATGCATAATAACTCGGTTTGTATTTTTCTGGCATAAATCTTCCTAATGAATGAACCATCGGATTTGCTAACATAAATGATCCTAAAAATGGTAAAACTAAATATCTCATAAATGGGTTACGTGCTGATTTTTGTGCAATAATATTAATACGGTCTTCACCTATCAGTTGAATTAGAGTATTCATAGCTATTAATAACATAAGTACTAATGGAACTATTGTCCCCATCCAATCAATAAATGTATCCGCGCCCGTTTGGAATAATTTTATAAATCCTTCTGCGAATTTAACGATGTAATCCATGTTTCATACCCCTTTCATTTTTAAATAATTTGTTTACCTTTTTAACTGCTTTCATCAAAGGCGATGGAATTTTTTCAATTTCTCCACCTTTATCAATAATATTGAGTGTGTGTTGAGCATCTAATATTGCTTTAACTAGTAATTTATTATAATTTTTCAAATCTTTATCAGTAACTTTATTTAATTTAAAACCTTCTAACCCTTCTAGCTTACGAAACTTAGAAAATACTGTTACCCCTTGCATGTAACGGCCTTCTTCAATTTCATTTTTTCCGTTTAATTGGAATAAAACCAATGTTCCTGCTTTAAATATTGAAGGTCTTCTCCCAATCGCCACGCGACCATTACTACGTAAATCTGTATAATTTTTCGTGAAATTTTTTATCTGCAAAAGTCCCAATAAATATTGAACAACAAAACCAACTGCAGCTAATACGATGAGTATTATGAAAAACATAACTTAATTCCTCATTTCTTGATTTAATAATTGTGCAAAATCAGCAAAGGTAGTTTTCTCAGAAAACTTATTAATTAAAAATGCATTTGTTGATAAATTCAATATTTCCTCATACGTTCGAATTAATAATGCTTCATTTACAACTCTTTCAGGAGTAGCTATAAGTACGACAATTTTTAATTCAGGATAATCAATACACCCTTTTTCTAAAATTGCGACCTTGATATATATACCTTCTCTATTTTGACTAGCATGTGGGAAACCTAGATTTTTATTAACTGTAGATTTTCTTTTTTCTCTTTCGATAATATGTGCTTTGAAAGTGTCCTCAACTTTATTTTCGTGATATAAAATATCTACCATTTTCCCAATTACTTCTTCATAACTAAGTAGTTCATTTATATAATGCAAATCGTTATCAGACATGCTGTCAACAATGACACTTTTGTTAAAAATAGTTTTACTTTTTAAATCTTTATAGATTAAAAATTGTTCTACTTTGAGTTTTAATAATTGTTCATCGAATGCATCTTCTATATAAATAACTCTATTGAAAAGTCTGTTTTCTTTAGTCGTTGATATGATTAGCTCATAGTCATTTACTACATGTTCATTAAATTCTACCTTTTCAATCGTAGTAATATTGATGTTCGATCCAAAAACTTTATACAAATTATTTTTCAACAGTTTAAGGGTACTTAATCCATAATCTGTCACTATTGCAATATTAGAAATTTCATTTAATTCTTGTTCTAATTGCTCCAAATAAATACTGAAGTAAATGGTTAAGAATCCTAATTCTTGTTCTGAAACATCCAAACCAATCTCTTTCGTGATATTTTCACCTAATACTTTTGACAATTCATAAGCAAAGGGAAAACGTTGTTTCATATCATAAGAAATTTCGTTATTAAGTCTAATGTCAAAAAGCATACGGTTGATTAAATGTTTTATATGTAACCGTATATCTTTGGTAAATAACGAATAATCTATTTCTATTGCAAAGTTTTCAATAACGTCATCTACTGTGTTTGAAATAATACGATTAATTAGTGCTTCATCTGTGGATGAAATTAATTCATCTAATATAGAGGCACGTCGTCCCATTAATTGTATGACGATTAAAATCATCTCTTTATCTACATCAATATTTGTATATTTTTCATTCAAATAATCTCGAATAAAAAGTATTTCCTTATAGTCATTTGAAGAGAAAATATGATTGTCTAAAGTGATATCATCATCTATGAGTTCACTTTCTTCTATTCGCTCTATTGTCACCAATATAGAAACAAGAAAACGATTATAAGATTGTTCATCAAGCTTTAACGTCTCGCGAAGTTTAGTTAGATGTATAGATAATTTATCCTCTATTTCAGTATTGTTATACCGATCCATGAATTTCTCAATAATTAATTTTCGAATATCATACTCAAACCCACCGATAGATAAACCTACATTGGTTTTACCAATGACTGAAACATCGTATCCATCTATTTCTATTTTGAGATTACTCAATAAATTATTCACGCTCGTTTTACTCATAAAATAATACTCTGCAAGATCATCAATAGTAATGGGATGATTTTTTAGTATTTGAAAAAATATATCAACCATGGCGTTATAATTAGAAAAGTTATTTTCCTCATTATTTCTCACTAAATCTTCAAAGTGATTAAAAAACGCTTGCTCTTTCTTAATATAAAGCGTTAGAGTTCTATGATATTTAGATATAACAACCAAACCATCAAAATAATGATTAATTTGTTTTATATAATTTAAAATAGTCTTTTCTGAAACTTCTATGTTAAATGATAATTTCTCGATAGAAATATTGTCATTGAGCAGTAATTCAACTATTTTTATATGTTTTTCACTTAATTTCATAATTTCCCCCTATTTTATGGGGTTACCCTCTGGATTTACCACCTGAAATGTTAATTGTTGTACCAGTGATATAACTTGATTTGGTAGAACTCAAATAACATACTAAATCAGCAATTTCTTTCAATTGCCCCACTCTTTTTAGAGGAATGGATTTAGAATAATCCCCATTTAATTTATCTACAGTTGTATTTCGACTATACGCTAATGCCTCTTCATATTGAGAGGTGCGTAATCCAGTTTCTTCAATTATTCCTGGTGCTATAGCAACAACACTAATATTGTGCTTGCCTAACTCCTTAGCCCAACTTCTAGTTAAACCAATTAATGCAGCTTTAGTTGCTGAATATATACTTTGACCCTCAGAACCTTCTTGTCCCGCTTCACTTGAAACATTAACAATGTGGCCATGTTCTTGTTGAATAAAATATTTAGCAACTGCTTGGCTGAACCAGATAGGACCTTTTAGGTTTACATCAAACATAAAGTCCAAATCTTTGTTATTGATTTCGTATTCAGGATGTTCTTCTTTCTCATCCACTAATACACGTGGTAAGTTAATACCCGCATTATTGATTAAAACATCTATCTTACCTTCTTTGGAATAAACTTCATCTACAGCATTTTGTACGATGTCTCTATTTGTTACATCTACTTGTAAAAAATTGTATTTTTCATTATTTACTTCACTATTTTTCAGATCTGCATTATAAACAACCGCGCCATTATCTAATAAGTTATTAACGATTTCATTGCCTATGCCTGAGCTCCCACCTGTAACAATTATAATTTTACTTTCTAAACCTAACCAACTATCCATAACTGATGTCCTCCTACTAAAATTGATTTGTCCTCATTATATTTGTAATCGTTTACATAATTAATACAAAGATTTGTGCATATTTAAGAAAAGTTACAAATAATAGAAGAATTGTTGATAGTGTTTTCAATAAATTAATTAAGTATAAGGCTATATTCTTTAGGAAAATTCAAATTATAATGGAACTATTGACTGAAAGTCATTAATAAAATCCAAATCAAAAAGGTAACTCTATGAGCTACCTTAGACTATCTATATTGATTTGTGCATAGTTTCCAATGGTTCCACTTTAGAATATATATCGCCATTATTACTTTTCGTATATGAGTTACAGATCTTGCATAAGAACTACTTGTATTCATAAATGAGGTAGTGATTCTTTAAAAGCTTAATATAAGTGCATTTTCAAAGCAGTCAGCTACCCCGACATAATAAATGAGGCTAAGACATGTATGATGTCTTAGCTTCATATTAGATACTTTGAAGTAATTTCTACTATTTAATAATTATCATATGTTGAATTAAAGTGCCGTATAACCACCGTCAATAGTAAATACACTACCTTGTGCAAATGAAGATGCATCTGATGCTAAATAAACAACAATACCACCTAGTTCGTCTGGCATACCAGGACGTCCCATTGGTGTGAAGCCCATCCAATCTTCGCTCATTTCTCCACCTTGATCAAAGAATGGTTTTGTTAGTTCTGTTTTCATGTAGCCAGGTGCAATAGTATTAACTTTGATATTATATTTTGACCATTCCATTGCTAAACTTTTCGTTAACATGATTACTCCAGCTTTAGAAGCATTATAAGAACTTTGCTCTTGGGGTTTATTCGCAATTAAACCTGACATTGAAGATGTATTAATGATTGAACCATATCCTTGTTTAATCATGACACGACCAACAGCTTGTGCTACTAAAAAGATGCCATTTAAGTTTAAATTGATAACCTTATTCCAATCTTCAAATGACATTTCTTCTGCTTTTGCATTAATCGTCATCCCTGCATTATTTACTAAAATATCAACTTTACCAAATTGTCCTAAAACATCTTCAACCATTTTATTAACTGCATCAGGATCTGTAACATCAACTTTTAATCCAATTGCTTCAACATTTTCGTTTTTCTTAATTTCTTCTGCTGTTTCTTCAGCTACCGCTATATTTATATCTGCAATAACTATATGTGAACCTGCTTGCGCTAATGCTGTAGCCATTGATTTACCTAGACCCATTGCGCCTCCTGTTACGATTGCTACTTTTTCATCTAATTTAAATTGTTCTAAAACGTTTGTCATAATATATCACCTTTCTATAATTAATGATTAGGTTGGTTAACTTTCATAAAGAAAGTTAAAATAAATCCTATAAAATAAATAATTGCATATGTCCAAATAGTTAATTCAGGCCCTGCTATAGGAACTGTTATTGTTGCAATAGCAGGGCCAATGAAGTTACTTAAGCCTGCGGATAAATTATGAATAGATACCGCAGCACCTTTATGATTAGGTTCTAAAATAGGGAAAATCGCAGACATCGGTACAAAAGCTGCTACAGCAAAACCGAACATAACAGCTACACTGCCAGCAATCCAAATATTAGGTCCTGACCAAATAGGTAAGTAATAAAAGGCTAATGTTGAAATAACCATACCTATACACCCAAACCACCGAACTTGTCTAACCCAACCGATCTTATCACCAACAACACCCCAAAATAGATTAGTGAAAATAGTTACAATGTACATGAGACCCCATATACGTAACCATTCTGATGTTGTAAATCCTACGGTGTCTGTAAATACAATCGGCATAATAACGACTAAGCCAAAGAGGGCTAATTGATTAATGGTTCTAACAACACTTGCAATTGCTATTTGAGGATTTTTCAAAATGGTAATACCTCTAGCAAACTCAATTAACATTTCTTTTGCTGTTAATTTATCAGCTTCTTTGTCTTCACCTTTTTTATCTTTAACTAAGAACATCGCCATCAATCCACCGATTAAAATAAAGATTATTGATGACCACAATGTTCCCATAAAGCCAATCCAAGGAATGGAAAAGCTAGGTATATATGTTCCTAAGAAACCTATACCAACAGAGTACATGGCCCAAAACCATCCCATCGCAGAAGCTAAACGATGTCGTGGTGCTGAATAAGTAATCCACACAACGAAACTATAAATAAACATTGGATATGCGAAGCCACGGATACCATACATGATCAGCATCATTGTATAGCTATGCTGCTCTATACCTAAAGTTAAGAAACCAACATGAAAGACAATCCAAATAATGAAAGCTAATATCATAATTTTTCTTGGACTAAAAATTTCTGCTAAAATACCAGAAAGCCATGATGCGATTGCTACTACTAAGCCGTAAAGCGTTAAAACGGTAGAAGCTTGATGGGCTTCAAACCCAATATTAACAATGTACTTAGATAAAAAGGCCTGCTCTATTCCATCACCTGACATAAAGATGGCTATTGCAACATAACCCCAAATCAAAGTTCTCGGTAAACCTAAAAATTGCTTCGGCTTATCTGCATTTAATGATTCCACACTAATCTCTCCTATGTATTAAAATATGCTTTATTCACTGTAACTAACACTTACATTAAGCGTGTTCATCTACTTGTTGTTCCAGTTGAAGAGATGATTTGAAACGTTGAATGTATTTTTTAAAGCTCTTTATATCATTCTCGTTAGGCTCTATAGTAAATTGCTCAGTATGTTTAAAAGCGTGGATACTTAAATAATCGGTTAAATTATTATGCTGTTCTTCTACCAAATATCGTGCTAATACAGCTATCCCCCATGCGCCGCCTTCACTTGCTGTCTTCATCACACTAACCGGACTCTCTAATGCTGCTGCTAAAAACGATTGCGCTACTTTTTCTGTTTTAAAAATACCTCCATGACCTAACATGGTATCTATTTGAATATTTTCTTTTTCTTTTAATAAATCAATACCTATTTTCAAAGTACTAAAAGCACTAAAAATATGTGTTTTCATAAAGTTTTCTATATTGAAATCGCTATTAACATGACGTAAAAACATTGGATAACCTTGTTTTACATCTGTTATAAATTCACCTGAGATATATCCGTATGATAATAGCTTGCCTAGATCTTCGTCTCCATTAAAAGCGCTTTCAAACAACTTTGTAAACAACTCATTTTTATCGTATTTCACATTCATTATTCTAAATACATCTTCAAAAAGTCCAATCCATGCATTAATATCAGAAGTACAATTATTCGCGTGAACCATAGCAACATCATAACCATCTGGTGTTGTTACTATGTCTACTTCTGGATATACATTTTTAATTGGTTGCTCTAATACAATCATCGAAAAGATACTTGTTCCCGCTGAAACATTGCCTGTTTTAGGAGCGACACTATTTGTAGCAACCATACCAGTAGCTGCATCGGACTCAGGAGCACACATTGGGCAACCTGATTTCAGCTGGCCATTTGGGTCAATCAATTTTGCACCTGTTTCTGTTAAATATCCCGCTGACTCACCTGCTACAATTACTTCTGGCAGAATATCTTTAATATCTTGTTGATACCCTAATCCTTGAAATAGTGTGTTAAAGCGCTCCATTAAATCTTCGCGTAACTCTTTTTTATCAGTATTAATTGGAAACATACCAGATGCATCGCCTATACCTAACACTTTTTTGTCTGTTAAATACCAATGAACATAACCAGCTAACGTTGTCATATATTTTACTTTGGATACATGATCTTCGTTGTTTAAAGCTGATTGGTATAGTTGGGCAATACTCCAACGTTCAGGGATATTTACATTAAAATCATTTCGTAATAATTTAGCGGCTTCATTCGCATTGTTATTTCTCCATGTTCTAAAAGGTACTAATAAGTCATCATTTTTATCAAAAACTAAATAACCATGCATCATTCCACTAATGCCTAAAGATGACAAATTAGTGATAGGTATACCGCATAAATTTTTAATTTTTTGAGCCATTTCATTATAACTTTTTTGAATACCTACCCAGACATCATTCATTGAATAAGTCCAGTAACCATTTTCATATTGATTTTCCCATTCATAAGAACCTGTAGAAACTGTATTGCAATGGGGGTCAATTGCTACAGTCTTAATTCTTGTCGAACCAAATTCAATGCCTACTGAAAGTTGACCAGTGTTAACATAATCCTTCAAGACTTCAATATCCATTTGCTTACCTCTTTCTTTATAATATGTAAACGGTGTCAAAAACGTAGATTACGCTTAAATTTCTTGAAATTCAAAGTTTTGCCCTTATAAAAAAATTAAAATTTAAAGTAGACTATATTTTTATTCATAAGTCCTATATGATATTAATTTTGAATTAAAAAGGAAATTTCAAAAAAATATATAGTATCTACTTTTACAAATCTGTCTTTTAGATGGAATAATATAGCAATATTTATATTACATAAGCAATTATTATTATCTTTTTAAGCATTATATTTCTAACAATATATGTAAAATTAAGTATTAAAACCAATAGATTCATGTTAATTTAATTATAAAGTGTTTTTTAATTTTTGTTTTGGTATTAATTGATAAAGTAATTGTTTGGAGGCAATTAAAAATATGAATAGAACTAAATTAAGATTTTACATGCATATAGGGCTATGTATATATGCCATCGCTTACGGCATATTATTACTGTCGACTGACTGGATTTCTTCTGGTTGGTCACTAGCATTCGTATTAAGCTTTGCTGCTATCGGTATCTTAAGTGATATTGTCGCTCCAAAAAGGCGTAATAACTCGGAGAATAGTCAAAAGCGTCAAAGAGATTATATAAAATGAAAATAATTGAGTTAATAACTATTATAGCCATGATTTTATTTACTATTTTAGTAGCTATTGCTGTAGCCAAATTCATTGCAGATAAAGACTATATAGTACTTATATTTGTAAGTATTTCCTGGGTAATTTCTATCTATTATTGCTTTATCTTTTTAAAACCAGAAAATAACAATAATTAAAACAGTGACAATTAAATGAATCAGAGGAGTATATCATATGAACTTACTTAAATATTTTATATTTAATTTAATCGTATTCTTTATTATATTTAGCATACTGCTCCTAATTTTTATAAATGAATATAACATTATCAAAACTATTCTAACGACTATTTTATTCGCATTTATAATGACTGTTTATAAATATGCAGTAAATCAATATAAAAAGAAAAGGAAAAGAAGGAGATGATGAACGTAATGATAGAAATACTTGCACTAATTTATGGTATCGCCATAAGTTTGTGGTTTTTATTCATAGATCGTAACGAGTCAGAAGGATTAAAGAAGAAAATAACCGCTATGTTTTTAATGTTAAATAGCGTTTTATTAATTATATTTGCAGTCATAGGGCTTTTAAAAATTATTGAACTGTCAAATTTTGAAGGAACTTTAATATTATTAGGAATAGCAATGATTCAACTTTCTCTATTAAATAAAAAGAAAGTTAAACCGATTTATATTTACTTTGGTCTAGCTATGCTTGTAATAAATGTGCTTATTAGTTAAAAAATTTTGTATGTTACATGAATCAAAGGAGGAAGTCACATATGTTACCTAAAATGTTAGTCGTTTGTTTATTACTTTTTTATCCGATTTTTGTTAAAGCTATGAATAAGAAAAAGAAAGATAGCTATGAATCATTAAAATAAAAAAGTTAAATAAATGAAAAGAGAAAGGTTCTTATGCTGAATATCAAAGATTCTAATTATTTTAAGAGATCGATAAAAATTTATATTATAACTGTTATTATTTTTATCCTTACTTTTATTTTAGCCATTATTTTTAGCCCATCCTATGAAACTTTGAAAAGCTTAGGCAGTTCATCACATAAAGGTATATCTGAAGCTTATGGTTTAAATAAACTTTGGCAATACATAATAAATAACGGTTTTAGAGTGCCTTTACAAATGTTTATACTATCATTGCTCCCTATTCCTTTTCTATACTATGTAAACCTATTATCAACGACGATAATGACAGGTATTGTATTTGGTTTTGTTGTTCATTTTGATTTATATAAAGGCAGCACAATGGTTATTTCATCTTTTCCACACTCAATAATAGAAATACTAGCAATGTGTTTTGTTATCAGTGGATTATATAAACTGAACAAATCAATAATAAGAAAAATCACAAATATTTTCAGAAATAATAATAAACCAAATCTTTCTTTTAAAATAGCTATAACTAATTTATTGAAAGTTTATATATTAATTGCACTACCCTTATACATTATCTCAGCATTCATGGAAACTTATCTTACTCACTTCATTTATAATCTACTCAACTAGTTATAGTACATGGCACCATTAAAACGCTCGCTTACTATAATATTAGTAAACGAGTGTTTTTTATGGATAAATTTTCCAATTATTCAGCAACAAATTTTTGATATAAATAATATGAATAGCAAAATGGTAACAGAATTAAAATAATGCATAAAGCTATAGTTATAACTGAATTAATTACACTAAATAAACCTAAGATTAAAAATGCTAAACCAACACTGATATAAACACGCGAACTAAACCTTTGGGCCTTTTTCCAAACTGCTTCACTACTTTTAACCCATTTATTTTTAATACCAAACAAACCATTTCTAGGCGCTTTGGGTAAATAATTACCTACAATAATTAATAAAATACCTAAAAAAATTGAAACTAAAAATTCTACAGATACAGATTGTCCTAAAGCACTGAAAATCATAACCATCGAAATTATATATATAAATCCATGTACTAATGGATTAAGCAATCGATTCAAAGATTCGTTATTCGAAAAGGTCGTTTGATTTTTATCTTTAAATATTTTGATATTAGTAATGATATAACAAAAAATCATAATCCCAATCATTGTTATGAAAGCTAAAAATTTATTAGCTGACCAATTTACATCTCCATTTGAATTGTATTGCATTGGAATAGAATTAGGTAAAAATGGTAGTGCAATTAACCATGTTACAATTGCTAAAATAATGATAGATAAACTTGTTTTTGACTGTCTCAGTACTTCTTTCAAAAGCGTACCCTCCTATTTATTCTTTATTAAATTGAACAATCCATTTAATAACTTCCTCAAAAACGGATAAATTCAAGTGATAATAAATATACTTTCCTTGCCTTTCTGTATAGACTAAATCGTTAAACTTCAATACTTTTAAATGCTGTGACACACTTGCTTGACTCATATCAAAGTGATTCGCAATTTCACTTGCTGTTAATTTGTTATCTTTAAGCATTTCCAAAATATCTCTTCTAGTATTATCTGATAACGCTTTGAAAACGTCTCTCATAAATCCCACCTTCAGCCTTTCATTTAATCATTTAAGTATATACTTAAATGATATATTTTAATTTTCACATTGTCAAATAGCATCTTTAATTAAATGAATAGAAATATATCAAAAGCGCTTAACAGAGTATAAACTGTTAAGCGCTTTTGATCGGATGTTGTTATGAAAATATATTTTTTATCACAGTGATTAAGCCTCTAATTATTGAAAGTAATATATCTAGAATAATAGTCATAATACTAAATTTATCTTCTTTATCAAATTTTCTTTTTTTGTCTTTATTGGTCATATAAATTCACAATCCACCTTTTAGAAAATCAAAGTACGCTTAACTATGCTTTCTTTACCTTTATTAATTAAATTATAAACAACTTTGCTATGTGCTACTTAGCAATATTGGTAATTCAAGATTAAATATTGATAGTATGAGATTAGAAACCTTTTAGGTAATTTCATTTATCAACAATCTGTTTACTACAAGGTGCTTTTCCTATAAGACACTTTTATAGAAAAAATTAGGAGGAACATCATGCAAGCCAAATTACTACAAGAAAGTGTACAATCAACTTTTGCAGAAGGTCCTTTATGGGACGATGAAAATCAAAGTTTATTTTGGATAGATAATGTAGAGAATAAAATTCGCGCATATTATCCTCAAACTAATCAATATACTTTTTACCAACTCGAAAAATCTCCAATGTCACTTGCAAAATACTCACAAAATGAACTTATAGTGATTATGAAAGATGGATTTTATCTGTATAATTTAGAAGAAGAAACGTTAAAAGAGATTTTCAAACCAATGGATTTAAATAACAAAATACTTTTAAACGATGCTAAGTGTGACCCTCTAGGTAGACTTTGGGCAGGTACAGTTAATGATGATTTTAGATTGTTTAAAGAAAGCCAAGATAGCACTCAAACTGAATTTCATGGACAAATCGCTAGGCTTTATCGCGTAGAAAAGGATTTTTCTAATATTGAAACAGCAAAAGAGAAAGTAACACTTTCTAATGGGCTTGATTGGGACCCTGTTCGAAATATTATGTATTATATCGATTCTGCTAACCAATCCGTGAGTCAATTTAATTATGATTCGAAAACCGGTCAAATTTCAAATGAAGAGACTGTTTATACTTTTAAAGAATCAGATGGCTTACCCGACGACATGACAATTGATCAACAAGGCATGTTGTATGTTGCTTTATTCAAAGGCGGCGTAGTAGCAAAAATTGACCCTTTCCAGAAAAAATGGATAGACAGTATTACTTTACCAACTTCTACCGTTACATCTTGTGCATTCGGTGGAGAAAATTTAAAAACTTTATTTATGACTACGGCATTGGCACCATTAAATGATTATGAAAAATACCAAGAACCCATGGCAGGCCACATGTTCTCAGTCGATTTAGAAGTTGGTGGATATAAAACGAATATATTCAGAACAACTTAGAAAGTATTGCAGTTTATTTCACCAACATAATTTAGGATATGCTATCAAAAACTGATAAAATCCCCTTCACTTTAGCTACTAGTGAAAGGGATTTTCATGTATTTTATAAAGCCTAAAGGTATAATACGTATTTACACATTTACCAATAATTAGCTATCTATTTCTGCTGACCATTCATCTTAATGGCATAAAATAAATAATATACAATACCAATAATAAACCAAATCAATGTATAGAATTTAGCTTGTCCGCTTAATCCCCAAAACACTGCAAATACACAGATAAAAATAAATATCGGCATAACAGGATAAAATGGTAATTTAAATGCTGGTTCTGGTAAATCTTTACCTTCTCTTTTGCGTAATGCATAAATTCCAATTGTCACAAACATGAATGCGACGAGCGCACCTGCCGAAATCAATTCCGCTAAAAATCCAAATGGAAATACAGATCCGATAACGACTGCGACAATTGTTAATATGACTAAAGAACGGTTAGGTTGATTCTTGGTATTTAACTTGCCTATCCAAGCCGGAAGAATGCCATCACGGCCAAATGAATAAAGCAAACGTGAACCCGCAAGCATCATACCAATAAGTGCCGTAAACATACCTATAACTGAGACAGCCTGTACGATAACAGCAACTGTGCCGTGTCCACTCATACGTAATGCCCAACCTACTGGTTCTGCGTTATCTTTGTATGCTGAGTAATCAAACATACCTACTAACACGAGTGATACAGCAACAAATAATCCAACTGCAATAAGTAGTGACCCTAAGATACCTCGAGGCATTGTTTTCTGTGGGTTAATTGCTTCTCCGGAATTGGCTGCAATAGAATCAAAACCGATATAAGCAATGAAAATAACTGAACTCCCTGCGTATATACCTTGCCAACCACCAAAGGCACCTGCTGCTGTTTCTTTATATTCAGGAATAAACGGTATGTAGTTTCCAAGATTAATAACAGATAAACCTACAATAAGAAATAAGAAAATCGCTAATATTTTTAACACAACAAGTATATTTTGTACGCGTGCTGTTTCTGATGCACCTCTCGCTAACAAGAGTGCTGTGATAATAATTACAATTGCTGCAATAATATCCATTATGCCACCGTTAGTTCCAAGTGAATTGGATAAAGCGTTTGGCAATGATATATCGAAGGGGTCTAAAAGCCCTCTTAAATTGGCTGAAAAGCCTGACGCTACAAAAGAAACTGCAATAATATACTCTGCAATGAGCGCCCACCCTACTATCCAACCAAAAAACTCGCCGAATAATATACTAATCCAAGTATAAGCCGAACCTGCAAATGGCATCACTGAAGCCATCTCTGCATATACGAAAGCTATGAGTGCCGCTACTATAGCTGATACTAAAAATGACAGTGTTACAGCAGGTCCTGTATGATCTGCAGCAACAACACCTGGTAGTGTGAAAATAGCAGTCGATACAATCGTTCCGACACCTAATGCTAAAAAGTCTCTCACACGAAGTGTACGTTCTAAATTTGAATCTTTATTTTGATAACGGGATAAATCTTCTTTCCGAAATACTCTTTTAATGATACTCATTTTGTCTAACTCCTTGTTGTTTTAAAAATAAACATGTTTTTAAGTATAATGATTTTCTAATACAATGTACATGTTGTTTTAAGAAGAAATTAAATAAATTGAGAATGATATTCGTTTTAATTTGTATAATTGAGGAAATATTTGAAGATAAAGTGACAAACTCAAACATATGATAAAAGCGTCGACTTTCTATTATATAATATGGATGTCGCCTATCTCTCAGGCGTCAATTTAGACGTTGAGAGGAGATGAGCTGAATGGGCATATTTTTTATAAATGTCTTAGCCACAATCATCAGTGGTTGCATCATTACCATGTTTACGCAATGGCTTCGTAATCGTGGCGAAAAACAATAGGCGATAGCGTAAGCCACACCATAAAAAGCCCTCACTATTATAGCGAATAGTGAGGGCTTGGTGAACTAAATGGTCATATTTTTTATACCTATATTATAATCACATCGATTTAAAAAATCAATTGAAAATATGATTATTCATAAAATAGATACCTAGGTTACTTTAAAGTGCGTACTTACATTTCTAATCAATCAACGGTAATATAATTAATATAAACATTATTTGAAAATAATTTTAAATCAAAAACAGAAAAGGGAGAACAACTATGCAATATATTGATTTTCATAATGGTAATACTATGCCTCAACTTGGTTTAGGTGTTTTTAGAGTAGAAAATGATGACACTGCAAAAGATGCAGTGAAGCATGCAATTATTAACGGCTATCGCAGTATTGATGCCGCATTAGTTTACGGAAATGAAGAAATGGTGGGCCGTGGTATACAAGAAGGTATGGCTGCAGCCGATATTCGAAGAGAAGATTTGTTTATTACATCAAAACTTTGGTTTGATAGCTTTGGCAAAGACAATGTAGAACAAGGGTACCAAACTTCTATAGATAACTTAGGTCTAGACTACTTAGATCTTTATCTTATTCATTGGCCGGGTACAGATGAGTCTGTCATGATTGAAACTTGGAAAGGGATGGAAGCTTTATATGAATCAGGAAAAGTTAAAAATATTGGTGTAAGTAACTTCAATATTGAGCATTTAGAAGTGTTAAAATCACAAACTTCTATTAAACCTGTCATCAATCAAGTCGAATTTCATCCCTACTTTACACAACAAGAATTAAGAACTTACCTAGATACTGAATCTATATACATGGAGTCATGGTCTCCACTAATGAACGCGGAGATTTTAACAGATGAAACAATCAATGCGATTGCAGCAGAAATTGGAAAATCTCCAGCACAAGTTGTTATTAGATGGAATATAGAACATGGTGTCGTAACGATTCCTAAATCAATTACACCTCATAGAATAGAAGAAAACATTAATATCTTTGATTTCTCATTAACAGCTAATCAAATGGAACGTATTGATGCATTAAATGAAAATAAGAGAATTGGACCTAATCCATTAGAATTAAATGGTTAACAAAAATACAAATATATTATGCTATAACAGAACATAGACAAATCAAATGTGTACAGAACTAAAAAGCTGTACTTTGGGTTAGTATATAATTTTAAAGGTTTGTCTCCTATATTTCGTAGGAGGCAAGCCTTATATTTTTAATTGATTTGTTCATTGTTATAAAAATGTTAGTGATTTAGACCGACTCCTGTGGAGAAAGCATCAGCCGAAGACTACACGCTAAAGCTGAGCTGCTGGAAAGCACGCACAAAAAAGTACCACCTAACAATTACACAGTAGCAGTCTGATATCTAGTCAGTCTTATGGGAATAGGAAAACGAAATCAAATTTCAACTTTTGATTTCGTTTTCCCGTTCCTTTTTTATGTTCTCATTGATATTTCTCATCATTTTTAACATTATAGACGTACTTTAGACAGCCTATCATACTAAAAAGGCTACTGATATAGTTCTAATTACTCCCTATCAATAGCCTTCATATGCTCATTTTATTATTCAATTGTATGACTTTAATCACTATTTCATGCGGTCCAGTATCTCTTCTTGAATTATTTGCAACGCTTCATTATAATCCGTATTGGTATTTTCTTTTGCATTTACAACTAATAAATCTATAAGTTCAATGTCACTCTTTTCACGAACTTCATTTTCAAATTGGTGTAAATGCTCTTCTGAAGTTTCCGTGTTTTGCTTTTCTATTTGATAATATTGATCGGCTCCCAGTCCGCCTTCCTCAATCATCACAGAAATACCGCTAGAACGTGTTTCATTTAATCTTTTGACTTTGATACGTTTATTTTCACGAATAACCATTTGAATCCCTCCTACATTATGCGCATTTTACAAATCCTTAATGCCTATAAACTATTTACATATTACTACTGATTGGATTGAATACAAATCGTCTTGGTGTCTTTATTTTTATGTATTAAAAACTATATTTACGAATCAAAATATCTAAAAAACTGGACCGCTTCATTTCAAGTTTGATTCGAGTGTAATACCTTAAGTGTAAATATACAATGTTTTTGCTCACTTATCTATACCCTAAATTCAAGGTTAATATATATTTCTGATAAATTTTATTATAAGTTTATTGAAATCTATGAACATTGCAATATTTTTTAACAAAATGTCCACAAAATTAAACTCTAAAACTCTTTTATAGTACAAAACTAAGTTGTATAATTGAAAACGCTTATTATTTACAATTAAGAAAGAGTGATGACTATGCTAAATATCGAGACAGCGACTTTGGAAAAACGTTATAAAATTAAAGAGCTAAACATCAAAAATCAGCATATGTTACAACGTTTAAATACGTTAGGTTTAAATTACGGGACAGATGTGAAAATTAAGCAAAAATGTTTATTTAAAGGACCTTGTATTTTAGAAGTTAATGATCAGTGTTTAAGTATACGTGGTTGTGATGCATGTCATATTTTTTAGAGGAAGCACATGAATAATAGCTATTGTATCCTAGGAAATCCTAATGTAGGTAAGACCTCATTATTTAATGCGTTAACTGGCACTTACGAATATGTAGGCAACTGGAGCGGTGTTACCGTTGAGAAGAAGGTCGGCCGTCTAAAAGAGAATGCTGGTAGCCTTATAGATTTACCTGGTATATACGAACTATCACCTATTTCTAAAGATGAAACTGTAGTAACCGACTATTTATTAAACAATGAGTTCTCAGGTATGATTAATATCATAGATGCAAGCCAACTCAAACGAAATTTACAATTAACAGTTCAATTAATGGAATTAGGTGCACCCATTATTATCGGCTTAAATATGATAGATGTAGCCACAAAACGTGGTATTCGTATTAATCAAACTGCTCTAATGAAAAAATTAAAACTACCTTTATTACCTATCATAGCTAGAAGTGGTAAAGGCACGACTCATTTATTACATTCGCTTAAAGACCATTCATTATCAAAATCTAGACCTTTGAAAATAAATTATGGCGATAAATTAGAAGATACAATATCTCGTATTGAAAAATATTTATCTGAACATACTTCTTTCGATAAACAGCTTTTCAGATTTATCGCTATACAATTCCTTTTAGATAATCCTAAAATTCATGAATTACTCGATAAAACCGTGTTAGAAAAAATCATCCCATTACGTGAAACATTATCTGATTTACTAGACTGTTCTATTCGTGAATTAGTACAACGTAAACGTAGTGACTACATAGCTCAATTATTAGACGGTGTGATTGAATATCCTGATGAAGAACAACAATATCTTTCTAATCGTATAGATAAATTGCTAACACATAGAATATTAGGTATCCCTATCTTCTTAGGCATAATGTGGCTCATATTCCACATTACATTTACATGGGTTGGTACACCATTATCTGATCAGCTTGATGAATTTCTTGGTGGTACATTTACCGAAACAGTTAAGTCAGCCATGGACAACCTTGGTGTTGTAGCTTTCTTACAGGACTTAATTACTGACGGAGTTATCGCAGGTGTTGGGGGTGTATTAGTATTCGTCCCTCAAATTATCGTACTTTTCTTCTTTATTTCTTTACTCGAAGATTCAGGCTACATGGCACGTATAGCTATATTGATGGATAGAATTATGGAAACCTTTGGCTTAAGCGGTAAATCCTTTATTCCTATGATTATTGGTTTCGGATGTAAGTATTATGGCTGCACGTAGTATTGAAAGTGAGAAAGAACGTCTTACAACAATTTTAATTGCACCATTTATGTCATGTTCTGCAAGGCTACCTGTATATGCATTATTTGTTGGTGTTTTCTTCGAGCAAAATCAAGCGCTCATTGTGTTAAGTCTTTATGTACTTGGTATTGTCATCGCATTATTAACAAGTGTCTTACTGACTAAAACTGTATTAAAAAATGATGATTCAGTATTTATCGTTGAATTTCCAACATATCGTTTACCTTCTATCAAAACACTTTGGAGAAGTACCTGGGAAAAAGCAAAAGGATTTGTTAAAAAAGCAGGAACATTCATCTTTGCAGGTTCAGTCGTTATTTGGCTATTAAATTATACAGGACCAAGTGGTTTCAATGTAGATGTAAACGACAGCTTTTTACATTCTATCGGAAGTTTCTTTGCAGTTTTAGTTGCACCGTTAGGATTCGGAACTTGGCAAGCAGGTGCGACACTTATTCCAGGATTCTTAGTTAAAGAAGTCATAGTTAGTTCGATGGTTATTATTTACGCTTCAGATGAAGACGGATTAGTAAACATCGTTCAAGATCAATTTACGTCATTATCAGCCTATGCATTTATGATATTTATCCTATTGTACATCCCTTGCTTATCGACTGTAGCAACCATTCGCAAGGAAACCTATTCTTTAAAATGGACCATATTCGCAGTAGCCTACCCTTTAATTGCTGCCTATGTACTGACATTCATCTTCTACCAAGTTTGCCAATTTTTTATTTAAGGATGTGATTTTATGTCGATTATCATTAACATCGTTATATTTTCAGCAATTTTTGGCTACACTATATTTACATTAACTAAATTTATGAAAAAATCCAAAGAAGGAAAATGCAGTTCATGCGGTTCAAAAAATGGTTGTAATACAAAAGAATAACAGTGAACTAAATTGAAATTACGAATTAAAGAACTTTATATTATAGCTGATGCAATGATTACAGATTATTCATCGACAATATTTGATTACGCTCACTTAAGTAAACCTATATTTTTACTTCAAGAAGATGATAAAAATTATCAAAATGATGTTGGTTTTTACTTTGATATATTTGAATTAGGTGATTTCCCTGAAGTACCGTCTGATGAAAGACAATTAGCAAATCAATTGAAGAACATTAAAAACATCCAATATTCTAAATTGATTAACAGACTTATGACAAAAGATAAGCATGATACCAGCAAAAAGATATTAAAAGAAGTCTTTTCATAAACTTAAAAACCAAAATTAAAATAGTCAGCCTCTGAGCTAACAATGTTTCAAATAAATGAAAAACCCCCTAAAATTTAGATTTTAGGGGGCTTCAAATTGTGGTCGTATCACATTTATTAAAGATAGAGTACTTTAATTATCTTGTGCGTTTTATCTGTATCATAATGACTTAGTCCTTTAGATATTCTTAAATTTCAGCACGTTTCCAAATTAACACTTTGTTTTCACCAGCTTGTAAACTTTCAATTGGTCCTAACAGTGTAGTATCCGTTCTCATATTTTCTACTAAATCAGTATTAATACTGATTGGCATTTCGTTCGGACTTTCAAAGTCTGCATCTACTAGTCTTACTTTAGGTAAAGTATCACTTGATTGGGTTTCTCCTTTAATTTCAAAAAATGATGGTGGTAATGAAATGTTAAGATATAAACCTTCTGATTCTTCTTCTAAAGATAATGCAGGATTAAAGTTCTCATCTATTAAATTATTTTCTTCTTTTTCAAAGTGTTTGGCTTTATTGAAATAAGCATTATTGTTAATAAAAACAGGTTGTTTTATTTTATGATACGCTTGGTGATCTCCTTCTTCTTGAGAGACCAAATACTTATATTCTTCTAAAGATGTTGTATAACCATTATACAGTTCCGTTCCAATATTATTTACAGCATTTTTCCCTATAAATATATTATTGTAGAATCTATCGTCTCCTCCATAGACTGGAGCAAATCCAGCGACTAATGTACTATGTGGCACATGATAAGGCGTTGATCTATCTAGCATCAATCTATGAACCATTTCACCGTTAATAATATTATTAACGTAAGCACCACCTTGTGCATGATTATCTAAAGCGTAATCAGCAGTTAATATATTATTATCGACGAGATAAGGTCCGCTTGTCACTTCTACAAAAAGATCCCTTGTATTTTCATTAAATATATTTTTACTAATTCTTGTTCCTTGAGTTTGCCAATCAAACCACATACCTAAAGAGCAGTTATGAACGTAATTATTATAAACTTGTGTATCTAAAGCCGCATGTAGTTTAATACCGGCAATTTCATATCCGAAAAACGCTCTTCTATTACCAATATTAAAGATGTGGTTATTATATATTTCACTAAAAGCGCACCCTAAATGTCCCACAATAGCATTTTGTCCACAATCGCTAATTTTATTATTTCTAATAATGTGTGATCCTATTGTTTCTTTATTCCAATCAGCGTTAACAGCACTAAAAACTGTTTCTATTTGGTATTGATAGCCAGGTTTATCTTTTCTAATTGAACTAAAGTTTTGTCCGGTAGATATCTCTTTACCAATTGAAACACCACTACACATTGAATCATGTATATAATTATTTTCTACGATCCATTTTTTACTCCAATTCGTATCAATCAAACCAGTTTGTTTAGCTGTAGGTGGAGACCATTGTGTTGCAGCATGCGCTAATTCAAAATTACGAATCGTTATATAATTAGTATGTGTTTGATTTGGCGAAAATACATGTTCTCTGACGTTTATTTCTATTAATTCTTCATTTGGATTATTGTTTTGAAAATTAGCGTAAATTGTAGTACTATTTTCATTTACTTCCGCATACCATAAAAATGTCGATAAATCAGCGTAATCAAAATCAACTTCTTTTTCAGTCCAATGATCAAATACTTTTTCGATTTTTTGTGGATTTTTCAATCTCTCAAAAGTACTTACTTCAAATAGTGCATAACCATTTAAATATACTTGCCCTAAAGTCTGGTTATTATCAACCTCAAGCCAATCACCAAATAATTTCACTGAAAACGGATTAAATGTTTTGAATAATTGATTAGGCACTTCTACTTTCCATATATTTCCTTCTACAAGATGCCAATCGTTTATTTCTTCAGAGCCTTTTATAGTAACTTTTTCATTTTTTGCACTTTCAAATGTAATTCTGCGAGACTCGCTTAATCCTGAATTTATGTCGTTTATTTCTTCTCTATATACGCCTTCATGAACGATTACAGTATCCCCTGGTAACGCAAGCGAAGCCGCTTTGTTAATTGTTAATAATGGCTCATCCTCAGACCCTTTAGCAAAATCTGATCCTGTTTTAGCTACATATAATTTTTTTGACATAATATAACCTCCGCTTATTTATATATTTGTTTATTTCTCAATTCTCCCACTTCATTATTTCTTATTTGGTCCTTAACTTTACCTATGAATTTTTCATAATTTAAAAAGAATGTGACAATCATTATTAGTGTAACCATTAAAAACGGAAAGTATATTTGCATCGATTTTATGGCAAAAATAGTACTTTCAGATTGTATTGAAGCTCCTGCGACATAACCACCGATAGACAATGACCACCCTACAATAGCTGACTGTAGACCGGATCCGATTTTCATCCCAGCACTAGCCAAACTAAACACTGAGCCTTGTACTGGAACTCCTGTTTTCCAATATATAATATCGCCAATATCTGCAACAATACCACTTAGTGCAGCAGTAAATGGTACGATTCCTATACCATTTATAACTAAACCTATAACTAACATAGTTAAGTTTTCCGAGAACAAACTCATAATGATATAAGAAATAATTGATATTACTAAACCAATAATGATACTTTTCTTAATTCCAACCTTTTCTGAAAATTTAGCTGCAAGAAGTAAACCTAAAATTGTTGGGATTAAAGTAGAAAAACTTAAAAGTGCCATAACATTTTCATCGTTAAAAATATACGTAGCATAATATATTCTCATGCTATTATCTGTTTGACGTAAATACCATAGTAAATATAAAACAATAGTAATAAGAAAGTATTTTTCTGTTATTAATGTTTTTATAATTAATGTAAAAGGTATGCGTTTTTTTTGTTTTTTGACACCTTTTTTATCAACGTGGTCATATTTCTTAGTCGCAACGTTTCTTTCTGTTACAAAATATCCTGCAATCATTAATGGTATAGCACATAATGCCCCGTAAATAATAGATGTAACCGTCCAACCTTGTTGACCACCACCAAATCCATTAACTAAAAATGTGGTAAATGTCGTAATACACAACACACTTAAGTTAGCAAAAATAAAACGAATACTTCCCAATGAAACACGGTCAGTTTCATTCTTTGTCATAAACGACACAAGTGAAGAATACGCAACGTTATTAGCAGTGTAAAAAACGACTGATATCAAGGAGTATACTACGAATATATAAGTGATTTTTCCAGTATCTCCAAGTGATTGTGGCACGTTAAATAATAAAATTGTTAAAATACCTAATATAGGAGCAGTCCAAAATACCCATGGCTTGGCCTTGCCCATCTTTGTATTTGTATTGTCAATAATACTTCCCATAAACAAATCCGAAAAACCATCTGCAAATCGACAAATTAGAATGATAGTACCGATAACAGCACCAGCAATTCCCACTACATCAGTCATATAAATTATTATAAAAGATGCAATAAAGGTCCAACTATAATTTGCTCCAAAATCCCCGATACCAAAAGTAAGTTTCTCTGGCATTCCTAATCGTTCATTCTTATCACTTTGTTTAGAATCATAACTATCGGACATAACCCCACCCCATTAATTTTTAATGTATGTCTGCTCATAGATGATTAACAAAACAACTATTCATAAATTAGAATGTCCAAACCAGTAATATGTATAGTTATTTTTACGCGTTAACTTTTAGCAATTCCCCCTTATTTTAGTTGGTTTGTTAATTTAACTAACCAAATTAACGTTAATATATCACCTTATTTATTATTTGTAAACGCTTTCTTAAATTAAGGTAGTTTTTTACTCTTTTAAATCAAATGCAATTTAAATGTAAAAATTCCCTTGATATTAATGATACTTTTTTGAAATGAATACCGATAAGCATGCATGTATCTTGATTTTTAAGGTATTTCATTATGTACATAATCTACAAATATATTTATTAAATTGTAGGGAGTTGATTACTACTAAACTGGTCATTCAAATCTTTATTGCGATAATTCTTAATGGAAGTTATAAAAACACTAAAAAGTTCATTCAGTCCCGTTTACATAAAAAAGCATCTCTCAAAATTTGAAAGATGCTTTTACTATATTTTTTATTTAAAAAAATACATACTTAATAACATAATGATTAAAAAACCGCCTACGGTTAATACGAAGGTATATATAAATGTTAGGGTATTTCTTAGTTTTGTAGTATTAACCTCATTAGGATCTTCACCCTTCATAAAAGCTACGATTCGATCGTAAGTTTGCATATTATTAGACTTCTTAATTAAATCTACTTTGATAGAAGCGTACATCGCAATAATAAATAGCACAACCTCAATGACTATGCCAATCGTTCCCCAATAATAAATTGCTGGACCAAATAAAATCGCTGCTAATAACATCGGCCACACCATTAAATGTGACCACAAGTTAAAGTTCGTTTGCTTTAATTTCTGTTCCATAATCTCCACGTCTCCTTTGACTAAATCGTCTAAAGAAACATCAAACAATGAACTAAGCATAAGTAAATTATGAACATCTGGATAACTCTTATCATTCTCCCAATTAGAAATTGTTTGTCGTGAAACATATAATTTCTCTGCTAAATCTTCTTGAGATAAATAATCACGCTGTCTGAAATACTTAATTTGAGAACCTAAATTCATTGTCATGCTCCTTTGACTTGAGATTAATATGGAAATCATTATTAGACTACCAAAGTTCTTTGACATATGCACCTTTTCAATTGTCAAAATGCTTTTACACCTATGATATCAATGTTTTTAAGACTACCTTTAGACATCATAAAGGGAGCGAGATAGAAATCAAAATCTGATTCCGTATTCCGCTCCCTAAAGACTAACTATCATCCAAATACTGCCAATATAAAAACTTAAGTTGTTTGTTGCTGATATTGAATTTGGTGATCTAATTCAAATTCTTCACCTGCAGTGATTTTCTTATATTGATAACCAAAGTACAGAATCCATAGTATCGTCAGGCCAAACGCTAACACATAGCTTAATGTAAGATCTAATCCTAAACCAATTGGCTGACTAAGAATATACGTAAATATATTCCATGTCATGAACACGGCTGGTATTGCTGCAACCCAGAAATTCTTTTTAGCCATGAGTAGATACATAGCCCCGACCCATAACGCAACAGTGGCAGTTGTTTGGTTAGCCCAAGAGAAATAACGCCAAAGTACTGTGAAATCTACTTGAGTCAAACCGAAACTAATTACAAATAATGGTGCAGCTACGATAATTCTTTTGACAACACTACGTTGACCATAATTTAAATAATCCGCAATAATCATTCTAGCACTACGGAAAGATGTGTCCCCACTTGTAATCGGTAAGATGATTACGCCTAACACTGCCATTGTTCCAAATACAGAACCTAATAATAGATGAGAAGCTTCACTTACCACTAATGCTGCCTCACCACGGGCTAATACATCACTAAGTCCATTGTAACCATTAAATAGACTCATGCCTGCTGCTGCCCAAATCATAGCGATAATCCCTTCAGCAATCATCATGCCGTAAAAGATAAAACGACCATTATTTTCTTTTTTCGTTGTTCTAGAAATAATTGGTGTTTGAGTCGCATGGAAACCAGATAATGCCCCACAAGTAATCGTGAAGAATAATAATGGGAAAATAGACGCCCCATCAGGATGCATGTTTTTTAAATTAATTTCTGGAATCGGTGCGCCCGTTTGAATAAGACGGAACCCTATACCAACCGCACTGATTAATAATAATGCCCCAAATATTGGATAAATACGACCAATAATTTTATCAATAGGTAAAATTGTAGAAAGAACGTAATAAATAAAGATAACAAAAATAATGATACCTAATGCAATACGTCCGTCTAATAAATTATGTAATAATAATGCCGGGCTTGTAACAAATACTGTCCCTGTTAAAAGTAATAATAAAATAGAAAAAATATTAACAAAGTGTTTCATCACTTTTCCTAAAAACTTACCAGCAAGCTCAGGTAAATGAGCGCCTTTATTTCTGATTGAAATCATCCCAGTTAAATAGTCGTGAACCGCCCCTGCAAAAATACAACCCACAACAATCCAAATAAATGCGACAGGCCCATAAAGTGCTCCCATAATTGGTCCGAAAATAGGACCAACACCAGCGATGTTTAATAACTGAATCAGTGAATTAGATGATGTCTTCATCGGTAAGTAATCGACATCGTCCCTTTGATGAAATGCTGGCGTCGGTCGTTCTACTTTTGTGCCAAACATCTTATCGATGTATTTACCATAAGTGAAATAACCTATAACTAATAAAATAATAGATACGATAAACGTGATCATATTATCATCCCCCCCTTTAGATAATGTGTAAGCGTTTTCTTAATTTAATCACAGTTTCTGATTTATCACAATATTACAATGGAATTTTTATATTAACTTAATAAAATTTAAACATAAAAAAGACTGTTAGATTTCCAACTAGGATTCTAACAGTCAGTGATTTAATCTAGGATCTATTTCCCAGATTGTTTTATTTTGGTTATATTAACGTTTGTATAATTTAATCTTTATTTCATAATAGTCGTCATGATCTTTAGCTTGATGTTCATACTTAATACCGCTTTTTTCAATACTTTCAAGACTTTTACCAACTGCATCACGTGCGTCAGTTAAGTCTTTTTCAAATCCAAATGTTTGAGCCGTCACCTTTTCAGGGCCAACTTTTTGTTTCACTCGTGCTTCTGTTTGTTTTACATTTAGCTTCTGGCTAATAACAGTTTCAACCATTATTTCTTGATTTTCTTCTGACAAACTTAACATTGCACGAGCGTGACGTTCAGTAATCTTACCTTCACGTAAACGTTCGATGACTTTAGGTGCTAATTTTAATAAACGCAGTTTATTAGCTATGAAACTTTGACTTTTACCAACACTTTTAGCTAATTCACTCTGTGTGGTATCCCCGATTTCCAATAACTTTTTATATGCTTCCGCTTCTTCAACGACAGATAGGTTTTCACGTTGAATATTTTCAATAAGTGCAACCACTGCAGTCTCTTCATCATCTAAATATCTAATAATGACTTCTGCGTGTGTTTTACCAAGTGATTGAAACGCTCTAAATCTACGTTCACCAGCAATAATTTCAAACATATCTTCTTCTATTGGACGTACGACGATAGGCTGTAACAAACCATGTTCTTCTATTGATTCTGCGAGTTCTTTTATCTTATTTGGCTCAAATACTTGTCTTGGTTGATAACGGTTTGGCACAATACGTTCGATATGAATAGATTCGACGCTATTATTATGATCTTCTTCAATATAACCAACAATGTCATCTTTGTTCTTTAAACCAAATAATTTAGAAAAAGGTTTCTTCATTTTCCATGCGCTCCCTCTAAATTAATTGTATTGATTTGCATTTACTTGTTAAGCAATGGAGACTTATTCGGTGTTCCTGGTTTTCTAGGATACTTCTTAGGTGTCTGACTTCTCTTGTCTATAAGGATCATTTGTCTCTCGCCTGCTTCTTCTGGCAATTCATATGAAATTGTTTCTCGAACTTTACCACCCAAGATACCTAAACCGAAACGTGCTTCTTCTAATTCTTCTTCACCTTTAGAAGATTTTAAAGCGATGAATTGACCGCCTTTCTTAACTAAAGGCAGACACAATTCACTTAATACTGAAAGTCTAGCAACAGCACGTGCAGTTACAATATCATAAGACTCCCTGTAGACTCCTTTGCCAAACGTTTCGGCACGATCATGCACGAAATTTACGTTTTCAAGGTCTAGCGCTTCCGCTAATTGATTCAAAAATTTTATACGTTTATTTAACGAATCTACAATTGTAACTTTTAAATTCGGATAAATAATTTTCAAAGGAATGCTTGGGAAACCAGCACCAGCACCTATATCACAGATTGTTAATTCTTTAGTCAAATCCGTATAAAAACTTGGCGCAATTGAATCATAAAAATGTTTCAAATACACTTCATGTTCTTCAGTGATACTTGTTAAATTTATTTTTTTATTCCATTCAACAAGCATTTGATAATACGTTTGAAATTGTCGTTGTTGTTCTTCAGAAAGTTCTATTCCTTGTGTACTGAGTTGCTTAGTTAACCATTCTACACTCATCTTAATTTTTCACCCTTTGGATTTTTCCTTGTTCAAGAAAAACAAGTAAAATTGAGATATCAGCTGGATTCACACCAGATATACGAGAAGCTTGCGCAATGTTTAATGGCTTAACTTCTGTTAATTTTTCACGCGCTTCAGTCGCTAAACTATCTACCACACTGTAATCTAAGTCTTCTGGAATTTTTTTCTCTTCCATACGTTTTACTTTTTCAACTTGTTGTAACGACTTGTTGATGTAGCCTTCGTATTTCGTTTGAATTTCTACTTGTTCTTCAACATCAGATGGAAGTACATGTGATTCATCCAGAATTTCAAGAATTAGGTCGTAAGTCATTTCAGGACGACGTAACAATTCTAATGCTAAAATACCATCTTTCAAGCGAGAACCACCTTGTGCTTCAATAATTTCTTGAACGCGATCATGTGGTTTCACTCGGATGCTAGCTAAACGTTCTTGTTCTGATTTTATCATGTCTCGTTTTGCATTAAAACGTGCATAACGCTCTTCAGAAATCATTCCTAATTCATGACCTAAATCAGTTAGACGTAAATCTGCGTTATCATGTCTTATTAATAGACGGTACTCTGCACGAGAAGTTAATAAACGGTAAGGTTCATTTGTACCTTTCGTAACAAGATCATCAATTAATACACCGATATATGCGTCAGAACGGCTTAATACAACTTCATCTTTATTTTGTACTCTAGCTGCTGCATTAATACCAGCCATAATACCTTGTCCAGCCGCTTCTTCATAACCTGATGTACCGTTGATTTGACCAGCAGTGTACAAGTTTTTGATTTTTTTAGTTTCAAGTGTTGGCCATAATTGTGTAGGTACGAGTGCATCGTATTCAATTGCATATCCTGCACGCATCATGTCTGCTTTTTCTAGACCAGGGATTGTTTCTACCATTTGTCTTTGTACATGTTCTGGAAGACTTGTAGATAATCCTTGTACGTAAACTTCATTCGTATTACGTCCTTCTGGTTCTAAGAATAATTGGTGACGTGGTTTATCGTTGAAACGCACAAATTTATCTTCAATTGATGGACAATATCTTGGACCTGTACCTTTAATCATTCCTGAATACATTGCTGATAGATGTAAATTATCATCAATCACTTGGTGTGTATCAGCATTTGTATATGTTAACCAACATGGTAATTGATCTAAGATGTATTCAGTAGTTTCAAAACTAAACGCTCTACCTACATCGTCACCTGGTTGGATTTCAGTTTTAGAATAATCAATTGTTTTCGCATTTACACGAGGTGGTGTACCTGTCTTAAATCTAACAACTTCGAAGCCAAGGTTTCTTAAATTATCAGCTAATGAAATAGATGGTAATTGGTGGTTAGGGCCACTTGAATATTTCATGTTTCCTAAGATGATTTCACCACGTAAAAATGTACCTGTTGTAATAATAACTGCCTCTGCCCAGTATTCTGTTCCAATATTAGTACGTACGCCTTTAATCACATCATCTTCAATCATTAAGTCATCTACCATGCCTTGCATAATATCAAGGTTTTCTTCATCTTCAATTACTTTTTTCATTTCTTGTTGATACAATACTTTATCTGCTTGTGCACGTAATGCTCTCACTGCTGGGCCTTTACCCGTGTTTAACATACGCATTTGAATGTGCGTTTTATCAATCGTTTTGGCCATTTGTCCACCTAAGGCATCTATTTCACGCACGACGATTCCTTTTGCCGGTCCACCAACTGATGGATTACATGGCATAAACGCGATATTATCTAAGTTAATTGTTAACATCAGCGTTTTTGCACCACGTCGAGCTGAAGCAAGTCCTGCTTCAATACCAGCATGCCCGGCTCCTATTACTATTACATCATATTCTTGAGCCATACTATTTTCCTCCTTATTATTTTCCTAAACAGAACTGACTAAATAATTGATCTATCAATTCATCACTTGCGGATTCTCCGATGATTTCACCTAATATTTCCCAAGTTCTCGTTAAGTCAATTTGAATCATATCCATTGGTATATCTGATTCTGCTGCATCTATTGCATCTTGAATTGTATTCCTAGCCTCTTTTAACAATGAAATATGCCTTGAATTAGATACATACGTCATATCTTGATTTTGAACATCGCCACCAAAGAATAAATCTCTAATCTGTATTTCTAATTGATCTATTCCTTCTTGCTTTAACATAGAAGTTTGGATTAACGGCATATCTCCAACCATTGCTTTAACTTCATCTATATCCAATTGTTTATCTAAATCCATTTTATTTACAATAACAATCGCGTCTTCATTTTTGATTACTTCATAAAGTTTACGGTCTTCTTCAGAGAGCGCTTCGTTATAATTTAATACAAATAAGATTAAGTCAGCCTCGCCCAATGCTTTTCGAGAACGTTCAACACCTATGCGCTCTACAATATCTTCAGTTTCACGAATACCTGCTGTGTCTACTAATCTTAGTGGTACACCTCGAACGTTAACGTATTCTTCTAATGTATCTCGTGTCGTTCCTGGCACTTCTGTAACAATAGCTTTATTATCTTGGATTAGATTATTAAGCATTGATGATTTACCAACATTCGGTTTACCGACAATTACTGTAGACAAACCTTCTCTCATAATCTTACCTTGCGTACCAGTTTCTAATAATTTATTAATCTCTTCTTTAATTTCACTTGATTTACCTAATAAAAATTCTGTAGTAGCGTCCTCTACGTCATCATATTCTGGGTAATCTATATTAACTTCGACTTGTGCAAGGATTTCGAGAATGGATTGTCGCTGTCGCTTAATCATATCACTCAAACGGCCTTCTATTTGATTCATTGCAACTTTTGATGCACGATCGGTTTTAGAACGAATAAAATCCATTACCGCTTCCGCTTGAGATAAATCAATACGTCCATTTAAGAACGCACGTTTCGTAAATTCTCCTGGCTCAGCCATACGTGCCCCATTACTCATTGTTAATTCAAGCACTCTATTAATTGTTAAAATACCACCGTGACAGTTGATTTCAACAATATCTTCACGGGTAAAAGTCTTCGGTGCACGTAGCACAGAAACCATTACTTCCTCTATAACTTCTTCTGATTCCGGGTCAATAATATGACCATAATTAATTGTATGAGATGTTACGTCTACAAGTTTTTGTTTTCCTTTAAATAACTTGTCAGCAACGTTAACTGCATCAGCACCAGATAAACGTACAATACCTATCGCACCTTCGCCCATTGGCGTGGATATACTCGTTATTGTATCTAAATCCATCATCCATCTCGCCTCCTTTATTGTCTAAATTTTATCATTATAATATTGTAAAGAGTTTCCTATCAAAAAGCGAACATCTTGATTGAAAAAATACACAGTTAGTCTTAGGTTTGTCTGAGGTTAGACTAACGATAGTCTAATTAACCGCTCCCCTACCCTACTTAGATACGCTTATTAAAAGCCTTGGCTATTTTCAATACATGTTCAAGACTCGCTTGAATTTGTAACGTATCCATATCTTTAGCTGGCTTCCTCGCTATTACTACAATATCTAATGGTATCATGTCTTCTTTGTGTACCTTGAAGTTTTCACGAATAGCTCTCTTAATACGGGTTCTGACTACAGCATTACCTATTTTTTTAGAAACACTTATTCCTAGGCGGAAATGTTCTAAATTTTTGTTGGGTTTTGTGTATACTACAAATTGTCTATTAGCGACTGATTTCCCTTTTTTATAAATAAATTGAAAATCACCATTTTTTTTAATTCGATACGCTTTTTCCACCAACCATCACTCACTTATCTCTTCATTAGATGTATTATGTTTTATATATGTTTAATCTATATCACTAATTTTCTTAAATTACTAACGAAAATTAACGTAATTTCCTGTCATTTTCCTTCATTAAAACCAAAAAAAAGACCACTGATGAGTCAGTGATCTTATGCTGATAGTACTTTGCGGCCTTTACGACGACGACGCGCCAAAACTTTACGACCATTTTTTGTGCTCATGCGTTTTCTGAAACCATGAACTTTACTATGTTTACGTTTATTTGGTTGATAAGTACGTTTTACCATGCAAAAACACCTCCATCTTTATTCGGTTATCTAACTATTATAATAGATAAATTAATATACGCTTCTGCTCTTAAGTCTTGATTTAACTGTTATTAATTTCTAGTCATAATTCAAGCAACTTCTACAATATAACAAAATATATTTTATAAAGCAAGCATCAATTTGAGTCTTTGCAATTTTATAGGCAAAATCAAAACACTTCCAAATTCAATTGCATATAAGGAAGTGTTGAATTATAAATTCCCTAACCTCACCCTATTATAGTAGAAATATCACTATCTAAAAAATAAACCGCATTACCTTCATTTTTCTTTATACATTTTCCATACAATCTTTATAAATTATTTCCCAAGCTCACAAATGGCTAAATTTTTGATATACTGTTTGTTCCTCTAAGTTATCCACTTATGCACAGTTAAGTTTTCTATTTTTGTGGATAATATATATGTTATTAACAAGGTCATCTACGTTTTAACAACATATTCACAGCCATTTGACATTGGTCATTGTTAAAAAGTATAATTGTGTGGATAAGTCATGTAAATATTGATAGATACAGGGTTTACTTTATTGAATTATATACTAAACAGCTGTGTATAAATCATAGTTAGTAAATAGTTATCCACTGATTGTGTGTAACTTGTGGATAATTATCAACATGCTGTGATTAGTTTTATTTAAGCCTGTTGTTTTTGTGTATAACTTTTAAAATTTATGAAAGTTGGAGTTTAATCATATGTCAGAAAAAGAAATTTGGGAAAAAGTCCTAACCTTGGCTCAAGAGAAAGTAAGTTATCCTAGCTATCAAACTTTCCTTAAAGATACTAAGCTTTACTCATTGCAAAATGATGAAGCTATCGTTGTTATCGATGATCCATTTGTTGCCAATTGGTTAAAAACACATTATGTTGAAATTATTCAAACTGCATTATATGAGGCAATCGGTCATGAAATTATGCCAGTTTTCTATTCTGAAGATCAGTTAGAGAGTTTAAAGTCCGGTGAAAATCAACACACAAGTCAGGAGATGCCACAAAAGAAAAAGTATACACCAGGTGTAGATGAAGCTGTCATTGGCGGCGAACAATTCAATACACACAATACTTTTGATACTTTTGTGATCGGACCTGGCAATAGATTTCCTCATGCAGCAAGTCTTGCTGTTGCCGAAGCACCTGCTCAAGCCTATAACCCGCTCTTCATTTATGGTGGCGTTGGTTTAGGAAAAACGCATCTAATGCATGCAATTGGTCATTATGTATTGGAAAACAATCCTGATGCTAAAGTTATTTACACGTCTAGTGAAAAATTTACTAATGAATTTATTAAATCTATTCGTGATAATAAAACTGAGCGTTTTAGAGAAAAATACCGTAATATTGACGTTTTATTAATAGATGATATTCAATTCATCCAAAATAAAGAGCAAACGCAAGAAGAATTTTTCCATACTTTTAATGAATTACATCAAGCAAACAAACAAATTGTTATTTCGAGTGATAGACCGCCGAAAGAAATTGCTAAATTAGAAGATCGTTTGCGTTCTCGCTTTGAGTGGGGATTAATCGTTGATATTACGCCTCCTGATTACGAGACAAGAATGGCTATTTTGCAGAAAAAAATTGGAGAAGAAAATTTAAATATTCCAACTGAAGCATTAACTTATATTGCTAATCAAATCCAGTCTAATATTCGTGAACTTGAAGGTGCACTCACTCGTGTATTAGCATTTTCTAAACTTCAAGGCCAACCGATTACAACTGAATTAACTGCTGCAGCCTTAAAAGATATTATCCAAGCGCCAAAATCGAAAAAAATCACGATTCAGGACATTCAAAAGATAGTTGGACAATACTATAACGTAAGAATTGAAGATTTTAGTGCTAAAAAACGTACAAAATCCATTGCTTATCCGCGCCAAATTGCAATGTACCTATCACGTGAGCTAACTGATTTTTCATTACCTAAAATTGGTGAAGAGTTTGGTGGTCGTGATCATACTACGGTTATCCATGCACATGAAAAAATAGCTAAAGAAGTAAGTAGTGATTCAACTTTTAAACAAGAACTTGAAAACTTGGAAAAAGAAATTAGAAATCAATAAAAAAACTGTACTATAACAGATTAATTGTAGAAAAATGAGGAATAACGTAGTAACGATAAATTTTGGGGAATTGTGGATAATGTGTAAAAGTCATACACACTGTGCACAAGTTATCCACAGTCGTTAAATAATGTCATACCTGAATTCATATAAGTTATCCCGTAATCCACAAGCCCTACTACTATTACTACTGTTTTAAAACCTATATAATTTATATATAAACGACTGGAAGGAGTTTGAAAATTAGATGGAATTCACAATAAGAAGAGATTATTTTATTGCTCAATTAAATGACACATTAAAAGCCATCTCACCAAGAACTACATTACCAATATTAACTGGTATAAAAATTGAAGTTAAAAATAACGAAGTGATACTTACTGGTTCTGACTCAGAAATATCTATCGAAATCACTATACCTAAACAAGTTGATGGTGAAGACATTATAGAAGTTGCAGAAACTGGATCAGTCGTACTCCCTGGTCGTTTCTTCGTAGACATCATTAAAAAATTACCTGGTAAAGAAGTAAAACTTTCTACAAATGAACAATTTCAAACATTAATTACTTCAGGCCATTCTGAATTTAACTTAAGTGGTTTAGATCCAGATCAATATCCATTATTACCACAAGTTTCTCGCGATGATGCGATTCAATTATCTGTAAAAGTACTTAAAAACGTGATAGCACAGACGAATTTCGCAGTGTCCACCTCAGAAACACGCCCAGTACTCACTGGTGTTAACTGGCTTATACAAGATAGTGAATTAATATGCACAGCTACTGATTCGCATCGCTTGGCTGTAAGAAAAGTGGCATTAGAAGACGAGTCAGAAAATAAAAATGTCATCATTCCAGGTAAAGCATTATCAGAGTTAAATAAAATAATGACAGATAGTGAAGAAGAGATTGATATCTTCTTTGCATCAAACCAAGTACTGTTCAAAGTTGGCAATGTGAACTTTATTTCACGTTTATTAGAAGGGCACTATCCTGATACATCTCGTTTATTCCCAGAGAATTACGAAATTAAATTAGGCATTAATAACGGTGAATTCTATCATGCAATCGATCGTGCATCATTATTAGCACGTGAAGGTGGTAATAACGTTATTAAATTAAGTACTGGTAATGAATTAGTAGAATTATCTTCAACATCTCCTGAAATTGGTACTGTTAACGAAGACGTTAAAGCAAGTAACGTTGATGGTGGCAACTTGAAGATTTCATTCAACTCGAAATATATGATGGATGCATTGAAAGCAATTGATAATGACGAAGTCGAAATAGAATTCTTCGGCACAATGAAACCATTTATTTTAAAACCTAAAGACGATGATTCGGTAACACAATTAATTCTACCAATCAGAACATATTAGAAATTAATAACTTATCCCTAGACAATTTATTTTGTCTGGGGTTTTTTCTATTCATTTTTAAATTCGAAAGTAATTACTGGTCTATATGCGTGTATATAAATAAAGCAGGGGACATTTTTTAAGACAAGCTTAAATTTCAGAAGTATTTTAAGTGGTATATTTCATTTTTAAAGGCACTGAGAGATTAAATATAAGCATTTATAGTTAATTGTTAGGGTATTTTAATAGAATTTTAAAATACGTCTAAAACACGCTTTAAATGTCATTTAAAATCTCAAATATTAAAATGCAGATATAATTTCGAATTATATTTGAAAATTACGGATAGAGAATCATAAAATCGGATTAAAACTACTCGAAATTTGATATAATATTACATGTAAAACAACTACTATAACGGGCTTTGTAGATAATTATTAAAAAGAAGTGGAAATTAGTTATAAGAATACGCTTACACACTGTATTTTACATGAAATTTTTCGTGAAAAAAGGTATAATATATTAGTGAGCTTAAAAGAAACGGAGTGATTGATTTGGTTGAAGAGGTAATCGTTGATGGAGACATTACTTTAGGGCAATTTCTAAAGACAGAAGGTATTATCGAATCTGGTGGACAAGCAAAATGGTTCTTACAAGATTTTGATGTCTTGATAAATGACGAACGTGAAACACGTCGCGGTAAAAAGTTAAACCATCAAGATAGCATTGTCATACCAGAAATCGGTTCATTTGTTATTTTACATCAAGGTGAAGAATGAGATTAAAGACACTCCAGATAGAAAATTATCGTAACTATGATTCAGTTACCCTTGATTGTCATCCAGAGGTAAATATATTGATAGGTGAGAATGCACAAGGGAAGACAAACCTCCTTGAATCTATTTATACATTAGCGTTGGCTAAAAGTCATAGAACGTCCAATGACAAGGAACTTATACGTTTCGGTATGGACTATGCTAAAATAGAAGGTGAACTTAGTTATAGATACGGTGAAATGCCTTTAACGATGTTTATAACCAAAAAAGGTAAGCAAGTTAAAATTAATCACTTGGAACAAAGTAGACTGACTCAATATATTGGTCACTTGAACGTCGTATTGTTTGCGCCTGAAGATTTAAATATTGTCAAAGGATCACCACAAATTAGACGCAGATTTATAGATATGGAGCTTGGACAAATTTCTGCAGTATACTTAAATGATTTGTCTCAGTACCAGCGAATTTTAAAACAAAAAAATAATTATTTGAAGCAGCTGCAATATGGTCAAAAGACAGATAGCACAATGCTAGATGTCTTAAATCAACAATTTGCAGCGTATGCGCTCAAAATTACGCTCAGACGTGAACATTTTATTAAAGAACTTGAATCACTAGCTAAGCCTATCCATTCTGGGATAACGGACGAACGTGAGACATTGTCATTAAAATATTTGCCTAGTATAAAACTCAGCGATGAAGAGAAAAGTGAGACGGAACGCTTAGAAGAAGTCTTAACTTTGCTCAATGACAATATGGAACGCGAGAAAGATAGAGGCGTTTGTTTATACGGTCCTCACAGAGATGATTTAGGTTTCAATGTAAATGGTATGGATGCTCAGACGTATGGTTCTCAAGGCCAACAAAGGACTACTGCTTTATCGATAAAACTCGCAGAAATCGAGTTAATGAATATCGAAGTAGGAGAGTACCCTATCTTATTGCTAGATGATGTATTAAGTGAATTAGATGATTCACGTCAGTCGCATTTATTAAGCACAATTCAACATAAAGTGCAGACTTTTGTAACTACAACATCAGTCGACGGTATAGAGCATGAAATTATGAAGAACGCTAAACTTTATCGCATCAACCAAGGCGAAATTATAAAGTAATAGAAAGTGAAGGTGGAAGCATTGTCAGATGTGAACAACACGGAAGATTATGGTGCTGGTCAGATTCAAGTATTAGAAGGTCTAGAAGCGGTTCGTAAACGACCAGGTATGTATATAGGTTCAACTTCAGCAAGAGGTTTGCATCATCTTGTATGGGAGATTGTCGATAATAGTATCGATGAGGCACTTGCTGGATATGCCGACGAAGTTGAAATTGTTATAGAAAAAGATAATTGGATAAAAGTTACTGATAACGGACGAGGAATTCCAGTAGGTATTCAAGAAAAAATGGGACGTCCTGCTGTAGAAGTTATTTTGACAGTGCTTCATGCTGGCGGTAAATTCGGCGGCGGCGGATATAAAGTGTCTGGTGGACTACATGGTGTAGGTTCATCAGTAGTTAACGCCTTGTCTGAAGATTTAGAAGTGTACGTTTATAAAGATAACGAAATTTATCATCAGGCTTATAAAAAAGGGGTACCTCAATTTGATTTGAAAGTCATCGGGGAAACTGATAAGCCTACTGGTACAGTAATTCGTTTTAAAGCGGATCCTGAGATCTTCACTGAAACTACAGAATATAACTATGATACATTACAACAGCGTACAAGAGAGCTTGCTTTCTTAAATAAAGGTATTTCAATTACGTTAAAAGATGAACGTGAAGAAGAAGTAAGAGAAGACTCATATCACTATGAGGGTGGTATTAAATCTTACGTAGAAATGTTGAATGAAACGAAAGAACCACTTCATGATGAACCGATTTATGTGCATGAATCAAAAGATGACATTGAAGTTGAAATCGCATTACAATATAACAAAGGTTATGCAACTAACTTATTAACATATGCGAACAACATTCACACATACGAAGGCGGTACGCACGAAGAAGGATTCAAACGTGCGCTTTCTCGTGTGCTAAACAGCTATGGCCTAAACAGTAAAATAATCAAAGAAGATAAAGAGCGACTTTCAGGTGAGGATACACGTGAAGGTTTAACAGCGGTCGTTTCTATCAAACATAGTGATCCACAATTTGAGGGACAAACTAAGACGAAACTTGGTAACTCAGAAGTGCGTCAAGTCGTTGATAAACTATTTGCTGAATTGTTTGAAAGATTCTTATACGAAAATCCACAAGTCGGACGTATTGTCGTTGAGAAAAGTATTATGGCGTCACATGCACGTCTTGCAGCTAAAAAAGCACGTGAAGTTACACGCCGTAAATCTGCATTGGAAATCTCAAGTCTACCTGGTAAACTTGCAGACTGTTCTAGTAAAGATCCATCTCGAAGTGAAATCTTTATCGTCGAGGGTGACTCTGCCGGAGGGTCTACAAAATCAGGCCGTGATTCAGAGACACAGGCGATTTTACCATTACGTGGTAAGATTTTAAATGTTGAGAAAGCACGATTAGATAGAATACTAAATAACAATGAAATTCGTTCAATGATTACTGCTTTTGGTACAGGAATTGGCGGAGAATTTGATTTGAGTAAAGCACGTTATCACAAGATTGTCCTTATGACAGATGCCGATGTCGATGGCGCGCACATTAGAACATTGCTTTTAACATTCTTCTATCGCTTTATGAGACCGTTATTAGAAGCGGGATATGTGTATATTGCGCAGCCACCACTTTTCAAATTGACGCAAGGTAAACAAAAATATTACGTGTTTAACGAACGTGAATTAGATAAGCTTAAAGAAGAACTAGACCCAAGTCCAAAATGGTCGATTTCACGTTACAAAGGTCTCGGTGAAATGAATGCGGATCAATTGTGGGAAACTACAATGAATCCTGAACATAGAGCGTTACTACAAGTATCACTCGATGATGCTATAGAAGCAGACCAAGTATTTGAAATGTTGATGGGCGATGTTGTTGAGAATCGTAGACAGTTTATTGAAGATAACGCAGTCTATGCGAACTTAGATTTCTAATACAATGAACTGAATTTTTGAAGGAGGATATCTTGATGGCTGAACTACCTGAATCAAGAATTAATGAACGAAATATAACCAATGAAATGCGCGAATCGTTCTTAGATTATGCGATGAGCGTTATTGTCTCACGTGCTTTGCCAGACGTTAGAGATGGATTAAAACCAGTACATCGACGTATATTATACGGATTACATGAACAAGGTATGACACCTGACAAATCATATAAAAAATCTGCACGTATTGTTGGGGACGTAATGGGTAAATATCACCCACATGGTGACTCATCGATTTATGAAGCAATGGTAAGAATGGCACAGGACTTCAGCTATCGATATCCTTTAATTGATGGTCAAGGTAACTTTGGTTCAATGGACGGCGATGGTGCTGCTGCGATGCGTTATACAGAAGCACGTATGTCTAAAATTACGCTTGAAATGTTGAGAGACCTTAACAAAAATACAATTGATTTCATAGATAACTATGATGGTAATGAAAGAGAGCCGTCAGTCTTACCATCAAGGTTCCCGAACTTACTAGTTAACGGTGCTTCAGGTATCGCTGTTGGTATGGCTACTAATATTCCACCGCATAACTTAACAGAAGTTATTAACGGCGTATTAAGTTTAAGTTATAACCCTGACATCACAATTTCTGAATTAATGGAAGATGTCCAAGGTCCTGATTTCCCTACAGGTGCTTTAATTCTAGGTAAAAGTGGCATCCGTCGTGCATTTGAAACTGGACGTGGTTCGGTTATAATGCGTTCTCGTGCTGAAATAGAAGAGCGCGGTGGCGGACGTCAACGTATCGTAGTGACTGAAGTACCATACCAAGTCAATAAAGCGCGTATGATAGAAAAAATCGCTGAATTAGCTCGTGATAAAAAAATAGAAGGTATTACAGATTTACGTGATGAAACAAGTTTACGTACAGGTGTACGTGTCGTAATTGATGTTCGTAAAGACGCAAACGCAAGTGTTGTTCTAAATAACTTGTATAAACAAACACCGTTACAAACATCATTTGGTGTAAACATGATTGCATTGGTAAATGGTAGACCGAGACTTATCACGCTTAAAGAAGCATTGGTTGAATATTTAGATCACCAAAAAGTAGTTGTAAGAAGACGTACTGAATACAACTTGAAAAAAGCATTAGACCGTGCACATATTTTAGAAGGCTTAAGAATTGCACTGGATCATATTGATGAAATCATTAGAGTAATACGTGAATCAGATAACGACAAAATTGCGATGGCAAGCTTGCAAGAGCAATTTAAGTTATCTGAACGTCAAGCTCAAGCGATATTAGACATGCGTTTAAGACGTTTAACTGGTTTAGAACGCGATAAGATTGAATCAGAATACAATGATTTAATTGCTTATATCGAAGAGTTAAAAGCAATTCTTGCAGATGAAGAAAAGCTTTTACAAATCGTGCGTGATGAATTGATTGATGTTCGTGATCGTTTCGGTGACGAACGTAAAACTGAAATTCAACTTGGTGGACTTGATAATATTGAAGATGAAGACTTAATCCCTGAAGAACAAATTGTCATTACATTAAGTCATAATAACTATATTAAACGTCTACCTGTTTCAACATATAGATCACAACATCGTGGTGGCCGTGGTGTACAAGGTATGAATACACTCGAAGAAGACTTCGTTAGTCAACTCGTAACGTTAAGTACACATGATCACGTTTTATTCTTTACGAATAAAGGTCGTGTTTATAAACTTAAAGGTTACGAAGTACCAGAACTCTCACGTCAGTCTAAAGGTATTCCAGTAGTCAATGCCATAGAGTTAGATAGTGATGAATCTATCAGTACAATGATTGCCGTTAAAGATTTAGAAAGTGAAGAAGATTACCTTGTATTTGCAACATTAAAAGGTAGAGTTAAACGTTCTGCGTTAAGCAACTTCTCACGCATAAACAGAAACGGTAAGATTGCTATCAACTTTAAAGATGATGATGAACTGATTGCAGTACGTCTTACAGATGGTGAAACTGATATTCTTATCGGTACTGCGCATGCGTCATTAATTCGCTTCCACGAAACTGCATTACGTCCACTTGGTCGTACAGCGGCAGGTGTGAAAGGTATTACGCTTAGAGAAGGGGATAAAGTTATCGGCTTAGATGTTACTAAAGCGGAACAGGATGATGAAATCCTAGTCGTTACTGAAAATGGTTACGGTAAACGTACACCTGTAGGAGATTACAGATTATCAAACCGTGGCGGTAAAGGTATTAAGACTGCTACGATTACTGAACGTAATGGTAATATTGTTTGTATAACATCAGTCACAGGAGAAGAAGACTTGATGGTTGTAACGAATTCTGGTGTTATTATTCGTATTGATGTAAATGACATTTCACAAAATGGTCGTGCAGCCCAAGGTGTGAGATTAATCAAATTAGATGATAATCAATTTGTATCTACGGTAGCTATAGTAAACGAGGAAGATGAAGAAGAAGTTGAAGCAATTGAAGAATCTGAAGCAAATGAAGCAAGTTTAACAAATGCTCAAACAACGGATTCTGAATCACAAGATGCGTCATCTAGTAATGAAGCAGTTGTAGAAGATAACACACCAGGAAATGGTATTCATACAGAAGTTGAAGATGACAACTCTGAAGAAGATGGCCGTAAAGAAGTAAGAGAAGACTTTATGGATCGTGTTAACGAAGATATCGATAATGCAGATAGCGATGACAACGAAGAAGAATAATCTTTGATTAAATATAAATACACATATAAAAAGACCTACCTCATTAAGGTAGGTCTTTTTTCGTTATAAATTAGCTTTCTAATGATTTCATGGCATGTGGGATTTCGCTTATAAGTCTTGATGGCGGGACGACATACATTTTCTCTGCTAACTGTTCACCAATGAAGCTATGTGCGTATGTTGCACTTGTGACAGCTTCCTGAGTGTCATCAAACTGCCCGACGAAACTCGTAATCATTCCAGCTAGGGTATCACCCATGCCTCCGGTTGCCATAGCAGGCGTGCCGATTGGTAATTTATAATCTTTGTCTTTGAAATAAATCTCCGTACCATGCATTTTTAGGACAATAGTTGCTCCAATACGATCTGCTGCTTCACGATTACGTTCATATGTTTGTTCCTCAATTGGAATACCACTTAAACGTTCCCATTCTTTTTGATGTGGTGTAAAAATGACATGACAAGCAGGTATTTCAGGTTTCAATTTACTGAAAATCGTTATAGCATCGCCATCTACGATTAGCCTTTGATGCGGTTGAATATTTTGTAATAAGAATGTGATTGCGTTATTACCTTTGAAATCACAACCTAATCCAGGGCCGATTAAGATACAATCTGTGTTTTCAATCATTTTTGTTAACATTTTTGTATCATTAATATCAATGACCATTGCTTCAGGACAACGAGAATGTAGTGCAGCATGGTTCGTTGGGTGTGTAGCTACTGTTATTAGCCCACTGCCACTATAAACACATGCACGTGCTGCAAGCATGATTGCGCCACCTAAGTTTGCATTACCTCCAATTAAAAGGATTCTGCCATAATCACCTTTATGTGTATCATCTTCACGTCTAGGAATGTTTACCGATGATAAAGTTTCCATATTGAAACCTCCTTTTAAAATTTATGATAATTTAATGCTATTCATTTTTGAATAATATACGTAAAAAGTCAGAGTTTAAAATTACAAAAGTAATTATAAATTGGTTTTAAAATCTTCAATTATACGTGCAAAATATTGCTGTCTATTGAAGGGGTTTTGTTTTTAAATTTTTAAGCTGTTTTTTAATACAATAGAAAATAATAAACCTGCATTGCATTTAAGTCAATAGGTAACGTTGTTAAAAAATGATTAAGTTTTCTAAAATGAAGATGAATGCTACTTTACCCTATTAAAACAGTGATTTGATACCATGTTACGGATGTCTCAAAAGCTATTGTTCTGCTGAAAATGTAAGCGTATACTCGAATTAATCGAATTAAATTCATAAGTAGGGAGATGGAGAAATGACATTACAATTAAATGGAGAAATGCTTACAATTGAAGATATCAAGAAATTTTTATATGAGAAAGATACGGTGGAAGTGACTGAAGAAGCTTTTGAACGGGTAAAACAAAGCCGTCAAACAGTAGAGAATATTATAGCGAATAAAGAGACAGTCTATGGTATTACGACAGGATTTGGTTTGTTCAGTGATGTGCGTATTGATGAAGGGGAATATAATCAATTACAAGTTAACCTTATCCGTTCACATGCATGTGGTATGGGGGATCCATTTTCAGAAGAAGTGTCATTAGTGATGATGGTATTAAGATTAAATACCCTACTTAAAGGACATTCTGGAACTACAGTAGCTTTAGTCGAACAGCTCGTATACTTCATTAATAATAGAATTGTACCGGTAGTTCCTCAACAAGGCTCACTTGGTGCTTCTGGAGATTTAGCCCCGTTATCTCACTTAGCATTGGCCTTGATTGGTGAAGGTAACGTCTTTTACCAAGGTGAAGAGGTAGACAGTCGGTATGTCTTAAATAACTTGAAGCGTAAGCCACTAGAATTACAGGCAAAGGAAGGACTAGCACTAATCAACGGTACACAGGCGATGACTGCCCAGGGTGTAATCAACTATATAGAAGCAGAAAGTCTAGGCTATCAAGCAGAATGGATTGCTTCACTTACACATCAATCACTCAATGGTATTACAGATGCTTATAATGAAAAAGTACATAAAGCACGTAACTTCCAAGAACAAATTGATGTAGCTGCGCGTATGTTAGATTGGTTAGAAGGTTCTGAGTTAACTACGACACAAGGTGAAGTACGTGTGCAAGATGCTTATACGTTACGCTGTATCCCACAAATTCATGGAGCAAGTTTCCAAGTGTTCAATTATGTTAAAGAAAAACTAGAATTTGAAATGAATGCTGCAAATGATAATCCACTTATATTTGATGAAGATGATGAAACACTAGTGATATCCGGTGGTAATTTCCATGGACAACCGATTGCTTTTGCTTTAGATTTCTTAAAATTAGGGGTCAGCGAACTGGCTAATGTTTCAGAACGTAGACTAGAAAGACTTGTGAATCCACAATTGAATAATGGCTTACCTGCATTTTTAAGTCCACAACCAGGTTTACAAAGTGGCGCAATGATTATGCAATATGCGGCAGCAAGTTTAGTTTCAGAAAATAAGACCCTTGCACATCCTGCTAGTGTTGATTCTATACCGTCGTCAGCGAACCAAGAAGATCATGTATCTATGGGAACAATTGCTTCTCGTCACGGTTATATGATGGTAGAGAATGCACGACGTGTCTTAGCGATAGAGACAATTATTGCATTACAAGCTGTAGAATATAAAGATATTGATAAGTTATCACCAAAAACATATGAAAAATATCAAACGTTACGCCAAATCATACCATCCATCACAGAAGATAGACAATTTCATAAAGATATCGCAGCGGTATCGCAATATTTACACGATATTGCGTATATGAATGAGATATAATAGACGTCAGCACTGTCACTCTTGAAAAATATAAGGTTATTTGCTATATTTAAAACAAGTTAATAAGTTATTGTTCGAAGGCTAAGTAGTATTAATTGTTTGATTTCAGAGAACTTGTGGTTGGTGTGAACAAGTAATCAACGTTAGTGTGAATCTACCTACTATTAGAAGAACAACCGGCTTTGGCCGTTATTTATGGAGAGTGCAGTCTAATTAGGCTGTTAAATAGGGTGGCAACACGTAGACCACGTCCCTTGTAGAGGGGATGTGGTCTTTTTTGTGTTATTATCCAAACATTTTTAAAAATTGAAAGGATGAATGCGATATGTTAGACATTAAATTATTCCGTAACGAACCTGATTTAGTTAGAGAAAAAGTAACAAAGCGTGGTATGGATGCACAAGTAGTTGACGATATTTTAGCATTAGATGAAAAGCGTCGCCAATTAATTAGCCAAGCTGAAGAAATGAAAGCACAACGTAACAAAGTAAGTGGAGAGATTGCTCAGAAGAAACGTAATAAAGAAAATGCAGACGATGTTATTGCTGAGATGCGTAAACTTGGAGATGAAATTAAAGTCTTAGATGATGATTTAAATCAAATAGACCATGATCTTAATGATAAACTGTCTCGTATTCCAAACATAATTCAAGATGATGTTCCTGTAGGCGCGTCAGATGAAGAAAACGTAGAACTTAAACGTTGGGGCACACCAAGAAACTTTGATTTTGAAGAAAAAGCACATTGGGATCTTGTAGAAGATTTAAATATGGCTAACTTTGAACGTGGTGCTAAGGTATCAGGTGCGAGATTTGTCTTCTTAACTGGTGAGGGTGCTCAATTAGAAAGAGCATTAATGAACTACATGGTAACGAAACATACAACACAACATGGTTATACAGAAATGATGGTACCACAGTTAGTAAATGCAGATTCAATGTATGGTACGGGTCAATTACCTAAATTTGAAGAAGATTTATTTAAAATTGAAAAAGAAGGGCTGTACACAATTCCAACAGCTGAAGTACCACTAACGAATTATTATCGTAATGAAATTATAGGTCCTGATGTCTTACCTGCTAAATTTACAGCACAATCAGCATGTTATCGTAGTGAAGCGGGTTCAGCTGGACGTGATACAAGAGGTCTGATTCGATTACATCAATTCGACAAAGTTGAAATGGTTCGTTTTGAAAAACCAGAAGATTCTTGGGATGCGCTTGAAGAAATGACAAATCATGCAGAAGCGATTTTAGAAGAACTTGTGCTACCTTATCGTCGTGTGAATCTGTGTACAGGTGACATTGGATTTGGAGCTAGCAAAACATATGATTTAGAAGTTTGGTTACCAAGCTATAATGATTATAAGGAAATTAGTTCATGTTCAAATATAACTGACTTCCAAGCGCGTCGTGCGAATATCCGTTTCAAACGTGATAAAAATGCTAAACCAGAATTAGTGCATACACTCAATGGTAGTGGGTTAGCAGTTGGACGTACATTTGCAGCAATCGTTGAAAACTATCAAAACGCAGATGGTTCTATTACAATACCAGATGCTTTAGTTCCGTTTATGGGCGGTAAAACAGAAATCCGTCCTGTAAAATAAAATTAAACAAGCATGGCTAAAAGAGCGTAGCAAAGGCATTTGCTATGCTCTTTATTTATATCGAGGTGGGGTAGGGGTGAAAATAACGTAATTTATAAAATTATATAAGTGACCTCAATGATTTTTTGTACGGAAAACAACAGGTAAGTCTAAAATATTTCATAAAATTCTGACACATCAAAAACCTTTTGATAACAACATATTTAAACTGAGGGTTGTCTTCCGTCACACAAACGTAAGTCTAAAGTCATTGAATGAAACTCTTGCTTTATATTAAACTTAATCTATTGTTTTTAAAAATTAAAAATGAAAGGAGTGAGGTAATGGAAGCGCATGTAACTTTTAAGCAAGGTGTGAAAGAATGTGTTCCTACATTATTAGGGTACGCTGGGGTAGGGTTGTCTTTTGGAATTGTAGCTGTAGCCTCAGGATTTAGTTTGCTTGAAATTATCTTACTCTGTTTACTCGTGTATGCTGGTGCTGCACAATTCATTATTTGTGCACTAGTCATCGCCGGTACACCGATTTCTGCGATTGTGTTAACAGCATTTATCGTTAATTCCAGAATGTTTCTACTGAGTATGACACTCGCACCAAATTATCAATCGTACGGCTTATTAAATCGAATAGGGCTTTCAACGCTCATTACAGATGAAACGTTTGGTGTAGCAATTACACCACACCTTAAAGGAGAAAAAATTAATGATCGTTGGTTACACGGTTTAAATATCACAGCTTATTTGTTTTGGACATTTGCATGTGTTATGGGCGCTATTTTTGGAAAATACATAAACAACCCAGAAACGTTAGGTTTAGATTTCGCTATTGCAGCGATGTTTATCTTTTTAGCTGTATCACAGTTTGAATCAGTTCAACGCTCTCGCATTAAGACGTATTTTGTATTGATTATTACTGTAATCGTGATGATGCTTCTTTTAAGTCTCTTTATGCCATCCTATGTGGCAATTATACTTGCTTCTACGATAGCAGCTGGGATTGGGGTGGTGATGGAACGATGACAACAACGACGCACATGCTTATCGTTATTTTGCTTTGTGGTATTGTGACGTGGTTTACACGGATAATACCGTTTTTACTTATATCTAAAATTAAACTATCTGAAAGAGTTGTAAAATGGTTGTCGTTTATACCAATTACGCTATTTACTGCTTTAGCTATTGACGGTTTGATTGAACAACAAGATGGAATGATGGGGTATAGCATTAATGTGCCATTTTTAATTACGATGGTCCCTACAGTAGTGATTGCAGTTATCACACGTAGTTTAACTATTACAATCGTAGGTGGCATTATTATTATGGCTGCATTAAGATGGGTGTTTTAATTTATTTCATTGATGTAAATCGTTTTATCCGTTAGAATAACAATAATTAGAAAATTCCGACATTTTTTAAAAGATAAATTGATTGTAGAAACATCAATAGTAGTAATGTAGTGCAATACAATTAAAATTAAATCTTATTTCGAGAAGCTAAGGGATTTGGCCCAATGATGCTTCAGCAACCGGCTGAATAAAGTACGGTGCTAAAACCAACGATATAGTCGAATGATAAGTAATTTTCAACTTCTTACTTATTATAGTGAGGAGTTTTTTTACTAAGTAGGAGGTAAATCATGACGAATTATACGGTTGATACATTAGAATTAGGACCATTTACAACAGAGTCAGGAGAAACAATCTCAAACTTAAAATTACGTTACGAACATGTTGGATTGAAAGGTCAACCTCTTGTGGTCGTGTGTCATGCTTTGACAGGAAATCACTTAACGTATGGTACAAGTGAACAACCTGGATGGTGGAGAGGCATTATTGATGGTGGTTATATGCCAATTAACGATTATCAGTTTTTAACTTTTAATGTAATTGGTAGTCCATTTGGTTCTAGTTCAGCACTTACTGATGAAGACTTTCCAGAACAACTAACTTTGCGTGATATAGTGCGTGCAATTGAATTAGGTATTGAGCACTTAGGATTTGAACGTATTAATATACTCATAGGTGGCTCTTTAGGTGGCATGCAGGCAGTAGAGTTATTATATAACCGTAAATTTGATGTTGATAAAGCAGTTATACTTGCTGCTACACAGAGAACATCTTCATATAGCCGTGCATTTAATGAAATTGCGAGACAAGCGATTCATTTAGATTATGAGCAAGGTATGAGTATCGCAAGACAGCTCGGTTTCTTAACATACCGTTCGTCTAAAAGTTATGAACAACGCTTCTCGCCAGATCAAGTAGTTGCATATCAAAGGCACCAAGGTGATAAGTTTATGAAGCACTTTAGTTATTCATGTTATCTAACACTGCTTGACGTCTTAGACAGTCACGATGTGGATAGAGGCCGTGATGACGTGGACGAAGTGTTCAGTAAACTAGATACTAAGATGATGACGATGGGCTTTGCGGACGACTTACTTTATCCTGATGACCTTGTTTATGCAGTTGGGCAACGCTTTAAATATCATAAACATTTCTTTGTACCTGACAATGTAGGGCATGATGGATTTTTAGTTAATTTTAATGATTGGGCACCTAATTTATACCATTTCTTAAAGGTATATAAAATCAAGCGTAAATGAGAGTGACTTTATTATAGAATATTAAATTTAGGACGACAGAGTAGAATCAGAATAACCAGGTGGGATATACAAGGTAGACTGACTGCTACTGTATGTCCTATTTTTTATGGGAAAATGCAAGGAAATACCTGTGATTTTATGTAGTAGTAAGGAGTGTTCCTGTATCAAATATCAACTGAAAGGGTGAACATTAGTTTATCTTCAAATAGTTGAATGTGTAGTGTATGTTTAACTTCTATAGAAATGAGTTGGCAATAATTGTATAAAAGTTTTAAAGAGGTTAAAATAAAAGTTATAGTCAAAAATAGTATGGGAGTGGCGAATTTGTTTTCAAAAATATATCCTAAGGCAACTATACTTAGTATAATCACGCTAGTCATAGTAGCTTTAGCTTTACATATATTACCACCGCTTGGGCTTGTATTGAGTTTGTTTGCGACAATTCCAGGCATTATTTTATGGCATAAGTCTGTAGAATCATTTGGTTTAACAGCAGTCGTAACAGTTGTATTGACAACTTTATTAGGTAATATATTCGTATTAAGTATCATGGTCCTCGTACTCTTAGTGAGTTTCGTTGTTGGCCAATTATTAAAAGAACGTACATCTAAAGAGCGTATACTTTATATTACAACTACATACGTGAGTATGATCTCGTTAATTGCATTTATGGCATTACAAACATTTGATAAAATACCAACATCAACAACATTAATGAAACCTGTGAAAGATCAAATAAATTATTATATTTCTAATGCAGGTGTTGGTGCAGATTATAAACAAATGTTTGAAGAAATGTTCCGTCAATTATCAGTTCAGTTACCAAGTTATGTAATCATTGCAGTATTTATACTCATATTAATCAATTTACTAGTTACTTTTCCAATTTTACGTAAATTCAAAATTGCTACACCAATATTCAAACCATTATATGCGTGGCAAATGAAGCGTTCATTGCTATGGATGTATATGATTGTCCTACTTTGTGTTATGTTTACTGTCGAACCGAGTGCGTTCCAAAGTATCGTATTAAACTTCGAAATTGTGTTATCATTATGTATGTATATTCAGGGGTTAAGTGTGATTCACTTTTTCGGAAAGGCAAAATCAATGCCGCTCACACTTACTGTGATTTTAATGGCAATAGGGACAATTCTAATGCCACTTACACATATTGTAAGCCTCCTGGGTGTTGTAGATTTATGTATTAACTTAAAACGTATCATTAAAAAATGATTTGAGGTGGAAAAATGAATCGTCAATCCACTAAAAAAGCCTTGCTCTTGCCATTTATCATAATGGCACTCACGGCAATTGCGCTTGTTGTAATATGGTTCGTTTTCAACCAAATTATGGCAGGCATCGCTGCGATTGTCTTAGTGGTTATAATTATAGGGACAGTATTTTTGGTAAGACAAGCTTTACAAAAACTAGATAGCTATGTAGATGGTCTGAGTGGTCATATTTCTGAAGGTAGCAACATCGCAATTAAGAATTTACCTATTGGGATGATCATCTTAGACGAAAATGAAAACATAGAGTGGATGAACCATTTTATGTCGGAACGATTAGACCGTAATGTCATTTCCGACCCAGTAAACGAAGTATATCCTAATATCTTAAAACAATTAGAAAAAACACAAGAAATTGAAATTAAAGAAAATGAATATCACTATCGTGTTCGATATTCTGAAAAAGAACATGTTTTATACTTCTTTGATATTACAGAAGAAATTCAGACGGAAGCATTATATGAAGAATCCAAACCGATTATCATGACATTATTCTTAGATAACTATGATGAAATTACTCAAAATATGAACGATACACAAAGATCAGAAATTAACTCTATGGTTACACGTGTAATCAGTAGATGGGCGACAGAATATAACATTTATTTCAAACGTTATAGTTCTGATCAATTTGTGGCGTACTTAAATCAACGTATTTTAAAAGATATCGAAGAATCTAATTTTAGTATTTTAAGTCAACTCCGTGAAAAGAGTGTCGGTTATCGTGCCCAACTTACATTAAGTGTTGGTGTCGGTGAAGGCTCAGAAAATCTTATTGACCTGGGTGAACTTTCGCAGTCAGGCTTAGATTTAGCGCTCGGCCGTGGTGGTGACCAAGTAGCGATTAAGAGTATGAATGGTAATGTACGTTTCTATGGCGGTAAGACTGACCCAATGGAGAAACGTACACGTGTAAGAGCACGAGTGATTTCACACGCTTTAAAAGATATCTTGATGGAAGGCGACAAAGTAATTATTATGGGGCATACACGTCCTGATTTAGATGCAATCGGTGCAGCAATTGGTGTATCCCGCTTTGCAATGATGAATAATTTAGATGCCTACATTGTATTAAATGAATCAGATATCGATCCAACGTTACGTCGTGTTATGGATGCAGTGAATGAAAAACCAGAACTAAAAGATCGTTTCATTACTTCAGATGAAGCGTGGGATATTATGACATCTAAGACAACATTAGTCATCGTAGATACGCATAAACCTGAAATGGTTATTGATGAAAATATTTTAAATAAAGCAAACCGTAAAGTCGTGATTGATCATCATAGACGTGGTGAAAGCTTTATCTCTAGTCCATTGCTTATATATATGGAACCTTACGCAAGTTCGACAGCTGAACTTGTCACAGAATTATTAGAGTATCAACCGACAGAACAACGTCTGACACGTTTAGAATCAACAGTTATGTTTGCTGGTATTATCGTAGATACCCGTAACTTTACATTGCGTACAGGCTCTAGAACATTTGATGCCGCAAGTTATCTACGTGCACATGGTGCCGATACGATATTGACACAGCATTTCTTGAAAGATGATCTTGATACGTATATCAATCGTACTGAGTTGATTCAAACGGTGAAACTGCAAGAGAATGGGGTAGCGATTGCCCATGGTTCTAACGACAAAATCTATCATCCTGTTACAGTTGCACAAGCTGCCGATGAACTGTTAAGTTTAGATGGTGTAGAGGCTTCATATGTAATAGCGAGACGAGAAGACAACCTCATAGGTATGTCTGCTCGCTCACTTGGTGCAGTTAATGTTCAATTAACGATGGAAGCACTTGGCGGTGGTGGTCATTTAACAAATGCAGCTACACAAATGAAAGATGTAACTGTCGATGAAGCAATCGAAAAATTACAACAAGCTATAACAGAACAAATGAGTAGGAGTGAAAATTCATGAAAGTAATATTCACACAAGATGTAAAAGGTAAAGGTAAAAAAGGCGAAGTTAAAGACGTGCCAGTAGGTTATGCAAATAACTTCTTAATAAAGAAAAATTATGCGGTGGAAGCAACACCAGGTAACTTAAAACAATTAGAACAAAAAAATAAAGCAGCTGAAGCTGAGCGTCAACAACAAATTGAAGACGCTAAACAATTAAAAGAACAATTAAGTAATATTGAAGTCGAAGTATCTGCTAAAACAGGTGAAGGCGGCAAATTATTTGGTTCGGTAAGTACGAAACAAATCACGCAAGCATTACAAAAACAACATGACATCAAGATTGATAAGCGTAAAATGGACTTACCAAACGGTATCCACGCATTGGGTTACACAAACGTACCAGTTAAATTAGACAAAGAAGTCGAAGGTACAATTCGTGTACACACAGTTGAACAATAATAACGGATTGAGATATGAGGTGTAATCGTAATGGATGGAATGTATGAACAAAATCAAATGCCACACAGTAATGAGGCTGAGCAGTCTGTCTTAGGTGCCATTATCATAGATCCAGAATTGATCAACACAACTCAGGAAGTATTACTTCCTGAGTCCTTTTATAGAGGCGCGCATCAACACATCTTTAGAGCCATGATGAACCTCAACGAAGACAACAAAGATATTGACGTGGTAACAATCATGGATCAATTGTCACAAGAAGGACGATTGAATGAAGCGGGCGGTCCACAATATCTAGCTGAATTATCTAGTAATGTGCCAACCACACGTAATATTCAGTACTATACAGAAATCGTATTTAAACACGCAACCAAGCGTAAATTAATACAAACAGCTGATAGTATTGCGAATGATGGTTACAATGATGAACTGGAACTAGATGTAATACTGAACGACGCGGAACGTCGTATATTAGAATTATCATCCTCACGTGAAAGTGATGGATTCAAAGACATTAGAGACGTACTTGGTGAAGTATATGAGACGGCAGAATTATTAGATCAAAACAGTGGTCAGACACCAGGTATTCCTTCAGGGTATCGTGATTTAGACCAGATGACAGCAGGGTTTAACCGTAATGATTTGATTATTTTAGCTGCCCGTCCTTCTGTAGGTAAGACTGCCTTCGCACTTAATATTGCGCAGAAAGTAGCTACAAATGAACGTAATTATTCAGTTGGTATCTTCTCGCTTGAGATGGGTGCTGACCAATTAGCGACACGTATGATTTGTAGTTCGGGCAATGTCGATTCTAACCGATTAAGAACAGGTGCAATGACTGAAGAAGACTGGAATCGTTTTACAATTGCAGTAGGTAAGTTATCACGTACGAAGATATTTATTGATGATACACCAGGTATCCGTATTACAGATATTCGTTCAAAATGTCGCCGCTTGAAACAAGAACACGGGCTAGACATGATAGTGATCGACTATCTACAATTAATTTCAGGTAGTGGTTCACGCTTTTCAGACAACAGACAACAAGAAGTTTCTGAGATTTCTCGTACATTAAAAGCCATTGCCAGAGAACTTGAATGTCCTGTAATCGCACTAAGTCAGCTATCACGTGGCGTTGAACAACGTCAGGACAAACGACCAATGATGAGTGATATACGTGAATCTGGTTCGATTGAGCAAGATGCCGATATCGTTGCCTTCCTATATCGTGATGATTATTACAATCAAGGCGAAGATGAAGAAGACGATGACGACACGAACTATGAACCACAAACGAATGATGATAATGGTGATATCGAAATTATTATTGCCAAACAACGTAACGGTCCTACAGGAACTGTGAAGCTGCACTTTATGAAACAATATAATAAATTTACAGATATAGATTATGCTCATGCAGATATGATGGGTTAGAAAAAAAGATTAAATTAATTTTTCCGTACAATAATACAAACTTATGTTTTATTGTACGGTTTTTGTTTGGATTTTATTCTTGAATCTTAATGTAAGTATGTGTCTTTTTTAAATGAAAAATACAATTAAAACATTGGTGTTACTATGTTTGTCGCATTTATTGCAGTATTTGAAAATTAATAAGTATTAGAAAAATGACGAAAAATCAATGTTCGATTTTTGTTTGCAATATCGTTGTGGTATTGGTAGAATACTCATTGGTTAATTGAGAAAAACTTGGAGGTGCTCATATGTCATCAATAGTAGTCGTTGGGACACAATGGGGAGACGAAGGTAAAGGTAAAATTACGGATTTTCTAGCAGAACAAGCAGATGTTATTGCACGTTTTTCAGGCGGTAATAATGCGGGCCACACAATTATATTTGGTGGAGAAACTTATAAATTGCACTTAGTACCATCTGGTATTTTTTATAAAGAAAAATTATCAGTAATTGGTAATGGTGTAGTCGTAGATCCAGTTGCACTATTAAAAGAATTAGATGCTTTAAATGAACGAGGTATTTCAACAGATAATTTACGTATTTCTAATCGTGCACAAGTTATTTTACCTTATCACTTAAAACAAGATGAATATGAAGAAGAACGCCGTGGAGATAATAAAATTGGCACAACGAAAAAAGGTATCGGCCCAGCTTATGTAGATAAAGCGCAACGTATCGGTATTCGTGTGGCAGATTTATTAGACAAAGAAACATTTGAACAATTACTAAAAAATAATATTGAATATAAAAATGATTACTTCAAAGGTATGTTTGGCAAACCATGTCCAACTTTTGATGAAATCTTTGAAACATATTACGCTGCAGGTCAACGTATCGCACCTTTCGTAGTAGACACAGCTAAAGTATTAGATGATGCGTTTGTAGCAGAAGAAAAAGTATTATTTGAAGGTGCTCAAGGCGTTATGTTAGACCTTGACCATGGTACATACCCATTTGTAACTTCAAGTAATCCAGTAGCAGGTAACGTTACTGTAGGTGGCGGTGTTGGTCCAACATTCGTATCTAAAGTAATTGGCGTATGTAAAGCTTACACATCTCGTGTGGGTGATGGTCCATTCCCAACTGAACTATTCGATGAAGATGGTCACCATATTCGTGAAGTTGGCCGTGAATACGGTACAACAACTGGTCGTCCACGTCGTATTGGTTGGTTTGACTCAGTGGTATTACGTCATTCTCGTCGTGCAAGTGGTATCACAGACTTATCAATCAACTCTATTGATGTATTGACTGGTCTTAAAGAAGTGAAGATTTGTACAGCTTATGAATTAGATGGTGTAGAAATCACTGAATACCCAGCAAACTTGAAAGACTTAAACCGTTGTAAACCAATCTTTGAAACACTACCAGGTTGGACTGAAGATATTACGGGTTGTCGTTCATTAGAAGAATTACCTTTAAATGCACGTAGATATTTAGAACGCATTTCTGAGCTGTGTGATGTGAAGATTTCAATCTTCTCAGTAGGCCCAGACCGTAATCAAACAAACTTATTAAAATCTTTATGGTAGGAAAATAATACCAAGTTAGGCTTCTAGTCTAATTATGAAAAAATACCTTGTAGAGTTCACCGTTAACGGTGCGTCTACAAGGTATTTTTATTTATATATAACTGTTATTTAATTGAATTGGCAAATTTTATTACGAAAAGCGAGTATTTGGTCTACTGCATATGCATAACCCGCTTCATCGATAGATTGCACGTTTTTTACTTTTTCGATATGTCGTTGATAATACATTTGATTTTCTAACATTTCTGATACAGCACAGCTTAATTGTTCAGACGTAATGGCCTCATCAATGTGATGACCTACATTTAAGTCTGCTATCTGTTTGGCTACCATAGGTTGGTCTGCACTCTGTGGGAAGGCTAGCATTGGCACATTCATCATCATAGCCTCGTTTGTACTATTCATGCCCGCATGTGTTAAGAATAATGCTGTATGCTGTAATAACTCAGTTTGTGGTACATAATCTTTAATTATAAAGTTGTCAGGTACCTCATCAAAATCGTTCAGATGATTTGTTTCACCGATAGAAACGACGATCGATGCATTGATGTCTGCTAATGCTTTAAAACATTTATTGAAAAAAGCGATATTTTGATTAAAAATAGTTCCTAAAGAAATGTAAATGATTGGTCGTGTCTGATCAATGTCATCCATAAATCCAGAGGGTTGTGGTTGAATGACTGAAGGGCCAGTAAAGACACAATGCTGTGCATCAAACAGGTCATAATTCATTTGGAAACCTTTCATTACATAACATAAGTTGAAATCTCCAGGATTATTCATCACTTCAAAGCGAGTAGGCACCTCAACGTTATATGTAGATTCAATATGTTGTTTCAATTCATTAAATGTGTCATCGGCTTGTTTAATTTCATTGGCATCAACCATTGTTGTTAATTTTTCTGTAAATGCATCAAAACTTTGTTTGCTATGCGCAAATGATGCAATAGAAGATATTGAAGGGATATTTAATTTTTGTGCAAGGATATGGCCACAACTAAACATAGAATCATGAATCATATAATCATAATGCTCATCTTTCGTTTCTTCCAAAATTTGAGGCACGATGATATCCGCAGTTTTTAATAAACCGTTAATTACGTTATATAAGTGATGTTGGCCATAAGATCTAAAACGGTCGACTATAGCATCAGTAGGTAACGTGCGTACTTCTACACCTGTGTCAGCTAATTTATCTTTATATTTATCGCATATGTAATAAACGACGTTTTCACCACGCTCAACAAGTTCTTTACATACTGCAATAGTTGGATTAAAATGTCCGGGTGATCCTGAGTTGATAAATAATACATTTGCCAAAGGTAAGCCTCCTAATTTATTTTATTACACAAGTTTAGCAAAAAGTTTTGAAAACAAAAAAGATTTTAAGTTTAATAGTTTTGTTTTAAATTAAAAATTATTGACACGATATTGAATGAATTTAAAGATTTCTGCATTTTCATTAGTGGCTTTATAGCAGTTTTTTCAAAATAAATCTTAAAACACTAACTTTATACAATTAATATAGAAAATTATACTAATAAAATTAAAAAAAGAGCTTGTCTTCCTTCTAGAGACTTGGTATAATTTAACTTGTGCTTAAGACAGGCTCCTTGGTCAAGCGGTTAAGACACCGCCCTTTCACGGCGGTAACACGGGTTCGAGTCCCGTAGGAGTCACCATTTTTTAGGTCTCGTAGTGTAGCGGTTAACACGCCTGCCTGTCACGCAGGAGATCGCGGGTTCGATTCCCGTCGAGACCGTATAATGCCCATCCAATAGGATGGGCATTTTTTTGTTATCATTATCAATTGATTATACTAGTGTTATTACATATAGAAGTTATAAAATGAGCTTAATTTGAATTTGATAAAAAAATTGCTTATGATAAATGAGCATATGGTAGATTAATTTCAATTTTCAGCATAAGCATAACGAGATGTCGCGGTGATGATGAGTATTTATTGGCATAGCATCATATGAAATCAATGTGAGGAGTGTAAGTATGGCAAATGATAAAAGTATAGAGGGATTGGACCTCATAGATTTAATTAGTGAACGTCACAGTGCGCTTAGACAAACTTTGGAATCCACAACTTCAGAGCAAATACAAGATGTTCACTTCAGCAGCTCAGAATGGTATCTGATTGATAAAATCAACTATGAGAAACCAACTTTTGCCGAACTTACTAGAAAAATTCATCTCACACGCCAAGCTATTCATAAAGCGATCAAACAATTAGAGCACAAAGGTGTCGTTCAAGTTGAAGCTGTACCCAATAATAAAAAAGAAAAATGCGTAAACTTAACTACATTAGGTCTGCAGTGTTTTGAAGAGTATGTAGAACATAAATTACAACTCGTCGCGCACATAGAAACAATGATTGGTAGTACACAGTTAGAGCAACTTAAACAAGTACTCCAGCAAGATTGGCATTTAGAAGATATTGAAATAAATACTAAATAGATAATTAAGTATCAAGCAATAGAAGCAATTGTTTGATGCTTAAATTTTTACAATCATTTTCGTCAACTAGGTTGACATTAATTTGAAAAATTTGGTACAGTAAGTAAGTTCATATTGAGCGGACGTTGTTTGTTGTCATCATGATTTAAATTATTTCCTGGGTGATACTAAACTGATGTTCAATTTATATAGACTAAAATGAAATGGAAATATAGGAATAAGTAGTAAAGCATGGAGATGAATTTAATAAAATGAGCGACAAAGCACGATTGCTATACACTTGAATATATACCTCAAGGCAACACTCACTTTATTATCTCTTAATTATACTTATACTTCGTTTACCATAAAAAGGAGTATATCAAATGGCAACACAAGTAATAGTGAAAAATCCAAAAATGTATGCACTCGTATTAATGATTGGCGGATTTATGGGTCTGTTTAGTGAAACAGCATTAAATATGGCTTTAACAGATATTATGGCTGATTTTCAAGTTTCAGCAGCAACTGTACAATGGTTAACGACAGGTTATTTACTCGTCATGGCTTGTTTAGTTCCTGCATCTTCGTATTTAATCAAATGGTTTAATACAAAGTCTCTAGTTATTACAGGCATATTATTATCTTTATTAGGCGTCATCGTAGGCGCACTTGCACCTAACTTTGGCTTGTTATTGTTAGGACGTATTATACAAGCATTAGGTACAGGTATCTTGTTACCGATTATGGTGACCGTACTAATGTTAATCTTCCCAATTGAAAAACGTGGTGCCGTCATGGGGATAATGGGACTTGTTATTACAGCAGGACCAGCACTCGGGCCGACATTATCAGGTGTTATTATTTCAGCATCAAGTTGGCACTTCATCTTCTGGATTAGCGCAATTTTATATATTGTTGTATTATTGATGGCTTTTTCACATGTTGAAAACGTTGGAGAAATTACGAAACCTAGAATAGATATTATTTCGATTTTCTTATCGACGATTGGTTTTGCAGGACTAATATTCGCACTTAGCTCAATGGCGGAAGCGGCATTTACAGATGTCATCGTATGGTTGCCATTATTCATTGGCGTAATTGGCTTAGCAATCTTTATCGTGCGTCAGTTTAAAATCGACTCACCAATGCTTAACTTAAACGTATTTAAGTACCCAATGTTTATATTAGGTGCAGCAATGGTGTTCATAACGATCTTATGTATATTATCTACAGGTATTTTATTACCACTCTATTTAAAAGGTGCGCTATTATTTAGTTCTGTTGTTGCTGGTTTAATCTTATTACCAGGTAACGCAGTGAACTTAGTATTATCGCCAGTTATTGGATCATTATTTGATCGCTTCGGCGCGAGATACTTTGGCATTATAGGTTTCGTACTTATGTTTATCGCAGCAATCTCATTCGCGTTTATGATTTCAGCTTCTACTCCAGTATGGGCAATCATTCTTGCATTCATGGTGTTATTCTGTGGTATATCCATGGTTATGATGCCAGCACAAACAAATGCGTTAAATCAATTGCCACATCATCTATATGCAGATGGTTCAGCTACGATTACAACATTAATTCAAGTAGGTGGCTCAGCTGGTACTGCGATTGCCATAACAATTTACACTACAGCAATGAAGGCATTCGGTTCAGCTAACCCGACTGCTGCACAAGAAGTTGTACTTGCACACGGTATCCAATATACCTTCTTCTTTATAGTAGGTTTAACAATAATCGGATTTATACTGTCTCTATTTGTTAAAAAAACGAAAACAATTTAAAAATGATATGTGATACATATAAATAAGTGATGCGTACATGTAGAAATTAGAGCGAATGAATCATTCTCCGCTGTAACTTGAATACATGACCCGTTACTTCATATATGTATCACTTTTTTTGATTTTGATAGGAAGATGTATGCGTATTGCATGCTTCTTAAAAGGAAGGTTAAATGCAGGATGTATATGGGTTATAGGCAAGAAGTTCGATTGATACGCTGATATTGTTTACACTTGATGCATCTATGATTTATCGATAAGTACCCATTTAATACGAACAATGTTATAATTTTACAATATACAAATATAATTTTCTATTTAGAAAAATAGAATTAATAGGTTATAAATGGTAAATTATACTAGAGAGAAAGACGTAAAATTTTTAAAAATGAACGTACTACAATTTAGAAATGAGGTTTATAAATATGGCTAGAAAAGTTGTTGTAGTCGATGATGAAAAACCAATTGCTGATATTTTAGAATTTAACTTAAAAAAAGAAGGTTACGAAGTATTTTGTGCCTACGATGGTGATGATGCAGTTGATTTAATATATGAAGAAGAACCCGACATCGTGTTATTAGACATTATGTTACCAGGGCGTGACGGCATGGAAGTATGTCGTGAAGTACGTAAGAAATTTGAAATGCCGATCATTATGCTTACAGCAAAAGACTCAGAAATTGATAAAGTATTAGGTCTTGAGCTTGGCGCAGATGATTATGTAACGAAACCGTTTAGTACACGCGAATTAATCGCACGTGTGAAAGCAAATTTACGTCGTCATTATTCACAACCAGCACAAGAAGTGGACAACGCATCCAATGAAATTTCTATTAAAGACATCGTTATTTATCCAGATGCATACTCTATCAAAAAACGTGGCGGAGAAATTGACTTAACACACCGCGAATTCGAATTATTCCATTACTTATCTAAACATATGGGTCAAGTAATGACACGTGAACATTTATTGCAAACTGTTTGGGGTTATGACTATTTTGGTGACGTGCGTACAGTAGACGTAACAATTCGACGCTTACGTGAAAAAATCGAAGATGATCCATCTCACCCAGAATATATAGTAACTCGTCGTGGCGTTGGATATTTCCTCCAACAACATGACTAGGGGTCGCTTATAAATGAAATGGCTTAAATATTTTCAGTCTTTACACACGAAACTTGTTATTGTCTATGTGTTGCTCATTGTAATCGGTATGCAAATTATCGGTTTATATTTTACCAATAGTCTAGAAAAAGAATTAACACAAACATTTAAAAATAATATTTCGCAATACGCGAAACAAATCGAAATTAATATAGAAAAAGTCTATGACGAAGACAATTCGGTTAATGCTCAAAAAGAAGTTCAAAACTTATTAAATGAGTATGCCAATAGACAAGAAATAGAAGAAATCCGCTTTATTGATAAAGACCAGATTATTATGGCCACTTCAAAGCAGTCTACGCGTAGTCTAATAAATCAAAAAGCGAACGATAACTCTATCCAAAAAGCCTTATCTTTAGGCGAAATTAATAGCCATACCGTGTTAAAAGATTACGGTAACGGGAAACAACGCGTGTGGGTATATAACTTACCAGTTAAAACATCAAACGACGGTACGATAGGTAACGTCTATATCGAAGCGGATATTAACGATGTATTTAAACAACTTAGCAGCATCAACCAAATCTTTATCGTTGGTACAGGGATTTCCTTGTTAATTACTATTATCTTAGGTTTCTTTATTGCACGAACAATTACGAAACCTATTACAGATATGCGTAACCAAGCTGCAGAGATGTCTAAAGGTAACTATACGCAACGCGTAAAAATATACGGTAACGATGAGATTGGTGAGCTGGCACTTGCCTTTAATAATCTATCGAAACGTGTACAAGAAGCACAAGCGAATACAGAAAGTGAGAAACGTCGCTTAGACTCAGTAATCACTCATATGAGTGATGGTATTATAGCGACCGATCGCCGTGGTCGCGTGCGTATTGTCAACGACATGGCATTGACGATGATGGGCTCACTAAAAGAAGATATTATTGGGGACTACATGTTAAATGTCCTTAAATTAGAAGAAGAATTCTCTTTAGATGAAATTCAAGAGAATAATGATAGCTTCTTATTAGATATTAATGAAAATGAAGGCATTATTGCACGTGTTAACTTTAGTACAATTGTTCAAGAAACAGGGTTTGTGACAGGTTACATTGCCGTACTACATGACGTTACAGAACAGCAACAAGTAGAACGTGAACGTCGTGAATTCGTAGCAAATGTTTCACATGAATTACGTACACCACTGACATCTATGAACAGCTACATTGAAGCGTTAGAAAGTGGCGCTTGGGAAGATAAAGAACTTGCGCCGCAATTCTTATCTGTAACACGTGAAGAAACAGAACGTATGATTCGACTTGTAAATGATCTCTTACAATTATCTAAAATGGATAACGAATCCGATCAAATTACGAAAGAAATCATAGACTTTAATATGTTTATCAATAAAATTATTAACCGTCACGAAATGTCCGATAAGGAAACGACATTCGTCCGCGAAATTCCAAATAATACGATTTTTACAGAAATCGATCCAGACAAGATGACACAAGTATTTGATAATGTCATTACCAATGCGATGAAGTATTCTCGCGGCGATAAACGTGTAGAGTTTCACGTGAAACAGAACGCATTATACAATCGTATGACAATACGTGTGAAAGATAATGGCATTGGTATTCCAATTAATAAAGTGGATAAAATCTTTGACCGTTTCTACCGTGTGGATAAAGCACGTACACGTAAAATGGGTGGTACAGGCTTAGGCTTAGCCATTTCCAAAGAAATTGTTGAAGCACATAATGGTCGCATTTGGGCAAACAGTGTAGAAGGACAAGGAACATCAATCTTCATTACACTGCCATGTGAAGTACTAGAAGATGGTGATTGGGATGCGGAGTAAAGAGTTAATCAAATCCATCATCCTATACCTTTTAGTATTAATGAGTGTTGTGCTGACATACATGACGTGGAACTTCTCGCCAGACTTAGCGAACGTAGATCAACAAGATAGTAGTAATAAAGATGCGAAAGCAAATACGATAGGTAAACCACTTGATCAAGGTATGAGTAAAGTTGTTGCGCCATATCAAATCATTCACTCTAATGGTGATGACACAGAAGGTATGGAAGCGACACGTAGCAACGTCGAAGAGACCATCAGCCCCTTGAAAAATCAGCGCGTACTACATGCCGAACAAATGCATAGTAACCATAATTTGATCATTCCAGATTTAAGTGACGAATTTTTAGTACTGGATTTCAGTTATGACATGCCACTAGCGACTTATTTAGGCCAAGCATTGAACATCGATGCGAAAGTACCGAATAACTTTAAATTCGACCGTTTATTAATTGATGACAATCAAGACGGCAAAGTTAAACTCTATGCTGTTAGTAAAGATCGTCATAATGTTGTGCGTATGACGACGACGGCGAAGATCAGTTCATTTGCTAAACAAATGAAAGAACAACAGAAAAGTATGAAGCCATATACAGAGATTATTACGAATAAAGATACCATCGATAAGGCTACACATATTTTTGCACCAAAGGCACCTAAAGGTTTGAAATCATATCACACGATTTATAATCGCATCAGTGTCGATACGATGAATTCTATACTCTTCAATGACTCAGTAGTCGTACGTAGCACGAAAAGTGGGACAGCGACATACAACAATAACACCGGTGTCGCCAACTACAGTGAAGATAATGAAAAATATCGCTACACGAATCTCTCAGAAGATGAGGATCGTTCAACAAACATGCAAGATAGTATTCCAAGTACTTATGATTACATCAACAATCATGGTGGCTTTACAGATGATTACAGACTGTTCAGCACAGATAATAAAGGCGGCGAACTGACATATCAAATGTTCCTAAACGGCCGACCAACTTTCAATGATGACGACTTGAATAATATTAAAGTCTCATGGAGCGACAAAGGCGTCTTCAGTTATGCACGTGCATTGTTAAAATCTAATGTCACGATAGACAGCGGTGAAGATGAAATAGATTTACCAGGTGCTGAAACAGTACGTTCAGAACTGGCAAACAATCCTGAAATCGACTTTGAAGAAGTAACAAATATGACGATTGGTTACAACATGGAACATAAAGATGACGGTAGCGACATCGAAATTCAACGTAATAGTGAATTCAAACCACAATGGTATGTAGAGTATAAAGGCGAATGGCATGCATACAACGATGGGGGGCTAGAATAAATGAACTGGAAACGCGCAAAAACATTATTTATTATCGTATTTATTCTAGTCAACATTAGCCTGATTATTATCTACGTGGATAAAGTGAATAAATCACAAATTAGCGATAGTGAAGACGAAAATGCAGTGAATTTTAAACAAGAAGAAATTAAAATTCCAGAGAACCTCCCAAGTGTGAATGGTTTGAAAATGCAATTACTGACAGCAAGGTCTAATGATTTTTCATCTTATGCGAAGACACGTCCAAGTATCACCAGCGAGCATTCAGGCGCATTAGCCAAAGGTGATATTAGTGACCCAATTAACATCGGTAATGATCAATTCACCGACCTTAAATCGTATGTCAAAGGCAGCGTCTATAAAGGTGAAGATTACGAAATGAGCCATATTGATGATGAAAAAGTTACATTTGAACAGACATATAATGATTATCCAATTATGAATAATAGTAGAGCGAAATTAGAATTTAATGTAGAAGATGGCAAAGCTTCAAGTTATGAACAAACTGCTATGAAATCTATCGAGCCTTCAGAAGGTACGAATAATGATAAAAAGCAAGTGAACACAGCGCGAAGTGCCATCGAAGACCTTTACTATAATCGTTATCTCAAGCGCAATGATGAAGTAACTAATGCACGACTAGGCTACTATACTGTTGTCAAAGAGCCGAACGTTCAAGTGCTTGAAGCCAATTGGGAAATCAAAGTAAAACACGGCGATAAAATTAAAACATATTATGTCGAAGCTGTAGCAGACAGTCCAAAAATTATTGAAGAATAATCTTGTGGATAACTGTGGATAACTGTGGATAAGTTGAGAATGAATTACGCACACCTTTTTAGTAAGGTGTGCTCATGCTGTTGACAAAGTCTCTGACTTTGTTGGCAGTTTTTTTATGCACGCTTTCCGCGGGCGCTGCCTTATCCTGTAGATTTTGACTCGTGTTGTTTACTCAGGCGTCTCGTTAAAAATTTTTACAAGTTACGTATAATTATTAAATCACTTTTTAGAAAGTGATTAATGTAATTTAAAAGATAGATTAGTATTTAAATAAACAATTTGGACATGCTGAAAGCTAAAAGTATGTTAAAATTAAATACTGTTAATGAGAGTTATTAAAGAAGTATGAAATGGTTCAAAAGCCTATCATATACTTAGAATTTTGAAGATAGCTCAAGCTAATTTTTAGAAAAGAGCTCGTTTCATATTCTCAAAAACTTAGATAAATTACTTTATTATAATAAATAATTAGACAGAGGGCATGTTGATGGCACATAAACCGGAGACTTCCCCATAAGTAATAGAAGCAATAGATTAGAAAGGGTGAATCGCTTGATACGTATGAGCGCATTGGCGAGTGGCAGTACTGGGAACGCCACTTATGTGGAAAGTGATAAAGGTAGTATTCTTGTCGACGCAGGTTTGACAGGAAAAAAAATGGAAGAGCTATTTGGACAAATAGATAAACAAATTAAAGATTTAAATGGCATCTTAGTTACACATGAACATACTGATCATATTAAAGGTCTAGGTGTGTTAGCACGTAAATATGGTTTGCCAATTTATGCGAATGAGAAGACATGGACAGCCATTGAAAAGAAAGATAGTAAGATTCCAATGGATCAGAAATTCATTTTTAATCCATATGAAACGAAATCAATTGCTGGATTTGATATCGAATCGTTTAATGTTTCTCATGATGCGATAGATCCACAATTCTACATTTTCCATAATAATTATAAGAAATTCACGATTTTAACAGATACAGGTTATGTTTCAGACCGCATGAAAGGCATGATTCAAGGTAGTGATGCCTTTATATTCGAAAGTAATCACGATGTGGATATGTTACGCATGTGCGGTTATCCTTGGAAGACGAAACAACGTATATTGAGTGATATGGGACATGTTTCAAATGAAGATGCAGGTTTAGCAATGACAGACGTCATCACAGGCAGCACAAAACGCATTTACCTGTCTCACTTATCACAAGATAACAACATGAAAGACTTGGCACGTATGAGCGTTGGACAAGTCCTCAACGAACACGACATCGACACAGAAAAAGAAGTATTGCTATGCGATACTGATAAAGCCAAAGCAACACCGATATATACACTATAGAATATTTTAACTTGTTTGAAGTTTAGATTTTCTTAATGCATTAGCTTCAAGCTAATGTAATCCATGGTCAACAATAAAGTGAAGGAACCGATATCTCAATAGCAGGTATCGGTTTTTTATATTTTTTTAGCATATATATATAAGATAGAATACATTTAATAGGAGGATTTTTATAGGGAAATTTACTCAATAAAAGAAGGAATATATGGGTATACAACCCTAGGTCTTAACTGAAAATAGCTATATGCAATTGACGGATAATTATAACAATTAATGAAATTACTATGTAGTAAGGATTCAGCAAAGATAGTATGAAGATAATGTAAACACTGTGAATAAGTATGTAAGACAACCTCGTACTTATCCACGGAATTATACATAGTTATCCAGAGATGTGCACAATTCACAGGGAAGTACCCACATTGTACACAGAGTTATCCACAAATAAACAGGTTATTCACTTGTTTTTGTGTAGAAAACGTAAACATTATTAAAAAATAGTATGCATTCCTGTTATAATAAGAGGGAATAGTGTGAATAAGTGTATAACTTGTGGATAAGTCTAATAACTGTCAACTACTACACAATTTTTGGAGGATAACTATGAAGATTACGATACTCACAGTAGGTAAACTAAAAGAGAAATACTGGAAACAAGCTATAGCAGAATATGAGAAGAGATTAGGAGCTTATTCTAAAATAGAAATCATCGAAGTAGCTGATGAAAAAGCACCCGAAAATATGAGTGACAAAGAGATAGAGCAAGTTAAAGAGAAAGAAGGTCAGCGCCTACTAGCAAAAGTAAAACCACAATCCACAGTGATTACTTTAGAGATTAAAGGAAACATGCTGACGTCAGAAGGATTAGCCAAAGAAATAGAAAGCCGCATGACACGCGGTCAAAGCGACTTTACATTTATTATTGGCGGATCAAACGGTCTACACAAAGAGGTTTTAGACCGCAGCAACTACGCCCTGTCATTCAGTAAAATGACTTTTCCACATCAAATGATGCGCGTCATCTTAATCGAGCAAGTCTACCGTGCGTTTAAGATAATGAGGGGAGAGCCCTATAATAAATAAAACAAGAAATTAAGTTGTACTTAACTTAGAAGTGGATGTGAAGACTATTAAACTTTTTTAGGTAAGCTTTAACCTGTAAATATCTTTTTAGAAAAAGGTGAAGATTTATTAGATTATCAACATATTAAAGCACAAATAAAAAGTAGGGACTTACAGATAAACAATAAACTTACGAAAGATCCACAAGTTGCTTTTATTCATAATGCACGTAAGTTTCTAGGAGATAAATTTATTAGAATTGCAAAGCCACATAAATTACTAAGTAATAATAAAATAATTGCTGTTAAACTTCCTTAATCAAGCAATGCCTATCCTTCATCGCCATTGCTTGTGTAATCTGTTCTAGTCTATCCATCCATCGTCCACTAATTCTATTCTAGCTTATCCACCCGACGCAATTTTCTGACTCATTCTAGCTTTGCCTATCCACCTATCGTCCTTTATCTACGCACTCCACCTTTAAAATCTACAACTTCCTTATGCTTATTCATTCACTAACCCTCCATACTCTTCTCATCGTTCTTTTAATTCACACCCCCCTTTTCCTTCGTCACTCGGTCATGGCAGTTTGTAATTCTTGTTCAATTAAGTAGATATGTGTACTGATCAAATTCCGTTGTTCGTTCAAGAATTCTAGGTGTGCGCGTAAAACGCTTGGGACATCTATTTTGTTTTGATAAAGCATGTCTGTGTTTTTTCGGATTTCTTTTAATGGCATATTCAAATTGCTTAGGCACTGGATAAATTTAATCATTTCGATATCGTCGTCTGTGTATAAACGCTTGTTATTTCTATCTCTGTCGATGTGTTTCAAGATATTCTTTTTCTCGTAATAACGCAGTTTGCTTTTAGGTATATTGCAATAATCTGAGACATATTCAATGTAATATTGTTTCATGTAAGCATATCCTTTCTCTTAAACCAAGGTTTAACTGATATTGTACTCTATATAAACATGAATGAGGAGGAAATACAATGAAAAAAGCTTTAATTGTTGTAACAAACATTGCGAAATACGATAATTTAGACAGACCTACGGGTGCGTGGTTCTCAGAGGTTACGCATTTTGCGAAAGATTTCTATGACGCAGGTTATGATGTTGATTTCGTAAGTCCGAACGGTGGATATGTGCCTCTTGATCCTATCAGTCTTAACCCTGAAATGATGGGAGCTGAGGACTGGGAATACTACACGGATCATGATTATATGAATAAATTTGGACAAACATTATCTCCAAAAGAGGTTAATCCTAGCGACTATCAAGCCATTTACTTTGCAGGTGGACATGGTGCGATTTGGGATTTTAGAAATAACAAAGAACTTAACGACATTGCGTTAAGTATTTACAATAACCAAGGCATTCTCTCTTCTGTATGTCATGGTGCGGCTGGTCTACTCGACATTAAAGAAAATGGCGATTACCTCGTTCGTCATAAAGACGTGACTGGTTTTACAAATAGTGAAGAACAAGCAAATGGTACAACTGAATACATGCCATATTTATTAGAAGACGAATTTATTAGTAACGGTGCACATTTTAAAAAAGAGGATGACTGGAGCAATTTCGCAGTCGTAGATGGTCGCATTGTGACTGGTCAAAATCCTCAATCAGGACATGCTGTTGCTGAACATGCTTTAAAAATCTTAGCTAATCAATAATTTTAAAAAGGAGCGATACACATGAAATCGTTAATAATTGGCGCTCATGGTGGCGTTGGTCAACATCTCGTACGCAAACTCAAAGCACGAAACGTTGACTTTACTGCCGGTGTTAGAAAAGAAGAACAAGTTGAAGTTTTAAAAGCAGATGGTATTGATGCAACTTACATTGATGTTGCAAAACAATCTATTGATGAATTAATAGAATTATTTAAACCGTATGATCAAATCCTTTTTTCCGTCGGTTCTGGTGGAAGCACAGGTGACGATCAAACAATCATAGTAGATTTAGACGGTGCAGTGAAAGCAATTAAAGCAAGTGAACACGTCGGTCGTCAACATTTTGTTATGGTATCAACGTACGACTCACGTCGAGAAGCGTTTGATGCGTCAGGCGACTTGAAACCATATACCATTGCTAAACATTATGCGGATGACTACTTAAGACATGCAAATTTAAAATATACCATTGTGCATCCAGGCGCTTTAACAAACGAACATGAAACGCAACAATTCAATATGAGTGCGCAATTTGAAAATGTACAAAATCCGTCTATTACAAGAGAAGATGTAGCAGAAGTGCTTGTTTCTGTATTAACTGATGAAGCATTACAAGGTCACGAATTCCAAATCATCAATGGTGATTTGTCATTATCAGACGCAACGACTAAATATCTGGAAGAATAATAAATGAATAATCAACAAGTTGTACTTGCAAAACTACCATAAGGTATCCCTCAAGACCGTTGTATTTAGATTTGAAACAATAGAAGCACGAGAACCTTAAGTAGGTGAAGTTCAAGTAGACTCCATTTATTTATCTATAGATCCTTACATGAGAGGTAGAATGAATGATACAAAAAGCAATATTCAACCTTTCTAAGTGGATGAGCAATTACAATTTATCATGTTCGCACTCGCGAAACTATTATAAGACTTATCATAGCAACGCCTGGAACATTACGTTTTGTTCCAGGCGATTTTTTTATATTTACACTTAAAATCAATGTATATCAAATGATTCTCAACATGGGGCATGGCAATGTATATGCGCTCTTTGTTTAATTATGATTATATCAAACATTTACTTTGTAATTTGTCTATAGTGATAAGTCTCTAAACTAAGAAAATCAAAAGTTAAATTGCGAGTATGAATGTAAAAAGAAGTAAAAAATTTATATTTTTATATAATTATTTTGTGGCATTGTAATATTAATGTAATAATGTGGCCTGTAAGACAAATATGAGGAGGGTTTTTATGAAAAAAGTTTCTAAATTTATTTTAGATAGTAGTTTAGTTTTGAGCTTTTCTGTAACGCCCGAATTATTTAATGTCACTCAAGCACATGCACAAGAATCTGTGAAACCTTCTTTTAATTATAGAGGTTAGACAGCACATCAAAGTAACTTTATTCTAGATAAGAAATTTAAAACATCTCTAAAAGCTGTTAACTTCAAGATTAATAATTACAAGATTACTAAAAATAATAAAGACTTATACGATCCAACATATTACGGGGTTTCTAAACATAAAGCGAATGGTGTTTTCTTCTTATTAGACCGTAAGTCAGTGAGCAAAAAAGAATTTTTGAATCATTACGGTGAAGCAAAGTATACATCTACATCAGCCTGAGGTAAAGAATATATCTATAAAATTGAAGATAAAGATGTGAGATTTTTTGTTAACCAAAAGGATTATGTCATCAAAGGACAAATCATTAGTGAATAAAATGAGATACTAAGCATGTATGAGAAGTGGGATAAAATTCATTTTGAATCGTAGTCTCGCTCCCTAAATTAATTTATACTGCATTTAATTCAAAAGTTATTTTACATGTTTAAGATTGACGATAAAACAATATAAAAAACCGCATCATTAACCGATACGCAGAAAGTTATCCTAGGTGATTTGAATTATTAAAAAAGTGAAATCGAATGAATTAGCATCAAAAGTAGTTAAGTAAAGTTTCATCTTTCTGAATCAGGTAATACCAACACCAACTAATTTAGGCATAAAAACCCCACAATACTTTAAAATATTGTGGGGAATTACTTTCATCCAATTTTAGGCGTTTTTAAAAATAGCTTAGCAAGAAATCAAACTATTTTGTGTGTAACTTTAAATGTAAAACGTGTACTTTTTCTGCCAATTCTTGAACTGGGCCATCGACATCAGCATTTTCAATAACTTGATGGATAGGTAAACTTTTTACTGGTGATTGTGGTGCACCAATGTCACTTAGCCATGTATTTAATTGCTCAGAAGAACTGGCATAAACGATTCTTCCAAGACCTACCCAACCATGAGCGGCGGCACACATCGGGCAGTGTTCCCCAGAAGTGTAAACCGTTGCTGTCTTGCGCTCTTCTGGTGTTAAATGATTAGCAGCCCATTTCGCTATTTCGAATTCAGGGTGTCTAGTGTGATCACCACCACTAACATGGTTGTGATCTTCAAATAAAATGTTGCCATTAGAACTCACTAATATAGATCCAAATGGTTCGTCTCCCTTATTCAATGCCTGTTCTGCTAATTCGACACATTTCTCTAAATAAGTCATATCAGATTCACTAACCATCTAATAACCTCCTTAGTCATTACAAATGAATATTATTCATTAAAAATATTACATAGTACTTGTATCAATTACAAAACGATATTTAACATCTGAAGCTAACACTCTCTCATAGGCATCATCAATTTGGTCAGCTGAAATTAATTCGATTTGAGGTTCAATGTTATGTTTTGAACAGAAATCTAACATTTCCTGAGTTTCTCTTATACCACCAATAGCTGAACCAGCAAATGATCTACGATGACCTATTAAATTTGCTACATGTAATGATATAGGCTCTGCGGGTGCCCCAACATTAACGATTGTACCATCTAGTGTTAATAATCTAAGGTAGTCATCTAATTTCAGATTCGCACTTACTGTATTAATAATTAAGTCAAATGAGCTTGCAAGTGTTTCAAACGTTGCTTCATCACTTGTTGCATAATAATGTGAAGCACCTAATTTCAAACCATCTTCTTCTTTATTTAATGTTCTTGATAATACAGTTACTTCAGCACCCATAGCACGTGCAATTTGAACAGCCATGTGTCCAAGTCCTCCCATACCTATAACTGCTACCTTTTTATCTTCATTTGCATTCCAATGATTTAAAGGTGAATAAGTCGTAATGCCAGCACAAAGTAATGGTGCAGCAGCATCTAAACCAATATTATCAGGAATACGTAATACAAAATCTTCATGTACTACGATATGTGTTGAGTATCCACCTTGAGTTGGTTCACCATATCTGTCTGTACCTGCATATGTACCGACGTTTCCTTTTAGACAGTATTGTTCTTCGCCATTTTGACAATGAACACATTCTCCACAAGAGTCTACCATGCAACCCACGCCGACACGGTCATCTATTTGATATTTACTAACTTCAGAACCGACTTCTTTAACAATTCCTGCGATTTCATGACCTGGCACTAATGGGTAATTAACGGGACCCCATTCTCCATGTGCAGTATGAATATCAGAATGGCAGATGCCTGCATATTTAATTTCTATTAAAATATCGTGTGTATCAAGATCACGTCTTTTAATTTCTGTAGCATAAAAATCAGAATCTGGACTATTCACAGCTCTAGCTTTAACATTTAACATATATTAATTCCTCCATTATTCGTACTTCAGAATATTTCTATTGATATTCTTCACTGTTCATAATAGACCTTAAAGTATACTTTAGGTCAATGAATATGACTTCGCATAAAATTATGACTGAACAAAAACAATATCTGGAGTAAATAATATATGCATTCATTTATAAAACAGTGAAACTATCGATAAGGTTGTTTCCAGTATTTTAAAACTATTTAATATTGATTCAAAAATTACCAAATAAAAAAGAACGCGTCTTATAAAACGCGTTCTCCTTTTTTATAAATACTTTAATTTCACTACCTAACTCACTCTACATACCCTAGTTCATTAACTACTTTGACCATGTCGTCATGAATGACTAAAGTTGCGTGGTTATCATAAGGTGTATGGTCTTTATTAATGATAACTAGGTTCTGTCCTTGAAATTTCGAAATAAGTCCTGCTGCTGGTTGAACTACGAGTGACGAACCTAGGACGACTAAAGTATCGGCTTCTTTTATTTTATCTAGTGCATTATAAATCGTATTTTGATTTAATAATTCTCCATAAAGTACAATATCAGGTCTAATAGGACTTCCACACACTTCACATTCGCGTAAATGATGCTTCATCACATAATCTTTGAAATATGCCTTATGGCAGTCAATACAATAGAAATGATTTAACGTACCATGCAGTTCATCTACATTAAGACTCCTCGCATCAGAATGTAGACCGTCGATGTTTTGAGTGATAACCCCTAATGAACGTTTATCTTGTTCTAGTTGAGCAATCCATTGATGAACAAGGTTCGGCTGTTTATCAGCTAAAAGTAAACGTTTATGATAAAAATCAACAAATCCTACTGGGTCATCTTGAAGATAATCCGTACTTAATAAATATTCAGGCGCGTAGCCATCTTTTGAAATTTCATCAAATAGCCCACCCATAGAACGAAAATCTGGGACACCACTTGCGACAGACACACCTGCCCCTGTAAAAAACGTGATTTTATTAGAATCATTAATGATGTTCTTGAATTGTTCAATCCTGTCATTCATGCATTTCACTCCATTAAAAATTTAAAAATCATACTCCTAACCTTTAAATTAATTTTAAATTTTAAAAAGTAATTTAGCAAACAAAACATATACTTAAGCTGCTACATAGGACGGTAGATTATCTCTTGTTTAAGGGCATATTTACGCTCCTTTTGAAATTATATTATTATTTTATTGAATTTAATATTTAAAACTTATACTAATTAATTCCAAAAGTATGCTATATTTCTAATAATTATATGCATAAATTTTAATAACTAAAGGCGGTTTGGGGCTTTGAAGAAACAGAAACTAAAGTTAAGCACATTGATTATTATTGTAGTATGTATTGTAGTGTTATTTTCACTACTTATTACGAGTGTATTGATTAGTAAGACAATTAAAGAAACTATACATCAAACAACTGAAGAGAAGGCTGAAGTAATTGGTAAGACCGTTGCTCAGTCTGAGATTGTTCAATCTACTTTGAAAAAAGGTGACAATGATAACAGCATACAAACTTATGTGTCTGAAATACAACAATCAACGGATGTGAGTTTTATTGTTGTGATGGATATGAAAGGGATACGAAAATCGCACCCTAATGAAAAACGCATTGGTAAGCATTTTAAAGGTGGCGATGAAACGAATGCACTGCACGGTAAAGAGAGTGCTTCGATTTCTAAAGGGACACTCGGTGAATCATTAAGGTCATTTACACCTGTTTATGATGATGGTAAACAAGTTGGAGTAGTTGCCGTTGGTGTGCCGATGAAAAGTGTTTCTGAAGCACTTGCAGATGGCAATAAGCAGATTATCATTGGGTCAATTGTTGGACTGATTGTCGGTGCCATTGGTGCATATTTACTGTCTAGATATATTAAGAAAATTTTATTGGGTTTAGAACCATCGAATATCGCTAAGATACTTGGAGAAAGGAACACGATGTTGCAATCTGTTCATGAAGGTATCGTTGCTGTTGATAAAGAAGGTAAGATTAATTTAGTGAATAAATCAGCGAGGGATATATTTAATAAGGCAGATTTAAAAGGCAATCCGATAGGCATGAAGATTGATGATTATATGGAGTCTACACAACTACCAAAAGTACTCGAGTTAGGTAAACCAGAATTGGACAAGGAACAAAATATTAATGGAGTGAAGATTTTGGTTAATAGAGTGCCACTGGTTGTAAATAATGAAATTGTTGGTGCAATTTCAACATTTAGAGACAAGACAGAGGTGAACAAACTTTCGGAACAGTTAGTGGGCGTGAAGACATATGCTGATACATTACGTGCGCAGTCACACGAGTTTAGCAATAGGTTGCACGTGATTTCTGGTTTGCTGCAAATGGAACATTATGATGATTTAAAACAGTATATACATGAGATTGTTGAATTGGGTAGCGAAGAGAATGGTAGTATTACGTCGAAGATTAAAGATCCTGTGTTAGCTGGCTTCTTAATTGGCAAATTAAGTTTGGCAAGAGAACAAAATATTAAATTGTCTATTATCAGCCATACAAAGATTCCTGAACCGAAACATTCATATATTACTCATGAAATGATTACGATTATAGGTAACTTAATAGATAATAGTATAGATTCTTTAAGCGCATCTGCTGTTAGTGAGAAAACAATTGACGTACATTTGAAATATATAAATAACACATTAATTATAGATGTTGTAGATTCAGGCTTAGGTCTAAAAGGTGATTTAGCACATCAGATTTTTGAAAAGGGCTACTCTTCTAAAGGGGAGCATAGAGGCTATGGGCTGCACCTTGTTCAACAAAGCGTAGAGAAACTTAACGGTGAAATAAATGTAGCTTCTAATGTAGAAGGTAATGTGACATTTTCAGTCGTTATAAATTATTCAGAAAAGGGGGGACTATAAATGTTAAATATCTTAATTGTTGAAGATGATCCAATGGTTGCACAAATAAATCAACAATTTATTAAAAAAATAGATGACCAAACTTCAGTTGATATTGTCTCAAATGTTAAAGAAGCTATAAAACATATAGAAAATAAAGAAATTGATTTACTATTGCTGGATATATACATGCCTGAGGAAAATGGATTAACATTTCTTAAATATATAAGAGAGCAAGGTTATAAAATAGATGCAATTCTCATCACAGCAGCTACGGATGTCGAGGAGATTCAAACTGCATTTCGTTATGGTGCTGTAGATTATTTGATTAAGCCCTTCGATTTTGAGCGTTTTCAACAATCATTGCTGAGGTATAAAAAAGGCCTCACATTCTTTAATAAAACAAGTAGTATTAATCAAACGGATATTGATGCTGAGTTTCTCAACAAGGAAGTTGTTGACCGTGATTCAGAACTGAAATTACCAAAAGGTGTGACGGAAGCAACGTTACAAGTGATTATTGATAAAATGAAATACTTTGAAGAAAATGAATTCTCTACAGATGACATCTCAAAGCGTGTTAATATTTCGAGAGTTTCTGTAAGAAAATATTTAAAGTTTTTAACGGATATAGAGGTTTTAGAGGAATCTTTAAATTATGGTATAGGGCGTCCGATTAATTTCTATAAGGTTAAAAAGGATAATCTTCAGTATTTAAAGGGTTATATAGAATTATAGTGAAATGTTACCGAATCAAAGGGGTGAAATTCCTTTTGATTCGTTTTTTTTAATTACAAAAAGATAATTAAAATTTCATAAACTATAAATTTATATTGTTTATGAATAGAATAGATTTATACGTAACAAGGGGGTTAATAATGAATACGAAAGCAAATTTGAAAGCGCTTACTAATGGTGGGATGCCAATAGAGAGCAGCTTTAAAAGTTTAGGAAAAAGGCTGATTAATATTAAAGTGGGTGTGTTGCCATTGCCACTTTACTTAACACTAGCTGCAATTATATTAGCTGCATCCGTATATAATACATTACCTGCAGACATGATCGGTGGATTCGCAGTAATCATGATTTTGGGTATCTTGCTAGGAGATCTTGGTCAAAAATTGCCGATTTTAAAAGATATCGGTGGACCTGCTATTTTAGCATTACTTGTACCATCTGTTTTAGTGTTTTTAGATGTTATTAATACGTCTTCAATGGAAGCGGTTACAAGTTTAATGAAGACATCGAATTTTTTATATTTCTATATTTCTTGTTTAGTTGTTGGAAGTATTTTAGGTATGAATAGTAAAGTGTTAATTCAAGGATTCACACGTATGTTTGTGCCTTTACTAGTGGGGACTATTATGGCAGTATCTGCTGGTTTATTAGTCGGCTTATTATTTGGTTATGATATTAAGCATACATTGTTTTATATTGTTGTACCTATTATTGGAGGAGGGATTGGTGAAGGTATTCTCCCATTATCCATTGCATACTCATCTATATTAGGAGGAAGTGCTGAATCATTCGTTTCTCAAATGATTCCAGCAGCAGTAATTGGTAATATATTTGCGGTTGTCACTGCGGGAGTCATGATGCGCGTAGGTGAAAAACATACAAAGCTTTCAGGAAACGGAAAATTAATTAAATCTGAAAACATAAATGAAACAAATGATGATAAAGAAGAGAAAGAAAAAGTCATTGATTTCTCACTTATGGGAGCAGGTTTACTCATTGCTTGTAGTTTCTTTATTGTCGGTACACTTGGTCAAAAATTCATAGGTATACCGGGGCCAGTTATTATGATTCTATTTGCAACGATTATTAAATGTTTGAAAGTAATGCCACACAAAATGGAAGACGGCGCACATAATTTATATAAATTTGTATCTACAAGTTTAACTTGGCCATTAATGGTAGGTCTTGGAATGTTGTACATACCTTTAGAAGATGTCGTTAAGATTGTTACACCAGCTTATGTTGTCATATGTGCATCAGTCGTATTAACCATGATTGTTTCTGGTTATTTTGTAGGTAAATTGATGAAAATGTATCCAGTAGATGCCGCTATCGTGACGGGATGTCATAGTGGTCTAGGCGGTACAGGAGATGTAGCTATATTATCAGCATCTAAACGCATGGCACTTATGCCATTTGCACAAGTTGCTACCAGAATAGGCGGCGTATCAACAGTCATCATGGCCACGTTTTTGTTAAAAATATTAAGTTAAATCATAATACTATATAAGGGGTAATAAATATGTCAGTAAGAAATGCAACTACAGATTCTATCAGTTTACACCATGAACGTTCAGGAAAAATAGAGATTACGAGTAAAGTAGAGGTTAATGATGAACAGGATTTGAGTGTCGTATACACGCCTGGTGTATCTGAAGTATGTAAGGCGATTACAGAAGATGAATCAAAAGTAAATTCGTTAACAGCACGAGGTAATATGATTGCTGTAGTTACGGATGGTACGGCTGTACTTGGATTAGGTGATATTGGACCCAAAGCGGCTATACCAGTTATGGAAGGGAAAAGTATTTTATTTAAAAAACTGGCAAATGTAGATGCATTTCCGATTTCATTAAATACAAAAGATACTGAAGAAATTATATCTATTATAAAAGCGTTAGAGCCTAATTTTTCTGGAATTAATCTAGAAGATATATCCGCACCACGTTGTTTTGAAATTGAGAAGAGATTAATTGAAGAACTTGATATTCCAGTATTTCATGATGATCAACATGGAACGGCAATAGTTGTGCTTGCAGCATTAATCAATGCACTTAAATTTGTTCAAAAAGAGGACTATTCTTCAAAAATAATTATTAATGGTGCAGGCTCAGCAGGTATTGCGATTGCTAAGTTATTATTAGAAGCGGGATATAATAATATTACACTGGTCAGTCTAGAAGGTGTCTTAAATAAATCAGAAACATGGATGAACAGCGCTCAACAAGATATTGCAACATATACAAATCCTGAAAGATCTACAGGCACATTGGATGATGTCATTCAAAATGCAGATGTATTTATTGGTGTATCAGGCCCCAAAGCGTTAACAAAAGATCATGTACAGTCAATGAATGATAACCCAGTTGTTTTTGCATTAGCCAATCCTACCCCAGAAATATACCCAGAAGAAGCAATAGAAGCTGGAGCTACAATCATTGGAACAGGACGTTCAGACTACCCTAACCAAATTAATAATTTACTAGCGTTTCCTGGAATATTTAGAGGCGTGTTAGATGCACAATCAAGTGATATTACAACAGAAATGAAAATAACAGCAGCTAAAGCAATTGCAGGATCAATAAGAGAAGATCAGTTGGCAGCAGATTTCATCATTCCGAATGCGCTAGATAAAAACGTCACTCACCAAGTCGCCGAAGCGGTTAAGCATAGTGCGAAAAAAGAAGGGAAAATATTAGTTTAGAATGAAAAAGCTGACAACATTATTTGTCAGCTTTTTTGATTTTATAAGTTACGTTTAATATTGAAAAATTAATCAATAGGTCATTATTATAATATTGACTTTAGGGATAATTCACGTTACATTATAAAACGTAATAATTACGATTTATAAAAGGGAGTTATGTCTAATGAGTAAAATTCCAGTAACTGTTTTAAGTGGCTATTTAGGTTCAGGGAAGACTACGTTGCTCAATCACATTTTAAAAAATCGAGAGGGACGTAAAATAGCAGTTATTGTAAATGATATGAGTGAAGTCAATATTGATAAAGATTTGGTTGCAGAAGGCGGCGGCTTATCGAGAACAGATGAAAAACTCGTTGAATTATCAAATGGCTGTATCTGTTGTACTTTGAGAGATGATTTATTAAAAGAAGTGGAACGTCTCGTGCACAAAGGAAATATAGATTATATTGTCATTGAATCTACAGGTATTTCAGAACCTGTACCCGTTGCCCAAACATTTTCATACATAGACGACGAACTCGACATTGATTTAACGTCGATATGTCAGTTAGACACAATGGTGACAGTTGTAGACGCGAACCGATTCACCAATGATATTAACTCAGAAGATTTATTGGTCGATCGAGACCAAGGTGCTGATGTTACGGATGAACGCACGATTGCAGATCTACTAATCGACCAAGTTGAATTCTGTGATGTCCTGGTATTGAATAAAACAGATTTAGTTACTGACGAGGAATTACAGAAACTTGAAAATGTACTGAGACAGTTACAACCTGAAGCGAAATTAATTAAAACTGTGAATGCAGAGGTAGAATTAAACGAAATTTTAAATACGGGACGCTTTGATTTTGAAAAAGCGAGTGATTCTGCAGGATGGATTAAAGAATTAACTGAAGGTGGCCATGCGACACATACACCAGAAACTGAAGAATATGGTATTAGTTCTTTTGTTTATTCCAGAAGATTACCGTTTCACGCGAAACGTTTTAACACATGGTTGGAAAATATGTCAGATAACATCGTGCGTTCCAAAGGTATCGTGTGGCTCGCGCAATATAATGAAGTCGCTTGTTTATTATCACAAGCGGGGTCATCTTGTAACATTAGTCCAGTGACTTACTGGGTAGCTGCGATGCCATTAGAACAACAAAGACAGATTTTACACGAAAGAACAGATATTGCAGAAACGTGGGATATTGAATATGGTGACCGAAATACACAATTTGTCATTATCGGAACGGATTTAGATACTGAAAAAATTGAACGTGAACTCGATGCATGTTTATTAAATCGTTATGAAATAGAGCAAGATTGGGGCAGTTTAGCAGACCCTTATCAATGGGAGATAAGTAAGCAACAAAATCCAAAAGAGGAAGCATTTGATTATAATGCTTCCTCTTCTATCTTTGATTATATGAATACTATTTATTTTACTGAGAATTTTTCAGGCGTGATTCGTACAGTGCAATCCATTCTTCAACGCTTGTTTTTTCTGCCAGTTCGCCAAGGAGGTCATAAGGGATTTTCTTTGGATTACTGAAACGTATACAGCTCTTTCCCATATTCAACTTGGTGTTCATATGCTTTGGATATTCATTGATGAACCATTCGTATAATGCCTCATCTCGGTAAAGTCCCATGTGGTAGACAGCCAAATGACGTTTTTGAGCGGCAACTGCGATAAAAGGGAGTGGGGCTTGATCGACATGATATCCATCAGTATAAGTTGATTTCGGAACTGCAAATCCAGGTATACCATGCTGTATATCTACTATAAATCCCACAGGCAAGTGTGCTTCAATCGTATGCCATATCTTTAAAAAACTGTCTTTCCATTTTTCATCGATATTTTTTACATATTCATCAAATGTCATCGTAGTCCCCCTAATTTTTCTATTGTCTAATTCCAATTACTTTTATTCTAATTCAGGAATAGTTTTACTTAATGATTATCTCACTAGTATGTTTAATTTTAAAGGAATAAAGAATTAGTAAATATGCTTTACCAAAAAATAAATAAAACTATTAATACATAGCGTTACCTATATGAATCAAGCAATTTAGAAAATACTTAATTCAATTATATTTGGGAATAGAGTAATCATATATATTTTTTGATGTTGCTACGTTTCTTTTGGGTTTTATTGCGAGAGGTAGTTTCACTATAAAACAATAAATGTTGTACACAGTTAATTTAATAATTTATACTGGGTAAATATTAGAAAGAGCGTCTAAAGTATTTTAATAAAGCATCACTGAAGGAGGTACACTATTGAAACAAGCTACAGAATTTGCGCAGCTATTAAGATCATTAGATGGACAGAAGTATGGTGCATATAAACGGCTGAAGGGTATGTATCAATTTAAGCAGTTTCGTCTTGCAATTGATCATGCACAAGTGGATCCGTATGCGCCGCCTTCAAAAATGAGAATTATCATGAATCGTGAAACGGCAAATATTCCAGACAATCTGATAGATTCCAAAAATAAAATTGTGGCAGTATCTGATTTTCTAGCTCGAGTGTTTAAAGAAAGTATAGAATCGTTGAAACATAACGATAAACACGCAAAAAGTGCTAGAAATATTTCTATCGATCGTTGTGGTCAAGAGATATTAGAGCGGACTGCTGTTGTGATCAATAAACAGGACATTGAAGTGAGGCTAGAAATTAGTTTGCCAGCAGCAGGTCGGAAAATTTTAGGAAAAGTCGCAGCAAATATATTAATCGACACGTTACCAGAAATTGTAGAGCATGCATTACTTTATAAAAATATTGATCAAGCTGCATTAAAGACACAAGTTACGTTAATGTTGGACCAAGCATTTATTCGTGAAGAACTTGAGCGTAGACAACTTGTATCATTTGTCGCGAATGGTTCCATATTGCCACGTAAAAGTGGTGTTTCAGATAAACAATTATCCGGTGCTGTAGCGTTTAATAGTCCGGAAAATGTAGAAGTTGAATTGTCTTTACCGAGTGGGAAAACCATCACTGGTATGGGTGTTCCGAAAGGGATTACTTTAATTGTTGGCGGAGGTTTCCATGGTAAGTCAACGATACTTGAAGCATTAGAACGTGGTGTCTATAATCATATTCCTAGTGACGGTAGAGAATACGTTATTACGTGTCATGATGCTATGAAAATACGTGCAGAAGATGGCCGTAATATAGAAAAAGTGAACATCAGTCCCTTTATAAATAATTTACCGGGAAATAAAAATACTCAGCAATTCTCGACTGAAAATGCGAGTGGCAGTACGTCGCAAGCAACGAACGTGATGGAAGCATTAGAGGCAAACACATCATTATTACTAATTGATGAGGACACATCTGCAACAAACTTCATGATTCGAGATAGCCGTATGCAACAACTGATTGCGCCTGAGAAAGAACCTATCACACCATTTGCGAGTAAGGTAACATCACTTTATAAAGATTATGATGTTTCTACAATTTTAATTGTGGGTGGCTCGGGCGATTATTTTGAGGCGGCAGACCAAGTGTTGATGATGGATGAGTATGTATTGAAAGATGTTACAGCACAAGCTAAATCCATTGCGACGTCAAACGATAGTAATAAAAACACGAATATAGATAAAAAATTCGGAGACATTCCTAAACGCATCCCGTTAAAGTCTAGTTTTTCTAAAAAAGGCAAAGAAAATCGTTTTAAAGTTAAAGGACTGTATTCGATTTTATATGGTAAGGAACTTATTGATATTTCAGGTTTGGAACAATTGGTAGATAATAGCCAAACACAATGTTTGGCGGACATGATTGATTATTACCAGAAGCATCTATTAAATAAGCAGGATACTTTAACTCAAGCAGCTGACAAGCTTTATGATTTTATAGAGCACAATGGTTTAGACGCACTTACTCCATTTAATGGACACCCAGGAAATTTAGCTTTGCCAAGAAAGCAGGAATTCTGTGCAACGCTTAATCGTTATCGTGGGTTAAAAGTGAAAAGCACATAAGAAGACGAAAAAGCGCTTAACCAAAAGTTATATATGTTTTTAAAATAGAAATAGTCTTTTAAAAGATTTTCTGAATTTATCCCATGCTTTTATATCAAGGTAGTATTTATTTTCAGTTTTTTTAATCACCTCTTTTTTTAATAAGTTTTTAAACGTTCTACTGTATTTAATATTTAAACTTTCGTAAGTCTTAGCAGATTGGGGTGAAGTGGCTTGTACTTCGATAAATTTCTTAGCGACTTTATTTTGCTTCCATATTAAAACTTCTGATCCGTTGGTCATATAATCCTCCTTTTTCAATAATTATATCATAATATAAAATAATGATTGTAATTATCACAATATAATTATTATTGTGTTTATAATTAAAACAATTAAATAGTAGGGAATGGCAGTGAGAGGATAACATTTGCTTAATAAAGTACTAATTATTATGAATTCGGGAGACTGATTAAAATAAGAACAACCCTCTTAACGTTTTGTATATAAACGCGTTAAGAGGGTTGTTGACTTTCAATATTTATTATAGAAGTCCTGATGATACATAGTAGATAAATATGATTAAATTTAAAATAAATAACACGATTGCTGGCATTGCCTTCTTAATAGGATCGTTTCCTAAAAATACGAGAGATAACGCGCCTGCTAACATTGTCGCGCCAAGTAATATGCTAGCTAAGAAAGCGAACATGCCATAGAAAATGCCGATAAGCATTGCTAAACCACCAAGCAACTCAATTGTACCAGTGATTTGATTGAAAATGGGTGGATAACCAAGTCGCGAAAAATCAGCTTTCATGGCTCCGGATAATATTTTAGAACCTGTCATTATGAAAAATATGCCTAAAATAATTTGTAATATAATAATTATAATTTCCATCTAAAGCGCCTCGTTTCATTTATTCTTTGTCACGAGATATTAAGCCAGAAAGAATGAATGGAATCACACGATTGATATAGGTTTCAGCAGGGATATCGCTATAACTTTGACACCATTTTTCAGAAGCTCGATATATACTTGCACTTAGCATCGTTGCAGCTAAGTGTCGTGTATCATCATCCTCGAAATTCACCTCTAGCAACAATTTATAAAGTACTCTTTCAACGTGTTCTTGTATAATGTTGCCGATTGTTTCAGGATAACTCCTATGACATCTTCTATTTAACGATAATTGAAACTCTGCGATTGTTTTAAAAATATTAGAAATAGTAGCCTCATCTAATTGACGTTGTTCATAATTTGCATAGTTCAAATTAATCAATAATTCTTCGGCAAGGACTTTATCTAGTAAATCGTAAATATCACTAAAGTGATAATAGAACGTAGCTCTATTAATAAGTGCTTCTTCCGTAATATCTTTTACAGTTATATTTTTAAAATCTTTTTCATCTGAAAGCTTAATAAATGCTTGCATAATTGACTTTCTGGTTTTAATAACTCGTAAGTCTGATTTTGATTTTAGCATTCGACTCCCTCATTTTCTCCCAACACTTTGTCATTAGTGTTGAATATCCAACATTAATATATCTTTGTTGGTACTTATTATCGCTATTAATACTTATTATAAAGCTATATTAGTTATATTTAAACTTTGGAGGTTATCTCAATGGAAAAAAACATGGTATGTGATATGTATTCTGGTATATGTAAACCAAGTGAGGAAAATGAAATTGAAACGATAAATTTTGATGTGAGCGCACCGAATTTAACTTTGTATTATGTAACAGATCCTATGTGTTCACACTGTTGGGCATTTGAACCAACTCTAAATAAATTACTTGTACAATATGGTCATTTATTTAATTTCCAAATGGTTATGGGGATTATTAGAAGAATGGGGAGACGGCCCGATAGATCCAGCGAATGGTATCTACAAGCCTGCAGATGTTACCTCACACTGGCAAGAAGTAGGGAATTATTCACGCATGCCTATTGATGGCACAATAATGGAAATAGATCCTGTTCAATCTTCATTTCCTGCATCTAGACTCTATAAAGCAATTCAGCATGTAGATTCACCTGCGGCTGCAATTAAATTTACTAGATTAGTTAGAGAAGCTGTTTTTGTTTTTAATAAAAATATTTCAGATAAAGCAGTGCTTAAGCATATTGTTGAAGATTTATATAAAGGTGACAATACTATAGATGTTGACTCAATTTTAAACATCGCAGACAGCGACATAGGACAAAATCTACTTACGGAAGATTTTAATTTAGTGAGTCAATTGGGCGTACGTGGATTCCCAACAATAGTAATCGTTAATAAAGATAACCAAGGAACAAAAATTGTAGGAGCTCGCTCATTAGAAACTTATATAGATGCATTAGAAAAATTAGATACTTCTACAACTATAGAGCCAAATCCATTGCCAAAATTCTCATTATATTTAAATGAACAATCAAGTTTATTTTCCAAAGAAATTGAAGTAATGTACGATATCGAAGAAAAGAATGTTCCAAATTTTATAGAGAAAGACTTGGACAAATCGAAATACACTATCTCGAATATACTTGGAGAAAGGTATTACGAAGCCAAATAAATTGAGTTGTTATTAATGAATTATAAAATTTAACAAGATGAAAACACTATGAAAAGTAGTGTTCTCATCTTTTTTATTTCCCGAGAAATAATTAAATAACAGAACAGACCCTTTTTAAATTTAATAATAAAGAATGCTAGTTACATCGTTGTTACATTGAATATTTAGATGCTATAAACAGTAAATTATCTTTATATCGCCTGGTGTTTTATCATGTAATCAGCAGAGGATTTTTTTAATTGTGTGATGCTCATATACGTTTTAAATATAAAAGTATAGGCATGATATTAAATTAGAAAATCATCAATATTCAATAAGGTTTATAAAGGAGTACTAAATAAATGACAAAACATATACCATTAAGTGTCCTCGAACTTGTAGGCATTTCAGAAAATCAAACAGTCAAAGAAGCGCTTGAAGCATCTATGGATAATGCAGAGCTTGTAGATCATCTTGGGTTCAAGAGACTTTGGTTTGCTGAGCATCATAATACAAAAAATCTTGCATCCAGTGCTACATCACAACTGATTGCGATGGCAGCAGCACGAACAAAAAATATTCGTGTCGGCTCGGGCGGGATTATGTTGCCAAACCATTCACCATTGCAGTTAGCTGAAAATTTCGGCACGACTGCACAACTTTATCCTGGGAGAATTGACCTTGGACTTGGAAGAGCGCCTGGCACTGATCAAAAGACATCACAATTGATTACACGTTCTGATAGTGATGCACAGACTTTTGCAAATTCTATTTTTGACCTTATGGGCTGGTTTAGCGACGAAGGTCTCGGTAACAGTGTTCCTGTGACTTCCACAGTAGGAACAGGTACGAATATACCAATTTGGGTATTGGGCTCAAGTATAAATGGTGCATCTATTGCTGGACAGCTTGGCCTGCCGTATTCTATTGCGACACATTTTGCACCTGATGACTATAAACAAAAAATTGACATGTACCGTTCAACATTCAAGACGGATGCGCCAACTTCTCAGATTGATGAACCGTATGTCATGGCGGGGATTAATGTAGTTGTAGCACCAACAGATGAAGAAGCAGAAAAAATTTGGACAACGACGATTCAAATGATGAGAGATATGCATACTGGTCAGCAACGTAAGCTACAACCACCTGTAGATCCCGAAGAATTAGGGTCAGAAGAACAAAGAAAAATGATGGAATCAATGTTCAGTATCAAAGCGGTGGGTTCACCTGAAACAGTTCGTAATAAATTAGAAGCATTCACTGAAGAGACTGGAGCGGATGAACTTATCATTGCGACTTATGCGTATGACCCAGAAAAAAGAAAACAATCTATGGAACTACTCGCAGACCTGTGGTTCTAAAGCAGTGATGCTCAAGGAAGTTATTTTCATGGTTAATCAAAGTAAAAAACAAAAATCGTCTGATTAGATTTAAGATAATGAGAACTGCATGTCGTTTATGATATGCAGTTCTTTTATATATAAATAAAAAGTGAATAAAAATTATTTTAAAATTGAAATTAAGGATTTAATACATCTTTTTTAAAAGCTATTTGCTATATGCATCTTTAGTTTCGTATACTATTACTATCAAACTAAAGGGGAAATTATATGAACAATTCACAAAATCAAGTTATTCAAAGTTATAAAGAATTTTGGACGCGTTTTTTGGACATTAATGGCAGATCTACTCGTCCTGACTTTTGGCATCCTTTTTGGATTAACTTCGTAATATCTTCGCTTTTAGGAATAGTATCAGCAGGTTTACTAAGCAGTGTATTCGCAATTGCAATTATTATTCCTTCATTTACCGTTATGGCCAGACGTTTACATGATACAAATCGTACGATGGTTCTTGCAATAGTTTCTCATATCAGCGGTTTTATAGCGATGGTGGCAACTATTGTATTTATTGTCGGTGTTTTAGCAGTTGCAAGCTCCGGTAGTGGTGGCATGATTGGTGCTTCATTATTAGCTGGTGCATTTGGTGCAGTTGTTGCTGGAGTAATAGCACTATATACTTTATATGTATTAGTTATCACTGGTAATAAAGAACCTAATAATTATGGCTCAGGGGGAAGCTGTGAAATTGACCCTCAGGCTCATACTCATTAGTTAAATAAATTCATTAAAGACTGTAGATAAAGGCTCAAAAGAGTTTTTATCTACAGTTTTATTTTGTGTTTTCTTTAAAGTAATGGTTCGATTTTTAAAATACTATCTCCAAAAATTAAATAGTGGTAAACTTATATCTTAAGTATTAAAACTGAGCATTTAATAAAGGAGTAGTTGAGTACTTTGAAACTAATAAAAAAAGCAATCATACCGGCAGCTGGTTTAGGTACAAGATTTTTACCAGCAACAAAAGCAATGCCGAAAGAAATGCTACCAATCTTAGATAAACCTACAATTCAGTATATAGTTGAAGAAGCTGCAAAAGCGGGCATCGAAGATATTATTATCGTAACGGGTAAACATAAACGTTCAATTGAAGATCATTTCGATAATCAAAAAGAATTAGAAATGATATTAGAGGACAAAGGTAAAACAGATTTACTAGAAAAAGTACATTATTCTACAAGCCTTGCTAATATATTTTACGTAAGACAAAAAGAACAAAAAGGTTTAGGTCATGCGATTTATTCAGCAAGACAATTTATTGGTAATGAACCATTCGCAGTTCTTTTAGGTGATGATATTGTAGAATCTGAAACGCCAGCAATTAAACAATTGATGAATGTATATGAAGAAACAGGCAAGTCAGTGATTGGCGTACAAGAAGTGCCAGACTCAGAGACACATCGTTATGGTATCATTGATCCTTTAGAAAAATTAGGATTAAAATATAAAGTTAAGCAATTTGTGGAAAAACCAAAACAAGGTACAGCACCATCAAACTTAGCAATCATGGGACGTTACGTTTTAACGCCAGAAATTTTTGATTATCTTAAAAGTCAAAAAGAGGGCGCAGGGAATGAAATTCAATTAACCGATGCCATTGAGAGAATGAATAGCGAAAGCCAAGTTTATGCATATGATTTCGAAGGTAACCGTTATGATGTCGGAGAAAAGCTGGGATTTGTCAAACAACGATTGAATATGCATTAAAAGATAAGAACATGAAAGATGAATTAAAAGCATTTATTAACAACTTAAATTTATAAAAAATAAACGCAATCCACTTAACAATAGTGAGATTGCGTTTTTTCATCTTAAGTATAATCAGTTTATAATATCAACAAATTTTTCATTTGCTGTTAAATAATAGCCATCAGAAGTTTTTAATCTAGGTGTAAGCTTGTCAGTGAATGCAAGATCAACAATATCTAATGTCATTCCAGGTTTTAAAGTTTTAATTGGATCGTTGTTAAATGAAATAGTTTCGTACAATTTACATTTTTTAATAACTTCTACTGATTTTGGAATATGAGATACATAACCTTCAATCTTATTAAGATTTATTTCTGTTACAAACGCTTTATCCGCTGTGATGTATAAATCATCATTGGTGATTAATAGAGGTGTTTGATCAGCACTTTTCCCAGTTGCTTTAATTTTTATAAGTTGCCCTTTTGCAATTGAGTCGAGGGGATCATTGAAATCAGTATTTTTATATCTGTTGATTTCTTGTTTCACAACAATATGGTCAGGCGCATGTACTAGATAATGATCCGTATTTAATGAAACAGCTTCTTTTTTATCTGAAATAAATTCAAGGTGAAAGTTCTGACGTTTTAATTTACTTTGGTCATTAAAATTTGGATAAGTTGCACGAACTAACACTTGGTCAAAGCCGTTATATTGAATTGAAATATTAAAATCAGTATCTTCAAATTTCAAATCGTCTGTTTTAATATAAATACAGTCATTTTCTACTATGAAATCCACTTTTTTACTGAAGCGGTCATCTTTAATTTTGACTAATTTTACTGCGTCAATAGCTATATTAGGCTGTTTATACAATTCTATGACTTCATAAAATGTATTATTGATTAGTCTTGTACCATTGTATATGGCAGTACATTTTGTTTTAAGTTCAACCAAATTCTTGAAACTTTCAGGATATTTAAAATAAACCATGTGATCTTTAATATATTTATAAGCATTTGCTTCATAAATCATATATCCAATATATGCTACAAAGTTCTTTTGGTTATGGTGGTATGTATGATAAACATTTTTATACTTATCATTTATTAATAATTTTTCCATCTCGTAGCCTGCACCTGTGATTACAGACTCAACTTCATTGAATTGTTGATAAAAGAAATCCTTGTCATTAGAATTCAAGAATGTTTTTGTAACTAAGAAACGAGAAATAAAATCCATTTCTAAAATACGACATAAAATTTGCTCTTTAGCGTATTCAGGAAGTTCCATTTGAATAATTTCTTTAAGTACATCCAAATTAAACTGAGATTTTTCCATCATGTCAGTGGCTTTTATTAATGAAATATTATCAGCATAACGATTTACATGATAGACAGGTTCTGGTGACATAGAAGCACTTTGAGATTTACTGATTAATTCAGAATAAAACAGTTTATCTTCTCCATACTTTAAATTTTTGAACTTCATATTGTTATCAATAACAGTTGAGCGCTTGAACACTTTACCCCAAGGGCCAACAGCTCTAAATATATTATAAATTTCATAAGGTACCAGTCCATTCGCTTCTTTATAAGAAGCGAAGTTAGCTACTTTTCTTATTTCATTATTCATATGTTTGTAACATTGACCAAACCCAATATCTGAATTATGTGTTTGCATCTGACGAATTAATTTAGGAAAACCTTCTGCTTCTAACCAATCATCAGCATCTAGTATAGTTAAATATTCTCCATTGGCTTCTTGCATACCAATGTTACGTGGGATTGCAGGGCCGCCTGAATTTTCATCTAATTGAATAGCTCGAATAAATTCATATTGTTCAGCATAACGATTTAATATTGCGTACGAACCATCTGTGGAAATATCATCCACAAAAATAGCTTCAATTTGCGACTTATCAATATTTAAATTAATTAAGGATTGAATACAATTTTCTAAAAAAGGTTCTTTGTTATATACTGTTACCACTATTGAAATTAATTTCTGAATTGTAATCTCCTCCTTATTGCTTGTAACTAAAAGTGTTTATCACCATTATATATTATTTTCATGTAATGTACATTCAAATATTAATAAAGAGGATTAACTACGTATTTGAAGATACATAAAGTGAAATTATACTTTTAATGTTTATAGCTCGACTTTTAGTGCCTTATATGTAGAAACGCATCAAACATGACGCTAAAAATAATTCACTTAGAATGTTACTCTATTCATTTAACAGGTTTGCTTATTCGTTTCTATGCCTCTTGTAATGTTATAGTTTAAGAAACTATAATAGCGAATGCGATTAAATATTCAAATGGTGATGTGAACATCTATTTAAAAGTAGAAGATGCTAAAGTTATCGTCATCATGGAAAATGATGCACCGAATTTAACTCAAGAAAATGTAGAACAAATATTTAATCGTTTTTATATGGCAGATCGTTCTCGTATAGGATATGGAAGCGGATTGGGCTTATCAATTGCACAAAGTTATATGAAGAAAATGGATGGTAAAATATGCGCAAAATTAGAGAATGAAAAAATATCCATTATATGTGAATGGGATAAACGAAGCGAGTAAAAACTATAAAACTGCTTATATATCATTTCATTGGTTGTAAGTTATACGCTATAAGTATTGGAGAAGGTTGCCTATGAATAATTTTAAAAAGATATTTACAAGTAGCACGAAAACGGCAAATAAGAAAGTAATCACCGTATATGTGATTTTGCGCTTAATTGTTATGTTCAGCCTTATTAATGAATTGATATTTATCCAAAGATGGGATGTGATTTTCACCCTTGTTTTGACGCTTGTACTCTTTACCATTCCACAATTAACTGAACGATTATTAAAAATTGAAATCCCTAATTTACTTGAATTTATAATTATACTGTTTATTTTTAGTTCTACGATTTTAGGTGAACTTGGAGATTTTTACAGTTATTTCAGACTGTGGGACACAATGCTTCATTCAATTAATGGCTTTTTAGCTGCAGGTATTGGATTTTCACTAGTATTTTTACTTAATAAAAATGTACGAGGAATCAATTTAAATCCACTGTTTCTGGCAATCGTTACATTTTGTTTTTCTATGACAATCGGTGTGATGTGGGAGTTCTTTGAATATACTGTTGATCAGGGTATGGGTATGGACATGCAAAAAGATCGAGTAGTTCAAAAAGTGAATAGTGCAGCTTTGGCAAATGAGCACAATACTGTGCATCACATTGATAATATTGAGAAAACAATTATAGAGAGTAAAGACGAGTCGGGAAATCATGTAGAAAATGTGGTTGATGGTGGCTATCTTGATGTCGGCATACATGACACAATGAAAGATTTATTTGTGAACTTGCTGGGTGCAGCTACATTTAGTGTGCTAAGTTACTCATACGCGAAATACGACCGGAAAAAATATAAATTTGTGAAGAATTTTATTCTAAAAAGAGAAAAACCATAATTGTTCACTGTCGATATTATGAAGTTAACGACACCTGAAATTAAGCTCAAATAGTTAAACCTGAGGTCCTTTTTGTCCAATATAATCAATTTTATAATTTAACTATTTGAGTTTTTATCTACAGAGCTCCTTTTTGGTATTGAGTTTTAAGTAAAATAAGTAATATAGTTAATAAAATGAATGAGGGTAACCAAACAAGATCCAAATTCAACATGCCTAGATAAATACAAACAGAAAGAATGGGTAGGCCGAGTGCATTTCCCAGGGAATAAACACTTTTTACAGTGTGACTTGCGTATTCTGTCACGATTATTTTTCTGAATATGATTCTTGCACCACCAAAAGATAGACCAAAGCATAGCATTAATAGCAGTTTTATTATTATTGTATCCTCGTAGTAATACCACAGAACAGATATTGATATACTTATAATTAAAAAGATATTCATCCATTTATAGGACATATACTTACTAAGTAAAATACCGATAAATGCCATACCAACGCCTAAAGCACTATCTAATAATGCTACTTCGTGTATCTCTCGATTTTTATATGCTGTAAATGTAGGTAACATAAAATTGATAGTTCCTAATATCGGCCACATAAGCATAACAATTAGGTAATGAACTATTTTAACAGTTTCCTTTGAAGTATGTGCAGTTTCACAGGTAACATCATGTGTAATCAATTTTACTTTTTTAATGCCTAAGTGAAGTAAGAAGTAGACTATCCCGTATATTAAAAAAATCCAAAATAAAGCAATGAATTTCATAATTACTGCAATAAACAAAGGGCCTATCATTAAAGCGACTTGATTGACTGTCATTGAAAGAGAACTATATTTATTAATAAATTCTTCATTTTTATTCTCAACTAATTCAGAAAACCACAATTCTAAACTTGTTTCTAATAGAAAAAATACAATCCATAAAGCAAAATTCAAAAGTATTAATAAAAGCGTGTTTTGGTAAAGCATGGTGATAGCGATAACTATAAAAAATATTCCTAAAAAAGATAATTTTGTAAGGTTACTGCCTGAATAATTTTTGAAAAATAAATTGATTAAAAATGGAGTGAATATTGCAGGAACGAATGAGAGAATAGTTGAAATCGCTAAATCACTTGTAGATTCAGGACTGGCTAATTCCCAGTTAATCGCTAGAATTAATCCACCACAGATAAATCTATATAAAGCCGTAATGATTAAGTAATTATTCATTATAATCATCACTACTATCAAAAATTTTATTTGCTAAATCATTAGCTTTATTTATATGTTTATATATTTTAGTAGTTGGTAGCTCGGGCCAGCTAAATTGTACTAAACCATCACGACTGCTCCAATTTTCAGGATCACTTATGATATCACCGATATTTTTTAATAAACTGATACGCTTAATTTCGGTATCTTTTGATATATCTGGGAAATTGATATTTGTTATTTTTCCTTTTTGTGCCTTCATGAAAGCTATTGCTGATGTGCTGTTTGGTCTGAATGTGAATGGAGGTTTGAGTTTGTTGTTTATATACATTGAAATATGTAGTTGATAGGGGTTAATACTGTAAGAAGATTCAACTAAATCCATAATAGCATCTCCGCCTGGTCTAGCTGCGGCTTCAATGACGTATAGATTGTTGTCTTTGGTTTTTATTTCTATGTGAGCTACCCCACGATTAATTCCTAAAGATTTACATGATTGTATTGCTAGTTTTTTAATATTTTCATCTTTATATCTGTGGCTAGGAACTAAGTGACCCATTTCAGTAAACCAAGGTCTTGGAGATAAATATTTTTCTGTGACAGTGATTACTTCATAGAAGTTTTCACCACATAAGACTTCTACAGACACTTCCTCGTTACTATCGATAAACGCTTCAATTAGAAATGTATTTTTAGAAACTTTGAAAGAATCAGCATAAGCAGCCATAACTTTTTGAGATTTCATGTAAGCTTCCATACATTCTGCTTCATTATGAGCTAAGTAAACGCCGCCACTACCACCAAAATCTACAGGTTTTATAATAACCGGAAATTCAAATATTTGTATCAATTCTTTCAATTGTTCAATAGTTTCAAAAAGTTTCGATTTTGGAGTAGGGATATCAGCTTTTTCAAATACTTCCTTCATTAGATATTTATTTCTACAAGCTTCTACGACTTCATCATCAAGGTAAGGCAACCCGTAGTCTTTGTTTAACTTATTAGCTACTTTAAGTGTCCAATCATTTAAAGGAACTATAGATTTAGGTTCATAACCTTGTGTTTTATAATAGTCTATTTCATTTTTTATATCCTCATAACTTAAGGGGTCTGCATCAATACAAAAATCAAAATAAGCATTGTATTTATATTTCGAACCTTTTATTGCTGTCCATATCTGAAAATCTCCTATTAATTTCCCACCGGCATATGATCGTTCTCTAAGGAATTGATCAGCTCCTAATAACAGTAAATATTCTTCCATATTAGCCTCCTTAATTTTTATGCATATTTTATTACATAAAAATAATACCATATTAATGTAAATTTAAACAATTGGGAAAACGATTGTTTTGTTATAGTATTGTGGTTTATTTTATATAGTGTTGCTTTGTCTTGATTAGAAGTTTGGAAAAACTTAGTGAGCTGATTGGTTAAGAAGTATCATGATCTAAGTTAGCGTACAAATTTGAGGCTAATATATTAAAGGATTTTAAAGTTATAGATTGGGGATGAAATCAAATTTCATATTTTTGATTTCATCCCCAGTCTTTTTTCATTAAAATAAAGTTTTATTCTTCTTGCAGTTCATTGTATCCAAAGTCAATTTCAAAGCCTAAATCTTGAATCATTTTATAGTCTAGTTGATTAGGCTGTCCTCCAGTAATTAAATAGTCTCCTACAAATATTGAATTTGCAGCCTTCAAAGCTAAAGGTTGTAGTGAACGTAAATTAACCTCTCTACCTCCAGCAATTCTAATTTCTTTAGATGGATTAACGAGTCTAAATAAAGCAATTAGTCTTAAACATTTCATAGGAGTTAATTCATCCATTTCTCCGAACTTTGTGCCTTGAATAGGATGTAAAAAATTAATAGGAATACTATCGGCATCAATTTCTTTTAAGGCGAATGCCATATCAATAATATCTTGATTTGATTCTCCCATACCACAAATGACACCAGAACATGGTGAAATATTGTTTGCTTTCATAATTTCTAAAGTATTGGTTCTATCCTTATAAGTATGTGTAGTTACAACTGTTTCATGGTAGTTTTCGCTTGTATTTATATTATGGTTATATCTATCGACACCAGCTGCCTTGAGTTTTTTAGCTTGCTCATCATTGGTTAATCCAAGACATGCACATACTTTCAACTGTGGGTGATTTGATTTTATTTCTTCTACAGTTCTACTTATATGGTCAATTTCTTTATTACTTGGACCTCTGCCGCTCATAACAATACAATAAGTGCCTATATTGTTTTCATGCGCTACTTTGGCACCACTAACGATTTGTTCTTCTGGCACTAAACTATAGCGCTGCTTTTGTTTCATATCCCTAGATTGACCGCAATAACCACAATCTTCAGGACAGATACCACTTTTTGCATTTAAAATCATGTTTAATTTAACTTTTTTGCCGTAATAGTGTTTTCTTAATATGTAAGCCTCGTTTAATAAATCTAATGTGTCTACGTTAGAATCTTCATATACATTTAGCAACGTATCTTTAGTTAATATTTTCCCTTGTAAAATGTTTTCAGCTAATTTCATATTAATTCTCCTCATTTCATTAGGCTTTAATAGTTTCTCCTTTTTATAATAAGGCTATTTCTATACAAATGTAAACTAAAATAAACAAATGGTTTACATTAACTCCGTACTAGCTGAAAATTCTGATGAGGGGGGAACAAGGTTTTATATTCAACTTGCTTAAGGAAGTCTAATAAAATTTACAAAAACTTAAAATTTGATTTGATTCATCTAAGTAGTCACGATAAACTAAAGTCATTGTAAAAAATATATTTACGAGGGGATAGTGTAGTGTTTAATAGTAGCGAACAATTAATTTTAGGATTTACGATCATTATTTATTTTATTTTTCTATTGCTCATGTCTGTATACATACAACGAAAAATTAAAACTTATGATGACTATAATATGGCAAGTAGAACGGTAACATTATGGCCACTGATTTTAACATTTGTCAGCACTGGTGTAGGTGGCGCGACATTGTTAGGTTATATGGAGAATGGTTATACATTAGGTATGGGACAGCAGTGGATTCATATCACTATGATGGCCGCTGTTATCGTACTTGCATTCTTTTTATTAAAACGTATTAGATTATTAGGTGAAAAGCACAATATGGTAACAATCGGTGATTATACTGCGCTTCGTTATGGAGAATCAGCACGTATTCCAACTGTTATCAGTTTCTTATTTGCTTATTGTGCGATGACAGGTATGCAGTTTGTTGCAATTGCTTCTATTTTAAATTTAACAATAGGATTAAATATGACAGCGGGTATTATTATAGGATGTATCTTGCTGACTATAAAAACTTATCTCGGCGGTTTAAAAGCTGTGATTTGGCAAGATGTTGTTCAAGGGACGATGCTAACGATTGGTATCATAGTACTATTCTTTGTGGTTATATTCTACTCAGGTAATTGGAGCGAAATTAAAGCTAATGCGAGTAGCCAAAATCAAAATGATATGTTGAACTTCCTTAATATCACACCAAATGAAATCTTAATTTATCTGTTAACATTAGCTTTTTATCAATTTATCAGACAAGATGTGTGGCAACGTATTTGGGCAGCTAAAGACTTGAAAACTGCGAGAAATGGTTATGGCCTCTCGATGATTATTGCGGTAGCATTAGGTGCAATGACAGTATTTATTGGTGTCTATGCTAAGTTTGGTTTGAATTTGGACATAGCAGAAACCCCATTAGTTTATTATAATGTCATCCAAAACGTGTTCCCATTTCCATTAGTCCTTGTAATGATTATAATATTATTAGCAGCAGTCATATCTAGTGCGGATTCCTTCTTTATTGCAGGTTCTTCATCTATAGCTAACGATATTATAAAACCAAATGTGAAAAGTGATAATCAGAATAAAATGCTGTTATATAGTAAACTTTCAGTGTTAATCGTAGCTGTGATTTCTTTAGTATTGGCGCTTATGATCCCAGGATTAGTAGATCTTATGGTAACAGGTACTGCAATGTCAGTTTCAGGCTTACTTGTGCCAGTGATGTTCGGTCTATTTTGGAAAAAACCTACGAAGCTTGCAGGTAACATTGCAATGTGGAGTGGGCTTGGTTCAGCAGTAATATGGCAAATACTAGGTCATCCGTTTGGTCTACATCCAATCTTAATTGGGTTGCCACTATCAATAATTATGTTATTACTTGTAACATTCTTTGGTAAAAAAGATTACGCAACAGTTTAAGCAAACAGTTCACCAAAAACTTTATAAAAAATAACAAAATCTCACTCATCTTATTTGATGAGTGAGATTTTTATTATAAGCTAATTGTGTTTTTTATCTCATATACTTTTATATTAGATTATATCTCAAGTTATTCCTCTGATATTTTAACCACTTGTTTACCGAAGTTTTCACCAGAAAATAATTTTCTAAATGCATTAGGCAATTGATCAAAACCTTCATCGATTGTTACTTGTGATTTTATTTTATCTTCAGCTACCCATTTGGCAAGTTGTTCGCTTGCTTCTTTAAAATGCTCTGCAAACTGTCCTACTACAAAACCTTGCATTAGGGCTTGGCTTTTAACTAGTGTTTCCTGAATTCTTGGTCCCATTTCAGTTTGCGTATTATTGTAAGTTGAGATTGCACCACAAACAGGTACACGTGCAAATGTATTTAAATGTTTGAAAACTTCCTCTGATAATTTTCCACCGACGTTTTCGTAATATACATCAATACCATTTGGTACAGATGCGGCAAGTTGTGCTTCAAAATCATCACCTTTATAATCAACAGCCGCATCAAAGCCTAATGTGTCTGTTAAATATTGTGTTTTTTCTTTTCCACCGGCAATGCCAACTACTTTTGCGCCTTTTATTTTAGCAATTTGTCCTACTACAGACCCTACAGCGCCTGAAGCAGCAGATACAACAACTGTTTCTCCTTCTTTTGGTTTACCTATTTCCAACAAACCAGTATATGCTGTCATACCTGGCATTCCTAAAATGCTTAAGTATAAATGTAGAGGAACTTCAGTGGAAGGTATTTTAGTCACTTTATTGGCATCAGTAGTGATTATTCTTTGCCAAGGTAAGACACCCGTAACATAATCTCCTTCTTCCAAGTATTCTACTTCGGATTTTATAACTTTCGCTAAAACATGCCCATCAATTGGTTTGCCGATTTCATAAGGTTTAACGTAACTTTTTGAATCATTCATTCTTCCGCGCATATAAGGATCCACAGAAATATAAATAGATTTTAATTGTACTTCACCTGTACTAGGTTCCGCTGTTTGGATTGCTTCGTATTTAAAAGTGTCATCTTTAGGTAATCCTTCTGGTCTTTCGTTTAATACAATTTGTTCATTTTGCATAATAATCCTCCGTTTTAATGTTTTTTAATTAGTGTTTAAACTGACTTGCTTAAATAAAATGATTTCTTGTAATAATGATTGCTTTTGAACTATAAAAATCAAACCTTTTTTATTGTTTTTCCTCCTCTTGCGTGGTTATATAATAAGATAACAGTTAAACCTTAGTTTAAGAGAAGGGATGTGCTTACATTGGAAAAATTTTATATTGATCAAGTAGCAAGCATATGTGATATAAGTAAAAGTAAATTAAGATTTTATGAAAAAAAGGAGATATTAAAATTTATAGAAAGAGATACTAATAATAAAAGGCTCTATAGTAAAGATGATATTGAAATGATAAAATTCATAAAATGTTTAAGTAATTTGAATATGAGTTTAAAAGAAATCAAAAAAATACAGGTATGCTATATGATAATGAAATAGATATAAAAACAATATTAGAAGTACATTTAGGGGTTTTGAATAACCAAAAAGAAGTATTGAACAAAAGAATTGGAGTTATTGAAGGAGAGTTACTTCAAATCACTTAATTTATTACTCCCCAGTTAAAGTTGTGATATTAATATATGGAAAGTTCATTTGAAAAAGAGGTGTATTCATTTATGAGTATTGTTACAGTAATTTTAGTTTTATTAGTTGCTATTGAATTTATATATATAATGATATTACAAACGATTAAAACGACTTCCCTTAGAACTAGTAAAATATTCAATATTAAGCAGGAAGAATTAAAAAAGCCCAATTTAAAGGTTCTTATGAAAAACCAAGGTGTATACAATGGACTTCTGGGTGTGATGTTATTATATGCGCTGTTCTTTTCCCATAATCCTAGAGAATTAATTACTTGTATTTTAATTTATATCATTTTAGTTGCTATATATGGGACAATTACTAGTCAAAAATCTATAATTTTAAAACAAGGCGGGCTCCCTATAATCGCACTTATTTCATTGCTTTTTTAGTTTGAATTTAACTTATTGCCGTAAGGATGAACTTTAAAATCCCCCTACTGTTATACAAGTAGGGGGATTTTATTATTCATCGACATCTGCAACAACTGTTTGTTGGTAATCAATTAATATGACAGATCTGAGACCTGTACCTTGTTCTGATCCTTTTTCAACTGGACTCACATAATGACTTACATTAGGGTCGTAAACGCCGTAGGATTCTAAAGGGTTCTCCATTTCAAAAACTTCTATTATATTGTTTTCATCAGTATCTTCCGGATTATTCCCAGCAGCTTCCGGTACAGCGATAGCATTCGTTCCACCAACAATATTCTTTCTTTCAATTAAATGAGCAAAAGTAAACGGCTCTCCATCTTGGTGTAAACAGTTCGGTGAGGAAACAGCTTTATCTCCGTCATTTTCTACATACAATTTAACGAAATGTACACCCACATGAATCGGTAAAATTTTATCTTCTTCGTTCCAAAACGTTTCATGATAGTTGGCTATTATAATATCGTTCAACAATTTATTACTTCTTATATTTTCATCAATAGAATGGAATTCTCTATATGAGCCAGAATGTTCTGGATTAAACTTCCCTTGAAAATACGCAGAATAATCAACGCCATTTCTTTCAATGGTAGGAAGCCAAAAAACATCTTCTGTGCCAGGTAACACGATTGCTCTAGAGTATCTTCTATATCTATTAAGGTTAGGGGCATAATCATCTTCAGGTAGATCAGCAAAGTACGCTAATATTTCATTATAATCTTGTTCAATACCCTCATAATTTAAACTTTTCATTAAATCATATCTTGAATAACCATCTTTTTGTAATTTATTCATTATTCAATAGTATCCTTTCTGTTTTTAAATCTAATAATGTTTGAATGTCCGTACTAATTGCGTCCAATTGTTCATGATTCTTATATATGTGACTTAATAATCTCTTTTATATTTTATACCATTGTAAGTAGCAAACACAAATATCGATAAATTTTGATTTTCTAAAAATGAACAAAAACATTTTACCGATTTAATCCGACTATTCTTATATCATTTACCATTTTGGTGTTGACGAAGTATATAATATTCGCTATATTTACTAGCATAGATATTATCTGAAAATTCTATATATTGAGAATTTTCATCTTAGGAAATGAGTAAAGTAATTCAAAAAATATTAAATTAAATTTTAAAATTTCCTCAACAGTCACTATTAAGCACAACGAAACTACATTTAGGAGGAAAAACATATGCCAAAGAAGCAGATACATTTTAATGGATTTGTTCAAAACTCACCATCCCCACATTCATCTGGATTATGGAAACATGACAAAGACCAAGGTGCACATCATAATCAATTAGATTATTGGATAAATATTGCGCAAACTTTAGAGAAAGGTAAGTTTGATTCTATATTTATTGCAGACGTTTTAGGAACATATAGTGTTTATAATCAATCGAGTGATGCTGCAATTAAGCATGCAGTTCAACTGCCTGCGCACGATCCTATACCGATTATTTCTGCTATGGCGGCAGTGACAAAACATATTGGCTTTGCCCCAACAATTTCTACTACATATGCACAACCGTATAGTTTAGCTAGGCAATTATCTACATTAGATCATTTAACTAATGGTCGTTTAGGTTGGAATGTTGTCACTTCTTATTTAGAAAGTGAAGCGATTAACTTAGGATTGAAAGAACGATTACCAAAAGATTTAAGATACAACAGAGCAGATGAATTTCTCCAAGTCGTTTATAAACTTTGGGAGGACAGCTGGGAAGATGGGTCTGTAGTTAACGATAAAGACACGGATACGTACGCGGACCCTGATAAAGTGCATGAAATTAACCACGAAGGTGAATTCTTTAGCGTGCCAGGACCCCATATAGTTGAACCATCACCTCAAAGAACGCCTGTATTATTTCAAGCAGGTGCTTCAGAAAAAGGTAAAACGTTTGCGGCGAAACATGCAGAAGCAGTGTTCACGAAACATACCTCAGTAGAATCATTGAAACGCTATGTAGACGATATACATACTAGAGCTGAACAGCATGGCAGAAGTAAAGAAGATATTTTAGTATTCCCTATGGTACTCCCAATTATCGGAGAAACAGAAGAAGAAGCCTATCAAAAATATGAAGCATTAACAGAGCATATTAGCTATGAAGGTTCCGCATCATTATTAAGTGGACATACAGGTATTGATTTTTCAGAGTATGACCCAGATCAGTATATAGAAGATATTGAGACTGAAGCGATGCAAGGCAATCTTAATATGTATACCAAAGACCCACACCATAAATGGACACTCAGAGAAGCTGTGAAAAATCATGGTCTAGGCAATGGCACAGCTAAATTTATTGGAACGAAAGAGCAAGTCGCTGACAAGTTTGAAGCATGGGCAGTTGAAGGTGGGGCCGCTGGGTTTAATATCGCCCAAAGCTATTCACCTGGTACATTTGAAGAATTTGTCGATTATGTTATCCCTGAATTACAAAAAAGAGGTCTATATAGAACAGAATACGAAGGCACAACACTTCGTGAAAATATGTTCGGTAAAGATCAAAAAACAATAAAGGAAAATCATCCAGCAAAAAACAAGAGTGCAGCGAATACTCTTATATAAATTAATAATAAAGGAGTAAAGAACAATGGATGAAATTACTCTCTATACATGGATAGGCTTCATATTATTTATGATAGTCATGGTTATTGTCGGTTATATCAGTTCACGTAAGATGAAAAATATTGCTGATTTTGCCACTGGTGGCGGTAACATTGGGCCTAGAGTGCTTGGACTATCATTTGCAGCAACATACTTAAGTGCAGCCACCTTTTTAGGCTATCCCGGTTGGTCATATGAATGGGGTCTTAATAACTTATGGTTATTTCTAGCCATGTTTATTGGTGGACCCACGGGTGTCTTAATGGTGGCTAAAAAGGTAAGGAAATTGAATACAAATCAAAAATCTTTATCGCTTCCAGATTGGTTAGGAGATTTTTACGATAGTGATATAATGCGCGTAGGTACTGGCATTATCCTTCTTTTTAATATATTTTATATAGCCAGCCAGTTTGTTGCAGGCGCAAGGATTTTTGAATATTTACTCGGTATGTCTTACTTTAGCGGACTCGTCTTTATTGCGGTTATTGTTGTACTTTACGTATACGTTGGTGGCGCACTTGCAGATATCTATACCGATGCGATTCAAGTTGTAATTATGGCCATTGCAGGTCTTGCTGTATTTATCTCAGGAATTGTTATTTTTTGGAAAGGGAGTATAACAAGTACATTTGCTGGTATCGCAAATAATTTATCTAACCAAAACGAAAATTTAGTTAAGGTATTTAATCCAGAATCTGTACATTTCAACTCTTTTGCCATGGTTTTAGGTGCAATCGTTATACAGTGGGCGTTTGCTTCTGCACCACATTTGTTCAATAAAATATTAGGTTTGAAAAATGAAAAAGATTTAGGAAAAATGATTAATACTTATATTATGGTCACGGGGCTATGTCTACTCGTGCTATTCGGTGGTATATTCGCTCGTGTCGCGCTTGGAGATAGTGTCGAAACGTCAGACTTAGCATTGCTTGACTATATCATTTGGGCATTTCCTGCAGTGATTGTAGCACTTTTCGGTGTGGTCATTTTAGCTGCAGCAATGTCGACAACAGATGGATTATTTGTATCTATTTCTACAGTATTTGCGAATGACATATTCTTGAAGTTCTTAGTTAAAAGAAAAATAATTAATATTAGTGATGAAAAAGCGAATAGAATTGCATTTCAAATAAGTAAAATCAGTGTGCCAATTGTAGGTTTATTATCATTTTTACTTGTCTTACAACCTCCAAAACATATGAGTGACATTATGTGGATCGGAATATCAGGTATCGCAGCGGGGACATTAGGTCCTATCTTACATGCCATCTACGCTAAAAGGAAAGCACCAGCGAGAGCAGCAGAGTTATCTATGTTTGTAGGGCTAGGTTCATATTTAGTCATTTACTTCGGCGGTATTATTCCAAGTACTATGTCAGCAGGGGCAGTAGCAACATTTATCGGTATCGCAACAATTACAATTGCTACATTTTTCATCAAGCCAAAAGATAATCAAAAATATAATGTAGAAGAAGGTAATAATTAATGTTTGTTAATGAGATGTTATCGATATGGTTATATGGTTTTCTAGGAATGTTTGTTGTAGTGTTTATTTCGTTAAAAGTCGGATATTCAAATAAAGATAAATAAATAATTTTAAAAGGAGCATTTACATGCCATTAATTAAATTAGACATGATCAAAGGTAGAGAAAAAGAGGAAATCAAAAGTATTTTAGATATCACATATAACGTGATGTTAGATGCGTTTCAAGCACCAAAAGGTGATAAATATTTAATTGTGAATCAACATGAGGACTATGAAATGGAAATATTAGATACAGGCTTAGGCATCGAAAGAACGGATGACGTGATTGTATTTACTATCGTTTCAAGACCGAGAACAAAAGAACAAAAAACGACATTCTACAAAAATTTAGTGAATACGTTACATGACAAAGTAGGCATTCGTAAAGAAGATATTATGATTAGTTTAGTAGAAAATACCGATGAAAACTGGAGTTTCTTTAACGGTGAAGCACAATTTTTAACAGGTGATTTATAATCTAACTAAAGGACATATTATTTCGTTAGGTGACAACACTTATATAAAGCATAAAAAATACACTTCCATTTAGTGGTGGAAGTGTATTTTTGTGTTTATCAAAAATTAGAATTTATCTTTTAAGTCTTTAGCTTTATCTGTTGCTTGGTCTTTCAATTCTTCTTTTTTCTCGTCGTCATTTTTAATTTCGTTGGCCTTATCTTTAGCTTTATCTGTTGCTTGATCTTTATACTCGTCAAACTTACTCATAAATAAACGCCTCCTTAAAATGTTATATTACTATGATTCCACATATCAAAGAAGTTAAACATATTTATTTACGAAAAATTATTTCGATATTCAGACGCACTGATTTCAAAGTGCTTTGTAAAATTTTTAGAAAATAGTAAAGGATCTTTATATCCGACTTTACTTGAAACTTCACATATCATGTTATTCGTATGTATAAGTAATTGAGATGCATGATACATACGGATATATGTTAAGTATGCTTTGGGAGAACAATTTAAATTCTTCTTAAACAGCTTGAATAAATGACTGCGAGTGACATTAACATATTGCGCAACATCAACGACACTAATATTCTTGTGATAGTTTGAATTGATAAATTCGACTGCTTTTTGGATATCTTCGTTAACAATATCGACGTTAACTGAGAAATTTTTAGGAAACTGTTCTTGTAGCATATAAACTAATTGGTATATATGCTGCATGATTAAAATATCATGTGAGTTGCTAGACGCAATGGTTTTTGAAAGATTACAGATATTTTGGATCGTTTTTTTAATTTCAGAAGTGTCTTTACCTTTAATGACGTGATCATCAACGATATAACTGCGTGCTAAATAATCTAGAATCTGTTTACCGCTAATACCAACCCAATAATAAGTCCAAGGTTTTGAAAATGAAGGCTTATATTCAACTTCCATACCTTTTTCTAGTAAAAACATATCGCCTTTTTTTAAGTTAAAACTCTCCCCATTATATTTAAAAATACCTTCACCATGCGTCACGATATGTATGACAGATGTTTGGAAAACTGTATAATTATAACCTACGTTTGGTACACCGACTTCAATACCACATTCTACTAAATTAGCATCTATTAACTTTTTGCTAAATTTTTTCCATAAAACTTGCATAACACACCTCTCAATTCATTATATTGAACTTCTTTAGACTTATATAACCACATTATAATAACAAAATGCAACATTTTGCCATATAACATCATCATTATGCTATTCATTACACGCACTTTAAGTTGGTAAAATGACATTAACATATATGTAAACGCTTTAAAAAGTGAAATTTTAGAGGTGGAGAAGATGGATAGATATTTAACTGGAAAGCAAAAATTAGCTTTTGGATTTGGTGCAATAGGGAAGGACGCCATATTTAATATTGTTGGGCTCTTCTTAATGTTTTATATCACAGATATTGTAGGTTTATCTCCTGCGTTTGTCGGAGTTATGCTTTTTGTTGCACGTATTTGGGACGCGATTAATGACCCGATTATGGGGATGATCGTTGATAATACGCGGAATAACTTTGGTAAGTTCAAGACTTGGCTCGTTATCGGTACGCTTGCTAATGCTATTGTTACAGTCTTGCTGTTTACGAATTTAGATTTATCTCAAACGTCTATGTATATTTATATATCGATTATGTATATTTCCTGGGGAATGACATATACGATGATGGATATTCCATACTGGTCTTGGTTACCGAACTTGACGCATAATCCTAAAGAACGTGAAGAGATTTCAGTTATTCCTAGATTTTTCGCAAGTTTAGCTGCATTTATTGTAGGTACTTTTGGTTTGTTCTTTATACATAAATTAGGTGATGTCTTTGGTAGTGGCAGTGATTCAGTAGGAATTTTTGTCTTTGCCGTAATTTGTAGTATTGTTTTTATCTTTACGATAGGTGTAACAGTATTCAAAGTACCTGAAGATCATGAAATGGAAAAACAAATAGGTATTAAAGTTAATTTTAAAGATATTGGTCGTATTTTATTTAAAAACAAAGAGTTACTTGCCATCATGGGTGTTTTATTAACTTTTAATTTATGTCTACAAACGCTTAATGGTTCTATCATTTATTACTTTAAATATGTAGTGAATGCGGAACATTTATTTTCAATTTTTAATGCAATGATTCTGTGTGAAATGCTTGGTTTGCTACTTTTACCACGTTTTATTAAATGGGTTGGTAGAACTAGAGCGTTTAATACATCCATTACACTTATCATAACTGGTTTGGTTATTATTTTAATATCAGGCTTCGTGGCGCCACAGAGTACTATCTTAGTCATTATAGGTGCAGGTATGTTACGTGTTGGTTCAGGATTTATGATTGGTATAACAACAGTGTCGCTTGCAGATGTGATTGATTATGGTGAAGTGAAGTTTGGGCAACGTAATGAGAGTGTGATCACTTCCACAAATACGTTTTTAACTAAAGCTTCACAAGCAGTTGCCGCTTTAATTGTGGGGATTGGCTTATCTGTATTAGGTTATACGCCGAATGAGGCACAATCAGAGACCACGGTTAATGGTCTGCGTATCATGATTATTGTCGCACCGCTAGTTTTCGTTAGTCTAACAGCATTTTTATATCATAAAGCATTCCATTTAAAAGGTGACTTTTTAAATGATATTGAGAAAACACTCCGATATAAACGTCAGAGAGAACATAGAGAGAATATTAAATAGAGGGGATGTCATTTTATGTTAGAAAAGCAATTTCATGAAAATATGGAGGTTCAGCATGTGAACTTGATGCCAAGACGTGCATTTTATATACCTTATCAACGAGGGGAGGATGACTACCGTTTAGAAACACGTTATAATACAAAAAATGTGACATTATTAAATGGTGATTGGCACTTTGAATATTTCAATTCTCTAGAAGCATGTTTAAATCAACCTCAACAGATTAAAAAGGATATATTGCCAGTACCGTCTGTATGGAATTTATATGGCTACGATCAAATACAGTACCTTAACACACAATATCCAATTTCATTTGATCCACCATATGTTCCGAAGTATAACCCATGCGGACGTTATACGCGTTCTTTTGAGTTAAGTTCATATGATATGCAGAGTGATTATCATTTGAATTTTGAAGGTGTCGCTAGCGCATTTTATGTATGGATAAATGATCAATTTGTAGGTTATAGTCAGATATCTCATGCTATTTCAGAATTTGATATTTCAAAATTTGTACGTGATGGAGAAAATACGATACAAGTTCTTGTATTAAAATATTCAGATGGCACATATTTTGAAGACCAAGATATGTTCAGACATTCAGGTATTTTTAGAGATGTTTATATTTTAAAACGAGCGCAATCACGTGTAGATGATTTTAAAATTGAAACACACTTAAATGATGATTTGAATAAGGCAACGATAGATGTGAACTTGGCACGTAAACAAGGATTAGACCAAGTTGAATTACACTTATATAATCCATATGGTGAATTAGTCAGCAGTACTCAAGCTTCAGAACAGTGTAGGTTTACAGTTAACAAACCACAATTATGGTCAGCAGAAAGCCCTGTACTTTATACGTTAGCAATTACTACTGCTCAAGAAGTGATTACCCAAAAAATTGGTATTCGAGAAGTTAAAATCAGAGATAATCAATTTTATATTAATGGACAATCTATTAAATTACGTGGCACCAATCATCATGATAGTGATCCTAAAACAGGCTATACGATAAATGAAACTCAATGTATGAGAGATTTAGAGCTTATGAAGCAAGGTAATTTTAACGCAATTCGTACAGCACATTATCCGAAATCGCCTTTATTCTATGAATTAACAGACCAATATGGCTTTTATGTGATGAGTGAAGCAGATTTAGAAACGCATGGTGTAGTTCGTTTATATGGTGAAGAGAACACTGAGCACTTTAATATCATTACGGATGACCCTAAATATCAAACTGCAATTATCGAGCGTATTGAAGCATCAATAATCCCTTTGAAAAACTATAGTTCGATTGTTTCATGGTCAATGGGTAATGAATCTGGATATGGCGTTAATATGGTTGAAGGCTTGGCACGAGCGAAAGAATTAGATGTTACACGACCACTTCATTATGAAGGCACATTACATCGTGATAAATCAAAAGACTATGATTTATCTAACGTTGAAATGATTAGTAGGATGTATCCATCTCCAGAAGAAATTGAAACGACATATTTGAAGAACCCGAATTTAGATAAACCCTTTATTTTGTGTGAATATGCGCATGCCATGGGGAATTCACCAGGCGATCTTCATGATTATCAAAAGCTTGTTGAGGCATACGATAGTTTTATTGGAGGGTTCGTATGGGAATGGTGTGACCACGGAATTCAGACAGGCGTGAAAGATGGTAAGCCAATATTTAGGTATGGTGGAGATTTCGGAGAACGTCTACATGATGGTAATTTCTGTGTGGACGGTATTGTTTCACCTGACCGTATACCTCACGAAGGATATTATGAATTTAAACATGAACATAGACCTTTAAAAGTAATAGCGCAAGATGAGTATCAACTGACATTACGTAATCAACTTGATTTCACACATATAGAAGATTATTTAAGTGTTGAAGCAACCGCTACTTATTTAAATGGAAAGCGTCAGACGTTTGAAGTTACTTTTACTAAATTCGCACCCCATACGACTCAAAATATTGATTTAAGTGATTATATTAATATAAATGAACTTAGTGATGTGATGTTACACTACAAATTGGAATGTACAGATAAGTTACGTCCGGCTCATTTTGAATTAGGATATGATCAAATCGTGTACCAACGCCAATCAATGACGTATCAGAATACGAAACCGTCATCAATAGCATATAAAGACGATATTCATACAATCCATGTTTCTATTGGTGATTGGATATACACTTTTAATAAAATAGATGCGAGTTTAAAAACAGTTGCGCATGAAGGTGTAATAGTTATGAATCAGAAAACAGAAAATAATCTATGGCGTGCACCAACAGATAATGACATCAATGCTAAGCAAGAATGGGCATACGCTGGATATAAAGATATTACTACGCGTGTGCATGATTACAGAATCGTTGAAAATAAGAGTGACGTCAGTCTTGTTTTTGATATTGCGTTGGTTAATGAAGCGGTTCCTCCTGTGCTTTCAGGTACACTTACGTGGACAATTCAAAACGATGGTACACTTACTGTGAATTATGATTTAGCGAAAGATACATTAGCGCCATTTCTACCACGTTTCGGTTTAGCCATGACATTACCAAGTAACTATGAGCAAGTCGAATATTATGGGAATGGTCCTTATAGCAGTTATCAAGATAAAGGTGTGGCAACATATTTAGATTATTTCGAAACGACAGTGACAGATAATGTAAGTAACGATATCAAACCTCAAGAATCAGGAAGTCATAATCAGACTACATTTGTTAAAGTTTCAAATGGCCGAAATGCTATGGTTGTAACAAGTGGAGACACATTCAGTTTTAATACCACGCATTATTCATTAAATCAGCTAACGCATACGTCACATAAAGACGAATTAGAAGTTGAAGATTATACGTATTTGTATATTGATTATGCTCAAAGTGGGATTGGCTCTAATAGTTGCGGTCCAGAATTAAATGAAGCTTATCGACTCAATGATACACAATTAAAATTTAATTTTAAATTGAATTTTGAGTAGCTAGTGTTTAAGGTGTTCACTCATATTAGTCAGCAACATAGAACTGTCGCTTAAAAATTACTTATAATACAAAAATCCCGTTATCAAATAAAGTGATAGCGGGATTTTTAAAATATAAGTATTATGATAGTCAGCGTATTAACTAAAAATTTGTAGCAATAATTTAATCAATCGTAGCTGGTTCGCTAGTTAGATTATTTTTAGAGTTATTAACGATTTTTGATTTCTTAGGTACTGGTACAATATAATTTCCATTAGGTATCTTAATGAGTAACCCGATAATCACAATTGATATAACTACAATGATTACAAATGAAAGTCCGTATAGGAAGAAACTATCTCTATTGTCAAAAACTGGGATTTTGTGCACGAGCCATTTCACTAATGGATGCACTAGATATATTCCCATAGAGTAATTACCTATATGAGTTAATGTCTTTATAATTAATTTATTATTTTTAATGAGAGCATTAAAGTAAATTAAAAGAGCTAAGAAAAATGGTATATACAATAAGAATATTGGATGGGATGAAGTTACGAAGTTATCTAAATCTATAAATAATAAAAAAGATATAAATAATACAGTAATTATTGGTAAACATATAGCTTTGTATCTTTTAATCATTATGTTTATTTCTTCATAATATTTGGCAAAAACAATCCCCAACATAAAATATGAAATCCAATTTAAGATAAAGGATCTACTAGAAATAAAAGTACCTAATATAGGTATGTCTAGAGTAAAATGTTGATTATACAAAAGCCATAATGCATTCACTAAAGTTAGTGTGCCATAAGCTAACAATAAAGGAATACCTTTTTTGATTTTTTGTAAAATAGGAAACAATATGTAAAATTCAATTACAGTTAAAATAAAATATAAATGATAATTTCCTGTTCCATATAAATAATACTCTAAAAAATTAGTGTCACTGTTTAAAGTCACTTCTACTACACCCAAATAATATAAATAAACAGTTGTCCATATTAAATAAGGGATAAATATTTTAGTGAACCTTGATCGTATAAAATAATTCAAATCAAATCCACGTCTTAATGCAGAATTAGTTAGTAGAAATGCACTAATTACAGCAAATATAGGGGTTCCTAACCTAGCGATTTGACTTAAATAGCCTGCTATTACTGTCATACTCTGGCTATTTTCACTATTAGTATATGAAACTGATAAATGAACGCATACTACTAGTAGTGTTGCAATCGCCCTTATTATTGGAATCTCGTCAAAATACTTCAAAATGATCCTCCTCGTGTTGTTCTCTCTTGTTCTTACATGAAATGCACAAAATGATATACTCATTAGGCATTTTATAAATATTGCTAAATATCACATTGCTTAATATTATCTAAGAATTATCTTTTAATCTATACAAAAAACAAAGAATTTTTAATTTTTATTAATATATTGTATTGAAATGTTAAAATAAAATAATGAATATATGCTTGTTGGGCACAAATTTTAGATAGTATAAAATTGTATGTAATAGTAAATCTAGCTATTTCCTTGGAAAATAATAAGATGACATAAAAATAAACCATGGTGTTATATTTCCAATACATGCTAAAATTAAAATTAATAATAATGCTAAAAATTTCTGTATTATAAAATATAAAAATAATTGAACTATAGAACACTACATTCATAATATAAAAAGAAGGTGTGATTTTATTGGAACTTAGACATATGCAGTATTTTGTTGAAGTCGTAAAACAAAAAAGTATGACGAAAGCAGCAGCTAAACTTTTTATTACACAGCCAACAATTAGTAATACGATTAGATTGCTAGAAAAAGAATTAGAAGTAACATTATTTAATAGGTATAAAAATCAAATATACCTAACTGATGCAGGGGAGGCATTCTTTTTTCAATGTAAAGAAATGCTAAAAATGTATGAAAACATCCCTAATGAATTAAGTAATCTTTTAGAATTGAAAAGTGGACATTTAAAAATAGGAATTCCTACAATTATTAATATTCGAAGACTAATAAAACTCATCTCTCAGTTTCATGATTCTTATCCAAATGTAACATTTCAACTTTTTGAAAATGGGAGTAAGAAAATTGAAAATGATATATATTATGGTGATTTGGATATGGGGATTACTGTCTTACCTACGAATCATAAAATCTTCAGTACATTCACTTTTTTAGAAGAAAAATTAAAGCTTGTAGTTCATAAAGATCATCCATTATCTGATAAAGATACGATTGATATTGAAGATTTAGAGCATCAAGAATTTATTTTATTTAATTCTGATTTTTACTTAAACGATAAAATAAAAAATACGTGTAGAAACTATGGGTTTAATCCTAATATTATTTTTGAAACGACCCAGTGGAGCTTTATAGAAGAAATGTTAATAAATAATATGGGCATCTGTATATTACCTGAGGGGATACTTGATTTATTGGATAAAGATTTGAAAGCTATTAGTATTAACGAACCTTCAATGAAATGGGAACTTGCCATTATTTGGAGAAAAGATATCATAGTTGATTCATTAACTAAAAATTGGATTAAATTTATACAAGAAAACTACTTGTTACACCATTAAACGTAAGGTCATTCACAAAATTTATACCCTTATAAAAAAAGGATATTTTCTATTTATATGCTCCCGCTCTATAATTTATGACATAAACATTATAGAACGGGAGTTTTTCATGGAAAATTATAAATATCCGAGCGATAGTAAAATTGTCAGTACCGATCAAGTGTTAATTAATGACTTGAATAATTACAACACACTATTTGGTGGCGTATTGATGAAAAAAATCGATAATAATGCGACATTGTCTGCTAGAAGACATGCAAGAGTTAAAGAATGTGTCACAGCATCTACAGATAGTGTAGAATTTTTACATCCTATTACTCAATCTGATTCAGTTTGTATAGAATCTTCTGTAGTTTATACAGGAGAAAAATCTATGGAAATATTTTGTAAGGTTATTTCGGAAGATATGATTACAGCAGAAAGAAAAATTGCTGCTATCGCTTTTCTTACGTTTGTAGCCTTAGATGAAAACAAAAAATCAATTAAAGTACCTAAAATTACAGCGCAGACTGCAGATGAAAAAACATTGTATATGTATGGTGAAGAAAGAGCGAAAATGCGTAAAGCGAGAAGAGCACAAAGTAAAACATTAATTAAGTCTCTTAATTTATGTAAACCATGGGAATTGGAGAAGTGATAAAAATGGTTAATGAAATGGATGAACTCACACAATGCAAATTAGATTTAAAAACTTTGAGAGAAGAATCTCCTCAGTTATATGAGCAATTAGAATATATAGCAAGTTTAACAAGACAATTAAGTATTCACTATAAATATTTAGGATTACTTATGTTTTCAAATAATAATGAAGCTATTCAAAACAACAGACCTATCTTAATTAGAGATTCTGTTTTGGAGTTATATGAAAGAGAAGTTGAAAAAGTAAAACAAAATAATGAATTCAAATTTGTTAATGAAATGATATTAAAATTCCAATTTGTAGCTTACTCACAAATATTCCTTATCGTTTTAGGTGCAGAACCTAGTTTTGTATTTAATAACACGATTATTAAATAATACAGGGCTACTTCTATCTTGAAATGAGGCAGCAATAAATGAGCATATCAGAATGTAGATATTTATGTATCAAACAAGACAAATCCTTTGAAAAAGGTAAGCTATATTGGCTTTTCCCAACAGAGGTGTCTACACTTGATGAAAAATATTTTTACGTATCAAACGATGGACAACTTTTAACAGAAGCGTACAAAAGTAGTAACTTTATTAAAAGTGTCTCGAACTAATGTAATTTAGCATTTTTTAAATACGGTAGGAACTCAATCCACTGTTGTTTTAAAAAATTAGGATTTTGAACATGTCTAGTTATCTATTTTATAGTATGCATCCTCAATCATACTATTCCTTAGTTGGCCGGACTCTTCAAAATATGACAAGTATAGATGTATAAAAAAAGCAGTCACAAATTTAATGATTTGTGACTGCTTTTTATAATATCATTCTTTTTCAACATTTGATGCACAAGCAAAGCAATACAAGTGATTGTCATTATATTCACCATTCAAGAAACCATTTAAACAATAAATATCTTTTTGGCAGACAGAACATTTTCCTACTAATTCTCTCATTTAAAAAACCCCTTTGAATATTCATGCATTCGTCTTAAGTTAATCATACTATAAATCAATAATATTTATACAGTTGAGATAATGGAGCTAAATATATTTTGTATAATTGTATCGATTTTGGAACGTGCTGACGCCCAGGGAAATAGTATGAGGGAGAGACTACAGGCTCGAGCCATACCCCTAGGCAAGCATGCACTTTCAAAATCGTAAGATTTTAGTATAGAAAAAAGAACTAATACATAATTTAATGTATTAGTTCTTTGCATTTGAGAATATATGATCATATCAGAGTTTTTTTACAGTCAATAATAAATAGATAAAGAATGGGGCGCCGAATGCAGCAATGAACACACCAGCCGGAACTTCTTTTGGTAAAAATACCGTTCTGCCTATAAGATCCGCAATGACGATGGAAAGTGCGCCAAAGATCGCTGACATCAATAAGCGCTTTAAATAATTCCCTTTAATTAAAGCTTTAGCAATATGCGGTGAGATTAAACCAACAAAGCCAATATTACCCACAAAACTAATCGCTGTACCAGCAAGGATCGTTGTAATCACCATTTGAATGAGTCGCGTTTGATTAACCTTTATGCCTAAACCTGTGGCAACATTATCATGCATAACGGATACTTTCATTCTCGGGAGCACGATAATCAACAATGGCAGAGTGCACACTATAAATAACCCCAATATTAAACTGTTTTCAAATGTGGCACCAGATAAACTACCGACAAGCCAAGTATATGCTTTAGACGCAGCAAGTTGTTTTGTAAGCACAAGTGTGCCATTAACGAGCGCCATAAATAACGTCTGAAGTGCGATACCAATAATAACTAATGTCGTTGGTTGGATATTGCCTTTTTTTTGAAAACTGATAAGAATCATCATGACCACAGCTGCACCAGTGAGCGAAAACGCAGGCAGCCAATGGACACTAATATCTCCTAAAAACGCAATAAATGCTACTGCACCAAATGTTGCGCCACCTGTTACACCTATAATATCTGGAGAGGCGATAGGATTTTTAAGTACATTTTGTAGAATCAAACCACTAACGCCAAGTGCTGCACCAGCTACAATCGCCAATATAATTCTTGGCAAGCGCAACACTTCGATTGTAAATTGATCAGGACTTGAAATAGGATCAATAATATAAGAAAGGATACTATTTAACGATATAAAAGTAGACCCCAGCATTAAACTCAAGATTGAAAAAACAATCAATATGAGTACGGCAATGACTAAGCGTTTAGTATCTTTTTTATGGACTGTCTCATTCATATGCGTTGAATTCCTTTCCTAATAATATAAATAAGTGTAATTGAGCCAATGACTGCTGTGATAACACCTATAGGAAGTTCGAGTGGTTTAATAATTGTCCTAGCTAAAATATCGGACAATGTCATTAATATAGCGCCACTAACCGCAGTGAAAGGTATTAAATATTTATAGTTAGCCGGCATTAACTTTTTACTAATATTCGGTACGATTAACCCGATAAACATAATAGATCCTGCAAGTGCGACCGAAATGCCGGCAAGCGCACTAATAGTTAATACCATAACCATTTTTGTTAATTTGACCTTTTGACCAAGTGAAGAAGCAATTTCATCACTCGTCATTAAGATGTTGATATGTGACGACATCGCAAAGGCAATGAGCAGAAATATAATAATTATTGGAATGACCCAAGGCACTTCCCACACATTACGCATAGCAACAGAACCACTTAGCCAAAACAGAAAACTTTGTAAATTGCTTTGGTTCATAATTAAAATGCCCTGTGTAAATGCTCCGAATAATGCTGAAATCGCTGCGCCAGCCAATATCACACGTTTAGGTGAAAATTGCGCTTGTTTAAACATGCCAAGTGTAATGACAAGAACAGTTACAATAATTGCCCCGATAAATGAAATAGTTATGAGCGCTTCAAATGATTGCACTTTAAAAAATGTTAAGCCACAAATCACGAAGAACACGGCGCCTGAATTAACACCGAACAGTCCAGGTGAAGCAATTGGATTACGTGTTAATACTTGCATAAGCAAACCAGATACAGAGAACGCCGCGCCGGTAAGTAGAGCAATGATTGTTCTTGATGCGCGTGATTCGGCAAGTAGAATATGTATATCGTTATTGCTATTAAAGTGGAACAACGCTTGTACCAACTCTGAAAGTGATACAAGCGTGTTTCCAATTATTAAACTTAAAATCGTTACAACGATAAGGCATAAACCAGAAAGCATTAATTTATACCGCGGTTTAAGTAACATGAGGTAACTCCTTATTGATTAAGATTGTTTTTCAATATCTAATTTTTTGTATAAATCATCAATGAGTTCAAGAGATGAAGTATAACCACCAGCCATGTTCCATGTGATTTCATCTACATTTTTTGAAACTTCATCATTTTTTACTGCATTTAAGTTTTTCCATTGATTACTTGATGTCCAATCTGCTTCTGTCTTCTTAGTTAACTCTGCGTCTTTATCAGTAGTGTTGGACTTGAACATAAATATATGATCAGCATCCATAAGTGGAATGCTTTCTTTAGATGTTAATTGAATGATGTCTTTACCTTTATCAACTTGTTTTTGTTGTCCTTCTGGTCGTTTAAATCCTAAGTCATGTAAGATGTCTCCAGCGTAACCACTTGCATAAATACGTGCATGATCTGGTCTGAAGTTGATAACTGAAGCTGACATTGGCCATTGTTCTCCATACTTAGCTTTTGCATCTTTTTTAAATTGTGCAACTTTATCATCATATTTCTTTAATAACTCATCAGCTTTGTCTTCTTTACCGAGTGCTTTACCCATCATTTTCGTTGTATCTTGAAATTTATACACCGTATCGTGCGTAATTGTTGGTGCGATTTTAGAAAGTTGTTCATATTGTTTTTCATTTCTGACTTTAGAACCGATGATTAAATCTGGTTTTAACTTAGATATTTCTTCTAAGTTTGGTGAAGGTTCTTGACCTACTATATTTGTATCTTTTAGGTCGTCTTTTATGTAATCATATTTAGGTTGTTGCGTCCAAGATTCTACAGCACCGACAGGCTTGACACCTAATGCGACAGATACATCAGTCGCGCCTTGATATAATGTTACGACACGTTTTGGTTTTCCTTTAATTTCAGTGGTCCCCATAGCATGTTTGATCTTGGTTGTTTTACTATCTTCTTTTGACTCCGATGACTTTTCGGACTCCCCATTTCCACAAGCTGCTAACACCATAACGGCTACTAAAACAGTAATGAATACTTTTGTTAAATGCTTCATTTCTCTAAAACCTCCAACTTGGATTGATAATCATTATCAATCCTAATATCTTATAAAGTAAACGATATGTCAACAAAAATTTTTAATTTTTTTAAAAATTAAATAAAGATTTGACATTTTTAGAAAGGATACCTAGAATACAGTTTATTGATAATGATAATCGTTATCAGTATTGTAGTGTTATTAATAATCCATATTTTTTAGGAGGAATTTAAGTGAGACAAGAACCTAAGCATTGTCATGATTCTTTACTTTCATGTATAGGCAAAACGCCAATGATACAGCTCCAGCAACTGTTCCCGGAACATAATGTTTACGCAAAATTAGAATATATGAATCCAGGCGGCAGTATGAAAGATAGACCAGCTCAATACATCATTGAAGATGGTTTTAAAAAAGGAACAATTACTAAAGGTACACATTTAATTGAGAGTACTTCAGGAAATTTAGGTATTGCTCTAGCAATGATCGCTAAGATAAAAGGATTAACACTAACATGTGTGGTAGACCCGAAAATTTCAGAAACAAATTTAAAAATTATTAAAAGTTATGGTGCAAATATAGATATGGTAAACGAAGCGGATGAAAATGGTGGGTATTTAATGACACGTATTCAACGTGTTCGTGAATTACTTGATTCCACTGACAACGCATATTGGATTAATCAATATGCAAATGAATTAAATTGGAAAGCACATTATCATGGTGCTGGTGCAGAAATCGTAGAGCAAATAGAAACTCCAATTGATTATTTTATAGCGCCAGTGAGTACTACAGGTAGCATTATGGGCATGAGTAGAAAGATCAAAGAATATCACCCGAATGCACATATTATTGCGGTGGATGCGAAAGGGTCAGTTATTTTTGGTGAAACGCCTACAGATAGAGAATTACCAGGTATTGGCGCGAGTAGAGTGCCTGAAATTTTAAATAAAGAAGAAATAGACCAAGTTGTTCATGTGGATGACTACCAATCAGCACTTGGATGTAAGCGCTTAGTTGATTATGAAGGTATTTTTGCAGGAGGATCAACAGGTTCAATTATATCAGCGATTGAAAAAGTCATTGATTCAATTGCTAAAGATAAAACAATTGTGACGATTTTACCTGACAGAGGCGATCGCTATTTAGATTTAGTTTATTCAGATGAATGGTTTGATGAAGTGAAAAACAAAAAAGGAGCGCTAACACGATGAACAAAGACATGTTGTATTTAAATAGATCAGATGTTGAACAAGCAGGAGGTAATCATTCAACAGTTTATGTAAATGCATTAACTGAAGCATTAAAAGCCCATGCGAATAAAGATTTTGTGCAACCATTAAAGCCATATTTACGCGCAAATGGTACAGAAGGACATATTGCGGATCGTATTATTGCCATGCCAAGTCATATTGGCGGTCAAGATCCAGTATCAGGTATTAAATGGATTGGAAGTAAACATGACAATCCTTCAGAACGTAAGATAGAACGTGCAAGTGGTGTCATTATCTTGAATGATCCTGAAACAAACTATCCCATTGCAGTGATGGAAGCGAGCTTAATTAGTAGTATGAGAACGGCGGCTGTTTCGGTCATTGCTGCTCAGAAATTAGCAAAAAAAGGATTTGAAGCATTAACAATTATTGGCTGTGGTCTAATCGGTGATAGACAATTGCAAAGTATGTTAGAGCAATTTGATCATATTAAACAAGTATATGTTTTTGATCAATTTGAAAAAGCCAGCGCTAATTTTATTGAAAAATGGACCGAAGCACGTCCAGATATTCACTTTGTTCAAGCGACAACAGCGAAAGAAGCAGTTGAAAATGGAGAGGTAGTCATTACTTGTACAGTTACGGACAAACCTTACATTGAATATGATTGGATTCAAAAAGGCACATTTATCAGCAATATTTCAATTATGGATATTAAAAAAGACGTCTTTACACAAGCAGATAAAGTCTTGGTAGACGATTGGTCACAAGCAAATCGCGAGAAAAAGACAATTAACCAACTTGTATTAGAAGGGCGCTTTAGTAGGGAAGCCTTACATGCTGAATTAGGAGAATTATTAACGGGTGCTAAACCAGGAAGAGAAAATGATGACGAAATTATTTTATTAAATCCAATGGGTATGGCAATCGAAGATATTTCAAGTGCTTATTATATTTATAAAGAAGCTAAGCAACAGCAAATCGGAACAACATTAAGTCTATATTAAGGAGTGTCGTACAGTGATAGAAGTCACAGCGAATCATCAACAAAATCATGCACACACTACTATTTTAAGAGATCTAGTGGATGGTCTATTATTTGAAGATGTCTTTGGTCTTTTGACAAAAAGTGAAGCATTGCAAATCGCTTCAGATACGATATTGAAATATGGCAATGAAGATAAGGTGCTCTATATACCTGTTTATCATAGTGGTTTAAATATTTATAGATTAAAAGGAACGACCGTCTTTGTAAAAGACAATGACGAACAACACGAGATCAATGCTTTAGCGTTATGGGATGCATTAGTTGAAATGAATGCACCGTCGAGCCGTGAATTGAATACAGTACGTTTTCGAGAAGGCCTAGAAGTTGCGATAGATCAGTTAACAGCCCAATTAGCAGGATTAACCTTATCAGAGCATCCCTTTATCAAATCAGAACAGTTTGCGAGTTTAAAGGATCGTCCATTTCATCCTTTAGCTAAAGAAAAACGTGGTTTAGATACAGAAGATTATCAACAATATCAACCCGAATATTTTAAAACTTTTTCTTTAAAAACGGTCGCGATACATCGTGATTACATTTTAAAGAGTGAGTATTTAAACGAAAGCTTACTCAATAAAGCATTAGCAATCGAAGATGAGGATATATTGGCACACACGCTTGAGTCTGCAGGTTTATCTTCAGAGTCGTATATAGTATTTCCTGTACATCCTTGGCAAATGACACATGTGATTCCCGAAATGTTTCAAGCAGAAATCGCAGCGCGCATCATTGTGCCATTAGATTATGAGTTCGGCGAGTTTCTACCCTCATCATCTATGCGCTCGCTTATTGATATTCAACGTCCGTTTCAGCATATTAAGGTGCCGTTTTCAATGCAGTCATTAGGTGCACTGAGGTTAACACCGACACGCTACTTGTTAAATGGTGAAAAGGCAGAACAATTATTAAGTGAAATTATAGCTCAAGACAGCACTTTAGAAAATAAGGTAGCGCTGTGTAATGAAAAGCAGTGGCTATCGTTTATTAATGCAGATAAAGATATATTCCAAGATCAAATAGGCCATCTGACAACACAGATTAGAAGTTATCCTAAGCAAGTGACAGCACCATCGTCACAACTCGTATCGATGGCTGCATTAGCGGCACATGATGCCACATTATATGAAGATATTCTTGGCATAGCCCAAGATCAAATGGAAAGTCAGCAATTAGAAGTGTTATTTGATGAGATGATAGATCAATTTCTTCATATTATGCTTAAATTTATGCAAAATGGTGTCTTACCAGAAGTACATGGACAAAATATTTTAATTTTATTTAAAGAAGGGCACGTGGATCAATTTATATTGAGAGATCACGATACAGTGCGTATTTATCCACGGTGGATGTATGAAAATAACATTGATATTCCACAATATGCGATAAGCAAAAATTCTCCAAATACGTTAATTAATGAAGATATAGAAACATTCTTTACATATTTTCAAACATTAGCAGTATCAGTGAATTTATATGCAATTGTAGATATGCTACATCACGTCTTTGGATTGGATGAACTAATGTTAATGAATAAAATTAAATCATCACTTTCAAAGCATGTGCAGCAGATGGATTGTTCGGAAGTGGATAAAGCACAAATGCAACATATTTTGTTCGAGAAGCAAACGTGGCCTTTTAAACGCGTACTCTTACCACTTTTACATCAACAAGAATCAGGTGGCGGTAGCATGCCATCCAGTATTGGGACAATACCAAACCCAATGATGCGTCATGAACAGTGAAGCGATTTGGTATAGGAACTTTCGCATATTATGGCTGAGCCAGTTTATTTCGATAGCTGGACTGACCGTACTCGTTCCTTTGTTGCCAATCTATATTGCATCGCTCAAGGATTTATCTGTTACAGAAATTCAAATGTGGAGTGGGATTGCAATTGCAGCGCCCGCTATCACAACGATGATTTCATCACCGCTGTGGGGCAAACTTGGCGATAGAATCAGCCGAAAATGGATGGTACTCCGTGCATTATTAGGTTTAGCAGTTTGTTTATTATTGATGTCACTCTGTACGACGCCACTGCAGTTTGTGTTAGTCAGATTATTACAAGGTTTATTTGGCGGTGTCGTAGATGCTTCTAATGCATTTGCGACGAGTGAAGCACCTGAAAAAATGCGTGGTAAAGTACTTGGGAAATTGCAAAGTTCTATTAGTGCGGGCTCTCTTGTGGGACCACTTATCGGAGGCGTTGCAGCAAGTATTGTTGGATTTCAGTCGTTACTGTTAGTGATTGCTATTTTGACATTTATTGTCTGTGCAGTAGGTATTAAGTTACTTATAGAAACCACACATCAGCATAACAGTAGCGAACCAGAACCTATACGTTGTGGTGTAAGACAATCATTTAAATGTTTACTGTGTTCGCAAGTGACATGTCGCTTCATTATCGTTGGTATACTTGCCAATCTTGCGATGTATGGCATGATGACTGCACTCGCCCCTTTAACAACTGGCGCCAACCAGACATTTTTAGATGATAAAGCGGCAGTAGGTCTTGTTCAATCTGCATTTTGGACTGCTTCTATTTTAAGTGCTCCATTATGGGGAAGCTTAAATGATAAAAACTACGTCAAATATGTCTATTTAATCACTGCACTCATTTGTGGCTTAAGTGTTATATTCCAAGGTCTGTCCACTACACTATGGATGTTAATGATTTTTAGAGTGATACAAGGCTTTACGTATAGTGCATTAATTCAAAGTGTGATGTATGTCGTTGTTAAGTCATGTCATCAAGATTTAAAAGGCACTTTCGTTGGTTCCACAAACAGTATGCTAGTTGTAGGACAAGTAGCAGGCAGTATGTTAGGCGCTGTGATTACAAGTAGCTATAACCCTACGGTTACATTTATCGTGATGGGTGGCATATTTATAAGCAGTTGTGTTGTCTTATTATCATCTCAATTAAACACTGTGAAAGATTATAAATTAACAATGAATGTATGGGAGTTGAATAATAAACGTGCAAAGTAATCAGAATATTGAAATAGCTGAACAAGCAGCTGTAGAACGTATATTGAATGTATATTTTAGAGAACAAAATTTGTACAATGCGCAGCCAGAGCAAAACATGTGGCACATCACGCTCGGGCCGTCTAAAACGTTAATAGGTAAATTTAATTATTGGTCAGTAATGGGTCATAACACATACCACCCAGTGATGTGTGCACAAGACAATGGCACGTCTTCACAGTTAGCACCAATGGAAGTGATTGAGCACGTGTTTGAGATGCTCGAACAACAAACAGGAGATGAAGATAAAACCGGATTAAAAGCAACACTACACAATATTTATAAAGATATTAACAATAGTGTAAAACGCACTGCACTCTATTTAACACGTGCGCAACAACAACAAACAGAAGATGAGTATATTATTTCGGAACAATCCCTTTATTTAGGTCATCCGTTTCATCCAACACCCAAAAGTTCTGTCGGATTTAGCGAAGAAGATTTATTGCATTATGCACCAGAGTGCCACGCACAATTTCAACTGTATTATATACAAGTTAATCGTTCTATCATGCTAGAACGGTATGTGGAAGGTAGAGCTGCCGCAGTAAATGAATTGGTATTACAGTTGGCACAGTTAGATTCTGATGACATAGACGACGGTTATACATTGTTACCCTTGCATCCATATCAAATAACCGTATTAAAAGATAACGCTAAGTTTAAACAATGGATGGATAACGGCTTAATTAAAGACATCGGTATCAGCGGACATTATGTCTATCCAACGTCTTCTGTTCGCACGGTATTTTCAAAAGAGCTTAACATTTACTTGAAATTACCGATAAATGTCAAAATCACAAACTTCGTAAGAACGAATGATTATGAACAAGTAGAACGAACGATTGATGCTGCAAATGTCATCGCATCGATAAAAACAGACTATGAAACAAAGCATTTTAAACTGATGTTTGAAGAAGGTTATCGTGCATTGAAATATTCGTCTGAAGCAGGGGCTTTTGATTTATTAGCAAACACTGCAATGATCGTGCGTGAAGGTATTGAAGATTATCATTTGGAGAAACAAATTCACGTGTTAGCCAGTCTATTTGAAACCATGCCACATGAGCCGGATTCTATGTTAGGAGACTTGATTACTCAAAGCGGTTTGTCGGATGTGGAATGGTTAAGTGCATATTTAGACATTACCTTATATCCAATGCTTGAATTACTATCTGAAACTGGCATTAGTTTAGAAGCACATGTACAAAATACTTTGATTGAATTTAAAAATGGCCATCCGCAAGTGTGTTATGTCAGAGATTTGGAAGGTGTATGTATAGCAGAAGATATCGCAAAGCGCGGGCAAATTATTCCTAATATAATACAAAGCGATAGTCCAGTTGTCTATAGTAATGAAGCGGCGTGGCATCGTTTTAAATACTACATTATTGTAAATCATTTAGGACATTTGGTCGCTACAATGGGCAAACGCGTTGGCAGTGAAACGACATTATGGCAAACGGTTCGCAATAAATTGCTGAATTGGTCTCAAGACGCAAGTACATCCACACAAATGAAAGTCTATGTGGATGACCTATACGAAAGTCCAACAATTTCAGCAAAAGCAAACTTTATGAGCAAAATAAAAGATTGCGGCGATAACCCACTTTATACCAATATACCGAACCCAATGTTTATGGAAGAGGAGGTACGACAACATGATGCACAATATTGAACAACAAGTAAAGCAACGCATTATGAATCAACTTGTAACTTCTATTATATATGAGGATGTTGTGCAATATGAGGTGACACAACAAGGTGCTACTTCGATAGTTACCATTGAAGCTGAAGACGCAACGTATCGCACTGAAGTGAGAGAATTAGACAGCTTTCAAAGGCTAGAACTTACGTCACCCGTATGGCGCATCACAGGTGATGGCGATTCAGCAGTAACAGTTGATTACGCTACAATGTTACGAGAAGTTATATATACATTTGAGAAAAACAATGAAAAAGTTGAGGCGTTTATCAACGAATTACTACAAACGGAGCTGAAAGATACACAAGCCGTGCGATATAAAGAGATGACTGCGGGTAGTGTTAAATTAACGTTCGATGCACTTGAATCTTATGCGATGGAAGGCCATCCTTATCACCCAAGTTATAAATCACGCCTTGGTTTTACGCCTGTAGATAATTTGCAATATGGCCCTGATTTCCAACCGACATTTACATTGAAATGGCTCGCAATTCCCAAACAATATATTGAACAAACTGTCTCTCGAAATATTGAAGCGCAAGACTTACTTCAACAACAATTAGGTGATGAAGTTGTGCAGCAGTTTAAAGAAGTGCTACTAGCATTAGACAAATCATTAGCAGACTATGAGTGGTTGCCTGTGCATCCTTGGCAATTTGATCACATTATTGCGAGTGAACTTGCTGAACAATGGATTAATGGTGAAATTATATTACTAGGCGAATCGGAAGAATACTATACACCGCAACAATCGATTCGTACATTATCACCTGTGGACACGTCTAAATATTATATTAAAGTGCCCTTAAGCATTACGAATACATCCACTAAACGTGTATTAGCGCCACATACGATCGAGAATGCAGCGCAAATTACAGATTGGTTAAAGCATATTCATGAACAAGATAGCTATCTAAATAAGGAATTAAAAACAGTATTCTTAGGTGAAATATTAGGTATGTCTTATATTAATGATAATTTAACTGAATCAAAGCGTGAAGCAATATATGGTGCAGTATCTGTCATATGGCGAGAGAACTTACACAGTTACTTAACTGAAACAGAAGATGCGATACCGTTTAATGCGATTTATAGTTTAGACCAACGACAGAATCCAATTATTCAGCAATGGATTGCACAATATGGTGTAGCAGCTTGGGTTAGACAATTTATCAAAGTTGCAGTGCAACCGATTATCCATATGCTTTATTATCACGGTATTGCGCTTGAATCACATGCGCAAAACATGATGCTCATTCATGAAGACGGTTGGCCAACACGTGTAGCAATTAAAGATTTTCATGATGGTGTGCGTTTTAAACGTGGATTACTAAGTACAGAGGCACAAAATCCTCAATTAAAAGACACACCAGAGGAACATAAGAAAATTAATCGTAATTCATTTATCGAAACAGAAGATGTGGAACTTGTTAGAGATTTTGCTTTAGACGCATTTTTCTTTATTAATATTTCTGAAATCATTATGTTCTTTGAACGTCACTACAATTTGAGCGAACATCAACAATGGATGTATATATACGATGAAATCGAGCAGTATCGTCAAACCCATCCTGACTTACCTAATTATGAGCACTTTGATTTGTTTGAAAAAACGATACAAGTAGAAAAATTAACGACAAGAAGATTATTAGAGGATACGGAAATAAGAATCCATCACGTAACTAACCCGTTAGGAGTGATTCATCATGATGACGTTATCCCTCAAAGATAAATTGGCACAAGACGCTGAAGTCTATGGCATTTTCAATTCGATTCCAAATCCACTTGTTATTGAAATCATCGCAGCGAGTGGTTATGATTTTGTAATTATAGATACTGAACATGCTGCCATTAACGATGAAACGTTAGAACATTTAATTCGTGCAGCTGAAGCAGCGCAAATCACGCCAATTGTCAGGGTCACTCAAGTCATTGATCGAGATATTATCAAAGTGTTAGACATGGGCGCAAGAGGTATTATTATCCCTCATGTTAAAGATAAAGCGACCGTAGAACATATTGTGGAATTAAGTCGCTATTATCCTCAAGGTATGCGCAGTTTAAATGGTGGACGTATGGCCAAGTTTGGTGAAATTCCATTAACAGATTACATGGCGAACGCAAACGACAAAATTATTGTCATGGCGATGATTGAAGATCAAGAGGGCATCAGTGCCATAGAAGACATTGTACAAGTTGAAGGCTTAGACATGATTATTGAAGGTGCTGCCGATTTATCGCAATCGTTTGGCATGCCATGGGAAACGAGCAGTGAAGTCGTACAATCAGCATTACGTTACATGCATGACGTGACAAGTGATTATAATAAACACTTTTGTGCCTTACCAAGAAATAAAGAACAACAAGATATATGGGCACAACGTGGTGTTAATACGTTTGTACTTGGAGACGACCGTGGCAAACTCTACCGTAACTTAAAATCAGAATTAACCTCATTTAAAGGAGGAGTCGAACGTGCCACAAATATTCGACAAAATTAAAGAGATAAAGCAAACTGGCGCACCTGTTTGTCATTATATATATGATTTAAACGCATTACGTCAACATATGCATAAAATCGTGTCGTCCTTACCAGAGAACTGTGAGATGTATTATGCGATGAAAGCGAATAGCGAAGATGACATTTTAGCAACGATGAGTGAATCCGTTGCTGGATTTGAAGTTGCATCTCAAGGTGAAATACAAAAAGGCTTAGCACATAAAAAAGCGAACCGTATTATTTTTGGTGGCCCAGGAAAAACAGACGAAGAATTAACATTTGCCATCGATCAAGGCATTCAACGCATTCACGTTGAAAGTATATACGAATTAAAAAGGTTAAATGCTATCCTAGGTACCAAAAATAAACAGATGGATGTCTTATTACGTGTGAATTTATCAGGACCTTTCCCCAATGCGACGCTACACATGGCAGGACGCCCAACCCAATTTGGTATATCGGAAAATGAAGTCGAACAAGCAATTAAACTTGCACTTGAACTACCGCATATCAACTTAGAAGGGTTTCATTTTCATTCTATTTCAAATAACTTAGATGCAGCGTTACATTTAGATGTCATGCGACTCTATTTTCATAAAGCCAAAATATGGTCAGAAGCTTTTCAATTTCCACTGAAACATATCAATATGGGTGGAGGTATCGGAGTCAATTACGCAGATTTAAATCAACAATTCAAATGGCAGAAATTTGTTGAAGGCTTTCAAGACGTGATTAATGAAGAAGCGATGAATGATGTTACGTTGAACTTTGAGTGTGGCCGTTACTTAGTTGCGCATATCGGTTACTATGCGACTGAAGTCATTGATATCAAGCAAGTGCATAATGCGTATTACGCTATTTTAACAGGGGGCACGCAACAATTCAGACTTCCAGTATCATGGCAACACAACCATCCTTTTGAAATATGTCATATTGACCATAACCCTTATCACTTTGAACGCATGGAAGTCGCAAATGAAAAGGTGACATTCGTCGGTCAACTCTGCACGCCGAAAGATGTTTTCTCAAAAGAAACACCAGTAAAATCTGTAAGAACTGGGGATGTCGTAATATTTAATTACGCTGGCGCTTATGGTTGGTCTATTTCTCACCATGATTTTTTAAGTCATCCACATCCGACATTTATCTATTTATCTGATCAATAAGGAGGACTAAAATGGAACAAATGTATAAAGCATTAAAACTTGTACCAGTGGAACACATAGACTTACACGAAACATTTGAGCAAAAGCGTTTAGAAAAGACAAAGCAAAGTATTGAAGCGGAACAAATTATGAGACATCCAGTGTTAGTTACACAAACACAGTCAGGTAGATATATGGTCATCGACGGTGTGCATCGTTTCACGAGTCTCAAGGCACTTGGATGTCGCGTTGTACCAGTGCAAGATATTAATGAGACACAATATTCAATTAGTACATGGAACCATAAAGTGGCTATTGGTCAGTGGTGGGAAACTTTGCGACAAGATAACAGTTTGCCATGGACGACAGAAATTAAAAATGCCACGCCATTTATTACAATGTGCAAAGGCTATGACGAACAATATTTATATGTAGAAGATTTAGGAGAACAGAAACTAGAAGCGTGGGCAAAGGTCGTTGCCAGTTATAGTCAAACCTATGATGTGGAACGTATTGCACAGAGTGATAATAATTGTGTATCTAACCAGCATATTTTGATGAAATATCAGCCGCTTGGTTTTCAAGAAATCGAAACAATTGTCAATAGAGGAGAAACTGTCCCAGCCGGTGTCACACGTTTTAACATTTCTGGTCGCTGTCTTAACTTACAAGTGCCATTAACCATTTTAAAAGAACAGAGTGAGCTAAATAGAAATGTAAAATGGAATGAATTTTTAGAGGGAAAAATGGATAGTGTACGTTGTTACTCTGAAAAAGTATATTTAGTTGAGCAATGACGTCTTATTATAAAAAAAGAACGAGTGATGCATGGCATCCTCGTTCCATTCTGTCGACAAAGTCTTATGATTTTGTCGATTTTTTGTGCCTATTTAGTTTTTTCATCTTTACGAGCCTGTTTTAAATCAATTTGAGCTAATAGTGGATCATGATCACTCGCACGACCTGACATATCAGTGAAATCACTGTTTACATGAATTGGATCTAATTCTGTATGGTTTTTCAAGTTATTTGAAACGAATATGTGATCAAGTGCTTGCGAATTACCTTGATAATTGTATGAATAACGTTCGTTTTCAGGTAAATCGTAAATCATATTGCTCATATTAAAACTTTCAAATGTTTTTAACGGTTTTGACCATTGGAAATCATTATAATCGCCAACGGATACGATATTTGCATTAGGGTTGTCTTTTTGAACTTGTTCTACAAAACGTCCAACTGACTTCGCAATTTCAACACGCTGATTTTCACTTTCTAATACAGGTGGTTGTTGACTACCGAATAGCGGTGTATCACCATTTTTAGAGTTCCAATGATTCGCTAATACGATGACTTGTTCGCCATGGAATTTAAATTGAGCAGCCAATGGTTTTCTAGAATCATCAAAGGCAGGGTTATTTGGGTCGATGCGACCTGGATTTAATGTTAAATCGCCATCTTTATATGAGACTGCTGTGTCCGCATCTCCAGATTCAATAGATTTATCAAATTGAACACGCTTAGGATTGTATAAGAAACCAACACGAATATTTGCATCAGGCTGTCCGCCGTCTTCATTCATTGAAGGATCGATATTTAAATATTTATATTTAGGACCACCAGCTTCTTCAATATCTTTAATTAAGCGCTCATAAGATTTATTAGCTTCTGGTCCGCCTTCTTTTGGTCCGTCATTATCTTGTACTTCAGTCACGCCGATAATATCAGGGTTTTTCATGTGTTCCGTGATACCATTCGCTATTTTATCCGCTTTATCCTCTGTTGTAGATGATGAATTGTTAGAGAAATTTTCTAAATTATAAGATGCAACATTGAGCTTTTGATTACTCGGTTCAATGGAAGTTGGTTGTGGTTCAGTGTCACCCTCGACATGTGCTTGTTTCATGTCATCTAAATCTACATTTAATTTGTAATTTTGGAATCCATAATTCACATGACCAATAATTGGACCTTTAAATTTATCGCCTGTTGCTACATCAAAATCACGCGCTTTATTATTATCATACATTTTAAAAGGAATACGTTCACCATGCTGGTCATTTTCTGTTAAACGTACACCGCCATTGTCAGTTTCAGCAGATTGGTCGTCTAAAACAGTGAAAAGGTCACCGTGTTCTTGTGGGCCAACACTTCTGACATCGCCAACTTCAACACGCATGCCCTCTAGCGATTCCCAGTAGTCAATTGCGTATTGCTCACGATCAAAGGTCTGAAAGTTATCGTTTGCAGAAATTTTGCTTGGTACTTTTTCAATCTCATAAGGCTCGGGCAATTTTTGGTTACTTTCTTGAATAGACACATTGCCACCTTTATCGTCACGCGCATTAATTTGAGTTACTGGTAAGTCAGTTTCTTGTTTATCGCCATAACCGTCAATATAATATTCATCGACAGTGCCCGTAACATTAACTAAGTCACCTTTTTGGGCGTCGTAATTTTGATTACCCGTATAAATGATAAGCCCCTCAGATGTATTTGGGTTATTATCCTGTTTATCGTCAGGTGTTTCAATATGTAAGTACTTGCCACCATTTAATTCATATTGATATGTAACAATGCCTTTTATGTTGTTTACTTTTTTGCCATCGTAAGGTGATTGATGACCTTCGCCTTGGATATCGTGAATCTCTATACTTTTTGTCGAACTATCTTTTGTATCTTTCGTACTCTGCTCTGCTGTCGTTGCGTGAAGTGTACTAGGTGCTATGACAGTAGTTGCTAATGCCATAGATGTGATTAATGACCAAGTTAATTTCTTCAAAACCATTCCCCTTTAAATTTAAAATTTAATTATATTGTAACAAAGCTAATTCAAAGGAATTGTTAAGATAACGTAAATTAATATTAAGTTTGGCTTGGTTGATGGTAATGGGAAATAAAAGTGATGGTTAAGTCGCATATGCAATGGTAATTACTTGTTTAAAAAAATAAAAACTGTAATTCAAGACTGGGGTGGAGTTAAAAGAAGGAGTGATAAATTAGTAATTAAAATAAATAGCCATCTTTATAAGATGACTATTTTAAATTATTTTATTCTTCTATGATATATCTGTAAAGTTCATCTTTTACGGGTGTTTCTAGTGATAAATTCATTGTTACAATATTGTCTTGTTTTTCGTTAGGCATTGTCGTTTGTTCTGCTGTATCTTCAATGTAATGTGCTTTGCCTAAGTAATAATAATCTTTACCATCTGTTAAGGCTTCTTTTTTTACAAAAACATGCATAGTAATACCATCTCTTTGATGATTTAAAATATCTTTAACTTCAGGTGAATCTATCTTTCTTTCAGATTTTGTAAACCATTTTATTTTCTCATTACTTAAAAATGTATCTTCATACTTTGTATTATCACTTATATCATCTTGTTTATGATAATTAATAAAAATAGGTAACGTTCCAGAACCAAACATATAACCATTTACTACTGAAGATACATCGCTATCCCAATTTAATAGTTTTACAAAATCTTTTCGTGAATATTTATTATATAAAATAAGCGAGTTTTTACCATCATAATGTTTTTCATTATTATATTCAGCCAATTTGATAATATCTTCTACATAACACTTAAACAAATCTTTGGATAAAGATTCGATAAAGGTTTCTGTTAAATAAACATTATTATTATCTACCTTGATAATGGGGTTGCCATAAGATATATTTATATTTTCACTGAAGAAACTAAAATCCAAGATTTTCAAACTTGTAGAAACATCGTCAATTGTAACGGTAGAGTCGACTTCTTGTGCTCTAGCAAATAAATGATTGATATTTTGTTCTTGATTCATAACTGCTTTCAAAACTATATGGTCTACATTTTTTAATCCTTGAGCAATTTCTCGTGATAAAAATGTTAAATTCTTTTTCTCGTTTTCATTTAATTCATCTGAAACTTTCTTGTATCTAACGAGAAAATCATGATAGTTTTTATATGGGCTCCTTGAATTTCCGTTTGAATCAGTTTTAGAGGTGTATATGAGTCCCGGATCGATAGAATTTTGTTCAATAAAATCCATTAACATAGGTATTCTACCAATTCTACTTTCAACTGTTGTATAAGCTTCTTTAATTAATTTGGCTGAGTTTAATTTAACTGCTTTCAATGAGTCATAGATTTTCTTCTTAGCTATTTCTTCAAAATTGATTGTCGATACGCCATTAAGTGCTGAATTATTTGTTAAAAATTTTCTGTAGTTATCCTTATTTTGCGACTGATCTCCAGACAAGGCTATTGGGATTAGATAGTTTTTATTATAGTTACCAATAAAATCTATGATTGTTACATATTCTTTATTACTACTTTTTCTTAACCCTCTACCTAACTGTTGGATGAAAATAATACTAGATTCTGTTTCCCTCAGCATTACAATTTGATTGACAGAAGGTATATCAATACCTTCATTAAATAAATTAACAGTTATTATATAATTAATTTCACCTGATTTAAGCTGTTGAATAACTTCTTCTCTTTTTTGAGGATTATCTTCTCCAGTTAGTGCGATAGAAGGAACACCACGTAATGACAAGTTTTCGGCTAAATCATATGCTTCTTCTTTTCTACTTACAAAAATCAAACCCTTTAATTCATCACCTGAGTAACCATAATAGCTAGTTTTTTCTAAGACATGCTCAACTCTTTCATTAGAAGTTAAATCTGACAAATTACTTACCTCATCGATTTTTTCTCCGTTATGGACATAGTCAGTTACTCCAAAGTAATGGAAAGGGCATAGCACTTCGCTTTCAAGTGCTTTTTGTAATCTAATTTCGTAAGCAATATTATAATCAAACATTTCAAATATATTTAGACTGTCTGTCCTCTCAGGCGTAGCTGTCATACCTAGCAAAAAATTAGGTTTGAAATAATTAAATACTTTTTGATAAGTAGCGGCTGCAGACCTATGAGCCTCATCAAAAACGATATAATCAAAGTGATCTTTTTCAAATTGATTGTATATATTTTCGTTAGAAAGAGTTTGAATAGTAGCAAATAAATATTTAGCATTAATATCTTTATTTTTACCAGTTAATAATCCGAAATCTGCGTCATTTGATTGAGATAATACTTTTTTGAATTCATCTATTGCTCTGTTTAAGATCCCCTCGTTATGCACTACAAACAAGAATTTTTTTGGATCATAGTTTCTAACATCTAAAGCACTTAAAATAGTTTTTCCTGTACCAGTCGCCGAAATGATAAGTGCTTTATCTTTTGCATTTTTTCTCAGTGACGTTAATGATTTTAAGGCTTCTCTTTGGATTAAATTCGGCTCAATTTTAATTAAATTTTTTGTTTGTGTTTCAACTAGTGATTGCGTTTCTGCAACTCTAACTGTATTTTTAAAAGTTTGGTATTCAAATGTATTTTCATACGCCTCAATCCATTCATGTGAAAGAGGTACACTCGTTGCCCATAATTCATCAAATTGTGATTTGATATTATATATAAGGTCACCACTTTGCTGTGTTGAAAAAAGGATATTATGTTCATAGTTTATTTTCAAAGCATTAGAGGTTAGGTTAGAGCTTCCAATAATTATTGATGAATAATCAATATGATCAAACATATAACCCTTTGCGTGAAAACCATTCACATCCGTTAATCTAACTTCTACGTTTTTAAGTTTTAATAACTCTTTATACATATTGGGTGTGTTGAAACCTAAATAGTTTGAAGTAATAATCTTACCTTTAATTCCTTTTTCATTTAAGTCATAAAGATAGGATTTCAAACTCGCCAAGCCACTTTCAGTTATAAAAGCTACTGAAATCGTAAATGACTTACACTTATGAAGTTCGTCTATAATTGTAGACAAAACATTCTCTTCTTTATTGTTTACCAGTAATTTCGGCATAAAGTTTCCTTTATGAGCAATAGTACGGTCAATAAATCCTTTATGTAATGATTGATTAAAGTCTTCTAACAAATTAGTCATAATTATTCCTCATTTACAATGATTTCAACTGCTGGAATGTCCGCTGGTGCCCATTCTAATTTTTCTAATTCTTGGATTGCTACCCATTTGATTTCTTTATGTTCTGTTAAAGTTGGTAATTTTTCATTTAATGTACATTTATAAGTGCTTAGTTTTACGATACCAAAATTATATTCATATTCGGTAGTGGTGATTTTGTCACCAACTTCAATATCACATAGCATTTCTTCTCGTATTTCTCTTTTTAAAGCATTAATTTCTGATTCATCTTTTTCTATTTTTCCACCCGGGAATTCCCATAATAGAGGCAAACTCATATTTTCATTTCTTTGTGCACATAGCACTTTATTTTCAGAAAAAATGACAGCACCCACAACTTCAATTTTTTTCTTCAAATTACTTCCTCCTAAATTTTACGTTTGATTTAATTCTAACAAACTATGAAGATTAGCGTAATTATTCAAAACTGTTATAAAGTAATACTTTAAATATACCTAAATAAAATTAAATAGTAATTTGAAATTTACAAAGTCCATATAGCATTAACTTTAGATTAATATTACATTGCTAGAATAGTGAATGAAACATTAAAAATTCATATTGGGAGGTACGTGTGATGGCATATAAGTATCGTTCTATTGCTGTAAGTACTGTAATGAGTCTAGCTATAGTATTTACTACAGTTTCAGCACCAACAGCTGATGCAAGTGGTTCAGGTAGTGCAGGTAGTGCAGGTAGTGCAACAGAAGGGGAAAAAAAGGTGATATTGAATTACTGGATAAAAAACCTAAAGTAGCTGAGGTTCCAGAGAACAACAATCCTAACCGTGTAATTACAAATTTAAAGGGTGATACTAAAACAGAAATGGGTTTTAGTTGGTATACAACAGACAAGTTCAAAGATTCTAAAGTATGGGTTTCAGAATCTAAAGATTTTTCAGATGCAAAATCATTTGATGCAAAACCTAAAAAAGTAGACTCTAAGTATCTTGAAAGAGATAAAGATGGCAATATCATCTATAAAGATGTAGCCAAAGATGATGAAGGCGAACCTATTGAAAAAAATGGCAAACCTAAAGTGAATGGTTATTACACCGATGAAAATGCAGGTGGCCCTGAGTGGACGAGTGGCGACAAGCACGGTAAAACAGATTTAATCAAAGAAAAAGAATATACATACAAAGCACAAGCTAAAGATTTAAAACCGAATACACAATATTACTACAAAGTGGGTAGTGAAAGTGGGAAGAAAAGTGAAATAGGTAAGTTCAAAACTTCCGGTGATAAAGGCGATCCATTTAGCTTTGTACAATACACAGATACGCAAAATGCTTTTTGGAATGAGAACGTAAGAAATGAAGCAGCATTTGGTGCTGATACATTGAAAAACGCAATCCAAACAGCAGGAGATCCTAACTTCGCACTACATACAGGGGACTTTGTAGAAACTGCTGAAGTTGAAGATGAATGGAAAGACTTGTATAAACAATCTAGACCATCATTTATGTCGTTACCAGTTGCTGCAGCACCAGGTAACCATGATGAGTATGCGTTAAATGAAGAAGACGAAAAATTATTGAATAAATTCAATGAACACATGAACGTACCAAAAGAAAATGACGCAGTAAATGGCGGTTCGTACTATTCATTTGATTATAATGGGGCACACATGGTAGTAGCGAATACAAACGATAATAAGAAATCAAAAGACAATCCAGATGAAAAAGCCATCGGTGATGAACAGATGGAATGGATTAAGAAAGATATTAAACAGGCGCGAGACAATGGGGCAAAATGGGTTGTTTTAAACTTACACAAACCAATGTATTCTAAATCATATCATGCACTTTCAGATGAAGATGTGAAGAAAGTAAGAGACGAATTAACAAAAGAAATTGATGATCTTGACGTTGACTTAGTATTACAAGGACATGACCATGTGTTATCACGTACACATCCTTTAGAACATACATCTACGAAAAATAGTTTTGTGAACGCGAATAAAGAAGATACTGAACAATTCGTTGGCGAAGATGGCGTGAAATATTATGACGATCCAGAAGGTTCAGTTTATGTGTTACCTAACACTGGTGGTACGAAAGAATATGATAGTATTTATGACCGTTCATTAGAGCACATTAAAAAGGTTAGACCAGAATTAAGCTGGTTAACTCAGAAAGATTTAGATCATTACAACAGTCTATTCAAACTAGGCGAGCAGCCACAAGAAACAGACGCATTTGAAGATAAACATGAAAATAACAGAGATTCATCAGCTCAAAACTTCTCAGTATATGAAGTTGAAGGCGATCAATTGAAAGTTAAAATTTATCAACTACGCGGTGACATCAGTAAAGGTGAACAACGTAGCGTAGAATTAGTAGATGAATTTGGTATTCAAAAAGATTAAATATAATTAAAACTGATACCTAAGCTGTAATTTATTTTATAGCTTAGGTATATCGGTTTTCCTTTGAAAAAGGAGACTTTGTTTTATGAAACAATATATTAAAGTATTATCAATGGTATCTATTTGTACAGCGTTACTTATGGGTTGTAGTAATGAAAAAGCTGAGACAGATAAATCGACTGGAAAAGAAGCAATGGCACAAGAGTCCAGTAAAGAAGAAGCATCAAATAAAACTCAAATTTCTGATGAAGAACAGAAGAAAATAAAAGAAGAAATGATAGATTGGTTAGCTGAAGATAAAAAAGAAGACGGTAAGGCAGTCTCCAACCGTTATTTTAGTACAAGTAGTATTTCTGATGGTGATTGGTATGCGGGTACGGAAAAAGGAGAAATACAAATCAATAATACAGGCAAACCTGGACCTGAAGCATTCGATTTGCATGCTGTAACTGGCGTCGTTGCCTATACACCTAAAGATGGTGAAACAGGCTTTGATAAAGAAGCGGAAGACCTTTCTAATGTAGAAGGTTATAAGGAAGTTGCAGACTTAAGTAAGCCAGTGACAAAATACATTTTCACTGAAGAGGGCAAGGTCTACGAATACCAATTTGAAGGTAAAGATGATGTGACTTTAGCATCAGGCTTCGCACCAAAAGATCATACTGGTAAAGACCCGAACCTACGCCCAGACCAACAATTTAAAGAAACCGAAAACAAAGCGTTGAGTAAGTTTTATAAAGAATTGGTTGAAGAATATAAATAAGAGAATTTTTAAAGTAAAAGTGGAAAAGAAATATATTTGAGATTAAGCAACGATAAGTTGTTTGATCTCTTTTTTGTTTTGACGATAAATTATAATAATTGTACGTGTAAGACAAATAAATGAATATTAACGTGTTGTGAATTGAATGCTATATTTAGATTAATGAGAGGACCGGTGTTGGTAAATTTACCGTCTTACAAAAGCAATATATAAATCAATAACAAAGAGGTTAAGTTAATTAATGAATTCGGATATTATTATTAGTTTACTTTGTTTTGTAACGTCGTTGCTCACATCTTTTTATATTATAAAAACGAAAAACATTAAAATTATAGCATCAATAGAACCTCACAAGGTTCCTAAAAGTAAAATTAATAACATAGCGTATTTATTTGTGGTGTGTTTGATGCTAGCCACAACGTCCATTGTCTTAGCGATATTAACAATCGATTATAATGAATGGGTGGCATATGGATTATGTGCCATGTATTTTATAGTTCTTAGTGTATTTTATGTTTACTATATGACAATCACAAAATAAAATGTTGCTATACTTGTGGTTTAGTAATATTTGAACCATCTCATGCTTTATTTAGTATATATAACGCCCCTCATCATTTATGACGAGGGGCGTTTCATGAATAAAATATTAGCTTTCATTTTCTAATATAATGTCTTTATACTTATGAACATCGATACGGTTAACAATCTCTCTTTTGATTGATTGAACATGTTGTGCTTTGTTCATACTACTAGGCATATTAACTGGTTTGTAGTTTTCCCAATAGTCGAGTTCCGTGAATAATTCGTGCAATGATTTCATAAAAAATACCACCTTTTCATTTTTTATAAATAAAATAGCCCTTCTTAGACAAGAAGAGCTTTCGCACATCTTCTCATCTTTCAATTCATATAAATGAACTGTTGGAGTTAGCACATCGCTTGTTAAAGCTGTTGCTGGAGTTTCACAGGGCCAAATCCCTCCACTCGCTCTTAATAAGAGAACTATTCTATTTAAAAATACTATAACCAAAATTTAACAGAATAGCAAATAACTAGTCTAAATATGTATCCCACATAAACATTTACTTCTATTTAATTTTGAATTAATACTATTTTGATAAATTTAAGAGAAAGAATAGTATTAATAAATACATAACTAAACTAGGAGTGGGTACGTTTTATGAAGAAAAAGTCAGCGGGTATATTATTTAGTCTATCAGTTGCAGGATTTATAATTGCATCTTCAAATGCACATGCTAACACCTCAGGAGAGACAAACGAGCCAATACATAATGTTGAACAATCGGTAAATAAAGATGACAATGTACAACAAAATATATCGTCGACAGAAGATAAAAACATTTCTTCTAAAGATACAACAAGAACAAATAATGAACCTCAAAATGACACTTTAAACTCTGAAGACAATAATCAACAAAATATAGAGCCAGCAAAAGAAAATGGACAAATGAACATAAATTCATCAGATGAAAACCAAGAACAGCAAGAACAAAATGAGCAAGATATTACTGATCAACAAACTCTAGATGCTACAAATCCAGAAGAGAATTCACTAACTGAAAAGACTCAAAGTAAAAAACAAAACGAGGAAATAAGTGAAACACCTACTAAAAACACAATTGATTCCCATGAGAATATAGCATCAAATCATAACCCAGGAAATACTGAACAAGAAGAAACAAGCGTAACAAATGAAAATACCAATAATACAACTAAAGAAAAAAGTGCAGATCAACCACATAACAAATTTACAGAACAACAAGGTCCTCAAAATGGAAATACAAAGATGGACCAATCAGTGAAATCAACAAATACTGAAACACAAAAAAATGAACAACCATCAAATGGAACGCCACAACCGTCTCAAAATATTTCAGAAAAACCAGCTAGTGAATCTCAACAAGCGACTCAAAATCAACAATCAAACGAACATCGTTACCCAATTTTAACAATTGGTGCGGATAATTCAGAAAAAAATCTCACTTGGTACCATGAATCAGATGAACAAGGCTACGTGGAAATTGCAGAAGCAAACAAAGATGAAGATTTTTCTAATGCAAGACGTATTAAAGGACAAACGCATGAGGGAAGTAACACGGAACTATTTTTAAATAAAGATGTACCAGATATGAATTATACACAAGCCACGCTATCCAATTTAGAAGAAAATAAAGAATATATGTATCGTTTTTATAATGGTGACAACGGAGAGAAATCCGCAATACGCCGATTTGATACTAATAATAATGGCGAAACTAACTTTATTGCAATAGCTGATCCACAATTAGGTGCTTCAGGTAATTTAGAAGAAGATAATGCAGGATGGCAAAACACAGTAAATCAAATGGATAAATTAAACAAGAATCCTGATTTCTTATTGAGTTTAGGTGATCAAGTTAATGAACCTTGGGATGAAAAAGCTTATAGTGGTTTCATCGAAGCACAAGGTATGGAGAATTTTACAGTTGTACCCACATTAGGTAATCACGATAGAGCAAACAAAGCATTTTCCCAACATTTCAACCTACCGAATTTACAAGATGATGGAAAAAATTTAGCGAGTTCAAATTTTTACTATACTCATAATGATACTTTGTTTGTAAGTTTGAATTCGGAAAGCTTGGATTTTAAAGGTCATGAAGAAACACTGCGACGTGCAATCGAAGATACAAAGGGTCAAGACCCTAAATGGATTGTTGGTTTAACACACCGTAATCCATACTCTGCAGGGAAACACTCAGATACATTAGCAACTAAAAATAGACGTAATCACATTGCACCTTTAATGGAAAAATATAATGTAGATCTTGTATTAGGTGGTCATGATCATTCTTACAGTCGTTCGCATGTCATGAAAGGTAAAGAACCACAAGTACAATGGGATGAAAATGGTGAAGCACCGCAATCGTATACAAATCCAGATGGTACAGTTTATGTTACTTTAAATTCTTCGAGTGGTAGTAAATTTTATGAGCTTGATGGTGAAAAAGATTACGCTGCGAAATCAATTCAAGACAACAAACCTACATTTAGTAAAGTAAATATCAAAGATTCATATATTGAAGTCATAACATATCATGTACCTCAAGGTTCAGAAGAACTAGGTGAACCTATTGATAAAGTACGTATTAATAAATCATGAATGTTTTACATGAAACATTCCTTGTAAAACCTCTCACATCAGAAAGGTCAGTCATCGGGTTGTCTGGCCGAACAATGCCAGGCGTCTAGAAAACAACAATGAAGCACGCACTTCTTATCTAAAAGGAGTGCGTGTTTTTCATATCTTCTAAGGTAACTACTAGCCTAGATATTTCCGCATTTTATATACTTTAATATCGCCTTCACCAGTTTCACCTACATAATCGTAACCTTGTTTTTGGTACAAGCGCTGGGCAGAAGTATTATTAATTTCTACCGTCAGTGAAATAATATCATAGCCTTTATGTAAGGCAAGTTGTTCAGCATAAGTAAGTAGCTTTTTAGCTATACCCATACCTCTAAATTGAGAAAGTGTGGCAAGCATGCTTACATGATATTCTCCTGAACTACCTTCATCTAAATTAATCAAAGCGACTATAGCTTTAAAGTTATTGATGAACTGAGGTACAATTTGAAGTTTCTGTATTTTTACTATCTGTTCGACAGTGGCTAATGTCTGATTTTCAAGCGTATCATAAGGAAGACAAGAGATAGCACCGGCGGATTGACCATCTACAAAAGCAATCATCGTGTTGTTGTAGCTAAATCGATTGCCATTTTGTCGCCATAGATTTTGCATGCCTTGTTCAAGTTTAATTTCATCCTCTGTATTGAAAAAGACTTTGGCCATGTCATCAATTGCTAATAAGTTAAAATATCCACCCTTTTGTAATTCAGGATAGGCAGGTTTAATTATTATAGGTGACAAAATAATCCTCCGTTTCTGATTTATGAATATTTCATATTAACATTTACCCTTAAAGTGACAGAAATAAATTGAATATCAAATTATTTTACAAAGAACTATCTGATATTACGATAATCGATAATATGTAAAGTGTTCAACTTATTTGTTATAAAATAAATAATATCAATAATTAATAATAAAATAAATAATTAGACGTTTGCAATACAAGTGTATTGTGCTAAACTTAAAATCAAGGCATTCGAACGTGAAGGGATACCTAAGTTTATATTAAGGGGAAAATGAATAATGAAAGAAAAACTAATTTTATCAACGATACTTGTTGGAACGCTTGTGTTAACAGGATGTGCGAGTGACTCATCGCAGAAGGGTTCCGAAGAAAGCAATAATAAAAATCATGCAAGTGAATCGAAAGATAAAGAAAATGGCAAACCTTATAGTGACGTGGCGTATCCTGAAGACGGCGTGAAAGGTATCTATGTTAGTGCAAATTCAACAAATGGAGAAAAATTTAAAGAATTAACAACATTTATTGATGAGACTGATTTAAATGCGATGGTTATTGATGTTAAAGATGATACAGGTAATGTGACTATCAATTTTAATACTGGTAATAAGCAGATTGATGATAATACGATTGATATCGTAGATGCAAAGCCATTACTTAAAAAAATGGAAGAAAAGAATATTTATCCCATCGCGAGAATTGTTACTTTTAAAGACTCAAAATTAGCTGAAGACCACCCAGAATGGTCATTTAGAGAAGAAGATGGCAGTGTATGGGAAAGTGATGGCGGTGATAAATTCGTTAACCCATTTAACAAAAATGTATGGAATTATAATATTGATATTTCTAAAGAGGCGGCTAAAGCTGGATTTAAAGATATCCAATATGATTATGTACGTTTTCCTGAAGGTTTTGAAAATGTGGAAGGTAGCTTGCAATATAGCAAAGATGGATACGAAGATAGTAAGTTAAGTGATATAGACCAGCGTGTTGATACAGTCACTCAATTTTTAAGTACTGCTAGAAAAGAATTAAAAGATTATGATGTGAAAGTATCGGCTGATGTATTTGGCTATGCGGCAATGGTAGAAGAGGCTCCTGGAATAGGTCAAAGCTTCCCTAAAATAGCTGAAAATACAGACGCAATTTCATCTATGATTTATCCTTCGCACTGGAGTCCAGGAGATTTCGGTCTTGCAGCACCAGATAAAGAACCATACAAAGCAATAGATAATTATTTAGATAAAGAAACGTCAGTGCTAAATGCATTAGGCAAAGACAAACCAAAATCACGCCCATGGTTACAAGATTTTACTGCTCAGTATTTAGGTGAAGGTAATTATAAAGCGTATGATAGTCAAGCAATTGAGGATCAAGTTAGAGCGCTTAAAGATCACGGCGTAAATGAATTCTTATTGTGGAATGCTGCGAATGATTATACAACAGGCGTAGATTACACACCTGAGGCAGATAAAGAGAAATTAAAAGAAAACAAACAAGAATTAAAGGACGAATCAAAAGAAAGCAAAGATAAAGAAAAGTAATATTTAACTAAATTAAATTGCCGACAAAGACTCAAAATTTGTCGGCAATTTTTGATTACGATGAATAAAAGTATATGGCTGTTAGTGCTTACCAAAGCGAAAATAAAATACACATAGCGCACTCGATAAAATCAGAATGTACAAAATATATAGTACATTCTGATTTGTTATATTGTATAATACTGTATATAATACATTTTATATAAATATAATTCAAAGAGGTGCACCGTTTTAATGATTAGAATATTGATTCCATGTTTTAATGAAGCGTTTGTAATTAAACAAACTTATGATAAATTAACAGAAATTATGCAACATGATAGTTATATTAACGGTTATACATATGAATTACTTTTCGTGGATGATGGTAGTAGAGACCAAACATTAACAATAATTCAACAATTATCTGAATTAGATAGTAGAGTGAAATATATTTCGTTTTCACGTAATTTTGGTAAAGAGTCAGCGATGTATGCAGGTTTGAAAGCAAGTACGGAAGCTGAGGCGTTGATAATCATAGACGGAGATTTACAGCACCCGCCTTCATTGATTCCGCAAATGATTGTAGATTTTAGAAATGGCGAAGATCAAGTGGTGGCTAAAAGGGATAGGACTGGAGAGCGTTGGTTACGTAAGCATCTGTCTAAAATGTATTATTTAATGATTAATAAAATGGTAGATGTTACCTTAGAGGATGGCATAGGAGATTTCAGGTTATTGAGTCAGCGTGCCGTTAAAGAAGTTGTTAAATTAGGAGAATACAATCGATTTTCAAAAGGATTATTTGCATGGATTGGCTTTGAGCCTAAAGTCATTGAATATCAAAATGTACAACGTGAAGAAGGAGAGTCTAAATGGTCATTTAGTTCATTGTTAAATTATGGTATAGATGGACTGATTTCCTTTAATAATAGACCGTTACGTATTATTATTTATTTGGGATTATTCAGTTGTTTGATGAGCTTTCTCTATATTGCTTTCAATTTAATTTATACACTGAGTTATGGTGTGTCTACGCCTGGTTATTTCACTACTATTTTTGCGGTATTATTTCTAGGTGGTGTGCAGCTGACTTCTTTAGGTATTATTGGAGAATATATAGGTAGAATTTATTATGAAGTGAAACAGAGACCGTTATTTATTATACATAAGACGAATTTAAATAAACATGAGGTAAATTAATATGAAATCACTAAATTTGGACAAGACGTATCTGACACTTACAGCACTATTTTTATTTTACTATTTTATGGCGTTCTTTTTACCATTAACACATGATGATTGGGATTGGTATAGTCAGTATGGCGTACAAATGTGGCAGGAAAAATATGCGAATTTAAATGGGCGTTATTTGGGTAATATTTTAGAAACTGTAGCAGTTCGTTTGGATTGGTTTAGGTGGATATCTTACGCGTTGATTAGCATGGCTATGATATATATTATTGTTCGTTTTACTCATAATACGAAACAGCCATTATATTATTTAATAGCTTTCATACTTATGGTTACGATACCAAGTGAGATATACAAACAAACTTATGGATGGTTTGCAGGTTTTTATAATTATGTCCCAGCAACTTTGTGCGTGCTGTTCATTTTATGGTTTATTGTTACGGTTTTATTCGAACGAAGAGGGCTTACACCTGTAACTAATATTGTCTTTTATATTATTTGCTTTATTGGGCAATTTTTTATGGAAAATACAACACTCTTTAATAGTATGATTTTGGTGTTAGCTATAGGTTTGAATTTATTACTTTATCGACAAATTAATCCTAAATTTATAGTTGGTTTATTATTATCTGTGGCTGGTACATTGCTCATGTTTTTAAATCCCAATTATCGTAAAATATTTTTTGAAGGCAGCAGTTACCAGAATATATCGAGTGAAACAGGATTAGTCGATAAAATATTCCATACGGTGACTACGACAATTCCAGATTGGGTCTTTTTCAATCAAATTGTGATTTTATCTATGATTATTGTTGTGGTGCTAGTTATGCTATATCGCAGTACTGTGCTGCATAGCTTATCCAAGGTGAAAATAGGGGTGACTGTTAGTGGATTATTGATATTGCCTATTTATTACTTTTTCATATATAAACAATTCGAATTACAAAATTTCCATTCAATCACTATAGCAAATCTGCTTAATACTTTGATTTGTATTATATTTTTAGGTGCAATGATTTATGCAATACATTTAGTGATCGGGCAAAAGGAAGTACGTTATACATTATATTTACTCCTAGCCTCAACTTTACTTGTATGTGCACCTTTAGTCATTGTATCACCACTGGGTCCAAGGAATTTTTATACAGTATATGTAATCTATAGCATCATTTTACTGATATTACTTGTTCAACTCAACGTTATGCATGCGTTGTGGCGTAATATGATTGTGGGAATTGCAATTATGTTTGGTGTTGTTTATTTGAGTGGTTTTTGCTATATTCACTATCAAAATGAAACGCGAATCGCGAATTTGAAACAAGAAGTAAAAGAGAATCCAGATAAGGATTTCTATACGATGGAGAAACTGCCATTTGAACATTATTTACATCATGCAACGCCAACCAGCGAGAAATATCAAACACTATTCAATAAATATGAAGGTTTACCAGCAGATACAAAAGTTAAGTATGTACCTTTTGGTAGCGAAGAAAAGAAGAGTGATTGATGAAATCATGCGTTAATTATTATAAATTATTACTAGTTTTCGAATTACTCGAAACACATAAAAGCTCCGGGATAGTAAATTTACTAACTACCCCGGAGTTTTTATTTAAATATTTGTGAAGTAATTTATTAATCATCGCCATCTTCATAATCATCATAATCGTCGCCGTCGTCATTACTGTCATCATCGCCGTCATCATCACCTGAATAAATACGTTGTTTTTGATTTGTAGGCGGTGGTTGTGTAGGTTGGGTTTCAGTTGATGCTGCATCATTATTTTTATTGAACCAAGCCACTGAGGATACTTTACCTGTAACATGATTGATAATGATATTAGCACCTTTTTGACTACTTATATCTTGAGTCACCAAATAGTATTTAATACCTTTATCTTCTTTTAAAGTAATAGATTTAAAGGTACCGCCGACATGTTCTTTTGCTATATCTTTGGCTGATGCTTCACTGATTTTTTTATCTTCCTTTTTCTGTTCCTTTTTGGGTTCAGGTTTCTTTGGTTTTAAATCCTTTGTTTGTTTTATATTAGAAATTGTTTTCTTTTCTCTATCTACTTTAATGTGATATATACCTTCACTTGATTTTAATTTTACTAAAAATTCATTTTTATTATCAGTGAGCTTGATAGATTCAATATCACCATTGTAACGTTTCTCAACCATTGCTTTTGCATCTGTCTCTGCCATAAGTTGCTGATTCGCTTTTAAAAATATAATTACACATAGGGCGACAGATAATCCAATACATGTCATTATTAAAATTAATTTAACGAGCAGTTTCATTTTTTGACTCCTTTAGGCACAGTTAAAATAAAGGATGAACCTTTATTTACTTCGCTTTTTACATCAATCACTATATTTTGTTGTGTGGCAATTTCTTGCGCAATGGACAATCCTAAACCTGAACCGCCAGTGCTACGTGACCGTGCTTTATCTACACGATAAAAGCGAGTGAAAATATGAGGCAAGTCAGATTCTGGAATACCTATACCGTCATCCATAATTTCAATATTGAATGAATCTTTATTATCAGAAATTCTGACAATAATAAGTGATTCACCATATTTGTGCGCATTATCTAAAAATATGTGTATTAATTGCTTGAATAAAGAAATATTTAGCCAAGCTTCATAAGATTCACAAGCTACTTCTACTTTTATATCTTGTTTATATACATGCTTTAAGCGATGTGTGATTTCTTCAATTAATTCCACTATATTTTCATATTCAAGACTACTTTCTGTCTTATTTTTAGTTATTTGAGCATAATATAATAATTGTTCTGTTAAATATTTCATTTTTTTAGCTTCATCACCAATAGCATGGATACTTTCATCTAATGTTTTTTGATCTTTCTTTCCAAATCTCTGCAACATTTGACTATAAGAGTTTATAACTGTAATTGGTGTTTTTAATTCATGTGACGCATTCATAATAAATGCTTGTTGTCTCTCGTCGTGTTCTTTCAATTTGTTCATCATGTCATTAAAGGAAGTAGATAATTCCTGCAATTCATACGAATCATTTTGTTGTACTTCTACAGGTAAATAATCTTTGGTTTCTTGTGTTTCTTTGATGTGCTTACTTAATTTCAAAATCGGTTGCGTGATAATATTGGTGATTACTCTATTCAAGTAAAAAATAACTATTAGTAATAATATAACTGAGCCGATTAAAATCCATTTTAAAATTTGAAAGGATTCATACTTAAAGTCTACATTTTCATAAAGCTGTAAATTGACGACTTCACCATGTTCCCAAACGATAGGCAAGGAAATCATTGCAAAATGATGACCTTTATAAGCAACGGTTTTTTTATATTGCTTACTTTGAAAGGGTTGTTGGATATTATTATAATCCACATTAGTCGTGAAATTCACTTTGGCTTTATCGTTCTTATCAATAACGCTGATGTAGCCATCAGAAAGTATGTAACTGTTATTCATAATTTCTTGATTCGTTCTATTATCCGATTTTTTAATTTCTTCTATAATATTAATACTACGTGCTTCAAGTTGATTTAGCTCAGAAGCTATTGAAAAATGTTTGAAAATAACATACACAAAGATGTTCACACAAATAATCAAAATTACGGTCATCACGGTGATATACAACTGGATTCTAGTTCCTAATCTCATATAAATTAATCCTTAATCATATAACCATACCCACGGACACTATCGATAATGGATGGTTTGTTTTTGTCTAACTTTTTACGTAAGTGACGTACATACACATCGACTACGTTAGTATCGCCTTGGTAATCAAATTGCCATACGTGTTTGATTATTTGCTCACGCTCTAAAGCCTGATTTTTATTTTCCAGGAAATAAACAAGCATTTCATATTCTTTTGGCGTAGTACTCACTATAGTATCGTCCATATAGACTTCACGTGACTTTGTATCTACAGAAATATGTCTATGTACGAGAATGTCATCATCTTCTTCTGTGTCAGCATGTAGCATTTTTAAATGCGCACGGATTCTAGCTAATAATTCTTCTATTTCGAAAGGCTTAGTAACATAATCATTTGCGCCAGAATCAAGGCCGCCGACTTTATCCATTAATGCGTCACGAGCGGTTAACATGATGACCTTTATTGAATTATCTTTCGTTCTAATACGTCTTAACACTTCCAAACCATTTAATTCTGGCAACATAACATCAAGCAAGATGAGATCAAAGGAATTATCTTGAAATGCTTGTATTCCTTGCTTGCCTGTATATGCTAAAGTCACATCGTATTCTGCAAACTCTAGTTCTAATTGCAATACACGTGCAATTTTTTCATCATCTTCCACAATTAAAATCTTTTCCATTATTCAATACACCTACTTTAGTTTTAAACCTATAAATTGCCAATAAAATAAATACATTAAGATCATAAATACTACATAAATAGGGAGTAACCACATATTTAATTTTAAAAGTTGTGAAGTATTAAATGGTCGATCATCTAACTCATAAAATATTAATAATGCTTTTGAACTTACTGGTAATGTTAAGCAATAGTTTATGCCAATTAATGTTATAAATACAACTGACATAGGATTTAATTCAAAGGTTTCTGCGAAAATAAGTACCGTTGGAACAAGTACCACAGCTCTTGTTGTATGGCTTGTAATGAGTAAATGTGAACCTACACTAATGATGCTTAGTATAATCACAAATACAATTGCAGGCATTACTGGTAATCCGTTAAGTAATGATAAAATTTGGTCTTGTATGTACTTAACGACACCGTATTTAATTAGTAATTCTCCAAGCGCAGTTGCACTAGCTACGAAAAATATTAAACTCCATGACACTTCTGATAAAGCTTTTTTCCAAGTTATGAGTCCTAATTGAGGAATCAACATGCAAAAAGCCATTAAAATTGTTACAAAAGCAATATCAAGTCCATGTAAACTTTCAGTAACCCACAGTACAATAGTTATGCCAATTAAAATAATTGCTTTACGTTCCTTTGACGAAAGTGGTGTTTGTTCAATGTCAACTTCAATATCGACAGGTTCTTTATCTGAAACTTCCTTCATAGGTTGTTGTTTAATAGGACTGTACATTAATATGACAGCAGCAATCAAACTAATTAGTAAACCAAAGGGTAAGCCCCATAACACGAAATCAATATAAGAAATTGATTTATCTGTTTGACCTTCTAAAATACCTATACCTATTAAATGACTTCCCGCACCAATTAAGGTCGTATTCGTCATAGTTAAAATAAGTATAGGTATCATTAAACCATACATCGTGGCACGCTTTGGAAACTGTGTTTTTATCGCTTGATAAATAGGTAACATTGCTGCTGCACGACTTGAAGTTGAAGGTATAAAGAAAGTCATGAGTTGAATCGTTGCCAAAATGAATAAACTTGCACGCTTTTCAGTATGGCATTTTCGGCTAAACCAATTGACGAGCCTTGTTAATAAACCACTTTCTTCTATGACACTACTGATGATAAATGCACCAATCATTAACCAAACGATATGTTGATTTAATGATTCAAATAATATTGAATCTGGAACACCCAGCAACACTGCACCGATCAAACATAGCATCCCAGCTAATCCTGCAGGTAAATTTGAAAATATAAATAATATAAGAGCTAAAATAAAAATCATTATACTTACTTTGCCTAAGTAACTTAAATCTAATACCAAAAAGATATAAAAACTTAAACAAAGAAAAGATATCCAAATCCATAGATGTGAAAATGAAACATTAGCTAGCATCTGTAACGACTTCCTTCAGTTTATGCTTTTGTTGTTCCCTTGCTTTAAAAAGGTTCATACCAATCATAATATAACGAATCGCACTTTCTACACTGCCCTCTAACCATTTATCTGCGTCGTTGATTGCATTTTCTAAAGTAGCTGGTTCAGGTATAATACTAGAAAATGCATCAATACCACTTTGATAATTTATTTTTGCGCCTTTACCAATCGTTCCTGCAAATGCTATTACAGGTTTATTGTGATTTTTAGCAATACGTGCAACTTCAGCAGGCACTTTTCCATTCGGTGTTTGATAATCAATACAACCTTCTGCAGTGATGACAATATCCGTTGATTCAAGATTGCTTTCGATTTGAATATAATTTTTAATTAAATCAAACCTTGGATGCAATGTTGCATTAGCGAAAGCGATGAGACCGGCTCCAAGACCACCTGATGCCCCTGTACCTTCTGCATAACGTAAATCCTTATTTGTATGTTGCTTAATTAAAGCAGCTAAATGATATAAATTATTTGATAAATGTTCTACGTCCTCTTGTGACGCCCCTTTTTGAGGACCAAATACTCGTGCAACGCCTTTATCACCACATAATATATTAGACCAATTTACAGCAACATCAATTGGTGTTGTTGATACTCGGCTGTCTATATTGCTTAAATCTAAGTCATGAATTTTATCAATATCAACGCCACCATCAATGTAAACTGCCTCGCCATGCTTATTATAAAATTTAACGCCAATAGCTTGAGCCATACCTACGCCACCATCAGATGTACCAGAATCGCCACAACCTATAATTATTCTATCTACACCGTAATCAAGTGCTTTAATAATCATTTGACCTACGCCATAAGTTGTTGTGTATAATGGGTTTCTTTGTGTCTTAGGGACATGTCTTAACCCTGCAATTGCAGCCATTTCAATCACAGCTACAGTTTCTTTCCCTTCTTTAAATACGCCAAAGTAAGATTGGATGCGTTGTCCGACAGGGCCAGTGACATGAGTCATTATTTTATAACCATTTCTAATTTTAATAATAGATTCTACGAAACCTTCGCCACCATCAACCATAGGTATAACATTCACTTCATAATTTGAATTGACACGTTTAATACCTTTTTCAATTGCATAACCAACTTCTTCTGCACTTAAACTTTCCTTAAAACCTGATGGAATAACTGTAAATTTCATAATCTTCATCTCCCCGTATATAGTCTTAATTAATTGATACTCTTAGACTATGGCATGGGGGTTTACAATTGCTTAAAGAATTATTAAAAAATGATTAAAAAATTTAATAAAACATGATACCCAGTGCTAATCCTAAAATTACAATTAGCCATGACGGAGCTTTACAGTATGCTAGCAATACAAATAATATGGCAGCAAATGCGAAATCCATATGTGAATTGACGGATGATGTAAAAATAGGATCATACAGTGCTGCAATTAGAATACCAACTACACCAGCACTGACCGCTTTTAACATTGCTTTAGCATAACGATTCGACTGCACGTGTTCCCAAAATGGTAAAACGCCAATTAATAGTAAAAAGGCAGGTAAAAAAATAGCGATTGTTGCGACAATGCCTCCTGGAATGCCAGACATAACGGTACCGATATATGCTGCAAAGGTAAACAAAGGACCCGGCACTGCCTGTGTTAATGCGTACCCTGTTAAAAAGTCGTTCGCACTGATCATATCTGTTGCGACAAATGCTTGTTCTAATAATGGTAGAACAACATGGCCACCACCGAAAACAAGTGCACCTGAGCGATAAAAATGATCAATCATACTCACCCATGAATTGGTTGTGAAGAAATTAATAATAGGTAAAATTAATAAAAAACTGAAAAAGAGTGTAAGTGCAATAACACCAACTAATTTAGGAATATTGAATATCTTTATTGATGGTTTACTTTCATCATTTTCTTTAAAGAGTAATAATCCAGCAAGCGCCACGATAATCAATGCACCCAATTGTGACATAGGATGAATCACTGTGACTGCCATAACTAAGGTGAATAGTGCAAGAAGCTTTGTTTTCACATCAGGCAAAAGCTTCTTGCCCATGCCAATAATGGCATTAAGCACGATGGCAACTGCAACCAATTTCAAGCCATGCGTCCAACCTAAATCACTGCTGTAAGCAAGGAGCAGCGTCGCACAAAGCATTAATACAATGACTGAAGGCAATGTAAAACCAAGAAATGAAATAACACCACCAAGTAAACCTGCCTTCGTTATGCCGATACCAAAACCGACTTGGCTACTTGCAGGACCAGGTAAAAACTGACATAACGCGACTAAATTTGTATATTGCTGTTCTGTGAGCCACTTCCTACGTTTAACGTATTCATCATAGAAGTAACCGAGATGTGCTGTTGGGCCACCAAAAGATGTACAACCTAATCTTAGCGCGACCAAAAAGACTTCAAGATATTTCATTAGCATAACCTCCCAATTTATAAATTATACTTCGCCAACAAGTTCTTTTAATTTTTGTTGGCTTTTGGCTAACATTTCTTTACCAAATGAAGTGATGGTATAGTTCTTGCGTTGTTTACCTGCAACCACATTTTTCTCACTAACAAGTAATCCTTCGTCTTCCATACTATGTAAGAGGGGATACAACGTACCAGCGCTCATTGTATAACCGTGTTCTTGAAGTTCCTCAATCATCCAACTACCATAGATAGGATGTTCACTTGCATGATGCAAAATGTGAATATAAATAAACCCTAAAAACATACGTCTTTCTAATTTTGATTCCACATACATTCATCCTCTCTAATTAATATATTGAAAAGCGATATCGCATTTCGATTTCAATGTAACATTTATACTTTTGTCTGAGGTTGAATTTACATAAAATTTAAGAAATTATCATATTTTGTAATATTGCTTATAGCTCATTTTTCTTAATTAAAAAATAGTTTATTTAGTGAGAATTAGAAAATGTTTTTAAGATTTAAATTATAAAAATATTGTAAATATTCACTTAATTAATGTACACTGTATAATGTATACATTAAAAAGGGGTGTGAATATGAAATTTAAATTAGATTATGAAGAAATAGATTTAACTTTTGATAATGCTTATTGCATTGGATATTCAGGAAGAAATGTTGAAAAGACAAAGGAGCATATAGCTGAATTAAAAGAACTAGGCGTGCCTGAACCTAATTCAGTTCCTGAAATATATCATTTAGATCCGCTACTTTTTAGACAAAATAAGTCTATTTCAATTATTGGTGATCAATCTAGTGGAGAAGCTGAAATTGTTATTATCTTTGATAATGATAAGCGCTATGTGACGCTTGGTAGTGATCACACTGATCGTGAACTAGAAACTGTGAGTATTCATAAGTCTAAACAATTATGTGCAAAGCCAATCGCCAGCACTATATGGGATTTTACTGAGGTAGAAGAACACTGGGATGAATTAGAGCTAAGGTCATTCGTATTCGTAGATGGGGACTGGCAATTATATCAAGACGATAAAGTAAGCAGTATTTTACCTTATAAAGATTTAATAACTTCTTTAAATCAAGATGACGCAAATTTAAAAAATGCTGTTGTTTATTGTGGTACTGTGCCATTGGTTAGTGGATTTAAATATCCGAATGCTTTTAAAGCTGAGTTAGTAAATCCATCTAATAACAAATATATTACATTAGAATATGAGGTGAAAAAACTATGATCAACGTCCAATTATTTCAATTTAATGTTGCCTTAGGTGATTTCGAAAAAAATAAAAATAAAATCATGCAATTATTTAGTGAGGAGTTGTTAAAAACTACAAGTATTGTTGTTTTACCAGAAATGTGGAATAACGGTTACGATTTAGAAAATTTAAATGAAAAAGCTGACGATAATCTGAAAGTAACCATAAACTTTATTTCAAATTTAGCTAAAGAATATAAAGTGAGCATAGTTGCAGGGTCTGTTTCGAATAAAAAACAAGATGAAGTTTATAATACGTTAGTTGTTTTTAATGAGAATGGCGAACTCATTTACAATTACGATAAGATTCATTTGGTTCCAATGTTAGACGAGCCAAAGTTCATGGTTGGAGGACATTTTTTACCACAACCTTTTCAATTGATGGATACAGATATGGGGGCATTATTTGTTACGATTTAAGATTTCCTGAGTCAACACGTCAATTAGCAGTAAATGGCGCTAAAGTGATTTTTGTCGTTGCAGAATGGCCAGATTCAAGGTTATATCATTGGAAGCACTTAAATATTGCTAGAGCAATTGAGAATGCGGTATATGTTATAGCTTGTAATTCATCTGGAAGTGATGGCAAAACGACATATGCAGGACATTCTATGATTGTTGATCCAAGGGGAAACGTTATTCAAGAAGCTGGAGAAAGTGAAAGTACAATTTTTACTGAAATAGATGTGGAGCTCGTTCATGAAATACGTGAAAGTATACCCGTATTTAAAAATAGAAGAATAGATTTATATTCTTAATGGGCCTTTAAGGGGATGACATTTTATGAAAAGATTTTTTTCATTTTCTTTATTAATAGTTTTAATATTAAGCGGCTGTCAAAGTGGTGAGGATAAAACTAAAGATGAGGAAGTAAAAACAATACGTCTGGCACATACTGGTTCAGATACACACCAATATAATATAGCTTCCCAAAAATTCAAAGAATTAGTTGAAAAGAAATCTCAAGGTGAGTTAAAAGTTAATGTCTATGGAAATGGAAGCTTGGGTAATGAAGACGAGTTAGTAGATCAAACGATGACTGGCTCAATTCAAATGTCTACTGTAGCAGCTGATAGTAGCTTGTCAAACACAATACCAGAAATGAACTTATTTGGTATACCGTATTTATTTGAAAATAAACAAGATGTGTATTCTAAACTCGATGGCAAACCAGGAAAAGATTTATTGAAATTAGCACAATCTAAAGATATGCAAGGTCTTGGGTATTGGGAAGTAGGATTTAGGCATTTTACGAATAATAAAAGAGAGATAAAGCATCCTGAAGATATGAAAAATCTAAAGCTAAGAGTACAATCTGCGAAGGTATGGAATGAACATTTAAAATCTTTAGACGCAATACCTACGCCGATTAGTTTTAGTGAATTATATTCTGCATTAGATCAGGGCGTTGTAGATGGCCAAGAAAACCCATTACCAACAATTGCATCTCAAAAATTATACGAAGTACAAAAATATATTTCTTTAACCAATCATACTTACACACCTGCAGTTATCCTCATGAATCAAGATTATTATAAGAACCTTTCTGAGCAGGAGAAGAAAATAGTGAATGAAAGTGTTGAAGAATCAACGAAATATCAACGTAAATATATTGCAGACCAAGAACAAAAAATAAAGAAACAACTAAAAAATGAGGGCATGGTTATTACTGAAGTAAATCGGGATGAGTTTAAAAAGAATACGAATGATGTACATTCAGAAATCAATGATCAAGTACCTAAATCCATAATTCGTCAATTTAGCGAATAAGGGGGATAAATATGAATAAATTAAAGATAATAGAGAAGAAATTTATAACCATTCTTACTCACCTAATGACAGTTTTTATGATTTTATCGATCTTGACTATATTCTTGCAGCTCCTTACACGTTTTGTTTTTAAAACTTCAATTTTTTGGTCACAAGAACTTTTAATGTTGTTTTTTGTGTACAGTATTTTATTTGGAGCAGTGGTATTAATGTATAAGCAAGAGCATTTACAAGTTGATTTATTTGAAAAGTTACCTAAAAAGTTAGAAAAAGCGCTAGATTATTTTGTGAAAAGTGTAATCACCTTCGTACTATTAATAATTTTTTATTATAGTATTTTACAAGTGAATTTAAGTATAAGTGCGGGGCAAGTTATGACTTCTATGCCAATTGGTAGATGGATTATGTATATACCAATGCCAATATGTTTTATATTGATGATTTATTTTACTTGGAAGCCGGGTGATAAATCATGATATTATTTCTAATTATATTGTTATTTGTACTTATAATTATCAGAATGCCCATTGCGTTTTCTTTAATGACTGTATCTATTATAGGAATTGGATGGACTGGTGTAGAATTTTTAGAAATTATACCGAGGAAAATGTATTTTGGCATAAATAATTTCTCACTTTTAGCTATACCTCTATTTGTATTAGCTGGAGAAATAATGTCAAAAGGTGGTATGTCTAAAAGAATTGTTGAATTCTCTAAACTACTAATTGGTCCATTGCCTGGTGGTTTAGCAATGGTTGTAATAATTTCGAGCGTATTTTTTGCTGCGTTAACAGGTACAGCAATAGCTGCAGCAGCAGCAATAGGTGGCATGTTGTTACCATTAATGAAAAAAGAAGGATATGATGAAGGTTTTTCTGCATCATTAGTTGCTTCGGCTGCGACAGTGGGACCAATTATACCACCTAGTATTATATTTATTTTATTTGGTGTTATGGCAAACCAATCTATAAGTGATTTATTTATTGGAGGAGTTGTACCCGGTATTTTAATGGGTGTTGGGTTGATGATTTATAGTTACTTTGTAGGTAAAAAAGAAGGGTATAAATCTATGGATAGTTTTCCACCATTAAAAGATATACTCTTAGGTTTTAAAGATGCAGTTTTGGCGTTATTGATGCCAGCAATTATTATAGGAGGTATTGTTAGTGGATTATTTACTGCTACAGAATCTGGTGTAATTGCAGTTTTATATGCGATAATAATAAGTAGTGTTGTATATAGAGAATTAAACTTCAAAAAATTGTATGAAGCATTAATTAGTAGTACAAAGACTTCCGTTGGTATCATATTTTTAATAGGAAGTGCAGCAATATTTATTTGGTTTGTTTCCTTTAATAATGTTCCAGAACAACTACAATCTATGTTAGGTGTTTTTGCAGATAATCCAATTTTACTATTACTTGTAATAAATATTGTATTATTAATAGCGGGTACATTTATAGATACGATAAGTGCAGTTACTATTTTTACGCCAATCTTCTTACCGCTAATTATGGCAACAAATATAGATCCTATTCATTTCGGCGTGGTAATGGCTGTGAACCTATCAATAGGAATGATAACGCCACCAGTAGGAGTTTGTTTATTTGTAGTATCATCTATAAGTAAAGTGCACATCAAAAAAATTATCAAATCAGTTACACCACAATTAGCTATTTTACTTGTAATATTAATAATTATTACGTACGTACCATGGTTAATTACTTATCCGGTTTCGTTATTTAAATAAATTCTCTAGGAGGTTCAAGGATGTATGATTCTTTAAAAAAAGTTAATAGAAATTCAATAAAACAAGAAATATATGATCAAGTTAAGCGTTCATTATTTAATAATGAATTACCACTTGATCAATTTATTACTGAAGTTGAATTATCTAATTTACTAGACGTCTCTCGTACACCGGTTAGGGAAGCAATAAATGAATTAGTGTTAGAACAACTTATGATTTTTAAACCAAGAAAAGGTTATAAAGTAAATACATTTACTAACCATGAAATTGATCAAATTTTCTTATTGAGAGAATCACTGGAGATTGCTTGTGTGCCTTTTATTGTACAAATAATAGATGAAGATCATATCCATGATTTAAAAGCTATTATTGAAAAACAAATAAAAGCAGCTCAAAATGATGATTATTATACATTTATGTTATTAGACAAAAGTTTCCATACCTACTTAATGGAAATTATTCAGTTTGAGTTATTTTTAAAAAGCTATAATGTGCAACATGACCTATCCATTCTTATTGGTACTCAAGGATTAAAAAGCCAAGGAAGAATGATAGAAGTTATTGATGAACATAATGAAATAATTAAGGCATTATCATACAAAAATGAGGAAGCTATCGTAAACACGATGAAATCTCATTTAGAGAAATCTATGACTGCGTTTAAAGTGAAATAGTTGTAGTTTTTATAGCAAATATTTCCTATATATAAGTTTAAACAATGAATGATAATAAATAATTGAAGATACTATATTATTATGGAAGTGGCACTAATTTGGGCTGACTCCTGCGGGAAAGGCACTGGCCGAAGACTACAGGCTGAGGCCGTGCCCGCGGAAAGCATGCACAAAAAAGTGCCAACAAAGTCGAAGACTTTGTCTATACCATGAAAAACGGCAAACTAAATATGTTTGCCGTTTTTTTATGTTGTTATGAAAATAAGTTAATAGAAATATATAAAATTAAATCGTCGAGCTTTCAACGTAGCCTTAATTTAAATATAAAGTGTCACCCTCTCTATGATTAACTACGTGAATGTTTGTAGTGACTCATGAATATTAAGATTAAATTGATAAGTCCTACGGTGAGACCACCTATCAGCGCATACAATCCAAGAGGTACGAGAAACCAAGGCTCATGCAGTATGCCGTCTTGTGAAACGTAAGAGGGGATGGCTAAGAAAAGTATCGCACAGGTGATACCAATCAAAATTAAAATCATACTTACAATACTTAGACGTATGCGTTTGATGCTTTTTCCATCATTAACGAGTTTATCTTTAATAACGTCATCGCCTAAGATTAAATCATCGAGTGACAAGTGGAACGTTTTAGCGATATGCACAATTATTTCTATATCTGGTAAATATCTATTATTTTCCCAAGCTGATACTGTTTGTCTCGATACATTAAGTTGTTCGGAAAGTTGCTCTTGTGTGAGTTGATGTTCTTTTCTAATCGATTTAATTTGATTTCCAAAATCCATACGATCTTTCCTCCAATCTCTATATAGTTAGATTCTTTGTAAAAGCTGATGTTATGCGATTGCTAGCAATACTTTACACCTCCCGCAAGACATACTGTCACTCAAAACAGCTATGTCTTGTGATGCTTTCTTTTATAAATACATTCTATATTTGATAATAAAAACTTGAAAGAAGGCAGTTAATTGTCTAATAAATTTAGGAGGTTATATACAGATTATGAGTAAAAAAATATTTTTTTCAAGTATTTTTTGCATGATTTTCGGAATTTTAATGGGAGGTCTATTTATTGTTTTACCTAGTCATGTCGATCAAGATGGCATCTTACGTGAGCCATGGTTTTTAGTGGAATTTGGTTTCTTATTTGTGGCATTAGGGATATTATTAATGATCGTAACTGTCGTAAAATATTTATACCATCGTTTTGTACAGCATAAACAATAACGTTTTAAGAGACTAGAGCATAAATAAAGCATCTCATGTTGATAATTTAAATATCTAGTAATCTTTATAGAGCGTGAAAAGAAATCAAATGACAAATTTTGGTTTATTTTCTCGCTTTTTTTAAAAACAAAAATAAGATAATTTACTAAAAAAGTAAAATTAATGTACAATAACATGTAAGCGCTTACTAATTTATTTGAATCATACTAAATCAAGTTTTTAAAAGGAGAATGTAAATGAAGGACAAAGTGATGATGATAACGGGCGGTAGTAGTGGCATGGGCAAAGCAATGGCGAAACGATTTGCTGAAGAAGGTGCCAAAGTAGTCATAACAGGTCGCTCATTAGAACGACTTGAAGTTGCTAAAGCGGAAATTGAACAATATGAAGGTCAGGTGCTATGTATAGACATGGATGTACGTGATCCAGAGCGTGTGCAGTATACAGTAGATGAGACTGTAAAAACATTTGGACAGATAGATGGCCTTGTGAACAATGCAGCGGGTAATTTTATTTGCCCTGCAGAAGATTTGTCGATTAATGCGTGGAATTCAGTTGTAGATATTGTATTAAATGGTACTTGGTATTGTACACAAGCAGTAGGTAAAGAATGGATTAAAAATGGTCAAAAAGGTCGTATTTTGAATATGGTTGCGACGTATGCTTGGAGATCTGGTCCAGGTGTTATTCATTCTGCAAGTGCGAAAGCTGGCGTCCTTGCTATGACGAGAACACTTGCCGTGGAATGGGGTTCTAAATATGGAATTACAGTGAATGCCATTGCACCGGGGCCAATTGAAAATACAGGTGGGGCAGGAAAATTAAGTCTATCTGAAGAAGCACGTCAACAGACACTAGATAGTGTACCAGTTGGTAGAATGGGTCAACCTGAAGAAATTGCAGGTTTGGCTAAATTCTTGTTTTCAGACGATGCGGGCTATATCAATGGCGCTTGCATGACCATGGATGGTGGGCAATGGCTCAATCAGAATGCATTTTAAACAATTCTCAATTTATATAAAAGACAAATCGGACGATTCATATCGTTTGATTTGTTTTTTTAATTCAACGCTATCGCTAATATATAATAAAAGTAACGGATTCAATTACAATTTATAAAACAAATTAACCTTATTCAATTGAAATAAATGACCATTTCTACTATGATATATACTTGTGTTAAAAAATAACGAAAAATTATATCTTCGAAACTTTTTGGTTAATAACTGAAAAGTTTCTTTTTATGTCGTGCTTCCTAGCCGATCAATATAAATGAAATAAAACAGTAGGAATGAGTGATTTTCAAATAAAAGGAATGAGGTGTTATTGGGATGTTGTACAAAATCCATTTTAAAAATATATGTTTCTGTATTTTAGGAACATTTCTTATAGGTATAGGCATTAATGTGTTTGTAATTCCTGCTAATTTTGGGGAGGGTGGTACAGTAGGTATTTCGCTAAATCTAAAATATACACTAGGCTTATCACCGGCAATTACTTCTTTAATTATAAATATGATATTAATTGCGGTAGGTTGGAAATATTTAAGTAAAACGACAGCAGTTTACACATTGATTACAGTAATTTCGAGTTCAATATTTTTAGGACTAACTGAATCATTTAATATGCAGATTGAATCTGATTTTATAAGCACAGTGTTTGGCGGCTTACTACTTGGTGTCGGTACTGGACTTGTAATCTCAGCGCGAAGTACATTAGGTGGCACATCTGTTATTGCTAAAATTATAAACAAGTATACTGAAATCAAAACTTCTCAAGCATTGTTTATGCTTGATTCAATCATTGTGTTATCTTTCTTATTCATCCTTCCTGTGCAAAATGTTTTATATACTATTGTTATGCTTTTTATCGTTGAGAAAAGTATGTCATTTGTAATAGAAGGTTTTAATCCTAAAAAGGCAATTACAATTATTTCAAATTATAATAATGAAATTAGTAAGGGGATTAATAAAGAAACAGGTAGAGGTTCAACATTATTGAATGGAGTCGGTGGCTATGAACGAAAAGAGACGAATGTGCTTTATGTTGTCGTGCCGCAAAACCAATTATCAAGAATTAAGAAAATCGTTAATGCTCACGACGAAAATGCTTTTCTTGTTATTCATGATGTGAGAGATGTCTTAGGCAATGGCTTTATGAAAGTACAGTAACGTAAAATATGTGTAGATATAAATACGCCTCAAAAAGTCCTAATACTGTCATCAGTGTTAGGACTTTTTTTAATAATTATGGCAATGTTAGATTTTAATTATGGGTGGAAGATTACTTTATCAAAATGTTTCTTTTTATTAACTAATGCATCAAATGTTTCAGGACCTTTTGCTAAATCTAAGCGATCTGAAATCATCGGATCCACTTGAATCTCTCCTGTAGACATGTAATGAAGGGACGCATGCCATTCTTCGCCTGGAAATGGGGCGGATAAGCCGTTCCAAGATCCAATAACATTAAGTTCATTGCGTAATATTTTTTCAAAATGAACACGATCCATTTCAATATCGGAGTAAGGTATGCCTAGCAGTAAGACTTCCCCGCCCTTAGCTGGTAACGTTAAGACTTGTCCAATCGTAAATGGTGAGCCTGCTGATTCAACAGCGACATCTATGTTATGAGGAATAGTAGCGATAACGTCATCTAAATTTTCTGCTTTAGAATTAATCGTATAATCTGCGCCAAGCGTCTTAGCAATTGCTAATTTATCTGGGTCGATATCAATAGCAATCGTCTTAGCGGCACCAAATATTTTAGCCCATTGAATGGCTAGCAAACCGATACTGCCACATCCTATAACAGCTACAGTCGCCCCAGGTTTCATACTTGTTCTATAAAAACCATGTGCTACTACTGCAGAAGGTTCGACCATAGCAGCTGTATCAAAGTCTACATTAGTTGGCAATTTTAAGACGTTATTTGCAGGTAGTTTAACGAATTCTGCAAAACAGCCAGGTTCATAAGAGCCAATAACATATAAATGTTCACATCTAGAGTATTCACCTTTTTCACATTGTTCACAGGCGTGACAAGCGATAGCTGGGCAACCCGTGACTGCATCGCCAACTGCCACATGATTAACGTTATTGCCTATACTTTCTACAACTCCTGAAAATTCATGACCAAATGTCATGCCTTCACGATAAGGGCCTAGCTTCTTATAGCGAGAATTGTCTGAACCGCATATACCAGTTGCAATCACTTTAATAATGACATCGTTACTGTCTTCAATTTCAGGCGGTTTTGTTTCTTCGTATCTTAAATCTTCAATGTCGTATAGGTTCAAAGCTTTCAAAGTATTTCACCTCTTATCTTCTGAATATTAATTCTGTTCAGAAGTAACTTTTTTCTTTTTAAAAAATTTTGCGCCGAAGTAACCAAGAAAAACGACTATATTACAATAAAGTAAGTTATTCATATATAAATCTGTAATACCTCTCAATGGCCCAAGCATGAAATCTAACATATGTTCTACCATAATAATTATCTCCTTATATCATTTAATTGCTAAATGATGGTTATTTGAAACAAGTTAATCGATAGGGCGAAGGAGTACTTTGATGCCTTCTCCACCTTTGATATGGTTGTAGCCTTCTTCCCATTGCGTAATATCAAGTTCATTTGTGACCAATGCTTCAGCATTAACATCACCACTGCTTAATAGTTGTAAAGAAGGTTCCCAGTCGGCTGGTTTTTGACTTCTCGTACCGACCATTCGTATTTCTTTTTGTATAATTTTTTCTAAATCAAAAGAAATTTCTGGATCTTTAAAGATACCAACTTGGACATATTGTCCTTTTTTACGTAAGATATCTAAACCTTGTTTGGCAGCGGGTACTGCACCAGAACATTCTAAAACTACGTTTGCACCATAACCATTCGTAATACTGTTTACATAGTCTTTTAAATCAGTATTTTGAATATTGACGACATGATCTAATTTAAGTTCTGTTGCCTTATCTAATCTTGTTTGATCATTATCTAATCCAGTGATTACGACTTCTGCACCTTTACTTTTAACGACTTGCGCGACAAGTAATCCAATAGGTCCGGGCCCCATAACGACTACGACATCGTCAGGCTGTATTTCAATTTTAGAAACAGCATGGTGGGCACAAGCTAATGGCTCCGTCATAGATGCTGCTTTATATGAAACATTATCAGGAATACGGTGGACACTAGCTGCACGTGCAACTAAGTATTGCGTGAAGCCACCATTTTGTTGTGTGCCTAAACCTTTACGATGATTACATAAGTTATAATCACCACTTTGACAATATTCACATTCACCACAAATGTAATATGTTGTTTCAGAAGTGACGCGATCACCGATTTTAAAATCAGTGACATTAACGCCTGTTTCTACAACCTCTCCTGAAAATTCATGGCCAAGTGTCACTGGAAAGTTCACTTTATAATGACCTTCATACGTGTGCACATCCGTGCCACAAATGCCTGCATAATGGACCTTTATTTTTACTTCATCTGCGTTCGGTGAAGGTATCTCTCTATCTAAGACTTCTAGATTCCCGAATCCTGGTTCAGTTTTAACGAGTGCTTTCATGTAATGTCAGCTCCTATTTGTTAATTAAATAAACTAAAGAATTTGAAGATAATGTAATTTAAGATGTTACCACCTTGGTCAAGACTTGAAATTTGAGCTGAACCAGATGGCATATTTACGTTTGTGCCTTCTGCCATGCTTGTGAATATCGGTGCAACATCTGTTGCGATATATAAAGAGATGGCAATCATGATTGTGCCGACAATAACCGAGTGTATGATATTACCTCGTGCAGCACCTACGATAAATGCGACGATAAATGGAATTGTTGCTAAGTCACCAAATGGTAAGACTTGGTTACCAGGTAAAATAACTGCTAGTAATACTGTGATCGGAACTAAAATTAAAGCTGTTGAGATAACTGCTGGGTGGCCTAATGCAACCGCAGCGTCTAAACCAATATAGATTTCACGATCTCCAAAGCGTTTGTTTAACCAAGTACGTGCAGATTCGGAAACAGGCATTAAACCTTCCATCAAAATCTTAACCATACGAGGCATTAACACCATAACGGCAGCCATTGACATACCAAGGTTGATAACATCGCCAGCGTTGTAACCAGCTAATAAACCAATGATTAAACCAAGTACTAAACCGACGAATATGGATTCACCAAATGCACCAAAACGTTTTTGAATCGTTTCTGGGTCTGCATGTAATTTGTTGATACCAGGCACTTTTTGTAAACCTTTAACTAAGAAAATACCTGGCGCATATGAAATTGTACTACCTGTGGCGATCGATACCCCAGGTAAATCGTAGAACTCACTCATCATTGGTGCAGTCCAGTCAGCCACTTTCAGACAGACGATTTGGAATATTGCTGCAGCCACTAATGATTGCCAAATGCTATCAGATACGGCGTAAACCATGGCACCCATAAATGTATAATGCCAGAAGTTCCAAATATCTACGTTCATTGTTCGGGTAGTCTTTGTCAGTAACATGACAATGTTAATCACAATACCTAAAGGAATAATAAATGCTGCGATAACAGATGCCCATGCAATAGATGATGTTGCTGGCCAACCCACATCAATAACATTTAAGCTTACCCCTAGGTTCTTAACCATAGCTTGAGCAGCGGGTCCCAAGTTGTTTACAAGTAAATCAATAACTAAGAAAATCCCAACGAATGCGACACCAATCGTCAAACCAGATCTAAATGCTGCGCCGACTTTTTGCCTAAAGAATAATCCTAGTAAAAATATAACGATTGGAAGGATTACTGTTGCCCCTAAATCTAGAAAAGCTTGAATAAAATCTACAAATCCACTCATCCCTTACACCATCCTCTTTAATATAAAGTGATGTTGGTATAAATTAAGACGCCATTTTGATAAAACCATGAACTTCTTTTTTGATATTTATCCCAACGATTGATTCGGTATTTTAAATTAAATGACTCATTATTCTTGTAATGCGTCTAAGATTTCTTTCTTAGTATCTTCAACGCCAATTCCAGTTAAGAAATTACGTGCGTTAATGACAGGGAAGTCGTATTCTTTTTGCGTCATTGCAGTTGTAACTAATAAATCTGCTGAATCTGCGTAAACACCAACTTCTGAAATTTTAATTTGTTTTAAATCTACTTTGATATTGTGCTCTTTTGCCATTTCTTCGATTGCACTGTTTACTACCGTTGAAGTTGCGATACCTGCGCCACATGCTACTAATACTTGTTTCATAATAATTTCCTCCTAATTTGAGAACTTAATATTTAAATTCTCTTCCTGTTATATTTTTTATTAATAAATTAAATGATTATGCGTCTGCTAATTCTTGCTCAATAACTTCTACGACTTGATTGCTATCTGCTGCATTGGCAATGGTTTCAAGTATTTGATCATTTTGGAAAATACCCATCAATTTTTGAAGTAATGATAACTGTGCATCCTCTTTATCCATTGCGAGCATAAAGATTAATTTCACATCGGTTGTTTCTTCAACTTCGCCCATGATGACGAAGGGCACTGTTTCTTTAAGGACAGCCACACCGATTGATTTTGAATTCACGTGCTGAATATCTGTGTGTGGGATAGCTACAGAACAATAAACTGTAGGTAACCCTGTAGCAAATGATTGTTCCCTTTCGATGACTGCATCTTTGTATGATGCTTTTACGTAACCATTGTCATGCATTAAATCAGCTAATTGACTTAATACGTCTTCTTTTGTTGTGGCCTCTAAACCAATGACAACATTCGAGGCATCAACTGTTAAACCTTCCATATGACGCAACCCCTTTGCTTTAGTCTATTTTTGAAAATTGTTTAATCGTTTCAAATATTTGGGACTTTGAATCTGTTTGTATAATGCTTTGCATACTTTCATTGTCTTGTGCTAAATCTCGTAACTGTAATAGAGGTCTTAAATGTTTGAATTTATCTGTTGCTGCGATAACCACAAAGACCTGTACTTTCAGACCTGTACTTAGCGTTAATGGTTCATCTAATACCAACATACTCATAGACGTACGGTTTACGTTTTGTTCGTTTTCAGCATGTGGTATGGCGATGTGTTGATTGATAACCATATAAGTATCGTCAAAAGATTGAATCATTGAATCGATGTAATTTGCATCTATATACTTTTGACTAGAAAGTGGTTCAGCTGTTAGCCGAATTGCTTCTTCCAAATTTGAAACATGAGATGCAAATTGAATATGGTGTATCGGTAATAAATCTTGTAAATTCAAATGACCATTTAACGAAATTGAAGACGATTTGATTGAAGCATATGCATGAATATCATCAAATTGGTTTTTAATTTCATTAAGTAAAGCATCTTCGTTATGAATATCAGCATGTTCACGTATCATGGCTAACATCTTTTCAGCGTGTATGTCTGTCTCGAAACTATTGTTGAGTTGACCGAATACGTGCTGACGAAGATCGTGTTTTTCTTTGGCAGTTAATATAGATTTCGTGATATATAATCTTTTGTGTGTCATCACGTGCATTGGTGAAAAGACAATATCAAAGTCTAGCGTATACTGATTAAATTCACGTAGTGATAATGCATCTAAAAATATGAATTCTGGAAACACACTACGCAATTCTTGTAACATCAATTGAGAAATTGATGTACCTTGTGTACAAACCACAACAGCTTTTACTTTTTTGTCGATGTCTTCATCTTGTCTTCTTAGAATACCGCCAATGAGTATGGTTAGATATGCGAGTTCATTATCAGGTAATGGTTGGTTAAAGAACTTTTCCATAGGTTTAGAAGAGAGTTTAACAAGATGAAATAATTCTTTGTAATCATCTTTCAGATTATTCTGTAAACTATCGACATCAGATAACTCGTATCTAATTCTGTAAAAGGCAGGCTTCATATGAAATAACAATTGGTTGACCAATGTTTCACGATCTTCAAAAGTGATAAAAGTGATTTTCTCAAATTGATCAAGCATGCTTTGTAGTGCAGTTTTTAATTCTGGTAAAACTTTCACATCATCTAATTCCGACCATTGCACGCTTGTTGATAAGAGTTGCAATGTTATAAATAATTTCTCTTGCCGAGGTATATCAGGATAGTTTGAAGTTAGTATTTCAGTTGCTTGATACTCCTCAGTGTCGGAAAGGTCATCGTATCCAATTGAAAAAGGTGAGACGATCTTATCGTGCTGAATTCTTCTCATAATGAAATAGAGTTTGTAGCGTAATGTCTCAGTACTTTGATCAATAAAATTATTCTCTAAATATTGTTCGATTTTGTTGATTTGAAAATCGATAATTTGAAGTTTCTCTTCTTGCAACGCTAAACTTGCTAAAATATCATCTTTTGAAATATTTAAAGTGAATACTTTATCAATTAAGCGTGTTAAAAGTCTTCTGATTTCAAACTCATTACCGACTAAATAATAACCCTCCTGCCGTGAATATTTCAGAGTGACATCATATGGTTCTAGTAATAATTTTAATTTTTTCAAATCATTTAACACTGTGTTCTTACTTACTTTTAAATCGATTGCAAAGTGATTTAATGACAATGTTTCATCTTCTCTAAACAACATCAGTAAAATGAGATGCGCGCGTTGGTAAGCAGTATATACTTGCTCATCTTCCTGTGGAATAGGTTCAATTGATACATTAAGAAAATTTTTGATTATATCATCAACGATGAAAAATCCTTGGCTTGTGCGTTCAATCGTTGGGCAATCTTGTTCAGTTAACCATTCATTGATTTTTTGGATTCGATAGCCAAGTTGTCTACGAGACATGTTGAACATTACTTCTAAGTCTTTGCCTTTAATTTTCGGATTTTTAATCATTTCGGTAATGATATTAAAGTTTTCTGCTTGTATTTTGAATCCCTCCCTTGTTGTTGACTCTAATTTAGCACAGCTCATCAAAGAGTTGTACACTCATTAGACACAAATGCATTTCCGTTTTATGTACATCATTGTGATTAGCATGAGAAAAAGCACTTACCATCGCATTTGGAATGATAAGTGCTTATCGTATAATATGTTTATTATTTTAATAATTTCATTCTTAATTCATTGATTATAAGATATGAAAGTTAAAAAGAGAAATTATATTACCTTTACTGAATGATTTTCTAGGATACTTTTCCATTCGTCATCAAATTCAATATTTGTCACGATATAATCGATGTTGGATAAGTGACCAAAGCTTATTAAACTATTGGCATCAAATTTAGAAGCATCAATTGCCAAAATAACTTGTTTGGCTTTATTGATTATGAGTTCTTTGTTGGTAATAGCATGATAATCACAAGCGCAAGCACACTGATGATTAACCAAAGCGGTTTAAATGTGGTGTTTTTATTCTTTGCTGAATGTTGTTTCATCTTTAAAATGCTCCTTTTCTTAATTTTTCAATTTTATAATATCAAATCAGTAAAACGTGCTCACTATAATATTAAAAAGTTCATAAAAATGCCTTTAGTTAAGTAAGAAATATAAAGAAGAGGATGAGAACCTACATTAATAATGACTGAAAAATTGTGTGCATTCTATAAAATGTTTAATTATAAAGAAACAGAGAATAATAATGATGTAGAGATAATGTGCGTGAATTTAAATAAATGATAATAAGGTGATTAAATGGATTTAAGATTTCCAATAGGAGAATTAGAAGTTCCAGATAATGTAACATTAGATGATATACAAAAATGGGCGAAAGAAATAGAAGGTTATACTGAACGCTTAAGAGAGACTGTAGACTCGTTAGATGATGAAGCGTTGAATGCAAAGTATCGTGCAGGTAGTTGGACAGTACGTCAACTTGTACATCATATTGCTGACTCTCAATTAAATATGTATCAGCGTTTGAAGTTAGCACTCACGGATAACAATCCGACCGTACCAGCGTTTATTCAAGATGAATGGGTGATGTTGCCGGATAACGACTTACCTATCGAAAGCTCGATTAAGATGCTAGAAGGCATGAACGAGCGTATCGTAGCAATTGCTAACAATTTAAATGAAGATCAATTAGCACAAACATTTACGTTAAAAGATAGTGGCGAGATAACGGTAGGTAAAAAGATAGCAAAATTATCTTGGCATGAAGAACATCACTTAGCACATATTAAAATAGCATTATCTAAATAGTAGAATATAGAAGGCCGTTCAAATCATGAGAATTTGAACGGCTTTTTTAATTTGGTATGTAGTTGACTTAGTTGATTTATAGAAAATTGGTGTAAAATATCGCTTGAAAAAAGTCTGAGTATGATTTCCAATAAATTGCAAACTGAAAAATAAAGTGGAATTGTACACAATTGACGAACAAATTACATAAATATTACGTGTTTATATTTTATAATAATCTGTTTATAGACGTTTGTGAAAGCTTTTAGTAACTTTTTCGCCATTATTAGTAACTTTTTCACTGTAATTTAGATGTAAAGAACATGCGTATATTTTAATTTGACTGTAACCTACAAACATTTTATGGATGTTATAGTATTATTTGTGAGTTGGTTGAAGCAGTAAATTAATTTTTAATTAAATAATTGAAATTCAGCCATATAAAATAAAAAATTAAAATTATCTTTTTGGGAGGATTTATTAATAATGAAAAAAACAGTAATCGCATCAACTTTAGCACTTGGATTAGGCGTAACAGGAGCAGCAGGTAATTCAGCTGACGCTTCAGAGCAAAACGTAGATAAAGCACAATTAGCACAATTAGCGCAATCAAATCCAGAGCAATTAAATGAAGCACCTGTTCAAGAAGGTTCATATGACATCGACTTTAATTATAATGGTACAGAATATAGTTTCGAATCAGACGGTACAAACTTTAGCTGGAGCTTTGGTGGAGGATCAGCTGAAGGTTCAACTGAGGCACCTGCTCAACAAGAAGCACCAGCTGAACAAGCAGCACCAGCTGAACAAGCAGCAGAGCCAGCACAACAAGAAGCACCATCTGAACAAGCTGCAGAACCAGCTCAACAAGAAGCACCAAAAACTGAAGCAACTCAACAACCACAACAAGAATCTACTTCAAAAGAATCAAGCTCAAGTGAAGCTTCAAGTGGTTCATCAGTAAATGTTAACTCTCATTTACAAGCAATCGCTCAACGTGAATCAGGCGGCGATCTTAAAGCTGTTAACCCATCATCAGGTGCAGCAGGTAAATATCAATTCTTACAAAGCACTTGGGATTCAGTAGCTCCAGCAGCTTACCAAGGTGTATCTCCAACAGAAGCACCTGAATCTGTACAAGATGCTGCAGCAGTTAAACTTTACAATGAAGTTGGCGCTTCACAATGGGTTACTGCATAATTTAAACAGTAATTAATCATTTTAAATAAACGATTCAAAACCTGCTTCTATAATATAGAGGCAGGTTTTTTGATTTAATAAATAATTTGAGATAAATAAAACAAGGGAGTGGGACAGAAATCTAATTTTTCTAATAAAATTTCGTCGTCCCACCCCGGCACAGCTGACTAGAAAATGGAATACAAGAGCTTTAGCTCTTGCATAAGAACTACTTGTCTTCATAAATGAAGTAGTAGTTCTTTAAATGCTTGATATAAGCGTATTTTCAATTCAGTCAGCCACTGCCAATATAAAAAACTGAGGCTAAGACATGTGATATGTCCCAGCCAATTGTTTTTGTTATTAAAATATTTCCGAGGAAATGCAATTTTAGTATGGAGACGATACAAGTATTACAAATAATGTGACCAGATACCGTCGCTTGGAATTGATTCTACAGATATAATTTCATCTTTAGTCGGATGTTTTACGCTAAGATGCGATGCCCATAAAGCAATTTGTTGACCAGGTTTATTAATATGTTGTCCATATTTTTGGTCTCCATATAATGGTAAGTTTTGATTCGCAAATTGCACTCTAATTTGATGTGAACGTCCAGTTCGCAATTGTACTTCGACTAAACTTTTCTTTTCAGCATTACGAATTATTTTGTAGTCTAAGATCGCTTGTTTTGCTTCTTTTCTTTTTGAATCTACCACATATACGATATTTTTATTACGATCTTTCCAGAGATAATCTTTAAGTTCACCTTGTTTTTTTGCAGGTGTGCCATGAACAACTGCTAAATAAGTTCTATCAAAATTTTGCTTTCTTAGTTCATTTGATAAACGAGATGCAGCTTTGGATGTTTTAGCAAATACCATAGCACCACCGACTGGTCTATCAAGACGATGTACTAAGCCAAGATAAACTTTTCCTGGTTTATTATATTTTTTTTAATGTAATCTTTTAACATAGACAATAAATCTTCATTTTTTGAGTCATCAGCCTGTACTGGTATATTAATAGGTTTTTCGACCATAAGTAAATGATTATCCTCATAAAGGACATTGATAAACATTGAACTCCTCCAAATCGATATAATACTTTACATAGTTAGTACGCAATATTAAAAAATAATGTGTTTAAAATAACGTGAAATAAAAATAAAACGAAGTAAAAAGTAAGTGTATACTATTGGTGTAAAGGTACACCATTGTCACACTAATTACATAGAGATTACATAGAGGTAAAGCAAGTATTCTATTTATGAACTATCGTGAGAGTATTTTGGTTGAATTTTCTGGAAATTATTAAGATATTTAGTGTAATGGGAGTGTAAAAAGTCGATTGTTTTTTTAACTTCACTGTAACCCACGAGCTATTTATAGATGTTACAGTAGGTCTTGTAAATTAATTGAGGAAAGTAAATCGTCTTAGCGATGATTGAAATTACGAATTAATTTTAAAACTATAAAATGAAAATTATCTCTTAGGAGGATTATTAATAATGAAAAAAACAGTAATTGCATCAACTTTAGCAGTAGGATTAGGCGTAACAGGAGCAGCAGCAGGAAATTCAGCTGACGCTTCAGAACAAGGTATCGACAAAGCAGACTTAGCGCAACAAGCTCAATCAAACTCTGAACAATTAAATCAAGCACCTATACAAGAGGGTTCATATAATCATAACTTTACTCAAGATGGCGTAAATTATAACTTCCAATCAGATGGTACAAACTTTACTTGGAGCTATGGTGAAGGTTCAAATGGTTCATCAGAACAAGCTTCAACTAATAGTGATCAACAACAAGCTCAACCACAACAAGAACAACCACAACAAGAACAAGCTCAACAAGCAACTGCTGAGCAACCAACTGAACAATCAGCTCCACAAGCTGAAGAAACTCAACAACCACAACAAGAAGCTGCTTCAACTCAATCTTCAGAAAGTTCAAATGAATCAAGCTCAAGTGAAGCTTCAAGTGGTTCATCAGTAGAAGTTAATTCTCATTTACAAGCAATCGCTGAACGTGAATCAGGTGGCGACCTTAAAGCTGTTAACCCTTCATCAGGTGCAGCAGGTAAATACCAATTCTTACAAAGCACTTGGGATTCAGTAGCACCTGAAGAATACCAAGGTCAATCACCAACTGAAGCTCCAGAATCAGTACAAGACCAAGCAGCAATGGATCTTTACGAATCTGAAGGTGCTTCACAATGGGTTACTGCATAATATAAGCAGTAATGTCTAATTAAAATTAAATATAGTTAAGTGAATAAACTAATCCCTGTTTCTACTATGTAGAGACAGGGGTTTTTATATGTAAATAAATTTATTTTGAAAATTGATTAACTAATGGGTGTAAGGGAATAATATGATATTATGAAAAAACTTTTAGCACATTTAATCGTAGCATTGACGTTAGCAATTATATTATTTTTGACTACTTTATTTTTCGATTTATTTAAATCGATGCACTTAACAGCATTATTACTGAATATAGATTTTTTAATAGATGACAATGCTTCAAATATTGTTTTGGAATTTTTAATTCATGTAGGCATTACAATTTCACTTTATGCTTTACTTTATTTTATTTATAAAAAGTTAGGGGATTATTATTATATCGCGTTAATTTGTGTCATGTTTTCATTTTTAGCACTTTATCCATTGCTGATTTATATGGCAATTAACCCTGTTTTTCAATTTCAATTCATGGGTTATATCTGTTGGATTATTGCACATATTCTATTTTTAGTTTGTACGCATAAAGGGATTAAGTTTATGGGGAGAAGGTTTTAAAATTCATAATTTTGTTAAAAACTTAATACAGTAAAAGTGAAAAGGCGGTTTATAATTATTATGTAACGACGTTAATTACTCTTAAGGAGGGGTTTTTAATTAAAAATGCAGAATTAGTATTATTTGATTTAGATAATACTTTATTTCCTTTCAATGATTTATGGTTAATTGCGAATAAACAAATTTTCAACGATTCTGGGTATGCAGAAGATATTGCATATGATGAATTCCTCAAAATTTACACTTATTATGATAAAAAATTTTGGTTGAAACATAGTCGAGGAGAGATAACTTTAGATGAACTCAGGCAACTACGATTAATAGAAAGTTTAAAATATTTTAAGAAAAATATTACAACAAAAGAAGCACATGAATATTTCTTAGCTTTTTTTGACATTATTATTCAACATATTAAACCAAATATAATATTAAATGATCATCTTAATGAATTAAAAAAATGGGTGAATATAGGTATATTAACTAACGGAAAAATTTCAGAACAAACAACTAAGATAGCACGTTTAGAATTAAAAAAGATTTTTGAAAATAATATTTTTATATCTGAAGATATTGGAAGTGAAAAGCCTGATGGTGCTGCTTTCTTAAAGGTAACTCATATGCTAAATATCAAACCTGAGCATACAATATATGTAGGAGATTCTTGGGAAAATGATGTTTCTGGTTCACTTAATGTAGGCATTAAACCAATTTGGTTTCATGGTGACAAAAACATAAATGACAAAAATATAGAAGTTATTAATAGTAGTATTGAAGAATTAGTAGAAAGTTTGATAACACGAGTGAAACGATAAATAAAACACTGTTATGCATCATGCATAACAGTGTTTTATATTATTGGCTTACAAGATTTTTGAAGTTTTCTAAGCGTGCGGCTTTTTCTTCTTCGCTAATGTCATGTTTTTTTACATAACGATTATTTTCGTGAGTTGCACATTCGTGTGTACAAGCACCTAAATAACGTTCTTCATTTTCTTCAGAAACAAGAATTTGTTTGTTACATTCTGGATTGCTGCAATTGATATAACGTTCGCATGGTGTACCATCGAACCATTCTTTACCCACAACTGTTTTGTCTACTTGGTTGACTTCTACACTAATACGTTCATCAAAGACGTACATTTTACCGTCCCATAATTCACCTTTTACTTCCGGATCTTTACCGTAAGTAGCAATGCCACCTTCAAGTTGACCTACATCTTCAAAGCCCTCTTTTAATAAGTAACCAGAGAATTTTTCACAACGGATGCCGCCAGTACAATAAGTAACAATCTTTTTGTCCATGAATTGCTCTTTATTTTCTTTGATCCAATCAGGTAGGTCTCTAAATCTCGTGATATCAGGACGAACTGAGCCGCGGAAATGACCTAAATCGTATTCGTAATCATTTCTTGCATCAATGACTACAGTATCATCAGCCAATAAAGCTTCTCTAAATTCTTTTGGTGATAAGTAATTTCCTGTTAATTCTCTTGGGTCAACGTCATCTTCTAAATCTAGAGCAACGATTTCTTCTCTTGGACGTACGTGCATTTTTTTGAAAGCATGTCCTTCAGCTTCATCAACTTTAAAAGTAATTCCCTTAAATCTTTCATCTGATTTCAATTGTTCCATATATTGATCAGTAGCTTCGACTGTCCCAGATACAGTACCATTGATACCTTCTGTAGATACTAAAATACGGCCCTTAAGTTCTAAATCCTTACAAAATTCTAAATGCTCCGTAGCGAAAGTTTCGGGGTCATCAAGTGTTGTATATTTATAATACAATAATACTCTATAATCCATAATTCGATTCTCCTCTAATCTATTCTTTTCATTATTATTAATATAAAATTTATGGTTGAAGTGGTTGGTTGTATTGAAGCAACGTAATGCTTCATTTATAATTTACTTACTCATTATTTCGAGTAAAAGAACAAAATTCTCCTTATTGCATTATAACAAAAAAGGGATAATATTCAATTTATTAATTTAAATTAGTGCAATATTTTCATTATATATGAAAAGTACATTTGAAGAAATAGAAAAATAAAAATGCTCTTCTCAAAACCGTCACTTTAATAGTGAAAACCATGAAAAGAGCAAAGGTATATAGCATTCATTTTATACTTCTTAAAATTTAGAAACAGCTATGATGAACTTATTTCTTTTTATTTGTGCAAACAAGTGCAGTCACTAAGCCAATTGTACTTATAGCAAAAATAATGTTCATAATTGCTAAAGTTTCGATGATTACGACGTCTTTGCCTAATCTTTCAAAGGCATTTTGCTGCATTTCCTTTTCAGAGCTTAAATCGCTTTGTGATCTTGAAGGTTTTTCTTCGATATCTTCTAACATTCTTTCTTCAACTTTAGGCATGTAATTCCTCCTTGTATACTACTTTAATATTTTCCCTTTTGACAAAAAATCAATCATACACCTTTGAAAACGCTAAACTATAAGTAATTGCAAATGAACGTGGTTATTACTATACTGAATTGATAATTGTTAGTTGAAAAGGGAGAGATGTAAATGGAAACGGTATACTTGGCAGGCGGATGTCTATGGGGTGTACAAGCCTTTGTTAAAACTTTACCTGGTGTAGTAGACACAGAAGGTGGCAGGGCAAACGGTATTACAGATACACTCGATGGAGAATATGATGGATATGTAGAAGTCATTAAGACAACATTTGATCCAGCAAAAGTGACAGTTACAGACTTAATGGGATATCTATTTGAAATTATTGATCCTTATAGCGTAAACAAGCAAGGTGAAGATGTTGGCTTGAGATATAGAACAGGATTATACAGTGAAGATGCCAAGCATTTAAAAGAGGCACAAGCATTTATAGATGCAATTGAAGACCATCATCTGATTGCAACAGAAGTATTACCACTGACAAATTACGTGAAAAGTGCAGAAGAAAATCAAGATAGATTAACAAGATTCCCTGATGATTACTGTCATCTTCCTAAAGCACTCGTAAATAAATATAAATAAATAAATAAACAAGGCGGCTCTCAGATTAGTGAGAGCCGCCTTTGCTTATGAGCAGTGATTATGAACTATCTCATGATGTATAAAATAAGTAGTTTATCTTTAAGCCTTTAACACATCTTGTTCTAATGGAATTGATTTTTGAGCGCCTTCAACTTGGACTGTAAGCGAAGCTGCTTTATTTGCGTAAGTAATACTTTCTTCTATATTAAAGTCTGTCATATTGAGACGACTTGCAAATGCACCGATAAAAGTGTCACCTGCTGCTGTTGTATCAATCGCTTTTACTTTAAACGAAGGTATTAAACCAGCAGAATTTGCTGTCGCGTAATAAGTACCTTGCTCGCCAAGTGTGATAATAACAACTTTCATTCCTAAAGATAAAAAGTATTCGGCGTTTTGATGCATTGATGCACGATCTGTAACTGCGATACCACTTAATAATTCTGCTTCTGTTTCGTTTGGCACAATAATGTCAGTTAAAGTAAGTAAATCTTTAGATAATTCACTTGCAGGAGCTGGATTTAAAATAGTAGTGACATTGTTTTCACGTGCGATTTTAAAAGCGCTAATAATCGCAGGAACAGGCACTTCAAGTTGAGCAATAATATAATCTGCTTCTGCAATTGCGTCAGCTGCTTTATTTACATCTGTATCATTTAATTCCATATTTGCGCCACCATAAACTAAAATTGTATTTTGTCCATTGGCATCAATTGTTATGAATGCTTGGCCTGTTTGGGCGGTATCTGTTGTCATGATGTAGTCTGTATTCATATGCGCTTCTTCAAAATCTTCTAACATGAAATCTGCGTCTCCTTCAGTTCCAATCTTAGAAATAAAAGTTGTTTGGGCATTTGAGCGTGCAGTTGCAAGTGCTTGATTTGCGCCTTTACCGCCACCATAAATTTTTTGAGCATTTTGAAGATGTAATGTTTCTCCCGGTTTAACAAAACGGTCTACGTTTAAAATTTTATCTACATTGGTAGAACCAATAATTACAACTTTATTTGTCATAGTATATTCTCCTTTTTTCTTTAAAATGTCACGTTAGATTCAAGTGCAATATTTGAAAATGGTGTCGTTTCCCCTGTGCGAATATTAGCTTTTGTTAGTGAATGATTTAAATTTTGTTTCATTTCTTCATGTGGAATAAATGAAATTTCTACATTGTCACCTATCAATGATTTAATTTGTTTAAGTTGTTCAGCGTTTTGTGTTTTGATTTCTTCTGCAAGAAATATTTTTTGAACTTCAACTTCTGATAAAACGTTCTCTAAAACATCAATAAAGCGTGGTAGGTCTTTAGTAATCGCTAAATCAATACGACGTTCGTCATTTGGAATTGGCATACCCGCATCATTAATTGTTATTAAATCAAAATGACCCAATGTTGCAATTGCATGTGACACATGACTATTTAAAACCTTTGTTTTTTTCATAATTAAATCTCCCATCCTATAGTTTATTTAATAAATACTGTAACTGCTGCTGCTATTAATATGATTACAAGTCCAATAATAGTAACGATAAGTTCTTTTGGTGTTTTTCTCTGATTCAAGAAATAAATACCTGTTAACGTAGCTAATACTACTGATGTTTGTGACAGTATGAATCCTGTCGCTAATCCATTCATATCTGACTGTGCAGAAATTAAGTATGTTAATGCACCAAATGCAAAGAACAATCCTGAAATAATTTGTTTCCAGCTGACTTTTTCTAAGAAAGCATTGCCTTGTTTCATATTCATAAATGCATAAATTACTGCAGCAAGCACCATACCCATTGCTTGTGGTAAGAATGCTTCCATACCACTGATATTAGTTGCTTGAGGTGCTGCAGAGTAGGCCCAATAACCTATTTCACCTATAAGTAGTAAAATAACTGCATTTCTTAATTTCTTACTATACTGTTGTTCTGATTTTTCACTCCAAACAGTCATATATGCACCAATTAGCACAACAAGTAGGGCAGTGAAGCCGATAATTTTATTTGTTAATCCTGGCCAATCTCCTAATGCAAAGACACCCCATAGTGATGCACCTAATAGTTGAAATGCAGTTGTGATTGGCATAGCTCTGGAAGAACCGACTAGACCAAATGCTTTAAAAGTAATAATTTGTCCAAAGCCCCAACCAACACCTGATATTAATGAAAATATAAGGTTCATTCCTGTTGGAAAATCGATACCTTGAATGAATGCGAAACCTAATGCGAAAATCAACGTTCCTACTGTTGCACCAAATATTTGGTTAACTGGTCGTCCACCAAACTTCGATGCGATGGTAGGAAATAGTCCCCAACCCAGTAATGGTCCAAGACCAATTAAAATTGCTATAATATCCATAAGACACCTCTATATATATTTATGTAGTGATTATTTTTAGGTAAAACGATTTAGTAAAACGTTTTACTAAGTCATAATAACATCAATTTCTATATTTGTACACGCTTTCATTTTTTACAAAAAAATATAAGACCTAGAAGATAAGCTGAAAATTGATAACTGCTAACTCGAGTCAAGCAATCAATGACATATCTTTAAGTCTTATATTATGTGTGTTTTATTTTTAAAAATGTTGTGTTGTTTCTCTGATAATTAACTCATTATGTAATGCAACGTTATGTAAAGTTGCATCATTTTGATTCAGCTTATGAGTGATTAAAGCTAATGCAGCCTCGCCTATTTCTTTAATAGGTTGTGCAACTGTGGTGAGGGAAGGGACAAGATATTTTGCAATGTCTATATTATCAAAGCCAATAACTGAAATATCGTTTGGTACGTGAAATCCTTTATCAGCGAGGCCACGCATAATACCAATAGCCATCTCATCATTTGTTGCAAAAATAGCACTAGATTTGGACTTTATAATATCATCAATGACTGCAAATCCACCTTCTTTATTTAAAGGGGTTTCGATAATTATAGGAGATGGTATCTCATGCATTTCACAATATTTGATGAAACCATCTGTTCTTGCTTTCATATTACTCGTTAAATTATAAGGTTGAATGATTGAAATGTGCGTGTGGCCGTAATCAATAAGATGTGCGGCTGCCAGTTCACCACCATTGCGTTCATTTGTTTTTACGATATCAGTAAATCCATGGTCATCACTTTGATCTAGTACGATATAGGGTATATTATGATTTAATAAATATTGATTTAAACGAGACGGGTTCTTAATCATCTGCGCAATAATCAGACCATCCATGCCTCGTTCGACAAGATGCATAATCCCTTCTTCGATTTTATCTTCCTTTGTTGTTAAGAAGAATAAATCGATATCATCTGGTTTGTGATCGTCCATAGTTTGCATCATCGTGGAAAAGAATGGATTAGTTAAATTTGGTAATAGCACACCGATTAATTTTGTTTGGCTACCACGTAATTGTTGCGCATTTTTATTAGGGAAGTAGCCTAATCGCTCTTTAGCAGCAATGACTTTGTTTACTGTTTCCTCTGAAAAACGGTTGCTTTTTTTATTTAAAATTTGCGAAACCGTAGTCAAAGACACGTCTGCTTCTTTAGCTACATCTTTGATAGAAACTTTTTTCATCCAAGTTCACTCCTTATACAATCTATCCATTTAATATAATAAGTAATATTTTTATTAATTATAGCGTACCATGTACAAAGTAAAATGTATCCATTTCTTATTAATAAAATGAAAACGTTTTATATTTTGGGGGTGAGTTTTTTTAAAAGTGAAGAAAAGATAGGAGTCACGCAGTTCATGTAGTAAAATATTTTTACAGACAAGTTGGAATAAAGGTGGCTAATCTCATTGAAAATGGGGTGATGCCTATGATTTTGGTCTCTACTCCAAGAAAGGATAGAAAATGACTGATTATGAAATCTTGATGGTTGTGTTAACAATCATTGGACTCATATTAGTTTGTAATAGCCAAAAAAAATAACCTTCCAACTTTGGAGAAGTTAAGGTTATTTTAACCAAAAAGCCCCCGTGTTTTAACGGGTCTGTGAGGGAAGTATGTTAGCGCATATCTCCTTCTTAATTTTAATATAACAACGGTTAATTCATAAGTCAAAAGATTTTATTATATTTTTAAAAGCGTACATAGAGACGTTATAAGAATTCAATAAAATGATTCATATAGGGATAGTTAAATTTTTCAAAAAGTGAAGAAAAGGTAGGAGTGACGCAGTTCATGTAGTAAAATATTTTTACAGGCAAGTTGGAATAAAGGTGGCTAATCTCATTGAAAATGGGGTGATGCCTATGATTTTGGTTTCTACTCCAAGAAAGGATAGAAAATGACTGATTATGAAATCTTAATGGTTATGTTAACAATCATTGGTCTCATATTAGTTTGTAATAGCCAAAAAAAATAACGTTCCAACTTTAGGCAGATAAATGTTGAAACGTTATTTTCACTTTGTCTAGCCACCGTCTTTTTAACGGGTCTGTGAGGGAGGTATGTTCACGCATATCTCCTTCTTAATCTTAATATAACAACGGTTAATTCATAAGTCAAAAGATTTTAATGAGTGACGTTTCAATGGCTTAACAGTAGTCTTTCAAGAGGGAAGGCAGTACAAAGAACGACGTTTAAACTAAGTACGTAATTACTTTATATTATATGATGAATTCAACGTATAAATTCAATTTTTCTTAAAATTTGATTCATTGAATAAATATGACGTATGCTATAATATGCGGTATTAAGACAAATTGGTGAGACTAGGAGATTTTCAATTATGAATAAGCCGAAATATCAAATTGTAGCGGACGAAATTAAAGAAAAAATAATTAACAAAAGCTATCAAGTTGGAATGCTCTTACCTACAGAAAAGCAATTTCAGGATAGGTATAATTTAAGTCGCTATACAATCAGACAAGCAATGGATTTATTAGTCAAAGAAGGATACATTAAAAAGAAAAAAGGTTCTGGATCATATGTGAGTTACAATTATTTAAATACAAATCAGAACAATGAAACTAAAAAAATAGGCGTAATCGTGACTTACTTATCGGATTATATTTTCCCGAGTATTATTCGAGGTATTGAGAATGTATTAAAAAAGAATGGCTATTCTTTAATATTAGCAAGTACGAATAACAATCATGAGGAAGAACGTAAATGTTTAGAGATGATGCTGAATCAAGGTGTGACGGGACTTATTATAGAACCTACTAAGAGTAATGTCTATAACCCGAATTTGTCCTATTATTCATTATTCAAACAGCGAGATATTCCGATTTTAATGATTAATGCTAAGTATGATGAGTTGAACTTGCCTTATATAGCAATTGATGATGTGAAATCTGGCTATTTAGCAACAAAATATTTAGTAGATCAAGGACATGAAAATATTGCTTTAATTACTAAAATAGACGATAACCAAGGTAAATTAAGAATGAAAGGTTATTTTAATGCTTTTGAAAGTAATCATATTCTTTTTAAAGGCGAACATATTTATACATTTGATACCGAAAGTAAGCCACAAGTCATCGAACAAATTGTTCAGCATATTTGTGAGAAAAAGATTAATATCACTGGCTTAGTTTGTTATAACGATGAAATTGCTTACGAGATCATCCAAAGATTAAAACAGCGAAATGTGCAGATACCAAGCGATTTATCTGTGGTTGGCGAAGATAATTCAGTGCTAAGTAAATTGAGTGAGATGGATTTGACTACAACGTCACATCCTCAAGAATTACTTGGTAGAAAAGCAGCAGAATGGATGATTACCGCGATAAATACAGATAAAAAACAAACGTCACAACTTATAGATACATATATTATCGAACGAAATTCTGTAAAAAAAATATAAAAGACAGGCTCAAATCAATCACGCTATTGGTTTGAGCTTTTTTATAATTCAAAAAATGTACGGACATAAAATAATAAACATTGACATGTACGGACAAATATTATAAGGTATATTTGAAAACGGTTTCAATAGGAGTGTTTGAAATGGATGGTTTGAAGAAAGCATTAAGTAGTGAAGATATATCGATTGGTATTGAACTTGGTTCTACAAGAATTAATACCGTAGCAATTGATCAGCATTTAAATACAGTTGCATCTGGACATTTTGAATGGGAAAACCAATTCGTAGATGGATATTGGACATATTCTATTAATGATATCTGGGTCGGGTTACAGAAAAGTTATAGTGCAATGACAACAGAAATGAAAGAAAAACATAATTTAACATTAAAACAAGTGAAGTCGATTGGTATCAGCGGTATGATGCATGGTTATCTAGCGTTTGATCATAATGAAGATTTACTTGTACCATTTAGAACTTGGAGAAATGGTAATACAGCAAAGGCAGCTACGTTACTTAGCGAAGCATTTCAATTTAATATTCCAGAACGTTGGAGTATTGCGCATGTATATCAAGCCATATTAGATAAAGAAGTCCATGTGAATCAAATTGAATATTTAACAACGTTAGCTGGGTATGTGCACTGGTACTTAACTGGAGAAAAAGTTGTCGGTATTGGCGAGGCTTCAGGCATGTTCCCAATAGATGTTAACAAAAAAGCTTATAGATCAGATTTATTAAATACAGCTAATGACTTATTTAAAGGAAAAGGATTTGAAAAGTCAGTATCAGCTATATTACCTGAAATTAAATTGGCAGGTGAAAGTGGCGGTCGTCTTACAAGTGATGGTGCAACATTATTAGATCCTTCAGGTAATCTCGAAGCTGGTAGCATTATGTGTCCGCCTGAAGGCGATGCTGGTACTGGTATGGTAGCAACGAACACAGTAGCGCAGAATACAGGTAATATATCAGCCGGTACTAGTGCATTTGCAATGGTTGTATTATCTGATGCATTAAAAGGCATGTACCCAGAAATTGATGTAGTAACAACGCCCGATGGTAGTGAAGTAGCAATGATTCACACCAATAACTGTACTTCTGATATTAATGATTGGATGAACATATTTGGCGAAGTATTAAGCGTCATGGGTGTTGATTTTTCATCGGATAAGTTGTACGGACAGATATTCGAGCGTTCATTGGAAAGTGATGACAACATTGGTGGCTTACTTTCATACAACTATGTTTCAGGAGAAAACATTACAGACGTAGAGACAGGTTATCCATTATTTGTACGTGAACCAAACTATAATTTCAATTTAGCTAATTTTATGAAAATGCATTTATATAGTGCATTCAGTACTTTGAAAATTGGAATGGATTTATTGAAAAATAATGAATCGATTAACATAGATAAATTGATAGCACATGGCGGTATTTTTAAAACCAAAGGTGTCGCACAGCAAGTATTATCATCAGCACTTGAAAATAAGATTACCGTAATGGATACGGCAAGTGAAGGTGGCGCATGGGGTGTCAGTGTTTTAGCTTACTATACCGCACAAGAATCTCAACAATCTTTAGCTACATTTTTAAATGAAGTTGTATTTTTAAACACGGAAGAAGTAACTACGGAACCAGTAGAACAAGAAGTGATTAACTTTAATAACTATGTAGAAAAAGTTAAAAAAGGTTTACCTATAGAACAATCGATAGCTAAATATTTAGGAGGCAAATAACATGTTAGAAACGTTAAAAGCTGAAGTTTTTAAGGCAAATTTAGAATTGCCAAACCGAGGATTGATTAAATACACATGGGGTAATGTGAGTGCCTTTGATGCAGAATCGCAATTATTTGTTATCAAGCCGAGTGGCGTAGATTACGATGTCATGAAACCAGAAGATATGGTGGTTTGTAATTTAGATTGTGAAGTGGTTGAAGGAGATTTAAAACCTTCTTCAGATATGCCAACGCATGCTGTTCTTTATAAAGAATTTGGTGATATTGGCAGTGTCGTACATACGCATTCACCATGGGCAACAACGTGGGCGCAATCAGGATTGAACGTGCCAGCTATGGGAACAACACATGCAGATACATTCTACGGCGAAATTCCGTGTGCTAGATTTTTAACGACTGAAGAAATCGATAAAGATTATGAGTATGAAACAGGCAATGTCATTGTTGAAACATTTAAAGAAAAAGGTATCAACCCACATGAAGTACCTGCAGTATTATTGCATGGTCACGCACCATTTATTTGGGGAGATAATTGTGAAAAAGCTGTGATGAACGCAGTAGTGTTAGAAGAAGTATGTAAGATGAATATCTTCACAAGACAATTAAATCCATTCGCAGAAACATTACCTAAAGCAGTACTTGATAAACACTTTGAAAGAAAACACGGCGCAAATGCCTATTACGGACAAAACTAAGGAGGAAACAAAATGACTACAACAAAAAAATTCTGGTTTGTGATTGGATCACAAGAACTCTATGGTGATGATGCACTCGCACAAGTTAAACAAAATGCACAAAATATTACGGACGAGTTAAACGCGCAGGCACAATTACCGTTTGAAATTGAATTACAAACGAAATTAGCAATTTCTGCAGATGTTATTACAGATATTATGAAAGAAGCGAATTATCGTGATGATATTTTAGGTGTGATTACATGGATGCATACATTTTCACCAGCGAAAATGTGGATTAGAGGTACTAAATTATTACAAAAACCATTATTACATTTAGCAACTCAATACAACAATGATATTTCATGGGAAAACATTGATATGGATTATATGAATTTACATCAATCAGCACATGGAGATAGAGAATACGGTTATATTAACCGCCGTCTTAATAAGAAAAATGAAATTATTTTTGGACATTGGAAAGATGAAAATGTACAAAAGCAATTAAGAGAATGGATGGTTGTAGCTAATGCTTATAATGAAAGCTTCAACTTAAAAGTTGCAAGATTTGGTGACAACATGCGTAATGTAGCTGTTACTGAAGGGGATAAAATCGAAGCACAAATCCAATACGGTTGGACTGTGGATTATTTTGGTATAGGTGATTTAGTAGAATATGTGAATCAAGTAACAGATTCAGAAGTAGATCAATTATTTAAATCATATGAAGATTTATATGACTTTGATTACAGAGCGTACAGTAAAGACGCATTTAATGCTTCTGTTAAAGAACAAATAAAATATGAAATTGCGATTAAACGCTTTTTAGATGAGGGTGGATATACTGCTTTCACTTCTAACTTTGAAGATTTACATGGCATGAAACAATTACCAGGTTTAGCAGTACAAAGACTTAACGAACAAGGTTACGGATTTGCAGGTGAAGGTGATTGGAAGACTGCTGCTTTAGACCGCTTACTTAAAATTGCTGCAGAAAATGAAGCAACAGGGTTCATGGAAGATTATACGTACGACTTAAGAAGTCACCAATCACATATACTAGGCGCACATATGTTGGAAGTTGATCCAACATTAGCAGACACGAAACCTAAAATCGTTGTAAATCCCTTAGGTATAGGCGATAAAGAAGATCCAGCAAGATTAGTATTCGATGGAAAAGCTGGCAACGGCGTAGTGGTCACAATGATGGATCTTGGCACACGCTTCAAGTTTATTGTGAATGAAATTACTGCTAAACAATTAGATGAACCTGCACCTAACTTACCAGTAGCTAGAGTGTTATGGGATGTTAAACCATCATTAGAACAAGGCGTGAAACGTTGGATTGAAGAAGGCGGTGGTCATCACACAGTACTGTCACTTAAATTGAATACATCGCAAATAGAAATATTATTAAACATGTTTGATTCAGAATATACATTAATAAATTAAATTACAGTAGATTTGTCGTTAATCAAATAACGTAATGTAAGGCATATTTTGTTTTAAAAAAGGGTGAATGGGATGAAAATAAACAGTAAAGTTTCGAATCGCTTTATCTATTTCTTCGGTGCTTTTGGTGGGATACTTTTTGGTTATGACATAGGTGTTATGACCGGAGCGTTACCATTTTTAAGAGAAGACTGGAATATTAATAGTGGATTTATAATTGGGTTAATTACTTCGTCAGTAATGCTAGGCGCAATATTTGGTGGTATTTTAGCAGGTAAATTATCTGATACGCTTGGTAGAAGGAAAATGATTTTAATTTCTGCAATCATTTTCGTAATTGGTTCTGTTTTGTCAGGCATCGCACCACATGATGGTAGTTATTTCTTAATTATATCAAGGGTAATTCTTGGATTAGCAGTTGGTGCTGCATCAGCATTAGTACCAGCTTACATGTCAGAAATGGCTCCAGCCAAGTACCGTGGTCAATTGTCTGGTATGAATCAAACAATGATTGTATCTGGGATGTTGTTATCATACATCGTAGACTATTTCTTAAGAGGTTTGCCAGTTGAAATGGGTTGGAGATTAATGTTAGGTGCAGCAGCAGTTCCAGCAGTCATTTTATTCTGGGGCGTATTAAAATTACCAGAGTCTCCAAGATTTTTAATTAAAAATAATAAATTTAAAGAAGCTAAAATAGTCTTAAGCAACCTTAGAAATAACCAAAACGTAGATAAAGAATTTGAAGAAATAAACAAGACTATTCAAATAGAAAGTAAGAATAAAGTAAACCAATCATTAGCAACATTATTTAGTGGCAAATATAAATATTTAGTTATCGCTGGATTGGGTGTAGCTGCGTTCCAACAATTCCAAGGGGCAAATGCAATATTCTACTATATTCCATTAATTGTTGAACAAGCTACAGGTAACTCAGCAAGTACAGCTTTAATGTGGCCAATTATTCAAGGTGTGATTTTAGTATTAGGATCATTACTCTTCATTTGGATAGCGGATAAATTTAACAGAAGAACATTACTTATGTTAGGTGGTACTGTGATGGGATTATCATTCATATTACCAGCAGTCATTAATTTGATATTACCAAATGCGAATCCAATACTCATTGTTATATTTTTAAGTATTTATGTAGCGTTCTATTCATTTACATGGGCGCCGTTAACATGGGTTATCGTTGGAGAAATATTCCCATTAGCAATTAGAGGATTTGCTTCAGGTGCAGCATCTTCATTAAATTGGATTGGTTCTTTCTTAGTTGGATTACTATTCCCAATTATGACAGTGTATTTCCCACAACAAATCGTATTTGCGATATTCGGCATCATTTGTATACTCGGCGTACTGTTTGTGAAAAAATTCGTTCCAGAATCTAGAGGACGTACACTAGAAGAAATCGAAGCAATCGGTGCTTCACATGCGTCAAACAATGAAAAAGCACAAGCACAAACTGAAAAAGTATAATTAAGATATTACTTTGAGACTGGGACATATGGCACTGAACCCTTAAAATGGGAATTTAATAAAAACACTGTTTTCTAAGCTGCTGATTTCCTGAATTCTATAGGAGCTAAGTAGCCTAGTTTTTGTTGAATTCTAACTTTATTATAGTTTTCAATGTAATTTTCGACAATATCTATTACAATGTTATTAGAGCTCTTGAGCTCTTTGTTTAAGTAGAATGTTTCAGACTTTAGTGAGGAATGAAAACATTCGATCGGGGCATTATCGGCTGGCGTTCCCTTACGGGACATGCTTCTGGTAATGCCTTTTTCTTTGCACAATTCATAATATTCATACGACGTATAAACACTACCTTGATCAGTATGAAGAATACAACCATCAGGAATTTCCACTTGATTAAGCGTATCGTTTACTAAACTTTGATTTTGGTGATTATCTATAGAATAAGCTATAATTTCTCCGTTATAGACATCCATAATTGATGAAAGATACAACATTGTATTACCGAAAGGTAAATAAGTAATATCAGTTACAAGTACTTCTAATGGACAGTTTGCGTTGAAATTTCTCTGTAGTAAATTATCTGTTTTATAAAATGGATTACCTGGTTTTTTAGATTTCTTAGGTTTAACGCGACAATTCAATCCATTTTCCTGCATAATTCTTTGTACTTTTTTGTGGTTAACTATTATTTCGCTAAATTTATTTAATTCAGCAGTTACTTTCCTATAACCATAGGTATAGTTGTGTTTATGACAAATATATTTAACTTTTTCTTCAATTGAATCTAATTCATAATTTTTACATTTCCAACGATAATAAGTGGATTTGGGAATCTTAAAAACATCTAATATTACCTTAACTGGGTACCTTGATTTCAACGCATTAACCACTTGTATTATTACTTTTGGCGCCACTTCCTTTCCAATTCCTTGTACTTTTTTAAAACATCAATTTCAGCTTGTTGACGTCTAATTTCTAATTTCAATTTCTCTTCATTACTGAATTCTTCAATTCCCTTTCCATATGAATATTGTTTTCCGACTTGTTGAGGAAACCTGTTGCTTTCACCATCTCTATACCATTTCCACCATCTTTGTACTTGAGTCTTATTTTTAATATTTAAAATGTCCATAATATGTTTAGTAGAATAACCTTGAATTTTCATTTCTATTACTTTGTTTTTAGTTTCTACTGAATATGCTACTTTTTTCATAGAAAAAAACACCTCCGAATAAATTCATTTTAATATGAATTCAACGAAAGTGTCTTTATTTTACTCCCATTAATTGGGGTCAGTTCAATATATTTATGTCCTAGTCTTTTTTATTTTCAAAAACTACAAATGTTTAGAAGTTAAATTTAAGACCCTCTCTAAAAATATCACACGTGATTTTAGAGAAGGTCCTTTTTGTGAGGAAAATGACTTTATTTTAAGAAACCTAAAACAAAGTCTACACCGCTAGCTAATGCACTCGCAATGCTTGTACCCATAGTTACCCAATCATGAGCGATACCTGCTTGGATGGCATTATTTAGTGCTTCTATGATTGCTGACATATAAAACACCCCTTTCCAAGTATTTAAAATTAAAACAAAGTTTTAATTTATCAACTACAATATAAAATATTTCCCTGTCAATTTGCTTGAAAATGCCTAACTAGCGGATTTATATGCCTAAGTGTAATATTACTTATTTAATTGGAATTGTAAGAATTGGATATTTTTTAGTGCTAAATTGATTTTACAAATGAGAGGTATATACTCGTTTTATAAACAATAATTTACACGGGAGAGGGAACTCTATGGCTGATCTTGTAGCAAAGTTAACGAACGCAATAAAATATTATGATCAAAAGAAAGTCTTAGATGGCATTAATATAGAATTAACTGAGGGAGAAATATTAGGATTGATTGGTCCTAGTGGTTCAGGTAAAACTACGACAATAAAATGTTTAATGGGTATGGAAAGTTTAGATGAAGGACAGGCTCAAATATTCAATAAACAAATACCTAATCGCAAAGTATTGAATGAAATAGGCTATATGGGCCAAAGTGACGCTTTGTATGAATCATTAACAGCAAGAGAAAATTTAGTGTTTTTTGGGAATTTGATGGGGTTAAAAGGTAAGAAATTAGAAGAAGCAATTGCTGGAAATACAAAAATAGTAAATTTAGAACATGAATTAGGAAAGGTAGTTTCTCATTTTTCAGGTGGTATGAAACGTAGACTTTCTTTGGCTATAACACTGTTAGCTAACCCCAGCCTTATTATTTTAGATGAGCCTACGGTTGGGATTGATCCTAAGCTTAGAAAAGATGTTTGGAAGCAATTGAATGGATTAGCAAATAAGGGGAAATCGGTGATTGTTACAACCCATGTTATGGGAGAAGCGGAACGTTGTGATTATATAGGCTTAATTGTTGAAGGAAAATTATTTACGATTGGAACACCTCAAGAATTAAAAGATAAATTCGAAGCTGATTCTATAGAAGAAGTGTTTATAAAAGCAGAAGCGGAGGTGCAATAATGAGATTTAAGGCGATTTTTATCAGAGTTATTAAAGAATTATTACGAGATAAAAGAACGTTAGCTTTAATGTTATTTGCACCTATTTTGGTTTTAACATTGATGTATTTTATATTTGATACTAATAATGAAACAAATATAAAAATGGGGGTGAATGCCTCAGTATCAGATGAAATTGTGAACGCTTTGCCTTCAGATAAAGTAGATATTGAAAAATATGATGCGCCTAGCTCAATTAAAGATACAATTGTGGATTCAGATTTGGATGCATATATAGAACAAAAAGGATCTAACCTAGAAGTTACTTATAAAAATGAAGACCCAAGTCTTACAGGGTCAACGAAACAATTGTTAGCAAGTGCAATCCAAAAAAATAAGATGCAAGATATGACTAACATTGTTGAAAAGATACCGGACAACATGAAACAAGACAATGGACAACAGGCAGAGGCATTGAGCATAGATAGTCATTATCTTTATGGTGATGCTGACAGCACTTTTTTTGATAAAATATTTCCAATTCTCATTGGTTTCTTTGTCTTTTTCTTTGTCTTCTTAGTTTCTGGTATAGCACTTTTAAGAGAACGTACGAGAGGGACTTTAGAACGTGTACTTGCAACATCTGTTAAAAGAAGTGAAATTGTCTTTGGTTATTTAGCAGGTTATGGTTTGTTTGCGATATTACAAACATTAATTATTGTATTTTATTCGATATACTTACTGAAAGTTGAAGTTGTAGGAAGTATCTGGTGGGTATTATTAATTAATATACTTATTGCATTAGCTGCTTTAGCTATTGGTTTGTTTGTTTCAACTTTTGCAAATTCAGAATTTCAAATGGTTCAATTTATACCGTTAGTTGTTATACCTCAAGTCTTTTTCTCTGGACTTATCCCCTTAGATAGCATTGCCAATTGGGTCAGTGCTATTGGCTATGTATTTCCGTTAAGATATGCCGGTGATGCGCTGACCAATGTAATGATTAAGGGACAGGGATTTGAATTTATTTGGTTCGATATTGTTATACTGTTGCTATTCATTTTGATATTTACAATACTAAATATCATTGGTCTTAAACGTTACAGAAAAGTATAAAGAATAAATTTGAAATTTTACACACATTAAAATATAAAACTAAAAAACACTTTCGCGTAAATTCATTTAAATATGAATCCAGCGAAAGTGTTTTTATTGTTAAAATAGTGCAACATTTGAAATTCTTATTTTATAATGTAATATAAAGAGTTATAAAATATAGTGTGCTACATACAAATATGAAGACGTATAGATGAGGTGGTAAAGTTGAAAAAGAAAAATGTTTCAGCAGAATTGGTAGCTAAAAAAGCTAATGTATCACAATCTACAGTTTCCAGAGTTTTTACACCTGGTAAAAGTGTGTCAGAAGAAACAAAACAAAAAGTGTTGAAAGTTGCCAATGAACTAAATTATAAACCCAATGCTTTAGCTAGAGGTTTAATCACTAACAAATCTAAGCTAATTGGTTTAGCTATGAAAAATAAACAGAACCCATTCTATCATGAAGTTTTAGCATTATTCACACAAAAATTGAAACAATTCGGCTATTCTGTACTATTTGTATATACAGAAAATGAAGAAATTCAACAAGAAGAAATCAACCAATTTCTTGAATATAACGTTGAAGCAATTATTATCACAGATGCAGTTTTATCATCAGACTTAGTGAAAAAGTTAAAAAGCTCAAATATTCCAGTCATGTTATTTAATAGATATGATGAAACTTTAAATTGTAATTCAGTTTCAAGTGATAATATTTTTGCAGCAAGATCGGTAGCCGAATATTTTTATAATCAAGGATACAAGCAGAACTTGTATGTGTCAGGACAACATAACACCTCTACAAATAGAGATAGATTACATGGATTTAGGCAGTATTTTAGTGAAAGAAAACAGGATATAGATGTGATTGAGGGAGACTTCACCTTTGAGACAGCGTATAAATCTACATTGAAATATCTAAAGGATGGCAACAGACCTCGAGGTATATTTGGCGCAAACGATATTACAGCACTCGGTGTATTAGAGGCAGTGAAGAAAATGAATATTGAGGTACCTAATGAAATTGAAGTGATAGGATTCGATGATATACGAATGGCTTCATGGCCCAATCATCAGTTGTCTACTTGGTCACAGCCACTGAATGAGATGATCGATGAAACAATTGAAATCCTATTAAAAGATAACTTAGATGAGATAGAACAAAGGAAGTTAAAAGGGAAGTTTAAATTCAGAAAAACAACGAAAACAATTTGACATTTGAAAGCGCTTACTATAACATAAAGTGAAATATTTGCATACGTATGCAAAATTCTTTTATTGTGTTTAATTGCATGCGCACGCTCTGGGAGAGGGGATTTTTAAATGTCTTACAAATTAAAAAATGGTAAAAGCCAAGAAGAAATAAAACAATCTGATGAGAAGGTTAGTCAAATTGTAAGTGATACGATTAAAACGATTGAAGCTGAAGGGGATAAAGCTTTACGCGATTTGTCTGTGAAATTTGATAAATGGAGCCCTGAAAGTTTTAAATTAAGTGACGAAGAAATTGAAAGCATTGTTAATGATATTCCACAACAAGTTAAAGATGATATCGCATTCGCGCAAAATAACATTCAAAGATTTGCTGAAGCTCAAAAAAAATCGTTGAAAGACTTCGAAACAGAAAATTCACCTGGCGTTATATTAGGTCAGAAGAATATACCGGTTGATAGTGTAGGGTGTTATATTCCAGGCGGTAGATACCCGATGATTGCTTCTTCGCATATGAGTATCTTAACTGCCAAAGTTGCTGGGGTGAAACGTGTTATAGCTTGTACACCACCAATAGACGGTAAAATTCCAGAAACAACTGTGTACGCAATGTACAAAGCGGGCGCCGATGAAATTTATATTCTAGGTGGCATTCAAGCCATGGGTGGTATGGCGATAGGTACAGAAACAATAGATTCTGTAGACATGATTGTTGGGCCAGGTAATGCTTTTGTAGCAGAAACGAAACGCCAACTATTTGGCAGAGTCGGTATCGATCTACTCGCGGGCCCTACAGAAACATTAGTGATTGCAGATGAAACATCAGAACCTGAAATGATTGCTACAGATATACTGGGCCAAGGGGAACATGGACCTACATCTCCAGGTGCGATTATTTCTACTTCTGAAGCAATTGCGGAAGCAGCTTTAAAAGAGATAGAAAGACAATTACAAACGTTATCAACAGCTGATATTGCAAGTGAATCTTGGGAAAATTATGGCCAAGTGATTATTGTGAAAGATGAAGCGGAAGCTGTAATAGAAGCGAATAAACTCGCTTTTGAACATGTTGAAGTATTAACTAAAGAACCAGACTACTTTTTAAATCATTTAACAAATTATGGTGCACTATTTCTTGGTCCAGAAACAAATGTAGCTTATGGGGATAAAGTCATTGGCACGAATCACACACTACCTACTAAAAAAGCAGCATGTTATACAGGGGGCTTATGGGTAGGTAAATTTATTAAAACAGTGACTTATCAACGTATTACATCTGAAGAACAAAGTGCAGCTATGGGTGAGTATGCAGCGAGACTATGCGGTTATGAGAACTTTGCGGGACACGCAGAACAAGCATTATTACGTGTAAGAAAGTATGGAGATAAAGGAAATAAATAAAACCGTTTATGTTCTAAAGGGGACATACTTATATGTTAGGTGTTATAGGATTAGTTGGTGGGTTAGTTATTTTGACTATTCTAGTAATGAGAGGCGTGAATCTATTAATCGCAGCGCCTTTATCTGCGTTGTCTGTTGGCATTTTAAATGGTATACCTTTGTTTTCTCAACTTGCTACAGGTAAGGAAATGGATTTTGTTACAAGTTATATGGATGGGTTTTCTGGTTTTGTGACATCTTGGTATTTAATGTTTTTAACTGGGGCAATTTTTGGAAAAGTCATGGAAGACAGTGGTGCTGCAGAAAGTGTATCACATTGGATTATTAAAAAAATAGGTATGAAAAGAGCAGTTTTAGCAATTGTACTAGCCTGTGGTGTCTTGACCTATGGCGGAGTTAGTCTATTTGTAGTTGCATTCGCCGTTTATCCTATGGCTGTAAATTTATTTAAGGAATCTGATTTTCCAAGAAGATTTATTCCAGCTACTTTAGCTTTAGGTTCCACTACATTTACAATGACTTCAGCTGGGTCTCCAGAAATACAAAACTGGATACCGATACCATACTTACATACAAGTCCATATGCAGGATGGACTGTTAGTATCATCACTGCATTGTTTATGTTAGTTGCAGGTTATTTATGGTTGATGCATATGATTAAAAAAGCAAAACGAAAAGGTGAATATTTTATTAGTAGAACTGGGGATCAAATGGAAGATAGGAATAAACTACCTAATCCATTTTTAAGTATGATTCCGTTATTAATTGTACTGTTAGTATCATTTTTCTTACATGATACATTAGAGCAATCCGCACTAATAGTCGCTTTAACGAGTGGTATCATCGCAACATGGTTATTGAATAAAAGTTATTTTAAAGATTTTTGGAAAGCAGTCGGAAAAGGTACTGAAGGTGCATTGATTGCGTTAGGTAATACGTCAGCAGTTGTAGGTTTTGGAGGCGTCGCGAAAGTGACACCAGCTTTTAATGATGCTATTGATTATGTTACGAACTTGCCGGGTTCTCCATTAATTACGGGTGCATTTGCGGTAATGGTTATCGCTGGATTAACCGGCTCGTCATCTGGTGGGCAATCGATTGCGTTACCTATATTGGCACCACACTATTTAGATATGGGTGTAAATGCTGATGCGATGCATAGGACAATTTCGATGTCTTCAGGCACGTTAGATTCATTGCCACATGGTGGATATACCGTGACGACGATCCGTTCTATTGCAGGTGAAACACATAAAGATGCATACGGGGCGTTTGGAGCTATGACAGTCATTGTTCCACTCGTAGCAGTCATTCTTGCAATCGGACTATTTATGTTAGGTCTATAAAATATTTAAAAATTTATTGATATAAATAAATTGAAATAGTTTATCCAAAAGGGGTGTAATGATGGAGAATATTGCTGTATTAGGTAGTGGAACGATGGGTCATTCAATCGCTTTATCCGTTGCTTGGGCAAATTATAAAGTTAAAGTTTACAGTATCAACTTGGAAGATTTAAAAAGAGCTGAAACAGAAATTGATAAAAAATTATTGTTATTATATAAAAATGCTTTAATTAGTGACGTTCAAATGCAAACTATCAAAAATAATATTATTTTTGATACTCATCTTGAAGCGGTAGTAGAAGATAGTACATTTATCATAGAGGCTGTGCCAGAAGATTTAAGCATTAAAAGCGAATTATATGAAAAATTAAATGATTTATTATATGAAAAAACCATATTAGCTAGCAATACATCTGGTTTCACATTACAACAGCTAACTAAAAATTATAAATTTCCCAATCATTTTATCATCACACATTTTTGGAATCCGGCACATTTAGTTCCATTAGTAGAAATTGTGAAAAACGAAGACACAGATATTGAAACTGTTGCACGGACTGAAAATGTAATTAATGCTATAGGCAAAAAGCCTATTTTAATACAAAAAGAAATATCAGGATTTATCGGTAATAGATTACAGTATGCGCTTTTTAGAGAAGCACAATCATTATTTGATCAAGGTGTAGCGTCTAAAGAAGATATTGATGCTGCAGTAACTTATAGTGTAGGTAGAAGATACCCTGTCGTTGGTCCACTAATGACAGCAGATTTAGGAGGATTGGATGTTTTTAGTGCCATATCTGATTATTTATTTGAAGATTTAAGTACTGAAAAAGCTTCTGGCAAAACTTTGAGTAAACATGTTGATGAAGGTAACCTTGGATATAAAACGGGTAAAGGTTTTTATGATTGGGATGAAAGCGAGTCTCAAGAAATTATTGATAAGCGTGATGAAGTATTGATGTATTTTTTGAAGAAAGATCAAGAAAATAATTAGGGTGATTTATAGTGCAAAAAAACTTTAATGATTTAAATGGTAAGACTGTTATTGTAACTGGTGGCAACCGAGGTATTGGGCAAAAAATTGCAATCGATTTCGCTCAGTTAGGGGCCAACGTAATCGTTATAGCTAGAGATAAAGATTCATTAGATAAAACGTTAGATATGCTGAATGAATCTAGTGGACAACATACAGTTTATGCGTTGGATATGACTCAAATTGATCAACTTTCAAAAGTGATAGACGATATTATTTCAATATATGAAAAAATTGATGTACTTGTGAATAATGCTGGAATAAATATAAGTAAACCTGCATTTGAAATTGAGGAAAATGATTGGGAAAACGTATTAGACATTAATTTAAAATCATTGTTTTTTATCTCTAAGTTTGTTGGAAAATACATGGCACAAGAACAGAGTGGGAAAATTGTAAATATGGCATCACAAGTTGGATTTGTTGGTTATTATGATAGAGCATCATATGCTTCAAGCAAAGGTGGTGTGATTCAACTAACAAAAGCACTTGCTGTTGAGTGGGCACAATACAATATCAACGTTAATGCCATTGCTCCAACATTTGTAGAAACAGAATTAACAGAGAAGATGTTCAAGAATGAAGCATTTAAAGAAGATGTATTGAATCGTATCTTATTTCATAAAATGCCAAAACCTACAGACATTTCAGGCGCAGTCATATATCTAAGTTCACAATTATCAAATTTTGTTACAGGTGAAACGATCAAAATAGACGGTGGTTGGACAGCGATATAGTTATCTTTCATCATAGATGGACTTCTATAATAAACCATTATTATGTTAAATAAAGTAGCACAAATTTAATAACTTTTCATAAAAAAACACTTTCGCGTAAATTCAATAAATATGAATCTAGCGAAAGTGTTTTTATTAATTTCAATAATTTAGTCTATTTCGTAAAAATATATAATTGTTTTTAAATTAAACTATAGTGGAAATATCTATACATTAACTTCGAATTTTACTGTGCTGAGTTATTACTTTGAACTTCTTCCACATTATTAGAAACTTGTTTATCTTTGTCTTTAATCCAAACTTTTTCTAATTCTTCTAGTGTTTTACCTTTTGTTTCTGGAATGAATTTCCATACGAACAAGCCAGATAAAATACTCATCAGTGCGTAAAATCCATAAGTCATTGTACCGCTAATATCCATCATAGATGGGTAAGTAGAAGTGATTGTAAAGTTTGCTAACCATTGTACTGCGACAGCTATAGCCATCGCGCCACTTCTAATTCTGTTAGGGAATATTTCTGATAATAACACCCAGATAATTGGTCCCCAACTCATCATAAATGATGCAGTATATATAACTAAGAATATTAATGTTGTAATGCCAAACGCGCCATTAGCAGCGAGTGTACTCATTCCGATCATTCCAATTGCCATACCAGTAGAACCGATAATTAATAAAGGCTTACGACCAAATTTATCGACGTATAATATAGCGATAACGGTGAATATTACGTTTACTAATCCCATCACAACAGTTTGTATCATTGAGGTATTCTCACCTGCACCTAAATTTTCAAAAATACGAGGTGCATAATACAATGCCACGTTGATACCGATGAATTGTTGGAAAATAGATAATAAAATACCGATAATAATCACAGTTTTACCAAAACTAAATAATGGTGCTTTTACATCTGTTAGTTTATTTTTAGTTGATAAGATATCGTTTAAAACGTTCTGTGCATGATTTTTAGAAGAGTATATTCTATTTAATACTGTAAGTGCTTCAGTGTTTCTATTATTTAAAGATAAATACCTTGGTGTTTCAGGTACTAAAAATAATAAAAAGAAAAATGCAATTGCTGGTATTGCTTCAGTCATAAACATATAACGCCATCCGATTAGTTCAATCCAGCTTTGAGATTGACCGAAAGTGATACCATAGTTTACAAAATAAACGACTAACATACCAAATATAATAGCGAATTGGTTCCATGAAACAAGTCTCCCTCTTATAGAAGAAGGTGCAATTTCACTAATATACATTGGAGATATTGCAGAGGCTAATCCCACGCCAATTCCACCGATGACACGATATAGATTAAATGTTATCAGTAAAGCAAGACTGGATTCACCTGGTTCAAAAAATAAAAACTCCGGATAGCCTGATAAAAGCGCAGAAACTATAAATAAAATAGCAGCTATTTGTAATGATTTTTTACGACCGAGACGACTTGAGAAACTTGAAGATAACAAGCCACCAATAATACAGCCGATTAAGGCACTAGAAACTGTAATGCCATGGATAAAGCTACCGTAATCTTTAGTTAAATATTTCTGGAGAGATTGTTCAGCACCAGAAATAACTGCAGTGTCATAGCCGAATAACAACCCGCCAAGCGTTGCGATTAAAGCTATTTTAAAGATAAACTTCTTATTATTATAAGTTGACATATATCCATCCCCTTGATAAATCACTTAAATTCACTTAGTTTTTGAGTTACTGGTTGTGTAGCGTTATAGATTGTTTTATAAATATCAAATAAGTTGTGGTATGATTTACTATTTTCTTCAATAGGAGATACTTTTTGATTATATGTAATCCATGATTGACTCATTTCATTGAAAGTATCAAACCACGCTTCACCCATGGCAGCTAACATCGCTGCCCCATAAGCTGGACCCTGTTCTTCAGTTCTTGTGGTAATTGCTGAATCGAAGACATCTGCTTGTATTTGAAGCCATTCTTGATTTTTTGCACCGCCCCCGATAGAAACAATTTCCTTAATGTTAATACCGTTGTTTTTCATAATTTGAATGCTTTCATTTATAGAATATGTGATACCTTCAATAACAGAACGTTTCATATCGAGTTGTGTGGTATTCGCATCCAAACCGATAAAGCTGCCTCTAACTGCCGCGTCATTATGTGGTGTACGTTCACCGAGTAAATAAGGTGTGTACATTAATCCATTCGACCCAACATCAGAATCAGAAATCGTTTTTAAGAATGCAGCAAAATCTGCATCAGGGTCTAGTAGTTGTTTTAACCATTCCAGACTATAACCAGCGGATAAAGTAACTCCCATAATGTATTTTTGATCAGGCACACAGTGATTAAAGTAATGAACATTGCCATCATTTTCATAGTCAGCATTATTTTCAATAGAGAGTGCTACGCCAGAAGTACCAATACTTACCAATTGCTTTTGTTCATCTGTGATACCAGAGCCTAAAGCGCCACATGCGTTATCAGCGCCCCCTTGATAGACATTGATATCCCAATTGATGTTTAAAGATTTTTTCACGTTGTCAGTTAATTGACCACTTTTTTCATGAGAAGCAATGATATCTGGACAAATAGATGTGTCAATATCTAAACTATCTAGTAGTTCAGTAGACCAATTTTCTTCTTTCACGCTAAACATAATTGTACCTGCAGCGTCTGAAGGTTCTGTAAAAATGTTGCCAGTTAATTTATAAACAATGTAATCCTTTGGCAACATGAATTTATGAATTTTGTTGTAATTATCAATTTCATTATTTTTAAGCCACATTAGTTTAGGTAATGTAAATCCTTCTAACACAGTGTTTTGTGTGAATTTCAGTAGTGCGTCGAGACCTAATTTATTTTTGATTTCATCAACTTCATTAGATGTGCGTGTGTCATTCCATAAAATAGCAGGTCTAATGACTGCACCTGCTTGATCAATAACCACTAGGCCGTGCATTTGACCTGAAAAACTAATGCCAGTAATTTCTTTTTGTGCATATTTGTTTAATAAATGTTTTAAACTCTCAATTGTTGCGTCATACCAGATATCTGGATTCATTTCACTGTATCCAGATTTAGGATGCAGCGTATGATAAGAGACGCTGTATGAATCTACAACGTCTCCATTTTTATTAACAACAATAGACTTTAAGGAACTTGTACCAATATCTATACCGATTACATAAGTCATTTTTATCAGTCTCCATTATTAATGTTTAAAATATATTGATTCATTTGAGCTTTAATTACTTCTAAACGATCAGAAGTATTATCAATCTCATTAATGTTGAAAGCATATTCCTCTAATTCTTTAAATGAAGTATTACCTTCAACTATTTTTTTACCAATACCTTCAGCAAAAGATTTATATTTTTCATCTACAATATTTTCAAAGAAATTATCTTCAATCATTTTGTGTGCTACTTTTAAACCAAGTGCAAATGTATCCATACCAGCGATATGCGTTAAAATTAAATCTTCTTGTTTGAATGAAGTTCTTCTTGGCTTAGCATCGAAGTTCAAACCACCTGGATTTAATCCACCATTTTTTAAGATTTCGTACATTGCTAATGTTGTATCATAGACGTCAGTAGGGAATTCGTCTGTGTCCCAACCTAATAGTGGGTGACCTTGGTTTGCATCTACTGAACCTAATAAATCATTATCACGTGCATATCTTAATTCATGTTGGAAAGTGTGACCAGCTAATGTTGCATGGTTTGCTTCAATATTGAATTTGAATGTTTTATCTAAGTCATATTTTTGTAAGAAAGCATGTGAAGTCGCAACATCAGTATCATATTGGTGTGTTGTAGGTTCTTTTGGTTTAGGTTCAATTAAGAATTGTCCTGTATAACCAATTTCTTCTGCATAGCTTTTAGCCAATTTTAAGAAATTAGCTAAGTTGTCTAACTCTAATTTCATGTCTGTGTTTAGTAAACTTTCATAACCTTCACGTCCGCCCCAGAAAACAAAGTTTTCAGCGCCTAATTTTTTAGCGATTTCTAATGATTTCTTAACTTTTGCAGCGGCATATGCGAAAACTTCAGCGTTAGAAGAAGTTGCTGCACCATGTACGAAACGTTCGTGTGTAAAGTTGTTTGTCGTATTCCAAAGTAATTTTTTACCAGTTTGATCCATTTTTTCTTTAATAAGGTCTACAATGATATCTAAATTTTCATTAGATTCTTTTAATGTTGCACCTTCTGGAGCGATATCTATATCGTGGAAACAGAAATAATCAATACGTGTTTTTTCCATAAATTCGAAAATTGCATCAACTCTTGCTTTAGCTTTATCCATGTCACTTAAGTTATCCCAATCACGTTCAGCTGTACCAACACCGAATGGGTCAGATAAGTCAGCTGTAAATGTATGCCAATAAGCCACACCAAATCTTAGGTGTTCTGCCATTGTTTTGTCGCCTACTTTTTCTTCGGGATTATAATATTTAAAACTAAAAACATTATTTGATTTAGGACCTTCGTAATTTACTTTATCAATATTGAAATATGTCATGATAATCCTCCTATAACTAGTTGGTTAGTTTATTAAACAAACTAACTTTAGAGATAATATAGCACGGAAAATTATTTTTGTAAACGCTTTCTAAAATATTTCAAAAATAACCCTTCTACAAAAATGTAAAAGGGTGTGCTTGTTTAGTTAGATTTTAATTGAATATCATCAATGTTTAATAATTTCTGCATAATTGCGATTGAGCCACCTAATAAGGTTGCGTGTTTCACATTCGTAGTAAGATTGAGTTGTACGGAATGAGTCGAATATTGATGTAGCTGTGTTTTAATCGAATCTAAAATAATAGGTAATTCATTGATTAATGTGCAGTTAACATAAATCATATCCGGATTAAATTGCGTATTTAAATTGTGAACTAATACTGCAATTTTAGTTGTAAAATATTCAATTTCTTGAATAACAATATCATTATGTTGATGATAAAGTTCGATAAGTTCTGAAAGTGATATATTTTGTTCAAATTTATTACTAATACTTTGAATTAATGCTTCTTGAGAGCAAATATTTTCAATTGTGTTGTATGTTTCACCATTTTGAAGAACGAGCGTTTTACCGATTTCGCCAGCTTCACCATTAGAGCCACGATATAATTTTTTATCGATGATTAAACCTGCACCAATGCCTTTGTGAATACTTAGAGCAATTAAATTTCTCATTTCTGAATTACTATGGATGCTTCTTTCATAAATTGCAGATAAGTTTGCTTCGTTTTCAATAATTACTGGGGCTCGAGTCAGTGATCTTAACTCATCTGTAATGGAAATGTCTTCACTTTCATGGAAGGGAAGGTGAATAATAGTTTGATTGTGATCTACAATACCGTGAATTGAGACAGACATGCCCAACAAGCCATAGGAAGTATCATAGCTTTCAGAAGTAGGTATATTTGTTTTTAATATAGCCAAGATGCTACTCACTTTTTTGTCAGGTAAGTTATATGATTCATGTTTTAACACGGTACCATCAAAATAATTGTACATTAATTCTACAGAGCTATATGTTAAATCCATAGAAATATAATAGCCATAATGTTTGTTGATTTTTAGGAGGATTGGTTTGCGTCCTCCGCTTTTCGTACTATTACCTTCGCCCACTTCAATGACTAAGGATTTCTTTTTCAAAGCATTTAATATATTAGAAATAGTGGCTTTATTGATTTCTAAATTCTTAGATATCTGAGTGCGTGAAATATTATGATTATTGAAGATTTGTTTTAATACACGTCTTTCATTCATACTGATTTTTAAATTATTTTCCATTTTTTAATTACCTCTTATAAGTTTAAACAGGGTTTAAATGCGATTTTTGTCTAATATTACAACAGTGTAACACATTACACCAAAGTTATAGATTATAGATAAAGTTATGTTAGCAAGTAATATTAGTGATACAAGTCTTATATTATATATTATAGTAGACAGATTAAAAAAATGGTAATTATGAAGAAAAAACATAAAAATAATCTAAACATTTTTATGTTTAGATTATTTTAGAGTGTCGACAAAACCTCCGACTTTGTTGGCAATTGTTATATGCAAGATTTCCGCTGGCATATCCTGTAGTATCCATCTAGCACTTTATTAACTAGTTATGAGACGGCCTAAATCACTGTCATTCTTAAAAAATTATTATAATCAATTATCCATTTTTTGAATTTATATAGAAGAAAAAGCAAACGAAAATAAATATATAACTGAATCAATGAAAAATTCCTTCAATATATACTTCCATTAAACTGAGCTAAGTTAGCATAAAGATATTTTTAGATTTCGCTAATATTTTATGATTGACAAGTTATTTTCAAGAGCGTATTATATAAAAATGTACATGGGGTGTACTGTATAAATAAAAACACTCCACATATTTAAAAAATAGATGAATTCAAGGATTAACACTCACCATAACGCAATGTTTATAGCGTTTGGGATTATTTTCAAACTAATAGTACGTGGGGTGTACAATTTTAAAAAGAAAGGTAGATAGTAAATGTTTAATGAATTTAAATTTATATTCAGAAATAAAATGTTGATCGTATCTCTTATAGCCATAGCGCTTATCCCTCTAATTTATGTGGCACTATTTGTAGGCTCAATTTGGGACCCATATGATAAGACAGATCAATTGGAAATATCTATTGTAAATCAAGACGAATCAGCCAAATTAAATGGTGAAAAAATAACAATTGGCGATGATTTAGTAGATGAATTAAAAGATAATGAGGATTTTAAATTCCAAGCAGTTTCCGAGAAAAAAGCTGCACATGAATTGGAAAAAGGTAATAGTGTGGGAACAATTATTGTACCTAAAGACGCATCTAAAAATGCAACGACATTACTAGATGAAAACCCTAAAAAAATTAATTTAGAAACGCAAGTTAATCCGGGATCAAGTTACACGGGTAGTCAAACTGCTCAGAAAGCAATTGATACAGTAACAGACACAATTAAAGATGATATTCGTGAAAATTACTTAACTGAAATATTTGCGAGTACGAAAAAATCACAAGATGGTTATCAAGATACATCTGACGCACTAGGCGAAATGTCTAATGCAGAGTCACAATTAATTGATGGTAATCAGCAAGTCAGTGATGGCTTGCAACAATTAGTCCCAGCGGTAGGACAACCTGCACAGCAATTATTATCAGGTAATGACCAAGTTACTGATGGTTTAAATCAATTACAGGAAAATAATGATCAATTAAAAGCTAAGTTAGATGAAGCAATCACGAGTCAGCAAGATGTTTCACTTGAAGATGACAATGAAAAAGCATTAAATAATGTAACGAAAATAAATGAAAATAATCCTACTGAGGCTGACAATTATGGCGAAACAATTGTACCTTATATGGCGAGTGTAAGTTTATTTGTTGGAGCAGTGTCATTTAGTGCGATTTATCCATTGAGAAAAACATTAAACAAAGGCGTTTCCTCAACTAAACAAGCGCTTGGTAAGCTATTACTTTATCTACTGCAAGGTAGTTTATCAGCATTGTTTATGAGTAGTTGGGTTATATTTGCATTCAATATGTCGATTGACAACGTAGGCCAGTTCCTATTAGTGAGCTTCTTATGGGCTATTGCTGCAATAACGATTACGTCATTCTTAGCATTATTCTTGGATAGAATTGGATTATTCTTATCCATGTTATTACTCATATTACAATTGAGTTCAAGTGAAGGTATGTTCCCAATTGAACTTTCAGCCAGTTTCTTTAGATGGATTCATCCATTTTCTCCAATGTCCTATGCGATTCAAGGATATAGAGAAGCAATCTTTACCAATGCTGGACACTTTGACTTTAGTTTCATTGTAATACTATTAAGTGCTATTATTATTGGAATGATATTATTACAATTCTTAGTGCTATTATGGTTTAACAAGAGAGAAAAAGTTCCGTTTTCAGTGGAATTTAAATAAAGCTAAAGCAATATAGGGGTGAAAAGTATGGAAAATGAAAACATCAATCAAACGATAGAAGAAGCCATTACCAAATTTCAGTTTGTTATGTTGCATTTAAATAAAGAAATTGTAGAAATGATAAAGGAAACAGGTTTAGGTAATTTTCTATCAAGAGAACAAATTGAAGCAATGAGAATAATACAAACTGAAGGTAAAGTGACGATTAATGAACTTGCAATGTTGCAAAATATATTTAAAACGGCAGCTTCTAAACGTATCGTTAAATTAGAAGAAATGGGCTACGTTGAAAGAGCCTATACAGATAATAAACGTATTAAATTAGTTAAACTCAGTACAGAAGGGGAGACTTTTTTAAAAAAAGCAAATTCAGTTATGATTGAAGCTGTTAAAGAACGTATAGGTGACAAATTTACAACAGATGAAGTACATGAGTTTGTAGACCAATTGTCGCGTCTTAATGACGCATTTAAAGCACATAAAAACTGACAAAAAAGACTCGCATACAATGCGAGCTTTTTTGTTATTATATTATTTATTATTTCAAACATATTTTGTTTATAATGAATAGACTTAAATATTAACAATTAGTATAATTAGCATTGTAATTGAAGCGAATAAATAGAAATAGGAGGCGCACGATTATGATAAAAAGAACAACTGAACGCGTACTCACATGGATAGGTATTGCATTGCAATTAATTGGTGTAGTTCTTATCGCAGTTTTCATACCAATGATAGGTAACAATGAGGTGAAAGAAACAGTCATTCAACAAATGATGGCAGATGATCCAAGCTTCTCATATGAAGATGGTACAAATATCTTCGGTATGTTGAGTAGTTTATTAACAGCAGGCTTGGTTTTATCTATAGTAATTTTAATCATTGCAATCATTGGTGCTATTCTAATAAATAAAAAAGCTAAAGCAGCCGGAATCTTACTTATTCTAGTAGGTGTCATTTCATTCTTAGGAAACTGGATAAATGCGATATTATGGATTGTTGCAGGTGTTATGTTATTAGTAAGGAAACCAAAACAACCGATTCATGGTGAAGGTGAAATGTATAATGACAATAAACAAGATGCAGTGAATGAGTCATATGAAAGATCTAACTCTAATCAAGATCAAGATTTAAAAGACTTTGATGATTTAGATGGAAAAACGAAACAAAATCATAATGATCCATATAAATACTAATTAAACTCGACAATTAAATAGATCAAAAACAAACTAGGTTTCCAGATGATTGGAAACCTAGTTTTCAAATTATAAATAAAATAGACATATTATAGTCATATTCACATTCATAAAACCATAAAAAATATGTTATATTTTAATAAAGAGCTATTCAATTAAATTAATTGTTATCAGACTATTTTCTGATATTAAAATGGGGTGAAAAATATGATGATGGTAATTGGAATGCTATTACCTATTTTGGTAGTTGGATTTATAGTGATGTCAGTGTTAGAAGAGAAAAAAAGAAATCGCAAGAAATAAAATATTAAGTATTTGGAAGAAACACTAAACTTAGAATACTTAATTACAAAATAGAGCTAATTTCCGCGTGAAATTGGCATTTTACCCAAAGGTTAGCCTTACCTCTTAGTGAAGGAAGACTGGCAGAAGTCTAATTCTCGACTCAGTATGTGGAAATCATAGTGGTTTGGATATATTTTTTTCAGATGACCAAGTTAAAAAAGAGTCTAGATTTCAGAATCTTAAAAATGAAATCCCATACATAAAATGTTTATAAAACAACGGATTGTTTCACGTTAAACAATCCGTTTTTTATTTCATACGTAAATATAAAGATGAAAAATATTTTATTAGTCAGACAAACAGTAAATTAATTAATATTCTGCTATCATAAACTATAATAATTAATTTATATAAATCTAATTCATATATGATTTTGAACAAAGGGGGAATATAATGAGTGAGATGTTGTATATTTTACAAACTGTACTTTTACCTATTTTTATCATGATTTTTTTAGGGTTTATTTTACAAAAGAAATTCACATTAGATTTAAAGACGCTAGCTAAATTAAATATATATGTATTTGTACCAGGGTTTATATTTGTGAAGTTTTATAAAACAGATTTCGCTATAAAGCTTTTATTTTACATAGTCATTTTCTTTATTTTGTATATGGTCGTCCTATATATAATTGGTAAGCTGTTGTCTACTATTCGTAAAACAGATAAAGGGGAAGCAACAACGTTGACGAATAGTATTCTGTTTTTCAATTCAGGCAACTATGGCGTTCCAGTTAATGATTTAGTGTTTAAAGGCGATCCATTAGCTATGTCTGTGCAAGTTATTGTATTGTCATTACAAAATATATTCACTTTTTCATATGGAATTTTTGCGATTCAGTCGTTGCAAATAGGGAAATTACAGGCGCTACTTGGATATTTTAAAATGCCAGTTTTATACGCTTTGGTGTTAGCTATTATTTTAAATTATAATAATGTGCCAATACCAGAATTTATTTGGACGCCAGCAAATTACGTGGCGGATGCAATGATTGCTGTTGCATTATTATTGCTAGGGGCTCAAATTGCGAATATTAAATTCAGCTTTAAATGGTCAATTTCTTATATTTATATATTTGTGAGACTAGTTATTGGTCCACTTATTGCTTTAGTGATTATTAAATTACTTGGTTTAGAAGGCGTGATTGCACAAACGTTATTTATCGCTTCTGCTATGCCAACATCGGTAAATAGTTCAGTTATTGCGCAAGAATATGATAACCACCCAGAACTTGCTGCGCAATTGGTCTTCTTATCAACACTATTAAGTGCAGTAACAGTAGTCATCGTCATCTATTTTTCTAGAATTTTATTTTAAATATCTAGACAATCTAATGGAGCGGGAATATGAAATCATAATTTGATTTCATATTCCCGCTCTCTTTTTTAGAATTTTGATTTATTTATCGGGCGTGTTATAAATAGGTCGTATATCACATATTACGAAATAAAAATTTAAAATCTATTTATAAAGGACCGATTAAATTGACTGATGCAGTGTTAGGTATTGATATTGGAACAAGCTCTGTTAAAGTAATAGCAGTAAATAGACATGGTAAAGTTTTACAGAGTGAAAGCGAATCTCTAGACATCATACAGCCACAAAATGGGTTTAATGAACAACATCCAGAAGCGTGGTTTGAAGCAACTAAACGATGTATTAAGCGATTAATGGTGACAGATGAAGTTAAGCATATGCATATTAGCGGACTATCACTTTCAGGACAAATGCATAGTTTGGTGATATTGGACGATAATGGCGAACCACTACGAAATGCAATTCTTTGGAACGATACAAGGACTACACCTCAATGTGAAGTTATTAGAGAAAAACTAGGTGATTATGTGTTAGATAATCCTGTATTAGAAGGTTTTACCCTTACGAAATTATTATGGATAAAGGAAAATGAACCTGAACATTGGCGCAATACGAAAGTGTTTTTATTACCTAAGGATTATGTTCGATTCAAATTAACTGGCAAGTTAAATATGGAATATTCAGATGCCTCAAGTACATTATTATTTGATCATAAGTGCAAAGCTTGGGATGAAAATATTGGTGAACAATTTGATATTCATAATATTTACCCTAAACTTGTAGCTTCACATAAATTAGTTGGTTATATGGACGAGAAGATAGCAACAGAACTCGGACTAAATGGGCAAGTGGCTGTTATTGCAGGTGGTGGTGATAATGCATGTGGAGCGCTTGGTGCGGGAATGATTAAAACCAATGAAACACTTTGTAGTATTGGCACTTCAGGCGTGGTCTTATCATGTGAAAGTGAAAAACATACGGAGTATCGCCGGAATATGCATTATTTTAATCATGCTTTAGAAGATATGGCTTATGTTATGGGCGTGACACTTGCTGCTGGTGACAGTTTGCAGTGGCTACGCCGAAATATATTAGGACATTTAAGCTATGATGAAATCATTACCATGGCGAGTCAATCACAGGTTGGCAGTAATGGATTATTATTCACACCATATCTATCGGGAGAACGCACGCCACATGGGGATTCCAACATCAGAGGGAGCTTTATAGGTTTAAGTGGCTTACATAGTAGTGGTGACATGGCACGGGCAGTTATTGAAGGTATAACCTTTTCTTTATTCGAGTCGATAAAATATTTACGCGATTGTGGTAAAGATATTCAACATATCGTGTCTATCGGTGGCGGTGCAAAAAGCGACTTTTGGTTACAATTACAAGCCGATATATTTAATGCTGAAATTAGTAAATTGAAGTATGAAGAAGGGCCTTGTATGGGTGCGGCAATCTTGGCTGTATGTGGTCTAGGATGGTATGAAAGTATCGAAGCGGCTACAAAGCAATTTATACGTTATGAAAAATCTTTTAAACCAGATAGTGAGAAACACAAACAATATATGCAATATTTTGCTTTATATCAAAGTGTATATCGACAAACTCAAAGTCTTACAGCTAGTTTACTAGAAATATCTAAAAGTAAAAAATAGTTACTAGTTGAATTATTTAAAAATAAGTAATAGTATCTACTTTAACACTTAAAAACAACTTAAATTATAATGCCACTTGAAATAATCAATGGAATAGGTTAAGTTGTATGTAATAATTCTTCAACACATATTTAATAATTATTATAAAAATTAAATAGCTTAAATAACCACTGGAAGTGCCTTGCATAAGGCTGAGACCGAAGTAGTAACTTGGGAATTCCTTGAACCTGATCCAGTTTGTACTGGCGTAGGAAAGTGGCGTTATAAACATGCGAATTCGTTAATCCAACGTCATTTTTCTTACCAGAAAAATGACGTTTTTTTATTTGGGGTGAAAACATTGTTTATAGCAATTACACAGTATAAGTATTTAAATGCAGTAGAAATTAAGCAGTATATCAAAATAGAGCAGTTTATAGACTATTTAATTATCAGAACACCAATGGAGACGGCTGAATTGATTGATTGGGTTCATTTGCTTAATCAATCCGGCTTTCCTAAAAGTAAAATAATTATTCATGACAATTTAACTGTATTAACACGATGCAAGTTACGTGCTATTCATTTTAAAGAAAAAGATGAGCGCATAGCGGACTTTAAATATAATCATCCAGACATCCAAGTTAGTATGTCTACACACGACACAAAACATATAGCGCAAGCAGAAGCATTACAGTTAGCATTTGTCTTATATGGACATATTTTTAAAACCAATTCCAAACCGAATCAACATCCAAGGACAGAAAATGAAATAAATAAAGCGTTAAAATTCAATATCCCAATTATCGCTTTAGGCGGTATCAATACACAAACTTTAAAAGAGCTACCTAATGGATTCAAAGGCATTGCAGGGATTTCCATTTTTGCGCAACAAAACGTAAATGAAATCAAACAGCTGAAGGAGGATTGGCAGACGTATGTATGATGTCATAATCATTGGCTCTGGTGTAATGGGTATGTCAATCGCGAGAGAATTAAGTAAATCAGATATCAAAATTGCTGTGATAGATCGTGATATACCAGGGAAACATGCTTCATTTAAAGCTGGAGGAATGCTTGGTGCTCAAAATGAATTTACTGAAGACAGTGATTTGTTTCATATAGCACGACAGGCTCAAGAAATGTTCGAGCCACTGAGGGATAGTTTGCTAGATGAAGTAGGCTTAGATATTGAATATCTGGATAGTGGTTTAATTAAAATCGCAAGCAGTATTGATGATAACGCAAGTGTTGAAAAGCAATATAAATTTCTGCAGCAATACAACCGAGCTGTGGAATTATTGCCTGCAAAGTCACTGAAAGAAAGAACGAATGGCAACGTAATATCAGACAAGTTATCCGCAATGTATATACCGAATGATAATCAAATCAATGCCAATAAATACACGAAAGCGTTATTAAAATCGTTAGAACAACGGGGCATTCACCGTATTTACAACACAGAAGTTAGTGACATAACACCATTAAATCCAGGCTATCGTGTGGTAACCGACACAGATGTGTTAACTGCGGAAAAGGTAGTGGTCGCTGGAGGAGCTTGGAGTGGAAAATTATTGAGTCACTACATGCCAAACATTAGTGTTACAGGAGTTAAAGGTGAAGTGTTACTTGTAGAGCATCCAAATCTGTCTTTAGAAACAACGTTATTTACTACAAATGGTTGTTACGTTGTTCCAAAAATGAAAAATCGTTATTTAATTGGAGCCACAAGTTATTTTGATGATTATTCAGTAGGTGTTTCTCAATTAGGGAAAAAATGGTTGTTACAACAGGCTACGATGCATATTCCTAACTTAAGAGATGGTAAATTAATCAATCAATGGTCAGGCATTAGACCTTATACCTCAGGTGAAAAACCCATTATGGATGAAGTAGCTAAACATTTATTTATCATTTCAGGACATTATCGCAATGGCATTTTACTATCACCTTACGTTGGAAAATGGATGGGCGATTGGATTCAGTATGATCGTAAGCCGGAACAATTTGCAGATTTTATAATTGAAAGGGGTAAGACCAATGAAGTGCATTATAAACGGTGACAACTTTACTTTTGATAGGGCATTAAGTATTCAGGAAGTGATTCAAGAACTAGATTTGGATGAAACGCGTATGATTGTGGAACATAATGAACAATTAATTCAGAGAGAACAATTTTCAAAGCATAAGGTTACGGATGACGATCGTTTGGAATTATTAGAATTTGTAGGAGGCGGATAACATGTTCAAGATAGGCGAATTTAAGTTAAATTCAAGATTATTATTAGGAACAGGGAAATTTGATAGTGAAGCGATACAAACTGAAGCAATCGAGGCGTCAGGGACAGAGGTTTTGACCTTTGCAGTACGTCGAATGAATTTATATGATAAAAAGTTACCCAATCCATTAGCGAAAGTAGACTTATCTAAATTCATTACTTTTCCTAATACTGCCGGGGCCAAATCAGCAGAAGAAGCAGTCCGCATAGCTGAAATCGCAAATCATGCAGGTGTCTGTGACATGATAAAAGTAGAAGTTATAGGAGACGATGAAACGTTATTACCCGACCCGTTAGAAACGTATAAAGCTTGTGAAATCTTGTTAGATAAAGGTTATACAGTTTGTCCTTATATTTCTAATGATGTGGTATTAGCAAAACGATTAGAAGATTTAGGTGTGCATGCAATTATGCCACTCGCATCACCGATAGGCACGGGAAGAGGTATTAATAATCCTTTGAATTTACGTTATATAATCGAAAAAGTAAATGTTCCTGTCATAGTTGATGCGGGTATTGGTTCTCCTAAAGATGCCTGTCATGCAATGGAACTCGGAGCAGATGGTATCCTACTTAATACGGCAATATCTAGCGCACAAAATCCAGTGAAAATGGCGGAAGCGATGAAATTAGGTATTCATGCAGGTAGGTTGAGTTATGAAGCGGGAAGAATACCAGTGAAATACACAGCACAAGCTTCAAGCCCTACTGAAGGTATAGGGTTCCTATGACACAACGCTATGATCGTCAAATGCGTTATGAACCATTTGGTAAATATGGACAAGCGCAATTGCAACAGACACATGTCATGATTATGGGCGCAGGTGCGCTTGGAAGCCAATGTGCAGAGTTGTTAACTCGAATGGGTGTTGGTCAGCTCACTATTATCGATATGGATATTGTAGAAGAATCCAATTTACACAGACAGGCTACTTATGTTGAAGCAGATACCACGCAAATGCTGCCTAAAGTAGAAGCGTTAAAAGTACATCTTGGACAAATTAATAGTGAAGTTCAAGTACAGGCGTTATATCAAGAGATTACAAATACAAATATAGAAGCATTACTCTGTCAACATCAACCTGATATCGTACTGGATGGAATGGATCATTTTGCGATTAGGTATTTGATTAATGAAGTTTGTCATAAATTAGGTGTGCCATGGATTTATGGAGCAGCTGTAGGCAGTAAGGGTACAGTATATGCCATTGATTATCATGGGCCATGCTTAAAATGTATGCTTGGTACAACGCCATCTACAGGGGAAAGTTGCGCAATAAATGGTGTACTTCCTCCAGTGATTCATCAAGTGGCAAGCATGGAAGTATCAGAGTTATTAAGGTGGCTGTCTGGAAAAGGTTTTTCTAGAAAGTTAACAACGATGGACTGCTATACGATGCAGTATAAAACACTTAATATAGATACATTAAAAAACAATAACTGCCCTATCTGTAACGAAGGAAATTATGAATATCTCAACATGGCTCAACAAAATTCTATTGAAAAACAGTGCGGTAATGTATTTCTATTGAGATTTACTCCTCAAATATTTAAATATACAGATTTACTACCAGTGAAAGTCATGAAAAGTAATTATTTCGCTAAAATGATATCTTATCGAGATTATGAAATAACGCTATTTAAAGACGGCAGAATGAACGTGTATGGTATTGAAAATGAAGACCAAGCTGTAGCATTATATGAAGAATTTCTAAAATGCTTAAAGTAATAAATAAGTTAATGCATTTATTGGAAAAACAAACTAAAGTTCATGAAATGTTTAAAAATATATGACAAATTCGTTAACGTAGATGTTCATATTTGAATCACTATATATAGTGTTATAAATTAAAATAAAGCACAATATATAGTAAAGAGGGATAATGTGAATAAACTTGAAACGAATTTAAAAGATCTTATTACTAAAGATCCTACAGTAGTTAATGAAAATGCCAATAAAGATAGTTCTACATTTTCAACAATGAGAGATTTAACGGCGGGAGTAGTTTCTAAATCATATGCATTGGACTATTTACTGCCAAAGCATGTGGCTGAAGCGCATAAACAGGGAGATATTCATTTTCATGATTTAGATTATCATCCTTTTCAACCATTAACGAATTGTTGTTTAATCGATGCTGAAAGTATGTTAGAAGACGGTTTTCAAATAGGTAACGCAACAGTGACTTCACCGAAATCGATTCAAACAGCATCTGCGCAGTTAGTACAGATTATTGCGAATGTATCGAGTAGTCAGTATGGCGGTTGCACAATTGATAGAGTCGATGAATTGTTAAGTAAGTACGCTCAATTTAATGAGCAAAAACACCGCAAAGTTGCAGGAAAATTTGTAAATGCAGCGGATATTGATACATATGTGGATAATCAAGTGACACAAGATATAGGTGATGCTATTGAGAGTTTAGAGTATGAAATTAATACTTTATATACATCTAATGGACAGACGCCATTTGTAACACTGGGATTTGGACTCGGTATAGATAAATATAGCCGTAAAATTCAGCAAGCAATTTTTCACACGCGTATTAAAGGATTAGGTAAAGACTGCATTACCGCAATTTTTCCTAAATTAGTATTTTCCATCAAAAAAGCTGTGAATTTCAGTGAATCAGATCCCAATTATGATATTAAACAACTTGCGCTAGAATGTTCTACAAAGCGTATGTACCCAGATATTTTAAATTATGATAAAACTGTGGAATTGCTAGGCGATTTCAAAGCACCGATGGGATGTCGTTCATTTTTACCTGCATGGAAAAATGAAGCAGGTGAATATGAAAATAATGGTAGATGTAAACTTGGGGTAGTGACACTCAATGTACCACGCATTGCATTAGAATCTGATGGAGATATAGAACTATTTTGGAAATTATTCCATGAACGCATGAATATCATGCATGATACGTTAGTGTATCGTTTAGAGCGAATAGCAGAAGCAACACCTGATAATGCTCCTATTTTATATAAAAATGGTGCATTTAAACATCGCTTAACAGACAGTGATAGTGTGATGGACCTATTTAAAGGTCAACGTGCAACATTATCTATGGGTTATATCGGTTTATATGAAGCGGCTACAGTATTCTTTGGTCCGAATTGGGAAAGTAAGTCCAAAGGCAAAGCATTTACGTTAGCTATTTTAAAAGCCATGAAAGTTTATCAACTACGTTGGACTGAAAAATACGATGTGTGGTTCAGCATATATAGTACACCAAGTGAATCTTTAACAGATAGATTTTGCAGATTAGATCGAGAAAAATTTGGTGACGTTGTTGACATTACAGATAAAGGCTACTACCAAAATTCATTCCATTATGATGTACGTAAAGACATTACACCATTTAAGAAAATTGATTTTGAAAAAGATTATCCTGTATATGCGAGCGGTGGGTATATTCACTATTGCGAGTATCCAAAGCTCAATCATAATTTGAAAGCTTTGGAAGCGGTTTGGGATTATTCCTATGACAAGGTGAGCTATCTAGGGACGAACATTCCTATCGATCATTGTCGTAAATGTGATTTTAAAGGAGATTTTAAAACAACGGCTAAAGGTTATCAATGTCCTGAATGTGGTAATGATGACCCAACAACTGTAGATGTCGTTAAACGAACTTGCGGTTATTTAGGCAATCCTGTACAACGGCCGACAATTGAAGGTCGTCATAAAGAAATGTGTGCACGTGTTAAACACTTGAAAGATGCGACATTATGAAAAACTTAGAAATCACTAAGGGACAAGGTTATATTGCCAAAATAGAAGCGCAGAGCTTTGTTGATGGCGAAGGGGTTAGATGCAGTATGTACATTTCTGGTTGTCCTTTTGCTTGTAAAAATTGTTATAACAAAGCTGCTCAAAATTTTAGATACGGAGAACGTTTTAATGAAACTATTCTAGAAGAAATTATGGATTATTGCGAACCTGATTATATTTCAGGTTTAAGCATTTTAGGTGGTGAACCTTTTTGCAATTTAGATATTACTTTAAAATGTGCCCAAGTATTGAGGCAACGTTTTGGTAATTCCAAATCGTTATGGGTATGGACAGGATTTTTATATGAATATTTAGTTCAAGATACTGCTGAGAGAAGGGCATTACTTGAGCTCATCGATGTATTAGTAGATGGGCCTTTTATCAATCATTTGTTTCAACCTAACTTACCTTATAAAGGTTCATTAAATCAACGCATTATTGATGTACCAACTTCATTGAGCACAGGTAAACGATGTGAATATATTACGACTTAAAAAAGAACTTAATTTTTTATATATTAACTCGGTTACGTAAGCGAATTAGTATTAATATAGTAAGAAGTTTCCTAATATAGAGAGGAACAAGAAACTGAATTTAATCATTATAGATAGAGATTAAGCATAGCGTAAAGGAGTAGATTATGAATGTGTACAGGATTTTCATTCTTATCAAAGAGTAACCAGGCGATCTTAGGACGTACGATGGATTTTGTCTATCATTTGGACGGACAACCCGCAGTACAGCCGCGTCATTTTTATTGGGAATCACGTGTTGGATATAAAGGTGAGACGTTGTATGGTTTTATTGGAGCAGGCAGCGATATGGCAGGCTTTGTATTTGGAGACGGCGTGAATGAACACGGCGTGGGTGCTTCCGTACAGTACTTTAGAGGTTATGCATCATATGCTTCTGAAGTACGACAAGGCTTTATAAATATTAGTCAAAATGAAATTATTACATGGATACTTGGCTATAATAAAATATTGACGATTTAATCGAAAATGCTAAATCAGTTAATGTGGTAGCACATGTAGTAAACGAAATTGCAGAAGTACCGCCATTACATTATCACGTTTCTGATGATACAGGTAGATCTGTCGAACTTACATTCCAAAATGGCAGTATCGTCATAAATGAAAATCCAATCGGCGTATTAACGAATAACCCAGATTTAAACTGGCATTACGAAAACCTAAGAAATTATATAAATATTACACCACAGAAACCACAGGAAAGTACATTTATGGGGCAACCACTAAAATCCTTAGGAAATGAAGGTGGCACTTATGGTTTACCGGGTGGCTATACAGCACCAGAGCGATTTGTGCGTACTGCATTTTTGAAAAATCATCTTATAAATAGTGACAAACCTGAGTATGATGTGTTGGATGCTTTCAAATTATTAGATGGCATTAGTATTCCTAAAGGCGCTGTACTTGATGAAAATGGAGAATTGCATTATACCCTTTACCAAACTGTGTTCAATTTAACAACACGCACAATGTATGTTAAATGGTACGATACAAACCAAATGACTGAATTGCAATTAACTGAAGACCTCATCACAAAAAAAGATATTACTGTTTTTGAAACAGCTAAAGGTTTAGTTACCAATAAATTGAATTAATAACATATTGATTATAATGATGAAAGATTAAAAAAAGCGGAGAGACGATGATATTTATCGTTTCTCCGTATTTTTATTAAACCAACTATTTTATAATTAAAGATTAATGTACTTAAGTTTAATTTGTGAAATTTATATACTAAAAGTCATATTGATCATTTTCTTCTTCTATTATTTGTGAATACACTTTGGAGACGCGTAATGTTGAAGTAGCTAATTCCTCTATTCTGAATAAGATATCATCATTTACAATCGTACCTTGTGAGAAATCACGTTCTTCGATAAATACATAAGTTTGAATAATGTGTGCCTTCATATAACCTAATATTGGTTTTAATTGTGTTTCAGGAATTAAATAATGCTTAGGTGAACCGGCCGTGGCTATGATTCCGATAACTTTATCCCTAAAAGCGTTAACAGGAAGTAGATCAAATACGTTTTTTAAAGTGCCAGGAATTGAAGCTTGGAATATAGGGAAACCAATAAAAATAATATCAGCTTGCATTAAGGCAGTAGTGAATTCTAAAGTATCTCCTGAATAATCTAAATAATTGCGACCATCACTAAATGACAAATTTAAATTTTTTAAATCAAAAAATTGAATTTCATGTTCTTCATGTTGATGAGAAATTGCTTCGTTTAAATATGTCATGGCTGTACTTGTCTTAGAACCGACAGTTGAACCGGATAGAATTACGATTTTCATGCTAAGTCACCTACTTTTTCAAATGTTTTTTGATTCCAGGTATAATTTCATTACCGATAAGTTCGATATTTTTCATGATTTTATCGAAAGGTGCACCACCAAAATCAATTTGGGCCATAAATCTTTGGTGATTATATAACTCATGTTGGTAAAGTATTTTTTCAATAATTTGCTGTGGGCTTCCTACCATTAGGGCATCTCTATAATCAGGTGTATTTGCAAATTGTTGTTTTGGATAACCAGTTCCTCTTATAAATGACATACCTACATTAATATGAGGATAAAATTCACGTAAAGCAGCTTGTGTTGTATCAGCAGTATAGAATAAACTTGCTGTAGAAACAGGTAATGCTTCAGCGGAATTGTCAAAGCCATATTCTTTGGCAGTTAAACGGTATTCGTCTATAGAATTTTTAAATGTCATTGCTGGACCACCTAAAGTTGTAATCATCATAGGAATACCTTGACGACCAGCCTTGATTGCACTAGCAGCAGGACCACCAACTGCTCTCCAAATTGGTAACACATTATCTATAGGCCTTGGAAAAATTTCCATGTTATTTAAGTCAGGTCTGAACTTACCAGACCAAGTAATTTTATTTGTTTTATTAAGTTCTAACAGTAAATTTAATTTCTCTTCATAAAGTTCGTCGTAATCATTTAAATCTAAACCAAATAAATCGAATATACCAGTGCGTGATGCTCTTCCTGCTACAATTTCTGTACGACCGTGAGAAATAAGGTCTAGTGTTGCAAAGTCTTCAAAGACTCTAACTGGATCAGCTGCACTAATAATAGAGGATGAACTAGATATTTTAATCGTATTTGTTGCTTGTGCGATTGCACCTAAAATAACAGTGTGCGCCTGTGTAGTAAAATGTTCTTGATGGCTTTCACCAACGCCGAAAACGTTGATACCTGCTTGTTCGGCTAATTGACTCGCTTCAATTAATTCTTGTATACGTTTTTCAGAACTTACTTTTTCACCTTTATGAGGATTAAGTAAGTGGTCTCCAAGTGAATAAAGACCAAATTCTAATGGGGTATTTTCATTCATTTTTAATTTAGCCATAGCGTATCATCCTTTATAAATCATGTAGTTTAGACTCTATTTCTGTTCTTTGATTTTCCATAAAATCTGGCAAATTGAGTTCTTTACCTAGGTTTTCAATCTCTGTATCAACCGTAAATCCAGGTGAATCAGTTGCAAATTCATACATAATACTATTATGTCGATAATAAAGAGATTTGAAAAAGTAGCGATCTATAATGCCACTATTATTTCCTGGGTTATGATCAATTGTGTTTAATACGGACTCTAAATTTGAATCTTTTGGCGTGTTCACGGCGATATGATGTACATATCCTTGACCAGGACGCGCACGCTCTCCTTGTTGTTCAATAACTACGAAATCAGTATACAAACCTTCTTGATCTAATGTCATAACAGTTTCGTCAGTGTCTTGACGAGGTGCATAATTTAGTTCGTTTTTTAAAAAATCGATTGTTGGTTGAGCTTCACGAACTCTAAGCTCAACAGGTCCCATACCTAATATTTGATGTTGTACAGGAACATCCGCATAAGGATTTTTTCTCCACGTTGTGGGGATTTTATAATCATCGTTAACGAGCAATACGATTTCTAGATTATCGACATCTTTAAATAATAGTGCTGGCTGATTTAGATATGTTATATCAGTTGTCGTAATATTAGCTTCTGTGAGACGCGACTTGAAATAAGATAGTGCAGCTTCATTTGGGACGAGTAATGATAAACGATGGATAGAATTTGTACCAGGACGATTCTTACCTACATGTGGAATTTCAAAAAAACTTAGTAATGTACCGACAGAGCCAATTTCATCACCGAAAAACAAGTGATACATAGTTGGATTATCTTGGTTCACGGATTTTTCTACCAAGCGTAATCCTAATAGTTGAGTGTAGAAGTCTTTGTTTATTTGAGCATCTTTTGTATACATTGAAATGTGATGATGACCGACAATATTCATATGTGTACCCCCGTATTATGATAATTTCTAGTTTTAATACTCATTACCTATTTAAAAGAAAATAAACCGATGTAGTATAAAAAGTATACTAGTTATCTATGATATATGTCGAAAATGGAAAAAAAGCAATAACTGTGAACTATTATAAGTGACACATGTTGTATGTGATAATTTAAATGAATTTTTACATAGTAGATAGTCGATAAAATATCGGACTTTGTTGGAAGTCTTTGTGCACTCTTTCCTCGGGAACATATCTTCAGCTAGTTCTTTATAAACTTGTCAGTGGTTTCTCAAATCACTACTATTTTTAACATGGACGCTATTAGAGTCTATCTTATCTGTGGTAGGTCTTATCTTAATATTAATCACAAATTTAATTATATGATATTAATTGTTAACCAAAATAAAAAATCCCTTCATAAACAATCACTTGAATGTGATTGCTATGAAGGGATTTTATTATGATTTGTTGTCCTGAGTCAGCGTAAGCATACCATCTTCCATGTGATATACGCTATCACAATACTCTGTTAGTCGCTCATCATGCGTAACGACGATACAAGTTTTGTTTTGTTCCATCGTTTGTTCTTTCAAAATTTTCATTACTTCCATTGCATTGTTCGTGTCTAATGAAGCGGTTGGTTCATCAGCTAGAATAATTGATGGTTTTGTATAAAGTGCTTTAGCAATCGCAACGCGTTGCTTTTGTCCGCCAGATATTTCACTTGGAAGTTTATTCTCAAGCACCGCAATATCTAGTTGCTTAACAAGTTGATTATAACTTGCTTCGTCTAGAACATCTTTTTTCTGTTTTTGTAGTAACTTAAATTGCTGTTTTACATTTAGAAATGGTACAAGATTCGTAGCTTGAAGAATAAAACCAATTTCTTGCATCCTCGTTTTTGCTAATTCTTTTAACGACAGTTGAGACACTTGTTTATCATTGATGATAATTTCACCAGATGTAGGTGTTTGTAATGCGCCAGCCATTGTTAGAAATGTACTTTTTCCAGAACCAGAGGGTCCGATAATGGCAATTAGTTCATTTTTATTAAATTTTAAAGATGTAGGTTTTACAGCTTCAATTGTTTGATTCCCGTCTTTAAAGCTTTTAGTGACATTTTTAAATTCTAGCATTTATTATACACTCCTATTTATCCTATTGCCTTGAGTGGATCTACTTTTCTAATCGTCAATATTGAGAAGAGGCTGCCTAATAGAGAAACTATGATAAGGACGACGCCGTATACTAATAATGTAGTAACATCAAATTTAACCGGGACTACACTTGGTAAAAAGGCGCCAGTCAGTAAAGTTAGCGCCAGTCCAATTAATGTACCAATCATTGCAATGATGAATGTTTGTGATAATACAACTTTTGCTAAATATCCATTTGTGAAACCTTGTGCCTTTAATACACCGAATAAATTTGTTTTTTGTAACGTAATGACATATAAAAAAATACCAATCACTGTTGCAGAAATAATAAATAAGAACGTGATCATAAAGTTTAAAGTTAAGTTTTGAGCTTGATAACCTGGTAAATTTTCAACGAAACTTTCAATTTCTATAGCTTCTAAATCACTATTTAAATCTTGCTTATTCCAATTTTTATCTTTGACCACGACCGCATTGGTTGTATCTTTATCCAATGAAGGGTTAATTTTTTGTATTGTACTATTATTAGAAAATAGGACTGGCGAGGCATTGTATTTAGCACTTTCACTAAAGCCTACAATTTCCAATTTTTCATCTGATTGTGATAACGATAATTTATCTCCTATTTTAAACCCTTTATCTTTTAAAGTTTCATCCGCCACTACTTCATTGTCAGATTTTACTTTTTTGCCTTCTATCATATCAGGTACTAGGAAAGAATCAGAAGTGACACCAAATAGTAAGGCATTTTCTTCTGCATTACCATTAGAAGCGATAACACCAGTCTGTTTTAAAGTCGTTTGTTTATCATATGTATTTCTGACATCATCTTTATTGAACGAAGACTGTTCTACAGTTTCATTTGCATCTTTATTTAATACAATAGCATCGGCTTGCCATTTATCGATGCCTTCTCTATTCATATTCATCAGACCGCTTGCTAAGCCGGATAAAAGGAAAAGTAGGTAACTGATCATAATTAAGACACCGATAATCAAGCTGAATTTCAACTTGTTACGCTTAATTTCATTCCATGCTAAAAACATAAATTACCTCCTATGTGTTAATTGCGATTATATTTATATAAATTAAAAAATTCATTTTCAACTTACTTGTTTTATAAAGCTTACTTCTATCATAACCTATTAAAAAATAAGATGTATTCATTTTCTATGTAAAAAAGACAGTGTATCTTGAATCGTAGATTATTTAATGAAAGACAAAACACTTGTATAAGCATTGCTTATACAAGTGCTTTGAAAATTAATCTTCAAAATTAATAGTTTGTGGTTCATCTAATGTTTTATCATTCATTATCTTAATAGATTGTGGTTGAGCTTTAACTACGCATAATTCTGGGTCAGTTTTGTTATCGAAAAACGATTTGTCTTGATTTTGCCATAACCAATCAATTGTTTCTTGGTCTTGAGCAATTGATAATGTGGCATCAATTTCTAGAAAACTACGATTATTTGTGTCATCGTAACCAATTAAAATATGTGCACGTGGATTTGACTCAATTTCGTCAATTTTTATTGAGTTAACATTTGTTTTTGTATAAAGCGTGTTACCGTCATTATAAAAAATCATATATCTACTGTTAGGCACATTATTATATGCGGTAGATAGCACTCCGACACGTGATGTATTAAGTATTTCATTAATCTTGTTAGTTAAATTAGTATTATCCATATATAAATCACCTCTGTTTGCTTTATTCCCTAATAATGATATTTAAAAACTAAATTCCGAAAAAACTAATGAAGTTCAATTAGATAATAATTATTCTAAAATCATCATAAATGCTAAAACTACAAGACATGCAGACATACTAACTTTATAGATAAATTCATATTTTAATAGAAGTTTTTTAAAGCAAAGTCCCATAACTGCCCAGGCAACTGCACCTGAAACACCTATAAGTGCAATGATAATTGTATAACTGAGTGTAGCAAGAAAACTTATATTTTGAGTAGTTACATAGGTCACGATTGCAGTAAGTACATAAACGATTGTTTTAGGATTCATATATTGAAGAAGCAAACCATCTCTCATACGATACGTATTGCTTTGTTGAGCGTCTTTAGCATTGTGTTTAAATACAGAATAAGCAAGATACAATAAGTAAATAAATCCCACTATTTTAATTACAAATATAAAACTCGAAAAGTAAGCAGCCATATACTCACTAAATAATAAGCAAAGCATGGAAAGTGTTAAAAAACCTAATCCAATACCAATTAAGAATTTCGCAGTGCCTTTAAGACCTAATTTTAAAGCGCCATCTAATGCTAATAAGTTATTTGGTCCAGGTGTATAACTCATAAAAAAAGTATAAAAAACAAATGATATAAACAAATTGCATTCTCCCTTCATTATCCTGTATTATGGAAATATAAATATAAAACTTCCGCTCAATAGGATATTTCCTTTTAAAAGGATTTTATATCCATTAAACAGGAAAGTCAATGTAAAAGGGGCATAATAATGGAATTTCATAAAATAGTAGCTAAGAATATTTACTTATATAGAAAGAAAAATAAGATTAGCTTGGACAAATTATCAAAGCTCACAGGGGTGAGCACATCTTCATTGAATGAAATTGAAAAAGGTAATACGATTCCTTCAATAAATACCGTTTGGAAAATTAGTAATGGTTTAAAATTATCGTTTAGTAGTTTAATGAATGAGGCAGAGTCAGATTATACACAGTTAAAAAAAGAAGATGTTGTACCTGTTACTGAAGATGAGGGGAAATATCGTGTTTATCCATATTTTCCATTTGAAAAGAGTAAGTCCTTTGAATTCTTTTACGTTGAGCTTGATCCAGGAGCAACATTAGATGCCGAACCCCATTTATCCGGTTCAGAGGAATCAATTATTGTAATTGATGGACAATTAGAAATGCATTTAGAACATGAAACGCTTCATTTAGGCGAAGGCGATGCTTTGAGGTTCAGATCAGACATCTCTCATAGTTATGTTAATAATGGAGAAAATATGACCCTAATATCTATGGTTATTGACTATCAATAAATTAAAACCCATGTTTCTCTACATAGTAGAGGGCATGGGTTTTGTTATAAAATAATATAACTGTGTGTAAAAGATTTATTATTCTTTTTTATGAAAATTGTCTTTATTTTTTTCTCTGTTAAACCAAAAATATGCATTAGGAGCATCTTGTTGCGTGGGTTTATAAACAGCTAAGCTGCCAGAGCCTTTCGATTTTTTCTGATTTTCAAAATCTTTTAAAGCACGAAAGGCGGGCTTACATAAAATCCATATAGCTATAATATTTAGCCATGCCATCATACCAACACCTACATCGCCCATTGCCCACGCAGCATCAGCGGTCTTGATTGTGCCATATGCAGTGGCAAAAATAAGTAGGAAACGGGTCAATGTAATATAAAAATTTGATTTTTTAGCACTCAAATTTCTAGTAAGATACGCAATATTTGTTTCGGTAATATACGAATAAGCTAATATGGTAGTAAATGCAAAGAAAAATAATGCAACTGCTATAAAATAAGAGCCGAATCCAGCGAAATTTGGGTCAAATTGGTAGCTATCGCCTTGAAATGCTTTATCGATACCAGATTGTACATACATGGCAGTCCCAGAGAAATCTTTAGAGCCATCTGCATTTAATACATAAACACCATTATCTTCAATTAAATTAGGCTGTCCTTGTGCATTCTCTGTGCCATCTGTTGTATTATAAGTTCCTGAAATTAAAATAATTAGTGCGGTAGCTGTACAGACGAAAATAGTATCTATATAAGCTGAGAAAGCTTGTACAAGCCCTTGTTTTACTGGGTGAGATACTTCTGCCGCTGAAGCTGCATGGGGTCCTGTCCCTTGACCTGCTTCATTTGAATATAATCCTCGTTTTACACCAATTTCAATCATTGCCCCAATAATTCCACCGAAAGTAGATTGTAACCCTAGTGCAGATTTAAAAATAAGTGCGAATAATGCAGGAACTTCCTCAATATTTAAAAAAATTACAATAACAGCTAATAAAATGTAAGCTATAGCCATAAAAGGGACAATTGCTGTTGCCATACTGGCAATGCGTTTAATTCCACCAAAAATGATAAGCGATAGTAATATTACTAGAAAAATTGTGACTGCCCATTTTGGAATGCTAAAAGCACTATGTAATGAAGTTGCAATTGCATTGGACTGTACGCCTGGCATTAAAAGTCCGATTGAAATAATAGTCACTATAGCAAATATTAACGCAAATATTTTTCCGAACTTTCCTCCAATACCATTTTCAATGTAATAAGCAGGGCCGCCTCTGTATTCCCCATTTTCCTTTTGTTTATATATTTGACCCAATGTAGACTCTACAAATGCAGTGCTTGCACCTAGTAAAGCTGTCACCCACATCCAGAAGACTGCACCGGGGCCGCCAATAAATATGGCAGCTGACACACCAACGATATTCCCAGTGCCAACTCTGCCAGCTAGTGATAATGAAATAGCTTGAAAACTAGAAATACCTTGTGGAGATTTTTCACCTTTGAATAATAAACGTAACATTTCTTTAAATTGTCTCACTTGTGCGAAGCGAGTAATAAGTGAAAATATCAATCCTGTTATTAATAAACCAAAAACTAACGGAGGACTCCATATAATTTTATCTAAGAAATCAATGAATTCTGTAATCAAATTAATTCTCCTAACATAAAATGAATTTTTATACTGATTTATGTAAGCGCTCGCTCGTAATTGTACACGTCTGAAATCTGTGAGCAAGAGTGTCAATTAATTCTATATATGGAGTAAAATAAAAACACACAAAAAATCTGTTCAAGTTTCTATTATTGAGACTTGAACAGATTTTTGGTTATGCTATTTTCTTTTTTCTGCAGTGGCGTTAATTCTTTTATTTAATAACACAAAGAATAAGATGAATGCGATAGAAATAAAGATGTGACCTAAACCAGCAATGCCCGCGATTGCAGGACTTACACTGAATCCTTTGATAGTAGCAATACCGTTCACAAATTGCATCGCTACAGTTACTAATACGCCTAAGTGGAAAATATAAAAGAAACTATTAAATAATTTACTATTACGAGTCAATTTAAGTTGATGTTCGATAACCATGAAAATCAAGAACATAATTGTACCTAAAACTAATAAATGTGTGTGCGTTACATTTAATTGCGAATAACCGCTAAAATTTTCTCCTTTTGACATTTCTCTATAGAACAAACCACTAAGTAATCCTAATAAAGTATAAAAGGCAGAGCTGAACATTAATTTTTTCATTTTTTCTTCCTCCAAATTGTTAATAACTGCAATATAAAGTAATTTTATGAACTGTTTATGAACAGCATAAAAATAAATTACCGTTTATAACAATATGAAAGAAACGCACGATAACGAATGAAATATAAATTTTAATATTAGCATATCAAGTAGAGCGTATTTAAAAAATAGCACCTTATTATTTTTGTTGTGCCAATAACAGCGAATAAATAGTATCCAGTACTGGCGTATCCACTTGATGTAATTTTGCTTTTCTAAATAAAAAGCCTTGGATTCCTTCTATTTCTAATGGGTTATCTGAGATGATATCGTAATACATACTTGTGCCCATTTGATTGGGATAACCTTCGTAAATCGTCATAATACCATCGATAATGTCATCACCAAAATAGATATTTTCAGCTTGTGCAATGGCTACACCTTCAACTAATAATTGCTTACAAAGGTGTTTCATTCCTGGGACTTGAAGTACTTCGGCAGTGCGACGACTTAATGCTGTGACACTATTAATAGCTAAATTAACAAGTAGTTTATACCAAATGGCATAATCAATATCGTTTGTGAGTTCAATTTCTAAAGAAGAGCCAGCTACAATATCTTGGAATGCACGCGTTTCTGGAGAATCTTCTAAAATGATTTTGTGATCACGATAATGCGTTACTGTAGAACCAGATTTTCGTCCGCTAATATAAACAACACCTTGAAATACGTGAGGGTGTTCAAAGCGTGACAACTGACCGTGACCATTTTGAGCAAGTATAATAGTTGTTTGCTCATGGATTAAATGTTTCATTTCTCTTAATACATCATCAAGTTGAGGTATTTTAACCGCAATAATTAAAACATCAACTTGGCTTTGATCAGTTGTTAATGGCGTTACCTGTAGAGTATGTGCATGTCCAGTATTATTATTGGCAAAGTAGGTGAGTGTTTGATGTTGTCGACCGAGTAAGCGTAAATCAGGATGTATGGTTAAAAGGTCAATTGCAATCGTGCTACCTACTGCGCCAGGTCCAATTATTGCAATTTTGTTCATGTTTTTAATTTCCTTTTCTAAGTAGATTGGTTAGTATATGGATAACAATACAAATATAACAAACTGCGGAGATGATTTTAATTGAAAACATTAAATCAGTTATTAGATATGAAACAGAGTAACGATAAAATATCAATGGTGACAGCTTATGATTATCCTAGTGCGAAGCAAGCTGAAGCAGCACAAATAGATACAATATTAGTTGGTGATTCATTAGGAATGACCGTCTTAGGCTATGATAGTACAGTACAAGTGACGGTAGACGATATGATTCACCATGCAAAAGCAGTACGACGAGGTGCGCCAAGCACGTTTGTAATTGTAGATGTGCCTTTTGGTGCGGTGGGTATAAACGAGCAGTCGGATTTAGAAACAGCTGTAAAATTATATCAGCAGACTCAAGCGAATGCGATTAAAGCTGAAGGTGCACATTTAACTCAATATATTGAAAGTTGTAGCAATGTGGGTATTCCAGTTGTTTCACATCTTGGGTTAACACCCCAAAGTGTTGGTATAACTGGGTATAAAATGCAGGCAAATACTAAAGAAGCAGCACAACAACTTATAGATGATGCTTATAATGTACAACAAGCAGGTGCTGTTATGTTAGTGCTAGAAGCAATTCCAAGCGATTTAGCTGCTAAAATCACTAAAAATTTAGATATACCAGTTATTGGAATTGGAGCTGGTAAAAGCACAGATGGTCAAGTATTGGTGTATCATGATTTACTAAATTATGAAGTCAACCATCAAGCAAAATTTGTGAAACAATATGGTGATTTTTCAAAAGGTGTTCAAGCATTATCTCTATATAATACAGAAGTTAAGTCACAACAATTTCCAAGTGATGCGCACACTTACAAAAAGCAGGTCATGAACGAGGTGTCTGAATGACTGAGTTAATTACTACTATAGAAGAAATGACTGAAATGTCTAAGCAATGGATAAAATCAAATAAATCAGTGGGCTTTGTACCTACGATGGGCGCTTTACACGAGGGCCATTTGAAAATGATGTCACAATCTATTACTGAAAATGACGTGACAGTGATTAGTGTTTTTGTAAATCCACTACAATTTGGACCTGATGAAGATTTAGATGCGTATCCTCGAGCCATTGAAAGTGACACAATTAAAGCCTCATCAGTAGGCGTAGATTATATTTTTTATCCGAGTGAAAAAGAAATGTATCCGGAACAACCTACAATTGAAGTAAAGGCTGGACGTCTAGCATCAGTATTAGAAGGCGCACAACGTCCGGGGCATTTTGACGGCGTAGTGACAGTAGTAAATAAACTGTTCAATATTATACAACCAGAACGTGCTTATTTTGGAAAAAAGGATGCACAGCAATTAGCTATAGTGGAAAAAATGGTTGAAGACTTTAATCATGCAATTGATATTGTAGGCGTAGACATCGTTCGTGAAGCGGATGGTCTAGCTAAGAGTTCACGTAATATTTATTTAACGTCAGAAGAAAGAGCAGAAGCGCCTCACCTTTATAAAAGTTTGCAGTTAGCACAATCATTATATAATCAAGGTGAACGAAGCAGTTTGAAAATTATTGAAGCTACGCGTGATTATATACAACAACATACGAGTGGGGATATAGAAACAGTGGCAATTTATAGCTATCCTCAACTTGTCGAACAACATGAAATTACAGATAAAATTTTTATATCGCTAGCAGTCAAATTTAGTCAGGCACGTTTAATAGATAATATTATTATCGGTGATTAATTTGTCGTAATGTATTTACATGATTAGTGAACAATTCAGTTAGATACAACATTCTCTCAATATACAATTTACATTTTCTTAGTGTTGATTTATCATATGTAGAGAGAGATATTTATCGAGAAAACAATTATATGATAATTAAATAGTTTTAAGGGTATAAATACAGTAGTGAAAATAATGTATGCGTTATCTCAAGAACTAAACAACTTTGTTTTATCTTATATAATTAATTAAAAAGTGATTATGAGAGGTGGTAAAAAAATGAGTGAATCTAACTCAAAAGATGTCATTTTAATTGGTGCTGGTGTTTTAAGTACAACATTCGGTACGATGTTAAAAGATCTTGCACCAGAATGGAATATTAAACTTTTTGAAAGACTCGAAAAACCTGCAATTGAAAGTTCTAACGAACGCCACAATGCTGGTACTGGACATGCCGCATTATGTGAATTGAACTACACAGTTGAACAAAAAGATGGTTCAATCGATATAGAAAAAGCGAAAGAAATTAATGAACAATTTGAGATTTCAAAACAATTTTGGTCTCACTTAGTAAAAAGTAATCAAATTCAAGACCCACAAGAATTTATACGCCCATTACCGCATATTAGTTTTGTGCAAGGTGATAAAAATGTGAATTTCTTGAAGAGACGTTATGAAGCACTTGCGCCTTTATCAATGTTTAAAGGTATAGAATATACAGAAGATCATAAAAAACTACAAGAGTGGATGCCATTAATGATGGAAGGCCGCGACCCAGAAGAAGTAGTTGCAGCTAGTAAAATTGACGAAGGTACAGATGTTAACTTCGGTGAACTTACAAGAAAAATGGCTAAAAACTTAAACGAACATGAAAATGCAGAACTTTTCTACAAACATGAAGTTCAAGACTTCAGCCGTCGTAAAGATGGTAAATGGGAAGTTAAAATTAAAGACCTTAAGACTAATAAAGTAGAACATCACATCACTGATTATCTATTTATTGGTGCAGGTGGTGCTGCAATTCCAATGCTACAAAAAACTGGTATTCCAGAAAGTAAACATTTAGGTGGATTCCCAATTACAGGAGAATTCTTAGTATGTAATAATCCTGATGTTGTAGCTAAGCACGAAGTTAAAGCTTATGGTAAAGAACCTGAAGGTACACCGCCAATGACGGTACCTCACTTAGACAGACGTTATATTCAAGATGAAAACTCATTACTATTTGGACCATTCGCAGCGATTGGCCCTAAATTCTTGAAAAATGGTTCTAATTTAGATTTATTTAAATCAATCAATCCTAGCAATATAATCACTATGTTAGCTGCAGCGGCGAAAAACTTCCCGTTAATTAAATATTCTATTCAAGAAGTATTAGCTAAAAAAGAAGATCGAATGAAAGAATTACGTCGATTTGTTCCTGATGCTAAGGATGAAGATTGGGATATTATGCAAGCTGGTAAACGTGTTCAAGTTATCAAAGATACGAAAGAACACGGTAGAGGATTTATTCAATTCGGTACAGAAGTTGTAAATTCAAAAGACCATTCTGTAATTGCATTATTAGGTGAATCTCCAGGTGCTTCTACTTCGGTTTCAGTTGCATTAGAAGTAATCGAGAAAAACTTCCCAGATTATATGGCTGAATGGGAACCTAAGTTGAAAGAAATCATTCCATCTTATGGTAAATCATTAATTGAAGATTACGCATTATTAAAAGAAATACGACAAGCAAATAATGCTGAACTTGGTTTGAATAATTTATAATAAGTAACAAATTTACCCTTGGAGCAGTTTGGCTTCAAGGGTTTTTTATGTTTGATAATAATTTTGAAAACGAATTACAATCACTGACTATCTGTAAGTAAGACACTATCTACAAACCTTCAGCACAATCCTACTAGTGAAATTCCCTTGAATTTTAAAGTCGGAAAATAAAATTTTTCGCTTACATTTGTTTTGAAGAATACTCTCGTGTATTTTACATATAACTATATGAAACAACTAAAATTCACTATTATCTTATTTTTATTCATTGAAATATATCATTTTATATGTCCTGTACTATAATAACTTTAAAATAGTTCTTGTTTTTTAAAATATGGTTGAGTAATATTGAGTTGTACAAATCTATTTTGAGGTGGAAATATTATGAAAAACAAACAAGGGTTTTTACCTAATAAAATGAACAAATATTCTATTAGGAAATTTACAGTTGGGACGGCGTCACTTTTAATTGGAGCTACATTAGTATTCGGCGTAGGAAGCGAAGCACAAGCAGCTGAATTAGATGAGATTAAGACTAATGATAGTGGAAGTAACAAAGGGGAAGCATTAGATATAAGTGAAATAAAAACTATTGAAACAGAAACGCAAGATGTTGAGAAAGAACCAATTTCTAATGCAAATGACGTTAAAGATACAGAGGGTAAAGAAGAAAATTCTGATATAGACACATCAAAAGTAGAAAGTGAAAATACAGAAAAGGTTCTTGAATCGCAAAATGTTGTAGAGACAACAAAAGAAAATACAAATATTGAACATTCAACAGACAACAAAAATCAGGAAATTAATGAAAAAGCTACTTCAGAAAATAATGTAATTGAAGAAGAAACACCTACTAATGAAAAAGTAGAAAGTGAAAATACAGAAACTCCTAACATAAATGAAAATACGGATACATTAAAAATTGAAGAAAAAAATGATGAAATAAATACAAGCGAACCGAAAACAACTGATGAAAATAAGCATGAAATGACTGAACAGAAAACAAAAATTGAAGAGGATTCTCAGCAACCAACAGAGTCAATTAATGAAAAAGTGCAAACAGAACAAGAAATAACTTTAGATCAAACAGAAATGGAAAATGGCGACAATGTAAATGATGAAATTACACCTACTGATCAATCTACAGCCGACTCAGCATTGATACAACAATTATCAACTACTACGGATAAAGAAGCAGAAGTTAAAACTTTCTTAAATAGTGAGTTGTCAGAAGAAGAAACAAAATCAATTATAGATCAAACAAATATTAACTTTGAAGAAGCGTCTAATGAGGAAATTAAGAATGAAATCTTAAAAGCATTAGCGATTCAATTAGCTAATGAGCAAGATGCGAATAGAATTTTAGCTACACCTAAAAGAACAATGCTACGCACTATGGCAGCACCAACAGCAATAGCAACAGCTGATGCGACAAATGAGCAAGTGGATAAATCACTGGGTTACGTAGACAACTATACATTTGCGAGTTTAATATTTGATCCTAAAACATTATCTTCACAAGGTGCTTTAGACAGCAAGGAAATAGATTTTAATATTGATAGCTATATGTCAGGTTCAAACTCTGGTGATAGATATAAGATTGATTTGAAGTTAGATCCAATTATTGCTAAGCACGTTACTAAAATATCAGTAAATCCTGCCAACCGTAGTAATCCAGTAGAATTTGTACGTTTAACTGACGACCAAGGTAATTTAACCAATACGTGGGAAGTCAATTTTATCAGAGCTAATAATGGGCTATTTGGTGGTGCTGAAATATTAAGTCAATATTCAGCTGAAAACGGTAAGATTTATTTAGATGATACAGTTAGAAATATAATTAATGAGGCTGGAGATTTAAGTAACAATAAATTAAATTACCAAATGTTTGTGAGAGATTCTAGTGAAAATAAAATTGTACGTACTACCGAAAGTAGTGGATATTTCTTAACAAATGCTGACTCAGATTTAATACAGCTGCAAAATAAGATATCCACTGCAAATAGTAAATCATATACATCAAGTAGTGGCTCTGCGGTGTTTAATTCAGATATCGGTAATAATGGTGGCATTATAATAGACCAACAAGTTATGAAAGATGGCATTTTTAGTTACAATACTGCTGGAAATAAACAATGGTCATACAATTATCAAATTGATAAGGACTTATTACCTTACATTGAGAGTGCAGAATTACACACGTATGATTACGCTGGTTTAGCTGGGTTTGATAAAATTTATTATGCTTCTAATAAAGTAGCAGATTTAACACTAGACACAATAGGTAATGGTAAAATCACAAGTGAAAATTTGAATGACCTTATATCATTCAATAATAGCTTGCCAGAAACTGTAGGTATGAGAATAGTTTTGAAATTAAACCAAAGCGTGAATAATATTTTAACTAAAGAAGCATTGTATGATTCTGCAGGTAACTTAATTAGTGAAACAACTAAGCAAAAAGAAGATTTCACATTTGCAGGATATTTAACTGATGACGGTGGAATGCTTATCAATAATACAATGGGCACTTCAACATTAGCATTACAAGATTATGATAAAGATGGTCTGTTAGATAGGTATGAGCGTCAAGTATCATTGAGTAATGCTGAAGTTTTAGATACTGATGCTGATGGGAAAAATGATGGTGATGAAGTAGTCAATTACAAAACATCTCCACTGGTAGGTTTACCAGTAGTTGCAGATATTAACATGGCAGATACTATAGTAAGTGGATCAGTCCCATTAAAAGAAGGAGCAGTTTCACAAACTGCAAAAGTGATTAATGCGGATAATCAGATCATTGGCAGTGCAACTGTAAACAGCGATGGATCATTTGCTATTGTTATACCTAGCTCGCCCGCAGGAGAATATACAATTGCGATTGATTCACCAAATTATGCTAATGATGAAGTAAGTAAATTTAATATTATAGATAATACTATAGTCCCCACACCAACGATTGATCCAGTAGATGATAATGATACAGTCATTGTTGTTCATGGTGCTACAGGGTCAACAGTAACTGTTACTGACAACCACAACAATGTAATAGGAACAGTGAAAATAGCAAATGACACTACTTCAGGTAGTATTACATTATCTAATCCACTAGAAGCAGGTACAGTGTTGACTTCAACTGCTAGTGAAAATGGTAAGATAAGTGATTCATCTAAAACAATAACGGTTACAGATGCAACCGCACCTGACGCTCCAATAATTAATACTGTTACGAGCGAGGATACACAGGTGAGTGGGACGGCAGAACCAGGAACTTCAGTTAGAATTAATTTTCCTGGTGGAGGATACACTGCGATAACTACACAATAGATATTCCATCAAACATTGATTTAGTAGGTGGAGAAGAAGTAAAAGTTGTAGCTACTGATAAAGATGGCAATGTATCTGAAGAAGGATCAACAACAGTTACTGATGTGACAGCGCCCGAGACACCAACGGTGAAAGAAGTAACAAGTGAAGATACACAAATCAGTGGTACAGCCGAACCAAATTCAGAAGTAACTGTAACATTCCCAGATGGCACAACAGCAATGGGCACAACAGATGAAGAGGGTAACTATACAATAGATATTCCGGAAAATGTTGATTTAGTAGGTGGAGAAGAAATCACCGTTACTTCAACCGATAAAGATGGAAATATTTCTGAAAGTACTAAAGTTATAGTTATTAATAAAGAAGAAACGCCAAATACAGGTGAAACGCCAAATACAGGTGAAACGCCAAATACAGGTGAAATGCCAAATACAGGTGAAACGCCAAATACAGGTGAAACACCAAATACAGGTGAAACACCAAAAACAGAACAAACAGCAAGTATAGGTGAAAAATCAAATACAAACGAAACATCAAGTAAAGAAGAAACTCAAAGCAAGTCACAAAATAGAATGTCACAAGAGAATTCAACAATAGAAAAAACTAACAGCAATTCTACTGTGAATAAAAACACCACTAATTCAAGCATTAACAAAGCTGAATCAAAACGTGCTCATAGCAACAAACTTAATTCAGAAAATGAATTGCCGGAAACAGGTCAAGATGAAACACGTAATAGCACTTTATTCGGCACATTAATTGCAGGATTAGGCGGCTTACTATTGCTTGTGATGCGTCGTAGAAAAAAAGAAGAAGACGAAAACAAAATGTCATAATCACAAAGTAATGTTGTAAAGGCTTTTCATCCATTAAGGGTGGAGAGCCTTTTCTTATCAAATTAAAACATTATATAGGAAAGCGCTTACTTTATTTTTTTGAGGGTATTAGACTCAATAAAGGAGGTTTTATAGTGATATATACAAATCCAAATCAAGAAGATGCAAAATACAAAGTAAAATCGAAATATGCTAATTTTATAGGTGGAAAATGGACTGAACCACAAGAGGGGAACTATTTTGATAATATTTCACCAGTTACAGGTGAAAGTTATGCCAAGATACCTAAGTCTACACAAAAAGATGTGGATTTAGCTGTTGAAGCTGCCCAGAAAGCGCAAGTAGAATGGGGTAAAAAATCATTATCTGAAAGATCGCAGTTATTATTAGATATAGCTGATCGTATTGAAGAAAATTTAGAATATTTAGCAGTGATAGAAACGTTTGATAATGGAAAGCCAGTGAGAGAAACACTTACAGCAGATTTACCATTAGTAGTAGATCATTTTAGGTATTTTGCAGGTGTGATTCGTGCAGAAGAAGGCGGCATTTCACAAATAGATAATGATACAGTTGCATATCATTACAAAGAACCATTAGGCGTAATTGGACAAATTATTCCTTGGAATTTCCCTTTACTTATGGCAACTTGGAAAATTGCGCCAGCGATTGTAACAGGTAATACAGTAGTACTAAAGCCCGCAGAGCAAACGCCGGTATCGATTTTACATTTTATTGAAGTGATAGAAGATATTCTACCAGAAGGTGTGCTCAATATAGTAAATGGTTTCGGAAATGAGACTGGTGAGGCGTTAGCGACGCATAAAAACATAAATAAAGTTGCGTTTACAGGTGAAACAACAACTGGAAAAATTATTATGAAGAATGCTAGTGACAATGTTATACCAGTTACACTTGAACTGGGCGGTAAATCACCGAATGTATTCTTCAAAGATATTATGGATGAAGATGATGAATTTTTAGAAAAGGCTGTAGAAGGTTTAGTCATGTTTGCACTAAATCAAGGTGAAGTATGCACATGTCCTTCAAGAGCACTGATTAATGAAGATATATATGAAAAATTCATAGCTTTATGTATAGAAAAAGTTAATAAAATAAAATTAGGAAACCCTTTAGATGAAACAACAATGGTTGGTGCCCAAACTTCAAACGAACAACAAGAAAAAATCAAAAAATACTTAGATATTGGTAAAGAAGAAGGCGCTGAAATTCTTGTAGGTGGAAATGTTAGACAAGAAAACGAGAATTTAGAAAATGGATTTTATATTGAACCAACGATATTCAAAGGTGACCAAAGTATGCGTATTTTCCAAGAAGAAATATTTGGTCCGGTATTATCTGTTGCAACTTTTAAAACAAATGAAGAAGCTCTAGAAATGGCGAATGATACTATCTATGGTCTTGGAGCAGGTATTTGGACGAGAAACCAGAACACTGCGTATCGTATTGGTAGAGGAATTCAAGCAGGACGTGTGTGGGTTAATAATTATCATACTTACCCAGCGCATGCTGCTTTTGGCGGGTACAAAATGAGTGGTATCGGACGAGAAAATCATTTAATGATGTTAGACCATTATCAACAAACTAAAAATCTACTTGTAAGTTATGATACAAAGCCAACAGGTCTATTTTAATGAAAAATAAATAAATATAATGAGACATTTCAAACTATTGCGCTAATGCGTGATAGTTTTTTTGTTACTAAAAATATTTCTAATTGTATATTTTCATAAACCTAATAAATAATTTTCTAACTTAATTTTTATATTTAAATCCATATAAAACTCTTAAAAAAATAATACAATTGTGATATTATATCAAACGACTAAGATTAATGGAGGAAAGCAATGAAAAACAATCATGATTTAACACCCAATAGAATGAATAAATATGCTATTAGAAAACTTTCAGTTGGCACAGCGTCATTATTAGTGGGAAGCGTGTTAGTATTCGGAATCTCTAACGATGCTAATGCAGCAGAAAACGATCTTTCAAAAGACTCCAAAGCACTCAGTACTAATGTGAATGAAGAGGATAACCACTTAGTTGATACAGAAAAAGCAAATAGCAACGAACAAAATCCAGTCAATAATTTTTCAGAAAGCCATGATATTCATAACGATAATTTAAATACTAGTGATAGTGCTTCAGAGCAAAGTGTTGTTGAAAATAAACCAACAGTAAATAACACAGCTGAAATAGACACTAGCAATAAAGAACGAGAAGTAGTTGTAAACACTACTAAAAATAAAGTCACTGACAATAAAGAGAATAATAACAACACGTCGAATGTAATTGAAAAAGAAATTGAAGAGTCAAAAGCTAATAAAACTAATGAAGAAAATAGTGAAATTGTAAAAACGGAAAATAAAATGAAAGCTGCTCATAATTTTGATAACTCATCTCAAAAATTCGAGAATAGAGAAACAAGCGACATAGCAGAGAAAACTACAATAAACCAAAGCGAAGCCCAAAACAGAGAAGATATTAACCATGAAGAAAATAATACAAGTAATAAATTAGAAGCAAAAGATGAAGTGAATACTCAAAGCGAAAATATTAAGCCAGCAAGTGAACATAATGTCCCAGATAGAAATAACACGGAAAGCGTACTAAATACAAAAGAATCAAATAATGCGGTTGCTAAAGTGAGAAAGAGACGTTCAATTATAAATAGAAAAACATCAAGCAAAGCAATGACCGAAGATAGTGCTGTAGAAGCATTAGAGTATTCAGAAAATTACACATTTCAAACTTTAATTTTTGATCCTGAATCATTAGCAAAGAATAGTGTTTTAAATAGTAAAACAATTCCTTTTGAAATCCATAGTTATATGACAGGAGCAAATTCAGGGGATAGATATAAAATAAACTTACAACTTGATCCAATAATTGCTAACCATGTGACAAGAATTACTGTTAACCCAGCTGGTCGTACATCACCAGTACAATTTGTTAGATTATCTAATAAACAAGGTAGATTAACTAACATTTGGCAAGTTAATTTCATTAGAGCAAATAACGGTTTATTTGGCGGTGGTGAAATATTAAGTCAATATACAGCTTCTAATGGGGTCATATATCTTGATACTACAGTTAAAAATATCCTGAACAGTATGAACAATAAACATGATAAGTTAAATTATTTAATCTATGTTAAAGATAATTCTGAAAATAAAAAAATCCAAACTTCAGAAACGAGTGGATATTTTTTAACAGCAGCAGAGAGAGAAATAAATAATATACCACCGGCACAATCCACTAATGCTAATAATTCTTTTAAAGCAAGTAGTGGAACAGTACAATACGATCCTAAAATCGGCAACTTTGGTGGTGCAATTATAGACCAACAAATATTAAAAAATGGAATATTTAACTATCGTGGGAAAATAATGGATGCAGGTCTATATAAACAATGGACATATCATTACCAAATTGACCCAGCTTTATTACCTTATATCGGTTCAATAGAGTTACATAAACAAGATTTTCGCGGGTTATATGGTTTTGACAAGAAATATTATGCAGCCAATAAAGTAGCGACGCTACGTGTAGATTCGAAAGGTAGAGGATCTATTACACATAGTGACTTAAATCAATTAATAGAATTTAATAATGCTTTGCCAGAAACAGTAGGTATTAGAATAGTAATTAAATATAATCAAAGTCCTAATAATATATTGACTAGAAATGCTTCCTATGATCAAAACGGTAATTTAATATCTAGTACAACTCAAGTAAAAGAAGATTTTGCATTCTATGGGTATTTTACAGATAGAAATGGAGGAATAATTAATAACACCTTTGGATCTGCAACCTACTATATACAAGATTTAGATAAAGATGGTTTAACGGATAATTATGAAATTCACAATTCACATTCTGATCCATTTAATGGTGATACAGATAGAGATGGCAAAAATGATGGGGACGAGGTTTTAAGATATCAAACTTCTCCTTTAGTAGGGAAACCCATCGTAAATGACATCACAACAGAGGATACTATTATTAGAGGTGATGTCCCATTAGATAAATCAGCAGCAAGACAAAAGGTGAAAATTTTAAATCCAAATGGCAATGTCATAAAACAAGGCGCGCTAAATAAAAATGGTACGTTTAGTTTTAACGTGTCAAAATTACCACCTGGAAAATATAAAGTGGCTATTGAGTCACCGAATTATCGAAATGCTGAAGTAAATACATTTAATGTAATTGATATGAAAGCATTATTAAAGCCTGCCATTGCACCAGTTAACGATCAAAATACAAACCTCCAAGTCAAAGGTGTTGAAGGTTCTACTGTTGTGGTTAAGGATAATAACAACAATGTTATTGGGACGGTTGTTTTAGGAAAAGGAGAAACAACAAAATCATTACAGTTAAATCAACCGCTAAAAGCTGGAACAGTTTTGACTGCCACTGCCACTAAGAATGGAAAAACTAGCTATGCATCAGACCCAGTAACTGTAACAGATGTGACAGCACCCATAGCGCCAACGGTGACTGAGGTTACGAGTGAAAGTGCGCAAGTTACAGGAACAGGTGAACCTGGTTCAACAATTACGGTTAAACTCCCAGACGGAAGTGTGGCAACAGGCACAGCAGATAATCAAGGCAACTACGCAATCGATATTCCAACAAATGTGGAGTTAGTAGGAAATGAAGAATTGGTAGTGACATCAACAGATGGTGCGGGCAATGTATCGCCAGAAACAAGAGTAACTGTTAAAGATACGACAGCACCGGTAGCACCGATGGTGAATGAAGTGACAAGTGAAGGTACGCAAGTAACAGGTACAGGCGAAGCCGGTTCAACGATTACAGTTAACTTCCCGGATGGAAACACAGCGACGGGAACAGTCGATAATCAAGGCAACTACGTAATCGATATCCCAACAACTGTGGATTTAGTAGGAAACGAAGAGGTCGTAGTAACATCAATAGATGGATCAGGCAATGTATCGCCAGAAACAAAAATTACTGTTAAAGATGTGACAGCACCGGTAGCACCGATGGTGAATGAAGTGACAAGTGAAGGTACGCAAGTAACAGGTACAGGCGAAGCCGGTTCAACGATTACAGTTAAGTTCCCGGATGGAAACACAGTGACGGGCACAGCAGATGATCAAGGCAACTACGCAATCGATATTCCAACAAATGTTGATTTAGTAGGAAATGAAGAATTGGTAGTGACATCAACAGATGGTGCGGGCAATGTATCACCAGAAACAAAAGTAACTGTAACAGATGTGACGGCGCCAGAAGTACCAACGGTTAATCAAGTGACAAGTGAAGGTACGCAAGTAACAGGAACAGGCGAAGTCGGCTCAACAATCACAGTGAAATTCCTGGATGGAAGTGTCGCAACGGGCACAGCTGATAATCAAGGGAACTACGTAATCGATATTCCAAAAAACATAGATTTAGTAGGAAATGAAGAGTTAGTAGTGACATCAACTGATTCATCAGGCAACGTATCGCCAGAAACAAAAGTAACTGTAACAGATGTGACGGCGCCAGTAGCGCCAACGGTGAATGAAGTGACAAGTGAAGGCACGCAAGTAACAGGAACAGGCGAAGTCGGCTCAACAATCACAGTGAAATTCCCGGATGGAAGTGTCGCAACAGGCACAGCAGATAATCAAGGGAACTACGTAATCGATATTCCAAAAAACATAGATTTAGTAGGAAATGAAGAGTTAGTAGTGACATCAACAGATGGTGCAGGCAATGTATCGTCAGAAACAAAAGTGACAGTTAAAGATGCGACAGCACCAGCAGTCCCAACGATAAATGAAGTGACGAGTGAAGATTCACAAGTAAGTGGAACAGGAGAACCCGGCTCAACAATAACAGTTAAGTTCCCAGATGGAAGTGTGGTAACGGGTGTAGCTGATGATAAAGGAAACTACGCAATCGATTTACCAATTGATAAAAAATTAAAAGGTAACGAAGAACTTGTAGTGACATCAACAGATGGAGCAGGTAATGTGTCGCGAGAAGCAAAAGTGAAAGTTAAAGATACGACAGCCCCAGCAGCCCCAACGGTAAATGAAGTTACAAGTGAAAGTACACAGGTAACAGGAACAGGTGAACCAGGATCAACAATCATAGTTAAATTCCCAGATGGAAGTGTCATAATAGGTACAGTAGATAACCAAGGAAATTACGTGATTGATTTACCGGTTGATAAGAAATTAGATGGAAATGAAGAATTGGTTATCACATCAACAGATTCATCAGGTAATGTGTCACGAGAAACAAAAGTGACAGTTAAAGATGCGACAGCACCAACAGTGAATAAAGTTACGAGTGGAGATACGAAAGTAACAGGAACAGGTGAACCAGGATCAACAATTATAGTTAAATTCCCAAATGGAACTATCGTAACTGGAAGGGCTGATAATCAAGGAAACTACGTAATTAATATCCCTTCTATAATAGATTTAAACCCTGGAGATACTATACAAGTCTCATCAATTGATAAGTCAGGAAATATGTCTGGAACAACAACAATTATTGTGAATAATAGTAGTGTTTCAATAACAAAACAAGCGAATGATCATGATAAATCTAGCAATAATTTTGATTTAAATAGTCAATTAGGATTGAATGGAATTGAAGGGGAAGATGGAAAAGAACACACAAATTTAAATAGTAACATCAAACATTCCGATGATTCAGTTAATCATAAATCAGGGACAGATGTAGCTTCCAAAGGCGATGTTATACAAACTAATGATGAAAAAGGTACTATTTCAAATATGAATAATGATAAAAATAATCTAGATAAAGGAAATAATAAACATGTAGATAAATTACCTACTACTGGTGAAAATGAGAACCAAAATAAAGGATTATTCAGTTCATTATTAGCTATGATTGGTGCATTTATATTAATTGGAAGACGTCGTAAAAATACAGAAGAACATTAATAAGTATTAATATTATAAAGATAAAATATCATTAAAGTATTACAAAATAAAGAAGACGGAATGCTCTTTAAATAGAGCTTCCGTCTTCTTTTGTATATAACTTATTGATGATGTGCCATTTCTAAAAATATAGCTTAGGCGTATAATGGAGTAATTAGTAAAGAAAGGTGTGGAGAAATGCAAAAAGCTTATCGGCAACTTATATTAGGTATGATTTGTTTGTTTATAGTTATGGCAATTGGACGTTTTGCATACACACCTATTATGCCGTTTATGCAACAAACGGGACATATGGATAACCAGAGTGCAGGATTACTTGCAACTATTAATTACTTAGGTTATTTAATTGGAGCAATTATTCCTATATGGATAGTTGTGTTTAGCAAGGTTACAGATTTGAAAGTTTATTTACTAATCAATATAGTTTCAACAATATTGATGGGATTATTTGATAATTTTACATTATGGATAATTTTCCGTTTAATCGCAGGGATAACGAGCGGAACGGTTTTTGTTTTAGCCTCAAATGTGGCGCTCGAAGCATTGAGAGCAGCGAACAAGGGTCGTATCTCAGGTATGCTTTATAGTGGTGTGGGTCTAGGCATTTTCACAAGTAGTATATTCATATTTTTATTCACTACAGAAAATAATTGGAAGATAACGTGGATTTTACTGGGCGTTTTTGCTTTAGTTATGGGAAGTTTTGTGTTTTTTGGTATGCGCCAAAATTCAAATGTTGAAAATGAAACACAAACCTTAAATGAAAAGGAAGATAAACCGAAAGTTAAGTTGAATAAAAAATTTATTTGGGGATTTTCAATAGCGTATTTTTGTGAAGGTGCGGGTTACATAATTACAGGTACATTTTTAGTAGCAATCGTTAAATCCATACCTGAATTTGCAGATTATGCAGCGTTAAGTTGGATGTTTGTAGGATTAGGAGCTATTCCATCGACGATTTTATGGTCTATGATGGCTGAAAAATTAGGGTACAGTAAAGCAACTAATTTAGCATTTATTTTACAAATTATTGCCGTAATATTGCCTGTTTTTTCAGAAAGTATAACGAGTTTAGTGATAAGTTCTATTTTATTTGGTGCTACGTTTCTTGGTTTAACGACACTGTTTATGTCTAAAGCACAAACGTTAATGTTTCAAAGTAATAGTAAAATAAATTTAGTTGCTTCATTAACGGTTATTTATAGTTTGGGACAAATGATTGCACCAGCACTTTCTGGTGTATTGATCGGTGAATCTGGAAATTATAATGCAGCACTGATTTTCGCGTCAATTATACTTTGCGTGGGACTATTAAGCAGTATGTATAGTTATAGAGTCACAAATTAAATGATATATTCAAAAGAGAAAATGGATTTAAATAAATAAAAAGTTAGAGGAGTTATATACACGTGTAGAAGTACTCTATTCAGGTTTTTTAACAGTCATAATACTTTTGTGTAAATTGACTTTTTGTGGTAATATCGTCATGGATAAAAATTCGAGATAATAATAGATAAGAAGGTTTAAATATATATGAAAGAAAACTTTTGGCGTGAATTACCACGTCCATTTTTTGTTTTGGCACCAATGGAAGATGTTACAGATGTTGTTTTTCGTCACGTTGTCAGTGAAGCAGGCAGACCTGACGTTTTCTTCACGGAGTTTACAAATACAGAAAGCTTTTGCCACCCTGAAGGTGTACACAGTGTACGCGGACGCTTAACATTTACTGAAGATGAACAGCCTATTGTCGCTCACATTTGGGGAGATAAGCCAGAGCATTTCCGTGAAATGAGTATCGGTATGGCAGAAATGGGCTTTAAAGGCATCGATTTAAATATGGGTTGTCCTGTGCCGAATGTTGCAACAAAAGGTAAAGGTTCAGGACTAATTCAGCGTCCTGAAACTGCAGCTGAAATTATTCAAGCAGCTAAAGCAGGAGGTCTTCCCGTAAGTGTTAAGACTCGACTCGGTTATTCTGATATCGATGAGTGGAGAGATTGGCTGACACACGTATTCGAACAGGATATTGCGAACCTATCGATTCATCTTCGTACGCGTAAAGAAATGAGTAAAGTGGATGCGCACTGGGAATTGATTGGAGAAATTAAAAAGGTTCGTGATGCAATCGCACCGGACACATTATTAACGATTAATGGAGATATTCCGGATAGAAAAACAGGACTCGAACTGGCAGAGAAGTATGGCATTGATGGTGTAATGATTGGACGTGGAATTTTCCAAAATCCGTATGCATTTGAAAAAGAACCAAAAGAGCATACGAGTGAAGAGCTATTAGGTTTGTTAAGATTACATCTTGATCTATTCGATAAATATACAAAAGAAGAACCCCGTCAGTTTAAACCATTGCGCAGATTCTTTAAAGTCTATGTACGTGGCATCAAAGGTGCAGGTGAACTGAGACATCAGCTGATGAGTACGAGTACAACAGATGAAGTCCGGACACTGCTTGATGAATTTGAAGCACAAATGACACCTATACAATAACATTAATATAATTGGATAAAAACACTGAAGAAGTAAAAGAAACGGCTTATAAATCTTAAATTTAAGATTTGTAAGCTGTTTTCTGTTTGATTGTTAATGAAATAATAAATGCAATAATCATGAAAGCTGTGATCATAAATACAACACCTGGCCATTGTATCAGCCCATAGAAGATACCTGCTAATGTACCGCCAATAGATGACCCCATGTAATAAAATAATAGATATAAACTAGATGCTTGCGCTTTATGATGTTCAGCACGACTTGCAACTACGCCACTTGCTATCGCGTGACCACTGAAAAATGCATAAACACTGAATGCCAATCCGAGTATTTTAAAAGCTAAAAAAGGTAAAAGTGTAATCCAAATACCAACGATTAATAGTAATATGCTGAATTTTAAAGCGTTTAATGTGCCTAATTTATTACGTAATTTTGCATTTAATATAGAAGATATCATACCAATTAAGAATAATAAGTAAACAAAGCTAATAATACTGTCATGCAATTGATAAGGTTTAGCTGCCAACACAAAGCCAATATAGTTAAAAGCAGCGATGTTATAGCCTAATAATAGAAAGCCAATCATAAATGGTTTTAGTAAACGAATATTTTTCAAATGTTGACTATAGCTCAATACTAATGCTTTAACAGAAAAGTGTTGTTTCTCAAAATGTCGAGATGCTGGTAGTAAGAAAGCAAATAATATTGCTGCAATAACACTAATAACTGCAATAGAGAATAAGCCGACTTGATACCCATAAATACTTGAAATAAATCCAGTGAATATTCTACCAAACGCACCACCAAAGGCGTTGCCACTAATATAAATACCCATTGCCTCGGGTAAACTATGTGCAGAAATTTCTTCTCCGATATATGCCATGGCGATAGAGGGTAAGCCTGCTAAACAAATGCCTTGTATAAGTCTAACAATTAAGAAGGTGTTGAAATCTGTAATGAACGGTTGCACTAGCGCTAATAATGACACCGAAATTACAGAAAAAATCATAATAGGTTTGCGTCCAATTACTTCCGATATTGCACCGAAAAATAACATAGCAAAAGCTAATGTCAGGGTTGCTGCCGACAATGCCAAACTTGCAACAGTTTCGCTCACATTAAATGATTGTGTGAAGTGGGGTATTAATGGTTGAACGCTATATAGAATTGAAAAAATAGTAAATCCTGAAATGAAAAGTGCAACGATAATTTTAATATATGCTTTTGAACCTCTATTTACATAGTTATTTTTCAAATCTTCCATTATATGACCCCTTTATTCTTAATATATCTATAGTATCACTTAACAGATAATATAAAAAATACATTATTTATTTTAAAAGATCTAATAATATGAGGACTTAGATTATTGAGAAATGACTGTATTTTTTAGAAGCTTTAGATAGAATTTTCAAAAAAATTACAGGTATCTCAAATCAATTACTAAGAAATTAAAAAACAGTTTCTGCTATTCTCTTTATATAATTTCTTTGCTATTGTTAGCTAAGGAAAAATTTTGGGAGGATTTATTAATTATGAAAAAAATCGTTACAGCAACAATTGCTACATTGTCATTGGGAGCAGTGGGCATAGCACAGTCAGACGCAGAAGCATCAGAGAATAATCAATCAGGTACGCAATATTCAAGTAACCAATCTACAAATGGTATATTTGAATATGGTTATATTGATGAAGATAATAATGGGAATTATCACCATACATTAGATGGAAACTGGGATCAATCAATGTTTGATCAACAACAATATTATTTCTATTTAATTGATGAAGAAGGAAATTACCATTATTACTATTTCCCTATGAATGATCAGGGCACAAACTCAACAAATACGAATGCAACAAGTGCATATAATGATAACAACTATAGTGCTGATAAAAGTCATGAAGCTGTTCAACAGAGTGGCTACGATGTAAATGAAGCACCAGCGCAATCACAAGAAGCACCACAAAGTTCTAATAATGAAGTTTCTGCTCAAACTTCATCACAAGAACAAAGCACAGCAGCTAACGACAACGCATCTTATACACAAAATAATACATCATCAAACGAAAACTATGAAAATAGTTATACGCGCAATGACGGTAATGGTGTTGAAGATGTAAAACAAAATGCAACATCAAATAATGTAGAGAACACAACAAATGCACCTGCTACAGAATCAACAAACACAAATAGTTCTAATGAAGGACAAGCTACACAACAAGAAGCGGCACCTTCATCAGAAGCTTCAAACAACAATGCATCATCAAACAACAATAACAATGCGAGCACATCAGAAGCTTCAAATAACAATACATCATCAAACAATAATAACAGCACAAGTTCATCAAATTGGTTAACAAGTAATAGTCAAATGCAACCATATGGTCAATATCATGGTGGCGGGGCACATTACGGTGTGGACTATGCAATGGATGAAAACACACCAGTGTATTCATTAGCAGATGGTACTGTTGTTCAAAGTGGTTGGAGTAATTATGGTGGCGGAAACCAAGTTACAATCCAAGAACAAAACAGTGACAACTATCAATGGTATATGCACATGAATTCATTAAACGTTCAAAAAGGTGACCAAGTTAAAGAAGGACAACAAATCGGTGAGTCAGGTAGCACTGGTAACTCTACTGCACCACATCTACACTTCCAACGCATGGAAGGCGGAATTGGTAACGGTTATTCAGTAGACCCAACTTCATACGTAAACTCAAAAGCTTAAATTAAAATGATAAAATAAAACGTTCTTGAAATTCTGTTATAGAATTCAAGGACGTTTTTTTATAGTAATATGCAGAATTAACAAAGAATATTTGAAATATCTTTAATACCATATCATACTTACATTAAATTTAAATTGAAGAGGATGATGGTATGTTTACTGTTTATGGACATAGAGGTTTACCAAGTAAAGCACCAGAAAATACGCTCGCGTCTTATAAAGAAGCTGGGAATACGCCTGGATTAAAATGGATAGAATTAGATGTAGCGATTACTAAAGATGAACAGTTGATTTTAATCCATGATGATTTTTTAGATCGAACAACGAATATGGTAGGAGAAGTGACACAATTAAATTATTCCGACATCAAAGATACATCAGCAGGTAGCTGGTTTGGCACAGAATTTGAAGCAGAAAAACTACCTACGTTTGATGAGGTTATTGAATTGGCAAATGCCTATAACATGAACTTAAACATTGAATTGAAGGGCGTTACAGGTCCGAATGGCACAGTATTATCAGAAAGTATGATTAAACAAGTTGCAGATAAACTAAAAAGATTAGATTCGGAGTTAAATGTATTGATATCAAGTTTTAATTTGGTTTTAGTGAAATTAGCAGAGCAGTTTATACCTGATTATGAGAGAGCTGTAATATTTAAATCAGCAGCTTTTGGTGATGATTGGAGAACGTTATTAGATTATTGTGGTTCGAAAATAGTGAATATAGAAGATGCGAAATTGACAGAAGCACGTGTTAAAAAAATTAAAAATGCTGGCTATGTATTAAACGTTTGGACAGTAAATAAGCAATTACGTGCAAATCAATTAGCAAATTGGGGCGTTGATGGTATTTTTACAGACAAAGCAGATGAAATGATTCATTTAGAAAGATTGTAAAATTGTATTTCTGGAGGGGATTAGGAAAGCAAATTCCGAATTTTGATTTTCTTCTGCTCTTTTTAATATGATTTAAAATCAGAGGTCCTTTGTCTTAATTATACATTAAATAATAATATTATTATAGACTACTTCTTTATTGTTTATCAGTTTATACTGGTGAATAGCTTAGATGAAGAAGGAGTGTTGAACAATGGTAGAACAAAAAGAAGTGTTGGATCAAGGACCATTTTTTCATGGGACAAAGGCTGAATTACAAATAGGTGATTTACTACAAACACAGCGAATTTCTAATTATCAAAACCGTAAAATGAACCATATTTATTTTACTGGCGCTTTAGACACAGCTAAGTGGGGGCAGAACTTTCGGCTACATTAGCTGACGAACCGGCACAAGAATATATTTATATTATTGAACCCATTGGGGCATTTGAAAATGATCCTAATGTCACAGATAAAAAATTTCCTGGTAACCCAACTCGCTCATATCGCTCGAAGGAACCTTTGAGAATTGTAGCAAAATTAGCTACATGGGAACGACACTCGAATCATGATATTGAACAAATGTTAAAAGGGTTAGCACAATTACGTAAAGATGGATTAGACATTATTGAAGATTAATATACAATTGTAATGAAAATAATGTAAAGCAGTCTATAATTAATAACAGTGGGCTGCTTGTTTATATAAAAAAAGATTATTCCCAGTGAGGTATTATCTGTCACATATTAGTGTTAAAATTCATTTGATAAATGAGAAGAATCATATCGGCTTTCAAAGCAATATAAACAGATGTAACGCTTGGAATTCGATAAAATAGTATAGTTATAATGTATGTAATATTCAAATATAAATAAAAAGGATTAATAAATGATATGTTTCGAAAATTTATAAGTGTAATACCGACTGCTATTTGTGGCTTAGCATTGGGTATTTCAGCATTAAGTAATCTTTTGTACATTATGGATAGGAATGTTTTAGCTACAATATTTTTAATTATTAGTGTTATTGTGGTTGGATTATTTATACTAAAATGTATACAATTTCCTAGCATTGTATTGAAAGAATTATCTGACCGTAATATATGTGCGACTTTTCCCACGTTTACAATGACGTTTCTGACATTACTCTATATCTTATACCACCAACTGAATATTACCTGGGAAATCATAATTTGGTTGTGGTGGTTCGTTGTGATACTGCAGTTTGTTATTATTGGGTTATTTATTTATTACCATATTTATTTACATGAAAATGAACGTATCGTTCCGAGTACCAGTTGGTTTGTTACATTTGTGGGAATTGGCGTTATTTCAGAAACTGCTGAAGATTTTTCACCATTCTTTGGGGAATTGATCGTGTATATTGCGACGCTATGCTTTTTAGTATTAATATGTGTCGTACTGTTTAAAAAGACATGGCGATTATATAACGAAAATCAATTTCCTATGACAATCATCATAGCAGCACCAGCTTCACTTTGTTTAAACGGTTATTTATTAAGTGTAGTACATACACAAATGTTTTACATTATAACGATGTTGATTATCTCTCAACTCATATTTATATACTCATTAACATTTATACCGAAATTATATAAATTGAATTTTAGATTTTCATTCTCAGCATTAACCTTCCCGTGGGTGACAACAGCGACATCACTCTATAACTTACTTGAAATTGAATCTTTACCTCATAAAGTACAAAGTGTGTTGTATTTTGTAATGATATTTGAAGTGATATTTGCAATCGTGACTGTGATTTACGTGATTTTAGGATATGCTTCATTTCTAAAGAAACGTACAATTGAAATAAAATAACCTAAATTAAAGAATGAACCTATCATCTAGTCAGCATAGTGGGAGTGGGTATACGAAATTAAATTTTGATTTCGTATACCCACTCCTTTTTAACTGCAATGAATTGAGTCGTTTTAACTGACGGATTTGCTCGCTTCAAATAGAGCATCTAGATGACTTGTAGTTAGTGCTGTATTTTGATTGAGTACTTTAACATCGTTATAAAGTGCTTCAAGCTCTTTAAAAGAACCTTGTGTTTGATTGATGAGGCCAATGTTCATAACTGTTTTTAATACTATATTGGATAATCCTTTGAAATTTTTAAATATAATAAACTGTGCTTTTGGTTTTATAGTATGGCCTTTGTGTTCTAACAATTGATGTAGTTCAGTAAAAGCAGCTATCGTTTCTTTGGTTAACGTCTGCGCGTTAGTGTTTTGGTTTTGTTTTAGAATAAATAGCATGTTTAAAGGTAAGACTAAAGCAGCGTGTGACATCAACCAATCTTCAAAGTTCTGTTCATAAGTTAGTTTGATTTTCGCATTTTTAAATATTGAATTTAGTTTGTCTGAGAATGTAATTTCTCCATGCATGTTTCCTACTTTGAGCTCTCCAGCATTAAATCTTAAAATATTAGTATGGCTTGCTTCTCTTGAACCACCAGTCATTAAAAAGCCGAAAGTGATATGCTTAAGGTGATTACTCTGTTGCGTCAATGTGCTTTGTAGTAATTTAGGATTCATGTTATTTCCAATGAAAATAATGTTTTCACTTTTGTTTTGAGCTAATGTTGGTACGACATTGTAAAAATCTGAATATTTCATAGTTACAAAAATAACATCATAAATATCATGTTCTGAAAGTGTACTTATCGTTGTTATATGTTCATTTGTCGTTTTTCTTTGCAATGAATGCTGAAGTTTCAAACCTTTTTGATTCAAGTGCTCTAAAGTTTTTCCACGTGCAAACATTGTAATGTCATTATCTTTGGTATTTAGTGCGTGAGCTAAAAATTGCCCCTGTACACCTGCACCATATATTAAAATTTTCATATCATTATCACTCCAATTTAGTTATTGAACAATTGTTTAATAGCTTGAAGTTATCATCAATAAGATTTAAACTCAATGAACAATACAACCTTGTTGATGTTTAATGAACAAATATTAAAAAATGTTGATATTAAAAGGAGTTAAAATGGATAAACGAAAAGAAAAATCCCAAAAACTTATTATTCGTAGCTTTGTTGAACTGATTAGAGAAAAAGACTTTGATAAAATATCAATGAATGATATTGCTCAACATGCCAATATAAATAGAGGTACCATTTATTTGAATTTTATAGATAAGTACGACATTTTAGACCATGCAATTGATTATATTTTGGGCGCAGCAGTGGATAAATGCAATATTTATCTTGCAGAATCAGGAGATAATAAAGAAACGTTGCGTGAAGTCATGTACGTGATTGACGATAAGTACGATATTTTGAAAACTTTGGTTAAAAAGTCAGATCTTAATATGCTTAAGCAAACATTATCAAAGAAAATGCGCGACACCATAAATAAACAAAACAGTGAAATTACTGCCCAGTTTTTATCTTCTGCTGTAGTAGGCGTTATTATATGGTGGATTGAAGAATCAAAACCGTGTGATATAGATACTTTAGTAGGAGAACTTTCTGTATTATTGGAGCCACATTTAAAGCACTTGTAACAATCAACTGAACTGTAATAAAGATATTAATTAATAACCCCCGCCGATGCGCTAAAAATTACAAAAAAGGAATGTGAATAATGGAAAGTAATAATAATGATTATGAGAATTTGTTATTTTATTTTGCTTACAAAACGTTTATAAATACAGCAGATGAAATTATTGAAGCATATGGCTTAAATAGACAACATCATAGGTTCTTATTTTTTATCGAAAAAGTACCTGGAATTACAATAAAAGATTTATTGAAAAGTTTAGAGATTTCTAAACAAGGCAGTCATGCAACGTTGAAAAAATTAAAAGATGAGGCATATATCACTGAACAACCAACCGAAACGGATAAACGTATTAAAGCCTTGTACCCCACAGAAAAAGGAACCAAATTAGTAAAAGAACTTAATAAGGCACAAAATGATTTATTTCAAGATATACAGAAAAAAGTTGGCAATGATTGGTATGCCATAATGGAAGAATTTGCTTCTTATCGTACAGGATTTCAAGAAGTAAAATATTTAAAAGACGAGAATAAGAAAGATTAAATGATTAAACAACTTTATACTATTTAAAATTAAGGATTTTCTAACTATAGCGGAATTAACTTGCTGAATTACTATTATGAAATAAAAGGAAGGATGATTGTATGGTTAAGATAGCAATTGCAGGGGCAGGAGCAATGGGTGGTCGTGTTGGGACGCAAATTGCCGAAGCAGGATATGATGTAACTTTAATAGATTATTGGACAGAACATATTACAAATATTCAGCAACATGGCTTGAATATACAAACCGAAAAAGATACATATCATATTAATATCAAAGCGCAGTTGCCAGAACAAATCGATGAACAATATGATTTGATTATCATTTTAACAAAAGCGATGGATTCAGAAGCAATGATTGAGGCGTTGAATGAAGCTAATGCGATTAAAGAAACAACGGCGGTATTAACAATGATGAATGGCTTAGGACATGAAGAACGTTTTGCCAAAATCATACCGAAATCACAAATATTTTTAGCAGTAACGATGTGGACAGCAGGTTTAAGAGGGACTGGACAAATACTGTTAGAAGGTACAGGAACAATAGAACTGCAGCGCGCAGACGGTGGGGAAGACTATCGTACAGAAGCGATTAATACAATTTTTAATAATGCAAAATTAAATTCTACAATCAGTGATAATGTCTTTGAATCTATATGGTCAAAAGCTACATTGAACAGTGTACTGAATCCATTATGCACGATCTTAGATAAAACAATAAACCAATTTTCACTATATGAACAAGCACGACAAATGGTTATTCCTATTATTGAAGAAATCGTGGCTGTGGCTCATGCACGAGGACTAGAACTCAATTTTGAAAATTTAATTAACAAAATTGAAGCTGCTTATCCAATTGAATCACAAGGTTTACATTATCCATCAATGCATCAAGATTTATATAAAGGGCGGCTAACAGAAATAGATTATTTAAATGGACAAATTGTTACATACGGTAAAGCCTGTGGTGTGGCGACACCACATAATGAAATGCTGACACATATGATTCATCAATTAGAATTAACATATAAAAAATAGTAAAAAAATAAAGTCAACATCGTTGACCTTTCAACTCTATTAAGTTAAGTTTGTAGTGTAATAGAGATGGATAAAAAAGGGGAAATGATGAATGAAAAAACGTATAGGACAATATTTAATGGACTGCATCAGCGCTGTAGGCGTCGATAAAGTATTCGGTGTGCCAGGTGACTTTAATCTGACTTTTCTAGATGATATTATTAGTCGCGATGATATGGACTGGGTTGGTAACACAAATGAATTAAATGCTAGTTATGCGGCTGATGGCTATGCGCGCTTAAAAGGGATAAGTGCAATGGTAACAACATTTGGTGTAGGAGAACTCAGTGCTGTTAACGGTATTGCTGGTGCATATGCTGAACGTGTGCCGGTTATTCAAATTACCGGTGCGCCTACAAGAGCAGTAGAAAATGCAGGGAAGTATGTGCATCATTCCTTAGGAGAAGGAAATTTTGATGACTACAGAAAAATGTATGAACCGATTACGACGACACAAGCGTATCTTACGCCTGAAAATGCCCAGTCAGAAATTCCTAGAGTAATTGAAGCTGCATTAACTGAAAAACGCCCAGTGCATATACATTTACCAATTGACGTAGCAAGCGTAGAAATTGAAGTAGACCAACCGTTTGAAGTGCCACAACATCAGGGGATGGATGTTGCTAAATATGTGAATATGATCAAAGAAAAGTTACAAAGTGCGGATAAACCAGTCATAATCACAGGCCATGAGATTAATAGTTTCGATTTACATGAAAAGCTTGAACAATTTGTGAATCAAACGCAAATTCCTGTAGCACAATTATCATTAGGCAAAGGTTCGTTTAATGAAGAAAACCCATATTACATGGGTATTTATGATGGCTCTTTAGCAGAAGAAGATATTAGAAATTACGTGGATCAAAGTGATGCAATTTTAAATATTGGAGCGAAATTAACAGATTCTGCAACTGCAGGATATTCGTATCAATTTGATATTGATGATGTCGTTATGATTAATCATCGTCACTTTAAAATGAATGAAACGAAAGATATGGAAGTATCACTTATCGATTTATTGGATGGCTTAAATACAATTAATTACGTTAATGGCGCAACGTTCCCTCAATTTCAACGTCCTAAAGAAAAACAATACGATTTGAATGGAGATCCTTTATCTCAAGCAACTTATTTCAAAATGATGCAAGATTTTATTAAGCAAGACGACGTGATATTAGCTGAACAAGGCACATCATTCTTTGGTGCTTATGATTTAGCGTTATACAGTAACAATAAATTTATAGGACAGCCATTATGGGGGTCAATTGGTTATACTTTACCAGCGACACTGGGTACGCAGATGGCGAACACACAGCGTAGAAATTTATTATTAATTGGAGACGGTTCCTTACAATTAACAGTACAAGAAATGTCTTCGATGATCAGAGCGCAAATCAAGCCGATTATTTTTGTTATCAATAATGATGGTTATACAGTAGAACGTAAAATTCATGGAGAAAATGCGTCATACAACGATATTAAAATGTGGGATTATAAATTATTACCAACAGTCTTCGGTGGAAAAGATGAAGTCATTGTGCACGATGTGACAACGAGTGAAACACTACAAAATACATTCCTCGAAATCGAGGCACAACCAGACATGATGCATCTAGTTGAAGTGAAGATGGCAGTACATGACGCACCACATAAATTAAATGCAATTGGCCAAGCATTTGCCAAACAAAATGGTTAAATTCACATAAAATGTAACAAGGAAGCATTGGACATGATAAGGTCCAATGCTTTTTACATATTTTGAGATATTAATTCGTTTTTACAAAGCAAATACGCGATATAAAAAAGACAAACTAAGCTGTTTTATCTGCTCAGTTTGTCAGTATTTTAAATTAATCTTTTTCTATTGCTTCATAATCTACTTGATCATAGTTTGTTTCAAGTTTACGTAACTCGTCACGGGTTTCTTTTTTTAACCCTTCGCCGTAGTCCATCATTTTAACGATATCTTTAAACGCCGCGTACGGGATTGCGAGTTCATCAATATCGTCGATGGTTACATGTAAATCAATATCCTCTGGACGGTCTTCTTGTAATTTTAAGACAAAATCTGGTTCCGTCACAAATGGAGACGACATCCCCACCATATCTGCATGTTGTAAAGCATCAAGCGCACTTTCAGGTGAATTAATACCGCCACTAGCGATGACAGGAATTCTACCATCAAGGTAATCATGGACGACAGCATTGACATATTTTCCTGTGTGCTTGCCGTCAGAACGGACTTTGTTTTGATAAATTTGACGTCCCCAACTTGCGATTGCTAAATATTGTATATTCGCTGTATCTAATACCCAATCCAGATGTTCGTTGAATTCGTCTATTGTATAACCCACATCACTCCCTCGTGTTTCCTCAGGTGTAGCGCGATAGCCTAAAATAAATTGTGGTGGTGCTTCTTTATCAATGACTTTTTGTACAGCAGCTAGTATTTCCAACCCGATACGAGCACGATTATCTAAACTTTGATTTCCGTATTGATCTGTACGTTGATTAGAAAAAGTAGAGAAAAATGTTTGTATAAGTAAGCGTTGGGCAGCTGAAACTTCTACACCATCAAAACCAGCTTGTATAGCACGAGAAGTTGCCTCCGCATATTGATGCGTTACAGAGGTGATTTTATCTATAGACATAGCTAGAACGTCATGTTGAATAGGAGAATTTAAGGACATAGCGCTTGGGCCATAAACTTGGCCATAATTTAAGATGGCTTGATTTGAAAATCTTCCTGCGTGAGTCAGTTGTAAAATGGCTTTATTGCCATTTTTTTTCATTGCAGTTGCTAATTTTTTTAAACCAGGTATACAACTGTCATCAGTGATACTAAAACCATATTCAAATAATTGACCATAAGGTTCAATATAGGCTGCACCTGTTACTTGTAAGGGCGCAGCGTGTGCCCGGCGTTGTGCATAGCGTAAGTCTTGCTCAGTAATATGTCCGTCTTGTGTTGAGGAATTCGTAGTCATAGGTGATAGCACAAAACGGTTATTGAAGACGACGCCATTGGGTAATGTTAATGGTTCGAATAATGCTTGATAATGAGTTTTCATAACTATAACCTCGATCTTCGTTGTAATATGTAATTTTAAATTAACACTAATAGGATATCGTGGTCAATTAAATAAAAAATATGGTAATTTTTTCAAGCAAAATGTAACAAAAATTTTCTATATCAGTTATCCTAGAGGGTGAGGGTAATTTAAAAAAGGGAAACATGTTTTGCAGATACGTGTCTAAAGTTTTGTACATGAATTTTAGCATAACTGAGATACGATATACACTCAAACGAAAGTGCTTACATTATAAGTACGACAAAGTATATAAGGTCAGTATTGGTGGAGGTGGTAACCAACGTGGTTCAATTGAATATTTTAGATTACGCTGTTATTGATGAAGGCAAGTCAGCACAAGATGCCTTACAGGATACAGTACGCTTAGCGCAATTAGCAGACAAACTTGGTTATAAGCGCTTTTGGATGACGGAACATCATAATGTACCGGCGTTTGCATGTAGTAGTCCAGAATTATTGATGATGCAATTACTGGCAAAGACGAAGCAAATCCGACTCGGTTCGGGTGGAGTGATGTTACCGCATTATAGTCCGTTTAAAGTGGCTGAAAATTTTCGATTATTAGAAGCATTTTACCCTAGGCGTGTAGACTTAGGTATCGGTAATAATTCAGGTACACCCAGTGTAAAACAAGCTATGAATGAAACGAAAACACATTTCTTAGACTACGAGCAGTCTATTACCGATGTGCGACATTATCTAACTGAGCGTGAACCAGAGCAACGTTTTAAACAAGTATTTGCACAACCTCGTGTTACTACTGTGCCTCAAATGTGGCTATTAAGTACGAGTGTACCGTCTGCACAAATGGCAGGACGTCAAGGCATGGGATATACACTGGGAACTTTTTTATTACCTAATGAAAAAGCAATTAAAAAAGCTGAAAGCAGTGTACAAGCTTATAGAGAAGCCTTTAAACCTACGGCATTAAATATGAAACCTACTGTTATGCTCACTACATTTGTTGCAGTTGCTGATACAGCATCAGAAGCAGATGCACTAGCTCAATCATTAGACGTTTGGCTACTAGGAAAACAACAATTTGCCGAATTTGAGCGTCTACCTTCTATCGAAACAGCACAATCATATTCACGTTCTGAAAGAGATGAACGTTTGATTACTCAAAGCCGAGCTCGTATAATTGTAGGTACAAAAGAAAGTGCAAAAAAACAAATAGACACAATGATTCAAACATTTAATGCTGACGAAGTGATGGTTGTACCTTTGATACCAGACATAGCGCAACGCTGTCGTACAATCGAATTACTCGCGCAAATATATTTATAACAAATTGATGAAAGGAAGATATTTTATGAAAAAATTAGCAAATTATTTATGGGTAGAAAAAGTTGGAGAGCAGTACGTATATAGTATGACACCTGAATTGCAAGATGATGTAGGAACAGTAGGTTATGTTGAATTTATGGGTGGCGACGACATTAAAGTCGATGACGAAATTGTTAGTATTGAAGCTTCTAAAACAGTATTAGACGTTCAATCACCATTAGCAGGTAAAATTGTTGCACGTAATACAAAAGCTGAAGATGAACCAACGCTTTTAAATTCTGAAAAAGCTGAAGAAAATTGGTTAGTTAAATTAGAAAATGTTGACGAAGCAGCATTTAATGCACTTCCTGAGGCATAAATTATGCAACAAACAGAACGTTTGGCGTATTTAATTGAGTATTTGTGGCAAGAAACACATGATGGCGCCATTGCAGACTTACCTGATAAGGAAGCAGAACGTTTCGAAACGTTTCGAGGGTTAGTAAATGTAAGGCCAGCAACACCGATTGAAGCTGATTTTATTGAGGTACAAGATGCATTTTTGAAAAATTACAATGCGCAACAAGTTACGTCGTTAACATCATTAACCCCATATCTCAATGACGATATATATTTATGGCAAGGTGATATCACGCAGCTTGAGGTAGACGCTATTGTAAATGCGGCTAACAGTAAGCTGTTAGGCTGTTTTGAGCCGAATCATAACTGTATTGATAATATCATTCATACTAAAGCAGGCGTCCAGTTGCGTTTAGCTTGTGCAGATTTAATAGATAAACAAGGTAGACGTGAAGGTGTTGGTAAAGCAAAAATCACCCCTGCTTATAACTTGCCTGCTCAATATGTCATTCATACAGTAGGACCACAAATTCGTAAGACACCGGTGTCACAAATGAACCGTGATTTACTTGCGCGCTCGTATCGAAGCTGTCTCGAACTTGCGGACCAGCAAAACTTATCAAGTATTGCTTTTTGTTGTATTTCAACAGGCGTATTTGGTTTCCCTCAAGATGAGGCTAGACAGATAGCAATTTCGACTGTAATGCAATATAAAAGAGAACATGATTCTGATATCACAGTGGTTTTCAATGTGTTTACAGATAAAGATGCTGCATTGTATAAGGAAGGACTGAAACATTATGACTGAATCAACTTGGGATGTCTTAAATACTAGTTATAATCGACAATCCGATATATTAGCAGATGCTTTAAATGAAGCGGACGCAGTTGTGGTTGGGATAGGTGCCGGTATGTCAGCGTCAGATGGTTTTACGTATATAGGTGAACGTTTCACACAAAATTTCCCGGATTTTATTAAAAAATACGGTTTCTTTGATATGCTACAAGCAAGCCTTCATACATTCGAAAGTTGGCAAGAATATTGGGCTTTTCAAAGTCGATTTGTTGCGCTGAATTATTTAGACCAACCTGTAGGAGCATCTTACACTGCGCTTAATCAAATTTTAAGTAATAAAGATTATCATATCATCACGACGAATGCAGATAATGCATTTGCGGTAGCTGATTTTGATTTGGATAAAGTTTTTCATATTCAAGGAGAGTATATCTTGTGGCAATGTAGTCAACATTGTCATGCGCAGACTTACCGTGATGATGCTGCAATACGTCAAATGATTGTAGAACAAGAGAATATGGAAGTACCACGAGAACTCTTGCCGCATTGTCCTGAATGTGATGCGCCCATGGAAATCAATAAACGAAAAGCACAAGTTGGTATGGTAGAGGATGCTGATTTTCATGCGCAGTTATCTCGCTATAATCAGTTCCTTGATGCACATAAAGAAGATAAAGTATTATATCTAGAAATAGGTATCGGCTATACGACACCACAATATGTGAAACAACCTTTTCAACGCATGACACGACATAATCCAAATGCTTTATTTATGACAATGAATAAGAAAGCATATCGTATTCCAGAAAATATTCGAGATAGAACAATACATCTAACCGAAGATATTTCAACACTCATAACTGAAGCCAACAAAAAATTAACTATATAGGAGAACAATATGTATTTAATTGAACCTATTCGCAATGGCGAATATATAACAGACGGTGCAGTTGCATTAGCGATGCAAATTCACGTTAGCCAAAATATATTTTTAAATGAGGATATCTTATTCCCGTATATCTGTGATCCAAAAGTGGAGATAGGTCGTTTTCAAAATACTGCGGTAGAAATTAACCAAGATTATTTAGATGAACATGGTATTCAAGTTGTTCGCCGTGATACAGGTGGTGGCGCAGTTTATGTAGACAGTGGTGCAGTGAATATGTGTTGTATTTTAGAAAAAGACGATACAATTTATGGTAATTTTAAACGCTTTTACGAACCAGGTATACATGCTTTACATCAACTGGGTGCAACAGAAGTTGTGCAAAGTGGACGTAATGATTTAGCCATTCACGATAAAAAAGTATCTGGTGCAGCAATGACTTTGATTAAGGGACGTATCTATGGTGGCTATTCTTTATTATTGGATGTAGATTATGAACCTATGGTTAAAGTATTGAAGCCGAATCGTAAAAAAATAGAATCCAAAGGTATTAAATCCGTAAGATCACGTGTAGGCAATATTCGTGAATATTTGGCACCGGAATATCAAAATGTAACGATCCATGAATTTAAAGATCTGATGGTTAAAGAGATTTTAGACATTGATGATATGAATGACGCAAAGCGTTACGAATTAACTGATGCTGATTGGGAAGCCGTTGATGAAATGTTAGCGTCAAAATATAAAAATTGGGAATGGAATTTTGGTGGTTCCCCACGCTATGAATATAATAGAGACGCGAGATTAGCGGCAGGCACGATTGATATCTCTCTTTCGGTAGAAAAAGGACGTATTTCAGCATGTCGTATTTATGGAGATTTTTTTGGACAAGGCGACATTAAAGACGTTGAAGAACAACTCAAAGGCGTACGTGTAGTCAAAGAGGATTTATTAAAAGCTTTAAGTGAAATAGACATTACATATTATTTCGGTAAAGCTACTGCAGAAGAATTAGTAGATGTAATATTAAGTTAATAAAAATTGATAATTAAGGCTGAGACATAAATTCATGTCTCAGCCTTAATTGTTACATTCACTTTCGTCACAACAATATTCAATGGTTTATAAATAGGTTGGTTATGTTTTCTTTGATTTGAAAAATACCTTAAGGGTAGAAGATGAAGAGACTCGAAATATAATCAGCTTTTACTTAAGGAGGTTGTAGCATGGATAAGCAACATATTAAAGAGGCTTTAAATAAGCATTCAGAAATAATTATCGAAACTATAGAACATGACCGCATTACTGTAAAGAAAATTGAAGATAATGACGATGAACAGTATTTACATGTATTGGAGCCTAAAGACCAAAAAGTAGAAATTGCTAAAATTACAGATCTTCAAGAAAATAACTTTAATCAATTATAATAAATATGTATAAAAGACCAATGTACCCCGCATCCTAATTAAAAGAATACGGGGTACATTGGTTTAGCTAAATAATTTAATTTTAGAGTACATTAGCTGCGCGTTGATCTGTAACAATGAGTAGTACATTACCTTGATCCATAAGTTCTTCGTAATCTTGCGCATCACTTTCAGAAACGCCAAGAATTTGTAACTTATCTCTTAGTTGGTCACCTTGGTTTTGTTCATCTTCGCCAACATCAGAACGATTGTAATCAATACCTGAGACCTCTGTATTTTTCACGATGCGTTCTGTATGATCTGCATCATGAGATAGAACATAAATATCTTTTGCATTAATTTTTTGATCTTTTAATGTGTTGATATTAATTTCAATGTCTTCATCATTTGAATAAGCTTTAACAATTGGTGTCATATACATACTCCTTTAACAATTGAATTATTTTATAATGCCACTATTTGTTTGTTCATTTTCATCAACCGTTTTAAGACGTGCGTAACGATCATGTGCGATATAAAATTTAGTGTGTTTAAGAGAAAAGTCATATAATTCTTCTCTTTTAATACCTTCAGGCATTTCAAATTCTGTTACGACTTTTTCTTCACTTTGATTTTCTACTTTTACGACTTGTTCAGGTTCAACATCTAATGTTTCTTTAGGATAAACCAAAGCAATTGTTGTTTTACTTTCTTTAACATCTTCTAAATTTTCTATTTTAAAAGCTTCGCTAATATAGTTTGCTACTCTTTTTTCGCGTTTACGTTTTCTTTTATTAACTGCAGCTTCTTTTTTATAATTTTTTCGGAAAATGAAATAAATAATTAAAACAATTACTATAAATATTAAAAAATAAAATATGGACACAAAAATGCCTCCTTTATTTAAAGAATATAAAAAATGATTTCATGTTATACCTTTATATTAATTGTATACCACTAGTGAGATTTTCAAAACAAAATACGAATTGTATCAAGACTGTGGATTTTGAATTACATGATGAATTCAAATATAATGATATATTGAATGGGTTTTAAAATAGCTATTAACAATTTAATATTGTACCAAGTGATAACGTAGCATAATTTAGATTAAGTGAGAAGGAGAGACCAACATGAAATTAGGTATCGTAGGCGCGGGCAAGATCGTCAAAGAAGCATTACCAGTGATGGAAGAAATTTCAGACATTGAGTTTCATAGTATTGTTTCAACAGGAAGAAATCCAGAAAATGTAGAAAGTTTACAGAAACAGTTTAATATTAAAACAATTTTTACGGATTATAATGAGTTCCTTCAAGATGAAGGTATAGAAACGATTTATTTAGCTGTACCAAATCATCTGCATTTTGATTATGCACGCAAAGCAATTGAGCAACAGAAACATGTAATATGTGAAAAACCATTTACTTTAACTAAAGAAGAATTAACAACATTAAAAGCATTGGCTGAAGCGAACAACGTTATTATTATCGAAGCTATTACTAACCTGTATTTGAGTAATTATGATGTGTTAAAACAATCAGTGAGTGAAATAGGTACATGTAAAATAGCCCAATTTAATTATTCACAGTACTCTTCAAGATATGATAATTTTAAAAAAGGCATTATTCAACCTGCTTTCGATCCTGAGAAGGGCGGAGGTGCACTCATGGATATCAATGTATACAATATCCATTTAGCAGTTGGACTCTTCGGGATGCCTAAAGGTGTTACTTATTTTGCTAACGTTAAAAATGATATTGATACATCTGGTATCTTAAATCTTGATTATGATGAAATGAAAGTTGTTTGTATTGGTGCAAAAGACTCTAGTTCTGACAATCAATCTTACATTCAAGGTGAAAATGCAACAATTCATATTAAAGGTCCAACAAATGAATTAAAAGCGTTTGATCTTACATTTAATGACGGTGGTACACAATCATATCAAGTTAACCAACAAAAACATCGTATGTATGAGGAATTTGTGAAGATGGTTCAGATTATTAATGATAAAAATTTCGATTTAGCAGAAGAAAAATTAGAGCATAGTATTCAAGTTATAGAAGTATTAGAACTTGCATTAGATAGTGCAAATATTAAAGTGGGTCCTTCATTAAAATAATTAAGCAATAAAAAATCCAGTACTTCACTTAAGTGTGAGTGCTGGATTTTATGTTGTCGATAGATTTTTAATTTTGGAGCAGTCTTTTGTGTGTGTTTTCCGAGGGTACAGCCTCAGCCTGTAGTCTTTAGCTCGTGATAGACTATTTTAATCTTCTATTTTAATGTGGTTATGAACTTCGTGCTGAATTTCATTGTATACAGTTGAGAAAGTTTTGCCGGATTGGATTGCTGCATTTTTTACATCTTCAAATTCTGGTTTCGCTTTGATAATTTTATTATCCATCATGCCTATTTTTACTAATATAGCACCATACTTTGTGTGAATTGTTTGAAACTGGCGATGGAGAATTTTGCGATTGACTGAATAACTTCTTACACCTAAAGAGCTTGTATTTTTAAGTATATAATTCTCAAAGTATTGTGCGTCATCAAATTTACTAATCACTGTAAGTTGTGTTGCGGGTCTACTTTTCTTCATCGTAATTGGAGTGAAGTAAGCATCTAGCGCACCGTCATCCAGTACTTGTTCGATAAAGAAACCGAGCATCTCTGGTGTCATATCATCAATCTGACACTCTATCACTTGGACTTGTGTTGGTGTGTTGTCTTTTACTGTATATTCAATTGTTCGTAAAATATTGGGGAAATCGAAATCTTTCGTACCACAACCATAACCGATTTGCTCCATGGTTACTGCAGGTAAAGGACCGATTTCCGAAACTAATGCTTTAATAAAACCAGCGCCAGTTGGTGTTGTCAATTCACTGTTAACATCAAAGGACGCAAGCGGGATACCTTTGAGTATTTCAGCAGTCGCTGGTGCAGGTACTGGATAGACACCGTGTGCGATATTGATTTTACCGTTACCAGTTGGGATAGGCGAGGCATAGAGTTCATCAATAGCTAAATCTTCTAGTGCAAGACATCCGCCAATAATATCAATGATAGAGTCCATAGCGCCAACTTCATGAAAGTGAACATCTTCAACAGACATACCGTGAATTTTAGCTTCTGCGTGTGCAATCACGTCAAATACCCGGAGGCTTCTTTCTTTCACTCTGCTTGGTAAGCTACTCTCTTTAATCATCTTAAAGATATCTGATGCTTTTCTATGATGGTGTGCTTCTTCGAAATCAATTTTAAGTGACATAGCTTGAATGCCTTGTTTGTTTTGAGTTGAGAAGTTAAGTTTGAAATGATTGAGCGGTAATGTTTTTAATTGTGTTTCAATAAAGGTGACATCTGCACCCAAATCTACAAGCGAAGACAATAGCATATCTCCAGCAATACCAGCATGACAATCAAGATAAATCGCTTTGGACATAATGTTTCACTCCGTTCTAAGCATTTTCAATCATATTTATAATCATTGCGGCATTATAGCCACCACCAAATCCATTATCGATGTTGAGTACGCTCGAGCCAGGTGCGCAAGAATTAACCATAGATAAGAGTGTGGTAACGCCATCTAAATTGGCGCCGTAACCAACACTCGTAGGTATTGAAAAGACTGGATGATCCACTAAGCCGGCAACGACGCTAGACAATGCACCTTCCATACCAGCAATAACTACGGACACCTTGCTTTGACGAATGTTTTCGATATGTGCAAAAAGCCGATGGATGCCAGAAACACCTACGTCATAAAAGCGTTGTACTGAAATACCCATAACTTCAGCTGTAATAGCCGCTTCTTCAGCTACAGGTAGGTCAGATGTACCCGCACAAATAATTGCTGCAAAATGTTCAGTTTTGTTAATTGTATTAACGGGTGTACAAACGATACGTGCTGTCTCATGGTATTCAAGTTGTGGATACTTAGCAATGACATTCTCTGCTTTAATTTGATCGATTCTAGTAATTAAGATGACTTCATTATGCTTTATTAAAGTGTGTACGATTTCGTCTAATTGGGTTACAGTTTTCCCTTCACCAAATATAACTTCAGGAAAGCCTTGTCGTTTTGTTCTGTGTAAATCAATTTTTGCGAAACCTAATTCATCATAATGACTTAATTTATCTTTGGCTTCTGTAATGGAAAGCTCGTTCTCTTTAACTGCTAGAAGTAATGACTCTATTGTGTCTTGGTTTTCAGTCATAGTTTCGCCACCTTTATTTTGTTAAATCTCATCTTGTGTATTGATGACTTCATTCATGCTGCCTGTACGATAACCTTCTAAATCAATGGTTACATAATCAAAACCAAGTTCTTTCAAGCGAAGTGTAATTTTATTTTTATATTGAATCACTACTGGGATATCTGTGTCGTCTACTTCTATTCTTGCGATATTATTATGATAGCGTACTCTGACATGATTAATGTTTAAGCTTAAAATGAATTTTTCAGCTTCATTTACTTTGTTAACCTTTGTGAAATTTAAAGGTTCACCATAAGGGATTCGAGAAGCCAAGCTACACAAAGCAGGCTTATTCCATACAGGGAGGTCATTGGATTTACTTAACGCTCTAATTTCAGATTTATATAATTCAATTTCTTGTAGCACACTTCTAACACCGAATTCAGTTCTTGCTTTGAGTCCAGGTCTGAAGTCATCTAAATCATCCATAATCATGCCGTCGATGACATAGTCAAAGTTGTAGTTTACTCTCAAGTCTTCAAGTTTTGAATATAATAAACGTTTACTGTAATACCAACTACTTGGTGTGTTTTCAACTATATTTGGATCTTTTAATTCTTCAATTTCAGTTTCTATCACATTGGCATTTAGTGATTCACCTAGATGCAGGGCTTGATCAAATTCTTCATTTCTAAATAACTCGGATTTTACAATAACTGCTTTTACATTATCAGTGCCGAGTACATCGATGGCTTTCTTTAATACAAAGCTGCTATCTACACCACCTGAAAACGCGACGATTACACGATTCATATCTTTTAATACACGTTCTAATTGTTGTTCTTTAGTTAATACTTTAGTTAACATAATGATTCCTCCTAAATTATGATTCTACGTATGGAATAGTAAGTGGTCCGAGTGGCATAACACCTATCGTCATATCTTTTCCATATTTATCTTCTAATGCTTTAAGTGTCTCATTTATATTATGCACTGGATGTAACATGGCATCTTTGGTTTGTTGGTCACTGAGTTTAGAATATAAATAAACATCAGCGAAAGTTTGAATCACGGCTTGTTTTTGTACTTGCCATTGGTCAAGCATCGCGAAGTTAGGATCACTGATCATGTCGACAAGCCCTTGAGGGGAGTCAGCCATTTTTAGTATCTCTGCATAATTACCATGATTAGGATAGCCATCGCTACATTCAGATAACATAATAATGGTGCCACCTTCTTTAACTACTTTATGTGCTGCACTCATGCCTTTAACTGTTTGATATAAGTTTTGATCTAAAGGATAGCCGGAGTTAGAAGCAATCACGACATCAAAACGCTCATCACACTTGAACATAGCATGTGCTTTGGCATATTCACACCCTTTATCATGTGCTTCATATAATTCACCAGCAAATACTTCGGTAATCGCTTTCTCTTTATTCAACGTGACGTTGAGCATAAAGTCTGGTTTACACATTGCATTGATTTCCCGGGTCATATTTTGAACAGGATTATCTTGCATATTGCCCCAAGTTGAACGTATATCGCCAATCATTTTAGCGTTATGGAAGGTCATAATTGTTTCTATGCCAGCAATACCAGGCATAATACCTTTAGGCCCACCAGAGAAGCCAGCGAAGAAGTGAGGTTCGATAAAACCGGTGACAATTTTAAAGTCAGATTCAACATAATCTTTGTTCAGGTATACATCACAACCATATTGACTATGGCCTACTTTTTTAAGCGTATCCTTATCATTACAATGATTATGTACAATTTTCACTTTGCTCACTATGTCTTCACCAAGCATTTGTACAAGTTCTTCTCGTGTTTGATCGCGATGTGTACCTGTACCATTGATAATCACAAAGTTTTCTAAAGGTACGTGGGCTAATGTTTCTATCAGTAATGGTACGAGAATGTGATTGGGTGTCGGTCGTGTGATGTCACTAATAACAATAGATACAGTTTGGTTAGCACTCACCATGTCTTGCAATGGTTCTGAGCCAATTGGATTATTTATGGCTGTACGTATTGCTGTTACATGATCTTCAAGTGGATCAATGTTTTTGGGTTCAATTAGAACGCTTTGCTCCGGCAAGTCAACTTCAACATTTGATTTGCCGTATAATATTGTAGTCTTCAAAGTTAATCCTCCTTTTTATTTAAAGCACTTTCATAATTAGCCGTATTTGTGGCTTGTTTTAACTTAGGAAATGCTTTGTGATCGTTTTTAAAATGTTCCTGAGTGCCATCAATGCCTTTGCGCTTCTGGTATTTATCTACCATGATAACAGCAATTGGACATAAAATCGCCGTAGTAATAGCAGAAACTGAAATTTGAGCTGTCGCGATAGGTGCTACTTTTTCTATCATAGCAAATTCACTTTGACTCAAATTACCACTAGCTAAAGCAGTTGAAGCGGCTGCGACAACTGCAGCAGGTGTAGAAACGGCGTTACCTGCAGTAGACGATTCTGAAATAGGACCGATGACACTTTTCTCTTTAAATAGTTTAAAGGCAATTACACCTGTCACAGCTGTACAGACAAATGTAAGCAATGCTAATGTGAGGCCACCAGATAATACTGAGAAATTAAAGAATTCAGCTAAATTCATTCCTGCTCCTAATGAAAAGGCAAAGAAGGGAATGAGTAATGATTCTCCTGGTCGTAAAAATTCTGCGATTTTAGGATCTAAGTTACCTAAGAGCATACCTATTGCGAGCGGTAATAACACAGAAACGAAAGAAATGACTGGAAAATTCGTACCGATAAATCCTAAAGATATTAATGTAAGTAAAGGACCATCATTAATAGCTAATATAGATAAACCACCGATATCAGAGCGGTTGCCATATGCACTTGTTAGCGCAGCATACATTCCGCTGTTACTATTGGTCATTGCTGCAATAATTGCTATTGTAGATAAACCGAATAACCCTGTCCATGGATCAAATATAGCGCCAAGTAATAGACCAACACCTAAACCCGAAAAATATTTCGTTGATGTTAATATCATACCTTTTTTCAATGCCTTGCCACCAATTTTTAAATTCATTTGACTTCCTACACAAAAGATAAATAAGGCTATTAAAACGAGCGCATTATCTTTAAATAAATCCTGAGAAAATCCCCAATTTGCAACATTTCATAATGACCTTCTTCAGTCTTTGGAGCGCCTAAAAATTTCAAACCATTCGTAATAAAATTCAAATGCAATTGATCAATCGTGTTGATTGCAGCGCCTAATAATAACGGAACAACCATCAAGCCACCAGGTACTTTTTCAATCGTATCTTTAATTCTCATAACGAAACATCCCCTTAATTATGCTAGTGGTTATGGAAAAATGTTCTTATGATGTTCTTAGTCGTTTTTTTTATTAATTTTTCCGAATTTGCTAACGTCTCTGCGAGTGACAATGGACCATCGGTTAAACTAAAAGCACTTACCACACCAACCTCATCAAATTGGTCTATATCTACTTCGATAGAGCCTCCGATAAAGATGACAGGGACATCAAATTGTTTCGCACATTTTGCGATGCCCATAGGTGTCTTACCATAAAAAGTTTGAAAATCAATTTTGCCTTCTCCAGTAATAACTAGATCTGCATTTGGTAAAAGCTGTTCTAATTGCGTATGTTTTATTACTACTTGAATACCATCTTCAAAATGACTAGGTAAAAATGCTTTGAAAGCACCTCCTAGTCCGCCAGCTGCACCAGCCCCTGGCAAATCATGAAGCCTCATATTCGTACTTCTTTCTACAAGATTTGCCCAATGCGTGAGATTGTCATCAAGTTGTTTAATATTATCTTCTGTGGCACCTTTTTGTTTACCAAAAACATGTGAAGCGCCGTCAGGACCTATTAAAGGATTTTGAACATCCGTCGCAATAATAAATTCACAATGTTTAATTCTAGTGTCGAAATGACTTAAGTCTATTTGCTTAATATGTTGCAAAGCACCTCCTCCAAAGGCGATATCTTTGCCGTTTTCATCTAATAGTTTGGCGCCTATAGCTTGTAACATACCTGCACCAGCATCATTTGTTGCAGAGCCGCCAATAGCTAAAATAAATTTTTTGTAACCTTTTTCTAAAGCGTCATAAATTAATTCGCCTGTGCCATAAGTCGTTGTTGTCATAGCATTTAAAGTGTCATCAGTTAAATGTTTTAGCCCAGAAGCTTCTGCCATTTCAATTACGCATGTGTCGTCACCGAGCACACCATATTGAGCAGTTACATGATTTCCAAGAGGACCTGTTACTGAAGCAGTATGAAAGCTTCCGTTTGTGGCATTCACTAGTGCTTCCATCGTACCTTCGCCGCCATCACCAACGGGTAAAGCATGTATGTCAGCTTGTGGATATACTTCTGTAATGCTGTCTGCCATATATTTTGAGACTTGGGTTGCTGTCATACTCCCTTTAAATGAATCCGGTGATAAAATGATTTTCACTTGTGAATCCTCCTTTGTAAACGCTTACTTTTGTTTATTATTTCATTGTATCGATTTTATTTTATTGAAAATAGAGTTAAACTATACAAATATAAAGCTATAATTTTGTATAAAAACGATAAGTGGTGAAAATATGAATATACTCACAGAGGAAATGGCAACATTAATTGTAGAAGAAACAGCTAAAAGAACACAGAGCAATATTAATATCATGAATTTTAACGGAGAAATCATAGCATCATTTGATAAAAAACGTGTAGGCACAATTCATGAAGGTGCACGTAAAGTATTAGAACGAGAAGAAACAGTTATATTATCAAAGGAAGATAGTGCGACATTAGAAGGAACACAACCAGGCGTAAATTTACCGATTATTTTTCAAGATAACATCGTCGGTGTGATTGGTATAACAGGTGATCCTGAAAAACTCACCCATGTATCAGATTTAGTGAAAATGTCTACGGAATTATTGCTATACCAAAATTATTTTACATACGAATTAGAGGGGAATATACGTAGTCAGGAGTTATTTATAGAAGAATTGCTGAAAAGTGAACCGTCAAAATCATTTATTCAACATTTGAGTAATCAACTTAATACTAATCTATTAACATTCGGCAAATGCATTATCATCAATATTGAAAAACAAATATTCTCTAAGAACAGCACCGTGCGTACATTAGCAAGTAAGATTGACCCTAGTTCTTTTGTCATTGCGTTTACGAATCATAACCGTATCGTAATTCTTGCTACTGATGAAGACCGATGTGCATTAGATGAGAAAATAAATCGAATTCATCAAATGTTTAAAGACTTACAATTAGAAGTGCATATGACCTCAAGTCTTATATTTACAAATTTAAATGATTTTAAAAAAGCATATGAAGAATGTGAGCTCGTATTTATGTTAAATGAGCAATCAGCACCACTTGTATCATTTGAAGAGGTAGAAGAAAAAACACTGTTATATCAAATCGACAGCGAAATTAGAGAACGATTCAAAAAAAGAATAATAGGAGATTTAGATGACCAAAGTATTGCAACATTGAAAATATTTTTTCATAATAATTTGAATATCTCGCAAACAGCAAAGCATTTATACATTCATAGAAATACACTGTTATATAGGTTAGAAAAATGTAAAACAGTTACAGGATTGAACCCTAAAAAGTATTCGGAGGCATTGAAATTACAAATTGCGATGTGGTGTTAAAGCGAGAATGGTTAGGTGTGATTTGAAAAGCAAATGATTATAAAATTTAGAATTTTGATATTTATCATGATTGAATTTTCAAATTGTAACGGGTGTAAAATATTAGAACTTCAATTTTTAGAAAATTATTAAAAACCACTTTACAAATTACACGAACAACAATATAATAAAATTAAGTTATTGCTAAATAATTCTATAAAATAAATAACAAAAATCTTTATAGATGCAAAACGTTTTGTTTTCAGTTTGAAATTTTGTTTTGGAAATGGCGCCATTATTGAGTTGTTAAGTAATAACTCACATCAATGTGTCATTGGTGTATTTCAAGATGAAGGAGCGTGAACAAGATATAGCCGAAATAAAAGTTATTGTTTAGAAAAGTATTTTGCAAAGCACGAAGCTATAAAATAAGTATTACACTACAGAGGAAGTAGCACCTTATTTTCAACTTAAAAGTTGAGCATATTCAAAACTAATAATTTCCACCTTTGTTACTCGCGACATAATTCAATTGCAAGTATACCTCTTTATCACTTTATCAAATGATTATATATTAAATATTCACCTACTTTAAAGCAGACATTTGGTCTGTAACATGTCATTTTGAATGATTGTAAATGCCACAAGTTATAAATGTTAGATTGTTTATATAGCACAAATCTATCTATTTAACTCACTTAATCTTTTAACATTTATCAATAAATAGAACCAGTTTATATCAAATGAAAATATTAAATAGATTAACTGTGCGTTTTATGATTGATAGAAATATAACATTTCATTGATGGTGATATGAAAGCTACCTATGAAGCAGGTTCCTTATATTGTAAGCATCATAGTTGCATAGTAAATTAAATGATATCTTACATTCAAATATGACGATAAACTGGTGAACATAAGAAGTTCCAAGCAATACATTAATAATGATTGCTTGGGCTTTTTTGTGTTTAAAGCAGCTACCATTTGTTTAAAGCAGCTACCATTTGTTTGAATCAGATGAATTTGTAATAAAGAAAAAATAAATATATTTTCCAAATTTTCAAATATTATAGTTGTTTTTTGCTTTTTAATATGACATACTCAATAACAATTAGTATAACGTATTTCAAAATAGGGGTGATTTAGTATGACAAAATATATTTATGCATTTGACGAAGGTCAAAAATCAATGAAAGATTTACTAGGTGGCAAAGGGGCCAATTTGGCTGAAATGAAACGCTTAGGGTTACCTGTTCCAGATGGTTTCACGCTTACAACTGAAGCGTGTATTGAATACTTGAAACATGGTTCTAAAGTGCCTGAAGCATTATCAGAACAATTGAATAGTCAATTAGCAGCATTTTCTCAACGTACAGAAAAATCATTTTCATCTGAGGAACAATTATTACTTGTTTCAGTACGTAGTGGAGCGAAAATATCTATGCCTGGTATGATGGATACAATTTTGAACTTAGGGCTAAATGATGATAATGTGAAAAAATTAGCAGCGAAAACAAATGATGCTCGTTTTGCTTATGACTGTTACCGTAGATTGTTACAAATGTTTGGTGAGGTCGTATATGGCATACCAATGAATGCATTTGATACATATTTTAATGCTTATAAAACGCAACATGAATATCAAAATGATGCTGATATTCCGGCAGAAGGGTTACAAGAAATTTGTGAACATTTTAAAGGTGTCTATTTAGATGAAGTATACAAACCATTTCCACAAGAACCATTTGATCAACTAACAGAAGCAATTGAAGCAGTATTCAAATCGTGGGATAACGATCGTGCTCGAGTCTACCGAGAATTAAATGAAATTCCACATGATATAGGTACTGCAGTTAATATTCAAGAAATGGTATTTGGCAATAGTGGCGAACGCAGTGGCACAGGTGTTGCGTTTACACGTAATCCTGTCACTGGAGAAGCGAAATTATTTGGTGAATATTTATTAAATGCACAAGGTGAAGATGTCGTAGCTGGTATACGTACACCTAAAGATATAGAATCATTAAAAGATCAAATGCCACATGTGCATCAACAATTTGTAGATGTATCGCAACGTTTAGAGACACATTATAAAGATATGCAAGATATAGAATTTACGATTGAGAATGAACAGCTCTATATTTTACAAACGCGTAATGGCAAACGTACAGCGAATGCAGCGATTCACATTGCAGTAGATTTAGTTGAAGAAGGTGTAATTACAAAAGAAGAAGCTGTGATGAATGTCGAAGTAAAATCGATTGATCAATTATTGCATCCTAATTTTGATAAAACAGCGCTAGATCATGCTTCAGTTATTTCTAAATTAGGCTTGCCAGCCAGTCCAGGTGCAGCGAGTGGAAAAATTGTCTTTTCAGCAGAAACAGCTAAAATACAATTTGAACAAGGTGAAAGTGTTATTTTAATGCGCCCTGAAACGTCACCTGAAGATATTGAAGGTATGGTCGCAAGTGAAGCAATTGTAACGACGCATGGCGGAATGACTTCTCACGCAGCAGTTGTAGCACGTGGTATGGGTAAATGCTGTGTTACAGGTTGTTCAGATTTAGAAATTAATGTTGTCGATAAAGTTGTAAATTATCCTGGTGGCACATTGCACGAAGGCGATATGATATCTGTTGATGGCGCTCAAGGGGACATCTATGTTGGAGAAGTTGAAACAATGAAAGCAGAAAGAAGTGAAGCTTTCGAACAGTTTATGGAATGGTCAGACGGTGTAGCAAAATTAGACGTACGTATGAATGCAGAAACGCCTCAAGATATCCAAGCTGGCTATCAATTTGGCGCAAAAGGCATTGGGCTTGTACGTACAGAGCATATGTTCTTTGGACCTGAACGTCTCGTTGAAATGCGTCGTTTCATTCTGTCAGATACACAAGATAAACGTATCGCAGCTTTAAATGAAATTAAACAATATCAAACAGCAGATTTTGAAGAAATATTAAAACTATCTGGAGAACGTCCGACAATTATTCGTTTATTAGATCCACCACTACATGAATTTTTACCAAAATCAACAGAAGAAAAATCATCTGTTGCTGGACAATTAAATGTACCAGTAAAAACATTAGAACAATATATAGAAAATTTAAACGAAGTGAATCCAATGCTTGGTCATAGAGGTTGTCGTTTAGCTATTACTTATCCTGAACTATATGTCATGCAAGTAGAAGCGATTATGGAAAGTGCATTAAGATTAAAAGTACAAGGTATTGATTGCCAACCAGAAATCATGATACCGCTTGTTTCAACTGTTGCAGAATTCACGACATTAAAGACACAAATCACTGAACGTATTGAAGTATTGCAGCAAGAAGCGGGAGAATCTGTAAATTACCTCATAGGTACAATGATTGAAACACCACGTGCTTGTCTAATTGTAGGAGATTTAGCAAAAGAATGTGATTTCTTTAGCTTTGGTACGAATGATTTAACACAGTTAACATTTGGTTTTTCACGTGACGATGCTGGGAAATTTATTGGTGCGTATTCTGAACAAGGCATCATAGATATTGATCCTTTCCAAACGTTAGATGTAGAAGGGGTAGGACAATTAGTTAAAGTAGCAACGGAACAAGCGAAAGCTGCCAATCCAACGCTTAAAATAGGGGTTTGTGGTGAACTTGGCGGTGACCATAAATCAATACAATACTTTAATAATTTAGATATCGATTATGTCTCATGCTCTCCGTATAGAGTGCCAGGCGCATTGCTTTCTACTGCGCAAAGTGAAGTTGAAGGTGGTCGATTACGTGTTTAATGATACACAAACACCACAACTCACTTTGTTCGTGGTATCAGATTCAATTGGTGAAACTGCACAACGTATGATTCACGCCACGTTAACTCAGTTTCCAGAAGTATCACAAATAGAGATTAAGAAGTTTCCATTTATTAAAAGTGAATCAGAATTAATTAATGTTTTGAAACGAGCAAAAGAACGAGGGGCAGTCGTTGTTACGACGTTAGTGAACCCAGAATTTAATATAGTAGGTCAAAAGTACGCACAAAATGAACAAATCCCTTATGTCGACTATATGTCAGATTTAATAGGGATTATTCAGCAGCTTACCAATTGTTCACCTATTCTTGAAAGTGGCGCTTTACGCAAATTAGATGAAAACTATTTTAAAAGAATTGAAGCAATGGAATACTCAGTGAAATATGATGATGGTAAGCATTTTACTGATATTGGCGAAGCGGATGCGCTCATCGTTGGAGTTTCTAGAACATCAAAGACACCTTTGAGTATGTATTTAGCGAATAAGGGTTATAAAGTAGCAAACATTCCTTTAGTACCAGAAGTTGATATACCAGATGAAGTCTTTAAATATAAGAAGTTGAAAGTATTTGGTTTAACTGCTAGTCCTAATTACATTTTGAATATTCGTAATGAACGTGTAAAAGTTTTAGGATTACATGGGCCTACAAATTACAATAGTATTGAACGTATCAGACAGGAGTTAGTATATGCTGAGGAAATTTTTGAAAAATTAAACGCGACTGTGATTAATACGGAATATAAATCTATCGAAGAATCTGCATTTTATATTGAAAAATTCTTGTAATAACATCTATTATTTTAGATTTTATAATCATGTTTCACAGCGAATGAAATATTTAAGACGTCGGTCAGTGTCTGTTTAAAAAGGTGGAGACTAGTTATGTGTGAGAGTGGGTACTGTTAAAGTGATATAAAATTTTTAATAAGGAGTGTCACTATGCTTAAAACAGTAATACCTTACTTGTTTTTTAACGGTACGTGTAAAGAAGCACTAGGTTTTTATAGTGAAATATTAAGTGGGACGACCAAAGGAATCATGACTTATGGCGAAGCGAATGAATCAGTTGCTGATGACCCGAATAGAATTATTCATAGTCAACTCGAGGTAGATGGTCAAATATTTATGCTGTCTGATATTCCGAAAGATGATGATACTATGTTACAAGATCGCAATGTCTATATTGTGTTAGAGTTTGAAAATAAAGCAGATATAGAGGAAGTTTATAACCGTCTCAAAGAGGGTGGAGAGGTACAGATGGAACTAGCAGATATGTTCTGGGGTGCTAAGTACGCTAAACTGGTAGATAAATATGATATTGGTTGGGATTTAAGTTATACTTTTCCGACATAGTATAAAACCACGTGCTCAATTATTTATGAGTACGTGGTTCTTTATATTTATTTATCCATATAGGCACGCGTAACCTTTCTGCGACCAAGGGTATAAACAAACAAGCCGGCTATAATGGCGCATCCAATAGAAATGAATAAGTTAGTCAGTATATCAGATTTCTCAGGAAGCATACTATGTATAATAAAAGGGAGAATATATTGATTAAAGTTTGCAATCAAGAACATCATTCCAGCAAAAATATAACTCCCATTACGCACTTTCTTCATCTCTTTTTTCAATGATTCTTCTGAATAAGCCTCTACTACATCTATTTTTTTGCTTCTAATAGCGATGATCATAATTAGAGATAATATCATAATTAAAGCAAAACCTAAAATACCTAAGATAGGTATACGGTGTAAGTAAAATTCTATCCATATATCTGCTACAGAAATAATCATGATGCCCCAAAATAGCCACACAAAATATTTAGCGTATTCATGAAGTAATTGCTGTCTTTCATATTCATCAGTAAACCTGAAGTTAGGAATTAAACGAAGTAACTTGTTATTTTCCATTATACGTCTCCTTTTGATCAATAAGTTTTACACGTGAATCTTTAGCAATTGTAAATACTGCAATAACTATTACAGGGAAAAATGTGTTTAAGTCAGTTAAACGTTCCATATTCAATGCGTTTCCTGCAAGCATTGGAGCAATGACTGAGTTAACAAGTAGTATATAAATGATTGCTACAATAAGAAATATAATTCTCTTATTACGTGAATTTTTTAATGTTTGATGATACGTTTCTTTATCAGTAACTTCTATTGTAAGGGCATCTGCTGCAAAATGACTCATAGACATCCTGCATGCCAATATAATTATCAATATGATACCGCCTATACTAAAAGGTGAAATAAATGAACGCTCAATATCAAAAAATATAGATAAGTAAAGTAAAGATAAGAATATGTATAGTGAAATAATTGAAAGTTTAGCAAGTAATTTGTCAATTTCATGTCTTTGATATTCATCGGGATAGTTCGTTGTTCCTGCAAATCTTTGATAAAGCCATTTATCTTTATTATTCATGATTATCATCTTCCCAAAATAAGTCATTTAAGGTGACATCTAATGCTTTAGCAATCTTTATACATAAATTAAGCGAGGGATTATATTTATCGTTTTCAATCATATTAATGGTTTGACGAGATACTTCTACTGAACGCGCAAGTGTGAGCTGTGACATGTTTTTAGCAGTACGAAAGTTTTTAACTTTATTCATAATAGATTTATTACCCTTCTTTAGTGTCAAATATATATTACATGTACAATATATATGACATGAGAGTATGTGTCAAATATACACGACACTATAAGCTATTTTAGCTTATGAAAGATTCATGACGAAATGCCTAAGGAATCAACAAGACTCTAAAATATCTTGAATACAAAATGAGCCATTAGATTTCTGTTAGGAGACTAATGGCTCATAATATTATGAGGATTAAATTGAATGTTCTATTGATAATGAATCGTTGCGGTAAATACAACAGGTTCATCAGTTAGATTAAAGTAACGATGAGGCACGTCACTATTGAAGCGGAAAGCTTGATTACTATTGATCGTATACATTGTTGTATCGACTGCTATTTTTAACTGGCCTTTGTTAACAATAATATATTCTTCAGACCCAGTATGATGAGGTTCAGAAAGCATCTTGCCTCCTGCTTGTATCTCCATTTTAAACATTTCAAATTTTTTATTATCGTCGTAAGGAAAATAAGGATAAATCGCTATTTGTTCATCAATGATAGGGATGATATCTGATTCATCAATAAAGTCTACGCTATCATTATTCATCGCTGTTAATTGAGACAATGATAAATGTAATCCATTTGCGATTTTCCATAACGTTGTAATCGTTGGATTAGAAGTGCCTTTTTCAATTTGGCTCAGCATGTTTTTACTCACACCTGTTGCTATTGCAACTTTATCTAAACTGAGGTTGTGTTTTTTTCGGTAGTCAGATAAATTTCTGGCTACTATATTCTGAATATTATACAAGTGAATCCTCCTATTTACAATATAACGTACATATCGTACCATATATTGTGTTGTTTTAAAATAAAGCGAGCAAGGCGGTACAATATGGAAAAGTATAGAAAAATAAAACCATTTAATTGGTTATTGTTTATAGGAATCTTATTGATAGGCGCTAACTTAAGAGCACCGATCACCTCAATTGGTGTTGCGTTACCTGACATTAAGACAGATTTAGCGATGTCTAATAGTGCAGTCAGTGTTATAACAGTTGTGCCATTATTGGCATTCTCTGTGATTTCATTATTTGCTGCTCGAACAAGTAATAAAATGGGATTAGAAAAAACAATTTTCTTAGCACTTTGTTTAATCTTTATTGGTGTTCTTGTCAGATCAATTACGGACATTTCATGGTTATACATAGGAACAGTGCTAATAGGTATCGGTATCGGATTTGGTAATGTACTAGCACCAGCAATGATTAAGGCGAAATTTCCACTACATATCGGTATTATGACGGGATATTATACCGTTGTGATGAATGTGTTTGGTGGCTTATCCTCATATGGGACAGCGCCCTTAGTAAAGGCATTTAATTATAATATCGCTATAAGTGTTATAGGAATTATCACACTTATAACAATTATTATATGGTCATTTCAATTAAAAGGAACACAAGAAACCGCCACAGCTTTACCTCGGAAAAGTGTGAATGTGTGGAAATCTCCATTAGCATGGCAAATTACGATACTTATGGGAGGACAATCACTTATATTTTATTCGTTGATTAATTGGCTGCCTGCTTATTTATCTCATAGTGGTATGACTATTAATGAGGCAGGCGCATATTTATCTATTATGCAGATTGCTATTATTCCATTTACCTTCATTACACCTATATTTGCGACTAAAATGAAATCGCAATTCTTCTTAACCTTTATTACAGGTATATGTTTTATTGTGGGTGTGACAATTATGCTAATTGCGCCAAATCTAGCAATCATTTCTACTATCTTAATCGGCGTTGCGGGTGGTCTTGCGTTTGGCTTAGTGAATACGTTCTTTAGTTTAAGAACGGAACATATTCAAACATCAGCAAAGCTTTCAGGAATGGCTCAAGCAGTAGGTTATCTTGTTGCAGCAGTAGGTCCGTTATTATTTGGTATCTTGCATGATATGACAGGTAAATGGACCGCTTCACTAAGTATTTTATTAATTACTGCGATTGTTATAACGTTATTTGGCTCACAAGCGGGACGTAAACGTACTATAGAACAATCAAGCACAATCAAAACAAAATAAATAGTTTGAAAATAAGCTGTCATATATTTTTATAAATTAAATGAAATGTATTTAAAATGGTAAAAATACTCACAATAGAATATAATTGAAATGATTATATCGATTGAAATATTATTCATTGAACGTTATTATTTATGACATTCAATTTATATGTGAATAAAATGGAAGTTTTGATGCAATATTTAATTTTTAAATAACAGATTTCATAAAAGAGAAGTAGTGAGGTGATTTTATGCAATTGATGTTTGATACAGGTATAAGTCCGATATATAGAATCGTGTTAGCTTTCTTTTTTCTAATGAACATCGTGCTCGCTTTACTTATTGTATTTTTAGATAGGGATAGAAGAGATGCGACCTCAACTTGGGCATGGTTATTCTTATTATTCGTTATGCCGATTTTAGGTTTTATTGTGTATATATTCTTCGGACGTGCAGTTAGAAAAAACGTGAACGCGGATTTGAGCATAATCAAATTGAAGATGGGTTGAAAAGGTTACGGTCACAACTTCAAGATGATACAAACAAAATTAGTGATTCAAAAAATCCTATTGTAAGAAAACATGCTGATATTGCTAATACGTTATTAACGAAAGAACAATCTTTTTTAAGTAATAACAATAATATCGATATTTACACAGATGGTCATGATTTGTATGATCAAATGAAGCAAGATTTACGCAATGCTAAGCGCTATATTCATATGGAATATTACGTTTTAAAATTAGACGGCTTAGGTAGTGAAATTATTGAAATATTAGAAGAAAAAGCTGCAGAAGGTCTAGAGGTTAAACTACTCTATGATGCCGTAGGTTCTAAATCGGTACATAATTCTAATTTTAAAAAGTTTCAGTCAGAGGGCGGACAAGTCGAGGCATTTTTCAAATCTAAAATACCTTTTATAAACTTTAGAGTAAATAACCGAAATCACCGTAAAATTGTAATTATTGATGGACTGACAGGTTATGTAGGTGGTTTTAATATAGGTGACGAATATTTAGGTTTAGACGAGAAGTTTGGCTATTGGAGAGATACACACTTAAGAGTGAGAGGCGACGGTGTCGATGCACTACAATTGAGTTTCATACATGATTGGAACTCGCAAGCTAAACGTGAACAGCTAGAATATAATAAAAGATATTTCCCGAACAATGCCTATCAAGGTGGCAACGTGTCTATGCAACTGGCTGCCAGTGCACCAAGTGATAATTGGCATCAAATTGAATTTGGATATATGAAGATGATTATGAATGCTAAAAAGTCCATCTATATGCACAGTCCTTATTTTATTCCGGATAAAGGGTTTATTAATGCCCTGCGTATTGCTGCGAAATCTGGTGTCGATGTTCGTTTGATTATACCGTGTAAACCTGATCATATATTTGTATATTGGGCGACAATTACAAGCGTAGCTCAGCTGATTAAAGACGGTGTGAAAGTCTACACATATGAGAATGGATTTATCCATTCTAAAATGATTATGATTGATGATGAAGTATCAAGCGTGGGTACTGCAAATATGGATGTTCGTAGTTTTGAATTAAACTTTGAAATTAATGCATTTATGTATGACACGCAAATCGCGGAACAATTAAAAGAAGCATTCTTTGAAGACCTTAAAGTTTCAAAAGAACTCACAGAAGAACGTTACGAACAGCGTTCACATTGGATTAAGTTTAAACAATCTATTGCTAAATTAGCATCTCCAATTTTATAATATTTGATTCTAATGTCTGATAATTCTTGACGTGAAATCAATACCAACAGCGATAGTTAACCTCATGGTGGCTACCGTTGTTTTTTAAATCAAAATAGAAAAAACAATTTTATTAGTATAGTAGACTTAACCATGTGTATCATAAACAAATTGTAATATAGCGAAGGGGTGTAGTTATGCAACAAGACACAGAAAAATATATCTATAGACAGTTATATAACCGCTTAAAAGATGATATACTCGCATTCAAATATGAAAGTCATGAAAAAATCCCTTCAAAAAGAGATATGGCAAAGCATCTTAATGTGAGTGTGAACAGTGTGAAATCAGCTTACGAACAGCTATTAGCTGAAGGTTACATTTATACAAAGGAACGAAAAGGTTATTTTATAGAACCGTTAGATAAATTAATCGTCGATCCTGACGCACAAATTTCATTAGAGGGCCACGAACATACAACTCGAACTACATTTGATTACTCTTTTTCCCATATGAGTACAGATATATCAGAATTTCCAGTCGACACATGGGCAAAGTTAACAAAGCGTGTATTTCAAGATTATGATTATTATTTGTCGACTATTCCACACGTTAAGGGCCCAATAGAACTAAGACAATCTATTGCAAAACTTGTGTCATATCAAAGAGGGATACAATGTCATCCTGAACAAATCGTTATAGGATCAGGAACGAATACTTTATTGATGCAGTTAATTCAATTATTGGAAAGAAACGTAACGATTGCTGTAGAAAATCCTGGTTATTCACGTTTTAGAACATTACTAAATCAAACGAATACATCAACCACAGCAATAGAATTAGATCATAAAGGTATATCTATAGATCAGCTCAAACAAGTGCAACCTAATGCTGTTATTGTAACACCATCTCACCAGTTTCCTATGGGCACCATTATGCCTGTCTCAAGACGAATCGATTTATTAAACTGGGCAAGCCAAACACATAGCTATGTTATAGAAGATGACTACGATAGTGAGTTTAAGTATGAAACAGACAATATACCGTCATTGTTTAGTTTTGATAAAAATGACAGCGTGATTTACTTGGGTACTTTTTCCAAAACATTAATGCCAGGTTTACGTATGAGTTATATGATTTTACCATCAAAATTGATTAAGCAGTTTGAATTACAAAATGATAATATGATACCAGATTTTTCTATGTTAAATGCATTAACACTCAATTTAATGATTAAAGAAGGTCATTACGAAAAATATATAAAAAAAATGCATCAACTATATGGAAAAAGAAGGTCTCTATTAATCGAACATTTAGAAAATGTTTTTAAAGATGACATTCAAATAAAAGATACACGCGCAGGTTTACACTTCATCATAGAAGTAGTTTCTCCTTATACATATACAGAAATTGAAACACGCGCAAAAGCACAAAAATTAGAACTTTATACTATTAAACGCTTTTCTGTAAAAACATTTCAAAAGAATGAGGCGGTTAAAATTTTAATTATTGGCTTCTCAAAAATTGAACAATCACAGATACCTGAAGCTGTAAAGCGTTTGAAACAAGTGCTTTCTGAATAAACTGGTACCATTAGTTTGCTTAAACTGGGTCTTTACATAATACCAATAATGACTTAAATTTTTAGACAACCATAAATCTTTTTTAATAAGCATGAGGAGGTTTTTTAATGTCAGGTCAATTTGAGCATTTTAAAGAAAAAGAGAAAAGTATGTAGCACGTGGTGTTGGTAATGGAAATTTGCATGTTGCAGATAAAGCGCAAGGAGCAACAATTACTGACGTAGATGGTCATACATTTATTGATTTTGCTGGTGCTATTGGTACGCTTAATGTCGGTCATACGCACCCAGAAATTACCAAACATTTAAAAGAAAAGCTAGATAAATTCATTCATCCCGGCTTTAATGTCATGATGTATGAAAGTTACCTTAACCTAGCACAGAAATTAACAGAGATTACGCCAGGTGAATTTGCTAAAAAAGCTATTTTACTAAACTCTGGTGCTGAAGCAGTAGAAAATGCAGTGAAAATTGCTCGGAAATATACAGGTAGACAAGCCGTTGTATCATTTGTACGTGGTTTTCATGGTCGTACAAATTTAACAATGTCTATGACAAGCAAAGTGAAACCTTATAAATATGGATTCGGTCCATTTGCACCTGAAGTTTATCAAGCACCATATCCTAATATTTCTGAAAAATCTGAAGAATTAACGGAAGATGCATATGTAGATCAAGTGATTCATAAATTACATGACTTCTTCATTGAAACTGTAGATCCAAGTGACGTTGCATGTATTGTAATGGAACCCGTACAAGGTGAAGGTGGATTTATTATTCCTGATCAAAAGTTTGTTGATACAGTAAAACAAATTTGTGAAGATAATGGTATCGTTTTTGTAGTAGATGAAATACAAACGGGTTTTGCTAGAACAGGTAGAACCTTTGCAATTGAACATTTTGGTATTGAACCAGACTTAATCACAGTTTCTAAATCACTTGCTGCGGGATTTCCTTTAAGTGGTGTAGTAGGTAAAGCAGAAATCATTGATAGTGCAGCGCCAGGAGAATTAGGAGGTACGTATGCAGGTAATCCATTAGCTTGTGAAGCTGCGTTAAAAGTAATTGATATTATAGAGCAAGAGCAATTAAATGATAAAGCAGAACAGCTTGGCCATGATATTGAAGTATATTTGCAAGAACTCAGTCAGTCACACAAGCATATCGCACAGATTCGTCGTCTAGGGGCTATGGTAGCTTTTGAAGTTGTAGATGCTGAAACAGGTTTACCTGATAAAGCAATGACAGGTAAAATCACACAAACAGCAAATGACAAAGGCTTATTGTTATTATCTGCAGGAATTAAAGGCAATGTTATACGCTTCTTACCTCCATTAGTAATAACTGATGAAGAACTTAACCGAGGCTTAAACATTTTAACGCATGTATTTGATGAAGTGACTTCAAATTATAGCGTTTCTTAAAAAATGAAGTTCATTTTCAAAATATTAAAAGGTATAAGTTAATGATAGACATAGAGTATAAAACGTTTTTTAAGGAGTGAAGGATATGGAACAGTTAGAAGTATATAATCCAGCAACGAATGAAGTAGTTGAACGTTTAGATTACACGACGCATGAGGAGATTGATGCACAGATAAACCGTGCTCATCAAGCTTTTCAAGAATGGAAAGTTGTAGATGCACATGAACGTGCTAGTAAATTAAACCAATGGGCTACACTTATAGATGAACACCAAGATGAACTTGCACGTCTGATTACCCTTGAAGGTGGTAAACCTTTAGCTGAAGCTCAAGGGGAAGTAGCTTATGCGAATTCTTATGTGAAATGGTATGCAGAAGAAGCGAAACGTGTCTATGGACGTACAATTCCGGCCCATACACCTTCTAAGAAAATGGTTATAGATAAATTTCCAGTTGGTGTGGTTGGAGCAATTACACCTTGGAATTTTCCAGCAGCAATGATTACGCGTAAAATGGCACCAGCTTTAGCAGCAGGATGTACAATCATTTGTAAGCCAGCAGTGAAGACACCTTTAACTACAATCAAATTAGTAGAACTTGCACATGAAGCGGGTATTCCGAAAGATGCGATATCTTATATTATTGCATCAGGTAAAGATGCGGGTGATATATTTACTGGACATGGCCAAATTAATAAAATAACGTTTACTGGATCGACAGCCGTTGGTAAAACATTAATTGAACAATCAGCACAAACAGTTAAAAATGTAACGATGGAACTTGGAGGTCTTGCACCGTTTATTGTACATAATGATGTAGATATTGAAGCAGCCGTTGATGGGACGATTGCTTCTAAGTTCAGAAATGCTGGACAAACATGCATATGTGCAAACCGTATCTTTGTACATAAAGATATAGCGGAACAATATACAGCAAGACTAACTGAAAAAGTACATGCACTCACAGTAGGTGATGGTTTAGAGGAAGAAGTTAAAATAGGTCCTCTAATAGATCACAATGCTGTCGAGAAAGTGTTAACACATATTACGGATGCACAAGACAAAGGTGGCAAGTTATCTCGTAGTTTAGAAGAGATCCAAGCATTAGGTGGCAATTTCTTAAAACCAGTAGTAATTTCTAATGTAGATTTGAACATGAAAGTGATGCATGAAGAAACATTTGGACCTGTGGCACCAATCATGACCTATGATGATTTAGATGAAGTGATAGACATTGCAAATGATACTGAATTTGGGTTAGCTTCATATTTCTTCACAAATAATTATCGTACTGGATTGAAATTATTTAATGAATTAGAGTACGGCGTCATTGGATGGAACGACGGTGGCCCTTCTGCAGCACACGCACCTTTTGGTGGTTTGAAAGAAAGTGGTTATGGTCGAGAAGGCGGTACAGAAGGAATTGAACCATATTTAGAAACTAAATATCTATCAATAGAAACTTAGCAGATAATTTTGATTTTCAACAATTACAATATGAAATGATTTAAACGTAAACAAAGTGCGGAAATAAAGTGATTGCAAGGTTGGAAATATCGTAATTAATTAGATGTTATTTCAGCCTTAATATATCACTTTTTGAAATTTGATGAATGATATGGGGTATGTTCAATGAAATCAGAATTTAATAAATCAATGAGTATTGTTGATGTCTTGTTTCTTGCTATCGGCGCCATGCTTGGATGGGGATGGGTCGTATTATCAGGAGAATGGGTTTCAACAGCAGGTTTTGTAGGAAGTATTATTGCATTTTTAATAGGTGGATTTTTAGTTATTGTGATAGGACTTACATATGCAGAGTTAGCTGCAGCTATTCCTGAAACAGGAGGCGGATTTGTTTTTGTGAAAAAAGCATTTTCTCCGGGGATTGCTTTTATATCCGGCTGGTCGGTACTTTTTGGCTATGTCTCTGTAATAACATTCGAAGCGGTTGCTTTGCCAACTGTGATAGATTATGTAATTCCGTTTCAGCATCAAGGGTTATTGTGGAATATCGCAGGATGGGATGTTTATCTGACATGGGTACTCATCGGTTCTGTAGGAAGTATCATCTTAACGTCACTTAATTACTTCGGCGTTAAGCCAGCAGCGATTATACAAACAGTGTTTACAATATTTATCGTTGGAGTAGGATTACTACTTGTGTTTGGTGCAGGGTTTAATGGTAACTTTAATAATTTACAACCATTTGAAAATGGTGTTGGTGGTACAATGTCTGTCTTAATGATGATTCCTTTCTTATTTGTGGGATTTGACGTCATACCGCAAATAGCTGAAGAAGTAAAAGCACCAGCTAAAAAAATTGGTGGTATTTTAATTTTTTCTATTATTGCGTCAGTCATATTTTATTTATTGATTGTTTTTGGTGTATCCACAGGACTATCTCCACAAGCATTGACGACAAGTAGCTTAGCTACAGCTGATGCGATGGTCAATTTATTCGGTCATAGTGGTTTCGGTATCTTGCTAGTACTTGGTGGTGTCGCCGGTATTATTACGAGTTGGAATGCTTTCATTATTGGTGGTAGCAGAATATTATATGCCATGGCCAAAAATAAGATGATTCCTCAATGGTTTGCTTATATACATCCCAAGTTTAAAACACCTACACACGGTATTTTATTCTTAGGTGTACTTGCATTTGTTGCACCATTATTAGGTAGACCTGCACTTCAGTGGATTGTTAATGCAGGGGGTATAGGTGTTGTATTAGGTTATTTACTCGTGGCTATTTCATTCCTTAAGTTACGTAAAACACAGCCAGAGTTAGAACGCCCTTATCGTATTAAGAATGGTAAAGCAGTCGGTATAATTGCAATTGTATTAAGTGTGTTATTCTTAATCATATACTTGCCTGGCATGCCATCATCATTGGCTTGGCCATCAGAATGGTTGATTGTCTTAGTTTGGTATTTCATTGCATTTGTACTCTATTTTACACAAAAGAGAAATGTTGTGAGTAGTGAGCAAGTACCAATACAAGAAGATAGGTAATATTATTTTAATATAGGATAAATACAAAAAGCAGCCCGAATTTTATATTCGGGCTGCTTTTTGTGCACGCTTTTCCACATATGAGTCAGATTCAATTATCACTATTTAAAAATTAGTTAGCGATATGGATAAGTTGATCTCCAGGTTTAATCCATTGCTTATTTAAACATAGTTTATATAATGAAAAACTAATAGCTGCAGGTAAGAGGATGTGGAATACAAGGATTAACATCCAAACTTGTAGTGAGCCACCCATCGTATTAATAGTCATAATTTGACCGATGAGTCCACTTGTTCCCATACCGGCACCAGCAGCATTATTCGTCATAGGGAACAATGTTGTCATGATAGGTGCAACAATTGCACTCGCAAGTGTTGGAGGTAAGAGTATCATAGGGTGCTTAATAATATTTGGAACTTGTAACATGCTTGTACCAATTCCAACGGATAATATACCGCCCCAGCCATTGTCTTTAAAGCCATTGACTGCAAATCCAACCATTTGAGCTGCGCAACCAATTGTCGCCGCTCCGGCAGCTAATCCACTTAAATCAAGCATAAGTGCAAGTGCAGCACTAGAAATAGGCGCCGTTAAAGCTAAACCGAAGATGACAGCTACGAGAATCCCCATTATGAATGGTTGTTGCTCAGTAGCAGCGTTGATGATTTTGCCTAAGCCAGTCATAAATTGATTGAGCGCTGGACCAAAGCTTTTTGCAATGAAACCACCAATAATAATTGTTAGTAAGGGCGTTATAATAATATCGATTTTTGTTTTTCCTGCATATAATCTACTCAGTTCAACTACGATTAAAGTAGCAATATATGCCCCACAGGACCACCTTCAAAAGTGGTATACCCCAATGTTCCTACAATGACACAAGAAAAAACAACGAGTGGTTTTGCACCTAATCCATATGCAATTGCAACACCTATCGCTGCACCTGTCACAGACATGGCAACCTTACCTATTTCAGTTAAAAATGTTAAGTCTAATTGAGGTAGTAATGTTTGACTACCTATTGTATCCAAAATTAACCCGATAATTAACGATCCGAATAATCCTAAAGCCATAAAACTGAGTGCTTCTATGACCCACCTATGTAAATAATTCTTCATTTTTGTCCCCCTTAATCTTTAAATAAAGTTATTTTATAAATTAAATTTAGTATATAGATATTTTTCAATGATGGCTAGTATATTTTAAGAATTAGTTTATAGTCAATATATCGCAAAATTAAATAGTTGAGATTATAAAAATTTAATTAGGTTATATAGTATAAATACAAGATTTTTCAACGGTTAGGGGATTAGAATGTCGGAAATATATACGATAGGTCACGCGAATCATTCGGAACAGCAATTTATAGATATGCTTCAACAATTTAATATAGAGGTCATTGTGGATGTACGTGCGTATAGAGGGAGTAAACGCAATCCTCAATTTAATGAAGAGAATATGAGAAAATGGCTCACTGAAGCAAACATTGAATATCAATATAATACGTTGTTAGGTGGTAGAAGAAAAGCCTCTGAAAGTGTAGGTAGAACAATAAATGAAGCATGGAATAATGAGTCTTTCCATAATTACGCTGATTATACTTTGACGAAAGATTTTCAAGAAGGAATCAATGCATTAGAAGTGTTAGGGGATTCAAAACGTGTAGCATACATGTGTTCAGAACCTCATCCAGCGCGATGTCATAGATTAATTGTGAGTAATTGGCTAACTGCTCACAAATGGTCTGTACATCATATTATGCTTGATAACGAACAACAAATTATTCAGCAACAGCATGAATTAGGACAATGGGGTGCTTTGCCGATTATAGAAGATGATGGATACATTGTTTATCCTGAAATTGATGAAGGTAATTAGGATGTTATTGCTGATTACATACCATAGGAACTTCATGAACTTATAATCTCAAATCACCTCACATTCTAGTAGGACGCATACAAAAAATATGTGTTTTAGGTGTTTGTTGTTACGAAAAAAGTACCTCTATGTACAAATAAAAAAACCTAATCATGAAAAAAGCAGTTTTCTACATTTTGAGTAGAAAACTGCTTTTATTAGTTTACTGAGGTATTCAAATCTCAAGCGCTCTGATTTTCCTGGGAAATAAATAATGTGTAGGAATTATTTATTTAGGCTTTATTGACTGAAGCGTCATAAATAGATTCGATTGTTTCACCTAAGATTTTATCAAATTCTTCATCTGATTGATTTACATTTAAATCATTAATAAGTGCACGTGAGAAGCTAGCAATTAAATCTTTGTTTTGTTTAAGGACTTCGTTTGCATGTTCTCTACTGTATCCACCTGATAGTGCAACAACACGTACAACATTAGCATGGTCAATAAGTGTTTGGTATTGGTTAGCTTTTGTAGGGATAGATAGTTTTAACATCACAAGTTGATCATCGTTTAATTTGTTTAGTTCTTCTAAGATTGAGTCAGCTAAATATGCTTCAATTTCTGCTTTATTTTCAGCATTAATATTAACTTCTGGTTCAATGATTGGAACTAATCCAGCAGAGATAATTTGTTTAGCAACATCAAATTGTTGTTTTACCACTAAATCAATACCATCTTTGTTTAGTTCTAAAATATTAGAACGCATTTTCGTACCAAAAATTTTGTGTTCATTGGCACGACTTAATAAAGCATCTAAATCTGGCATAGGTTTCATTAATTGAACGCCATCTTTTTGTTCGTCTAAACCTTTATCAACTTTTAAGAAGGGAACAACGCCTTTATCTGCTAAGTAATCTCCAGTATGTTTACCGTCTACTTCGCGATCCATCGTTTGTTCGAAAAGAATTGCACCAATAATTTTATCAGCACTGAATGAAGGTGATGATACAATACGTGTACGCATGTCATGAACGAGTTTGAACATTTCATCTTCGCTATCGTATTGATCTTCAGTAACGCCGTAATCTTTAAGCGCTTTTGGTGTACTACCACCACTTTGATCTAATGCAGCAATGAAACCTTTACCATTTTTCACTTTATCAAATTGTTCTTTATTCATTCTTACCACTCCTTTTACTGTATTCTCTTTTAGTATGATAAAAATTGAAGCATAACGCAAGTTCAAGGCACTTAAGATACTAAAATATAATAAATATTCTATCTAATATAAAAAAATGTACATTAAACTAGGTCATAGGTTTAGAGACTGATATTAAAAATATAGGTGTTGGATTATAAAAAGCATCTTGTTCTTTATATACTCGAGCATAAACACCAGTATCAAGATGAATGTTTTGATATCCTAACTGTTTTAAGATGTTTATGTCATATCGTGGTCTTGATTGATGATTAATAGGTATGCTTTGTTTGATGATTTCGCTTTCCTGCAACATCTCATCTCCCAGTGTGTTATGTGCGTGATCTGTTGAGATATCCCCGTAATTAATAAAGGAATCTTTGCCATAGTTACCATCTATATTAATAAGATGACCATTTGGTTTTAACACACGTAACCACTCTTTGTAAGTAGCTTGTGTGTTAGGCATTAACCATGTCACATTTCGAGCGATAACGACATCAAAAGTTTCATTTTTATAATTTAGATGTTCTGCATCCATGACTTTAAATTGTATATTTTGATTTAATTGTTGTGCATTCTGTTTTGCAGATTGAATCATATCAGGAGCAAGATCAATACCTGATACTTCAGCGCCTTGTTGTGCACATATGATTGCTAGAAAACCAGCACCTGTACCTATGTCTAAGACTTTTAAACCATCTCTTAATCGAGTAATTGCTTCTATCTCTTTCAACCAAGCTGTTGCATGACTACTTTCTAATTCGGCCTGTTTATCTTTACTAAAAGACTCGGCACGTTTATCCCAATAATTTACAATTTGTTTTTTATCCATTTTCAAACCCTCTTTATTCAAGACTTTATTATTCCTTCTATATTATAGAATACTTTCAATTAAAAGTAAGATAATTAAAATACATATTGAAATTGATTATCATTATCATTAGAATGGTTTATATATAGATAAATATGCATAAATATAGACTTTAAATGCTATTGGAAGTATTTAATCAATTTTTATGGATGCATATAGGTCTAGTACTTATAAATTACACTAGGCTATTTTGACTTAGTTTAGAAAATAGATATGAACAGGAGATCAGCAATGAATAGAAAATATAGTATCCTATCTGGGATTGTATTATCAGCTACATTACTTACTGCATGCAGTTCAAACAATACAGCGAGTAATTCAGAAGATAAAGAATTAACGAAAGAGGAAAAACTTGTTACCGATCAAACAAACCGTGAAGTGAAGATTAAAAAAGATCCGGATAGTATTGTAGTAGGGGGCATACTGCCATATTTTTCTGCTTGGTTTGTAGGGACGAATTCTACTAAAGAAATAAAAGGATTACATCCAAATGCCTACAATGCTGCAGAAAATTCAATGCTAGCTAAAATATCTCCTGATATTAAAAAAACATCTACTGAATTTGTTAAAAACGGTGATATAAATATAGAAGAATTATCTAAAATCAATCCAGATGTCTACTTTGAACTTGCATCTGAAAAGAAAACCTTAGATAAAGTTGCAGAAAGTGGTATACCTACAATTGGTCTTGATACTGTAAATGATGAAGATGATGATCCATTGACTACATTTAACAGTTGGTTAGAAATAACTTCAGAAATCAAAGGTGGTAAAACAAGTGAGAGAACTGATAATTTTATGCAAGAGGGTGAAAAATCTCAAAAAATGATTGATGAAAGCTTAAAAGACACAAAAAAATCAAAGAAACCCAAAGTTTTATTTCTACATCAGCACTCAGATAATTCTATCGTTGTAGCTGGATCAAATTTCCATAGTGAAAAATGGATTAAAGCAACTGGCGGAGTTGATATAGTTGGAGAAGATGGCGTAGAAGGACAAAAAGAAGTCAATATGGAACAAATTTATAAATGGAATCCGGATAAAATCTATATTACTAATTTCACTGAAACACAACCAGAAGATTTGATTGAAAATAAAACGGATGGTCAAGATTGGAGCCAAGTGAAGGCAGTGAAAGACAAAGAAGTTTATAAGGTACCTTTAGGTATTTATCGTTGGTTCCCACCAAATGGCGATGCTCCATTAATGTTGAAATGGATGGCACAACATAACCATCCTGATAAATTTAAATATAATATGAAAGATGAGATTAAATCATATTATCAAAAATTTTACGATTATGAATTATCGGACAAAGATGTAGAGTTAATTTTACATCCATCATCTGATGCTGCAAAATATTAATATTCGATAACAATAATTGGTATATAGGAAGATGAAATTAAAATTAAAAAAATAGATTATGAGTGTCGACAAAGTCTCGGATTTTGTCGACACTTTTTTGTACGCGATTCACTATACCTTTTTAGTTTTGAATGCCATTAATTTAAACTCGAAGTCATTTTAATATGACGTAATTTAAAGACATTTATATTTATAATTATTTTATGCTTTTCACTAATATTAACAAAAACCAAGCAATGTAAAAATTAAACGATTTTTTTGTGAAAAATCACCAAATACATAAATAAAATAAAAAAATAAAATAGAATATATATTCATATTATGTGTATAAAAATACAGTTAGTTAAGTTTGTAAGATTCATTAATTTCGTTAAGTTTAAACTTAACACTGTGATTGTAGCAATTTTCATATTCAAATTAATTGGTGTTTTTATATAATTATTCATCTTTTACAAATAACTCGTTTGAATGTAATTTGCATTATTATTTAAAATTCGTTAGGCTCATGTTTGTGAATAATTAAATAGTTCTTGCTAATTCATTAAATTTATTAGCGGTAATTTTACATACAAATTTACTATGAGGGGTGTTCAACAATTGAAAAAGAATAAAGTAATGGATTGGACGACCTTTATAGGGTCTTCCGTAATTTTATTAATTGCAGTAATTCCTATGATGGTTTTTCCAAAGGCCAGTCAAGATATTATTACGAAAATGAATGAAGCTGTGGTAAGTACAATTGGTTCAGTATATTTATTTATTGGATTGGCAATTTTAATATTTGTTTTGTACATTGCATTTGGAAAATATGGAAATGTGACATTAGGTAAATCTACAGATAAACCTGAATTCAATAATTTTAGTTGGGCAGCAATGCTGTTCTGTGCTGGTATTGCTTCAGATATTTTATATTGGGGCGTTATTGAATGGGCCTTTTACTATCAAGACCCGCCACACGGTGGTAAAGGAATGACGGATAGTGCTTTAAACTACGCTACAATGTATGGCATGTTCCACTGGGGTCCTATCGCTTGGGCAACATTCGTACTGCCAGCGTTATGTATTGGTTATCTTATATTCGTGAAGAAAAAACCAGTGTTTAAAATCAGCCAAACGTTACGACCTATCTTAAAAAGTCAGACAGATGGTTTTATTGGACAAGTTACTGATATTATATTTATCTTCGGTTTACTTGGAGGCGCTGCAACATCACTCGCACTTGGCGTACCGATGATTACAGCAGGTATAGAAAGATTAACCGGTTTAGACGGAGATAGTATGGTCATGCGTGGTGCGATTCTATTTATCATAACTGCACTTTTTGCATACAGTTCTTATTCTGGATTGAAAAAAGGTATAAAAGTATTAAGTGACGGGAACGTTATTTTGTCATTTGTTTTACTCGGATTTGTACTGATTGTTGGTCCAACTGTGTTTATTATGGAAACAACAATAACAGGTATGGGTAATATGGTAAAAAACTTCTTCCAAATGGCGACATGGATAGAACCATTCGGAGGTATCGGTGGACGTAAGGAAACGAACTTCCCACAAGATTGGACAATATTCTATTGGTCATGGTGGATTGTATATGCACCGTTTATAGGGTTGTTTATTGCTCGAATTTCTAAAGGGCGAACTATGAAAGAAGTCGTTCTAGGTACGATTATATACGGTACTTTAGGCTGTATGTTGTTCTTTGGTATTTTCGGTAACTATGCAGTTTACTTACAAATAACTGGAGCGTTTGATGTTGTTCAGAATTTAAACACACATGGTACAGAAGCAACTATAATTGAAGTGTTGCATCAATTACCATTCCCTAATTTAGTTATTATTTTATTCTTGATTTCTGCGGTACTGTTCTTAGCAACGACTTTTGATTCTGGATCTTATATTTTAGCAGCAGCATCTCAGAAAAAAGTGGTTGGAGAACCTTTAAAAGCAAACCGTTTATATTGGGCATTCGCATTATGTTTATTACCATTTGCATTAATGCTAGTTGGTGGTGAGCGATCATTGGAAGTGTTAAAAACAGCTTCCTTACTTGCTAGTGTGCCAGTACTCATTGTCTTCGTCATGATGATGATTTCCTTCTTACGGACATTAAATGAGGATCGACTCAAACTTGAGCGTCGTGCGGATAAATATAAAGAAGTAGAAAGACGCTCACTGAGAATTACACAAGTGAGAGAAAAGAAAAATGACGACAACTTATAGATAAAAACATATAAAAAAGCAGTGGAGTATCTATGACATTAGATTGCTTCACTGCTTTTTTGGTAGTGGAGATGGAAATGTATTGTGACGTATCAGGAATTTTAAATACGTATTTCACACTGATTTTTCAATGAATATATTGAACTTAATAATGAAGATGTATCTGAAAATAAAAAATGACAGCTAGATTTCTAAGAAAGAATCTAACTGCCATTTTTATAGTTGTAAAACTTCTCTTGAAGGATTGAAATAAGTGTTATTTCTTATTTTCGGGAATTGGGAAGTATTTAAATATTTCTCCACTTTCGATTGCTTGGCCTAAATTATCTAACCAATCATAGTAGGGTAATGTATCGATTAATTGTGCTTTGACTTCGCTAGCTTCTGTCTTAGTCGCTGCATCAGCATTTTTGTCGTTGATGACCTTATCAAGTATAGCTACTGAATCATAAACAGCCTCAGAGTTAATTACAATTTCTCTTTTCCATTTGCGGGTAAAGAAGTTACTAAAGAAATTGAAAAAGTCTTTTTCAGCAATGAAATGTTGTTTTCTACTGCCGCGTGTAAACTGTTGTTTGACAAGATCGAATTCTTGGAGCCTTTTTACTCCAGCACTCATGCTAGGTTTGCTCATTTGTAGTTGTTCACGCATTTCATCTAATGTCATGCTGTCTTCAAAGAGCATAGTACCAAATAAATTACCTACACTTCTGTTAATCCCGTATAAGTCCATCGTTTCACCAATTGCATTGATAACGATGTCTTTTGCTTCATCCAATTGCTTATCAGGGTTGTTTGAATGTACCACGATGTACACCTCCGATAATTTTTTATACGAATTTAAGATATTGATGATTAAGTAATGCAAAATAATTACATTTTTATAATTATACAAATCCCTAATCAGCTTATAACTAAACTCGTTTGACACCCTTTCAATTACTATGCTAACATAAAGCTTGTAAAATTCGTTAAATAAAAATTTAACAAACTTAACGGAGGTAATTTTCATGGAACTTTTAAATCAATTATCTCGTCGTCAATATATTGATGGTGAGTGGGTAAATAGCTCGAACGAAGAAACAAGAAAAATTATTAATCCATATAACCAAGAAGTCATTTTTGAAGTCGCAGAAGGTACTTCGGAAGATAGTGAACGTGCCATTTTAGCTGCGAGAAATGCATTTGAAGGTAGCGAATGGTCTCAAGAAACAAGTGAATCTAGAGGCAAAAAAGTTGGCGCAATTGCTGACTTAATCGTTGAACACCGTGAAGAATTAGCAAGACTTGAAACATTAGATACAGGTAAAACATTAGAAGAATCTTATGCGGACATGGACGACATTGCGAATGTATTTAATTATTTTGCTGGTTTAGCAGATAAAGATGGTGGCGAAATAATAGATTCACCAATCCCTAATACTGAAAGTAAAGTGATAAAAGAACCAGTAGGCGTTGTCACACAAATCACACCTTGGAACTATCCTTTACTACAAGCTTCATGGAAGATTGCTCCAGCATTAGTTACAGGCTGTACGCTTGTTATGAAGCCGAGTGAAATCACACCGCTAACAACAATTCGTGTATTTGAATTGATGGCGGAAGTGGGGTTCCCTAAAGGTGTAATTAACTTAGTCTTAGGTAAAGGTTCAGAAGTAGGAGAGCCGTTATCATCGCATAAAGAAGTAGACTTAGTATCTTTCACAGGTGGTATTCAAACAGGAAAACATATTATGAAACAAGCTGCTAATCACGTAACGAATGTTGCATTAGAGCTTGGTGGTAAAAATCCTAATATTATTTTCGATGATGCTGATTTTGATCTTGCAGTCGATCAAGCTTTGAATGGTGGGTTTTTCCATGCAGGACAAGTATGTTCTGCTGGGGCAAGAATCTTAGTACACAACGATATCAAAGATAAATTTGAAGCAGCATTAATTGAAAGAATTAAAAATATTAAATTAGGTGATGGATTTAATCCAGAAACCGAAATGGGTCCAGTTATTTCAGCTGAGCACAGAGAAAAAATCGAAAAATATATGGAAGTTGCAAAATCGGAAAACGCAACAATTGCGATTGGCGGTAAAAGACCAGAACGTGAAGACTTACAAGATGGTTTCTTTTTTGAACCAACTGTCATTACAGATTGTGATACTTCAATGCGTATTGTACAAGAAGAAGTGTTTGGTCCAGTTGTAACAATTGAAGGCTTTTCAACAGAAGCAGAAGCAATCGAACTAGCAAATGATTCAATTTATGGTTTAGCAGGTGGCGTATTCACTTCAGATATCGGTAAAGCTGAACGTGTTGTTAATAAATTGAAAATGGGTACGGTTTGGATTAATGACTTCCATCCATACTTTGCACAAGCACCATGGGGCGGTTATAAACAATCAGGCATTGGTAGAGAACTTGGTAAAGAAGGTTTAGCAGAATATCAAGTTGAGAAACATATTCTACGTAATACGAACCCAGAGCCAGTAAATTGGTTTGGTAAACAATAGGTAATTTACACACAAATACAAAATATTAATAATTAAAAATTTAGGAGGTTTTATCAAAAATGAAAAAATCGTATGATTATATCATTATTGGTGGTGGCAGTGCCGGTTCGGTACTTGGTGGCCGTTTAAGTGAAGATGCATCTAAAGATGTACTTGTATTAGAAGCTGGACGTAGTGACTATTCTTGGGATTTATTAATTCAAATGCCAGCAGCATTAATGTATCCAGCAGGGAATAAACTATATGACTGGATTTATGAAACAAATGCAGAACCACATATGGGTGGACGTAAAGTTGGACATGCGCGTGGTAAAGTATTAGGTGGTTCAAGTTCCATTAACGGTATGATTTACCAACGTGGTAACCCAATGGATTATGAAAAATGGGCACAACCAAAAGGCATGGAATCATGGGATTATGCGCATTGTTTACCATACTTTAAACGTTTGGAAACAACATTTGGTTCTACTAAAGATGATCAGTATCGTGGTCACCACGGTCCAATTAAATTAAGACGTGGACCTGCTAAAAACCCGTTATTCCAAGCGTTTTTCAATGCTGGTGTTGACGCTGGTTATAATAAAACACCAGACGTTAATGGTTTCCGTCAAGAAGGATTTGGTCCTTTTGATAGCCAAGTGCATAACGGTAGACGTGTTTCAGCATCAAGAGCTTACTTACATCCAGCTATGAAACGTAAAAACTTAGATGTTCAAACACGTGCGTTTGTAACTAAATTAAATTTTGAAGGTAATAAAGTAACTGGTGTAACATTCAAGAAGAATGGTAAAGAACATACAGTGAATGCGAAAGAAGTTATTTTATCTGGTGGCGCAATTAACTCTCCACAATTATTACAATTATCTGGTATTGGTGATACAGAACACCTACGTTCAGTTGGTGTTGAACCTCGTCTACATTTACCAGGTGTTGGGGAAAACTTTGAAGACCATTTAGAAGTATACGTGCAACATGCATGTAAACAACCCGTTTCAATGCAACCTAGCCTTAACAAATTGAAAATGCCATTCATTGGCTTACAATGGATTTTAGGTCGTAAAGGTGCAGCAGCATCTAACCACTTCGAAGGTGGCGGATTTGTACGTTCAAATGATGATGTAGATTATCCAAACTTAATGTTCCACTTCTTGCCAATCGCGGTAAGATACGATGGTACGAAAGCACCACATGCTCATGGTTACCAAGTACACGTAGGACCAATGTATTCTAACTCTCGTGGTTACTTGAAGATTAAGTCTAAAGATCCATTTGAAAAACCAGATTTCGTATTTAATTACTTATCTACAGAAGAAGATAAACGTGAATGGGTTGAAGCAATCAAAGTAGCTAGAAACATCTTGTCTCAAAAATCATTAGATCCATTTAATGGTGGAGAAATTTCTCCAGGACCTGAAGTACAAACAGATGAAGAAATCATTGAATGGGTAAAACGTGACGGCGAAACTGCATTACACCCATCATGTAGCTGTAGAATGGGACCAGCATCAGACGAAATGTCAGTTGTTGATCCTGAAACATTCAAAGTACATGGTATGGAAAACTTACGTGTTGTAGATGCATCTGTAATGCCACGTACTACAAACGGAAATATCCACTCACCTGTATTAATGATGGCAGAAAAAGCATCAGACATTATCCGTGGTAAAAAACCTATGGAACCAGAATATATCGATTTCTATCGTCATGGTGTACATGACAAAGATGCAGGAACAGTAAAATAAAAGAAATGAACAAATATATAATTTGAAATAACAACTGGTGAAGTCATAAATTCAATGATTTTCACCAGTTTCTTATTATTTGTAGGTGTTAAAGTGATACTATTTTAGAGTTGGAAATGGCAAAGTGAACAATTGCTACAATAGTAAAAAAGACTTTGATATTGATTAAATAGAAGTAGAGCGATTGTTAAAAAGGTTAATATAAAAACGATTAACTTTCCAAGTGCTTCGATTTAGGAAAGGAGTATTATGGCTTATTTATATTTAGTGATTGCTATTATTACTGAAGTAACAGGAACCGTTTCACTCAAGGCTTCTGAAGGCTTTAGTAAATTATACCCAAGTTTATCAGCAACTGTCTCATTTATTATTTGCTTTTATTTTTTTAGTTTAGCTATGAAATATCTACCATTAGGCTTAAGTTATGCCACTTGGGCTGGTTTGGGATTAATATTGAGTACAGTACTCGCAGTTGTTTTATTTAATGAAAATCTAAATCTCACAGGTATTATAGCAATCGTGTTTATACTCATAGGTATTGTATTGTTGAATACGATAGGTGTTTCAAAATAAGGAAGTATAGATTTGAATAACATCCTAGATAAGTATAGATATTTTCACTGTCACCAAAAATGTATGATTTTTTGGTTGGCAGTTTTTTTATGTTTTTCATAAATTTATAATGTGCATAATATATAAATTTTTATTTGAAGTTGTAATATGTGTTTTTATGATGGGAATAAGGCTATTATAAATATAAGTTGATATAACAAATTTAAAGATGTGGGGTGTGGCAGGATGGAAAATATTAAAGTACAAATGATGAGAACCCAGTTAGACGACATACCACAGTATGATGTGCCTAAAGGTTTTGTCATTAGGAAATTCTGTAAAGGCGATGAAAAATTATGGGCTTATATAGAAACGCTAGCAGGTGAGTTTACAACTGAGGAAATGGCATTAGAGAGGTTTAATAAAGAATTTGGGAATCATGTAACAGAGATGGAACAACGTTGTATCTTCATTGAAAATGAACAGCGAGAAGTTGTGGGTACGACAACTGCGTGGTATGGCTATTTAGGTGATGATACTCAAATGATGGGGAGGATTCATTGGGTGGGTATTATACCACCATATCAAGGAAAAAAGTTATCTAAACCATTACTTAGTGCAGCCATGAATATTTTAGCGTTATATCATGATAAAGCTTATTTAACTTCACAAACGATTAGTTATAAAGCCATCAATATGTATCTTGAGTTTGGTTTTAAACCTGTACAATTAGATGATAATTATCACAAAGCTTGGCAGTTATTAGCTCAAAAATTAAATGAAAATAGGGGCGGAAATAAGCAATCAAAATTTGAAATTTGATTGCTTATTTCCGCCCCACAAGGCTAATTTAAAATGGAATACAAGAGCTGAAACATTTATCTAAGAACTACTTGTCTTGTCGACCAGTAATTAAATCAGAAATTGCTTTAGACGATTTACCATCTTCTAATGAACAAAAATCATTATAGAAAGTGTCGATTTTATCTTTGTAATCTACTTTTACTTGGTCTAAATTTTTCAAATCATCAGCTAATTTATAAGCATCTTGATAAATTGGACCTGGTAAATCTTTATGATAATCAAGATAGAAACCACGTAAATCTTGACCATATTTATCTAAATCATAAGCGAAAAAGAATTGCGGTCTTTTTAGTACGCCGTAATCAAACATGACTGATGAATAATCCGTGATTAAACAATCTGAAATTAAGTATAATTCAGAGATGTCACTGTAATTTGAAACATCAATTGCAAACTCTTCATAACCCCTTAAATCAAGAGCATTAGAAATTAAGTAATGCATTCTTAATAAAATTACATATTCATCACCTAATTGCTCATGTAAGTTATCTAAGTCAATTTTCAAATCAAACAAGTATTTACCTTTTTTAACAAATTCGTCATCTCTCCATGTAGGAGCATACATAATTACTTTCTTATCTTCGGGTAAATTTAAATTTTCTTTGATTTCTTGAAGATATGCTTCGTCTTGTGAGCGATTAACTAAAACGTCATTTCTAGGATAACCAATTTCGAGAATTTGTTCTGGACTCATCCAGAACGCTGTTTCAAATATTTTTGATGAATAAGCATTTGGTGAAACGAGATAATCCCAACGATTTGTTTCTTCTCTGAAATTGCGTTTATAACGATCTGTTGTTGTTCCAGGCATACGAATGACCTTCATATCGTTTGCTAAGCGTTTTAATGGTGTACCATGCCAAGTTTGGATATAGACTTGGTTAGGTTTTTTATTTAGAAACAGTGGGAGCCTAGCATTTGATACCCAGTATTTTGCTCTAGAATAAGCATCGTAGTATGCTTTAGAATTCTTTCTAACTTTTTTTGCAGGCCCTGGTATTTGTACGCTGTTAGGATTTTTTAATACCCATATAAATTCATAATTTGGATGATGTTTCATCATATATTCATAAACATATTTAGGACTATCGCTGTAATTTTTACCACCAAAAGCTTCAAATACGATTGTTTTTGGATTTACTTTATCTTCAGAATCAGTTAATTGATAAAGCGCACGATGTTTATTTTTTCTACGTAAAACAACATTTTTAGCTAATCTAGCTTTATTTCTAAACTGATTAATTTTAAATGCTGATTTTCTCTTATTAAACATAAGCATGAGCGCTTCTGCGATAAATAAAGGTTTTTCATTTTTGAAAATTGTAGGAAATAGTTTTCTCGTTACGCTTGGTAATAACTCACTATTTTGTTCGTATCTTTCAGGTGTTTTTCTTAATGAAGGTTCAAACGAATATTTAAATAAACTTTTCATTTTATTTTTTATGAAACGCTTGTTTTCCTTTAAAGGCGCACGTTGAATAGAATCTGAAAAACTATAAACATAATCATTGAAGACAATACCGAAATCTTGCTTAGATAATCTTGGTTTTAAGAATGGGTCGTAAACTTCGCCTTTGATATAAAATGGGAAGCGACTCACACGTACAAAACCATTTGAATATTTTATAAAATCTAATATGAATGACCAGTCAATAAAGACATCTAATCCTTCATTGAACTGTAGATTATGCCCACGTGCGATAGCGGTTTTAAAGACAATATTACACGCTGAATTTTTGCGTAAAAATTGATTTGATTTAGTTTTTGTATCTAAATATTCCACACGCACTAAGTCTTGGTCTATATATTGTGGTATATCCAGTGTAAATGAATGTATTGGTGAAATAAGTGCATCAAATTGATTTATTTTTTTCATATAAAATGCAAGTGCATAAGAAGCTAAATAATCATCTGAATCAATGAATATAAAATATGGTGCATCTACTTCTTGCATGGCAATATTTCTTGCATGTGCATGACCTGTATTTTGTTGTAAATCAATTTCTTTTATTGGTATATCCCAATTTGCAATACTTTGTGTTGCAATTGTTTTTGAATTATCAGTTGAACCATCATTAACTAAAATTAACTCGAAATCTTGAAATCTTTGTTTTTTAAGACTAGTTAAACAACTTTCTATATAGTCTTCTGAGTTGTAATAAGTCACTATGACAGATATGGACTTCATTATTTATTCCCTCTTTTTTTAAAATTTTCTCTTTATATTTTGATATAAGGTAGAATATATCGAACTTTTTATAATATTTTCGGCTATTGATTATAGCTTTGTAAGTTATTTAAATGCTCTATTAAGAAACAATGGTAATCAATCATCAGATGATCTGTTGATTGTAAAGCATCCATTGTATCATGTACAGTATTCACTATAAAAAATAGGTCTTTGTATATTGCAAAAACCTTCTTGATAATATAGTGAAGTCGCCTGTAATTAATGGTATATAGATAAAGTCACTATCCTATTTTACTATAAAAATTCAATATATACAGTAGTTAAGAAGAATTATATGGATATTAAATTTTTTGAATAATAAAGTTTTTATTTTGCAAAGCCTTGAAATTAAATTATTTTGATTTAGGGTATTGTCAAAGTAATAAAAATTATTTGAATTGTAAAGTGATATAACAATGATTGTAAGTATTTACAAAGCAAGTGTGTTGCAGAAAGGGTGCGTAATGATGACAATTAGAAAAGCAAACCAAGAAGAGTTGAAAATAATCAATGAAACGGTACCGACCGTGTTTAAAGAAGCAATAACAGCAGAGTTTGACTTATCAGATCATGCGATGAGATCAGCGTCAAAACAATTAATAAATGAAGGTGCTGAGTATTATGTATTAATAGAAGAAGGACACATGAAAGGTTTCGTGCTTATAGATGACAAAACAGATTATTTTATTCAAGAAGAGTATGGTTTTATATATGAGTTGTATGTATTTGATGAATATAGAAGGCACGGGGTCGCTGAAGAATTAATACAATTTGTCGGCGAGTATTTTAAAGCGAAAAATATCAAAGAAGTAAGGCTGAATGTTTTTGCGAATAATTTTGCTAAAAAATTATACGAAAAAATGGGTTTCTGTGATAGAAATATAACAATGTCTATGCAAATAACAGATTAGAGTAATTTACGATTTTGCACTCGTGAAGTTTAAGTGGATGAATTGCATTTAATTAAAAAGAGTATAATAGATTTTTTGGAAAAGTGTATCCTTATATTAAGTTTTTGATGAAGTATTGTTAATGATTATTTAAGTTCTCGTTGGTATTCATTTCATTCTCAAACAGATGATTTGTAACTTGAAATAAATTGAGTATAATTTGTTTTTGTTAAAAATAGTTAAGGAGAAATGAATAATGATTAATAACGACTTTGAAGATATAGTAATGAATAGAAAATCTGTAAAACTTTTTGATGAGCAAGTCAAAATATCAACCTCAGAGATGGATGAAATGATTCAAAAAGCAACAAAGGCACCATCATCAGTCAATATGCAACCATGGCGCTTTTTAGTTGTAGAGAGTGAAGAAGGTAAAGATAAATTACGCCCGCTTATACGCTTTAATACACGTCAAAATGATTCTTCGTCCGCAATGGTAGTTATCTTTGGGGATATGCAAAGTCATGAATACGGTGAGGAAATCTATAATAACGCTGTCAAGCAAGGATTAATGCCCGAAGATGTGAAAGATGAATTACTTGGGAAAGTATTACCTTTCTATAGAAGTTTAGAAAAAACTGAAATGAACGATATTATAAAAATTGATAGTAGTCTAGCTGCTATGCAATTCATGTTAGTTGCCAGAGCTTATGGTTATGATACGAATCCAATAGGTGGATTTGAAAGTGATCAAATAGCCGCAGCCTTTGATATCGATTCAGAACGTTATGAACCTGTTATGATTATAGCAATAGGAAAAGCAAAAAATCCTGCTCATGGTTCATATCGTTTACCAGCAGAAACAATTACTAAGCACGTATAATATTATAAGCTGAATCCAATTGGGGCTGAGACATAAATATCCCATTCTCAAATTAAAAGCAGCAATCTATTAGTTTCTAATGGATTGCTGCTTTTCTATGTTAAAATATTCCGATTTTGAAAGCGCATGCTTGCCTGGGGTATGGGAGTGGGACAGAAATCTAATTTTTCTAATAAGATTTCGTCGTCCCACCCCGGCAAAGATGACTAGAAGTGAAACAAGCTTAATATTATACGCGCTTTCACTTCAGTCATCTACTGCCAATATAGCAATAGAGTTGAGATATTATTTGTTTTACAGACTCATACTATTCCCCTAGGCGTCAGAGCTTTATAAAATCGGTACAATTATATAAATTTATAAAAAAATTAGCCACTTTCGTATAATAAAGTTACTCTAACATAACTTTAAAACGAGGTGTCTTATGTATAAAACTTATAATATGACTCAGTTAACACTACCAATGGAAACTGAAATTTTGATTCCTAACAATGATATCGCACATGCAGTTAATCAAATTGTTGAAACAATTCTAGAAACAGAATTCTACGAATTCAATCACTATGAAGAACTCATACAAACAGAGATTTTACCTAAGCTCTTATTATATTGTTAAGGAAGTTTGAGTATATTGTAAATCCTCTATAATATTTTGAGATATTTAATTATAATAGAATTAATATATGTAAAGTGAAACTTATTTGAAATGGTCAAAGGGGGGAAGCTATGTGGAAATATAGAATAATGATGACAATGTTATTTACTGTTTTTATATTTTTTAGTGGATTATGCTTGCATGACCAAAAGCAATTAGTAGATAAAGTTTCATTTTATGCAGTTGGAGATAATTTAATTCATCCAGTAGTTTATCAGGATGCGTTACAAGTTGATGGTAATTTCGACTTTAAACCTATGTATGAATACTTAGAAAAAGATATTGAATCTGCAGATATTTCTTATATAAATCAAGAATCACCAATTGGTGGAGATGAAAAAGGATTTTCAGGCTTCAAACAATTTAATACGCCGACGGATATAGCGGATGATATCGTTGATGTGGGATTTGACATTGTTAACGGTTCGAATAACCATACGCTTGATCAAGGAACCGATGGATTGCGGATTGAGATAAATTTATGGAAACAATTTGACGATATCTTATATACTGGCGCGTTTAATTCACAAAAAGCGAGAGATCATATACCTGTTGTTGAGAGAAATGGAATCAAAGTTGCAATATTAAGTTATACATATGGCACAAATGATATTTCTCCTGAAAAACCGTATCATATCAATTATTTTGATGAAGCTCAGATTAAAGAAGATGTAGCGAAAGCTAAAACACAAAGTGATGCGGTTATTGTGTCGGCACATTGGGGAAGTGAAGGCAAACATGAACCAACGCGTAAACAGAATAAATATGCTGAAGTATTTGCAAATGCAGGCGTAGATGTTGTAATTGGGACACATCCTCACGTCATTCAACCTATAGAATGGGTAAAAGGAAAAGACAATCATAAGACGCTAATAGCTTATTCCCTGGGAAATTTTTTGAATGGGCAAAGTACAGGTGATGAAAGTAATGTATTAGGAGGTAATATTCGTTTTAATATTGAGAAATTGCCCAAGGGCGTAACGATTAAAAATGTTAAATGGCAGTCTTTAATTACGCATTATGAAATAGCCAATCCACTTGATGACAACACACGACATAGTTTTAAAATGTATCCACTTAAAAGATACGATGATAAGTTAGCAAAACGCCACGCACTAAGCTATGATGACGAAAATGATGTTACGAAAGAACGTTTAGAAACAATTACTAAAGATGTCATCGATAAACAATATTTAACTCCGGATAGTTATTAATATAGGTCTGTTAAAATATTTTAATGATTAGAGGGATCTTCCAAAAAATTGGAAATCCCTTTTTTTTATGAGTAAAACTATTATTTACTTTTTAGTGTATGACTTTTTTAGCTAAATCAGTGATGTATTTGAAGAAAGCGTCATGTTCAACGTGATCTACTAGTGAAATAGGTCTACCATTCACATCGTCAATATACGTTTGTCCTTGGCTAGCTCCTTCAGTATGTACAGACACATTCACACTGTGTTGTTGAACAAGTTCAGGCATGCCAACGTAAGCTGTTGTTAATACGTCCCATAAGAAGTAAGTGGAATTCGTTTGGAAGTGTGTTAATGGTGGGACAGCAGCATAGCTTACACCTAAGAAGTCTACACCAGGATAATGACGTTCGTTTGCCCATGCTTGTCTAACATCCCATGTCATAGGTACTTGATTCGTGCTTTCTAAAGCTACCATTTCTATTTTGATATTCGTATCAAATACAATTTGCACAGCTTCGGGATCCCAAAAAGCATTCCATTCAGCTGTTCCATCATGTTCAGGTTCTTCAACGTTACCTTTATCTAAAAATGTACCCCCCATCCATACAAGGCAATCGATATTCTGAACAATAGTAGGCTCTACTGTGATAGCTTTGGCTAAATCTGTTAAGGGACCTGTAAAAAGTAAAGTGACTTTTTGGGACGGAGCTTGTAATTTAACTATAATATCTTGGTAGGCAGGTTGCTTTAATAATAAAGAGTGTTGGTTTGATGGTTCATTTAAAATAGGTAACGCATCCATAAAAAATGCGTGCATACGCCAATCTTTTGGAAAAGGATGTTTACCGCGCTCTTTTGAAGCGGCAACATGTATTGGTTGGTCAGAGAAGCGGTTAATTATTTTTTGAGATGCACTTACTGCTGGTTCGATATAACTATCTGCACCAATTGCGCTTACACCAATAAGCTCTATATCATCCATTTGTATTAATAGAAATAATGAAATGAGATCATCTACACCACCATCATGGTTAAAGTAAATTTGTTTCATAATTTGAATGCCTCCATATGTTCATTTTATGAGGCTATTATACCAAAGAAAACAATATGTAGCGTTCTGAAAAATTAATTTAAGAATGATTTTTGGGGTGTAAAAAGTATTTATATAACATAATGTGATTTAAAATAAACTGTTTTTGTTTAATTGAATTAATTTTAAAATCCATAAAGTCCAATGTTATGGGAATTATAATGAATATAGAGATTAAAGTAGGTCACTGTATCGCTTTGATATATAAGTAATTATGCATTTTAAATGTAAAATACAAGGAACATTAAATCTAAATTGTTTAAAAATTTGTACACAGGTTATGTTATGTTATATTGATAGACAAAAATTAAGGGGTGTTTTTTTTGTGAAGTTTAAAAAAGAAAAAGTTAATAGGGTAGATTCCGATCAAGCTAAAAAAAGTGTAGTTGCCACAGGTATTGGTAACGCAATTGAGTGGTTTGACTTCGGGTTATATGCGCAATTAGCGGTAGTTATAAGTGCCAATTTCTTTGGTAATTTACCGCAAGAGATGCAAATTGTATCTACATTTGCTGTATTTGCTTTTGCATTTATAGTACGACCGATTGGTGGTATCTTCTTCAGTCATATAGGGGACAAATATGGACGGAAAGTTGTATTATCATCAACAATATTACTTATGGCAGCTTCAACATTGATGCTTGGGTTACTACCAACGCAAGATCAAATCGGTATATGGGCGCCAATTCTATTACTTGTAGTACGTATGATTCAGTCATTTTCAACTGGTGGAGAGTACGCTGGTGCGATGACCTACATAGCAGAATCATCGCCAGATAAAGCACGTGGTAAGTTAGGTAGTGGATTAGAAATTGGTACACTCGCAGGTAGTATTATGGCGGCGGCCCTAGCTGGTTTGATGTATGCATTGTTAAGCGATCAACAAATGGCAGACTGGGGTTGGAGAATTCCATTTATCCTTGCTGCGCCATTAGGTATCGTAGGTATCTTCTTGCGTACAGGATTAGACGAAAGTCCTGCTTATGAATCGACATTAGAAGAACAAGAAGAATTAGAATATTCTTATTTAGATATATTTAAATATTATTGGAAAGATATCATCGTTTGTTTCGCAGGTGTCGCATTCTTAAATGTGGCTAATTACATGGTGTTATCCTTTATGCCATCGTACTTAAACTCAACCATTAACTTAGGGGGCACTATGAGTTCTATACTGAGTACGGTCACGATGTTAGTGATGATACCAGCTGTATTTTTCTTTGGTTGGTATAGTGATAAAGTTGGTAATAAGAATACAATTTTATTTGGTTTAATTGGCTTTAGTTTATTCTCTGTGCTTGCCTTCTGGCTCATGAGTATTCCAATGATACCAGTTGTTATCTTAGGATTATTTATCATCGCACTATTCATGTCAACATTTGAAGGCGTAATGCCATCGGTGTTACCAAGTATGTTCCATACAAAAGTGAGATTACGTACCTTGTCACTTGTTTATAATATTGGTGCTGCAATATTTGGTGGTTTAACACCGTTTATTTTATCAATGTTAGTACAAACGACAGGTCAAGAAATTTCACCTTCATATTATTTGATGTTTATTAACGTCATCGGACTTATCATTTTCTTAACAATGTTTAAATCAACATCAAACAAATCATTGAGAGGAAATTATCCAAACGTTGAAAATCAAGAAGAATATGAAGACGTAATTCAAAATCCTAAAGATGCACTTTGGTGGGAAGATGAAGTTAAAAAAGATTAATAAGGTGAATTATAAGAATTAAATAATTTCGAAAAGACGCAGTGCTTATTTATGAGCATTGCGTCTTTTTATATGATGAATCTTTAAAAGTGAGTTGTAATAATTTGTGCAATCGTCAATTAAGCACAATACATTGCACTTAATTAAATAATATCATCGGTATAAAAAGTATAAATATATAATTTAAAAAGATGCAAAAACTTATAAAAATTATCAAATTAATTAATTAATATTATAAGTTTTGTGATATTATAAAAGAAATAAAAGTTTATGGGAGGTTGGACGATATGTCAAAGACAGTGAAGATTGTCATAGCAGTCGTTATTGGGTTGTTACTCGTTGTTGGGATAGGCGGTGCAGCTGCTTATTATTTCATGAAAAATTCACCGAAGAACACATATTTATTAAGTGAGCAAGAAACCGCTAAGCAAATGCAAGAATACGCTAAAGACCGTTTTGAAAATGAATTTAAATTTCAAGACAAAATGAAAGATGAGTCATATTTAATTAGTTTAGATGCAAGTGCAGATGTACCAGAGAAATTACTTAAATCATCTGATATACCAAAATCTGCAGTAGATGCTTCTAAAATGGGATTTAAAATGGGACATGATCCTGAGAACGAAAAGTCAGTATTAGCATTAAACCCTACTGTAGCCGATAATGAAATTGGGGAATTTCAATGGGCAGCAGATGAGGATAATCAATACTACTCAGCACCAATTTTAGATGATGTTTACAAAGCTAAAAATGATGAACTCGTAGATGTTTATGAAAAATTAACGGGTGAAACAGTAAGTAGTTCATCAAGCAGTTCATCAAGCGATTTTTCAAGTAGCTCATCAAGTATGAACAGCAATAATTCAGCAATCACGAATGATACATTGAATTTAAATTCTCTATTATCTGGGACACAAATTTCACAAGAAAAAGTTGAAGAAATTAGTGAACGCTATAGTGAATTAATTATCGATAAACTTGATGATGATAATTTTGAAAAAGAAGACGATAAGATCGATGTTGATGGCGAAGAGAAAGATACGAATAAAGTAACAATGGATATTAGCAAAGCTGAAACGAAATCAATTTTGACAGCAGTTCTAGAAAAAGCTAAAGAAGATAAAGATATTAAAGGCATTGCAGAAGATCAATTTAATGCTGAAGAATATGATGATTCAATTGATGAGGCTTTAGAAGAAGTGAAAGATGCTGATAAAGATGAATTCCCAAGTATTAAATCTGTAATATGGGAAGATGACAATCAAATTCTTAAACGTGATTTAACATTGAAAGATAACAGCGGTGCTGAAATTAAATTAGAGGGTACAAGTCTAATCGATGATGACAAGTTAGTTATGGATTATAACGTATCTGCTGATGAGGCTAAGATTTCGCTTAAAGGTGAGTCAACAAAAGAAGATGATAAGTATGACGATAAATATACTTTAGGTTTTGATGATGGTATTAAAGAATCAGATATCAAAGTTACAAATAAAGAAACAGTGGACGGTAACAAACGTACTGATAAAGGTGATATCGAAATCAGTGCAAACTACGATGAAACTACAATTGAATATGAAAATAAATTAGAGACTGATGTGAAGAATAATTCACAAAAACAAGATCTTGACATTACTACTGAAGTTCAATATGAACCTGTTACAGTTAACATAAAAGGCGAAACTAAACTTAAAGAAGACATTAAGTTTGATAAAGCTGGTGCGAAAGATTTAAATACAATGTCTAACAGTGATTTCAGTAAATTACAAAAAGAAATTTCTGATAATGCTGAAGACATCTTGAAAGATGTTGTGAAAGATCTTGAAGATAAATAAGCATTATAAAAATTTAAACTAAAATATTAATGAAAGGAGTGGTTAAATGAGAACATTACAATTGTTTCGCATTTACCACTCCTTTTTATTGAAAAAATGGCATTTGTTTTTATATTTGGTGTTAATTATCATTGGTTTGTTTTCAGTCTTACTTGTCATACAACAATTTAACCAAGATGATTCCAAATTTAGAATTGGTGTTGTGGATCGCGATCAATCGACAGAAACTGCATTAATACTTAAATCGATGGGCAATGGCACAAACTTAGGCAAAGACATTAGTATCAAACGCTATAATAAACAAGAAGCACACCAATTGTTAAAAGCTCGGAAGTTAGAAGGATACTATGTGTTTGAAAAAGGGATGACTAAGTCATTTTATAAAAATGGTAACTTGCCTATTTCGGTTTATACATATGATAAACAATCGACTAAAAGTTTAGTCATTAATCAATTAACAGATTCAGTGTACAATCGTCTCATGTTGTCTATGGGTGGGGGACTTGCTTATACATCACTTGCAGAGGACGCTGGAAAAGAAGACACGATGCTTTTATTAACAGACTTATTGTTTACAGGGTTAAACCGTACAGGCGGTTTTGATTATCAACCTGTACAAATCTATGATACTGCGAGTTATTATGTGATAACTGGCTATTTAGCGTCTATTTTTATCTTCGCTTTATCGTTATTTTCAATTTTAAAAATGAATCAAGTAACAGCATTAAAATCTAGGTTAAGCATGTATCATTTTTCATTTGAGAAACTAACACTTATTCGAAGTTTATTTACATTATTTTATACGAGTATTTGGGCTGTAGTTGGCTTATTTTGGATGCTCAATGTATTGCCGAATGATTTTGAAAGCTACAATTGGTCTACTCTAGTAATTCAACTTATATATTATATCTTGATGCTGATAATCTGGCTGACGATTATTGATTTAATATCATTTAAATGGATGAATTATATTTTGAAAAGTATATTAAGTCTTGTGATTTTGCTGCTATCAGGCTTAATCATACCTACCATATATTTTAAGCATTTATTCAATGGTATTTTTACGACTCAACCATTTAGTTTTGTAACAAATCAAATGTTGGAAATCATATTAAATAATTACATTTTAGAAACGCCGCTTATGTTTTATATTAGCTTGCTATTATCATTTGTTGTATTAATATTTGTCATTGTCAGGAGGTATCGTAGATGATTCAACCTTACCTTTTTATCGTAGTCGTAAAACAGTGGAAACAATACGTGTTACTGACGATATTATTATTATTTACACTATTGGCAGTGTGGGGTGTGTACAAGACACTCAATCAATCATTTCAAATACCAGTTGCAGTCCAAGATCAAGAACGCTCGTCGTCATCTAAAAAATTGATTGAAGGTATAGATAATAATGAATTTGTGAAAATTGAGCATGTTCCGCTTGATGAAGCATATATTGAGGAACGCGTTACTAGAAAAGAAGCGGTAGTGAGTTTACAAATACCAGAAAATTATAGTGACAAGTTGCATAGTAATAATTTAAAAAATGCACTAACCCTATATGGCAGAGATGACTTTATAGGTGATATTACGTTAGAAATGATTAGTCGTTCGTTGTATGAACAGCAAATACCTAATATAGTGAAGTCGCATTTAGAAGATAACGGTCGAGATTATTCGTTAAATACAGTTAATAAAAAATTAAATCAAGAAACACCAGAATCAAAGATAGCGCATTATGTTATTAATCATAGTTCTAATACTTCAATATCATTAAGTATTGTCTTTGCGATTTTATTATGTGTTAGCAGTGTTCAAATTGTGTTACATCAAAGATTGAAACAAAATGGAGCACTGGCAAGGTTATTTATGTTCCGCTATAGTCGACTTAAATTGTTTGGAACATATGCTATTGCACATACCATTATATTAATGATTTTTTTAAGTCTGACAACAATCGTATTTCAACAAAATTTATCATTGATATTTTATGTGAAATCGCTATTGGTTATTTTAATTTATGAATTGGGCGTAGCTTGGCTATTATTTAAAGTAAATACATTAAGTCATAGACTATTTATGACCCTTATATATGCACTAGTGATGAGTTTAATTTATATCTTCATACAATTATAGGAGTGATGAGATGATAAAATTACAAAATATTAAAAAACAATACCGTCGTAAAAGCATCTTTGAATCGCTAGATATGACATTTGAAGATAAACAGTTAACTATTTTACTTGGTGAAAATGGGGCTGGAAAATCCACACTGCTAAGAATGATTTCAGGATTAGAGGATGCGGATCGAGGCAATATTACTTACTTTGGTGACCAAGTTGCAAAAAAGCAACTTCAAGATATGATTGGATATGTGCCTCAAGATATTGCATTATTTGAACACATGTCAGTAAATGAAAATATCAATTGCTTTAAGGCATTATGTAAAATCCTATAACAGAGGACACAATAGACCAGTATGCATCCCAACTTCATTTAGCAGATAGAACAGTTGCTGTGTCGAAACTATCAGGTGGCACGAAAAGAAAAGTGAATGTATTAATAGGGCTTTTAAGTAATCCGCAAATATTAATATTAGATGAACCAACTGTAGGTATAGATTTGAAATCAAGATATGATATTCATAGCTTGCTCAATAAAATGAAAGCACAATGTCTGATTATATTAACGACACATCATTTAGACGAAGTAGAAGCGTTAGCAGATCGTATTAAAGTAATCGGCACAGACCCATTCTATAGAGATGTCCTGAAAGATAAGCAATGGCACTTTGATACGTATAATTAACAAAATTAAAAAGCCTATCCGTTATTGTTATAAAAAGCCTATACAGTGACGGGTATGCTTTTATTTTTATATTAATTAGTTGGATATCTTTTGAGAAATTAAAGTAAAAGCAATTTTTAAAATAACAACGTTGTTATTTTAAATTAAATCTATTATAATTAGAAGTTGTGAATTCGCTTTCATAAGTTATTAAGGGATGGGAGGACATGAAATTGTCATTTTTAAGCGAACATCTACCACTCATTTCACTCGTAATAGGGGTTGCCTTACTATTATTCTTAAATATTAAGCTCAAAATCAATAGTATTCTAGCGCTCATTTTTTCAGCAATAGTGGTTGGTTTTATAAACGGGATGAAACCTGTTGCAATATTAGAAACAATTAAAGAAGGATTAGGATCAACGTTAGGAAGTCTAGCGCTTATTATTGGATTTGGTGCAGTACTTGGTAAATTAATGGTGGATTCAGGTGCAGCACAACGTATTGCATCGACACTTATAAATAAATTTGGTGCTAAACATGTGCAGTGGGCATTAATTATTGTAGGTGCTGTATTTGGTATTTCTGTGTTTTATGAAGTGGCATTTATGATTTTAGCACCATTAGTAATTAGTATTGCAGTGGAAGCAAAAACACCATTTATGAAGTTAGCGATTACTATGGTTGCTGCCACGACACTATCGCATAGTATATTTCCACCTCAAGCAGGACCAACTGCCCTTGTAGATGCTTACAACGCAGATATGGGTATGGTTTATATATTAGGAATTATTGTCTTTATACCTAGTGTGTTCATGGCAGGTATTGTACTACCTAAGTTTATGAAAAATATGGATTATCCAGTACCTCCGTTATTAAAAAAGAACAAGGTTTTTTCAGAAAGTGAAATGCCAAGTTTTGGAATGAGTTTATTTATACCACTTATTCCTGCAATTTTAATTTCGATTTCAACAATTCTAAGTTTATTTATTACTGAGGATACATTATTACATGAAACTGTAACATTTTTAGGAAGTGCAGAAATCAGTCTTATTATTGCTATTTTAACTGCTATTGTCATCTTCGGTCTTAGAAAAGGTAAAAATATGGATGATATGATGAAGACATTTGAAAGCGGCTTGAAAGGTGTTGCAACGATTATATTCATCGTCGGTGCAGGTGGTGCATTTAAAGAAGTAATACTAGAAGCTAATGTTGGGAACTATATAGCAGATATTATGAAAGATACTAATATTTCACCACTTATCATGGCTTGGCTCATTACAGCGTTAATTCGTATTGCTACTGGACAAGGTGTAGTTTCAGCGATTACTGCAGCAGGCATTGTAGGGCCACTGATACCTACGTTTAATGTAAGTCCTGTGCTTATGGTCCTCGCTACTGCAGTAGGTAGTAATACCATTACACACGTAAATGATGCTTCATTCTGGCTATTTAAAGAATACTTTAATATTTCCATAAAGGATACCTTTAAAACATGGGGTGTCTTATTATTGACAACATCAATTACTGGATTAATTGTTGTCCTAATACTAGATTTATTTATGTAATGACCTTACTAAAAGCATAATTATATATTTGAGTAACATCATAAAAAGCAGTATCTAAATGGATTAAACACAATTCCTTGTAGATACTGCTTCATTTGTGTATAAATACATTAAAAAAGTAAAATAAGGGTAAATTTGTGATTTGAAAGGCTGTAAAATGGCTACAAGTGTTGTCATCAAAAGGTTTGGAGGCAATTGCGTGTAAATTTGATATTTACTGTGAATATACTTTTAATGAATAAATGAGTAACATGGTAAAATGACACGCTATGGACTTTATCTATAGGACTGAAGGCGAATGAATTGTGCCACATCTTTATACATTAAGTATGGTTAATATGTATAAAGATACATTTATATACAGTTATTGTCGATTTAAAAGTTGGCTTGACTTGAGTTTTTATATGCGTATAATAATTCCGTATACAAGAGTTTGTATAAAAAATGCATTCAACTTGTTTTGAACGTAAAATAGATTAGCAAAAACGCAAATAAAATGGCAGCACTTTATGAATTATTTATACTTTGTAAGCGTTGCTTTCTTATTGTTAAAAAGTATCGTGAAAAATTGTATTAACGAGATTCATGCCCCGTATGATTTCATATCTAATTATTATAAATTTGATACAGCATGCTACGGCGTAGTATCTGTTTTAAATTTACTAAGCAAATCAATAAAGATAAAAGTTCAAATTTGAGCACAAACCAAAATTCTATAATAGCAAATGAAAATCTTAGATGGTGATAATTAATATTAAGCAAACTAAGTGGAAAGGAAACTTAGTTTGCCATTTTTATGAAAATAGTAGGGCGGTTACTGCCATAAAATAATTACATAACAGTTTTTTTAAAAGCCATCTGCACTAAATAATACAACTTATATACATTTAACAGAGTGTCATCACAGTATTTATAGAAATGTTAAGTATATAAAAAATTCGTAAAAAGGCTTTAAGGCAATTGTTTATTTAATTATTATTTAAATTAATCTTTGACTAATTGTAAAATTACGTGTATGATTTATGGATATTAATTCAAAATTTAGAATATTTATAGAAAAGGGATGAGGGTTTCGATGAATGATTTATTTGCACTAACAGATCAATACAGTTCGAACAATTATAGCCCGCTTAAACTGGCTTTAACGAAAGGTCTCGGTGCTAAAGTTTGGGATGTTGAAGATAATAGCTACATTGATTGTATTTCAGGTTTTTCAGTCGTCAATCAAGGGCATTGTCATCCGAAAATTATAAAAGCATTTCAAGAGCAAAGTGAAAAAATAACTATGGTATCACGTGCATTATATAGCGATAATTTGGGCAAATGGGAAGAGAAAATATGTTCACTTGCCAATAAAGAAAAAGTATTACCTATGAATACAGGTACAGAAGCCATTGAAACGGCAATTAAGATCGCACGAAAATGGGGATCTGATGTTAAAGGTATAGCGGAAAACCAAGGCGAAATTATTGCAATGAATGGTAATTTCCATGGTCGTACACTAGGTGCCTTATCGTTATCGTCGCAAGAAAGTTATAAAAAAGGTTTTGGACCTTTGCTAGATAATATGCAATATATGGATTTCGGAGATATCACTCGCTTGAAATCACTCATTAACGAAAATACAACCGCAATTGTACTTGAACCAATACAAGGTGAAGGCGGCGTCAACGTACCGCCAGATTATTTCATCCAAGAAGTTCGAAACTTATGTGATGAACACAACGTTCTATTTATTGCAGATGAAATACAAGTTGGTCTTGGTAGAACAGGTAAGATGTTTGCAATGGAATGGGAAGGTGTAGAACCAGACATTTACTTATTAGGTAAGTCGCTTGGTGGCGGTCTTTATCCGATTTCAGCAGTGTTAGCTAACGATGACGTGATGAAAGTACTTACACCTGGTACACATGGTTCAACATTTGGAGGTAATCCACTTGCATGTGCAGTATCAATCGCAGCATTAGATGTGTTAATTGACGAAAACTTAATCGAACGTTCTGCTGAACAAGGACAAAAATTACTTAACCATTTACAGCTGATAGACAGCAACATCATAAAAGATGTGAGAGGCAGAGGATTATTTATCGGTATTGAATTAACTGAAGCAGCACAATCTTATTGTCAACAGATGATAGAACAAGGTGTGCTATGTAAAGAAACACAAGGGAATATTATTAGACTTGCACCACCACTTGTTATTGAAGATGAGGAAATTGATAAAGTTATAAAAGTAATAACAGAAGTTTTAGAAAAAAAGTAAAGCATAACACTTAAAAAAGTTTGAATATTCAGAAAGGAATGAACGTTATGATAGAAGTTGGGATAGTAGGAGGCAGTGGTTATGGTGCAGTGGAGTTAATTCGATTATTACAACACCATCCAAATGTAACAATTAAATATATCTTTTCACATTCTAAAGCGGATGAACCAATAAAAGATACATTTCCTCACTTAACTCATTTAACGCATCACTACGAAGCTTTAGACACTGAAACAGTTGACTGTGATGTGATGTTCTTTGCTACACCTTCAAATGTAAGTAAACATGTAGCGCCAGATTTGGTAAAGAAAAATATAAAAGTCATCGATTTATCAGGTGACTTCAGATTAACTAATAGAGATGTCTACCAACAATTTTATGGTGAAGCAGCTGCGACACAACAACAATTAAATGATGCAAACTATAGTATTGCAGAATGGTCTGAAATAGATCAAACGAATACACAACTAGTAGCTAATCCAGGTTGTTTCCCTACTGCGACATTATTAGCGTTACATCCGTTAATAGATCAAAAACTAATTCAACAAGATTCAATTATTATAGATGCCAAAACAGGCGTTTCAGGAGCTGGAAGGTCACTTGCACAACACGTGCATTACGCTGAAATGAATGAAAACTTAAGTGCTTATGCGATTGGTAAGCATAAACATAAGCCTGAAATAGAACAATATGTCTCGCATTTAGCAAATGAAGATATCAAAGTAGTATTTACCCCGCATTTAGTACCAATGACACGTGGCATACTCTCTACGATATATGTGAAATTAAACAAACAAACTACTAGCGAAGATTTACATGCAACTTTCAAGCAATATTATGATAGTAAACCATTTGTACGCATTAGAGATTTAGGTAATTATCCTAAAACTAAAGAAGTATACGGTAGTAATTATTGTGATATCGGCATGTATGTTGACGAAGAAAGTCAAACAGCAGTGATTGTTTCTGTTATTGATAACTTAGTCAAAGGTGCAAGTGGTCAAGCAATACAAAATTTAAACTTAATGTATGGATTGAACGAAGCAACAGGATTAACACAATTACCTGTATATCCGTAATATAAAAAGAAAGGTGAGATGGGATGAAAGATATTGAAACGTTAGATACACTCAATCAATTGAAGATAGATTTACAAGGGGATGTAAGTTCTCCATTAGGTTTTATAGCTGGAGGCATGCACGTTGGATTAAGAAGAAAGAAAAAAGACTTTGGATGGATATACTCTACGACAGCAGCTGCTGCAGCAGGAACTTATACACTGAATCGTTTTAAAGCAGCACCGTTAAAAGTAACTGAAGAAACGATTAAAAATAATCAATCATTACAAGCCATTGTAGTGAATTCAGCAAATGCTAATTCATGTACTGGTGAAAAAGGTATACAAGATGCCAAAGACACGCAAGCATGGGTAGCAGAGCATTTAAATTTATCCAAAGAAAGCGTGGGTGTCGCGTCTACAGGTGTTATAGGATCGTTTTTACCTATGGATAAGATACAACACGGCACACAAAACGTTTTAAAAGAACAATATAATCAAAGTGAGTTTTTCAATCAAGCTATTTTAACGACGGACACATTTACTAAACATTTATCTGTGCAAGTTGAAATTGATGGTATAACTGTAACAATTGGAGGAACAGCTAAAGGTTCGGGTATGATTCATCCGAATATGGCAACAATGCTGTCATTTATTACTACAGATGCCAAAATTGATGCGGATACGCTAGACAATTGTTTAAAACAAACGATTGATAACTCTTTTAATATGATTACAGTTGATGGAGATTCTAGTACAAATGATATGGTTCTTGGCTTGGCAAATGGACAGGCGAACCATAATAAACTCGATACGTTACATCCAGATTGGGAAAAATTTGAATATGCGTTAAATTTTGTGAGCCAGTATCTTGCTAAATCTATAGCTAAAGATGGTGAAGGAGCGACGAAATTAGTTACGGCTAAAGTTAAAGGCGCAAATGATGTTGCAGAAGCAAGAAAAATTGCTAAAAGTATTGTATCATCAAGTCTCGTTAAAACAGCAATTCATGGTGAAGATGCCAACTTTGGAAGAATCGTTACAGCGATGGGCTATGCTTCTGAAGACATAGAACCAAGTCAGACGAATGTTTCTTTATGTAATGTGCCTGTCGTTGAAGATGGCATGTCAGTTGAATTTGATGAGTTACATTTAAAAAAACAATTAGAAGCGGATAATATTTACATTGAAGCATCAGTTGGTAATGGTGAAGGCGCAGCGTCAGCATATGGTTGTGACCTTTCATATGAATATGTACGTATCAATGCTTCATATAGAACCTAAGGAGTGTGACAGATGAGCTATATTGTAATTAAAATAGGTGGCAGCACTCTGACAAATCTACACGATTCAACAATAGAAGACATTGCATTTTTAAGACAACAAGGATTTAAACCCATCATTGTACATGGCGGTGGACCTTTTATTAATGAAGCTTTGGAGCAACAAGACGTGTCTACACAATTTAAAGATGGCTTAAGAGTGACAACGCGAGAAGTACTTTCAGTAACAAGTCAGACATTAATTGGATCAGTCAATCCAAGTCTCGTTAGCAAAATTAATAAATCAGATATTCAAAGTGTTGGTATCAATGGCATAGATGCAAAATTATTTGATGTCATCCCATTAGACGATAAATATGGTTATGTCGGTGAACCTACAGATGTCGATACTTCTGTACTTGCTTCATTAACAGAACAATTTGTACCAGTCATTGCATCTATAGGTCAACATAGAAGCACAGGACAATTGTATAACATTAATGCAGATACATTAGCATATAAAATCGCACAATTTTTACAGGCTCCAATTTATCTATTAAGTGATATTCCTGGTGTCATCATTGATGAAAAAGTGCAAGCTACACTGAATGCTGAACGTATCAATCACTATATCGATCAAGCGTCAATTTACGGCGGTATGATTCCTAAAGTTCAAGATGCGGTTCAAGCGATTGAATCAGGTTGTGAAAAAGTAGTCATTGCGGCAGGTAATGAATCACATATTATTAAAAAATTACAAAGCGGTCAAAACGTTGGTACAACCATCCAGCGTTAGTACGATCAACAATATATTTAAAAAAGGCTAACTATTTATTAACAATAAATAGTTAGCCTTTTTTAGCTTGGGAGTCACCACAACCACTGCTATTTTCAAAATACAAGTTCAACCATTCATTACAATGCTATATAACCGCCTACTATCCTTAGTTTGCCTAAATAAACCAAATGCATCTATGAGACTCAAATATCATCTCAAAAGACCTCTATATCTCTTGAGATGATAATGACATATTTATTCTCATCAATTATAAAATAAAATATAATATAATAATTATTTTTATTATCAATTATCATACCAAAGCAATCATAATCAAATGAATAATAAATTTCCTTTAAGTTATAATAATTTAAAATGAAATTGTGGAACAATTAAAAAATATTAAAATTATTTGTAAAACTTCTAAGATATGTGGCTCTAGGTTTCAAAGGTTTAAATCATACTAAAAATATCGGAATTATTAAATAATAGGTTGAATATTCAGAAAGTTCCATCTATAATGATTTTTAAATCTTTATAGGAGGCATACACATTACAACTGAAATTTTAAAAGGTGAAAAAGGAAACTTTAATCTTCAAGATTATGAATATACATATAATAACTTTGATTGGGAAGAAGCGGAAAAAGCATTTTCTTGGTATGAAACAGGAAAAGTAAATATGGCATATGAATGTATAGACCGTCACGTAGACAACGGTAAAGGGCAAAAAATTGCCTTGAATTATAAAGACAGCGCACAAGAAGCATCTTTTACTTTCGAAGATTTAAAGCTAGCTTCAAATAAAGTAGCGAATCTATTAAAGACAGAAGCTAATGTAGAAAAAGGCGATAGAGTGTTTGTGTATATGCCTAGAATGCCAGAACTTTATTTTTCATTTTTAGGTATTTTAAAAACTGGAGCAATATGTGGCCCATTATTCGAAGCATTTATGGATCAAGCAGTAGAAGAACGTTTAAGTAATGCAGACGCTAAAGTCTTAGTTACAACGGAAGATTTATTACCTCGTGTACCTTACTCAAAATTACCAGACTTAGAAACAATTATAGTTGTGGGTAACAATGTATCGCCAGAACATATTGATTTTCATACAGCGTTCAAGCATGCGAGTGATAGCTTCGACATTGAATGGCTAAATCGTGAAGATCCACTTGTATTGCATTACACGTCTGGTTCAACTGGCCAACCTAAAGGCGTCTTACATGCACAGGATGCGATGATTGTGCATTACATTACAGGGAAATATGTATTAGATTTACAAGAAGATGATATTTATTGGTGTACTGGAGATCCAGCATGGGTGACAGGATCGTCCTACGGCATATTCAGCCCTTGGCTTCACGGCGTAACGAATTGTGTCATAGGTGGAAGATTCTCACCAGAATTATGGTATGAAATGATAGAAAAATATAAAGTCACATTATGGTATACCGCACCTACAGCCTTACGTATGTTGATGAGTAAAGGCGAAGCATTCACTAAGCAATATGATTTATCAACGTTAAGAAGTATTTTGTCAGTCGGTGAACCATTAAATCCAGAAGTGATTCGTTGGGGCAATGAAGTATATGGCAGACGTATACTAGATACTTGGTGGATGACAGAAACCGGTGGATTAATGATTGTGAATTATCCAAGTCAGACAATTAAATTGGGTTCTATGGGTAAACCATTACCAGGTATTACTGCAAGTATTGTCGATGACGAAGGCAATGAACTACCTCCCAATACTTTAGGTAATTTAGCGTTAAAAGCAGGATGGCCTTCCATGATGAGAAAAATATGGAAAAATGAAGAAAAATTCAATTCATATTTTGTGAATGGTTGGTATATTTCTGGAGATTCAGCATATCGTGATGAAGACAATTACTTTTTCTTCAAAAGTAGAGTAGATGATGTGATTATGACATCAGGCGAAAGAGTAGGCCCGTTTGAAGTTGAGTCTAAACTTGTAGAACATCCAGCGATTGCTGAGGCAGGTGTTATTGGTATCCCTGATGACGTAAGGGGTGAAATAATCAAAGCGTATGTCACATTGCGTGAAGGCGTAGAGAAAACAGATGAACTCAAAGTTGAAATAAGACAATTTGTTAAGACCGGTTTAGCTGCACATGCTGCACCAAGAGAAATTGATTTTATGGATAAATTACCGAAAACAAGTTTTGGTAAAATTATGCGTCGTGTCTTAAAAGCTTGGGAATTAGATTTACCAGCTGGAGATTTGAGTACGATTGAAAAATAATTTTTAAATAATATCCGATTAATTATATCTAATTAATATAAAAATATTTTACATGATAAATGAAAATGGAAACATGAAATATAAGTACAGGTATCACTTAAACTCATAGGAGGTAATAACAATGGGAAAAAAACAAATACATTTCAATGGCTTTATTCAGAACTCACCAGCACCACACGCAATTGGACTTTGGAAACATGACAAACATGAAGGTGCGCAACATGGCACAATAGATTATTGGGTGAAGCTTGCAAAGCTTTTTGAAAAAGGCAAGTTCGATTCATTATTTATCGCTGATGTATTAGGAACATATAGTGAATATGGCAATGATTATAAAACAGCTGTACAACATGCCGTTCAAGTCCCAGATCATGATCCTTTATTAGTGATTTCTGCTATGGCGCAAGCAACAGCACATGTAGGGTTTGCACCAACTGTATCTACAACTTATTTTCAGCCGTATGATATTGCGAGAAAATTTTCTACATTAGATCATTTAACACATGGTCGTATTGGTTGGAACGTTGTGACATCTTACCTAGGAAGTGAAGCGGAAAATTTAGGGTTAACAGAACGTATGCCTAAAGAAACAAGATACGATCGTGCAGATGAATTTTTAGATGTAACGTATAAATTGTGGGAAAGCAGTTGGGAAGATGATGCAGTTGTAAAAGATAAAGCTACCAACACGTATGCAGATCCTGATAAAGTACATTTAATTAATCACAAAGGTCGTTTCTTTAATGTACCTGGACCACATATTGTAGAGCCATCTCCACAACGTACACCAGTATTATTCCAAGCAGGTGCTTCAGATAAAGGTCGTAACTTTGCAGGTAAACATGCAGAAGCAATCTTTGTCGTGAATCATTCACTTCAAGGTTTGGCTAATGATGTAAATGACATTCGTTCTAGAGCAACACAACAAGGCAGAAATAAAGAAGACTTAAAGGTATTTACTATGATTGTTCCCGTTATTGGTGATACGGTAGAAGAAGCAGAACAATTACATCAAGAGTTAATCCAACATATCACTTATGAAGGAACTGCTGCTTTATTAAGTGGACACACAGGCATAGACTTTTCTCAATTTGATCCTGATCAATATTTAGAAGATATTGAAACAGACGCAATTCAAAGCTTGTTAGATATTTATGCGAAAGATCCGACACGTAAATGGACACTGAAAGAGGCTATTAAACATCATGGCTTAGGTATTGGCTCAGTTCGCTTTGTCGGTACACCTACGCAAATTGCTGATGAAATAGAGCATTGGGTTGAAGTTGCTGATGTAGATGGATTTAATATTGCCTATGGAACGATACCAAATTCATATGAAGATTTCATAGAAAAAGTCGTTCCAATATTACAAGCACGTGGCGTTTATCGTAAAGATTATGATGAAGAAAATACAACACTTAGAGAAAATTTATTCGGTAAAGGTGAAAAGTATTTAAGATCAACGCATCCAGGATCACAATACAAACCGCAATTAAATGAACAATATAGTTATAGTACAGCAGAAATTTAAATTTGATAGAGACAAAGCGAACAACAATAACATGTTTGGTTTTTAAAAAATTGAGCTCCTGTCAGGTGTCTGAGAAAGTATAAGCAGTTTGAATAAATAAAGGGGGACATTAAAGATGGCAAGTGTAGCAATCATTGCAGGTGGAAATAAATTACAATCTCGTTTAACAGGTATTGTTGAGTATGCTGAAAAATATCTAGAAGGTGAAGGTATTGATACAGATGTTGTACACGTTCATCAATTAGACGCAGAAGCGTTGATTACAGCGGATTTTTCTAATGCGTCTATTAATGAAACACATCAGAAAATAGAAAGCGCAGATGGTATTATTATCATATCTCCTGTATTTAAAGCAGCTTATTCAGGTATTGTTAAAACGTATTTAGATTTATTACCAAGAGGTGCTTTCACAGGTAAGACAGTATTGCCGTTAGCATTAGGCGGAACCTTTGCACATGTATTAGCAATTCAATATAGCTTAGATCCAGTGATTAAAGAATTAGGTGCAGATACAATTCACAAAGGTAGATTTATATTAGATAAACACATCACTTCTAATGAAGACGGCACTTATGATTATGATCAAGAAGCAAAAGATGGATTAGATAAAACGTTAAAAAAGTTTGTCAGTGACAAATCACAGGTAAGGGAATAATATTTTGAATATAAAAAGGATGGGAGTGTGACATCAATACATGTCTTGCTCCCATCCTTTTTTATGTATAAATTTATAAAGATACTAAAGACCATTGATGTTTGGCGTCGTAAGTTAATTTGAAGTCTTGTGTTTCAATAGCTATCGGAAATGCAGTAGATGCTTTATCAGAAAAAATCCATTTTTTATTTTCTGGCGTCAATAAAATATAACACTCATCGTCTGAATCACACATGAAATTTAAACCTTCTGGAGAAAATGAGCGTGCTTCATGTGTTGTAAGATGATGATTGATTAAAGCTTGATACACATCGTCTAGTTCATTACATACAAATCCGACTTCACTAATTCTTGAAAATTCAGGATCATCCGTCATATTAGATACCCTTGCAATGAGTTCGACAATATTACCTGAAGGATCATTAAAATAAAGTGAATGTGCAACGAAGGATTCAAAATAAGTTGTGTGTTGACCATCTTCCATTAATAAAAATAAGATATTTTGATAGTGTTGTTTCATATCATAAAAATGATTGTAAGGAATATCTATTGCAAAGTGGTAAAACGGTTGATTGATTTCTTCAGATTTTTGAAAATGTAATTGAGTTTCCCCAATTTGAACAATAAAAGAATCTTGATCAATAACTTGAACAGGACATTCTAATGTTTCTTCGTAAAACTGCAAAGTTTCTTCCAACTCAGATGTTAATAATGTAACATTTTTAAATTTCATTTGTAGATCCCCATCCAATCCCATTGTTTAGTTTGGCAAATAAATTTAATTAATAAGTTAATTGTACTTTATCAAAATATTAAGGAGTATGATAATATAACGAAGTTATAAAGTAAAAATACACTTTAATCTATTGGATATCCTAGGTGTTTTGCAGCATTAAAAAAGAACATATAAAAACAGACTAAATGCTAATCAAAGCACTTAGTCTGTTTTATTTATTAATTTCTAATTAAATTAGAAGAAAAATAGTGTGAAGATATACGCACTAATACCTGCAAGTGCACAATATAATAGTGCTGGTCCGAGCGTTTTTCTAATAACACTACCTTCTTTACCTGGCATATCGACAACAGCACAAACTGCAACAACGTTATGAACACAAATCATATTACCTGCAGCGGCACCAATAATTTGTGCGGCTAATACAGTGAATGGTTCAGCATCAATTGCGTTTGCGATGTTCATTTGAATTGGTGAGAATGTAAGTGTTGAAACAGTAGCGCTTCCTGTAATAAAGGAACCTAAGGCACCTAAGAATGGAGCGACAAATAACCAAATTGGACCTAAGTATTGGGACATAGCATTAGCTATGTACTCAGGCATACTAATTAAGTCATTGGCATTAATACCAGAGTTAATGAAGACGTGAACCATCGCTAGTGTCGCAATAAGCGTAATACCTGTAATTTTAATTGTACTCAATGATTCCTTACTAGCTTTAGTTAGGTCTTTAAACGGTTTTTTCTGAATGAGTATCGCAAATATTGCGGATAGTATTAAGATGGTTCCGGGTGAATATAACACTTCCCAATCTGATGAAATCTCTTCAAAATTCATTATATTAGTCCAAGTTAAATCTAAAACACTTGTTGTGAAATCTTTAATAAATGGTACCGTTCTTGTAAGTAGTAATAAGACAACTACCATTAAATACGGTGCCCAAGCTGTTAGCAAACTCATTGAGTGTTCAGACTCATTAGTTTCATATGAATCATCTAAGCCATCTTTCCACTCAGTCTTAGGCAATAACCAACCTTTACTTGCAGTTATAACTGCTACTATTAGACCAGTTAATGAACCTAAAATTGCAACGAACTCTGCGCCAAATAAGAATGCATAAGCAAATGCTGAACCAGCATAAACAACACCAATTAAAGCGAGCCATGGTAACATTTCAAGTATAGATTTTAATTTGTTTTTCTTACCAAAGAAAACAACTAAAGTAATGATTACAATAACTGGAATGAAAATACCGCTTAATAAATCTAATGTAGTAATACGTTCAGCAGTAGATTGGAAGAATGCACTGTCAGCATCTTTCAATGTACTCAATCCTACAAGGACAGGCGTACCAACCGCACCAAATGATACGGCCACACTATCTGCGATTAATGCAGATACTACAGCAATCATTGGTCTGAAACCTAAAGCTACCATTAATGGCGCTGTAACCATTGCAGGTGTACCAAAACCAGACGCACCTTCAATAAGTGATCCGAATAAGAAAGCGACGATAATCACTTGGACACGCATATCTCCAGATATTTTCTGGAAGCCTGAATTAATACGATTTACAGCCCCAGTTTGTCGTAAAGTATTAAGTAATACAAGCGCACCGAATAAGATATATAGAATCGTAAACGTTTTGTGCGTACCTTGTAATAATGAGGCAATTACGACATTACCTTTCATACCCCAAACAAATATTCCCAATAACGTAACAACAATTGCACTGATTATCATACCTTTTAAAGCTGACATACGAAGCAGCACTAAAAAGATAAACGGTACAATTACAGCACTTAAAGCAATTAATAACAGCATATATTTTAACCCCTAACTTACAAATTAATATCATCTAGTCATATGATGATTAAATCATGATTATTGTAAACGTTTTCAGTATAAAAATCAATCATCTGTAATTAATATATAACTTAAATAATTTATTAAACATATCAAAAAAATAGCTGTGTTTATTTAATAGAGTACTATAGAAGGTGTAATAATACAAAAAGTATCTATTATTAATTATAAATCGAAAGAAAACGAAAGGAAACGAAAATAAATTTGCATTATTAGAAAAAATACAATAATATAAAGGCAATATATGAAAGCGTTTTCTAATTGTATAAGTAGCCATAAGTTATCAATTTAATTACATAGGGGTGTGTTAAATATGAATAAAAAATTAACGAAAATGGGAATGCCACCAACCTTATTATGGGGTTACATTGGCGTATTAATATTTATGATGGGGGATGGATTAGAACTTGCATGGATTAGTCCTTATCTTCATGATCATGGCTTATCCGTTCAACAAACTGCAATTTTAACGACTTGTTATGGTGTGACGATTGCAATTGGATCTTGGTTCTCTGGTGTTTTGGTCGAAATTATTGGACCGCGTAAAGTTATGTTATTAGGCACAGGTTTATATATTGTTGGTCATATTATATTTGTAGGATTTGCGATACCTACGATGAATTATGAATTAATGATTCCATCGTATGCTATTCGAGGATTTGGTTATCCGTTGTTTGCTTATTCATTTTTAGTTTGGGTGGCTTACCGTTCACCTCAAAAACGATTAGGTGCCGCAGTAGGTTGGTTCTGGTTTGTATTTACAGGTGGTTTAAGTGTGCTTGGTTCATTCTATTCTTCATTTGCAATTCAATGGTTTGGTCATGTGTTCACTTTATGGACAGCCATTATATGGGTACTTATCGGAACATTTTTAGCTGTATTTGTAAACAGAGATCAATTTGAAATAGAAGATAAAGGGCATGGTGTTAAAGAACATGTAAAAGAAATGGGCGCTGGAATTACGATATTAAAAAGAGAACCACGTGTTGCAGTGGCATGTATTGTAAGAATAATTAATCAAGCGGCACAATATGCATTTCCATTGTTCTTACCAATATATTTATCATCCAAAGGTATTGCAACGACGACTTGGCTCAATATTTGGGGAACAATTTTTATCGCAAATATTATATTTAATTTAATATTCGGTGCGTTGAGTGACAAGATTGGTTGGAAGAATACAATCTCATACATCGGTGGTGTTGGTTGTGCTGTGTTTACATTAGGATTATATTTTGTACCAGAATTATTTACAGGTAATGTATTTGTCGTTGGTACTGTAGGATTTTTATGGGGTATGTGTCTAGCAGGATTTGTTCCAATTTCTGCGCTTGTACCTTCTCTTGTAGGTGATGGCGATAAAGGACCAGCGATGGCTATATTAAACTTAGGCGCAGGGCTATGTGTATTTGCTGGACCTGGGTTAGTAGCATTATTCTACGATAGTATTGGTGTAAAAGGAATGATGTACTTAATCTTTGGATTATATGTGGCAAGTGCAATTATGACACGTTTCTTAAAAACACCTGAAGAACGTGCAAAACTTAGTAAGAAAGAAGCAACATAAGCGAAAAAGCATGTATTTAAAAAATAAATATTTATCGTTATTGGAGTCCCATTCTAGTTTGGAAATTAGAATGGGACTCTCTTATTTTAAAAAGCTAATTATGCAATCGTTTTGAAATGGTGTGGAAATGAAAGACTAATTTTCTTGGAACTCTCCAGAAATAACTTGAGCAACAATCTGTTTGATTACAGCCACAATTTCATTTAACAGAATCGATGACCTCCGTCAGTTAAGTAGTTCAGGAACATTGTAGTATAAAAAAGTAGTGTAATGTGCATTCGTGCATAACTCAAAAAATAAATTTCACAAGTGTGGTTCATTAAAAAATACATTGCATAAATGCTTTGAAAAACTGCATAAATGTTAAAAACATTAGTTTAAATTAGTGCTGTTTATCAAATGATGTAAGATAATATTTTGAACTTTAATTCAACAATATACAGTATAAAGTATATTTATACTTGTTTTATCTGTTAATTACGTATATTATGTATATAAATCTTATAAAAATATTGGAGTGATGAAAATGGGGTTGAACACAACAGCTTTAAATAAGTTACAAGTTTTTAAAGGGGAACACTTTTTGAAAACATGCGATTTTTCAGCAGAAGAATTGAATACATTGATAGATTTTACTGGAGAGTTAAAGGAAAAGAAAAAACGTGGGATCCCTCATCCTTATTTAAAAGGAAAGAATTTAGCGTTACTCTTTGAAAAACCCTCTACAAGAACACGTTCGGCATTTAGTGTTGCCGCGTATGATTTGGGCGCATACCCAGAGTATTTCGGCCAAGGAGATATTCACTTAGGTGTGAAAGAATCTACAGCTGATACTGCAAAAGTATTAGGACGTATGTATGATGGTATTGAATTTAGAGGTTATCATCAAAAAGATATAGAATCTTTAGCTAAAAATGCCAATGTACCAGTTTGGAATGGCTTGACGAATGAGTGGCATCCAACGCAAATGATTGCGGATTTCTTTACATTAAAAGAAAATTGGGGAACTTTAGAAGGCAAAACATTAACTTATGTAGGTGATGCTAGAAATAATGTAGCACATGATTTACTTATTACTGGAGCAATATTAGGTGTTAACGTACATATTGCTGCACCTAAATCTTTACAACCTGATGAAGCAATTCAAAAGTTAGCTAAGGATTATGCTGCACAATCTCAGAGTGAAATTTTAATTACGGATGACGTGAATCAAGCGATTTATCAAACAGATGCTATTTATACAGATGTATGGTTATCAATGGGTGAGGATCAATCTGTTTTAGAAACACGTATTAATGAGTTATTACCTTATCAAGTCAATGAATCGATGCTACTGAATACAATGAATCCTGATGCAATCGTCTTACATTGTTTGCCAGCATTTCATGATTTAAACACTGAAGTAGGACAACAGATTTATGAAAAATATGGCTTGTCTGAAATGGAAATTACGGATGACGTATTTCAAGGTGAGCACGCTGTGATATTTGATCAAGCTGAAAATAGATTACATTCTATAAAAGCAATTATGTCAGTGACACTAGGCGATATATTTTAAGCGAAGTAATAGCTGTAAGGGGTGGGAATACGAAATCAAATTTTAAATTTTGATTTCTGTCCCTCCCCATTTTTTTGCACACCATACGAAGTCACAGATTATAGTCTTGAGCCACTATTATTTACCGAAAATGTTGGCTCAAAACACTGCCGAGAAACTTTTAATATGACAATGTAGATTGTAAAGTGCCTTTGATAGGTCAAAAAGATTACTTAATATATAAAGAAAACTGTTGTTTAAGTGAACTAAACGGGGTTTATGATGAAGGGCTTACATAAAAAGCGTTATATCTTTTGAAAATGTTTTTCATAATGACGAATTGTATTGATCATCATTTTCTTTACTTGTATATTTATGGTAATTAGGAGGTTAATCAATTATGAGTAAGCTATTTGAGAAAGCACAACAATTCGGTAAGTCCTTTATGTTACCTATAGCGATTTTACCAGCAGCTGGTTTATTGTTAGGTATTGGTGGGGCATTAAGTAATCCAAATACAATCAAAGCATATCCTTTATTGGATATTGAACTATTACAAAATATATTTATATTAATGTCATCTGCAGGTAATATTGTCTTCCAAAATTTACCTGTTATTTTTGCAGTGGGTGTTGCGATTGGCTTAGCCAAAAGTGATAAAGGGACAGCAGGTTTAGCTGCGATGTTAGGGTTCCTCATTATGAATGCTTCAATGAATGGTTTGTTAATTATTACTGATACATTAGCAGACGGTAATTTAGCTAAAGAAGGACAAAGTACAGTCCTTGGAATACAAACAGTGGAAACAGGCGTATTTGGTGGTATTATAACCGGTGTCATGACAGCGCTTTTACATAATAAGTTCCATAAAATATCCTTGCCAGCCTATTTAGGCTTCTTTGGAGGTTCGCGTTTTGTTCCTATTATCACAGCATTAGGTTCTATTCTATTAGGTGTCGTGATGTTCTTTATTTGGCCAACTGTTCAAGGATGGATATTTGGTGTTGGAGACCTCGTAGATAAGACAGGCGTTATTGGTACATTTTTCTTTGGTTTTATTTTAAGGCTTTTAGGACCATTTGGTTTACATCATATTTTTTACTTACCATTTTGGCAGACAGCACTGGGTGGTACTTTAGAAGTGAAAGGACAAATTGTACAAGGTACACAAAACATCTTTTTTGCTCAATTGGGTGATCCTGATGTTACTAAATATTATTCAGGTGTATCAAGATATATGTCTGGTAGATTTATTACCATGATGTTTGGTTTATGTGGTGCAGCATTGGCAATCTATCATACTGCAAAGCCAGAACGTAAAAAAGTCGTTGGCGGATTAATGTTATCTGCAGCGTTAACATCATTTTTAACAGGAATTACAGAACCATTAGAATTCAGTTTCTTATTTGTAGCACCAGTCCTTTATGTCATACATGCTTTTTTAGATGGTTTAGCGTTTATGTTCGCAGACATATTTAATATTACAATTGGTCAAACATTTAGTGGTGGTTTCATTGATTATCTATTATTTGGTATATTGCAGGGAAACGCTAAGACGAATTTCTTATGGGTAATTCCAATAGGTATCGTTTGGTTTATACTTTATTATATAATATTCAGATTTTGCATCACGAAATTTAATTTCAAAACACCTGGGCGTGAAGAAGGTGAAGCGGCTGAAACTGTAGAAGCAACTGATCGTGCTAAAACGATTATTCAAGGTCTTGGTGGTAAAGAGAATATTGATGTCGTTGATTGTTGCGCAACAAGATTAAGAGTGACCTTAAAGACTAATCAAGATGTTGATAGAAAAGTATTAGAGTCGACCGAGGAAGAGGCGTGATTCAGAAGGGTAACGGCGTTCAAATTGTTTATGGCCCCCATGTAACTACGATAAAAAATGAAGTAGAAGAACTATTAGATAGTCGACAGTCATAAACAGGCGTATAATGGTATTGTATGCATGATTCATTTTATATTAATTTGATTAAAAACAGATAATTATGTAATATAGGATATTAAATGTTAATTATGAAAATATATAGTGATATTAGAAAGAATGGGGTAGAAATATGAACGTTATAAATTTGAAAGATCGCACAACGGCGAGTCAATATGTTGCTATAGAACTTTTAAAACAAATAAAGTCGCAACCTAATGCTGTGTTAGGTCTTGCTACGGGAAGTACAATGATTGATATTTATAAATACTTATCGGAATTAATTAATGTTAATCACACAAAATTAAATGATGTGGTGACATTTAATTTAGATGAGTATATTGGGTTAGCGGCAGATCACGAACAAAGTTACCATGCTTATATGAAAGAGAATTTATTCAATCATAATAGCACTTGGAATGAAGACAATATTTATTTACCTAAAGGTGATGCAGAAGATGTAGAAAAAGAATGTATAGCTTATGAGCAATGTATACAAGATGCAGGGCCAGCAGACATTCAAATTTTAGGTATCGGTGAAAACGGACATATTGGTTTTAATGAGCCATTTTCATCATTTGAAAGTGAAACACGCGTAGTAGATTTAACGGATTCAACAATCAAAGCCAACAGTCAACACTTTGATAATATTGAAGATGTACCTAAACAAGCTATTTCAATGGGCTTAGCATCTATCATGAATGCGAAGCGTATCATTCTGATAGCGTTTGGAAGTAATAAGCAAGAAGCAATCCAACAATTACTGGATGGTAAAGTGTCAGAATCACTTCCTGCTTCAATCTTGCACCAACATCCGAATGTAGAAGTTATCGTCGATGACTCAGCTTTAAATTAAATAAATATACAAAAGCGATACATGTTTGTATTGGTTTAGAATGTCGACAAAGTTTATGACTTTGTTGGCATTTTTTTGTGGGCTTTTTGCTGGCGCAACTTCATCCTGTAGTCGTCGGGTTATTCAGAAATTGGCCTAAGGCGCTGCCATTTTCAAGAAATATTAAATAATGAGATAAATGAACAAAAATAGATTCAAAACCAAATACCATTACAGCGTTTGGTTTTGAATCTAGCTGAATCTAATTCATTTAACGTGTCTATTTTTATTTAATAAATATAGTTTATATAAATATTTTCTGATTGGAATTATAAAATCGCCAATATATTCTTCTACGTGTGCATTAAAGCCTTTTTTAAATTGCTGTACGCCATAATCTTCAGAAGTTTCACTGAAGTCTCCAGTAATGCCATAAAAATTATATCTTGGAATAGCATTATTTATGGCAAATGTAATCATATCCCATTGCAAACGATAAGATCCCATAAATTGGTTGTATTTAGGATTAGAACCACTAGATAGGTAATAAACTTCATCTTTCGTGTATATATAAAATGCGGCAGCTAAATTTAAGATATTTCCTTCTGTTGAGATTAATTCAATCGTCTGATTAATTTTTCTTTCATAACTATTTTGTTGTTGTGTTAACTGGTACAATTTCGTTTTTGTTTTTTTAGAATTAGTGTTTTCTTGTAATTTATTCTCTAAATCTTTAATTTCTAAAAGAAGACTAGCATTTTTCTTTTGCAATTGTTGTTTATAATTTTCTAAATTGATATACGCGAGTTTTAACATGGAGTGATTGGCATAAATTTTTTGCATTTCCTCAAAATAAGCTTTATCTCTAAATTTAAAATTATGCTTTTCTTCTGCCATTTGAAATAGTTCAAAGAATACATTAGTTTCTGAAATATCCAGTGTTTTTACTTCTACACCCATTTCAAAAGTTTTTTTAATGTTACGACGTGTCTGATAATCCATTTCTTTTAATATGGTACTCTCATTTTTATTTTTTAAATTTAAAACAGATAATCACCTAATTTGGCTAGTGGTAGAGTAACCGATACTATAACCTTGATGAGCATAACCTAATTTTGATAATACATTTTTAAGCTTTTTATTATCATAGTGCTCAATTATTTTTCCATCAGCATCTCTAATATTTTCTAAAATATATGGATCTATTAAAGCGAATAAGGCTTTTTGAGCTTTTAAATATACTTTTAAATTTTCAAAAAAGAATTTAGTTAATATTGGATTACTATAATCTAAAACCGGACCTCTGTGAGAGTAAAAGTATTTAAAAAATCTTAATGCCCTAGCTTCTGTTAATAGACAAGCTGCAATCACTTTCTTATCTTCTTTAACACCTACTAAATGTACATCCTTCTTCTTATTATTTCTATAATGAAAATGAGAAGTAGACTGGGTATAATGCACAAAGTTTTGATTAATAAAATCAGTGAATTCTTTTTCTGTTAATTCTACGAAGTTCATCTTTTCACCTATTTCTTAAATGATAAGAAACCTGGATAAGTAGTCCAGGTCTCCAGGATCTAGTGGATTTATAAACATTATGAGTTTATTACAATAAAATTCTAACATGTAATATTATAATTATATACACTTGCATATAAAAGTTACGAAAATCGTTACAATTAAAAATAAATGAAAGTGGAGTAGAGTGATAAAAAAAGGAGGATTGAAGATGTTCGAATAACGTGGATAACAACACATAATTAAAATTATTTTCAAAAGAAGTAAGAAAGATATATTTAAATAAAAACAGCCCACGTATACAACGTAGGCTGTTATAAAACAATATTAATATCCAGAATTGACTTCTTCACCGTCTTCATCATATTCTGTGACATAACCATCATCATCTATAGTATATGATCCAGCTAAATTACCGTCTTTATCGGTAAATGAAAATCCCCAACCATCATCTGTTTCTTCAGGTTCTTTATAAGTATAAGTATCAGTGTCTAAACTTTCGCCTTCATATGATTCGACTTTGTCTATAACATTATCACGTGTGACTTCCTCATCATCTGAACTGGATGGGTCTTCGTCTTCTTCAGATTGAGTTTCTTTTTCAAATACTTTGTCTTCATGGTCGCTAATAGCTTCATCATCAAAGGTTAAAGTCACATCAACTTCTTCCTCATCGTTTTCAGGGCTTGAAACATTCTCTACATTTGATGTGAATTGTTTACCTTCAACTTCAGTTGTAGCATATACTTCTACTTTTTCATCAGGAGAGTATGGACCAAATGTTTCGCTAGCGTATTCATTAAAGTCTTGTTGTTCCTCACCATTGATATAAAGCTTTAGTGAATCTGAATCGATATATGCTGAATCAGTACTTACAGTGAAGCGCTTTTGTTTGAATTGAGGCTCAGCATCGCTACTTTCTGACATATCGATATGAACGACGCCATCAAACTTTTTCTCATCTACTTTTTGAGTAGCTTTTAAATCGTATATTCCAATAGGGAAGTCATCAAGTGTTTTTGTCTTACCTTGTTTTAGTTTCACTTGTTTCGTATCGTCGTTATGTTTGTAAGATAACGTACTATCTTCTTCAGGAAGAATGGTGACAGACTCTTCATTTACATTAAAATTATAGTTTTTAAATATCCCCCATTTTTTACCATCTTGAGAGATGTTGATGAGTTCATTATCGCCAACTGTAACAGAAGAACCACCCATTGTATTATCTTTCATATCTTGCGCAGCGCTTTGGATTTCATTACCAACACGTTCAGGGCTATCTGTTTCATTAATATATTTATAGACAGCTTTGGCTTCGTCTTTAGATAGAGACTCGCCGTTTGCTTTTAAATTATGAGCTAAGTTGCTCGGCTTATTTTTCTTTAAATCATTTGAAATGGCTTCAGCTTGTTTTGTCGGTGAAAGTTGACTTTCAATTATTTTATAAGCTGTAAATAATGCAATAAGGATAACTACAATGACAGCAATTGTAATATAAAATGGTAATTTTGATTTTTTATTATGATTGTCGTTGTTATTTGTACTACGTTGTTGATGTACAGGGGTGCCACACTGTGTACATACTTTTTGGTTTGGTTTAATTTCGGCTCCACAATTACTACAGTATTTCATTAATTAACTCTCTCCTTAATAATCTGTATTAAAATATGAATCTAAAACACTTAAAGAATTTGAAACTGTACCTTCAATAAAGATGCGAAGGATGACACCTAAAATAAGAATATAAATTAAAATAGCATAAACCACGGGCATGCGAAGTGGATGCTTATGACTATGCTTTGTTGTGAGATAAATTGGTGATACTAATGTAAATAGCATAGAAATTAAAACAAGCATTGATCCAAAACTTGGTACATTAATGGCTAGAAATAATAAACCTAATAAGAACGCAATTACAGAAAAAGTATTAACTAATACAAAATCTGAAAGTGCTTTATGTACACTGATTTTAATGTTTAGCAGTTTAATCAATAATAAGGTAATACCAAAAAGTATTGAAATAGCTATTAGTATGTAAAAGGTAATGTTAAAAACGATATTAGCCTTACTTGTTGCAAAAAATGCTATCTCTGCTGGTATAACTAAAGATAATAAAATAAGTGTAACTATAAATCCTGCAATAATGAGACTGAAAAGTGTTTTAAATGTAAATTGATGTTTACTTATAACTTCATCATCTGTCCTAGAAAATGAGTTGGAGAAAAATAATTTTGCCTCATTAAAAATATCATCAGAATGTTTAGTATTATTTTTGTTTGATTGCCTTGGTTGTTTGGGCTGATAAGATGTCTGAGATGATTCCTGATTCTGTGATACATCAGACTGAGATGTATGTTGATTAGTAGTTGGGTTGTCAGTAGATGATAGATCTTGAAGTGTTAATTTGGCGCCACACTCACCACAAAATAAATCTGTGTTTGTAACTGGCTCCCCGCAATTTGGGCAATGCATAAAAATCCCCCTTGTAATATGTTTATTAAAATAGAATATCACAGTTATATATTATGCGCACCGCTTTTTCATAAAATATAAAAATTCATAATTTAAAAAGTTATTTTTATTTAATTTTTGTGAGTTATAAATTTTTATAGTGAATATTTGTTGTAAGAAGTATTAGAAATCAAAAAAGAGGGAGGGAGATAAATAATCTCCTTCTTCCACTTTTATTGAACTATTATATTTTGGCTTCATTTATACTTCTGACCAAATTAAATGTTGGTGGATGGCAAGGGCACAGGCACCTTTTGCACCATTAATAGGCTGATACGACTTCATTTGAAAATCAATTTCACCTAATCCCCCGTATAAGTTTTGGTAACTCAAGTATTCTTTTAAAATAACATTCGTAATATCATTGTTAAATAATGGGCCATGCAAATAAATTTTATTGGTATCAACTAACATTGTTAAATTATTGAGCGTAATTGCAACTGCACGCATGGCATCTTTAATAATTTGTACAATGCCACTATCGCCTAAACGATATGCTTCTATAACAGTATCTAAAGTTATATCATTTGAGTCTGCTACTAAACTTGTGAGATAAGTACTTTGAGCACTTCTATAAATGACTTTAGCTTTATTTATAATATTCATGCCACCTAAATAGTTTTGTAAGCATCCTCTACGACCACATTCACAACGTTCGCCATCTGGATGGATAATAGTATGTCCAACTTCCCCTACAGAAAAGTTAGAAACGCCATATAAATTGCCACGATACATACTAGATGAAAAAATGCCTTTTACAGCATGGAAGAAGATGAAATTTTCGCCATGATTTTCTGATGTAAGTAAATGTTCATATAGGCTCATACAATGTACATTATTTTCTAAAAATACAGGTAAGCTAATACGAGAAAGTAAATCTTCCAAATCAAAACCAGACCAATCACTATTTGAAGCAATTTGTTGAGATGTTTCATCAAAGTGACCTGGTAAAGCAATGCCAACTGCCTGAATATCGTAAGCTGCATGTTGTTTTAAGAAATGATTAAGTTCTTCCAAGATAAAGTTTGGTGTGATTTTTTTTAGAAATTGTGTTGCAGTAATATCGATTATATTTTGATCAACGATATTCCCAAGATTATCAGTTAAGCATAACGTTACAAAATCTCTGGCTAATTCAATACCAACATAGTAATTGTATTTATTACAAATTGTAAGTAATATTTTTTTGCGTCCTGATGTTTTTTTAGTGTTAATAGCATAGTTATCAACTTCAATATCCGTAGATTTAATGAGATTATTTTGTATTAAATCTGCGGTTACTGCAGTTGTTGTTGCGGGTGTAATACCTGTGTTTTTTGCTATATCAACCCTTGATATAGGGCCGCGTACATATATTTCATTTAAAATTTGACCCCGTATCATACGCTGTTTATTTGTCATGTTTGCTTTCATTTTTATCACCATAATTTCTTAATACTCTTATTATTATATTAAAAATAAAAAGTTGCAACTATATTGACACTCTATTAGTTATAAATTATAATTAATTAAAACATTGAAAGCGTTTTCAAAATCGAATCTACGATGGGGTGTTGATGTGAGTAAATTTAATGACGCATTAGAAAAACATTTGTTACCAGTCGCTTCTAAATTGGGATCTAATAAAATTTTGATTTCAATGAGGGATGGCATTATCGTTGCAATGCCTTTGATTATTATTGGTTCATTATTTTTAGTAATCAGTGGTATTGCGATACCAGGCTGGATAGAGTGGCTAGAAGCACAGGGAATTCAACCATATTTAATGAAAGCAGTGAATGGGACATTCGGGTTAATGGGTTAGTTGCAAGTTTCGGTGTCGCACATAGTATTGCCCGGCAATACAATACAGATGGAGTTTCAGCCGGTATTATTGCGATGTCAGCGTTTTTAGTTGTCACACCAAATGTAATGACTGGAGATAAGGTGCCTGAAGAGGCAATACCTCAAATATATATGGGAAGTCAGGGCTTATTTGTAGCACTGATTATTGGTATTATTTCAGGGTTAATTTTTCAGTGGTTTATCAATAGAAACATTAGAATCAAAATGCCAGATCAGGTTCCACCAGCAGTAGCACAAAGTTTTAGTGCATTAATACCTGGGGCAGCTATTATCATATTATGGCTTGCTGTATATATCGCATTGGATAATTTACCTTTTGGCAACATCCATGAATTGATTGTTAATACATTAGGTGTGCCGTTAAGTCTGATGGGAGGTAGCTTAATCGGTACCATTATCTTAGTTGGTCTTAATAGTGCATTTTGGTTTGTCGGTATCCATGGTGCAAACGTAGTAAATGCAGTTATGCAACCTATTTGGTTGAAAAATATTGATGAAAACCGTCTAGCATATCAAGCCAATCCACACGGAGACTTACCGCACATCATAACGCAGCCATTCATTGATAACTTTGTATTTATGGGTGGCGGTGGCTCAACAATAGGACTAGTGATCGTAATTGCGATATTAGCTTTTAAAAAGCGTTCTAGTAAAATCACAAAAACGATGGCACCACTTACACTGATGCCAGGTATATTTAATATTAATGAACCGACATTGTTTGGTTTACCTGTTGTACTTAATGTGAGATTAATTATTCCATTTGTATTAGCACCAATGATTAATGCGACGATAACTTATTTCGCAATGTCGAGTGGTCTCGTACACCTTACAAATGGTACAGCGATGCCATGGACGATACCACCTATCATCAGTGGATTTTTAGCAACAGGACATTATAGTGGTTCATTGGTTCAAATTGTCTGTATCATTATCGATATTTTACTCTATTACCCATTTTATAGAGCGATGGAGAAATATAATTTATATTTAGAAGACAAGGAAGCGAACGGAATAAAAGAAACGGAAGAATCAAAATAAAGGAGTAGATGATATGGTTAAGAGATTATTAAGTGCGAATGCTTCAGAAATAGTGAAAATGACGGCTGAAGAATTAAAACAAAGTATTAAAGCAAGTGATGGTCGGGTAGTGTTAGCAGAGAATGTTGTTACGCGCACACCAGTCATACCAGACATCACAAATGCAGAACTATCACGTGCCTTCGGAGCAGATTTGATTTTATTGAATGGATTAGATGCGTTCAATCCTAAAGTAGAAAATATAGATGAGAACAAACACGTCATCAAAGAATTGAGACGTCTTGTTGCAAGACCTATAGGCGTCAATTTAGAACCAGTAGATGACCAAGCGAGCATGGCAGAAGAAAAATTAAATATTGCTAAAGGACGTCAAGCAAGTCCGAAAACAGTAAAGGCTTTAGAAAAATTAGGCATAAATTTTATTTGCATGACAGGGAACCCAGGTACTGGCGTATCTAATGAAAAGATTGTTGGTGCAATTGCTGAGACAAGAGCAAATTTTTCAGGATTGATTATAGCAGGAAAAATGCACAGCGCAGGTGTAGATGAACCTGTAATTACAAAAGCATATGTTGAAAAATTTATTGATGCAGGTGCTGATATTATTTTAGTACCATCTATTGGAACAGTGCCAGGATTTGATGAAGCACAACTAAAAGACATAGTGAAAGCAGTCCATCATCATAGTGGTTTAGTTATGTCAGCAATAGGAACAAGTCAAGAGAGTTCTGACGCTAGTACAATTAGGGATTTTGCTATTCGAAATAAAATATGCGGTGTGGATATTCAACATATTGGTGATGCAGGCTATGGTGGTTTAGCTCCTGTAGAAAATATTTTTGAATTAAGTAAAGCGATACGTGGACAACGTCACACATTATCAATGATAGCGAGATCAATTAACAGATAGGGTATGGTATTAATAAATGGAGGGATTTATATGGCAGAAAAAACAATAATGCTCGTATGTGCAGCAGGAATGAGTACAAGTATGTTAGTTCAGAAAATGCAGAAAGAAGCTGAAAAACAAGAGTTAGACCGTGAAATATTTGCAGTTTCAACGACAGAAGCAGATCAAAAAATTGAAGATGCTCAAGTAGATGTTTTGTTGTTAGGACCACAAGTGCGTTTTAAAAAAGATGAATATACTAAAAAAGGTGCGGAAAAAAACATACCCGTAGAAGTGATTGAAATGACGGATTACGGTACGATGAATGGCGCAAACGTATTAAGTGCTGCTGAACGTTTAATGAGCGAATAGGGGTGGGATGATGTCTGAAGAAGAGAAAAATTTAGAATTTGCAATGTCGCTCATTACTTATAGCGGTGATGCTAAAAGTAGTGCGATGGAAGCCATATTTGCAGCTAAAAAAAGTGCATTTGATGAAGCGGAAGCAAAACTAAAACAAGCTGAAGATGCATTACTTGAAGCGCATCATGTTCAAACAAACATGTTAACGAAGGAAGCACAAGGTGAACATATCAATTTGACGCTGTTAACAGTGCATAGTCAAGATCATTTAATGACAGCTATCACTTTTAAAGATCTTGCACAGGAAATGATAGATTTGTATAAAGAAGTAAAAAATAATAAATAATTGTATGATTTGTTATGGTATTGAATCAATGTCAGCAAAAGATGTAAAAGTTTAGTTACTTTTACATCTTTTTTGTTTTGAAAAATAAACAAAGATGTATCAAATTAGGTCTATGCATTTTATAATTTAAAAATAGTATTTTTTATTTAGGTGTGCAACTTTTCGTATTGTGAGACGAAATAGATTACACATCCACACGTACAAGAAAGCGATTACAATATAACTGTAAGGAGGTTGCTGATGTGTTAAGCAAGAGACAACATCATATATTAACGTACTTACTTGAACGTGAAGCCTTTGTTCAAATTCATAATTTAGCAACACAGTTCAATGTATCTGAAAGAACAATTCAATATGATCTTGAATATATTGAAACTATGGAAGATAAATTAGATTTAACGATACATCGGAATAAATATGATGGGATAAAGGTTACAACAACAGCTCCTCAGTTGGCAACATTAGAGCCAAAATATACAGGAACATCGATGCATTATTCAAAGAAAGAACGCATATTATATATCACTTTGAAGTTGTTTGAATCTATTGAACCCACATCATCCCAAGTATTAGCAACTTTAGTTTCAGTAACACGTCGTACGATTGTTGAAGATTTGAAAAATGTTCAATCTTGGTTAGAAGAAAACGATTTGCTTCTTGAGTACAAGAAAAATAAAGGATTTGTGATACAGGGTGAGGAAAATGCTTATCGTAAAGCCTATGCCACACGTGTGCATGAATATTTTCAAACGCATACACATCATATGGGACATCAACTTTTTTCGAATAAAGAGTTAGAACAAATTCGTTTAACAGTCACTTCTATCTTATTAGATGCGAAATATCAGTTAGTTCAAAGTGCAATTGACGGATTGATTTATCACATTTTGATTGCGCTGCATCGTACAAATGAACATTTCGCCTTCGACATACCTGATAAAGAGTATGAAAAGCTCTCTAAAACAGAGCAATTTCATATTGCGCTTAAAATTAAAGGAAAATTAGAAGATATTTTTCAGATTGAATTTCCAAAAAGTGAGGCAGCTTTTATTACTTTGCATTTATTAGGTGCTAAAACGTCAGAAGTGAATGAACTCAATCAACAAATAGACGATTTAGAGGTATTAACAGAACAATTGATTGAACGTATGAGTGGAGAGTTAGGATTAGATTTAATGTCTGATAGCAAATTAGCAAATGGTTTAATCGTACATTTGAGACCTGCAATTCATCGATTGAAGTTTGATATGACGCATGCGAACCCTTTAAATAAGGAGACTCATGCGCAGTATGACCATATTATAGAGGGAATCAAAAGACATGTATGGGGCATTGAAGAAAATTACCAAATCGACTTTACTGATGATGAATTATCATACATCACACTGCATTTTGCTTCTGCGATTGAACGGATTTCAGCAGTGACAACAAATGCCATTAAAGTCGTATTACTTTGTGGATCAGGTATAGGAACTTCTCAATTACTAAAAAGTAGGATGGATCATATTTATCCAGAATTAGAAATTGTAGATGCTTATTCTATATATGAAATAGATGAAGTAATGCTAAAACATGAAGGTATTGATTATATCATTTCTACTGTCCCTTTTGAACAAGCAAGTGTACCAGTAATTAGGGTTACACCATTTTTAAATAAAGATGATCGAAAGCAATTAAATGAAATTATCAACCATTCAAGAGAACGATATGTAAATGATGTCAAAGGGTTAGGACCAACGTTACAAGAAGTATTACCACAATCTCGAATATTGACACAACAGCCAACACTTTTAAGAAATGATGCAATTCGACAATGTGTATCACCGCTTGTAAATGACCAAATCGTAGATGAGGCCTATGCAGCTGACATTATTGAACAATTAGATGCATTTGGACCTTATATGGTAATTAGTCCTCATATTGCATTGATTCATGCTAACCATAAACATGTTAAACAACCTGTAGGCTTTAGTTTAGTTCATTTTAAAACGGGTGTGACCTTTAATCATCAGCAATACGATCCAGTGCATATCATTATTACATTAGCTACGGAGCAGCCGCAGATACATTTAAATGCTTTGCGACAATTTAGCGAGCTAATCATGGACGAATCAACGAGAGCAACACTGTTTTCTGGAAATATAGCAGATATCATGTCATGTATTCGTGATGTAAGTCAACATTAATAAGGGGGATATAAATGAGTCTGGAAATTTTATCATCAGATAAAGTACTGATACGAGATCGAGTAGATGATTGGAAACATGCAATTCGTGTAGCATCTAAACCTCTGCTAGAACAAGGGTACTTTAAACAACAATACATTGAAAAGATGATTTATAGCGTAGAAGAATTAGGACCCTATATTGTAATAGCACCTGAAATCGCAATAGCGCATGCTAGACCGAGTGATGATGTCAAAAAAATAGGATTAAGTTTATTGAAATTGAATCACCATATTAACTTTTCTGAAAATGGACATCATGCTTCTCTCGTGTTTGTATTAAGCGCTGTTGATAACGAAGGCCATTTAGAAATATTAAGGAATTTAGCAACCATCTTAGGGGATTCGAACACAGTTAATAAATTATTAGTAGCAACAGACATTGATGAAATAATAAATATATTTAAAGGAGAATGATGAAAATGAAAATTTTAGTTGTATGTGGTCACGGTTTAGGAAGTAGCTTTATGGTGGAAATGAATGCACAGGAAGCTTTGAAAAATTTAAATGTACCATCAGATATTAAAGTAGAACACAGTGATGTTATGTCTGCGAGTCCTGATATGGCAGATTTATTTATTTGCGGTAGAGATTTAGAAGAAAATACAAAGCACTTAGGGGACGTTATTGTTTTAGATAACATTCTAGATAAGGAAGAGTTACAAAATAAATTGAATGAGAAATTAAGTGATTTGAACATTTTATAAATTATAAGTAAGGGGGCAACGTTATGAAACCTATACTAGATTTTATCGTTGATATTTTGAGTCAACCTGCTATATTAGTAGCTTTAATCGCTTTGATAGGTCTAATTATGCAGAAAAAATCTGCCACTGACATCACGTCCGGTACGATTAAAACAATACTTGGATTTTTAGTGTTAAGCGCAGGGGCGAATGTTGTAACACAATCATTAGAACCATTTGGAAAGATATTCCAACACGCTTTTGGCGTGCAAGGTGTTGTACCTAATAATGAAGCAATTATTTCAATTGCTTTAGAACAATATGGCACAACAGCAGCATTAATTATGGTGTTTGGGATGATTGTTAATATCATTATCGCACGTATTACGAATTTGAAATATATCTTTTTAACTGGTCATCATACATTTTATATGGCAGCCTTTTTAGCTATATTACTGTCAGTAGGTAATATCACTGGGACATTGACAGTAATCACGGGATCTATTATTTTAGGATTAATTATGGCCATATTACCAGCGTTAGCACAACCAACGATGAAGAAAATAACTGGAACTAACCAAGTCGCTCTAGGTCACTTTGGTACAATCAGTTATTGGGCAGCTGGAGAGGTTGGAAAGTTATTTAAAGGGAAATCTAAATCAACTGAAGAAATTAATTTTCCAAAAGGCTTAAGCTTTTTAAGAGAAAGTACAATCAGTATTTCACTCACAATGACATTACTTTATTTTGTGGCAGCATTATTTGCGGGGCCAACTTTCGTACATACAGAAATTAGTGACGGCCAAAACTTTATTGTATTTTCACTGATTCAAGGGTTACTTTTGCAGCTGGTGTGTTTATCATATTAACAGGTGTACGCCTAATATTAGCTGAAATCGTGCCAGCGTTTAAAGGTATTTCTGAAAAATTAGTACCTAATACAAAACCAGCATTAGACTGTCCTATAGTCTTCCCTTATGCACAAAATGCTGTATTAATTGGCTTTTTTGTCAGCTTTATTGTTGGGGTCTTGGGCATGTTCGTCTTATTCTTATTTGGTGGCGTAGTTATACTTCCAGGCGTAGTAGCTCACTTCTTCTTAGGGGCAACTGCTGGCGTTTTTGGTAACGCACGTGGAGGTATTAGAGGTGCAATAGCAGGTTCAGCATTAAATGGCTTGTTAATTACATTCTTACCACTACTGTTCTTGCCATTCTTAGGAGAACTTGGTGGCGCAGCAACGACATTCTCAGATACAGATTTCTTAGTCGTAGGTATTGTCTTTGGTAATATTGCTAAATACCTTGGACTTATCGGTATCGCCGTCTTAGTCTTAATCCTAGCAGCGGTAGCAATATTATTACAAAAACGTACGAATCAAAAAGAAGCAGAAGAACAGTAAAATTAAATAATTAAAATAAAACAGGTGAGCATCTTATAACTAAAGGATGCTCACCTGTTTTTAATATCAATTTAGTGTGAAGTTTTGCTGAAAATGAACAGAGTTAATGTGTTAACTCAAAACTTTCTGCTATTAAATCTTTAATATGATTTATAGAGTTAATTTCATTTAAATTGATGCTTATCCAATTGGATTTATCCATGTGATAGGCTTTGTAAAACCCTTCTTTTTTTCTTAAAGGACCAATAAATTCTTGTCTGACTTTCAAATTCAATACATCTATTTCATCAGTGCCATTTAATCCTATTTTGTCTTGAGAAATATTCATCACTAAAGCAAACCATTTTTTGCTATCTTTATGTCTTAAAGCTGCAAAGTTCGAATAAGTTTGCCAAGGATAATCTGGTTTTACATCATAATTACGATTCACATAATTAAAAACTTCTTCTCTATCTAACATTATTTCACCTTCTTATTAATTATCTTCCCGTATTATTTTAATTTAATCTCTAGCGATATGGCAGTGTGTTTATGAATGTACTATACAATTGTATGAAATTTTGGATTGTAAAATAACCATTTTCATTAAAAAAGCAGTGATTTGACTCACTCCTTCGGGAAAAGCGCTAGCCGAAAACTATAGGCTGAGACTATGACCACGGTAAGCGTGCACAAAAAAGGAATGGGAGAGAAATCTAATTTTTATAACAAGATTTTTCTCCCATTCACATTTAAAGTATAAAGTTATTTAACTTCGTTCGGTACGTCTTTCGGCACGTCTTTAACTTGATACGTTTTTTATATTCTTCACTTGCATGTTGCATGGGTATTAAATAAAGTGCTAAGGCAGCTATTAAACCTGGAATAGCAAAAGCGATAAAGTACATAGGCATAGGTAATGCAAATGTGAGTAAAAAGCCACCCATTAGCGGTCCAATCATTCCGCCGACTCTCCCAATACCAGAAGCTGTACCTAGCGCTGTGGATCTAATATAGGCTGGGAAATATTGCGATACGAAAGCTTGAACGAGATTTTGTGAACCTATGGTAGCAGCGCCAGCGATTGCAATTAAAATATAAATAACAAATATATTAACATCTTTACCTAAAGACAATAGAGATAAAGAAATAGCGCCAGCAATGTATAATGGCACAAGTAGTTTTTTGGAACCAAATTTGTCACATAGTTTTCCGATTATAAGTGTTCCTACGATTGCTCCAACTTGTAATACGATTAAAAACATTAAACTAGAATTTAATTCATATCCTGCTCGCATCATTAAATTTGGTAACCATGTATTTAAACCAAAAATCATTAATAAACAGCAAAAAAAAGTTAACCAAAATAAGACTGTACTGAGCGCCCTGTTTTCTTTAAATAAGTCCATTAAAGGCACTTTAGTAGTAGAAACTTCGATATCTTTTATCGTATCGTTCATTGATATGTTAAGTTTTGGATCAATTTTTCTTAATGTATTTACTGCTTCTTTTTTCCTATTAGTACGATTTAAATAACTAAACGTCTCAGGTAATTGCTTAAGTAAAAACGGTAGTGCAAATATAGGTAAAATTGCCACCCAAAAGATTGAGCGCCAACCTCCGATAGGCATTAATGTTAACCCTAATACTGGTGCAAGAATACCACCAATTGAGTAGCCACATAACACTATTGAAACGACAAGGATTTTCATTCTCTCAGGTGCAAAATCTGTTGCTAGTGCAATTACATTAGGCATGATCCCCCAGACCTAAACCTGCTAAAAAGCGATAGATGCCAAACTGTGTTGTATTTGCAGCAAACCCACAAAGACATGTAAATAAGCTGAATAAAACCAATGTGATTGCTATGACATTTTTTCTACCAATACGATCAGCTAGAATGCCAAAACCTATAGCCCCAAACATCATACCGAATAGGCCATAACTACTTAAAGTACCTGCTTCAATTTCGGAGAGCCCCAATCCTCAATTAACATAGGTACTGCTGTGCCATACAAAACTAAATCATAGCCGTCGAAAATAATAAGAAAAAAGCTCCAAAAAATTAATTTAAAATGAAATTTGTTGAACTTACTTTTATTCACTACTTTGGTTGTATTGATTTCCCCCATAAATATAACCCCTCCATGAAATTAAACACTAATAATTAAAATATGATAATAAAACAGTATATTTATCATATTAGTGTCCTTTGTTCTTTATTGGTGATTATATAGGTGTTTTTTTACAATTACAATGAAAAATGTGAAAATTAAGAATATTTAATTGCTATGGAGATGTAATTCAAACTGTTAGAAAACTAAGAGAAAAGGGCTGAGCGGTAAAATTAATACGATATTTTAACCTCAAAAAAAGAGCCATTAAAATCATTTAATGGCTCTTATGTATTCAATTAATAGTCTAATCAACAGAAAATGATTTGACTTACCTTGAGTATTAAAGGTGTAATCCTAATAATTTAGAAATTTCTTTTTGCTTTTCTAATAAATAGTGTGTATCCGGTGATTCTACTGAATCTGGTAAATTGTCTTTTACTCCTATAACTGAAATAATCCCTTCTAGTTCTTTATTAAATGTAAACACAGGGAAAGAAACAGAAGAAATTGTAGGTATCAACGGTTCTGCAGCGAAAGCAATTTGTTGATTGTGAATTTTATTTAATTCTTCATCTTCGTACTCTTTTTGAGTTTCATCAAAAAAGACTGCAAATATTTTACCGGAAGAAGATTTCGGGGGAAGTACTGTACCAATTTGGGCACCAATATTTAAAATACCTTCTGCATGCCAAATTTTTGTAACGACTGGGCCTCGTCGAGTGATTACTGAATATAAGACTGTATTGTTATTGTGACGGCCAATTTCTTGTAAGTATGGTGTCACAATAGCCAGTGAGTCTAAATTACCCATTGCTGACATACCTAGTTGTATGAGTTGGTTTCCTAAATGATATTCACCTGTAGCTGGGTTACGATAGACCAATTCATTATTAGCTAAAGTATTCATATATTTATATAAGTTACTTTTCGTAATAGAGGTAATTTTTTGAATCTCACTAAATTTCATAGGGGATTTAGATTTCTGTAATACATTCAATATTTTAATACCTGTATCTAAAGATTGGATATAGTCTTTACTCTTTTTATCCGCCATTTATTACTCACGCTCCTTCATGCAATCAAATTATAGCACAATATTCTAGCACTATACATTTACTCAATTATATTTAAAAATATTGTCTTTTTATACTAATAGAAATGAATTACTAACAAAAGGAAGATTGACAATTTTCTGACAATTAATTATAATTGTTTACAAATGGTGAACTCATTATCACATTAGTGGAAATCATTAGGAAGAATAAGTTTTTATTAATTAAGAAAACTTAAATTTTAAAACAAAGGGAGATATTTTATGAAACTGATTACTTTTAAAACAAATGGTTATTCTAGGTTAGGTACATTAACAGAAAAAAATGAAGTAGTAGATTTAAACTATGCATTTCAAGCTTTATTACAAAGTAAGGGTAAATTTCGTAGTGAAACGATTGCGAAAGCATATGTTCCATCTGATGCGAAGGGGTTCATTGAAGGTGGAGAAGAAAGTTTAAACTATGCTAAAGAAGCAATTGATTTTGCGCAAGCTAAACCAGATGTATTTAATCATCAATTAATTTATAAAAAAGAAGACGTAAAAATAGAGGCGCCTATTCAAAATCCAGGAAAAATGTTTTGTGTAGGACATAATTATGAGGAACACATTAAAGAAATGGGTCGTGACTTACCTGAAAATCCAGTAGTATTTGCTAAATTTGATAATACAATTGTTGGTCCAGAAGACGATATTGTTCATTATCCTATCTCAGATAAATTAGATTACGAAGCGGAACTTGCTTTTGTAATAGGTAAAGAAGCAAAAAATGTATCTGAAGCAGACGCACTTAATTATGTAGCAGGGTACACAATCGTTAACGATGTAACTTACCGTGATATTCAGCAAAGAACTTTACAATGGCTACAAGGAAAAACAGTCGATGGCACAGCGCCAATGGGTCCATGGATTATGACTTCTGATGAATTACAAGATCCAGACGGATTAGAGTTGGTACTCACTTTAAATGGTGAAGAAATGCAACGTTCAAATACATCTAATCATGTATTCACAGTTCAAAAATTAGTTGCTTTCTTATCTGGATTAGCAACATTGAAACCAGGAGATATCGTTTTAACAGGTACACCAGGTGGCGTAGGTTCAGCTCGTGATCCACAAGTATTTATGAAAGAAGGCGATGTCGTAAAAATAGAAATCGATAAAATAGGTGCTTTAGAAAATAAAGTAGTTGCAGAAAATAAACAAAAATAAATTTAAAGGAGCATATAAAATGTCGAAAATAGAAACGTATATCGAATCAATTCAACATACTTTAGATAATATTTTAGAAGAAGTAGATGGATTACCAGAAGAAACAATACGTTGGAACCCAACAGAAGATGAATGGTCTATTTTACAAATTTTAAATCATGTTAAAGAAGCGACTTCATATTGGTTAAGCGAAACTGAAACAGTATTATCAGAACCGGGTTCAAAATGGGGAAGAGGTTTGAAAGATGAAGCTAGATTAGAAGCAGTGTCTAACCCAGAAGCATTAAATGTTGAAAATGTTATACAATCAATTTCGAATTTGAAAGACGAAGTAAATGAAAGACTTTCAAAAATTGACGAAAGCCGTTTAACAGAAGAAAATCCACATCGAAATTTCGAAAAGTTTGGTAATAAACCAGTTTCATTTATCATTGAACATTTTATTGATGAGCATATTGAAAAGCATCTTGGACAAATTAAAAGAAATTTAAGTAAAGTGCCTGAATAAAATTATATTATAAAGGGGAGAATTTTTTTATGGCAGACAAAGGAAGTTTCTTACAAGACAGTGATGTAAAAGATTTCACACGAGATATTCAACAATATAACTTAGGACCTCTTTGGGAAGCTATTCCTGAAGTAATGAATAAGACGCCACAATCACATGCACAAGCTTATTTATGGAGTGGTGAATTGTTGAAGAAAAAATTATCAGAGGCAGCGGAAATATTTACGCCTGACAGAGGTAGCGAGCGTCGTGCTATCTATTTTCAAAATCCAGGTTTAACTTATCGTCAACCATGGGGGCATGTATCAACAACTCAGACGCTTTATGCAGCAGTGCAATTATTACAACCAGGAGAAGAAGCTCCTTCACATCGTCATACGCAAAGTGCACTCAGATTTATAACTGACGGTGAGGGCGCTTATACAATTGTTCAAGGTGAACGTATATTTATGGAAGAAGGGGATTTTTTAACAACGCCTAAAAATTTATGGCATGGTCATGGCCATTTAGGTGATGAACCAATGATATGGATGGATGCGTTAGATATTCCTACTATTTATAATCTAGGTGGTACGTTCTTTGAACCATACGAAGATGGATTGCAACAACCTGATGTTCCTGATAACTTCTCTGAAAAAAGATATCAGGGTGGAATGGTACGTCCAATTGGTGATGACAAATTTGATGTAGCACCACTGGCTAACTATAAATGGGATCGCACTGTAGATGCAATCAACGGTTTGATGAACTTTGAACCTGATCCATATGATGGATTTACAGTTGAATATATTAATCCATCAACAGGAAAATCTGCTAACCCAACCGTTGGCTCTAGAATGACACATTTACCTAAAGGACATCATACAAAGGCACATAGACATACTCACTCAGTTATATATTGTGTGCATAGAGGATCTGGATATACTGTTATTAATGGTACGAAATTTAATTGGAAAAAAGGGGATTACTTTGTAGTACCAAACTGGAATTGGCATGAACATGTAGCAAGTGAAGATTCATATTTATTCTCAGTAAATGATATTCCTATTATGAATCGTTTTGAGTTAGAAAGAGGAGATAGTTTAGAGGAAAACAAGGGGCATCAAAAAATAATAGACGAATTCACAGGGGATTTTCGTTAATCGTATTAGATGATACAAATAGCTTAATCACTATATATTAAAAGTTGATTTTTAAAACAAGGGGGTAAACATCATGAGTAATGAAAATAAAAAAATGATCATTATTGGTGGCGGTATCGGAGGTTTAGCAACAGCTTTGGGTGCTGCTCAGAATGGAAATGATGTTAAGGTTTTAGAAAAGGCACCAGAAATTAAAGAAATTGGCGCGGGTATTCAACTTGCAGCGAATGGTACGAATGTATTACAAAAATTAGGCGTAATGGATAAGATTAATGAAGTAGCTGTTTTTCCAAAACGATTAGTATTAATGAACGCATTTACAGGTGAAGAATTATCTGCGCTAGACATCGATTCGACTTATCGTGAGAGATATGGTGCACCTTATATCGTACTTCATCGTTCTGATTTGCATCGTATTTTATTAGAAGCATGTGAAGAACATCCTAATGTGGAATTATCTACAAATCAATACATCAAAAATATAGAAACAAAAAGCAACGGAGATGTAAAAGTCACAGCTAAAAATGGTGATAGTCATGAAGCAAATGCCGTTATCGGTGCAGATGGTTTATGGTCTACTACACGTGGTTATTTAATTGATGACGAGCCTATTTGTTCAGGATATGTTGCATATAGAGGTGCAATTCCAATGGAAGAAGTTACTAATATTGGTAATTTAGACGATGTTTATATGTGGATTGGTCCTGATATGCATGTTGTACAATATCCAGTACGTAAAGGTGAACTTTATAATCAAGTTGTTGTGTTTAAAAGTAAAAACTATCAACCAGGTAATGAACTAGCAGATGATTGGGGCACACCAGAAGAAATGGATGAAGTATTCTCTGGAACATGTGATAAAGTGCAAACTGCAGTTTCCTATATTTCAAGACAAAAAAGATGGCCAATGTTTGATCGTAAGCCGATTGATAAATGGTCAGAAGGTAACTTTACATTAATTGGTGACGCCGCACACCCAATGTTACAATATCTTGCTCAAGGTGCATGCCAAGCTTTAGAAGATGCATCATTCATGGCTGATATGTTAGAAAAACATGAAACGAATTATGAAAAGGCATTTACAGAATTTGAAGAAGAGCGTAAACCACGCACGACATTTGTACAAGAAAATGCACGTGTATGGGGCGAAATCATACATGGTAAAAATAAAGTAAATAATCTATTAAGAAACGCAATTTTGAAAGCGCGTACAGAACATGATTATCAATATGTAGACCAATATCATGGTGGGCATTTTCAAAGTGAAGAAGTAAGTCATTAAAAGAATTCATAAATTGAGCTATAAAGCATCTATGTTGTAGATGCTTTATAGCTCTTTTTAATTCTCATGAAATTTAAAATGTTTATTCTTTGTAATAAACAAATTGACTCGTTGTCGCAAGTAAATTTCCGTCATAACTCCATATTTCTCCAGTTTGGTCAAAGAAGCCATCATAGAATTTAAGTGCACGTGTATGGCCTAAGACTTCTCGATTACCATTCATTTTAAGTGTTTCTGAATCAGCATGAAAATAAATAGTAAGCGAAACTGTTCCAATAGGTACCATTTTTTCACGACGTACCCAAATACGTGGAAAGAAAGCATCACATATTGAAGTAAGTGAGAGAAAATCAAGGTTTCTCTTTGGATTGTCTTGTATCCATTGAAGTGTCGTAGAATCATGAGCATTGTTAGATTGTGTTTGTGATAATGCGAGTGGTGCCCCTTTAATAATTCGTATATCATAATTCTGTAACCAAGGTGGTGCACCCTCTATTGATGGAAGCGCAACATTTTCAGCAGCTGGTACATTAGGGAACGCTATCTCGGTAGTAGACCAAGTATCTCGTCGTTGAGCAGTAACAGCCGTTCCAGTAATAACAGTTTTAGCATTTTGAGAAAGCACAATATACCAATGCTGAGTGGATCGATTTGTTCGAGTAGGTATTGCTTTAATATTAAAATCGCCATCAGCTACAGGTGCTGCGTAGTTAATAGTTAACGCAGCTGGTTCTCCTAATCGTTCTGGATGTTCTAAGACAGTACGAAGCAACGTAGATGCAATAACGCCACCAAACGGTCCAATCATATTGGCATACTTTTCGGACGTATGGCCATTATAAGCACCTGGCGTTTCTTCAGTTAGTTGTGTAGCTTTATCAAATGGATGATTCTGTCCCATAGTAAATCCCCCAAATATTACAATTAATTATCGTTTATACATACATAGTATAACCTGTTTTAGTTGGTTTAAGCATTGATTTTAAGCAATACCTAAAATGATAAAGGCTGAGGTTATATTTCAAAATTGTTTTTAATACTGAATATTTTATTACTATCTTAATATGACTTTTAAAATATTAACATCCGATTCTGAAAAGTATAAAAAAAATAAAATATTGTTTAATTATTCTTAATTATCTGATAATATAAAATTAGTTTGTAAACGTTTTCAATAAAGGGGGATTAAGATGAAAAGATGGGGATTTTAATTGTCATTTTTTCAGTTGTACTAGCAAGTTGTGGTAAAGAAAATAATTCGAGTGCATCGGATAAACAATTTCCCAATGAAACGATAGAAATCGTTGCGCCAGCTTCTCCAGGAGGCGGTTGGGATACTACAGCACGTGCGATACAAAAAATTATGATTGATGAAGACTTAACTAAACAAAATGTTAATGTGATTAATAAACCTGGAGGTGGCGGAGAAGTCGGCTGGCAATATTTAAAATCACGTTCGCCGAATACGATTTCTATCAACTCAAGTTTATTATTATCTAACAAGGAATTGGGATTAAGTGATTTAGGTACAGATGACTTTACACCTATTGCGATTTTAGCAACAGAGTGGATTAGTTTAACAGCATCTAATCAATCTAATTTAAGTTCTGGTAAAGAAGTGATGGAAAAGCTAAAAAAAGATCCAGAATCCTTAACCATAGGTGTTGCACCAGGTTTAGGTAACAATGACCACTTAGCTTTTGTACAAGCAGCGAAGGAATATGGCGTTGATATAGATAAAATCGATTTCCTAGTGTATAAAAGCGGAGGAGATTTGCAAACCGCTTTATTAGGTGGACATGTAGATGTTGCTTCTACTGCTGTCTCTGAAGTAAAAGAACAACACCAAACTGGAAAATTAAAAATGTTAGCAGTAACATCTGATAAACCGGTTGAAGGCATCGAAGAGGTGCCTACTTGGGAAGAACAAGGTGTTGATGTCGTCTTTCCACATTGGCGTGGCGTCATGGGGCCGAAAGATATGACACCAGAACAAATTGCCTATTGGGATGAAACAATGCAAGATGTAGTGAAATCAGATAGATGGCAAAAAATAAGAAAGAACAACGACTGGGAGAATTATTATAAAGATAGCGAAGAAAGTGAGAAATTTTTAAAAGAACAACGTAAGAAATATAAAAAACTAGTCGAAGATTCAGGTCTGAAATAAGGGGGAGTATAAATGTCACGACTTGTCTTTCCAGTATTATTAATATTATTTGGTCTTATTTATTTAGTATTAACTATAAATATACCTAAATCGAACATTGGCGATCCTAATAGTCCGATGTATTTTCCAATGTTAGTTGGTTTATTGCTTTTGATAATGAGTATTATTTATTTCTTTCAAGAATTCAAAAAACGTCATGAAGATTTTACAGCCTTTTCACAATTACTAGAGAGGAAAACATTTATACGTATCGTCTTAACAATTGTTTTAACAGTAATATACGCTTTAATATTCGAACGTCTTGGCTTTTTAATTTCAACAATTATATTCTTAGGTGCCATTATGTTCTTAATTAACGGATATAAAAGATGGTTACAGAATATTTTAGTTACGGTGATTTTTTCTGGCATTGCATGGTACACATTTGCACAATTATTGAATGTCAGTTTACCTTAAGGAGGGTGATTAAATGGGGATTGATGCAGGTAGTTTTTTAGAAGGATTATCAACAGCGTTTCATCCGATGAACCTTTTATGGGTCCTTATCGGTGGTTTTCTAGGTACTGTGGTAGGTATGTTACCTGGATTAGGACCTGCGACTGCGGTTGCAGTACTCATACCTGTGACATTTGGTATGGAACCCGTAAGCGCATTGATTTTAATGGTTTCGATTTATTATGGTGCCATGTATGGTGGCTCGAGAAGTTCGATTTTGTTAAATACACCAGGTGATGGCTCAGCCATTGCAGCTACATTCGATGGTTATCCAATGACCAAAAATGGAGAGGCGGGTAAAGCCCTAACGATCTCAGCTATAGCTTCGTTAATTGGAGGTATTACTGCGGTGTTTGGTTTTATCATTTTAGCTAAGCCGTTATCTGCCTTTGCTTTGAAATTTGGTCCTCAAGAGTACTTTTTATTATTCTTATTTACGCTTTCAGCTATTGTAACTTTATCGTCAGGGAAGATGGTCAAAGGGTTCATTGCGACAAGTATTGGTTTAATCATTAGTACAGTAGGGGTAGATTTACAAACAAGTATTTATCGTTTCACATTTGATTTACCTCATTTAAGTGAAGGTATCAACTTCTTAGTCGTTATCATTGGTGTATATGCCGTAGCAGAAGTATTATATAATTATTTACATTTAGATGCATTGAAACCACCTAAAGCTGATGTAGGATCAATGAAATTATCTAAGGAAGATATAAAGAACACAAGAGGCGCTATGCTTCGCCAAAGTCCTATTGGTTTCTTAATCGGTGTATTACCAGGAGCCGGCGGCTCTATTGCGGCAATGTTAAGTTATTCAACTGAAAAACAAATATCTAAAAATGGTAAGAATTTCGGGAAAGGTCAAATAGAAGGCGTAGCTGCGCCAGAAGCTTCTAATAATGCTGCTTCAGTAGGTGCTTTAATCCCGTTATTAACGATGGGCGTACCAGGATCAGGAACAACAGCTGTAATTTTAGGTGCAGTCGTTATGCTAGGTTTACAACCAGGACCTTTATTATTTGCAAATGAGCCTGAAACGATATGGACACTCGTTAATAGCATGTTTATTGGTAATATATTCTTAGTCATTTTGAACATTGCTTTAATAGGATTACTGTTAAAAATATTACGTACACCACCCAAAGTGTTATATCCTATTATTTTGGTGCTAGCGTTTATCGGTACATATACATTAGGTTATAGTATCACTGATTTCTATATTCTAATTATTTTCGGTATTATCGGCTTAGTTATGAAATTATTAGATTTCCCGGCTGCGCCTTTAATTTTGGCAGCAATCGTAGGTTCAGATATGGAGCAGAATTTTCGTAAAAGCTTAATAGTGAGTAATAACAATGTAGCAGATATCTTTTTGGCATCCCCAATTAGTATCGTATTGACATTGATGACTATTTTAGCGCTGTTCTATCCACTGATTATAAAAGGATTTAAAAGAATGAAAGTGAAAAAATAACATAATAAATCTACTCATTATGTTATGTCATGAGAGGTTTCAAAACGTAGATAAACCAAGTGCTATAAAAGCATTTGGTTTATTTTTTATAGATGTTTTTCCTTGAGATAATCTTTGTTTATCAATTTCTTTACTAAATTTACAAGGAAATGGAAGAATTCTTTTTCGCTAATTCATTTATATATTTGTTGTCCTATATTTAGTTACATCAATGAATCAAGGCAGTGATTTGTGTCGACCCCGCGGGAAAAGTACTAGCCGAATACTATAGGATGGCTCATGCCTGCTGAAAGTGTGTACAAAAAGTGCCGACAAAGTCTTCAACTTTGTCGGCACTATGCAACTACTCATTAAGTTCTATAAACAACGATTTTAAATAGTTATTATTGAAGCATTTCCTTATATACTTTTTGGTTTTGATAAACAGTAGTTAGCAGAGGTGCATTTAATTGGTATGATGCTGCTAAATTTAACAAATAACCTTGTAAATGATCTGCTTCAATATTTAATCCTTTTTCCATATCTCGTTGCATAGAAGTCTTGAAGTGATAGGATAATTTCGGCAGTGATTTCATATATTGATCGACGATATTATCCGAAATAGGCGCACTATGTGTACGCATAATTGAAGCGACTTCATTGTATAGTGACTCAATAAAATCAACGCCTCCCACGCTATCACGAATTGGTCCAATTGGTGCATGCATGAGTGTAGTAAGACTTGATAGTACAGTGATCATTAAATATTTATGCCACATACCTTGCTGGATATTTGAACTTAAAATAAATTCAGCTTTGGTATTTGAAAAAGCTTGAGCAATTTGTTCAGCACGTTCACTTTGATCACCATTTAATTCACCAAAAAAGAGTTTGTCAAAAGGACTTGTATGAACGATTTCACCAACGGGGTTTAAAGTCGTTTCAATAACGCAATAACCACCCATAATTTTATTTTCACCGAAAGTTGATTGTAACTTTGGTAGATGTGCGATTCCATTAAGTAATGGAATAATCACTGTATTACCGTTAACAAATGGTGTTAAATCTTCAAGCGCATGTTCTAAATGATAAGACTTAGAAGACAAGAGCACTATATCGAATGGTTTCACACGGTCTTTTCTTGTAATAAGTTGAGGGTTAAAGTGATAGTCACCCTTTTCGCTATGAATAGATAGACCATTACGCTCTAGATATGATTTTCTTTTTGAACGTACTAGAAATGTAACGTTTTGACCACCTTCAGCTAAGCGACCACCAAAGTAGCCCCCGATACCACCTGCTCCTAAGACTAAAATTCTCATTATTATGCAACTCCTCGTGTTATGTATTATTTCTATCTTGTTAATATATATATATACCACTTCATAAAATTATTACGCATATTTTATATATATTTTATATTATTATTGTAGATGTATATATTAAATTAAGGTGTTATTTTTTCTTTAGCTTCTCAAATTATAAAGTTAACTATCAGAATGATTATTGTTTCACATGGAACGAAGTGGAAATATTTATGAAAACAAATGATTTAGAATTTTCTAAAAACTCATTGACTAATCATGAGTGCGATGCTAGGATTAAAACAATCAAATACATATGATTTACTCTTATCTAGAGTGGTGGAGGGATGTGCCCTATGAAGCCCAGCAACCGTCGTTTTTGAAATGGTGCTAATTCACAGAAAGTAATTTTACTTTCAAAGATGAGGGAAGGTGGATACTTTCTCTTGAAAACCAAGAGAAAGTATTTTTTATACATAGCTTTAGTCGTAAATTAAAACAAATTATAAGGAGAGATTTGATGAAAAGGGTTACAAGTTTAGTTTCGTTATTAGTATTAGCAGTTATATTAGCAGCGTGCGGAAATTCAAAGGGTGAAGGTGAGGATAAAAAAATTACGATAGCAACGTCTCCTGCACCACATGGCGAAGTGCTAAAACACGCTAAAAAAGCAATGAAAGAAGAAGGTTATGAATTAGAAATTAAGACAGTGAATGACTATAAAGTGCCTAATAAATTATTAGATAAAGGCGATGTAGATGCAAACTTTTTCCAACACGTGCCTTATCTAAAAGCTGAAAAAGAAGATCATAACTATAATATTGAAGAAGTAGGAAAAGTCTTAACTACGCCAATGGGTGTGTACAGTAAAAAATATAAAGATATTAATGATATCCCTAAAGGCTCAACAATTTATGTATCGAACAATCCTGCTGAAGAAGGACGCTTCTTATCATTTTTTGTTGATAAAGGTTTAATTAAAATTAAAAAAGGTGTAAATATTGAAGATGCAAAATTTGAGGATATTGTAGAAAATAAAAAGGATTTAAAATTCAATAATAAACAAGGTGCTGAATTTTTACCAAAAACATATAACAGCAAAGAAGGCGCGGCAGTTATTATGAATTCCAACTATGCTATCGATAATGGACTAACACCACATAAAGATTCGATTGCAGTTGAGGATAAATCATCACCATTTGCAAATATAGTCGCAGTTCAAAAAGGCCATAAAGATGATAAAAAATATCAAACGTTAATTAAAGTACTACAATCAAAAGATACACAAGACTTTATTAAAAAAGAATACGGTCAAGACGTCATTCCGTATGAAAAATAGGTTGTCATAGATAACACAATAAATTGGTTACATTTTATATAGTAATTAAAAGTACCATATATTAATATTCTATAAATAAGGCGGGGATAAAATGTCCAAAATAGGAATCATTGGGCTTGGTAAAGTAGGGAGCCAAGTACTTACAGACGTCCAAAATTTAAATTTATTCTCAGATATTGTATTAATTGATACAGATACCGAAAGAGCAAGTGGTGAAGCACTGGATAGTTTGCACACACAAGGTTTACCTAATTCAACCCACATCAATATTCGCGAGGGCAATTACAATGATTTAACTGAAGCCTCCTTCATTGTAATTACAGCAAGTGTGCCAACAGATCCTAATGAGGGTGACCGGGTATTGCTTGCGAAAGGTAATCGAATTATGATTGAAGGAGTCATGAAACAAATTAATCAAGTGACACAAGATGCGATTGTTATTTTAGTTTCCAATCCAGTAGATACGATTACTTATATGAGCAATGCATCTCAGTATCCTTCACATAAAATAATTGGTACTGGTACATCTTTGGAAACATCTCGATTTAAAACATTGATTGCGTCATATTACCAAGTTGACCCTAAGAATGTTGAAGCGTTTGTGATTGGAGAACACGGGCAACATGCAGTTCCTGTATGGAGTAAAGTTAGAATTTATGGCATGACATTAGATGAATTTCAACAATTGACGGATACTCCACCTATAGATAAAACGCGCATAACTTCAGAAATAGATCAGGTATCTATGGATGTATTTTATAAAAAAGGATGGACAAATGTAGCGATATCGAAAGTAGTTAATTATTTAATACAAGCAATTGCATTAAACCAGCAGAGCATCATGCCGTTAACTTCAATAAGTAATGAATATGGTTTGAATGAGAGTGCCTTTAGCCTACCTACATTAGTGGGACGTGAAGGTATTAAACAGAGGTTTGAAATTCAACTTAGTCCAACAGAAATTGCGCAACTCAAAGAGGCGCATCGATATATAAAACAAACAATTAGTAAAGTAACAAATTAATAATTGAGAGATAGTAACGAATGAAAAATTCAGTTGCTATCTCTTTTTTTATTTAAAATAAGCATTTATAGCAGAAATTAAGGTGATGTTAAATAAACAGTGAACTCCTTGCTTATATAATGAGTTATAGCTACAATGTATTTGATATTATAGGTAACGCTTACTAATAAGGCGTGTAAGAATGTGGAAAGTGCGGTGCAGCTATGCAAGAAAGACATGCTAAACTTATTCGTTTAATATTAAATAATAGTAATGATTATTTAAGTGCAAACGAAATAGCGAACTACTTGAATGTTTCCAACAGAACTGTACGAAGTGATATTAAATATATTAATAGTGAGTTAGTGAAAGAACTAATTGTTAGTGTAAAGGGTCGAGGTTATAAAATGAACCGTACCTTATATAGCGTGGAACAATTAGCAGAAATCGTTACAGCATATACGAATAAAGAAAGTGAAATACTGTTGAAAATAGGGTACCAATTGCTAATGCATCAACAACCCATGACTGTTGATCAATTGGAAAATGACTTTGGCTTAACAAGATCAGAAGTAAATGACTATTTAAAGAGAATACAATCATGGTGTACCTCATTTGATATTAATGTAAATATTTCTAAGAAAAAAGGTATTACAGTTAATGGTAACGAAATGAATATAAGAAATGCGATTCTCCATTTAAATCAGCTCTCTACAAAACACCAGACTGTAGAGCAATTCATTCTAAATGAAATACCGGAAGCACATATCCAAATGATATTTCAAATTATTAAAAATAACTTAAGTGATTACCAAATACAAACTTCCGATATTCGAATTCGACAATTGCTCATACATCTTATTATTATCTTTAAAAGAAACAATGACAATGACGCTTCGTGGGTTGTAGATGAAGAATCACAAATTATAGCACAGCATTGCATAGACGAAATAAATCGTAAATTAGCATATGGTCTAAGTGATGAAACAGCTAAATTGTTTTCATTTTTTATTAGTTACTATTTTAATAAATACGATTTAGGCTTAGAAAAAGTGTTCGTTAAAAGTTATATCGATAGAATGATATATCAAATGGAAAAAAGTGTTGGAGTGAATTTTACTAAAGATAAAGCATTACGTGACAATGTTTATTCACATTTTAGTAGAACCTACTTACGTATTGCTAAAAATGTCTATATTAACAATCCATTAACTGAAGATATAAAAAAACATTATCCTTTTGTTTTTAACACATTATATGAAACAGTAAATCATTTGTCTAAAGACGCAAAAATAAATCTAGTAGAAGATGAAATTGCATTTTTAGCATTACATTTTCAATCATCAATAGATCGTAATGAAAAAAATCGTTTTAATATCGTAATTACTTGCTACTATGGTTTGGGTATTTCAAGTTTATTGGAAGCTAAAATAGCAAATTTAGATGATAGGATACACGTGATAGATACATTGAAATTAGAAAATGTGTCACAGTATGATTTTTCAGGTGTCGATGCTTTGATTACGACGCATTTTATAGATAAACTTCAGGTGCCAGATACATTACAAGTAATGGAGGTTTCTCCATTATTTTCCAATGAAGATGCTAATAAAATTCAATCATTTATACGCCATAAGCAAAATCCTGTGCTAAATCAGGATGAATTAGCAGCCATTCAATTTGATGTACACTCAGACAAGCAAGAGCTAACAGAAGCATCCTATGTATTTGAACAGGCGCAAATTATTTTTGGGGACAACCATTCAGTTAGCGAAAAATATATCCAAAGTGCTTTGGAAAGAGAAAAATTTTCTTCTACTTTTATAGGAAATGGGATTAGTATTCCCCACGGCGATCCTGAAAAGGTACTGAAATCACACGTGGTGATTTTTAAAAACATGCAGGGTTTTGGCTGGAAACAAAATCGAGCGAAATTAGTCTTTTTCTTAGCAATAGCAGAACAAGATATTCCAGCTATGAAAAAGATTATTCATACGATAGCCAATTTAACTGAAAATGATGTAGATCAGTTGTTAGTGCTTGAAGATCAAATTTTAAGGGATAAAGTAATTCAGTTAGTGAAAGAATAATTGCCACTACTAACGGCAATTATTCTTTTTTATTTATTCATGAATGCGTTTACAATTAAAAGTAAGGAGGATGAACGTTATGAAAATATTAGCGATAACATCGTGTCCAAATGGGATAGCACACACGTATATGGCTCAAGAGAAATTAGAGCAAGCAGGTAAAGAAATGAGTATAGACATTAAAGTAGAGACGCAGGGAGGCGTTGGTGCTGAAAATGTTTTGACATCGAAAGAAATTAGAGAAGCGGATGGGATTATTATTGCCGCAGATCGCCAAGTAGATTTATCTCGATTTGATGGGAAATTATTAATCAATGAAAGTGTTCGAGAAGGTATTCATAAACCACAAGAACTCATTCAACGTATTATCGATAAAGATGCACACATACATCATGAAGCTAATGCGACAGGTGCTTCTAATCAAGATGATGAGGAGCAAAAAAGTGGCATGCAAATGATATACCAACATTTGATGAATGGTGTTTCATTTATGGTTCCATTTATCGTTGTTGGTGGACTATTGATGGCAATTGCATTGACTTTAGGGGGTAAAGCTACACCTGAGGGGTTAGTAATACCAGAAGATTCATTTTGGAAATCAATTGAAAATATCGGTAATTTAGCATTTAGCTTTATGGTTCCTATCTTGGCAGGTTATATTGCTGTAAGCATTGCAGATAAACCGGGGCTTGTGCCAGGGATGATTGGTGGTGCGATAGCTGCTGATGGTAGTTTTTATGGTAGTGACGCAGGTGCAGGTTTTTTAGGCGGTATCGTAGCAGGTTTCATAGCAGGTTATATTGCAAAATGGATAAAAAATATTAAAATACCAAAAGCAATGGCTCCAATTATGCCGATTATCATTATACCGATAATATCTTCACTGATCGTAGGGCTCATTTTTATTTTCTTAATTGGCGCACCGATTGCTAGTATTTTTGAAGGCTTAACGACATGGTTGAAAGGTATGCAAGGAACAAATATCGTAATTTTAGCGTTGATTATTGGAGCAATGATTGCTTTTGATATGGGTGGACCAGTAAATAAAGTTGCATTTCTATTTGGTTCAGCATTGATTGCTGAAGGAAATTATGCAGTCATGGGTATGGTTGCTGTTGCAGTATGTACACCACCTATTGGTCTAGGTCTTGCAACATTTATCAACAAACGCAAGTTTAATAAAGGTGAAGTAGAAATGGGTAAAGCTTCATTTACAATGGGATTATTTGGTATAACGGAAGGTGCGATTCCTTTTGCTGCTCAAGATCCTTTACGTATTATACCTTCTAATATGATAGGTGCCATGATTGCAGCGGCGATTGCAGCAATTGGTGGCGTAGGTGACAGAGTAGCACACGGTGGACCTATCGTAGCTGTGCTTGGTGGTATTGACCAAGTGCTCTGGTTCTTTATAGCAGTGATTGTAGGTAGTGTTGTGACAATGTTCTCAGTGTTAACACTAAGAAGAAAAACACCAGCAATAGCTGGAGATGCAGCGCATACAGAAGCAGGAATGACAGAACAAAGTCAGAATGATTCAGAAGTAACTGCGCAAAATAGCGCTGAAGAAAAAGAAGATAAACAATCAACAACAGATGATGAGATTGAAGTATTTCAGCAAGAGGTAATTGAAATATCAGAGAAGAAATTGACAAGAGACGAAGCAATTGAACATCTTGTAGATCAATTAGATAAATATGATTACATTACAGATATGGAAAAACTGAAAGCAGACGTCTTAAAACGAGAAATGGAGTCGACAACGGCTATAGGCATGAATGTGGCAATACCTCATGCCAAGTCAGATGCAGTGAAAAAACCAATCGTAGCAGTTATGAATAATAAGCAAGGCGTGAATTGGGATAGCTTAGATGGCACATTGCCAAAAATTGTTTTCTTAATTGCAGTACCAAGTGATAGTAGTGATACGCACTTGAAATTGTTACAGCGTTTATCTAGAGCGCTAATGGATGATAATATTCGTCAAAGTTTAATCGATGCAACACATACAGAACAAATATACGATATACTAAAAGAAATATAATTGGAGGTATGAGCATATGCCATTATTCTTACAACCTGTTTTTCAAGAACGTATCTGGGGTGGTACGGCTTTAAAATCATTCAATTATGATATTCCTAATGAATATACGGGTGAATGTTGGGGGATATCAGCACATCCTAATGGACCGAATATAATTGAGAATGGTAAACATAAAGGTAAAACATTAGAAGCAGTATGGAATGAAGATAAAGCATTATTTGGTGAAACTGGTGATACTAAATTCCCTTTATTAACGAAAATATTAGATGCAAACGATAAATTATCAGTTCAAGTCCATCCAAATGATGAATACGCACAAAAATATGAAGGTGAATATGGCAAAACAGAGTGTTGGTATATTCTAGATGCACAAGAAGATGCAGAGATTATTTATGATGTTAACGCTAAAAATCAGGATGAATTAAACGAAATGATTGATCGACAACAATTTGAGACACTTTTTAAAACAGTAAAAGTACAAGCAGGAGATTTCTTCTATGTACCAGCTGGAACAGTACACGCAATAGGAAAAGGTATTATGATTTTAGAAACGCAACAATCTTCGGATACGACATATAGAATATACGATTATGATCGTGTAGATAAAGATGGAAATAAACGTGATTTGCACTTAGAACAGAGTAAAGCTGTAATTCATCTTTCAGAAGATTCACCTAACACGACGGCAATACATGAAAATATCCAAGGGCAGCAGTACACACAATTTGTGTCTAATGATTTTTTCACAGTTGAACGTTGGGTGATCGCTGGTAACTTAAATTATAGAAAACCGCATGACTATTGTCTTGTTTCAATTGTTGAAGGTAGCGGACAAATTACTGTAGATGGAAGCGACTATAGTTTAAACAAAGGTACGCACTTTATACTGACAACAGAAGATACAGAGATAAAATTTAATGGTGACATGACGATGATTGTCAGCCATGTATAAATAAGGAGAGGCAAGATGAATTTGATTTGTCACATGGCAAATTAGTTTTGTCTGTGCCTCTTTTTATACATAATTAAGATAAACTAATAAATGATGGAGTTGGTGCCTGATGTTGAAAATTTGTGTTGATATTGGAGGAACTAAAACGATTGTGGGCCTTATCAATGAAGACTTAGAAATCGTAGCGAGTCAAAAATTTAAAACGGATAAAGATGTGCCCGAAAAGGAATTTGAAGAAATTATAAACCTGGCGAATGACTATGTAGAGAATTTCGAAAATGTCGATAAAACTTCGTTAAATATTGCGATGCCAGGTCCTTGTGATTATAATCAAGGCTTATTTTTAAATCCTCCCAATTTGCAAAAATATAATGGATTTAATGCGGGTACTTATATAACACAGAATAGTGAATTTAAGTCACGATTTGTTAATGATACGGATGCTGCAATTTTAGCAGAACATCAGTATATAAAAGCACAAACTGAGGATTTCATTTATTTAACGATTAGCACAGGCGTTGGCATGGCTTATATGAAACAGGGACAATTAATCTCTGGCATTGACGGGAACTTTGGTGAGATTGGCCATACAGTAATTAAAAGCGATAGTAGTTACCAATGTCCTGTCTGTAAGCAATATGGCTGTGTTGAAAATGAGATTTCTGGATTAGCGATTAGCAGAAAAGCGAGTGGGATTCTAAAAAGAGAAGTGAGTACAAAAGAAGCCATTGAAATGTATGTTCAAGGTAAAGACAAAACAATAACTCATATGATTGAGGAAGTTTTAAACTTAACTCAACAACTGTGTACAAATTTATTTAGTGTATTTAATATTTATCATATTGTATTAGGCGGCGGCGTGACGCAAAGTCCATTGCCTTATAAAGAAAGTATAGAAACCTATGTAAAAGAACATCATTTAGTACGAAATAGTCCCATTAGTATTAAAGTAAGTGATTTAGAAGCTAATGTATTAACGGGTTTATATTTTGTGAATGAATCATAATAAAAGACTACACATATGTTGTATTACTATCAAATAACGTTTTTATAAACCTTTTTGAAATGTATAACAATAGTGTGTAGTCTTTTTAAAGTTTATTTCTTTTAATAGCTAAGTATTTTCGTATGTTCAAAGTTTTAGATAATTGATCTGAAATCAACAAACCTAAAGCAATCGCACCTGCTATCAAAATAGCACGAATAAATGTGTTAGTCGCGTCAGTAAAATTAAGCGTAACGAGCTGTTGTGTCGCACTGAAAGCAATGCTTCCTGGAACAAGTGGAATAATACCAGGAATCATAAACAATACAACAGGCGCTTTATATATTCGACTCATAGTATGGCTGATTAAACCTAGTGTTAAACTACCTAATAAACTTGTGTATATTGTATCCATTTGTCCATGCTCGCTTAAAATAAAATGGACGATATAACCCATGGCTCCAGCAAATCCGGCGGGAAGAAATACCTTTTTATGCGAATCGTAAATCACGTTGAAGAAATAAGAGGCGCTGAAACTGCATAAGAATGTAATTAAAATAGTCATGAAGAATCCCCCTTAAAATAGTGAATACGCAATTGCTATGCCTGAACCAATCGCAAAAGCAATAACTAATGCTTCCAAAAATTTTGCTGTAAACATAAGCATGTGACGTCCAAATAAATCTTGTATTGCGGTTGTTATTAACACGCCAGGAACAATTGGCATAACTGAAGCAAGCATGGCAGGTCCAAACATATTATCAACATTGAATAATTTAGACCCAAATATAACAATTGTTCCTATTACAAAAGAAGCTACAAATTCAGGTATAAACATAGTCAGTGACTTACTATGCATATACTCTACGATTAAAAATCCTGTAGCACCAGCTATGATTGCGGTAAGCGCATCTGGCCATGTACCATTTTGTAAATATAAAAAGCTCAATGAGATAATGCCGGCTGCTATACCTTTCTTCCACAATGGAATTGTTACTGATGTACGTTCTATATTTTTTAAAAGATCATAAGCTTCTTCTATAGACAATTGATTACTCGTGAGTTTTCGTGAAATTGCGTTAACTTGAAATATTTTCAATAAGTTGGTGATATTTTTATTAATACGTAAAATGCGCGTATCGTGTTCCTCACTAAGTGAAAAATTGATAAACACATTTATGACATATCCTTGGCTATTGTAATAGCCCATACAAATTGCTATGCGACGCATAGTATCTTCAACACGCGATACTTCAGCGCCAGAAGATAAAAGTATTTTACCGGTAAGTAATATGACATTCATGGTTATTTGATCTTTTTGATTATCCAAACGTGCACCTCCAACTTATTGAACAATTATTGTTATTATCCCAATATTAATTAACAAACACAAAGGTAAATACCTTTATTAATAGAATATAGGAGTTGAAATATAAAATTTACACACGCAGGAGTCTTCGGTTTGTGTGACGGGATAATAGCGCGCAGTCTAAAAAACGCCCAACCTTTATTTGTTTGGGCGTTTTTGACGTGCTATATTTTCAGAGTGTGAACTTGGTTCTTAGCGTCACTAAGGAAACTTTTAACATTAGTTTCCAAGTGACGCTTTAAAACCTTTATCAAGATCTGAAATGATGTCTTCTACTTTTTCTGTTCCAACTGATAATCTTACAAGTTCTGGTAGTACACCTGAAGCTTTTTGTTCTTCTGGTGACAATTGTAAGTGTGTTGTACTTGCAGGATGAATGATTAATGATTTAGAATCACCAACGTTTGCTACGTGTGAGAATAAATCTAATCCTTCAACGAAATTAGCAATATCGTCTACTGAACCATCAACGCCAAATGTAAGTATAGCGCCTTGTCCATCTGGTAGATATTTTTGAGCTAATTCATTGTAAGCATTGTTTTCTAAACCAGGATAGTTTACCCATGTTACATTTGGATGTTTTTCTAAATATTGTGCGATGCGTAAAGCATTTTCTGAATGACGTTCCATACGTAGATGTAATGTTTCTAAACCAATTAAGAACTCATGAACATTGAAAGGTGATACAGATGCACCTAAATCACGTAATAATTGAACACGTGCTTTAGTGATAAACGCAGCTTCTCCTACATCCTTCGCATAAGAGACACCATGATAACTAGGGTCTGGTTCTACTAAGCCAGGGAATTTACCGTTATCCCAATTAAATTTACCACTATCAACAATGACACCGCCGATTGAAGTACCATGGCCACCAATAAATTTAGTGGCTGAATGAACAATTATGTCAGCACCATGCTCAAACGGACGTAATAAATAAGGCGTTGGGAATGTATTGTCAACAATTAATGGAACGCCATTATCATGTGCAATATCTGCAACAGCTTCTATATCTAGAACATCAATACGAGGGTTGCCGATTGTTTCTGCATAAACAACTTTCGTTTTATCTGTAATAGCATTTTTAAAGTTTTCAGGATTGCTAGGATCTACAAAATGGACTTTAATACCTAATTTTTTGAATGTCACTTTTAATAAATTATATGTACCACCGTATAAGTTTGAAGAAGCAACAATTTCATCACCTGTTTCAACGATGTTTAATAATGCGAGATGTATTGCAGCTTGTCCTGAAGCAGTAGCTAAAGCGCCAACGCCCCCTTCTAGAGCCGTGATGCGTTCTTCAAAGACATTTTGTGTTGGGTTCATAATTCTCGTGTAAATATTACCGTCTTCTTGTAGCGAAAATAATTTTTGTGCATGGTCTGTACTATCAAATACATAACTCGTTGTTTGATGGATAGGTACTGCGCGTGATTTTGAATCATCCACTTGTTGACCGCCATGAATTGATAATGTGTCTAAATGCCATGAATTCTGACTCATAATGTAAATCCTCCTATAAATTTGAATTTTCTGATAACTAATACTATACAAGAGCTATATAGTGAATTCAAGTATTCTTATTAAAAAAGTAAGGATTTATTTTAAGTGTTTTACAATATTTTAATTATAAAATTTGCAAAAAGGGCTGAAACTATTTATAATTCATATCAGTATAGTAGGGAATAAACAAAATATTAAAAACACCTGTGTGTGGAGGACTATGATGATTGCATATGATTTAATCGGCAATACACCTATGGTATTATTAAAATCTTTTAGTAATGAGGATGTTCAAATTTATGCTAAATTAGAACAATTCAATCCTGGCGGTAGTATTAAAGATAGACTTGGGAAGTATTTAATTGAAAAAGCTTTAGAGAACAACTTAATACAAAAAGGTGGAACTGTAGTAGAGGCATCAGCAGGTAATACGGGTATTGGCGTAGCTATTGCAGCCAACCATCATAATATAAATGCAGTTATTTTTGCACCTGAAGGTTTTGCAGAAGAAAAAATAGCTATTATTAAAGCCTTAGGTGCTGAAGTTAGAAGAACTGAGCAAGCACTAGGCATGCAAGGTGCTCAAGAAGCAGCAAAGCAATTTGAATCGCAAACAGGCGCACTTTATTTAAATCAATTTGAATCTGCTAACAACCCGAAAGCATATTTAGAAACGTTGGGCAAAGAAATTACAGAAGCATTGCCAGAAATAGATTATTTTGTGGCTGGTATAGGTTCAGGAGGTACATTTACAGGTGTTGCAGAACACTTAACTTCATTAAATGTAGAGAATGTCATAGTTGAGCCGGAAGGTTCTATATTAAGTGGAGGAGCTCAACATCCCCATGATATTGAAGGTATCGGTTCTGAAAAGTGGCCTCAGTTTTTACCTGAATCCTTAGTTTCTGATATTGTTAAGGTATCTGATAAAGATGCTTTTGAAAATGTAGCATTATTGGCAAAACGAGAAGGTTTACTTGTAGGAAGTTCCTCTGGCGCAGTCTTACAAGGTGCATTAGAAGTAAAAAAACACATCAATAGTGGTGTTATTGTAACGATTTTTCCTGATGGTAGTGATCGATACATGTCACAAAAAATCTTTAATTATGAGGAGAATCATTAATGAATAAAAAAACACAATTAATTCACGGCGGATCTACTACAGACCCATATACAGGTGCAGTAACTACACCAATTTATCAAACAAGTACATTTATGCAAGATGACATCGGTGATATGAGACAGGGATATGAATATTCTCGTTCAGCTAATCCAACACGTAGTTCATTAGAAGGCTTAATTGCTGATTTAGAACATGGTCAATATGGTTATGCATTTGGTTCAGGTATGGCAGCAATATCAGCAGTGATTATGTTATTAGATGAAGGCGATCATTTATTGATAAATTCTGACGTTTATGGTGGCACTTATAGAGCGCTAACAAAAGTGTTTTCACGTTTTGGAATAAAAGCAGATTTCATAGATACAACGCATATAGATGAAGTGGAACAATATATTAAACCAGAAACAAAAATGTTATATATTGAGACACCTTCAAATCCATTATTACGAGTAACAGATATTAAAAAATCAGCTGAAATTGCACAAAAACATAATTTGATATCAGTTGTTGATAATACATTTATGACGCCATATTTCCAAAACCCATTAACATTGGGTATTGATATCGTATTGCATTCAGCTACAAAATACATTGGTGGTCATAGTGATGTCGTTTCAGGCCTAGTTGCTACAAATGATGAGAACCTAGCTGAGCGTATTGGATTTATTCAAAATTCAACAGGCGGCGTGTTGGGACCGCAAGATAGTTATTTGTTAATTCGTGGTATTAAAACATTAGGGCTAAGAATGGAACAAGTACAACGTAATGCACTTTCAATTATTGAAATGTTGCAACAACATCAAAATGTTAAACAAGTATTCCATCCAAGCATCGCTGAACATTTAAATCATGATATCCACGAAGCACAATCAGAAGGACATACTGGTGTTGTTGCTTTTGAAGTTGAGGATATAGAAAGTGCCAAAGCAATTATCCGTGAATCGCAATATTTCACATTAGCTGAAAGTTTAGGCGCAGTAGAAAGTTTAATTTCTGTACCAGCATTAATGACACATGCTTCTATTCCTAAAGACATTCGTGCCAAAGAAGGTATTGCAGATGGGCTAATTCGTCTCTCAGTTGGCATTGAAGACACTGAAGATTTAGTGGAAGATTTAAAAAAAGCGTTAGATCACCTAAAATAATTAATTATAAAAAAGAACCTCCAATCATTTGGAGGTTCTTTTTTATAAGAAACTGTTCTGTTGTGATATCTATGTAGTACTTTTTGTAGCCTTTGTATGTCATATTGGATAATGGCTTATTAGGACTTAAGTTCAGTTTTAAGATAAGGCTTCTATGTATCACAGAGTTATTTTCTAGGAATACCAATCACATGACCTAATTGTTTTGGAATGTCGAAGGGTTGTTGGCTATCAAAATATGTTTTGATCTTATCATAAACAGGTTCAGGGAAATTCATGCTACGTCTTGTATGGTGACTTACGCCCATCATAATGACTTCATAAGTAGCCGTACGTTCGTCCTGCTCATTATACATCGTTAAAAACAAATGCACTCTCTTGGCATCATAGTCATGTATATGAAACTTGATATAAAATTGATCATCTAGTAATAATTCATTTAAAAAAGAAATATGTGCTTCAATGCTAAATATCGTGATCTCTTGATCGGGACGATATGAAATTGATAAATCTACAGATTCAAAGAAACCAACAACTGCATCACTGAAAATTGAATAATATTGTGCGTCATGCATATGATTATTACGGTCAATCCAAGATGGTTGTACGGTATTTCTATATATGTATTCTTCTACCATGAGACCACTCCTATAATTATTTTTTAATATTGGACTACATAATTGTATCAGTTTTATAGTGAAAAGTTTAAAAATTTGTTTTCTCTATAATGATATTATTATTAGTTGAAAAGTGCGTATTATATAATGTAAATACCATCAAGGATAAGTATTTTCAGCGGTTTGAAAATTAAAGCTAAGTGAGTTACTATGAATATGTAAACGTTTACATTATTGTGAAAGGCAATACGGATTTTCTATGTATAGACGTGTATAAAGGGGTTTGGAATGTAATGCGTTCTATTTTACAATGATGATTTTACGTTTTAAACAAAAAATATTACTACGTACAAAGGGGATTACTATGAAGAAAGTATTTTTAATAGGTAGTGCCTTAATTGGTATAATTGTGGGTGCTGGATTTGCTTCAGGACAAGAAATCCTACAATATTTTACTAGTTTCGGTAAGTTGGGTATATTTGCAGCAATTGTTTCAACAATGTTATTTTCATATATTGGTATGGTACTTGTATGGCTAGGTAGTAAGTTTAAAGCTCAGAGTCATAATGATGTAATACATAAATTAACTGGCGGTACATTGTTTGGTAAAGTGCTTGCATGGGTGATAGATATTGTACTCATCATCGCTTTATTTGGATTTGGTGTCGTAATGCTTGCTGGTGGTGGTTCGAACTTTGAACAACAGTTTGGTATACCAGCAGTACTTGGAACATTATTAATGGTTCTCTTAGTATTTTTATTCGGTATGTTACGTGTAGATAATGTTGTTAAAGTTATCGGTAATATTACACCGTTATTGATTATAGCGATTCTCGTTGTTGCGGTTTATTGCTTGTTTACTATGTCAGGTACGTTTACTGAACTCACTGACATAGCTAAAGAACATACGTCAGCGGTGCCGAATTGGTTTATTTCAGGCGTTAATTACGTTTCATTAAATATCAGTTTAGGAGCAACTATGGCAATTGTTATGGGTGGTAGTGAGAAGAATCCTAAGGTAGCTGCATGGGGTGGCTTCTTCGGAGGATTTGTTTTAGGCATAATGATTATGATAAGTCATTTTGCGATACTTTCTAAAATTGAAACGGTAGGGGATTTACCAATGCCGATGTTAGGGCTTGTAAATGATATATCTCCAATTTTAGGTGTTCTTATGTCTATCATTATCTATTTAATGATATTTAATACGTGTTTAGGTATGTTCTATTCACTTGCTACACGTTTTACTACTCCTGAAACAATACAGTTTAAAATATTTTATATCGTAGCTATTTTAATTGGCTTTGCAGTAAGTTTTGCAGGATTTACAGACTTAATGTCATTCTTTTATCCATTCATTGGATATTTAGGATTAGTATTAATTGTGGTATTAATTTATGCACCATTTAAAGTTAAACGATTAGAGAAAAAAGGAGATTTACCATAGTATAATAGAAATAAAATCAATATGATTATTTATATAGGCTTTGCTTTACAAATTTGAATATTAAGATAGAATGAATAGGCATAGAACTAAGAAAAACAGATTGTATTGTTAGAGGAGTACTATTATGGTATTTGTTGCATTAATATTATTTATTTTATCTTTAGTCTTACTTATTTATTCTATCGCATTATTAATGGGCAAGGATGGTTCGTTATTTAGTTTGTTTACGGATGGAGAAAAAACTTTAACTAAAGGACAAAAGTTATTAATCTATATCGTTACGATTGTTTTATTAGTGATAAGTTTAGTTTGGTTACTTAATCTAATTTAAAAGTTGTGTCTGTTTGCGTTTGTAGTTAAAAAATAATTTATATATATTTAAAAGTTTCTAAGAACATCTTGAGTTCTTAGAGGCTTTTTTATTATCGATAGAACATTACAAACTTTGATGTTATGCATACTCCCGTAGACACGGTAAAAATCGTAAAATTTTAAATATAAAAAGGACTAATCCATTTAATACGGATTAGTCCTTTTATTTTGAGAATGGCATTTATGTCCAAACTCGAGAATAACTAATATTTTCTTAAAAAATCAACGTCACGATCGAAGATTTCTTTAACAACATAAGTTTGTAATGTTGTTAAAATCTTTTCGATTACTTGTGTTTTGTTAGATAAAATACGAATGCTAAAACCATGTGTTGGTAACTGTGTAATACCAAAACGACAATCATATACTTGTTGCAAGTGTTTAATTTGATCGAATACGTTATCTATAAATTTTTGGTTAACATCTGAGTGGATAAAATAGCAAGAACCCAAGTGGCTATAATGCTCCATGTAACCAATATCATCGACTTTATTTTTAGTTGGATCAAGTAACATATTATCAAATACAACGAGATCATCGTCTACATAAATTTCATTTAATAAATGCATATATGTGTAGCTAAAGGCTTTACCTTCTTTAGAATATCCTGGTGTTAAAATATCTGTATAAAATAAAGATGCTGTTGAACTCAAGTTAAATGTATTATGTTGGTAGAATTTGGCATTTTCAAAAGCGATAATTGGATCGCCTACATATTCCGCATAAGCGTTATCTTTAATATTGAAATTTTGATATTGTTCCACATGATCATTCAACGTTTTATAAATCTTTGTTGCACCTTGCGAAGTTAATATCACTTTTGCATCAGTGTCTACATTAAAGTTCATGTTATAGCGATCGCCATCTAAATAACCGCCACCTACATTCACAATATAAAATGTAGGAATATCAGAGCCGTTTAAGTAGACTGGACGCATTACTTTTAATGCTCTTTCAAAAAAGATATCACGCGCAACAGATTTTTTTCCATTATTAAAAACAGTTAGATCTAATTGGCCAGTCCATTGTGGATTTGACTCAGACATTAAGCTAATCCTTTAAGAAATACATCTTGTTCAATCCACTCAAGTACATTGTCTAAGCCTTCATCGGTTTTAAGATTTGTAAAAGTGAATGGGCGGTTACCACGGAATGCTTTTGTATCTTCTGCCATGCGTTCTAATGATGCATTAACATAAGGCGCTAAATCAGTCTTATTGATTACAAAGTAGTCAGATTTAATCATACCTTGTCCACCTTTACGTGGAATTTTTTCGCCTTGTGCAACATCAATAATATAAATTGAAAAATCAACGAGTTCCGGGCTGAAAGTTGCCGCTAAGTTATCGCCACCAGATTCAATGAAAATAAGTTCTATATCTTCATTGCGTTCTTTTAGTTCATCAATTGCTGCAAAGTTCATTGACGCATCTTCACGAATTGCTGTGTGTGGGCATCCACCCGTTTCAACACCGATAATTCTATCTTCAGGTAATACACCTGAGTTAACTAATATTTTTTCATCTTCTTTTGTATATATATCATTAGTGATAACACCAATGCTCAAGTCTTTTGCTAAACGTTTAACAATTTTCTCGATAAGCTGGGTTTTCCCTGCACCCACAGGGCCACCGATACCTATTTTAACTGTCTCTGTCATAAAAATTGTCCTCCTAAGATATAAAAATTCTTACATTGACGTTCTCGTGTTCCATTTGATTGATTTCTAATCCTGGTGCAGTAATACCTAGTTGGGATTCATCCAATGTCATGATATAGTCTCTTGTCTCTTTCATAAGTGGAATCATATGATGTACAATACGTTGACCAGCAGTTTGTCCCAAAGGAATTGCGCGTACCGCATTTTGAGTTAAACTGGACACGTTTTGATATAAATAATAATCAATAATTGTTTCGATATCGACTCCTAAATGATGTCCGAGCATCGTAAAACAAATGGCAGGATGCAACTTGGCTTTTTTCTCTTTTAGTTGCGCATTGTACCAGTCAATCCAGTCACTATCATAAAGTTCAGAAGCGAGTTTGACCATGCGGTTACCCATTTGTTTTGAACCTTGGCGTGTTTCTTTAGGTAAGTTTTGTACGAAAAGAATTTTATCTAATCGCAATATAGATTCTGAATCATTTTGATTAAGCGCATCGTAGACGAGTCGCATTGCTAAGCCATCTGCATATGTCAATTGTTCGTTTAAAAATAACGCGAGCCATTGTTGAAAGCTTGCTTCGTCATGTACTGTGTCACGTTGAATATAAGTTTCAAGGCCAAAGGAATGACTAAATGCACCTGTCGGGAATTGAGAATCACAAAATTGAAACAGACGTAGATGTGCATGATCAGTCATGTGAATGACCTATATGTCTAAATGCTTTATTTACTTTACGATCTTCATGCTCGTATGGAATCCCTAAATCTTTTAATAATGATTCTACCAAGTAGTCGTATTGTACAAGCATTTCAGTTTCTGTAAATTGTGCTGGCAAATGTCTGTTTCCAAGTTGATGCGCGATATCTCCCATTTCTTGAAGCGTACGTGGTTTAATAACGAGTAAATCTTCAGAATTCACATCTACGATAATCATATTGGTGTCGTCTTTATATAAAATGTCGCCATATTGTAAATCAATAGGTTGTTTTAAACGAATTCCTATTTCATTACCATGGTCTGTCGTTACACGTTGAATACGTTTAACTAAATCAGAGTTTTCCAAGTATACTTTTTCTATATGTTTACCTTTTTCACTATCAGCAATGTTAGCGATATTTCCTACAATTTCTTCGATGATCATTTTTTACCTCCTAGAATAAGAAATAGCGTTGAGTTAACGGTAATTCAGTAGCTGGTTCACTTGTGATTTTTTCACCGTCCACGAATACTTCATATGTTTGTGGATCAACATCTATTTTTGGTGTTGCATTGTTGTTTTTCATATCTGCTTTACTTAACTTACGGATATTACGAACAGGTCTTACTTTACGTTTTAAGCCGAGTACTTTATCAATATCATTTTCGTATGCTGTTGAAGAAACGAAAGTCATTGAAGTACTTTGCATATTGCCGCCTAATTGTCCGTACATTTTACGGTATTTCAAGGGTTCAGAAGTAGGGATAGAACCGTTAGCATCACCATTAATGGCTGTATTAATGAGGCCACCTTTAAGGATAACGTCTGGTTTTACGCCAAAGAAAGCAGGTTCCCACATGATAATATCTGCGAGTTTGCCTTCTTCAATAGAGCCAACATAATCTGAAATACCATGTGTAATGGCAGGGTTAATCGTATATTTAGCGATATAACGTTTGATACGGTTATTGTCATTATGTTTACTGTCACCTTCTAATGCACCACGTTGTTCTTTCATACGGTGTGCAACTTGCCAAGTACGTGTAATAACTTCACCGACACGTCCCATAGCTTGAGAATCAGAACTTACCATACTAAATACGCCAATATCATGTAATACATCCTCTGCTGCAATTGTTTCTTTACGAATACGTGAATCAGCAAATGCGATGTCTTCAGGGATTGCAGCGTTTAAGTGGTGGGTAATCATAACCATATCTAAATGTTCGTCTACAGTATTTACTGTGTATGGAAGTGTTGGATTTGTAGAAGAAGGTAAAATGTTTGGATAGGCAGCAGATTTAATTAAATCTGGCGCGTGGCCACCACCAGCACCTTCTGTATGATACATGTGTAATACGCGGTTTTTAACTGCGGCCATTGTTTCTTCCATGAAGCCAGCTTCATTTAATGTATCGGCGTGTAGTGCGATTTGAACATCATAGTCATCTGCGACTTGCAAAGCGTGGTCTAATGCTGAAGGTGTCGCACCCCAGTCTTCATGTACTTTTAAGCCAATCGCACCAGCATGTACTTGTTCTACTAAGGCAGTGTGATTGACTGCTTGACCTTTACCAGTGAACCCAATATTTAATGGCAATGATTCTGCCGCTTCTAACATGCGGTGTAGATGCCACGGTCCTGGAGTAACTGTAGTTGCTTTTGCACCTTCAGATGCACCAGTGCCGCCACCAATATGCGTAGTTATACCACTTTCAAGCGCAACTTGTGACTGTTCAGGGTTAATAAAGTGAACGTGTGTATCAATACCACCTGCAGTTACGATTTTACCTTCTGCAGAAATAATATCAGTCGTAGCACCAATAATAATATCTACATTATCCATAATATCAGGATTACCTGCTTTTCCGACTGCCATAATATAGCCATTTTTAATACCAATATCAGCTTTAATAATTTTATCGTAGTCGATAATCATTGCATTTGTCATAACTAAATCTGCAACCTGTTTATCATCACGTGTTACATTAGGATTTTGAGCCATGCCGTCTCTGATAGATTTACCACCACCAAATGTCGCCTCATCGCCATACGTAGCGTAATCTTTTTCTACTCTTGCAAATAAATTTGTATCTCCAAGTCTTACAGAGTCACCAACAGTTGGCCCATAAAGACTTGTATATTGTGATTGCGTCATTTTAAAACTCATGCTTTATACCCACTTTCTTTATTAGCATTTTCGTTTTCTTGATTTTCTTGTTCAACGATTTCTGTAGCTGAAGTGTCTGCTTCATCTCTATAGACACGAGACTCATCAATTGCTCCATTTACAGCACCGTGAAAACCATAAATTTTTCGTTTGCCAGAAAATTCAACGAGTTGAACTTCTTTCTCATCACCCGGTTCAAAACGAACGGCTGCACCAGCAGGAATATCCAGTCGTTTACCATAGGCTTTTTCATGGTCAAAGTCTAGCGCTGGATTCGCTTCAAAAAAGTGATAATGTGAGCCGACTTGTATTGGTCGATCTCCAGTATTTTTCACATTAAGTATTGTGGATTTATGACCTTTATTTACTTCTATTTCTGTACGTTTAACTATAATTTCACCAGGTTTCATAATATAAATCCTCCTTTATACGATTGGGTGATGTACGGTAATCAATTTAGTTCCGTCAGGGAAAGTCGCTTCAATTTCCATTTCTGTTAGCATATCGGCAATACCTTCCATTACATCATCTTCACTTAATATTTGTTTCCCATAACTCATCAGTTCTGCCACAGATTTTCCATCTCTAGCACCTTCAAGTAGTTCAAAACTAATTATAGCTACTGCCTCTGGATAATTTAATTTTAAACCGCGTTGTTGACGTCTGCGTGCTAAATCTGCTGCTACAACTAGCATCAACTTATCTTGTTCACGTTGTGTAAAATGCACGAGCTTCACTACCTTTCAATTATTTATATCGTGTACGTTAATTATGTCCGCTATATAATGATATTCCGAATAGTATTTAACTACAAGAATAACCCCTTGTGAGCGTGAAAAATAAAAAAAGAATTTTATTACAGGCGATATGTATCTCTTTAAATTTAGTGGATATTAATATATTATTATTTAAGTCAAAGTATATAGAAATCAGGTGACGTTGTGGACGCTATTCGGATAATATTGAAGAATATTGCGCAAGTATTATTATTGAACAATTCGTGGACAGGATTGTTTGTTTTAGCAGGTATTTTTGTAGGTAATTGGAAAGTGGGGCTAATGGCTTTGAGTGCAAGTGTCATTTCCCTATTGCTTGCAAAACGCACGAATTATTCAGAAGAGGAAATCAACACGGGATTGGCCGGGTTCAATCCTGTACTTACTGCCATTGCATTAACATTATTCTTAGTACCAGAATGGTATAGTGTGGTTATTGTATTAGTGGCAATTATTATAACAATGCCTATTGGTTCGGCATTTAGAGAGTTTTTTAAACCATTTGGTGTGCCAATGTTAACAATGCCATATGTATTTGTAAGTTGGATTGTATTACTCATGTCATTCCAATTTAAATTTGTGAACGCAGATGTTAATATTTTGCCGAATACAGTTCAGGAAATTAAATTTTCTGGTCATAGTATCGACTTTATAAGTGCATTTTTGACGGGTTTCAGTGAAATATTTTTACTTAAAAATATGATTGCAGGTATATTAATTCTTATTGGTATTTTTATTGCTTCCAGAAAAGCTGGTACATTTGCAATTATTGCAAATATTATAGGTTTTGCAGCAGTCACGGTACTTGGTGGTAATCACGACCAAATTAATGATGGTCTGTTTGGCTATAATGTCATACTTACAGTGTTAGCTTTAGGTGTCGCATTTAGTACTAGAATTCCGCGTTATATAAGTATTGTGTTAGGCATTCTGCTAACTGTCATATTACATGCAGGCATGACTACATTATTAACACCATTTGGTTTACCGGTATTTACATTGCCATTTATTATTGCTACGTGGATTATGCTATTTGCGGGTAATCAAATGAAAGAACAACAAATAGAGTGATATAACATGAAAACTTAAATTAATCTGGTTGAAAGTGTAGTTAACTCTATTGTTATAAGTTTTAAAATATAAATTTCTAATTGATTTTAAGAATGGTTTTTTAGAAAGAAGGAAAATAAATGAAAAGATTAGTGGTATTGTTTGCAACCGCAGCAATTACTTTAGCAGGATGTAGTGGATCTGGAAGTCAATCTAAAGAAAACACTTTGAACATTGAGTTACCTTTAAAAACAACTTCAATCGCCCCTTATGAAACCGATGTACCAGTGAAAATTGGCGCAGCAGAATCTTTGTTTAAAGCCTCCGCTGAAGGAAAAGTTCAAAAATTATTAGTTGAATCATATAATCAAAAGTCACCAACTCAACTCGATCTAAAAATAAAAGATGATATTAAATTCCAAAATGGTAAAAAAGTGACTGGTAAAGCAGTGAAATCTAGTTTGGAAGAAAGTATTGAGAAAAGTGACTTGGTAAAAGGATCTCTTCCTATTAAGGACATTCAAGTAGACGGACAAAATGTTACGATTACGACAAAAGAAGCATATCCTGAATTAGTTTCAGAGCTTGCCAGTCCATTTTCAGCGATCTATGATACGGAAGCAAAGGGCGATGTAAATAAAACCCCTGTTGGTACTGGACCATATCAAATTAAAGATTATAAGCAATCTCAAAAAATTAAATTAGATCAGAATAAAGACTACTGGCAAGGTAAACCGAAACTAGATCATATTAATGTTACTTATCAAGAAGATGGTAACGCACGTACGAGTGATTTAGACTCTGGGAAAGCAGATGTCATTACAGATGTACCTGTGGAAAAAGTAAAAACACTAAAAGAGAGTGATGAAACAAAAGTATCAAGTGTCTCAGGATTTAGAACAGGCTTACTCTTATATAACCATACAAGCGATAAGATGACGCAACCTGTACGCGAAGCACTCGATAAAGTAATAGATCGTGAAAGTATTGCAAAAAATGTGTCTAAAGGTCATGCTGAACCTGCAACTGGATCTTTCAATACAAAATTAGATTTTATAGAGAATCGACAAGTGCAGAAACAAGATATAGATAAAGCGAAGCAAATAATGGAAGAAGAAGGCTATACAAAAGAACATCCATTACAATTAACAGTTTCAACATATAATGGACGTCCAGAACTTCCGAAAATTGCACAAGTTATCCAATCAGATGCTAAAAAAGCCAATATTGATATTAAATTACGTAATGTGGATGATATCCAAGGTTACCTAAAAGATAAAAGTCAGTGGGATGCATCACTTTATAGCTTTGGTACGATTCCAAGAGGAGACACTGGTTATTTCTTCAACCAAGCGTATAAACCACAAGGTGCGATTAACGCAGGTGATTATGATAATGACAAAGTGACTGCTTTAATAAATCAATTTAATAAAACAGTAGATACAAAAGAACGTCATCGTTTAACGAATGAAATTATTGATATAACTAGCAATGACTTAGCAAATAGCTATATTTCATATAATGATAATATCGTCGGTATGAGTAAAGATGTAGAAAACTTAAAAGCAACTCCTGAAGGCGTCTATCTCATCGATTATAAAGTGGATAAAAAACAATGATATTAAAAAATATACTTTCTAGAATTGGACAAATGATCATTGTATTGTTTGTCCTTTCTACTATCACTTTTATATTAATGAAACTTACGCCGGGAGACCCAGTCGACAAAATTTTACATTTAGATGTGGCTAACGTTTCAAGTGAACAAATTGAAGCTACCAAACAAAAATTAGGTTTAGACCAACCCGTAGTCATCCAATATATTCAATGGTTAGGACAAATTGTGCAGTTGAATTTTGGTACGAGTTATCAAACAGGCGAGCCTGTAATCAATGAATTAATTTATTATACGCCACCTACAGCATTCATTGCTATTTTGACTATCATTATCGTTTTTATTGTAGCAGTGCCATTAGGTATTATTGCAGCGAAATACTATCATACTTGGATTGATACATTGATCCGCACAGTGACATCTTTTACTGTTAGTATACCTTCATTCTTTTTAGGAACTTTATTGATTTATGTATTCGCACAAAAACTCAACTTACTTCCATCATCTGGATTAGATTCGTTAGCAGGCTACGTATTACCTGTGATAGCACTGAGCATAGGTATGAGTGCCTATTATGTCAGATTAATGCGTTCTAATTTAGTAGAACTGTACCAATCTAAAGAAGTAGAAGCGGCTCGACTCAGAGGGATGTCTGAACGTTATATTTTATGGAAAGACTTGTTTAAGCCTGCTATTATACCGGTCGTTACAGTATTGGGTATGTCTATAGGCAGTCTTATTGGCGGCACAGTCGTTATTGAAAACTTATTTAGTATACCAGGTATTGGTCATTTCCTAGTCGATAGTATTAGAGCAAGGGATTATCCTGTTGTGCAAGGTGCAGTTCTTATGATTGGTTTCCTTGTCGTTCTTGCTAACACAATCAGTGACTTATTGTTATTATGGCTAGATCCAAAACGTCGATACAATAAAAATCGTAAAAAGACTAAAGTAGAGCGTCAGGACGGTGAGATGTAATGAAACATATTAATAAACACAATCTCATTTTCTATGGTTTTTCTTTCTATCTCATCGTCATTATAATAGCGCAATTTTTTGTTTCAACTAACAGTGCGTTAGAAGTGCATTTAGGTAATGCTTTGGAAACGCCAAGTTTGACTCATTGGTTAGGGACAGATGATTATGGTAGAGATTTATTATCACGAGTTATCGTTGGGGCAAGGTATACTTTACTCATTAGTTTAATTACATTACTCGTTACGGTAATTATTGGTGTTCCACTTGGTCTTTTAGCCGGTTACAAAAAGGGAATCGTCGATACAGTGATTATGCGTTTAATTGACATTGGACTAAGCATTCCAGAATTTGTATTGATGATTGCATTTGCCAGCTTTTTTAAACCGAGTATTTGGAATTTAGTCATCGCCATTACAATAATTAAATGGATGACATATACAAGACTTACGCGTTCTGTAATAAGCAGTGAAATGATGAAACCTTATATACAAATGGCTAAGTTATTTAATGTGCCAACGCGTACAATTATTTGGAAACATTTTTTACCACAAGTTACGCCATCTATTATTGTGCTGATGACTGTTGATTTTGGTAAAATTATTCTTTATATTTCATCATTATCCTTTTTAGGGCTAGGCGCACAACCACCTTCACCTGAATGGGGAGCAATGCTTAATGCTGGACGTGACTATATTAGCTCTTATCCATTACTATTAATTGTCCCAGCAACTTTAATTACACTAACAATTTTATTATTCAATTTAGCTGGTGATGCCTTAAGAGATAAATTATTAAAAGGGAAGCGTGATTTGGATGACTAATATACTCGAGATATCCAATCTATCAATCAAAGATAATTCAGGTACTAAGCTCATTCATAATATCAACTTAGGACTTAAGCAAAGTAAAGTGAATGTCCTAGTTGGTGAAAGTGGTTCAGGTAAAAGTTTAACTGCCAAAGCACTCGTTCAACGTGTACCACGTACATTAGATATGGAATTTGATGGATTACGTTACAAAAACCAAAGTGTCAGAGATATGCATACTTTATTAGGCAAAGATATCGGTTTTATTTCTCAAGACTATACACACAGCTTTAATGATCATACAAAACTGGGTAAACAACTTATGGCTATTTACAGAATGCACTATAAAGTTAAGAAAGCAGTGGCAAAGCAGTTTGTCATCAAAGCATTACAATGGGTAGATTTAGTACCTGACCAAGTCATGGACCGCTACTGCTTTAGCTTGTCTGGAGGACAACTTGCTAGGGTACAAATTGCGAGTGTTCTGATGTTAAATCCAGAAGTCATTATCGCTGATGAACCAACCTCATCATTAGATGCGATAACGGGTTATAATGTAATGAACTTAATTAAACATTTAGCGGAAGTGCATCAAGTAACTTTATTAATTATCACACATAATTTATCACACGTTTTAGATTTTAGTGACTGGATTCATGTGATACGTCACGGAGAAATGATAGATTCTAATCATGTTCAAGCCTTTAAAAATCACAATGTAAAACCCTATAGCCTGGAGTTATTTAATTCCCGTAGTCAGCTAAGAAGGGAGAATGCTTATGATTGAATTAACAGGAATAAATTTTAAATATGATCAAGATCCTATTTTAACTAATATTAACCTGACTATAAAAGCGGATGAAATTATTGGTATCGTAGGTGAAAGTGGTTCCGGAAAAACAACTTTAGCGCATCTTATGCTAGGTTTACTTCAACCGACCGAAGGACAAATCATCACACATGGATTAACATTATTACCTATATTTCAGCATGCATATGATAGTTTTAATCCGAAATTTAATATGGGGAAATCCTTAGCAGAACCTATACAGTATTATAAAGGTACGGTTATGAGTGATGTACATCGAAGAATGAAAGCAATGATGACATATATGGACCTAGATACTAAGTTGTTGGATAGGTTACCTGATGAATTAAGTGGTGGCCAATTACAGCGATTTAATACAATCCGTACACTTATGTTGGAACCAGATATGCTTCTATGTGACGAAATCACAGCCAGCTTAGATGTTATTGCAGAACAAAAAATGATAGAAGTGCTGAAAGATTATCATCACAGAACACAAAAAGGCATGTTGATGATTTCTCATGATATTGCCTTTTTAAATCATTTGGTTGAAAGAGTTATTGTAATGAAAAATGGCATCATTGTAGACGATTTTAATGTAGAGAATTTATTTAGTAATCAACGACATGAATATACAAAACAGTTACTTTCTATATATTAAGAAAGTGGCTGTTTATTTATATAACATCTACAATCATTTAGAATTTCAAATAGTAATTCTTTATATATTATTGTGTTTAATACAACTTCCTGTACAATTTAAAATACGATAAAAAAAGGGGACATAAAACAATGAAGAAACTATTATTACCTTTGTTAGTGTTGGTGCTTGTACTTGCAGCGTGTAGCAATGGCTCAGAAGACAAGTCGTCTAAAAAAGATAGCGAAAAAACAACTTACAAACAAGACTCAGGAGATAAAGTGAAAATACCTAAAAATCCTAAGCGTATTGTCGTTTTAGGGGCAACATATGCAGGTGGTTTAAAACAACTTGATGCGAATATTGTAGGAGTTGCGAATATCGTTGATGACAGTAAAGTATTAAAAGAAAAATTTAAAGATGTGGAGAAGGTAGATGCTGAAAATGTAGAAAGCGTCGCGAAACTCAAACCAGATTTAATCATTACTTATAATACAGATAAAAACTTGAAAAAAATGAAAAAAATAGCACCAACTGTTGCCTTTGATTATGCAAAACATGATTATAAAGAACAGCACCTAGAGCTAGGGAAAATTGTTGGCAAAGAAGATAAAGCAAAAAAATGGGTTGAAGACTGGGAGCAAAAAACAAAAGATGATGGTAAAGAAATCAAAGATGCCATTGGAGCAGATACAACAGTGTCTATCATCAAAGATTTTGATAAAAAAATCTATGCGCTAGGTAAAACATATGGTCACGGTAGTGAGATTTTATACGACTCATTTGGGTTGAAAATGCCAGAGACAGTAGAAAAAGCAACAAAAGAAAATGATTTAGCTGATATCTCAGAAGAAGAGCTTCCTAAAATGGCTGGCGATTATGTTGTGACTCCTGTAGCAAAAGGGTCTGACTTATCATTTGAAAATAAAGAAATTTGGAAAAATACTGAAGCGGTACAAAACAATCATACATTTAAAGTAGACGAAGGCATTTATTGGTTAAATGATCCGTATTCATTAGAATATGAACGTAAAGATTTAAAAGAGAAATTATTAAATAGCAATTCATAGTGAGCTGAACATACTGCGAGGACTTTTTATTTATAAAGCCTTCCAGTATGTTTTTTTATTAAAAAGTAAGTGACTACCGCTATCTTGATGAATCTATTCAAATGTGTATTGAAAATAAATAATCAAGATGTTACAGTAAATGCAATATATAAAGACAAGGAGGATTAAAATGACAGCTTCTATGAGACTTCGCTAGAACCTTTTTGAATCATAAACACAATAAATTCAAAAAGGTACAGTTCACGCCACATTCTCATAGGGTGAAGTATGTCATTTTTTCCTAATAAGAAGATAATGTATTAAGAGAGTACTATCACGTAAAGATAGTGTCATAAATATATTATGTGAGTGAGATAGGAGAAACCTGTCTTATTTTTTTGCGTGCACTTCCTTTTATTAATAAGGAGTGTATATCAATGATGGAATATACAATTAAATTTAATCAAATAACACACAAATTAACAGATTTTCGTTCTATAGAAATCGAAGCGCTACATGCTTATCAATTTGAAAAAATTGCATTAATCGGAGCAAATGGTACAGGTAAAACAACAATATTAAATATGATAAATCAAACTATTAAACCTGATTTAGGTACAATTGAAGTCAATGATGAAATGCAATATTTTAAACAACTTAGTATGGAGATAGATAGTGATTTTAACCAATTAAAAGGTGATGTGTTAAGTCAACTTAATCTACCAATGCATACGACAGATAAAATGAGTGGTGGAGAAAAAGCAAAGTATAAGTTAGCTAATATTATATCAAATTATAGTCCCATTTTATTATTGGATGAGCCAACAAATCATTTGGATAAAAATGGAATTGACTATTTAGCTGATACTTTAAAATATTACTATGGGACATTAATAATGGTTACGCATAATAGAGCGCTTATAGATGACATTGTAGATACAATTTGGGAAATACAAAATGATGGCACAATAAGGGTATTTAAAGGGAATTATAGTCAATATCATGCTCAATTAGAGCAAGAATATATTGAACATAGTCGTCAGTATCAACAATATCAAAGTGAGAAAACTAGACTAACCAAAGCCAGTGAAGAAAAGCATAAACAAGCACAAAAATATGGGAAAGCAACATCTAAACAAAAGAACAAAAGTATTAAACCAGACAGATATAGTGCTTCTAAACAAAAAGATACAGTCGAGAAAGCAGCACAGAAACAGGCGAAACATATAGAAAAGCGATTAGAACAAATCGAAGAAATTGAACGACCTAAACAGCAATATGATTTTCAATTTCCTCAAAGTAAAGTTTATGAAGTGCATAATAATTATCCAATTATTGCTCAAAACTTCACATTAACACGCGAAGGTATCCCGCTCCTTAACGATACACGATTTCAAATTTCATATGGTTGTAACATTGCAATTATTGGTGATAATGGAGTAGGTAAAACTTCTTTGTTTGAAGCGATATATCATCAAGAAAAAGGTATTGATTGTTCACCAAAAGTGCGTATGGCCTATTATCGTCAACTTAGTTATGAAGCAATGCGAGATGTTTCACTTTTACAATTTTTAATGGAAGAAACAGATACGCAAGAACACTTTGCTCGAGCTATATTAAATAACTTAGGATTAAATGAGGCGCTTGAGCGTTCCTGTAAAGTTCTAAGTGGTGGTGAAAGAACAAAATTATCTTTAGCTGTGTTATTTTCTACTAAAGCTAATATGTTAATCTTAGATGAACCCACTAATTTTTTAGATATAAAAACATTAGAAGCATTGGAATTATTTATGAATGCTTATCCGGGTATCATTTTATTCACTTCTCATGATGCAAAGTTCGTTGAAAATGTTGCAGATAAAAAATGGGAATTAACAAAACAATCAATCTATGATGTAACGTAAAGCTATAAAATAAACAGCAGAATAAATATAGATGGTAGAGAAGTATTGGGGGATGTTATATGGAACAACAGCAAAAAATAAATAATTGGATTGAAATGACAAAATATGTACACTACACAGAATCATTAATAGAAAAAACGTTAAAACAACAATATCATTTAAGTTTAAAAGAATTTTATGTACTATACGAAATTTTTACAGCAACAGGAAAAAAATATAAAATGAATGATTTAATTAAAATAGTAGATTTGAGTCAAAGTGCAATGTCGCGTTTAATCGTTAGGATAGAAAGAATGGATTGTCCGCTCGTTTTTAGACAAGAATGTGTTGAAGATCAACGCGCTATGTATATCTATCTAACTGAAGAAGGATTAACAATGACTAAAAAGGCGTTGAACACATATGAACAATTGATTGAAAAGATTGACCTATCGCATATTCGTAAGCTCACTCATATTAACGATGATTAATTCATTTAATTTTAGTTTTATAGTATAACCTAGGAAATAATCACAATGTAAGTGGATAACGGTTCTATAGTTTAAAGTAGGTGATTAACGCCCCCTATAGAGTGAGATATGATATGGTGAGTAAAAATAGAGGGCGTGTTAAAATGGATATACAATCGGCATGGCTAAATTTACCAGTAAAAGACCTTAAAGCAAGTGAAGCATTTTTTAGTGACATTGGCTTTAAAATTCAACAAAATGATGCTGTTTTGGATAAAATGAGAGGAATTCAAACGATCGATAATAAAATTATTATGCTTATTGAACGTAGCCAATTTAAAAAAGCATCTCAGCTTTCTAATATAGGCTCAAATGAAGCATTAGTTTCTATTTCTGTATCTCAGTCTCAAGATGTTGATGCATTATTAAATAAAGTTAAAGAAGCGGGTGGTAAAGTATTGCAGAGCGGTACGATGTTAGAAGGGTTTTATGGTGGTTTGTTTAGTGACATAGATGGCCATTTATTTAATATTATTGTGATGTAAAGTAAGTAGTAACATATATTGTTAGGGTTGATAACGAATTTGGAAGGATGTATACCGATGATAAAAGCAATTGCAGTAGATAAAGATGGAACGTTATTTAAATCCAATCATACCTTTGATGAAATATATTTTGAAAAAATATTTGAAGGAATAACAAAACGTAATATCAAATTTATTGTAGCAAGTGGTAATCAATATGCCCAATTACGATCATATTTCCCAGGCAAGGAAGCACAAATTACGTATGTAGCAGAAAATGGCGCCGTTACTTATGTTGATGATACATTAGTGTCTTCTTCACATTTTGATCAACAACTTACCTTTGATATTCTGCAGACAATTATGGTGGATTATAATATCTCTGATGTTATAGTAAGTGGGATTAAATCAGCATATGTTAAAAGTGATTGTAGCGATGAATTTATGAATTTTATTACTAACTATTACTACGATATTGAAAAAGTTGAAAACTTTAGTGATATCAAAGATGACCAGTTTGTTAAAGTGGCAATGAGAATCAAAGATGACAATATCGTAAATCAAGTGAAAACTGGTTTGGAAAGTGAATATGCACATGAAATACGAGCCGTGACAAGTGGTGCTGAGAGTGTGGATCTTATTTTACCTGGAGTGAATAAAGGTGTAGCGATTCAAGCACTTTTAAACCAGTGGGGCATAGAGCAAGACGAATTATTAGCTTTTGGAGATGCTAATAATGACTTAGAAATGCTAGCATTGACCACACATAGTTATGCTATGGCGAAATGTAGCCCAGAACTTGAAAAAATAGCTCAACACCGCGCACCATCTAATGATGAATCTGGTGTATTACAAGTAATTGAGAGATACTTAAAGCAACAGGATTAAGTATCAATATAAGTCGAAAATAATTGCAAAGCATTCTAAATAAAATAAAGGAAGCTTCCAAGATTTAGTTGGAGGCTTCCTTATTTATATGCCTATTATTTTATAATTAATACAGGAAGATTCGCGCTGTTGGCAATTTTATGAGTGACATTCCCAAGAACATTTTTAATGTCTGGTTTTGCACGTTTATTACTCATGACGATAATGTCATATTTATTTTCTTCAACTTCTTGCAGAATAGATTGCTTGATGTATCCTGTACTAAATCTCACGCGAACATTTAAACCGAGATTTTCTAATTTTTGAACAAATGGATCTAGTTTTTTGCCTTTTTCGTTCGCTAATTCTTCAAAATGTTTACCATCATAGCGTACTGAGGTTTGTAAGTCACCTTCAGAAATAACATTGAAAATTGTAATTTCAGCGTCATCTACGCCAGCAGTTAAGTTTTGTAATTCTTGCGGAACGTTATCGAATGTGTTGCCAAAGTCATAAGCTAATAGTATTTTCTTGTACATAATAGCGCCTCCTTTATTATTTACATACCCTAATAAAGATAATGTAATATGATTTTAAATTAAACAATTACTGAATTTTATACGTCTAACCCTATAATATCATTTATATGCTCATAACCTTCTGTTTTAAGGTATTTTGCCAAGTTTTTATTTAATTTTTTAGTTAGTCCTGGTCCTTCAAATACTAAAGCACTATAAAGTTGTACGAGCGAAGCGCCATGACGCATCATTGTAATGACGTCACTGGTATTAAATATACCCCCAGTACCAATAATTAAGAACTGACCATTTGTTTGTTTATAGGCATAAGAAATGAGTTCTAGATTACGTTCAAATAGCGGTCTACCACTTAAACCACCAGTTTCATGCTGATTGTCAGAATGTAACTGTTCACGTTTTTGAGTGGTATTAGCTAAAATAATGCCATCAAAAGTTTCAACGATAGGGTCCAACATACGACCTAAACTATCTAAATCAAGATCTGAAGTCAGCTTGATAAAAATAGGCACGTTGACATTGTGACTGTCTTTATATGATTGAATTGCGGAACAAAGTTGTGAGAATTCATCTTTGTCATGGAAGCTTTGTAAATTTTTAGTGTTAGGTGAGCTAATATTCACAGTAAAAAAAGTTACATCATTTCTAAATGTATCGATTACTTTTATATAATCTTGATAACGTGATTCATAATCAGTAAATTTATTCACACCCACATTCAAACCTATAGGTACTTGATAGCTATATTTACGTAGGTTACTAAGTGCCTTGTTCATACCTAAATTGTTGAAGCCCATACGGTTAATTAAAGCGTTATCCTCAACTAATCGGTACATACGTGGTTTTGGATTACCAGGCTGTGGTTTAGGTGTAACACCTCCGAGTTCTATAGCACCAAACCCTGCTTTCTCTAAAGCTTTAGGAACTTCACAAGATTTATCGAAGCCTGCTGCAAGACCAATAGGATTGTCAAAATGAATACCATGAATTTCTTGATGTAGGGCTGTATGCTCATAATGAAATAACTGTTCGATGACTGGTAATAATTTAGAATGTTTTTGTACGAATTTCAGTGCGTCAATAGTCATGCCATGTGCTTTTTCAGGGTCATATTGAAATAAAATAGGTTTGATTAGTTTATACATGAGATTATCACTCCGTTAATCGAATTTTATATGTATTTAAGCCAAAAGTTAATTTATATTGTTGGCTATATTGAAAATGATGTCTTTAATAGACTAGCATTTTACTGAATATATGCCTAGAGTAAATCAAGATAATTTTAAGAAGTGTCACATAAAAAGTATGACAATAAGCATTATTGATTAAGATATGTTGAAAACGGTAATAATTAAGTAGCAATATTATAGCTTAATAGTTATGGAGGGGTACAAATGAAACAAGAATGGCAAGCACAACTTCCATTAAATCATATAGAATCTATATCTCCAGTTGGTGGTGGAGATGTGAATGAAGCATTTCAAGTAACAACACCAGATGAAACTTATTTTTTACTCGTGCAACGTAATCGTAATGAAGATTTCTTTGCAGCAGAAATTGCAGGTTTAAACCTTTTTGAACAAGCGCAAATTACTGCGCCAAAAGTGATTGGAAGCGGAAAAATTAATGAAGATGCTTATTTACTCTTAACCTTTTTAGATGAAGGCACAACTGGTAGCCAAAGAGAATTAGGACAGCTTGTTGCGAAAATGCATAGCCAACAACAATCATCAGGAAAATTTGGGTTTGATTTACCATATGAAGGTGGAGATATTTCATTTGATAATAGCTGGACAGATTCATGGATAACATTATTTGTGGAACGTCGTCTGGATCATTTAAAAGATGAATTATTGCGGTTGAAATTATGGACAGATAATGATGCTCAAACATATAAACGTGTACGTAAGGTCATTATAGATGCACTGAATAAGCATACGAGTAAACCTTCCTTATTGCATGGAGACTTATGGGGAGGCAATTATATGTTTTTAGAAAATGGTTCGCCTGCACTATTTGATCCGGCACCATTATATGGTGATAGAGAATTTGATTTAGGTATTACTACCGTGTTTGGTGGTTTTACACAATCATTTTATGATGAATATAATAAGCATTATCCATTGAGCGATGGTGCGGAGAAACGCTTAGAATTTTATAGACTTTATTTATTAATGGTACACTTAGTCAAATTTGGAAATATGTATGCGAGCAGTGTTGATCGTTCAATGCAACAAATTTTAAACGATTGATATAAGTAATTGCACTTTGTGAACCTCAGAAATATTAAACGGCTGTGCGCTTTGATATGAAAGTGCACAGCCGTTTTTGTGAATATTTATTATAAAGTTATCAATTTAATTTAAATCTAAAGTATTCATGTTTTCACGTAATTCATAGACTTTATCTGGCGTAATGTCTTCACCTAAAGGATCAACGACTTTCAAAGTTGAAAATGTGTTAACAACTTGTCCACGAATCATTTGTAAATATTCTTGTCTTAATACATGTTGTTCTTGTTTTTCTTCAATGCTCAATGTTTCAACTTTTTCTTTATTTGCTAGTATATTAATTCTATCTAATAGTGTCATAATTTTTTTCCTCCTGTAATTCATGAGGTGGAAAGTGTGGAATAATATAATTTCCAACCTCTGTTAATATATTTTTATAAGTTCTTTCATTTTCAACTAAGTGGAGCATAATATGATTCGTACCTATACGCTCATATGATTTTAATATTTTTATTAAAGTATTTCTACCTAAGCGATAACCACCTTTAATCGGTTTAACCAACTCATTTGGATTCACAGACAAATCGATAACAAGTGGATGCATAAAAGGTTTGAATACATCATTTTGATGCCAATCTAGTAATAATTTCTTTTGCTGCTGAAAATCTTGTGGGTAAAACATCCAGCCATCCATGTGTTTCTTTAGCCAAGACATATTTTGTTTTGAATAACCAGTAGCAAACATTGGAATATGCTTGTGTTTTGGTAATATTTGTAAACCGGCATCCTCGTATAATTCAAATATAGAATTTGAGATTTGCGGTGAATGTGTTTTCCATAAATCGTTTATAGAAGTTATCGCTGTTTGAAATTGTTCAGTTAAATGGTTTGTATTTACTTTAAAAGCTGGAAATTCGAATGATCGATCTCCTGTAGCAACGCCTAATAATAATCGCTCATTTGAAATCAAGTCAAGAGAAGTAGCAGCTTTCGCTATATGAATTGGATGACGTAATGTAGCAACAATACTAGATGTTCCGAGAGCGATTTTTGATGTCTTGGCGCTGAGATAAGTTAAAAATACAAACGGATCGTAGTTTGTCGTTACATTTCCTAAATGTGGGCTATAAAGCGGACTGTCCCGTACAAAAAGGCTCGTAAATCCAAGTGTTTCAGCGTATTGCGCTAAATCAACTTGATGTTCCAACGACAATGCGATGTGTTCAGAATTATCAAAAGGTAACGTTAAGCCTAACGTCAAATGACCCTGTTGAAAAGTCCGTTTGAAACCATTGTGTTTTTGAATTGTTGTCACGTCTATCCCTCCTAACTTTATTTAAGCAACAAGCATTATCTAACTAACACCTGTTGTTTAAATGCATTGTATTACGTTACGGAATATAAAGCAAACAACATGTTTATATATGTATCGTTTAAACAACATAAAGAGAAATGTGTTGTTTTGAAAATGATACTATTTTAGAAGATAGGGTATAACCTAAGAATATACTATTAAAAAAACTTATAAATTAAGGTGATATATTTTCAAAAACTAATATTATGATTTGATTATTTTTGGAAAATTCTTTAAATTTTAATAGTATAATATATTTTAATGGAGGGTTATTTATGTTTATAAGAAAAATGATAGGTAGTATAGCTTTTTCTTTAGTTATGTTATCTGCAATTGCACCATTTAGTAGTTCTGCAGCTACGGATACTCAAAATAACGATACGACGAATCAGCAAACACAAACACAACAAAATGATAATACGACCAATAGTCAGTCATCAGAAGTTATGCCGAGGGTCATATTACCTGATGAAGACAGAACACAAATTGAAAATACCACTACAGGCCATTACCAATCAGTAGGCTACATTAATATGGGAGACAATATAGCGACAGGCGTAGTCATCGATGAAAATACTGTATTAACAAATAAACATGTTGCTAATCTTTCAAACGGTGATATGACATTTGCACCTGCAGCTAAAAATGAAGGTTCATTTCCGTATGGTGAGTTTACTGAAAAAGATGTCCAAGCTTACCCTGGTCAAGAAGACTTAGTACTTGTACATTTTAATACTAACGATAAAGGACAGTCTGTAGGTGATGTCGTACAACCCGCAACAATCCAAGATGCATCAAGTGTTAGTAAAGGTGATCCTGTGACAGTAACTGGCTATCCGGGTGATAAATCGTTAGCTACAATGTGGGAAAGTAAGGGAGAAGTATTAACAAATAGCGGCACGCAACTTACATACGGTGCGAGTACATTTGGCGGTAACTCTGGTTCTGCAATCTTTAATGCGAATAATGAAGTAGTAGGATTACATTACGGTGGCGTAGAAGGTGAAAGTAATAATGGCGTCGCATTAACTGGTGATGTATTAGACTTTATTAATGAAAACAAAAAATAGTTTCTTGAAAAATTTTAAGCCTCTAGAACAAATAAGCATTGCTTTAGAGGCTTTTTTGTATGATTTATTTTAATACGTGACTCATAAACAAAGGAAGTGCTTTTTCGATATAGTTAAGTGCAGAAGTGTTGCTCGTATGAAACCAATGTTTAGCTGTGCCATATAGCCCCCACGATAAAAAGCGAGCACTTGTAGCTAAGGCTTCTCTATCTTCAGTTGGATGTTTTTGTACGATTAACGTTAAGAAAATATCTTCCAGTTCTTCTTTTACTCTCTTTTCAACTACTTCACCATATGCAGCACTATTTAATTTACATTCATTATGTGTTTCTTCAATATAACTCGTAATTGTGATAAACGTTTTGCATAATGTTTCTTCATTAAGTTCGGAAGCAAGGGTTAAGTTATCGTTTAAATTTTTAAGAATGGTTTCTGACAATGTATAGTCCATAATGTCATATTTATCATAAAAGTGAGCATAGAATGTAGCACGGTTTACAGTTGCGCGTTCAGTTATATCCTTCACTGTAATGGTTTGTAACTTCTTTTCTTTAGCAATGTCGCGAAAGGCATCCATCAATAATTTTTTTGTTCTGGTAATTCGTGGATCAACATGTGTTGTGGTCATTGACTTCACACCTCCTTAAATAAGTTGCAAATAAGATAATTTATACAAATTATCTGGCTTTAGTTCATGAATGTCAATATGCTTGATTTGTAATGAGTAAAAATAAATATAAAACGGCGTGCTTTAACATGAATTACATTGTTTCATAATTGGTTTATTACTATGGTTTTCGGTTTGAATATTGATTAGTTAATATTGTTACTACTATATTAAAAAGTAGTATGATAGAAATGTGGCAAGATTTCGAATTGGAGGATTAGAATACAGTAAGGTTTACGTAGAAGATTCTTGTTATAGCGAATTTTTGAATGAACTTTCAGTATTAGCTATTGTTTTAGTTTTGAGATTTGAAATGAGCAACATATCTAAAATATTTTGATTGGAGTGAAGCATATGACTAAAAAGATTATTATGGATTGTGATCCAGGACATGATGACGCAATTGCTTTAATTTTAGCTGGTGCAAAAAATAGCTCACTTGATGTCTTAGCAGTAACTACAGTGGCAGGTAATCAATCTGTTGAAAAAAATACAAAGAACGCATTGAATGTGCTCGAAGTTATGGGAAGAGGAGATATCAATGTCTCAGTTGGTGCAACACGTCCGTTAATTAAGCCAGCTTCATTTGCCTCCCAAATTCATGGCAATACTGGTTTGGATGGTCCGAAGTTACCTGAAGTGCCATCTCTTAAACCCACACCAGATCATGCTGCTGACGTCATTATTAAAACATTAAAGCAAAGTAAAGAACCAGTTACCATTGTTGCTACAGGACCGTTAACTAACATAGCAACTGCATTAATTAAAGATCCAAGCATCACGCAATATATCGATTCTATAACAATTATGGGCGGCGGCACATTTGGTAATTGGACGCCTAACGCGGAATTCAATATTTGGGTAGATGCTGAAGCGGCGAAACGAATCTTTGATAGTGGAGTGACAATTAATGTATTTGGACTAGATGTCACACACCAAGTATTAGCAACGGATGAAGTCATTAATCGCTTTAAGCGTATCGACAATCAAATTGCTAAATTTGTCGTTGAACTTTTAGAGTTTTTCAAATCAACATATAAAACACATTTTAATATGGATGGTGGCCCAATTCATGATGCTTGTACAATTTTGTATTTATTACAGCCAGACTTATTTACGATGCAACATACACACATAGATATTGAACACCAAAGTCCGCTTACATATGGGACGATGGCAGTCGATTTAAATGATATTACGCATAAAGAAAAAAATGCTTATTTCGCTACTGCAGTGGATGTAGAAAGCGTATGGAAACTAATGGAAAATATGCTTGGAAGTTATAGTGCTTAAAATAATATATAGCTTTAGGGTCGTTGAAGCATAATCTGAAATAAGTTGAATGAAAAAGTCAGTGTATAAACAATATACGATGACTTTTTTGTGACATCAAACTAAAGTATGAGCCGTTTTCAAGCTGTATGATTAGCGTATCAAAACTATAAAAAGTATACTAATATATCACAACTTAAATATAATAAAGGTGATTTGAATAGTGAAAAATACGATAAAAACAATTGTTTTACTTATTATTATTATAGTTCCGTTAACACTACTCATTATTAACATCGACGACATTCAAGACAGTATGAATAAAACTTTTACAGAAGAAAGCAGTAACGAGACTGATGAAGATAATGGTAACTCATTTAGCATGTTATTTGATGGAAGTAGAGAAACAGAAACATTTGGTGAATACGAGAGAAGTAATTTTGATGGTAAACATTATGGTATAGATTATCATTTACCTGAAGATACGCCTATAAAAGCTGCTTCAGACGGTACGGTAACACGCACATTTAATAACGAATTAGGTGGGAAAGTCTTACAAATTTCGGAAGCAAATGGTCAGTATCATCAATGGTATATGCATTTAAATGATTATAAGGTTGAAGTAGGTGACAAAGTGCAAGCTGGCGATGTCGTTGCACTTTCAGGCAATACTGGCGAACAAACCACAGGCGCTCATCTTCATTTCCAAAGAATGAATGGTGGCGTAGGTAATACGTATGCCGAAGATCCTAAATCATTTATAGAAAAACTGCCTGATGGCGAAAAAAGTTTATATAAAAAATAATAAAAAGTTTTGGTAATATGTTGCTAAAGCTCAGAACGTAGACAAATCAAATGCTGTAAAGGCATTTGATTTTTTTTAGATGTTTTTCCTTGAGACAATCTTTGTTCATTAATTTCAATGGCCAATTATGATTGGAAATGTAGGGAATATCTTTTCTCTAATTTAGTTATAGATTCAATTTTATTTGCGTTTGTCTTTACATAATTTCAAACAATGATTGATTATATTATTATTATTTTAAAAAGTGGCAGTGATTTGGGCAGACTCCTGCGGGAAAAGCACTAGCTGGAGACTACAGGCTGAGGCTGAAACGTGCACAAAAAATGCCAATAAAGTCGTAGGCTTTGTCGATATTATGAAGCTTTGCAGTTAGCAAAGCTTTCTGTATACACATTAGTCATTAATGTCATGTATGGAAGCGTAAGCTAAATAATCTTGATGTATGGCTTCCCATAAATAGAACGCACCAATAGATGCACAATGCTTCCAACGTTCAGAACATAAAGCAAGCTGTGCTTTTCGCTGCGCTTTAGTTGTACCGTACAACCATTGCGCTGACCTTTGCAGACCAACATCATGAACAGGGACAACATCTGGACGCTGTAATGTAAATAATAAAAAAACTTCGGCAGTCCATTGCCCAATACCTTTCACTTCAGTTAACGTACGAATAACTTCATCGTTGCTTAACTTGTGTAAATTTTCTAAATCTAGTTTTCCATGTTGTATATGTGTTACTAAATTATGAATATAATTAATTTTAGATTTAGATAAACCAAAGGATTTCATTTGCGTATCTTCAATTTTTGACAGTTTATCAACTGTCCATTCATCATTGATAGCATCTGTTAGCTGTTCAAAAATAGATGCGGCCACTTTTACTGTGATTTGTTGTCCTATTATAGAGCGAATTAAAGATTTTAATGGGTTAGGACGAATATTGATTTGAAGATTGCCAACTTTTTTAATCAGTAATGCTAATGTTGCATCTTTTTTAATTAATTGTTGAACACAGTCATCTTGTACATGAATATTCCATGAGGTCAATTCTAACACCACCTTATTTTAGCAAGTTTTGCAGTACGACAGCTTGGTTATGCTCTTCATCTTTAGCTGCAAATAATAAAATAATATCTTTTTTAGTATTAGATTTGATTTCTTTAAGTTCATTAAATGCTTCTTGTTGATTGTCATTTTCACGTAATTCTTTTTCATATTTTTCTTTGAAAGCAGCATACAATTTAGGATCATGATCGAACCATTTTCTTAACTCAGATGTAGGCGCAAGTTCTTTTAACCAATAATCTAAATTTGCATCCTCTTTAGATACACCTCTTGGCCAAACGCGGTCTACAAGTATACGCACACCATCTTTTTGTTCTTTATCATAAATTCTTTGAATGTGAATAGTCATAGCATTCATCCTTTCTAAAAAAAACTATTACAATACTTAATTACCTATAATGAATATAGAAAAACATAATTACTTTAATTATAGAAGAAAGAGAAAGGGTATATAGATACAAAGAGAGAAATAGGAGTGAGTTCAATGACAAATTTCGATAATGTGCAACCACCTCAACAATTCAAATATCGAGATAACGATGTATGTATAAAAAACTATTATGAATTTACATGTAACAATCGTATTTATTTCACTGAAAAATTTCACAAAGATTTAGAGAATCATTTATACAAATTCAACATTGAAATTTTATCTGCAATTGATGATTATGGTCTAGCAATGGATTTTAATGAAGTTGATAAGTTATATAAAAAAGAAATTGCACCTTATTTAGACGGAAAATTAGTGAACGAAACATTGCCGGATATGAATACAACAGCTGAAAATATCGCTTTTTGGATTTGGGAACAATTTGATCGCTTATTACCAGAAAATAATAAACTGCAAAAACTAGAATTTTTTGAAACTGAAACACAAGGACTCGTAATAACTTCTGAATTAATGGAAAAATAAAAGTTATTATGGAAGAAACTAAAAACCATTAGAAACCAACTAAATATATAATTAATAGCCGATAGATTACTTAATCGTTATCTGTGGGCTTTTTTAGTTGCTTTTTTACTAGATTATTTTTAAAAATTAAATATGAAATAAATATTCTGAAAATTAAGATAATGTGATATATTAGTAATTATTACAACTTAGGAGGAACTGCTATGATGAAAGTCAGTCCGAAACAATTTATAAATAATGTATTATCAGGTGTAGCAATAGCGATTGTTGCAGGTCTGATTCCAAATGCAATTTTAGGTGAATTATTTAAGTTGCTTTCACCAAAGTATCCAATATTCGAAACAATGTTACAAGTTGTCGAAAGTATACAATTTACAGTACCACTTCTTGTAGGAGCATTGATTGCAATGCGCTTCAATCTAACGCCATTAGCTACAGCAGTAGTTGCAAGTTCGGCATTTGTTGGTAGTGGGGTTGCACAATTCAAAGATGGTGTATGGATGCTTGTAGGCGTTGGGGATTTAATCAATACAATGATTACTGCAGCAATTGCAGTGTTTTTTATATTAATAGTAGGAGAACGTTTTGGTAGTTTAACGCTAATTATTTTACCAACAATTGTTGGAGGCTTGGCTGCATTAATAGGCGTACTCATACTGCCATACATACAAATGATTACTACAGGTATAGGTAATTTAGTAAATTCATTTACAGAATTACAACCTATATTAATGTCTATGCTTATTGCACTTGCATTCAGTTTCATAATTATTTCACCGATATCGACTGTGGCTACAGCTCTAGCCATAGGTATAAGTGGTCTAGCAGCTGGTTCTGCTTCGCTTGGCATCGTAGCATGTGAAGGTGTACTTGTTGCAGGCACAATGAAAATGAATAGACCAGGCGTACCGATAACGATTTTCTTAGGTGGCGTTAAAATGATGATACCGAATATGGTAAGACATCCTATTATTTTATTACCGATTTTTACAAACGCACTTATCACAGGGTTTGTAGGTGGGCTTATTGGTATAGAAGGTACTAAAGAGTCAGCCGGATTTGGTATTATCGGGCTTGTAGGGCCAATTAGTGCCTTTAAATTTATGGAAGACTCGATATTAATGAATTTATTATTAGTATTTATCACGTTCTTTGTAGTTCCATTTATTATGGGGTACTTAATTAATCTTTTTTATATGAAGGTATTAAAACTGTATGATAGTAACATTTATAAATTCTTAGCATAAAATGTTATATGTTTTGGATATGAAATGAGTAACGATTTGTAATAAACTAACAGTTAAATTGATTTTTTGAAAATACAGTTAGACAATCTAAAAGGCCACATAACAGTGGTCTTTTTTTATTTTGACAAAAATCAGTGCAAGTTTCGCGCAAAATTATAATTTTTATGTTGAATTTTAATTTTACAGTTGGGTAACAGTAGATGGTTTTGTAATATTTCAGACTATATAAAAAATTAGTATGAAAATTGACGTGAAGCTCAATATAATAACATTTAGAGATATATGAAAAGTATATTTTATTTGTTTAGAGCGTTACAAAACAAAACGGTTATATTTCAATATTACAAAGAGAAGCTGTATCTGTAACGTTTTGTTATCTAAGTGTAATATAATTGAACGAAATTTATGGTATATTATTTGTGGCGAAAAAATAACACATAAAAATTAATTGCTTGAAGTACATAGGATAATTTAATTAACGAAAATATAATTTTACTTAAAAAGATTTAAATGGAGGATTTTTTAATTATGAAGAAGACAATTTTAGCATCATCATTAGCAGTAGCATTAGGTGTAACAGGATACGCAGCAACAGCAGACAACAATCAAGCTCACGCTTCAGAAGAAAGCATCGACAAAGCGCATTTAGCTGAATTAGCACAAAGTAATGCTGCAGAATTAAATGAAAAACCATTACACGCTGGTGCATACAACTATGATTTCGTATTAGGCGGTTATGAATATACATTCACTTCAGACGGTCAATCATGGTCATGGGAATATGATGTAGCAGGTGCTCAAACTGCATCTTCTAACGTTTCTACAAACACAACTCAAGACGTTAGCACACAAGCAACTACTAATACTAACGAAAAATCAGCAAGCGAAGTAAGTACGCAACAACAATCAAATAATGTTGACGTAAAACCAGTTGCAGCTCCTAAAGCTTCAACTACTACAAAAGTTGAAACTACACAAACAAGTACAACTACTACAAATACATCAAGCATTGATTCAGTAGCGCAACAAATGGCAGAACGTACTGGTGTATCAGCATCACAATGGAAAGGTGTTATCCAACGTGAAAGTGGCGGAAATGCAAACGCAGTTAACGCTTCATCAGGTGCATACGGATTATTCCAATTATTAGGTCATGGTGAGCATGCTGGTATGTCTGTTCAAGATCAAATGGATAAAGCAGTTGAGGTTTACGAATCTCAAGGTGCTGGCGCATGGGTTGCATGGTAAGATTTAAGCACACAATATAATGATTTAATTATAAAAAGAAAGAGTGGCTCTTAGTAGTCACTCTTTTTTTATAATTTAAAGTTTATTGACAAGGGTGAATATTCTGATAAAATTAAAGCTAATTAAATAAATGAAAACTTATCCAGAGAAGTTGAGGGATTTGGCCCTATGAGACTTCAGCAGCAGACTTATGTCGTAAGTACTGTGCTACTTCCAACAAGTGACATGACTTGATAGATAGGTGACATGTGAAAACTATATGCCACTTCATTGGGTATATAGTTTTTTTATATAGGAGGACTTTTTAATGTCAATTTCAGATAGATTAGCACAAATTCCTGATAGTTACTTTGGTAAAACAATGGGGCAAAAGGTTGAACATGGGCCTTTACCATTAATCAATATGGCAGTCGGTATCCCTGATGGCGAAACGCCAAAAGGTATTATTAATTGTTTCGCTGATGCGATACGTCTTCCTGAGAATCAGAAGTATGTAGCATTTCACGGTAAAGATAGCTTGAAACAAGCAATTGTAGATTTTTATGAAAGGCAGTACCAAGTAGAATTAGATATAGAAGATGAAGTTTGTATTTTATATGGAACGAAGAATGGTTTAGTAGCGCTTCCAACATGTATCGTTAATCCTGGAGAAAATGTATTGCTACCGGATCCTGGTTATACAGACTATTTGGCAGGGGTGATGTTGGCTGATGCACAACCTGAGCGATTGGTACTTAAACCACCATATTATTTACCTGAATGGGATAAAGTAGATAAAAAAGTGCTAGCTAATACACGTCTAGTTTATTTAACTTATCCTAATAATCCAACTGGCTCAGTGGCTACAAAGGCTGTATTTGATGAAGCTGTTGCAAAATTTAAAAATACGAAAACTAAAATTGTTCATGATTTTGCATATAGTGCATTTGGTTTTGATGGTAAGAATCCCAGTATGCTGCAATCTGAAGGTGCGAAAGATTTGGGAGTAGAAATTTTTTCCTTATCTAAAGGTTACAACATGTCAGGATTTAGAGTGGGATTTGCAGTAGGGAATAAAGATATAATACAAGCCTTAAAGAAATACCAATCACATACACACGCTGGTATGTTTGGTGCGTTACAAGATGCAGCTACTTATGCATTGAATCATTATGATGATTTTTTAGAAGAACAAAATGAAACTTTTAAAAAACGTAGAAATCAATTTGAAGCAAAACTTAATAAAGTGGATATACCATTTGAACCGATGAAAGGTGGCATTTTCTTGTGGTTGAAAACACCGCCCGAATACGATGGTGAAACGTTTGTTGACTATTTATTACAAGAGCAATCTATTCTTGTTGCACCTGGCATACCTTTTGGTGAACATGGGCGTAACTATGTACGTATTTCATTGGCACTTGATGATCAAGCATTGTTGAAAGCAGCAGAACGTATTCAATCGCTTAAATATCTTTATCAATAATAAAATAGGAGTGAATTTAGATGACAAAAATCAAACTTTTTGGCGTGCGTGAAGAAGATATTCCCTACATAGAAGCATGGGCAACAAAATACAAAGTAGAGGTTGATTTAGATAAAGATTTACTTACTTTAGACACAGTAGATCGAGTAGAAGGATTTGATGGTTTATCTTTATCACAGCAAATTCCATTAGATGAAACAGTATATAAAAAATTACATGATTTTGGCATTAAACAAATTGCACAACGTAGTGCAGGTTTTGATAGTTATGATTTGGATTTAGCTCAAAAATATAACTTGATTATTTCAAATGTACCTTCGTATTCGCCACATTCAATTGCAGAGTATACAGTTTCTCAAGCACTTAATTTAATTCGTAATTATAATGATATTCAACAAAAAACAGCAACTTATGATTTCAGATGGCAACCAGCGATATTATCACGTTCTATCAGAGATTTAAAAGTCGCTGTAATCGGTACGGGACGCATTGGTTCTATTGTAGGAAAAATTTTTGCTCGAGGGTTTGACGCGGAAGTTGTGGCATATGATATTGAACCGAATGAACAATGCCAAACATATTTAACTTATAAAGATAGTGTGACTGAAGTTGTAAAAGATGCAGACATTGTCACTGTACATATTCCAGGTAGTAAAGAAAATGACTATTTATTTGACGAAGATTTATTCAAAGCATTTAAGAAGGGCGCTGTGTTTATCAACTGTGCGCGTGGTTCTATTGTAAAGACAAGTGCACTTATAGAAGCTTTGGATAATGGAACGTTAAAAGGTGCAGCGCTTGATACTTATGAGGGTGAGAAAGGATTGTTTCCTAGTGATCAAAGGGGCACTGAACTTAAAGATGATATTTTAACTCAATTAATTGAACGACAAGATGTTATACTGTCTCCTCATATTGCATTTTATACAGATGCAGCAGTTGAAAATTTAATTGTGGATGCACTAAATGCAACATTAGAAGTATTGAATACTGGTGATACAGCCCTCCGTGTTAATACATTATAAAGGGTTTTTAACTCAGTATTAAAATTAATATAAACAATAAAAAAGTGGGCGCATCAGAGATGAGGCGTCCACTATATTTGTGTGCTATTCATTTATTTTACATCATAACCTTGGTCTTCAATTGCTTCTTTCATATGAGACATTTCGACTTTGCTGTCATCATAATCTACTTTAACGTTATTTTCTTCAAGGTTAACATCTGCTGTTGTAACACCATCAAGGTTAGTAAGTGCTGACTCTACTGCTTGTTTACAGTGATCACAACTCATGCCTTCTACTTTAATTGTTTCTGCAGTCATACAAATCACCTCCTTAAAATAATGAATGTCTCTATCATGATTATTTCAAAAATGAATTATAATTTCATGCGTTTAAGTCTCAATGCATTAGTGACGACACTCACAGAGCTTAACGCCATTGCAGCGCCGGCAACCCATGGTGCGAGTAACCCTAATGCGGCAATCGGTATACCAGCTACATTGTAACCAAATGCCCAAAATAAGTTTTGACGAATATTGCGTATTGTTGATTTACTAGCTTTCATGACTTTCGGAATTAATAATAAATCGCCGCCAAGAATTGTAACGTCAGCAGCTTCGATAGCAACTTCTGTACCGCTACCAATTGCTATACCAATGTCTGCTTGTACAAGTGCTGGCGCATCATTGACACCATCACCAACCATGGCTACTGTCTTGCCTTGATCTTGTAGCTCTACAATTTTTGAGGCTTTTTCTTCAGGTAGTACCTCGGCGATTACTGTGTCGATGCCTACCTGTTTTGCAATAGCTTGTGCAGTACGTTCGTTATCTCCAGTGAGCATCACGACTTCAATGTTTAAATCATGAAGTTGCTGAATTGCTTCACTTGTTGAAGCTTTAACAGTGTCTGCAACAGCGATTGTTCCTTTTAATTCGCTATCTATGGCAATCATCATCGCTGTTTTTCCATCTTGTTCAAAACGTGATAATTGTGTTTCAGCACTGTTTATTGCAATGTTTTCTTCTATCATAAATTTGCGATTACCAACACATAATGATTTACCATCAATTGTCGCTTTTATACCGTGACCTGGTATCGCTTCGAAATGTGCTACTTCTAAAAATGGAATGTGATTCTTTTTAGCGTAGTTCACAATAGATTCAGCTAAAGGATGTTCAGAACCTTTTTCTGCACTTGCGAGTAGTTGTAACACTTTATCATCACCATCAAAATCAGTGACTACGGGTTTACCATTTGTAATTGTACCTGTCTTATCTAATACAACAGTATTGACGTGGTGTGTACGTTCAATATGTTCGCCACCTTTAAAAAGAATACCGTTTTCGGCAGCTTTTCCAGTACCTACCATAATAGAAGTAGGCGTAGCTAACCCAAGTGCACAAGGGCAGGCGATTACGAGTACTGCGATTGCAGCAACTAATGCTGGTTCGAATTGTCCTGTTTGTACGAGTGTAATCCATACAATAAATGTGAGTAAAGCAATGCCAACTACAATCGGTACAAAATAGCCAGAAATAATATCAGCAAGACGTTGAATAGGTGCTTTAGATCCTTGTGCTTCTTCTACAACTTTAATAATTGAAGCGAGCGCTGTGTCTTTGCCAACTTTAGTTGCTTCTACTGTAATAGACCCATTTTTATTCATTGTGGAACCGATGACGTTATCATTTTGAACTTTCTCAATTGGTATAGATTCACCAGTTAACATAGATTCGTCTATAGAAGTGGTTCCTTTAATGACTTTACCGTCTACAGGTATTTTCTCACCAGGTTTAATGATAAGGTGATCGCCTTGGACAACCTCGTTTAATGGAATCATAAGTTCTTCTTGATTACGTAACACGCGTGCTTCTTTTGCTTGAAGGTTGAGCAATTCACTTAAAGCATTTGTAGTTTGTGTTTTTGCGCGCGTTTCTAAATACTTTCCAAAAAGAATCAATGTGATTAGTACTGCACTCGTTTCAAAATATAGATGCGGTGTATAATTTGTAAGGTTTAGCCATTTTATCATTTCGTATAAACTATAGAAGTATGCGGCACTTGTACCTAAGGCGACAAGCACATCCATGTTGGCAGAACCATTGCGTAAATTTTTATAGGCACCTACATAAAATTGCCAACCGATTATAAACTGAACAGGTGTTGCTAATGCAAATTGAAACCATGGATTCATAAAGATATGAGGAATTTGCATACCGAAAAGGTGTACAAACATTGTAAGCAATAAGGGTGCTGCTAAAATTGCTGAAATAATAAGTTTATTGCGTTTGTGTTTTAACTCTTGTTCTTTTTGCGAACTTTTCTCACTGGCTGCTTGTTTTGGTTTTGCATCATAACCTATTTTTTGAATTTTTTTAATCAAATCATCAATAGAAGTCATTTCTGGATTATAAGCAATCGTTGCATTTTCAGTAGTTAAATTGACATTAGCATGTTCAACACCAGCGTCACGGTTTAATACTTTTTCAATCCTATTCGAACATGCGGCACAAGTCATGCCTATAACATCGAGTTCTGCTTTTTCAGTTAAGACGCCATAACCTGTTTTTTCAATGGAGTGCGTAAGGTCATCAATCGTTGTCGATTCAGGATTGTAAGCAACCGTTGCTTTTTCAGTTGTAACGTTTACAGTGGCATCTACATCATTAATTTTATTTAAGTTTTTCTCTATACGATTTGCACACGCGGCACAAGTCATACCGGTGATACCTAAAGTCGTTTTTTTCTTTTCAGCCATGAAGTGAACCTCCTTTCATACATGTAACTAAATATTGGTGACAGAGTCGTTTTTTAATTTCTATATTTTTAATATACCCCCACTAGGTATAAAAGTCAATTTTTACGTTTGAAAAAAGAGATTGAAATAAGGGTGTAGTTTTAAAAACTTACCGATATTTCAATCTCATAGATTCATATTTTATAAAAGATGTTGTTTGTTTACTTTACTTAATTCTGAAACAATTTTACGACTGTCTTTATTGAGGTGTTGTACATAAATTGTGTTTTTTTTCTTATGATAGTTTTCTATTAAAGTATCAATCGCATTCACTGCGGAATCGTCCCATAAGTGAGCTTGACTAAAATCTAAGTAAATTATTTTATTGCGTAATTCCAAATCAAGTTGATTCATCATAGAATCTATAGAGACAAAGAAAATTTGGCCTTTGATTTTGTAGTGAATTGTCTCATCGACTTCTTCGTAATCTACAGTAACATTTGAAATTTTTGTAGCAAAACAAAGGGCACTTACAATGACACCAACGATAACACCTAAGGCAAGGTTACTCGTGAATAGTACAATAGCTACAGTGAGTACCATGACTAACGCATCAGTTCGTGGTGCTTTTTTCATAAATTGGAATGAATGCCAATCAAACGTTCCTACAGATACCATAATCATGATACCAGCTAATATAGGCATAGGAATTTGAACGACCCAATCCCCAAACACGATAATTAAAACAATCAAAAATACACCAGCTGTAAAAGTAGAAAGACGTGTTGTTGCACCAGAGCGTACATTAATTACGGATTGACCAATCATAGCACAGCCACCCATAGCACCAAAGAACCCTGTAATAAAGTTGGCAATACCTTGTCCACGTGATTCTCTATTTTTACTACTATACGTATCAGTTGCTTGGTCTACGATACGTGCAGTCAATAAACTTTCTACAAGTCCAACAATCGCCATAGATAAAGAATAAGGCAAAATAATTTGTAATGTTTCTAAGTTAAATGGCACATCAGGAATGAAAAATTGTGGCAATGAACGTGTGATTTGACCTAAATCACCAACAGTTTCGACTTTTGCGCCAGTCGCTAAGTAGACAATAGTAAGTACAACAATTGCGATAAGTGGCGCGGGAATTTTGTTGAATACGCGTGGCAATAAGTAAATAATTAGTAGTGTAGTAATAACAAATAAATATGTAGGTATTGATATACCAAATATATGCTTGATTTGTGTCATGAAAATAAGAATGGCTAAAGCGTTGACGAAACCAATCATGACAGAGTTTGGGATGAACTTCATTAAACGTCCTACCTTTAACACACCAAATATAATTTGTATAATACCCATTAAAATTGTTGCTGCCAGTAAATATTGAACGCCATGGTCCTTTACTAATGGCACAATGACTAAGGCAACAGAACCTGTAGCTGCTGAAATCATTGCTGGTCTACCACCAACGAAAGAAATAACAACTGCTATAATAAATGAAGAGTATAGACCGACCATAGGATCTACACCGGCAATGATAGAGAATGAGAGGGCTTCAGGAATGAGTGCAAGCGCCACAAGGATACCAGCTACGATATTGGTGCCCGGAGCAGTGAGCCATTCTCGTTTAAGTTTATTTAACATCTTCTTGTACTCCTTATTTAAAATTCAATTAGACTATTATATCATATGACAGAAGTGTAGATTTAGAAAAATAGAAGCAACTAAATTTCATATAAGTGACAAAGTTGTCATTTAAAAATAGCTTTTTGTTAGTTATATCAAACGAAAAGAAAAAATTAATTAGCTATGATAGTTATATAGAGAAAAAGATGACGAGGAGTGAACAAACATGTCGATATTAAAAGTAGAAGGACTAACAAAAAAGTACGGTAACAGACATCAGCAACAAGAAGTATTAAAGGGGATAGATTTTTCAATTGAAAAGGGTGAATTTGTTACCATAATGGGGCCTTCAGGTTCTGGTAAAACAACACTTTTAAACGTCTTAAGTTCTATTGATTATATAACGAGTGGCACAGTTGAAATTAACGGTAACAAAATAAATAACATGAGTAACAAGGCGTTAGCAGATTTTCGTAAAAAAGAGATAGGTTTTATTTTTCAAAACTATAGTGTATTACACACATTAACGGTAAAAGAAAATATCATGCTTCCTTTATCAATTCAAAAAATGTCTAAAACAGAAAAAGAAAATAATTATAATGAAGTAACAAAAGCGCTAGGTATTCATGAACTGGGTCATAAATATCCTAATGAAATTTCTGGAGGGCAACAACAACGTACTGCAGCAGCACGCGCTTCGGTACATAAACCTGCTATTATTTTTGCTGATGAACCTACTGGCGCATTAGATTCAAAAAGTGCACAAGATCTTCTAAACAGGCTTGAAGATTTGAATGAAAGCATAGATGCAACGATTGTAATGGTGACACATGATCCAGTGGCAGCAAGTTATTCTAATCGTGTCATTATGTTGAAAGATGGCAGCGTCCATTCTGAAATTTACCAAGGTGATGACTCGAATCAAGCGTTTTACAAAAATATCATTCATATGCAAACTGCTTTGGGTGGTGTAGCAAATGAGTTTTAATCAGATCGTAATTAAGAACTTCAGACAAAACATACGGCATTATGCGATGTATATATTTTCATTGATTGTCAGTATTGTATTATATTTTAGTTTCGTAACATTAAAGTATACAGAGAGTATAAACAATGTAAATTCAATGTCTATTATTAGAAAGGGTTCTGAAGTAGGATCATATTTCTTATTTGCGATTATACTCGTATTTCTAATGTACGCAAATCAATTATTTATAAAACGACGGACACGTGAATTTGCTTTATATCAATTAATAGGTTTAACTCGAAAAAATATTATGCGCATATTATTAATTGAACAAGCTGCAATGTTTTTAATAACAGGGTTGATGGGCATAATTATTGGTGTCTTTGGTTCGAAAATTCTCTTAATGATTGTACTCAAGGTATTAACTATAGACACGAGTGTATCATTAACGTTCCAATTTCCTGCTGTTATACAAACAATTTTATTAATTATCGTGTCTTTCCTATTGATTATGGCACAAAGCTTCATCTTTTTACGTAAGCGCAGTATATTATCATTGATGAATGATAGTACAAAATCTGAAGCAACCCAATCTAAGATGACCGTTATTGAAGTTATCTCAGGCATTTTAGGCATAGCCATGATTGCTTTTGGCTATTATATGTCTACTGAACTGTTTGGCAAATTCGCCGAGCAATTAATGTACGCGCCATTCGCCATTTTATTTTTAACTATTATAGGTGCATATCTATTCTTTAGAAGTTCAGTGTCGCTGATTTTTAAAACATTGAAGCGTTCAAAAAATGGTAATGTTTCTATAACAGATGTTGTATTTACGTCTTCAATCATGCACAGAATGAAGAAAAATGCATTGTCACTCACAATAATAGCGACGATATCTGCTGTTACTGTAACCGTACTGTGCTTTGGTGCAATCAGTAAGTCAACGATTGACGATACAGTGAAGCAATCCTCACCACAAGATTTTAATTTCTTGGAAAATAAGCAAGCCCAACAATTTGAAGATAAATTGAAACAAAAGGATATAGGTTATAACAAAGTATATAAAGAAGTTACTGAATTAAAAGTAACTAAAGAGAATTTTTATGATTACAGTAGTAATTTTGGTGAAACTGATAAAATGTTTATAACAAGTAATAAATATTTTAATGATAAGGATATTACGGATCATAAAGCGAAAATGATAAATATGGCTTCATCCGCAAGTATAATGAAATTCAATTTAAATACAAAAATTCAATTTGATACTAAACCAGTGGACACATTTAAAGTGATTGATGCTAAAAAAGAAGTGAATTTTAAAAACGATGTCAGCTTTGCTTCACCTGTATTACTCATAAGTGAACAGCAATATAATCACTTGAAACCACAAGGTGAGGAAACACGTACTCAATATGGTTATGATTTAAAAAATCAAAATAATTGGGAAGAAGCTAATAAAATGGCCCATTCGGTTCATTCTGATATCTACCCTCAAAAATTAGTACGTCAAGAATTGAATGACTCTGCGGGTATATTATTATTTGTTACATCATTCTTAGGGCTAGCATTTTTAGTTGCGTCAGGTTGTATTATTTATATTAAACAGATGGATGAAACAGAAGATGAGATACCAAGTTTCCGTATATTACGCAAAATTGGATACACACATAGTGATATGCTCAAAGGGTTAGGGCTTAAAGTAATGTTTAATTTTGGACTGCCACTAGTAGTGTCATTATTACATGCATATTTTGCAGCTAAAGCATTTATGTTAATCCTCAGTACTACAAATATGTTACCTGTCTATATTGTTATGGGTGCATATTCAATTGTTTATTGCATATTTGCAGTTATGTCATTTATCCATTCAAGTAGAATCATTAAACATTCTATCTAAATCCAATTAATAATCTTAAAGCTCAGTCAACACACTATAGCGGCACTGTTATAGTGTGTTGTCAATGTATTCATTTTATATTGCTCAAAACTAATTAAAAATTCAAAATGTTTGTATGTGTTCTGAAGTGGTATCTAGCAAGTAATAGGCGTAAAAATGGAGGTATACAAATGAACTTAACTGAATTTCATAAACAAATTAAAGGTTATACACAAGATAGACAACCAGGAATTGAAAAAGATATGAATCCACAGCCACTTTCAGAAATGAAAGATTATAAAAGTGGTGGAAAATTGAAAGGGAAAGTTGCTTTGATTACCGGCGGAGATTCAGGTATTGGGCGTTCAGTGGCAACACTATATGCTAAAGAAGGCGCAGATGTCGCGATTGGATATTATGATGAACATGAAGATGCTGAAGCGGTAGTAAATCGTTTGGAATCTTTAGGTGTAAAAGCAAAAGCCTATGCACATGATTTGAAAGATGTTGCATCATCACAAGATTTAATTGAAAAAGTCGTAAATGATTTTGGTGGACTCAATATATTAGTTAATAATGGTGGCGTTCAATTTCCAAAAGATAATTTTGAAGATATCACACCAGAACAAGTAAAAGAAACATTCGAAACGAATATTTTTGGAATGATGTTTTTATCTCAAGCTGCAGTACCACACTTAAGTGATGGCGATGCGATTGTTAATACCACGAGTGTGACAGCTTATAGAGGTTCGGGACATCTTATAGATTATTCAGCAACAAAAGGAGCGATTGTTGCATTCACACGCTCATTAGCAACTACGTTGATTGGGAAAGGTATTCGTGTCAATGCAGTGGCACCTGGACCAATTTATACACCGTTAATTCCAGCAACATTCACAGAAGACAAAGTTGAAAATCAAGGTTCTGATACACCAATGGAACGTAGAGGGCAACCAGCTGAGCTGGCACCATCTTATGTATTTTTAGCAACGTACGCAGATAGTTCGTATATTACAGGCCAAGTTATCCACGTCAATGGTGGAGATTATATGACATCATAAATTTATAGATGAGTATTAAGAAAAATAAAGCAGCGAGACTCCTATTGAAAAGGGTCTTGCTGCTTTTGTCTATCTTTAAAATGAATCGAGATTGTTGAAGAACTAACAATTTAAATCTTCCATGTTTACTACAACATTGCACTTTTTAGCAACGTCAGTGTCATGTGTTGCTATTATGATAATTTTATTGTCATTTAAACATGCTAATAACTTATCTAGGATTTTTTCTCCATTTGTTCTATCTAATGATCCTGTTGGTTCATCGGCTAGTATAATATTAGGGTTTTTTAACAATAATCTGTTTAAAGCGATGCGTTGTTGTTCTCCACCGCTTAATGTTGATATTTTACGCTTTAAATCAACATTTACATTTAATTCTGTTAATAATATATTTTTACGTTTTCGTTTTTCTGCCTTCGACTGTTTTGGGAACGCTAGTCCAATGTCTAAATTTTCATCAACTGACAAATTGTCTATTAATCCATAGTTTTGAAATAGATAACCTAATTGTGTTTTATAGAAATGGTTATCAGCAATTAATTTTTTTCCATTAAGATATATATTACCTGAATCTATTTTTTCAAATCCAGCAATACTATTTAATAATGTAGATTTACCGGAACCGCTATACCCCATTAATGCATACGAGTTACCATTTTTAAATGAGTAATTTAAATTTTTAAATATAGTATTTCCTTCTTTTGTAATCGTTAATCCTTGTATTTTTATCATTATCATCACCTGATATTTTTGGGGAGTTCTTGTTTCTCAATATAGTGTATTTCTTTCACATATGTACCTTTATGAATGATTTCTACAAACTTTTTACTTGGATCATAACCACCGAATGTTAATTTATAGTTCAGTTTTTCCCCATTCTTGGAATACGCTGTGACATCGTTATATTGCTGTGTGTGTTGTTTAACTATGGCATACGATTTTTCTTCTTGTAGAAAGGGATTAAATCTATCAAAGTTATCATTTGTTAAAAATGTAGTAACAGCAAGTAGTATGATAACAGTAATAACGATAATTAATTTTTTACTCATTATTCTAGCTCCTTTAAGTTAATTAAGTTATTTTTTTCTAACTTATTTATATATATACTTTGTATTAAAATTTGAATAATTATAATAAAGATAAATAAAAGGAGGATTGCACTATTCTTCATAACTGTTATAGATATAACGCCAACTAAAATGACTAATCCATTACTCAATAGTAAGTATTTACTATTATTTTTAATTAAATTGAAACCATGTATTTTTCTTATCATTAAAAATTTCATATTTTTTTCAAAGTATTGTTGGATATCAAAAATTATTGTTAAAACCAATGTGATAAAAGACAAAAGTATTGAAATAGATACAATAAGGATTTTAAGATTAAGATCTTCAAAATCCTTCAATACTATGTCTTTATAATTTGTAACACCACTTACAACATCTTCTAATCCATATTCCTTCAAATATTTATTGGTATTTTCATAATCTTTAAACAAGTAACTACCTTGTGTGACCGATGAATAATAAAAGTTATTTCCTAGGTCTGTTGTATCTATTAATACAACTAGAGGATTTTTACTAAAGTTATTTTTTAAACTAGATCTGGTATCAAAAGTATATATTTCAAAGTTGTCATTTGTTTGTTTCATGTTAATTTCTTTAATTTGATTATCATTATCCCGTTGAAAGTTAATCCAATCTTTGAAATCTTTTTTAATTGCTTGTTGAAAGATATGCGCTTTAGGTGGTAATAATAAGTCTATTGTATTTTTAGAATCGGACAGTTCAAATTGTGTTTTAAATGCACTATTATAAAAATCTATGAAATTGCTATTTAAAAAATAACGTTACCATTTTCAGGCGTGTAATTCGTAGGTTGGGGATGATATAAATTATTGTGTCTAATAAGTAATGATTCACGTTGTGCTTCAGTATTTGAGATTAATTTATGAGATTTTTTGGATATATCATTTTCTTCTGAATGAGTGTACTTAAGTGGTGCAACTTCAATGACGTAATAATCATCTAACTTTGTCCAGTATTTTTCAGTTTCTTTAATCTTTTTCAATTCATGATATGAACTTAAATTTTGTACTAACAAAATTACTAAGACAAATAGAATAATTATCTTGAACGATACAGTTATCATTCGTAATAAAGTGTAGGGTTTTTTGCCTTTGATAATTAATGGTATATCTGTTTTTATAAATAGTGTATAAGAGCAAAGTGAAATTAGAAAAAGTATACTGAATAAAATGATTACACCTAAGAAAACACGCACTATAAAAATAAAATTATTGTCTGAAATGTCCAATACTAGTGACAAAATTATTATAGAAATTAAAAAGACACTTAATAAGGAAGTGTAGTATAAACATTTCTTAAGCATATCTTCAGATATTATTTTTGAAATTGAATAACCATGTAATTTTTTAATACCATATTCTTTAAATTTTATATTGGCTATTTGTAAAAAATAAAAAACATGAAGTATTAATATTGAAGTCATAGGGAATAGGAGCCCCTTATCATTTATGACAGATAAAAATAAAACGAATTTATTTAAACTAACTATTTCTGATTCTACACCTTTTTTCTGTAGTAGTTGTTTAATATTATGAGAATCAAATGAATCTCCCATTACAAAATAATTCCCTCGGACATCTTTACTCAGAAGGGTGTCGTAGTTGATATATTTATACCTAATATGATTTTGAAATTTTGGTTTTTCTTCGTTAAACGAGTATATATATTTGTCTGTATTTTGATTTGTATTTGAGATAGATTTATAGATTGTGATATTTTCTTTTTGGGAAATCGATTCAATTGTTTCATAAATTTCTTGCTTATTGTGACTATAATCCCAAGCAGAAATGTTTAATATGGTATGACTACCAGGTAATAATTCTTGCTCTTCTCTTAATGTGAACACTAGGACTAATATAGTAATGATACCAAGCGTTATGATATCTAAGGTTAATTTTATTATTTTCATACAGTACCTCATCAATTAAGGAAATGAATACAAATTGTATTCATTTCCCAGCTATTATTAGTAAACGTTGTAATATGTTCTATTTACGAAGAATGATTTTGGGGCAGATGCTCTAGCTTGGATACCTGCTCTCGTTTTCCACTATAGGATTTATATTTACCCACTGCTGTAGAGCCATGTGCTTTATAATTATTACTGTAATATGACCAAACATATTTGCTTCCTACTCCATAATTCCAAATTCCACCTATAGATAGTTGCTGCATTTGCTATTGTTCCAGAGCCTAATACTATTGCTAAATACAATAAAACACTTATAATAGTCTTTTTCATTTGCATAGCCTCCTTTGGTATTAATTTATATTATTATATAATTTTCATTAAAATATCTCATTATGATTTTTTTCACTTACCCTTTAAAAATTTATATTTTTTCATAAAAAAGAGCATCTCCTTTAAATATTAGGAGATGCTCGTAATTTATTTGTCTGAAGGTTGTCTTGGCAAACCTATTTGTTGAAATCTATGTTAATAAGGTACGACAATTACAGTATCGATACGAAATTGAGACAAGGTTGACACCTAGCATATCAGATGACGTTTATTCTGTAATTATCTAGAAGAAAGTTGATAAACTTTAAAAGAAATCAGAAGGGATAAGATCATCGAATTGTAAGTGCTTTAATGAATCGAAATTCACACTTTCTATACTTTGAAGTAGTTCACCATTTTTAGCTTGGTTATAATAATTAACTGCTTCTGCTTGCACGTCATGGTCCTGGAATGTTTTAACTACGCCTAATATCAGTAATACTGCAATAGCCCCTTTAATGATTGTCTTCATAATAAATGACTCCTTCTATAAGTTTATACTCTTATTCTATACCGTTTTGTACTTTGTGACATGCGTCCCTAGTATCGAAATTATATCATACCTTAGTTGTATCCTAACGATACAAACTATTAAGAACTTTCTTTTTATAAACCAAATACAATAGGTAACCATAAATATACGAATAGTGATATTACCACAATTGCACACATGTTTAAAATAAATCCAGCTTTAACCATATCTTGCATTTCTAATTCATCAGAACTAAATACCGCAGCATTTGGTGGTGTTGAAATTGGCAACATAAATGCACACGTTGAGGATACTGCGACAATTCCCATAATAATAAATGGATCTTGGCTAATTGCTGCGGCTAAACCAATACTGATTGGCATTAACATATTAGAAACTGCCGTATTAGACATCACTTCTGTTAAGAATAAAATAGACGTCGATAATACGATAACGACAAGGATTAATGGTAGTGGTTCGACGAAACCTAGCATGCCACCAAACCATTTTGTCAGTCCTGAATCTTCAAATGCAGCAGCTAAGGATAAGCCACCGCCGAATAATAGCAATATACCCCATGGTAGTCTACTCATATCATTCCATACGAGTAATGCACCGTTAGAAGATTTTGCAGGAATAAGGAAGAGCAATACAGCACCTAACATTGCGATAACTGTATCTGATAAATTTAAAGAAGCAGGCAAGAGACCGCCACCAATCCACAAGATACTAACGAAAAGGAAGACAATACCTGTTAACTTTTCTTCTAAACTCATCGGACCTAAATCATGTAAAGCTTTCTTTGCAAAATCTGAAGATATTTTATCGGAGTCTTCAATTTTAAATAACCATTTTGTCATTAACAAGTATAAAATGATTAACAAAATAATTGTCAACGGTAAGGCAAATAACATCCATTGTGCAAAGGACACTTCTCTATTTAAACTAGAAGAAGCGATGGCTGCGAAAACCGCATTTGGTACTGAACCAATAAGCGTTGCTAAGCCACCGATAGATGCTGAATAAGCGACAGTTAATAATAATGCTTTCCCGAATTTGTGGGCTGATTCTGGTTTGAGGAATTGTGCATCTTTAATTTCTTTTATTAATGCTAATGCAATTGGCAACATCATAAGTGCGGTTGCTGCATTTGAAATCCACATTGAAATAAATGCAGTTGCAATCATCGTACCTAAAATAATACGATTACTATTTGAACCCATCAAAGAAATGATGGTCATAGCAATGCGTTTATGTAAATTCCATTTTTCAATGGCCAGTGCGATAATAAAGCCGCCCATATACATAAAGACGATTGGATCAGCATAAGCACTCGCAGCTACTTGTTCATTTGTCCCGCCACTCAAAGGTAGTAATATCAATGGAATGAGTGACGTAGCAGGTATAGGAATTGCTTCTGTAATCCACCATGTAGCCACAAAAAGTGTGACTGCAAGAACAGCACGTGGTTCATCCGCTAAACCTGTAATACTGGGTATAAAATAAAAAATGATGAAGAGTGATGGCCCTAAGATTAAACCGATTTTTCTTTCATTTGCAAAAATCCCCCTTGTTATTGTCTATAGTTGCAAGAATATCAATTTAAAAAGAGCAAAACAATGTATTTTTCAGAAAATTATAAAAATTAATGAAAAATACTGGTAAACTGTATTTAATATCTTAGAATAAAAATTTATTACAAAGGGGGAATGTTCATGGTATTAGGTGCACTTATAGCTAAAGATGACACGTGGATGTTATGGGCAATTATTATAGTTTGGGCAACAATAAGTTTATTCCTAGAACAGCGATACAAGTGGGCAAGTACAATTTCGGGAGCTATTATAGCGCTAGTGGGGGCAATGCTCTTATCAAACTTTAAAGTGATACCAACGAGTTCACCGGTGTATGATACGGTATGGGATTTTATCGTGCCACTTTCTATTCCATTATTATTATTTAGTTCAAACATTTTAAAGATATGGAAAGAAAGTAGACGATTATTATTCATTTTTATGATTGCTTCGGTAGGGACAATGATAGGTACAGTGGTCGCATTTCTTACTTTAAATCAATGGATACCTTACCTGTCTAAAATAGGCGCCATGATGACTGGAAGCTATATTGGTGGTGGCATGAATTTTGCAGCTTTAAGTTCTAAATTCCAAACACCTGGAGACATGGTTTCTTCGACAGTAGTTGCTGATAACAGTGTTATGGCACTGTATTTTATATTACTTATAGCCATTCCATCAATGCCTTGGATAAAAAATATTTTACTACTAATTATAAAGCCGAAACGACACCTGAGACACAACAGTCATTTTGGCAACCAAAAAAAATTCAATTATTAGATATTGCATTTTCAATGGCAAGTGCCATTGCACTTGTAGCGATTAGTTTCAAAATAGCAGAATTGATACAACTATGGGTACCTAAAAGTAATCTCATATTAACAATCATTGTATCTTTCTTTGGTGATTCTTATTTATTGTTAACAACACTGACATTAATAGTTGTTGCTATCTGGGGAGATTTCTTTGAGAAGTTAGCAGGTGCATCAGAAATTGGCACTTTCCTTATTTATATATTCTTTGTAGTCATTGGCACGCCGGCTTCATTTGCTACAATTATTACAACTGCACCGTTGTTATTTGTTTTTGTCATTATTATTTTGATTTTCAATTTAGGTTTAAGTCTTATTTTAGGTAAGCTCTTTAAATTTAAAATTGAAGAAATATTGTTAGCAAGTAATGCAACTGCGGGAGGGCCTACTACTGCAGCAGCATTAGCTATTGGAAAAGGCTGGTCAGGTTTAGTGGGCCCGATACTTATTATTGGTACATTAGGTTATGTAATAGGAAATTATGCTGGAACAATGATGTATCAATTATTTATTCATCTAGGATAAATTGTAAAAGGTGTTAGAATATGTATGTATATTTGACGGAACTTAATGATGGAGGGATATATGTATGAACGAAAAAGAAAAGATGTTAGCAGGTGAATGGTATGATGCTAACTTTGATGAAGCTTTGGATGTTGAAAGGAATAAAGCGAAAGATCTTTGCTTTGAATTAAACCAAACAAAGCCGAGCAATTCAGAAAAACGCAATGCAATTTTAACTGACTTACTCAATGATAAGCCAGATAATTTAGAAATATTAAGCCCATTCCAAGTAGATTATGGCTACAATGTTTTTTTAGGAAATAATGTATTTGTAAATCATGATTGTTATTTTATGGATGGCGGAAAGATTTTTATTGGAGATAATGTTTTTATAGGTCCGAAATGTGGACTTTATACAGCTGTTCATCCTCTTCAATATCAACAGAGAAATATAGGGTTAGAACAAGCATTACCTATTAACATAGGAAATAACGTGTGGTTAGGTGCTAACGTTATTGTGTTGCCGGGTGTTCAAATCGGTGATGGAGCAGTCATTGGGGCAGGTAGTGTTGTGGCGAAGGATATTCCGGAAAATGTACTAGCAGTCGGAACACCAGCTAAACCTATAAATAAAATAGATAATTAATAAATATTTAACAGAAAAAGCGGTGGTAACATTCATTACGTAATGGATATTACCACCATTTTTTTATTGTACATAGTGTAAATAATCATGAAATATAAAAATAATCTACAATAGTCATTATCATTAAATCGTGTAATATTAAAAAACAAATTAAAACAATGTAGAAAAATATTCCGCGGAGCTTAAATTTAAAATAATAAAATTGTTCGGAATATAATAGTGAAATGTGTTAAGATATAAAAATGTGAGTGAAAAGGTAAGTAATATAATTGTAGATGAATATATATAAGATAGATGAATCTGATTTTTAGAAAGGAATCGATAAATCTGCTTATAGTTAGAATTGAAACAATTATGTCCACACAAAAACATAACTACTTCAAGAAAAGGAAAGAGGCATTTCAAAGATGGATATATTAATTGGAACTTTGTTTTTAGTTGTAGTGTTAGCATTATTTACACTGTTTACATATCGAGCACCTATGGGTATGCGTGCGATGGGTGCTTTAGCAAATGCTGCAATTGCAACATTCTTAGTTGAAGCATTTCATAAATACGTAGGTGGCGACCTATTAGGTATTAAATTTTTAGGTGAACTGGGCGATGCTGCTGGAGGTCTTGGTGGTGTAGCTGCAGCTGGACTTGTAGCATTAGCTATTGGTGTTTCACCTGTATATGCTTTAGTTATAGCTGCCTCATGTGGAGGACTAGATTTAATACCTGGTTTCGTCGCTGGCTATGTTGTTGGTTATTTAATGAAATACGCGGAAAGAAAAGTACCAGATGGTATAGATTTGATCGTAGGTATTTTAATTATTGCACCTTTAGCAAGATTAGTTGCGACGGGTATTACCCCGTTAGTTAACAATTCACTATTAAAAATAGGTGACATCATTCAAAGTTCTACAGAAATAAACCCAATTATTATGGGGATTATTCTTGGTGGTGTTATTACAGTAGTAGGAACAGCGCCATTAAGCTCTATGGCTTTAACGGCATTACTTGGTCTAACTGGTATGCCAATGGCAATTGCTGCTATGGTTTCTTTCTCTTCTTCATTTATTAATGGCACAATGTTTAATAAATTGAAATTAGGCGATCGTAAATCTAGAATTGCTGTTTGTATTGAACCATTATCTCAAGCAGATATTGTGTCGGCAAATCCTGTTCCAATATATACTGCGAATTTTATAGGTGGTGCATTAGCGGGAGCGGTTATCGCTTCATCTGGAATGATAAATGATGCAACTGGTACGGCAACCCCACTAGCTGGTTTCTTAGTCATGTTTGGATTTAATGATCCATTGAAAATTTTCATTTATGGCGCAATTATCGCTGTTATTGGTCTAATTGTAGGCTATGTATGTTCTAAACTTTTCAAAAATTATCCAATTGTAACGCAAGAGGATATAGAATCCCGTTAAAACATACGTTGTAATGCGTTGTAGTATAAAATCTTGAATAAAAAAGGAGGTTTAGATTTTTCAAATGAAATCTAAACCTCCTTTTATTTTTTGAGATATTTGAAACAGTAATAGATAACTAGTTATTAATCACCAATTTGACTATTAAGTATATCTGTAATAAACATATGTCCTGGTGCATGGGTAATCATTAATTCTGGCTTGGCATCTAGAGCGATAGATTGTGGGGTCACACCACATCCCCAAAAGACAGGAACTTCATTTTCCTTTATTGTGGCAGGTTCTCCAAAATCAGGTCTTGTAATATTATCAATACCTATTTTAGATGGATCACCAATATGTAGCGGTGTCCCATGCATATTTTTAAAGTGTGTAGTAATTTCAGTTGCTTTAATGGCTTGCTGCATTGTCATCGGGCGCATACTTACTGTGATATTACCTGCAAATTCGCCACTTGGTTCTGCGGGTATATCAGTGATGAACATAGGTACATTGTGATCTTCTTCAATATGTCGAATCGGAATGTCGGCTTCTAATAAGGCATGTTCAAAGGTAAAACTACAACCGATTAAAAAGCTGACCATATCACCATTAAATAGATGCGAGACATTTGTTGGTGATTCAACAAGCTCGCCATAACGATAGACACGATATTCTGCCACCTCTGTGCTAATATCTGCTTGTTTACCGTAGAAAGGAAAGGTAGTAGAACCTTTTTCGGATACATCTAAAAGTGGACATGTTTTAGGATTGCTAAAACAAAACCTTAAAAAATCATATGCGTAGCTTGAAGGTAGAATAACGACATTGGCTTGTACGTATCCTTTAGCCATACCACTGGTAGGATCAGTAAGTTCTCCATTACTAATCATTTCTCTTAGTTTATGTGGCTGTATATTATCTAAATTCATAAAACCATCCCCTTAATTTAAAACTTATCGTTAGTTTAGCAAAAATAAGTCATAACAGTTAAATATATGTATATTACAAGTTTATAAAAATGCCCCTCCATTAGCTAGAGAATAGGAGGGGTGAATCATTTTATTTGTCGTTATTATTTTCGTCTTTTTTATTATTTCTATATTGTTTGTTTAATTCAGCTTCTTTTTCATCATGAGTTGTGCTTTGCTTATCATTTGCTGAATCGTCTTTTGAATCATTAGTATCATCATCTTCACGTTGCTCAAGTGGAATTGAATAATCTTTATCATCATCTATATGTGTCATTTTAAAATGTTTCGTTGGTTCTCTACGCAATGCACGCATTAATGACACAATCATTAATAGCAAGATAATAGAGAACGGAAGCCCTGTGACAACAGAAGCGGTTTGTAAACTTGTTAAGCCACCAGCAATTGTCATAGATACTGAAATTGCACCAATTAAAATACCCCAAATGATTTTGTGCTTCGTCTTAGGATTTGCTATGCCACCTGTTGCCATGCCTGAGACAATATGTGTTGTTGAATCAGCACTTGTGACAATAAATATAAATATCAGTGCAATTGCTAAAGCACTCGTAATGTCAGCAAGAGGGAATTTAGATAACAATTCAAATAACGCTACGGTGTAGTCTTGATCAACAACGTTAGCAATATTATCATTCTCTTTGAGTGCAATTTTAACTGCTGTACCCCAAAACCAGCAATCCAAGTAAATGAAATTAGCGGTGGAATAATGAGTACGCCAACGATGAATTCTCTTATCGTACGTCCACGTGAAACCCGCGCAACGAAACCACCTATAAATGGAGACCATGAAATCACCCATGCCCAATAAAAGACTGTCCATTGTTGAATCCAGCCATTGTCTCCGGTATATGGACTAATACGTAAACTATATTCAATAAAATGGCGTAAATAATCACCAATTGCTAAAGTGTAAGATTCGAAAATGAATTTTAAATCACCAAAAATGAACATAAAGATAAGAAGCAAGGCACCTAATCCTATATTAATATTACTTAGCCATTTGACACCTCTATTTAAACCAGTTGCTGCAGAAGTTAAGAAAATAGCTACCATTAATACAGTAATTGTGATTTTAGTAATATTATTATTAGGTATATTAAAGACATGTTCTAACCCACCGCTAATTTGCATAATACCTAATCCAATTGAAGTTGCGATACCCATCACTGTCGCAATAATAGCTAAAATATCGATGATGTTTCTGTAAGGGCGCTTATATGCTTCGCCAAATACAGGCTCCATCGCTGTTGAAATTAGCCCGTCACGATTTTTTCTGAATTGGAAATAAGCGACAGTAAGACCGGCAATTGCAAATATAGACCATTGTGAAATACCCCAGTGGAAAAATGTATAGCCCATTGCGACTCTTGCAGATTCTGCCGACTCATCTGCGACTGTGCCTGGGAAGGGAGAATGTAAATAATGACTTAATGGTTCAGCCACACCCCAAAAGACAATCCCTACACCTAAGCCTGCTGAAAATAGCATTCCAATCCAAGAATGCATAGAAAACTCAGGCTCTTCATCATCTCTACCTAATTTAAAGCGTCCATAACGAGATACAGCTAACGCGATTAAAAAGATATCTAAAATAAAAATAATAACTAAGAATAACCATCCGAAAGAATTTGATATGTAGTCATAAACTTGTTGTGCGTATGTTCCAAACCCCTTTGGGAAAATACCAGCAACTAAAGTGATGAGTAAAATGATAGCTACTGAAATAATGTAGACCAAATTACGATTTTTTGTTTTTCTCTTATGCTTATTATTCATAACGCTATTTAATCATTCCTTTGTTTATTTAGATTATAATTACATACCCTTATTATTATTTTGTTACTCATTGGACTAAATTCGTTTGTTTTAAGTATTTAAATACAATAGAATAGATTGAGCAATCATATTATTGCATAACGTTATTTGTGAGGGTATAGCATTAACAAAGCTAGAAGTAAATTCCTGAGGAGGAAAATTATGAAAAGAACTGTGGAAAAAATATTAACCTGGGTAGGCATTATCCTACAGTTTATCTTAATATTTTTAATGGCTATCGTTACGCCATTTTTAAATGATGCGAGCGTAAAAGATTCACTCATACAATCAATGAACAATAGTCAAGAATTTAATCAGGTATCAAATCAAATGACACCATCTCAATTATTAGATATGGCGAGTAGCTTGTTTATTGTAGCTTTAGGAGCAGTTATCGTATGTACAATTATCGCAATTATATTTGCGTTATTAATTAATAAAATTCCTAAAGTGTCGGGTGTTGTACTGATATTAATTGCAATTGTTACAGTATTTACATTTAATTGGATTACTGCATTATTGTGGTTAGTAGCTGGTATTTTACTATTAGTAAGAAAAGCGCATAAACCGAGCTATGAAGGTGTTACGAATTCAAATAATAGAAGCAATACAGACAATCATTATCAAGAGCGAAATACTGAATTAAAAGATGAAGCACCAGAACATCAAACTGATGATAGAGACTTTACAAAGCAAGAGAAACTAAGTGATGACAAAGACGAAGCGGTATCGACTTCTGATGAACACACGTATCAACGTCGCCAAGATCGTAAAGATAAATAAAATCGAAGTATTTCATGATGAACGTAAAATGATAAATGGTGATACTATGAAATAATAAGATAAAGAAAGAGGACTAGCTGATTGTAAAAAACAGCTAGTCCTCTTTTAATTATTGTATTTGATATATAATTTGTTAATTTACTAATCCATCTTGCCGTGTTTATAACTTTCATACACTTTGTCGTAATTGATGTGTCCAATACCACCTACCATAAATTTTCCGAGTTTGAATAAGTTGAATACATATGCTAGACAAACTGATATTGTGACTGTGAGAATGAAAGTGAAAGCAATGTTTCTTAATGAACTATCCGCTCTCAATAAGCCTAAATCATGCACAAAGAAGTAATGAACTAAATATATACAGAATGAGTAGTTACTTATGAATAATACGAATTTTGGAACATATTTGACATAGGATGAGAATAAGAAAAACAGCAAGATCACCATTGTGACATAAAATGGTATATCAAAGCGTTTAGATTCTACCCAAGTACTAACACCAAATAAATAGTTACTAATTAATATACCTGCTGACAAGATTGCGCCAAAAATAATAAGCCAAGTATATTTTTTAATATTCTTCATGAGGGACTCATAGTATATGCCTGTATAAAAACCAAGTAAGAAATAACTAATCCAACCTAAAAAGAGCATCCAACCTTCTCTTCCCCAAAACAATCCTAAAATTGGATTTTCTGATGGGGTACAAATTCTCTAAATGCCCAATACAATGTGGCGAATATTGTTGCACCAATAATTACAGGAATAGGTTTCCATTTAATTATGTATTTAGCAAAGAGAATGTGTAATATATAGAATTGGAAAATAATTACAATAAAGTATGTCACAGCGCCACCATGGAACATCGTGTTTGAAACATGCCCAAAGTAATCATCTAATGTCTCAGGTTCAAAATAGAAATATGAGATAGCTAGATTAACCACAATATATGGGATACCTAAATAAATCAATTTGTTTTTAAAGAAACCAGGTTTTGTTTTAACGTGATAATTTTTCGCTAATAAAAATTCTGAAATGAATACAAATAATGGCGTACTAAACATTAGCAATAATTGAAAAATTCTAATAGCAGTGCCATGGCCCACAAAATCCATTTTGGAAAATGTAGTTGTAATCGCATGAATGAGAACAATACTTAAACAAGCTATAGTACGCATCCAAAAAATAACAGACGTATATGTTTTCATAAATAGCTTAACCTCTCGATTGTTCTTTTTTTTGAAAATAAATATTGTTATGATTATATTCAAGTTTAAATAATAACATACGTAATGAGAATTCAGTGTAAATATTAAGATAAATTTTATTAAATTAGCATTTACTATTTATATGATATTAACAATAAATATCAATGAATATAATAGCAAATTTTAGGGAATAATGCGAAATAGGTGAGATACGATTTAATTAAAAAAAGTGATTGTAAGCGATTGCATTTGTGGTGTGATACATATACAATAAAATCAAGAGTGGAATAATTCCATTCGTGTTTTCTATTTACAAACTGACATGGGGGTAGAAAAATGGTAGTTAATTATCAGAATGAACCAGGTATCGATTTTACAGACAGTAAAAATGTAGAATCATTTAAAGAGGCTTTAAAGAAAGTTAAAGGTGAATTAAATCAAAAAATTCCTTTAGTAATTAATGGGGAAGAAATATTCACAAAAGATACGTATCAATCTATCAACCCTGCCAATACTACTGAAGTTATTGCAGAAGTTTCAAAAGCAACTCAAGCAGATGTAGATAAAGCATTTGAGTCTGCAAACGAAGCTTATAAATCATGGAAGAAATGGTCACACAAAGATCGTGCTGAATTTTTACTTAGAGTATCGGCAATTATTAGACGTCGTAAAGAAGAAATCTCAGCGGTGATGGTTTACGAAGCAGGTAAACCATGGGATGAAGCTGTAGGTGACGCAGCAGAAGGTATTGATTTCATTGAATACTATGCGAGATCAATGATGGAATTAGCAGACGGTAAACCAACATTGGATAGAGAAGGAGAACATAATAAATACTTCTATAAACCAATTGGTACTGGTGTTACAATTCCACCATGGAACTTCCCGTTTGCAATCATGGCTGGTACGACATTAGCGCCAGTAGTTGCAGGGAACACAGTACTTTTAAAACCAGCAGAAGATACACCATTAACTGCATATAAATTAATTGAAATTTTAGAAGAAGCTGGATTACCAAAAGGTGTTGTTAACTTTGTACCAGGGGATCCAAAAGAAATCGGTGACTATCTTGTAGATAGCGTACACACGCATTTTGTAACTTTCACAGGTTCACTTGCTACAGGTACTCGAATTTTTGAAAGAGCTGCAAAAGTACAAAAAGGACAAAAGTTCTTAAAACGTGTTATTGCTGAAATGGGTGGTAAAGATGCAATCGTAGTTGATAAAGATATTGACACTGATTTAGCAGCAGAATCTATTGTAAGTTCTGCATTTGGTTTCTCAGGACAGAAATGTTCAGCGTGTTCTCGTGCAATCGTACACAAAGATGTATATGATGAAGTATTGAAAAAAACAGTTGAATTAACTAAGAATTTAACATTGGGCAATACTGAGAATAACACGAACATGGGACCAGTTATTAATAAAAAACAATTTGATAAAATTAAAAATTATATTGAAATTGGTAGCAAAGAAGGTAAATTAGAGTTCGGTGGTGGTACGGATGGTACTACTGGATACTTTATTGAACCTACAATCATCTCAGACTTAAAATCAAGAGACCAAATCATGCAAGAAGAAATCTTTGGTCCGGTGGTTGGCTTTGTTAAAGGCAACGACTTTGAAGAACTATTAGACATTGCTAACGATACAGATTATGGTTTAACAGGTGCTGTAATTACTAATAATCGTGAAAACTGGATTCATGCAGTTGAAGAATACGATGTAGGTAACTTATACCTTAACCGTGGATGTACTGCAGCAGTTGTTGGCTATCACCCGTTCGGTGGTTTCAAAATGTCAGGTACTGACGCTAAGACAGGTAGCCCAGACTATCTATTAAACTTCTTAGAACAAAAAGTCGCTTCAGAAATGTTCTAATTAAAATTATAAAATAATTTAAAAGCCTCTCATTGCTTTGCAGTGAGAGGTTTTTTGGCGTGAATTTATTGTTTTACGTCTTTACTTTGATATTAATCATTTTATGAAAGATTTCATCTATTTCGTGTGCCGGGCGTTTAATATTGTGGTCGCGCATCCACTTCATAAAGCCAAATAAACTTGCGCCATATACATAAAAAATCAGTTCGATTGGAACACTCGGATCTACAGAAATACGTGACATATTATCTTTAATGTCATTTTGTAATACACGGATGAAATAATTTGTAATCGTTCGTTCAAAATCTTTGTCTTCTATTTGCTTTTCTTTAACTTTGTTAAGTTCATCGATATCTGTTATTGTTTTTTCCATAATAGTAAATGGATTGTTAATGCGTTCTTTAAAATCAATTGAAAAATAATCTTTCATTAAATAGGTAATTAAATAAATAAGTAAATCATATTTATCATAAAAATGTTTATAAAATGTTGTTCGATGTACCAAAGCTTCGTTGCAAATTTGGTTTACGGTAATTGTTGAAAAAGGATGTTTTTCCAAGAGATCATAAAAACTTTTAGACAGCGCGCGTTTTGTTTTAATAACACGGAGATCTTTTTCATTCATTCTACACTTCTCCCTTTTTGTAGTTTAAATAGACATATTGGCATAATTAGTTCTTTTTATAATACGACTTAGCTTGTAAAATGTTAATATAAATAATCTACACTATATGTATAAACTATAACGTTGATTAAATTAGGAGGCAATAGTTTGGCAAAGTTTTTGTATAAATTAGGTTCGTTTATTGCAAAACATAAATGGTGGAGTGTTGTTGCATGGGTCGTTTTACTCGCAGCAATTATTATACCACTTACAATAAGTTCACCTAAATTTGATAATGACATCACTATGAATGGTTTAGAATCACTCGATACAAATGAAAAAATAGAAGATGAATTTAACCAGGATAGTGAAAAAGCACAAATAAGAATTGTATTTAAGAGCGATTCTGAAGATGGCATAGTTAAGGAAGATATGACTAAAGATATCAAAGACACATTGAATGACATTAAAGACAATGATGATGATATTAAGAATGTTTCAGATCCTTATGATAATAAACAAATAAGTAAAGATAAGACAACTGCTTTTGCGGATGTCAATTATGATGTGTCTGCTACAGCTTTAAAAGCAGATTCTAAAGATAATGTAAAAGATGAAGTTGAAAAATTAGAAGATAAACATAATGTACAAGCTGAATTAATGGGTTCAGGAATGGAGTCTACTGAAATTGGCGGTGCTTCAGAAATAATAGGTATTATCGTAGCATTCGTTGTATTATTAATTACGTTTGGCTCATTTATTGCGGCAGGTATGCCAATTATCAGTGCATTACTTGGCTTGGGTACAGGCGTAGGGATTATTTCATTACTTACTTACGCGTTCGATATTCCAAACGTTACATTGACGTTAGCCGTTATGATTGGACTTGCAGTAGGTATAGATTACGCACTGTTTATACTATTTAGATATCGTCAAATAGTGAAGACAGAACCAGATCATATTAAAGCTATCGGTTTAGCTGTAGGTACAGCTGGTAGTGCTGTTATCTTTGCTGGTGTAACTGTAATTATTGCAGTTTGTGGGCTAGCCCTCGTTGGCATAGACTTCTTAGCAGTCATGGGTTATGCGTCAGCTATTAGTGTATTAGTAGCGGTAATTAGTGCTTTAACATTATTACCTGCAATCATCAGCATTTTCCATAAGAGCATTAAGCCTAAACAAAGTAAATCAGAATTTGAAGGCGATGTTGATACAGCTTGGTCAAAATTTGTTGTAGGCAAACCTTTAACAGCAGTCTTAATTGGACTTATTATTTTAGTAGTAGCAGCAATCCCAATTAGTGATATGCGTTTAGGTATTCCAGATGATGGTATGAAATCGGAAGATACGACACAGAAAAAAGCATATGATATTATTTCAGACAAATTTGGCGAAGGTTATAATGGCCAAATTGCTATGCTTGTGAATGTTAAAGATAAGAAAGATGATCCTCAAGCATTACAAAAAGATTTACAAGATCTGACAAAAGATATTAATGGTATGGATAACGTGGATATGGCGACGCCTCCTCAACTAAGTGATAGTAAAGACTATGCCTTAGTTGCTGTAATTCCTGAAAAAGGACCTAACGCACAATCTACAAATGATTTAGTCCATGATTTAAGAGATTATAATGACGATGCACAAGATAAATATGATTTCAAAACAGAAGTGTCTGGTCAAAGTGTAATCAACATTGATATGTCTCAAAAATTAAATGAAGCAATTCCATTATTTGCGAGTGTTATCGTAGCTTTAGCATTTATTCTATTAATGGTAGTATTCCGTTCAATTATTATTCCATTGAAGGCAGTACTAGGATTCGTATTATCATTAGTAGCAACACTTGGCTTTACGACATTAATCATGCAAGAAGGATTCATGACTGGTCTGTTTGGTGTTGATACGACAGGCCCATTACTCGCATTCTTACCAGTAATAACAATCGGTTTATTATTTGGTCTCGCAATGGATTATGAAGTGTTCTTAATGTCACGTATCCATGAAGAATACAGTAAGACACGTAACAACGAACATTCTATTAAAGTGGGTATTAAAGAAAGTGGCCCGGTTGTGGTTGCTGCAGCATTAATTATGTTCAGTGTGTTCATCGCTTTTGTCTTCCAAGATGATGTGATGATAAAATCAATGGGTATAGCACTTGGTTTCGGTGTATTATTCGATGCATTTGTCGTTCGTTTACTATTGATACCTGCACTGACACAGTTGTTTGGTAAAGCATCATGGTATATGCCAGCATGGTTAAATAGAATTTTACCAAGTGTGGATATTGAAGGACATGAATTACAAAGTATGATGCCTACTCAGAAAGTGAGTACTTCAAAAGAAAGTTATGATCGTACATTCAATATTCACCAACAATCAACGACAACAGCTAAAAATAGTAATGCAATTTCAGTTGATAGAAAAACTAAAATGCTATATGACGAGATTGCGCAACAAACAGCGCAAACAGATTTCTTATATCAAGCATTAGCAGACTATCAAGCAGGTAAAAAACAACCGCATTATTACAGCGATAATAATAACGCTAATAATGTAGATAACAGTACAGAACGTAATACAACATCAAGTACAGAAAACAAAGATGAAGATGTTATGTCACTGTTAGCGCAACAAAGTAAAAATATTAACAAACTGAATGAATTAATCGAGAAAACGATTAATAAAAAATAAGTCTAAATATATTAGGATTCTTAATTATATTGAGAATCAATTACTGCCAACAAAATTTCAGATTTTGTTGGCAGTTTTTTTGTCCAAAAATCAACAAAATAGTATAGATTATAGCCAAATTTATAATTTTTATTAAAATATTGAATTATAAAGAGGTGAATCATGAAAACTTTTTATCAAGTAGAATTTAATGAACCAAACAAGGTAACAGTCAGCATAAATGATGGATTACGTCTTGTGTTAGTGCTGAGAAGTAGATTGATAGTATGGAAATATAATGAAAAATATGAATACCAGAAAGGTGATATTTTTATTGTTAATCATCGTGAGCAATTTCGTTTCATAGAAAATAAAGATACACTCTATATTTCTATTCATTTAACTGAAAGTTACTTAAAGCAATATATAGATGATTATAATAATAAAATTTTAATTTTAGAAAAAGGGTGTTTGCAAGAAGTTATTTATAAACAAATCGTAAATGCTATTGCAATGATAGGCGTTGTGAATATTAGAAAGGGGAGTATTATCGTTTGTATATAGAACAGCAGTTAATAAATTTAATGTTTATAATTGTACGATTCTTACCGACAAAAATGAACGAATCATATAAAACAATGTTAAATGACTATCGAGTAGAATTTGTATGTAACTATATTCAAAGTAATTACACTAATGATATCTCGTTAACTAAAGTAGCCAAAAAGGTAGCACTTAGCACTACGTATTTATCAAAAATTTTCACACAGCAAATGGGAATGGGATTCAATCAATATCTGATTCACATAAGACTTGAGCATTGTAAGGAAGATTTGATTTATACAGATAACACAATTACGCAAATTGCTTTGAAAAATGGTTTTAGCAATTCTAACATGTTACTGAAACATTTTAAGAAAGATACACAAATGACGCTTACACAATATAGGGGGAATATAAAGATATACATTTGAGTGAAAATCAATATGAAGAAAATGAAAATATTGCATATCAAATTTATTTGCACTATTTATCAGATTATATCAATCAACCTGTCGATAGTGCTATCCAATCAACTGAAGCAGAAAAAAAGTCATTGATGTTACTTTAAAAGACTCAAAACAAACACTTTTGCATTATCAACATGTAATACAAATAGGAAATTTAGACGTATTACTCATTCAAAGATATCGAAAACAATTACTAGAAGTGAAAAAGTGTATAGGATTAAATCATGTACTGATTAAAGATCCGATTAGAGAAGGTTTTATTAAGGATAAAATTATCGAAAGTGATGAAGTTATACCGAATGTACACCGTTATATGAAGATAGATGAATGCTTGAATTTTTTACTCATGTATCACATTGGTTTAGGCATAGAGATAAATCCACCGAAAGCAATCTCGAAGTTCAAAGGTTATTATAAAGAATTGGTATATGTATTGGAACATATTTATAACACAGTTCCAGATAGTCATTTATTTAATCTAGTACTTTACATAAATTGTATAGATGAACAGAACTCTCAAACAATAATCACATTATTTAAACAGTATTTTAAAAATATCAAAATTGTACTGAACTTTAATATTGAAAATCAAGCAGAAGTACACATAGCTAAACGCATTTTAGAGGATCATAAGCAACATATTGATAGTATTGCATTCTGTGCAAATCAAAATGACATAATTAATTTTCAATCTATCGAGAGTGACCAATTTAATTTAGCTAAGAAACACATCACGCTCAAATTAAAGAAAATTATGGAATGGTTAGATGTAAAAAATCGAAAAATTTCCTTTACATTATTGAATTGGAATACATTGACAGGCGATACAAATCTGACAAATGGAGAATATTTTAGAGCAGGCATTATTTTTGAACAACTTATAGAAATGAATGGCCATATTAATATGATTGGATACTGGTTGAATTTTGAGATACATCAGAAATATAGTCAGAAAGATATAAAAAAAGAATTAAATGGTATTGATTTATACCATCAATTTGATGGTAAAAGACCTGCTTTTTTTACAAGTATGTTTTTTAAAAAATTATTAAAAAACATCTTGTATAGAAATGGAAATTGTATTGCTTTAGGTAATACCGAACATTTTCAAATTGTGCTCTGGGATGCAGAACATTATAACCCTTATTTTACTTTGAATGATTCCTCTAATGACTTAAATCATAAAGAATATCAAATAAATATTTTTGATTTATTACCTGGGACATACAAAATTAAGCATCTAACATTAGATAAAAATCATGGTGCGTTATATAAAATATGGCAACAATATAATACGCAACATGGCATGGATGAAGAAACGATTAATTATGTTAATCGAGTATCTTTTCCCAAACTGGATGTAAGTGAAGTAGATATAATCGATATAATAACATATCACTTAAAATTACTTACAAATGCAATTCAAATTATTGAATTTAGAAGATATTTTGATAAAAAATATAGCTAAAAAGCAACTAGAGGTTGGACAACGGAAGCTCATTTAAAAAGTAGAGTGTCTGTCCTATTCTCTAGTTTTTATTTCGAGTAAGTATCATTAATCCTATATTTAAACGTGAGAATAATTATTGATGACAAAAATCAATATGTACATTTTTGTCATAGAAGTAATATAAATCGAATGCGTTATAAATAAGATATAAAAACAACAAATACGCTATATTGAGATCTAAAATTACGCGCTACAATATTTTTTATAAAGGATAGCGAGCGTTATTGATTGAGGATGTTAAGAGAAAAACATTTTACAATTAGGCTTATCTTTCCTGTTTGTCATTTGAAAATTTAATTTAGGAGGATAAAGAATGACTCAAAAAGGAAATGTACAGACATATAAAGGAGATAATAAATTAATATTAGGAATTGTATTAGGGGTCGTCACCTTTTGGTTGTTTGCACAATCACTATTAAATGTAGTACCGACTTTGCAGCAATCTTTTAACAGTAATATAGGAACAGTGAGTATTGCGGTGAGTATTACTGCGCTTTTCTCAGGAATGTTTGTGGTAGGTGCAGGTAGTCTCGCTGATAAAGTTGGACGCGTAAAAATAACTTATATTGGTTTGTGGCTTAGTATTATTGGTTCATTATTGATTATCGTGAGTAACTTATCTATCTTACTTATTGTAGGTAGAGTGATTCAAGGGTTGTCTGCTGCAGCAATTATGCCGTCAACATTAGCCATAATGAAAGCTTATTTTGATGGGAAAGATAGACAACGTGCTTTAAGTAATTGGTTTATCGGTTCATGGGGAGGTTCAGGTTTAGCATCTTTATTTGGCGGAATGGTATCGACATTTGTAGGATGGAGATGGATATTTATCTTGTCTATCATCATCGCCTTAGTTTCGATGTTATTAATAAAAGGCACACCTGAAACAAAATCAGTTAGCAAAACTAAGGTAGGATTTGATTACACAGGATTACTATTATTTGTTGTTATGATGTTAAGTATTAATGTGGTGATCACACAAAGTGCATCATTGGGTATTTTTTCACCAATCATTATAGGTTTAATAATAATATTTATAGTTTCGACAATAAGTTTTATTAAAATGGAAAATAAAAAACAAAATCCATTAATCGATTTCAAACTTTTTAATAATAAAGCATATACAGGTGCCACACTTTCTAATTTTTTATTAAATGGTGTAGCAGGTGCACTGTTAGTAGCTAACACATTTGTGCAGCAAGGTTTAGGCTTTAATGCATTCCAAACTGGTTTATTATCTATTACTTATTTGGTAACAGTATTATTAATGATTAGAGTAGGAGAAAAGATTCTACAAAAAGTAGGCGCTAAAAAGCCGATGATGCTCGGCACATTTTTTAATATGATTGGTATAATTTTAATCTCGCTTATATTTTTACCAAGCACAATTTATGTAGTCGTTTGTATCATTGGATATTTACTTTATGGTTTGGGACTCGGTTTCTATGCTACACCTTCAACTGATATGGCTATTTCAAATTCACCTGAAGATAAAGTAGGTGTGGCTTCTGGTATTTATAAAATGGCTTCATCACTCGGTGGTGCATTTGGTATCGCGTTATCAGGCGCACTTTATGGTATCGTGGCAAGTACTACTAATGTCCAAACTGGCGCATTAATAGGATTATTACTCAATGTGTTGATGGCATTATTATCGTTAATTATCATATTGATTACTGTCCCATCATTTAAAAAGGCATAACATTTACGTTATTCAACAAAATGCTCTAACACATAAATTACACTCAAAAAGTATATAATGTAAATAAGTTGAATATATTTAATATAGGAGGAACTGTTATGGTGAAACAATTAATAGATATATTGAAAGAGAAAGAAAAGCGAATGATTGAGATACGTCGCTATCTTCATCAATATCCTGAGCTATCTTTCCACGAAGAAGAAACGCCTAAGTATATTGAAGATTTTTATAAAGATAAAGATTGTGAAGTAGAAACGAATGTAGGTCCTAATGGTTTGAAGGTGACAATCGATAGTGGGAAACCTGGTAAGACAATTGCAATACGTGCTGATTTTGATGCACTACCAATTCAAGAGGATACTGGGTTAGAATTTGCTTCAAAAAATGAAGGCGTGATGCATGCTTGTGGTCATGACGCACATACAGCATATATGCTAATTCTTGCTGAAACACTTATCGAATTGAAAGATCAATTTAAAGGTAAAGTTGTTGTTATTCATCAGCCTGCTGAAGAAGTACCTCCAGGCGGTGCACAAGCGATGATTAAAGATGGTGTCTTAGATGGTGTCGACCATGTATTAGGTGTCCATGTGATGAGTCATATGCCATCTGGTAATGTATATTATCGTGAAGGTAATGTACAAACGGGTAGAGATTTCTTTAAACTTAAAGTGAATGGCCAAGGAGGACACGGTTCATCACCACATACGGCAAATGATAGTATTGTAGCTGGTGCATATTTTGTTAATGCTTTACAAACAATAGTTTCAAGACGTTTGAATCCTTTTGAAACTGGCGTTGTAACAATTGGTTCATTTGACGGTAAAGGACAATTTAATGTAATCAAAGATAGTATTGAAGTAGAGGGCGATGTACGTGCCTTGACTGATGAAACCAAACAAACGATTAAAAAAGAGGTTAAACGTTTAACAGATGGCTTAGAAGCAATGTTTGGTGTGACATGTGAATTAGAATATAATGTCGATTATCCTGCATTGTACAATGATCCAGAGTTTACGAATTTTGTTGTAGAATCTATTGAAAGTGCTGATACAGATGCAATTAAAGGTATAGAAAGATGTGAAGCACAACCACCTTCTGAAGATTTTGCATATTATGCTAAAGCTATACCGAGCACATTTATTTATGCAGGTGCTGCACCTGACAATGGTAACATTCATCCACATCATCATCCTAAATTTGATATCAGTGAAAAATCATTACGCGTAGCAGCTGAAGCAGTAGGCGTTACCGTATTCAATTATTTAAAATAAAGTATTAAAACATAAAATAAAGGTTGTAGCTTATTATACTGGGCTACAACCTTTATTTTTGTGTGCATAATTTTCTTCCCATTTTTCATGTAGTTTATGCAGGCGCATTAAAGTGTATATATAGAATAATAAAATAATAAAAAAGGATGATTGAAATGAATGCAGATAAAAAACTAAGTGAATTGCTTGAAGATTATAATAAGCCGTTAAAAAAATTATTCAAATATGATAAGTCAAAGGCACTTACATTTGATAAAGAAACTAGAAGTGAAGTTCAAGAACAAAAAGGTGTTTTTGTTATCTTTAAAAATAAAAAACCATTATATGTAGGACAAGCAGGTGGGTTTATGACTGGATACAAACTTACTCAAAAAGATTTAAATGATAAGCTCGCACAATTCAATGTGAAATCAGATGCTGGCACAGCAAAATTTAGAAAAGCCTATGTAGCGCAACAAAATTTAGATGAATCAGAATTAAAAAATATTAAAGCAGAAGAACATAATTTGAAATTCCAATATATTAAAGTTAAAGGTAACCCTGCACTAATTAATATCTTAGAAATACTTGCTTTAGAATATGCGAAAGAAAATGATATTGAGTTATATAATTTTCTATAAAATCACCTGAGTTAATGGAGGTGAATAGGAAGAGGGTTGATTGCTATGAATATAAGAAATTTTAATATTCGTTTTCAACACTGTGATATTAAAGTGAAATTACCTAAAGGATACTTTAAGCGTAAAGCTGGTCCATATCCTTTAGTTATCGTTCAAGATGGTGATGACTTATTTAAGGATATTGAACGAGAAGTCATATTTGTAGGATTAGTGCAGAATGATAATGACAAAATTTATGCGGCTTGGCAAGATAAAGTCGAAGATGAATCATTTTATAGTGCAGTGGATGATTATCTCTTATGGATTTCTGATCAATTGTTACCTTATTTAAAAAAATGTTTCAATGTATCTGAACAGCGCTTGGATATAAGTATTGCTGGGGCGTCACTAGGTGGATTAGTTGCGCTCTATGCGTTATTCAAGAAACCAGATACATTTGGCACATATATACTGATTTCACCTTCAATATGGTATCCAGGCTTTCTAACATTTATGAAACAGCAACCTATTATTAAAGAAGAAGAACATGTTTATTGGTATATTGGCACGCTTGAAGATGAACAACATCCAGAGATCAATACCAATATCTTAGCTCAAACTGAACAAGGCGTAGACATTCTAAATGAGCTCTTAATTTCTGAACAAATAACATTTCATTTCGTTACAAATAATAAAGAATTACACCAGCAAATTTATTTCAAAAAATACTTTAATAAAGCGGTAAAAAAATTATTTTAGTTAATTTGCTCACGTAAAAAATGACAAATTATAGCCATTATTTATCAGAAAATTCGAAATAATAGCATGTAAATTCTGACCTTTATGCTTAATTAATGATAAAATTTAAAGTTTAAGAATTTTTAAAAGAAATAATCGTACACTTATTTGTGTAATATTCTCATTTATAATTTGCGAAGAGAAGTGTCTTTTAAATTCTAACTTTATATTATTAACAAACATAGGGGATGCTTTTATGGTAGAAAAAATGAAACAAATTTCAGGGGGTAAATTGTTGACGGGTATTGTATTATCAATATTAACTTATTGGTTATTTGCCCAGTCATTTTTGAATATTGGGCCTCAAATCCAGTCAACTTTTGGTGCTAGTCCAGGTATAGTCAATATTTCTATAAGTTTAACGTCATTTGTTACTGGTGTGTTTATGGTAGTAGCAGGTAACATTTCAGATAAATTTGGTAAAGTGAAAATGACACGTATTGCACTCATACTAAGTATCGTTGGTTCACTTATGCTTATCGTCTCAGGAAATGTCGTATTATTGATTCTAGGTAGAGTTGTGCAAGGTTTATCAGCAGCAATTATCATGCCAGCGACGATTTCCATCGTCAATGACTTTTTTGAAGGGGACGAAAGACAAAAAGCATTGAGTTTTTGGTCGATTGGTGCGTTTGGGGGCACAGGTTTATCATCTTTCTTTGCAGGAGCAATGGCAACATTTATTTCGTGGCAATCTATCTTTATTCTGTCGATTATATTATCTCTTGTTGCGCTGATGCTATTAAAACATTTACCAGAAAGTAAATTAATTAAAGACAAAGCAAATCGTTTTGATTATGTAGGACTTACAATATTTGTGATTATGATTGCGAGTGTTAGTTTTGTCATTACACAAGGTTATAAAATGGGGTGGCTGAGTACGCCAACATTAATATTATTAGCTGTCTTTATCATATGTGTATTTATGTTCTTCAAAGTAGAACGTGGCAAAAAAGTGCCGTTTATCGATTTGGAATTATTTAAAAATAGACCTTATATAGGCGCAGTACTTGCGAACTTCTTACTTAACACAGGCGTTGGTGTCATTGCTTTATTTAATATGTATGCGCAAGGTGGATTGGAATTTAGTGCGTTCCAAGCAGGTTTACTTACTTTACCGTACTTGATTACACTACTTATTGTTGTACGCTTAGGTGAAAAGAGCATTAAAAGATTTGGCGCGAAACGTGCGTTGGTTATCGGACCAATATTTACAGCAATAGGTATATTGTTATTTAGTTTAACGTTCTTTGGTACCTCAGGGTATATCGTTGTAGCGTTAATTGCATCAGTCTTTTTTGGTGGCGGTACAGGTCTCTTTGCAACACCGGCATTGAGTACTGCAGTTTCAACTACACCTCCAGAAAAAGTGGGCGTCGCTTCCGGTATATTTAAAATGGGCTCAACACTTGGTGGCGCATTTGGTATTGCAATTATGACTTCTATTTACACAGCGATCATGCAAAGTGGACAAAGCTTACATACAGCGGCAACAGCAGGCTTTATCGTTGGTGCTTGTATTGTTGGTTGTGGTGTTCTAGCGAGTGCATTAATCATACCGACACGTAAAATAAATAGTTAAATATTAAAATTAAAGACCATTGTAACGTTATCGTTGCAGTGGTATTTATTACGTTGAATTATAAAGTATACTATTGGTCATACATTTCTAATTTTTTATATTTATGTGCCAAATGTAAATCATGTGACAATGCTATAAGCGGTCTAACTGTCATCTGTATACTGCCGATTACAAATAATACTGTACCTATAGTGACAGTATTATCACTGAAAAATAAAAAACTACCTATTAAGAATATGATGACAAGAACAACATCGTTTAATTGGTATAGTGCTTTATAAATCAGTGTAAGACGTTCAGATCTTTGAGGTGTATTAAAATTTAAATCAGTACTTTTGTTAATAGAATTTTGTTGCTTTGATTTAGACATAGAAAAGGCCTCCCATACATATCTTGAGTTGTCTTACTCATTCCCTTAATGGTTTACATAAAACCGAGAAAGATTTATGATAAAACAAATTCAGAAGGACAGAAAGAGGGGAGCATCATGCATTATAAAAGATACTATCAAGCACCTATCGGACGCGTTGCAATAACATCTGACGGAGAGCATATTACTGGATTGTGGCTACCCAACCAAACCGATTTCGAATTAAAATATGACCATAAGTTAGTAGAAACAGAACAACCTATCTTTGATAAAGTAGAACGTTGGTTAGACGCATATTTCTCGGGAAATATTCCGGAAATTGATTTTCCTTTAAAAGCGTCTGGCACGGAATTTCGTGAACAAGTCTGGGCAGCACTTTTAGAAATACCCTACGGCGAAACAGCAACGTATGGTGAAATAGCACAAATAATAGGGAAAAAAAGAGGTAAAGCTCAAATGTCGTCACAAGCGGTGGGTGGCGCAGTAGGCAGCAATCCAATTTCAATTATCATTCCATGCCATAGAGTTGTTGGTAAAGATGGTAGTTTAACCGGTTATGGTGGTGGCATTGATACCAAAATTGAGTTACTTAAATTAGAAAAAATGGATATGGATGCATTTTATAGACCTAAGCATAGTACAAAGCCTTGAAGCAGTAAGGTTGATCAATGAATTAAAATGTTCAAAAAAGTTACTTAAATACGCTTGCAAGTTGTAAAAAAACTCTAACTAAGTTGATAATTTAACTCAGTATGGTATTCTATTACACGTCTTTGCTAAAAATTTAAGGGATGGTGAGAATTTTGCCAAAAGAGAAAAAACAATTTTCAAGTGTATTTATATATTCAGCTGCCATCATAGGATTACTTGTTTTGGTTGGCGCAATTTTCCCTCAACAATTTGGGAGTATTACAGGTAGTGTGTCTACTTGGGTTTCAGATACATTCGGTTGGTATTATATGTTGTTATATACTGTAATACTAGGCTTTTGCATATTTCTAGCATTTAGCCCAATCGGTAAATTAAAGCTAGGTAAACCTTCGGATAAACCAGAATTTCGTACGGTGTCATGGTTAGCGATGTTATTTAGTGCAGGTATGGGTATAGGTTTAGTATTCTACGGAGCATCAGAGCCTATTTCGCATTATTTAGCACCGCCAACAGCAGATGCTGAAACAAAAGCAGCCATGTCAGAAGCGTTTCAATCTTCATTTCTAGACTATGGTATTCATCCATGGGCGATGTACGGTGTTGTTGCTTTGGCACTAGCATATTCACAGTTCCGTAAAGGTGAAAATGGTTTGATTTCAAGAACGCTACGCCCAGTTTTAGGCGATAGAGTAGAAGGTCCTATTGGCACGGTTGTAGATGTGCTAGCAGTCTTTGCAACAGTAATTGGTGTTGCAGTTTCTTTAGGCGTAGGGGCCATTCAAATTAACGCTGGGCTTAATTATTTATTTGGTATACCAGCTAATTCATTGGTTCAAGGTATAATTATAGCAGTAGTTACTGTATTGTTTTTATATAGTGCATGGAGTGGTTTAAGCAAAGGTATTCAATATTTAAGTAATTTGAATATGGTGTTAGCTGCTTTACTACTCGTAATTGTTTTTATTGTGGGACCAACGCTACTTATCTTAAACATGATGACAAGCGGCACAGGAGACTATTTGAATTCAATTTTATTTAATACTTTAGACGTTGCTCCGTTAAATGAACAAAAGTCGGACTGGTTACAAACATGGACAATCTATTATTGGGGCTGGTGGATGAGCTGGAGTCCATTTGTTGGTATATTCATCGCTAGGATTTCAAAAGGACGTAGTATAAGAGAATTTGTTGTTGCAGTGTTAGGTGTTCCAACAGTGGTTAGTATCATTTGGTTTAGTGCCTTTGGTACAACAGGTATCACAGTTGGACAAGAACACGGTGAATTATTTAAATTACCACCTGAGACACAATTATTTGGAATCTTTAATGAATTACCATTTGGATTTATTCTTTCAATGATTGCATTAGCACTTATTGCATCATTCTTTATTACTTCGGCAGACTCAGCGACCTATGTCTTAGGTATGCAGACTGCACACGGTACGTTAAACCCTACTGCTTTTGTTAAAGTTGTTTGGGATTAGCATTAGCAGGTATTGCATATGTCTTATTATTAGCTGGCGGAGATACTGGTTTAGACGCCTTACAATCTGCTGCTATCATATCAGCACTACCGTTTAGTTTTGTAGTGATATTAATGATGATTGCTTTATATAAAGATGCAAACAAAGAACGGAAATATCTAGGTTTGACTTTACAACCTAATAAAGAACGATACGAAGCATATACACGTAAGATTGAACAAGAACAAGCAGAAAAATAATTACGTTATAACATGAGACGTACATAAAACAGAGGAGATACAGTCGTAAATTGACAAATATCTCCTCTGTTTTAGTTTGTTGAGTAAAAAGAAAAGAGGCTGAGACATAATGACATGTCTTAGCCTCATTTTTTATATTGGCAGTGGCTGACTGAATTGAAAATGCGCTTATATCAAGCTTTTTTCAATTCTAGTCAGCTGTGCCGGGGTGGGACGACGAAATTTTATTAGAAAAATTAGATTTCTGTCCCACTCCCTTTTTATATACATAAATTTATTAAATTCAGTAAAGACTTCCTAGCACATGATTTAAATGCATAAGCTAAATATGGTAATTTAAATTATGCATCTTAATCATGATACGATTAAGTGATTTCAGATTTAATTTAAGGTATTATAATTACGGATATGATCATTAATACTTTCAAGATAGAAAATATTTTTTGGTTCATCAGCTAATTCAGTTTCGTGATCGAATTCTAAATTATCAAAACGTTTAAAGAATGATTCATACGTTTCAACTGAAATTTCAGTACGATTGTTTAAAAGGTCTTTATGTCCTTGAATATCAAGTGCATCTCGGTAGCCTTTTACAATTTTACCGCTAAAGAACTCGCCTACAGAACCTGAACCGTAACTGAAGAGTCCGATTGTATCATCGCCAGAAAGGTCATGCGTTTCTAATAATGAAATCAAACTTAAGTATAAAGATCCAGTGTAGATGTTACCTACATAACGATTATAATATGTAGCATCTTCATAACCAGAAGTTAAGCGTGCTTTTGTTTGTTCATCAACAGAATCTGTTAAAATTGAGTCAAGTGCTTTTTTACCCATTTTAGTAAATGGTACGTGGAAACATAATGATTTAAAATTATCTAATGTTTTATTGTAGCGACGAGCATATTCATTCCAGCTTTCTTGGAACGAGTGAATGTAAGCGTCTTTTGACAATGCGCCATCAACGAGAGGATAAGGTTGTCCACTTGGACGCCAAAAATCATAGACATCTTCAGTGAATGCAACTGCGTCATCATTTAATTCAAGAATTCGTGGGTTTTGTGATATTATCATAGCAACTGCACCTGCACCTTGTGTAGGTTCGCCACCAGAGTTTAAACCGTAACGTGCAGTATCGCTAGCGATAACTAATACTTTTTCATCTGGACGTTGTGCTAAATAATCTTTAGCTAATTGAATTGCTGGTGTTGCAGCATAGCAAGCTTCTTTCATTTCAATACAACGTGCAAATGGTTGAATGCCAAGCAAGTTATGTATTTGTACTGCTGAAGCTTTCGCAGAATCAATTGCAGATTCTGTTGCAACGATAACCATACTGATTTGTTTTTTATCTTCATCAGTAACGATGTCTTTTGCGGCATTTGCGCCCATTGTAACAATATCTTGGCTTACTGGACTAACTGCCATTTCATTTTGGCCAATGCCAAGTAGAAATTTATTTGGGTCAACTTGGCGTGATTCTGCCAGTTTAGCCATGTCTACATAAAATCTTGGAACGTAAAAATTAATTTGATCAATACCAATTGTCATAAAGCGTATCGACACCTTTCTATATATAAATAAGCACCTGTATCATACCAAATCACGCTTATAAAATACAATGATTTAAAAACTGTAAATAAAGGAGATTGAAAATGAATAAAATAGCAATCGTAAGTGCAAAACGTACACCAATTGGAAGATTTAAAGGGAAATTAAGTAATTATTCAGCAGTTGAACTTGGAAAGAAAACATTAAAAGCAGCAATAGAAGCAATTAAATTAGACCCAAATACAATAGATCAAGTCATTTATGGCAATGTGTTACAAAGTGGAAGCGGACAAAACCCAGCGCGTCAAATTAGTATCAATGCAGGTGTACCGAATACGACGCCAGCTATGACGATTAATGAAGTTTGTGGTTCAGGATTAAAATCAATTATTCTCGGTAAACAAGCAATCCAATTGGGAGAAGCGAAAGTAGTTGCAGTTGGTGGCGTAGAAAGTATGACGAACGCACCACAACTTATTTTGAAAGAAGGAGAATCACCTGTTCAAAGCTTTATGCATGACGGTTTAACAGATGCTTTTTCAAATGTGCCAATGGGCATCACAGCAGAAAAAATTGCTGAAAAATACGATGTGACACGCGAGCAACAAGATAAATTTGCAAATGATTCTCATCAAAAAGCACATCAAGCGACTGAAGCGGGCAAATTTGATAATGAAATTGTACCTTTAAAAGACGTAAATGGCGAATGGATGACAAGTGATGAAGGTATACGTGGCAATACGAGTATAGAAAAGCTTGCAACTTTAAAAACAATTTTTAAGGAAAATGGCACAGTTACTGGTGGTAATGCATCTAGTATTAATGATGGTGGTTCAACTATTATCTTAATGGACGCAGCTTATGCAAAAGAACAAGGCTATGAAATTTTAGCGCTTCTAGGAGAACACGCTGAAATAGGTTGTGACCCTGATTATATGGGATATGCACCATATCATGCAGTTACGAAATTATTAGATAAGACAGGTAAACATATTGATGACATAGATGTAGTTGAAATGACTGAAGCATTTGCATCACAAAGTATCCCTGTTCGAGATAATTTAGGCATAGCTGAAGAGAAACTCAATTTATATGGTGGTGCGATTGCGCTAGGTCACCCAATCGGTGCAACTGGTACACGCTTAGTAACGACACTTGTGAATGTATTGTCACAAGAGGATAAACAAAGTGGTATCGCTACGGCTTGTATTGGCGGCGGCTTAGGTATAGCACTAGAAATTGAAAAGGGGCATAAATAATGGAAGCATTAGATAAGTCATTTCGTCATTTATCTCGTGAAGAGAAATTAGAGCAACTTGTTCAAAAAGGCTGGTTGAGCAATGAAAATAAAGCGGTATTGCTAAATAACCCGCTTATTCCTGAAGAGATTGCGAATAGTTTGATTGAAAATGTAATTGGTCAAGGTTCTTTACCTGTAGGATTACTACCTGAAATTATTGTTGATCAAAAACCATTTGTCGTGCCAATGATGGTAGAAGAACCTTCAGTTGTTGCAGCTGCAAGCTATGGTGCTAAACTTGTCAATCAAACTGGTGGTTTCAAAGTGGTATCTAGTGAACGTTTAATGATTGGCCAAATTGTATTTGATGGCGTAAATGATACACAGGCACTTGCACAAAAAATTAATCAGTTGGAATCACAAATTAAACAAATTGCTGATGAAGTATATCCTTCAATTTTAGAAAGAGACGGGGGCTACCGCCGCATAGAAATTGATACGTTTTCAGCGGAAGGCTTATTGTCATTAAAAGTATTTGTAGATACAAAAGATGCTATGGGTGCGAACATGCTGAATACAATTTTAGAAGGTATTACAGCTTATTTGAAAAATGAATTAGACAATATTGATATTTTAATGAGTATTTTATCTAACCATGCGACAGCGTCTGTAGTTAAAGTACAAGGTGAAATAGAAGTTTCTGCTTTATCCAAAGATGGCCGCAATGGACAAGAAGTAGCGAAACGTATGGAACGTGCTTCTGTATTAGCACAAGTAGATATTCACCGTGCAGCGACACATAATAAAGGTGTAATGAATGGTATCCACGCTGTTGTCTTAGCAACAGGTAATGACACACGTGGTGTTGAAGCAACCGCACATGCATATGCAAGTAAAGATGGACAGTATCGTGGCTTAGCAACATGGCATTATGATGAGCAACGTCAGACATTAGTTGGGACGATTGAAGTTCCTATGACATTAGCGACAGTCGGTGGCGGTACAAAAGTGTTACCAATTGCTAAAACAGCGCTAGATTTAATGAAAGTAGATTCCGCTGAACAACTTGGACATGTAGTTGCTGCTGTTGGCTTGGCACAAAACTTTGCTGCTTGTCGAGCATTAGTATCAGAAGGTATCCAAAAAGGACATATGAGCTTACAGTATAAATCGTTAGCCATTGTTGTGGGTGCAGAAGGTAAAGAAATCGCACAAATCGCAGATATGTTGAAAGATGAGCCAAGAGCCAATACAGCTACAGCACAACAATTGCTAGATCAATTAAGAGAGAACAAATAGAATTAGTATATATAAAGTACCTTCAATGTGAAAGGTATAATTGAATCATAGGTGGATGTATTAGGGGAGTGAGACACGATAATGTCCACTCCCCTTTAGCGTGCTTAGTTTGAAGAGAAATAAATATCTCTGGTTAAATTGTTAAAACGCTATTTCTATTATCCAATGCTATGGTTATGATTTTATTTTAAGAAAATACTATCATATACTTGTTATATAAGAAAAAGTAGAAAAGGGGTATGAATAATGGAAAACAACAACATTCCGGCATTATCATATAAAGGGAATGCAAGTACAGCTGTGCCAATACTTTCACATGAAGCGGATATCCAAACGGTTACGGCAGAACAATGGCTAAAAATCTCTGATGAAGGTTTACAACTTGAAGGGCTATGCTTTGATAAAGATGGGAATCTACTTTTATGTGAAGTATTTGGAGGTACAATCTTTCACGTAGACCTGCCAGAGAAAAAAGTGACAACACTATTTCAATCACAAAAACAAAATCCAGCAGCAGTTAAAATACATAAAGATGGAAGACTTTTTGTTTGTTATTTGGGGGATTTTGAAAGCTCAGGAGGTATCTTTGCAGTAAATTCAGAAGGTGAACAAGAAGTTCCAATTGTTTCAGATATTGATACTGAATATTGTGTTGACGATTTAGTATTTGATAGTAAAGGTGGATTTTATTTTACAGATTTCCGTGGTTATTCTACAAATCCTAAAGGTGGCGTTTACTATGTGTCACCAGATTATAAAACGATCACACCTGTCATTCAGAATCTTGCTGTGGCCAATGGTGTGGCCTTAAGTACTGATGAAAAAACATTGTGGGTTACAGAGACAAATGCAAATCGATTACATCGCATAGATTTATTGGATGATGGTGTTACGATTGCGCCATTTGGAGCCTCTATTCCTTATCACTTCACAGGACATGAAGGTCCAGACTCTTGTTGCATTGATAGCGATGACAACCTTTATGTTGCAATGTATGGTCAAGGAAGAGTACTTGTTTTTAATAAAAAAGGTTATCCAATAGGTCAAATCTTGATACCAGGGCGTGACCAAGGGCATATGTTGAGATCAACGCATCCTGCCTTTATTCCTGGTACAGATCAATTAATTATTAGTGCGAACGATATAGAAATGGGTGGGGACTCTTGGTTATTTACTGCTAAAGGTTTTGCCAAGGGACATCAGAGTTACCAATTTTATTAAATTTAATTGAATAAACAGATATAGAAAAAATGTAAATTCGACTCGGAGTTACATTTTTTCTATATTAATGTTTTTAATACATAGTCATTCCCTTTAATAAAGATTGGAGGAATATGATGTGACTTGTTGTTTTAAAAAAGCGAGTTGTAAAAAATAGTGGCCTATCTGTATAAAAAAAGTGGTTTGAATGATGTAAAATAACTACCTTTAAATAATAAATACGCTGTTGAAAGCGCATAAAAAGTTAAGTATGATATAAAATAACAAAGGGGAGGTGCCTACTATTTTTAATAAGAAATCTAAAAATAATGGCGAAAAGATTAGAACAAAGAAAGAATTAGGACTTACATCTGCTTTAATTACTTTAATCATTATGATAACTTCAATGTTATTAACGGTAGCGGTGCTTGAGAAAGAGCCTCATATACCATTAATGATTGGTACGGCAGTTGCGATTATTATAACCATGTTACATGGATACGCATTTAGCGAAGTAGAGGAAATGATGTATAAGGGGATTCGACATGCATTACCGGCTATAGTAATCATTATTCTCGTAGGTTTAGTAATTGGTTCATGGATAGGTAGTGGTGTAGTAGCTACTATGATTTATTACGGACTGCAATTAATCGACCCAAGATACTTTTTAGTCGTAGTAATTGTGCTATGTGGTATTGTGGCATTAGCTATAGGTAGTAGTTGGTCTACAATGGCGACAGTAGGTGTAGCATCTATGGGTATTGGCCTGAGCATGGGTATTTCGCCAGGTATGGTTGCAGGCGCAGTCATCTGTGGATCTTACTTTGGTGATAAAATGAGTCCATTATCTGATACGACAAATTTAGCTTCTGGTTTGTCTGGTGTTAATTTATTTGAACATATTCAACACATGTTTTTTACAACGATACCAGCTTTGGTGATATCACTAGTTGCATTTTTCTTTATAGGTATACGTTTTGGTGATAAAAACTTTGACACCAAAAATATAGATGAAATACTGACTACGATGCAAGATAGTTTTGTGATTACACCGTGGTTGCTCATAGTACCATTGGCAGTCATCGCACTTGTAGTAGTCAAAGTACCAGCAATACCAGCGATTTGCGTAGGTATTATATTAGGGTTCTTCGCGCAACTGTTTATACAAGGTGACTCGATTGTAGATGGATTAACAGCATTACAAACAGGTTACACGATTGAATCTGGTAATGAACTCGTTGATGAATTATTTAACCGTGGTGGATTAGAATCAATGTTCTATACGATTTCACTTACACTTGTCGCAATGACATTTGGCGGTGTGCTTGAATATTCAGGCATGTTAACTGCATTAATTTCGGTTATTTTAAAATTTGCTAAATCTACTGGATCATTAATTGCATCTGTTATAGTGTCATGTATTGGTACAAACTTTACATGTTCGGAACAATACATATCAATTATCGTCCCATCCAGAATGTACGCAGGGGCATTTAAAAAGAAAAATTTACATGCTAAAAACTTATCCAGAGCTTTAGAAGATGGCGGTACGTTAACGTCTGTGTTTGTACCATGGAATACTTGTGGTGTATTTATTGCTTCGACATTAGGTGTGTCTGTTATAGAATATGCGCCTTATGCAATTTTAAATTATACAGTACCAGTCATATCTATTATATTTGGGTATATTGGTTTTAAAATTATAGGATTAAGTAAAGAAGAAATTGAACAAAATAGAAAAGAAGAAGAAGAGGCGAACCTAACATAATGCAGCAATTTGATTTAAAAGCAGTCAACACGTTGATTTGTAACAGTTGTATTTAATTCAAGGTTAGTAAGCTAAACAATATAATATGAATTAAGTGTATAAACATATATTTCTGATTAATTAAAATTGTCCGAATATATTGAAAAATAAATGCGCTCCAAAGTTGAATTTAGTTTCAATTTTTTAGGAGTGCATTTTTCACGTTGATTTGTTCGTTTGTGATAGTTATTTAAAAATAACAATGGTCTGTGTATTAATGTTTTTGTAATGAGTTGATATTGAAAAATTAAAATTTAAACGTATACTTGAAAGTATTAATTATGTTTCAAGTAGAGGAGTACGTGCATGGATATTAAACAGATGAAGTACTTTGTTGAAGTTGTAAATCAAAATAGTATGACAAATGCTTCCAAATCTTTATATATTGCTCAGCCAACGATTAGTAAAGCGATAAAAGATTTAGAAAAAGAATTGAACATGACACTTTTCGACCGCAGTAAACGACAACTTGCATTGACTGATGCTGGTAGGGTGTTTTATCAGAAAAGCAAAGAAATTTTAACGCTCTATAATGATTTGCCTAGAGAGGTTAATAGTCTACTTGGTTTAGAAACAGGTCATATCAGTATAGGTTTGTCTGCAGTGATGAACATGAATAAGTTTATTCATATACTTGGTGAGTTTCATCAAAAATACCCAAATGTTACATACAATTTAGTGGAAAATGGTGGGAAGATGATTGAGACTCAGTTAATTAAAGATGAGATTGATATTGGTATTACCACAATTCCAGTGGATCAGTCCATTTTTCACTCTGTGTTGTTATATGAGGAAGAATTGAGACTCGTATTGAATAAAGAGCATAGATTAGCGAATTATGAACAAATAAACATGAGTATGTTAAAAGAAGAGGACTTTATACTATTTAATGAAGATTTCTATTTAAATGACAAAATTATTGAAGCGGCTAAAAATTCAGGATTTGTGCCAAATACAATTTCTAAAATTTCTCAGTGGAACTTTATTGAAAATTTATTAAGCGCACATCTTGGTGTGAGTATCTTACCAGAGAATATTGTGAATTTACTTGATGGTAATTTTAAAAGTATAAAAATTGATGACCCAGCAATGCGTTGGGAGTTAGGCGTTATATGGAAAAAGGAAAAATATTTAAGTCATGCGACTAAAAAGTGGATTAAATTTATGAAACAAAGGTTATAAAAATACCTATATAGGTTGGTTATGACTTTAGTCAGTCTTATGAGAGCAGGAAGAAATCAAGTTTTGATTTCTTTCTGCTCTCTTTTTTGTTTGCAACAGCATAAATAATCAAATGTAAAGTCATGTAAGTGCCGAAATAGCAGGGGCTGTTGAATGAAAAGCATGAGTATTTAAAGTTTCATTATTATTGTTTAATATAATGAAATATAATGTATTCAATCGCTTACATGAAAAAAAGTAATAGGTGTCATTGATAATCAATATTTTTATTATATTACGTACGGGCTTATACTAGTATATGTAATCAATAAAACACCAAATAAAAATGACGATAAAGGGATGATAAAAATGCAGATGTCACTAAAGGTAGTTAGAGTTTTATTTCAAATATTAATGATTATGGCTATTACGTATGCTGGAAATGTCTTGCAAAGTGTTCTGCACATTCCAATTGCAGGAAGCATCGTAGGCTTAATCTTATTTTTTCTCTTACTACAATTTAAAATTATCCCATCACAATGGGTTAGTAAAGGTTCGAATTTTTTCTTAACAACTATGGTATTTTTCTTTGTACCTTCCGTTGTAGGGGTCATGGATGTCGTATCTGAGATTAATTTAAATTTCATTTTATTCTTCGCAATGATTATTTTAGGAACTTGCTGTGTTGCTTTAATTTCAGGGTTTATAGCGGAGAAAATGGTTAGAACTACGGAATATGGGAATGGACAAGATTAGATGACACTTTTAAATGCTTTGATAATGATTGTCTTAACAATTGTTATGTATGCTGGAGCTAAAAAATTACAGCAAAAATTTAAAAACCCGTTTTTAAATCCAGCACTCATATCTTCTATTGGTATTATTACGATCTTGCTTCTATTTAATGTAGATTATCAAGGTTATATGGTTGGCGGTCAATGGATTAATTATCTATTAAACTGTACGGTGGTTTGTTTAGCTTTTCCGTTATATCAGAACCGTCATAAAATATTAAAACATGCCAATATCATATTCAGTAGTGTCTTCTCAGCAGTGATATTAAACTTTGTGTTTATATTTTGCTTATTGAAAATATTAGGTTATTCAAGAGAAGTTATTATGACGATGTTACCACGCTCTATGACTGCCGCAGTTGGTATAGAAGTTTCAAATCAACTGGGCGGGGTAGATACGATTACTGTTATGTTTATCGTCGCGACAGGGTTAATTGGTAGTATATTAGGGTCTTATTTATTAAAAGTGGGAAGATTTAAGACCGCTATTGCAAAAGGTTTAACGTACGGTAATGCATCTCATGCATTCGGTACGGCACAAGCATTTGAAATAGATGGTGAGTCGGGGGCTTTTAGTTCTATCGGTATGATTTTAACAGCCGTTTTAAGTTCTATTGTATTACCGATACTCGTCCTCTTATTATATTAAGTTTTAAAACGAACTAGATATTTTACTGCAAACAACATCAGAAGAATCAACGATTTAAAATGATTGAAATTTGAAAGGAGCTATTTTAAAAATGGCAAAAATTAAAGCAAATGAAGCATTAGTAAAAGCGTTGCAAGCATGGGATATTGATCATTTATATGGTATTCCAGGAGATTCTATAGATGCAGTCGTAGATAGTTTAAGAACAGTTAGAAATAATATTAAATTTGTTAATGTTAGACACGAAGAAGTTGCAAGTCTAACTGCTTCAAGTTATACGAAAGTGACTGGCAAAATTGGAGTAGCTTTAAGTATTGGTGGACCTGGTGTAATTCACTTACTTAACGGTATGTATGATGCGAAAATGGACAATGTACCTCAACTTATTTTAGCTGGTCAAACAGATAGTACAGCTTTAGGTACGAAAGCATTCCAAGAAACAGATATTAGCAAATTAGTTGATGACGTGTCAGTCTATAACCGTCAAATATCTGAAAATGACAAAGATATATTTGGTATTGTCAATGAAGCGATTCGTACTGCATATGAGAAAAAAGGTGTAGCCGTATTAATCTTACCGAATAACTTATTAACAAATAAAGTTAAAGATACAACAAATACAAAAGTGGACACTGCACCACCAGCACGTGTAACACCAAAACCACGTAGTATTAAAAAAGCAACTAAGCTTATCAATAAAAGTAAACGTCCGGTAGTACTTGTCGGTATGGGTGCTAAGCATGCCAAAGATGAACTACTTCAATTTATTGAAGCGGTGAAAATACCTTCAATTATCACGCTACCTGCGAAAGGTTTATTAGCGGATGCGCATCCTTATAATATTGGTAATCTAGGTAAAATCGGAACGAAAACATCTTACCAAACAATACAAGATGCCGACCTATTAATCATGATAGGTACGAATTATCCTTATGTGGATTATTTACCTAAGAAAAATATTAAAGCAATTCAAATTGATAACAATGCTGAAAATATTGGCCACCGTTTTGATGTGAATGTGGGTATTGTTGGTGACAGTAAATTATCATTGCTACAATTAACAGATTCAGTAAAACATGTATCAGAACGTGATTTCTTAACGAAAACATTAGAAAGAAAAGCAACTTGGGATGCATGGATGGCAAAAGATTTAGAAGATAACAGTAAACCCATTAGACCAGAACGTCTAATGGATGCAATTAACCAAGTAAGAACAGACGATGCAATCTTTTCTATTGATGTAGGTACATCAACAGTATGGTCAACACGTTATTTAAATTTAACAGTTAACAATAAATTTATTGTATCTAGTTGGTTAGGTACAATGGGTTGTGCATTGCCAGGTGCCATTGCTGCTAAAACAGCATACCCTAATCGTCAAGTTGTCGGTATTGCTGGTGATGGTGCATTCCAAATGGTAATGCAAGACTTTGCAACAGCAGTACAATATGACTTACCAATGACGTTCTTTGTGTTAAATAATCAACAACTTTCATTTATTAAATACGAACAACAAGCAGCTGGTGAATTAGAATATGCAATTAATTTCACTGATATTGATTACGCAAAATTTGCTGAAAGTTGTGGTGGCGTTGGTTACACATTAACTGACCCAAATAGAATTGACGAAGTAGTTGAAGATGCAATGTCGCAAGACCGTCCAACAATTGTCAACGTGTACGTTGATGAAACTGCAGCACCATTACCAGGCAAGATTGTGATGGATGAAGCAATGAATTATGGTAAATGGGCATTTAGATCAATTACTGAAGATGGAAAATTAGACCTAGAGGAGTTACCTCCAATGTCAACGGCGGTAAAACGTTTCTTCTAAACTTATATTTTAATTTAAAGCTACCAAACTATTTTATGCTTGGTAGCTTTCAGAGTGTCGACAAAGTCTCCGACTTTGTTGGCACTTTTTTTGTGCACGCTTTCCGCGGGCACAGCCTCAGCCTGTAGTCTTCGGCTAGTGCTTTTCCCGCAGGAGTCGGCACAAATTACTGCCATTTTTTACTTAGTATGTTACATAAAATTTTAGCGTTACATATCCTTATACATTAAAGTGGATACTTGAATGACTATTGAGTTAAATGTATAATGATATTCAAATATATACTTTAATGAGAGGTTGGAGGATATGAATAAAAATGAAACGTGTGAAGTTTTCTGTTATGACGAAAAAAAGGTTAATAAAGTACAGCATGATTTACAAAATATAGATATTTCCGGTGTTTCTCAACTTTTGAAAGCAATCGCAGACGAAAATAGAGCTAAAATTACTTATGCTTTATGTCAGGAAGAAGAATTATGTGTATGCGATATCTCAAATATCATTGGTGTGACGATCGCAAATGCCTCTCATCATCTTCGTACGCTTAATAAACAAGGGATACTCAAGTTTAGAAAAGAAGGGAAAATGGCTTTCTATTCGCTGGATGATGAACATATCAAGCAGATTATGATGATGGCATTAACGCATAGGAAAGAAGTGAGCGCTAATGTCTGAGCAGCAAGACAAAGTAACAAATAAAGAAAGTAGTACATATCGAGTACAGGGTTTTTCATGTGCCAATTGCGCAGGGAAGTTTGAAAATAATGTTAAAAAACTGCCTAATGTACACGATGCAAGTGTTAATTTTGGTGCCTCTCAAATCTCTGTGCAGGGTGAAGCAAGTATTGAAGAATTGGAAAAAGCCGGTGCATTTGAAAATTTAAAAGTAATACCAAAAACAACAACACGTACAACTTCGGATTCAAAAGATGAACAAGAAGAAAACATTCCGTTTTATAAGAAACATAGTATATTAATCTATTCGGCATTATTTATGTCGCTGGGTTTTATTTCTATGTTTATTAATGGAAATGAAAATATTATAACGGCGCTTTTATTTATTACATCAATGATTGTCGGCGGCGCTTCCATGATAACAACTGGTCTCAAGAATTTGATTCAATTAGAGTTCGATATGAGAACATTGATGACAATTGCTGTTATAGGTGGTGTCATTATCGGTGAATGGGCAGAGGTATCAGTTGTGGTGATTCTATTTTCGATTAGCGAATCATTAGAGCGATTCTCCATGGATCGAGCCAGAGCATCGATTACTTCATTGATGGATGTTGCCCCGAATAAGGCTTTAATCAAACGTGATAACCAAGAAATGACTGTACATGTTGATGATATTGTCGTTGGGGATGTTATGATTGTAAAACCAGGTCAAAAAATTGCGATGGACGGTATTATAATTGATGGCTACTCATCAATTAATCAAGCAGCAATCACTGGTGAATCTGTCCCAGTTGAAAAGTATAAAGATGATGATGTGTATGCAGGCACACTAAATGAAGAAGGATTTCTAGAAGTAAAAATTACAAAACGAGTTGAAGATACCACAATATCCAAAATTATACATCTCGTGGAGGAAGCACAAGCAGAACGTGCACGGTCACAAGCATTTGTAGATAAATTTGCAAAATACTATACACCTGTGATCATAATGATTGCGGCAATGGTTGCTTTATTGCCACCACTATTCTTTGAAGCAAGTTGGGATAAATGGGTATATCAAGGGCTTGCAGTTCTTGTGGTTGGATGCCCGTGTGCCCTTGTTATTTCTACACCAATAGCCATAGTATCGGCAATAGGTAATGCTGCGAAGAAAGGTGTACTTGTCAAAGGTGGTATTTACTTAGAAGAAATCGGAGCACTGAAAGCAATTGCATTTGATAAAACAGGCACTTTGACTAGAGGCGTTCCAGTCGTGACTGATTTCAAAGTTATCAATAATCGAGTGGATGAACGTGAAATAATGTCCATTATTACTGCATTAGAATATCGATCCCAACATCCATTGGCTTCTGCAATTATGAGTAAAGCGAATGCTGAACACATATCTTATTCAGATCTTATTGTAGAAGATTTCTCTTCTATTACAGGTAAAGGTATAAAAGGTAGAATAGATGGTCGTATGACTTACGTTGGGAATTCAAAAATGTTTTCAGAGTTATTAACTGCAAATAACTCTGAAAATAAACTTAGAAATTTAATTTCTTCTCTTCAAGAGCAAGGTAAAACAGTGATGCTAGCAGGAACGGATAAAGGTGTTGAAGCCATAATTGCTGTTGCTGATGAAGTGCGAGAAACGAGCCAACAAGCACTGCACAAACTACATCAGGTAAGTATTGAAAACACTGTCATGTTAACAGGTGATAACCAGAATACTGCGGGGGCGATTGGTAATCAAGTTGGTGTTACAGATATAAAAGCAGAACTTCTACCTGAAGATAAACTTAAAGTGATTAAACAATTAAAATCCAAATATAAACGCGTGGCTATGGTTGGAGATGGTGTCAATGATGCGCCAGCTTTAGCAGCTTCGACAGTCGGTGTCGCTATGGGCGGAGCAAGCACGGATGTAGCACTTGAGACGGCAGATGTAGTATTGATGGGAGATGATTTGAATAAGCTGCCATTTACGATTAAACTGAGCCGTAAAACGCTGAATATCATAAAAGCGAATATTACTTTTGCAATAATAATAAAAATTATTGCATTGCTTTTAGTTATTCCAGGATGGTTAACACTTTGGATCGCGATACTTTCAGATATGGGTGCAACGCTACTTGTGGCATTGAATGGTATGAGACTAATGCGAGTTAAAGAAGATGAGTAACATTTAAATAGATAATTTTTTCGTCAAACAATAAAAGCGAGTATTATCGAACAGTTTCGAGAAAGCACAATTCTTGGCTGAAACGTCCTTCTTCCATAATATAAGTTAAAAGTTTAATTTCTCAAAATTGATATTGAGAGATTAAGCTTTTTTGTATACAATTACAGCGTAAAATATGAATAGAAGTGAGTACACTGTTCTCTGTTACTAGTCTATATATTAGGAGCTTTGTATAAAAAATTAACATGAGTGCTTATTTCGCATAAAATAGGCTATATAAGTATATAAATAGCAAATAGCGACGAATGCAAGTTTGAGAGAAGAAAGGAAGAACGTGATGTTTAAATCATTTTTTAAATCAAATCGTTTTAAAACACCACATACATATGCATTATTATTAATAATAATTGCTTTTTCAAGCTTACTTACATACATAATTCCGGCGGGGGAGTTTGCACGTGAGAAAAAAGATGGACAAACTCTAGTTGTTTCAGGATCTTATCAAGAAGTAGAACAGCATGGTGTATCATTTTTCGATATATTTCGTGCGATACCTGAAGGATTAATTAGTGGTGGAGAAATTGTATTTTACATCTTTTTAGTAGGTGGCGCCTTCGGTATCGTACATAAGACGGGTGCATTTGAAAATGGTGTCAATAAAGCGATGCAAGCATTAGGAACGTATAAAGGGCTTATGATTCCTTTAACAATGACTATCTTTTCTATTCTAGGATTTTCTATTGGGCTAGCAGAAGAAACGATTATTTTCGTGCCAATTGGTATCATTATTGCCCGAACATTAGGCTATGATGCGCTTACAGGTGCTGCTATGGTAATACTTGGGGCAGCTAGTGGATTTATAGGTGGTATGCTCAATCCATTTACAGTCGGTGTAGCGCAATCTGTAGCTGAATTACCCATGTTTTCAGGTTGGGGGCTACGGACAATCATCTATCTGTTTATTTTAAGCGCCGCGATAATGACAGTAATGCTTTATGCTCGAAAAGTTAAGAAGGATAAAACTAAAAGTCTTGTTTATGAATTGGAAGAAGCAGAAAGTAATCTAGAAACCCAAATGTCCACACCACGCTTTACAAAAAGACAGGCAATAGGTTTAGGTTTAATCGTTGCAGCGATTGTATTAAACGTATATGGTATTTTTACTTATGGTTGGTCATTTAATGAAATGAGTGCGAACTTTTTACTAGCAGGTTTATTAGCAGGTTTCATTGGTGGTCTAGGGATGAATGGCACTTTCGATGCAATGATTGAAGGTATGAAAGATATACTATTTGGAGCAATGATTGTCGGCTTTGCTAAAGGTATTATTGTGATTTTAGAGAATGGTCAAGTCATCGATACAATTGTATATGGCATGACAACTTTATTAGCAGATATACCTTCTTCAATGGTAATCATAGCAATGTTTATATTACAATTTTGCTTGAATTTCTTTATACCATCAGGTTCAGGCCAAGCATTAACAACAATGCCCTTAATGGTACCTATATCTGACTTATTAAATATTAATAGACAAGTTACTGTGCTTGCCTTCCAATATGGAGATGCGATTAGTAATGTTTTATTCCCAACGTCGGCAATACTCATGGGCGCGTTAGCTGTTGGGAAAATTACTTACACACAATGGCTGAAATTTGCGTGGAAATTAATCGTGATATGGGTAGTGATTTGTAGTATCGGGATGTCTATTGCATTAATAATCGGCTACTGATTGCACATCATAGTGAAAAGAAGTTATAACATTTTGAAAAATAGAATGCGAATGGATATTGTATAAATTTTTGAAATAGTATATACTAAATTAAAACAAATCGTCATATTGCGTGTTACTGGTTAGGCAGGCATGAGCAAACAAAGCGACTATCGGGAATAGTCTGTTTGCTCATGCCTTTTTGTGTGCGTTTTGGCGAAAAAGATAGAGAAGGGATGTTTTTGTGTATGTTTAAAAAGTTTTTTGGACAATTGCAACGTATTGGTAAAGCGTTAATGTTACCAGTCGCAATTTTACCAGCTGCTGGTTTATTACTAGCAATTGGGACAGCAATTCAAGGGGAGTCCTTACAACAATACCTTCCATTTATACAAAATGGAGGAATTCAAAGTATCGGTGAGATGATGGCTGGCGCAGGTGGTATTATATTCGATAACTTGCCAATCATATTTGCGATGGGTGTTGCAATCGGGTTAGCTGGTGGTGACGGCGTTGCAGCTATTGCTGCGTTTGTCGGCTATATCATTATGAATAAAACGATGGGCGCATTTTTACATGTGTCACCAGATAATGTAAATGATGCAGCGAGTGGTTATGCGAGTGTATTAGGTATACCAACATTACAAACAGGGGTGTTTGGCGGTATTATCATTGGGGCGCTTGCTGCTTGGTGTTATAACAAATTCTTTAATATTTCATTACCATCATATTTAGGGTTCTTTGCTGGTAAACGTTTTGTGCCAATTATGATGGCACTGACTTCTTTTGTATTAGCATTCCCGATGGCTTTAATATGGCCAACTATTCAAACAGGATTAAATGGATTTAGTGAAGGGTTACTTGATGCCAATACAGGTTTATCTGTATTCTTATTCGGTTTTATCAAACGTTTATTAATACCGTTTGGTTTACATCACATTTTCCACGCACCGTTTTGGTTTGAATTTGGTTCATGGACAAACGCAGCAGGAGATATTATTCGTGGTGACCAACGTATCTTTATAGAACAAATTCGTGAAGGAAGTCATTTAACAGCTGGTAAATTTATGCAGGGTGAATTCCCGGTAATGATGTTTGGCTTACCTGCAGCAGCTTTGGCTATTTATCATACAGCGAAACCTGGAAGTAAGAAAGTTGTGGCTGGTTTGATGGGTTCTGCAGCTTTAACTTCGTTCTTAACAGGGATTACGGAACCATTAGAATTCTCATTCTTATTCGTAGCGCCATTATTATTCTTTATTCATGCAATACTGGATGGTTTAGCGTTCTTAACTATGTATCTATTAGACGTGCATTTAGGATATACATTCTCAGGTGGTTTTATAGACTTTGTATTATTAGGCGTGTTACCGAACCAAACAAATTGGTGGCTTGTGATTCCAGTAGGACTGGTATACGCAGTAATTTACTACTTTGTATTCCGATTCTTAATCACAAAATTCAATTATAAAACGCCTGGTCGTGAAGACAAGCAAGTTGAAGCTTCTACAGCAACAGCGAGTGAATTACCATTTGAAGTATTAGATGCAATGGGTGGCCAAGAGAATATTAAACATCTTGATGCTTGTATCACACGCCTACGTGTTGAAGTGAAAGAGAAGAGTAAGGTCGATGTTGCTGGATTGAAAGAATTGGGTGCTTCTGGCGTGCTTGAAGTAGGTAATAATATGCAAGCAATATTCGGTCCTAAATCCGATCAAATCAAGCATGATATGGCTATGATTATGAAAGGTGAAATTACAAAACCAACTGAAACAACAGTACCAGTTGAAGACGATAATAAAGTTACACATATGGATGATTTGGATGAAGTGGAAATTTACTCACCAGGTAAAGGTCAAATCATACCTTTATCAGAAGTACCTGACCAAGTGTTCGCTCAAAAAATGATGGGTGATGGTGTAGGATTTGTTCCTGAAGATGGAGAAATTGTGGCACCATTTGACGGTACAGTAAAAACAATATTCCCTACAAAACATGCGATTGGTATAGAGTCAGATGAAGGTATAGAATTACTTATTCATATTGGTATTGATACTGTTAAATTAGATGGTTCTGGCTTTGAAAGAATGGTGAGTACAGGAGACACAATTAAAAAAGGTCAAAAGCTAATGCAAGTTGATTTAGACTATATTAAAGCAAATGCACCTAGTATTGTGACACCATTGATATTAACAAACTTAGAAAATCGTACACTTGAAATAACTGATGTATCAGAAGTGAAATCACAACAATTGATTATGACAGTTAAACAAGACTAAATAATCATATTATATAGCATCTCAAACAGTTCGAATTGATAAGAATTCGAACTGTTTTTTATTTTACAAAATAAAATGTTGAAATATTCTGAAATTATAAATATCATAGGAGTTATGATTATATTAAAAATGAGGGTGAAATTATGAACTATAGACCATCAATGCAAGTGATGCCCAAAGTAACACTTGTGCCACCAGAGTCAAATATGGCTGAAGCATTATATCAAACAATTAAAGAAAATTTTTCACACTTAGAACCATTTCTAGAATTTATTACAGAAGATGTCACAGTACAAGACGAAAGTGCATATTTGACAATGATGATTCAACAACATGCAGACAATACAGGTCGTTTATTTCTTATTTATTATGAAGATGATCTTATAGGTACCATAGATTTACATAAAATAGATACGAAGAATCGCAAAGCAGAAATTGGTTATTGGATTGCTGAAGATTATACAGGTAAGCAAATTACAACGACGTGCGTGAAGTATATGTGCCATTATGCATTTGAAACGTTAAGCTTAAATAAATTGACTATTTTAGCCGATGTTCGAAATATACCAAGCAATAAAGTTGCTGAAAAAGTTGGCTTTTCTTTTGTTGCTACAGATTATCAAGATGTATTCGATGGAGAAATATTTAGAGATATGAACCGTTATATATTATTAAAAGAACAGTTCCACTAGAATAAATTGAACACTTTAACTGCAATTGAAAGGGGATGGATATGGATATCACAAGAGGGATAAACCATATTGGATTGACGGTACCAGATATTGAAGTTGCAACTACATTTTTCAAAGAAGCTTTGGATGGCAAGATAGCCTATGATAGTCAAACCAAAGCTGATGATTCGCGATCAGGTTCATTTGTAGAACATGTCTTAGATATAGAACAAGGAGCAAAAATTATAAAAAAACGCATGATGGTGTTTCATAATGGACCTAATATAGAAATGTTTGAATTCAAAGATGCTACTCAGCAAAGTCCGGCATCATTACAAGATATTGGTTTTACACATATTTCATTTTACGTAGATGATTTTGAAACAACTTTTAATCGAGTGAAACAAGCAGGAGGCGAACCGATTTCGGCACCACACAGTAATACAAAATATGAAGATACAGCAAATAATAAAACCGTATATATACGCACGCCATGGGGGAGTTTAATTGAATTACAGACCATCCCTAATGGTTATTATTATCCAAATGACAGTGAAGCTGAAGTGTTTATACCTAAAAAATAAATATTATACTTTAATTAAGGGGAATCGATGATGCTACAAAGAAAATTAAATATCGCGAATTTAAAGACACCTATTCATAAATTAGAAACACTAAGTCAGTCATTAGGTAAAGACATCTATATTAAAAGAGATGACTATACAGGAACCGAAATTTCAGGCAATAAGGTAAGGAAATTAGAATATACAATACAGTATGTATTAGATAACGGTTATGATACAGTCATTACAACTGGAGCAATCACATCTAATCATGCGCGTGCAACTGCTGCTGTCTGCGCGCAATACAATATAGAATGCCATTTAATATTGAGAGGAACTAAGAAGTACTATGAAGGGAATTTGTTTTTGTCAACGATGTTAGGCGCTCATATACATTTTATAGAACCTAGCGCTTCAAGAGAAGAAACGATGGAAATATGGTATAGAGAATTAGAAGAAGCTGGCAAAACGCCATTTAAAATACCTGCTGGCGCATCTGACTGGATAGGCGCTCATGGTTATATTAATACTTATGAAGAAATATTAAACCAAGAAATCACGATGGGTGTTCAGTTTGATTCTATTAATTTAGCGGTAGGTTCTGGTGGGACATATGCTGGACTTTGGTTTGGCAAAACGAGTAATAATTTAGCGACTCAAATCATTGGATATGCTGTAAACAAAAATGCTGAAACCTTTAAAAATAAAGTGATTGAGATTATTAAAGATTTAGACAAGGACACGCCCTCGTTTGAATCGATTTTAATCAACGACGAATATATTGGTTTAGGATATGGTCAAGCAACGGATGAAGAACTTCAGTTTTATATCGACGTTGCGCAACAAGAGGGAATAATATTAGATCCCACATATACTGGAAAAGCTTTTCGAGGTCTTGTTGAGGAAATAAAACAAGGTCATTATAATGATCAGCAATCCATTTTATTTATTCATACAGGTGGCTTACAAGGTTATACGCAAGAGATAAGAACGCGTATCGAACAATTACTGTTAAAAAACACCAAGTCACTATAATAGTCGTATGCTATATTTTAAAATATAATATGTTCAATTGCTAAAAGGATAGTAGCTATTTTAGAATATTGGGTTATTGTATTTTCGAAGCAAATACGTTGATTATTCATCTGAAAATGTTTCATAATGAGATACAATTTGTGTGACGAGGATGGTGTTTAAAAATGACGCGAACATTGACTACGATAGAATCATTTCACGCGTTTGTTAACAATCATAAATTGGCGGTTATACATGTAATGAGAGACAATTGTAGCGTTTGTCATGCAGTGTTACCACAAATAGAAGGACTTGTAGGTGAATATCCTAATGTGTCACTAGGGGTTATAAACCAAAGTAATTTAGAAGCTATCGCTGGTGAACTATCGATATTTACTGTGCCAGTAGATTTAATATATTTAGATGGAAAAGAAATGCACAGACAAGGTCGCTTTATTGATATGCAACGATTTGAACATCAGTTGAATTTGATGTATCAAAGTATAGATTAATGCATTGTAGCGTACAATTATATAAATTAATACAAAAATAAGAGACCTCGTTTTAAAGTTACTCTAACATAACTTTAAAACGAGGTGTCTTATGTATAAAAATTATAATATGACTCAGTTAACACTACCAATGGAGACTGAAATTTTGATTCCTAACAATGATATCGCACATGCAGTTAATCAAATTGTTGAAACAATCCCAGAAACAGAATTCTACGAATTCAATCACTTAAATAGTGCATCACCTTATCACCCTAAAATGATATTGAAAGTAATTCTTTATGCTATACACAATCTATATTTTCTGGACGAAGAATTGAAGCTACACTTTCAGATAGTATTCGTATGATGTGGTTATCTCAAAATCAAAAGCCATCATATAGAACAAAAACGCATTGATAATGAGTCCATCTTTGTGTTGTTGATACTTGTAATAACACAAAAAAATTAAATTGTTTAAAATAAAAATGTGAGTAATTAGATAAAAAGTTTCATATTTTTTATGAATAATGTATGATAAAGAATATTAATAGTACAATAGGGGGATGTATATGCGAATAGAAAGAATCTGTCCTGATGAAGCAGAGGAACTATATACTTGTATGAAGAAAATCGACCAAGAAACGCAATATATGTTGTATTTGCCAGATGAACGTAGCTTTGATAAAGAAGTATTTATTGATGATATTAAGCGTAATTTTTATATTGGTGTTAAAACAGAGGACAATGAAATCTTAGGATATCTTTCTGTACATATTAGTACATTATTTAAGGTGAAACATATTGGTTATATTATGACAGGACTCGTTAATAATAAGCAACAGCAAGGTTTATCAACAAAAATGTTTGATGAAACAATTAGGTGGGCAAAGCGCAAGGGGTTAAGACGCTTAGAATTAAATGTGATCACATCGAATACACCTGCTATAAATTTTTACGAAAAATTAGGATTTAAAATCGAAGGTATTAAGCGTGAATCAATTTATATGGATGAACATTACTATGATGAACTCTATATGGCAATGATATTGGATTAGGATTTTATTCCTAATGCTACGCGCATGTTGTAGATGTCAGGCGAAAAGACAAGGTAAGGTTGAGAAATCAACGATATATACATAAAATTAAAATATTGAATATAAATAATTGCTTTTACTAAAAATATGAACTTCTTTATTATAAAATATATATCAGACGAATTGAGGAGGTTATATATTTTGTTTAAAAAAATTATAGGATTAACGAGTGTTGGCGTAATAACTTCCTACTTTTATGCTAAGGTAAAAGAAAAACGTAGCTATAAAAGCTTTTTATATGAAGCAACAATAAGAGCTACACAAATGAAAAAGCCATTTGAAAGTGTAGAAAATGCGAGGAAAATGTTGAAAGTTGTGATGAGAGATACAGAAGGGCCACACAAAGGCACGGATTATAGCTTTCGAAACGATGTTCGAACTACAACCATACAAAATGCAACGACGTATATAGTGAATGATAAAGCAGATAGCCAGCAGCGAGTTGTACTGTATTTACATGGAGGTGCGTGGGTCCAAGACCCTATCAAAAAGCACTTTGAGTATATAGATATACTTGCAGATGAATTGGACGCGAAGGTCATTATGCCTGTATATCCCAAAGTACCACATGCAACTTACAAAGAAACGTTTGGATTGCTTACTGAACTCTATATAAATATAATTGCTCAAGTAGAACATCCACAACAAGTGATTATCATGGGTGATTCTGCAGGCGGTCAAATTGCATTATCATTTGCGCAATATATCAAAACATTAGAATTAGAACAGCCAAGTCACATTGTATTGATTTCTCCCGTTTTAGATGTGACCTTATCTAATCCTGAAGCACCTGCGTATGAAAAAATAGATCCTATGTTGGCTATTAAAGGTACACAGTGTTTCATAGAATTGTGGACAGGTGATACACCATTAACAGATTGGCGGGTTTCTCCAATCAATGGTTCATTAGATGGCTTAGGACATATTACGATTTCAATAGGTACAAAAGAAACGTTATATCCAGATGCAGTGAAATTATCGAACTTATTAAATGAAAAAAATATCGAACATGATTTCTTACCAGGTTATAATTTATTCCATATTCATCCAATCTTTCCAATTCCGGAAAGACGACAATTTTTAGAACAACTAAAGCAAATTATCAATAATCATTAAGAATAATTTATCTTTTAATCTAAAAATCTTTATAAATTAATCTATATAAATAAAAGGGCTTTCCATTTTTTGGAAAGCCCTTTTAGAGTGCCATAAAGTTTGGGGTTTTGTTGGCAGTTTTTTGTGTGCACATTCCGCTGTCACAGCATTAGTTCGTAGTCTTCGGCTAGTGCTTTATTAACTAGTCAGGAGTCGGCGCAAAGCACTATAATTAGTAAAAAGAAAAAAATAATCAAACTATTCATTGTTATTGTCTGAATTCATATATAAAATATTGTTTCTTAAGTCATTTTAGGAAATGATACGGATTAGCAGTATCATTTATTTATTTTTTAAATAAGTTGGGAAAAATTCTGTGAATAAATCAATAAATGCTAAATATACATCTTTTTCTACATATTCATCTACTTGATGCGCTTGGCTGACTAAACCAGGGCCATACATAATAAATGAAAAGTCTTTATCTTTATCTACAAGTAGGTCGGAAGCATCGGTTACACCTGGTGAAGCTTCTAAAGGTAAATCAGTATTTAAATATTTTGTACCCATTTCGTGAGCTAATTCTGCTAGTTTATTTTGACCAGTTGTATAAACAGGGGGTCTAGACATGTAAGTGTCGATTTCAATATCTGTTTGATCAGTTTCAACTTGTTTTAAAATCTCATTAAAATAAGAAATGAATTGTTCGTTATCATGTTCTGGAATAGTACGGATATTAAATTCTGACTCAGCGTGTTCTGGAATCGAGTTCACTTGGTTACCGCCATTAAAGATAGTAGCATTCATAATGACATTACCTAAAAGGGTATTGCTTTTGTTGAACTTTTCAAAACCTTCATCTGCTTTATAAACAAATTTCACAAGTGGCGAAATAGCATTAAACCCGAGGTGTGGCATGGAACTATGCGAAGCTTTACCTTTTGAAGTAACACGAATGTCCATTGAACCTTTATGCGCATAAACAATTCTATCTTGAGATGGTTCGGCAATAACGAGCGCTTCTACATCTTTCATATAGCCTTGCTCTTGGAAAGCTTTTGCGCCTTCACCGACGATTTCTTCGCCTGCAGTTGCGAGCAAACGAATTTTACCATGGTCTAATAATTCTTGTTCTTTGATATCAATCAAGCTGATGACCAATGCAGCAAGTCCTGATTTCATATCTGCAGAACCACGTCCATAAAATTTATTATCTACTTCAGTTAATTTGAATGGATCATATGTCCATTTATTTTTATCGCCTTCTGAAACGACATCCATATGCCCAGAAATACCTAGAACTGGTCCATCTTTACCAATCTCTGCTATTAAATTTGCGCGCGTATCGTTGATTTTAATTATTTTGGAGTCGATACCATGTTTAGATAATAAATCTTTAAGATATTCACAAACTTCAACTTCATGATCATTTACAGATTTAATACTTACTAAATCTTCTAGTATTTGAACTTTTTCTGCTTCTGAAAATTTACTCATCTTAATAAAACCCCTTTTCATAAAATAATAACTATCAATTTAATTATATCTGAAGATTCAGACTAATAAAATTTTAAAGTATCGAAATAGGAGATGAATAATAAAGGCGAATTTTATTTGAGTTTTTAGTTATATTTTGAGCACATATCGTATATTTAACAAAAAAATCATACAGGACTCTTAGAAAAAGTGCGATCTAGGGACCCTGTATGAGTATTAACATTGTGTGATAAAGCTTCTGTTTTTAATGGTTTAGTAAGACTAGATTGTAATTCATCAGGTACACTATTACTTTCAGTTGTTGTCTTTTCAGGTGAAGATTCATTATTGTATTCTACATTTTCAATGTTTGTAGGATTGGCAGTATCTAATACTGCACCCTTCATATCATTACCTTGAATACTTCCAACTAAAATCAAAATGAGATAGCTACAAGTGATAAGAAATACAACAACAAGATATATAGAAACTACTAATTTAACAGACTTACTCATAAACTGCCTCCTAGATAGATTTATTGCTCCCTACACATATAAGATAACATTTGAATTTTAATAGCATGTTAAGAAGTAGTAAATATTATATATTTGTTTATGGCAAAAAATCCCCATTACTAAATTAAATTAAATTTTTTCGAAAAAAGTATTTATTTTTTCTAAAAATAAAAATGCCATTATATAAGGGTTTATAAAGATAAAAGATGAATATTACATGTTTTGTAAATTTGAATTTACGAATAATTAATCTATACTTCAAACAATTTATATTAAATCAATAACTACATGGTAGGATAACCGTATTGATAGGTAGGAATTGTTTAAATGTTGTGAATGCTATTTTTAGTTGATACATCTTCACTATGTATTAATAACATGATTAACCTGCTTTGATATTTACATAAAATTAAATACGCTGCTGAAAAGAGGGATAAAATTTGCTACTCATCATCATATGCGTAGGTCTAATTCTTTGGCTAGGTATTGTTGAGAAAAAACAACATTCCTACAGATTAGAAAAAGTACCGATACGCATAAATATAAATGGTATAAGAGGTAAATCTACTATAACTAGATTGATTTACAGTACACTACGTGAGGATGACTACCGAGTTATAGGTAAAACTACAGGAACAGATGCACGTATGTTGTATTGGTTTACACCAAGAGAGTATCCAGTTTATAGGAAGCCTCAAGGAGCAAATATCGGCGAACAACGTGATATTATTCGCAAAGTTGTAAAACAAAAAGCCAACGCCTTAGTAAATGAATGTATGGCAGTTAATCCAGATTATCAAATTACATTCCAAAAAGACTTAGTGAAAGCAAATATTGGTGTGATTGTAAATGTGATGGAAGATCATATGGATGTGTTAGGACCGACGTTAGATGAAGTTGCCGAAGCATTTACAGCGACCATTCCATACAAAGGACATCTTGTAGTAATGAAAGATGACTACACTAAATTTTTTGCTAAAGTTGCTAAAAAACGTAAAACAAAATTAATCGTTGTTGATAAAGAAGAGGTGCCCGAATCCTATCTAAGAAAGTTCGGTTACATTGTATTCCCAGATAATGTTGCAATTGCTATGGGTGTTGCCGAAGCAATGGGTATAGATCGAGATACAGCCTTGCGTGGCATGTTAAATGCACCCCCTGATGTTGGAGCGGTTGAAGTTAAATACTTTAACGCTAACAATTCAACTAACGTTTATGTTAATGCATTTGCTGCAAATGAACCGAAATCTTCAAAAGCAATATTAGACAAAGTTGAAACTTATAATTATCCTTATAAAAAAATTGTACTTATATTAAATTGTCGTTCAGACAGAATCGACAGAACGAGACAATTTTGTGAAGATTTTTTAAAGGATGTCGAATTCGATACATTAATTTGTACAGGTAAAAGTACTCAAATGGTCAACGATGTAATGGAAGGCCAGCCGAATAAGAAGTATTTAAACTTCGAAGGTAAAGATATAAAAGAAGTTGAGCGCGCATTATATAAAGAGTCTCAAAATGCCTTGATTTTCTGTGTTGGTAACATTCACGGACCAGGTAAAGAAATAGCGCAATATATAGAAGGGATCAAATAATATGATAGGTTCAGAGTTATATTTTTCATTATTTGTGGGCATTGTACTAAGTCTAATCTTTGCCGAGAAATTTGGTATTAGTCCAGCTGGATTAGTAGTACCAGGATATTTAGCGCTGATTTTTGATCAGCCGATTATGTTACTATCTGTACTCATTATTAGTTGCATTACATATTTCATTGTTAATCATGGTGTAAGCAAAATCGTAATTTTATATGGTCGTAGAAAATTTGCGGCAATGATACTTACTGGTATGGTATTAAAGTTTGTATTTGACATCATTTATCCCTTAACTCCATTTGAAATGGTAGAAATGTCAGGGATTGGCGTTGTTATTCCAGGTATCATAGCAAATACAATTCAAAAACAAGGTGTCATTATTACTTTATCTACATGTATGTTATTAACATGTATTACTTATGTCATCTTATTCTTTTATAGCTTTATCAATTAGTAAGGAGCATAAATATGAAGCAATCTAAACGATTTACTATAGAGGAACGGGTATTAAAATGGACGAAACGTCACAAAAAACGCAACTCTATATACACCGGCATTATTTTAATAGGGGCAATTGCACTTTTAATATTCACTATGTCATCACAAGAAGTTGAACCAGTTCAAGCTATGAAGAAAGCCAAAGATGATATAAGGATGACTTATTTAGGTAATATAGAAATGAATAAGCACATAAGAAAAAACAATATTAACGACACCTTTAGTCCGATAGAAAGTGTTTTAAATGCAAGTGATTACTCAACAGCAAGCTTAAAACTCACCAATTTTTCAGAAGATAGAAAAGCAAATATTAATAAGAATTTAGAGAATGTCATGTTTTTAAGGGGGTTAAATATTAAAAGTTTAAATATTATTAACCAGGTCACCGATAATATAACAGCGAGAGAGTTTAGTAGAGCGGTAGAAGGGCAGGCTGGTTATAATTACTTAACTGGAAATGGTTCGAATCCTATTAATAGTAAAACAGTACAACAAACAGTTAAAGGTAAAAAAATTGCCAATGTTTCGTTTACAGATGTTGAGTCTGATTACACTGACTCCTTGAAGAATACAACTTCGGTAAGTTTAGAACCGGATATTTATATTCCATTAATCAAAAAGTTAAAAGAGGAAAATGATTACGTTGTAGTCAATGTCGACTGGGGAATAACGGATGAACGTGCCGTTACAACGCGACAAAAGAAATATGCACATTCACTTGTTGATGCTGGTGCAGATGTAATTATTGGTCACAACTCAGTGATTCAACAGATTGAAAAATATAAAGGTACTAGTATTTTTTATAGTCTTGGTAACGTAACGTCTGAGGATTTTTTATCTAAGAATAAACAAGGCTTGGCTGTTCAACAAAATTGGAATGGTAAGGATTCAGAATTTATGGTAACACCAATTAAATCACAGGGCGGAAAAATAACAGAATCCAATCCTAACAAAGTGGAAGAAATTAAATTATTGAACAATATTGAAAGTAAAAGTGTGGATCTAAAAAAAGAGAATGGAGGTTACGTATATGAACATTAAAACACAATGGGTGGGTATTACAGTAGTTTCAATAGTGTTAGTCATCTTTTTATTAATTGTATTTGCTCAAGCGAATGAAGGTTTAGATCAATATGAACAAAATGAACTTAAAACATCGCATCACCAATATTTGTCTAAAGGAGCTTAAGTATGAGTATTTATAATAAAAAAACGCTCATCGCAATCTTACTCCTTACTATAATTATTTCTTTTATCTTTTTTATAGCAACCAAAGAAGATAATTATAATAAAGATGAATTATATGAAAATAAGATTGCAGATCATGATCAGAACCCATCAGATGAAAATTACGGTGTTGCTTCGAATAATCCAATAGCAAGCCGTGTTGGGGAGAAAATTATTAAAGACGGAGGCAATGCTGTTGATGCTTCCATGGGTGTTTCATATGCATTAGCAATAACCGAGCCTCACTCATCTGGTTTAGGTGGCGGAGGCGCGATGTTAGCCTATGATGGCAAACCGAATGTTGCGCCAAAGCAATGGCAATACAAAGATATTTCATCGTTTAAATATGATGAGAAAGACGAAATAGGTACACCAGGATTTGTACGTGGGATACATGATGCACATAAAGAAGCGGGTAAAATGGATGAAGAGAAAATTTTAAACTATGTGATTCCATTAGCAGAAGAAGGTTTTGAAGTTGATTCAGAATTAGAACGCAGTTTAAAATTATACGGTTCTGATGTTGATAGGGACTCACCATTCTTTGAAGGTGATAAAACCAAAAGAGAAGGTGAAGTAGTTAAACAGCCAGAATTAGCTAAAACAATCAAAGGAATTAGAGATCATGGACCAGACTATTTCTATGATAAAGTGGGCGAAAGTGTTTCTGATCAAGTAGATGAAGAAATAACTGAAAAAGATTTTAATAGTTATAAAACCACGAAAAAAGAACCGGTTAGCACAGATTATTTAAATACTAAAGTTTATTCTGCATCTAATCCATTGGGTGGCACACTGATGCTTCAAGGTTTAGAAATAGATGAAGCAACAAACAATCAAGTGCCGCAAAATACCCAGTCTGCGCCAGAAAATGAGCAAATAGACCCAAATAATCAAACTACCCCTAATAACCGTTTAGATTATATTACTGGTATTTTAAAATCGAGAGCACTTATGTATCGAAATAGAGATATAGTCAATGGACAAGATGAAGATTACGATGAATACTTATCTCAAGATTATTTATTAGGCAAACTAAATGAAGTGAACTTTGAAAGTAATTTCAATACAAATAATGTAGATAATACAAGTACAACACACTTTGTTGTAGTTGATAAAGAGGGCAAAGTAACAAGTACTACTAATACATTATCAAGTTTCTTTGGTTCAGGTGATTTTATGAAGGAAGGTTTCTATATGAACAACTCTTTATCAAACTTTTCTTCTGATCCTTTAAGTCCTAACCATGGTGGGAAGCATAAAACACCTAGATCATATACAGCTCCAAGTATAGTCGTGGGTCCTGATTATTATATGGGTATTGGGACGCCAGGCGGTAATAAGATTCCTACCACAACCAATGAAGTGCTGATAGATTACTTAAAAGGTAATGGCACGCTTCAAGAGTCAATAGATAAGCCACGCTTTTACAATGATGGCGGTACAGTGTTTTATGAAAATGCTATGAGTAAGGCAGATGTTTCTATTTTCAAAAGTTTAGGTTTTAAAGTAGAAGAAAAACGAAATGATCCTAACTTTGGTAGTGTTCAAGCAGCACTTTACAATAAAAATGATAAGACTGTAGAAATAGGACACGATGTTGGTAATAGATAAAATAAGGCACAAGCTAAATGAGTTAGTTTAGTGAAAAAAACAAATTTGATGGCAAAAAATGAAAAGGTAGATTTCCTTAAATAGGAAATCTGCTTTTTTGCCATATCATTTTAAATAAGTTTAGGATATTAGTCGGAAATAAATTTTATAAAGTTCTGTAATATTTATTATAAAAGTAAAGATGTGGTTTGAAATTAGAAAAAAACTATATTAACTGGTACGGGGATGGATATAAGTAGAAAAAGACTATAATAGTTGGTAATATAATGTTTATATAATACATTTTATGAGTACAGTGTAAAAATGGACTTATAAAACAGATTTATATAGCTAAGTTATTTAATAATAAAATTTGAAAAATAAAATAAAAACTGAAAAAGCAACAACTACATAGGAGGGAAATATATGATATATGCTGGTATTTTGGCTGGAGGTATTGGATCAAGAATGGGAAATGTTCCATTACCAAAACAATTTTTAGATTTAGATGGGAAACCTATTCTTATTCATACAGTAGAGAAATTCTTATTAACAAGTGAATTCGATAAAATCTATATTGCTACACCTCAAAAATGGATTTCTCATACAAAAGATACTTTACGTAAACATAATATTAATGATGACAGAATTAAAGTTGTGCAAGGCGGCGAGGACCGTAATGAAACGATTATGAGTGTTATAGAAGCAGCAGAAGCTGAAAATGGTATTACTGATGAAGATGTTATTGTTACACATGATGCAGTTAGACCGTTTTTAACACACCGTATTATTAAAGAAAACATAGCAAGTGTTTTGAAATATGGTGCTGTAGATACTGTAATAACAGCTACTGACACAATCATCACATCAGAAGATGGTGAATCCATAAAGTCTATACCAGTTAGAAGTGAAATGTATCAAGGTCAAACGCCTCAATCTTTTAATATTAATTTGTTAAGAAATAGTTATAATGAGCTTTCGAGTGACGATAAGAAAATTATGACAGATGCCTGTAAGATACTAGTTGTAGCAAACAAATCTGTAAGACTAGTTATGGGAGAATTATACAATATAAAAATAACGACACCTTATGATCTTAAAGTTGCTAACTCAATCATAAAAGGTGGGATGTCGAGTGATTAATCAAGTATATCAACTCGTTGCTCCGAGACAATTTGAAGTAACATATAATAATGAAGACATTAAAAGCGATAAAGTTATTATAAGACCACTGTATTTGTCAATTTGTGCAGCAGATCAAAGATATTATACAGGTAGTAGAAATGAAAAAGTGCTGAAAAACAAGCTGCCAATGTCATTGATTCATGAAGGTGTTGGTGAAGTTGTTTACGATAATAAAGGTGTGTTTGAGATTGGTACGAGAGTTATCATGGTGCCTAATACACCAGTAGAAAAAGATAATGTCATAGCTGAAAATTATTTGCCAAGCAGTAAATTTAGATCTAGTGGTTTTGATGGATTTATGCAAGATTATGTATTTATGGATTACGATAGAGTCGTTGAAATAGATGATAGCATCGAAGATTTAAGTACAATTGCTTACTCTGAACTAGTTAGCGTAGCTTGGCACGCAATTCAACGTTTTGAACGTAAATCAATTTCATATAAAAATAGTTTTGGTGTATGGGGAGATGGGAATTTAGGTTATATAACAGCTATTTTACTTCATAAACTATATCCAAACGCTAAAATTTATGTTTTTGGTAAAACGGATTACAAGTTAAGTCATTTTTCATTTGTAGAACATATATATCACATTCATGAAGTTCCGGAAAATGTTTCATTTGACCATGGTTTCGAATGTGTAGGCGGTAAAGGAAGCCAGTCAGCGGTGAATCAGATTATTGATTTGATTTCTCCAGAAGGGACAATTAGTTTGTTAGGCGTAAGTGAATATTCAATAGAAGTAAATACACGTCTTGTATTAGAAAAAGGTATAACGATGTTTGGTAGTAGTAGAAGTGGTGCACAAGATTTCAGAGATGTTGCTCAATTTTATAAAGACAATCCTGATGTCGTTGAAAAATTAGCACTTCTAAAAGGTAATGAATTTGATATTAAAACAATTAATGATGCGGTAAAAGCATTTGAAACAGATTTATCAACATCATGGGGCAAGACTGTGCTTAAATGGACAATGTAAAGAACATGAATATATAAATATAAATAACTGAAAATTCGAATTTATATTTATTTTAAATTAGTTATTAATATCGATTCTATGGTTATAAAACTAATTAATTGAACAAGAGAGGGTTTTTAAAATTGAGCAAATCTAAAATAATAATTGATGACATCTATTGGGAGCGAATTCAATTATTTATTGAAGGTCACGTTAACGATATTGAGCTTAACAAGAAAAATTTTGTTTTGCGAAATTTGACTGAAACTAAAGAATTAGCAGCAAATGATGTGAAAATTGAAGGAAACAAGTTTAAAGCACGCTTTAATGTGGCGATTTTAGATGATGGAAACTATCTTCCATCTGGTGAATATCTCATTGTCTATAAAGACGATTTTGATTATATTGCACATATCAATGAAATATTACTGAATCCTGATAGTTATGAATTAGATGATACACAACTAGAAGAATATGCAGCAGAAGAAACACAAAATGGAAAAAATAATTATCTTTTGACGCATTATGAGTTCGTATTTAAAAAAGGTGGCAATTCTAAGAAAACAGAATATATTGTTCAGCCAATGATTTCAAGCGAAGTAAATGAATTTGTATTAAATATTGATTTTAAAGCGCCTTTACCAAAAGTAAATCCAGTTAAGAAAAAAATAATAGATTTGCGTTTGAAATACAATAGATACTCTTTTAATGTGCGTAATTTTGTATTTCAATCTATATTTAAAGTAACTAAATTTTTCCACTTAAAAAAAGGCAATACAGTATTATTCACTTCTGATTCAAGAGAATATATGTCAGGTAACTTTGAGTATGTATATAATGAAATGTTACGTCAAAATTTAGATGAAAAGTATAAAATTCATGCCTTGTTTAAATCGAATATTTCTGCAAGAAGAAATTTCATAGATAAGTTTAAGTTTCCGTTTTTATTAGGTAAAGCAGATTATATTTTCGTAGATGATTTTCATCCACTATTATATACAGTGAAGTTTAGAAAAAGCCAAGAAATTATACAGGTTTGGCATGCAGTAGGTGCCTTTAAAACAGTTGGATATAGCCGTACTGGTAAAAAAGGTGGGCCGTTCTTTAATTCCGTCAACCATAGAAATTATACAAAAGCCTTTGTCTCATCTGAAACAGATATTCCTTTTTATGGGGAAGCGTTTGGCATTAAAGAACAGAATATTATACCAACAGGCGTGCCTAGAACAGACATTCTTTTCGATGAAAATTATGAAAGAGAAATTGTAGCTGAAATGGAGCAAGATTTACCTATCATTAAAGGTAAAAAAGTTATTCTATTTGCACCAACATTTAGAGGCAGTGGCCACCACACAGCACATTACCCATTCTTTAAAATAGACTTTGCGAGATTTGCGCGTTATTGTCGTGAAAATAATGCAGTTGTGCTGTTCAAAATGCATCCATTTGTGAAAAACAGACTAAATATACCTAGAGAATATGAACAATATTTTGTAGATGTATCAGATTTTAGAGAAGTTAACGACATTCTATTTGTTACAGATATATTGATCAGTGATTATTCTTCTCTTGTATATGAATTTGCAGTATTTAAACGTCCAATGCTCTTTTATGCATTTGACCTTGAAGACTACATTACTTCGCGTGATTTTTATGAACCTTATGAAACTTTTGTTCCAGGTAAAATTATCGAATCATTTGAAGATTTAATTACGGCATTAGATAATAGCGATTACGAAGTAGAAAAAGTATCACCTTTCTTAGACAAACATTTTAAATATCAAGACGGGCGCTCAAGTGAACGTTTAGTAAGAAATGTATTTGGAAGTTAACTTATAGTACAACTAAAATAATAAGATCAATATAGTGAGTTAAGTACAATGATAAATAGACTGATGGTAAGATATAGCGTATATTTTATTTGCTATTAAACTAAGTATATTGCATTGTATCTTAGCTCACTTTTTATGAGGTGAAATAAAGTGAAATTTTCAATTATAGTACCAAGCTATAACTCGGAAAAATATATTGAAGAGTTATTGAACAGTCTAAAAAATCAAAAGTATGATAAAAAGGATTTTGAAGTGATAGTTGTTGACGATTGTTCAACAGATGACACACTAAAAATTGTAGAGCCATATAAAGATAAGATGAATTTAATTGTGAAAAAGCTTGATACTAATTCAGGTGGCCCAGGTAAGCCAAGAAATACAGCACTACAAATTGCTCAAGGAGAATATGTATTTTTTGTAGACTCTGATGATTATATTAATAACGATACGTTAAAAGATGTGTCTAAATTTGTAGATAACAATAATGCAGATGTGGTATTAGTAAGAATGGAAGGTGTAAATGGTCGTGGTGTTCCAAGGTCTATGTTTAAAGAAACAAGTGACTCTGTGACACTGGAAAATTCGAGGATTATATATACACTAGGTCCTACTAAGTTCTATAGAACATCGTTATTACGCAATAATAATATTGATTTTCCAGAAGATTTGCGTAGCGCTGAAGATCAACTATTTACAATGAAAGCTTATCTCAATGCGGATAAAATAGCTGTACTAGCTGATAAACCTTATTACTATGCTGCAAAACGTGAAGGCGAACATATGAGTTCAGCCTATGTTTCACCAGAAGATTTTTACAAGGTCATGTCATTGATAACAGAAGCAATATTAGACAGTCCTTTAGATCATAAACATAAGGTGCTAGGTTATTTTATAGATCGTCATTTCTCCTTCTCAAGAACTAATAATTTTTCTCTGAAAATAGCCGATGATAAAAAAGAAGTATGGATGGATGCATTAGGTGACTTTATTCAAAAAGTACCTTCAGAAGTAGATGAATTAGTAAACGATTCCTTGAAACCATTGTTGTATTACGCACGTCTAAAAGATATGAAACATTACCAAATGGTTGAAGAAAGTTATAAAAATGGTCGCTTTTATAACTATAATGCACACCAAGGAGAACTGGAAATACAATTTGGTGAAAATGAGCCGTTTTTCAAATTCAAACAATTGATTAAACCTGATTTAAGAATGTCACATTTTAAATTTAATGATAAAGGATTTGAAATAGAGCTAGAATTCTTAAAATCAATCATTAATCCTAATCATGTTGCGACAATGATTCAATTAAAGCTTGTTTCTCGAAACAAAAAAGAACTGATTTATGTACCGTTAGCAATTAACGATCAATCTCGCTTTAAATTTAGTGCGTCGATGAATGATATAATCCCATACTTGGTGAAAGAAAAAGTTTGGGATGCCTTTTTAGAGATGAGAGTAGATAATATGATTGTTGAAAAACGTATTGGTAGTAAACGTGCAAAATACCCTTATGAAGTAGAGACAAGTACAATTGCAGAAAGTAATAATAAATATTATCGCTTTACGCCATACTTCACGAAAGATTTTGATAACCTGTCATTCTATGTAACTAATAATAAACTTTATGACATGTTAGAAGTTACTTCTAAAGATAGTAAAACAATACAATTACGTAGCTTAAAATTCAATTACTTATTATCGGAAGGGATGACAGCACTTATGTTGCCTAAACGCTTCACTTATGGTTATTTAAACAGTTTAAACACAAACGATAAGATGACATATGATTTAACTGTGCATGAGAAAGTGAAAGCAAGCGAACTTAAAAAGAACTTTAGAATTGAAACGCCGCATTTAATCTTAAAGTATTAATGATATATTAGTCTATCTTTAAAGACGTTTAAGCTTAAACTCAAAATTTAATAGATGACTGTTAGAATTCTACGGAAATCTAACAGTCATTTTTTTTACAATATAATTATTTTATGGGAATCATGAAATACAAAAGTGAAGAATTAAAAACTGTTAATACCATAGGTTCTTTATGAGCATGCATATTTAATTTTGCTAATGGATAGTTGGTATTATTTATTTGTTTCAGTATTGCAGGATTAATATATTTCTGGTTGAGCTTGTGAGGTAACAATTGTGAAACCATACCATGGTCACGGTTAAGTAGACGTGTAAATACAGGGAAATCGTTGGAGAAATTATGGTTAATATTGACCTCTACGTATTTATGAGTCTGATTGCTTTGATTATTAAACAATAAAAAATGATAATGGTTTTTTGTTTTAGCTATGATTCCATAAGAAAGCAATGCAACTTGATTATTGAGAAAAGGCTTTAATAAACTATAAACATGAACGATAGGCATTACGCTTTGATGGTGATTGATAAGCATAAAGTGCTCTTTATCATCTGTATAATAGGCATAGCCAAAGCCAGCGATGTATTGATTCAGTTCAATCAATAATTCAGACAATAATATATGGGTAGCATCAGTCTCATTATTGAAATAAACTTTTAATGCATTATGGGTTATTTTAGCGAAAATTAATTTTTTTGAATGTTTTATCCCCATTTTATGAAGGAACAGCGCTATATTTTGTTTTAAAGTATTTTCTGATTTAGAATAAGTTGATTTTTTTGAAATTAAGTTTCCAAATGTAATCAAGTCATGGTTAATGTAAAAATAATCTACTTGTAATGCATTAATTTTCTTAATGATGTGAGTGAGGTTATGACCATATTCAATAAAAGGATCTATAACGATTCCTGTTTTTAACAAAGGAAATTGGTGATTTAATCTTTTGATGAGGCATTGCATATCTTTAATAGAACTGGTTTCAAGTTCAAATAATAGAGTTATTTGCTCTAAGCAATTTTTAGTATTAAGCGTTTCTTTCAATACTTTAAGTACATGATAATCAAATGTTTGCATTAAATTTAAAGTTGTAATTTTAAATGTTAAATCATATCCTTGAGTAATTAAATATTTAATTGTTTCAAATAACTGTTGAGTATCTAAATCATTTAAGTACACAAAGTCTGTATTTTTAATTAAAAAGTTTACTTTAGAGAAGTTGGAATAAATATTATTTTGTATAGCATTGTAATTAAATTTTAATAAGTCTTGTAAATTATCTATCCGAATAACCATAAAAGTATCATGGAAGCGTTGATTAAAAGATAGGTCAGCCAGATTTAAAGTATATGGTATTTCTGTTTGATTGCGAGAATAATAATGAATATCCGAAAAATATTTGGATAAATTAGGTTCGTTGATTGCTATTTGATAAGGATCGTTGAAATACCCTTTTCTAAATTGATAAATATACCTTTTAGGAGGTACACCAATATAATGTTTGAAATGTTTTGAATAAGTACTCACATTCATGAACTTATATTTTGTTGCTACATCGTGAATCGCTTTATTATCCTGTATTAAATCAAAGACTGATAAAGCAATTTTCAATGAACTTATATATTGTTTGAAATTCATAGTTAATATTTTTGAGAATAAAATAGAGATATAGGATTGTGAAATGAAAAATGTTTTGGATACTTGCTTAGTAGTTAAAGTGTCATAGATATTTTTATGGATATATTGTGTTAGGCGATAAACTAGTGGGTGCTTTGTGTATAGAGGTGGTAAATAATTATATTGTAATGTCACTTTTGCTTCTTTTAGTAAAAACTCGATTATATTAGAAATATAGTAATTCATTACATTTTTGTCTTGAGCATTATTTTGGAGCTTTTGTAAAATTAAATTTTTGAATTGCTCTACATAACGTATTTGATTAAAGTCAAAAAATGAATGCGATAAACATGCATCTTTTTCAATAAATAAAGGTAATGGGATATCTAGTTCAAGAAGATCTTGAACATCAATCATTTGATATAAATCAGCATTGTTAATTATAACGCCATTTTCTATCGTCATAATTGAGCCATTCAAATTAATTTTACATGGCTTCCCTAACGGAAGAAGTATAATAACCTTATTTATACAGCGTGTTAATTCAGTTGTGTAATGACTTCTAATAGATAAAGAACTTATCACAAATATCACCTTTGCCTAAATATAAACCGATTGCTTTATAGTAATAACGCTATTGTACAACTGTGACATGAAAAAATGTTCGAATATCAAACAAGATTAATAAATGGATATCTTAAAGAAATAATTAGTTGTTCAGATAAATGATTTCTTAATGGAGAATTGGAATTCATTAAATTTATTGGGCTTTGAATTAATAAATAAGATACTTCATTTAGAACGTGAAAATTTGAGGTTAGTTACAAATAAATGGATTTGTATATAATTTTTAAACATAAGCTAAATATATGCAATAAACATAAAAATGATGATACAAATACTTCTGTTTTAAATTAAAGTGAGAGAAAGTAGTAAATAATGAAAAAGAAGGAGTTTGTTGCACTTAAAAATAAGGATGACGTGCTAACCTTATGATTTATTTAAGGATAATAAAAGGAACAGTGAACAATACAAGAAGATCTAAAACCACAGCCTGAAAGTGATTTTAGATCTCTTGCAATGGGCCATATTGAAGTATATGCTCATTTGCTGAGAATCATGTTGATACGCTTTATTAAAACGGGTGCATAAAGTTTAATTCTGGGAATGGAATATAACTATGATAATAAACGGCACGATGATGGGCCTTTATATAAAACGCAAACACATTCTCTATAAATATTATATAACTAACAATGTAGTCTTACAATATAAAATGCATAAATAATAAAAATTTGCACAATGCAAAGTAGGATTGTTAAAATGGCTTAACTTTCTTGAAATTAACATAAGTTAGCACTTAATAATGAGAGAGAAATAATTTTTAGTAGAATCATTTTTGGTTAGCATATAAGTCTATAGATTTGAAAATTAAAATTGAACAGGTAATAAATAAAAACAAAGTAAATAAGCCATTAAATAAAGTATTTCTGAAGATTTGAAAGATGGTTATAGAGCTAAGTTTTTCCAAAAATATGGAGCCAGTTGTTTGGATTTCAAACAAATCAAGGGAGAACAGTATTAACGTGATAAAGACCATGTAGATTAAAGCTATAACAAAAAGATTTAATATATCAGACAAAAGTATTTTTTTCATAGTCACCAAGCTCCTCTCTTATTTCTCTATAACCGATTAAACAAAAAGTAATAGTAATATGTATAAATTTACCAAAACTTTATAAAAGTGATAAGCAGTCAAGTTATAGCGAACAATATAAATGTTGCATAAGAAAAAGCAAGAATTTAATAAATTAAGTTTAAATCTTAGGTCAAAACTGTTTAACATGCCAATATTGTGCTAAAGAGTAAGTAGTTTAGTTTTATCAAGAAGGGGAGGTTCAATATGTATAAAGCTATTATCTTTGATGTGTATGGAACAATCTTTGATATGTCATCCTTAGAAAATGATATGACTCAATTTGATGATGAATTAGCAGCATCAATTTCAAAACTATGGCGAAAAACGCAATTAAACCATATGTTTTTAAGACAAATTATGCAGCGCTATATTCCATTTGATGATTTAACTAAAGATGCTTTACGCTATGTACTGGATGAACATAAAATTCAGTATAATAGGGACGACATAAATCAATTATTTGATGCCTTTTTAGATTTAAATTATTTTAATGAAATTCCACGTGTACTTTCTAGTTTGAATGGAAAAGGTTTCGATATTGGTATACTTTCTAATGGCAATGATAGTATGTTAATGCCGTTAGTCGACAATTCAAAAATCAGTGACTATATAAATACTGTGATTAGTGTAGATGAGATTAAGCAATATAAGCCAAGTCCTGCGAGCTATGCGTTAATATTAGAATATTATAAAATGACTAGAGAAGATATTTTGTTTGTGTCTTCAAACTCTTGGGATGTAACGGGAGCAGCTAATTTTGGTTTTGATACCGTATGGGTAAACCGTAAAGGAGAACAATATGATGATAATGGACAGTCGCCGACCATTACAGTGAATAATTTAAATGAAATGGCAAAGTGGTTAGAAATGAATAAATAAATATAATAAAACAGCCCTAAATTTTAGGGCTGTTCAGAGTGTCGACAAAGTTCACGACTTTGTCGACATATTTTTATGCAGGCAAAAAATGTCTGTAGTCTTTAGCTTATGCCTTTTTAACTAGTCAGGAGTCGGCCTAAATTACTGTAACTTTTCAATCAAAATCGATATGTTAAATTTCGTATATGACGTTGTCGAAGACAAATATTTGAAGTGTATAGTCTTATTTCAATGGTATAGTACTTAAATCTAATTGATAAAAGGCTAAATCAAGCCACTTATCAAATTTATAACCTACCTTATGTATGGTACCTGAATGCGTAAAGTTAAATTTTTTATGTAAATAAATACTATAATCATTTGTAGCATCAATACCAGCAACTAATGTTTTATAGCCATTGCTGTGTGCCTGTTCAATGATTTCTGAGAGTAATTGAGAAGCAATACCTTTACCTCTATGGTGTTTATTAACGTAAATAGAATGTTCAATTGAGTATTGATAGGCAGGCCAATCTCGAAATGAACCATAAGTAGCAAAACCGATTGCTTCTCCTTGCTCTTCATATACGATGATAGGTTCATTATTGTCGGCCTTTTTTTCGAACCAAGCTTCTCGTGATTCTAGGGTTTGGGGATTATATGTATAAACTGCTGTAGTATTGAGTATAGCATCGTTATAGATGTCTAATATATTAGGTAAGTCGGATTGAACTGCGTTACGTATCATAATATATCATCCTTTCAGTGAGTTTTTGTGAAAATAATTCATAAGTGTAGTTAGAAAATCATTTATTTATATTTAACACCTAATATGATGAATACGCAATTTATTGTTATGAAAGTTAACATCTTAGATTATATAATAGACAATACCTTAAGAAAAGAATGTATAGCCTATTATGCGTTGTGCTATACTTATGTAGAATTCTATAATAATTAAAGCTAATAAAGGAGTTATAAAGCATGAAAAAATGGGGGAGCCGACTCATTTCACTTATTGGAGTATTGCTTATATTGGCAGCTATTTATATCTTTGCCAAGCCACATATTGATAATTATTTTACTGAGAAAGAGAACGAGGAAAAAGTTGAAACTTTCGATAAACAACATAACAAGAACCAACAAAAGCATGTTGAAATACCAAATGATAAATCAGAAATGGCAGGCTATATATCCGTGCCAGATGCAGATATAAAAACACCAGTTTATCCTGGACCAGCGACACCAGCTCAACTTGAAAGAGGTGTGAGTTTTGCTGAAGCAGATGAGTCATTAGAAGATCAAAACATTGCAATTGCTGGTCATACGTTCACAGGTTCATCGACCTATCAATTTTCTAACTTGCCAAAAGCAAAAAAAGGAAGCAGTGTCTATTTTAAAACTGGTAATGAGGAAAAAACATATAAAATCACTAAAATATTTGACGTGAAGCCTGAAGATGTTGAAGTTCTAGAAGAACAACAATTAGATAAACAGCAATTAACTTTAATTACTTGTGATAACTATAATGAACAAACAGGTGAGTGGGAAGACCGTAAAATATTTGTAGCTGAAGCGACTTAAATGATATTAGTAATTGAAAAAAGACCGTATCGAGACGATTGTATTAAACTACTGTGATTGAACAAGAGTGTAGTTTAACGGCAAGCATGAGCTTGTAATAATCGCTTGATAACGGTCTTTTATATTATTGATCGATAACGTCGATAAAACGTTTTGTTATTTCTTTTGGACGCGTAATTGCTCCGCCAACGACAGTACAATGCACACCGAGTTCAGTAACTGCTTTGAACATTTCAGGGGTGATGACATTACCTTCAGCAATAACTTTAGCATTAACATTTGCTAAAACATCTTTAAGAAATTGGAAATTATTTTCATATAAAATATGTCCTTTAGTATAAGAGGTATAGCCACGTAATGTAGTGCCTACATAATCGAAACCTAATTCGTCCGCGTATTGCGCTTCTTCAAGCGTTGAAATATCAGCCATAATCTCAACATTTGGTGCTGCTTGTCGTATATATGAAACAAGTTCTTGTAATGATTCTTTAGGACGTTGTTGTTTTGTAGCATCTAAGGCAATTACTTCACATTTACTTTCAATTAATTCATCAATTTCTTGACTTGTTGCTGTAATGAAAACGTCTGAATTATCGTAATCACGTTTAACGATACCAATGATTGGTAGGTTAACTTCTTTTTTGATAGCAATGATATCTTCTTTAGAATTTGCTCTAATGCCAACTGCGCCACCTTCGTATGCAGCTAGAGCCATTTTTGACATGATAAATGATGAGTGTAAAGGCTCATCAGGTAAAGCTTGGCATGAAACAATTAATCCTTGTGGTAACATAATATTACACTCCATAACTTTAGTAGATTTAATATAAAAATTAATTTGTATCGACTTAGTAATTTTAATATAACATCAAGAAAATAACAATCAATAGTTTTCGTTGTTATGAAAAACATTTTCATATATACTTTAATTATTATTTATTTTGAAAGGGTGAATTTTATGAAATTTGAAAATCGTATTCAACGTTATCATCATTTATTTACAAAAACTGATAAACAAATTGTTGATTACATTCAAAATAATGATTTTGATGATACATTTTCCACAATTAATTCGCTAGCGTATGCTATTAAAACATCACCAGCGACCATTACACGCTTTAGTAATAAATTGAATTATGACAACTTTCAAGATTTGAAATTTAATTTACAACAAGAAATGACGGACAGAGTTATTGAGAACAGCCCCCTGATTCAACGTATCCATAAGTATCATCAAGATATTATTCAACAAACAGGAGAGTTTATATCTGATGAAAAAATTCAGAGTTTTGTAAATCAAATTAATCGTAGCCGTCAAATTATTTATGCTGGGCTCGGTAGTTCAGGTTTATCTGCAACTGAATTTTACTATCGCATGATGCGTATGGGACTGAAGGGGAGCGTTTCTACAGATGCGCATCAAATGAAAATATTTGCGTCATTATTAACAGCTTCGGATACTTTTGTAGCTATTTCAAATAGCGGTGAGACTACAGAGTTAATTGCTGCTGCAGAAATTGCACATGAACGAGGTGCTTATGTGGTAGTCATTACAAATTATGAAGGAAGTCTTTTAACGCAATGCGCAGATTTAGTATTAATTACAACGGATCAATCTAGAATTAATGATACACAATTTATTAATACACAAATAGCGACGCTTTTCTTAATAGATATTGTCAGTTATTTATTGTTAGATGATAAATATATGAATAATGTTTATCAACAAACTAAAAAAGTGATTTTAAATGAATGATAACAACAGATAACCTGCGAAATGGAGTGCGTGACTTTTCTCATATTTACTGAATGACATATAGTTGTTCAAATTAAAGAAACGCAGGATTTCACAGGTTATTTTTAAAATTTAGAAATTGCACCAAACAGTGAAGCATGATTTTGTGTACGTGTAGTTTGTATGGCTGCATGACCATATTGTGGAGGTAAGAACCTTTCTATTTTTGGTGTGATATATTTGAGTAATTGCTGATCTTGGGAAGATATACCACCACCGATAAGAATTAAACCAGGATCATAGATGATTTGAATTTGTGCAATACCTTCGGCAACAGCTTGACTCCTTTGATTAAGAATAGATAGTGCCAACGTGTCCCCTTGCTCAGCTAATTCAAATAGTTTAGGTACATCCTCTTCATAGGGAAACGCACGAGATAACATTAAAGATTTTAGTGCTGAAGTTGAGGCGCGTTGTTCAAATGTCTTATTCTCTTCCGCGTTATATAATAAATAACCTATTTCATTTGCTCTATTACGTTCTCCATTGTATAACTGTAACGTATCGTTATAAAAAGCGCCGCCAATCCCAGTACCTAGTGTAAGACAAAATATATTATCCACTTCATATTGGTGAAGACTAAGTTCACCGAGTAAGGCGGCATTCACATCATTAAAGACTTGAACTTGTGCATTCAGTGGTGCTAGTAAATGGTGAAAATTTGTGCCATTATAATTAGGTATTGTTGGTCCAGTGTAGACAACGATGCCATTTTCTTCATCAACAACACCAGCACTAGATATGCCTACTTGTAAGGGATTAAGATTGTATTCTTTTTGAAAACGTTCAACTAATGCGTATACAGTATCAACGATAAGATGATTAATATTGTCCGGTGTAGAAACTTTGTGATAATCTATAAAACTTAAATCTTCGTCTAAAACAGCCGCCTTAATTGCTGTTCCTCCGATATCAATTGCGACTTTATAATTTTCCATATGCCATGCCTCCTGTAACATCTTCTTATTATATGTATCATCTTTGTATTTAAATGTGTAGTTATAACTACATCTGAAAATTATTTTCATAAAATATCATAATAAATGATGAAACTTTTCAAAAAGCTATTGCCACTATTTATGGTAGCGTTTACAATTTGAGATGTAAATAGAAATCTATGGAAGATGATATATAGATCATAAAAGGTTATATACATTTTTTATAATAATAACTTAAGAAAAATAGATGGAGGGTTATCACATGGAAGAGAACTTAAAAGGTTTATATGCAGCGTTGTTAGTACCGTTTGATGAACAAGGTCAAGTGAAAGAAGAAGGATTAAAACAGATTGCTAAAAATGCAATTGAAACAGAAGGTTTAGACGGATTATATGTAAATGGTAGTTCTGGAGAAAACTTTTTAATAAATAAAGAACAGAAAAAACAAATCTTCAAACTTGCTAAAGAAGCAGTAAATGATGACGTGAAGATGATTGCACAAGTCGGTTCTTTAGATTTAAATGAAGCGATTGAATTGGGGAAATATGCTACAGAATTGGGCTATGATGCAATTTCAGCAGTTACGCCATTTTACTATCCTTTCTCATTTGAAGAAATTAAAGATTATTATTTTGAATTAATTGAAGCAACTCAAAACAATCTCATTATATATGCTATTCCTGATTTAACAGGTGTGAATATATCAATAGAGCAATTTGGCGAACTTTTTGAACATGAAAAAGTAATCGGTGTGAAATACACTGCACCAAACTTCTTCTTGCTCGAGCGTATACGTAAAGCATATCCAAACAAATTAATTCTTTCTGGCTTTGATGAAATGTTAGTCCAAGCTGCAATATCTGGGGTAGATGGCGCAATTGGCTCAACTTATAATGTGAATGGTAAGCGCGCTAGACAAATTTTTGAAAAAGCTCAAAATGGTGAAATTGATGAAGCTTATCAAATTCAACACGATACAAATGACATTATTGAAAATGTATTATCCATGGGTATCTATTCAACATTAAAAGAAATTTTAGCAACGCGTGGTATTGATGGTGGCCAACCTAAGCGCCCATTCAAACCATTTGATGAAAGTAATAGAAGTAAATTGGAAACATTAATCAAAAACTATAATTTATAAAACATCACACAAGGGGATGAAGTAAATGCAACAGGTAGGTTTTGGTACATGGAACTGGGTAGCAGTTATCGCTTATTTATTGATTATGTTATTAATTGGTGCATACTTTACCAAACGCGCAAGTCAAAATACAGATAGCTTCTTCACAGCAAGTGGACGTTTGCCGTCTTGGGCAGTAGGTTTTTCTATTTATGCAACCACTTTAAGTGCGATCACGTTTATGTCTACGCCAGAAAAAGCATTTCTAACTGACTGGTCTTATATTGCTGGTAATATTGCAATTGTAGCTATTATTCCACTGTTAATTTATTTTTATGTACCGTTTTTCAAAAAGTTAAATGTTACTTCTGCATACGAGTATTTAGAAGCACGATTTGGGCCGAGTGTCCGTGTCATAGGTTCATTACTGTTTGTGTTATTTCATATAGGTAGAGTTGCAATTGTAATTTATTTACCTACATTGGCAATCACAGCAGTATCTGATATGAATCCTTATGTGGTTGCGAGTCTCGTTGGGATACTTTGTATCTTATATACCTTCTTAGGGGGCTTTGAAGGTGTAGTATGGAGTGACTTTATTCAAGGGGTCATCTTATTAGGCGGTGCCGCAGCAATTATCATACTAGGTGTATCACACTTACAAGATGGTATGGGCACACTTATATCAGATGCAATGGAAAATAAGAAAATTATTAGTGTAGATAACTGGAAATTAAATTCGGCAGCTGCAGCAATTCCTATTATTTTCTTAGGTAATATATTTAATAATTTACATCAATATACTGCGAGTCAAGACGTGGTACAACGTTACCAAGCGTCAGATTCAATGAAAGAAACGAAAAAAGCATTGTGGATGAATGGTGCTTTAGCGTTAATTTCTGCACCATTATTTTATGGTATGGGTACAATGCTTTATTCATTCTATAGCCATGAAAGTACTTTACCAGAAGGCTTTAATACGTCATCAATCGTACCGTATTTTATACTTACTGAAATGCCGCCGTTTGTTGCTGGAATATTAATTGCTGCTATTTTTGCAGCCGCACAGTCAACGATTTCATCAAGCTTAAATTCAATTTCTGCTTGTTTATCTGTTGATATTAAACATAGATTTTTCGGCAAAGGTGAAGAAAAAAGCGAAGTCGCTTTTGCAAGATGGATGATTATTTTAGCTGGTTTATTTGGTTTTGGAATGTCGCTCTATCTTATTGCAGCAGATTCCAATGATTTATGGGATTTATTCTTATTAGTTACAGGCCTTGTAGGCGTACCATTAGCAGGTGTATTTGCAGTTGGTATATTTACAAAACGTACAAATACATTTGGCGTAATTGTAGGACTAATTTTGGGAATCATTATTGCTTATATCTTTAATGGCGTAGGTGGAGGAAACTCACCATTCTTTGTTTCAATTATTTCATTTGTAGTTGCTTTTATCTTCTCTTATATTGTGAGTATTATTGTCCCAGATGAGAAGAAAGATATTAAAGGCTTAACGATTTATGACATTAAAGAAAAATCTAATTATATTTCTAAAGTGCATGTTAAAAAACATAAAAGTTAAGCAGCATCATACAACTACTTAACTTAATTAAAATAACTGTTAAAGACATAATATAGCTTGAAATAAAAGCAAAAATCAGTACGTTGGAAGTATATAGACTGTCGAAAAAGTATTAAATTTTTCGGCAATTTTTGTATTTATTTTCCATTATTTAAGCTATAGGAAAAAATATAAAATTAAATTACTTAAAAATGATTTTTTTAATAAGATAGTGAGCGTTTAATATTAATAATTAAATTACAATATATGATGAATTTACTTTGAATCACACTGTATAGTCGATATAATGTAAAGATATACATAAATAGGAAGATTTGAGGGGATATTATGATAAAAGCAATTGCGGTTGATATGGATGGAACATTTTTAGATTCCAAAAAAGGTTATGATGAAAAAAGATTTGAACAAATTTTTCAACAGCTCAAAGCACATGACATTAAGTTTATTGCAGCAAGTGGTAACCAATATGCTAAATTAAAATCTATTTTCGGACAACGTGATATGTTGTTTGTAGCTGAAAATGGTGCAGTTATATATGAAGGGGATACTTTATATGACTATGAAGCATTTGATAGAAGCTTTTATCAAAAAGTAATTGACTATTTAAACATTGAGCGTGGCATTGATAATCTGATTGTTTGTGGATTACGTAGTGCCTATATACTAAAAGATAATACAGAAGCGTTTAAAAAAGAAGCGCATTTTTATTATCGTCAATTAAAAGAAATTGAGTCATTTCAAGATTTACCAGATGATGAATATGTGAAAATAGCATTGAATATTGATAGAAAATCACACCCAACACTAGATGAAGACTTAAGTGAAAACTTTACTGAAGATTTAAAGCTTGTATCAAGTGGTCGAGACAGTATCGATCTTATTATACCTGGAATGACTAAAGGCCAGGCATTGCATCGTTTATTAAAGAAATGGGAATTAAGTCCTGATAGCTTGATGGCATTTGGTGACGCCAATAATGACTTAGATATGTTAGAGCTTGCAACACATAGTTATGTTATGAAAAATAGTGAAGATAAAACATTATTTGAAGTAGCAAATCACATTGCACCTACGAATGATGAACAAGGCGTGTTAACTGTAATTGAAGAAAAAGTATTAAGCGCACTGAATTAAATATATAGGAAAGCGGGACAGAAATCTTTAACTTTGCTGTATTTATGTGCCTTACGCTTAAACTGTCGACAAAATCGTAACTTTGTTGGCAGTTTTTTGTTTCTTTTTTACAGATATAATTTAGATAGTGCTATATAAACTTCATACTCGCTTGCCTAGGATACAGTCTTAATCGCTTATATTAGCCGTCGCAATTATATAAACATATTATTTCAATAAGAATTAGAAAGTAGCTATACTGATATATATATAATTGATTTGAAAGGTAGGTTACTCAGGTTATGACACAAATGCAACAAACGATCTTAGATGCGTTTAATTTTAGACATGCAACGAAACGTTTTGACGCAAGTAAAAAAATAGAAGACAGTGATTTTAATACTATTTTAGAGGCGGGCAGACTTTCACCAAGCTCACTCGGATTAGAGCCATGGAAATTTGTTGTGATTCAAAATAGTGAGATTAGAAGCAAATTGAAAGAAATCAGTTGGGGTGCAAAAGGCCAGCTAGATACAGCAAGTCATTTTGTCTTAATCTTAGCACGCAAAAATGTTACAGCGAAATCACCATTCGTTCAACATATGATACGTGATATTAAAAAGTATAGTGAAGAAAGTATTCCAGCAACAGAAGAAAAATTCGAAAATTTCCAAACGAGTTTTCATATTAATGACACTGAACAAACATTGTTAGAATGGGCTAAGAAACAAACATATATTGCACTTGGAAATATGATGACGAGTGCAGCATTGTTAAACATTGATTCTTGTCCTATAGAAGGTTTTGATTTGGATGCAGTCACTCAATTCTTAGCTGAAGAAGGTATTGCAGATACAGAACACTTTGCACCTTCCGTAATGGCAGCTTTTGGTTATAGAGAAACAGAATCTAAAGACAAAGTACGCCAGCCTCAAGCAGATGTTGTAGAATGGTTATAATAAATATTTGAATTTGTATAATAAACAAAACCTCCAAACTACCTACTTTTTGTAGAAGCTTTGGAGGTTTCTTTATATACTTTATTCGAAAAGTTACCAGTAGTTATTTATTTTTATCAGCCACAAGTGAAGCGTCGCTGTGTATTGCAATTTCAAAACCTTCTGGTCCGATAAATTGTTCAGAAGTTGCACTAGGTTTGTATATATCAACATGTGATAAACCAAAACTTGTGTCGTTATCTTGACGTACCGTGTTGGATTGCCATACGTTTGCTGCGATATGGTGGTGGTATTGATTGGTAGACATAAATAGCGCTTGTGGGTAATCGGAAATATGTTCTAATCCCAATTGATCAATATAATAATGACGCGCTTGTTCTAAGTCTGCAGTTTTTAAATGTAAATGTCCTATTTTGGCATCGTCAGGCATACCTTGCCAACCTGTTTCTGTACGTTGTGCAACAAGGTCATTAACATCGACTTGCAGTGTATCCATTTTTACTTTATTGCCGTTCCATGACCATTCGTTTTTTGAGCGGTCATCATAGATTTCAATCCCGTTGCCTTCAGGATCTGAAAGGTATAACGCTTCACTGACAAGGTGGTCACCTCCACCAACTTGAACGCCTAAACTTGATGCGTGATATAAGAAGTTAGCTAAATCTATTCTAGATGGTAATAGTAGGGCGATATGGAATAGACCCGCTTCTTTCATAGAAGGGCGACGTCCATCAGTGATTTCGTGTAAAGTTAAAGTGTGACCATGGTTGCCTATATTAAATATGACGTCCTTTTGAGTTTCAGTATTGACGGTTAAACCTAAAATTTGTTTATAAAATTTAATCATTGTTGATAGGTTTTCAACATTTAAAGTGATATTCGTTACTTGGATTGATGTATTATCGTGAAAAGTCATAATAAAGCTCCTTATCATTACTTGTATTTGTTATTGTTACAAGTTTGAGTTTAGAGTATCTTACTTTATAAGTCAACACAATTTGCTCGAATGTACAAATAGAATTTCAAAGCGATTTATAGTTTGAATTTCAGCATGTGGTATATTAAGGTTAAATGAAAAAAGTTAACGGATAGGAGTTTTGAAAATGGCACATTATTATTTTAAAGAAAATTTTTTCAGTTCTTCCAAATCAGCAATTGATGTGTTTAATGATAAGGATGAAGCGGTATTTAAGTTACAATTATTTTATACTTCATCAACACAAGAGGCTTTTGCAATGTTTGGCAATAGCAAACAAAACTTTGAGATCACAGATGGCAAAGATACGTATCGTATTCTTCAGGAAAAAACTATAAGTGGGGCGTTTAAAACACCATTTAAAACAGTATGGCAAGTAGAAAAAAACGACAATCCAATAGGTGTTTTTCGTTCGAAAATAGGCTTTAAACCTACGTTGCTTTTTGAGGGTAATAAAGGTGATACATTAAAATTTCAATCAGGACTTTTTTCTAGAAGTGTAAAAGTGACAGATGGACATAATGAATTAATGCAAACAAAGTCTGAGCGCTTTAAATTAGCGTCACGTCATGACGTATATATTGAAGGTGAAACGTATCACCCAGCAATGTTAATTATGTTGTTCCAAGTGTTTTACGAATTTCAAGAACAACAGCGAAAAAACTCAAACTAAAATGTATTGTATTTATGCCGGCAGTGATTTTCATTGCCGGTATTTTTATATGTCTTTTAGTGACTTGTAGTGTAAAAATATTGATATATTTACCTATGTAAACTTGTGGTAAACTATAGAGAAAGTGTAATTAACATGATTTTGGAGGTGAGGATTTGAAAGTATTTTGGAAATTAGGATGGTTTTTTAAACAACAAAAAAAGAGTTATATTGTTGGTTTATTTACGTTGCTATTAATCGCATTAATTGAAATCGTACCACCTCAAATCATAGGTAAGACAATAGACCAAATGACGACAAATAAGCTAACACCCAAATTATTAACAATCTACCTTATTATCCTAACTATTGTAGCGATATTAACGTATGTTTTAAGATATGTATGGAGATTATCCATTTTTGGAACGAGTCAAAAGCTAGGGCAGACTTTGAGAACCTATTTGTATGAAAAATACACGGCTATGAGCGCGATATTTTTCCAAAACAGACGTACAGGCGATTTAATGGCGCATGCAACTAACGATATAAGAGCAGTACAAAATGCTGCAGGTGCGGGTATTCTAATGATTGCTGATTCGTTAATTAGTGGAGGTACCGTTGTAATTACTATGGCTACGACGGTAAGTTGGAAACTAACATTAATTGCGCTTATTCCCTTACCTTTTATGGTGTTATTAACGAGTTACTATGGATCACTTTTAAGCAAAGGATTTAAAAAAGCACAAGCTGCGTTTAGTAAATTGAATGATAAAACGCAGGAAAGTGTTGCAGGTATTAAAGTGACTAAAACATTTGGTTATGAATCAAGTGACCAAGCAGATTTTAAAGCACTCAGTGATGATGTTGTAGCTAAAAATTTAAAAGTATCGAAAATAGATGCTTTATTTGATCCTACGATAACTTTGGTAATTGGTACTAGCTATTTTTTAGCGATTGCATTTGGTGCACAAATGGTATTTCAAAATGAGATTACGCTAGGACAACTTATTACTTTTACTACATATTTAGGCATGCTCGTATGGCCATTATTAGCGCTAGGTTTATTTTTTAATATTGTGCAGAGAGCCAAAGCGTCTTATGAGCGTATTGATGAAATTGAAAACTTACCGAACGATATAGAAACCACTTATAAAATCGATGGTCCTCCAACGGGTAACATTATATTTAATATAGAACAGTTTAATTTCACGGGTAATGATGAACAAGGACTATATGATATGCATTTTTCAGTTAAGCAAGGATCGACACTTGGAATTGTAGGACGTACAGGTTCTGGGAAAAGTGCATTAATACGTTTGCTATTGAGAGAATTTGATACTAAAAGACCGCAAGATATCACTTACGGTGGCCATCCAATACGTGATTATAATGTGAAGCATTTAAGAGCTCAATTTGGCTATGTGCCACAAGAACATTTTTTATTCTCCACAACGATACGTAATAATATTGCATTTAGTAATGAGGAGATTGATGATGACAGTATTTATGAAGCGAGTCGCTTAAGTCATATTCATGACGATATTATGGCTTTCCCCAATAGTTATCATACTGTAGTTGGTGAACGGGGTGTTTCTTTATCTGGTGGTCAAAAGCAACGTGTGTCAATCGCACGAGCATTGTTGGTAGACCCAGAAGTTCTTATCTTGGATGATTCATTGTCAGCTGTGGATGCGCAAACGGAAGAAGCTATTTTAGCTAATTTAGAAAGTGTGAGAAATGGTAAAACCAATATCATTACTGCACATCGCATGAGCGCTGTAAAACATGCAGACTTCATCATTGTATTGGATGAAGGGACAATCGTTGAAAGTGGTACTCATAACTCACTCATAGAGAAAAAAGGTTGGTATTATGAAACGTATCAAGCCCAAGCTTTACAAGATAAGTTATCACGTAACTTAGATCATCTTACGAAAGGGGGCGATGAAAATGACTGAACGTACTAACTTAACTGCAAAGGACCAAGGAAGTGCATTAATTCGGTTGTTTAAATATACGTCACCCTATAAAGGTACGATTACATTAGCCTTTATCATGCTTATTTTATCCACTGTGGCAAGTATGATGACACCGTATATGGTCAAGATATTTATTGATGATTATTTAACGCCACGCCATTTTCCAAAAGATACGATGATTTGGTTGATTGTTATATTTTTAGGTATACAAATTATAGGTGCTATCACCCTTTATTTTAGTCAGTATATGTTCCAATATTTAGCTTTTAAGGTAATTCAACAATTACGTATTGACGCTTTTAATAAATTAGGTAAATTAGGAATGAAGTATTTCGATAAAGTTCCTGGAGGCAGTATTGTATCAAGATTGACGAATGATACAGAAACAATCGTGGATATGATCATTGGTGTGTTTTCAACTTTTATCATGGCATTTTTTATGATGATTGCAAGTTACATTATGATGTTTATTTTGGACGTAAAATTAGCATTAATTGCACTTGTGTTTTTACCTATTATTTTTATAATATTAGCGACGTATAGAAAATATTCTGCCTTTCTTTTTACTAAAACGAGACAAAGATTATCTGATTTGAATTCTAAATTAGCAGAATCAATTGAAGGTATGAGAATTATTCAAGCGTTTAATCAAGAGCAACGATTAAATAAAGAATTTAACAAGATTAATGATGAACATTATGACTATATGCTGAAAACAGTAAAACTTGATAGTTTATTATTACGTCCTGCTATCAGTTCTATATCTGTTTTTGCAGTGGTCATGATTCTTGGTTATTTTGGTGTTATTAGTTTTACTACTGGCATCACGGCGGGTGTTGTATTTGCGTTTGTACAATATATGGAACGTTTCTTTGAACCTATTAATCAAGTGAGTCAGAATTTAAATATCTTACAACAAGCACTTGTATCAGCTAGCAGAGTATTTGCACTTATTGATGATGACACTTATGAACCACAACAGCATGAAACCAATACACACAAAATTGAGGATGGGAAAATTGCATTTAAACATGTCAGTTTTAGTTATGATGGTGAAACAGATGTACTGAAAGATATCACTTTTACTGCCAATCCTGGTGAGATGGTAGCATTGGTTGGCCATACGGGTTCTGGAAAGAGTTCCATCGTTAACTTGTTTATGCGTTTTTATGAATTTAACCGAGGTGACATTGAAGTCGATGGCAATTCACTTAAGACTATACCTAAAGCTGAATTAAAAGAGAAAATAGGTTTAGTTTTACAAGATGCATTTATATTTTACGGTACAATCGCCTCTAATATTAAGTTATATCATCCTACGATGACGTTTGAACAAGTGAAGGCTGCAGCAGCATTTGTACATGCTAATCATTTTATTGAGAAATTGCCTGAGCAATATAATCATAAAGTAATAGAAAAAGGGAGTGCTTTTTCAAGCGGTGAAAGACAATTAATTGCATTCGCGAGAACAATTGCTACGAATCCCAAAGTATTAATTTTAGATGAAGCAACTGCAAATATAGATTCAGCAACAGAAGAGCAAATACAAAAATCATTAAATGAAATGCGAAAAGGTCGCACAACTTTAGCAATTGCACATAGATTATCCACAATACAAGATGCGGATCAAATCCTTGTATTAAATCGTGGGGAAATAGTAGAAAGAGGGACCCATAATCAATTGATTGCGCAACATGGTATATATCATAATATGTATTTACTACAAAATGGATAAAAGAGGGCGGGCGTATGAAATCAAATTTGATTTCATACGCCCGCCCTACAAGGATGACTGAAAAAAGAATACAAGAACTAAAGCTCTTGCGTAAGAACTAGTCATCTCCATAAATGAGGAAGTAGTTCTTTAAGAACTTGAAACAAATTAAGTTAAATTTCAGCTAGCTATTGTGAAATATCTAATTTAAAATTTTAAAGCTTAACCTACGTAAACATCTTGATAATCTGAATTCTTTTCAATTACTGCTTCAGCAAAAGGACAAGATGCAGTTACTTTTAAATTATTCTCACGTGCATAATCTACAACAGATTTAACTAATTTTGAACCAATACCTTGTCCACCAAATTCTTCTGGAACACCAGTGTGATCGATATCAATTTGATTATCACCTTGTTGTTTAAAAGTAATTTGCGCTTGTGGGTTATTTTCATCATCACCAATGTAAAATTTATTCGTACCTTGTTTAATATCAGCCATTTTATCACTCCTATTATAAATGTATTACTTACTAAATATCACGTTTTGCCAAATGTTAAACAATTTACAGTATGAATTAACATAGAAGTGATAAAGTTAAGTAAGGAAATATATAATGATTAAGCGAAAACCATTGAAAAATATGTGAAATAAGTTTATAGTTTTAACGGAACAATTTCGATTTGGAGGGGCAATTTTTTGAAAAAAAGTATACTGTTGATACTGACATGTGTATGCGCTGTGTTACTCAGTGCATGCGGGGATATTAATAAAGAAGAAAAACAAGACGTCAGTTCTAAAAATAAACTTAAAATATATACGACTGCATTTGCATTCAAAAGTTTTACCGAACAAATCGGTGGTAAATATGTTGAAGCAGAATCTATTTACCCGCCCGGTGCTGATATGCACTCATTTGAGCCTACGCAAAAAGAAATGATTAATATTGCCAAAGGTGATTTATTTGTTTATTCCAGTGAAGCTATGGATCCAGTCGCAAAAACAATTACACGTTCTATCAATAATGATAATTTAAAATTGCCCTTAGCAAAAAATTTGAGTGAAGACGATTTTAAAGCTAATCATAAACATGAGGAAACAGCGCACGAACACGAGGAAGCAGAGCATAGCCATGAACATGAAGAAACAGCGCAAGAACACGAAGAAGCAGAGCATAGCCATGAACATGGCAAGAATGACCCTCATGTGTGGCTTGATCCAGAAATGAACAAAATATTTGCGAAAGAAATCAGAGATGATTTAACGAAAAAAGATCCTAAACACCAAGATTATTATGACAAAAATTATCAAAAATTAGTTAAAGATATTGAAGATATTGATGAGCAAATGAAAGCAATTACTAAAGATACGAAACGTGATAAAGTAGTTATTTCGCATGATTCTATCGGTTATTTAGCTAACAGATATGGTTTTGAACAAGTGGGTGTTAGCGGTATGAATAATGAAGAACCAAGTCAAAGAGATTTGATGGATATTGTTAAAAACATTAAAGCAACAGGACAACCTTACGTTTTATATGAACAAAATATTTCTTCTAAAGTAACGGATGTCATTCAGAAAGAATCTGATACGACACCATTAGGTTTCCATAATATGGCAACCTTGTCCAAATCCGAAGCGGATAAAGAAAACATATCATATCAATCATTGATGAAAGAAAACATAAAATCATTGGATAAAGCTTTGAACGATTAAAAAGCCAAAGTCAAAAAGCCACGAAAGAATGCTGTTTTAGCACATTTCTTCGTGGCTTTTTACTGTTATTATTCAAGTCTGTGACTGATGTGTCTAGTCGTATCTTATATAAGATACAGTGGTATTATAATATTCATCAAGTCCATGAATGCCATCAGCGCCACCTATACCAGATTCTCTCCAACCGGCATGGAAACCATTTACAACTTCTTCAGCTTCACAGTTAGCATAAACTTCGCCAAATTTAAGTCGCTCTGTAGCAGTCATTATTTCTTTTAAATCTTCAGAAAAGATAAATGACGATAATCCGGCATTAGTATCGTTTGCTTGTTCAATAGCATCTTCAAATTCATTATATGTCACAATCGGTATGACAGGACCAAAAATTTCTTCTTTAAATGCACTATCTTGAGGATTAACTTTATCTAAAATAGTTGGTTCATAAAAATAGCCGGCGACATCAACTTTATGTCCGCCTGTAATTAAGTCAGCACCATTTTTCACAGCATCTTGTACTTTGTCATCAATGCTATCAAGCTGTTGTTGATTAATAATAGCACCATAGTCCGTGTCTTTATTGAATGGATCACCAACTTTAAGTTGTTCCATCTTACCTTTTAATTTATTGATAAATGTATCGTGAATCGCTTCGTGTACAAAAATACGTTCTGGACATGTACACACTTGACCAGCATTGTTTACTCTTGCTGTAACGATATAGTCAACAGCTTTATCTAAATTAGCGTTTGAAGTGACGAGCGCAGGTGCATTACCACCAAGCTCTAAATTAACCTTTTTAACTGTACTAGCACTTTCAGCGTATACAGATTTACCTGCACGCATACTACCAGTAAGAGAGATTAATTGAATGTCCGGATGTTGTGCCAATTGAGTGCCAACTGTTTCGCCTTTACCTGGTAGAATTTGTACAAGACCAGCAGGTATTGTAGATTCACGAATAAGTTCTGCAAGTTTAAGTGTAATTAAAGAAGTTGCTTCACTTGGCTTAATCACTACCGAACAGCCAGTAACGATAGCTGGTATGACTTTTCTCATTAATACCATAATTGGCGCGTTCCAAGGAACAATGCCAGCAGTAACACCAACAGGTTTTTTCGTAAGTAAAATAGTTTCGTTTTCACGACTATTTTGTAAAACTTCACCTTTGTTACTCATGCTTAAACTAGTCATATAATCGATGAACTGAATCGCTTTATCAATTTCACCCTTAGCTGAAGCAAGTGTTTTACCTTGTTCTTTAACGTATAGTTCTGCCAATGTATCTTTATTCTGTTCTAATAATGGAATTAATAATTTTACATGATCAGCACGCGTAGGTTCAGGTACTTTTTCCCATTCTAACTGGGCGTGTTTTGATTTTTCTACTGCATCATTAACTTCGGATTCTGTTGCGAATGAAATTGTATCTATTATTTCTTCCGTAGCAGGGTTGATTACGTCTGCTGTGTCAGTTGATTTACTTTCGATAAATTCATTATTAATAAATAATTTGTTCAATTATGACACCTCCATATACTTTCTTCTACCACTTAATATTTTTTGAAAACGAGAATGAGAGAAAAAATATTATTTTGTATAATAATTAATTGGATATTTTAATTTAAATTTGAAGTAAAAATAAGCGATGAAAATGACTTTTAGTCTCAACTAAGACCATAAAATAGATGTTTTATTTATTTTGGTATATTTTTTATACTTATATGTTGACTATGTTATTGAGAGGTGTTATATTTATCTCGAATTCGAAACAAATTGAAAGTTGGTGACGTAATGGACCGTACAAAAGAATCATTAAATACATTCATAGGATTAAACCGAACGGTAGACTATTTGGAACAAATTGTTAGGGCAGACGTTCAACGTTATGGCTTAAATCTTACAGAATTTGAAGTAATGGAATTATTGTATAACAAAGGTGATCAACCGATACAACGTATTGGACAGAGAGTATTAATTGCTAGCAGTAGCATCACATATGTTGTAGATAAATTAGAAGAAAAAGGTTTTGTAATCAGAATACGTAATGAACAAGATAAACGTGTTACCAATGCTTCGATTACCGATCAAGGACATGCATTGATGGATGATATATTTCCAGAACATGCAGCAACGTTAACATCAACATTCTCGGTACTTACCGATGAAGAAATGACCACATTAAAACAAGCTTTGAAAAAAATAAGTGCTCAATCCACAGAAGTGTAGTAGCACTTTTAAAATTTAGTGAAAATTACTTCGAAATCGAGATAAATTATAAAATAAGGAGTTTTATTATGACAAACAATCAATTATTAGGTATCCACCACGTAACTGCGATCACTGACGATGCAGAAAGAAACTATAAATTTTTCACAGAAGTATTAGGTATGAGACTTGTTAAAAAAACAGTAAACCAAGATGACATATATACGTATCACACATTTTTTGCAGATGATGTAGGTTCACCAGGAACAGATATGACATTTTTCGATTTTCCTAATGTGCCAAAAGGTACTGGAGGAACAAATTCAATTTCACGTTCATCGTTTAGAGTTCCAAATGATGCAGCGCTTGAATATTATGAACAACGTTTTAATGACTTTGAAATAAAACATGATGGCATACAAACGTTATTTGGCACAAAAGTTTTACCATTTGAAGAAGTGGATGGTCAAAGATACCAACTTGTATCAGATGAACATAATACAGGTGTTGCACCGGGTACACCATGGAAAAATGGTCCTGTACCAACAGACAAAGCTATTTATGGATTGGGGCCAATTGAAATTACAGTTAGCTATTTTGAAGATTTTATCAAAATATTAGAACAAGTCTTTGGTATGAAAGTGAAACATGAAGAAGAAAATGTTGCTTTATTAGAGGTCGGCGAAGGTGGCAATGGCGGTCAAGTAATTTTAAGAAAAGATGCTGAAGGACCAGCATCGCGTCAAGGCTACGGTGAAGTACATCATGTGTCATTTAGATTAAAAGATCATGAAGCAATTGAGCAATGGATGGAAAAATATAAAGAATTAGGTATAGGTAATTCTGGCTTAGTAGATAGATTTTATTTTGAAGCTTTATATGCACGTATTGGTCATATATTAATTGAAGTATCTACAGATGGCCCAGGTTTTATGGGTGACGAACCATATGAAACACTTGGAGAAAGTCTAGCACTGCCACCATTTTTAGAAGAACAACGTGAATATATTGAATCAGAAGTCAAACCATTTAACACAAAACGATAAAGTACTCGCGTTTAAAAAAAGTGCAAAGGTAAATAATTAGGGGGGAACAATTATGGAAGCAATTCAACACATTCATCATATTTCAGCAATTGTAGGTAATCCAGAAGAAAACATTCAGTTTTATAGAGATATATTAAATTTAAAATTAATTAAAAAAACAGTGAATTTCGATGACCCGTCTACGTATCATTTATATTTCTCGAATGGCAACGTCGATAATGGAACGATATTAACGTTTTTCAATTGGCCAAATGCGCATAAAGGTCGTATTGGTGCAGGCCAAGTTGAAAGAATTGCGTTTAGAATTCCAAAAGATGCTATTGCAGCTTGGGAACAACATTTACTAGAAAATGATATAAATGTAGAAAGAACACAGTTATTCGATAAAGAAACTTTAGAGTTTGATGATATACATGGTTTGCCATTGGCACTTGTTGAAGGAGAAAAAAATGCAGATAATGACAAAGACATTATTGGTTTTCATGGTGTAACGATGTTGTCGATGGATCCAATAGCGACTGCACGTACCTTAACAAATGATATGGCATTGTCGCAAGTAAGTGAAAACGATGATTATATCCATATTGAAACAGCTGGTGATTGGCAACATCACGTCATGGTTCAGAAAGTCGCACCGGAAGAACATGTACGTTGGGGTGTTAGCGTTGTACATCACATTGCTTGGTCTGTACCTACAGATAAAGACCATCGTGGTTGGCAAGTAAAAATGACAGGAAAAGGTTACCACGTAACAGATGTTAAAGACCGTAATTATTTTAATGCAGTTTACATGAAAGAACATGGTGGTATTATTTTTGAATTTGCGACAGAGGGGCCAGGGTTTACCGTTGATGAACGGTTTGAGGAACTTGGTACACATTTGATGTTACCACCTCAATATGAAGAAAAAAGAGAAGAACTTTTACGCCATTTACCACCAATTAAAATATAATGATGTATGATAATAGCAATTTTACACAGTAGCAAGTTTAATGAATATAATACACAATTAAAGGAGATGTCGATATATGGAACACATTTTTAAAGAAGGCGAAGCAAACGCACCTACATTTATTTTATTACATGGTACAGGCGGGGATGAAAACGACTTGTTACCATTAGGTGAAGTATTGAATTCTAAATATAATGTATTAAGCGTTAGAGGAGAGGTTTCTGAAAATGGTATGAACCGTTACTTCAAACGTTTAGGAGAAGGAAAATACGATATCGAAGATTTAGAATATAGAACAGAGCGCTTAATTACATTTTTAAAAGAAGCGGCTGATAAATATAACTTTGATTTAGCACAAGCCATACCGGTAGGATTTTCAAATGGCTCAAATATAGCGATTAGCATGATGTTACATGATGATATTACATTTAAAAAAGCATTGTTATATGCACCACTTTATCCTGTTGATTTAGTGAACAATAAAGATTTAAGTGATGTAGATGTATTACTTTCTATGGGAGAAAACGATCCAATCGTTACTGTAGAAGCTAGTAAGAACGTAATTGATATTTTTGAGAGTCGTGGAGCAAATGTGACGCAAGTTTGGGTGAATAGTCACGAACTGACGCAAGCAGGTATTCAAGCAGGTCAAACAGTATTAAATCAATAATATATAATAATGAAAAATGTGAAACATTAAAACAATAGCAAGAAATAGAAGACATAAACTTCATGTGTGTAATAGAGCGCATGCAGTTTATGTCTTGTTTTTTAATTTATAGATCATAATAACTAGATTTAAAATAGATAAAAAATAAGAGTCACTCTCAAAATAGAGTGACTCAGTGCGGTGGCAAAATATTCAATTTTGTCTGTATCCTATAAAACTGATTTTCTTTCGGAATATAGATAATCAATTATGTGTTATTCGGGTTTGTTTTTAAGTATACCTTTAATAAATATTGGAATTAATAGAATGAAACCGAAAATACCCATGATAGGGAATACTTTGCCTATCAATTCGATAAAACCAATAAAAGTTGTAGCAAAAGTAATAATAGCCATTATGGTAATTAAAATGTAATACGATTTACTATAAGGCTCAGTAAAGCGTGAAGCGAACGCATACATTAATCCTACGACTGTGTTATAAATAACTAAAATCATAACGATAGCCATAAATACACCAATAAAAGGGGAAATATTATTGGCTAGTAATAATGATGGGAGTGCAACGCCTGTAATTTGGGCAAATTCTGTAACCATACCGAGATTGAGCATTAATAATAGGAAGGTAATGATAATACCACCAAAAATACCGCCCCAAATAGTTGATTTCTCAAATTTTAAACGACCTCCCATTACTGAAAGGAAGCTAAAAGCAGCAGCAATTTGTAAACTTCCGTAATTGATGGCATCGAACCACCACCAGTTATCTGTGCGGCCTTCACTATTTGCATAGCTGTTAGCAGCCTCAAAATTAAATTGGCCAGTTGAAAAATAATATATGGCAATAATCGTTACAATTAAGACTAAGAATGGGGTAACCATGCCTAATACAGTAATTAAGCGATCAAATTTTAAAAATAGTGTTAATAAAATAACTAAGATTAATAAAAATGAACTAAGACCATAGGGAATATCAAAACTTTCATTAATTGTAGATACGCCACCTGCAGTCATAATCATTGCTAATGCAAATAAAAATAATGTTAATATGACATCAAATATCGTTGCAATAGTACGAGGTAAGTAAAATTTGATCGGTTCTGTATGGCTATGTGAACGCAGACGATAACCTGTGTTCAGTACAAAAACCCCGCCAACAGTAATAATCAAGCCAGTAATAAAAACGCCATACACACTAAAATTACCGTTACTTGTAAAAAATTGGAAAATTTCTTGCCCTGTAGCAAAGCCAGCACCTACTACAACACCGACAAATGCAAAAGCAACAATAATAATTTCTTTTAATTTATTCATATTGTTTGGAATCCTTTCATGACAATTCATTATCCGAATTAAGTTATGTTATATAAAAAGCATCACAATAGTTAATTCTACCTTAAAAAGGAAGAGAAATAAACACGAAAGTTTATTTGGTGTAGACATATGTATATCAGGAGAGTACTTAATGAGGTATTTCGGAATAACACTACGATTAAAGTGAAATATGTGTGGGTATATAGTGAAGGTCATTTTAGTGCGTTAAACTTAAAATTTTGATAGTATGTTTTTCTGTTAATGAATTTTTGAAAGAAAGTATACAAAAATTGTTTGATATTAAAAATAGAGAGAGGGAGTTATGTGACTTTACTAAACTTACCATTAATGTTGCTCATCGTTATATTTTTAGCGCTCGGCATTTTCAGCCAGTGGTTTGCTACCAGAATTAAATGGCCATCGATTGTAGTCATGGCTATCGTAGGGTTACTCGTAGGGCCTATATTTGGTCTGATTAACCCTCAAGAAAGTTTAGGACAAGAAGTGTTCAGTCCGCTAGTATCATTAGCTGTAGCTATTATCTTATTCGAAGGAAGTAGTAATTTAGACTTTCGTGAATTAAAAGGTATTTCTAAGGCAGTGATGCGTATCATTACTATAGGAGCTACGATTGCTTGGATCTTAGGTTCAATTGCCTTACATTATGTATTAGGATTCTCATGGGCAATTTCACTCGTCTTAGGCGGTTTATTTTTAATAACGGGGCCTACCGTAATTCAACCATTATTAAAACAAGCTAAAGTTCGAAAAAGTGTAGATTCAATATTAAGATGGGAAAGTATCATACTTGATCCTATTGGACCTATGTTAGCGCTCGGTGCTTTTTATGTGTTTCAAATATTTGAGCAGGGCTTTGAATTGCAAATTATATTGAGTTTCGTCTTACGCTTCTTAGTAGCTGTGGTCATCGGTTTTGGTGCATCATACTTATTTATGTGGCTGATTAAACGTGATTTAATCCCTCAAAATCTCATGCCACCGATTCAATTAGTCTTTATTTTATTAATATTTGCTATTTGTGATGAAATTTTACCAGAATCTGGATTACTTGCAGTTACAATTTTCGGTTTAATGATGGCACGTATGAAACGTCACGATTTAATATTCAAAGAATCTGATCATTTTATTGAGAACACGTCATCAATCATGATCTCGACGGTATTTATTTTAATTACATCTTCTTTAACATTAGAAGTGTTAAAAAGTGTCATGTCATGGAAATTATTTATTTTCTGTGCAATCATGATTATTTTAATTAGACCGATTTCAATCATACTGGCTACGATAAATACAGAAATTTCAAAACGTGAACGCGCGATGGTATCTATGATGGCGCCGCGTGGTATTGTCGTACTTACTGTTGCTCAGTTTTTTGGTGGCTTATTTGTAGAGAAAGGTACACCAATGGCTGAATTCATCACGCCAGTTACTTTTGGATTAGTGTTTATTACCGTAGTAATTTATGGTTTTAGTTTCTTACCATTGAGTAAAGTTATGAGGCTTTCAAGTACAGAACCACCAGGTGTAATCATTGTAGGAGAAAGTGAATTTGCTTTTCATCTCGGCACAAAATTGAGAGAACATAATATTCCAGTTATGGCATTTAATTTATTTAAAAATACGTCTCAACGCTCACATGATTTAGATTTTGAAATTTTTGAAGGCAATTTACTGTCTAGTAATGATCGTATTTATGCAGATATGACGCGTTACAACAAATGTTTACTCATGACGCAATCATTTGTATTTAACAGTCTAGCATTTAATGAATTAGTCCCAGAATTTGGTTTGAAAAATGTAGATATGATGCCCGTGTCGTTTAGTGATGAACATGCACGAAGTAATGTGGACGGGCCAATCAAAAATCATATCCTTTTTGATTGGAATTTTACATCACGTTGGTTTAACCGTTTTATTAAAGATCACAATATTATAGAAATACCAGTATCTTGTAAAGGTGAGTTAACTAAAAATGATATGATACTTTATCATATTAGTGATGGTAAAGTCGTAACATTCAAGCGTGGTAATAATAATCCTGTAGAATCAGAAAAAGGGATGATTGGTTATTTGAAAGACGCTTATTTACATCAGAATATATAGAAAAAATCCATTTGCGCAATAATTTATTGTTAGCAAATGGATTTTTTATGCATTTATTGAGTTGTTTTAATTTACGAAGCGGTCATGCATTAATTCTTTTAAGATATCGATTTTTTCTTGGATAGTTTGACCTGAATTCGTATCACGTATTTTTTTACGTTGTAATTCTTTATCTACGACGCGACGAATCGAAAGTTCATCAGCACCGTTAAGCAGAACATGCTCTTTCGAATTAAAATGTTTATGAGCTACAAGCTGCATACCGAATGAGTTATAAAGTAAGGTATAGCCTGCGATACCAGTCGTTGATTGGTAGGCTTTTGAGAAGCCGCCGTCGATTACGATCATTTTACCTTCTGCTTTAATTGGATTCTCGCCATCAATTTCTTTCACAGGGGTATGTCCGTTGATAATATGGCCTTGTTCAGGATCTAAGCCAAAGTCTTTTAGCATTTTTTTACACATATCTACATCTTCACGTAAATAATAATATGGGTTTTTAGCTTCTTTATGTGCTGATTTATCACTAATAAAGTAACGTTCGAAAGTTGTCATTGCTCGTTTACCAAATAGTGAAGAATATTTACCAGTCCATAAATACCACACGAGATCAGTTGCTAAGTCATCTTCAATTTCTTTATTATCGAATGCTTTTCTGACGTGAGTTTCAAAGTAGTCTAATAGATTTCGACCATAGCGTTTTTCACCGTCTATCGTCATAGATTCCATTTCACCGTTTTCATCTACAGGAATGCAACCATGGATAAGTAAATTACCGTTATAAGGCAAATAGAGCTTACCTTTTTGCATTAAGAAAGTCATATGACGTTTTAATTTTTCTGATTGTTGAACAGATAATAATAAATTGTTCATCACTTCTTCTTCTTCTTCAAGTAATTTATTAGGATCTTCAGGATCAATTGTTTGGAAACAAGTGTTTTCTAACGTGTAAGTCTTGCCGTACAATGTTGCTTCATTTTTTGCATAGTCGATATTTTCTAACACTAAACGTTCTTCCATTTCGAATGCTGGACGACGTTTAATAATAGGCGCTTCTAATTTAAACTGTAAGATTGCGACAGCTTGATGTATTTTCGTAATTTGTTCTAATTCTGCTTGGGTTAAATCCTGAGTATTTTTAGGTTGAAATGCCTTATTATTACCATCATAGTATTTCTCAGCAATTGTTAATAATGGACGTAAATTAATACCATAGGCATCTTCAACAATATCTAAATTATTGTAACGTGCACAAATGCGCAGTAAATTGGCTAAACAAACCTTAGAACCAGCATATGCTCCAATCCATAAAACGTCATGATTGCCCCATTGAATATCTACTGAGGGATAATCAATAAGTGTTTCTAAAATTTTATCTGGTTCTGGTCCACGATCATAAATATCACCCACAACATGTAAATGATTAACTACTAAATGTTGGATGGTAAATGATAGACCGATGATTAAATCATCAGATTGTTCAAGCTCTATGATTTGATTGATTAATGTTTCGTAATAGGAATGTTTGTTATTGTATTTATTACTTTTATACAGTAATTCTTCAATAATAAAGACATAGTTTTTAGGCAGCGATTTACGTAATTTTGTTCGTGTATATTTTGATGAGGCATATGTAATCAATTTAATTAAACGATTAATTGTAGTTACATACCACTCATCTAATTCAGCTTTAGAAGTAAAATTATTTTTTATTAATTTTATTTTTTCTTCTGGGTAGTATACGAGTGAGGAAAATTCATTAATTTCTTTACGTGTTAAAGTATCTTGGAAAATGTCATTGATTTTTGACAGTACATTTCCAGAGCCATTACGTAACACGTGTTGGAAAGCATGGAACTCACCGTGTAAATCACTGACGAAGTGTTCTGTGCCTTTTGGAAGTTCTAAAATAGATTCCAAATTAATGATTTCTGTAGCCAATTCTTCTTTTGAGTGGAATTGTTCTGAAAGTAAATCTAAATATCTGTCCTTTACGCTTTTATCCGTTGTTTTACACATGATTTATGTCACTCCAGTTGTATAGTTTTTGTAATGTTTTGTATTACAGCTATGTAAAGCGCTTTCATTATATAGTTTTTATTGTAGCATTAATTTTGATTATTATGTCTATTTCTTATTATATTATTAACTGTAAATAAATTCTAAAAAATGGCTTAATAATGTATAAAAGATAGAAAATGTATACATAAGCTTATAAATAAAAAAGTTCGATTATTACAAAAATTAATGTAAAATAACATGTTACTCAAATACATTAAAAACGATATTTATATAAAAGTTGTGGGAAACATACATTTTTGTGAATTGTAAAAAGAGATTAAAAGCACCAAAAGAGAATTATTACACTTTTAATTTTAAGCGTTAAAAACGCTTATATATCAGTGTTCAAAGTGCCATAAAGCCTTTTTATTAAAAAATATAAGAAAAAACTTTCTGATAAGTGGTTTAAAATCTCTCTGATTTTTGTATAATGAATGCATGTGACAAAATCATAAAATAAAAGGGAGTTTGTTCAATGTTTACATTGGGAGCATCATTACAGAGTCAAGTAGACCCGAACTGGCAAACTTATATTATGCTAATTGTTTATTTCATTGTTTTACTAGGCATAGGTTACTATGGCTTTAAACAATCGACAGGCAATGTCAGTGAATATATGTTGGGCGGCAGAAATATTGGTCCATATGTAACAGCACTATCCGCAGGTGCATCTGACATGAGTGGTTGGATGATTATGGGACTACCTGGGGAAGTTTATACAACTGGGCTATCAGCAGCGTGGTTAGCGATTGGTCTAACTATAGGGGCATACATAAACTATATTGTTGTAGCACCGCGTCTCCGTGTATATACAGAGAAAGCTGGGGATGCCATTACGCTACCAGATTTCTTTAAAAATAGACTAGATGATAAATCTAACTCTATTAAAATAATTGCCGGGGCAATTATTGTTGTATTCTTTACGTTATATACTCATTCTGGAATGGTTTCAGGTGGGGTATTATTTGAAAGTGCATTTGGTGTAAATTATCACTTAGGTATGGTAATCGTAGCAATTATTGTTATTGTATATACATTCTTTGGTGGTTATTTAGCAGTATCATTAACAGACTTTTTCCAAGGGGTCGTTATGATTATCGCTATGGTTATGGTACCGATTGTTGCTATGATGCAGTTAAGTGGACTTGATACAATATCACAAGCAGCAGAAATAAAACCTACGAATTTGGATTTATTTAAAGGTACAACAGCAATAGGTATTATTTCATTCTTTGCTTGGGGCCTAGGTTATTTTGGTCAGCCGCATATCATTGTACGTTTTATGTCTATCAAATCAATTAAACAAATACCAACAGCAAGACGTTTTGGTATCGGTTGGATGGCAGTCAGCTTATTAGGTGCAGTAGGGGTTGGTCTTACAGGTATCACATTTATTAATAGTGGTGGCGCAGACATACAAGATCCAGAAACACTATTTATTTTAATGGGACAAATTTTATTCCATCCGCTTGTTGGTGGGTTCTTACTTGCTGCTATTTTAGCCGCGATTATGAGTACAATTTCTTCACAATTGTTAGTGACATCAAGTTCATTAACAGAAGATTTTTATAAATTATTCCGTGGTGAGAAAGCAGCCAAAGAACATCAAAAAGAATTTGTTTTGGTGGGACGTTTATCAGTAATCGTTGTAGCACTTATATCGCTTTGGATTGCTTGGACACCAAACGACACGATTTTAGGTCTTGTAGGTAATGCATGGGCAGGTTTTGGTGCAGCATTTGGACCACTTGTTCTATTGTCATTATATTGGAAAGGCTTAAGTCGTACTGGTGCAGTAAGTGGTATGTTAGCAGGGGCAATTGTAGTAATTATATGGATTGCATTTGTTAAACCACTTGGTGAAATTAATGATTTCTTTAATTTATATGAAATCATACCAGGCTTCTTAACAAGTTTAATTGTAACGGTTGTAGTAAGTAAATTTACTAAAAAACCTGACATCGATGTTGAAGGGGATTTAGCAGATGTACGTCAAACTGTTAAAAGCGTTGGCAAGAAAAAGTAAAACATAATTTAAATAAGGGGTTTAAATTATGTAGTCAAAATTAAACAAATAAGCTAGATGAAGTTTTATATTAAACTATAAAGTCACTCATTTAGTTTAAAACGGGAGAAATTATATATAATAAAAGACTAACTTCAAAGGGGAGTTAGTCTTTTTTTGATATATTTGGTTTCAAAATTTGGAGTATTTCGATTTATTACTGAATGATACTTTTTTTAACAATTGATATTAAGCATGCAATGTTTGCGATATTTAGTTTGCGGTAATTTATAAAGATAATGATTTCCTAGGAGGAGAAAAAGATGATTACTGTAAATGCGATAATGAAAATTGATCCGTCAAAGCGTGATCAGTATTTAGCGTTAGTAGAACCGCTTGTATTAGCAGCTAACAAAGAAGATGGCGCATTGTATTATGCACATTTTGAACGAACGGATGAGCCAAATACATTTGCTTTTATCGAACAATATGAAAATGAAGAAGCTTTAGAAGTACACAATGGCACAGAACACTTTCAACACTTCTTCAAAGAAGTTACGCAATATTTGATTGCAAAACCAGATATTAAGGTTTCTCAAACTAAATAAAATACCATTTCAAAAATAAGAGTCTAAACTTACACAATCTCGTGAGTTTAGACTTTTTATGCCTTTTAATATGGTCGATTAAGACACTAAGCTGTTGCAGTGTAATATAATGGTGTATAATTTCATGTTGGAAGCAATTATAAAAATACCCCTATTTTAAAAAGTAAGTAATACGTTTTAGTAAGGAGAGAAGAAATAATGTTATATCAACACGGAACTTTAGGTACGTTGATGGCAGGTTTATTAGAAGGCACTGCTACGATTAACGAAATTTTAGAACATGGTGATTTAGGTATAGGAACGTTAACTGGTTCTGATGGTGAAGTTATTATATTAGATGGTAACGCATATCATGCCAATGAATATGGTGAGTTCAAACAATTAGAAGGTAATGAAATGACACCATTTTCTACAGTTACCCCTTTCAAAGTAGATAAGCAATTTGATGTTCGCTATATCACGGACTCTGAAGCTTTGTTAAATGAAATACAACGTCAAGCAGCGAGTAATAATATATTTATAGCTGTCAAAATCACCGGTAAATTTGAAATGATTCATGTCAGAATGATGCCGAAACAAGAGAGACCTTATACTAAATTAATAGAATCGGCTAAAAAACAACCTGAATATACGCAAGAACAAGTGCATGGTACGATTGTAGGATTTTATTCTCCACAATTATTTCATGGCGTAGCTGCAGGAGGATTTCATTTACATTTTGTTGATAAAAATAAAACGTTTGGTGGCCATGTCTTAGACTTTGAATTTAATAGTGGCTCAGTAGAAATTAGTAATATAGAAACACTTGAACAACACTTTCCTGTGAATAATGATGAATTTTTAGAAACAGATATCGATTATTCAAGCGTTCATGAAGATATTAAAGAAGCAGAATAAATCATTTGGGCGATATAAAAAGATTTTTTACATCATACTAACAATGAAATGATTTATAATAAATTGTCTATGATATTATCCAATCAAATACGACAAAATATTTTTCAAAAAGTGTTAAAATAGTAAAGTGATGTTTTAAGTTGGACATATGTAATTTTTACGATAATAAACAATATTGTATTAAATATTGAATTGTTAGTAAGCTGAGATAAATAGACTACATGTGTTTACGACCTAATAAGACTGGGATATAAATACAACATACTATGTCGTAAATGTAAATTTGAGATTACACAGTAGCTGTCTGATATCTAATTGTACTTATATCAAACTTTTAAGATATTTAGTCAGCCTTGTGGGGGTTGGAATACGAAATCAAATTTCACATTTTTGATTTCTCTCCTTCTCCCATTTTTATTTGTGCTTTTTAAAGACTTTAATTTGTAGAGCACACACGTATTAAACTAATGAAAAATAAAATATTAAAGGAGATGAACACCAACATTGGTTAAATATTTAAAGTCACTTGTTCGATTTAATTCCATGAAAATCGATGTTGCTAAAGGTTTAAGACAAGCTATATTAATGTTTATCCCACTCATTATTGGTTATTTAATGGGTCATCTTTCTACAGGATTATTAATATCTACTGGTACTTTAGCACATATATATGTATTTGGTGGGTCATCTAAATCAAAACTGCGTATCGTATTTTTCTCATCGATAGGGTTATCTATTGCAATGATATTAGGTACGCTCACAGTAAGCCAACCACTTATCTTTGGTGTATTGCTACTTATTGTTACGGTCATTCCGTATTATATATTTAGTTCATTGAATATACCTGGACCTTCATCGACGTTCTTTATTGTTGCTTTCAGTTTACCTTTCAACTTACCTGTAGCTCCAGAAGAAGCTTTATATAGAGGGCTCGCTATGTTTGTTGGGGATTATTAGCAACATTAATTGTTACTATACTTATAGTTATTTCTAAAGAATCTGCAGAGTCAAAAGCCATCAAAAATGACTATAATATCATTAAACAACTTATTTATAATTTTGATGATCCGAAGGCATTTGCTAAAGCATCACAATTCGCAGTGACTGCTTTTCGAAATTCAGATACTCAACTGATTACTTCTAGTACTGCGAAATCTAAAGAATCGCCCGAATTTCAGCGTTTGCTATTACTTCATAATACAGCGCAAGGTATTCATTCAGAATTATTAGAGCTGAATGAAAAGAACATGCGTCCTTTACCTAAAGAAATCAAAGAAATGGCAGATTTTGTAATAAAACTTGTATACTCTGAAGGTAATTTTAAAAAACAATGGACAAAAGCAGTGGAAATTGATGACCAATATCAAAATCTAGTTGATAATATATTCAAAGTAGATGCAATCATGAATGCAGGTAATGAACGTGTAGAACATGAAATTGATATTCGTGTTCCTATTTATGGACACCGTATGTTAACAAATTTAACTTTGGATTCCTTTGTGTTTAGAAATACATTACGCTATACAGTTATTATGGCTATTTCAATTTTTATTGCACTTATGTTTGGCTTTGAAAAAGCATATTGGATCCCTTTAAGTACACATACAGTACTATTAGGTTCAACAACGTTACATAGTTTTGAACGTGCTGGATCTAGGGGCGTTGGTACAATTATAGGTGTGCTTGTATTATCTCTAATTTTATTATCGACGCCACCGTTACCAATTGCGATTATCTTGTTAGCTGCAGCAGCAGGTGTGACAGAGGTATTTGTGGGTGCTAACTATTCATTCGCTGTTATTTTTATAACGATTCAAGTGATCTTGTTGAATGGTATAGCAGCGAATCACTTAACAATTTTAATTGCATTACCACGTGTGATTGATGTAATTGTGGGTATCGCAATTGCTGTTATTTGTTTATTGGTAATAGGCAGAAAGACAGCGTCATCCATGTTACCAGCAACACTAGCGGACGTAGCAAGAGACGAGGCAGTATTATTCCATTACTTGTTTGCAAGTAGTAAATATTCATCACGAGAACAAGACAAACAAGAAATGCTTCAGTTAAGCGTGAAACTTAATAACATGAAGCAAGTATATAACAGCGCAAATGGTGAACTGTTTAGTAATAAGATGGTCATACAGTATTATTATCCGAGTATTTATGCTCTAGAAGAAATTAGCTTTATGCTTACAAGAGCTTTGAGTAATGAAGAAAGGTATCATATAGATGATGAAACAATGGGTGAATACTTACTTATTTTTGAAAATATAGCAAAACATTTTGAAAGAGGTTCGCATATTAAAGTTCAAGAAATACCCGAACTACCTCAGTATATGCACATTAAAACATCATTGATGAGCATTCAAAATAATTGTATGAACGCAAGACAAAAAGTAAATTTAGCACAAGTTTAAAAAGCAAGCCAACCTTTATGATGAATGAAATCACTGGTTGGCTTGCTTTGTTTTTTATTTGTTTTAAGGTGTCAAACAAGTTTTCAAGTATGAAAGGAAGTCTGAGGTTTGTCTGAGGTAAGACTGTCCCTAGTGATCTTGTTTATTTTTAGCTTCTTGTTCTGCTTTCTTTTCTTCTTCCTGTTTCTTCTCTTCAATATCTTTCTTAGCTTCAGTTCTTTTCTGTTCTTGTTGTTTTTCTTGGTCTTCCATTTTTTTATAACGTTCTTTTTGTCTAAAACCATAAGTACTTTCTAATATGAGTTCTTCATTGTTTAAACCAGCACCAATTGCACCGGCAACTGTTGATATAGAAGTAGCAAACCAAGCAAGATTTATATAAGTGATTAAATTTGCGGAGCCACCCATTTGTAAAGTTTGACCTAAATAGCCTGAAGGCAAGACTACAAGAGTAGCAATTAAGAATAAAAAGAACAATATTATATAATAAATGATAAGTGAAACAGTTAACGTTAGCACTGTCGTCAAATTATATAACATCGTAACTCTTTTATTTCTACTTTCTTTTTTCGATTCCCATAAATGGTGCGCTACAATAATCCAAAACATCATGCCCAAAATGGCGACTACCATCATGAGTAACATGCGCCAAGATGAATAAACATAACTTAAATTCCACATCGTAGTAAAAACGATACCAAAAGCACCAGTAGTGAATGCGATGGCTACGACATTACTCAAGCTACTGAGCATGTTTAATGGGTTGTTTGCAAATGTCATACCACTGATTAAACGAAAAGAACCTTTTGTATTAGATGAAACAAAATAGTGTGTATGTTTGGAATTTGTGTCTTCTAAATATGCTGTGCGTGATTTTAAAGTTGAAAGTGGAAATTGTGATTTTAATTTCTCTTGACTTCCTTTATCGTTGTAATCATTTTTTTGTAAATCCTGTGAATGATCCATATTCACAGTTTCAATAATTCCAACTATAGATTTTTGTATACGTTTTTGAACTGGTCGCCATCCATAGGAAGGTACGGAAATTAAACTGGCACCATTACTTTTATTAATATCAAAAGCGATAACATTATTATCTTTAATAATAGGGAGGTCAGTCAGTCCTATAGTGTATTGCCAATTATTATTATTTTGGTAGTTAGCAATTTTTTCGAATATTTCTTTGGAAGTTTCTGCAGAACCGGTAAGGGGATCAACAACTGTATTGATTTTCCATTCAATACCTTTAGCGAAATAATTCGCTAATATGTCTGGCAAGTTATTTTCAAGATTGTGAGCGATTTTTTCCGTTATACCTGGTGCCGCTACTAATCCGATTTCAATCGTCCTATTTGTCATTGGAATCCTCCTCACTGTGTGATAGTTTTTTGCCATTATTGTAATCTGACGCTTGATTAGTACTATTAGTGTTATCGTCGTCTTGTTCTAGTTCTTTATATCTATAATATTGTCTGAATGAATATGTTACACGTTTGATTTTTTCAGCATTTTCAACTGTTGAACCCATGGCACCAGCTAAAATACCCAACGAAGTGATAAACCAAATAAGGTTAATATAGTTGACAAAAGTTGGTTGTTTTTCATTCAAAGAAGTCCAGCTAGAAAAGATCTCTGGTGGTACAAATAATAATGTACTTATTGTGAGTAATATAAATAATGCAGCAAAATTAAAAATGGTGATAGCGAATAATGTAGTCAATGTCGTGAAATTGTAAATGAAACGATAGGATTGTTGTGTTTTTGGATTTGGGCGTTCCCATAAATTATATGAATATATTAACCATCCGACCATGCCGCTTATAGATAATAACATGAGTAGAATAAAGCGCCAGTATTCATAATCTAAGCTCAAATCCCATGGTGTTGAGAAGATTGCGATATATGTTCCAGTTGCAAAGGATACTGAAATAATTTTTTTGAAATCTAAAATAGCAGACCAAGGTTCATTAGAAAAAGTCATGCCTAAGATTAAATGAAACCAACCTAAAAATGATGTTTTAGAAACAATACGCTTTCTATTATCTTGTGTGTTATCTTCATTTGGTATAACTTCATTGAATTTTGTTAATTTAAAATACTTTGATTTCAAAAGGCTTTTATCTGAACCTGAAGTAAAAAATATTTAACAATAAATGTAATAAAATGACGTAGCTTGTGTTTTAAATTCACAGCACCTAATGCTGGCACAGATATTAATGCTGTTTTGTCATCTAGATTTATATCACAAATCACAGTTTTATTATTAGATAGGCTTGGTAAATCAGTGATACAAATTGTGTAGTCCCAATTCTTTTGTTTTTTATATTTGATGCGATATCTAGTGCTTTATCCATATGTTCAGCTGTCCCAACCATGGAAGCGACATGTGTTTCAAAATCCCAATTTGTTTTATCATCTACATGGTTATGGATATCATCGGCTAGATAATCGGAAATTTTATTAATAAGTTTGTGTGGCATGTCAGGTGAAGGAATTAAACCTATCGCTATATTTGTCATTATATCCCTCCTTTTTAAATAGTGTGTGAAATGATTAGATTCATACTTTAATTCCCGTTCATTAAGAAAATTAATCATTGCTATCTATTTTGAGTTTTTAATTGAAAGTGTATATTGCTTTGTTTGTAACTTTTCAGCAGTGGTAAACAACAATTAAGACGAAGAATAAATTATAACGTAGGAGGTTAAAGTTAATGCCTTGGACAATGGATGATTACCCACAAAGTTGGAAAAACATGGAAAAATTAGAACTTAAAAAAGCAATAGATATTGGAAATGCGATGCTTAAAGATGGTTATAAGGAAGATAGAGCAATACCTATTGCAACTAAACAAGCTGAATCTTGGTATAAAGACGCTTCTAAAAAAGAATTAGACGAATTGAAAAACAAGAAAATAACTAAACATGAAAAAGATGATTCAGCGAACCCTGAATTAAATAATAAAGATGTTCACGTTTATTATGAAGATAATAAATGGAAGATTAAAACAGACGGTGCTAAGCAAGCTTCTGATAGTTTTGATAAGAAAGAGGATGCGATGAAACGTGCACGTAATATTGCTGATAACAGATCGACAGAAGTGAGAGAACATAAGAAAGATGAATAGCAATCAAATATTCAATTGTCCCATGAAATAATAGAACATAGAGTATGAGATTTCGGGACATAGATACTAATCGCCGAAGTACTATTCCGTTAACTTGATGGACTAGTACTTTTTTTATAAACATATTTTAGTTTGAAAAAACAACGATTTTTTAAAAGTGTACTTTATCATATTTGAAGTATCTTTTTATTTAGATAATAAATAAAAATCAGCTATAATGTAGTCTAAGTAGATTTCTTGGGAGGAAAGAAATATGTACATTGAACGTAAACTATCACTAAATATAGACGATTTGAAGGAAGAATTTGAAGAGAGTATAAAGCATATCAATAATCAAGAAGATGCATTTGATATGGTAATAGGGTTCGTTGCTTTGGAACAATTATATTCTTCAGCACTTAAAGAAATTAGTACAAAATTAGATATTTTAGATGATAATTTTCAACAAATGTATAAACATAATCCAATCCATCATATGGAGCGTCGTGTTAAAGAAATGCGAAGTTTAATTAAAAAGTTAAATCGTAAAGGATTAGAGATAAGCACAGAGTCAGCTAGAGAAAATATATTAGACATTGCAGGTATTAGAGTGATTTGTAACTATATAGATGATATTTATGTGATAGAAGAGTTATTACTTAAACAAGAAGATGTGAAGCTCTTGAAACGTAAAGACTATATTGGAAATCCTAAAGATAATGGATATCGTAGCTTACATATCGTTGTGGCAATTCCAGTATTTTTAGCTAATACAGTAGAAACTGTGCCTGTAGAAATTCAAATCAGAACAATTGGTATGGATATGTGGGCAAGCTTAGAGCATAAAATACGTTATAAAAACACGGAAAATACTGAGAACTATAGAAATGCATTAAAGCAATGTGCAAACGAAATCACAATGGTTGAAAGTAAAATGCAAAATATACATTCTGAAGTATTCGATAATTAAGTAAAACTACATTAAAGTTGAAGCTCTAATTTGTTGTTGCTGAGGAATGGATGTCGTGAGCTTCAACCGTCATAATGCTTCAAATTTTTATGAAAGTAAAATAAATATAATAACCGATATGATAGGTTCAAGACCTGTCATGTCGGTTTTTTTAGTTGAAAATAGATAAAAACACCCTTTGCAAGCGTTTGCAAATAGTGAAGTTGTGTATTACTATACTTGTATACAAGTATATCGTATTGATAAAAAGAGGTGATATCATCATGAATTATAAGTATCCAGAACAATGGCTAGAGGGTGTCTCGAAAGGTGAAATGATTGCTGCAGAGATTCGTTTAAGAATTGTTGAGGGCACAATAACGCCAGATACGTTATTGACGGAGAATCAAATTGCTAAAGAATTTAATGTTAGTCGATCACCAGTCAGGGATGCATTTAAATTATTAAAGCAAGATCAATTGATACATTTAGAAAGAATGGGCGCAGAAGTATTGCCTTTTGATGATACAGAGAAAAAAGAACTTTATGATTTAAGAATAATGTTGGAATCATTTGCGTTTAGTAGAATCAAAACTTTGAATAATGAACAGATTGTTAAAGAATTACGTAAACAATTAGAAATGATGAAAGTGGCAGTTAAATTTGAAGATGCAGAAGCATTTACTGAACATGATATGAAATTTCATGAAGTTACGATACTCGCTTCAAAGCACCAATACTTAAAAACTTTTTGGAATAACTTAAGACCGGTAATGGAAGCACTGATATTATTGTCAATGCGTAAACGCATGAGCGAGAATCCAGAAGATTTTGAGCGTATTCATCGTAATCATGAAGTGTTTATAGAAGCGATTGCGAAGCAAGATGCTGCAAAACTTAGAGAAGCATTCCATCTCAACTTTGATGATGTTGGCGAGGATGTTGACAGTTTCTGGTTAAATTAGTGTTTTAACCCGGTAAAAGAAGTAGGAGGAAAAATCATGAAATACATGATAGGTGTCGATATAGGCACAACGAGTACGAAGTCAGTACTCTACGACGAAAAAGGTCAATTTATAATGAAACACAATATCGGTTATCCATTGCATACACCGAATGTGGAAACTTCTGAAGAAAACCCAGATGAGTTATTTGATGCAGTGTTAATGACAGTTAAATATGTAATGAGAGAAGCTAATATTGCTAAAGAAGATCTTAAATTAATCTCATTTAGTGCTCAGATGCACAGTTTAATAGCAATGGATGCGAGTAACCAACGACTAACTGAAAATTTAACCTGGGCAGATAATCGCGCAAGCCAATACGCTGAACAGATTAAAAATGAACATAATGGTAATGAAATATATCAAAGAACCGGCACACCAATCCATCCTATGTCCCCGTTGGCTAAAATATTTTGGATGAAGCATGAACAACAAGAAATATACAACCAAACTGCTACATTTGCTGATATTAAGACATATATTTTCTATCAATTATTTGAGCAATTTGTTATAGATCAATCTATGGCATCATCTACTGGGATGCTTAACTTAGAAACATTAGCTTGGGACAAAGAAGCGCTAGAACTGCTAGGTATTGAAGAGACACAATTACCAGAGGTTGTACCAACAACACATATTTTAAAAGGTATAAAACGTCGCTATGCAACATTGATGGGCATAGATGAAAATACACCAATTGTGGTTGGTGCAAGTGATGGTGTACTTTCCAATTTAGGTGTGAATGCATTTAAAAAAGGTGAAGTTGCGGTGACGATAGGAACATCGGGAGCAATTAGAACGGTGATAGATAAACCACGTACAGATTATAAAGGGCGTATTTTCTGCTATGTGTTAACTGAAGATCATTATGTTATAGGTGGTCCTGTAAACAATGGTGGTGTCGTATTACGTTGGCTTCGTGATGAATTATTAGCCAGCGAAGTAGAGACTGCAAAACGTTTAGGCGTCGATCCATATGACGTGTTAACTAAAATTGCTAATCGAGTTAAACCAGGTGCAGAAGGATTGATTTTCCATCCATATCTCGCTGGTGAACGTGCCCCATTATGGAACGCAGATGCCAGAGGTTCATTCTTTGGATTAACACTAACGCATAAAAAAGAACATATGATTCGTGCTGCTTTAGAGGGTGTTCTTTACAATCTTTACACCGTATATCTTGCGCTAATCGAAGTAATGGATGAAACACCTTCGACAATTAAAGCAACAGGTGGTTTTGCGAAAAGTGAAGTGTGGCGCCAAATGATGGCAGATATTTTTGATACGAATTTAATTGTACCTGAAAGTTATGAAAGCTCTTGCTTAGGTGCATGTGTATTAGGAATGAAAGCACTTGGCGAAATTGATGATTTTTCTATTATCGAAGAGATGGTCGGTACTACAAACGAACATAAGCCGAACCAAGATAATGTGAAGGTGTATCAACAACTCATTTCTATATTTATCAACTTAAGTCGTTCATTAGAGGATCGCTACACAGAAATTGCAACATTCCAACGTGAACATATGACGGATGACAAACCATAGTAAGGCGATATAGAAAGAGCCTTTAAAGAGAAAAGTGACAAGTAAACAAGCGACACTCACGTTACGAAGAACTTGTCACATACTCTTTAAAATTTTAATTATGAAAGAAAGCGTTACCACGATTGATTAGATACATGTCTGTAAAGTTCTAATTCAATCTTTAATTTGAAAGGGGAGAACGATGATGTTTGAAACAATTTGGCCATTGATTACGGTGGTAATAGGAATTATCGTATTATTATCACTTATTATTTTCTTAAAGTTAAACACATTTATTTCATTAATTATCACATCAATTGTGACTGCAATTTTACTAGGTATGCCTTTAGATAAAATCATTGAAACAGTAGAAAATGGTATGGGAAGTACACTAGGACATATTGCATTGATCTTCGGATTAGGTGCTATATTAGGGAAACTACTCTCTGATGGTGGGGGTGCGACACGTATTGCCGACACGCTTATCGATAAGTTCGGACCCAAACATGTACAATGGGCAATGCTTGTAGCTGCGTTTATTGTAGGTATTGCCTTATTCTTTGAAGTAGGTTTAGTATTATTGATTCCTTTAGTATTTACGATTGCTAAACGTGCAAATGTTTCACAGTTAAAATTAGGTTTTCCAATGGTTGTGGCTTTATCTGTAACGCACGGATTTTTACCGCCACATCCAGGACCAGTAGTTATAGCTAAAGAATTAGACGCAAACTTAGGCCACGTATTACTTTACGGTATGATTATTGCAATTCCAGTTACAATTATAGCTGGACCATTGTTTAATAAAATTGCACAAAAAATTGCACCAACGGCTTATACACGTGAGGGCGATATATCAGCCTTAGGTGCACAAAAAGAATTTTCAGAAGAAGAAATGCCGGGATTCGGAGTCAGTTTATTAACTGCGATTTCTCCTGTTATTTTGATGTTGCTATCAACAATTGTACAATTGATTACAGGCCATGAAGAAGCTACAAATGGCTTTGAATCATTTATTTACTTTATTGGTACTGCAGCTACGGCAATGCTTATAGCTGTACTGTTTGCAATCTTTACTATGGGTATTAAACAAGGACGTAAAAACTCAGAAATTATGGATTCAGTATCTAATGCGATTTATCCAATTGGGATGATGATCTTAATTATTGGTGGTGGCGGTACTTTCAAAGAAGTATTAATTGAAGGTGGCGTTGGAGATACTATTGCTACATTGTTTGAAGGTACAGAAATGTCTCCGATATTCTTAGCATGGCTTGTTGCTGCAGTACTTCGTATTGCTTTAGGGTCATCAACAGTTGCAGCAATCTCATCTACAGGTATCGTCTTACCATTGTTACAAGTATCAGATGTTAACGTTGCACTCGTTGTGCTTGCAATAGGTGCGGGTAGTGTTATTTTATCTCACGTTAATGATGCAGGATTCTGGATGTTCAAAGAATATTTCGGTTTGACTGTTAAAGAGACTTTCTTAACGTGGTCATTACTTGAAACTGTGATTTCAGTATCTGGTTTAATCTTCATACTTATACTTAATATGTTTGTCTAAAATAGAAAGCCAATCTGCCAACAAAGTTTAACGACTTTGTTGGCATTTTTTTGTGCACGTTTTCCGCGGGCACAGTCTCTAATCTTCGGTTAGTACTTTCTTAACGAGTCAGGAGTCGGCCCAAATAATTGCTACTTTAAACTAAAATAATCTTATGATTGAACTCATATAATAGCAAAAACATATAAAAATATAACTGAAAAAGCGAAAAAAGATTAACTTAATTTCTATTAGAATTAAATAATGAAATTGATGAACAAAGATAATCTCAATAAAGGACTCTTTAATAGCTAAGAGGATTTTTATTTAATTTATTATGAATTTTTAAATTTTTGTTGTGATTTTACGTTACTTAAATATAGATGTCGTTGAGAAGAACAACATCCAATTGCTTTAAAATGATAAAATAGAATCAATATCAAATTTCTAGCGGTATCAAAACGTCTATTTCAACCTTTTTGAGTGATTGAAATGTGAGTGGTTGATGTTACACAAATATACGAGTATTGAAATTATACACAACTCATTTATAGTAAGTAAAATAGGGGGCTTAATTATGAAAAGAATATTACTGATCGCAAGCGCATTTATTGGAGTCATTGTAGGAGCTGGATTTGCATCAGGGCAAGAAGTACTTCAATACTTTACGAGCTTTGGCATTATGGGGACATTTGGCGCTATCATTACTACAGCATTATTTGCTTATGTGGGTATGATGCTTGTTTGGTTAGGAAGTAAATCTAAGACAGATTCTCATAAAGAAGTTATACATAATATCACAGGAAAATCTATATTCGGTAAAATTTTAGGATGGATTATTGATTTAGTCATTATCTTTACACTCTTTGGTGTAGGTGTCGTTATGATTGCAGGAGCTGGATCAAACCTTAATCAACAATTCGGATTGCCTTCAATTGTAGGTACGATTCTTATGACAATACTTATTTTACTTGCGGGTATGATGAAAGTAGAGGGCGTTGTTAAAGTAATTGGGAATATAACTCCATTTTTAATTATATTCATTATAATAATTTCAGTTTATAGTTTTATGACAACAGATGTACCATTCTCACAACTTAATACAATTTCAGATGCGAAACCATCAACATTACCGAACTGGTTTATAGCAGGTGTAAACTATGCATCATTTAATACAGCAGTTGGTGCTTCTATGGCAATTGTTATGGGTGGTTCTGAGAAAAATACAAAAGTTGCAGCATTAGGTGGTTTATTCGGTGGACTTGCATTAGGCGTTATGATTGTACTAAGTCATTTAGCTATCTTTACACAAATCGATATTGTTGGCGAAATGGAGATGCCAATGTTAGGTATCGTGAATCATATTTCACCTATACTTGGTGTCGTTATGGCTTTTGTCATTTTCGGTATGATTTTCAATACTGGTTTAGGTATGTTCTATGCATTTGCAACACGCTTTACGGTGGTAGATACGAAACGTTTTAAACTTTTCTTTACAGTTACAGTCATCATTGGTTTGTGTTTGAGTTTCGTAGGTTTTACAGATTTAGTAGCAATTTTCTATCCATTAATAGGTTATTTAGGACTTGTACTTATATTTGTATTATTCTATGCACCATTTAAACTCAAATTTGGTAAGAAAAATTCAAATGAGTAAACGTGTGAAGATACCGTAAATAGCTGTTTATCCAATTTGAATTAATATTTTGAATTAATTTTTTTGATAATAAAAAACGAACTGGTTATAGAATTGTTTGATAAGTTCAAAGAAATTTAATATAAATTTCACACCCCATTCCTTATATTTTTAGATATAATAAAAATATAAGGAATGGGGTGTTTTTTATGAATGAGGAAACGCTAGAGATTTTACAGATGCATGCGCTACAATTATTGGGAATTCGGCTAGAAGGATATGATATGAGTGATATGAATGGGGTGATTAATCATATCAAGACGCCGTTTACAAATACTGCACGCAAGCAGTTCAATAATGAGTTGAAACATTTTATCGTACAAATGCATAGCAATAAAATTTATCATTATACGAATCGTTTTGGTGTAAACTTTTTAATTTTCAAATTTAAAAAGTATAAGCAAATTTATATTATTGGTCCATATATGGAGAAGCGACCAAATGAACGTCGTTGTAATGAGTTACTCCAAAGCTTAGATATTAAAATATCGAAACTTTCTATATTGAAGCAATATTTACTGACGATACCATTGTGTCACCAAGTTAAAGCACAAAAAATGTGTCGCTTGGCAATTCGTTTTTTGAAAAAAAGAAATAGCATTTATGAAACTGTGAAAATTGATTTTAGTTTTCATTCGAATACAGAAGAGTTAGCAGAATCCAAAGCGCAAATGGATTATACATTAAAAGAAATAGAGTATCGTTATAATATGGAGACTCAGCTACTTACTGCAGTTGAAAATGGCAATGCTAATGAAGCTTTATCAATTCTAAATGCAATGAATTTATCAGTTGCAGGCTTACGACGTGTAAGGGATGATATTTCAAATGAACAATACAAAGCATATTTGATAAATACGTTATGCCGTAAAGCCGGAGAAAAAGCGGGTGTAAGTTTGATTCATATTGACGAAATATCTGCAAAGTATGCGGCATTAATAGATCAAACAATGGACATAGAAACTTTAGATGAAATCACCCATTCAATTGTTAAAGCATATACAGATAGTGCGATGAAAGTAAAAGCGAATGCCTATAGTCCAAAAGTAAGTAAGGTAATTCAATACATTGAAAGAAACTTAGATAGTGCATTGTCATTAAATGAGCTCGCCTCATATGTTGGTTTGGCACCAAGTTACTTGTCCAAAATATTTAATAAGGAAATTCATAAATCTATCTCACAATACATCATTGAATCAAGAGTGAAAAAGGGACGTGACCTTATTGCGAGAACTAAAATGACCGTCGCTGAAGTGGCAAATTATGTTGGATTTAAAGAGCAAAGTTACTTTACACAGTGTTTTAAAAAACAATACGGAACAACACCATTAAGTTATCGAACAAAACATAAAGAGTTTTATTAGGATAATGAAGTATAGAAAATTAGAAAAAGGCATTAATTGTTTCATTTTTAGTGAATATATTATTAAAAATATTAATAAAATGATAATTATGATGTAAAACCATTGTTTAACATACAAGTTTACACACTTATATTTAAAAAATGAATTGTAGGCAAACCAAAAGAAATAGCTGAGTTCGTATGTCAATAAAAGCTGTAGTTATAGAGTTTGTGAATCACCTACGCTTACGATGTATTAATTAAGTGAAATTAATTTTATAACAACGTTGTTATTTTAATGTTGACTGTTCTGTAATTAAAAATATAATAAAGTTAAGATTCCTATAAATAAGGGTGAGCGATATGTCATTAACGATTTCAAAAGTAATTTAATTTATGGGAATAAAAAATTTTAACGATATAAGAAAACGCTTACATAATTATGTGTCTTATTATCGATTGATTGTAACAATCACTAATACATACTAAGAAACGATTAAAACAGCAAAGCGCAGTCAGGAACGTTTCTATAGTGGAAAGAGGTTATCAGCATGGTTACAGCAAAATTAAAACCGGCAAATAGTAAGTTAAAGAGTTTTAAAGAAATTCAATCACCAAGATTAAAATTCAAAGAAAAACTTGCATATGGATTTGGAGATTTAGGTAATGGCTTAATGTTTGATATGGGACAAATTTACTTACTGTTATTCTATACAGATATTTTGGGCATACCGTCAGTAGTTGGGGGAGCTGTGTTTCTTGTTGCGAAATTCTTTGATGCCTTTGTAGATACTGGAGTGGGGACTTTAGTAGATAATCAAAGGAACTTTGCTAAACGTGGCAAGTTTAAGCCTTTTATTTTGTACGGTACGATACCGCTCGCCTTACTTACAGTTTTAACCTTTATGTCACCAGATATTAGTCAAACGGGGAAAATAATATGGGCATTTGGAACTTACTTATTATTTAACGCAGCATATTCATTTGTGAATATCCCATATGGCTCATTATCAGCATCTATGACAATTAATGCAGATGATCGTACGCAACTATCAGTGTTTCGTAACTTAGGTTCACAGGGGGCTATGTTTATTTCTGGGATTGTAGTTATCCCATTAGTTAGTCTATTCCCTAGTCATGCATTGGGTTATCCAGTTGTAGTAGGTATACTTGCTGTCGCTGGTGTGACATTCCATCTATTGTGTTACAAAGGTGTTAAAGAACGCCATACAGTAGAAAGACCGAAAGAAAAAGGTATTGGTCGTAAAGCGTTTTTAAATTTATTTAAAAATAGACCATTTATCATTTTAGCATTATATACTTTATTAACGATTACAGCATTATTCTTACAACAGTCCTCGCAACTATATTACTTCCAATATGTGCTGGGTGAAGCTAATTTAGTGGGCGTTGTGAGTACATTAAACGTTATTATATTAGTACCCGCATTGTTCTTAACTACATTTTTAAGTAAAAGAGTAGGTAAGAAAATGACAGCAGTTATCGGTGTATCTGGTTTCGTTGTATTCCAATTTATTAACTTCATGTTCTTCTCCGATAACGTGTTATTATTCTTAATCGTTAATACGATTGCACAATTATTCTTAGTTATTCCTAATACTGTGACTTGGGCATTTATTGCAGACGTTGTAGAATATGGCCAATGGCAATCAGGTATTAGATCAGAAGGTATTATTTATTCAAGTTACAGTTTCACTAGAAAAATATCACAAGGTTTAGCTGGTTTCCTACCAGGTTTAGCTTTAACGCTCATTGGTTATGTACCACAAGCAGCTCAATCAGCTGAAACAATAGCAGGATTAAAAGTATTGTTCTTTATTGTACCTGCTTCACTTTGTTTAATCGCAGTGATATTGTTCTTCTTTGCATATCCATTAACTGACCATAGACATAAACAAATTGTTAAAGAATTAGCACTTAGAGAAGAATTATAATTCATTTTTAGATAATTGAACTGTTTTAGAGGGGGGTTAAATCATGTTGTATCCAGTGATAAATAAATATAGAAGTATCATTGATTTAAATGGCATCTGGGACTTTAAGATAGAGGGCGTAGATGATCAAATTGATGTGACACGACCATTAGATACGGATTTAGTTATGGCAGTGCCAGGATCATATAACGACCAAGGTGTTACTTCTGATATTCGTAATCACGTTGGTAATGTATGGTATGAAAGAACGTTTACAATACCTAACGTGTTAAGAAACGAGCGTGTTGTATTAAGATTTGGTTCTGCAACACATAAAGCAACAGTATATATCGATGGTAAAGAAGTAACATCACATCAAGGTGGCTTCTTACCATTTGAAGTTGACTTCGATTCGGAATTTGGTTCTGGTCAGCATCGTTTAACAGTTTGTGTGAATAATATTTTAGATGAAACCACTTTGCCAGTTGGTGAGTACAGTGAAACGATTAATAATGATGGTAAAATAATTAAGAAAAATTCACCAAACTTCGACTTCTTTAATTATGCAGGTTTACATAGACCTGTGAAAATATATACGACACCTAAAGTATTTATAGAAGATATTGAAATTGTGCCAGAAGTATTAGAAAACAGTGCTAAGGTACAATATAAAGTCACTACGAATGAAGCAGTGCCTACAATAGTTGTTAAGCTACGAGATGAAAAGGATAATATCGTAGCTGAAACATCAGGCGCAGAAGGTATCATAGAAGTAGATAATCCTCATCTATGGCAACCATTAAATGCCTATTTATATCATTTAGAAGTCACACTGTTAGATAATGACCAAGTTATTGATACGTATGCAGAGCGTTTCGGTATTCGTTCTGTAGAAGTCAGAGAAGGACAATTTTTAATTAATGGAGAACCATTTTACTTTAAAGGCTTTGGTAAACATGAGGATGCTTATTATAGTGGACGTGGTATGAATGAAGTTACAAACGTATTAGACTTTAATCTGATGAAATGGATTGGTGCTAATTCATTTAGAACATCACATTATCCATATTCAGAAGAAATGATGCGCTTAGCAGATGAACAAGGTATCGTCATCATAGACGAAACGACTGCGGTAGGTGTGCACCTAAACTTTAGCGCTATTTTATCTGGTACTACGACACGAGATACGTTTAAGGAAATAGGTACTAAAGAAGCGCATGAAGCGGTAATTAAAGATCTGATTGAGCGTGATAAGAACTATGCATGTGTAGTGATGTGGTCTGTCGCCAACGAACCGGCTTCTACTGAAAAAGGCGCTAAAGCGTACTTTGAACCTTTAGTAAACTTAGCTAGAGCATGTGATCCACAACAACGTCCGGTAACGATTGTGACAATTCTCACTTCACAACCAGATACATGTGAGGTACAAGATTTAGTAGATGTGCTGTGCTTAAATCGATATTACGGTTGGTATACACAGTCCGGCGATTTAGAAGCAGCAAAAGAAGCATTGAGAACAGAGTTAGATGGTTGGAGCGAGAAACAACCAGGCAAGCCAATTATGTTTACAGAATACGGTGCAGATACAATAGCGGGGATGCACGCAATTAATGACGAATTATTTACGGAAGAATATCAAATTCGTTATTATGAAGCCAATCATGAAGTTATAGATAACTATCCTCAATTTATAGGTGAACAAACATGGAACTTTGCTGACTTCGAAACATCTAGTGGAATTATTAGAGTCCAAGGAAATAAAAAGGGTATCTTCACTCGTGAGAGAAGACCGAAAGCAGTCGCACATTATTTTAAAAAACGTTGGGATAATATTCCTGATTTTGGATATAAACAATAACACACATGATTTATAATAAAGTTTAAACATTGAACCCTCTACGATGGATGATGGCATTTGTAGGGGGTTATTTTGTATACATTTATAAATATCATGAAACTTTTTGCTAACTAATTTATGTAATAAGTGATTATTGTAAAAGCATTCCAATATGAAAACTACTTCATTTGATATCTTTTAACTATTAATATAATTAATATTATAAACACTATCACTTTTTAAGTTATATCCTATGTTGTTTGAAAAGTGGTAGTAGTTTAGGGCGACTCCTGACGAGTTAATAAAACACTAGCCGAGGACTACTAGTTGAGGCTGGTTCGTTGTAAAACATGATTGAAAATGCAAATAAAGGTAACGACTGTAACGACAAATATAAAAAGGGTTTTCCATAAGTGGAAAATCCCTTTTAGTCGTTGATAAGTATTTATGTTCTTAAAAATGTTTCAACAATCTAATATAGAAAACTTACTTAATATTATAATTTTGCTTGCCATTTATCTGTCCAAACTAAGTCGTTATGAGTACCTTTGAATTCACTTTCACCCATGATTTTATCTACTGTTTGTTTGATTGTTTCTGGGTTTGAATGGTAGGCATTGATATAAGCTTTGACCATTGTCGCATCGTGCAAATGAGTTGTGAAGTTTAAAGAAACGAATACTGTTGGGACTTCATGCACATACCAAGGAATTTCATTACTCATGGCAGTACCCCATTTAATACGGTAATTATTTTCAGCTGCGTAACCAATAATATTAGCAAAGACAAGTGCTGCATCTACTTTTTCACGATACTCTAACGTTTTACCTTTAACTCGTGTAGAACCATCATTCAATGTCACATGGAAACCACGTGATTCTAATTCTTGAATAATATCTTCTTCTACATTGTTTGCAGATTTATAGATCCCATCTTTTTCACCTTCTATAATATATAACTGAATATTCTTATGCGTTTCAGGTCGAATCGGTAATTGATCTAAAGTGTTTTTAACTAAAGTGATACCTAAGTCAGCAGCTTCAGTACGCATTGCTAAATGCTCATCACAACCAATAATAGCTAAATCTTCTTGTGGGCGGATTAGTGTACCCTCTGCTTGTTGTTTATGCAAATTCATTTGAGCTTTAAGTCCTAAAATACGACGTACAGCATCATTTAAACGCTCCTCAGTGATAACACCATTTCTATAACCATTTAACATAAATTGATAATCTTCTTCTAAATCATTGAAGAATAAGAACATATCACAGCCGGCAGCTATAGATTGTGGCACATAGTCTTCACGACGCATTGCAGCGGTCATACCTAACATATGGCTGGCATCAGTAACAACTAATCCATTAAAGTTTAAGTCTTCTTTTAATAAGCCTGTAATTAATTCGGGTGCAAGTGTAGCAGGTAAGATATCTTTATCTTCAAGCGCTGGATTTAATTTTTTAGAATAAGCGGGTTGTGCAATATGACCTGCCATAATCATTTGAACACCACGATCGATATGATGCTGATAAACTTTTCCGAAACTATCATCCCATTCTTGTGTTGAGAGTTCATTTACACCAAGTACGAGATGTTGGTCACGTTCTTCAGTACCATCTCCTGGGAAGTGTTTGATACAAGTAATCATGTCACGTTCAGAGTTAAATCCATCTATAAAAGCGCTAGAATATTTTATAACTGTTTCTGCATTTGTACCATAAGCACGTGTGTTCACTATTGTATTTCGCCAATTTTGCAAAATGTCTACACATGGATCGAAATTAATATGTACGCCTAAAGCAGAAGATTCACGTGCTGATACGAGGCCAGCATTATAAGCTACTTTTGTGTCTTGTGCTGCTTCACATTGAGCAGCACTTGCGATGTAGGTACCATCTTTACAAGCGCCGTTACCACCTGAATCACAGTTTGCGGCTACTAAGACTGGAACTTTTGCGTGTTTTTGTAAATCATTGAGTAAATTTTGTACATCTTCTTTATTCCCGCCCTCATAACGTGCGCCACCAATGTGGAAACGTTCTAAGACTTCTTTATTTGTTAAGTCAGCATCATGAAACTTCTTACCGCCTTCTAAAGAAAATAAATTAAAAAAGAGTTGTCCAATTTTTTCTTCGTCTGTCAAACTGCCAAGTGTACGCTCTACCCATAAAATTTGTTCGTCATCTAAATTATAAGGTGTTGCTTTTAAATTTACTTTTGCCATAAATTTAGTTCTCTCCTTCGAAATTATTATAAAATATAGTAGTTAAGGATGATTGAATGTCTTGATTGAATCGACCTTCTTTAAATAATTTTAAATATTTATTATCAAAATCTAACCATGATTGATTTTCATGTCCTGCTAAAATAGGATAAAAATAAATATCATGCGATTTTGCAGCATCCATGTCACCCATAGCATCACCTAACATGATGATGTCTTCGGTATTGTAATATTGTTTCAATTGTTCTAAACAGTATTCTTTAGTACCAGCTTCTTGAGCAAACATGCCATTCAAATAGGGTGTAAGGTGATATGTTTCCCATTCATAAGCAACTGCGGATAAATTTGCGGAAGATACGATTGCAATATCTGCAAACGTTGAGGCATTTTTCAACGTACGTTGGACATGGTCGAAAGGACCAATACTAGGTAAATTCTTGATGTGGTCATTTACACTGTGCGACCATGCCAGTGCTTTTTGTAAGCCTAACTTTTCAGGAGAGGCTTGTATTGCTTGTTCTAGAGCCGGATTGGAAAAAGATGCAGTGGTTTGAACCCAATGCTTTATATCTTCATAACCTTCAATGTTTAATCCCTTTGCTACAAGTTCGCTTAACATTTTTTCGAGGCCTTTAAAACGATTGATCCCTCTTGTTATTTCATACAAATTAAAAGCATTCCAACGCTGTAACACAGCTTCTTTGATATCATCAAGTTGCCATTCATTTACAAGCGCAGGGCCAAAAGCGCGTTCGTGTTTAATTGTCATTGAATCAATGGCACAACCATCTGAATCAACACAAATCAATTTTTTAAATTTAGGTTGATATTGTGATAAAGTTTCGATCATATTAAATGCTCCTTTCAAAAATAATTTTTATTTATAGCTATCTAAACATTATGAATAAATAGTTAAAGTATTGTTAGTCTAAGCGTAGAGAATTTTATGAAGCGCTTACATTACACTATTAAAATTATCACGCTCAAAGCAAAAATACCACATTATTTCACGGAATAATGTGATAACTTTCACAAAATGTTTAGTTTAAGGAGGAATTTTAACAAAAAGGTTATTCTTTTAATAAAAAATATGTTTGTGAAAGAACGTAATGAGGAACTCATAGCTTATGTATTTCTATAAAAATAATAATATAAGAATACTTTCAACAACATAAAAATAAAGAAATCACTTCAATTAATTTGAGAAGTCAATTAATAAACGATTTTAATAAATAGAAAAAGCTTAAAGGTGATGATTTTGTGAAAATAATCACAAAATGCTTTCAAATCAAGTTACTATCTATTATGATGAAAGTGTAGAAGATAGAAAAGCTTAGCGAAAGTAAAAATACGGAGTGATTATAATGAGAAAAGTAATTGAGGAAGTTATTTTTTCAAATGAAAGTAGTTATGATATTTACACTCATACCGGTGTAAACCAAGGTATTATCAATGATATTAAAGATGGATACAGAAGTATTGATTATATAGCTTACGTTGATGCAGAGAAATTATACAATTATGGACTTGCAAAAAAAGTAGCTAGCTAATGATTTATACACTGTGTGCATCGAGTGATTATGGCGTTGAGTAATACCTCTCGTTATAACTGTGCAATAATGAAAGGTATTAGCCAGCTTCTAACATGGTTTTCTCCACAGTATCAACTTTCATGATTTACCGTTCGTCCGTTAGAAGCTTAAAAAAGCCTATACTTACTGTTCATCCAGTAGTATAGGCTTTTGTATTGTATATAAAATGCATACTCAAACGTTATCTTAGTATGAAGGAATCAAATATAGGACTTAAAATTATGTTTAATTTCATTGTAATCATAAACTAAATTATACAAGCGCATACGAATATGGTCTTCGGTAGTGTAAGGTATACGTAAATGGTCGTTTTGTTCTATAAATTTATGAAATTCACGTTCTAATTGTTTACGCTGTGGTATGTTCATATTAATCCATTCTTCTTTATCAAATAATGATTCAAATCGAAAATCAAAGCTTGTTTTACCAATCGTTTCACGTAACTTAGCTAAGCGTTCTTCAAAATTCATGAGCCATCCTCCTTTAAGCATCGAACATATTGCTACTTATATTTATTATATACACCTACTTTATAATGAAATATGTATTCTGACAAGATAACCCAAATTCAATTATTTATTTATCCTTATAACTGCATGATACAATGTGAAAATATAAGGAAAGATTTACCTACATTATAAAGAGAGGAAGTTATAAATGGTTGAATTAAAAAATAAAGTTGCAATTGTTACAGGAGCAAGTAGTGGGATTGGTGCAAGTATTGCGCAAGTACTTTCAAGTCATGGAGTGAAAGTGGTATTGTCAGGGCGTAATGAATCACGTTTAAATGATACTGCCCAACGTATTCAAAAAGCAGGCAATGCTGACGTTGAGACATTAGCAGTGCATATTACAGACAAACAAGATGTTGAGCGCTTAGTCCAAACGGCGAAAGACAAATATGGTCGTGTAGATATATTAATCAATAGTGCTGGTCAAATGCTGTCTTCAGCAATTACAGATGGTGATGTAGAAGCGTGGGATGCAATGATTGATGTGAATGTTAAAGGAACACTTTATGGCATAAATGCAGTGCTACCAACATTTTTAAATCAATCAAGTGGTCATATTATAAATATAGCTTCTATCTCTGGATTTGAAGTAACGAAAAAAAGTACATTATATAGTGCGTCAAAAGCAGCTGTACATGCGATAACACAAGGCTTAGAAAAAGAATTGGCTAAGACAGGCGTTAGGGCAACGAGTATTTCACCAGGAATGGTTGATACGCCTTTAAGTGGAGCAACGGATTGGGGAGAACGTAAAAAATTAGACCCTGAAGATATTGCAGAAGCAGCTATATATGCATTACAACAACCAAGTCATGTCAATGTGAACGAAGTAACTGTACGACCAGTTTAGAAGAATATAAGTGTAGACCCCTAAATTCAAGCAGAGATAGGGGTCTATAATGATAGTTATAGCGATAGACTGAAAGGCGTGATTAAATGGACTTTAGATATTTAAGTGAAGCTGATGTATCACAGTATCGATTACTAAGACTCAGTTCACTCCAGACAGATCCTAATGGCTTTGCTTCTACATATGATAGAGAGATTGAATTTTCGATTGAGAAATTCAAAGTGAGGTTAGAAAATAGTGCTACTCATTTTACTGTAGGGGCTTTTGATGAAGCAACACTGGTTTGTATTGCGACGTTTTATAGTGAGACTTTAGAAAAAATAAAGCATAAAGGTAATTTAGTTTCGGTATATTGTCACCCACGATATAGACGACAAGGTATAGCTGAGCAACTAATCCAACAAATCGTTGATTATGTGGTTGAACAAAATACAATAAAAACAATCAATTTATGCGTGCTTAGTGAAAATAAACGTGCAATTAGTTTATATGAAAAGTTAGGATTTAAACGTTATGGAACTGAACCGAAAGCACTATACGATGGAACTGTTTACTATGATGAGGACTTAATGTGTTTAGAACTTTAAGCTGATTATAAACATTGTGATTAGTAAGTCAGCATTGGGAGAAAATAATAATGGAACAGTATACCAAAACAGAATTACATCTATGTAGGGCACAAATACGCTCGCTTTTAACAAAATGTTAAAAATCGCTGACGCAATTAGAACAAAAAGGAAATCCAAATAGTCGAACGACATTATTAAAAAATAGAATTCAAGCAATAGAAATTGCGTTAATATTGATAGATGAACAATTATAATTGCAAAAATTAGCTAATAAACGCCTCGTACATAAATGATTATGTGCAAGGCGTATTTTTAAGGACTTTAATAAACACACTAAATTATAACCATTCAATAATTTCAATTCGGTTGCCGAATGGATCATAAATATAAAAACGATCTGCACCTTCGAGTTCATCCCCATATATAATTTCAATTGCTTTAAATTCAAGTAATTTTCTTACGTCAGTAGCGTTATGAACGAGAAAAGCAGGATGTGCTTTTTTAGCCGGTGAAAAGTCATCTTCAACACCAACATGTAGTTGTTGGTGACCGACTTGAAACCACACGCCACCATTTAAGGCTAAGTTAGCAGGTTTGGTAATTTCTTTGAATCCAAGTGTTTCTGAATAAAATTCACGAGCTTCTGATTCACGATTGGCCGGGGCAGCAACTTGTACATGATCAATTCCTAAAAAGTAATTTTCCATTTCAGTCATCTCCCTAATATAATTTTATAATATCAAAAGATAATTAAAAGAGCAGTAATTTTATTTATCTTATTAAATAAAGTATATATTTATTTCTTGTAAAAGTATAATTAAATTGCAATTGATAATCAATTTCAATTATAATGAAGGTATTATACAATGGGAGAGGTTATTAATTTGAAAAAAATACTATGTTTAATGTTATGTTTTATAATATTTTTAGCGGCATGTAGTAGTGGCAATGAATCTAATAAATCAGATGCAAAAGATGATAAGGATACGAAATCTTATACTACTGAGGATGGTAGTAAAGTTAAAATACCTAAAAATCCGAAGAGAGTCTTAGTTTTAACAGCAAATTACGGGAACTTAAAAAAACTAGGTGTTAAACCTGTTGGTATTACGAATGTATATCCAGACTCTAAGTATTTAGACATGGGGGAAGTTAAGAAAATTAATCCAGAAAATGTAGAAGCTGTTGCTAAGTTGAAACCAGATTTGATTATTACATATAAAGAAAATAAAAATAATAAAAAATTATCTAAAATAGCGCCAACAGTACCTATAAAAGTACAAAATATGGACTATAAAGATACTCATATTGAAATTGGTAAGTTAGTAAACAAAGAAAGCAAAGCTAAGAAACAAGCTGATGAACTATCTAAAAAGTTAGCAAAAGATGGTGAAGAAATTAAAAAAGCCATTGGGGAAGATAAAACTTTTTCAATTATGGATATTCAAGCAAAAGATATTTATCAATTTGGACCTAGATTTGGACGAGGCAGTGAAGCAATTTACGAAGGGTTTAAACTAAAAGAAGATCCCGAAGCTAAGGAAGCAATGCCAAAAGAAAAATTCATGAAAGTACCTAAAGAAAAATTCAATGACTATTCAGGTGATTACTTACTCTTACCAACAAAAGATGGTGGGAAAGTGAACAATGAATTTGTTAAATCGAACATATGGCATAATAATGAAGCTGTACAAAATGGCAATGTGATCTATTATTCAATGGATGAAGCCATTTATGCTGATTTGATCTCAGTAGAAAAACAAGCAGAATTTTTCAAAAAAGAACTTTTGAAAAACAGATAAAATATAAAGTAAAAGAGAGCGGAAATCAAATTTTGATTTTCGCTCTCTTTTTTATGATTTAAAATCGACTGATAGCAATCATCTTGCTATGTTAGCAAAATTAAAAAGGATTCACATCGTAGTAAAGCAATTGTTAATTTTACCAATTGTCTATATCATTACGTTCGCCTTTGAAGTTATTTGAGGTCTGATGACGTTGTGCTAATACAGCTTCGATGTCTTCAAATTTAATATCTAAAGCATGTAATAATACGAATAGATGATACATTAAATCTGCAGTTTCATTTGTCACTTCATTACGGTCAGACTTCATCGCGCCAATAACAACTTCAAACGATTCTTCTCCAAATTTTTTGGTGATTTTTTCAAGACCTTCATTTAACAAATATTGTGTATATGAGTTCTCTTTATTAGATTGTGCACTTGAAGTTACAGTTTGTTCTAATTGTTGGATATTAAAAGGAACGTCGGTATTAAAGCAACTTTGGCTCCCAGTATGACAAGTTGGACCATTTGGCACAACATCGATGAGTAGTGTATCTTGATCGCAGTCTAAATGAATGTTTTTAACTACTTGCGTGTGGCCAGAAGACTCGCCTTTGGTCCACAAACGTTCTTTAGAGCGAGAATAGAAACAAACAATGCCATCTGCTAATGTTTTGTTATATGCTGCTTCGTTCATATAGCCAAGCATGAGCACTTGTTTTGTATCAACATCTTGCAAAATTGCTGGTAAGAGTCCTTTACTAAAATCAGGTTTTTGTGTCATCTAATGGGAATACCTCCTTGTGCCATTGTTTGTTTTATTTCATCTACAGTGGTTTCTTTATCGTGTAATATACTTGCTGCGAGGCCTGCAGAGACATCTGTTTGTTTAAATAAATCAACAAAGTGATCTGGTTTTCCGCCACCACCTGAAGCGATGACAGGAATATTTACAAGTTGTTCAATATCATGTAAATGTTTCACATCAAAGCCTTGTTTCATACCATCGTGAGTCATGCTTGTGATGAGTAGTTCACCTGCGCCTAATGCTTCTACTTCTTGGACCCAATCATATACACGTTTATCAGTACGTTGTTTACCACCGTGAGTATAGCAATAGTAGTCTTTCAGTTCGTCATCATAATTGCTATCAATAGCGATACAAATGCACTGACTTCCAAATTTTTCACTTGCTTGTTGAATGAACTCTGGATTTTTAAGTGCGCTTGAATTCAGTGAAACTTTGTCTGCACCATGGTTAAGTAGTTGCGATATATCATCTAAAGTAGCAATACCGCCGCCAACCGTAAGTGGAATAAATAATTTTCCGGCAGTTTCCTCAATGACATCAAGTACGAGATCGTGACCAGCTTCAGTTCGAGAAATATCTAAAAAGACGAGTTCATCTGCACCTTGGTCATTGTAATAAAGCGCATAGTCTACTGGATTACCAATATCGCGTAACCCTTTAAATTGAATCCCTTTAACTACGCGACCATCTTTTACATCTAAACAGGGGATAATTCTCTTTTTAATCATGATAATCCCTCCCAAAAATCAGCATTGTGCGCTGCTTTACCGACGATTGCAGCATAGACGCCTAGTGATTCTAACTGTGTTAAGTCTTGTTGGTTTCGTATACCACCTGAAGCGATAATTTGTTTATCAGACGCTGCTACTAATTGTCCTGTTATTTCAAAGTTAGGTCCTTCCAATCGACCATCTTTAGAAATATCTGTATAAATAATACCACCAAGTGGGAAGCGTTCAATTTCGTTAACTAAATCAAATAAATCTAGTTGAGCGTCTTGTTCCCAACCATTGATTTTTACATCACGACGATAAGCATCAACAGAAATGTATATACGATTTGGATACTGATTTGCCATTTGCTCTAACCATGCTAAATCCTGAATACCTTTGGTACCTACAATACAATAATCAATACCGTCATTGAAATAGGCTTCTATTGTGTCGATACTTCTAATACCGCCACCAACTTCCATTGATTTGTCAGTAAGTTGTCGTAACTCTTTTATATAATTTCTTTCAATAGATGATTGTTGTTTTGCGCCGATTAAATCGACAATGTGAATACGATCAACACACTTAAACTGGTTATAAAATTTGATGCTTTCTTCAGCGCTACGTGGCATTTTTTCTTCTGAATCATATTTACCTTCAGTTAGTCGTACACTTGTAGCATTGATTAAATCAATTGCTGGCCAGAGTTTAATCATAATAAGAAACCGCCTTTCAATGCTTGGTTGAGTATTGTTAATCCATCGGCTCCACTTTTTTCTGGGTGAAATTGAATGCCGATGTAGTGTTTATATTGAACAATTGCTGGAATTGGATCACCGTATTCAGCGAAAGCAACGACATGTTCAGACATTTCAGCTTGATATGAATGTACGAAATATACATCTTGTGCCAATTGAGGGTGGTTGCTAATTAAATTATTCCAGCCTAAATGAGGTACAGGATAGTGTGTTTCGATTGGAACAATATTTCCCGGGAAAAGTTTTAAACCTTCGACATTTCCTTCTGCACTCCAATCGTATAAGAGTTGCATACCAAGACAGATACCTATAATCGGTTTATCTGTAATTGACTGTAGCACTGATGCTAAGTCACGTGTTTGTATCGCTTGCATTGCGTCTTTAAAATGACCCACACCAGGTAATATGATGATATCTGCAGCTTCTATTTCACTTTGCTTATCTGTTAGTATCGTTTTATAGCCTAAATGTTCGACTGCACGTTGTACATTTTTAATATTTCCTAGACCGTAGTCTATGATAGCAATCATTCAATCACACCCTTAGAAGAGGGAATGCCTTCTGAATCGTTACTTGCTAAAGCTTCTTTTAGTGCACGTGCAAATGATTTGAATATGCCTTCAATCTCATGGTGCGTATTACCGCCACGTAATAAATCGATATGTGTTGTTAATCGTGCATTAATCACTAATGCACGAAAGAATTCATCTACAAGTTCCGTATCAAAAGTACCTACTTTTTCTTTACTAAAGTCTGCATTAAATGATAAATACGGACGGCCGCTGATATCTACAACTGAGCGTGCAAGTGTTTCATCCATAGGAATATAACTTACGCCATAGCGTTGAAAGCTTTTGCGTTCTTTAACTAATTCTAATAATAATTGACCAAGTACGATACCAATATCTTCAGTCACATGGTGATCATCGACTTCCGTATCACCATTCGCTTCTACTGTAATTGACAATTTGCTGTGAAAAGTAAAGAGGGTAAGCATATGATCTAGAAAACCCACACCCGTATCAATTTTGCTTGTACGTTGATCATCTGCAAGTGAAATACTTAATTGTGTTTCGGCAGTGTTACGTGTTTTTTGATAAATCATATTGAGACCTCCAATTTTTAATGATTGCTGCTAATTCATCTAACTGTTCATCTGTAGCTATAGAATAACGAACATAATCAGCCATTTCGTTTTCGTCATAGACTCTAGGTAGGAAACCGTGCGCTTTAATAAATGCGCCCAAACTTTGTGCTGCAGTTCCTTTTGTTAAAACAAAGTTCGTCGAGGAAGGAAATACGACCATGATATCTGATACTAAGTCATCAAACATATTGCGTAATTTTATAGTAAGTTGTCTTTGATGATTTATAAAATTGTTCAGCATTTCTGTATGTTCAAACATATATAAAGCAATATGCAATGTAATTGTGTTTAATGGGTAAGGGTGTTCAATCCTTTTAATTTCTTGTATTGTTTCGGGCGTACTAATAAGCATGCCTAATCTTAAGCCAGCGATGCCAAATGCTTTTGAAAGTGTACGCATTTGTAAAATGTGGGGCTGCATTTCTATTTGATAAGTATTACCAAAATCTAAATAAGCCTCATCTATGATGAAATAACCACCTAATGTTTTCATTTTATCTCCAATTGCTTTTAAGAACGTCAGGCTATATTGCTTGCCTGACGGATTGTGCGGATTACTCATGATAAAGAACGCTGGCTGAACTTCATCTATACGTTGCAAAATGCGTTCCAAATCGAATGATAAATCTGGTTCAGCATTTACAAATTCAATTGGGCGATCAACTTGATAAGCATAGGCTTGATACATGAAAAAATCTGGGTTCAATGTAAGTGCTGGGCCTTCTGGCATAATCAGCATTAATTTTTGAATTAATTCATCAGAACCATTACCTGCAATAATTTGCTCAGCTGAAAGATTATAATAATTTGCGTAAGCTGCTTTAAAACGTTCATACTCGTCATCTGGATAGAAATTAAATGTTGCTTCTTGAATAATTGTTGCCAATTGTGAATCAGATAATGGACGAAGTGGACTTTCATTTTTGTTGATTCTAATCATTACGTGGCTCCTTTGGTGATCTGATTTCTATAGATTGTTCATGGTTAAAAAGTTGTTCTGTATGAGCGAGCTTACGTGCAGAACCCTCAATTTTTTCAAATGTAGCTTCAGATAAATCAATCACAGAATGACGTGTTAAAAAGTCATTAACGGATAGACCATTGGTAAATCTCGCAGTTTGATTGGTCGGTAAGACATGACTCGGTCCCGCTACATAATCACCGATAACTTCTGGAGAATAATGTCCTAAGAATAGTGCGCCCACATAACGCACATGATTTAGATAATCACGTGGTGAAGCTGTTTGAATTGATGCGTGTTCTGGGGCGATTTGATTCATTAAATCACATGCTTCATTAAAATTATCTACTGAAATTAAAAAATGATTGTTTGTTAAGCTTGCTTCAACGATAGGTTGACGTTCTATTTGGCTTAAAGTTTGTTGGATGCGTTGTTCGAGTTGTTGTAATAACGCTTTATTTTCACTAATCACAAACGTTCTCGCAAGTTCATCATGTTCTGCTTGAGCAAATACATCGTAAGTTACAGCATCTAAATCAGCCGTCTCATCTATGATTAAGGCGATTTCACTTGGACCAGCAATTTGATCAATACCTACTTGACCGAAGAGGTATTTTTTTGCGTAAGCAACATACTGATTGCCGGGACCTACAATTTTATCTACTTTTGGAATTGTTTCTGTACCATAAGCAAGCGCTGCGATACTTTGTGCGCCTCCAACCTGGAATACTCTATCGACCCCTGCAATATAGCAAGCTGCTAAAACAATATCAGGTAATCCTCGGGCTTGCGGTGGTGTGACAACAAAAATATTTTTAACACCAGCTACCTTAGCTAATGTGACAGTCATTAACACAGTTGAAGGATAGCTTGCTTTACCGCCCGGTACATATACACCGACCTGTTCTAATGGATGATACATTTCATAACATTCATTTGTACCTTGTTGTGCTGTAGATTTAATAGAAGTTTGATAAGCTTTAATACGTGAGTGACTTTGCTGAAGTGCATCACGTAATGTATCGTCAATGCGATTATAAGCCGTTTCTAAAACTTCATAAGGAATTTCAAGTTCTGATGTCTCTACATGATCAAGTTGTTGGTTATAAGCTTTTAAAGCTTGGTCACCTTGAAGCTTTACATTGTCACAAATATCCTTAACTAGAGGATATAACCCTTCATTTAATGCGGATTGATTTAAATAGTTCTTTAAAAATGAAGCTTTATTTATAATCAATGAGAGACACCTCCAATGTTTGTATAAAATCATCTATTTCGGCTGATTTTTTAAAATAAGATTGTTTATTTGTAATTAATTTGGCATTAATGTTTTTAATTGTATCTTTTTCAACTAGGCCATTCGATTTTAAAGTGGTGCCTGTTTGGACGATATCTACAATACCATCGACCATATCGACTAAACATGCCAATTCGATAGAACCAGATAGTTTTACTAATTCTACGTCTAATCCTTGAGCTTCAAAATATTTTCTAGCTGTTTTAGTATAAGAGGTAGCTACCTTCGTAAAAGTTGTTGTATCTGGTTTAGCTGCTAATGCAAAGTGACAAGCACCAAAAGGCAAATCAAGTAAATTATTGATTGTGTAATTACCTTCTTCTAAAATGTCACTACCTACGATGCCTACATCTGCAACACCTTGTTCGACATAAATAGGTACATCGCTCCCTTTAACTAAAACAAATTGGATTTCTCCTACAGAGATGAGTAACTGACGCTCTCTCTGTTCCAATGCGCGTACAAGTTCTTGTTCATTTACTTCATTCAAATAAGCAATGAAGCTTTTTAGTAATCTTCCTTTCGCTAAAGCTACAGTAAGCATGATGTTCTCTCCCTTTTTGATTAAAGTATAAAACCAAGTCCAAAGCCTTCTAATTCACCTTTGTAAAAACCACCTGTAAGTTGTTGTGATTTATTATTTTTAAGATGACATCTCATAAAAGCACCTTTGTAATAAGAACGTGGTGGTTGTGGCGTGATATCTAAGTGAATATTAGTAATATCTTGAGATTTAAACCATTGTTCCCATCGGCGTAATGCCTGTATTGTTCGATGATCATGTGGAAATAGCTGACTTAATAAATCAAGTTGTTCTGTGGTCTTGGTAGTGAGTAGTTGAACAACGGGATGCGCTATACCTAATTGAGATGTAAGTTCTGAAATATTACGTTCCTGTATGAGTTTCAATACATCTTCAGTTTGTTCTTTAGGCGATAAAAGTAAATCTATCAGTTGATAATGACCTAAAATCACAAAATCAATATCATCATTTAATGTTGTTTTGATGTAGTCATAAAAGGTGATGAAGTCGTTTTGCATGTCTGTAATTGTTGGATTGTAATGTTCGATGCCTAGTTGAGTATAAACTTCATTATCACGAACAATAGGGCCAGTGTAGGCAACACTTTGATATTGTGGTGGATAATTACTGTAATAACGTAATAATTGATCGGTAAAATCATTGCGTAATGCAAAGATATGATGGTCATGTTGCCAGAAACTGCGCTCAGTCATTTGCTGCAAATCGTCTGTTGTAAGGGTTTGCCATGACAGTGATTCGATAAAACTGAAATCTACGAGTTTGAATTCAGCTTGCTGAAAATGTTTTAAAAAGGCTAATTCAAATTCTTTGTTGTTAATAAGTGTCGTTGTATTCATAATATGACCATCCTTTGTCTTTTTTACTTTGTTACTCTACCGAACTAAAGTGGATTGATAAAGAATACTTTAACATAGTTATTTTTTAAATTCAATAAATATTCTGAAAATAGATATTAGATTTAACTTAGATAACTAAAAGTTTCTTATTAAAGAAGTGGAAGAAAATGATTAAAAAAGAGCGAGACAGAAATCAAAAATTGAAATTAGATTTCTGTCTCACTCCCAGATAGGCTGACTAAAGATGAGCCAACTACTGACAATTCAACATACTAAGTTAAACTGTGACCGTAAGTCACATATTTCATCATTTCGTCTTTTGGCACCATATTTCCACCAGTAGCCCACACGATATGGTTGGCATTTTCTATATGAATTCCTTTATTTTTAGCGTGTTTTGTAGCTTCAGTAAGGCCAGCAAAACCTGAAGCGGCAGATGGTTCGATAAAGATATCTTCTTTCTCACTTAACATATATAAGTAGCGATACATTTGTTTATCATCAACTGTAAATGCGCCATATAAAAGTGTGTTCATTATTTGACCGACTAAACGGGAAGGGCGTGATACAGCAAGCCCATCTGCATCAGTACGTCCGTCTAATCCAATATCAGTCACTGAAATCTCATCGTGCAATTGCGTCATCATTCCTAGTAACATACAAGGTGCATGTGTCGGTTCGGCAAAAATACAATAAACGTGTTCACCAAAGACTTTTTTCAATCCAAAAGCAACACCACCAGGGCCACCACCAACGCCACATGGTAAATAGACGAAAAGTGGGTGGTCAGCATCTACTTGAATATTTTGACTATCTAATTGTGTTCTTAGGCGTAATGCAGCTACAGTATAACCTAAGAATAAATCAGCAGAACCTTCATCATCAACAAAGTGACAAGATGCATCATGTTCTGCACTTTTTCTACCCTCAGCAACAGCAAATTGGTAGTCAGATTGATGTTCTACAACCTCTACACCACGAGCACGTAATAAATCTTTTTTCCATTGACGAGCATCACTAGACATATGTACAGTAACGCTGAAACCAAGTTTGGCACTCATGATACCTATGCTTAAACCTAAGTTGCCAGTTGAGCCAACTGAAACATTATATTTACTGAATAATTCTTTATAATGTGGTTCATCTAGAATACGATAATCATCTGTCCATTCGAGACCACCATGTTTCATTGCTATCGTTTCAGCCAGCTTAAGAACTTCATAAATACCACCTCGAGCTTTGATAGAACCTGAGATAGCAAGATGGCTATCGCATTTCAACCATAACTTCCCGTTAGCTCCATGTTGTTCTGTTTGAGAAAGGTGGTTGTGCATAAAGGGGATGGGCTTCAATGGTGATTCAATTAATCCGTGATCTTTCTCTGTTTCAGGAAATACTTTGCGTATATAACTACTAAATCGTTCGAGACGTAATGCTGCGTCTTCCATATCTTCTATTGAAAAAGGGAGCGCTTCAACTTGATGAAACTTGGGGTTTTCCCAAAAGATAGGTTTATATTGTTGCATATCATTAATTAAAGGGAAATTTTGTTTTAATTTTTCTAATTCAAGCATAAAAATCCTCCTATAATACGAAATCTTTCATTTATTAATTATAGCAAAAATAGTGTGTTAAAATGCGAATGATACGAATGATATCATTTGATGGGTCGTTTAAAAAATATCAAATCAATTATCAACTAGAGTGTCAATAGGAGCGATAATAATGAAAGTGTTTATATTTGGTGCGAATTGTTATTTAGGTAAACAATTAATTAAGAAATTACAAAAGCATCATGAAGTTTATACAAATAATAATATTGTACATTTGAAGAGTGTTTTTGTGGCAACAAATGTATTCCAAACTTATGAATTGCAACGTGCTTTAAAACAAATGCATCATATTATATATATAACGAATAAAGCAGCACTTCCCAATGGATATTTACAAGGACATTCGCATAGTATGCATATGTGGGCTATTGAAAATATATTACACGCCTTACCTTCATGTAGTGACAAGAAGCTCCACATATTGAACGTGGAAAAAAAGTATAACAATCATTTTAAAAATATATTTAATTCGCAAAACGTCAAAGTAATTGATATGTCAGTTTCTAAAGTTATAAATAGAATAGGTAAATGTTCGAGACAAATGCAAGATAAATATAAAAAAGTCTATTCATTTCAACATATGTTACTTACAAAAGAAATCAATGCCATACAACTTGTTGACATGTATGAACAATATTTAAAAGAATGTAGTTTAGGATGGATTAGAATTAAGCAAACAGAGAAACGCTTTGAAATTAGCTTGAAGTTTTTACCATATCCATTAATAAAAATGGAAAAAGCATACAGCTCACCAACCAATTTTATTTTAAAAGTAACAGGCGGTTTACTAGTAAGTAGCAATGGAGGAAAAGATGGAATGCTCGAATTTAGAACATCAGCATCGAGTTATAGATGCGTGATTGGTTTAAATCATTATGAACCCGCATTACCTTGGCTAGTATATTTAGTTTCACAAGCTCCGATACACAAGTGGGTGATGTCTAAACTTTATAATTATGTATGGAAGCATTATTAATATATAATGGCAAGAGCTATTGTATAACAAAAACATAATAAATAGCGCTGGATGCTCACTTTTAAACGGAGCATTCAGCGCTATATTTAATGTAATGGATTATTTTTTGAAAGTGCGACGTATTTTAGAGAACCAACCTTGAGGTGAATTGGCTGATACAACATGAGGTTGTGGTTGCGATACTTCATCTTGAAGTTGTTGACCATAATTCACTGCTTCCTTCATTAAATAAGCTTGAGAGTTTAATGGTGACAAGTTATTTTCAATGTAATGATAACGTCCATGTGAATCTTGAAAACGTCCTTTTTGATTATCAGATAACTGAAGGTTCATATAATCTAATAAACGTTTGGCAATAGCTTTGTCTTCAACAGGAAATAAGATTTCTACACGCTTAATCATGTTACGTGTCATGGCATCTGCAGAAGATAAGTAGATTTTTTCATCTCCATTATTGTGGAAATAGTAAATACGTGAATGTTCTAAAAAGCGCCCCACGATACTTACGACTTCTATATTTTCACTAATACCCGGGATACCTGGTTTCAGACAGCAAATACCACGAATAATAAGTTGAACTTTAACACCAGCACAAGAGGCTTCAAATAATTTAAGAATAATATCTTTATCTGTTAAAGAGTTCATCTTCATTATAATCTTGCCGTTACCATGTTCATGATGTGTTTGAATTTCATTGTCTATACGAGCTAAGAAGACATCTCTAATATCAAATGGTGCAACAATAAGTTTATTATAAACAGGTTTGACTGAATAACCACTAAGATAATTGAAAAAGTTTAGTGCGTCTTCAGCAATTGCATCGTTTGTAGTAATTAGCCCCATGTCCGTATATAATTTAGCGGTTTTATCATTATAGTTTCCAGTGCCTAGATGAATAAAGGAAGTGAGTTTATTATTGATACGTTTGACTACAAGCGCAATTTTACTATGCGTTTTTAAATGGGTCATACCATATATAACATGACAGCCAGCGTCTTCCAACATTCTTGCCCAATGCACATTATTTTCTTCATCAAAACGTGCTTTTAACTCAACAAGTACAGTAACTTGTTTCCCATTCTCAGCAGCGGTTTTCAAGCTATTAATAATAGGGGAATCTTTACTGACACGATAAAGCGTTTGTTTAATAGCAATTGTATCTGGATCTTCAGCGGCTTCACGTATGAAGTCGACAATGGGCTCAAACGATTCGAAAGGGTGATGGAAGAATATATCTTTTTTCAACGATAAATCAAACACATTATGGTTACCTAAAGACTGTGGTGTCTGTGGCACATACTTTTTGTATTTTAAGTGCTTCAATTTATTAGATAAGTGATCAACTAAGTTAGACAGCATCGTTAAATCTAACGGACCGTCTACAAAATAAACCTCATCATCATGTACTTCTACTTGGTTCATAATCCACACAATGTCTTCATGCGTGGCGAATCGTCCATCCACTTCTAAGCGTACAGCAGTACCACGTTTACGTTCCTTTAAAAACCTTTCAATTTCAATGAGAAGGTCTTCCGCACCGTCTTCATGTATAGTTAAATCAGCATTTCTAGTAATTCTAAACGTAAAAGTGTTTAGTACTTCATATCCGCTAAATAATTCATTAATAAAATGCGTAATGATGTCCTCTACCATAATAATGAATTGCGTATCGCCTTTATTTAATGAATAAAACCTAGGTATTAAAGAAGGTATTTGGACAATTGCAGAATTAATCGCATCTTCAGTATCTATATCAACAAAGATATTCAGGCTTTTATTATTTAATTTTGGGAAAGGGTGATAAGCATCTATCCCTAATGGAGTTAATGTTGGTAAGATACCAGTTTTGAATTCTGTTTCTAATTGAGATAATAACGATTCAGGTAATTCATCCGGTTGAACAATTTCAACTTTATGTTGACGTAAATCTTCTACCAATTCATTATAACGCTTATATTGTAAGTCGACATTTTGTTTATTTTTGATATTGATTTGATTAAGTTGTTGTTTTGGTGTTAATTGGGCTTTATTTTCGGGTTTGTCATAACCCATTTTGACTTGGTCTTGTAAACCAGCTACGCGGACCATAAAGAACTCATCTAAATTCGAACTAAATATCGAAACAAAATTAAGTTGCTCAAGCAATGGATTGTTTTTATCATTGGCTTCTTGTAATACGCGATAGTTAAAATCTAACCAACTGAGTTCTCTATTATTGTAGTATTGTGGTAAGTTCAAATCTTTTGCTCCCAAATTTCTATGCATAACTCTAATTACACCTCGTTGTAGTCTGAATATTGTATTTTGCTACGTATAACTTATCATATAAATTTTAAGATTTTGTAAAGATGATAGATAGGTCATCTTTTAAGATTTTTTCAATATGCTTTTTCTGCCTCAAGGATTGATATTCTTCAGCGATAGGCTCACCGTTGTAGTATACAAATAAAGTGTAACCATCATCATTTTGTTGTAATTCTACTTGCTCTACAGAACTCGTATGAGACACATTAAGTGCATTGACAAATTTGATAATGCCCCCTAGAGATTGGATGTTATCCAATTCTTTGCCACGCAACCATTTGGTTTCATGACTAAAGAATTTTAATAATGACTTATTTTTAAAACTAGCAAGTAAAGCGAGCTTCACTCTATTTTCATGGGGAAAACCATCAATCATTGAATTCGCGATAATATAATAGGTGTGCGGTGAGCTTGAATCAGCATCAATAAATCTTCCTAAGTAGTACAAATAAGACCCTTCAGCAAATAGTTCGTATTCTTTTTGAGTTACTTCTAATTTTTTAAAGCCTATTAATTGTTCTAATAATGTTTGTGCTAGCTTCACACGTTGTTTAGCACTTGTTTCCTCAATGCGATATTCGTTAGCTAAATGGTATAGAGCATCTTTACGAATATTCTCTTTTTTAAATTCTTCAGGGTGACGTTCAGAAATTAATTTCATCGCATAACCTTCACGTAGCCCTTTGCGAGAAAATGTGAATTGATTCGCATTAATTCTATTAAATAATGACTTGAAGACAGCTACAGCGGGCAGGATAATGTCTACACGATCTCTACTTAGACCATCTATATCTTTTAAATCGTCATATGAACTTTTTTTAATGATTGAGTACACTTCATCAATATTTTCTTCAGTCATTGCATAGTTGTGAACGCCACCAATAGGGTATGAGTGCTCAGATTGATGAATGCGTGCGACATTACGTGCGGAACCCCCGATACCAACTAAGGTGATTTCTTGATTTTTTAACCAAGAAAGTTGCTCAAATTGTTTAGTTAAAAACTTTTCCATGTTTTTGACTGCTGATTTATCATTATGGTTTTTGCCCTCAAAGAAGCGATGGGATAATGTAACAACACCAAATGGAAAACTATGTGATTCTATTAGTTTTTTATCTTTAAAGAGTGTGACTTCTGTAGAACCACCACCAATATCTACAGACACGCCGTCATTAACATCAGTAGTATGTGTGATAGCATAAAAACCATAAAATGCTTCTTCTTGCTCTGAAATAATTTTAATATTGATTTTAAGTGCTTCTTTGATATGTTTAATAATCTGCTCTTGGTTGGTAGATTGTCTAATGGCTGCGGTTGCTACCGGATGCAATTCATCTATATTAAACTTGTCAGCAACCTTTTTAAAACTGCGCAATGCTTTAGTTAATACTTCAATACCGTCATCCGTCATAGCCAAATCTTCAGTTAAATATTGGCTTAATCTTGCAGGTGTTTTGATATTTAATATTTCATTTAATCCTGTTTTATGATCAAATTCAAAAATAACGAGTCGAATGGTATTTGAACCAATATCTATTAATCCTATACGTTCCATAATTTCCTCCTAAGTAAATGAGGTTATTTTACTTTACTTGTACTTTATTTACCCTTTTCTTACTTTTATATTACAACAATTAGAAAAAAATGTGTTCTAAAATATTTAATATTACTTAATAAAAGTATAACTACACGATGATTATTTCAGAGGTTAATATAATTGAAAGTAAAGAGACAGACACGGAAATATTTCCTTCTTGTCTGTCTCTTTTTTAATAATTTATTTTACATGTAAGGGGCTACCTGGACCAAGCGGCCAACCTAATAGATACCAAGCAATCATGAATAATGGCCACACGATACTTAATATAATTGTATAGGGCATTAGACTAGATAATAATGAACCTAATTTCATATCATTATCATATTTTTGTGCATAAGATAATAGCAATGGTAAGTAGGGCATCATAGGCGTTATTGGATTACTAATAGAATCACCAATTCTATACAACATTTGAGTCAATGCTGGATGGAAACCTACAATGATAAGCATTGGGATAAAAATAGGTGCTAAAATACCCCATTTGGCAGATGCACTACCAATTAATAAATTAATCAGTGCACTTAATAAGATAATACCTAGGATAAGTACAACGCCATTCTGACCTTGAAGTATTGAAGCGCCTTTAACAGCAACGATAATGCCCAGGTTACTCCATTCTAAAAAGGCAAGTAACTGCGCTGCAAAAAACACAATGACGATAAATGAACCCATAGATGACATTGAATCAGCTAACATTTTTCCTAGGTCTTTAGAATTTTTAAATTCTTTTACCATAATGCCATACACTAAACCAGGAACTAAAAATAATACTAAAATAATTAGACCGACACCGTTAATGATAGGTGCATCATTCAATAAACTACCTGTGTTGGCATTCCTCAGAAAACTGTGTTGCGGTATAGCTAAAATGATAAGCAATACAATTAATACAAAAAAACTGATATTTGCCCAAAACACGGCACGGTTTTCTTGAAGTGTGAGCTTTGAATTAGAATCATCTGCTTGAATAGCTGAATTAGAATCATCATATTTACCTAATCTAGGAATGACAAAACGCATAGTAACCCAATATACGGAAGGCAATAAGACGAGCACACTTGCTGCAATAAAGTACCAGTTCATTGCTACGTTGACATGCACACTATCAGAAACAATGCTTGTAGCTGGTTTTGTAAATGCATAAAGTAATGCGTCTGACATACCAATCATGACATTTGCAGAGAATCCTCCAAGTGCAGACGCGTAAGCCATTGCTAAACCCGCAATAGGGTGGTAGCCCAATTTAATAAAGACCATCGCTGCTAATGGTGGTAACACAATCGGCGCTGCATCACCCGCAGCATTGCCTATAATACCTATAATAATAATGACTGGCACAATGAAATTCTTTGGTGCTTTATGTACAACTTGAATCATTAATTTATCGAAGTAACCTGTTTTTTCTGCTACCCCAATACCAAGCATGACTGCAAGAACAAGACCTAATGCTGGAAATTCTGAAAAGTTTTTTATGGCGTCATTCAGAATCATCGACAGTCCATCTTTACTTAAAATACTTTTGATTGCAATCGTATCGCCTGTGCCCGGATGTTTTACGGAAATCTGAAATAATGATACAACCCAAGTAAGTATTGCGAGTCCTACACACATTAAGAAAAATAAAATGCTAGGATCGGGTAATCTGTTTCCAACTTTTTCTACAATATTCAAAAATCTATTTATTAGCGTTGGCTTACCTTTAGTATTCGAAATCATCATAACGACCTCCCTAATAAGTTATCGGTAGTATAACAAATTAAGAATAAAAATAGAATAAATATTCTGAAAACTTTATAATTTTCAAAGTTTAAATATATATAACATATATGAACGTTCGTGTGTTTGTTTAAAAATTCGTTTAAAAAGTATAAAAAAGGAGGGGATAGAAAATCAAATTTGATTTCTGTCCCGCTCCCTTATCCGTATAGCTAGTATATTTGAATCCGTACTATGTTTGTTTTAACTTTACATTTGAATACTGTATCTCAGTTAACTCCTAGATTACCAAATGATTTGGTCAACCACATCGTCATTAAGAGATTTAATAATTTCTGTAACTAAGGCTACTGAATTTTTGTAATCATCTGTGTGTAACACAGAAACATTGGAATGCATGTAACGTAATGCGACCCCAATAGCAACAGTTGGTGTCCCTTCATTCGCTACATGAATACTTCCGGCATCAGTGCCACCGCCAGCAGTAGTGTCTAATTGAATCGTAATATTATGTTTTTTAGCCACTGCTTTAATATGCTTCATAAATCCAACATGACCGATATTAGATCCATCCATTAAAATAACGACAGGACCATTACCAATTGCTGTATCACTTACTTGACCAGACATTCCTGGTGTATCATATGCGACAGCAACGTCTACAGCTATAGCTAAGTCAGGTTTGATTTTGTTAGCTGCTACTTTAGCTCCGCGAAGACCAACTTCTTCTTGAACATTGGCACCTGAGACAAGATTGATGTCAATAGTCTCATTCTTAAGGTTTTGTAATACATCCACTGCAAGGGCACAACCATAACGGTTATCAAAAGCTTTTGCAGTTAAATATTTGTTATTCGCTAATGCTTCGAATTCACTATATGGTGTTATCATATTGCCTAATTCGATACCGAATTGTTGTGCTTCTTTTTTGCTTTTAACGCCAATATCAATAAACATTTCTTTCATATCAACATTTTTTTTACGTTCTTCCGGTGACAATACATGTGGCGGTTTAGAACCGATAATACCTCTGATTTTTTTACCATCATCTGTAGTTACTGTTACTTTTTGAGAGAGCATGACTTGATTCCACCAGCCACCAATAGGGGTGAATTTTAGGAAGCCGTCTTTATCTATTTTAGTCACCATAAAGCCGATTTCATCTAAGTGACCAGCAACCATTAATGTTTTATTACTTGTAGTAGCAGTCTTTTTACCAAAAACCCCGCCTAGATTATCTTCTATGATTTCATCGCTTACTTGTGTTAAATATTCGTGCATTAAAGATTTAACTGCCATTTCGTGGCCTGCAATACCATCAACATCTGTTAGTGATTTTAATAACTTCACTGAATTGTTCATATAATGCCTCCCATTAAAATTGATAACTTTATTTTAACATGAAGTATGCAATTACATAGCATTTTGACTATGAGGGAGAATAAGTAGTGAGGAACGTCGCTAATTGGTTTGAAAAATAAAATTCCTATTAAATTACTCAGACTAAAAGTGTGCATAAAAAGAATAAGCATGTTTCAATATAAATATAGACAAAGTGGAGGGATTTTATATGACAGAAGTTAAACATCTTACATTAGGGTCACCAAATGCGCCTGTTAAAGTGGAATCATTTATAAATTTGGCTTGTCCATATTGTAAAAATTATTTTAAAGCCGCAGATCAATCATTAAAACCACTGATAGATCAAGGTAAAGTACAACATGTAATTAAGCACTTTGATAAAACGAAGAATGGATTATTAAAAGGTACGGTTGCAAATATTCATTTAGATTATCAAAATACTGACGAAACACTAGAAATTATACGTAAATTGTATGATACTCAAAAAGAATGGACAGTTGATTTTGCTACTATAGAAGAGAAAATGCAGAAACAGTTTAACTTATCACCTCAGAAAGAAGCTGATGAACGCTCTATAGCGATTACTGAAGAAGCGGTTAGTCGAGGAATTAAAGGCATACCAACAGTATTTATAAATGATAAGAAATTTGAGTTCAATCCATTAGAAGATGAGCAAAGCACTATAGAAACAAAACTAACGCAACAAATAAATGAAGCAAATAAATAATAAAAAGCTCTATTACTTTGAAAAGCAGTTTAATTACTTTTAAGTAATAGAGCTCTATTTATGTCATCGATGTTGATCAATTAATTTCAGTTTATAATCGCGTATTGATTGAACACCGCCATCTTTATTTTTAATAATGAGGTGGTCTTTAGATATTTTTGTAGGTGACTCCACACCGACTGCAGCAGCTATATTAAATAATCCTTCGTGTAAACTTGTTACAAAATTAGTGACACGATATTTTTTCTCATCGACAATTAGTCCTCTTTCGAGTTTAGGATCCGTAGTAGCTACGCCTACTGGACAAGTATTCATGTGACATTGTTGACTCATGATACAGCCGACACTAATCATCATGCCACGTGCCACGTTCACTAAGTCTGCGCCAAGTGCTAAAGCAATTGCGATTTTATCTGGCGTGATAAGCTTTCCAGATGCGAAGATTTTAACACGGTCACGTATGCCATGCTTTTCAAGCATTGAAGTTACAATAGGCAAAGCCGTAAATAAAGGTAAACCAACACCATCTTGCAATTCTTGGAAGGTTGCACCAGTACCGCCCTCACCCCCATCAACGGTGATGAAGCTAGGATATTGATTTGTCTCAACCATAGTTTGTACAAGTTTTTCTACTTCTGAAACTTTGCTTACAACAATTTTAAAGCCAACCGGTTTTTGAGCTTGTTGCTTGAGCTGAGTTACCCAATTAAGTAAAGATTCTGGACTGTTAATGCTATCAAAGCGGTTAGGCGAATTAATTGTTTTCCATGGTTCAACCTTACGTATATTTGCAATTTCTTCAGTTACTTTATTACCTTGCATATGCCCACCACGTGTTTTGGCACCTTGTGCGAGTTTTATTTCAAAGGCTCTAATCTTATCTCTATGTGCTAACTCGAGAAAAGCATCTATATCAAATACGCCTGCTTTATCACGTACTCCGAATAATCCCGGTCCAATTTGAAAGATGAGATCCACATCTCCAGAAAGATGGTGTTCTGATAATCCACCTTCGCCCGTATTCATCCAAGTAGCTGCTTGACCAAGTCCTTGAGACAATGCATTGATTGCATTACTACCTAATGCACCATAGCTCATACCAGATTGACCAACTAAGCGCTTAGGTTTGAATGGGTGCTTAAGTTCTGCACCTAAAGTGACACGATTTTCTTCTGATATATAGTAAGGATTAAGTTCAGTTTGAATTTTATGTTCATCACGATTGAACAGACGTTCATTATCAATTTCATAGATAAAAGAAGAAATCATAGGTGACTGATCAATGTGTAATTCTGATGTTTGTAAAGGAAACATTGTATTTTGTATATAAAAGCCATCTTTATAATCTTCTTGTGTACCAAAACTCGTCATTCTAGAATTATATTTTCCAGCTAATACGATGTTAGTAAAATCATTTCTGGAAAATGGTTTACCTTTCGTATCCGCTAAAAATAAATATTGACGGAGTTCAGGACCAATTTTTTCTCCAAAATAGCGAACACGTGCAAGTAATGGGTAATTACGTAATACACTATGTTGCTTTTGATGCTTATCTTTAAATAGTAAAAATCCCCCAATAATTAATACACTTAATAAAATTAGCACTATGATGATATTTACGATGAATTGTAATATTGTCAAAATTGCCATGTAACATCCCTCCCCATTTACATATATACTACAACAAAATGCGCATTTTACAATATGATACCTACTATAAAGTAGGGCTGACCAATATACTAGAGCTGGGAATAGCTGACGAATAAATATATTATAAAATGTATATAAGTAATTTAAATCATGGTATATTCATTGTATACAACGATAAGGAAGGTGTCATATGGCTAAACAGTCAACTCATGAGATAAAAAAAGAACACAATGAAAAAAACATATGGAACAATGACAAGATTGTAAAAAGAGATTTTTGGCTATTCCCTCTATATATTGTTGCTAATAATATAGTTCCTATTATTTTCTTTGTTTTAATATATGGAATATATTCTATTATTGATATAAAAAATGAATCGTTTGTTACTGATGAAAATATATTAATCATGAGCGCAGTCATTGCAGAAATAATCATTCTATATAGCTTTTATGCAATGCATAAAAAAGATAAAATGCTATCGATTGCAATGGATAGGTTTAAAAAAGTACCTCGATATCTATTGATGATTATGGCTGCATATCTATTAATTTTAATTTTAAATTCAACATACGCTTGGTTAATGGAATTTTTGCCTAAGTCATTACAATATAATGAAACACAAAATCAAATATTCTTAGAGGAAATGTTCGCTGATAACAGGATGTTACCATTTTTATTTATTGATATTGTGATTTTAACGCCTATTATTGAAGAACTATTATTTAGGCATTTAATCATCCATGAACTAGGTAAAAAAATTACATATGGTTTTGCTACAGTCCTTTCAATTGTATTGTTTGCAGGTGTTCATGTGATTGGTGCCACATCTCCATTTGAGATAGGCTCCTATATTATTATTGCCCTGGCGATTGCTTTTGTTTATTTAAAGAGTGGTATGAATTTAGCGCTGGCTATAACGTTGCATGCTGTAAATAATTTAATTTCATTCATAGCTATTGTTTTTATGAAATAAAAATAAGTAAATGAAATTTGTTGAATGACATATTAATTATTAGGTGAACGTCTGATCCCAACGCATTGCATGAAAAGGCTATTAAAATAATTGATTTAGGGAATAAATAAGATGAAATGATTTATAATTTAAGGAGGGCAGATGATGTTAGAAGTTAAAAATGTTTCTTACAAAATAGGCAATAGATACATCATCGATAATATCAATTTGAAAATAGAAAAGGGAGATACAATTGCTATTATAGGACCTTCTGGAAGCGGTAAAAGTACATTGTTGCGGTTGCTTAATAATTTAATTAGTCCAACGCAGGGTGACATATATTTTAATGGCAAAGCTTATGAACAAATTAAACCTGAATCATTACGTATGGACATTAGTTATTTATTACAAGAAAGTGATTTGTTTGATCTTACAATAGGCGATAATATGGCATTTCCTGCTGTAGTTCGAGAGGACAAATTTGATCGTAAAAGAGCTAAGAAGTTATTAAAAGCTGTTGGTTTAGGTCACTATAATTTTAATACAAGTGTAGAGCATCTATCAGGTGGAGAAAGACAACGTATTACAATTGCTAGACAATTAATGTATAAACCTCAAATACTATTATTAGATGAAGCAACAAGTGCATTGGATACGCAAAATAGTGAGAAAGTAGAAGACCTCATTTTCAAGCTTGCTGATGAAGGTGTTGCAATTTTATGGATTACACATAGTACGAATCAGAGTATTAGACATTTTCAAAAAAGAATTCGAATTGTTGATGGCAAAATAGACAAACAGGAGGATTTATAATGAGTACAACAGCTTTAGTGTTAACAGGGTTACTCCTAATCTTTCCCATGATTGTCTCTTATAAAGAAAAATTACATATTATTAAAGATTTACTCGTGGCAACAACACGAGCTGTCGTTCAACTTGTTATTTTAGGGTATCTTTTGCACTTTATATTTGATGTTAACCAAAAATGGTTACTCTTACTATTTGTATTTATTATCATTATTAATGCTTCCTGGAATACAATCAGTAGAGCATCACCAGTGATGCATCATGTGTTTTGGATATCTTTTGCAGCAATATTTATTGGTGTTGCATTACCATTAGCAGGCGTCATCATAACAGGTGCTATTCAATTCAAGCCTAATGAAGTCATTCCGATTGCAGGTATGCTTGGAAGTAATGGACTAATTGCTATTAATTTGGCTTATCAGAATTTAGATAGAGAATTTGTTAAAGAGATGAGTAGAATTGAAGCTAAATTAGCGCTAGGTGCTACACCGAAACTTTCTTCAAAAACGACAATACGAGAAAGTGTAAAGACAGCAATCGTCCCAACAATAGATTCTGTTAAAACATATGGTATTGTATCTATACCTGGTATGGTGACAGGGTTAATTATTGGTGGTGTTGACCCATTAGAAGCTGTGAAATTTCAATTGATGGTTGTATTTATTCATACAACAGCAACAATCATGTCAGCACTAATTGCTACATACTTAAGCTACAAACAATTTTTTAATCATCGCAATCAATTGATAGGACGTCACTTGCATGTTGAACAACGCTAATTTTTATAGAAGAAACTCAGTCAGGGAGCATCTAAAATAAGATGTTCCCTTTATTCATTGTTGTTTTTAACTTTATGAGCTAATTAATGAATATTGCGGTACTTTGTGAATTGTTAAATGTTATTAATACGTTAGAGGTGGCACCAAGTAAATATATTCAAACCTGTTGACGAATGGTTTATAATATAGTGGTTATGTAAAAATTGCAACGAAATAAAAGAAAGGAGTGAAACGTATGTCAGCTATGCGAATTGCAACATTTATTTTGAGCATATTTATTGTAGGTATGGTTGAAATGATGGTTGCTGGGATTATGAATTTAATGAGTAATGATTTAGGTGTTTCTGAAGCAATTATTGGTCAGTTAGTAACTTTATATGCAATTACCTTTGCTATTGCAGGACCGATTTTGGTTAAAGTTACAAATCGTTTTTCACCAAGACCAGTTTTATTATGGGCATTAGTAATGTTTATGTTAGGGAACGTAATTATTGCAGTTGCCCCTGATTTTACTATTTTAGTATTTGGACGCATTTTATCTTCAGCAGCTGCAGCTTTAATTGTAGTGAAGATACTAGCATTAACAGCTTTATTAACGGCGCCTCAACATCGTGGGAAAATGATAGGTATCGTTTATTCAGGTTTTAGTGGTGCTAACGTATTCGGTGTGCCTATTGGAACAATTATTGGTGACTTAGTTGGTTGGAGATTTACGTTTCTATTTATAGTAGTTGTAAGTATACTTGTTGGTATTCTTATGTACTTTTATGTACCTGATCCAGAGTTTAAAGCATCTACAACAAGCACAAGTAGTCAAAAACGTGGCAGTAGTTATTCTAAAATCTTAAGACCTGCAGAAATCACAAAATATTTAGGGATTACATTCCTATTATTAGTAGCGAATTCCGTTACATTTATCTACATTAATCCGTTAATGTTGTCCAGTGGTCATGATTTATCATTTGTCTCTATAGCTTTATTAATCAATGGTATTGCAGGTGTAATAGGAACTTCGATGGGTGGAGTACTATCAGATAAATTAACAAGTAAGCGCTGGTTAACGATTGCAACTTCAATATTTATTCTTATGATGTTAGTATTGAATGTTTTCTTACCAGGTACTGGCTTGCTATTAATGGTTATCTTTATTTGGAACATTATGCAATGGAGTACAAATCCGGCAGTTCAGAGTGGTATCATTGAACACGTTGACGGGGATACAAGTCAAGTGATGAGTTGGAATATGTCGAGCTTAAATGCCGGTATTGGCATCGGTGGTATCATAGGTGGTTTAGTTGTTTCGAAAATAGATGTTTTAGCTGTAACTTACTTTAGTGCTACCATTGCTCTAGTGGCACTTATATTGGTTATAAGTTTAAAAAAAGTAGCAAAATATAATAAAGCGTAAGTAACTTTAATTCAGAGTATCAAAAATAGCTGATTGGCTCACAAAAATTAGTGATAAATAAGCTTTTGTTATATGTAAATTAATATTTTATTTTAAGCAGAAAACAGAGTTTTGGGAAGTCAAACAGTAATGAGGACGGACACATGTCGATTGAAAAATTGATGTCATGTGCCCGTCCTCATTTTTATTAAATTATAGATTATTAGAAAAGTTGATTTGTTTTTCGGGGATTTGCTTAGAATTTAGTTGTATTTCACTAATGTTTAAATGCGCTTTTTTATTTGAGAAATGAGCAATAAATGCTGAGATAATAATATATATAAAGGTGCCTATGATATAACCTAATTTTAAATCTGAAATTAGCAAATAAGATTGGCATAGCAAGACTATAATTGCACTTATAGCAATTGTCACTAGGATAGGATAAGGCACTTTAAATGGGGAGTGTTTATATGCTTCAGGATATTTTTTTGGCAATTGTGTCACAGCTAAGGCTGGAAATGCAAATACAATTAGAGAAATGCCTGTACCAAGTTGTGCAACAACATCTAAAGACATACCTGTAATAATAGGCAATGCACCAATAATGTAAAAGATAAGTAATAGCCAATGAGGTGTACCAAACCGTTTGTTTACGCTACCTAAATATTTAGGTAAATAACCATCGTGAATTGCCACTAATAAACTTTTTGTTACCCAAGTAAAAGTCGAATTAAGTGTTGTTGCTAAAGCAAACATCGCGCCACCAACCATAAAGAAGATAAATACCGGGGTTGGTAATACTTCTTTTGCGACACTCGTTAAAGGTCTACCTGCTACTTCTGGAATAGGTAATACACCTACTGCAATTGAGGCAATAAATGCGTATAATAATCCGACAAATATAGTAGCAACAATAATAACAATGGGAATGTCCCTTTTAGGGTTTTTCATTTCTCCACCAAGTTCAGCAACTACTTGAGCACCACCAGTCGCAAAAGAAACAAGGCCTACAGCAGTAAAGAAGCCGGTGAAACCATCTGGGAGCATAGATTTCGTATTAAATACACCAAAGTTAACATGTGGAACACCAAATATGATAAAGCAAGACAAAGCCACTATTAAAGTGACTACCATAATATTTCCAATAATAGAGGCAGATTTAATACCAACGATATTTACGATAAATAAAATAGTTAATAATGAGAAGGCGACAGTCCTAACCGGTACTCCAGGGAAAAGACCTTCTAAATATTGTGCGAATGATAATGCATATAATGACAACGTGATCTGTAAAAAGATAAATAATAATAACCAAAAAATGCCTGTCTTTGGAGACAATAAACGACTAGTGTATTGATACATTCCGCCAGTAGTAGGTAATGTCGAACCTAATATTGCGATAGGGAGCATCGTAAGTAAGGTGATGATGGCAGATAAAATAAATGCAGGTGTTATGCCACTACCAGTCATCTGTATACCAATTCCAGTAAGTGACATGACCCCAGCACCTATGATTTGCCCGATAGCTATACCCAAGACGTCAGTTAAACCTAGTACTTTTTTTAAATTTGTTGCTTGTTGCATTAAAATCACCTCATATTCTATGTAATAGTCTAAATAATAAAAAAATCATACCATAACAACCATTCAATTCATATTATATCAATCGGAAAACTTAACATAAATATTAAAAAGATTAAATCTAGATAAAATTAATCATTTCATAGTAGAATAAATATAAATAAATTAATTATAAAGAGGTGTAATTTTTATGACTAATGAACACGATGATCATATTAAAGTAAATGCATTTATTGATAGATTAAAACAATGGCAAGATGAATTTAAAATAATGCGTGAAATTATTCGAGAAACTGAATTAGTGGAAGATTATAAATGGATGCACCCTTGTTACACGTTAGAGAATAAAAATGTTGTGATTATTCAAGATTTTAAACATTATTGTGCTTTGCTTTTTGAAAAAGGATCTATCATGGAAGACCCATATCAATCACTTATTCAACAAACGAAAAATGTTCAAGCTGCAAGACAGTTGCGCTTTGAAAGCCTAGAAGAAGTTGAAAACCGAAGAGATGAAATTAAATGGTATGTTGAAGAAGCAATAAGAATTGAAAAATCAGGCAAGCAAGTGCCAATGAAAAAAACAGCAGACTATGAAATGCCAGAAGAACTACAAATAAAATTAAATGACAGCCCTCAACTTGAAGAAGCATTTTATAATTTAACACCCGGTAGACAGAGACAGTACATGTTCCATATCGGACAAGCTAAAAGAGCGACAACACGTGAAAAACGTGTTGAAAAATATGTGGATCATATTTTAGAAGGTAAGGGTATAGATGATAAATAATATAGACTTGAAGTTGATATTAAAATAACAGAATAAGTCTAGAAAAATAGCAACATAATTTAAGTAAGTTGAAAAAAGTGTAGAATGATTTTTAAGAGTTATTCATATTTAATATAAATAAAATAAAACGTGTATTTAGTTCATATCGCTTGTTTAACGGTCATTATTTTAATTAATAATAAAAAGATACAGTTGCAACTTTAACAATTATCGTTTATAGTTTGCTCGAATATAAAAAGTGTTATGAGATATCAACTCGTAACGTACTTTTAGAGAGAAGGTGTATTAATGCCAAGAGTTTCTAAACGGATACAATTACTAGAGGCAGCTGCATCTATCGTTAATGAACAAGGCAGTGAATATTTAACTTTGGATGCTGTTGCTAAGAAAGCAGGCGTAAGTAAAGGTGGCTTGTTGTATCATTTCAAAAACAAATTTGCATTAATTCAAGGACTTGTCGATCATGCAGACGAAATTTATCGAATTAACGTTGATAAACATGTGCAAAGTGATGACCAACAACAAGGTAAATGGATACGCGCATTTATAGATGCTACACGCGAATACAGTTCGGAAAATGCATCTATCACTTCAGGAATGTTAGCTGCACAAGGTATAAATAGTAATTTATTATTACCTTTACAAGACACATATAAAGAATGGCAATTTAATATTGAAAATGATGGATTAGACAAAGTTGATGCGACAATTATTCGAATGGCAGTCGATGGGCTATGGCTGTCTGAAATATTTGGTTTAGATGCCATAGATGATTCGATGCGAGCTGAAGTTTTAGAAAGACTAACAACTTATACTAAAAATGAAAAAATCGATTAAAAAGGGTCGATAAAAATAGAAATTATAAAAAAATAATTAAATGAAAATTTCATGTAAAGCACTGATAATATAGGGATAATCAATGATTAAAAATTGATTAGTCCCTTTTTTTATATTTTATAAGGTTGAAACTAAACCGTCTGGTTGGTACACTAATCGATGTATTAAAAACTCTGTTGGAGGTTTATATTAATGAAGAAAGTTATGCTAACAGCAGCTATAACAGGTGCTGGAGATACTACAGAAAAAAATAAAAATGTTCCTGTAACACCACAAGAGATTGCTGATTCAGCGATAAAATGTGCAAAAGCAGGAGCGACTGTGGCACATATACATGCTAGAGACCCAGAAACAGGTGGCATTAGTCATAACGTTGAATTTTTTAAAGAAGCTGTGAGATTAATTAGAGAAGCAGACGAAGATATTGTTATAAATATTACTTCTGGTGGAGGAGGAGACTTCATCCCGAATCTAGAAGATCCATATACTGGTGCAAAAGGAACAGACATGCAAACACCAAAAGAAAGACACGAACCTGTAGGCGCATTATTACCAGAAATGTGTACCCTAGACTGTGGTAGTGTCAATATGGGTGACACGCTTTATTTAAGTCCAGCAGGTTGGTTAAGAGAACAAGCACAACTTGTTAAAGAAGCTGGGGTGAAACCTGAGTTAGAGTGTTTTGACAGTGGTCATATATCATTTGCTAAGCAACTTATAAATGAAGGTTTAATCGAAGGAGAACCAATGTTCCAATTCTGTCTTGGCATTCCTTGGGGAGCAGAAAATGACGCCGAAACAATAGAATACTTTAAGACACGTATACCTGAAAATGCACACTGGTCAGCATTTGGCATTGGCAGAATGCAATTTCCAACAGTAGAAGAAGCGGCTAAACGTGGAGGCAATGTACGTGTGGGATTAGAAGATAATTTATATTTGGAAAAAGGTGTCAAAGCCACTAATGAACAACTCGTTGAAAAGGCTGTAGAAATATTAAAAGGTTTAGATATAGAACCAATGACGCCAGCTGAAGCGCGTGAAAAATATCAACTTAGAGATCCACAAGGAGGGGCAAAATGAAATTCGCAGTTGTAGGTACAGGCGTTATTGGTAGTGGATGGATTACAAGAATGTTAGCACATGGTCATGAAGTAATCGCTACTGATCCAAGTGAAGGCGCATATGAAAGAATGTTGAAACAAGTAAAACAAAATTGGCCATTTGCCCAAGAACTTGGCTTAGCAGAAGGTGCTTCATTAGAAAATCTTACATTTACACCTTATTTAGAAGAAGCTGTTAAAGAAGCAGATCATATACAAGAAAATGTGCCTGAAATTGAATCATTAAAAGAGCAAGTACTGACTGAAATAGACTTTTATGCACGACCTGATGCAACAATAGGTTCAAGCACTTCAGGTATTAAACCTTCAGAGTTACAGCGAAACTTACAACATCCAGAGCGTTTAGTTGTAGCTCATCCATTCCATCCGGTATATATTTTACCACTTGTAGAAATTGTTCCAGGACAATTAACTGCGGAAGCAACGACAGTAAAAGCTGAACAAGCTTATGAAGGTATCGGCATGGACGTACTGCATGTAAGACATGAAATAGAAGGTCATATTGCTGATAGATTAATGGAAGCACTTTGGAGAGAAGCATTGCATATTGTAAATGATGGCATAGCTACTACAGAAGAAGTAGATAAAGCATTCACGCATGCAGCAGGATTGCGTTACGCACAATACGGACCGTTCATGACTTTCCATTTGGCAGGTGGAGAAGGTGGGATGCGCCACATGTTAAAACAATTTGGCCCAGCTTTGAAAAAACCATGGACTAAATTAGTAGCACCAGAATTAACGAAAGATTTATATGAAGAAGTCGTTAATGGATGTGAAGCATCATCACAAGGCCAAACAATGTCAGAGCTTGATCAGAAACGCAACGAATTCTTAATCAAAGTAAAAAAATTAGCAGAAGAATATTGGCCAGAAGATACACCATCAATGAAAAAAGCCACAAGCCCTTCGGTGTATTAATATGATACATTCACAGTTTGAATATACGACTAAAGTGAAAGATATTTGGGTAGACCACAATGGTCATATGAATGATGCTGAATATAATCGTGTTTTTAGTGATGCGACAGATGCTTGGCTTGCCTATCTAGGACTAGATAAAGAGACGATAGCACAAAGCCAATACACAGTGTTTACTTTAGAAAATCATGTAATGTATTTAAAAGAAATTAAAGTAGATGAGTTAATCTCGGTTAATGTTGAGCTATATGATTATGATGCGAAACGTTTACATGTGTTTATGATGTTAAGAGATGCAAATCAATCTCGTTGTGCAACTTATGAAGTAATGCTCATGGGAATGAATACAGCTATAGATAAGCCCGAAGTATTTCCAGAAATGATAAAAAAAGCGATTGAAGATTTAGCTACTATAAATACGATTGAAAATAAGCCTCAAGAGCTTGGTCATCTTATTGGCATTAAGCATAAATAGTATAATTGAAATCAATTTGAAACGATTGATTAACAATGTTTATTGAATGTTTAAAGTAACAAAACTCATAAGTATAAATTGTTTATTTTTATTAATTAAGGTATCTTATTGTATAGGGTAACAAAATCAAATTTTAATTTATTATATAATTGATTTGTTTTTTAACAACCAAAACGAATAAATTAGGGCTATTTGTAGCTATGTTGTTACTTATTTTAGAATTTGTATAACATCCACAGATAGTCCTAAATTTATTATGAAATATTTTTAATTTAAAATATGTACATAGAAAGGAATTGAACCATGTTAAGTATTAAAAACTTATCAAAAGTCTACGGCGGTGGGAAGAAAGCTGTAGATAATATATCATTAGATATTGAATCTGGTGAATTTATTGCGTTTATAGGAACAAGTGGTAGTGGTAAAACTACTGCTTTAAGAATGATCAACAGAATGATAGAAGCTACTGAGGGACAAATAACAATTAATGGCAAAGATGTCCGCAAAATGAATCCAGTAGAATTACGTAGAAAAATTGGTTATGTAATTCAACAAATAGGACTCATGCCTCATATGACAATCAGAGAAAATATCGTTTTAGTACCGAAATTATTAAAATGGTCTCAAGAAAAGAAAGAACGTAAAGCGAAAGAATTAATTAAACTCGTAGATTTACCAGAAGAGTTTTTAGATAGATATCCATCTCAATTATCTGGGGGACAGCAACAACGTATTGGGGTAGTGCGTGCATTAGCTGCTGAACAAGATGTCATCTTAATGGATGAACCATTTGGTGCATTAGACCCGATTACAAGAGATACATTACAAGATTTAGTGAAAGAATTACAACAAAAATTAGGTAAAACATTTGTTTTTGTTACGCATGATATGGATGAAGCGATTAAGCTAGCAGACAAAATTTGTATTATGTCTGAAGGACAAGTTATACAATTTGATACACCAGATAATATTTTACGTCATCCTGCAAACGATTTCGTACGTGATTTTATTGGCCAAAATAGATTAATTCAAGATCGTCCAAATATGCGTACAGTTAAAGATGCAATGATTAAACCAGTAACTGTACACGCAGATCGTTCACTGAACGAAGTAGTTAAAGTCATGAGAGAACGTCGTGTAGATACTATTTTTGTGGTAGGTAATAACAATAGATTACTAGGTTACTTAGATATTGAAGACATTAACCAAGGATTACGTTCAAACAAAGAGCTTATCGATACGATGCAACGTGATATTTATAGAGTAAGAATAGACAGTAAATTGCAAGATTCAGTACGTACAATTTTAAAACGAAATGTAAGAAACGTTCCGGTAGTGGATAAAGATGGTGAAACATTAATTGGATTAGTTACGAGAGCAAACCTAGTGGATATTGTTTATGACAGTATTTGGGGCGAAATAGACGAAGATGAAAATGCGGATCAAAATGCAATAGTAGAGCCCGAAAATGTAGGAGCTGATAAATAATGAAAGTTTTCATAGAGCAATATGGTGGGCAACTGATATCAAAAACAGCTGAACACTTTTATATCTCAATGATCGCATTGTTAATCGCTATCGTAGTGGCTGTTCCATTAGGTATTATCTTATCCAAAATGAAAAGAACTTCAAATATCGTACTCTCAATTGCTGGTGTACTTCAAACAATACCAACACTTGCGGTATTAGCTATCATGATACCAATATTTGGCGTGGGGAAATTACCTGCAATTGTAGCATTATTTATCTATGTACTTTTACCAATATTGAATAATACTGTGTTAGGCGTCAAAAACATCGACACTAATATTAAAGAAGCTGGCACAAGTATGGGAATGACCAAGTTACAACTTATGAAAGATATTGAATTACCGTTAGCTTTACCACTTATATTAGGTGGTATTCGATTATCATCTGTATATGTAATCAGTTGGGCGACGCTAGCAAGTTATGTTGGTGCAGGCGGCTTAGGTGACTTTGTATTTAACGGTTTAAATTTATATGATCCATTGATGATTGTAAGTGCAGCTATACTTGTAACAATTTTAGCTTTAGTTGTAGATGTATTACTTTCATTAGTCGAAAAATGGGCTGTTCCAAAAGGCTTAAAAGTATCCAGATAATAAAAGGAGGACATTATGAAGAAGTTTAAACAGTATAGTATCGTGCTTGTACTGTGTCTGACGGTGTTATCTGGATGTAGTTTACCTGGTTTAAGTGGTAGCAGCTCAGATAATGAAGTTAAAATTACAGCACTTGCAACGAGTGAATCACAAATTATGTCTCATATGTTGAGACTTTTAATAGAACATGCTACAGATGGTCAGATTAAACCATCATTAATTAACAATTTAGGTTCAAGTACCATTCAACATAATGCTTTAGTGAATGGTGATGCAAATATGTCAGGGGCAAGATATAATGGCACAGATTTAACAGGTGCTTTAAAAGAAGATCCAATAAAAGATCCTGAAAAAGCGATGGAAGCGACTCAAGATGGGTTCCAAAAGAAATTTGATCAAACATTCTTTGATTCATATGGTTTTGCGAACACATACGCATTTATGGTTACTAAAGAAACAGCTGAGAAATATAATTTAGAAACTGTTTCAGATTTAGAAAAACATAGTGATGAGTTAAGACTTGGCGTGGACAGTTCGTGGTTACATCGTGAAGGTGACGGTTATCCAGGATTTACGAAAGAATATGGGTTTGACTTTGATACAGTACGTCCAATGCAAATCGGACTTGTATATGATGCCTTAAATTCAAAAAACTTAGAAGTAGCAGTTGGTTATTCAACGGATGGACGTATTGAGGGGTACGATTTAAAAGTACTTGAAGACGATAGACGCTTTTTCCCACCATACGATTCGAGTGCAGTAGCAACGAATAGTTTATTAGAAAAACATCCAAAATTAAAACCAATTATTAATAAGTTGAAGGGCAAAATATCAACAGAAGAAATGCAAAAGCTTAATTATCAAGCAGATGGTGAAGGTCAAGAACCAGCTGTTGTAGCTGAAAAATTCTTGAAAGCACACAACTATTTTGAAGACGATAAGAAAGGTGGTCAAAACTAATGGAAGGTAATTTATTACAGCAATTAGTCGAATATTATTCAGTCAACTTTGGCTACCTATGGGATTTATTCATTAAGCATTTATTAATGTCAGTATATGGCGTTTTATTTGCAGCAATTGTAGGTATTCCATTGGGGATTATCATTGCTAGATATAAAAAATTATCATGGACGATTATTACAATTGCCAATATTATACAGACTGTACCAGTTATTGCGATGTTAGCAATTTTAATGTTAGTGATGGGCTTAGGTCCAAATACAGTTGTTTTAACAGTGTTCTTATACGCATTATTACCTATAATTAAAAATACTTTTACAGGTATTATTGGCGTTGATGCAAACATTAAAGATGCTGGTAAAGGTATGGGTATGACACGAAACCAAGTGTTACGTTTAATTGAGTTACCGTTGTCTTTATCTGTAATTTTAGGTGGTTTAAGAATCGCACTTGTTGTAGCAATTGGTGTTGTAGCAGTTGGGTCATTTATTGGAGCACCAACTTTAGGTGACATTATTATTCGTGGTACAAACGCAACAGATGGCACAACGTTTATTCTTGCAGGTGCAATTCCAATTGCATTAATCGCAATTCTAATTGACGTTGGATTGAGATTTTTAGAAAAACGTTTAGATCCTTCTAACAAAACACAGAAAAAAGAAAAGCATAAGCCACAAAGTGTTAATTAATAAAGGGTAGTGATTAAAGTTGGCAATTTTATCAATTAATTATAATTCTAAAACAATAGGTATGCATCATCATTTTATGGTGATTTTACCGGAAGATAAAAGTTATTTTAATAAAGCAGCACAACCGAAACCATTGAAAACTTTATTATTACTACATGGTCTTTCAAGTGATGAAACTTCTTATATGCGTTACACAAGTATTGAACGTTATGCTAATACGCATCAATTAGCTGTCATTATGCCAAATGCGGACCATAGTGGATATAGTAACATGGTTTATGGCCATAACTATTTTGATTATGTATTAGAAGTGTTAGATTATGCGCATCAAATTTTACCATTATCTGATAAAAGAGAAGATAATTTTATTGCTGGGCATTCTATGGGTGGCTATGGCACCATTAAATATGCTTTATCACAAGGACATCGTTTTGCTAAAGCTTGTCCGTTATCAGCAGTGTTTAATGGTCAACATCTTATGGATTTTGATTGGTATGATTTCTCAGGTGAAGCTATAGCAGGAACAAGTAAAAGAGTTAAAGGTACTGACTTAGATCCATATCATTTAGTCGATCAAGCAGTAGACCAAAATAAAGCTATTCCGGAGTTACTCATCATGTGTGGCACAGAAGATGAATTGCATGAAGATAATCAACAATTTATCAAGTACTTAGATGAAAAAGCAGTTCCATATCAATTTGAGGATGGACCTGGCGAACATGATTATGCTTATTGGGATCAAAGTATTAAACGTGCAATCGAATGGTTTGTTAAAGCATAGTAACAGAAAAATAGCGAACAACTGTATTTACACAGTTGTTCGCTATTTTAGTATGTAGACAAAGTCTCAGACTTTGTCTAATTTTTTGTGCACGTTTTTCGCGGGTACACCTCATCCTGTAGTTTCCAGCTAATGCTTTATTAACTAGTCAGAAGTCGCCCCAATAACTGCTATTACTTAAAAATAAAAATATCAACAAGTAATTTCCTATTATATAACAGTTATTACTGTTTTTGAATTGAACTATTAAACTGAAGCATTGCTGCTTTTGAATTCTTCTTGTAGTTTACCTAAATGTCTTAATGTTGGCGTTAGCGCTGCAAAGAAAAAGCCTTCTTTTAATTTACGTGCTTGAGGTGCACGAGGTGAATATGCTCTAGAACCCCCGTTAACCATAGATGCTTGATTGACTTCAAGTAGTAAATAACCGGCTTCTTTTTTCAAATCAATCAAGTCACCAAATTGATTGTGTAAATCATGTGTATCTAATAAATTGTAAAATTGATTTTTTATATTGTTATAACGTGCTTCAAAATCTTGAACATCATATTCTAAATATTTGTTAATGCCATTTTGTGCATTAGAGAATTTATGAATTAAATCAAGTGATGAACGTACTGAACCTAATGCAATCGGTATTTGTAACGCTACAAATTGTGGACGTATCTTAGATGCGAATGTTTTTGCATCGTGTGTAATAATATGTGCTTCAGGTATGTGCACATCATTCATTTCAATTGAAAATGTTGCTGAACCATTTACACCTAAGAAGGTAGACATTTCATTTATATTAACGCCTTCTTGATTGGCTTGAACGATAAACATTACAAGTTCATCTGATGTTTCAGATTTAGAAATAGCACCAAAATAATGCTCTGAAGCAATGTTACTAATCGCAGGTAATCTACCATTCACAATAAATTGCTCATCCTTATAGTGATGTGACAAGTTGAATGATTCTAAATCATTAAATGATTTCATCGGATTTGATAATCCAGTAGCACCTAAAATTTCACCTGATAGTAATTGGTGTTGTAAGTCTTTATTTAAATGCGGTTGTTCTGCATTTTGTAAATAGGTAGAAAATGCCAGTTGGCACCATAAACAGAAGCCCGTTGTCAGACAAGATTTTGATACTTCTTCGATGACTTCTGAATTTGCTTTGACATCATCTTCTTTAAAATAACCTTCTTTAAATAAAGTTTGAATGAAGGTTTTAGGATAATGTGAACCGTCATCAATTTCTACTAAATAGGGATCTAATTCGTTTTCAATGTGTGTTTTTAAACTCATAAATATACTCTCCTTTATTCACCAAAACGTGTTAATATCATTTTCTCTAAATAACTAATGAGGCGATCAATTAAAAATCCGAATACCCCAATAAAGAATATGGCAGATAAAACATCTTCTAAATTCAACATATTCCGTGAATCAACAATTAAGAATCCAAGTCCAGATTGTGCACCAATCATTTCTCCAGAAACTAAGAATATCCAACTTGTTCCAACTGCCATATGTATACCGCCCATAATATGTTTAAATGCACCAGGGAAGAGGATGTTTCGGTATAATGACCAACCCTTTAAATTTAAATTAGATGCAATCTTCAAGTATTGTGGTTCCACATTTCGAATCCCTTTGATTGTATTAAAAACAATTGGGAAAAATGCTGCAATAAATATAATTGCCATCGCCGGTAAACTTCCTATACCAAACCATAAAACGACGAACGGCGACCATGCAATAGGGGAGACTGGTCTAATTAATTGAAATAGCGGTTCTATTGCATCAAATAATGCATTACTGCGTCCTAATAAAAAGCCAACAGGAACCCCTACGATAACTGCAAATCCAAAGCCTACAATAAAGCGAAATAAACTAATACCTAAGTGTGAGAATATTTCCCCGGTAATAATGAACTGCCAAATACTTTCTGCTACTAGTAAGGGTCCCGGTAAAAGAATGGGCTGGTAATCTCCAATCCATATTACGCATTGCCATATAAATAGGAAAATGATGAAAGTAATGATTGGTAATGTCCATTTTTTGACTAAATTAGCTGTCATTTCATTTATCCCTCCTTATATAGCGTAGGATCAACAAAATCTTTATAAGCAGGTGCTTTAAAAAGATTATGATCATTTACTAAATCTGTAATTTTACTGTAACCATCTTTTTTAATTGTTAAATCGCCATATGATGTCCATTCTGCTGATTGTTCTAGAACTTTTCTATCTTGCTTAAAGTTTTTTGCCATGACATCAACACTTTTTTCTTTGTTGTTCATTTTATAACCAGATTGTTTATAATCTGACATGAATGCTTTGGCAAGTGTATGATGTTGATCAATAAGATCACTTCTGAGTACGAGTGCACAACAATAAGCATCTGGAACGATATCACTACCATGCTTTATAGTATCGCCTTTACCTAATTTTTCTCCCAGTGCCCCGAATGGTTCCGCGACAGAATAACCCGAGATTCGCTTTTCGCTTAACGCTGCAGGCATTTCTGCTGGAGCCATTTCATGATAACTAAAAGTGTTAGATTTTAAGTTCATTTGCTTTCGCATTTCTTCTAGTAATAAATAATGTGTTGAATAACGATGTGGGATAGCAAAACTGTATTCTCCGTGATTGTGAAAATCAGAAGCTTCTTTACCTTTTTGTCCCATAATCACATTGCCCTCGTGATGACCTAAGGCGACTGCTTTAATATCTGAGCCTTTTTGTTTTGATTTCATTGCAAGTTCAATCAGTGTAGATGCACCATCGATTTTACCGCTGTTCAATGCATCCATAAGGTCTGGCCAATTATTAAAACGTATGAGTTCAAGTTTGTAACCAGATTTTTTAGACTTTTGTTGAATTTCTTCTGTCATCATCAAATTTGCTGAATGTGTTACTGAAAGATAGCCTATTTTTATAGTTTGTTTTTTATTGTCACTATTTTGACTATCTTGATTTTTATTTGGGCTACAACCAGAAAGAATAAGTAGGAGTATTAAAGTAAAAGCAATATATTTTTTCAATTTTTAACACTCCTTATAAATAATATTCTGGCTCTGCCATATGATGATTTAACGCAAATTTTTCCATAATATCATTTCTAACTTTTAGTAAATGACTATCATTGCGGTTACGAGGATGAGATTGTTTTATACTATATTGATTGATAATTTCACACCCCTCACCGAGTAGCACGATATTATCTGAAAGATAAATCGCTTCATCAATATCATGCGTAACTAAAATGATCGTTGCTTTTGTGCGCTCTTTTAAACGTACAAGCTGATCTTGTAATTTATAACGTGTAAAAGCATCTAAAGCGCCTAAAGGTTCATCCATGAGAATGACATTTGGTTGGTGTACTTGTGCTCTACAAAGCGCAACACGTTGTTTCATACCACCGGATAATTCTTCTGGGAATAATTTTCCTTTATGATTTAAATCTACGGTTTTTAACTGTTTATTAATGTCTTCATTGCTTATGTATTGAGACAAACCAATACGTATGTTGTCGTTAATATTTTTCCAAGGAAGTAAGTTGTGGTGTTGAAATATCATTAAACAATCAGGTGATGGTGTTTGTTTAATTTTTCCATCAATATTTACTGTCCCTGAAGTTGGTGTTAAAAAACCACCAATAATATTTAATAACGTCGATTTACCACAACCACTTTTACCTATAAAAGTTACGATGTTACTTTTTTCTATATTTAATTCAAAATCATTAATGACTTGGTTATCGCCAAATTGATGTTGAACGTGGTCAATGTGAATCATTACAACACCTCGATTAATCTTATCGTTTTAGTATGGTTTATCCTTACACTAAAGGGCTATGCATACACATAGCCCGTGAAGTGATTGGTTTTAATTTTTTATTTTGAAAAAAGTGCATAAGAACTACTAATCTCAATTTCATTGAGAAGCAAAATTAAGGATTACAATAGCTTTAGCATAAGAAAATCTAGTGATTAAAAATCACTTTTAGAATAAAGGATTACAATAGCTAAAGCAATTGCATAAGAACTACTAATCTCAATTTCATTGAGAAAGTAGTTCTTTATATTTTCTCGATATCATCGATAGGTGTATCTACAGCTTTACGTGCACGGCGAACAGCATCTTCGTCTGGTGCATCGTATAAACAGATACATTTTGACATATCTTCACAAACGTAAGTACGTTGGAATTGTACTTCAGGCACTTCTTCATAATGTACTGAGTTTTTCTTTTTACGTGCTAAATATTGATCCATAGAAACGCCTTCTGGAATATTCCAAGTTACTAGGTAATCTACATGTGCATCACCTTTTTTAACGTCTTCTAATTCTTTACCAACTAAACGTACTTCTTTAACAAGATTTATATTAATTGAAGCATCTTCTAAAAATTGTTTCGCTTCAGTATCATCATTAGCTTCAACGATAAAGTATCCGTGTATAAGGTCTTCTGTCGCCTGTACTTCGATAAGCGTTGGTACTTCAGCAGTTGTTAAATCAGCTGCTTTCTTTTCTAATTCGCTTTTTGTTGAGGCAAAAGCTAAGTCATTTGCTTCTAGTAAATATAATGTCATAAATATTAACCTCCAAGATTGATAATACATGAATAATACAACAATCCTTATCAGATTACAAGGATATAATGACATGTAATTTTAATTTTCTGAAAACTGTTAATTAATTTATAGAATATTATAGTTAGGAACATTCAATTGTAACTAAGTGTCGATTGAGAAACTATTAAATACGTTAAAATATCGTTTTTATAATTAAATCTATTGCTATTGAATTTCAATACATATTATACTTGAGAAAACGCTTACAAACGGAGGGGATAAAGTGACGAAATTGCTATGGCAATCATACGAAAATCGATTGAATTTATTAAAGAGATTAGTGAATCATCCAACAGTGACGAATTCTGAAGGGGAACTAACATTTCCAAACTTCGTAAAGCAGCTATTGTTACAACTTACATACTTTCAAGAACATAAAAAGCATATTCAATTGACACAAACTGAAGATGATAAGGAAGCTGTTGTTGCCTTTTATCAAGCAAATACTTCGGCAAAAACAATTGTGTTAATTAGTCATTATGACACTGTTGGTGTAGAAGATTATGGTAATTTTCATTGCAATGCGTTTAATCCAGATGAATTAAAATCATTATTTTCCCAAAATCATCATTATTTAAATGCAGAAGCAATTGAAGACTTAAACAATGACACCTATTTATTTGGCCGAGGCACAATGGATATGAAAGCAGGGCTCATGTTGCATCTTTCATTAATTGAATTGGCTAGTGTTGAAGCATGGGACATTAATTTAATTTTAGTTACAGTGCCAGATGAAGAAGTCAACTCTTCGGGGATGCTCAAAGCAGTAGAAGCAATTGCCCAGCTAAAGCAACAATATCATTTAGATATACAACTTCATTTAAATAGTGAACCTACTTTTCAACAAGCTGGTGCTGATGAAAAGCATTATATATATTCAGGGTCAATTGGAAAAATTATGCCTGGTGTATTATGTTATGGCAAAGAAACGCATGTAGGTAATCCATTAGATGGTTTGAGTTCTAACTTTATGATGAGTTATATTACTCAAGAGATTGAATACAACAATGCATTTAGAGAAGTTTTTGAAAATGATGCAACGCCCGTTCCAGTATCTCTGCATATGAGAGATTATAAATTGGCGTACGATGTCCAAACACCATTCAGAACAATAGGATTGTTTAATGTTTTTCTTTTTAAAAATAAACCAGCTGATGTGTTTAGACAGTTTATCGATTCAGTAATACACGCTACAGAACGTTGTGAAAGTGATTGGCTCTCTATATTAGAAGAGCAAGAGAAAGAATTTGATACGAAAATTAATGTGCTCACATATGAGCAATTAAAGCGATATGCCATTAAACAACATGGAGAAGCATATATAACTATGCAAATCGATAAGGCGATCCAAGAGACAGACGAGTTACATTTACAAAGTGTCAACGTTGCTGATACGTTAATGCAAACTTGTAAAGATATTGCACCAGCAGTAGTGACATTTTTTGCAACACCATATTATCCTGCTGTTAATTCGTCTTACGATAAGCGCATTGAGTCAACGGTTGAATTAGTGCGTCGAACGTTACGCGATCAATTTCAACGTCAAAGTGAACGTGTTCACTATTTTAATGGTATTAGTGATAGTAGTTATTTGAACTTTGATGGAGATATGGAACAAATTGCTGCCTATGAAAAAAATACGCCTAATTTTAATAAAACATATCAACTACCATTTGAAGTTATTCAAGCTATTAGCGCACCGATATTATTATGTGGACCGATAGGTAAAGACGCACATAAAGTCAGTGAACGTTTGCATAAAAAAAGTGCATTTGAAGAATTACCTGTTGTTTTAGAACAAATTATTAATTCTTATATTGAGTCAGCAAAAGAACAAGAATAACTTGTAATCTTTTCTTAAATAAATTTTTATAATCTAATGCTTGTTAGTGTATAGGTTAGTGCGATATATTAGTGAATATATTCATTGCACAGGTAATTCCATAAGAAGAAAATGGAGTGGTAACAATATGATAGAGGCGTATAAAAGTTTTTGGAAGAGATATGCTGACTTTAAAGGGAAATCAGATAGACTAGAGTTCTGGACACCAGTATTGGTTCATATCATTGGCATCTTTATCGTAGCGTTAATCGGCGCAATTAGCTTTATAACAGGGGCTTTTATTGTCGCAGCGATTTTATCTGCACTTATTGGTATATTTGCTTTAGCAATCATGGTACCTATGGTTTCAGTGACGTTAAGAAGATTTTATGATGCAGGTAGAAAAAGGGTTACTGCACTCATTTTAATTATTTTATCGATTTTTGTTAATATCTTGTTTGATATTATACAAATCAATAGCGTTGCAATATTTTTAAATGTTGTGTCAATAATTTGTACGATTATATTGATTGTTGAGACGCTATTACCTTCACGTGAAGTTCCTGAGTCAGAATTGAAATGGTTATAAAAATAAATCTTATGGGTAAGTTAAACTAAATAACAGTTATTCTTGAAGTGCAACTTTTTCTAGTTAGCTTTGTGAGAGCGGGAGTATGAAATCAAAATTGGATTTCATACTCCCGCTCTTTTTCGTAGATTTTCATAAAAGCGAGTTATCAACATAATTTTTCTGAAAATTCATTGTATTTAGGAATAATAAATTTATACTATAGTAAAAAGGAGGGATTTTATGGAATGGTTAAAATTAATAGGAATTTTGATTATCATATTAGGATTTGTCTTTAAAGTTGATACTATTGCAGTAATTTTAATTGCCGCAGTAGTTACTGGAATTGTATCAGGATTAGATATTTATGAAATTCTAGATACATTGGGCAAGGCGTTTGTAGATAATAGGTTGGTGACGTTGTTCATTTTAACTTTACCGATGGTTGGATTAATAGAGCGGTTTGGATTGAAAAAACAAGCTTCTAATTTAATAGGAAAGGTGCAGCGTGTAACGAGTGGACGATTGATGACAATTTATTTAGTTATTAGAGAGCTAGCAGGTGTGGCGTCGATTCGTATAGGAGGACATCCACAATTTGTTAGGCCACTGATTAATCCGATGCTACAAGGTGCATTAAAAACACGTTATAACTTAAAAGATGAAGAAGTCGATGCAACAGATATTGAGAAGATAAAAGCACAAGCTTCTGCAATGGAAAATTATGGTAATTTCTTTGGACAAAATTTATTTGTTGGCGCAGCAGGTGTATTACTAATGGTTGGAACGTTTCAGTCATTAGGCATTAAAGTAGATGCAGTCGATCTTGTTCTCGCATCATTACCAATTGCAATTATCGTTTTCATTATTGTGTGGATTAATAACATAAGGTTTGATAAGTATTTAGAGAAAAAGTATGGCACGAAGCAGGTGAACAAAAATGAGTGAAAATACATTAAATAATATTTTAGAGCTCTTTTACATATTAATAGGTTTACAATTACTTTATACAGCATATCGTGTATTAAAAGCTTCGTCACATCAGAAGAAGTATGGTACAGCACTATTTTGGATTTTGCTAGCAACAACTTTTATCATAGGTCCTTATATACCAAATGTAATAAACGGTATATTTATTTTAGTAATGGGTGGATTAACATTATTTAAGCAAGTAATAATCAAAAATATCATTGATGTTGATGAAACAACAGGAGATAAAGGTGCAAAAAAATATGGTAATAAATTATTTATTCCAGCTATTATACTAGCTGTGGCTGCAATTGCAGTATCAAATTGGACGCCCTTAGGTGGCGCAATTGGTTTAGGTGTATCCTCTGTTTTAGGGTTATTAGCAGCTTATGTTGTAATTAAACCTAATGGCAAATATGTACTCTATGATAGTGATAGATTAACACAACAGATTGGCACTGTAGGTATATTACCTCAGTTTTTAGCAGCTTTAGGTGTGCTATTTACTGTCAGTGGTGTTGGAGATGTTATTTCTAAAGGGCTATCTTCATTTTTATCGGAAGGCAATCATTTATTAGGAGCGACAGCATATGTATTGGGCATGGTATTATTTACGATGCTAATGGGCAACGCTTTTGCAGCATTTACGGTTATCACGGCAAGTATTGGTATTCCATTTGTTATAGCTCAAGGTGGAGACCCTGTTATATCTGGTGCTTTAGCAATGACAGGTGGATTTTGTGGAACGTTGTTAACACCTATGGCAGCAAACTTTAATACATTGCCAGTAGCATTATTAGAAATGAAAGATGAATTTGGCGTTATTAAAGCACAAGCACCTATCGCGTTTATATTAATTTTTGTACACATTGGTTTAATGTATTTTTGGGCTTTTTAAATCATAATTATTGAGCGTTAGTGAATTAAAAATAAAGGAGGCTATTAAATGATGAATATATTAATAACGGGTTTCGATCCGTTTGGTGGAGAAGCAATTAATCCTGCTTTAGAAGCTGTAAAACTTTTGCCAGATGAAATTGATGGTCATAAGATAGATAAATTAGAAATACCAACTGTATTTCATAAAAGTAAAGAGGTCGTAGAAGAACAATTAAATCAAAAAGAATATGATATTGTTTTAGCAATTGGACAAGCAGGTGGTAGGTTTGAATTAACACCGGAACGTGTCGGAATCAATATAGATGATGCTCGTATTCCAGATAATGAAGGCAATCAACCAATTGATGAAGTCATACAAACAACAGGAGCAGCTGCTTACTTTTCTAATCTACCGGTTAAACGTATGACTGAGGGAATAAAATCACAAGGTGTACCTGCACGTTTATCCAATACAGCTGGCACATTTGTATGTAATCATATTTTATATCAACTTGGTTACTTAGAGGCGACACAGTTTCCAAATATTAAATTTGGTTTTATCCATGTTCCATTCATACCTGAACAAGTTACAGATAAGGTAGAAAAGCCATCGATGTCTCTAGAGACAATCGCTAAAGGTTTGAAAGTAGCGCTTGAAGTGGTCATTGAATCAGATAAAGATATCAAAGTAGCGTTAGGAGAAACACACTAAAACTTACATCATAATAAACAAAGCGTACATCTACATTATGTAGGAGGTACGCTTTGTTTATTATGTTTAATTATTGCTCGTGTTCAGTTCTTGTGAAGTTCATTCTTATTTCATTATATGTTTTACCGAGATAAGTAGGTTTTTTTTCAGGCGTTCGTTTAAAGCCTACCTGTTCATAGAAATTGATGGCATTGTCATTTTCTTCTACAACCCATAACATTACATTATCTGGATAAGATAACTCTAATGCACGCTGTGTTAGCGCAAAGCCAATCATATGACGTTGATATTCTTCTAATAGATATAAAGCGAAGATTTCGCTCCAATCATCTGAAGACGTTGATGTTTGTGTCTTGCCATAGGAAATAAAACCTACAACTTCGTTATTAACAATAGCAACTAATGTTGGTACATCATGTAAGGAGGACTGCTTGATAAACTTTTCTTTATCAAGTTTTTCTAAGTAATCATTCTTAGCTATGTCATCGTAAGTTTCCAGCCAACTTTCATAATGAACTATCGCTTTACCGTGCTTATCTTCTTCGGACAAGGCTCTAATTGTAAACTCCATAGAATGTCCTCCTTTATATACTAAATTGATATTATTATAGCATCATTTATTTTTAAAAAGAAATATTTACACTTTCAATAGTAATGTAGAATAAATATATTACGTGATGACGTTGTGTTAATGATTTATATTTATTTTATTAATTAGAACAATTCAAAATTATGCGGATTACTTAATGAACTATAAGAGAGTATGTAATAATGATACTGTTATGAAGTAGAGGAATGTGATGAAAATGAAAATAGGTATGATTTCAGATTTGCATGTAGATAGACATAAGACACTGAAACCTGAAGATTATCAACAAGTATTAATTAAAGTTATAAATCAGCGAGGTATAGAAATGTTGCTAATTGCAGGAGATATCTCCAATAATTATAACTTAACACAGCAATTTATTGAGCGGCTTGAAAGCACAACACAAATAAAAGTATTATTTATTCCGGGAAATCACGATTTTTGGTCTACAGATACAGGTGCCACATCAGCTGAGATTTTAGATTTTTATATGGCGATGGAATCGTGCTTAATTGGAAAACCTTATGACATAAATGATGAATGGGCCATTGTTGGGAACACAGGCTGGTATGATTATACGTATGCGGATCCTAAATTTTCAATTGAAAGAATTGCTCGTAGAAAGTATTACGGTGCAACATGGCAAGATAAAGTGAAAATTGATTGGCCTATGGAAGATAGAAAACTATCTCGCATTGCAGCCAAACAAACGGCAAAGGATATTGAAAAAGTTAAACACAAAAAAGTGATACTTATGACACATATCGTAACGCATCCAAAATTTGCAGTGCCGATGCCACATCGTATATTTGATTATTTTAATGCGTTTATAGGAACATCAGATTTTGATACTCTATATCAACAATACGATATTCGCTATAGCATTATGGGGCATGTTCATTTTAGAAATGCATTTGAAGAACGCGGTATCACATACATTTGTCCATGTTTAGGTTATCAAAGAGAATGGCGTTCAGCTGATATAGAACAGGAAATCAATCATGCATTATATAGTATTTCAATTTTTTAGTAACCTTGTAGGGGCGAGAATATGAAAGCAAATTAAATTTATATGTCGTCCTATCTATTTTTATTTTGTCAACATTATGATGGTTGAATATAAAAACTCATGCGACCAGGTGCGTTATAACTATGTTCTAATTTAGCTTTTTTGATTTTAATAATTTGAAATTGATTGGGTATGATTGCAGGAACAAGTATTATTTTACCTAAATGTGACCATAGTGGATCAATATAGTAATAATGATGTTCATCATAACCGATGAGTACAGTGACATGAATATTGGACACTAACTGAGTGGGATGGTTATCTAATTTAAATGTACGTTTCTCAGGACGCTGACCTAGCACAGTGTGATAAATTACGACTGGTTGGTCTTGATCAATAATGCTACATAGGTCATTTAAAGATTGTCCAGTACTGTCATTGATATGTGCATCGTATTGTTTTAAATGAGGAACTAAAGCAGTCGGGAATATTGTTTGGTGATGCCCCCGTTTAATCCATAGATGATTGCCCACATAGCCTTTATAAGGGTTATTTGCATGTCTAGGCCAATGTTTCATAATTTGTGTAGCTGGAATAGCGTGTTCATTAAATTGTAGTATCATGGCAGCGGATACGCCTTCACATCCCATAACCATTGGAATAGGAAAAAGCTGACTAATTGGTTTTACAGATAAAATTTTTCGACTCATACTATGGCTCCTTGCTTGATTTGTAAAAATGGAATTGTTTTGAAATTTATTTTATTATATAACCATTATTTGAAGATGCATATTAAGATGACTGAATATCCATATAATAGTTCACGATAGAAATCGTATATGTATTTTGGTTATAATAACAAAAAGGGGTGGATGTGTATGGAATACAGATTAGAGACGCTATCACGGACTTCAGTCTTAGGTGTGAAAAAGGAGTATGGGACTGGTCAAAAAGCGCAAGAAGATATATTTAATTTCTGGATGGATTTTGATGATAAAGGGAAGAAACAGGAATTAATGCCACTAGGTAATAATCAATTGCAAGGGCTATTGGCTGTTTATAAGCCTCATGCTAATGGTGAAGTCCATTGCCTCATTGGTGTTACCAATGATACAGATGAAGCGCAATGGCAGCGAACAGAATTATCTGAGGGTAGATACATTGTCTTTGATGCTAAGGGGCCAGTACCTGAGTCTATTAAAAAAGGTATGGAAAAGATAAATAGACATATTTTACCTACATTAGATTATGAATTTCGCGATGCGCCATTTTTTGAGTTGTATAAAGAGGGACCAATTAGATCAGAAGAATATATTACAGAAATATGGCTTCCTATCGTTTAGATAAATCATAGTAACAAAAAATAAAAGGGAGCCTCCAAAAATTTGGGAGCTCCCTTTAATAATAGGATTGGTATCCCACTTGTTTTATATAGATTATTTGTTCAATACACTTCTTCTGGTAGTGAATTTTAAGCCAAGTTCTAATGAAATAATTAGCACCGTAGTAATAACTAAAATCGTTAAATATGGCATGACACTATATCCGCCTTGTAAACCAATTAACGGTGATATCACACCACCTAGAATAAATTGGAAAAGACCGAGTAAACTAGAGGCGTTGCCACTACCACCTGTACGAGATTCCATTGCTAATGTGAAGCTTAGCGGACCAATCCCTGTTACTGGGCAAACATTTAAGAAGAATGCGATGACTAAAACCCAGGTTGGTAAGTGTAATATGAGTGTGATACAAATTAATACGACGCCTGCAATTTGTATCATTGTTAGTGCAATCAGTAATACATAACGATTGATATAGCTAACTAAAATAGCAGTGAGCTGACTCATGATAATTAATCCAATACCATTAATTGCAAATAGCACACTAAATTGTTGGGGGGTCATATCATAAATTTTTTGTGTAATAAAAGGGGCTGCAGATGAAAAACTGAATAACATCACATACGTCAATCCTTGCAGCAACATAGGAAAAACAAAAGCTGGTTTTTTCAACAAATAACCAAAGTCTTTAAAAATAGTGCCGAAGTTAAGTTTTGAAAGATCAGCTGTTCTTGTTTCTTCCATTTTGAAAAGGGCAAAAAAGAATATGATCATACTAACAATTGTTAAAATAAAGAAAATAGCTTGCCAGTTTGAGACACTTAAGGCATAACCACCGATCAGTGGAGCGATAATAGTAATAATCCCATTCACGACAAGAAGTGAAGCTAGACCTTTGGCTAAGGCTTTACCTTTATGTAAATCTCCTATAGAGGCCTTAGCGATGACGATGGCTCCGCCACCAGTCAAACCTTGTATCAAACGAATTGTTAATAAAGTAGACATAGAAGTTGCGAATACTGCAATAAATGAAGCTATTGCATATAATATGATAATGATCAAAGCAATCTTTTTACGTCCATATGCATCTGACAAAGGCCCAAAGATAAATTGTCCTATTGCGAGTCCTATCATAGCGAAAGACAGTGTGAGTTGCGCTTGAGAAGCGGTTGTATTAAAATCACTTTGTACACTTGGTAATGATGGAACGTACATATCTATTGTTAAAGGACCAAAAGTAGTCATAATACCCAACACAATAATAACAATTAGTGGTATTTGGCGATTTGAAGTTTTGTCCATGTTAAGTACTCCTTTAAATTTCTCTCTTATGCATTATTACATACAAGTTTAATTATTCTGTAACTAAATAATTATCCCATATGAATTTAGAAATGCAATGATAATTTACATACTAAAAAACAAATAGAACGTGCGAAATAATTATAAATATGAATCAAAGGAGTAAGCAGATGAATTTAAATAAAACCCACTATGAAATTATAAAGTTCATCATTGTTGGTGGCATTAATACATTAAATTACTACATCGTTTACCTTATCTTATTAAAATTAATAGATTTAAATTACTTAGTCAGTCATGTAAGCGGGTTTATGGTTAGTTTTATAATTTCATATTATTTAAACTGCCATTTTGTATATAAAGTAAAACCTACATGGCGTAAATTTATTCAATTTCCGTTAACACAGGTTGTAAATATGGGTATGCAGACATTGCTATTGTATATATTCGTACAGTGGTTTCATATTTCTTCAGTAATAGCCCCGTTTGCAGGATTAATTATAACGATACCTATTACTTTTGTTTTATCAAAATATATACTGAAAGACTGATTTTTTTAAGACTTAAAAGTAAAGTTAGAATAGTGATGACTTTTGTTTTTGTACAATTTAACAACTTTATTTAGGAAAGGCTAAAAAAATAATTAGATTTTTTATATTAAATAATTTTTGAATAAAAATTGTTGTAAATATGCTTGGGATAGGTCATAATAAATGTTCTATATTAATTAAGGTGGACAACAGATATGACACAAAGTGAAAATTTGAAAACAGCGCAAAAAGGCGCTTATTTAAGTTTAATTGTATATATCGTTCTTTCAATTGCCAAATTTATTATTGGCTCTATGTACGATTCAGCAGCAGTTAGAGCAGATAGTTTAAACAATATGACTGATATTGTAGTTTCGTTAGCGGTTATTATAGGACTGAAAATTTCTATTAAGCCTGCGGATAAAAACCATCCTTATGGACACTTAAAATCAGAGAATATTTCAACGTTACTCGTTTCGTTTATTATCATGTTTGTAGGTATACAAGTTGTTATAGAAAGTGTTCCTGAAATTTTTTCTAAAGATCACCATGCACCTAATGTAATTACGATATATGTCAGTGTTATAAGTGGCATTATTATGTTGATAGTATTTTATATTAATCAAAAGTTAGCTAGACGAACGAATAGTAGTTCGCTAAATTCAGCGGCAAAGGATAATTTATCAGATGCGTTAGTTAGTATTGGAACAGCTGTAGGTTTAATTTTTACACAATTTGGTTTGCCAATTCTTGATACAGTATTAGCAACGATTTTAGGTTTACTTATTATCTACACTGGTTTTAGAATATTTAAAGAATCAATTTTTACTTTAAGTGATGGGTTTAATGAACAAGAATTAGAAGCTTACAAAAATTATGTTTTAGAAATAGAAGATGTGATTGATGTGCAAAATATTAAAGGACGATATCATGGCAGTAGTATTTTTGTAGATGTAACTATTGTCGTAGAATCGGATTTATCTTTAGAAGATGCGCACAATATCTGTGACAAAGTAGAACAACATATGCATGAAAAAGGTATTTCTTCAGTTTATGTACATCCCGAACCAGCATCTATACAATAATTAAAAATAAATAATATTCAAACTAAATATATTTGTAATTGATTTCTGACTGTCGACAATTGTTGGCAGTTTTTTTGTTCCGACTTTTTAACATATGTAAATTCTATAATTACTTGCTTAAGACACGTTCCGAGCCTTTACGCTGGAAAATATAGTTATTTGATAAATAATTGAGTTAATAACATAAAAAGAGACCTGAAAGTAATTTCAGGTCTACAAATTATTTATGTGTTAAAACAAACTATTCTCACACGTAGTGCTTGAATGGTTGGCATTAATTACCACCAGCCATTAGCTAGACGGAAATCGATAGCTGCTTCTATTGAACCGTAACGCTCCTCAGCGTAGTTAATCATACCTTTAGTTTGTTCTTCAACTGTGCCAGTGCCCCAAGCTTCTTTAGTTTGTCCTAAACCTTTGTAGCCCAATTCGTTTACTGCTTCAGGGTCACCGCTTGATTCAGGCATTACAATATTATCCCATAGCGCTTTAGTGCCGCCTGCTTCTATAAATTCACTGTATACGTCATTGTTAGTTTGTTGTGTTGATGTCTCAGCTGCGTCTGCTGTTGATACACTTGAACTCACTCCTAAACCAGTTGCTGCAATAGTAATCGATGCGAAAGATGCTAATAATAATTTTTTCATTTTTAAAATCCTCCTAATTGATTTACCTGTATACAATATGAAATATCACAGGTTATGTTTTTACATTTAAGTATTAAAAATTTAATAAATAATAGTTATTTACTGTTTTCTTATTTCAACGTTTATAACTGTAACATCAAAAAATGGTGAGTAGGTTACAGAAAAATAAAAAGAAAGTATCTTTTATGAATAAATGAATACAATCATTTCAAAATAAAGTGTAAATTGTTATAATTTTAATATAGAAATGCGATAATAAGTGCAGGAATAGGTGAGTGGTCAGCTTTGCAACTATAAACAATAAGTATTATTGCTGTAACATTCCTGTAAATATCGTATAAAACCATATTTTACTTAATGGAAAGAAGGAAATATTATGCCAAAACTAATTTTATGTAGACATGGGCAAAGCATATGGAATGCTAAATACTTATTTACAGGATGGGCAGATGTAGACTTATCTGAACAGGGTAGAAATGAAGCAATCACCTCTGGTAAAAAAATAAAAGATCAAGGTATAGAAATTGATATTGTTTACACGTCTCTGTTAAAAAGAGCTATTAAAACGACATATCATTTGTTAAATGAATCTGATCAGTTATTTATACCAATTATAAAATCTTGGAGATTAAATGAACGTCATTATGGCGGATTGCAAGGTTTAAATAAAAATGATGCTCGTGAAGAATTTGGTGAAGACCAAGTTCATATTTGGAGACGATCATATGATACGCCACCACCAAAGCAAAATGAAGAACAACGAAATAGTTATTTAAATGATAGAAAATATGAACTTTTAGATAGAAGAGTTATGCCAGAATCTGAAAGCTTAAAAGATACCTTGGTTAGAGTGATACCATATTGGAATGATCAAATTTCTCAACAGTTATTAGATGATAAAACAGTATTAGTTTCTGCTCATGGTAATTCTTTACGAGCACTAATCAAATATTTAGAGGATATATCTGACGAAGCTATTGTTAATTATGAAATAAAAACAGGCGCACCTCTTATTTATGAATTAACAGATGATTTAAAAGTGACGAATAAATATTATTTATGATGAAAGCTAAGTAATAAACTAGATAAAATATATAACAGCCCTGAATTTATAAAATTCAGGGCTGTTATATATTATAATTTCGTGCTTGCTTACCTAGAACACATCATGCGAGTCTGGTTTTAATAACTTATCTTAGGAGTAAAAATTAAACGTTCTTTTTTCTAAAGACTAAAACTACTAATGCTAAGAAAACTACAATATATGCAATATTACCAATAAGTAATTCGTGTAATTCTAATTTTGTCATTTTTTTGTATATATCATTATCGAGAATTTGGACACTTAGATTTAACATATTAATAGGACTCCATTTAAGCCATTCCCATTGCTCAATTGCCATAAATAAAATGCCAGCGAGTATCGAAGTAGCAAAATAGAAAACTATACCGACAGCGATTGAGACGCCTGGACTTTTAAGTATACAAGAAAGTAACAACGTTAAACTTAAAATGAGCCACATACCTACATAAGTTGCTAATGATGTTAATAATAAACTTTGTAATGGAGATAATTGTTCTCCTGAGTGTTTTAAAATATCGATGTCAGAGAAAAATGTAAGGTTAAGTAGCAAACTAATTAGAATACAAAGTACAAATACAATTAGAGAGTAGATAAACAAGGCAATAAATTTACTTAAAATAATACTTGTTCTTGTGTAATTTCTATAAAGTAAATTTTTAATTGTACCGTAATGGAATTCCATAGTAATAATTGTACTTGCTTGAATTATCATCAAAAAGATAATCCAAGAAAATCCACTATAACCTTGTTCAAGTAGCAACTTTGACTCAATTACATTCGAATAGTTTTTGCTTAAAATAGCTAAACCAATCATGATGATAAAAATAATGATTGGTATAATAATTGATGATTTCTTTTTAAAAATTTTATATAATTCTTGTTTTATCAATGTTCCCATTATTTTTTCTCCTCCTTATGATCGATAATATTAAGCAATACATTTTCCAAATCACTTTCATTCGAATTATTGAGTTCTTCCATTGTCGTTTCTTTAACGATAGCCCCATTATCAATAATTAAAATCGAGTCAGTCACTTTAACGAGTTCACCTAACATATGACTTGATATAAGAAACGAAACACCTTGTGCTTTGAGACTTAAAATAGTTTCCCTTACATTTCTCACTGCTTTTGGATCTAATCCGTTCATAGGCTCATCTAGGATAACGAGTTGAGGTTGATTTAGAAGGGAAAGTGCAATACCTAATTTCTGTTTCATTCCTAAAGAATATGCTTTAGCTTTTTTATGTATGAATTGAGACATTTCTAAATTTTTTATAATTTGTTCCATGTTTTCTTTTTCTTTATCTTCATTAATTAAATTCATGTTTTCGTAACCGGTAAGGAAAGGATACACTCCAGGGTTTTCAATTAAAGCGCCAATGTGGTTATTATTCATAGGCCCATGTAATTTAAGTGAACCGGATTGATAATTAGAAAGTCCTAAAATCACTTTCATTAACGTTGTTTTCCCAGCTCCATTAGCACCGACTAAACCTACGACCTCGCCCTGCTTAAGAGTGAATGAAATGTCTTTTAAAATTTTTTGCTTCTTAATCCGTTTGTTAATATTTTCTATAGTTAAAAGCTGCATAAAATTCTCCTTCCAAATAAAATTATTGGTGTACAACACTATTTTACCAAAAAAGTAAAGGCAATAATATACTTTAATTATAATATTTTTAAGTATATTATTGTCTTGATGAAAAGTAAGAGACTGAGACATATCTCATGTCTCAGTCTCGATTTTTCTAGTTGGCAGTGCTGGGGTGAGACGACGAAATTTTGTTAGAAAAATTAGATTTCTGTCCGTCTTCTTATGCATCATTATCACACAGTTATATGAGAATTAATTTATGTAGAAAATCCGCATAATTTAATAGAAATTGACAAACACCATTCTGGAGGGAATTTAAGCTGTCACTATAATTTAAAATTAACGTATTTAAGTAGAAATATTATTTATTACGTTTGTGTTGCTGAATAATCTTGCGCGCACGTTTTCGTGTCTTTATATTAGGACTATTTAAGTTACGACGTGCTGTTTGTACATCTAATTTCATAAAATATGACCTCCTTTATCTATGTGTATTATGAAGTATCATAAATATTTTGTAAATAGTAATTATTACGATTTAAAGATAGGGGTTGTGCATAAAAAAATAATTACGACGATTTGCAATGTTTTTAAGTTTATTTAATGTGATGTCGTTGAAATATATGTATAATGCATAAATGCAGCTATTTTATGGTTGATAGACTAATAGGAAAACAGGAGACAGAATATGAATCAAAAAGCCAAAATATTAATGATATTAATGATGTTGCTTGGCGGTTTCTTTGGACTTTTAAATGAAACGTTATTAACAACAGCATTACCAAGTATAATGAAAGATTTTCAAATAGATTACACACAAGTGCAATGGCTCACAACAGCCTTTCTATTGACTAATGGCGTAGTTGTCCCATTATCAGCGATGGTGATTCAACGATTTTCAACTAGGAAAGTATTTTTAACAGCAATATTTATATTTTTTATAGGTACTATAATTGCAGGATTTAGCTCTAATTTTTCAATTTTATTAGGGGAAGAATTGTTCAAGCATTAGGATCTGGAATTATGTTACCGCTGATGATGACTACAATATTAGACATCTTTGAACCTCATGAGCGTGGTAAGTATATGGGGACATTTGGTTTAGTAATTGGTTTAGCACCAGCCATAGGGCCAACGTTATCAGGTGTACTTGTTGAATACTTTGATTGGCGTTCACTTTTCTTTGTTGTTGCACCAATCGCAGCATTAACATTCATCGGAGCACTTAAGTTTGTGAAAAACGTGGGTACGAATAGAAAAGTACCAGTTGACGTATTATCCATCATATTATCCATACTAGGATTTGGTGGTTTACTCTATGGTACAAGTTCGATTTCACGTGATGGTTGGAATGATCCAGTAGTTTTAACAACTGTAATAGGCGGACTTATCTTAGTAACAGCTTTCATTATCCGCCAAACAAAATTAAAAACGCCATTACTAGATTTTTCAGTATTCAAAAACAGTCAATTTGCTGTAGGTATTATAATTATGGCATTTACAATGATATCAATGATTGGATCTGAAACAATATTACCAATGTTCGTGCAAAATATAATGAAAGACTCAGCGCTTCAATCTGGGCTTATATTATTACCTGGTGCAATTGTAATGGGTATAATGTCAGTAGCTTCAGGATTTTTATATGAGAAGTATGGTGCTAAAATATTAGCATTAATTGGCATGTCCATTGTTGTAATAACGACTTCTTATTTTGTAATAATGGACGAACAGACTTCACCAGCAATTCTTGCAACGGTATATGCAATTCGCATGATAGGTATTGCATTAGGATTGATGCCATTAATGACACATACAATGAACCAGTTATCACGTGAGATGAATGCACATGGTTCATCAATGACGAATACAGTGCAACAAATTTCAGCTTCTATTGGTACAGCTGGCTTGATTACTGTGATGACCCAAGTTTCTAAAAATTTCACGCCTGATATGAGTAATTATAAAGGTATTGGAAAACAAGAGATGGCAGCTCAAATACAACATGAAGCTTTATTAAGTGGGTATCATGGCGCATTTTGGTTTGCAGTTATTATTTCTATTATCAGTTTACTCAGTGTGTTTATGCTGAAAAGTCAACGCAAGATACGAGCAGAACAAAAAGAATTATAATAGATTAATGTTACGAAGCACTATAGACAACACTGTAATTACATTTGTAATTGTGATATTTTTAAACATAAATAACCACATAAATACAAGAATGGAGTGTATGTATCATAGAACATTCGATGAAATTAAATAATGAGCCATTTCATCTAGTTAAAAATGGGACAAAAACAATCGAAGTAAGATTAAATGATGAAAAAAGACAAGAAGTACAAAATGGAGATACTATTATTTTTACAAATCTCGAGACGGATGAACAAGTCAATGTAGTCGTCACAGAAACGGTGGGTTTCCCTTCATTTCAAGCTTTGATTAATCATTATACAAATAAAGAAATTGGTGCTAAAGAGGAAGAACAGCTTTCTCAAAAATTAGCAGCCATATATCAAATATATTCGCAAACTGACGAATTAGATTATGGTGCATTAGCAATTAAAATGCATTTAGTAGATTAACAATAAATTCGGCCTGACATAAATTGTCGAGCCGAATTTTTATTCGTAAAAATAAAATATTTAAAAAGAATGAATTTAAAATCACCCTAGAACATTTAAGTTGTTCATTGTATGATAATATTTATGGAAGAAGTATATTTTAAAGGTGATTCATGAGTAGTTAAACTGGATTTAGGAGTGTGCCAAATAATGAAAAAGTTATTGATCATGATCGCTATATCGACGATTATTGTAGCAGGCTGTAGTAGTGGGAAGTATGCCGATAAAATAGATAAAGCAGTAAATAAACAACAAACATATCAAGAGAACTTATCTGAAAAACAAAAAGGTGACCTTGAAGAAAAATTCGACAAAAAGAATGCAAATATATACGTTTATGAAAAGGGTAAATATGTCATGCTTGCTTATAAGCCTTTTAAAGAAGACGAAGAAGTACATTATTATACTTATAAATTTGAAGACGATAAAGCAAAACATTTAAAAGATTTTAATTCGAAAGCATATACACACAAACATGAACCTGATTATAAAGAAGAAAATATGGATATTAAAGAATAATTTTATTTAGCGATATCTAAAATTGAGGTGTTTTTGAAAGCATATGAAAAAATTATGGCTATGTTTAGGTTTGATAGCTACTATGTTATTAATAACTGCTTGCTCAAGTGATGAGGATGCACATAAAGATGACAAGCAAAATGCCAATGGGAAAATTAAAATTATAGAATATGGTGATTTTAAATGCTCCTATTGTAAAAAAGTAGAAAGTAATATTATGCCTAAACTTAAAAAAGATTATATAGATAAAGATAAAGTGGATTATGAATTTGTCAATATGGCTTTTCTTGGTGATGATTCGATTATTGGATCGAGAGCTGGTCATGCAGTACAGCAAATTGCACCGAAGCAATATTTAGATTTTCAAAAATTAATGTTTGAACAACAAGGCGATGCTGAAAAAGAATGGATAACTGAGTCACTGGTTGATAAACAAATTGATAAATTAAGTATCGACAATAAACAAAAAGAAAAAATTAAAAAAGATTATAAAACTGAAGATAGTAAATCATGGAAAGCAGCTCAGAAAGATAAAAAACAAGCTGAAGATAAAAATATTGATACTGCACCTACAGTTTATATAGGTGGAGAAAAAGTGGAAGATCCGTATGATTACGACAATTATAAAAAATTAATAGAGAAAAACGAGTAACTAATAGCTCTAAAGTACAAAAATTGTAATAACAATGTACTTTAGGCTTTTCTTTTACACGAAAATAAATCGTAATCATTATTATTTAGTATTGCGTTTTGGCCGAAGGGAGTTTATAATTTTAAATCGTAAGCATTACTATTTATAGGAGGATGTAGAATGAAAAAAACACTATACATAATATCTTTGGTCATTACATTTGCAATTGTCATAGCAGGATGTGGCAAAGCTGATACGAATGAAAAAGGAAGTGAAGGTGACAAAAATAAAATAAAAATTAATACAACAGTTTTTCCGCTACAATCATTTGCTAAAGAAATTGGAGGAGAACATGTTTCAGTAGAATCAATTTATCCAGCAGGCACAGACTTACATAGCTATGAACCAACTCAAAAAGACATAATTAATGCGAGTAAATCAGATTTGTTCTTATATACAGGGGACAACCTAGATCCTGTTGCTAAAAAAGTGGCATCAACGATAAAAGATGAAGATAAAAAATTATCGCTAGAAGATAAATTAGACAAATCTCAACTACTTACAGATCAACATAGTCACGAAGAAGAAGGGCATGAGCACGAGGGACATCATCATGGAGGATATGATCCGCATGTTTGGTTAGATCCTAAATTCAATCAAACTTTTGCTAAAGAAATCAAAGATGAATTAATTAAAAAAGATCCAAAACACAAAAAAGATTATGAAGAAAATTATAAAAAACTAGATAAAGAACTGAAAAAAATAGATGACAAAATGAAAGATGTTACAAAAGATAAACAAGGTAATGCTGTGTTTATTTCTCACGAATCAATGGGTTATTTATCTGAAAGATATGGTTTTGTACAAAAAGGTGTTCAAAACATGAATGCAGAAGACCCATCTCAAAAAGCTTTAACAGAAATAGTTAATGAAATTAATGATTCAGGAGCAAAATATATTTTATATGAAGATAATGTTTCAAATAAAGTTACAGATACAATTCGTAAAGAAACAAAGGCTAAGCCATTAAAATTTTATAATATGGAATCACTTAATAAAGAACAACAACAGGATGAGGATTTAAACTATCAATCCCTTATGAATAAAAATATAAAAAACATTGATAAAGCTTTAAGTAACGATATCAAAGTAAATGATGATAAACAGCAAGGCAAACATGAAAAAGCAATTTCAGAAGGTTACTTTAAAGATAATCAAGTTAAAGATAGACCATTAGCGGATTATAAAGGTGATTGGCAATCAGTATATCCATATTTGAAAGATGGATCATTAGATGATGTGATGAAGCATAAAGCTGAAGAAGATGATTCAATGACAGCAAAAGAATATAAAGCGTATTACGAAAAAGGTTATAAAACAGACATAGATAATATCAATATCACAAGTGACTCAATTACGTTTGAGAAGAACGGCAAAAAAGCGTCAGGTAAATATAAGTATGATGGCAAAGATATTTTGAAATATGAAAAAGGTAATAGAGGTGTAAGATATACATTTAAATTAGAGGGTAATGGAGATAAAGATTTACCTAAGTATGTCCAATTTAGTGACCATAATATTGCACCTAAGAAAGCACATCACTATCATATATTTATAGGTAATGATAAAGAAAAAGTGATGAAAGAATTAGATAATTGGCCGACATATTATCCTAAAGCGTTAAGTAGTAAAGAAATTAAAGCAGAGATGCTAGCGCATTAATATTGAAATTTACTGTAAGTCAAATTACTTTTTAAATTTAAATTGAATAAAAAAGTGAATTGAGGGAATGAAATTAAAAGTAGATGAAAAGTGCAAACTTTTTACTTGATATAATAAATATATCTGGTATACTAAATGTATCAAATAAACTAATAATACTTTGGAGGTATGTTTTTTATGACAACATTTAATTTTGATCCAGCACATTCAGTAGTAGAATTTTCAGTGAAGCACTTAATGATTTCTAACGTTAAAGGTAAATTTAAAGATTTCGATGTAAATTTAGAAGGCGACATTAATGATTTAAAATCTCTTAAAGGTACAGCTGTAATTAAAGCTGACTCAATTGATACAAACGTAGCAGACCGTGATGGTCATTTACGTAGTGGAGATTTCTTTGATTCTGAAAATTATCCAGATGTAAAATTTGAAATTACTTCAGTAGATGAAAAATCAGTAACGGGTAATTTAACAATTAAAGATGTAACTGAAGAAGAAACTTTTGATGCTTCTTATGAAGGTTCAAGTAAAAATCCATTAAATGGTGCAACAACTGCAGGCTTCATTGTAAATGGTACAATCAATCGCGAAAAATACGGCATGTCATTTAACCAAAAACTGGAAACAGGCGGCGTAATGGTTGGTAAAGATGTGAAATTCCAAGCTAGTATAGAATTTGCTTTAGAAGACTAAGAAACATAAACGTCTAAAATTTAAGCCTTATTAAAAAAATAGCTACTAGATAACCTAATATAGGTTCTAGTAGCTATTTTTATATAGATTAATGACTCTTTTCTTTTTTCTCACGCCAATATTTAAAGAATATATAAATACTAACACTCCAGAGAAGAATTATAGTACCGATACTAGTAATCAGTACGAAATTATAGTCTGTATGATCTCCACCAGTAAATATTTTTCCAATAAGGTCTGGGAGACATAAGATTAATATTAAAAAAGCAAAATATTTTTGTTTTATTACAAAACAAGTAATCGTTGTTATTAATAAAAGCATTAGTCCCATTGTAAAGTTAGTAGTTTGATTGGGTGACCAAAAAACAAATAATGGATTGTTACGTAACACGAATTCACACAGTAAGTAAATTCCGAAAATAACAGGTGCAATAACGAAAGCAGCAACATATGTTTTCTTACTATCGCCCCATCTCATAATTACTTTTTTTACTACAAACAATACCAATACAAAAGAACCAATAAAGATGAACAAAATATAGAGTATTAAAGATAAACTTAACTGGAATGAATTATCCAGCATTCTTGGAACAGTTGTCATTACAATCATAAATGAAATAATGTAAAGTATGTATTTATGAATACCTTTAGTTAAACTCAATTCTTTAGAAAAGTTATCAGCATAATCTTTAATAGGCGTGTTTAGTAAATTATTGATATTATCATTGTTTTCTTCAGCGATTATAATATGATCACGTAATTCTTCTTCAATCGCATTAACTTCATCTTCGTTCTTGCCACGAAATAATAATTCGATTCTTAATTTAAGTAAAAAATCTTCAGCTTTTTTAGTCAACAACGTCAACACTCCTCATTAAATTATTCATCCCATTATTTAAGTAGTTCCACTTACTTTTAAAATTTGCTAATTCTTTTTTACCGTCTTCAGTTAATAAATAATACTTACGTTTTGGTCCGCCAGTATCCGATTTTTTTGTTATTGTAGTGACATAACCATTTTTATTTAGTCGTAATAATACTGGATATATACTGCCATCGCTAATTTCAGGGAATTGTTGAGATTTTAATTTATCTAGAATTTCATAACCATATGTTTCACCTTGAGAAATCAGTCCCAATATGGCCCCATCTAATAATCCTTTCATCATTTGATTTGAAATTGACATATCATCCCTCTTTTCACTATCTTATAATATAAGGTAGTTTAAATTGTAAGATTTGTCAACTATCTTACGATAAAAGTTAGTGAGTTATAATTAATGCTTATTGATAAATAATGAAACGATGAAATGGGTATAGTGATACTAAGATAGGGGGAGATAACATGTCAACAGAATTGCCGAAAATTGGAAGACCTGCAACACAAGCACTTAATAATATAGGGATAACAACTTTGGAAAAAGTATCACAGTATGAGCGTACAGCGCTATTAGGCATTCATGGTATTGGACCTAAAGCGATTGAAATTCTTCATGAAGCGTTAATAGATATCAACTTGAATTTTAATAATGAAACCGAGTCAGACTTACCATTTAAATTAACGGGAGATTTAAATTGTGATAATGCACCTAAAAGAAAAGTAATGTTAAATTTTTTAATAGGCTCAATATTAGTAGATAAAGCACAATTATTTGAAGCTGTCACAGAAGATTTTATATGGGAGGTTCCTGGCGCTTTTGAATTACATGGTTTTGAAGCGTTTTATGATGAAATTAACGAACATAAATTCGACATTGCTTCATTGGAAGTAACGCATAATATTTCACATGGCAAATTAGGCGCAGTTCATGGCACTCAAATTGCTCAAAATGGAGATTCAGTTTATTTTGCAGACTTCTTTGAATTTGAAAGCCATAGCAAAAATGCTAAAGTAAAAAAGATAACATCATATGTAATTATGAATGAAGGAGAATCGTAAATGACAGTTCAAGTTAAGGAAAATAAAATAATTTTTACGAGAGATTTTAACACAACTGCACAAAATATATTTAAAGCTTATACTGACCGTGCTTTATTTGAACAATGGTTTCATCCACAAGGTGCAAAGACTGAGGTATTTCAATTTAATGTTCAGACTGGTGGACATGCATTTTTTGCTATACGTGCGCCTCAAGGTACAAGCTATACTGTGACTAATTATAATGAAGTGAAGGAACCTATACTCATTGATTACTATGATTACTTTGCAGACAAAGATGGTAATATTGATGAAAAAATGGCAGGTATGCATAACATCATTCATATAGAAGAAAAGAGTGACGGTTTAACTACGATTAAATCTATAGCAGAATTGCCAGATCCTAAAGCAGCACAACAATTGTTGGACATGGGTGTAGAAGAAGGTATGAATAGTACTTTTGATAATTTAGAGACACTTTTAACAAAATTATAAGAATAGTCAATAAGATGTTGAAAATCACCTGTTTATTCTAAGCCTCTTTTCGATATAATAGTATATGAAAAGAGGTGAGTGTATTGAATAAACGTTATGTTAAAGTACTTGGACTATATTCAGTGAGTACGCTAGTACCGGCGTTATTTTTAAATGAAAAAAGTTTAAGTCATACTACATTTAAATGGTTTATACGTACATTAACAGGATATGGCATCTTTGCTTATGGCTTACATGTGTTAAGTAAGTATAAAAATTAATATTTTATATAAAAAGAGAGTGGGAGAACGAAATCTAATTGTTTCAATAAGATTTCGTTCTTCCACTCTTTTTTGTCGACAGTTCTATTTGTGCACATAGATAAATCAATATCTTTCATACTGTTGAACTTAGGCTTGTGTCTCAGATGAGAAACAATCAAGCGTTATTTATTTAAAAGCGATCAATGACACTTTTAATTGTATAGGCGTTAAGTTTATTTATAATCGTTTCGTCAACATCACTATATATTTCATCAAGTGCAGGCGTTATATTTTTCCCAACAGGACAATCTGTGTTAGTGTGACCATGAATTTTGGCGAAATGGGTTGTGTCAGCAAAAATAAGCTTATATAAATCACCGAGTTTAATATCATGGGATGAACAAGATAAACTGTAACCGGCGATACCTTGGCTACTTTGTATAAAATTACCGTCTCTTAAATAACGACATAATTTTCTCACTAAGGTGGCGTTACTATTAATACTGTCAGCGATATATTGACTTGAAACAGGTTCATTTTTTATAGCTAACAGAGAGAGAATATGGATTGAAACAGAGAATTGTGTATTCAAGTATAGGCCTCCTTTAGGTTTTGCTTGTGTTTGTTTTTAGTACAAGTAAAGTTTACGTTATTTTAAGCTAATGCGCAATATATTAAATTTCAAAATTAAAAAACTTATTTTTTGACTATTAAATATCAAATGAAACTAATATAATAACATCATTGGTATAGATAAATCATCATTTTTTTAAAATAAAAAAGGGGGCATATTTCTTGGTAGATAATAATAAATCCATTAAGGACACTTACATGTCGAGAGAAACGATTGATAATATTAATAATCAAGTACAAATGAAGGAAGTTTTGTTTGATAAGACACCTTGTCGTTATGCGCTTAAATCAATTATGTCAGGATTCTTACTAGCAATCGTTACTGTATTTATGCTAGCTATAAAAACACAATTTGCAGGTGCAAATGAAGGTTTAATAAATTTAATGGGAGCTATTTCATTTAGTTTAGCCTTAGTTTTAATTGTACTGTCACATTCAGAATTATTAACGAGTAACTTTATGTTTTTAACAGTTGGTTGGTATTATAAAGTTATCGGTATGAATAAAGCGTTGGGTATTATGATGGTATGTTTTCTATTTAATATAATAGGTGGATTTTTCTTATTTGCTTTAATGAAATTCACGCCAATCATAACTTCAGACATGGTTGCAAGCTTAACGAAACTTGTGAATGGTAAGACGGTAGATGCCACATGGTATGGCATTTTAGGTAAAGCCATATTTTGTAATTTCTTTATTAATATTGGTATTTATTTATCAATTCAATTTAAAGACGGTCTAACTAAAGCATTTTTCATTGCTAGTGGAGTCATCGTCTTTGTATTTATGGGTTATGAGCACGTTGTATTTAATGCCGGGCTATACGCAGGTATGGTGTTTTATGATTTTGATGGAATCGCATGGTTACACGTATTAAAAAATATTGTGTTCGCCTTTATAGGTAATTATATTGGTGGAGGTATTTTCGTTGGTCTAGTTTATGCGTATTTAAATGGTAAACGAAATAGCTTACATAATTAATGGTATTCAAAATAGTAACAAGCATAATCATAATTTTTTTGTGATTGTGCTTTTTTTAGTTTTTAAAACATAATAATTGACTCAATAATTAAGAAGCCATATTGTATTGATATGATTGTAAATGGTTTATGATTTTTTTAGGGATGTTATCCATGAATGAATAAGCTATAAATGAGAAGGAGTGACAAAATGTCTGAATATAATATAAGAGTTGCTGTGGAATCTGACGCGGAGGCATTACAAAAATTGATGTATGAATCTTTTACTCCGTTAAGGGAATTAGGTATAGATTGGCCATCAGTTAATGCGAATGTTGAATTAGTTAAAAAGAATATTAAAACAAGTACGATGTTTGTACTAGAAGATGATCATGAAATAATTTCAACGCTTACGGTGCGTTATCCTTGGGAAGGAAAACGTCGTATCTCAATATATCCATTTGTTTGGTGGTTCGCTACGAAGCCGTCATATGATGGTAAAGGTATTGGAAGTAAATTGTTAAAATATGTTGAGGAGACTTATTTAAGAGACACGCTTAAAGCACCAGCAGTGACGCTTGGTACATCTGCACGTTTACACCCTTGGCTACTAGATATTTATAAAAAACGTGGTTATGAAATATACGGTGAGCACGAGAGTAACGATGGAGATTTGGGAGTTATCATGAGAAAAGTACTAATACCGGAAAGTTTTGACGAAGAAGTACTAGGTACGCCACCATTCTAATAAATTGAATAAATGCATAGGGAATCCCATTAGTGATTGAATAAGGGGATTCCCTATTTTTAAACTTTCATGTGATTTAATTCACAAAAGCAACTGAATTTATATTACAATGCAAGTGTAAAGAAAAGGGGGATCATATGACTGATTTTATACTTGTTGTTCATGGCATGAATAAAGGGAAACAAAATGAATTACTTCATCATTTTTTGGAGCAATTGGTAAGTCGTAACGTACGTGATTATCATATTGCTTTCTTAGAAAGTAAAAATCAAAGTCTTGAACAAGTACTAGACACACGTATTCAACAGGGTACTAAAAGTTTTAATATCATTCCACTTTTACTTTTTCCAGCAAAGCATTATTTAGAAGATATTCCTATGATTTTAAAACTTTATGAGAATAAATATCCACATATTAAATATAAAATTGCTGAGCCACTTGGCACACATAAATTAATGACAACGCTAGTTAAACAGAAAATTTTATATAAAGTTAAAAGTCATCCTAAAATACAGCACATTATTTTAATGGCTCATGGCAGCGAACGTTATCCTCATCCTGATATTGCTTTATGGCAGTTAACTCAAGACTGTGACGTGTTTGAAATACCTATTTCTATGATGACATTATATGGTGACTACAATTATCGCTTTAACTTACTGCACTATTTAAAAAATAATACAGACATATTGATTGTACCCATATTTTTCTATGACGGCTTTTTGGTAAACAAAGCAAAACATCATATAGCACAAATGAATGATGGTTGTAATATACATTATACAGCAGCTATTAATTTTGACCCTTTGCTCTCAACGATGATTACAGAAAGAATTAAACAATTAGAGGTGTTTGAATGTGTATCCAATTCAACTCAACTTGTCAGATAAGCGTGTTGTAGTGATTGGCGCAGGTAAAGTTGCGTACAGAAAAGTACAACAGCTTATTAAGGAAGACATACAGTCGCTAGTTATTATAAGCAAAAAATTTTTACCGGAATTTTTTGAAATTGAATATCCTAAAATGAAGTTGTTTACGAAGTGCTATGACAGCGAAGATATTAAATATGCGGATATTATTTTTGCTGCAACAGATGACGAAGATGTTAATCATCTAATTAAGCAAGATGCTAAGCGTTATCAACTTGTTAACCATATAGGTGATAAAGCGCAATCTGATTTTTACAACATGTGCGAAATAAAATACAAAGACATAAGTATTCATTTTAGATCAAATGGTACAAATCGTAGCGGAGTGAAACAACTATCAAAAGCGGTACAAGCATTTTTAAATGAAGAGTATGAGGAGGAAGACAATGTCTAAAAAGCAGTTAGTAATGATTGGTAATGGCATGGCGGGCATACGCACGATTGAAGAAATATTAGAACGTGATGCACAGCAATATAACATAACGATTATAGGTAAGGAACCATATCCAAATTACAATCGAATTATGTTATCAAATATATTGCAGAAAAAGATGACAGTGGATGAGACCATTATGAATCCATTTGAGTGGTATAAAGACAATGATATTCAGCTTATTACAAATGATCCAGTAGTAGAGGTTAATCGAGAACTTAAACAAGTGATTACAGCTGATGGCCTTAGATGTAATTATGATATTTGTATATTTGCTACTGGTTCGAGTGCCTTTGTATTACCTATACCAGGTGCATCTTTATCGAGTGTAATAGGTTGGAGAACGATTGAAGACACTGAGCGTATGATTGAAATTGCTAAAACAAAGCAGCGTGCTATCGTAATCGGCGGTGGTTTGCTGGGATTAGAATGTGCACGTGGATTAATGGATCAAGGTATGGAAGTTACTGTGGTACATCTTGCTGAATGGCTTATGGAAATGCAATTAGATAAAAAGGCTGCAGATATGTTGAAAGCAGATTTAGAAGCACAAGGAATGCACTTTAAATTGCAGGCAAGTACACAAGAAATACTTGGACAAGAAGATGTTACCGGTGTTTTGTTAGCGGATGGTACAACATTAGCAGCAGATTTAGTGGTCATGGCAGTTGGTATTCGACCGTATACACAAGTTGCGCAGTCAAGTGGCTTAAAAGTGAATAGAGGCATTGTCGTTAATGATTATATGCAAACGAGTGATGAAGCTATTTTTGCAGTTGGTGAATGTGCAGAACACAATGGTAAAGTATATGGATTAGTTGCGCCATTATATGAGCAGGGTAAAGTATTGGCAGACCATTTAACCGGTCGAGAAACAGAAGGCTATAGAGGTTCCACAACATTTACTTCTTTAAAAGTTTCGGGTTGTGATTTATATAGTGCTGGTCAAATTAAAGAAGATATAGATATCCAAGGTGTAGAGGTTTTTGACAGTGTTAATAAACATTATAAGAAAGTGTTTCTAAAAGATGAAAGTATTGTCGGAGCAGTCTTATATGGAGATATTGATGATGGTCCAAGATTTTTTAATATGATGAAAAAACAAGAACCATTAGAGGATTACACGATGGTTTCACTTATGCATAAAGGCGGAGAAACGAGTGAAATAAGTATTGCCGACATGTCAGATGATGAGACAGTTTGTGGATGCAATGGTGTCAGCAAAGGAAAGATTGTGAGTGCAATTAATGAGCATGGTCTTACTAGTGTAGAAGCAGTCACAAAAGAAACAAAAGCTGGCAATTCATGTGGTAAGTGTAAAGGGCAAATTGGTCAGATTTTAGAGTATACATTAGGTGATGATTTTGTTGCTTCTAAACCATCTGGTATATGTGCATGTACTGAGCTCACGCGTGATCAAATTGTTACTCAGATAAGAGCAAAAGGATTGAAAACGTCTAAGGAAGTACGCTATGCACTCAATTTTAATGATAAGTCGGGTTGTCCAAAGTGTAGACCAGCTATTAATTATTATTTGAATATGGTTTATCCATTTGAGCATAATGATGAAATTGAGTCACGTTTTGCAAATGAACGCTATCATGCCAACATTCAAAATGACGGTACATTTTCTGTGATTCCCCAAATGCGCGGTGGTGTTACGAATGCAGATCAGTTAATTCGGTTAGGAGAAGTTGCTAAAAAATATGATGTGCCATTAGTGAAAGTGACAGGTTCTCAACGTATAGGGTTGTATGGTGTTAAAAAAGAATTACTACCACAAATATGGTCAGATTTAGGTATGCGTTCAGCTTCAGCATATGCGAAAAAGACACGCTCAGTTAAAAGTTGTGTAGGTAAGGAATTTTGCCGATTTGGTACGCAATATACTACGCAATTAGGTATTCGTTTAGAAAAGACATTCGAATACATCGACACGCCACATAAGTTTAAAATGGGTGTCTCTGGTTGTCCAAGAAGCTGTGTAGAATCTGGTGTTAAAGACTTTGGTGTTATCAGCGTTGAAAATGGCTTTCAAATTTATATTGGGGGCAATGGCGGTACGGACGTAACAGAGGGTTTACATTTAACTACCGTTGAAACAGAAGATGAGGTCATTAAATTATGTGGTGCGATGATGCAATATTACAGAGAGACTGGTATTTATGCAGAACGTACTGCACCGTGGATACAGCGATTAGGTTTTGAAAAAGTTAAAGCAGTTTTATTAAATCAAGAAAGACAAGACGATTTGTTCAATCGTATTTTGGAAGCGAAAAAAGCTATAGAAGCTGAACCATGGTCACACATTATAAATAATGAAGTAGCACAAAAAATATTTGAAGTGGAGAAAGTTTAATTATGAAAGCATTAGAAAAAATAAAAGTAGCAACGGTCGATGAGCTTGTTCCTTTAGTTGGCAAAAAGGTAATCATAAACGATATCGAAATTGGTTTATTTTTAACAGAATCAGGTGAAATACACGCAGTTCATAATGTATGTCCTCATAAACAGGGACCACTTTCAGAAGGTACGGTAAGCGGTGAATTTGTATATTGTCCTTTGCATGATCAAAAAATAGATTTGAAAACGGGACTCGTTCAGTCACCAGATACTGGATGTGTGGATGTTTACGATGTAGAAATTCATAATGGAGCTGTATATATATGCCATTAAACACTTATGGCAAGGTATATCTCGTAGGTGCTGGACCTGGGCAGCCTGAATTATTAACAAGAAAGGCCGAGCGTCTTATTCGAAGTGCAGATATCATTTTGTATGACAGATTAGTCAATCCGTTCATTTTACAATTAGTAAGACCAGAAATTGAAATAATAAATGTGGGTAAGGAAGCATACCGTAAGCATATTCAACAAAAAGTTATAAATGAAAAATTAATTTCAGCTGCAAAGCACCATAAATGTGTTGTTAGATTAAAGGGTGGGGATCCTGCAATTTTTGGTAGAGTCCATGAAGAGGTTGTTACATTGTCACAAGCCGGTATTGATTTTGAAGTTGTACCAGGTATTACAACAGCGAGTGCTGCTGTGGCCTCAGTAGGTTTAGGATTAACAATTCGTAATGTCGCCCAAAGTGTCACTTTTACGACAGGGCATCTGAATAAAAATAGTCAGCAGCAAGTTGATGTTACAGCACTTATAAACGGGGGGACGTTAGCTATTTATATGGGTGTGAAGCGGTTGAGTGAAATTATGAATGATATATATCAGACTATACAAGTAGATTATCCAGTATTGCTCATATTTAATGTTTCTTCTTTTAATGAAAAACACATCATAGGTACGGTAACTACAATTGCGGAGCAGGTTTCTGATGATTTAGAACAAATATCACCTGGCATAGTGATTGTAGGTGATATGGCAGCTTATGAAAATATTAAAAGCACCTTGAAAAAATGTACTAGTAAGAAACATTTAATTTCTGGACCCCGTTTACAGGCAATTGAGCAAGCATTTGATATCTATGAAAACGGTGGATGGTGCTTAATTAACCCTGATGAAAAGCATGAACTTCATCACAGCCAACAGTTGTTTATAGAACAACAATTAATGCAGCATTTTGATGAGAAAATTCACTCTAAGGATATAAAATAAGATGATTTCAGAAGATAATTGATAACCCCAAAGTATAAAAAAGATGATTTCTATTGTAGTGAATAGAGATCATCTTTTTTATATTTATAGGACATTAAATTACTTTTGCTCATGAGTGTGTACTTAAAAACTAAGGGTATTTCCACCGCTTATTAGGTGATTCCCTAATATTTGAAATTTGTGAAAAAATGTACAATTTAGTTAAGCAGTGAATGAAGTGAACCATAGAATCCTACTTTAAAAATTTTACTGGCAATGATCTGAGAGGGTGTTTTCAATGAAAAAATTTGGATTAAGCTTTTTTAAGCCGACAGAAAAATTTAATGGTGACTGGTCGGTCTTAGAAAGTAAGAGTCGGGAATGGGAGAAAATGTATAGAGAAAGATGGAGTCATGACAAAGTAGTTAGAACGACTCATGGTGTGAATTGCACAGGTTCTTGCTCATGGAAAGTATTTGTTAAAAATGGTGTGATTACATGGGAAAATCAACAAACAGACTATCCAAGTTGTGGGCCTGATATGCCTGAATTTGAACCTAGAGGTTGCCCACGTGGTGCTTCATTTTCTTGGTATGAATATAGTCCTTTAAGAATTCGGTATCCATATATCCGTAAAAAGTTGTGGGAACTTTGGGTAGAAGCCCTAGAAACTCATGATAATAATACGATAGAAGCTTGGGCATCTATCGTAGAAGATGAGGAAAAAGCAAAATTATATAAACAAGCACGAGGCAAAGGTGGATTAGTGAGAACGAATTGGAAAGACGTAGGGAAACTCATATCTGCTCAAATTATTTATACTATCAAAAAATTTGGTCCAGATAGAATAGCTGGTTTTACCCCGATACCTGCTATGTCTATGTTGAGTTATGCTTCTGGTGCACGATTTGTGAGTTTACTTGGTGGAGAAATGCTGAGTTTTTATGATTGGTATGCAGATTTACCACCTGCTTCACCTCAAATTTGGGGTGAACAAACCGACGTGCCTGAATCAAGTGATTGGTATAACGCATCTTACATTATGATGTGGGGTTCTAATGTACCGATGACTCGTACCCCAGACGCACACTTTATGACTGAAGTTCGATATAAAGGAACGAAAGTGGTGTCAATTGCACCTGATTATGCAGAGAATGTGAAATTTGCAGACAATTGGTTAGCACCACATCCTGGTTCTGATGCAGCACTTGCCCAAGCGATGACGCATGTCATACTGCAAGAACATTACGTTAATCAACCCAATGCGCATTTTATAAATTATTCAAAACAATATACGGATATGCCATTTATTATCATGTTAGATAAAGATGAAAATGGTTTTAAAGCAGGTCGTTTCTTAAGAGCAAATGACTTAGGCGAAACAGTAGAGCATAGTGAATGGAAGCCTGTCATTTTTGATAAAATCACCCAGAACTTAACGGTTCCAAATGGCACAATGGGACAACGTTGGGAAAAAGATAAACAATGGAATTTAAAATTAGAAAATGAAGACGGTAGTAAAATTGACCCGGCACTGAGTCTTGCAGAAGATCATTTTGAATTAGAAAAAATACAATTTCCATATTTCAATAATGAGGGCAATGGTATTTTTGAACGACCAATTGCGGTTAAAAAAATTACTCTAGCAAATGGAAAAGAACAATATATAACGACAGTTTATGATTTAATGACAAGTCAATATGGCATAAAAAGATTTAATCATGAATTAGAAGCGAAGGACTATAAAGATGCAAATTCATATTATACACCTGCATGGCAAGAAAAAGTGACAGGTGTGAAACAAGATGTGGTTACGCAAGTGGCACGTGAATTTGCGCAAAATGCAATTGATACAAAGGGTAAATCGATGATCATTATGGGTGCAGGTATTAACCATTGGTTTAACTCAGATACGATATACCGTTCTATCTTGAATTTAGTATTACTATGTGGCTGTCAAGGTGTGAATGGTGGCGGATGGGCGCATTATGTTGGCCAAGAAAAATGTAGACCCATTGAAGGGTGGAATACACTTGCATTCGCCAAAGATTGGCAAGGACCACCAAGATTACAAAATGGCACGAGTTGGTTCTATTTTGCGACAGATCAGTGGAAATATGAAGAATCTAATGTGGATAGTATAAAATCCCCATTAGCTGAGAATATTAAGCACCAACATCCAGCAGATTATAATGTGCTAGCAGCCAGATTAGGTTGGTTGCCTTCGTATCCACAATTTAATAAAAATAGTTTGTCATTTGGTGAAGCAGCAAGAGAGGCAAATGAATTTAATAATGAAGCGATTTTAAAACGTGCAGTAGATTCTGTGAAATCGAGAGATACAGAGTTTGCGATTGAAGATCCTGATTTGAAAAAGAATCATCCTAAAACGTTATTCCTCTGGCGTTCTAATTTAATATCTAGTTCTGCGAAAGGGCAAGAGTATTTTATGAAACATTTACTCGGTGCAAAGTCTGGACTATTGGCAGAACCGAATGAAGAAGTGAAACCAGAAGAGATTCAATGGAGAGATGACACTGAAGGCAAGTTAGATTTACTTGTGTCACTAGATTTTAGAATGACTTCGACACCACTTTACTCAGACATTGTCTTGCCAGCTGCGACATGGTATGAGAAGCATGACTTATCATCTACGGATATGCATCCTTTTGTACATCCATTTAATCCGGCGATTGATCCTTTATGGGAATCACGTTCAGATTGGGATATTTTCAAATCGTTAAGTAAAGAAGTGTCAGAAACTGCGAAAAAACACCTTACAGGCGTATACAAAGATGTCGTAACTACACCTTTAGCTCATGATACGCAACAAGAAATATCGAATGTGAACGGTATTGTAAAAGACTGGACTAAAGGTGAAGTAGAAGCTATTCCTGGTAAGACAATGCCAAGCTTCACAGTTGTTGATAGAGATTATACAAAAATATTTGATAAATATGTCACACTCGGGCCTTTATTAGAAAAAGCTAAAGTGGGTGCTCATGGTGTGAGTTTTACAGTGTCAGAACAATATGAAGAGCTGAAACATATGGTCGGTACTTGGAATGATGACAAAGAAGATTCAGTGAGAAACGGTAGACCTAGAATAGATACTGCAAGACGTGCAGCAGATGCTGTATTGAATTTATCTTCAGCTACAAATGGCAAATTATCACAAAAATCTTATGAAGATTTAGAACAACAAACAGGCATGCCATTAAAAGATATTTCTAGTGAACGTGCATCAGAAAAAATAACGTTTTTAAATATGACGGCCCAACCAAGAGAAGTTATTCCAACTGCAGTGTTTCCTGGTTCAAATAAAAATGGACAGCGTTATTCACCTTTTACAACAAATATTGAACGTTTAGTACCATTTAGAACATTAACAGGACGTCAAAGTTATTATATTGATCATGAAATATTCCAACAATTTGGAGAAAACTTACCTGTCTATAAACCAACTTTACCGCCAATGGTATTTGGGACAAGGGATAAGCATGTCTCGATGGATGATCAAACACTCGTATTACGCTACTTAACCCCACATGGTAAATGGAATATCCATTCTACTTATCAAGACAACCAACATATGTTGACACTGTTTAGAGGTGGTCCAACGGTTTGGATTTCAAAAGAGGATGCAAAAGCACATGATATTGCAGACAATCAATGGTTAGAAGTTTACAACAGAAACGGAGTAGTAACTGCTCGAGCAGTTGTGTCACACCGTATGCCAAGAGGAACGATGTTTATGTATCACGCTCAAGATAAGCATATTGAAACTCCAGGTTCTGAAATTACAGAAACAAGAGGTGGTTCTCATAATGCACCAACACGAATACATTTAAAGCCAACACAACTTGTAGGTGGTTATGCACAAATCAGTTATCACTTTAATTATTATGGTCCTATTGGAAATCAAAGAGATGTTTATGTAGCTGTTAGAAAACTGAAGGAGGTTGACTGGCTTGAAGATTAAAGCACAGATCGCAATGGTATTAAACTTAGATAAATGTATAGGTTGTCATACTTGTAGTGTCACTTGTAAGAGTACATGGACAAACCGACCCGGAGCTGAATATATGTGGTTTAACAATGTAGAAACTAAGCCAGGTATTGGCTACCCCAAAAGATGGGAAGACCAAGAACAGTATAAAGGTGGATGGTACTTAAATAAAAAAGGAAAACTAGAACTTAAATCTGGTAGTAAATGGTCAAAAATAGCATTAGGGAAAATATTTTATAATCCTGATATGCCAGTGATTAAAGATTACTATGAGCCGTGGACTTATAATTATGAACACCTTACGACAGCTAAAGCAGGTAATCATTCGCCAGTCGCTAAAGCACATTCTCTAATATCAGGTGAGAAATTAGATTTGAATTGGGGACCTAACTGGGAAGATGATTTAGCAGGGGGGCACGTTACTGGACCAGAAGACCCTAATATTCAACGTATTGAAGAAGATATTAAATTTAAATTCGATGAAACCTTTATGATGTATCTACCAAGATTATGCGAGCATTGTTTGAACCCGAGTTGTGTTGCTTCATGTCCTTCTGGTGCAATGTATAAACGAGACGAAGATGGTATTGTGCTAGTCGATCAAGAGGCTTGTCGTGGTTGGAGATATTGTATGACAGGTTGCCCATATAAAAAAGTTTATTTTAACTGGAAAACCAATAAAGCAGAGAAGTGTACATTTTGTTTCCCACGTATTGAAGCAGGCACGCCTACAGTATGTTCTGAAACGTGTACTGGTCGTATGAGATATTTAGGTGTTTTACTATACGATGCCGACAGAGTTGAAGAAGCGGCTAGTGCAGAAAAAGAACAAGATTTATATGAAAAACAACTCGATTTATTCTTAAATCCATATGATGAATCAGTGATTGAACAAGCACAAAAAGATGGTGTTTCAATGGAATGGATTGAGGCAGCTCAAAATTCACCAGTTTACAAACTCGCTATTGAATATAAACTTGCGTTTCCATTGCATCCTGAATATCGCACTATGCCAATGGTTTGGTATTGTCCACCATTGAGTCCAATTATGAGTTATTTTGAAGGACAAACGGCAACAGATGCAAATAGAAATCCTGATATGATATTCCCAGCAATTGAAGAAATGAGATTACCAATTCAATATTTAGCAAATTTATTTACTGCTGGAGATACAGAATCAATTAAAATAGCGTTACAACGTATGGCAATTATGAGAAGTTATATGCGTGCAGAAGTGACAAACAAACCATTTGATACTGATAAATTATCAAGACTTGGATTAACTGAACGCCAAACAAAAGATATGTATCGTTTGTTAGCTATAGCGAAATATGAGGATCGCTTTGTAATTCCAACATCTCATAAAGAAGACTATATAGATACGTATCGTGCTCAAGGTAGCCAAGGTTATGGTGGAGAATACTTCGGTTCTAATTGTGAAGGATGTGGTGTTCCTGTGGGTACAGCATCTGAAAAATCAGGACAAGAGATATACAACGAAAATTTCTATGGAGGGATTTTCCGTGATTAATCTAACGCAGTATTATTATTATCAAGAAACTTTTGGTTACTTAGCTCAACAGTTGGAATTTCCTGAAAAATTGACATTTCATCCGAAAACATTTGAAGAAGTTATTGATTTGGGACATCCAGCGTTTGATGATTTATTAATTTATCGTGAAAAGTTGCATGAACTCAGCCTGTTAGAAATTAAACAATTGTATTCAGACACATTTGATTTTAATAAAAAGGCACCACTTTATATGACTTATAATAAATTTGATACACAAAAGGAACGTGGACAGTTACTCGCTAAATTAAAAGTATTATATGAGATGTTTGGATTGGAAATGGCAGCCAATGAATTGCCAGATTATTTACCTTTAATGCTAGAGTTTTTATATGTCGCACAATGGCAAAATGATTCACGCGCACAAGGAAATATTGAATTTATCATCATGATTATTGAAGATGGTACTTATGCGATGGCACAACAATTAAAAGAAAAAGATAGCCCATATTATTACTTAATCAAAGGATTAAGAGCTACTTTGAAAGCGTGCATCGAACCTGTATCAGAGGTGAAGACAAATGTTTAATCAATTTCTATGGGTGATTGTACCTTATCTTTGCGTAGCTATTTTTTTAATTGGGCACATCGCACGATATAAATTTGATAAATTTTCATGGACTGCTAAATCTAGTGAATTTATTGAAAAGAAACAATTGAAATGGGGCAGTCTCATGTTCCATTTAGGCATAATTCCCGTAGCTATGGGGCATTTTGTAGGCTTAGTTATACCTGCATCTTGGTTATCAGCAGTCGGTGTTAATGATCACTTGTATCATATAGGAGCAGTGTATATTGGGAGTATATTTGGTATAATAACTATGATAGGTATGTTGTTGCTAACCGCACGCCGTGTAACTAAAAAGAACATTAGAAAATTGAGTTCTGCCTCAGATATTATTGTGAATTTTTTACTTCTAATTATTGTTTTTATGGGCTGCTATGCTACTTTAGTAACAAATGCAACGATACCAACATTTGATTATAGAGAGACAATTTCAATATGGTTTAGACAACTATTTATGTTTTCACCTGATGCTACATTAATGACGCATGTACCACTCGCGTTTAAGATGCATATACTTCTAGGATTTGTGATTATGGCTTTTTGGCCGTTTACTAGATTAGTTCATGTGTGGAGTGTACCACTAACTTATGTGAGCCGTAGTTACATTATTTATCGAAAGCATAAAGTGTGAATGGAGGCGAAAGATTGAGCCTATTATCTTTTAATGAACAAGTGAATTATCAAGCCGTTTTAGACACGCTACGTATTGAAGAAGGTTTTGATTTTGCAGGATTGGCATTTTACAAAGATGAAAACCAATTGTCACCGATAAAATGGAATTATGTATCTGGAAGTACCAATTCTCGCTATAAACTTATTGTGCTTAGAATAGGTAAAGGGATTGCAGGAAATGTGATGAAAACAGGTAAGCGAATGGTGATAGAAGATATCAATCAATTTCTCTTACCGAGCGAAAAACACAAATATCCAATAATATTATGTGAACGGCTAACAGCAGTGATGGCAATACCATTATGGTATGAAAATTACGTTTATGGTGTGCTATTATTAGGTCAAAGAAATAATAGACCACTACCTCAAACATGTCACTCTATTTCAATCGTAAATAAATTGGGTGTTTTTAATGAAGAAGACTAGGTGATTTTATGAAAACGAATCAAGTGGAAAATATAGACCAATTGTTAGTTCAATATTTTAATAATACAACTGAAAAAATAGTATTTGTTGATAAATATGGTCAAGTGATAGCGATGAATAAAGCAGCGCATGATATTATTTCACCGGATAATGACTACCAAGAAATGACTAATACGATATGTAGTCGCTGTGATGGGTATACAAATGAATATGATTTACAATCATGTACAAATTGCTTTTTAGAAGCTGATTCAGTTGGAAATACAAGTTTTCAAGTATTTATGAAAACGACGCGTGGTAAAGTTGAACCTTTTACAGCGACATATCAAACTATTGATGAAACAAAAGATATTAAAGCATTTACATTACAAAATGTTTCACCTCAAATAGAGCGTCATGACAAGATGTATCAGCGAAAAATGATGCAAAAAACGATATCTGCACAAGAAAATGAAAGAAAAAGAATATCACGTGAATTGCATGACAGTCTCGTACAAGAAATGTTAAACATCGATGTGGAATTACGGCTGCTGAAATACCATAGAGAAATGCAAACTTTGGTAGATAATTCTAAGCGAATAGAAGGATTAATGTCCAAATTGATAGATGATATTCGTAATTTATCTGTTGAATTGCGGCCGTCATCCTTGGATGATCTAGGTTTAGATGCAGCATTTAAAACCTATTTCAAACAAGTTGAAGCCAATTATGGCATACGCATAGAATATCACTCTAATCTAGCTTCACATCGCTTTGATAGTGAGATTGAAACAGTCGTATATCGTGTTGTTCAAGAGGCATTGTTTAACGCAATAAAATATGCTGGTGTAGATACTGTTGATATTGATTTGCATGTAAACGACTATAAATTAATTGCAGAAATTATAGATAGAGGCAAAGGCTTTATTAAAACAGATCAACCACAAGGTACCGGGTTAGGACTTTATGGTATGAATGAACGCGCAGAACTCGTTAATGCAGAAGTAAGTATAGATACACAGATTGATAGAGGTACTATCGTTACATTAGAAGTTCCAATATAAGGGAATAAGGAGAAATTAATTTTGAGAATAGTGATAGCAGATGATCATGCTGTTGTGCGCACAGGATTTTCTATGATTTTAAACTATCAAGAAGATATGGAAGTCGTTGGGACGGCAGCTGATGGTGTAGAAGCGTACCAGAAAGTAATGGAATACAAGCCAGATGTTTTAATTATGGACTTAAGCATGCCACCGGGTGAATCAGGGCTTATTGCAACAAGTAAGATATCTGAGAGTTTTCCAGAAACAAAGATATTGATATTAACGATGTTTGACGATGAGGAATATTTATTTCATGTATTAAGGAATGGCGCAAAAGGCTACATTTTAAAAAATGCTCCAGATGAACAGCTTTTATTGGCTATAAGAACCGTTTACCAAGGTGAAACTTACGTAGATATGAAACTCACAACATCGCTAGTAAACGAATTCGTTAACAATTCGTTTCAAGATACTCAAGCGAGTAATGATCCATTTAAAATTTTATCTAAAAGAGAAATCGAGATTTTGCCTTTAATTGCAAAGGGATATGGCAATAAAGACATCGCTCAAAAGTTATTCGTCTCTGTCAAAACGGTGGAAGCACATAAAACACATATCATGCAAAAACTAGACTTAAAAACAAAACCTGAATTAGTTGAATATGCAATGAAGAAAAAACTAGTCGACTTTTAAATCAGATAGATTCATCAATATAGTGTTAGCGCGAAAAATGATTGTTCTATTCAGTCATTTTTTCGTGCTAACTTTTTTTATAAAAGATTTTTTTACTGTGCTGTGAAACCAAAATATAAAGTAATAATAATGGTTGATGAATATAGGGGAAACCACACATTAACTTAAGGGATAATCCTTATGTTAATTTTTTCACAATAAACATAAAATGAAAGTGTAGCTAGTATTTTGTAAACAAAAAGCAATTTTCAATTCGCTTATATTACACCAGTTTTAACTTTCATAAATATTGAATAATATCCATATTTTTTAATTATAGAGTAACTGCGAAATACTGGCTATTTAATCATTGAAATTAAATAGATGAAAATGAAGGTGAAATGAATGAACAAAGCAAGTGGTGGTTTCCAACTTAGCTTACAAACGCTAAGTCTTGTAGTTGGATTTATGGCATGGAGTATTATATCTCCATTAATGCCTTTTATCTCCCAAGATATTAATATCACGGGGAATCAACTTTCAATTATTTTAGCAATACCCGTTATATTGGGTTCTATTTTAAGAGTGCCATTTGGATATTTAACTAATATTATTGGTGCTAAATGGGTGTTTTTCTGTAGCTTTATTATTCTATTATTTCCTATTTACTTTTTAAGCCAAGCCCAAACGCCGGGCATGTTAATGGCTTCTGGTTTCTTCTTAGGTGTTGGGGGCGCAATTTTCTCAGTCGGTGTCACATCAATTCCTAAATATTTTCCTAAAGAAAGAGTAGGACTTGCTAATGGAATATATGGTATGGGGAACATTGGTACTGCAATTTCTTCATTTTTAGCTCCAGTTATTGCAGGTATGATTGGATGGCAAACGACAGTTAGAGGCTATTTGATTGTTATTGTCTTATTTGCAATTTTAATGTTTCTTCTGGGTGATGCGAATGAGAAAAAAATAAAGGTGCCACTAGTTAAGCAGTCTAAAAAATTAATGAAAGATCTTAAGCTTTATTATTTATCATTATGGTATTTTATTACATTTGGTGCTTTTGTAGCGTTTGGATTATTTTTACCGAATTTTTTAGTTCAAAACTTTGGTATAAGTGAAGTAGATGCTGGTATTAGATCTGGTATCTTTATCGCGTTAGCCACTTTTTTAAGGCCATTAGGTGGGATTTTAGGAGATAAATTTAATGCAGTTATTTTATTAATGATAGATTTTGTATTTATGATTATAGGTGCAATTATTTTAGGGTTTTCAAGTCATATATTATTGTTTACAATCGGTTGTTTACTTATTAGTATATGTGCAGGTACTGGTAATGGTCTCGTGTTCAAACTCGTTCCATTCTATTTTGCTAAAGAATCAGGAGCAGCGAATGGTATTGTTTCAATGATGGGCGGACTTGGTGGTTTCTTCCCTCCAATTGTCATATCTTATGTCACAATGATGACTGGTACAAGCCATTTAGCATTTATATTTTTAGCATTCTTTGGTGTTTTTGGCATCATTACCATGCTACATATCGTAAAAAAAGACAATTTGAGACTGATTTCTTAAATATAGAAAAAAATAAGAAAACAAATAGCGCTACATTACCATAAATTGGAAATGTAGCGCTATTTATTATCTATGAATATTTAGTCTATTTTGATGTTTGATTTTGGTTGTTCTTTTTGCTCTTTTTTAGGCAACGTTACAGTGAGTAGGCCATTTTCATAAGAAGCTTTGATACTACTATCATCAACATTTTCAAATGGGAATTGGCGGCTCAAATCACTATGGTTACGTTCTTGGTGTACTGCACGTTTAGTGTCGTTTTCATCTTGAACTTCGACAATTTGTTTACCTTCAATCGTTAGCAAATTATTTTCAAATTCTAAACTAATATTTTCTTTTTTAATACCTGGAAGTTCAGCTTCAACGATATAGGCGTTGTCTAATTCTTTAATATCTGATTTAATACTCTCATTGCCAGGAAATTGTTCGAAAATTTGTTTTCCAAAATCTCTGAATAAATCACCTGGATTTACATCGATAAACGGATTGTTAAAATTTTTATTTTCAAAAGTCATGCTACATCTCTCCTCAGCGTAGTTTAATTATTATATTTAATCGAATGGAATTGAAGTTTAAGTTATAAAAAGTATAAAATTAAGGTAAACACTTAGTTTACCTTACAAATACATTATAATAAAATAGTCAAAGAAAATCAAAGTCAAACTATTAATCATTGTATTCACATTATTTTAGCATGAAAGTTGAAACATTTTAAAATGAAACGTTAAGATGTAGAGAATGCTTTATAACAAGCGTTGGATAGATAAGTTTCAGGAGTAAAGTAAGTAAGTGGGTATTGTAGTAAGTAGGATTAAAAAGAGGTGAGTCGAAGATAAAAATGTTATGTATGTATTACATTGTCCCATTTAACCTCAACAAACCCCATATGATTTAAATATCTTTCGAGAAATGTTTATTTACAAATTTTTGCAATGTATCTTTTAAGTCTATAGCTTCATCTATGTCCATATCGAATTCACTAAAAACTTTTTTTGAAATTTTTGAAAGCGGTTCTTGCACGTTTGTCCCTTTATCAGTAAGTGCAATTTGTAAGTTACGTTCGTCATCAATCTCACGAGTTCTTGTTACATAACCTTTTTTCTCAAGTTTTTTTAACAAAGGTGTAAGTGTTCCAGAATCTAAAAAGACACGCTCACCAAGTGTCTTAATATTAATTTTTTCGTCCACCTTAATTGCGAGTAAGACAATATAACCTGTATATGTTAAATCATACTCTTTTAAATGAGAAGTATACTTCTTAATTATTTCTTTAGAAGAAACATAAAATAGAAAGCATAGTTGCTGTTCTAGGTAGCTGTCCTTTTCCTCCATTTAATCACCCCTTTTGAAATTTAACCATATTATGAACACCATTCATTGTCAAGGAACGGTTGCGCACCTTTAGATATAGCTTTTTATACTATTTTTTAACTATTATCTTATTAAATAAGTAAAAATTTAATACTATAACATTCCGTACGTCTTAATTACTTGAATTCATATAAAGATTATAGGCTTTAAATCAATTCGACTAAACTTGAAATAGAATTTATGTATTAAATGATATTAAGAAATGTTAACTTGATGTTTGGGTTGCTCTGAAATATAAGGAGATTTTGTTACAAAACAGTTATAACGCTTTATAATTGTATTATAATCAGTCATACTATTACTATTATCAATTTGAATGAGCGACTATTAATGATTTGAGTAAGATATAACTTACATATTAAGTTAATGACTTACTTTACTATAGAAAGATATCGCGTTAACCAGAGGAGATTATAAATGAAGACATTTTTTAAAATTATGGGTGTATTACTTGTAGCGCTTATAATTTCAATTGTATTATTCTTTGCCATGAGAACATACCAAGGGCATAAACACTTAGAATTGGTTGATCATTATATGGAAGATCAAAATTTGACAGAGAAAATTAAATCTGAAGAAACACTGTACAGTGCTAAAAAAGGTTTGTTTTATAAAGAAGTTAAATTTAAAGATGATCCAAAACATACTTATGTAGTTCAACCAATCAGCATGACTACAGGAATTGTAGTCCAAGGTTTTGATCCGGAGACAAATAAACATATCAAAGGTGCCAAACATAATGCATTTAAAAAAGATTATAAAATTAAAGACTAACTAAGAAAATAAAAACGTAGACAAGGGAGTGGGACAGAAATCTAATTTTTCTAATAAAATTTCGTCGTCCCACCCCGGCACAGCTGACTAGAATTGAAAAAAGCTTGGTATAAGCGCATTTTCAATTCAGTCAGCCACTGCCAATATAAAAAAAAGAGGCTAAGACATGTCATTATTGAACTGACCCCAATTAATGGGAGTAAAATAAAGACACTTTCGTTGAATTCATATTAAAATGAATTTATTCGGAGGTGTTTTTTTCTATGAAAAAAGTAGCATATTCAGTAGAAACTAAAAACAAAGTAATAGAAATGAAAATTCAAGGTTATTCTACTAAACATATTATGGACATTTTAAATATTAAAAATAAGACTCAAGTACAAAGATGGTGGAAATGGTATAGAGATGGTGAAAGCAACAGGTTTCCTCAACAAGTCGGAAAACAATATTCATATGGAAAGGGAATTGAAGAATTCAGTAATGAAGAGAAATTGAAATTAGAAATTAGACGTCAACAAGCTGAAATTGATGTTTTAAAAAAGTACAAGGAATTGGAAAGGAAGTGGCGCCAAAAGTAATAATACAAGTGGTTAATGCGTTGAAATCAAGGTACCCAGTTAAGGTAATATTAGATGTTTTTAAGATTCCCAAATCCACTTATTATCGTTGGAAATGTAAAAATTATGAATTAGATTCAATTGAAGAAAAAGTTAAATATATTTGTCATAAACACAACTATACCTATGGTTATAGGAAAGTAACTGCTGAATTAAATAAATTTAGCGAAATAATAGTTAACCACAAAAAAGTACAAAGAATTATGCAGGAAAATGGATTGAATTGTCGCGTTAAACCTAAGAAATCTAAAAAACCAGGTAATCCATTTTATAAAACAGATAATTTACTACAGAGAAATTTCAACGCAAACTGTCCATTAGAAGTACTTGTAACTGATATTACTTATTTACCTTTCGGTAATACAATGTTGTATCTTTCATCAATTATGGATGTCTATAACGGAGAAATTATAGCTTATTCTATAGATAATCACCAAAATCAAAGTTTAGTAAACGATACGCTTAATCAAGTGGAAATTCCTGATGGTTGTATTCTTCATACTGATCAAGGTAGTGTTTATACGTCGTATGAATATTATGAATTGTGCAAAGAAAAAGGCATTACCAGAAGCATGTCCCGTAAGGGAACGCCAGCCGATAATGCCCCGATCGAATGTTTTCATTCCTCACTAAAGTCTGAAACATTCTACTTAAACAAAGAGCTCAAGAGCTCTAATAACATTGTAATAGATATTGTCGAAAATTACATTGAAAACTATAATAAAGTTAGAATTCAACAAAAACTAGGCTACTTAGCTCCTATAGAATTCAGGAAATCAGCAGCTTAGAAAACAGTGTTTTTATTAAATTCCCATTTTAAGGGTTCAGTGCCCATTATGTCTCAGCCTCTTTTTTAGTTAGTTTCTTTGAAATAATATTTGTTCGTTAATTTCATTAATACTTCTTTTTTACAGAGACTATATAGATTAAAAAAAGAGCAGTAAATCTCTATTCAAGAAAATTTAACTGCTCTTATATATGTGAGTAAAGAAGTTAAGCACTTACATAATCCTGTGGATTACATGCCTTTCATTTCACCCATGTCATGAATTTTCATCATTAAGCCATGTGGCATATCGTCATGATCGATAACTTCCATTTCACTATAAGTATCGTCACCTTCAGCTTTTACTAATTTAACAAAATCTCCGCTCTTAGGTGAAAATCCAGATTCAGAAGGTAATTTCACATCTTTTTCTATCTTTTTATCTTTCTCGCTGATTACTTTTTCAGCTGTTGTACTGTTTTCCATATAACCATAGTAAGTCTCTTTTGGACCACTAGACATCATCATAATGACTAAAACAATAGCAACAATTAACATTACTGAACTAATAACAATTGCAAACATTTTTTTGTTTTTCAAAGTTGAAATCTCCTTTATATCCGTTTCTTCTTTTATATCTGAAATGCTAAAATAATGCAATTATAAAGTGGGTAATTTTATTAGAGTTATAATAAATAGTACTATTTTAGACTTATTTATAAGATAAGCTACATTAAGTGTAACATTGATTGCTATTTAGAATGGTGAGATACGTATATACTTTAGCTCGTCATAATGAAGTTCAAACTCTAGGGGATTAGCTGTTCGTATAAATTGTTTTATCTCGGCTTTTGGCGTATTTGCTTGTTCTATATGACGTAAAAGTGTGCGTTCGATATACGTTTCATTTAATAAAGGTGGTAGGGCGTAATCAATAAAACCATGTTCTCTGTTAAGTGTTTGTATAAATAGCATTGCCTTAGTAGGTAATACATGAGGTCTTAGGACAAATTTATGTACTTCTTGTGGCGAAAAGCGATGTTTCAATGAATTAAATAATAAGATGTGTATATATTGAAAATCCTTAAAAACGATATAATTTTCATGAATTGATAAAGGTTTACCAATAAAAGGTTTCACAATTTGATATAGATATATTAAAGGCTCACATATTCCGTGACGATTCATTAATGCAATATCCATATTATCTTTAGGCATTAATTCGTAACCTACACCACTTCCGCGATTGAGCATAATTAATATATGGCACATTAAGTCGGCAGTTTCTAAGGGAGTATTTTCTTTATATAATTTAAAACACTTTTTGGTGAGTTTGGTATATACAAATTTAGAGGTGTGAATTTGAGATGCGTCAATGAGTTGATTATAATAGTCAAAATAGCTCATTGAGTGATTAAACATATTACTTTTCTTATTAAGCAATGATTTGACCTCTTTTTGTTCAATATCAATAAAATAAAAATCAAAATTGAATCTATGTAATATATCAAATGCACTTTTTAAGGAATGTGTTTGTTTGATTACACCTTCTACTGTTATAGCTAGTTTTATACGTATATTTAAATTTTTTACTTTAATATATAAACGGTTAATTTCTTTTAATGACAAATGTTCAGCATCGAAAAGCATTATAAAATTAGAGTTAGATTGTTGATAATGGTGCTCATTTTTATATTTTAAATACTGTAAGATGATATCTTGAATAAATTTAAATTGATGGCTAGATTTAACCCTAATTGCGATACCTACATTATTTGAAAATAATGAATCAATGAAGTCAATCAAGCCAGTGAAATTCAACTTTTCTAAAGCGAGCTTACTAACATTGTTAATCATTAAATAGGATTCGGATAAATCAGTGAAATTGAGGTTAGTGTTTAAAGTTGATTGAACGATATCCATCAGATCATCAATGTGAATAAAAAGCGTCGGTGTTTTTGCAATATCTTTATAGGTTAATTGATCCAATTCGATGTTGACTTGATTAGATGGCAATGGCTTTTCTACTGAAATAGATTCGAAATAGGGGATATAATTACTAACGTCTTTGTTAATTAGCTTCACAGGGATACGCTGTAATATCATGAATTTTTTCCTGTATTCTTTAGGTGTCATATTCAAGTGTTTTTTAAATTGATGTGTATAATTTGGATAATGGTTAAATCCCATATTTTCTGAAATGGCATGGATTGTCTCCTTACTATGAACTAATTCTGCTAAGGAGGCGGCTATCTTTAAACTAGCAATATAATGTTTAAAACTTATGCCTAAGTATTTCTTGAACAAAATAGAGATATACGGTGCCGATATATAAAAAGAATTAGAAATATCTTTTGAAAAAATAGGCTGAGTTACGTGAGCTTTAATAAATACAGTGATTTTATTTAACAAGTTACTTTCAGATTGAATAGAAGGTACATAAATAAAATCTTGTTTAATTTTAGCTTCTTTATTTAAAATGGTAATAATTTCAATGATATTTGAAGATTTCGTATCATTTAAGCGACTTAATTGCTCAATCATAGTTAATGTTAAATATTTGATATATTCACTAGAATTTATCAATTTGAAATTATAATAACAATGAAAGAATGATTGATCTATTTCCGCAAATTGCTGTACAGGTATTGTTAATTCAACAAGTTGTTCAGCGTTCGTTATTTGATATAAATCACTATGATTGATAACGGTAAGATTGCTGCCAACAGACTCATGTTTCCCATTGATCACGACGTCAAGTTGGTTATTTAAAGAAAATAACAAGATTACTCGGTCGATACAACGTCGTGTGTATGTACTTAAATATTCATGAATATATAGTGTTGTACTTTCCATCATAAAAGCAACTCCTAATAGAAAAATGATTTGTTGAACAGATTACATTATATAATAAAATGTTGTGAACAGTAATACTTTAAATATAAATATTTTTGAATATAATGTTGTTATAAAGATGTAAAAATTAAATTTAGAACAATGTAAAATGAGGTACGTATAAATTTTTACTATACAATAACGAATTTTTAATTCATATACGTATTATTTAGAGGAGGTTATTCATTATGAATCATATTTATTCCAATTTTTATACCACAAATAATAAAATAACTGATTTAAAACCTTATATATTAGGCATTGTTCTTCATGATGATGCTGAGAATTATGCTGCCAAAGATTATATAGATTGGCTAAATAATAGAATCGAAAAAAATGAACTTGAAAAAGGATGGGCAAGTGTTTATGTAGATCAGGATACTTGCTATTGGTTTCACCCAACAGAATATGTTGAATGGCATTGTGGTAACATCTATGCTAATACACATTTTATAGGTGTAGAACGATGCCAATCTAAAAGAGATGGTGTGCTTACAGATCAAGAATTTATGAAAAATGAAGAAGTTAGTTTTTGGGTTGCTGCACTATTATTAAAAAAATACAATTTACCAGTTAACAGAAGTACCGTTAGAATACACAAAGAATTTTTTGAAACTGAATGTCCTGACAGAGCATGGAAGATTCATCTAGAAGATGCACAGACAAATTCAGAATCTATACTAAAACTAAAAGATTATTTTATAAGTAAAATTCAAGGCTATTATAATAATGTTGATGATGCTGAACTCGAAAATATGGGCTGAACATCATTTAGTAAGTGGTATATATATCGTAGAATAAGCGGTGTAAAAGTTCATTTAGCTATTGCGTAATTTATTGGAACCGGTTACAATAAAAATATTCATATTTATGGAACCGGTTCTATTTAAATGGGAGGTATAGAGATGAACTATAAAAAATCTGCTACAGAAATACTACAAGCAATCGGTGGAGAAGAAAATATAAATGCGATGGCACATTGTGCCACACGATTACGTCTTGTTCTTAAGGATGAAAGCTTAGTAGATGAAAAAGAATTATCCGAAATGGATGTTGTGAAGGGAACATTTTCTACTGGTGGCCAATATCAAATTATTATAGGTTCGGGTACTGTGAACAAGGTATTTGCAGAGTTAGAAAGCATAACAGGTAAAGAAGCTGCTACGACATCAGAAGTAAAAGCAGAAGGTAATAAAAACATGAATCCATTCCAGAGATTTGTGAAAATGTTATCTGATATATTTGTACCAATTATCCCTGCAATCGTAGCAGGTGGTTTATTAATGGGAATTAATAATATTCTAACAGCACCAGGTATTTTCTATGATAAACAGTCGTTAATAGAAGTACATAATCAATTTAAAGGTCTGGCAGAAATGATTAACATTTTTGCGAATGCACCGTTTACGCTACTGCCAATTTTAATTGGATTTAGCGCTGCTAAACGCTTTGGAGGAAACGCCTTTCTTGGAGCAGCCTTAGGGATGATTCTTGTGCATCCAGAGTTAATGAGCGCCTATGATTATCCCAAAGCTTTAGAAGAAGGGAAAGAAATACCTTCTTGGAATGTGCTTGGTTTAGAAATAAATCAGGTAGGTTATCAAGGGCAAGTATTGCCAATGTTAGTAGCTGCTTATATTTTAGCTAATTTAGAAAAAGGTTTACGTAAAGTAGTACCAACTGTATTAGATAATTTATTAACACCGCTACTTTCAATTTTAGTTACTGCATTTTTAACATTTTTATTTGTTGGACCCATCACACGCACGTTAGGCTATTGGTTATCTGATGGACTAACGTGGTTATATGAATTTGGTGGTGCAATTGGCGGACTTATTTTTGGTTTGCTATATGCGCCAATTGTAATTACAGGTATGCATCACAGTTTTATTGCAATTGAAACACAATTGATTGCAGATAGTGCGTCTACAGGTGGTTCATTTATTTTCCCAATAGCGACGATGTCTAATATAGCACAAGGTGCAGCAGCTTTAGCCGCTTTCTTTATTATAAAAGAGAACAAGAAATTAAAAGGTGTAGCATCTGCTGCGGGCATCTCAGCACTTTTAGGTATTACGGAACCTGCAATGTTTGGAGTGAATCTAAAATTAAGGTATCCATTCATTGGAGCGATTGTAGGTTCAGGTATTGGTTCAGCTTATATCTCATTCTTTAAAGTTAAAGCAATTGCTTTAGGTACTGCAGGACTTCCAGGTTTTATATCTATTAGCGGTCAGAATAATGGTTGGTTACATTATGGTATTGCGATGCTCATTACCTTTATCGTAGCCTTTGCGGTTACTTACACTTTATCTTTTAGAAATAAATATAAAAATGAAGCAGGATAATTATATAAATTCTAGTGAGATTTAGACTTTTGCTATAACGCATAAAAACAAACCCAACGTTAATTACGACGTGGGTTTGTTTTTATGTTAAATATCAATTTTTAGGATGGCTTCAAAGCTTTTGTTTACGCCATAAAAATGCGCCAACAATCGTCACGATGACTAATGAAATAGCAATAACAATGAGCCATGATACATAGCTGTGATCATCTATAGGTAAGGGTACATTCATACCAAAAAAACTAAATACTAATGTAGGTAAGGTTAAGAAAACAGTAAACAGCGTTAATGTCTTCATCGTATTGTTCATTTCATTAGAAAGCAATGAAGCATAAGAGGTTGTAATACTCTCTAAAATGTCTGTATATAATTTTGTGGTTTCTAAGGCTTGGTTATTCTCGATAACCAAATCTTCCAACAAATCTTCATCTTCATCGAAACGCTTAATTGCAGGTAGTCGAAATAATTTTTTGATAATGGCTTCATTGCCTTTAAGTGCCGCAAGAAAATATACTAAACTTTTTTCTACTTCCATTAAATTATAAAGTTGTTTATTCGTGACATTATTTTTTAAATCACGTTCGATGCGTAATCTTGTTTTATTAAGTAATCTAAGATTTCTATTATAGTGATTGGCAATTGTCAGTAATATATTAAGTGCAAAGCGACTATGAAAATGTAAATTAATATTTTGACGACTAAAGTTCTCGAGAAATTCATTTTCAGTATTACAAACAGTTATTATTTTTTTATTGCCAATGATGATACCTAAAGGAATAGTAATAAAAGAAAGTACTTTTAAATTTGTATCATTTACAACTGGTATATCGAGAATAATCAGTGAATAACGTGTGTCTTCATCATATTCTACACGAGCACTTTCTTCTGTATCTAATGGGTCTCTAACAAAATCCTCTGGGATACCGTATAAATTTATTAAGGAATCAATTTCTTCCCAATTTGGATCTACTACATTTATCCAAGAAGCGGATTGATCTAATGGAGATTCAACGATCTCATGTGTTTGTGAGTGTTTATATGCACTAATCATAATAATAGTTCCTTTCTCTAAAATTCTTTTAAATACTGGCGGAGAAATACAAAGATGACAAGTTTACTTTGTATGATCAGTATGTTGGTGCTCATTTGCCATAAGACGTAAAGGACCATTAAAGATAATTTTAAACAAATAATCAACTACCGTATCTGGATCCATTCTATCTTCGTCTTGTACCCAATGTTTTATAAACGAAACTGTGGCCCCATTTACATAACTATGAAAATAATCAATAGGAATATCAGAAACAGTATTACTAAAAGGTATGTTTTTTTTCATATTATTTAACATTAAATCAGAAATTTTTTCTTCTATTTTACTTTTTCTATCAAGTTTAAAAATCACTTTATAAAATTCAATATTGTCATATAAATAAGTAATGATATTCTTTAAAACTTCCTCTGAAAATGCTTTGGCAAATGCTTCAATGCTTACATCATGCATCATGACTTTTTCGAATACAATTCTATCGGCTAACCTTGATATAAATTCATCTTCCATATCAGAAAGTAAAATGTATTTATCTTCATAGTGTAAATAAAAAGTACCACGGTTCACATCGGCTAATTGGGTAATATTTTGTATCGTAATTTTTTCTAACTCTTTTTCTTCAAGCAATTGTATAAAAGCATTTTTAATCGCTGATTTAGTTTTACGTACACGTCGATCTTCTGGCATAGTAGTCACCTCATTTTAGTTAATTAACAATATGTAATAATATGTTGATAAAAAGACAATATGATTGTTATTGCATATTGAATATTCTATTAACCTCATTATAATAAACAAAGTAGTGAATAAGCAACATGATGTTCAATAAGGAGGTAAATGGTATGAATATATTTAAAAGTAAATTACTTTGGATTGCGCCAATAGCGATATTAATCATACTTGCAATTTTTTCAATTGGTTTTTATCCAGCGTATAATCCTCAACCTAAAGAGATGCCAATCGCAATTGTGAATCATGATGAAGGGACATCTATTCAAAGTAAAGATATAAATATAGGTGAAAATTTAGAAGATAAATTGAAAGATAGTAACTCTGACGAAATAAAATGGATCAATGTAGATAGTGAAAAAGAAGCACGTAAAGGATTAAATGAACAAAAATATTTTGGTGCTGCAATTTTCGAAGAAGATTTTTCAAAAAATGCGATGAGTAAAACTCAAAAGATAGTAATGGATAATAAGAAACAAGAAATGGAAGATAAAGTGAAATCAGGTGAAATACCTACTGCTCAAGCCAAACAAATGCAACAGAAAATGGCTCAAGAAAGTAGTAACCAAGATATAACAGTAAAGCAAGCTCAATTTAAAACACTTACGAATAGTGGGGCGAATATGCAGGCTTCACAAATGTCATCTAATATACTGAAAGGTATTGGGGATAATCTTAACAAACAAATTTCCAAACAGAGTTTAGATACATTAGAGCAACAGAATGTGCAAATAGATGCGAGCGATATCAAAGATATTACAACGCCTGTAAATGTAATAAATAAAAAGGTGAATGAAGTGAAGGACCACCAAGCTAGTGGTAACGCGCCGTTCTTAATGTTTATGCCAGTCTGGATAAGCTCAATTGTAGCTTCATTACTACTATTCTTTGCATTTAGAACGAGTAATAATGTTGAAATTTCGCAACGTATTATTGCTTCAATAGGACAAATGATTGTAGGAGTGATTACAGCATTTGTTGGTGGATTTGGGTATGTGTATTTCATGTCAGATGTGTTAGGTTTTGACTTCCCTGATATAAATAAAATAGCAATTTATATATCCATTTCTATTCTAGGATTTATGGGTTTAATCTTAGGTGTAATGACGTGGTTAGGTATGAAATCAATTCCTATTTTCTTTATAGCAATGTTTTTTAGTATGCAACTCGTAACATCGCCAAAACAAATGTTACCGAAATTTTATCAAGACTATATAGTGGATTGGAACCCATTTACGCACTATGCTGAATATTTAAGAGAATTACTCTATATGCATCAGTCATTAGAAATGAATTCAACGATGTGGATGTTTGTAGGATTTATAATTTTCGGCATAATTTCATCGATATTAGCAGCAATGATTAGAAAGCATAGTGGAAAACGATCAGAATTACCATCTTAAACCAAGTAATTAACGGTATATAACAATTATTTAGTGAAAAGTTTTTATATAAGCATTAAGTTCAAATTAAAACCGTCTTCTCAAAATTTGGGGAGACGGTTTTAATACATATACCTCAATAAAAACATAAATAAAGAGAATTAATTCTTTTGAGTATATTTATATGATTAAATTCATTAAAAAGACATAATTGTTTTACACATAAAATCAATAAAATAAATAGGAAAACACTGATAGCAAAGCATTTATTAGGTGGTCTGATATATCGTTGAAATATGATTGCAAAAGCATTTAGAAATTACTCTATAATTTTAATAAAAAATTAACACTAAATTTACAAATATGCGTTATAATTCACATAGTTTACAAATAATTTAAAGAGGTGTGACAATGGATTCATCTGTTATGGAGACAATTTTCACTTTTATCGGTGGATTAGGTATATTTTTATACGGAATTAAGCAAATGGGCGACGGCTTACAGGCCTCAGCAGGAGACCGTCTTAGAAGTATATTAAATAAATTTACGAGCAACCCACTTATGGGCGTACTTGCAGGTGCGATAGTTACGATTTTGATTCAAAGTAGTTCTGGTACAACGGTAATTACCATTGGACTTGTAAGTGCAGGATTTATGACAATGCGTCAAGCCATTGGTGTTGTAATGGGAGCGAATATAGGTACCACAGTTACAGCATTTATTATAGGTATTGATCTTGGTGCATATTCGCTACCAATATTAGCTATTGGTGCATTTTTAATATTCTTTGTTCAAAAGCGAAAAGTTAAAAATATCGGTATGATTTTATTTGGTTTTGGTTCGTTATTCTACGGATTAGAATTAATGAGCAGTGCCGTAAAACCACTAGCTAATTTAGATGGTTTCCATCAATTCATGTTAGACATGTCAACTAACCCAATCTTTGGCGTTGCAGCAGGTACGATTATAACAGTTATTGTCCAAAGCTCAAGCGCCACAATTGGTATACTACAAGGATTCTATGCGAATGACTTAGTTAGTTTAAATGGTGCGTTACCTATATTGTTAGGGGACAACATTGGTACAACAATCACGGCTATACTCGCAAGTTTAGCTGGCTCACTTGCATCAAAACGTGTAGCAGCAGTACATGTTATGTTTAACGTAATAGGTGCGGCAATATTCTTAGCGATTTTACCTATTTATCAATGGGTTGTTGAATGGATGCAAGGAGTAATGCACTTGAATCCAGAAATGACGATTGCCTTTGCACACGGTACATTTAATGTTACAAATACATTGATTCAATTACCATTTATATTTGTTCTAGCTTGGATCGTAACAAAACTTATTCCTGGTGAAGATATAACAGAAAAATATAAACCTAGACATCTAGATAAAAATTTAATTAATAGAGCTCCAAGTATTGCTTTACAAGAAGCACAAGATGAAATCCAAAACATTGGACGTATGACATACTCATTATTAGAGAATGTTAGTGAATACAATGAAAAAAATGAGAAAAAAGTACTTCAAAAACATGCGGCTGTTCAAAATATGCATGACAATGTAAAAGAATATTTAACGAAAATATCTGAGAAGAAAATATCCAAAAAAGATGCAGAAAGAATGTCTGTGTTATTTGACGTAAACCGTACGATGTTAAAAGTAGCTGGATTATCTGAAGCGTATATATTAGATTTGAAACAGTTACACAATGAACCAGTACAAATCTCTGATAAAGCTGCACAAAGTATCGATAAACTTTATTCACACGTGAATATGTCTTTCGATAAATCAGTTGAAATGTTTAGCGTATATGACAAAGTTAAAAAAGATGAAATTGTTAATTTAAGTAACAATTCATATACACTTGAACATGATTTAAGAAAAAAACATATTAAGCGTTTAAGTTCAGGTGAATGTTCACCAGAAGGTGGTCTGTTATATCTAGATATGATTGCTATACTAGAACGTATTGGTTATCATTCGAGAAATGTATCAGAAGCAATGATTGATATTGACGAACTTTCAAGTGAAGAAGAAACAGAACATACTGTGGGCTGGACTTACTAAAGTATAATTAAATATAAAATTAAAAGTTGAGAAAGTTTGTTGTAAAACAGACTTTCTCAACTTTTTTGTATTGTTGAAAATTAACCAATATCGCTGTATTTGGAACAATAAATCACATGTATCAAATCATTTTATTTTTAATCCTTAGTAAAGAGATAGGGATACTTGACAAAAAGTCATAGAAGGCATAATATTACATATAATAAATTTTTCAGAAAACTGATATGGGGGACAGCGTGTGACAGCTATTAGCATTCTTGATCAAAGTCCAATAGATAAAAATGAAACAGTAAACGACGGTATAGCTCGTACAGTTGAATTGGCACAACTAGCAGATAAATTAAACTATACAAGGTACTTTGTTGCTGAACATCACAATATAGAAGAAGTTGCAGGTACGAGTCCGGAGATACTTGTAACACATATATTGAATCACACAAAAAATATACGTGTAGGCTCTGGTGGCGTAATGTTGCAACATTATAGTCCATTCAAAGTTATAGAGCAATTTCATTTCATTAGTCATTTAGCACCTGGAAGAGTCGATTTAGGTATAGGTAAAGCACCGGGAGGCTTTCCTTTAGCGACACAGGCGTTGCAAACAGAATTAAAGTCACCACAAACAAGTTTCAATGATAAATTTCATTTATTAAATCAATTTAATAATGGAGATTTTTCTGCAAACGAAGATTATGGACAATTAAAAACAACGATACGCAATAATGAAATCTCCACACCACAAATTTATCTACTAGGTGGTAGTGAAAGTTCTGCTCAATTTGCTGCTACAGAAAAAGTTGGGTTTATATATGCATTTTTCATAAATTCAAATATTGAAACATTACAACAAGCCCTTAAAGATTATAAGCAACAATTTCCTGAAGGCAGAGTCATTGTAGGGGTGGCTGCCGTTGTATCAGAGAATAAAGAAGAACAGGCATTAGTTAAAGAAGGTAGTACAAATTATGCTTTACATTTCGATGATGGTAGAAAAATCACTGTTAATACAAAGGAACAAGTAGAAACATTTAAAAAACAAAGTGACGAAGACTTTGAAGTTGAAGAAAAGCAAATAGATGTTTTTAATGGTTCCGCGGATGAAATTAAGCAACAGCTAAATCAATTAAATCGTGACGGCAATATAGATGAATTTATGCTACATATGCCAGTTCAAAATCATAAATTAAGAATTAAAACAGTAGACCAATTAGCTATTACGAATAACAAAGAAAAGCAGAAAGAAGGGGTATTATGAGTCAAAATAAAATCGATTTTGGAATCATGTTAAACGGTCCTGGTGGTCATATGCATGCTTGGAAATCTAAAGATGTACCGAGCGATGCCAGTACAAATTTTGAGTTCCAACTTGATGTTGCTAAAAAAGCTGAACAGGCAGGATTCAGTTTTGTATTTGTGGCAGATGGATTATTTATTCATGAGAAATCTATTCCACATTTTTTAGATAGACATGAACCGTTAACATTTTTAGCTGCGCTTGCGCCGGTAACTCAGCGTATTGGTTTAGTTGGTACTATTTCAACATCATATAGTGAACCTTTTACTGTTGCACGACAACTCGCAACAATCGATAAAATCAGTCATGGGCGCGCAGGTTGGAATATAGTAACTTCACCACTCGCTGGTAGTGCCGATAACTATAGTAAAGGAGATCATCCTGAACATGATGTTAGGTATGATATTGCTGAGGAACATCTGCAAGTCGTTCAAGGGTTATGGGACTCTTACGAAGATGATGCCTTTACATTTGATGTTGAGAGTGGCTCATATTTAGATAAGGAAAAAATGCATACGTTAGATTATAAAGGACAATATTTTCAAGTTAAGGGTCCATTAAATGCCAGTCGTTCTGAACAAGGCCAACCTGTCATATTTCAAGCAGGTGCATCTCCTAAAGGACAAGCATATGCAGCACAATATGCTGATGCAGTATTTACTTTAGGTGAATCACTGGATATCGCTAAAAAAAATTACGACAGTATTAAATCACAAGCCAAAAAGTTTGGACGTGATCCTCAAAACATTAAAGTATATCCTATATTGTCTCCCGTTATTGGTAAGTCGAACGATGAGGTAGAAGCGCGCTTTGATGAAATAAAATCATTGGCGACAATTGACGAAGCTTTAGATTACTTAGGTAGATATTATGATCATCATGATTTCAGCCAATATGATCTCGATGCACCGTTTCCAGATTTAGGTGAAGTGGGTCAAAATAGTTTCCGTGCTACTGCAGATTCTATTGCGGCACGTGCAAAACAAAATAATTTAACATTGAGAGATGTCGCTTTGGAAGAAACAGCACGTCGCTCTCCATTTACTGGTACTTATGAAGAAGTAGCAAATTTAATCATTGAATGGTTTGAACATGGCGCAGCAGATGGATTTATCTTCGGACCCCATATTAATGGACCGGTTTATGACGAATTTTTAAATTATGTATTACCTATCTTAGAAGAAAAAGGTTACTACGATAAAGCATATAAGGGAGATACATTACGAGATCATATGGGTATTCCTTTTAAAGAAAATAGATATAGTAGGTCAGAAGTAACACATTAATACTCAGTAAACAATACAGTGGATAGACGCATCTGTTTTTAAAACGTCGCGTCTGTTTTTTAATATAAGGAGTGAAGTTCATGTCAGAATCAAGTACAACATCATATCAACATGTAAACCATAGTAACGTCAACACCACCCCAGAGCAAACTGAAACAAAAGTGAAAAGAAAATTCCAATTACCTCATGTGCTATTAATGATGCTTATTATGATGATGTTTGCTTGTTTATTGACGTATGTCATTCCTGCTGGGCAATTTGATACAAGTAAAGATGGATCAATGATACGAGGGACGTATCATGCAATTTCACAAAACCCAGTGAATCCATTTTATGCTATTACACTCATACTTAATGGGGGAATTCAATCAGCCCAAACGATTACACTATTACTATTTATAGGTGGTGCAATGGGTGGTATATTACAATTAGACTCTGTGACAAAATTAACGAATTATATGATTTTTCGTTTCGAACATGCTGGTGCATTGCCATTAATTATCGGGTTATTTTCCTTGATGGCGTTTATCGGTTTCTTCGTTGGTGGAGATCAAATGATCGTGTTCGTAACACTTGGAGTCATACTCGTAAATCGTTTGAAATTAGACCCTATTATGGCACTAGCCATTACATTTTTACCTTTGTATATGGCTTTTTCAATTTCACCTTCAGGTATGGCTAAAATTGGACAAATTGTTTATCCTGAAGTAGCACTTTATTCTGGTTATGGTGGAAGAGCTATAATGTATGCAGTGTTTTTAATTATCACTCTGTTATATGTGATTTGGTACGCAAGAAGAGTCATTAAAGATCCTAATAAGAGTATGATGCCGACACAAAAGTGGCTGTTTAATCATAAAGAAAAAAGTAATGATGATATGGCAATTGAAGATAGACAAGTAAATTGGAGAGATATCATCGTAGCTACATTAGTCATTGTGACACCGATTATATTAGCCTTAGGTAATGGTATGTTAAACTGGACAGAAAAATACGGCAATGGTGTATTTATTACTGTTTTTGGTATTAGTTTTGTTTTAGCCTATTTAATAAAACAAAAAGGGACAACTGCAATGGTTGATGGATTTTTGGAAGGTGCTAAACCGATGTTAGTCGTAGCATTTGCAATTATCATGGCAAATACAATTAGTGTGATTTTAGAAAAAGGTAAGATATTGAGCACAATTGTAAACAGTCTTACTACACAACTTGATGGTTCATCGTCTGGCATGGTAGCTGTTATCGTATTTATTGTCGCAGGTATATTTAATTTACTAGTACCATCTGGTTCAGGGTTAATGAGCGTGATGATTCCTATTTTACAACCTGTGACTAATGCGTTAGGTGTTAATGATCAAATGTTATTAACGTCCTTATCGTTTGGTGGGGGATTAGGTAACTTAATTACACCAACTTTAGGTGCAACAGTAGGTGCTATCGCGATTGCCAAAGCAAACTTTGGCTCGTGGTTTAAATTTATGGCACCACTATTTCTAATTTGGATTGTCGTTGGCTCGGTTATACTTTACATCTTTACTGCTGTAGGTTGGAGTGGCGGCGTTTAAAAATAACAAAAATATAAGGAACAATGATGTACTGTGATATTTTAAAAGTCATGTTTAACTTTTAAAATAAGAGCTATCATCATTGTTCCTTTTTTATTTAGTGTGCAATTGTGAGCGTGAAAGGGACGTCATGTGTCCATTTTTGAGTTGGTGGTTCATCTGTTATAACTTCGGTGATATCACTGATTTTTGCAAAGGAAAGTGTAGAAGAAATATCGAATTTACTTTTATCAATAAGTGCAATTACATTTTCACTTTCTCGCACCATTTGTTTTTTTAATTGAACTTCAGGTAGTGAGAAGTCTGTTAATCCATTATCAAGTGTAAAGCCATTTGCGGATAAAAAGAAATAATCAATATGATACATTTCTAATATTTGTGAATCTATATTACCAGTAATAGCATTTGAGTCTTGCGAAACAAATCCTCCAACTACTAGAACAGTTAAATGTGGGTTCTCTTTTAAAAGTACCGCATTTTCTAAACCGTTTGTAATAATTGTAAGTTCCATCGTAGTTTCTGCTAATAATTTTGCTAATTCATATGTTGTAGAGCTTGCATCAATCATAATGCACTGTTGTGGTTCAATCTTTTTTAATGCATATTTACTAATTTTATACTTTTCACTATGTTTTTGTGTCAGACGATAAGAAAAGTTTAATTTAGATGTCATATTTTCAGTTACTTTTGCACCACCGTGCGTTCGAGTGACTTTGTTTTCACCTTCTAAACGTCTAAGATCACTCCTAACAGTTGCTTCTGTCACACTTAAATAATCTGAAAGCTGTTTAACAGTCGCACGTTTATGTGATTTTATATAAGTATATATATGCTCTCTTCGTTCATCCGCGTACATTTTCATATGAATCATATCCTCCTTCGTATCATTAACTATTTTAACATAAATCGTACACAAGCAAATAAAAACAGATCAAAACGAAAAGAAACGAAAAAATATTTGAAAGAAACAAAAATATATATTAGAATTGTAATTGTAAATGAAAACGCTTTCTAAAAAGTGGAGGAGCTGTTAATAATGACAAAGAAAAATTATCCGGAAAAAATGAATGCTGTTGTAGCTTATGCACCTGGAGAATATAAATATGAAACTGTAGATACGCCAACTATTGATAATCCTAAGGAAATTGTCGTTAAAGTAGAAGCTTGCGGCATTTGCGCAGGCGATATCAAAGCATATGATGGGGCACCTAGCTTTTGGGGTGATGAAACACAGCCGTCATATATCAAGGCACCGATGATACCTGGACATGAATTTATCGCACGCATTGTAGAAAAGGGAGATGAAGTTACAGATTTTGAAATTGGTGATCGTGTAATTTCTGAACAAATTGTACCTTGTTGGGATTGTAGATTTTGTAATCACGGTCAGTATTGGATGTGTGAAAAACATGATTTATATGGCTTCCAAAACAATGTAAACGGCGGTATGGCAGAATATATGAAATTTACGAAAGAAGCAATTAATTATAAAGTGCCAGAAGATATGCCGATTGAAAAAGCGATTTTAATTGAACCTTACGCATGTAGTCTACACGCTGTACAACGTGCGAATGTTAAACTCGGTGATTTCGTTGTGTTATCTGGTGCAGGAACTTTAGGACTAGGCATGGTGGGCGCTGCTAAAAAATCAAGTGCTGAAACGTTAGTAGTGCTAGATATGAAAGATGATCGTTTAGAATTAGCGAAAAAATTCGGCGCTGATATTGTTATGAATCCATCAAAAGTAGACGTCGTCAAAGAAATCAAAGCACTGACTGAAGGGTATGGTTGTGATACTTACATCGAAGCAACCGGTCATCCTAAATCAGTAGAGCAAGGTTTGAGCGCAATCAGAAAATTAGGCCGTTTTGTAGAATTTTCAGTATTTGCTGATCCCGTTACAGTGGATTGGAGTATTATATCAGACCGTAAAGAATTAGACTTGATGGGTAGTCATTTAGGACCTTATTGTTATCCGCTTGTTATCGATGGTATAGCAAAAGGAGATTTCCCAACAGACGGCGTTGTGACGCATCAATTAGCACTTAAAGATTTTGAGAAAGGTTTTGAACTAATGAAAAAAGGTGATCAATCATTAAAAATCGTTCTGGTACCTTAACAGCCAAGTTCAAATATAGAGCATCGTAAAAAGGAGAGAATTGAAATGAAAAAGATGATTAATAACCCCGATAATGTCATTGAAGAGTTAATGACTGGTTATGTGATTGCCTACCCTGACTATATTAGACGTTCAAAACTTCACCAAAGGGCGTTAATTGGAAAAAAACGCAATACTAATCGAAAAGTAAGTGTATTAATAGGTGGTGGTTCAGGACATGAACCAGCGTTCCTAGGTTATGTAGGGAAAGGCATGGCAGACGGTGTCGCTGTCGGTAATATATTTGCTTCTCCATCTCCTATTCCTATACAAGCTGTAACTAAAGAAATAAGTGAAGGTCACGGTGTGTTATACATTTATGGTAATTACGCGGGCGATTTGATGAACTTTGAAATGGCTAGTGAAATGACTGAAATAGAAGATGATATCAAAACTGCAGTGGTCATAGGTAATGATGATGTTGCGTCTTCAAAAGATATTGATGATCGTAGAGGGATAGCTGGAGAGTTGCTAGTGTATAAGGCAGCAGGCGCAGCAGCTGATTTTGGTTATGACTTAGAAGAGGTACGACGTATTGCCCAATTAGCTAATGATTATACCCGTTCAATGGGTATTGGTTTAAGCCCGTGCTACTTACCTCAAACGGGAAAACCAAGTTTTGATTTAGAAGCGAATGAAATGGAAATTGGTTTAGGCCATCATGGTGAGCCTGGTATTGAAAAAACAACAATTCGCACAGCAAAAGAAACAGTTCATGTGATTATGCAAAATATTTTAAAAGAAGGACTATACAACGCTGATGATGAAGTGATTGTATTGGTTAATGGCTTAGGTGCAACTTCTCAAATGGAACTGTACATCATAAATAAAGAGGTAGATGAAATTTTAAAAGAACAAAACATTAAAACATATAAATCTTATGTAGGTAATTTTATAACTTCAATGGAAATGGGCGGCTTTTCGGTGAGTTTAATGAAATTAGATGAAACGTTGAAATCTTGTATGGACCATCCAGTAGATTGCCCAAACTTTAAAGAAGTGTAGGAGGAAGTAGTTATGGTGTTGACGAGTCAATCATTTAAACAATATATCTTAGCGTTAACAACTTTATTTGAAGAACAACAAGATATCCTTTGTGAATTGGATAGAAAAATTGGTGATGGTGACCATGGTGTAACGATGAATATTGGTAATCAAGCTGTACAAAAAACGATAAATAATGAATTACAAACACAAAATGATATCGCAAAAATTAGCGTTGCAGTCGGTAAAAGCTTTTTAGATGCAGTTGGTTCTTCAGTGGGTCCACTCTATGCTTCTGGTTATCTTAAGGCGGCTGTTGCAGTAAAAAACAAAACTGAATTAGATGATGTAGCATTATATCAATTTTGGATTGCTTTTAGTAAAGGTATTAAAGATAGAGGTAAAGCTGAAATCGGAGATAAGACAATGATAGATACGCTTGACCCATTTTATAAATCTTTAGAAACCTCACTAGATAAGGATGAACCATTTGGGGACGCTTTTAATAAAGCACTGGTGAAAGCGAAGTCTGGAATGGATAGCACGAAAGAGATTATTTCTAATAAAGGACGTTCTAAAAGACTAGGTTATCGTGCCCAAGGACATGTTGATCCAGGCGCGACATCTTCGTATCTTATGTTAGAAACTTTTAAATCATTTATTTAATTACTGTAGCTAAATCTATAAGGAGGAATTAGAATGAAAATAGCAATTGGTGCGGACCATAATGGTTATGAATTAAAAGAAGCGGTTAAAGTTCATGTCGAACAATTAGGACATGAGGTAGAAGATTTTGGTTGTCATCAATGTGCAGAAACTGACTATCCAGATGTAGCTGCTGAAGTAGGTAAAAGCATTCAACAAGGACAAAACGAAAGAGGCATCTTAATTTGTGGTACGGGCATTGGCGTAGCAATCACCGCTAATAAACTCAAAGGCATTCGTGCAGCGCTTGCACATGATTATTACTCTGCAGAACGTGCACAATTAAGTAATAACGCACAAATTTTGACAATGGGCGCTCAAATTGTCGGCATAGAAGTCGCTAAAAAGAATGTTGAAGCTTATCTCAATGTAACTTGGGAAGGCGGTTCACAGCGTAAAGTGGATAAAATAGACCAAGTTGAAAATAATGAAAACAACTAAAATATAATTTGAAATCAATTCATATATTAAAAAAGCTCATTCCCAATCACAACAATTTGGGAATGAGCTTTTTATTGTTTAGAGAGGAAATGAGTGATATTTATTTTGTAAAAATAAAAGCATCATACTTTAAAAGATAACATTGTACAAATCAATAACATGTAATAAATTGATTGCAAGTATATAACATGAATTAAAATAATTAATGTAAATGATATGTCTGAAAAATGACAATTAATAATTAATATTGTGAATAAACTTTGAATTTAATATGATGAGAAGTACAAGACATAAGTAGGGGATTTGTCGTGCAACTGTCTATAAGATTTCCTAAAGCGACGATGTCTATATTTTTCATCACTATAATCATAGTGTTTATGGCATTAACGCAACAAGTATCAGCACATGCTACACTTGAAAAAGCAACGCCAAATGCGAACAGCGTTGTAAATGAACAACCAGGAGAAATTGAACTACAATTTAATGAACCAGTACACGCACAATATTCGAGTGTGCAAATTTTTGATGACACTGGAAGTGAAATTGCTGAAGTGAAACCGAGTACAACAGGTTCTTCACAGACATTATCATTTCCTGTGGATGAGTTAGAAAAAGGAACACATAATGTAAAATGGCAAACAATGTCAGCAGATGGTCACGAGATAAGCGATACGTTTGAATTTTCAATCGGTAAAGAAACTGCTAATGGAATTGATACGACACCACCATTTTATGAAAAAGCAGATTTTTGGTTTGGAGCATTACGCTTTATAACTGAAGGACTCATTATTACATTATCAGGGCTATTTCTAGTAAATCAATTGGCAAGTAGAAAAGGGTTATTACCATTTCAGTCTAATCAATATATTAAACCTATTGTATGGATGCTTATGATGCTATCAGTAATGACTGCTTTAGTTTATATGATGACACTTTCTTCAGATGTTGTTTCTGATGTATTATCATTACAAACAGCAGCGCTAATACAAGTGCCATTTGTCTTAACGATGCTGGCCATTATAGTATTGTTAGGGCTATTTACATTGAAACACATGTCACAGAGTTGGTATGTATTCATAACAATATTAATGCTAATCACATTGAGTATGTCTGGACACGCATGGTCTCAAAGCGTGCCTATTTGGTCGATTTTAATTAGAACAGTACATATAGGAGGGATGTCACTTTGGTTAGGTGCATTGATTTATTTACTCCTTGTCATACGTGCGAAATCAAATCAGAGTAGCCATGATATCAGAGCATTTTTATTGAAATTAAATACGATTGCAGTAGCACTTATTATAATTTCTGGCGTATTGATGTCTATAGACCAAACAAATATATTAGCTATTTGGACTAATATACAAACATGGAGTGCATTGCTCATCGTTAAAGTGGTATTAACGCTCATCATGATGACACTAGGATTTTATCAAACGACACGAGCGTTAGGAAAACAACACCGCGCAAATAAAGTAACATTGTATATTGAATTAATTATGGGAATTATATTGATATTAGTTGGTGTAATTATGAGTCAAATCAATATTCCAGGATAAAGGGAGATAAAAATTATGTTTAAACAAATTATGGCAGCAATCGTCGCATGTATCATTGCAGTGGGCTTTTCTAAAAGTGCAGATGCTCACGTAACGCTAAATCCAGATACGAGTGAACCGGGTTCATATGAAAAGTATGATGTCAGAGTTCCAGTCGAAAAAGATGCAAATACGACTAAAATTGAATTAAAAGTACCGAAAGAACTTACAGTAGTTGGTGTTGAACCTAATGAACAATTTGATCATAAATTAAATAAAGATGATGATGGTAATATTACGAAAATTACTTGGACGGCAAAAGATAAAGGCATTGGCCCAAATGAATTCATCGATTTACCAATCCAAGTTTCGAACCCTGAAAAAGAAGGCGAATTTAAATGGGATGCTTACCAAACATACGATGATGGTGAAACTGTTAAATGGACAGGAGATGAAGATGCAGAAAAACCTGCACCTATTACTAAAGTAGCTAAGGGGAACGAAGATACTGCTGGAAGCAGTCAATCTAGTAATGGCCCAATAGCACTATGGATTGTATCTATTGTTGCAATCATTTTGTCGTTAGTAGCAATCTTTAAAAAGACAGCTAAATAAAATAGGTGTATAAAGTTATTTAATAAAATAAATAAAAAGACGAGTCATCTTAAAAATATGACTTGTCTTTTTAATGAGTAAGTTTGTTGAATTGTCACTGTAATTTTTTAAAAAATATCCTATAATAGCAATAAGGAGGAGTCTCGATGCGCAGAATATTGTATGCTTTTTTAGTCTATACAATCTTAGGTTTACTAAGTGGGTTTTATTATCGTGAATTAACATTAGCGTATGATTTTACTGGTGAAACGCAACTTGTAGTTGTACACACACATACGTTGATATTAGGCATGTTTATGCATCTTATTTTATTACCTGTAACAAAAGTCTTTAATTTAAGTAGTTATTATCTATTTAATTGGTTCTACATTATATTTAACCTAGGTGTATTAACAACAATAGGGATGATGTTTACTAAAGGAACATATCAAGTCATAGGTAAAACAGTACCAGAATCATTTGCAGGATTTGCTGGTATCGGACATACAATTTTAACAGCAGGGTTTATTTTATTATTCTTCTTGTTAAAAGGTGCAATTATCAAAGATCCTAAAAATGAAAAATAAACTGTAATGCTACATTAAGTATGATCATAAATTTAAAAAGAATCTGGGAGATAAGTACATGTCCCAGATTCTTTTATTATATTAGCAGTGGCTGACTGAATTGAAAAAGCACTTCAGCTTTTATACGTCATTTCTAATCAGCTTTGCCGGGGTGGTTCCACTCCTTTATTTTCTAGATGAGAAACTTCGTTAATAAAGTATAATCTAAGAAAAATGACCGTATCGGTATATCCATTTTAAGTATACAAATTAATGAAAAAGGGACTGGAAATAACAGCGTTTCCATTGATAATCGTTATCATTTCAAGCATAATAGTATCAAGAGAAAAGATAGATTTTGGGAGGATTCATTATGAATGACGTTATAATTATTGGTGGTGGACCAGCAGGATTGTACGCAAGTTTCTATGCGGGTTTACGAGGTATGAGTGTTAGAATTATTGATATACAAGATAAACTTGGTGGGAAAATGCATGTTTACCCTGAAAAAATTATATGGGACATTGGCGGTTTAGCGCCTAAACCATGTGGCGAAGTAATTAAAGATACAGTTACACAAGGTTTACATTTTAATCCTGAAGTCAATTTGGAAGAACGTGTCTTAGACATTAGAAAAATAGCGGAACAACATTTTGAAATTGAAACGGATAAGCATAATATTTATGACGCCAAATCTGTCATCATTGCAATAGGCGGTGGTATTATTAATCCTAAGCAATTAGATATCAAAGATGCAGAGCGCTATAAACTAACGAATTTACATTATGTAGTACAATCATTGAAAAAGTTTAAAAATAAAAACGTATTGATTTCAGGCGCTGGGAATTCTGCATTAGATTGGGCAAATGATTTAAGTGGTTATGCCAAAAGTGTCACACTTATTTATCGTAAAGCAGATATTAAAGGCTATGAGGCAATGAAAGATGTGTTGGATAAATTAGAAGTTGAAAAATTACCTAACACACATATTCATCAACTTATTGGTGATTCTACACAAACTAAAATTGAACAGGTTATTTTAGAAAATACAGAAACGAAAGAACAAATTGCTAAAACATTTGATGAAGTGATTATTAGTCATGGCTTTGATCATGAAAATACATTACTAGAAGAATCTTCAACTCAAGTTGATATGTTTAACGAATATAGTATTAAAGGTTTTGGCAATACATCTACGAGTATTGAAGGGCTGTATGCATGTGGTGATATTATCTATCACGAGGCAAAAGCACATCTTATTGCTAGTGCATTTAGTGATGCAGCTAATGCCGCAAACTTAGCTAAATTATATGTCGAGCCTAAAGCCGCACCTGAGGGTTATGTATCTAGTCACAATGATGTGTTTAAAGAATCAAATAAAGTGGTTATGAAAAAATATCTATAAAACAAAAGTAAGCTAAGAAGCTATGTGATATGGTAAATGTTACATAGTGTTTTTTTAGGAGTTGTTCGTAAATGATAGAAATAAAGCATAAGGCCCCAGCAGTTTCAGAGTATCGAAATTTACGCAAAATAGCAGGATTGAGTGAGAAATCACAAAAAGCAGCAGCAAAAGGTTTAGCTAATGCTTGTTTTGATGTATCAATTTATGATAATCAATTGCTTATTGCCATGGGTAGGGTAATTGGCGATGGTGGGACAGCGTTTCAAATTATTGATATAGCTGTTAATCCTAATTATCAAGGGCAAGGCTATGGCAAGTTGATTATGACAAATATTATGGCGTACATTTCTGCTGAAGCTGAACAAGGCACATATGTCAGTTTAATTGCTGACTATCCAGCAGATCAGCTATATGCACAATACGGTTTTATAACGACAGAACCGCATTCGGCAGGGATGTATCGAAAATATTAAAATATAATAAAGTTGGCTCAGCTAATAACATAAAAACACTTTCGTTGAATACATTTTAATATGTATTCAACGAAAGTGTTTTTCTATGAAAAGAGCCACTTATTCACTAAATTTTAATATATTTATTTCTTTTTCCTTAATATGATGAATAATTTTTTATTTGAAAAATGTTATTGATTTGTGCCTACTCCTTACTAGCTAATAAAGCAAAAGCCGATACAGGATGAAGTTGTGCACACAAAAAACGCGAACAAAAAAGCTGACGACAAAATCGTAAGATTTTGTCGTCAGCTATGAGGTGAAACTGATGTCAGCGTTTTTATATAATGAAATTATTTTGTTTCATTTATATTTGCTTCGTTTGCATTTGTTCTAGTACGTAATTCCGCTTCAATTTCTTCTAAGCTACGTCCACGAGTTTCTGGTAAGTATTTAATAACAAAGATTAAAGCTACAATACCAACAGCTGCGAATATTAAGAATACTTGTTCTACTGGTAATACTTCAGTCAAGAGTGGGAAGAATTGTGCAACTAATAAACTACCAATTGACAATACTAATGCTGCCAGACCCGTTGCTGCACCACGTGCACGCATTGGGAATAATTCTGGTAACATAACCCATAGTACTGGTCCCCAAGTGAAACCAAAGAATATAATAAATAGAGTTAAACAAGCAACAATAATCCAAGCTGATGATTGAATTCCCATTGACCATATTAAGATAGCCATGATTAATAATGAAGCAACCATACCGATATTACCGATAATTAATAGACGTTTACGGTCAATTTTATCAATAATATTAATAGCGACAATTGTAACTACCACGTTCACTGCACCGATGCCGACTGTACCTAAAATAGAAGTAGCATCTCCTAATCCAGCTTTACTAAAAATAGTAGGTGCATAGTAAATGATCGCGTTAATACCTATGATTTGTTGAAGTAAGGCAAACACACAACCAATTAACAGAGTAGGTCTTAACCAAGCTGATTTTAAGACATTCCAAGTGCTGTCTGAAACCTTGTTGATTTCTTTCATATCAGCAATTTCCTTATCTATTTCATTATGTTTAAATGTTAATTTCATAACGTCTCGAGCAGCTTTTTCGCTTCGATGTTCAAGTAACCATCTTGGACTTTCAGGCATAAATGCTACACCGATAAGCAAGATGATAGAAGGTACAATAGCAAGACCTAACATCCATCTCCAGCCTTCAATTGGTGTGAAAGCGTAGTTGATTAAATATGATGATAAAATACCAATTGTAATCATTAATTGGTTTAATGAACTTAATGATCCACGTTGTTCTGTTGGTGCCATTTCAGATAAGTATACTGGAACGATTGCGGTAGAACCACCAACGGCTAAACCAATAACTAGACGACCAAGCACTAAGATTTGCATTGATGGTGCTAATGCTAGTATTAATGCTCCGACAATGTAAATGATTGCTATGATAAACACAACACGTCTACGTCCAAGTCTGTCGGACATTGGTCCACTCGCTCCCGAACCAACAATTGCCCCAACGAGCATAGATGAAACGACTAAACCTTCTGTAAAACTATTTAAAGGAATATCATCTTTTATAAATAATAAAGCACCAGATATGACTCCCATGTCATAACCGTAGAGTAATCCACCTAAGGCACCAAGGAAAAAGATGAGTTTCTTATTTATTTTCATTCCCAAACCCTCCTGATTTAATTCGATAGATATAAGTATACGCTTTCATATATTGGTTGTAAATATTAAAGTATAAGATTTTTATTAATTCATATGTGTTTATATCAAACGGAATATTTTCTATATGTGAATAAAAATGAATTTATATTTAAAATGCAAAAACCCCTACTTCAAAATATGAATTGAAGTAGGGGTAAGAAATTATTGTTTTACTATGCTTCGAAATCTATTACGATACGGCCAGAATTGTTATGTTCAAGGACTTTTTTAATACTATCTTCGATATGGCTAAATTTGATTACTTGTTTAATTTCGTGTAAATGATCTGGTTTTAAGTCTCTAGCTAATCGACGCCAGATATGTTTACGTTGTTTCATTTCAGTATAAACTGAATCAATACCTATAATACTAGTACCTCTTAATATGAAAGGAAATACTGAACTATCAAATTTATGACCACCAGTCATACCGATTACTGCGATACTTCCATTATAATCTATTTGTTTGATAATCTGAGATAAGCTTTCGCCACCTACAGGATCAATTGCTCCTTGCCAAGTACGTTTGCCAAGGAGTTTATTATCAGTTTCGCTAATACGAGGTATAACTTCTTTTGCGCCGAGTGATTTAAGTTTTTCTTCAACACCTGATTTACCTGTGCTCGCTACAACATCAAAGCCAATAGAATCTAACATCATAACAGCAAGTGTTCCAACACCACCTGTAGCACCACGTACAAGTACGTCATCTTTTTCAACTGAAAGTCCGTTACGCTCTAATTTCTCTATTGCTAATCCTGCTGTATAACCCGCTGTTCCGTAAATCATAGCCTCTTCCAGTGTTAAATCTTTAGGTAATGGCACGATCCATTCTTCTTTGACACGAGCATATTCACTAAATCCACCATAATGACTGCTCCCTAAATCGTAACCAGTTACGATTACTTCTTCGCCAGGTTCGAATGCGTGCGTATCAGAATGTTCTATTACACCTGCTAAATCAATACCTGGAACCATTGGATAAGTATTAACAACTTTTGAATTTTCAACCGTTGCTAATGCATCTTTATAATTGATACCTGAGTACTTAACCTTAATCAGCACTTCACCTTCTGGAAGGTCATCTATAGTTATATCTTTAAATTGATTTGTTACTTTGCCGTCCTGTTCGTCGACCACAAAAGCTTTAAATGATTCAGTCATTGCCTTAGGGCACTCCCTTATGTATATATTTATGCACAATTAAAAAACTAGAATCAACTTTATCACGTAATTGCAAATTACACAATAAGGCTAGACATAAGGTTTTAGAAGTAAGCGCTTCAAAGTCAAAAACTTTTGGTTTTGTTACAAGATGAGAATTATTGTAAATATACTCTTGCGAAAATGGCGGAATTATGAAAAATTTATAGTAAAATTATCCTAGTTTTAGTATAATAAATAACAAATATTAATAGAAATAGAGGTGGAATCATGACCCACTGTATTGAACATGTTAAACAATCTGAAGTTAACATGTTGAGAGATTTGTGTATGACAACGTTTAGAACAACATTTGAGGAGGGAGAATATTCTGAGGAAGATTTCAAACATTACTTTAATGAAGCATATGCTGTCGAACAACTAAAAAAAGAGTTACTAAATAAAAATTCATTCACTTACTTTTATAAAGAGAATAATAAAGTTATTGGCTATTTTAAATTGAATATTAATGAGGCTCAAACGGAAGCTATGGGTAATGAATATCTTGAACTACAACGTATTTATTTTTTACCTCAAGCGCAAGGTAGTGGTAAAGGTAAAAGTGTCTTTGATTTTGCAGTGGCTAAAGCAAAAGATTTGAACAAATCAAAGCTTTGGTTAGGTGTATGGGAACATAATACGCAAGCTTATCGATTTTATCAAAAACAAGGGCTTGCAGTGACTGGAGAACATCAATTTTATACAGGTTCTATTATCGATACGGATTTAATTATGGAGAAATATTTATAAATATCATGAATAGGATCAAATAAATTAATGGAATAATTAAGTAACAATTTAAATATTGTAAATTAAGTTAACTAATAAACTGATAATAATGTAAATTAAAGTATTGAAATTTTTAGTTCTCATTAAATTTATATTTTCTTTAAAAAGAATTTTGACAAAAGATGTTTATTTTTAAATTTATAGTGAATAACATACTAATTCTCATCTAACTTATTGGCAAATTAATACATATGGCTAAACTATTAAGTTATGAGTATTAAAACATAAGGAGGTTTTCTATATGAAAAAATTATTAGCAGGGGCGCTGACACTATCTTTAGCTTTAGCTGCTTGTTCAAATGGTGGCGATGACGAAAGTAATAATAAAGACGATAGTTCAGATGACAAAAAAACTAGCGAAGACCAATCAAAAGATTCTAAGAATGATGACAAGAAGAGCGATGATAGCTCTGACAAAGATTCAGACAGTAAATCTGGTGACAGCAATTCAAGTGATGATGATAGTTCTGATAGCAACAGTAATAGTGACTCAGATAGTAATAGTTCATCAAGCGACAGTGGAAATGCTTCAGATAGCAATGATTCAAATTCAAATGATAGTAATGGCGCTAACAGTTCTAATAGTGGCGATAGTGCTAATAGTTCAAGTGATGCAAATTCTAATAGCAATGCAGCTAACAGTGGTAGTAACGCTAATGGTTCTGCAGATAGTGCAAATGCAAACGGTGCAAATGGTAATGCGAATGCAAACAATGATGCATCAAACAATGCGAATACAAACAATGGAAACAATGGTACAGCAAATTCAGGGACATCAGAATATGTACCACCGTACCAAGGACAAAATGCGGTTCCAGTTTCACAAAATATTTCGTCAGGAACTGTTGATAATCAAGCCGCATTACAGAATTTACCTAACTTCCAAAACTCATTAAATAATGCAATGGCAGAAGTTAACTCAATTAATGGTCAATCTAATCCTTATAATGATTATGCCATTGAAGGAAGCGAAGGTAATTATAGTTATATCTTTAGTTTCCAAAATCAAGCTGAACCAGGAACATACGCAATTGCTACAGTAGATCAACAAGGAACTGTACGAGTTGTAGATCCAGCTTATCATCAATAATAAATTGAAGTAGTAATCATACACACAAAAAATAGGCTAGGAGCTCTCATTACTGTAATGAGGTTTCTTAGCCTTTTTATTATATGATTAACGATATTTCTATATTAGTTATATGTTTTATTACACTTTTTAATAATATGAGACAGTGTTTCAAAAGCATGATTATCTTTATTGATAAAGGGATTGGAATGAATCTCTGTCATTTGATGACTAATTAAATCATTTAACAAAGCCTTAGCATCACTATATCTAACAGTAGCTAATGAATGCATAACTTCATCATAAACTCCACGTTCAGCAATGTATTTAGCGTGATTTGGTGTGTACTGACACACAGTTTTATTAATTGTTAATGCATCAAAAATAATAGAAGAATAGTCTGTGAGTACAATGTCTGAAACTAATAATAAGTCTTGAACTTCTATATGTGGCGGTGCAAGAATTGCATTTTCAGGAATATAAGAAGCTTGATCTTCAATATGTCCTTTAAATATAACATTATATTTATTGAGTAATCCGTCACTAATAGGTAATAGATCTGAATCATCTTGGTGAGATTTCCATGTTGGCGCATAAAGTAAAGTTTCTTTTTCAGGGTCTAACTTCAATTCTCGTTTAATAAAAGAAATATAATGGTGATCCGTTTGTTTATCTAGCAAATATCTGATTCTAGGATAACCACAGTTTAAAATATGTGTTTGTTGTTGTGGAAAAGCAGATTTGAAATATTCAATAATGGATTCACTATCGCATACAAAATAATCTTGTTGTAACCACTTATTGTATTTACGTGCTCGGTAATTGTAAATATTTAGATTTTGTGATGGTTCATTACTATCTAAAAACAGTTTTTTAATAGGTGTACCGTGCCAAAGCTGAATAATAGTTCCATTAGGTTTTAGTGTATCAGGAATATTACTTTCTAATATCACTACACATGCGCTTTCTATAAGATCTTTTGCTTTTGGATCATCTGGCTTGATGAAGTTTGGACCATTGACATCATCGGTTATAAAATATATCGGTAATTTTGAAAAATGTTTAGCAAAATGATTGAACAAGTAACGAGAGTTACCTCTAAAACCATAATCAAAGCCTAAGAATACAATATGATTTTTAACTTTTGATGGATTTTTTTCATATATATAGCTTTTCTCTCGATGCTTTTTAACTGACTGGCGTTGCACAATATTGAAAAGCCAATGGGGCATTTTGAAACCTGTAGCATTCAACCATTTATCAGTAAAACGCATTTGTTCAGGCGCCAATGTTTCTTTCGTTTTAAATGGAAGCCCATGTTTATGTTCATATGCCAATTTATTTAAATTAAATTTTGTCGTATTCAATGGTGTCAGTTGGTGTATATCCTTCCATATCTTGCTACTTGTAGTAAATGACTGACTGAAATCAAAAATGACATGACTGTCAGTAACAACATCATCTTGCAATAGTGATATTAAAGCTAAATCAAATAAATTTTGTATATTAAATTCATCTAAAATACGCTGCGTTGTTTCTATATGGAAAATGATGTTTGGATAGTGATTAATATTTTCTACCCAGTCATTAAATGAAATCTCTAATTTACCAAAATAACGACAATCATTTATGTATTGTTGGTTAACCGTATAGTCAGATACAATCGTGCAAGGCTTCAAATTAACTGCCTCAATCATATTTTGGTGTATTTTTATACTGTTGTTAATTACAACAAAATGTGTATAATCTTCTAGTGTTGCTTTTTTTAGTTGAGTTTCTAAATGTTGCCACTCAACTAATTCAATTTGTTTTATCATTAATATCCCTCTACTTAATCATTATTGTTACTATTTTACCACGGAGTGCACTTGAGATAAATGAATCCCTTGCAGAGCAGGTTTTAAAATTTTAAACTTCGTGTTACGCTAGAAAAAAATAATGAAAGTTTTAAAAAGTATATTGTATTTAATACAGAAAATGTTATAATTTCATTGTGAAAAAAATCACAATAACGAACTATGTCAATATAAATTTAAATAGAAAGAAGTAGTGAAGCAAATGTTTGTAGAAACTTTTAACCCCTTTAACAATGTATTAGTCTCATCTATCATTGCAGCGATTCCTATTATTTTATTCTTGTTATGCTTAACTGTATTTAGAATGAAAGGGATATATGCGTCAATTACTACTGTAGTCGTTACATTAATCATTGCAATATTGTGTTTTAAACTACCAGTAAGTATTGCTTCTGGTGCAGTTGTCGAAGGATTTTTCCAAGGTATCATACCTATTGGTTATATTGTTATCATGGCAGTATTATTATATAAAGTTACAACTGAAACAGGGCAGTTCCAAACTATCCAAGATAGTATATCTAGTATTTCACAAGACCAACGTATCCAATTATTACTTATTGGTTTTGCGTTTAATGGATTCTTAGAAGGTGCTGCAGGTTTTGGTGTACCAATTGCAATATGTGCTCTTTTACTTACTCAACTTGGTTTCGCTCCATTACAAGCAGCGATGCTATGTTTAATTGCAAATGCTACAGCAGGGGCGTTTGGTGCGATTGGTTTACCTATCACTGTAATTAACACTTTAGGATTACCAGAAGATATTACAGGTATGGCAGTATCACAAATGTCTACGCTCACTTTATTCATTATGAATATGGCAGTACCATTCCTATTAATATGGATTATTGATGGTTTCAAAGGTATTAAAGAAACATTGCCAGCCATCTTAATTGTAAGTATTACTTATACAGTATTACAGGCTGTAATTACATTATTTGTTGGACCTGAATTAGCAGATATTATTCCACCATTAGGTGCAATGTTGGCATTAGCTTTATTTTCTAAAAAATTCCAACCAAAACATATCTTTAGAATTAATAAAGAAGAAAAACCACAAGAAATTGACCAACATAAAGCGAAAGAAATTGTTTATGCATGGAGCCCGTTTTTCATTTTAACAGTATTTGTAATGATATGGAGTGCACCAAACTTCAAAGCACTGTTTGAGCCAGGTGGCGCATTAGAAGCGTTCGTCTTTAACATCACATTGCCGGGTACTTATAGTGAGATTGCAAATAAAGCAATTAGTCTTCCATTAAACATAATTGGTCAAACAGGTACAGCCATTCTTTTAGTAATAATTATTACTATTTTAATGTCTAAACGTGTTGGTTTTGCTGATGGTGGTCGACTATTTAAACTTTCATTTAAAGAACTTTGGTTACCAATTATCACAATATGTTTTATCTTAGTAATTTCAAAACTTATGACGTATGCAGGATTAAGTAACGTAATTGGTGAAGGTATTGCAAAAACAGGCGCTATATTCCCATTACTATCTCCAATTTTAGGTTGGATTGGTGTCTTTTTAACTGGATCAGTGACAAATAATAATACGTTGTTTGCGCCGATTCAAGCAGCTGTTGCAAATAATATAGGAGCAAGTGGCGCATTACTCGTTTCTGCCAATACTGTTGGTGGTGTAGCAGCGAAACTTATATCTCCACAATCTATTGCAATCGCAACTGCATCTGTACAACAAGTTGGTAAAGAATCTCAATTGTTGAAAATGACATTACGCTATAGTATTGCGATGCTCGTCTTCATATGTATTTGGACATTTATCTTGAATTTCTTTATCTAGAAATAAATAATATTTAGCTGTCGACAGAGTTCAGACTTTGTTGGCAGTTTTTTTGTTTTACGTAGATAGCGCTAATTTATATAAATCTATAATTATTTGCCAAATCAAAGTTTTATCTTGTAGTCTTCGATGAAAGATTGACCCGAATCACGATAGATATTTAAATATAAAAAAGATGTTGGAGTATAAATTGATATGCTCCAACATCTTTTTTATTTTGAATTCAGCATATTTGAAAACTGTTGATAAACAGCCTCAGGTGAATAAGTAGCTACGGTCTTGAAACCATTTTCTATAAGGACTTGTTCTTTGAATTCTTGATTGATTAGTCTACGCAGTTTATTCGACAATTCAGTCACGTTCTTATGATCTATTAAATAACCATTCACGTTATTTTTAATAATAGAATCGGGCCCAGCGTTCCCACTAAAGCTTACTACAATATTACTTTGGTTCATGGCTTCTAAGATAACCATGCCGAAACCTTCGTTACGTGAAGGAACAACTGTAATTTCACTAATTGCCAATTGTTCATTTAATTGTTGCGTTGAACCTTGTAGTAAAACAATATCTGATAAGTCATATCGATCAATAAGTTGTTGTAATGCATCTCTTTCTTGTCCTTCTCCAAAGATGTGTACTTTATAGCCAAATTTTCTGACGATATGCTGAATGGGATTAATACTATCAATGAGTATGTCGAATCCTTTTTCATATTCTAAACGGCCAGCTGCAGTAATTATTTTTTCTTTTGTTTTATTAAGTCTAGGTTCATCTAAAATATTTGGAACAACATAAACAGGTGTTTGAATATAAGATTGATATTTAATTTTATCTACAGTAGTAAGTGTAGTCACTTTATCTAAAGTGGTATATGCATCAATGATTTCTTGTTGAAATGCTTCAGGATGGGCTTCAAAATTCATATGCTCCATGCCAATAGTTTCAATGTTGTTTTGTGCATATTTTGCAATCAATATATTAAAACTGGCTCTAGTCCCGATTAAAACGTCTGTATCAATTTTACGGATGGATTTAATCATCTTTTTCTCTATATAACGTGAAAACTGGTTTAAACCTGGTTCATTTTTTGAAAGTACTTTAGGTTTAGAAAATGAAGTGTATTTATTAATACGGTTAAAAAGTAAATTTTTGAAATTTTTAGGGTGCAACTGATAATTAATTAAAGGTTTTATAACGATAGAATCATGGAGTTCGAAATAAGGTTTTAAATCACCTTTAAATATAGAAATGATTTCGACTTTATGACCTTTTTTAGCCAGTGTATTAGCTAATTGTGAAATAGATTTTACAGTACCTCCCATGGCATAGATATTATGCATGAAAAAAGTGATTGATTTCATCGGAAAACCTCCAAATGTTTCTTAACTTAAATTAGAATTCATTATATCATGAAATGTATAATGTGTTTTTATTAGTAGTATCAAACTTATTTCAGTATTTAAAAAGCATTTTAACGTCTTTTTAGAAGATATAATAGATCTTTTAACTAACAGTTTGGTTAACACATATTAACAAAATTTGTGTAGAATTACTGAAAGCCCTTTTTTCATAGGGCGATTACGTATATAATTAGAGAAGTATAAAGATATATTTCGTTATTTTTACATTTTAATCAATAATAACGGCAAGGTTTTTTATTTTTTAGTTATAGAAAACGCTTCATCTACTTTTCTAAAAGGATAAAGATAACGTTTCTATAAACATATATAAAAGGGGGACTGTGTTTGTTATGAGCACAAAACATAGCAAAACAGATGTCATCTTAATCGGTGGCGGTATCATGAGTGCAACATTAGGAACTATATTAAAAGAACTCGCACCAGAGAAAGAGATTAAGATGTATGAAAGGTTATCTACGCCAGCAGAAGAAAGTTCTAATGGTTGGAACAATGCGGGTACGGGTCACTCTGCATTATGTGAGTTGAATTATACAAAAGAAAATAAAGATGGTTCAATAGATATAAATAAGGCTGTAAAAATTAATGAACAATACCAAGTTACTAAACAATTTTGGAATTACTTAGTTAAACAAGGTCAACTTACGCAACCTGAAGCATTTATTAAGCCAGTACCTCACATGAGTTTTGTACAAGGTGTCCGTAATGTAGATTTCTTAAAAAGACGTGTAGACAGATTAAACAAAAATATTCTATTCAGTAATATGGAAATTACTGATAATAAAGATAAAATAGCTGATTGGGTACCATTGATGATGGAAGGTCGTACATCTCATGTACCAGTGGCAATGAGTTATGATAAAACTGGTACAGATGTTAACTTCGGTGCATTAACTAAAAAGTTATTTGAAAACTTAGAAGAAAAGCAAGTTGAATTAAATTATGAACATGAAGTACAAGATCTTAAACAACGTGAAGACGGTGTTTGGGAGATGAAAGTTAAAGATTTACAAACAGATATCGTGACATTTGTTGAAAGTGATTTCGTGTTCATCGGTGCTGGTGGTGCAAGTTTACAATTGCTACAAAAAACAGGTATTAAAGAATCGAAACATGTTGGTGGGTTCCCTGTAAGTGGCTTGTTCTTAGTATGTAAAGATGAATCAATTACAACGCAACATCTTGCTAAAGTATATGGAAAAGCTTCAGTAGGAGCACCACCAATGTCAGTACCACATTTAGACACACGTTACATAGATGGCAAACGTACAATATTATTTGGTCCATTTGCTGGATTTTCACCTAAATTCATGAAAACTGGTTCAAATATGGACTTAATTAAGTCTGTGAAACCAAACAACTTAATTACAATGCTGTCTGCAGGAATTAAAGAAATGAGTTTAACAAAATATTTAATTTCACAACTTACCCTTTCAAATGAAGAGCGTATGGAAGACTTACGTCAATTTGTTCCTAATGCTAAGAGTGAAGATTGGGAAATTGTTGTAGCTGGTCAACGTGTGCAAGTTATCAAAGATACAGAAAATGGTAAAGGAACATTGCAATTTGGTACCGAAGTTATAACTTCTGAAGACGGTTCATTGTCTGCATTGTTAGGTGCGTCGCCTGGTGCTTCTACAGCAGTAGATATCATGCTTGATATGCTTAAACGCTGCTATGGTGAAGAATTTAAACAATGGGAAGACAAAGTGAAAACAATGGTGCCTTCATATGGCATGAAACTATCAGATAATGAAGCACTTTATACGAAATTGAATGAAGAAATTACGAAAAATTTAAAAATAAATTAATATTGCTTTGGCATTGATATGATAATAAGCAATGAAAATAAGCGCACGGTTAATCTAGTATCATACTAGGCTAACCGTGCGCTTTTAATTTAACTTTTACGGATTTCGATAGAGAATGTAGTGCCCTTATTTTTTTCGCTTACTATGGATATCGTACCACCATGTAGTTCAAAAATGGTCTTAGCAATAGCAAGGCCTAAGCCATTACTATTGTCATGATTACTTGCTTTATAAAAACGTTCGAACAAACGTGATTGTGTTTCTTCAGTCATACCCTGACCATCGTCTGTAATTGTACACTTAATAGAATCTAAATCCTGCTTAAGTATAATATCTATTGTGCCGCCTTGAACTGAATATTTAATGGCATTTGTAATGAGGTTTTGGAATGCTTGATGTAATAAGCGTTCGTTACCAACCATTTTAATATTTTCTAAATCTGACATGATGATTAAATCTTTTTCATTGGCAGAAAATTGTTCATGGCGAATAATTTGTTTTAAAAGTTGATTAAGTGCAATGTGATCTTTAAATTCAAGATGTGCACCATTATCAATTTCGGATAACAATAAAAGTTCTTTTGTTAATTCGCTAAGTTGTGTAGTGATTTGGTAAATATCATCAATATAGCGCTTACGTTCCTGATCGCTCTTAGCAAATTTGAGCTGATCAAGTAGATGATGAACATGTGTCAATGGTGTTTTGATTTCATGAGAAACGTTCTGAACGAAATGTTGTCTCATATCATCTAATTGTTTTAATGAAAGTCTCATCTTATCAAATCGATATTGTAACGTGCCTAATTCATCTTTACGTGTGATTTTAATTGCTGTATCAAAATTGCCTTGCATAAGACGTTCTGTCGCGTTTTTCAATTGTTGAATGGGTTTGATTAATGTATAAGTTGAAGAAATAACTAGGATGATAGAGATAATGAGTAATAACGATATTAGTATCGCTAAGAATATTCTAAATTCACTAAATGTTTTACCGATATCAGGTCTCATGAAGACGGCATAGTTTTGACCTTCGGATTCAAAAGCAATACCTACTGTATTTTGAGTAGTATTTTCAAAAAAACCAGTAATAATAGGCGTGTAAGGTAAATTTTTAATACCATGATAATCTTTACCGTTTAATACACTTTGAACATCTTGTTGTGCTATATTATCTTTTCTGAATGCTTCACCATAGTATGTTCTTTTTCCATTTTCTGAAATAGTCATAATTTGGTAATTCATTTCACCTAAATGTTTGAAAAATGGTGGATGACTATCAATTTTTGATTCTTTTTGATATTCCATCGAATCTTTTAAAGTACGCATAATTTTTGCGTCATTATTTTCTTTCAAAAAATTATGATAAATAATATTTGTACATAAAAAACTGACTACTGCACTGAAGAGCATAACAACAATAGTATACACTGCAATGCGTGTATAGAGTGATTTAAACATGATCATCCACCTTATAACCCAATCCACGCACTGTATGAATTGTTACTGATGCTTCCAATTTTTCAAGCCTTTTTCTAAGGCGTTTAATATGAACATCGACAGTGCGCTCATCACCTTCATAATCAAATCCCCATATTTTTTCTATTAAATCATCACGATTAAAAACTTGTCTTGGATGAGAAGCAAGGATAAATAGCAATTGGAATTCTTTATTAGGCAAATTCATTGTTTTAGAATCTGTCTGTAATTCTAAATACGCTTGATTAAACGTCAGGTTGCCAATAGTAATTTCACTATTAGCATTAATGTTATAGCGCTTCAGCACAGCTTTAATTCTGAAAATGAGCTCTTTTACTTCGAAAGGTTTCGTGACATAGTCATCTGTGCCTGTTAAATAAGCTTGTTCTTTATCACTTAGCGCATCGCGCGCAGTTAACATGATAACTGGCATATCGTAATCTTCTTTTAAAATTTTACAGAGCTCAAAACCGCTCATGCCACCCATCATAATATCTACAATGGCAATGTCTACTAGATTTGATTCTAGATAGGACAGTGCGTCTTCAGCGCTTGATTGCGTAATTGTTTCTAATCCTTCACGACGAATATAATTAGAAACATACTCTAATATTTTTTTGTCATCATCGACAATAAGACAAGTTGTCATGGGCAATGTCTCCTTCTTTATTTTTATTGTCATTATAAACGTTACTCATAGACTTCACAAATAACAAAAGTTTTTAAAAAATGAACATAAGTTCATATTGAGTTCACATAAGGAGGATAAACTCTAGATATAAGTTTTGGAGAAGGAGTGGAAATGATGAAATTAGCATGGCAGGAGATAAAATATTATAAATTCCGTTATATTTTAATTATGTTAATCATTTTATTACTAGGTATTATGGTTCTATTTATTAGCGGATTAGCACAGGGGTTAGCAAGAGAAAATATATCGATGTTAGACAATATGAAAACTGAAAAATATGTTTTACAGGACAATAAGCAACCACAAATTGAGAAATCAATTATCAAACCAGAACAACAAAAGAAAATAGAAGATATCACAAACCAAGAACCATTAAAATTAGCGTCACAAACATTAAAAATTGATAAAACCGAAGAAGATGTTGTGATGATTAATACAGTGAATAATGACAAGCCTGAATTGGCAGAAGGTAGTTATCCAACAAAAGATAATGAATTTGCAATTAATAGTAAGCTCACTGCAGAAGGTATAAACGTTGGTGACATGGTTGAAGTTAAAGATGGTAAAGAATTAAGAGTATCAGGTGTTATCAACGATACGATGCATTCACATAGCTCAGTCGTGATGATGAGTGATAGTGGCTTCGACAATTTGAACAAACAAGTGAGTACAGTTTATCCTGTTAAAGACTTAACAAGTAAACAACAAGATGAAATAAATAAAATCTCAGATGTCAAAGTATTTACACAAGATGATATTACAAGTGAAATACCAAGTTATCAAGCAGAGCAAGCGCCATTAAATATGATGATTGTAAGTTTATTCGTGATTTCAGCGATCGTACTTAGCGCATTCTTCTATGTTATGACGATTCAAAAAATACCAGAAATCGGTATCTTAAAAGCAATTGGCATCAAAACAAAACATTTATTAAGTGCATTATTAATTCAAATATTAATTACTACTATGATCGGTGTGTTAATTTCTGTAGGATTTGTGAGTGGTTTATCATTAATTATGCCCGTATCCATGCCATTCCATGTAACACTATCTAATCTATTATTAGTTGTAGGCGTATTTATTGTAGTGGCAATTATAGGTGCAGTATTATCGTTCATTAAACTGTTTAAAGTAGACCCTATTGAAGCAATTGGAGGTGGAGAATAATGAGTTTACAAGTAAAAGATATTAAAAAAACATTTGGTAAAGGTCCATCAGAAACGCCTGTATTAAAAGGAATAAACTTTGAAGTAAATGATGGAGAATTCGTAATATTAAATGGTGCATCAGGCTCAGGTAAGACAACATTACTTACTATTTTAGGTGGATTACTCTCACAAAATAGTGGTGACATTTTGTATAATGGTTCTCCATTATATGCAGGAGATAAAAAAGCATCAGAATTAAGATTGAATGAAATTGGATTTATATTCCAATCTTCACATTTAGTGCCTTATTTAAAAGTGAAAGCACAATTAACGACAATAGGTAAAGAAGCTGGGATGTCTAAAAATGATGCGAATCAAAGAGCGGAAATGTTATTAAAACAAATAGGATTAGAACACCGTTTAAATGTATTTCCACATATGTTATCTGGTGGGGAGAAACAACGTGTAGCGATTATGAGAGCATTGATGAACAATCCTAAAATTATACTTGCGGATGAACCTACAGCAAGTTTAGATGCAGAACGTGCAACTGAAGTTATTCACATGATTAAAAATCAAATACAAAGTAAAAAAATGATAGGTATAATGATTACCCATGACAAACGATTATTTCAGTATGCAGACAGAGTAATTGAATTAGATAATGGTGTAATAGTGAATTCATAACCCATAAAAGTCTAATTCCTTTTGAAGCGCTTGGGAGATAAAAATAATAAATAACCTTTTTAGAACGGGGAGAAAGGAATGGGACAGAAATTTACTTTTTTTCAATGAAATTTCGTTGTATGAGCCATCCCGACACAGCTGACTGTTAAATGGGATATAAGAGCCGAAGCGCTTTTTAAATTCAGTCAGCCACTGCCAATAAAAATAAGAGGCTGAGACATGTGATATGTCCCAGCCTCTTATTTTTTGCGTTCTTATTCTTCTTATGTTTAGTACTATTAATAAATACTTAATACTATGTCACGTTGATCTATTTGCTAAATTGATATTTTAAATCGATTTAAAACTGGTTGTTTTTAACATTATATGTCTAAGAAGTAGGGATGTGCCACAATGCAAAAATACAAGCAAAAAATAATGTAGCAAAGTAAACTGTAAGCAATAACTTGTATTGATACATTAATGCTAAAAAGTCCCTAATTAAGGCAACTTCAAAAAAGTGATAAGGTGTATGACTTCCTACGCCTTTTAATTTAAGGTCTAACTTTTGGCCGAAGCGGACTGCACGCATAATATGAAATTGACTTGTGACACAGACAATCTTAGGTTTTGTATTGAATGACTGCTGTATTAGTGCTTTTGTAAATTTAATGTTTTCATATGTACTCGTAGATGCATCTTCCATTAAAATTTGAGCTGGGTTCACGCCACGATCAACTAAGTAACGAAACATGGCCAAAGCTTCAGATATAGGTTCATCCGGACCTTGTCCACCACTTACGATAAATTGGGCATTTGGTTGTTGATTATACAATCCTAATGCTCGATCTAATCTATTAGCTAACATAGGCGTGACATGTTCATTAAAAATACCCGCACCTAAGATGAGTATCGTATCAAACTTTGCTATATATTTCTGATTTAAATAACAAGAAGCGCAAGATACATAACAAATAAAAGTGAAAATCGCGCTAAAGGCAATCGCTGATAACCATAGGAATACAACATTAAATCCAAAAGGTAGCAAGCTAATGTATGCACAAGCAAGTGTGAAAACAATAACTTTAAAAGATAAGCGATAAAGTCGTTTTAAAAATAGCGCGCTCATACGATACTGCAGTATATGTTTGTGTTTTATATGTACTAATAAGAAACCAATAATCATTACAACAATGATGTCTATAGGGATTTGATGAGAACCAATACGTAAGATAATTACAATATAACCTAATATTACCTGGGAAATAAAAATATTAATATTTGCAAAATATTTAAAATTAAAATACATACTTAAGAAAATAAGTACTATCAGTAAACTACAAAGTAGTGCCAGAATATTCATGTTTCACCCCAGTGTTTTATAGTATATTAAATGTAGTTGAATCCATTAAAATATGCAAATGGATAAAGCCTTAGTATTAATATTAAGCAACATACAATATCCGTAAATGGAAGGATTGTATATTTTAACTTTTATAGACGTTAAAATATTGATACTATTAATATAACAAATTACAAAATGATATTACATACAGTGGAGATTAAAGAGGTGCAACCAATGGTGAAAAATTTAAGTAGTCATATAGAATTCATGGGAGAATTTATAGATGATGTAAATACATTATTAGCTAAATTATTAAAGGCATTAAGAGAAGAATACAATGTATCAAAAGAACAGGCAAACGTTATATTAATGCTTGAAAATGGAAAAGCGATGACTTTAACAGAAATTACAGAACGACAAGGTGTAAATAAAGCTGCCGTCAGCCGAAGAATAAAAAAATTAATTCAAGCTGAGGTTGTACAATGGGATAAATCTGAAGACACAGGAGATCAACGATTAAAATATATTAAATTAACTGAGAAGGGCAAACAGTTTAATAGAAAAAGTAAGTCTATTATAAATGACATAGTCAGTGATATACTGCATGATCTATCAGATGATGAAATTGAACAAGCGCGTTATGTATTAGAGATCATTGATCAAAGGTTGAAGAACTTTAATATTAAACATCATTCGTAACATTAATCAATATAAGTATGATAGGACATATTTAAAAATACATCGAGATATAATTAGATAAAGATGAGTCTTATTAAGTGGCTGTTAGCACCCAAGCTAGGGTGACTAGTAGTCTCTTTTAACTTATAAAACATTTAGATATTAATTTTGAAGGTACATTGTTATGAACAATAGACGATTCAGTAAAAGAACAAAGCATTGGACTAAATGCGTATATCAATTTTTAAGCAAGGCACATATAATAAATATTATAGCTTTAAAATATACTATTAGTATACTTCGATTATGCATGGGTATAGTGATTAATGGAGTATTAATCTGCCATATAGTTTCATCCTATAATGTGTTAAAATAGCGGGATAGTGTAAAAAACAAGGGTAATCGTAAAGAGGTGATAAAATGCAAAAATGTCCGAAGTGTGGAGAAAACATAAGAAATGGGCAGAGAAGGTGTAGTCATTGCGGGTATCGTGCAAAGCAAGGCGATTCAGAAAAAATGACACGCTCTACAAAAACAAATAAAAACACAACCAATATTAACGTACGTAAAGTTATTCCTTGGGGTATTGCATTCTTTATCCTTATCTTACTTATCATTGTTTTTTTCTTGGTAAGAAACTTTAATTCACCTGAAGCGCAATCAGAGATTATAATAAATGCAGTAGATAATAACGATACGCAAAAACTTTCAACTCTTTTGAGTACTCAAAATAACAGTGTTGATGAAAATGAAGCTGATGCTTATATTAAATACATAAAAAATGAAGTTGGAATGGATAACTTTGTGAAAGATGTAAATAGTAAAATTGCGAAATTGAACCAAAATGATACTAAGAATTCAGATTTTGTCACAGCCAAAAATGGAGAAAAAGTTCTGAGAATCAGTAAAAATGGGACTCGCTATTTAATATTTGATAATATGAGCTTTACTGCACCAACTAAAGAAGCGATTGTAAAACCTAAACAAGAAACAACGTATAAATTTAAGGCAGATGATAAGCAAAAAACTGTAGTAGCTGAGAAAAATAAGCCAACTTCTTTAGGTAAATTTATTCCAGGCGATTATACACTTGAAGCTAAGAAAGAAATGTCGAACGGTCAATTCAATGGTCACCTCAAATTCAATTTTAATGACAGTAACAATGAATCAGTTGATGTTACTGAAGACTTTAACGAAGCATATGTACAAGTTGAATTAAATGGTGCATCTGAAATAGATACAGATTCAGTTAAAGTTAAAATCAATGACAAAACTTATGATTACGCAAAAGCTAAAGAATTTGGCCCATATCCTAAAACAAAAGATATAACGGTATCTGCTGAAGGACAAGCTAAGAAGAAAACATTTAAATCAGCAGAAACAACAGTGAAAACAGATAACCTCAAAGATAAAACACAAGTCACTTTAAACTTTGATGATGATGAAATCGAGAAGTATGTTGAGAAAAAAGAAAAAGAAGAAAATAGTTTTAGAAATAAGGTGTCTCGTTTTTTCGGTGATTACACTGCGGCAATGATTAGTGCACGCAGTCAAAGTGATTTTAATTTAGTATCATCCTATTTAAAAAAAGATAGTGAAAAGTATAAGGATACTAAAAAAGACGTTAAATCTAATGAACTATTCTATCTTCAGCAACCACAGATTACTGATATTGTAAAAGAAGGTAATACATTCTATGTTACGGGCCAAACATTAAAAGAAGATGGCCAATATGGTGAAGTAGAATATCAACTTGAAGGTAATGACAAAGCGAATGATTTAAAAGTAGTGAAGTATTCAGAGCAAAGTTAAATATTTAAAAAATTAATGCAAAGCGTATTTTTTAGTCAACTTTGTGGGAGCGATGATAAGAAATCAAATTTCAAATTTTGATTTCTTATCATCGCTCCCTTTGTCTTTTACATATCAATTTAACTACATCTATTTAAAATTGTGTTAGCAAAGGCTATAATAATAGCAATGAACATTTTCTTATAATGATATGAGATGAAGTGTTAATAAGTAGCTAAAAATGCTAGGGCTTCAGCATTGAGGAGAATAGAAATGTCCAATTATCAAGAGCAACATAAGAATTCCTTACTGTTTGTTATTATCTTAGGCGCGTTAACTGCGATAGGCGCATTATCTATTGATATGTTCTTGCCAGGCTTGCCACAGATACAATCAGATTTCAATACAACAACATCTAATTCACAACTAACTTTATCTTTATTTATGATTGGTTTAGCATTAGGTAATTTATTTGTAGGTCCGATATCAGATTCTATAGGACGAAAGACACCATTAATCGTAGCTATGGCATTATTTACATTGGCAAGTATAGGTATTATTTTTGTGGATAATATTTGCTTGATGATCGCCTTAAGATTTGTACAGGGATTTTGTGGTGGAGCAGGGGCAGTGATTTCTAGAGCGATATCAAGTGATCTGTATACCGGAAAACAATTAACTAAATTTTTAGCGTTACTCATGTTAGTAAACGGTGTTGCACCAGTATTAGCACCGGCATTAGGCGGTGTCATTCTATCATTTTCTACGTGGCGTATGGTCTTTGTTATATTAACTATATTTGGTCTGCTAATGTTATTTGGAACGATATTTAATATTAAAGAGTCATTGTCAACTGAGCAGCGAGATAGCCCCCATCTCGTTAGTATCTTCAAAGGTTTCAAACAGCTATTAGCAACACCTCGATTTGTATTACCTATGCTTATACAAGGTGTGACATTCGTTATATTGTTTAGTTATATTTCTGCATCTCCTTTTATTGCACAACGTATTTATGACATGTCTGCTCAGCAATTTAGCCTTATGTTTGCATCTGTAGGTATAAGTCTCATTGTTTCTAGTCAATTGACAGGTAAGTTAGTGGACTATATTGATAGACAAGTTCTTTTGCGTGTATTAACAATCATTCAATTAGTGGGTGTTGTATGGATAAGCGTTATTTTATACATGCATCTATCTATCTGGCTATTGTTTATAGGTTTTATTGTTCTAGTGGCTCCTGTTACAGGAGTAGCGACATTAGGTTTCTCGATTGCAATGGATGAGAACACAGTCGGCAATGGTAGTGCATCTAGCTTATTAGGGTTAGTGCAATTCTTAATAGGTGGGCTTGTGTCACCACTAGTTGGCGTGATGGGGGAAGATAGTTATATCCCCTATGTCACGATTATATTAATAGTAGGATTATTGTTGATTACACTTCAAATAATAAATTATTATGTATTTAAACGTGTAGCTCCAAAATAGTGAAATTGGATAAAAAGAAAATGAGAAACGGCTGTTAGATTCCTTAGTGGATATCTAGCAGCCGTTTTTATTTTCTATATTATAAAAACATTGTAATGCGAAAATGATTACAGTATTAACGCCCTAATTTAATGGCATTTGCAAGTAAAATTTGTGCCATTTCATTTGGTGATTCAATACAGTCTTCACGTACCCAGTAATAGATAATACCAAGTTGCCCACCGATAGCATACGTAACAAACTGTTTTTTATTTGTTACGGTCGTATAATCATCTAACAATTTTGTATAATTGAGTTTGGTTTCTTTAACATAATCGCTAAATAAGTCACGATTTGGGTGTGTAACAAATATTGCGTGAAAGAAGCCATAATGACGATGGATATAGCACAAAATAATTTTAAAAAATTTATATAATTTCTCATAGTTGATTTCTGTGTGTTCAAAGCTATTGTATAAAACATCTAATAATTTTATATACTTTTTTAAGTGATAAGTTTGAATTGTAGATAAAAGGTCATATTTATCCACAAAATAGTCATAGAATGTCGTTCTATTGACCCCACTATAAGCGCAAATCATTTTAATAGTAATATGTTCAAATGGATGTTCTTCTAATAGGATAATCATATTTCGAATGATTTTATTTTTAGCTTTCTGTCTCATTTTATCTCCTTCAAAAAACATATAATTACTTACCCGACACATTTAGTAGAAGTGTCGGTGTTTTTTTATTTAGCATGACTCTATAATATATAAGGTGAATTTTAAAAGCAAATAGGAGGAAAGTGTAATGAAGAAAATGGTGTTAATTAATGTCATTACCATTGTAGTTCTTGTAATAATAGGAGTAGTTGGCTTCCACTTTTATAATCAAGCTACAGGGTTCGTCAGTACAGATAATGCCAAAGTTGATGGTGAGCAAATTAAAGTTTCAGCTCCAGCAGCAGGCGAAATTAAATCTTTTGACGTTAAAAATAATGAGAAATTAAGTAAAGGCGATAAAATTGCAGAGATTGCAACAAAAGGTGAAGACGGCCAATCACAAAAAATGGATATTAAAATGCCTCAAGACGGCACAATTGTAAAAACTGATGGTATGGAAGGTTCAATGGCGCAAGCTGGATCGCCAATTGCCTATGCTTATAATTTAGATGATTCATACATTACTGCAAATGTTGATGAAAAAAACATTGCAGATGTTGAAGAAGGTAAAGATGTAAATATAACACTAGACGGTGAAGACGCTGAACTTAAAGGTAAAGTAGAAGAGGTTGGTAAAGCAACAGCGTCAAGTTTTTCTATGATGCCTTCAACAAACAGTGATGGTAACTATACTAAAGTTTCTCAAGTAGTACCTGTAAAAATCTCACTAGATTCAAAACCATCTAATAATGTTGTTCCAGGAATGAACGCTGAAGTTAAAATCCATAAAAACTAAGGAGGGCTTGAAATGACAATGGCCTTCATTATTATTTACGTAGTCATAGCGCTCATTCTTGTCGGATTATTGAATCTATTTATAACGAAAAGAAATAAAAAGAAATCAATGCGACAAATGGAACATGTTAAGCATGAAAACAACACATCAAATGAAAATTATCAATCTAAATTTAATATAAGAAACAATGAAAAATCTAGCGAAACAACGAAACAATCTGCAACAACACGTCATACAAGTGAAAACGTTACATCAGAATCTGATGTGCTTGATGATGAAAATGAAACTTTTAATACAGAAACCGAAGAAGTACAACAAACTGATTCAAATCATGAAACTATAAATCCAAATTCAGAAGAAGCCCAAGTCAATGAACAACTAAAAGCCAAACATAATTCATTTATGTTTGGTAAAGGTGCTACACAAGCCAAAGTTTTAGTGGCAATGATTTTTGGTATGTTTATTGCAATCTTAAATCAAACGTTATTGAATGTGGCTTTACCAGAAATCAATATTGATTTTAATATTTCTGCAAATACCGGACAGTGGTTAATGACAGGATTTATGTTGGTCAACGGTATTTTAATTCCTATCAGTGCGTTTTTATTTAATAAATATTCTTATCGTAAACTCTTTTTAGTTGCGATGGCATTATTTACATTAGGCTCTTTAGTCTGTGGTATATCAGGTTCGTTTGGAATGATGATGGTAGGACGCGTATTGCAAGCCATTGGAGCTGGTGTATTAATGCCGTTAGGTACAAATGTATTTATGACGATTTTCCCACCAGAAAAACGTGGAGCGGCAATGGGAACATTAGGTATAGCAATGATCTTAGCACCAGCGATTGGTCCAACATTATCTGGATATATCGTTGAAAATTACCAATGGAATGTTATGTTCTATGGTATGTTTATCATCGGACTGGTAGCATTAATTATTGGTTATATATGGTTTAGAGTATATCAAGTTACAACAAACCCTAAAGCAGATGTCCCAGGTATTATCTTTAGTACCATTGGTTTTGGTGCGCTATTGTATGGCTTCAGTGAAGCAGGGAATAATACATGGACTTCACCTATCGTGTTAATTTCATTAATGCTAGGTGTTATCTTTATTATTGCCTTTGTTATTAGAGAACTTACAATGCGTGTACCAATGTTGAATATGGAAGTATTAAAGTATTCTGGTTTCACATTAACAACTATAATCAATATGATTGTTACGATGAGTTTATACGGTGGTATGATTCTATTGCCTTTGTATTTACAAAACTTAAAAGGGTTTAGTCCTATGGATTCAGGGATACTATTATTACCTGGTGCATTAATTATGGGACTAATGGGTCCTATTGCAGGTAAATTATTAGATACAATTGGTATTAAACCGTTAGCCCTTATAGGCACAGGAATCATGACTTATGCAACTTGGGAATTGTCGAAACTGAATACGAATACAACGTATACTCACTTAATGATAGTTTATATGATTCGTTCATTTGGTATGAGTTTTATCATGATGCCGATTATGACTGCAGGCATGAATTCCTTGCCACAACGGTTGATTTCCCATGGTAATGCCTTATCAAATACATTAAGACAACTTGCAGGTTCTATAGGTACAGCTTTATTAGTGACTGTAATGTCAACACAAACAACTGAACATATCGCTGCTTATTCACAAGATTTGGATAAAACGAATCCATTTATTAAAGATCGTTTACAAGAAATGGCACAAACAATGGGCGGCGAACAATTAGCGACATCACAATTGTTAGAATTTGTTCAGAAAATTGCTTCCATTAACGGTGTGAATAGCGCGTTTTTAGTTGCGACAGGTTTAAGTGCACTTGCATTTATATTAAGTCTTTTCTTAAAAGGGAAAGAACATTATTTATCAAAAGAAAATTAAAGTAACTATAAAATTTAAAAATGAGATATAAGTAGCTATTCTCAAAATAAAAGAACCAATCCATTGTCTAATGGATTGGTTCTTTCTATTTTAAAATTTAGTTGTGTTAGCTTAATGAATGAACAGTTATGCTTTCATTATTAAGCACGTATACGAGGTTTACGATTTCTGAAAAGCATACTAATAATAATCAATGCAATACTACATCCTAAAAGGATGAGCGCATTATGAATTGCATCAGCCTCAGTCAAAATATCAAGAGGCTTAACGGAAACATAATATTGATTTATTGAATCAGCGATACGTCTAGCAATATTTTTAATTAAGTAAGAAAAACCAAATGTAATAACTAACATAATGGCAATAACAAACATATTGACAATTTTTAATGAAGTTCTATTAAAAATGATTGTAAAAATAGTTAAAACTAAACTAAAAATACAAGCAATAAAAAATACATAAAATACTAATATCAAACGATCGACACTTGTTTGTAAGTTGTCAATGTTTTCAACGTTGATATTTAAGTTAGAGAAGCTATTGATCGTTTCTTGAAAGTTTGTAAGTTGGTGGAAGTTAATTGTTTCTTTAACAAACACTAGATTGAAAATAGGTTCCTTAAACATACTATAGCCTGTAATAGCTACTAATATTAATACGAGAAGTTGGATAAGTATGTTTACCCAAGAAAGTTTCTTTTTACCATATCGAGATCCTCTTTGCATAGGCTCGCTCGTTAGTGTGTGCTCAAAATCGGCAAACTGTTTGTTTTTTTCGGCCATAAGGTGCTCCTTTCGCTAAACTAATATTAGCATCTGCTTATTTTATGACTTTTGTTTTGTTATAATGCTAAATAACTGATACATTTTAATTATCGATAGAATGTATTTAATATTCAATAGCATTTAAAATAGGGGTTTTATGTTACTTACATTATATTATATCTTCGTTTTTATGTCATTGTATTAATTTTACCATAACATTAATTTTAAATACTAAATTATATTAAAAAATTCTGATAAAATGCACATTAAATATAGAGATTGGGTTGATTATGAATGAAATCAAGACTGACAACAAAATTTATCAACAAGTATTTATTACCACATAGATCAATTTTATTTGAAGGTGAGCAAGATTTTGAACGTTTTTTAGACACAAGGTTAAAAATGAATGAAAAAAAGCATAAACAACCAGAAACATTAAATGTGAAATCCGATTTGGATAAGCAAACTATAGGGGACATGCAACTTTTTAGATTTTGTTTTAGGCATAGTCGCAAGAAAAAAATACTATATATACATGGTGGCTACAATGTATTGCAACCCTCAGCATTTCATTGGAGATTAATGGATAAGCTCGCATTGAGTACATTACATGAAATTGTTATGCCAATTTATCCTAAAGCACCTGAGTATTATATTGATGACACATACAGTGCTATTTTTGAAGTGTATAATCAATTATTATCCGAAGTGAGTAGTGATGAAATCATCATTATGGGCGATGGGACAGGTGGTGCACTAGCATTAAGCTTTATGCAGCAATTGCAAGATAAGCAACAACCGTTGCCAAATAAGGTTTATTTACTATCTCCGCTTCTAGATGCACATCTACAAAACGAAGCAATTACAGAAGAGTTAGAAAAGAAAGATGTCATTCTAAATAAATATGGTGTTCAAAAAATTATGCGTTATTGGTCAAAAGATTTATCACTAGATGAATCTAAAGTTTCACCTATCAATGGTAATTTAACTAATTTACCACCGATATTTATGTTTGGTGGTACTCGTGAGATTTATCAACCAGATATGAAAAAATTAGTTTATATTTTAGAAGAGCGTCAACAACCAATTCATTATTATGAATACAAAAACATGGTTCATGCGTTCGAACTATTGCCTATTAGAGAGTCTCATAAAGTTGTTAAACAAATTGTTAATACAATTGACGTATAATGAACAATAAAGATATTTACTTTAAGTAAAAGCCAACTTATAAACTCAAAGTATAAATAGAAAAAAATAAGACAGTTCCAATTTGCACATAAATTGGAACTGTTTTATTGCGTTTAACTATTTATAAGTGTATTAATCGTATCGATAATTAGTTTTTGACCCATTAGATTATAATGAGTTGCTAAAAATAATTCGAATTCATCTTGAGGTTCAATCATTGAAGCAAAGTTAGAAGCAGATGTTTCAAATTCTTCTGAAGTAATAAGTACGTAATTATTATAATGTTCAATGAATATACGATCATCTGTATATGTTTTTAAAAGTGTATCAATCGCGTCGATTGCTTTCTTTTGACCTTGGAGATAGCTTATATCTAAACCACGCTTGATGAGTTTACTATCAGGGCCATTAATAACGAGACTTTTATTTTGATTGAGTTCACTAAGTTCAAATTTAGTATTATCGAATAAATCATATAGCTGTAATTGTACGACTTCTCTTATATTTTGTGACATGAATATACATCTCCTTACTGTGAAATGTTGATACGATGACCTAATTGTTTAGGCCAATCGATGCGTTCTTGATTATCATAATAACTTACAATTTGATCTAAAAAATGTTGAGGGAATGGGGCGGATTTTTTAGTTGCTCTGCTAATTCCTAACATCATAGCTTCATTTGTAGCTACAGTCGTCCCATCTTGTTTCTTCATTATTGAGAAGAAATGTACTCTTTTAACGTCGTAATTATATATATATACACTGATGTAGAATTGGTCATTTTCAATTAATTCCGATAAATAAGCAGTCTGTTCTTCAACGGTGAAGATTGTATAATTTAATGCTTTTCGTTCTTGAAGTGATAAACCATGCTGATAATTAAATTGGTTTATTGCATCACTAAAAACCATATTGTAGTTGGCATCATGTACGTGTCCGTTATGATCTATCATTTCTTTGGCAACAGTTTGTACTACTGTAAAAGGCTTTTTCATGTAAACAGCTCCTTGGTTGTTAAAAACAAAAGTAATAGTTAAATTTTAACATGTAAATGTATTTACTAAAGAAAAATAACTAAAACTTACTAAACCATACATACAGTGTATTTCATGGTAAAATAAAAGAAATGATTTGAGGAGGGAAATTATGAGTGTGACAATAAAATATCAGACTTCTAAAGAATCTTTATCCCAAGTTAATCACTTTAAAGAAATTCCTGAATCAGCTACTTTTATTTGGTGTGATTTTAATAATCCATCTGACGAAGAAAACGAGATGCTACAATCATACTTTAATTTTAATCAACTTGAAATCGATGATACAATAAATGGGACTCCAAGGGCTAAATATAAAATTTATAACACGTATCAGTATATAGCGTTTCATAGCGTTGATTCGCAATATACTGGAGACAAGGTTCTGAATCTGTACATTAAAGACAATATGTTAATTACATATCACCATAAACATTTTGAGGTATTACAAGAAGTAGAGCAGTATATCTCAAGCCATTATGAATCGGATTTAGATGCTTCAGATGTGATACTTTATATTTTAGACAAAGTTGTAGATACTTATTTTGAATTAATTTATGATATCGAAAATAAAGTCTATGAGTTAGAAGATAGAGAAACACATGGTAGCTCAACTAAAGAAATAATGGATGATGTATTTAAAATACGTTCGAAAATCATAAAATTAAAGCGTATTATATATCCGATGAGAGAATTAGTAGATAATATGAAAGAAAGCAGTCAATTACTTGTAGATGACAAGAATCATATGTATATTCAACATATAGACGATCACATGATTAAACAAGAAAATATAATAAACTTATCACAAGAAATGACTGAAGAAATAAGGGATAATTATTCGTCATATTCATACTATAAGATGAATAGCATTATGCAAATACTTACTTTAGTATCTGTTGTATTCCTTCCTTTAACATTAATTACAGGTATATATGGAATGAATTTTTCAAATATGCCAGAACTTCAATGGCATTACGGTTATTACATTGTACTTGCAATCATGTTAGCAATTAGTATAGGTAGTATTTTTTATTTTAAAAAAGAGAAATGGTTTTAATATTATATTTGAAAATATAGGTAATGTATTAAATAATAGAGTGAACATAATAAGGATTGAAAGTAGGGCAAAAGATGAGTGATAATAAAAGAGAACAAAGAAAGAATGAGCACGTAGAAATTGCAATGGCACAACAAGATGCTACAATTTCAGATTTTGATGAAATAAGGTTTGTCCATCATTCAATTCCGAATATCGATGTGGATGATGTTAATATACAAAGTGAATTAAAGGACTTTACACTTAAGCAACCATTATATATTAATGCAATGACAGGTGGCAGTGAATGGACGAAAGAGATCAATGAGAAACTGGCGATCATTGCACGTGAAACTGGAATGGCAATGGCTGTAGGATCTACACATGCTGCTTTACGTAATAGTAAAATGATTTCATCATTTAGTATAGTAAGAGAAACAAATCCTGATGGTATTATATTCAGTAATGTTGGTGCAGATGTACCTGTAGATAAAGCAGTTGAATCAGTGAAATTACTTGATGCACAAGCGCTACAAGTTCATGTAAATGCACCTCAAGAACTTGTCATGCCAGAAGGGAATAGAACTTTCTCTACATGGATGGAAAATCTTGCGCAAATTGTAGCGCATGTGGATGTACCAGTGATTGTTAAAGAAGTTGGTTTTGGTATGAGCAAAGAAACAATTAAACAATTGCATGAGATTGGGATCCGATACGTTGATGTAAGTGGACGTGGCGGTACAAACTTTGTAGATATTGAAAATGAAAGACGTACATATAAAGATATGGATTATCTTGGTTTATGGGGGCAAACGACTGTTGAATCACTATTAGAAAGTACTGCACACCAACAAGATATGGATATATTAGCAAGTGGTGGTGTGAGAACGCCATTAGATGCAGTGAAATGTCTTGCATTAGGCGCTAGTGCTGTTGGTATGTCACGACCATTTTTAAACCAAGTCGAGCACCATGGTATTACAGAGGCAATTAATTATGCTGAACAATTCACAGATCACATGAAGAAAATTATGACAATGCTTGATACACCAACAATTAAAGATTTAAAACAATCACAAATGATCTTTAGCCCTAAGCTAGAATCATGGATAGAACAAAGAGGGTTAGATATTAGATAACAAAAAAGATGGCTGAGACATAAATACTTGTCTCAACCATCTTTTTATTTAACTGAAAATGTTTATATTTCAGTTTGATTCAAATGTCATTTTTACTTTAACCAAAGATGTTAATGAATGTTGTAACGATTGGTACACCAAGTAAATCTATTAAGAATGCTCCGACTATCGGAACGACAAGATAAGCTTTAGGTGAAGCACCGTATTTTTTAGTAATAACATCTAAGTTAGCCATTGCGTTAGGTGTAGCACCTAAACCATGTCCGATGAAACCACCAATCATAACTGCGGCATCATAGTTTTTACCTAGTCCTCTGAAGACGACGAAGACTGAGAATAATACGATAAATGCGACTTGTACTAATACAATAACGATTAATGGAATCGCTAATTGATAAATTTCAGTAAGTTGAATACTCATTAAGGCAATAGATAAGAATAGGCTAAGAGAAACATCACTGATACTATCGACAATCTTCATATCAATAAGATTTAAATTATTATATTCTGATATATTACGTATAATAACTGCGACAAACATAGCACCCACATAAACAGGAACATTAATGTTTGTTATGTCCGAGAATGTATTACCTAAATAAGAACCAATGGCCATACAGATGGCTACAATTGAAAATTGTAATAGGAAAATTGTTGTCGGTGTCATGCGATTTCTTAAATATGCGTTAGATTTTACATTACTGTAATCTTTTGTTGTTTCTTCTGCGTGTTCTGGTTTTAACTTATATTTATTTATTAAAAATTTAACTACAGGACCACCAATTAATCCACCAGCAACAAGACCTAATGTTGCGGCTGCTAGAGCGGCTGTTAATGCTGAATCAATACCCATGTTTTGCACGGTTTGACCATATGCTGCAGCATTCCCGTGTCCACCTTCCATTGACATTGAACCAGCTGTTAGTCCAAGTAATGGTGGAATATTTAAAACTTTTGCTAAGGATACTCCAATAATGTTTTGGAATACGGCAAGAACCCCACAAAAGATAAAATATAATATTAACACTTTTCCGCCTAAGCGTAGTAGTTTTAATGATGCTCCTAGTCCAATTGTTGTAAAGAAAGCAAGCATAAAGAAGTTCTGAAAGAATTCAGAATCTAATTTTATTGTTATAATGTTCGTTGATTGTAAGATAGCAACAAGTACTGAGAATAACAAACCACCAATTACTGGTGCAGGAATACATAATCGCTTTAAGATGCCAATATGATTCACTATATATACCCCTAAAAGATATAAAACACATGCGAGTGCTAAAGTAGTAATAGCGTCTAGCTCTAGCATTTTCATTCCCCCTCATTTTACAAATAAATCTCTCCTAAGTTGTGATATGTAAATAATTTTTGTACTAAAGTAAGAAAGTGCTTACAAAAGTCCATGATATTTATTATACATTCTCGAATATGATAATGCTACAAAAAAATTAAATGCTAAGAAATATATAGTTTTTTTGTGTAATTTAACACCAAATTTTATAATAGAACTTAATTTATATAGTATTAAAGTTAATTAAAGGAAGTAAAATTAAAATAATCAAGTATAATCAAATAGCTAAAAAAGACTAAATGACCATTATATAAAAGAAATGAAGTTTTATCCGATGACATTCTATCAGTTTTGATATACTATATATCATATGTAAATACTAGGTTATAAGGAGTAAATATATGGGTGAATCATTAAGAAGTGAAAAACAATATGGTGCGTTAGCATTATTGCCGTTATTAATATTTTTAGTTTTATATATCGGTGTGGGGATTACATTTACGATTATGGGCAAAGAGGATGCTTTTGATCAATTGCCGCGACATGTCGCTATTTTTATAGGTATTGTCATAGCATGGACTTGTTATGATAGAAAAACGAAATTCACGAAAAAAGTTCAAATTTTTACTGAACATGCAGGGAACTCAGGCATTGTAAATCTTGGATTAATCTTGTTACTTGCGGGTGCTTTTTCAACGGTTACGTCTGAAATGGGTGGTAAAGAAGCTATGGTGAACATGGGACTTTCCGTCATTCCACCAAGTTTACTTATCCCAGGAATATTTATAATGAGTGGGTTTGCTGCCTTAACTTTAGGGACTTCAACAGGAGCGCAAGCAGCATTTATACCTGTTGGTGTAGCTGTAGCACAAGCAGCGGATTTAAGTGTTGCAGCAGCGGGCGCAGCGGTTATTGCAGGTGCTTACTTTGGTGATAATTTATCCATCATTTCTGATACAACGATTGCCGCAACGAATGGTGTAGGCGCTAAGATGAAAGATAAATTTAAAATGAATGTACTCATTGCTTTGCCTGCCGCACTTATCACTGCAATTATATACGCCATTGTTGGTGGCACTGGTAATGTAGAAGGTGATTTAAGTTTCAACTTCATTAATATTTTGCCTTATATATTTGTATTAATAGCGGCTATTGCAGGTTTAGATGTGATTCTTGTGCTTATTCTTGGTATTGGGATGGCTGGACTACTAGGTTTGGTTCAAGGTCAAATGGGTATCTTCCAATTTACTAAAGCAATGGGCGACGGTATGGAAAGTATGTTCAACATTTTCCTTGTAGCATTCTTAGTATCTGGCCTTGTAGCATTGATTCGATACTATGGTGGTGTGGATTGGATCATTCAAGCTATGAAGAGAAAGGCTACAGGACGTAAAAGTGCTGAATATGTCATCAGTATGATGTCAGGTGTACTATCTGCTGCACTTTCACATAATGCGTTAGCGATTATTATTTCTGCACCAATTGCAAAAGAGATTGGTGATGAATATAAAGTGCCACCTAAACGGATGGCCAGCTTACTAGATATATTTGCTTGTAGCGCCTTAATGGTTCTACCACATGATAGTGGGATGTTAATGGTAGAACAATATGGTGATGTTTCCTATTTAGAAGTATTAAAATATTCATTCTATCCAGTTATATTGGTTATTTGTACAATTATAACAATTCAATTTGGTTTATTAGATGGAAATAAAAAGTTAAAAAATAAATAGTTGATGAAAACTTATGCTTGATATAGAAAAAAGAGCTTCCATTTTTGGAAGCTCTCAGAGTGTCGACAAAGTCTCTGACTTTGTCGACACTTTTTTGTGCATGCTTTCCGCGGGTACAGCCTCAGCCTGTAGTCTTCGGCTAGTGCTTTTCCCGCAGGAGTCGGCCCAAATTACTGCCAATTTTCAAACAAAAATAATATGTTTAAATTAAACAGTGGTGAGGTCTGTAATGTTGAATAAAGCAATCGATAAAAGAAATAGAAACGAACGTAGCGTCCATCTTAGGAAGCTCCTTTTTCTATATTATTATATTGTATTAGAGCCACGTATATTCTGAATCTGTCATATCTGATTTACGCATCTTAGAGACATACGGATTGCCTTTTACAGTAAAACGTAGTGGTTTAAATGTCCAATCACCTTTATTTGGAATCCCAATACGTCCGCTTTCTTCAATAGCGCATGGGTACTTACGGTTTTTAGTGTCGATTGATAGGCGTCCTTCATTTAAGCGAGAACCATCTAAATATCGAGGGATATTAAATGCTTTTGTCCACTTTCCAGGGCCATTAGTTAATTCAAACCCGCTTTTTCCTCTATTTAATTTCATGGTTTCAATACCTTCTTCAGGTTCTACAGCTCTAATTAATACACCTTCAGGGATGCCTTCATCTTTTGTGACAAAATTTATTAAAAGGTGATTGTGCATAACGTGCGCATATATCGTTCCACCACGTTTATACAAAGATTCTACTTTGGGCGTTCTTTTTCCATTAAAACCATGAGCAGCGCGATCTTCTTTACCAACATAGGCCTCAGTTTCTACAATGTATCCAGTGAATGTTTCGAGTTCATCCAGGAAAACCACTTTGACACCTAATAAATCTTTAGCAATAGCTATTGTATCTCGATGTAAAAAATCCATGAGTTGTTCCTCCGGTTTCTAGTTTTTAAAAAATAAATATTTTTAAATGTTTTTTTTAGAATCAGTAAAATTGTATTACTACTTACAAAATAGTTTGTTACACTAAACTAAATGAGATATTTAAAGAATTTACATATAATGTACCAAAGTTTAATGTAATTTAAAAATTATCTTTAACAAATGTATATGAAGGGGGAGTAATATGGAGCGGAAAATTGGTTTTCTTCAAGCGCTCAAATTATTTTGGACAAACTATGTTAATTTTAAAGGGCGCTCACGTCGTAGCGAATATTGGTACATGACGTTATGGCATTTGATTTTTATGATACCAGCGCTAATAATACTTATTATAGGTTTAATCATGCTTGTTTCAGGTGTTTCATCTTATTCCGGTGAAGTTACTATGATTGGGGGCATTTTAATAGTCATATCCTGTATATATATTGTTATATATGGATTAGCTACACTGATTCCTGGCTGGGCATTATTGGTGAGAAGATTTCATGATACTGGTAGAAAAATGGTGATTCCAGTGATTTATTTTGCTGTATTAATTGTTACTAATATTATTATTACATCAATAAATGCAATGGATCCTGAATATGCTAATATTTCTAGTATCATTACGCTATTGTTGATATATATCATTTATATGGTTTTAGGAATATATTGTTTAGTTATTTGTTGTTTGGATAGTGAAAGAAGAACAAATAAATATGGGACGAGCCATAAATACGGTAATCACATTCGTTCGAGTGCTCATGGGTATGAAGATACTTTTAATACAAAAGAAAATGGGCAACTTGGACAAACTCAAAAACAAGATGAATTAAAATATTGAAATTAAAACGCTGTTACCAACTTAGTTTAAGTGGAAACAGCGTTATTTTTTATTGCGTTATATCATTTGCATAAGAAGTAACAAAGCTATATTTTTAATCGATTATAGTTACGGCAATGAGCTAAGACCATTAATAAAATAGAATCATGTCTAGCAAAGTTAAATTTAAAATGTAACTTTGCTTAATCTAATGGTATTATCAAAGTATATAATTTTTAAAAAGAAAGGAGTCGGGACACAATGTCACTAAACATTGAACATGTAACCAAGAAGTATAAAGATTTTACAGCTGTTAATGATATTTCATTATCTTTAGAACAAGGTAAAATGTTAGGTTTTCTAGGCAGAAATGGTGCAGGAAAAACGACAACCTTCAGAATGATTTTAGGTCTAACGCCAATCACTGAAGGTAAAATTGCATATAATGACAAACCCATAGACAAGACTTCATACAACCACATTGGCTATTTACCAGAAGAGAGAGGATTACATCCTAAAATGAAAGTAGAAGATGAATTGCGTTATTTAGCTACTTTAAAAGGAATGAAGTCCAAAGAAATTACAGAAGCTATAGACTATTGGTTAGATAGGTTTGGTATTAATGAAAATAGAGAAAAGAAAATTGAAGCACTATCCAAAGGGAATCAACAAAAAATTCAACTTTTAGCAAGTATGTTACATAAACCAGAATTACTCATTTTGGATGAACCATTCAGCGGCTTAGATCCAGTAAATGTAGAGTTATTAAAATCAGCGGTTAAAGATTTAAATAATGCTGGTACTACTATTATATATAGCTCTCATAGAATGGAACATGTAGAAGAGTTATGTGATAATGTCTGTATTCTAAATCGTGGAGAGCTTGTTGTTTCAGGGCCAATTGATGAAGTGAAAGCGAATCATGGTAAGAAAAGCGTCGTCATAGAAACAGAACATGAAATGTCAGAGATAGATAGCATTGATGGTGTATTAAATGTAGATAGAAGTAAAAGAGAAATTAAAGCAATGATTGAGACAGAAGCGGTTGCTGAGAAAATTTATGAAGTTGTAATACAGTATGGTTTCGTCAAAAGATTCCAAGTTGTAGAACCATCACTAAATGAGATCTTTATAGCAAAAGTAGGTGACGTCAATGGATAAATTCTTTGCAACTTTTTCCTTAACTTATAAAAATAAAGTTAAAACAAAGTCATTTGTTATATTCACAGCTATTGTGATTCTGTTAATGGTTGGAGCGGCGAATATTAATAAAATTATTGATTTATTTGACGATGGCCCTGATAAAGTAGGGGTTGTCTCATCGAATGATGAAATTTATAAAGTCATTAAATCACAAGGTGATCAGCTTGATGAAGGGGCAGACTTTAAGCAATTATCAGAAAAACAAGCAAAGTCACAGGTTAAAAACGAAAAATTAGATAAAGCATACGTTATTAAACTGAGTGAAGATCAAAAACTTTCAGGTAAAATATTGAGTAAAGATACTGTTTCAGAACAAGATAAGCAAAAATTAAAAGCAACATTATCAACTGTACAAACACAATTTGTTGCAGCGAATTTAAACTTATCACAAGATGAATTAAAGCAATTGCAATCTCAAAGTGAAGTGACTTCAGAAGTGCTTGCAGATAATGCCAACAATTCAAATTTAAATGAAGCTCAAAAAGGCTTTAATACAATGATTGTATATGCAGGCGTGATGCTCATATTCTTTATCGTTTTCAATTATGCGAGCCAAGTTGCAATGGAAATCGCAACTGAGAAAACATCACGAGTTATTGAAATGATTATTACGAGTGTGTCACCAGTGACGCATATACTTGCGAAGATGGCAGGTGTGGTTTCAGTAGCATTAACCCAAATCAGTATATTTATTGTGGCTGGCATTATATGTTTCTTAGTGTTTGATATTGGAGATATGTTAAAAGGGTTTGATATTGAACCAAACGAATTAACCGTGCAATTAATCGTCGTAGGTATCATATCAATGATTATTGGTATACTTTCATATATTATTTTAGCATCGATTTTGGGATCTATTACTGCGCGTATAGAAGATATTAATCAATCATTAATGCCAATGACATTAATTAGTATGATTGCTTTCTATATTTCCTTTTTCAGTATCATGAACACAGATACGTTATTAGTGAAAATCACGAGCTTTATACCATTACTTTCACCATTTGTAATGTTTGTTCGCGCATCCACACCTGATGTTGCTATTTGGGAAATCGTATTAAGTATGGTTATATCTATTATCACTATTTTTATACTATTATGGGTTGCAGTGCGTAGTTATAAAGATACGATTTTGAGTTTTGATAAAGGCTTTATGAGCTCGGTAAAACGTATATTTAACAAAAAATAATAATTTAAAATGCGCTATTAAAATAAACTACCATCACCATGTAATATGTGGAGGTAGTTTATTTTTTAATATTGATACGTTTATTGTGTATAAAAAACGTATCTTTTTAGAGTAAATAGAAAGTTGTTTATATAAAATTACTATGTACTTATATAAATTAAGTAGTAGAATAAAGAGGAATTCAACAAAGTTATAATATTATACAATGAAAATTTGGCTATTATTTGTATAATAATAGAAAAAGTATAACAATTTTTATGATTGTTTGTTAAAATTGACGATTAGTATAGATAAACATTTGACTAAATTGTTACAATATAAGAGAGTAATAGAAGAAATAGGGAGTATTAAATATTACACAAGATTTGTGTTATTGCATCATAGTGACTTTGCAAGTTAATTTATGCTAGAGGGAAGCATAGTTAATCACATTGATGTTGTTACATTTAATCGTATTATGTGTGATAGGGTTTGTTTACTACAATTGAATTATTATTTTCAAAATAATAATTCAAATTAATTGGACTTGTAGTGAGAAAGTTTACATTGCCTAAACACAATGAAGATCCCCCTGAGTTGTGATTTACAGGCCACGTTTGTAAGTGATGTTTTTATTCATGATAAAACTTAATATTAACTTTTGAAAAAGTATTGGGTTTGAAAGGGAGTAATTGATGATGTTTGCAAAAGTAGAAAGCCAAAGTAATGGTATTGATTTAATTAAAATTGATAATGAAGAAACGAAAATTGTTTTTACAAATTATGGCGCACGTATTGTCTCATGGAAATACGATGATAATAACATTGTACTTGGAAATGTTGTAGAAGCAGATGAATTCTATGAGGAAAATCCATTTCATTTCGGGGCAACAATTGGCCGTTATGGTGGTAGAATCGCAAATGCTACTTTCGAATTAGATGGAAAAACGTATCAGCTTGACGCAAATAACGGTGAACATAACATACATGGTGGCCCAGAAGGTATTGGTACACGCTTTTTTGATTATGAAATTGAAGAGCAAGTGGGCCAAGTAAAAGTTATTTTTACAACAACTATAAAAAGTTCAGACGACCATTTTCCCGGTGATATTGACCTAGAAGTAATTCATACTTATGATGTTGACCATAAATGGACAATTGAATACAAAGCAACCGCTACAGAGAAAACGTTATTTAATCCGATGAATCATGTTTATTTTAATTTGAATAGAGATAATAATGTAATTGATAACCATAGTATTTCAAGTTCAAAATTAGATATGTATTTATTAGGCGACGATAATATTGTTGAAAGCATGAAACCAATTGATTTAGTGGACACATTTAACGAAAAAAACATACAATTTAAAGACATTTTTACGAGTGAACATCCAGTTGTGAAAGCACAAATGGAACGTTTTGGCGGCATCGATCATCCATTTGATATAGGTGGCAATGAAATGACAGTTGAAAATAAACGCTTTTTATTAACAGTGAATACTGACATGCCAAATGTTGTAATTTTCACATTTAATGATACTACAAGTTGGCAAAGTGACTTTAATATTTACAAGGCACATTCTGGTTTTACACTTGAGACGCAATGTATACCAAATGACATTAACTTAATGGGAGAAAAAGCACCATCTATATTGGAAGCTAATCAACCATACTATTCAAAAACGTCATATAAAATTTTTGAAAAAGAGTTATAGAAACTAAATTGATATTATGCAAATAAGGCTAGGACATTACTTTATGTCTCAGCCTTATTTTTATATTGGCAGTAGTTAACTGAATTGGAAATGGGCTTATATTAAACTTTTAAAGACTTGCAATTCTTGTAGTCTATTTTCTAGACATCTTTGCCGAGAGCGAATCATAGACCGAAACCTTATGAGAAAAAATTATTTTTCTCTCCAGTTCCCATTTATATAGTTATTTCTCTGCGATGTTTTGTGCTCGTTTTAAAAATTTTTGCAACTTTAAATGTCTCTCGTCAGTTAGATAGGGGTTCTTTAAAGCATCTGTTAAACGTCTTATATTTTTATTATCGTTATAATAGATGTCATTAAGTTCGAACACTGTAAGAGGCATATGCGTGTTTGAAGAATGTATTAATTCTAAATTTGCAGCGTCATTTACAAACCCTTCTTTGATAACTCTAAGATAAAACCCAGTCTTGCAAGAACGTGACATGCGCTTAACTAGATCTGGAATTTTATACTTTTCTTGAATTTTCCAGCATGGTTCTCTTATTTCAGATACTTCTACAATTGCTTCATCTAATTGGAATTGATCACCCAAATAAATGTCATTTTCATCTAAATCGACAGCAGTTAGATTCTCACCAAACATAGCATAGTCAGGTAATGTAGAAACATCATTTTTCCATAATTCATAGTTCTTCTTACTATAAAGGCATAGCGCTTTATCTGGTCCACCATGCCCTTTATATTCTTGCTCATCTTCAATGAACCCAGTCTTCGATAACCACATTTGATTTGTGATTCTCTTTTTGTTTAAGGCTGAGCGCATTGGTCTTTTCGTACTGTATGATAAATCTTGAATTTTACCTGTAGAAATTGCATCTAGCGTATAAATCATAATTCAGTACCTCCTGCAGTTTAGTGATTATCATTTTAAAACAAATTTAGGAATATGCAAGTGAACATATATTAGCGTTTTATATTTACGTTTTTTAGCTATGTATTTTTATAAATCTCATGTACAATAAAGGTAAAAGTACTGTGTGTAAAGGGGAAGCATTATGAATAAAAAACAGTTGAAGTTAAGTACATTTGATGATGCATTAGACCAAATTAAAGATGGTATGATTGTGGGTATTGGTTCAGGTTCAACAATTGAACTACTCGTGCCAAAAATCGCAGAGAAATTAGAACAAGCACATATTGATATAACTGGAATCTGTACTTCAAACAAAACGGCTTATATCGCTAAAGAATTAGGTATGCGTGTAGTCGATGTAAACGATGTAGATAAAATTGATATCGCAATTGATGGCGCTGATGAAGTAGACAACCAATTAAACCTTATAAAAGGTGGCGGTGGAGCACTATTTAGAGAGAAAGTAATTGATGCTATGGCAGACAGATTTATTGTTTTAATAGATGATAGTAAATGCGTAGATTATTTAGGCCAAACGTTTAAGCTTCCTGTAGAAGTAGATAAATTTAATTGGCTACTCGTATCTAAAAAGATTGAGTCATATGGTAAGGGTAATATTAAAGCAATACGCCGCGTTGTTGATGATGTGCCTTTTATTACAGATAATGGTAACTATATATTGGACTTAGAATTATACGAAAATATAGACGCTTACGAAATGCATGAGTATTTAATCCATCTTGTGGGCGTATTAGAAACTGGTTATTTCTTAGATGTTGCTGACCAAATTATTGTTGGTTCACCAGACGGTGTGAAAGTTCTTGATAAATAATAAAAAAGTGATAAAGGTCCCAAAGGATTATTTATCACTTTTTTTATATAAAGATGGTAGTGATTTAGGCGACGCCTGACTCGTTAATAAAGTACTAGTTGAAGACTACGGGTTTCGCAGAAAATGTATACAAAAAATGCCGACAAAGCGAGAGACTTTGTCGACACTCTATGAGGAAATATTATATATACAATACTTCCTCGAGATTTAATAATGTAACGCATTGATGTAATTAACGACGGTGACCACGTTTACTTTTAAGATTAAAAGGAGAACGCGTGTGTTTATCATTTGAATCATTATCTACTGTTGCATCATTATGTGTTGCGTGTGTAGTGTTTGCTTCAGTTGATGATGTGTCTTCAACATGATTATCCTCAGTAATGGATGCTTTCGCATTACTTACTGCTGAAGATTTACGAGTAGTTGAATAACGCGCACTTGTTTTTAATGACTCATTATCGTTGTCATTTGAATCATGCTTTACTTTTTCAGTAGATGCTTCAACTGAACTATTAGTTAAATTGTTTGAGTCGTTATTGTCATTATCATTAGATTTTGTGTTGTCATCTTGTTCATTTATTTCATCACTATTATGATACATCGTGTTGTTTTCAGTGTTTGTCTTTTTTTGATTAACATCAGTAGTTAAATCTGTGTTGTTTTGTTCAGTTGCTTCATTAACAGGAGATGTTGTATCTTTATCATCGACTGTTGAAGCTGTCGTCTTTGTTGTGTCATCAGTGTGCGGCTGTTGATCTGAGTCATGTGTCGTTCGGTTGGCCACAGCAACACCACTTGCAGCAGTCGTTGATTTTGAGCTATCTGAAGTCGAAGTGTTTGTCTTGTTTTCATCTTGAACACTATCTTCGTCAACATCAACATCATCGATTTGAGCATCGTTTTCAGATGTTTCGTTAACATGGTCAAGATAGTTGTTATCATCCACTTCATCCAAATTACGTTTTGTGAAGAAATAAAGAATCGCTCGAACGATAATACTTAATAGAATGTAAACAGCGGCAACAGCAACTGTACTTAAAGCAATTACTTTCATTGGGAACACATCGCCTAATTCTTCGTTAAATAAGAAAACGAGTCCAAATGACATTGTCGCATGGAATATTGTCGCAATGTATATTGTACGTCCTTTTGTAGCACGGATAAGTTCACCAATAATCATTGAAAAAGCGAAAGAATAAAGGAAACTATATATCGCATAATCAAAGCTAAATGAAATATTAACATTCCATATTGAATACATAATCCCTACAATAATAGATGCGATAAATGTATTCATCTTAGTTTCAACAATATGTTGTAAATAAGAACGGAAAGCAAACTCTACTAAGAAAGCCATGATAATTTGACCAATGATAATTGATATAATTGAAACAGATAAATCTTCTGTTTGTAGAAGTACAAAACTATCTGCATAAACATTGAAGCAAATCATAACAATAATAAAAATAATTAATGGTATAACGAGTGCTAAAATGATACGTTCTATAACTTTTAAACTAATTGAAAACTTTAAACTACCGAGTTGCGTACCTCTGTGCTTAAAGACGAGTAAACATATAATAGCAGCAATAAATGGTGCTAAGCTACTTATGTCAAAGACAAAAGTTTTAAGTGAAATTGTACCTTGAAAATCTTTAAGTATAATAGGTGCTGCATAAGCAATAATGAAGAAAATAAATATCATCATTGCCCATTGAAAACCTGGTATACGTTTTGTATTCATTATGTAACCTCCAATAGGGTTCAGAAAAATCATTTATGCCTAATTATACATACTTCTTAGCGATAAATAAATTAAATTCAAATATTTATCATTGAAATGTAATACTTTTACAAAATCAAACGTGTAAATGCAACAATTTTAATGTGAATTTCAAAATTAACTTTTAAACAAGTGGGTAAAGGTAATTATAAATATAATTGAATTGGCAAAAATGTAAGCGTATACTTTAAGTGTCGATATAGTTTCAAAAGGAGGAGAACTATGTATAAATTAGCACAACGTGATTTATGGACAGGAAGAATCGATAGTGAGACAGAGGAAACAGAATTCAGACATTTTCAAACGATACAATTTCGTAATATTGAAGATGAGTACGATGAACCACGTCACGGTGTAGGTATGCTAGGTTATGCGGTTGATAAGGGTGTTGAACTTAATAAAGGAAGAATCGGAGCTAAGTTAGGACCAGATGCAATCAAGAAGACTTTTGCTAATTTGCCAGTCTTAAGAACATGTTCAATTTATGATTATGGAAATGTTGAACATAATCACGAAACTTTAGAAGAAACCCAACAAGAATTTGCGCATTATGTTGCTTCATCGATACAAAGACATAACCAAACCTTTTTATTAGGTGGCGGACATGATATCGCTTATGCACAGTATTTGGGCACGCGTGAGGCGTTTCCTGATGCTTCTATTGGTATCATCAATATTGATGCACACTTTGACACTAGAAAAGAATCTGGTTCTACTTCTGGTACGAGCTTTAGACAAATTTTAGAACAGGATGAAAACACTGATTATTTAGTATTAGGTATTCAACAAGGTGGTAACACGCAAGCACTATTTGATTACGCGAAAGAAAGAGACATCGGTTTTGTTTATTCTGATGAATTGTTACATCAAATTTCTCCTCCAATTAAGGATAAGATAGAACGTTTCGTACATGATCATGATGTGATTATGTTTACGATATGTATGGATGTTATTGATAGTGCATTTGCACCGGGTGTAAGTGCAAATGCTGTATTAGGTCTATCACCGCATGTTGTACTTGAATTGGCGAAACGTATTATTCCAAATGAGAAAGTTTCGACTGTTAGTATTGCTGAAACAAATCCAAAATATGATGTGGATAATCGAACTGCTAAATTATCTGCTAATTTTTTACATCATTTTATTCTTTAATATTCCAATAATCAATGCACTGATCTATAAAAGAAAGTACTCGCTCTGAGTGCTTTCTTTTTTTTAGATAGTTAATATAAATAGAACGGCCTAGTTTGGGACGCATTTCTAGTGCATCTAAATCTCGTGCATTAAATGATTGATAATATACGCGTGGAATAACAGCATATCCTAATCCTCTATGGACAAAATTCGTAGCCGCTTCAAAACGATCAACTTCCATAATGATATTTGGATGTATATTCATACGTGTAAAGTAATCATCAAGATGTTTACGCACTTGAGAGCCTTTTGTAGGTAAAATTAATGGCAATGATTTAATAGACGTTATTTTAGTATCTGGAAAAGCATTTTTAGGTGTAATAACGACATAGGATTCTTCGTATAAAGGAATAGATTTAATATCTTCATGACTAATTTGTTCGTTTGTCAAAGCGAGATGATTTTCAAAATTGATGAGTTGTTCCAGTATTTTATTTTGGTCATGCACTTCAGATACAAGATAAGTCTGATTAGGATTATATTTTAAATGGATAGAAAGCACTTGAGAAATCCATTGATTTGCTGATTCTAAAATAGATAATTTGATTTTAGGCGCATGTCCCATATTGAGGTCATACATTTTTTCGATTGTTTGATGATAGTTCTGTATCAATTGTTGCGCGTAATTATAAAAATGAATTCCTTTTTCAGTGATTTTAATATCCTTAGTAGTTCTCATAAAAAGGTCATAACCTAAATTGGCTTCCATTTTTTTTATTGTGGTCGTTAAAGACGGTTGACTAATATGTAAAAAGTTAGCAGCTTTAGTGAAACTATTATATTTCACAACGGCGACAAAATACTCTAATTGAATGATTTTCAATATAATTCCTCCGTGAATATGTATTTACCTTATAGTTTTAAACTATCAATAATTAGTTTATTTATATTGGTAGTATATACCATATCATATTATACTGAGAGATATAGCGGGAGGCGTACTTTCATGTTAGGGGCGTGAAGTACATGTGGAAATTTTTCATTTATAGCTTAATTGGCATTATATGTTTCTTTGTACCTATAACGATTAATGGTAAATCAACAATTCTGATTGATCATATTGTTCAGTGGATTACATTTTTGGTGAATCCAATTTTACCTTATTATGTATTACTTTTAATCATTATAGGTGCATTGCATCCATTTATTAATAAAAAATGGAACAAATCAAAAACTGATATTATCTTTAGCTTATTTAAAGTATTAGGCGTCTTTATTGCTTTCATGATTGTCTTTGATTTTGGACCAGGATTTGTATTGAAAGAAAGTATTGGACCGTTTTTATACGATAAATTAGCGATACCGCTAAGTGTGTTAATCCCAGTAGGGGCTATTTTATTAACATTTTTAGTAGGTTACGGATTATTAGAATTTATTGGCGTAATTATGAGACCAGTCATGAAGCCTATTTTTAAAACGCCTGGTAAATCAGCAGTTGATGCGGTTGCCTCGTTTGTAGGTAGTTATTCAATTGGCTTATTAATTACAAATAAAGTCTATAAAAATGGTGGATATACACATAAAGAAGCAGTTATTGTTGCGACAGGTTTCTCAACTGTATCTGCTACTTTCATGATTATAGTAGCCAATACATTAGGTATTATTGAACATTGGAACCTTTATTTTGGTTCACACTTGCAGTGACTTTTATAGTTACTGCTATCACCGTACAACTCCCACCTATAAGATTTGAGAAAAACACGACATATCAGAACCAACCATATAAAGAAGAAAAACGCAGAAATATGCCTTTATTAAAAGAATCTTGGTTAGAAGCTAAGTTGGCAGTTAAAAATGCTGACTCATTAATAGGGAACGTACGTGAAAATTTACGTGACGGCGTCGTAATGACAATTGCGATATTACCATCTATTATGTCTATCGGCTTCTTAGGTTTAATTATTGCTGAATATACACCGATAATAGAATATGTATCTTATATTTTTTATCCATTTATAAGTATATTCCCAGTTCAGGATGTAGCAATATTAGCACAAGCTTCAACCATTTCAATTGTTGAGATGCTATTACCTGCTGCCATTGCACAAACTGCTGATTTAGCTACGAGATTTATAGTAGCAGTAATAAGTGTTTCGGCGATTATCTTTTTCTCGAGTGTGGTACCTGTGATTCTTTCAACTGAGATAAAAATTTCAGTTGGTAAATTGGTCTTGATATGGTTTGAAAGAGTAGTGCTTACATTACTAATCACGATACCATTCGCATTATGGCTATTTTAAGATTTATTAAACAAAGGTTAATTAATTAAAATGAGGAGTGATTTTTCATGAGAAAAATAGTAGCAAAAAAAGGTTTAGATATTGAATGTAAAGGCTGGGAACAAGAAGCAGTGCTTAGAATGTTGTATAACAACTTAGACCCAGAAGTAGCTGAACGTCCTGAAGATTTAGTTGTATATGGCGGTATTGGTAAAGCTGCTAGAAATTGGGAAGCATTTGAAGCGATAGAAGAGACGTTACGTTCATTAGAAGCGGATGAAACAATGTTAGTGCAATCCGGAAAACCAGTTGCTGTATTTAAAACACATGAAGAAGCACCGCGTGTATTAATTTCAAATTCCGTACTTGTACCTGAGTGGGCAAATTGGGATCACTTTAACGAATTAGATAAAAAAGGGTTAATGATGTATGGACAAATGACAGCGGGTAGCTGGATATATATTGGTTCCCAAGGTATTGTTCAAGGTACTTATGAAACATTTGGTGAGCTTGCTAATCAACATTACGATGGCAAGTTAAATGGAACAGTAACTTTAACAGCTGGTCTAGGTGGCATGGGTGGTGCGCAACCACTGGCTGTTACGATGAATGGCGGTGTTGTAATTGGTGTAGATGTTGATGAGACACGTATTGATAAACGTATAGAAACGCGTTATTGCGATGTGAAGACACATGACTTAAATGAGGCATTACGTTTAGCCGAAGAAGCACGACAAGAGGGCAAACCATTATCTATAGGACTTGTTGGTAATGCTGTAGACACACACAGAGCCATTTTAGATAAAGGATTTAAAATTGATGTTGTTACTGACCAGACAAGTGCACATGATCCATTGAACGGATATATTCCACAAGGTTATTCCTTAGAGGAAGCAAAAGCGCTACGTGATAAAGACCCTAAAGAATACGTTGCATTATCGCAAGATTCAATGAGAAAACACGTTGAGTTAATGATTGAATTCCAAAAAAATGGTGCAGTTGCTTTTGATTACGGGAATAACATTAGACAAGTTGCCTATAATAATGGCTTAGAAAATGCTTTTGATTTCCCAGGATTTGTACCAGCGTATATTAGACCTTTATTCTGTGAAGGTAAAGGACCATTCCGCTTTGCAGCTTTAAGTGGAGATCCTAAAGATATCGAACGTGCAGATGAAGAAATGAGAAAACTATTCCCAGATAATGAAAAGCTTATTCGCTGGTTAGATTTAGCTCAAGAAAAAATTGCATTCCAAGGATTACCTTCTCGTATAGCTTGGTTGGGCTTTGAAGAACGTGCCAAAATGGGCTTAGCCTTAAATCGTTTGGTTCGTGACGGAGAAATTTCTGCACCGGTCGTTATCGGGCGTGATCATCTTGATTCAGGATCTGTTGCGAGTCCAAACCGTGAGACAGAAGGTATGAAAGATGGTTCAGATGCTGTGGGAGACTGGGCAGTATTAAATGCTTTAATTAACACAGCGGCTGGTGGCTCGTGGATTTCGTTCCATCATGGCGGTGGTGTAGGTATGGGTTACTCATTACATGCTGGTATGGTCATTGTCGCTGATGGTTCAGAACGCGCAGATCGTCGCTTAGGACGTGTATTAACGACAGATCCGGGTATGGGTGTTGTAAGACATGCAGATGCAGGTTATGAATCAGCAATTAATGTTGCTAAAGAAAAAGGTATCAAAATTCCAATGATTACGGGTAAAGGAGATATAAAATGAACGATTTAATTATTCAAAACATTAAAGAATTAATTTTACCAAAATCTACAGAGCGTCCTTTAAAAGGAAAAGATTTAGACGAATTAGAAATCATTGAAAATGGAACGGTTGTTGTTAAAGATTGCAAAGTGGTTTACTCGGGTGCCCATACAGATGAATATGAGGCGAAGGAAACAATCGACGCTACAGGGAAAGTTGTATCACCATCACTTGTTGAAGCACATACTCATTTAGTGCATGGCGGTTCAAGAGAACATGAAATGTCGCTTAAAAGACAAGGCGTTTCATATTTAGAAATACTTGAGCAAGGTGGAGGTATTTTATCCACAGTAGAAGCTACACGAAATGCAACTGAAGAAGAGCTATTTAATAAAGCTGAAAAGAATTTGTTAACGATGATACAACATGGAGTCTTAGCTGTTGAAAGTAAGAGTGGTTATGGTTTAGATAAAGAAAGTGAACTCAAACAACTACGTGTATCCAAAAGTTTAGCAGAAAAATATAACTTAGATATGAAACATACTTTCTTAGGTCCGCATGCAGTACCAAAAGACGCGAAATCTAATCAAGCTTTTTTACAAGAAATGATTGATTTACTACCTGAAGTTAAACAGTATGCTGATTTTGCAGATATCTTTTGCGAAACAGGCGTATTTACAGTAGAAGAATCTAGAAAATATATGCAAGCAGCAAAAGATTTAGGTTTTGATGTTAAAATCCATGCAGATGAAATTGATCCATTAGGTGGTCTAGAATTAGCAATTGATGAAGGTGCAATTTCTGCAGACCATTTAGTTGCGTCAAGTACAGAAGGTAAAGCGAAACTTAAAGATAGCGATACAGTAGCTGTATTACTACCAGGTACCACATTTTATTTAGGTAAGGAGCAATACGCAGATGCTAGAGGTATGTTAGATAATGGTGGAGCTATCGCAATTGCAACAGACTTTAATCCAGGGAGTTGTGTGACAAACAACTTACAACTTGTGATGTCGATTGCTGCGTTGAAATTAAAATTATCACCGAATGAGATTTGGAATGCTGTTACAGTGAATGCAGCGAAAGCAATTGATGTTGATGCTGGAACAATTAATAAAGGTGACAAAGCCAATATCGTTATTTGGGATGCACCAAACCATGAGTATATTCCGTATCATTATGGTATAAACCATGCTGAAAAAGTAATCAAAGATGGTCAAATACTTGTTGATAACCAAATTAAATTAAATAACTAATAATATTGAGTCTGGGGCATATACGTATGTCTCAGATTTAATTGTTATATTGTTGTGAATTGAGTGAACTTGAAAAGAGCTAATGCAAAGCTCTTTTTCAAGTTCACTCTTCTTTTTTAAGTGTAAATTAATTAAGTTTGAGTTGATTAAATATTTTGACAATTATGGTACCATGTTATTTAAAGCATACATGGGAGGTGACATCGAATGTGGGGCAAACTACTTATGTTAAACAATGGAGCGGGGATTTAAGTCAAAATATGCTCACAGGTATATTACTTGCCCTTGCATTACTTCCAGGCGCAATTGCATTCTCTTTCATCGCTGGCGTAAGTCCAACGATAGGCATGTTAAGTACTGGTTTGATGATGCTCGTGTTGAGCTTTACTGGCAATAGAACGTTGATGGTCTCAGCGCCAAGTAGTGGTGTGTCGCTAGTAGTTGCACCATTAATGGCAAGTCATGGTCTGAAAGCGCTTATTTTAGCTACATTGTTTATGGGCGTCATACAAATCATATTAGGATACTGTCACATAAATAAATTGTTAAACTTTGTACCTACGGGTGTTGTTATTGGTTTTATGAATGCATTAGGTTTATTATTGTTTACATCCCAATTAAAGCATATATTTAATATTTCAGCTTCGACATATGCGTTTGCAATAGCTTCATTCTTTATTATTTGGCTTGCAGGGCAATATATCAAACTTATACCAGCACCTTTAATAGCAATTATTATATTGACGCTACTTGCGGGAGTGATTAAGCCAAACATTCAATATGTTTCTGATATGGCTTCAATACATATAAAAATGCCAATACCTTCCATACCAAATGAAATGAGTGATTTGAATATAGTGATGGTTGCATTACTTTATGGTGTAGCAATGGCTATCGTAGCCGTAATCCAAACGACGTTAACAGCACAAATGGTTGATGTTGTAACTTCGACAACTAGTGATAAGAATAAGGAATCTATTGGTCAAGGCATTGCAAACTTTATCGTTGGCTTGTTTGGAGGTTTTGGCGGTAGCGCACTTGTTGGACAATCGCGCTTTAACATAGCTATGGGTGCAAATTCGAGAGTGTCTACTTTCATCACAGGCAGTTTTTTATTGATTTGTTTATTTATATTTGGAGAAATTATCGGACGAATACCTATGGCAGTGTTAGCTACTGTGTTGATCACAATTTCACTTGGTACATTTGATAGACGAACGGTGCCATTCATTCGCAAAGCACCTTTGTTAAATAGTACTTTAATTATATCTACTGTATTGCTTATTTTAATTACGAATAACCTTGCATTAGGCGTCGTTGTTGTAACGATAAGTTATTACATGATTTTCCGTTTTATTAATAAGAAAGGACGTGACATATAATGCCACAATATGAAGATTACGTGAATTGGAGAAGAACTTTACATCAATACCCTGAACTTTCAGATGCTGAATATGAGACGACAAAAAGATTGAAACGAATATTAGAAGCGTATGATATTAAAATAATTGATTTACCATTAGAGACTGGTTTAGTTGCTGAAGTAGGACAAGGTGAAACATTCGTAGCTGTAAGAACAGACATTGATGCTTTGCCTATTCATGAGCAAGTGGTACATGAATTCACTTCAACAAATAAAGGCGTTATGCATGCATGTGGACATGATATACACATGGCCAGTATTTTAGCCGTAGCAACAAGACTTAAAGACATTGAAAGCCAATTAAAAGGGCGTGTCCGCATTATTTTTCAACCTGCAGAAGAACTGGGTTATGGTGCACTACATATCACTGAATCAGGAGCGATTGATGGTGCAAAAGCTGTGTTAGGCTATCACAATTATCCGTCGTTAGACGTGGGTGAATTTGGAGTGAAACCTGGTGTAATTACGTCATCTGTAGATCGTTTTGAATTTAAAATAAAAGGCACAGGCGCGCATGCTGCTAAACCAGAACAGGGTAATGATCCTGTCATCGTTCTAGGACAATTAATTAACAGTGTTCAATCGATTGTGAGTAGAAATCTATCTGCTTTTGATAGCGCAGTTGTAACTATAGGTGAAGTATCTAGTGGAAATACATGGAATGTCATCGCTGATCAGGCATATGTCCAAGGTACTGTGAGAAGCTTTGATGAAGATAAACGTGTTTATATTGAAGAACGACTTAGAGCAATTGGAAGTGGGCTTGCAGAAGCGTTTGATGTCGAAATAGAAACACTATATCATCGTTTACCAGGCGCCGTTAAAAACGATGAGAAATTAACGGATGACGCTATCGAAGTAGCGAAACAAGTTGGATATAATGTAGAAGTTATGGATAAACCTTTAACAATTGGGGAAGACTTTTCTGGTTTTTCAAATAAATATCCAAGTGTCTTTGCATTTATTGGGTCGAATAGTGAATATGATTTACATCACCCTAAGTATGACCCAGATGAACGTATTCTAGAAAAAGTACCTGAGTATTTTGTTACATTTGTGCAAAAATTATTGAACGAAGTATAAGTTGTCAAACACTTTATATATGTATTAACTCCTATAAAATTTGGGTAATGTAAAGATATAATAATTATTGAAGGAGTGTTGTATTATGGCAGCCCAAGATCCAAGAACAAAATTTTCAAATGCAGATTTTCCAAAACAAGAACAAGCGGTTCCTGGTTTACAAAAAGAATTAGAACCTAAACCAGATTGTGGGGAAACTTCATATATTGGTTATGGCAGATTAACAAATTATAAAATGTTGGTGACGGGTGGAGATTCTGCCATTGGAAGAGCAGCAGCTATAGCGTATGCAAAAGAAGGCGCAGATGTAGCGATAAATTATCTTCCTGAAGAACAAGCAGACGCCGAAGAAGTACAAGAAGTGATTGAAGCAGCAGGTAGAAAAGCTGTTTTAATACCAGGAGATCTCCGAAATGAACAATTTAACTATGATTTAGTAGAGCAAGCTTATAATGCACTAGGCGGTTTAGACAATGTAACCCTTGTAGCAGGACATCAACAATACAGAGATGATTTAAAAAGTTTTGATACAGCTTCATTTACTCAAACATTTGAAACGAACGTTTATCCTATATTTTGGACAGTTCAAAAAGCACTAGATTATTTACAACCGGGTGCTACAATTACGACGACTTCATCAGTGCAAGGATATAATCCAAATCCAATTTTACATGATTATGCAGCCTCAAAAGCAGCAATCATTTCATTAACTAAAAGTTTATCTGAAGAATTAGGTGCTAAAGGTATTCGTGTGAATTGTGTAGCACCTGGGCCGTTTTGGTCTCCTTTACAAATATCTGGTGGCCAGCCACAATCTAAAATACCTACATTTGGTCAAAAAGAAGTATTAGGTAGAGCAGGACAACCTGTTGAACTTTCAGGAGTGTATGTACATTTAGCTGCCGAAGAATCGAGTTATACGACTGGGCAAGTTTATGGTGTAACAGGCGGAACTCAGTTAGACTAATGATATCAAAAGTTAGAAATCTCTATGAGATTATCTAGCTTTTATTTTTTGAAAGGTATGATAATACAATATGAAACAATTTAAAGCAGATACACTCTCTAAAAAACAAAATTATAAATTACTGAGTGGGAGTATTATTCCAAGACCGATTGCATTTGTTACTTCTCAAGACAAGTCAGGTCATTTAAATGCAGCGCCATTCAGTTTCTTTAATATAGTGAATAGCGCACCGCCAATGATTATGATTTCTACTGTACGCTCAGAAGGTAAACGAAAAGACACGTCAGTCAATATTGAAGAAACCGAAGAATTTGTCGTTCATATTACTGATGAAACCATAGTTGAAGAAGTTAATAAAACGGCAGCACCAATAGAACGTACAAGTAATGAGCTAGAAAGAACAAATTTAACATGTATTGATTCAGAACTTGTTTCTGTGCCAGGGATACAACAAGCAAAAATCCGTATGGAATGTAAATTAAACAGAATTATTCCATTAGGGGATCCACAAGAAGGTTCTGATTTAATTATTGGTGAAGTCGTTATGTTCCATATCGATGATGATGTATACTTTGAAGACAGTAAAATTGATGCCCAAGCGTTAACAGCTATTTCTCGCTTAGCTGGCAATGACTATGCATCTTTAGGAGAAACATTTACGATTGTGCGACCTACTGAATAAGGGTGTTACACTTGTTGAAAATATCGTATGGTTGCAAAGTAATGTTGACAAACGTGCTTTAACGTATTAAGCTAAATCAGTATTTCACGAATTACAGTTAAAATATACTGTAATAAAACAATTTAATAACTTATCTAGAGAAGTGGAGGGACTGGCCCGTCGATGCTTCGGCAACATGATGATGCGTGTGCCAATTCCAGTAGCATAGATGTATGCTAGAAGATAAGAATGAAGACACAACGTTTACTCTTTTCTTCAATAGAAAAGAGTTTTTTTATTTTCAAAAAGAAACACAAAGAAATAGCGGTGAATAAATTTCACGCTTTTACCCTTATAGAAAGTTGGTTTTGTATGGAGAAGACAAAGAAAGGTAATGCTTGGGCATTGATTCCATTGCTCGTATTTGTAGGTTTATTTTTAGGTGTAGGTATTGGTACAGGAGATTTTTCAACAATGCCTTTAAATGTAGCTATTTTAGTAGCATCTATTGTAGCTTTGATTTTAAATAGAAAAGAAACGTTTCATAAAAAAGTGGAAGTCTTCACAAAAGGCGCGGGTCATTCAAATATTATTTTAATGATGCTCATCTTTATACTGGCTGGTGCCTTCTCTCAAACTACTGAAGACATGGGCGGCGTACAATCTACAGTTAATTTAGGACTGTCACTTATTCCAGAGAATTTAATTATCGTAGGCTTATTTATTATTTGTATGTTTGTTTCGCTTTCAATGGGTACATCTGTAGGTACAGTAGCAGCTATAGCGCCTGTTGGATTTGGATTGAGTCAAGCAACAGACGTCTCAGCAGCTATTACAATGGCTACAGTTGTAGGTGGTGCAATGTTTGGCGATAATCTATCAATGATTTCAGATACAACAATCGCTGCCGTACGTACTCAAAAGACAAAAATGAGTGATAAATTTAAAGTGAATATTAAAATTGTGTTGCCAGGTGCTATATTTACGATTATAGCTTTGTGGTTTTTAACAAATGGAGCACAAATTGATGCAAGTAAAAGTTATGATTATAATATTATCAAAGTCTTACCTTATTTAATGGTACTAATATTAGCATTAATTGGTATTAATGTAATTATTGTACTTATCGGTGGGATCGCATTATCAGCAATAATCGGCCTTATAGATGGATCATTTGGTTGGACAGGCTTATTAGAGTCCATTTCAAAAGGTATTATTGGTATGGAAGATATTGCGATGATTGCCTTACTTATCGGAGGCCTCGTAGCGCTTATTCAACATAACGGCGGTATCACATGGTTACTTCACTTTGTTCGTAATAGAGTGAAATCGAAACGTGGCGCAGAATTAGGTATAGCTGGGTTAGTCAGTGCAGCGGATATTTCAACAGCGAATAATACGATATCGATACTGATGTCTGGCCCATTAGCAAAAGAAATTTCAGAAGAATATGATATAGATCCAAGAAAATCGGCAAGTATTTTGGATATGTTTGCGAGTTGTTTCCAAGGTCTCTTACCTTATAGCCCGCAGTTAATTGCAGCAGCAGGCGTGGCGTCTATATCGCCATTTGAGTTATTACCCTACTCTATTTATCCAATGATTTTGGGCGTTTGTGGTTTGATTGCAATCTTCTTTAACTTACCAAGATTAAATAAGAAATAAGGCGTTAAAAGGGAAGGCGAATCAGTGCAGTGTTTGTATCTGATGAACCTCCCTTTTTATTATGCTTTGATATACAGTAAGTTTATAAAAAGTACTTAAATACATGTTTTTGCGAAAGTGACGTTTAAAATTTTGACGTTTACTGACTATTGACGATAAAATATAGAAGTTGAACGTTTTAAAGTAAAGACTAGAACATTTTATGATTCATAGGATTATTGTTTAGAAGTCTTGTAGAATAGGTTAGAATAGAATTAAGAGTGAAAGTAGGTGAACAATCGTGGGTAAATATAATGTTGAAAATGAATACGTTGAGATACGACTTGAACGACTATTTAAAGTTGAACCAGAATTATTATATCAAGCATGGACAGATCAACGTTTTCTTAAACAATGGTTTATGACAACAGATAGAACAAATAAATCAATTCATATTAACGCTGAACAAAATGGAAGTTATGAAATTGTTGACGTTCGTAAAGGGAAAGAAAATGTAGTAAAAGGTTCTTTTATTACGTTAACGCCATATGAATATATCGTCATGACAATTGGTATGCCAGAGTTAAGTGATTCTGAAGATACCATTGAAATTGAAATATTCGAAAGAGAAGCGGGCATCGCTCAAATGATTTTTAATTATAAAGCTTTTGTGCCAAAAGAACGTAGATATACAATACTGGAATATAAGCAGAAGAAAAAAGAATATCATGATTCTACTGCGCATGGTTTCGAAATATTATTTGATAAATTACAAGTGGTATTAGAAGAATTTGAATCAGACCTTTAATATTTAATAAGATATTTTGAATATAAACTGTTAGCAAAGTTTTAGCTTTGTTGACAGTTTTTTTACGTTTTCCACCAAGTATAATATCTACTTTACAATAAATGTTTCATACTTACTTGTAGGGCACAAATCCTAGCTTGTAAATTTTACCTCGTATTGTTCCTACAAATGTCCCATATGAAATCAGGTTGGAAATACCATAAGGTAAATTGAAATTACCCCAATCCATAAGTATATGCTAATGGATTAGGGTAAGGGTTTTTGAACATAGAGATGTGTAGTTATATTTCAAAAGTAAGCTCAGGATAAAGGAGGTGAATTATTACGATATAATTTCACCTTTTTCTATGCGCTCATTAAATTTACGCAATAATGTTTCGAAAAATATGTGATAACTTATAAAGCTTGAATAATCTATACCGTCAGCAAGATAAAATGTGTTGCTAGAAACATAAATATTATAATTAGCTTTTTGAGCAAGTGTATTATCATTTAAAGTAGTAATGGAGAAAAAATATTTTTGACGTAACTGTAATAAGTTGGTGATATCTGATAATTGATGAGATTCACCAGAAAGAGAAATAATGAAGAAAATATCTGTAGGTGTAGTTCTATTAAGTACCATTTTAAATTCGTGTACATCATGTAATACAATAATATTTTTATGAATTGTTAACAAAATACGTTGCGCTTCTTGGGCTACATTCATTTGCGCGACACCTGTTCCATACAAATAGACGGTCTCTGCTTCGTTGATTTTATCAGTGACAAGATTATAATCGATACGTTCTAAATATGTAAAAGTATTTTCGACGTCTTGTTTGAATCCTTCGATAGAGTCGGAAGGGAGATTATGAGATTTTTCAGTTTCAAACTTTAAGTAAGATTTAAAGTCACTATAACCATCAAAACCTAATTTACGCGTAAAACGATGAATCGTTGCATTTGAAGCATGTGTAAATTCTGCTAAGTCTTGAATTTTCATGGTTTTACATTCTGTCGTATGTGTATTGATAAAATGAGCAATATGTAAGTCATTCTCATTTAATTTATTAAAGTTATTATTAACGCGTTCATCTAAAAACAATATGATAACCTCGCACTTCATGAAAATATTTTCGAGTTTTGGAAATATAATCTGATTATACAAAACTATTCGTAATGTAGTCAAACCATTGCTTATATGTAAGCGTTTCCTTTAGTATTGAGATAAGATTTGAAACAAAAGAATCTAAAAATGATAAATTTACATATAAGTATTTGAATGTAAGTTATCTAAATTTAATAGTATTTGGGGGTATATTTCTATGAACGCAATTAAACGATTTGGGAGTGCGATGATAGTTCCAGTATTGATGTTTGCTTTCTTCGGTATTGTTTTAGGGTTTGCTACATTATTTAAAAATCCTGCAATAATGGGAAGTATTGCAGAAGATGGGACGACTTGGTTTAGAATATGGTCCGTAATAGAATCTGGTGGTTGGGTAATATTCGATCACATGGAAATTGTATTTGCTGTCGGGTTGCCACTTTCTTTAGCTAAAAAAGCACCTGGTCATGCTGCACTAGCAGCGTTAATGGGTTATCTAATGTTTAATACATTTATTAACGCTATTCTCACGCAATGGCCACATACATTTGGAGCTAATTTGGAAAAAGGTGTCGAGAATGTTACTGGACTCAAAGCAATTGCTGGGATCGAAACGTTAGATACCAATATTTTAGGTGGTATCATAATTTCTAGCATTGTGACATGGATACATAATAGGTTCTATAGTAAGAAACTGCCTGAAATGTTAGGTGTGTTCCAAGGGTTAACATTTGTAGTAACGATTTCGTTTTTTGTTATGTTACCTATTGCATTAATAACATGTATTGTTTGGCCTACGATTCAAGGTGGCATTTCTTCATTACAAGGATTTATCATAGGATCAGGTTACATTGGAGTATGGCTATATCACTTCTTAGAAAGAGTGCTTATTCCAACTGGTTTACATCACTTTATTTATGCACCAATTGAAGTAGGCCCGGTAGTGGTAAACCACGGATTAAAAGCAGAATGGTTTGCGCATGTAAATGAATTTGCGACGAGTACAAAGCCATTGAAAGAACAATTTCCTTATGGATTTATGTTACAAGGTAATGGTAAAGTATTTGGTTCGATAGGTATTGCATTAGCAATGTATTCAACAACACCTAAAGAGAATAAGAAAAAAATTGCAGCGTTACTTATCCCAGCTACATTAACTGCTGTAGTTGTAGGTATTACAGAGCCATTAGAATTTACATTCTTATTTATTGCACCTTATTTATTTGTATTGCACGCATTATTAGCTGCAACAATGGATACACTTATGTATGGATTTGGCCTCGTAGGTAACTTTGGTGGCGGTCTATTAGACTTCTTTGCTACGAATTGGATACCTTTAGCACAAAATCATTGGTTAACATATGTAATTCAAATCATTATTGGTCTTGTATTTACAGCTATTTATTATTTCTTATTCAGATTCTTAATTTTAAAATTCAATATTCCACTTCCTGGTCGCAAGAAAGACGAAGAAGACGTGAAGTTGTATAGTAAAAATGATTATAAGAGTAAAAAAGGTAGTGATGACAAAGCAAACACAATATCTACTGGTAATGAATTCGAAGATAAAGCAAATTATTATTTAGAAGGCCTTGGTGGTAAAGAAAACATCAAGGACGTAACAAATTGTACGACACGCTTAAGATTAACAGTGAATGATATAGATAAAGTAGAAGATAGTGGTTATTTCACGCATAATCAAATGGCACACGGATTAGTTAAAAGTGGTAAAAATGTCCAAGTCGTTGTTGGTATGTCAGTACCACAAGTAAGAGAAGCTTTTGAAAACATCGTTAACGAAGAAGAGCAAGATTAAATAAATAATAAAAAATAAGCACAGCCCGTATGGAACGGTTCCATACGGGCTGTGTTTCATTATATAAACGAATTACGAAATCCTAGCTTTACTCATTAATCGTGGTTGGTATATTGCACCAAGTACATCAATGTTATGAGTAGCAACCATTTGGATGAGTTTCGCGAAAACTTTAGGAGAACAAGAAACATTTATTTTATCTCTATTGAAGGTATATGTAATATGCTCCGTTTGATTGATTAAGTTCAAAATATCAATAACTTTATCTTTGACAAAAGCGTCGTAAAGCCCATCGATAGTCAGTTCAAAACGTTTAGAAGATAACAATAAATGATCAAGATCTAATAACTTTTCAGAATGATTACTTTCTATAATTTGATAAATTAAATAATTATGAAAGCTAAGAAAACTAATAATATATGGTAACTGGTATTTTGGTAAGTTGACCTTTAATGCATACAAGTTATTTTCTTTGAAAATTGAAAACTTAAATGAGTTGCAAAAATTAATTTGCTTACATAATTTAGTTAAATTTTTTCGTGTGGCGCGTTTGTTAAGTCCACCTATATTTAACACAAAAGTTTCTGTTCTATCTAAAAACATATTATACCTCCATATCTATATAAAGTGTCATATGGATATTAATCATAATATTCTTTACACTTAAAATTATACAAGTTTTTATTTCTATTAAATTGTACCACTCTTTTAAAATGTTGGCACTAGGTCTTTAGAACGAAGTTAGAAATTATTTTTGAGTTTGATATTATCGTATTTATAAAAGTTGGAATATTTTGAAAATTCAGTTGTATAGGCGTTTAAAGTATGATACATTTTTCTTTATTAATACATAGAGGAAGTGTTTAGAGATGTTATCAAAAGTGAGTCGGTTTGCAACAAACACATTCTTGATATGGATGTTAATCGCTGCAATAATTGGATTTATTTTTCCAACTCAGTTAGCTACGTTAAGTGGTTGGGTACCATATTTACTTGGTATCGTAATGTTGGGTATGGGGTTAACCATTGATCCTAAAGATTTTAAAATTGTATTTCAATCGCCTAAGTGCGTAATAATTGGTGTGGTTTTACAATATACAATTATGCCTTTAGCAGCCTATTTAATTGCTAAATTATTTCAATTACCACCAGAAATTGCAATTGGTGTGATATTAGTTGGGTGTTGTCCAGGGGGAACATCAAGTAACGTTATGAGTTATTTAGCAAATGCAAATGTTGCGTTGTCTGTAGCTATTACAAGTGTCTCTACGTTACTTGCACCGTTCTTAACGCCAGCATTAATTTATTTATTCGCACATGAATGGTTACAAGTCTCATTTATGAGTATGTTTTGGTCAGTTGTGCAAGTGATACTTATCCCTATTGCGATTGGTTTTATATTACAAAAAGTATTTAAAAAATTCGCTGATAAGTCTGCAACTGCATTGCCAATCGTTTCTGTAATTGCTATTTCCCTCATACTCGCTTCAGTAGTAGGTGGGAGTAAATCACAAATACTAGAAACAGGATTGCTTATTTTTGCAGTAGTCATATTACATAACATTGTTGGTTATGTAGTTGGATATACATTAGCAAATATATTTAAACTGGAACGCGCTGATAAAAAAGCTGTTTCGATTGAAGTTGGAATGCAGAATTCAGGGTTAGCAGTAACATTGGCTACCGTACATTTTAGTCCTTTATCGGCAGTACCAGGAGCAGTATTTAGTTTGGTACACAATATTACCGGACCGATTTTAGCAAAATATTGGAATAAACGATAATACACTAGAAGCATATATAATAAGCTCACTTCAAATTTGGAGTGAGCTTTTAATTGGGATATTACCATTTTAAAACCGAAAATACATATTTCAAAATTAAAATATGATAAGCTAGCATTAATATAATTTAACAAAACAAGTGGACAGAGGAGGATATATGATGTATAGAGCAGTCGTATTCGATTTTGATGGCACGATTATTGATACAGAAAGACATCTATTTGAAATCATTAATAAACACTTAAAAAAAAATAATTTAACTGAAATAACATTGGATTTTTATCGTCAATCTATTGGGGGAGCCGCAACGGATTTACATCATTATTTAGAAGGTCAATTAGGCAAAGAAAATAAGCATGAAATTTATGTTGAACACAATAACACGAGCGTTGATTTGCCAATCATTGATGCAATGAAACAGTTAATGGATTATTGCAAAAAATGTCATATACCAATGGCGATTGCGACGAGTAGCTATAGAGCTGATATCAAACCAGCATTTGAAAGTCTAGGATTAAGCAATTATATCGATATCGTTGTAGGTCGAGAAGATGTTGAAGCGGTTAAACCAAGCCCTGAACCATACCTCACTGCTGTTCAAAAACTTAATTACAATCCAGGAAATTGTTTAGCGATTGAAGACTCAGTTAATGGTGCAACTGCTGCAGTTGTAGCTGGTTTAGATGTTATCGTCAATACAAATACAATGACAGAAAAACAAGATTTTAGCGAAGTGGCATTTACTGGAAAAGATTTAACCGGTGAAGAAATCATTACGACATACTTTGAGAAAAATAGAGATTAATTAAATGAGTGGATATTTAATTTTATTTTTCTTGGGTGGACCGATTGTATTGGCGATAAGTAATTTACTATTAGGCCCAATTTTCAATAAAAAAATACCATTTAAAATACACTTTAGATCATTTATGGTAGGCACAGTGGTTTATTTGTTAGGGGCTAGTTTAATATATTATTTTGTACTTCAAGATAAATTGTAAATTTGTACCTGATATTAAATTTAAAAAAGGGGCTTCTATACGGAGGCCCCTTTTAGCACGCAAACAAAGCACTGTTGCGAAGTCAACTGTATTATATATGTGAGCTTATATTTAATATAAGCATTGTTAATTATAAAAGTTGGAAAATCAATGTTGCTACAACGAGGACGAGTAGTATTGAATCTATACCTACCATGATTGCAAAACGCGTATTTTTTTCACCAGTTTCTTTAGAAGCTTTTACTGCTTTTAAATTAGGAATCAAACTTACAATCAGTAAAATGATTACAATAACGCCTATAATCATACTCATGATCTGTCACCACCATTTTTATTTTTTTCTATATATTCCCAAACATAACCAGCGATGATACCAAGAATTAAACCGACAATAATACCAACTTTTATAGTAGATATTAAAGCACATATGATAATAGCTATTAACAATGCGATTGGAATCGTGATACCAAATTTATATTTTCGCTCTGGTGAATCAACAATAGAAAATAAGACATAATATAATATAGCAAATACTACAATTACAAGTAGACTTTTTAAAATTAATTGTCCAATTGAACTATCTGAACCAGAAACATAATTTAATAAGAAAAATAACACCCCAAAGATAAGAGAAACTGTAATTGTTTTTTTTAGTAAAATTTTATTCATGTTGAACTCCTTTGTAATAAAATCTAATGAAAATTATACCATAGAAAGTTTGAAATATAGAATGTCGCAAAATTAATGTAACCTTTCACCATCATATTGATGATGATCATTTAAATAGGCGTAAAACAATCCGATAATCAACCCCCCGCCAATATAGTTTCCAAAAGCAGCACCAAGTAAATTAATTAACGTAGGGATCACTGACATTAAATCACTTTGATAAACGAGTCCACCAGCAAATAATACAGAATTATAAACGACATGTTCATAACCCATAAAGGCGAATATGGATACGCCAAACATCATGACAAACATTTTAGCTAGAATGTCATCAATTTGCATGGCGATAACTAATGAAATATTGATAAAAAATTAGCGAATATACCTTTGATTAAAATTGCTAAAAATCCTGCAGCAAATAGCTTATGTTCAATTGCAACTTCAAGTTGAATGAACATCTCTGGAGATATAATATCTGAAAGTCGCGTGAGTGTGAAAAATATTAAGCCTCCAGCCATATTCCCAATGAAGCATAAGGTGAAAATTTTTAAGACACGCATAGGACTAATAACACGATAATACAATCCAACAGTGAAATACATAAAATTACTTGTTAATAATTCTGAATTGGTGAATAGTATTAGTACTAGTGCGAAACTAAAGGCGATGGATGAAACTAAATTTGTCACACCAGAGGCCACATCGCCTCCGAGGCTAGCTTTAATTAACAACACGAATACAGTAATGATACCTAAGATAAACCCGGCCATCGTGGCACGTAATAGATAACGCTTTAAGTAAAAACTTTGAAGTACGTCCTTGGTTCTAATCGTTTCAACTACATGGTTAATCCATACCTTACCATAGAAGACTTTATCCCATTTAATGTTTTTCTCATTCAATTACTTATCCTCACTTTCGATAGGTTCGGACAAGTATACTATGCTAATTAATATTTGTGAATAAATTCACAATATCTACATAATAAATTTCATGATGATAGTTGAAAAATAAAAAATTGGAATTTGTAAAATTACTTTGCAATTTTTGACGAAATAAAATACAATTAATAACGGAAATGTAAGCCCTTACATAAATCGAAAATAATTATTCCAATTTTTAGAATTTATAGTATAATGGCGACATAATAAGTGTTTCATCTGTACTTACAATCGAAAGAGATGGGGTTTGAATTATGAACGAGAACAAAGAATTACATAGGGGGCTAGGTGCACGTCAAATGCGCATGATTGCACTTGGCGGGACAATTGGAGTAGGACTATTTATGGGCGCAACAAGCACTATAAAGTGGACAGGTCCTTCTGTTATATTTGCATATTTAATAGCAGGTATCTTTTTATTTCTAGTAATGAGAGCTATGGGGGAGATGGTTTATTTATATCCTACCACAGGTTCTTATGCTAACTTTGCAAGTGATTACATACATCCAGTGGCAGGCTATTTAACTGCTTGGAGTAATATATTCCAGTGGATTGTCGTCGGTATGAGTGAAGTGATAGCCGTAGGAGAATATATGAATTATTGGTTTCCGGATTTACCACAGTGGATTCCAGGTGTACTGGTAGTAATATTATTAGCCAGTGCTAATCTAGTGTCAGTTAAAGCTTTTGGTGAATTTGAATTCTGGTTTGCAATGATTAAAGTAGTGACAATTATCTTAATGATTATTGCAGGATTTGGATTAATCTTCTTCGGATTAGGTAATGGAGGAGAAGCACTTGGTTTATCTAATTTATGGGCACATGGTGGATTCATGCCTAACGGTTGGATTGGATTCTTCTTTGCACTGTCTATTGTTATAGGCTCTTACCAAGGTGTAGAATTAATCGGTATTACAGCCGGAGAGACAAAAGACCCTCAGAAAAATATTAAAAGTGCCGTTAATGGCGTCATTTGGCGTATATTGATTTTCTATATTGGTGCGATCTTTGTAATTGTAACAGTTTACCCTTGGGATCAATTAGGTAACATTGGTAGTCCATTTGTTGGAACATTTGCAAAAGTTGGTATTACGTTTGCAGCTGGCTTTATTAACTTTGTAGTATTAACTGCTGCTATGTCTGGATGTAACTCTGGAATATTCAGTGCGAGTCGTATGACATTTACATTATCTCAAAGAGGACAAATGCCTAAATTCTTTTCAAAAGTTATGAAAAATGGTGTTCCTGTGTGGACAGTAATAGCAATTTCTATTGGTATTTTAATTGGAGCATTACTAAATGTTATCTTACCTTTATTTATTGAAGGTGCTGAGAGCGTCTTTGTTTATGTATATAGTGCATCTATTTTACCAGGTATGGTACCGTGGTTTATGATTTTAATTAGTCATTTGAAATTTAGGAAACGTTCTCCTGAATTAGTAAAAGATCATCCCTTTAAAATGCCAGGCGGAGCATTTACAAACTACATTACAATGGCATTCTTTATTACAGTATTAATTGGAATGTTATTCAATAAAGAGACAGTTGTTTCTGTAGTAATTGGTATTGTATTCTTATCGTTTATGGCGATTTTCTATTTCTTAAAAGGCTATCATAAGTTAGATAAAGATAAACAAATTTAATATAGGTTGAATTAAATGTAGGTTGGCTATTTTATGACTAAAATTACAAAGTTATAAAATAGCTAACCTTTTTATTATAAAAACGTCTATCAAAACCATAGGTATATAAGCATTTACACAACTAGTGTTTTACAGAAAATTTACATTATTAAAATATTGAGACAAAATTAGAGTATTACACTTAACATGTAAGCACAATAATACATATCAAAGGAGTTATTAATTTATGAAACTATTAAATAAGTTAGCAACTGTAACTGTAGCTAGTGCAATTGTTGTTGGATCTGCATTAGGAAATGTACAATCAACATATGCTTCTGGTGATGGAAAAGCATCAAATGATACACCTGATGTGTCGTATATGGGAAATACTGAAAATCCTAAAAATGTAATATTTTTAGTAGGAGATGGCATGGGACCATCTTATAATTCAGCGTATCGTTATTTTGCAGATAATCCTGAAACAAAAGAAATGGAAAAAACTGCGTTCGATCAACATCTTGTCGGCAATCAACGTACAAATCCAGCTGACCCGAAAGAGAATGTAACTGACTCAGCAGCATCAGCTACTGCGTTTAGTTCTGGTCATAAAACATATAATGGGGCAATTGGTGTAGATGAAAATCAAGAAAATGTTAAAACAGTATTAGAACAAGCAAAAGAAAATGGCAAATCAACAGGCTTAGTTTCCACTGCTGAGATTACAGATGCAACACCTGCAGCCTATGCATCACACGTAGACTCACGCGATAAAAAAGATGAAATTGCACAACAATTTTACAATGATAAAATTAACGGCGAACATAAAGTAGATGTCTTACTTGGCGGTGGTGCAAAATATTTCGGTGAAGAAAATGGCAACTTAGCAGATAAATTTAAAAAAGATGGCTATGACGTTGTAGATAATAAAACAGATTTACAAAAATCAACAAGTAAACAAGTATTAGGTTTGTTCGCTGATGGAAATATGCCATTACAAATAGACGCCCCTGATAAAAATCCTAAATTATTAGATATGACAGAAACTGCAGTTAATAAATTACAGCAAAATGATAAAGGGTTCTTCTTAATGGTGGAAGGTGCTTCGATTGATAAAGCAGGTCACCCAAATGATGTTACTGGTGTAATGTCAGAAATGGAAGGTTTTGAAAAATCATTTGATTATGCTATGAACTATGCTAAAGAACATAAAGATACACTTGTAGTGGCAACTGCAGATCACTCAACAGGTGGTTTATCAATTGCCAAAGGTGAAGATTACCTTTGGAACCCTCAAGTAATCCACGATATGAAACATTCAGGAACATACATGACTGAACAAATTGCCAAAGGCGAAGATGCTGAAAAAGTAATTAATGAAGGTTATGGATTTGATGTAGAGGCATCTCAAATTGATAAAATTAAAGATGAAGCTGAGAAGTTGAAAAAATTAAATGAAGATGATGATGCATATGAAGGGCAATTACAAGAATTACAAAACGCAATTCAAAAACCAATAAATGATAAATCGAATACAGGTTGGACTACAACAGGACACACAGGTGAAGACGTGAACACATATGCTTATGGCCCTGGTAGTGATAAATTCCAAGGAAATATAGATAATACTGATAATGCTAAAAACATTTTTGAAATCTTAAAAAGTGAAGCTAAATAAATAAAATATCAATACTTAGGATAACTTAAAATAAGGCACTAAAAATTACTATACGATTTACTAGTCTCTTATTTTAATTCACAAAAAAGCACCTATCAAGACAGCGTATTTTGCTGACGATAGGTGCTTTTTTATAGTTCAACTTAACATATAGATTAATGTTTGAATTGAATTTTAGATAAATGCTTACGATAATTATCTAAAGCCATTTTAGACTGTGTAATAGAGTCTAATGCACTTTGATAATTCAATGCGATATAGCGATAGTAAAGTATATCTACTGTAAAAAGTTGAGCAAATAATGATGTTGTTGCAGCCATACGTAGTTCGTTTTCATCCGTTTGACCATATATTAAAGTATGGTCTGAAACTTTTGCAACAGGATTATCATTAGAACTAGAAATTGTAATAATTGGAATGTTATAGTCTGTTGCGACTTTAGCCATGGATTGCATTTCACTATGATTACCTTGATTTGTTACAAAGATAATACAGTCATTTTCATCGTGTGTTGCTAATGTTGACATAAATAAATGTGTTTCTTGTAACAAACGGACATTGAGTCCAATGCGTGATAATTTTTGAAATAAATCAGTAACGATTACGAGTGAAGCACCATAACCAAATAGGAATATTGTATTTGAACGCTTCATTGTTTCACAAATACTGTCAATACTATATTCATCTATGTACGTTGATACATAGTTCATCGTGTCTGTTGCACGAGATAGTATTTTTGTTTTAGCGTATCGACTGACTCATTATCCGCCAATTCAAGGTGATTATTATGGATTGCATCATCAGGTAAATAACGAGAAATGGCAATTTTTAATTCTTGGAAACCTTTATCTGTAATTTTTTTACTAAATCTAACGATGGATGCTGTGCTAGTATGGATCTCGTTAGATAAATCTTGTACTGACATATTGATGATTTTATGTGGTGAATTCAAAATAAAATCTGCAATCTTTTTCTCACTTTTAGTTAACTGAGCATAATTGCTGTCAATTTTGTAAAGTACGTTGGTCATAATTAATCACCTAAGCTATCAGATTCTCTCATAGTCTTCGTCGTACCTAAGAAATAGGTGAAGACGAAACCACCTGCGTACGCAGCGAGTAGTCCTGCAATATATCCTAAATACATATGATCTGAAATCAAAGGTAACAATGAGATTCCACTAGGTCCAATTGCAGTTGCCCCAATGTGACCAATACCTCCAACAACAGCGCCACCAATACCTCCACCAATACATGCAGTGAAGAATGGTTTGCCTAACGGTAAAGTGACACCATAAATTAAAGGTTCTCCGATGCCTAAAAATCCTACAGGTAGTGCACCTTTGAGTGTATTTCTTAATGTTGTATTTTTCCTACATCTTACCCATAAAGCTAAAGCAGCACCAACTTGACCAGCGCCTGCCATTGCAGCAATAGGAAGTAAATAAGTTGCACCTGTTTGATTAATCATTTCAATATGAATAGGCGTAAATATATGATGTAATCCTAACATAACTAGCGGTAGGAAAAAAGCACCGATGATAAAGCCACTAAAAACGCCACCGATACTGATTGTAGCATTGATGACAGATACTAAACCGTCAGAAACAAAGCCAGCTAATGGCATAAAGATAAATATAGTTAATAAACCGATGATAAATAACGTAATAGTTGGTGTGACAATAATATCTACTGCATTAGGGACAATTTTATGTAATCGTTTTTCAACGATACTAAGAAGCCATACTGCAAAAATAACGCCAATAATACCACCTTGACCAGGTTGCAGTGGTTCGCCTGTAAATATATTAGTAATAGCATTTTCATCAGTTAATCCTGTGAGTAATGTGGTACCACCAATAACACCACCTAACCCCGGCGTTGCGCCGAATTCTTTGGCTGCATTAATACCTGTGAAGATAGCTAGATAAGCTAACATACCATCTTTAATTACATTGAACACTGTGACAAGTTGTGTAACCCAGTCACCTGAAATTTGGCCAGCAGCTAAAAGATTACTTAATACTGCAGCAATACCACCAATTAATCCGGCACCAATAAAGGCTGGGATTAACGGAATAAAGATATTGGCAATTGTTTTTAATAATTTATTAAAGGCGCCACGCTTTTGTTTGCTTTGAATTGCTGTTTTATTTTCTTGTGCTTTTGCTTCAGCATCAGCTTTATAATTCGTTGAGTTATGAGGGATTGTTTCCCCTAGACGTACACCGCTTAATTGAGATATATGATCCGCTACTTTATTAACAGTACCTGGACCAACTACCACTTGCACGCGTTCGTCTTTTACGACGCCCATAACACCTTGAGTTGCTTTTAATTTATCATAATCTACTTTGTTTTCATCGATTACTTTAATTCTGACACGGGTCATACAATTAATAACATTATCCATATTATCAAGGCCACCAACAGCGTCTATAATATGTTCAGCGAGTTTTTGTTCTTTAGTCATCCTATATACCTCCTTATTGCATCATAGTTATATGGTTCATGTGGCAACGTGACATTGCTATTTAAATCAGAATAAATTAATTTTTTATTGCTTGTTTAATAATATTGTCATTTTGACGTAATTTTGTTTCTGCTTCAGCTTTTGAAATATCACATAGGTACATAACGACTGCTTGTTTAAGGTTTTGGTCTGCGTCATTATAAAGCTTTTGAGCTTCTTCATATGGAATATCACAAATATCTTGAATAATACGCACTGAACGGTCAACTAATTTATGGTTTGTGGCTTTTACATCTACCATAAGATTGCCATAAACTTTTCCCACACCAACCATTGTGATTGTGGAAATCATATTAAGGATTAGTTTCTGTGCTGTTCCTGATTTTAATCTCGTAGATCCAGTTAATACTTCTGGACCGACATTAACTTCTATAGGGAATTCTGCTAGTTTGCTAATTTCTGTATCGACATTGCAAGAAATGGCAACTGTATGGGCACCTAACTCTGTAGCGTATTTTAAACCGCCTTTGACGTAGGGCGTAGTTCCACTGGCCGCAATGCCAATAACTACATCGTTGTCTGTTAAATCAATGTGTTTTAAATCATCATGTGCTAGTGATTCACTATCTTCAGCACCTTCGACTGCGACTGTCATGGCAGGTTGTCCACCGGCTATTAATCCGATGAATTCATCAGGTGTTGTATTAAATGTAGGCACACATTCTGCTGCATCGAGTACGCCGAGTCTTCCACTCGTGCCTGCGCCCATATAGATAATGCGGCCACCTTTTTTAAATTGCTTCGTTGTAACTTCAATGACTTTAGCTAAGTCAGGCAATATTTGTTTTATCTGTTGAGGTACTTTTTGATCTTCTTCATTCATAGTCTCTAAAGCTTGTTGAATAGACATTTCGTCTAAGTGCATGGTAGCTTCATTTCTTGATTCAGTTATTAAATTACTCATTTTTACAGCTCCTTATTCTTGTACGTAAATTCAAATGTGTCATTAGGGCGCATGCATTGAATTAATGGTAAATCGGTCTTTTTAACTTCACCTACAACATTGATGTGATTATGCGGTGGTAAATCATTTTTAATAATTTGTAATTCACCTTGATAACGTCCGTTTAGTTTATTATCCACGGTTATGGCACCGAAATTTCGACCATTTGTTGAAAATGGTTGAATCTCTGTATCACAATAAAGACGAGCTTCTTGTGATCTAATAACGTGAGCTGGATTATCAGCACGTACCGTATGAGGTTTAAATAATATTGATGATACTTGGTCATCTAAAAGCATAATATTTAGGTTGAAATGTCTGTGGTGTAAAAAAGTAATGAGTTGTTGTGCAGCATGTGAATCAATGAGTGGATCTCCAATCATTACATGTTCTACTAAGTGATCTTTAAGTAACTGTGCACTTTGAATAGGGTGCTGATATCTTGTGGATTCAATTGTTGGCAAACCTTTATATAGAGGGCCACGCAATGTTGAACCAGTGATGAAACCAAATATATCTGCTTGTGCGTTATATTTTAAAATCAAATTGTTTTGTGACGCTACGAATTGCGGCTCCAAACCAGTATCAGGTCTTGGATAATAATTATGGCAATAACAAAGATAAGTAAAATCTTTAAGCTCATGGTAAAGCTGTTGCAATAATTGCTCTGAGATGATGCTAGCATTGATACAACATTTGAATCCGTTACTGATAATATCGTTGACGACATTTAAAGAAGTACTATGATCGATACGGATCATAAATTCTGCTGTCTCATATTGATGTAAGAATTGATAGAAATTGTGATCCAGCAACAAAGGATTGATATCAATCATATATGTAAGCTGATCATTAGATAAATAATCTAAAAGTTCTCCCAAATAGCGATATTTAGTACTTTCGTTTTCTTCAGGAATTTGTACAGACGTAAAAATGGTGCTGTAGCCTGAAGCAATCATCCGTTTGATATATGGTTTGTCGATGGGCTGTCCAAGATATATAGAAAATCCATGCATTGCTATCACTCCTTATATTGCTGTAATCGTTTTCATTGTACAACACATGAAAAACTATTACAATTTTAATTTATAAAAATCTTCATAGTGTAATATTGTTACAAAAGAGGGGTTAATAATTGGTGGATACGAAATAAACGTTGCTGAATATCACTTATATATTTCGTTGTATTACCTATAGTTAGTTCATCTATAGGCTGTTCAATTTGTTCAGAAAGAAATTGAAAGTAATTGTAGTGAATAAGAGAAGTATGATGCTTTGAGACGCTTTTTAGAGCGGCGTATTCTTTATCGATATAATCATGAATATTTTGTTTGTAGTCGTTTTTCTTTTTATGATTGGTGACGATTGCAAATTTATATATTTCTAGTAAGTTCAATAATTTACTGATGTGTTGTTCTAAATGATGGAATTCTAAGTTATACATAAAGACTTCCTTTCATAAATGTGATGAAGCTGTTTAATTTAAATTGAAAATATTTCATTGTGCTTAGGGTGAATTTAAATAATCAACATACAATATTGAATAGAATAGGAAGGTAATTATAAACTTGTGAAAAGAAGAGAGAAATTTTGAGAAACGACTTTAGGAATTAATAAACTATTTGCTTATCGAAAAAATATAAGTAATTAAAAATCCAACTGAGACAATTAGGACTCAGTTGGATTTAAAAATTGTTGATAATTATTTATAGTAATGTCTTGAGTCTTGATTGTCTTTTCAAATGAATATGAGATATCGTGTATATCAATAATAGGAATCTCATTTGTTTTACCCAAACCAATTTCAAAGACGACTGCTTTCCACAAACCTTTTTCACATAATAATCCAATAAAAATAACATTTTCAGTGCCTATACTTGTACCGTTATTGTATTCCATTGCCATAACATTTCTTTCAGTACAATAAATGAGGACTTCAGAAAATATAGGTGGTAAATTTGTATGTTGTCGGTGATCAAATTTAATATAACGGTCTAGCTTTTTCAAAGCGCGTCGCATTTTTGTATAAGGTAAATTCAAACATTTTTTAATAATTGCATTAACTTCTTCTTTATAAGGTAACGTAGTGTAAGACTGACTTTCATTAAGCACTAAGAACAAAGCGGATAGTTGATTCTCAGTCAGCTCAATCTCATAACTATTTGGTGTTTCTTGAAGTTGGTAGCCACCTAGTTTACCGTGCTTTGCTAAAATTTTCACACCTTGATCTTCTAAATCTTGAATATCTCTTAAAATCGTTCGTTTTGACACGTCTAAGTTTTTTGCTAACTCTGAAGCGGTAATTTGTCTATTCTCTTGAATAGCTAGAACAAGTTTATTTTGTCTCTCGCGTTTATTCATTAGAAAGTCACCTCCCAAATGATTACATATTACATTTATTATATCATAAAAGTGACAATGACGACATTTAGAAAAACTTTTTTTAAAAAAATAAAGAAAACGCTTACATTAGTTAAAAACTTATGTTAATATGTAATTAGTAACAAGGGGGTAGCGAGTAGATGACAAAGGGGTAGGCTATTACATATAGTTTTGTTAACATCTAATTCGTTCACGTTACTAATCAAACATCTTCAATATTTATTACTTACTTTCCTTTCTATTTAACCGACTAGCTACGCTGGTCGGTTTTATTTTTATGTCATAGCAACAATATGTGTGCCAAAATGTTTTAGTGGTTATGATATATCATATATTTCATTAATATTTCTATGATAAAATATAATAAATTAAAGATAGTTCATACTTAATAAGGAACATAATAATTTATAAATTTAAAGAGGTGCCTATACATGGAAAAAGAACAATTAATTTATATCGATGATGCCGTGAGGTCTTGGCTTGAAACATTGGATAAAATCATCCCGAAGTTAATCGAGGATATGGTTACAAGTACGAAACAAAATAGGTTTGATTTAGTGACAAATGTTGATAAATCAATACAACATAACTTCGAACAATTTTTAAAGCAAAATTTTCCAGAACATCAGTTGTTCGCTGAAGAAAAGTCGAATGAAGAAGTGCATCCTAAAGAAGGACATGTATGGGTTATGGATCCCATTGATGGAACGACAAATTTAGTTAAACAACAAGAAGATTACTGTATTATTCTAGGCTATTTTATTGATGGTGAACCAATGCTGTCATATATTTATGATTACCCACATGGCCAACTGTACAAAGCAGCTAAAGGGTATGGTGCATATGTGAATGGTAAGCGACTAGAAAAACCCGAAAGTATTGATTTACAAGATGCGATTATTTCATTTAATACATTAGTTATGAATGATGAGACCATTCATGGACTAAATGATGCTTCATTTAGTCATCGTTTTATCGGTTCTTGTGGTTTAGATTCAATCCGTGTAATCAAAGGACAATTTGGAGCGCATGTTAACACAAATCCAAAACCTTGGGATATCGCAGCGCAATTCTTGTTTGCCAGTGAACTTGGACTTAAAATGACGACATTAGATAATACGGCACTAGACTTTTCTAAAGCAGGTCCATTTATTATTAGTAACAATGCTTGTCATGAAGAAGTATTAGGTATACTAAATTCTGGAGATGGATACAAAATACAATAAGAAATCACTGTATTAAATATTTATTATATAAATGATAGGTCTAAAGCACTATGTCAAATCCAAGTTATTAATATATAATGTATTACTAAATGAGAGAAAATTGAATACAGAAACGGAGAATGATAAGAGTGAATCGTTCTAAAAAAAATAAAAAAATGGGCTTACCAACAAAATTAATATTGTGGTTCTTTGGTATATTAGTTTTATTAGCGTTACTAGCAGTTATTTATTTAGGGTTTAAAATATTTTCTGTTGGAGGATCAATTCATAATCCTTTAGACAGAGATAAATCTTCATTAAGAGATAAAGACGTCAATTTAGATGATGGTGATCCATTTACGGTTGCTTTGTTTGGTGTGGATTCTGATGCCAAAAGAGATGCTGAAGGTGGCGGTCAACGTAGTGATACAGTAATGGTATTATCGATTAATCCACAGAAAAAAACGACAGAAATTGTCAGCATTCCACGAGATACACAAGCGGAAATCGTAGGTAAAGGTACTACTGAAAAAATCAACCATGCATATGCTTATGGTGGACCTGATATGGCAGTGAAATCAGTAGAGAATTTATTAAATGTACCTATTGATCACTACGCAACAATAGATATGGACGGTATGCAAGATATGATAGATACTGTCGGTGGTATCAATGTAACGAGTAACGCGTCATTCTCATATGATGGTTATCAGTTTAGTGAAGGCGTTCAATCCCATATGGATGGAGAAGAAGCGATGGCATTTATTAGAAGTCGTAAAGAAGAGGGCGCTGGCGGAGACTTTGGTCGTCAAGAACGTCAACAACTTGTTATTCAAGGCTTAGCTAATAAACTTACAAGTATCAGTTCAGTTACACATTTTAATTCATTAATGAATCATGTTGAAGATAATGTGAAAACGGACCTTACAGTTGGAGAATTAAACAAAATAAGAAGTAATTATAATGATGCAAATGAACAGGTCAATAGACACCAGTTAGATGGACAGGGTGGCATACAAGATGATGGCTTGTACTATTTTATACCAAGTGAGAGTTCACTTAGTGAAATTGAAGAAAGCATTAAAGATAATTTAGGAATGTAATTTAAATGAACTATAGATTTTGGCGAATGCTAAAATCTATAGTTTTTTTATTATGCCAGTATTTATGAAATAACATAAAGATTATTGATCAAAAAGAATTATAAAATAACTTTTTATAAATATTAAGTTTTGAGCCATAAAGTACAACTAATATAATAAAATGTGAAATAAGGTGGAAATCCTTAACATTTAAATGAAATAGATATACAATATAGATAACATTATCTTAAAAAAGTGTGGGCTTTTTAGATGGAATGTTATTCAGCACCTAATAGATATATAACGCGGGCATCATAAATAATAATAGGGGTGAAGAGAATGCAAGAACATTTGATTGTCTCATTAGATGGCAAAGATTATCTTGTAGAACCAGGGACGAATTTACTTGAGTTCATCAAATCTCAAGATACATTTATTCCATCAATATGCTATAACGAATCGCTAGGTCCAATACAAACTTGTGACACGTGTACTGTTGAAATAGACGGTAAAATGGCACGTGCGTGTGGTACCACAATTGATAGACCGATGATTGTTAATACGCAAAATGATAACGTACAAACAAGCCAAAAAGAAGCTTTAGACAGAATCTTAGAAAATCATATGTTGTATTGCACAGTTTGTGATTATAACAATGGCGACTGTGAAATACATAATACAATGGACCAATGGGGTTTAGAGCATCAAACTTATGAATATAAAGAAAAGCCATACGAAAAAGATTACGGTCCTTTCTATCGTTACGATCCAAATCAATGTATTTTATGTGGTCGTTGTGTAGAAGTATGTCAAGACGTTCAAGTAAATGAAACACTTACAATTGATTGGGAACGCCAACAACCACGAGTGATTTGGGATAATGATACTTCAATCAACGATTCATCATGTGTAGGTTGTGGTCAATGTGCAACAGTCTGTCCATGTAATGCAATGATGGAAGTCAATATGGAAGGCAGTGCCGGCTATATGACTGATTTAGAGCCTGGATCATTAGCAGCTATGATTGATTTAACGAAAAAAGCGGAACCAGGTTATGGTCCGTTGTTTGCAGTTTCTGACTCAGAGGCAGCAATGCGTGAAGAGCGTATCGAAAAAACTAAGACAGTATGTACATACTGTGGTGTTGGTTGTTCTTTCGATGTATGGACAAAAGATAGAGAAGTTATAAAAGTTCAACCTCAACAAGAATCACCAGCTAATAAAATTGCAACGTGTGTTAAAGGTAAATTCGGTTGGGATTATATTGATTCAGAAGAACGTCTCACAAAACCATTAGTACGTAAAGATGGTCAATTTGAAGAAGTTGAATGGGATGAAGCACTAAAAGTTGTGTCTGATAACTTTAATAAAGTTAAAGCCTCTCATGGTTCAGATGGCTTAGCATTTATATCATCTTCAAAAGCAACAAATGAAGAGTCTTATCTTATGCAAAAGCTTGCAAGACAAGTCATTGGCACAAATAATGTAGATAATTGTTCACGTTATTGCCAAGCACCAGCAACAAAAGGGCTATTTAGAACGGTAGGTCATGGTGGTGACTCTGGTTCAATAGATGATCTTGAAATTGCAGATATGGTTGTCTTAATTGGTACAAACACAGCAGAAGCTCATCCAGTTATTGCTTCACGTATTAAACGTGGTCATAAGCTATATAACAATACTTTAAATGTGTTTGATATACGTAAACATGAAATGGCTGAACGCGCAGATAATTTCTATCAGCCTAAACCTGGTACTGATTTAGTTTGGTTGTCAGCAGTGACTAAATACATTATCGATAACGATCTTCATGATAAAGTATTTATCGACGAATGGGTGAACAGCTTTGAAGCGTATCATAAATCATTAGCGCCATTTACAATGGATTTTGCGGAAGAAACAACGGGCATCTCTAAAGAAGCTTTAATAGACTTTGCACATCAACTTGTAGATGCTGAATCAGTATCAATCGCATGGGCAATGGGTGTGACACAACAAGACATTGGTAGTGACACTTCAACAGCGATATCTAATTTATTATTAGCAACAGGTAACTATAGAAGACCAGGCACAGGCGCTTATCCTTTACGTGGTCATAATAACGTACAAGGTTGTAGTGATATGGGGAGTATGCCTGACAAATTCCCAGGATATCAAAGTGTTACTGACGATGAAATAAGAGCAAAATTCGAACGCGAATATGGTCAAACATTACCTAGAAAAGTAGGTAAAGATAACCATCAAATGATGGAAGGCATACATGAAGGAGAAATTGATGCACTTTATTTATATGGTGAAGATACAGGTATCGTTGACTCTAACATCAACTATGTACAAGCTGCATTGGAAAAAGTTGGCTTCTTAGTAGTACAAGATGAGTTCTTTACATTTACTGCTTCATACGCAGATGTAGTGTTACCAGCAAGTCCATCATTAGAAAAAACAGGCACATTTACAAATACTGAGCGTCGTATCCAACGTTTATACCAAGCTTTAGAACCTAAAGGTGACTCTAAACCAGACTGGGAGATTATCCAAGCTGTAGCCAAAACTTTAGGTTATGATTGGAACTATACACATCCAAGTCAAATCATGGATGAAATCGCAAGATTAACGCCATCATATTCAGGTGTGAACTATGATCGTTTAGAAGGATATAACAGTTTACAATGGCCAGTTGCAGAAGATGGTACAGATCAACCGACACTGTTCTTAGAAGGCTTTAATTTTGATGATGGAAAAGCGAAGTTCTATCCATTAACATTTGATAATTTCTTTAAAGTAAATGAAGAATATGATTTACATGTAAATAACGGTCGTATATTAGAGCATTTCCATGAAGGCAATATGACTTATAAAGTACCAGGACTTCAATACAAAATGCCAAATGCATTTGTTGAAGTATCTCCTGAACTAGCTGAGGATAGAGGTATTCATGAGGGGGCAGAAATTAAATTAATTTCTGAAACTGGTGAATTAGAACTTGTGGCACATGTGACGGATAGAGTTAAAGGTAAAGAAATCTATATCCCATTAAATAATAATGCTATGGAAAATGGTGACCATGGAGCGATTAACTTATTAACAAATAGTGATGTAGACAAAGATACAGATACTCCATCTTATAAACGTACAAGCTGTCGCATGGAAGTGAAGACAAGAAGAGGTAAATCACCACTTAACCCTACGAACTTCCGTGTAAATAAACAACGTCAACCACAATACAGCGTTCGAGTTGAAGACAAATGGAAACGTAAAGATTATACTTTCCCAGGAAGTCAGGTGGATAAATAATGGCTGAAAGAATAACGAATATTAAACGCATGCAAAAAACTGAAACAGAGATTAAAGAGGAAAATTTAGCTGAAGTGACAGATGCAATTGTTGCAAACAAAGATAGCATTTTAAAAGCAATAAACATCATTAGCACTTTAGATGATGCTAAATTGCTAGATGCTATGTCTGGTGCAATTAAAAGTAGAGGCGTTATAGCCAATAAGTTCTCTGTTGAATTAAATAAAGAACAATATTCAGGTTTGATTTCAAATATGGCTTCACTTGTATTTTTATTAGGTGACTTAGATGTAAATGACTTATCTGAGATGTTAAATAAAGTAAACAAAGGCTTACGTGTTGCAAATCAGGCCAATCCGAATCAAAAAACATCGATTACTGGCTTGATGGGTATGTTGAAAGATGATGAAATGAATCGTAGTCTGACATATATGATGAATATGCTTAGAGGTATGTCAAGATAAGTATTCCCTAATAAATAGTTAAAATAAAAGTTAGAGGCTGGGACATAGCACATGTCTCAGTCTCATTTTTTATGTTGACAGTAGTTGACTGAATTGAAAATGCACTTATATCAAGCTTTTAAAGAACTTCTACTTCATTTATGAAGATAAGCAGTTTTTATACAAGCGCTTCAGCCTATTGTTTTAAAATTGACATATTGAAACAATGGTAAATATGATACAATTTCTATTATTAGAATTAAATTTTATAAATTTTTAAGGGCGAGGAGTGGAAGGCTTATCAACGCGAAAATGATTAAAATCATGGCGGTTATCTCAAATGTATTTCTAGTTTTGGGAATTGTTTTTTTAATAATGATGAATATGGTAATGGCTATTACAATGTTCGCAGTTTCATTAGTCATCAGTTTAATGATATTCAATATGTTGTTTAGAGATAAGAAAGCTATGAGGATAGCGCTTAACATTTCTTTTGTAGTTGTCTTAATTGCTATTATTATTGCTTATGTTACATTAACTAAATAAGTGTAAGCTAGGGAGTTATTATATAATGAATGAAATTATAAAGAAAAGATTAACATTATTTATTATGCTCATTATCATCATTGTATTTACGATTTTATTAATTATAAACGAAACACACCTATTTGATGATAAAAAGACACATTCTTTTGATGAAGCGGTAGATAAGCAACTTGGTGAAGGCACTTTAAATATGACAGAAAAAAACGGTCGATTTGTTGAGGCTTCAAAAGCTGATGTTAAAAAAGCTATGGATGTAAATGATGACAAAGATAACTTGAATCATATGGATATTTCTGAAAAAGTGTTAATGTCAGAAAAAGAAGTAAATGATATTTTAAAAGATAAAGGGATATTGAAAAATAAAGGTGATGCATTTTTAAAAGCACAAGACAAATATGAAGTTAATGTGTTATACCTTGTGAGCCATGCGCTTGTTGAAACAGGTAATGGTAAATCTGAATTGGCTAAAGGTATAGAAGATGATGGTAAGCATTACTATAATTTTTACGGTATAGGTGCATTTGATGAAAATGCAGTACACACAGGTAGCAGTTTTGCTAAAAAGCAATCTTGGACTTCACCAGAACGCGCAATTATGGGTGGAGCTAAATTTATAAGAGGTAATTACTTTGAAAATGAACAATTATCATTGTATCGAATGCGTTGGAATCCTAAATCACCTGGAGAACACCAATATGCAAGTGATGTAGAATGGGACGAAAACATCGCCACATTTATGAAGGTTTATTATGATAAACTGGGTATAAAGAAAGATCATATTAATAAGGATTATTATTTGTAAAAATTGAGTTATAATATATTTATGACGAAAGATAACAGGGTGTTTTCATGATACGTTTGTTATCTTTTTTGTGTGATGACTTATTGACAATACTTAGGCTAATATCAAAGAGCTTATTAATATAAAGTTTTATAAAAGTGTTAATATCGAATAGACTAGGAAAATTTGGAGTGAATTGAAAATGAAAATAGCTATAGTTGGCGCGGGTATTGGTGGATTAACAACTGCAGCATTATTAATTGAACAAGGACATGATGTCAAAGTATTTGAAAAAAACAATGAAGTAGCTGAAATAGGTGCAGGTATCGGCATTGGTGGTAACGTTATTGAAAAATTAGGAAAGCATGATTTAGCAAAAGGGATTAAAAATGTTGGGCAAATCATTGATACAATGGAAGTGCGAGATGATAAAAATAACGTGCTATCCAAAGTGAAGTTAAAAAAGAATACGGTGAACTTAACAATGTCTCGTCAAGATTTAATAGATGTGATTCAATCTTATGTACCGGAAGAAGCAATCTATACAGATCATTTTGTAACTCATATTGATAATGGCGATTTAAAAGTGACTTTACATTTTAATACACAACAGCAAGAAGCATTTGATTTATGTATTGGTGCAGATGGTGTACATTCTAAGATAAGAAATACGGTTGAACCTAATAGTAAGCCTGAATATCAAGGCTATACAGTGTTTAGAGGATTGGTAGAAGATGTGGATATTAAAGATGCTCAAATTGCTAAAGAGTATTGGTCTACGAAAGGGAGAGTAGGGGTTGTACCTTTATTAAACAATCAAGCCTATTGGTTTATTTCTATTAATGCGAAAGAAAAAGATAGTAAAATGAAAACCTATGGTAAACCTCATTTACAAGCCAGGTTTAATCGTTTTCCAAATGAAATAAGAACCGTATTAGATAAACAAAGCGAAACAGATATTTTATTAAATGATATTTATGATTTAAAACCGCTGAAAACATTTGTTTATCAACGTGCTATTTTACTTGGTGATGCAGCGCATGCAACGACGCCAAACATGGGACAAGGCGCTGGACAAGCAATGGAAGACGCGATTGTCTTAGCAAATTGTCTTCAGTCATATTCGTTTGATGAGGCGTTACAACGCTATGATAAATTACGTGTAAAACACACTAAAAAAGTAATTACACGTTCTAGAAAAATAGGCAAACTCGCACAACGTAGTAATAAACTGATTGTAGCTGTAAGAAATGGCATTGCAAAGGCTTTGCCAAATAAGTTAGTTACGAACCAAACTAAGTTTTTATATAAATCCAAAAGTAAATAAACTTGGAATATTTCAAATTAAAGCACCCATCCATATTTTTAATGGATGGGTGCTTTAATTTGTACTAAGTATTTAGAACTAAGCTTTTAGCAACTAATTCTTTAATTTACTAAAAACTTAGGTTTTTTATCATTTAGCTTACTAATTGTGTCATTCGCAACAATTTTAGACATCATATCACGAGATTCATATGTCGCATTACCAATATGTGGTGTGAGTACTACATTATCTAGTGATTTTAATTCGTCGTTTATTTCTGGTTCAAATTCGAAAACATCTAAAGCAGCGCCTTCAATTTCTTTATCTTTTAATGCTTGTACTAAAGCTTGTTCATGAACGATAGGGCCTCTCGAAGCATTAATTAAATAACTCGTTGACTTCATCATTTTAAATTGTTCAGTGTCAATTTGATGATGTAAATCTGGATTATATGCAGCGTTAATTGTTACAAAATCTGCATTTTTTAATAAAGTTTCTAAGTCTACATACTTGGCGCCGATTTCGCGTTCTTTATCGACTTTTTGGTTAGGGCCAGTATAAAGCACATTCATATCAAACGCTTTGGCACGTCTTGCTACAGCAGCACCAATTTCACCTAAGCCAATAATACCAATCGTTTTACCAGAAACTTCTCTGCCACGGAAGAACAATGGTGCCCATCCGTCAAAGCCAGTTGTACGGCATAATTTATCACCTTCAGCGATACGTCTTGCAACTGCAAGTACGAGTGCAAAAGTTAATTCAGCTGTAGAATTTGTTGAAGCCTTTGGTGTGTTTGTAACGTCAATGTCTTTTTGACGAGCATAGGCTACATCTACGTTATTAAAACCTGCACCATAGTTTGCGACGATTTTTAAATTGCTACCTGCATCAATTACTTCTTTATCTACGTTGGTAGACAACAGACTAATTAAAGCGTCAGCATCTTTAACCCCTTGCTTTAAAGTATCTTTATCAATGATACCTTCGCCTTCATACATTTCAACCTCATAACCTTGATCTTTTAACAAGTCAAAACCTACTTCAGGTACTGGACCTGCGATATAAACTTTTACCATGTATAATCCCTCCATTATATATTTAGTATATTAAACTTCAAAGCACTAAACAAATTATTATATTTATTAAAGAAATATTTGTGTGTTCTTTTATATAATGACGAAAAAGCTATAGAAAACGATTTCTTTGTTGCTTCTTTATATATCATAAAGTATATAAGTCATACATAGCATTCTTAAAAAAGCAATAATCCACTATTAAACAATGAATTATTGCTATTATTTTTATATCATGATTTAGAAAGTGTATTTTATTATTTGTTTTTCTAACTTATGAGCTTTAAGCCCACTATGGAAAAAATAATCAAACCAATAAAGAATATACGTTTTGCATTTTTAGATTCATTGTATATCAACATACCTACAAGTGTGCCACCGCCAGTACCGATGCCACTCCAAATTGCATAAGCAGTTCCCATAGGAATGTCATTCATTGCTACTTTGAGCGTGCTAAAACTACAGATAAAAGCAATTGCTAATAAGACGACTAATGATTTCCTTTTAGTGCGTGTAATTTCATTTAATATGACTACACCGATTACTTCTAATAGACCTGCAATGAGTAAAATAAACCAAGCCATTAGTTTTCAGCCTCCTCTGTAGTTAATTTTAGACCGATAATACCTACTACCAATAGTGTAATTAAGATAATTTTCATAGAGTTAAAAGGATCACCGAAAAATAACATATCCACTAAAACAGTACCGACTGCGCCAATACCTACGAATACGGCGTAAACAGTGCCGACGGGTAATGATTTACACGCAGCAATAACAAGAAAGAACCTTATAATAATAATGATGATCGTACCAATCCAACTAAGTAACGAATCAGCAGTGTTTAAGCCAGTGACCCATAATATTTCTATAAGTCCAGCAAGTATAACTTTGAACCATTGCATCGTTGTGCCTCCTTTTTTCATCAAACGCTCTTATTTTCTCAAATATTCTGTTATACTGCAATATTAAAAATCATATAAAAAAATTTAGTGCTAAATGCTGTTTTTTTAATTATAGCGCGTGATGTCCTCATATTTATTTTGATGTGGTTATCTCTATAAACGGATATTGATGAATGATTGAGTATATTATTTTAAAAAGGGGCAGTGTTTTGCTCCGATGATTCACTAGTTAATCAATCATAATTCGAAGACTATAGGATGAGGAAGTGCCCACGAAAAACACGCACAAAAAAATGCCAACAAAGTTCTAGACTTTGTTGGCACTCTGACATATTCTAATTTATATTGTACTAGCGAATATTAGTTAACGTGGATATAGTTATATGAACCTGCTTCACCAGCAGAGATAGTACGTTCACTTACAGAGTAAGGTCCGCCGCTATAATTCATTTCTGAAACCGTTACTGAACCGTCATTGTTTACATTTTCAACATATGCAACGTGGCCCATTGGTCCTTCAGATGATTGTAAGATTGATCCAGCTTCTGGAGAGTTGTTAACTGTGTAGCCTGCAGATGAAGCTGCTGAAGCCCAGTTATTTGCATTACCCCATGTAGAACCGATACCTCCGCCTACTTTATCAAATACGTACCAAGTACATTGACCTGAAGTGTATAAGTTAGCACTTGAGCTTGAAGTTTCTTGTGTAGTAGTTTGTGTTTGTTGAGTTTGCTCTGCTGCACTTGCTTCATTTCCTTGGTCTAATCCTACGATTGCTGCGCCGATACCTGCTGTGATAGTTGTTGCTGTTACTAATTTATTCATAATTAAAAAATCCTCCCAAATTTGTACGTTCTTAATATTTATTATTTATGTTATTCGTTCGATAGTCTTTAAAGTTAATGTTTTATTTTTCGCTTTGCTTTCAACGACAAGTAATACTCTAACAGATGAATTTAGGTTTGTGTGGTTTGTTACGCTTTTGTAAAACAATTAAAAAAACCTCACATATCGTTGTAATAAACGACATGTGAGGTTACAGAAAGGTATCGGCTTGTAATGGTTTGTAAAGAGCTATGGTATAAGGTTTTACAATAACTTAACATTCAAAATAACTAATTTGTATTACAACAGTTGTAATAAGTCACAAAATTTAGATTCATTTTATTTGAAAAATCTAATTGAAAGTGGTGGTAAATAGTCTTCTCCATTATATGCTTTTACAGCAGCTACGATAGTAAATATAAAATTCAAAATAGCTATGATAGGGAATAAGATAAAACCTATTATGATAAACATCGCTATTGAAGCAACGATGAGCCAAATCATATAAGAAAGTAAAAAGTTGAAATAATTTTTACCAGTCTTGTCAATGAATGGTGAATCTTCACGTTTAATGAGCCAAATAATTAGTGGTGCTATTAATGAAGTGAAAAAACTTAACACATAGATTAAAGTACCCATTAATCTATCATCGCTACTTGGTTCTTGATTTATAACTGTAGAAGATTGGTTTGTATTATATTGTTCATCCATATGAATCACGCCTCCCTTATTAGCATAACTATAACAAATTTTATTCTTAAATGATATTTAATTTGAAAGGCTACAATTTAAAAATTAGCAAAGTGAATTTTTTAAAATATAGTGTATTTAATGGGATGAAACAAATGAATATAATGCAACTAGGGATAGGTTGAATACCAGTGTTTATCAGAAATCTAAATTGGATATACATTATAGTAATGTTTAAAACACTCATATATACAAATCATTAGAGAAAGAAGGGTATTTATGAAGATAGCAATCGTAGGATCAGGAAATGGTGCTGTTACAGCAGCATTAGATATGAAACATAAAGGACATGAGGTGAAGTTATATTGTCGAAATCAATCTATTGATAAGTTTGACAAGGCGATAGCGCAAGGCGGGTTTACGTTTAATAATGAAGGAGAAGAAACGTTCATTGAATTTACTGATATCAGTGATGACATGGAATATGTTGTTAGTGATGCAGAAATAATTCAAGTTATTATACCATCTACATTTATTGAGCATTATGCACATACGATGGCACCATTTATTAATGATAAGCAATTAATTTTCTTTAATATCGCAGCGGCAATGGCTTCAATTCGATTTATGAACGTCTTAGAAGATATGCGTATAGAAGTTATGCCGATATTTGCTGAAGTGAACACATTAACTTATGGGACGAGAGTGAATTTTGATGAAGCTCACGTGGACTTATCATTAAATGTAAGAAAGGTTCATTTCTCAACATATGATAAAGAACATTTAAGTGATAGCTTTGACAAAATTGAAACGCTATATCCATATGTTGTAAAAGAGGAAAGTCTTTGGAAAACAAATCTTGAGAATGGGAATCCAGAAGTGCATCCAGGTCCAACATTACTCAATGTAGGACGCATCGATTATGCAGATGACTTTGCATTATATGAAGAAGGTATAACGAAACATACTGTTCGTTTATTACACGCAGTAGAATTAGAACGATTAACTTTAGGACGTAAGTTAGGCTTTGAATTGTCTCCAGCTAAAGAAGCACGTATTGAACGTGGTTATTTAGAAAGAAAAGATGAAGATGAACCTTTAAATAGATTGTTTAACACGAGTCCAGTGTTTTCACAAATCAAAGGACCAAACCATGTGAAAAATCGTTATTTAACAGAAGATATTGCATACGGACTCGTATTATGGTCTAGTCTTGGTCGTGAAATTGAGGTTGAAACGCCAAACATTGATGCCATTATCGTGTTAGCATCTACTATTTTAGAGCGTGACTTTTTTGAAGAAGGACTCACTATTAATGAATTAGGCAAAGAAAAATTGGGGCTTAATTAATTTAAACTAACAATAGGGGGACTGTGTATGACAAGACAACCAACATTTTTAGAATCAATTTCTACTATTATAGTAATGATTATAATAGTAATTACAGGATTTGTTGTTTTTGAAATTCCAATACAAGCTTTATTAATTTTAGCATCAGCATATGCTGCATTTATAGCAAGACGTGTTGGGTTGAAATGGCAAGATTTGGAAGAAGGTATCACACATCGCTTAGCTACAGCAATGCCAGCTATCTTTATCATTTTAGCGGTTGGAATTATCGTAGGTACATGGATGTACTCAGGGACTGTCCCAGCTTTGATCTATTATGGGTTAGAATTTTTAGATCCTAATTTATTTTTAGTATCTGCATTTATTATATGTGCAATTACTTCAGTTGCCACAGGGACAGCATGGGGCTCTGCGTCTACAGCCGGCATAGCGCTAATGGCTATAGCGACACAATTACATATTACGCCAGGTATGGCAGCAGGTGCCATAATTGCAGGGGCGGTGTTTGGTGATAAAATGTCACCACTTTCAGATACGACAAATTTAGCAGCTTTAGTAACAAAAGTGAATATCTTTGCGCATATAAGAGCCATGATATGGACGACTGTACCAGCATCAATCATCGGCTTAATCGTTTGGTATTTTGCAGGTATGCAATTTGGTGGAAATACTAATACGTCACAAGTGAATCAAATGCTTAGCGAATTATCTAAAATTTATAATATAAATATTTTTGTATGGATTCCTTTATTGATTATTATTACGTGTTTGTTATTAAAAATATCGACTGTACCTGCAATGCTTATTTCAAGTTTGAGTGCAATCATTGTTGGCGCATTTAATCATGGATTTAATATTGTAGATGGATTTAAGTCCACTTTCGATGGTTTTAATAAAGGCATGGTGGCGGCAAGTAGTGGAGATTTATCAGATAGAGCCATTAATTTGGTTGAGCAGGGCGGCATGATGAGTATGACAGAAATCATTGTTACTATTTTTTGTGGCTATGCCTTCGCAGGTATTGTTGAAAAAGCAGGTTGTTTAGATGTTATTTTGAAAACAATTTCCAAAAACATTAATTCAGTTGGACAATTAATACTAGCGACCGTAATAGGTAGCTTAATAATGGTACTCGCTGCTGGTGTGGCATCTGTAGTCATTATCATGGTCGGTGTGTTAATGATGGAAATGTATAATGATATGAATTTAGATCGTTCTAATTTATCAAGAACACTAGAAGATTCAGGTACAATGATTATTCCACTTATTCCATGGGGAACATCAGGCATTTATTATACACAACAGTTAGGTGTATCAGTGGATCAATTCTTTATTTGGGCAGTACCATGTTATCTATGTATCATATTTGCAATTTTTTATGGATTTTCAGGTATTGGCATTAAAAAAGCAAAGAGTCAATAAACTAAATGATTTAAATCTATATCGTTGAAAGAGAAAAACTTATAATTCTTAATATAAATAATGAATTATAAGTTTAAAAATATATAATTCGGTTATATATAACTATGGATGAGGTGATTCTATGTTATATCTAGTGATAATTGTAGCGATATTACTATTGGCATCAGGAATTCATCAATATTTCAATGTAGATAAAAAAGTAAAGACTCCTTCTATAATCTATTTTTCAATCGGTTTTGTATTGTATATTGTAGCGATATTACTTTATAGGACCGAATTGTTAAATAGTTCAACGATAATACATGAAATTTTACTAACTACGATATTTGGACTCATTATATTTTGGATTAATTCTCATCGAAATAAGAGTAGCGATACAATTTACTACACGATTATTATTGTTATATTAACAATCGTAGTAGCGATTTTACCGTTGGCAGCGACGTCAATAATTTCATTGCAAACAATGTTTATTGTAAGACTTATTTTTTCAGTTATTTTACTCATAATAGGTGTATGTGTGTTATATACACGGATTAAAGGTAAAGCTTCAGAAAGTTTTCCATTACTTTATTTGATGGCCTTTATATATTGGATAGCGACAGCGTATTGGTTTTAATAAGTATAAGACTTTAGAAGACTGAAACATAAAAGGGGCCAAGATAGAAATCAAATTTTGAATTCTATCTTGGCCCCTTTTTCCATTTAATACTATAGCTGAATAATCACTAAAGTGAAGAACTTTAAGAAAAAATAGCAAAAAAAGACAATCCTCATGGATTGTCTTTTTTATTTAAAACATTTATTAGTGAATATAGTTGTAAGATGAAGCTTGGCTAGCTGAGATTGTACGTGAAGTAACAACGCCAGCACCTTGGCCGTAGTTCATTTCAGAAACGTTAACTGAACCGTCGCTGTTTACATTTTCAACATAAGCAACGTGACCCATTGCGCCAGTTGATGATTGTAAGATTGAACCTTGAGAAGGTGAGTTGTTTACAGTGTAACCTGATGCAGCTGCAGCGCTTGCCCAGTTGTTTGCGTTACCCCAAGTAGAACCAATTTTACCGCCAACTTTATCAAATACATAATATGTACATTGACCTGAAGTATAAAGGTTGCTTGATGACCCTGAAGTGTTAGCCATTGAGTTTGATGAACTTGATGGTGCGCTAGTAGTTGTTACTTGAACATTACTATTTGAAGTAGAAGTTGAAACAGCTCCGCTTCCACCAGTACCTTGGTTATTTGTTGTATATGATTGGTTTGAGTTACTGTTAGTAGCTGTAGAAGCATTTTGATTGTAGCTATAACCACTGTTATTGCTTTGAGCATTGTTGTTGTGACCTTGGTCAGCATTGCTTGGGTTCCAGTTACCTTGCCAAGTGTAATTATAGTTACCTTGTTGATCTATTGTATATGAATAGCTGTATGATGTTGGATCATTTGGGTTATACCCACCATTGTTATTTTCTGAAGCGTCTGCATCATTTTGTGCAAAAGCAAAAGTAGCGATTCCTGCAGTAGCGATAGTAGCTGTAGCGATTTTTTTCATTGTTAAATTTCCTCCTAATAATTGTAAATCATTTATCCCAGTCTCATAAAGACATTTTTTATAATTTTTTTCGCTGTTTTAACGACAAGAATTACTTTATCAGAAAAAACACTGTTTGTGGGGTTTGTTATCGTTTTGTAATTTAGTTCTAATAATGAAGTGCGTAATGTAACAAAAGGAAGAGAGGCATTTTAGGCTTAAAATGCCGTTAATATAACCTTTACAAAATTTACAGTGTATAATTGCACTTCAGTTTATTACAAAGCTGTAAAATAACAGAAAATTACAAACAATAAAATATGAGAGAATTTAGTTATTTAAATATTTGAAAAAACACTTTAAATAAAGACTATATAAAAAGTATTGAATTAAGGTTAATGTAAATTAAATGCTGTTCTAATAGGAAAGAAAAGAATTAGAGCATTGAAATTGACATGTTCTAATGAAGTATTTAATATAGAAGTATAAAAATTATACTTAGTTTGTGAGGTGATTATTTGAAAATAGAACTTGGTTTGACATCATTTGCAGATAATATTGATATTCATATGGAAAATGGACGACAAGCAGCTATAAGTAATGGACAAAGAATTAGAAATATAATAGAAGAAATAGAAACAGCTGACCAATATGGTTTAGATGTATATGGTTTGGGAGAACATCATCGAGCAGATTATGCAGTATCTGATCCCGTTACAGTGTTAGCAGCAGCAGCTCGTAATACAACGCATATAAAGTTAAGTAGTGCAGTAACAGTATTATCTTCTGATGATCCTGTTCGAGTTTATGAACGTTTCTCTACATTAAATGCAGTTTCTAATGGACGTGCAGAAATAATGGTAGGAAGAGGTTCATTTATTGAATCATTTCCATTATTTGGCTATGATTTAAAAGACTATGAACAACTCTTTAATGAAAAAATAGATTTATTAATGACCATTAATAAAGAGAAAATTGTAAATTGGGAAGGGGAGTTAAGACCTTCTATTGAAAATTTAAGTGTTTATCCTAAGGCGGAGCATGGGCCTTTACCAATTACGATTGCAACTGGAGGAACGCCAGAATCTTCATTGAAAGCAGGAGCATTAGGATTACCTATAACTTATGCTATAATTGGCGGTGATCCAAAAAGATTTAGAAGAAACATTGATATGTACAAATCTATTGCTAGATCTTACGGACATAATATAAATGAATTGCCTATAGCAACGCATTCGTGGGGTTACATTGCTGAAACAGATGAGTTGGCAAAACGTGAGTTTTTCCCATCGGTAAAAGCGAGTCATGATATATTAGCCAAAGAACGGGGTTGGCCACCATATGATGAAAACAGCTTCGATCGTGAAGCAGGTCCACATGGCGCTTTGTATGTTGGAAGTCCGGAAACCGTTGCACAAAAGATAATTGAAACAATTGAAGCACTAGGCCTTACTCGTTTTATGCTGCATACACCTGTAGGTTCTATGCCACATGATAAAACAATCAATACAATTAAATTGTTAGCAGAGCGAGTAAAGCCTATTGTAGATAAATATTTTGAAAACAAATAAAAGGAGCGTTTATAATGATATTACGTTATTTAACAAATTTAAAATTAGCTAAGGAATTATATGATGCATCAAAACCTAAACTTAAAGGTGATCAATCAATGAAAGAATCTTTTGTTGAAGTGTTTAATTTGCCATCGAATGCAATGCCATTGGCAGGAGCACTTGAAGCATTAAGTGCTGTATTTTTCGTTTTAAGCTTTGCAAGTAAAAGATTATCACGTATTGCATCACTTATAACAATTTCAGTTTTAGGTGTAGCAGCATTTAAACACTTTGAAGCAGGACATGGTAAAGCAGGTGCTAAACATGCATTAGATTTAACAAGTTTAGCAGCATTAAGCTTCATAGATACAGTTGATCTTAAGAAAAAATAATAATGATAGAACTCAATCATTTAAAATAGCAATCGTTTAAATGCACAGCAAATGTTGGATAATAGTCTAACATTTGCTGTGCATTTTTGTATGAATTGATATAGCTCATTTAAAATATCAAAATGCATTATTTTAAATAGAGATATTTGATAATTGAAATTTTTACACCTATGTCTTTTTTTAGTAATAAAAAGGGTGAATGAACCACTAAAATTTAAAAATAAAAATAAAAGATTAAAAAAAGAGTAGGAATTGTTCATATTTTTCATAGTTAAGCATATTGAATTAAAGGCGTTAAATAGGATAAAATTAAATTCCTAACATCAAGATATAACAAAAGGAGTGGTTTTGTGAATGAACAAAATTTCAAGTCACTAAATGAACTTATTGCAACTTATCAACAAGGTAGGAAATTTTTTAAAACAACGAAAAAGAACTATAAACTAAATTACGAAGAGGTACTGATATTAAATTATCTGTATAATAGTAAAGAGAATGACGTCACTGCAAAAGAAATTGCTCAATACTCAGAATTGAAACCATACTATTTAACGAAGGCTTTACAAAAGCTTATAAAAATGGATTTTTTAAATAAAAAAAGAAGCAATATAGATGAAAGAACTGTAGTAGTATATATAAATCAAGCACAACGTGATAAAATTAATGAACTTATTGAGAACTTACAAGAACAGTTTTAATGTGTGAAAGCTTGATGATAATAAGGTTGTGCGTAAGTCTAAATGGTTTGAATATTCTGAATAATGTAATTTTATAATTATAGTTATATATTGTACGAAAATATGATTTGAGAACCAAATTAAATGTGCTATACTAATATTTGTCTAATGAAAGCGCATACAAAACGGTTTGGAAAGGTGTTTTTATGAATTTATTAATCGGGATCATATTTTTAGGGATTGTTTTAGCTTTGTTTACATTGTTCACGAGTAAAGCACCAAATGGAGGCAAGGCCATGGGGGCCCTTGCTAACGCAGCTATTGCTTCATTTCTAGTAGAAGCTTTTCATAAATATGTAGGTGGAGACTTGTTTGGTATTCCATTCTTAGGAGATTTAGGTGATGCAGCTGGAGGACTTGGCGGTGTTGCAGCTGCAGGACTCGTAGCATTAGCTATGGGTGTATCTCCAGTTTATGCATTTGTAATTGCTGTTTCATGTGGAAGCATGGATCTTTTACCTGGCTTTGTTGCAGCTTATATTGCGAGTTTCGGTATGAAATGGATGGAACAAAAGTTACCAGATGGGCTTGATTTAATTGCAGCGATTATTGTCATCGCGCCTATTACACGTTTAATTGCTATTGGTACAACACCATTAGTAGATGCGACGTTATTACAAATTGGAAATATCATTAAAGAATCTACGACTTCAAGTCCTATTCTAATGGGCATTGTACTTGGTGGTATTATTACTGTTGTTGCTACTGCACCGTTAAGCTCAATGGCATTAACAGCATTATTAGGATTAACTGGTACACCAATGGCTATCGGTGCTTTAGCAGTATTTGGTTCATCATTTATGAATTTTGTATTATTTAAGCGTATGAAGTTTGGAGATCGTAAAACAACGATTTCAGTTGCAATAGAGCCTTTATCTCAAGCTGACATTGTGACAGCAAATCCAGTACCAGTATATTTAACAAACTTTGTAGGTGGTGCGCTCTCAGGTGTAATTATCTCTATGTTTGGTTTAGTAAATGATGCGACAGGTACAGCTACACCAATTGCTGGGCTTATGGTTATGTTTGGATTTAATAATGCATTAACTGTAATAATTGTGGCACTAATGTGTGCATCAGGAAGTGCACTTTGTGGTTATATAGGCTCAGTTGTTTTTAAAAACTATCCTATAGTTACTAAAGATGAATTACAACATGGCACAATGCCGAAAAAAGTAAAACAATATTATAAACTTAAAGCGGAATGCATGGAAAGTTTAGCTTAAATATAATAAATTACAAAAAAACTGTTTCTGAAATAACATTTCAGAAACAGTTTTTTGTTTGATATCGTTATCTAAGAAGCATTTGCTCTTAAGTAACGCGTCGTATTACGTTCCATTTTCGCAAAGACGAACTCTAATATTATTGCTAACAACCAGTAAAATATAGCTGCTACTGTATAAACAGGAATAAAACGATAACCTTCATTTGCAATAACACGACTGACTGCCATAATTTCAGTTACTTGAACAGCGAATGCTAGGGAAGTACCTTTGATTAACATAATGAATTGATTTTCTATGTTAGGCAATGCATAAGCAAAAGCTTGTGGTAATACAATTTCTTTATAAATGCTGAATTTTGATAGTCCGACAGTTTGCGCAGCTTCAATTTGATTTTGATCTACGGATTGAAGACCGCCTTTAATTGATTCAGAAAGATACGCTACGGCATGAAAAGAAAAGACGATAAAGGCAATCGCTAAAGGTGAGAATATGTCAGGATTGATTGTCAAAGTGAACTGATTATTTAAAAAAAGTATAAATGAAGGTATTCCATAATATAGTATGAACAATTGAACGATTAATGGTGTACTTCTAAAAAACGAATTATACACGATTATAAGTTGAGATAAGACAGGTACATGTTTGATACGAATAATCGCAAATAACGTCCCGATAATAAGACCTACGAACATAGCTACAATGGAAATAATAATTGTATTTGGCACGCCTTTAAGCACTTCACTTATAGTATATAGAATGAATGACAAAATGATTTTCCTCCTTAAACGCTATATGGTTTTTGTGTTCGTTTATCAATTAAAGTAAAGGTACCTTGAATAATTAGAGCAATAATCCAGTATATGATTGAAATTACGATATAAACCTCTAGCATACCGAGTCCGTAATTGTTTCCAATGATTAGTTTGACTTGTCCCATCATATCGATGATACCAATGGTGAAAGCTAATGAAGTATCTTTGACAAGTTCTATGATTTGAGTTGTTAAATTTGGTATGCTATTTCGTAAAGCTTGAGGTATAATAATATCTTTTAAAATTCTAGGATAAGATAAACCAATTGTTAATCCAGCTTCAATTTGACTATATTCCACGGATTGATAACCTGCTCTGATAATTTCAGAAAGGTATGCACCTGTATGTAAAGTGAATGCTAAGATAACAAAAAACAATCTACTGAAATGGTTAATATCTATATGAATAAGTAACAATAATTGAGGTAATGCAAAATATACTAAAAAGAGTTGTAATAATAATGGTGTACTCCGTATAAATGAAAGATAAACTCTTACAATAGGAGCGAGTATTTTTGTCTTTTTGATACGAATCATTGCTAAAATAAAACCAAGTATGATTGCGAAAAAGAGAGAAACAATTATCATCAATAAAGTTAAAGGTAATTGTTGTAACACTTGTCCAAACAAATCTAACCAATTGACTGATCCCATTAGTTTGTCACCTCCAATTTATCTTTCTGCTCATTAATTTCACTTAAATCATCAAAGACATTTATATCAAAATATTTTTTTGAAAGTGATTGTAATTTGCCTTCATCTTTAAGTTCTTGGGTTGCGCGATCCACGTCATCGTGAAGTTTTTGGTGTTTTTTATTATAAACGATATGCAATGGTTCTTTCTTCACAATACCACCTATTTTAACGTCGGCATTTATCTGTTCTTGGATTGCTTTATATGTGTTCCAGTTTAAAAACATGGCATCACGACGTCCTTGGCTGACCATTTTTAAATTGTCTCCATTTGAAGGTTCTTGTATTGTATTGATGTCAATTTTGGGACTATGGTCTTTATTAAACTGCGTGAGTATAGAATATAAACCACCACTTGGCGCCATAGGAGTGATTTTTTTACCCGGTAAATCTTGTAAACTATGTATGTCATTGTTGCCATTGTTTACTACTAATAAAGGTAGCGCATAACTGTAAGGCACATCTTGATAGAGAAACTGTTTTTCACGTTCTGGTGTTTTGAAAAACCAATTTATCCCCATATCAAACTTGCCTGAACCAATCCCAACTAAATTCGATTCCTCTTCACCGACTTCATATTTAAAATCATATTGAGGTAATTTCTTTTCTATTAATTTCATATAATCCATATCTAAGCCGACAAACTCATTATCTTTATTTGTATATAAATAAGGTGGATTAACTTCAGCAGAAAGTGCTACTTTAACTTCTTTTTTCTGAGAATTACTATTTGAAGCATCATTATTACCACATGCTGTTAGTACGGAAACCATCATTAACATTAATAAAAATGTGAAACTTCTTTTTAATGTCATTAAATGTCACGCTCCGTTTCAACTCTGTTTAAAAAGCGATGGATTCTCTCAGATTTTGAATCTTCCAATACTTCTTGTGGCGTTCCACGATGGATAATTTGCCCATCATCAATAAATATAACTTGATCAGCAATTGCTTTTGCAAATTGTATTTCATGTGTAACGAGTACCATCGTCATACCTTCTTGAGCAATCGATCTAATCAGAGATAAGACGCTTTGAATTGATTCAGGGTCTAAAGCAGAAGTAGGTTCATCTAATAAAAGAACTTTTGGATTGAGCGCAAGTGCACGAACAATACCTACACGTTGGCTTTGACCTCCAGATAGCTGAATAGGGTATTTATCTTTTTGATTTAATAAATTCACGCGCTCTAAATAAGATGTAGCAATATCATTAGCTTGTTTGGAAGTGTAATTTTGACCATGTATTAAACCTAAAGTGATATTTTCAAGTATTGTTTTGTTTTTAAATAAATTGTAATTTTGAAACACCATAGCTGATTTTTGACGTAATTTAGCAATATCTTTATTTGTGTGGTGTGCAGCATCAAATGTTTCATCCCCGATTTCAATGGTGCCAGATTTAGGAAGCGCGAGTGCGTTTAACGTTCTAAGTAAAGTTGTTTTCCCGGAGCCACTTGGCCCTATAATTGCAGTAACCGTGCCCTGTTCTTGTGCAAAGCCAACGTCGTTAAGTATCGTGTTCTCGTTGTATTTATGTATGATATTTTTAACTGTAATCATTCAATTTCCCCCAGTATGTCAATAAATACAAAATATCATATTAATTCTTATCGGTAAAGTAGGGATTTGGTGCTGAAAAGCTTTCTTTCAATAATGGCGAGTGTTAAACTAAGTTTAAATAGTAATAAAGTTAATGATGAGGTGATGAAAGTGAATTATTCCGCATTAATACATACGGATATTCAAGAAAAATGGATTGCAAAACTAGATACAGTTAAAACGCAATTTAAAGAGAAAGCGGAATATAATGATATCCATTCGCGCTTTCCTTATGAAAATATTGAATGGCTAGTGAAAGAAGGATATACACTGCTTACTTTACCTAAAGCATACGGTGGTGAAGGGGCAACTGTTGAGGATATGGTTATATTACAAAGCTATTTAGGATCTATTGATGGTGCGACTGCACTTTCTATAGGATGGCATTTAAGTGTAGTAGGCCAATTATATGAACAACAAATGTGGGAACCAACTATGTTAGATCGCTTTGCTGAAGCAGTGAAAAATGGAGCGTTAGTAAATAGAGCAGTTAGTGAAGCTGAGACTGGTAGCCCAACACGTGGCGGAAGACCTGCGACAAACGCTGTTAAAGTAAATGATGGATTTGTTGTTAATGGAGTAAAAACGTTTACTTCAATGAGTAAAGGGCTGACACATTTTGTTGTGAGTGCTTATTATGAAGACATCGATCAAGTAGGTTTTTTCTTAATACAAAAAGATACACCTGGTGTAGAAATTGCAGATAATTGGAATATGATAGGTATGCGTGCAACTGAAAGTCATGATTTATTATTAAATGATGTGCACATCTCGCAAGAAAACTTTGTTGAAATAAGAGGCGCCGGTGGTAAGAAACCGAATGGCTGGATTTTACATATACCAAGTGTGTATCTTGGTATTGCACAAGCAGCAAGAGACTATGCTGTAGATTTTGCTAAAAATTACAGTCCAAATAGTATTGAAGGTACAATTGGTGATATATCAACTGTGCAACAAAATATTGGGAAGATGGAAGCTCAATTATTATCTGCACGCCATTTCTTGTGGAGTACTGCTGCGATATATAATCGTGAGGTTTCAGGTAGTAAGGTTTGGAATGAAACATCAGCAAGTAAAGTGTTGGTAATGAACCAAGGGTTAGAAGTTATAGATACAGCTATGCGAATTGTTGGTGCTAAAAGTCTTCAAATGGAAAGACCATTACAACGCTATTATAGAGATATGCGCGCAGGTTTACACAATCCACCGATGGAAGATATGGCGTATACGAATATTGCACATAGTGTATTAGATCATTTTTAAAAATATATAAACAAACAGTTAAAATACATATAGACAAATTGTCTACATGTATTTTTTGTTATCCAAAAAAATTTGAAGATACTTATGATTACTATTGTAAATTTACTTTAGTCATTATATAATCGATTGGTAGTGATAATCATTTTCAATGGAGGAAAATTTATGAAAAAATTATTGTTTCCGTTAATTGCTTTAGTGCTTATTTTAGCAGCATGTGGTAATAATTCGGACAGTGACTCAAAAGCTGAAACAAAGTCTTATAAATTAGATAGTGGGAAAAAGATAGATATACCAAAAGATCCAAAACGTATAGCAGTAGTTGCTCCTACATATGCTGGTGGAATTAAATATCTTGGTGGAAATATTGTTGCGGTAAATGAACAAGTCGATAGTAGTAGCCTCCTTAAAGATAAATTTAAAGATGTTGAAAAAGTTGGCGAGAATGATGTTGAGAAAGTAGCAAAAACGAAACCAGATCTAATCGTTGTATATTCTACTGACAAAAATATAAAAAAATATAAAAAGATTGCGCCAACAGTCGTATTTGATTACGGCAAACATAAATATTTAGATCAACAAAGGGAATTAGGTAAGTTACTTGGTAAAGAAGATGAAGTAAAAGAATGGGAAGACAAATGGAAAGTACAAACTAAAAAAGATGGTAAAGAAATTAAAGATAAAATTGGTGAAGACGCAACAGTTTCAATTTTTGATGAATTCGAGAAAAAACTATATAGTTATGGACCAAACTGGGGTCGTGGCGGAGAAGTATTGTACCAAGCATTTGGCCTTAAAATGCCTGATAAATTAAATGATTTAGTTGAAAAAGAAGGTTGGGCTGAAGTGAAACAAGAAAAAATAGCAGACTATGCTGGCGATTATATTGTTTCGACAAGTAAAGGGAAATCAACGCCAGCTTATGCCAAAACTAATCTATGGAATAACTTACCAGCAGTTCAAAATGACAATGTGGTTGAAGTGCAAGCTGAAACTTATTGGTATAATGACCCATATACTTTAGAATTTATGAGAAAAGATTTAAAAGAGAAATTTTTAAATAACTAATATACCGAGTTAAATTAATAAGTATTACGATTAATACTATAATCAGCTTTAAAAAAGCGCAATTCAACGACTTAACACCGTTGAGTTGTGTTTTTTTATTATATATAAAGTATTGTAAACTTTTATTTTTAATAGTTAACATTTATGGTATAATTTTTTTCATTAGGAGGATTGACTATGACGACAAAATATTTAGTATACACTGCTTTAATGACAGCAATTATTGGTGTATTAGGGTTTGTACCAGCTATTCCATTGCCAATTATGCCAGTACCTATCGTATTACAAAATATTGGTATTTTCTTAGCGGGAATTTTACTTGGACGTAAATACGGGGCGCTTAGTGTAATTGTATTATTATTACTTGTAGCAACTGGCTTGCCATTATTATCTGGTGGACGTGGTGGTATAGGTGTATTCGCAGGACCCTCTACTGGCTTTTTAATCATGTATCCAGTCATTGCATATCTAATTGGTTTAGTAAGAGATTTGTATTTCAAAAAAATAAACTTTACTGTATTATTAGTTACAACAATTATCTTTGGTGTTATTTTATTAGATATTGTAGGTACAATTGTTATGGGGCTTATGACTAATTTACCTATTTCAAAATCAGTGACTTTATCACTTGTCTTCATGCCTGCGGATTTAGTCAAAGCAATTATTGCAAGTTTGATAGGTAATATTATGCTTAATCATAGTCGTTTTAAACAATTAATAAAATAAATATATAAGGGCAGGTGATTGAATCGTGGTGATTTCGATGAAAGATATATTTCAACAAGGTGATGTTTTTGTGGATGATACACTAAAGACAATTTATCTGACACCTGACGAACCCTTAGTCTACGATGTGAATAAATGGGATTATAAACAAATGCCGTCTATCATATCTTGGGAACAAGATATGAAAAATCAATTAGATATGCATAAAAAGCAAGCATCTCATCATTTAGCATTTACATTTCCTGAGAATACACTTTTAGATCAACAATGGTTAGATAAAATTCAAACATATGATTTTGAACTAGGACTAATGGAACTCTATGCAATTGAGTCCCAGAATATAAAAAAACATAAAAATGATCAAATTAAAGTCATGTTTGTTACTGAACAAACATTAGAAGATTATATTACAATTTATCGTCAATTTGCTGAACCGTTTGGCAAAGCGTATGCAGACGAAAGTATTGAAGTAATACGCAATCAATTCAATAAAGATAGTAAATCTCGTGTAATCGCATATAAAGCAGATGTGCCAGTAGGGATTTTGGATTTAATCATTTCACAATGTACTGTGGAAATTGATGGTTTTGGTGTAGATGAAAGTTATCAGAAACAAGGCATTGGCAGTACGATGCAAACTTTTGTGGCGGAAGTAGCTGATACGAAACCGATTATATTAATAGCTGACGGTGAAGACAGTGCTAAGGAAATGTATATCCGACAAGGTTACATATATATAAGTTACTGTTATCAAATTTTAAAAGAAAATGCTAAACACATTTAAATAATATAATTATTGAGACTGAGACATAAATACTCATGCTCAAAAAAAGGACGCATCCGTATCAAATGGATGCGTCCTTTTTATATTTAAAATCTTATTTCTGTAAAGGTCTAGATTATAAATTAATATTCGGAAGTTTCAACAGGTGTTATGCGTTCCGGATGACTGTAAATGTTGAAATTACCATCTCTAATAAATCCTATGGCAGTAATGTTTAAATCTTGAGCAAGTGTCACTGCTAATGTTGTCGGAGCAGATTTCGATAAGATGACGCCAACACCGATTTTCGCAGCTTTGATTAATATTTCTGATGAAATACGACCGCTAAATATCAACACTTTATTACGTACAGGTATATGTCGTTGTATGCAATAACCATATAATTTGTCTAGTGCATTATGACGACCAATATCTTGACGATGCTCAAAGAAGGTATCGCCATCACTAATCGCAGCATTATGAAGGCCACCAGTTTGTTTGAAAATTTTACTGGCGCTTTGCAAACGGGTCATCATATTGAGTACTTGAGTTGGATTTAACACAATTTTAGACATAGAAGTCTTTGCGACTGCCGCGTCATTTTGAAAATAAAACTCTCGACTTTTACCACAACAAGACGCAATCATGCGCTTTGTTGAATATTCGAAACGTTCACCGAGAGATTTGGTCAATTCAACATGAGCAAACCCTTTGCTATCATCTATTTGGATAGATTTTAAGTCATCATTTTTTAAAATAGCTCCTTCAGATGCTAGGAAACCTAAGACAAGCTCTTCTAAGTGGTTCGGGCTGCAAATTATAGTCGCAAATTCTTCGCCATTTACCATAATTGTTAATGGAAACTCAGTAACGTAATGATCTTTTGTTTCTACTAACTTACCGTTCTCAAACCGTACTATGGGTTGATTGGTCAGTATATCTTCATGCATGAGTACACCCCGTTTCATATTCACTCTTCCATTTTAGCGCATTTTTCAATGTAAAAAAAAGATTCAGTTTATGAATATAACAAAGGATTTTTAATTTACACATTGTAATATTTATAATGGTTTTTAAAATGGTCAAGATTGATTAAAAGGATATATACAAGTAAACTTATGGTAAACAATTAAAGAGGTGAATTTCGATATGGCAAGTATACGAGATATTGCACGTGATGCAGAGGTAAGTCCTGGCACTGTTTCACGCGTATTAAATAATGATCCAACATTGTCAGTTTCAAAAGATACGAGAGAAAAGATTCATCGTGTTGCAAACGAACTACAATATCAAAAATCAGCTAGAAAAAATAAAAGCATTCAAATCATTACCTATGCATCTCGAGCTAAAGAAATGTCAGACCCTTATTATAGAGAGATACGCTTAGCAATAGAAGCTGAAGTTAAACGTTTGAATTTGTCTTTGAAGCGCACAATTAGAATCGATGGAAACGATAAAAATCTAGATTTATATAAAGTCGACAAGGCAGGGGCAATTATCGTAGTAGGTAATTTTTCTACAGAAGCATTGAACACACTACGTGAATATAATGAAAATATAGTTGTCATTAACAATCCTAATACACCGAAATCAATAGATGCTGTCTATTCAGATTTACACTATTCTATGACCAACTTATTGGATGAAATCAAGTCATTAGGAATGACTCAAATTGCGTATATCGGTGGTAGTCATATGATTAGAGATTTAGCCGGGACACCGTTTTCAAATCATACAGATGTTAGATATAAAGCATATAGAGAATGGTGTTCTGAACATCAAATTAACGAAATAACTATGATTAATGGCTGGAAAAAAGAAAATGGTGAAGAAGCTGTAAAAATATTGTTAAATGCGCATCGGTTACCTGAAGTTTTTATAGCAGGGAACGATATGATTGCTATAGGTATATTACAACAAATTCAATATGAAAAAATAGCAATTCCAAAAGATGTTAAATTGATAAGTTTTAATGATTTAGAAGTCATACAATATGCTGTGCCTTCTATAAGTAGTGTGCACATACCAGTAGATGAATTTGGTAGAACTGCAGTGCGAATGGCAGAAGAGCGCATTAATAAAACGAGACACGTTGCCATACATGTCGTAGTAGAAGCACAGCTTAAAGAGCGGAATACTTTTAAAACAAAAAGACAATCTTAATTGACAAAACATTTAGTAAACAAGTAAACTTTAATTATGTTTACTAAAAGGATATCATTATAGATGAAATGATTTATATAGGAGGAGTGGGTTATTATGTTACAAGCCATGCATGATAAGTTTGAAACTTTGTTTGGCGTTAAGGCTGAAGTCAGTGCTTTTGCTCCGGGACGCATTAATTTAATAGGCGAACATACGGATTACAACGGTGGGTATGTTTTTCCAGCTGCGATTGAGTTGGGTACATATGGCCTAGCTACAAAGCGAGATGATAAACTTATTCAACTTTATTCAAATAATTTTGAAGAGGTTGGTATGATTACATTTACGTTAGATGAATTAGAATTCGAAACGGCACATGATTGGGCAAATTATCCTAAAGGTGTAGTTAAATATTTAAGTGAACAATTCTCTGACATAGATCATGGTTTCAATATTTTAGTTGAAGGAAATATTCCAAATGGGGCAAGTTTGTCATCGTCAGCGTCTATTGAATTATTAACTGGCTGGCTCATTAAGCAGTTGTTTACTTTAGATTTAGAACGCTTAGCACTTATAAAAATAGGACAGCGTGTTGAAAATAAATTTATTGGTGTCAATTCAGGTATTATGGATCAATTTATTATTGGTATGGGTAAAGCTGAACAAGCAATATTACTAGATACCGCAACTTTAGAATTTGATTATGTACCTGCGAAATTTGGAGATTATGTCATATCAATTATGAATACGAACAAGCGACGTTCTCTTACAGAAAGTAAATATAATGAACGTAGAGCACAATGTGAGTCGGCATTAGCTTCGTTGCAACAAGCACTTGATATTGCATCATTAGGGGAGCTGTCATTAGAACAATTTGAACAGCATCAAGATCTTATTGAGGATGAAGTGAAGCGTCGTCGTTCAAGACACGCAGTTTCGGAGAATGAACGCACGAAAAAAGCACATCGAGCGTTAGCAGAAAATAACTTTAATCAATTTGGAAAGTTATTAAATGAATCTCACACATCATTAAAAGAAGATTATGAAGTTACAGGGATAGAATTAGATACATTAGCAGAAACAGCTCAGCAAGTTGATGGCGTGTTGGGAGCTAGAATGACTGGTGCTGGCTTCGCAGGTTGCGCAATTGCTTTAGTGCATAAAGATAGTGTAAAACAATTGGAAAATGAAGTTTCTAAACAATATATAGAGCGCATAGGTTACGCTCCGTCATTTTATCATGTGGGTATAAGTGATGGCGTTAAATCATTATAAGTTATTAATCAATGGATAGAGAAAGGATTTTGTATATGTCTGTTTTAGTTTTAGGTGGCGCTGGTTATATAGGAAGTCATGCGGTAGATCAGTTAATTGCAAGAGGATACAACGTTATTGTAGTAGATAATCTAGGTACAGGACATAGAGCAGCTGTGCATAACGAAGCTACGTTTTATGAAGGAGACATTCGAGACAAAGCATTTTTAGATGATGTCTTTAATAACGAAAGCATCGAAGGTGTATTCCATTTTTGTGCTTATTCATTAGTTGGTGAATCTGTTGAAAAACCGTTAGCCTATTTCAATAATAATGTGCACGGATTACAAGTGTTATTAGAAGTCATGTATGACCATCAGGTAGAACATATTATTTTTTCTTCGACAGCTGCAGTTTATGGTGAGCCAAATTCAGTACCTATTACTGAGGAAGATTCTAAAACACCTACAAGTCCATATGGTGAAAGTAAATTGATGATGGAGAAAATGATGCACTGGAGTCATGAAGCATACGGGGTTAATTATGCAGCACTGCGTTATTTTAATGTTGCAGGTGCTAAAGAAAATGGCGCTATTGGTGAAGACCACCGTCCAGAGACACATCTTATACCAATTGTATTAGAAGTCGCACTTGGACAAAGAGAACACTTAACAATATTCGGTGATAATTATGATACAGAAGATGGGTCATGTATTCGTGATTATCTTCACGTCGTTGATTTAATAGATGCGCATATTTTGGCGTATCAACATTTACAAAACGGCGGAGCATCTGGTGCATTTAATTTAGGAAGCAGTCAAGGTTATTCGGTATTTGAAATTCTAGAAGCTGCAAGAACAGTAACAAATGAACCTATTGAAGCAGTAGTAGGAGAAAGAAGAGCAGGTGATCCAAGTAAATTAATCGCATCAAGTGATAAGGCGCAACAAGTGCTTGGCTGGAAACCACAGCACGATAACATTAACGATATTATTAATTCAGCGTGGCAATGGCATCATCAACATCCAAATGGATATCAAGAAAATGTGGAGGGTTAATGCATGTTATTAAATCAACAATTAGTACAACAATTTGTATCACAAGCAATTTCGTATGGTGATTATGAAGAAGAAGATAGCATTTATATTCAAAACCAGCTATTGCGTAATTTAAATGCAAAAGGTATTGATGATTCAGCAGTGTCTGAATTAAATAAAGATGCGACAGCAAATGAAATTACACAATATTGGATTCGCCAAGCTGTTAGTGAAAATTGTATTGAAGATGCATTATATAGTAAAGAAATTGTTGAAGCTCAAATTCTAGACTTAATTACACCACGCCCATCGGTAATTAACCGCAAGTTTAACGAAGCATATAAAGAGTCACCAGAAGCGGCTACAGATTATTTTTATGACATAGCTAAACGTAATCACTATGTCAAAGAAGATGCAATTGCGAATAATATTAATTATGATGTTGCTACTGAATACGGAGATATTGAAGTCACGATTAATCTATCAAAACCTGAAAAAGATGCAAAACAAATTGCAAAAGCGAAAGAAGCACCAGCTACCGCTTATCCGAAATGTGCATTATGCATAGAAAATGAAGGATTCAAAGGCTCAGTGCTACAAGCTGCAAGAACAAATCACCGCGTCATTCGCTTAAATTTAAATGGTGCAAAGTGGGGCTTCCAATTTTCGCCATATGCCTATTTTGCTGAACATAGTATTGTGTTATCTGAACAACATGTCCCTATGGAAATCAATAAAAATACTTTCATTAATTTGTTAGATTTTATAGATCAATTTCCTCATTATTTTATTGGGTCTAACGCGGATATACCTCTTGTGGGTGGATCAATTTTATCGCACAATCATTATCAAACTGGAAGACATGTATTTCCGATGGATAACGCTGCTGAAATAAATCAATTTACTATTGCTAATTATCCATCAGTTCAAGCTAGCACTTTAAATTGGCCAATGAGTGTTATTCGTTTGAAAGGCGACAATAGAGCGCAACTGATTGAAGCAGCTACTTATGTCATGACACAATGGAATCAATATTCGGATGATAGTGTGGATATTAAAGCATTTAGCATTAATGGTGAACGTCATCATACGATTACACCAATCGCAAGATATAGGGAACAACAATATGAATTAGACATTGTCTTAAGAGACAATCAAACTTCAGAACAATTCCCTGATGGCATCTTCCATCCACATAAAGACGTGCAACATATTAAGAAAGAAAATATAGGTCTAATTGAAGTAATGGGAACTGCTATATTACCAGGGCGACTAAAACAAGAATTACAACAAGTTAAAGATTATTTATTAGATAAAACTCAAATAGATTTAGGAATACATCAACAATGGGCTGAAGAAATGAAACAATCATATGATATTAATGTAAATAATGTCGATGAAGTTGTAGATAAAGAAGTAGGATTTAAATTCAAACGTGTATTAGAAGATGCTGGCGTATTTAAGAATACAGAACAAGGTCATCACGCGTTTAAACGCTTTATTGAACAACTATAAAACAGTGCATCACAATTATAAAAATATACGCTTACAAAAGGCCTAAGTACTATCATTTAGGTCTTTTGTTTTTTTATGAATAAGAATATAATTATAAGTGATAGGAGTTGTTTTATATGAAAATAAAATATTTAATCGTAATGTTTATGACGCTATGTCTAGTATTAGCAGGGTGTTCAAATGGAAACAGTAAGAGCAAAAACGATAGCAATTCTGATGGAAATGAAAAAAAACAAGAACTACATATTTCAGCAGCAGCAAGTCTGACTGACGCAACTAAAGAATTGAAACGAGCATTTGAAGCAGATCATAAAGATGCAAATGTTACATTTAATTATGGTGGGTCTGGTTCATTAAGACAACAGATTGAAAAAGGTGCACCTGTAGATGTATTTATGTCAGCAAACAAGAAAGACGTTGATGCATTACAAGATAAAGATAAAGCACAAAATACATATGAATACGCTAAAAATAAACTCGTACTTATTGGTGCCAAGTACAGTAATTATAAATCGGTTGAATCTCTACAAGAAGGCGATAAATTAGCCATTGGTGAGGTTAATTCTGTGCCAGCGGGGAAATACGCTCAGCAATATTTAAAAGATAACGGTTTATACGAACAAGTGAAACCTAATTTAGTATTTGCTAAAGATGTGCGACAAGTACTAAACTATGTTGAAAAAGGTAATGCGCAATTAGGGTATGTGTATAAAACTGACTTATATCAAAGCCAGCAAAATGGCGAGAGTCATGTTAAAGAAATCGATGCAGCTGATTTAAAGCAACCCATTGTTTATAAAGCAGCGACAACATCAGATAAGCAGTTAGCTAAAGCATGGATTGACTTTCTTAAGACAGATCAAGCTAAAGAAATATTAGAAAAATATCAATTTGAAGCATAGGAGGTTTTAGCAATGGTAGATGTTACACCATTTTGGATATCACTCAAAGTAGCTGTTATTAGTACAATCATCGTTACTTTTATTGGTATCGTTGTTTCAAGATGGTTGTATAAACGACATGGTTTTATTGCTAGAATCTTAGAAAGTATAATTATTTTACCTATTGTATTACCACCAACTGTTATGGGATTTATTTTATTAATTGTCTTTTCACCTAGAAGTTTTGTTGGTACATTTTTTACAGATGTATTAAATTTACCAGTAGTTTTTACGCTGACTGGAGCAGTTATTGCATCTGTGATTGTGAGTTTTCCATTGATGTATCAACATACTGTTCAAGGGTTTCGGAGTATAGATAATAAAATGCTCAATACTGCACGAACGATGGGTGCAAGTGAAAACAAGATATTTTTCAAATTAATTTTACCATTGTCCAAGCGTCCGATATTATCAGGAATTATGATGAGCTTTGCCCGAGCAATAGGGGAATTTGGTGCGACACTGATGGTTGCTGGTTACATACCTAATAAAACGAATACGTTACCTTTAGAAATATACTTTTTAGTAGAACAAGGTAAAGAAAATCAAGCGTGGTTGTGGGTGATTGTCCTTGTCGCATTTGCGATTACAGTAATTGGCACAATCAATGTGTTGAATAAAGACCGTTATCGGGAGGTAGATTAATTGTTGAAATTACATTTAGAGCATGCGCTCAAAAACACGCAATTGCATATGAACATACAAGATACTGAACCTAAAATTTATGCAGTTAAAGGTCCTTCCGGTATTGGTAAAACAACAATTTTAAATATTATAGCAGGATTGAAAAGTGCAAATAAGGCATATATAGAAGTTAATGAACGTATTTTAACTGATACGCCTAACAATATAGATATGAAAATTCAACAGCGTAATATTGGCTACTTATTTCAAGATTATCAATTGTTTCCTAATATGGATGTGTATCAGAATATAACTTTTATGGCGCAACCTTCTGAACATATAGAGACTTTGATGCATCAATTAAACATTACGCATTTAAAGCCACAGTTTCCAATGAGACTGTCGGGTGGAGAATCCCAGCGTGTGGCATTAGCAAGAACGTTAAGTACTAGACCAGATCTCATATTATTGGACGAACCATTTTCAAGCTTGGATGATACGACTAAAGATGAAAGTATTCAGTTAGTAAAGCGCATATTTGAAGAGTGGCAAATACCAATTATTTTTGTAACACATTCTAATTATGAAGCAGAGGCACTGGCTCATGAAGTGATTAATATTGAATAAGTGATTGCCGATAAGATGCCACAATCACAAGATCTATTCTAGGTGATTAGGTACTTGTGAAATTATAAGATATTAAAAATAAGACCCATCCATTATTAGTATTTATGGATGGGTCTTATTGTGTTGACGTGTCGATTATAATTTATTTTCCGGAATTGGAAAATAGTCAAATATTTCTCCTGAATTGAGCGCATCTGTTAGAGTAGATAGCCAAGCATAATAGAGTTTAGAATGTTCTATTTGCTCTAAAATTTCTTGTGCTTCTTCTATGATTTCAGGTGTAGCAGTTTCAGAATGAATAATGGGATTCAATAAAGATTCAGCTTTGTATATTGCTTCTGAATTCAATTTGATTTCACGTTTCCATTTTTGTGAAAAGAAGTTTCCAAAAAACGTAAAAAAGTCTTTTTCAGCAGTAAAGTGTTGTTTTCTACTTCCTCGAACAAACTCTTGTTTTACGCCATCAAATTCTTGCAGTCTTTTAACACCTGCACTCATGCTGGGCTTACTCATTTGTAATTCATAACGCATTTCATCTAGTGTCATATTACTTTGTTCAAAAACCATCGTGCCATATAGATTACCTACACTACGATTGACTCCATAAAGATCCATCGTTTCTCCAATTGAATTGATGACGATATCTTTTGCTTGCTCCAATAGTTGTTCATAGTCTTTTGAACGTGCCATTGATTCACCTCCATGTAATAGTTAACTTATTGTAACACGAACATATAATTAAAGGATATGCTTTATAAGTAACGTGCGGCATGATTTAGAGCATATTAAGTGTATTAATAAAACCATTAACATTTCTAGTTATACCAATCATTGTTAGTGCTCAGAATCAAAAAAATACATAGGGAATTCACTACTTTTTGTAATATTAATGGCAAACCGTTGTTACTCTCGCATGCAAGATTTATAATGGATACAATGATGTATAGAGAGGGTTATTGTAGTGACAAAAGACCGCTATTCAAGACAAACGTTATTTAAACATATAGGTCCTAAAGGACAAGATAAAATCATGCAATCACACGTGCTCATTGTAGGCGTGGGGGCACTTGGTACGCATCTTGCTGAAAGTTTAGTTAGAGCAGGGGTTGGTACATTAACTATTGTAGACAGAGATTATATCGAATATAGTAATCTTCAAAGACAAACGTTATTTAGTGAATCGGATGCGTTGGAAGGTTTGCCAAAAGTTGTTGCTGCTAAACAAAAATTATTAGATATTAGACAAGATTTGAAGATTTATAGTTATATTGCACATGTAAATCGTCAGTTTTTAGATGACAATGCTGGTTCAGCTCAACTTATATTAGATGCAACAGATAACTTTGAAACGAGACAGTTAATTAATGATTTTGCTTTTCGAAAAGGCATACCGTGGATTTATGGTGGGTAGTCCAAAGTACTTATGTAGAAGCTGCTTTTATTCCAGGACACACGCCATGTTTTAATTGCTTAGTGCCACAGTTACCAGCTATAAATATGACATGTGATACGGTAGGTGTAATTCAACCTGCAGTGACGATGACTACAAGTTTGCAGATGAGGGATGCGCTAAAAATTTTAACAGAACAACACGTTCCGACTAAAGTAACTTATGGAGATTTATGGGAAGGCACACACTTTACATTTGGATTTAGTAAACTACAACGGAGCGATTGCAAGACTTGTGGTTGCGCACCTACTTATCCACATTTAAATGAAACGAAACGACAGTTTGCTAGTTTGTGTGGTAGGGATACAGTGCAATACGAAAACCCTAATATTTCCCAGGAAATATTAGAAATATTTTTAACTCAGCAAAATATTGCCTATCGACGTAATCCTTATATGATTCACTTTGAATATAATGGCTATCGCATTGTTAGCTTTAAAGGTGGCAGATTACTGATACATGGTATGACCAATCCTCAACAAGCGATTACTTTAATAAACCAACTATTTGGCTAAAGGAGTGTAAAAATGCATACAAATGTTAAGTTAAATCAAGATATAAAATGTGCAGTATTGACAGTTTCTGATACAAGAGATTATAAGACAGACAAGGGTGGTAAATTAGTAATAGAGCTGTTATCGGAATTAAATGTTTCAATCGATAAGGCGCATTATAAAATAGTGAAAGATGAACAAGAAGCGATTCAAATGCAAGTTGAGCAATGGTTAAGTGAAGACATCGATGTGATTGTTACTACAGGTGGCACTGGTATTGCACAAAGAGATGTAACTATAGAAGCAGTATCTTCATTTTTTACTAAAGAAATAGAAGGATTTGGAGAGCTGTTTAGATATCTTAGTTATGCTGAGGATGTAGGTACGAGAGCATTATTGTCTCGAGCAATCGCGGGGACAGTAAATGACAAGTTAATCTTTAGTATTCCGGGATCTACTGGAGCTGTTAAATTAGCATTGGAGAAGTTAATAAAACCAGAATTAAATCATTTGGTTAAAGAAATAACTAAATAAAGAGGGTGAGAAGAATCAAAATACGAAATTTGATATCTTTCCCGCCCTCTCACAAGGTTTGCTAGAAAAAAGAATACAAGAGCTTCACACTCGTGTATTTATATATGAGATAGGCTACTGCCAAAATAATTATTGAGGCTGAGACACGTATTTATGTCTTAGAGACTTTATTCGAGTTGAGCGTAAGTATTAATTATGCTTTTCGTTCAAAATCACCAGATTTACCACCTGATTTAGATAGTAAATAAGTTTCGCCAATAACCATACCTTTGTCTAAAGCTTTTGTCATATCATATACAGTAAGTGCTACAGCAGTTGCAGCAGTTAATGCTTCCATTTCGACACCTGTTTTTCCAGTAGTAGACACAGTTGCTTGGATATTCAAAGTGAAAGATTGCGCATTCTTCTGCCACTGAAATTCAACATCAATACCTGTTAGTGGTAAAGGATGACACATTGGAATAATATCAGCAGTGTTTTTAGCTGCCATAATACCTGCAATTTGTGCAGTATTAAGAACATTTCCTTTTTTATTTGTATGATCAACAATTTGTTGATGGATTTCTGGGTTTACGGTAATGCTTGAATGTGCGATTGCAGTACGTTTCGTAATATTTTTTTCAGAAACATCTACCATTTTAGCATTGCCCTGTTCATTAATATGTGTAAATTCAGACAAACATATCCCTCCTAATCGTTTTCTAGTATATCACGAAATTAATTAATATAAGGAGTAGATTTAGATGCCAGTTGAGAAAAGAAATCCAATTCCAGTAGGTGAAGCCATTGAACGCGTTGTGAGTCAAAATATTTATAAGGATGAGGCTACAGTGCCCCTAGATGCTAGTTTAAACCATATATTGGCTGAAGATATTATTGCTACATACGAAATTCCACGTTTTAACAAATCACCCTATGATGGTTTTGCCATTAGAAGTAAAGATACAACAAATGCAAGTGGTGCGCACCGTCTAACTTTCAATGTAATTGACCATATTGGTGCCGGTGCTGTTTCGGATAAAAAAGTTGGTGCGTTTGAAGCAGTTCGAATTATGACAGGTGCCGCGATGCCTGAAGGTGCAGATGCAGTCGTCATGTTAGAACAAACTGTAGAACAAGGACAAAGTTTCACATTACGTAAAGCATTTAAACCAAATGAGAACGTCTCTTTAAAAGGTGAAGAAACTCAAATAGGTGACGTCATTTTACAAAAAGGACAACGAATTAATCCTGGTGCCATTGCAGTATTAGCTACATATGGCTATGCACAAGTTCCTGTTTTTAAAAAACCAAGCGTAGCCGTAATTGCTACAGGAAGTGAGTTATTAGATGTGAGTGATGATTTAGAACCTGGGAAAATAAGGAATTCTAATGGGCCAATGATTACTGCATTGGCTAGTAAATTAGACTTACAAGTAAAACGTTATCAAATACAACAAGATGATTTAGAAAGTAGTATTCAAGTGGTTACAGAAGCGATGCAACAGCATGATATCGTCATTACTACTGGCGGTGTATCAGTTGGGGATTTTGATTATTTACCACAAATATACGAAGCATTAAATGCTGAAGTCCTTTTTAATAAAATTGCTATGCGTCCAGGAAGTGTGACGACAGTAGCAGTAGCAGAAGGTAAGTATCTATTTGGTTTATCTGGAAATCCATCAGCATGCTTTACAGGCTTTGAGTTATACGTTAAGCCAGCAGTTCAACATATGATGCATGCAAATGCACTTTATCCTCAAGTCGTGCAAGCTACATTGATGGAAGATTTTACAAAAGCAAACCCATTTACGAGATTTATTCGTGCTACGGTCACTTTTAACGGCAAAGAAATGACAGCAGTTCCTTCAGGATTTAACAAATCAGGTGCAGTTGTTGCGATTGCACATAGTAATGCCATGATTATGTTACCAGGTGGAACAAGAGGATATAAAAAAGGTTATACGGTAAATGTAATATTAACTGAATCACAAGCTTATGAAACGGAATGCTTTATATGATTTTACAAATTGTTGGATTGAAAAGCTCTGGGAAAACCACATTAATGGAACATACAATTCAGGTATTAAAAGAACATCACCACACAGTAGCAACGGTGAAACATCATGGACATCATAACTCTGAGGACCACCCTGATATCACATTACAAAATAATCATGTTGACCATATGAAACACTTTTATGCAGGTGCAGATCAAAGTATTGTTCAAGGTAATGCTTACCAACAAAGTGTCACCAGAACACAAAACAAAACGCTTGATGAAATCATAGAAGAATCTGTTACAATAGACAGTAACGTAATATTGGTAGAGGGTTTTAAAGAAGCAAGTTACGATAAAGTGTTAGTTTATCGTGATGAAAACGACCGAAATGCACTAAATCATTTAACACATATTAAGTATGCCATTAATATATCAAAACCAGAGGCTTTACGTCAGTATGACCAATGGTTATTATCTTTTTTAATATCAAAGGAATGAATTAAATGAAGCAATTTGAAGTGACAAGCGAGCCGATACAGACAGAGCAATATAGATCTTATGTACTGAATGAACATCAAGGTGCAGTTGTTGTTTTTACAGGTCATGTAAGGGAATGGACAAAAGGAATTAAAACAGAGTATTTAGAGTATGAAGCCTATATTCCTATGGCAGAAAAAAAGTTAGCTCAAATAGGTGATGAAATTTCAGAACAATGGCCTGGTACACAAACGACAATCGTTCATAGAATTGGCCCGTTAGCTATTTCAGATATTGCAGTACTCATTAGTGTATCTTCGCCACATCGAAAAGATGCATACAGAGCAAATGAATATGCAATTGAGCGTATCAAAGAAATCGTACCTATTTGGAAAAAGGAAATATGGGAAGATGGTGCACAATGGCAAGGACATCAACATGGAAGCTATGAGGATGCGATTGAAGGAGGCCAATCATGAAAGTACTTTATTTTGCAGAGATAAAAGAAATATTAGCAAAACAATCAGAAGACATCGATTTAAGTTATGATATTACTGTAGATGAATTTATTACAGATTTATTTAAACGTTATCCTAGTATTAGTGATAAAAAATTTCAAATAGCAGTAAATGAAGAATTTGTGAAAAATGATGACATTGTCCAACCTAATGACACTGTCGCATTGATTCCACCAGTTAGCGGAGGGTAAAGAAGAGATGAAAGCAATTATACTTGCCGGAGGACAGTCAGAGAGATTCGGTGAACCTAAGGCTTTTGCACAAATTGAATCGCAAACATTTTATGAGCGAATTATAGATGTGTTAGAAGCAACGAACATGTTTAATCAAATTATTATAAGTACCAATGAAAATCTTGCGACACAATTTGATTACCCAAATATAATTATAGATGAACACCAGAATAAAGATAAAGGGCCTTTGGCAGGTATTAGATCAGTCATGAGCCAACACCTAGAGGAAGAACTTTTCTTTGTTATTTCCGTTGACACACCTATGATTACTCAAAAAGCGATAAGTAAATTATATCAATTTATGGTGGAACACCTTATTGAAGACCAGTTAGATATTGCAGGTTTTAAAGAAGCGGGTAAACCGATACCTACACTTGCCTTTTACAGTCCACATACTTTAACTTACATTGATAAGGCACTGAATTCAGATGATTATAGTTTAAAGAATGTTTATACTAAAGTTGCAAGCGATTGGTTAGATGTTAATACAATTGAATCACCTGGTTATTGGTATAAAAATATTAATTTCCAACATGATTTGGACGCTTTACAACATGAAATTATAAATAGATAAAAGGGGGGCTAACGATATGGTAGAACAAATCACTGATAAACTCGGGCGGCCGATACGTGACTTAAGATTATCAGTTACAGATCGATGCAATTTCCGTTGTGATTATTGCATGCCTAAAGAAATCTTTGGCGATGATTTTGTTTTCTTACCTAAAGACGAGCTTCTTACATTTGATGAAATGGTACGTATTTCGAAAGTATACACACAATTAGGTGTGAAAAAAATACGTATTACAGGCGGTGAACCATTACTCAGACGTGATTTATATAAATTGATTTATGAATTGAATCAGATTGATGGCGTAGAGGATATTGGTCTAACGACAAATGGCTTATTGTTAAAAAAACATGGTCAAAAATTATATGATGCGGGTTTAAGACGTATTAATGTAAGTTTAGATGCAATTGAAGACAAAGTGTTTCAAGCGATTAATAATAGAAATATAAAAGCTTCTACAATATTGCAACAGATTGATTATGCAATTTCCATAGGATTCCATGTGAAAGTAAATGTGGTTATACAAAAAGGTGTAAATGATAACCAAATTCTACCTATGATTCAGTATTTCAAAGAGAAAGATATTGAGATTAGATTTATAGAATTTATGGATGTTGGAAACGATAATGGATGGGATTTTAGTAAAGTGGTAACAAAAGATGAAATGTTAAATATGATAGAAAATGAGTTTGATATTGAATCTGTTGAGCCAAAATATTTTGGCGAAGTCGCTAAATATTATCGTCATAAAGATAATGGTGCGCAGTTTGGTCTTATCACTAGTGTATCTCAATCTTTCTGCTCTACTTGTACACGCGGTCGATTGTCATCAGACGGTAAGTTCTATAGTTGTCTATTTAGTACAGTAGATGGCTTTAATGTGAAATCATTTATGCGTGCTGGAGCAACTGATGACGAGCTATTTGAACAATTTAAAGTACTATGGAACGTTAGAGATGATAGATATTCAGATGAACGTACGGAACAAACTGTAGCAAATAGAAAGCGCAAAAAAATTAATATGAATTATATTGGTGGTTAGTATCACTAGATAGTTGTCAATCTATCTATTAGACTTGTTATAGTTTTGACGCTGACATAATATCTAAAATCATAAAACGCTGGAGTAGCTTAAATAAATATGCTCTCAGCGTTTTTTGTGTTAAATCACAAGATAAAAAATTATTCTATTTATTTAACAAAATAAAGGTTAATAATAGACATTTTCAAATTTTAAAATAAAGATTTTTTAAGATATTCTATTAGTAAAAAATGTTTATATTTACTTTAGGGATTTAATTAAAACAAAAAAATGCTTGGTATGTATAAGAAGCTATATAAATGAAAGACAATAGTAAAAAATATTTATCTATTACTTTTAAAATAATAGATTTAATGAAGAAAATGTTATATAATATTTTCGAAGCATATTCATTATAAAGCCATTAAAACAACAAGAAAAAACGATGAGGAGGCCATTATTATGGAAAGTAAAGTATCTTATTTTATAACTTCTGAAAGAGCATTAAGTCAATTAAAACATTGGTTGAAGACCGTACATCATTTATCAATTGAAGAATTTGTTGTGTTGTATAAAGTGTATGAAGCTAAAAAAATTAGCGGAAAAGAATTGAGAGATACACTTCATTTCGAAATGTTATGGGACACGAGCAAGATTGACGTGATTATACGAAAAATTTATAAAAAAGAACTCATGTCTAAAGGGCACTGAACCCTTAAAATGGGAATTTAATAAAAACACTGTTTTCTAAGCTGCTGATTTCCTGAATTCTATAGGAGCTAAGTAGCCTAGTTTTTGTTGAATTCTAACTTTATTATAGTTTTCAATGTAATTTTCGACAATATCTATTACAATGTTATTAGAGCTCTTGAGCTCTTTGTTTAAGTAGAATGTTTCAGACTTTAGTGAGGAATGAAAACATTCGATCGGGGCATTATCGGCTGGCGTTCCCTTACGGGACATGCTTCTGGTAATGCCTTTTTCTTTGCACAATTCATAATATTCATACGACGTATAAACACTACCTTGATCAGTATGAAGAATACAACCATCAGGAATTTCCACTTGATTAAGCGTATCGTTTACTAAACTTTGATTTTGGTGATTATCTATAGAATAAGCTATAATTTCTCCGTTATAGACATCCATAATTGATGAAAGATACAACATTGTATTACCGAAAGGTAAATAAGTAATATCAGTTACAAGTACTTCTAATGGACAGTTTGCGTTGAAATTTCTCTGTAGTAAATTATCTGTTTTATAAAATGGATTACCTGGTTTTTTAGATTTCTTAGGTTTAACGCGACAATTCAATCCATTTTCCTGCATAATTCTTTGTACTTTTTTGTGGTTAACTATTATTTCGCTAAATTTATTTAATTCAGCAGTTACTTTCCTATAACCATAGGTATAGTTGTGTTTATGACAAATATATTTAACTTTTTCTTCAATTGAATCTAATTCATAATTTTTACATTTCCAACGATAATAAGTGGATTTGGGAATCTTAAAAACATCTAATATTACCTTAACTGGGTACCTTGATTTCAACGCATTAACCACTTGTATTATTACTTTTGGCGCCACTTCCTTTCCAATTCCTTGTACTTTTTTAAAACATCAATTTCAGCTTGTTGACGTCTAATTTCTAATTTCAATTTCTCTTCATTACTGAATTCTTCAATTCCCTTTCCATATGAATATTGTTTTCCGACTTGTTGAGGAAACCTGTTGCTTTCACCATCTCTATACCATTTCCACCATCTTTGTACTTGAGTCTTATTTTTAATATTTAAAATGTCCATAATATGTTTAGTAGAATAACCTTGAATTTTCATTTCTATTACTTTGTTTTTAGTTTCTACTGAATATGCTACTTTTTTCATAGAAAAAAACACCTCCGAATAAATTCATTTTAATATGAATTCAACGAAAGTGTCTTTATTTTACTCCCATTAATTGGGGTCAGTTCAAAATCAAAATTTGATTCCTTTCCGTTCTCTTTTTATTACAATGAGTTAAGTTATTTAACTTTTCTGCCATGTAAGAAGAAATAAATAATAGCTGCTATAAGTACGATGACGGCCATAATAGCATATAATTGTGCATAAGATACGGAGGATGTCATAAAGCCTAAAACATATGGTCCAAACCCAACTCCTAAATCTAATCCGATAAAATAGGTTGAAGTTGCTATACCATATTTAGCAGGTGGTGATACTTTAATGGCAATAGCTTGCATACAGGATGAAATATTTCCATAACCTGCACCTAAGAACAAGCCAGCAAGAATGAGTAACCAACCATTATTTGTAATACTTAAAGTAACGAATGTAAGGATTAAGAATACAAAGGCAGGATATGCAATGACGTTCTCATTTTTTTGATCCATGAGACGACCTGCAATTGGTCGAGTGATCAATGATGCAATGGCATAAAATATAAAGAAGTAACTAGAAATCGTTACTAAATTTATCTCTTGAGCAAAGAATTGCAAAAATGTAAGTATTGAAGAATAAGTTAAACCTGAAATCAACATAATTATTGCTACAGGTATGGCTTCTTTTGCAATGTAATTATTAATGTTGAATTTTTTACTTGTTGTTTTTTGAGTAGTTGTATCAGTTGTATCGAGCTTAAATTGTAGATTTACAAAGAAAGAAATTAATAAGCTTACTACACCACAAACAAGACAAATTAAGAATAACATTTTAATTGGAAAAGTATTAATTAATAGTAAACCAAGGAAAGGGCCAATAGCTGCACCAATAACAAGGCTTAAAGAAAATAAACTAATGCCTTCACTTTTTCTATCATTAGGCGTGACATAAGCAGCGATGGTGCCTGTTGCCGTTGTAGTAATTCCTGTAGCAATACCGTTGATTAGTCTAGTAAACATGAGTAATGTTATAGAACCTTCTATAAAATATAACAATTGGGTAACGAGTAAAAATACTAATCCAATTAACAATATACGTTTCGGTCCGACTTTATTTACATATTTACCAGTTACAAAACGGCCAATTAAGGAACCTATGATAAAGAGTCCTGTTACTAAGCCAGCGGTGCTATCTGAAACATTATATTCAGATTTAGCATAACTGGCGATTATTACTATAAGTAAGTACATACATAAGTATATTAAAAAATTGGTTATAAAGTTTATATTAAAACTTTTTGTCCATATGGGTGATTTTGTTGGTATTGCTTGCTTCATATTACCCTTCCTCCATTTTTGTTATAGCTTCATGTATTGATTGAATAGTCTTAACTGCCTGTTTAAGATCGCCTTCAGATAATCCTGTGTCTTCAATAAGCTGATCTTGTACCTTATCAACTCGAGTACTAATGTTGTTATATAATAGCTGACCTTCTTTTGAGAGTGCTAATAATTTCTCCCTTTTATCAATTCCAGGCTCAATTGAAAGCAATGATTTTTCAGAAAGTACTTTTAAAATCTTACGTGTCGTTGGTTTCTCGATGGCACGGCGCTTTGATATTTGTACCAAAGTAGTAGGCGCATTGTATGCTATATCTTTAAATACTAACCATTGAGCAGGATATAGATCAAACTCTTCAAATATAGGTTGAAACAATTTTGTGTATGGTCTATAAATTGCAATAAGGTTATTAAATATAATATTTTTTTCCATAATGACCTCCTAATATAGTTAGCTTTGCTAACTTAATTTACAGCATACTTATTCTATTCTTTTTTAATAAAAAAATCAATAGTAGGCGATGTAAAATCATTAAAAATTCAAGAAAAAGTTTATGGAGATAAGAAATTTATTACGTAGCGTTAGTTAAGACAAGTAAAGTGGTATACAATTTGTTAAGATATAGTTAAAGCTAAAATAAGGGAGATACCTAATGCAGTATTTAAAATTAGATCATATGATTCATTATATTCATCAATTAGATAACTTTAAATATCCGGGGCATTTGTTTAAATTACATCAAGGTGGCCACCATGAAAGGTTGGGAACTTATAACAGATTAGCCTATTTGAATAATGCATATATAGAGTTGTTAGACGTGTATAAACCCGACGTATTATTAAAAATGATAAAAACAGATGAAGGACGTGTATCGTTTCCTTCTAAAATAGTGCAAGATAATTATAGTCAAGGTATAAAAACACTGGCATTTCGTACGCAAGATATTCATCAATTGAAAAAAGATTTGGAAACGAGAAATATAGAGGTCATTGGTCCCATAGATATGCATAGGGAAAATGTGAAAGGTGATAAAACATCTTGGAAATTGCTTTATATTGCAGATCCAGACTATAGAGTAAAACCACCATTTTTTATACAGTGGAGTGAAGCTGAAGAAGTGAGAAATGAAAAATTAGAACCGTTGCAACAAAAAGAATTTACGATTAAAACAATTAATATACACAGCACAGAACGAGAGCATACTGTAAAAAAATGGGAATATTGGTTTGATATGGAAAAAATAAGTGAAACTAAAACATATACTGCATTAAAATTAAAAAATGATGATGTCGTTTACCACATTTATGATGGTGAACATTCAGGGTATAAATCAGTCACATTAAGAGACGATAAAACTTCATCATCGTATACTTTAATTATTCGAGGAGCAAGCTATCAGTTCGAGGCAGATTAATAAATATAAAGGTATGCGCTATGTGCAATAATGAAAATGTGTATCAATGAAATAATAAGTGTTAAAATAGTTAAATACGTGGCGACTTTATGTGTACGTAATAATAATAAGTAAACACATATAACAAAAGACAACGCTGCTAAAATTACTCTTAAGCTTAAGTATGATATTGACAGTGGTTCGATAAAAGCTTGAACTACAAAGATTAAATTAATAATCAGTAATAATCCAATAATAAAAATACGCATGAAAACACCTCGTTTTTTCTTTTAATATAGTATAACAAATGAATTGTTTATATGTGAAATTATGAGCGAAGCAATGTATAATATCAAAGTATTGAATTGGTAAAGGAGACATCAGTTGTATGGAAAAGATGAATATCACAAATCAAGCACATGATGCATTTGTTAAGTCGCATCCACAGGGTGATTTATTACAATTAACAAAATGGGCAGAAACAAAAACACTAACTGGATGGTATTCAAAACGTATTGCAGTTGGAGAAGAGGGCGAAGTAAAAGGCGTTGCTCAACTATTATTCAAAAAGGTACCTAAGTTACCATATACGTTATGCTATATTTCTAGAGGTTTTGTTACAGATTACAGTAATAAACTCGCATTAGAAACGCTTTTAGAGTACGCAATGCAAATTGCAAAAGAAGAAAAAGCGTACGCTATTAAAATTGATCCAGATGTTGAAGTAGACAAAGGTGCTGACGCATTAACAAACCTAAGATCACTAGGATTTAAACACAAAGGTTTCAAAGAAGGTTTATCTAAAGATTATATACAACCAAGAATGACAATGATAACACCAATTGAAAAGTCGGATGAAGAACTTATACAAAGTTTTGAAAGACGTAATCGTTCAAAAGTCAGATTAGCTTTAAAACGTGGTACGACTGTTGAGCGTTCTAATAGAGAAGGCTTAAAAACATTTGCTAACTTAATGCAAATTACAGGTGAACGTGATGGCTTTTTAACACGTGATATTAGTTATTTCCAAAATATATACGATGCTATGAATCCAGATGGCGATGCAGAATTATTCTTAGTTAAATTAGAGCCTAAACCAGTACTCGAAGATTTAAGAGAAGACTTATCACAGCTTGAGCAAGAAAAAGTTAAATTAGCTGAAAAAAAACAAGATAAAAAAACACTAAATAAAATCAACGATGTAAATAATAAAATCGTTAAAACCCAAGAATTAATTGAGGATATGGAAAAATTAGAACTATCGCACCCTGAAGGTATTTATTTGTCAGGCGCGTTGTTAATGTTCGCAGGTAACAAATCATATTATCTATATGGTGCCTCTTCAAATGAATATCGTGATTTTCTACCAAACCATCATATGCAGTTTGCTATGATGCAATATGCTAGGGAACACGGCGCAACAACTTATGATTTTGGTGGTACTGATAATGATCCTGATAAAGACTCCGATCACTATGGCTTATGGACATTCAAAAAAGTTTGGGGCACATATTTAAGTGAAAAAATAGGTGAGTTTGATTATGTATTAAACAAACCACTGTATCAATTAATTGAAAATGTAAAACCGAAGCTTACTAAGGCAAAAATTAGAATATCTCGTAAACTTAGAAGTAAGTAAAATGTAATAAAATAGTTAAACATAAAAATGCACAGTATAAAGTTTTGATTTAAATTTTATAAAACTTTATACTGTGCATTTTTTAAATACTAAATAAATTTAAAAATTCGAAATATTTTATAAAATTATTAGCATGTATGATATTGTAAGTTAGAGACTTATGGTAAATTAGATATAACGAAATGAAAGTACGAGAGGAGATTAAGCGCATGATAAAAAAATTATTACAGTTTTCATTAGGAAATAAATTTGCAATCTTCTTAATGGTCTTGTTAGTTATATTAGCTGGCATATACTCGAGTTCTAAAATGAAACTCGAACTATTACCAGATGCCGAACCACCTATAATTACAATACAAACAGCATTACCGGGGCAACTCCAGAAACAGTAAAGGAAGACATTAGCGATAAAATAGATAGTCAAGTTAGGTCTATGTCTGATGTTAAAAGCGTAAGCGCTCAATCTATACAAAATGCTTCAATGGTATCTGTAGAATATGAAGAAACTGCAGATATGGATAAAGCGGAAAATGATTTGCAGAAAGAAATCGATAAGATTAAATTTGATGAAGAGGTTGAGGAACCGGAACTGACAAGAAGTTCAATGGATGCATTTCCTATCGTAGCTTATTCATTTAGTAATAAGGAAGATAACCTGAAAGATACGACAAATAAAATTAACAACGAACTGATCCCACGTCTAGAAACAATTGAAGGCATACAAACTGCACAACTTAACGGTCAAACGTCACGAGAAGTATCTGTGAAGTTTGATCAAGATAAATTACAAGAAAGTGGTTTAAGTGCAGAAAGTGTTCAACAATTTCTAAAGAGTGCTACAAGTGAAACGCCACTCGGATTATTCCAATTTGATAAGACAGAAAAATCTGTTGTTATCGATGGTCAATTCACATCGGTAGATGCATTGAAAGATTTAGAAATCCCACTAACTGCAGGTGCTGGCTCTAGCACTCAAGGACAAAGTGCAAGTGGTTCAACTCAACAAGGCGCAGCACAAGGTCAAGATGGTTCGGGAGCTTCTTCGCAAGGTTCAGCAATGCAAGGTGCTGGAGCAAGTAGTAGCTCAGGTGGAGCAAGCGTACCATCAGTAAAATTAGATGATATTGCTGATGTCTCTGTAGGCGATGTACGTGAGTCTATTTCCAAAACAAATGGTAAAGATGCGGTGAATGTACAGGTTACTAAATCACAAGATGCTAACACTGTAAAAGTAGCCGAAGATACTAAAAATGAAATTGATAAATTTGTTAAAGAAAATCCTGATGTCAATTCAACTAAAGTCATGGATACAGCGAAACCTATACAAGATTCTCTTTACACTATGATTGAAAAAGCAGCTTTAGGTACAATGGTGGCGATTATCGTAATCTTGTTATTCTTAAGAAACATAAGAACGACTGCAATTTCAATTGTATCCATACCAATGTCTATCTTAATAGCGATGGTGGCATTGAAATTATCAGATGTTTCATTAAATATTCTTACTTTAGGCGCATTAACCGTTGCTATAGGACGTGTGATTGATGACTCTATCGTAGTAGTAGAAAATATATACCGACGATTATCAGATAAGGAAGAGCAATTAAGCGGAGATAAATTAGTTATAAGTGCTACAAGTGAAGTATTCAAACCAATTTTATCATCTACTATAGTGACAATTATTGTATTCTTGCCACTAGTCTTTGTAACAGGTTCAGTAGGGCAAATGTTTAGACCATTTGCACTTGCAATTGCTTTTAGTTTATTAGCGTCACTTCTTGTTTCTGTAACAATTGTTCCAGCATTAAGTGCAACGTTCTTTAAAAAAGGAATCAAACAACATAAAGAAAAGAAACTAGGTTTGATAGGTAGTAATTACAAAAAAGTATTAAATTGGTCATTAAACCATAAATGGATTGTTATTATTATTAGTACAATCATTTTGATAGCAAGTATTGGGCTAGGTGCTGCTAAACTTGGTACAAGTTTCATTTCCACAGGTGAAGATAAGTATATGACACTTACATATACACCAGAACCTGGTGAAACTGAAGAAGGCGTTTTGAATCATGCGGAAGAAGTACAGAAATATTTAAATAAAAAAGATAAAGTAAATACTGTTCAATATTCAGTTGGTGGTGCGACGCCAACTGACCCTACTGGAAGTTCAAACAGCATGGCGATAATGGTGGAATATGATTCTAACACACCAAATTTTGATGAAGAACCAGATAAAGTGCTCAGTCATATTGAAAAATATAAACACCCTGGTGATTGGGGTAATCAAGATATGGGTACTGGCACAGACAACAAAGCATTAGAAATTGCAGTTACAGGTCCATCATTAGATTCGATAGAAGGAACCGTAAAAAAAGTTGAAGACGAAATGAAAGATATTAAAGGATTAGCTAATGTTAAGTCAGACTTATCACAAACTTATGAGCAATATAATATCAAAGTCGATCAAAATAAAGCTTCAAGCTATGGTTTGTCAGCTTCGCAATTAGCAATGACATTAAATCAAAATACACCTGAACAAACGGTTACGACTGTTAAAGAAAAAGGTAAATCCATAGATGTAAAAGTTAAAGAAGACAAAGATAAAAACTGGACAGAAGAAAAATTAGAAAGCACAGAAGTACAAACACCAACTGGTCAATCTATTGAGTTAAGCGAGATTGCCGATTTAGAAAAATCATCCACACCTAATAAAATAGAAACAGAAGCGGGTGATTACACTGCAACAGTTTCTACAAAAGTAACAAACGATGATGTCGGTGGTATGGCTCAAAAAGTAATATCTAAAGTGAACGATATAGATAAGCCAAATAACGTAGAAACTAAAGTAGGAGGGGCTAATGAAGATATAAGCAAAGCTATTTCTCAATTGGTGCTAGCAATGATAGCAGCAATAATAATTGTTTATTTAGTGCTTGTTCTTACGTTTAAAGGTGCGCTTGCACCATTTACAATTCTATTCTCTCTTCCATATACTGTAATAGGTGTAGTAATCGCACTTGTCTTAACTGGCGAAACAATATCAGTACCAAGTATGATAGGCATGCTTATGCTGATTGGTATCGTAGTCACAAACGCGATTGTGCTAGTAGATAGAGTTATTAATAAAGAAAAACAAGGTCTGGAAATGAAAGACGCATTATTAGAAGCTGGTGGTACGCGTATTAGACCAATTCTTATGACAGCTATAGCTACAATTGGTGCACTATTACCAATGTTGTTTGGTGAAGACAGCTCAATTATTATTTCAAAAGGTATGGCAGCGACAGTTATAGGTGGGTTAATTTCTTCTACATTATTAACGCTAATTGTAGTACCTGTTATTTACGAAATACTATTTAGTTTGAAAGATAAAATTATAAATAAACGTAACAAGAAAAAGTAAAAAATAGGTAACTCATATTAGGATGTATTAATAAACGCCTACAGAAAAACTGCTTACACAGTATTATATGTGTAAGCAGTTTTATTTGTCATTATATAGAAAAGATACAGAATAAATCATTTGTTTTCTTAGAGCTTATCTTGTCAGTTAACTGAAAATAATGCACTACGCAAAAAAAAGAGTATTGAAATAGGCAACTACTTCAATACTCAATATTTAAATAATTAATATAATATTAATACTAAAATAGCGTATACCACAAATAGTAAAATTGTAATTATATTTAAGATTTGAACGGCTTTAGAATCTTTTTTAAAGTTTTTAAATGCTGTAATTTCTACATTGCCAATGATAAGTAATAGTACGATGAACACCCACCAGTTTACTGCAGGGAAGGATAATGTTGTAATTGCTACAACAAATAATAAGAGCAAGGCCATAATAATACGTAAAATGCGTGTAATGATTGTTGGCATTTTAAATACACTGATGTAGCTTACTATAAGATATAATATTGGTAAAAAGATAAGGTACAGTTGCATTGAATTACATCCTTTCTATGTATGCACTTAATCTTAGCACGTAAAAAATTGATTTACTAGGATGTTATTTACGTTCTTTTTGACTAATTTCTGAACGAACAGATGCAATTTCTTTTTCTATGTCTTCAAGTTGTCGTAATAATGGGTCAACTTGTTGATTGACGGACTCTCTTTTTTCAAGGTCACCTTGTAGTCTCACATAATCATATTTTAGTTCAGCTAATTTTTCTTTTAAATCCATTTTTACACACTCCTTTTGTATGCAGCACTAACCACACTATTTTAGTTTAAATTATAACATGAAATTGAAAGCTTCTAAAATAACCGAGTTATATGTTAAAGTATGAAAATGGAATGAAAACGAAAAGATGTAACGAAAGAAGGTTTATTGTGACCCAACAATTTATCATAATTATTTTACTTATTGCATTAGGTTATGCACTTAAAAGAATTAATTACTTTAAGGCAAACGACAGCCAAGTCTTTGCAACATTAGTTCTAAATGTCACATTGCCTTCGCTCGTGATAGTTAATTTAAACGAAGCAGATTTAGATTTATCTCTTTCTGTCTTACCTATACTGATGATTTTATATGGTGTTTTAACAAAATTAATCATGTTATGGTTCTTTATGAAATATGATAATCAAATACGAGGGACAACTGGTATGATGATGGCTTCACTCAATATAGGCTTATTTGCATATCCACTAGTAGAAGCCATATGGCCAAATACTGGTATGATTTATTTTGGTATGGTAGATATTGGTGGCGCAATTATTATGTTTGGGGTTACTTACTTTGTAGGAAGCTATTTTAGTAGTTCAGGTGATAGTTTTGACTTTAAATATTTAGCGAAAAATCTTCTTAAATCAGTACCGTTAATGACATATATCATCATGTTTATTTTAAATATGCTCAATATTCATTTTCCAGATCCAGTAATTGATTTCTTCTCTGTACTATCAGGGGCTAATATGCCATTATCGATGATCTTGATAGGGTTAATGTTGAATTTTAGTATAGATAAACGCTTTTTACCAATTGCGATGAAGTACATTTTATTACATTATGGTCTAGGTGTTATCGCTGGCTTACTCGTATATTTCTTTTTACCAGTTGATGATCAAATGGTAAAAACAACACTACAGGTTGCATGGTTATTACCCGTAGGTGTAGCCATCATACCTTATGCAATTCAATTTAAATATAAGACATTACCACTGGTAGGTATGGTCACCAATTTAACGATTGTTATTAGTATAATTATATTATACATTTACCAAGCTTTATTTGTATAAGTGAAGGGGAGGAATCTCATTTTTCTGAAAATATTTCAGCGTATGAGCCGAGTCCCACAAGGCTGACTAGAAAATGCAATGCAAAAGCTAAAGTTCATGTATAAGAACTACTTGTTTTCATAAACGAAGTAGTAGTTATTTAAAAGCTTGATATAAGTACATTTTCAATTCAGTCATCCACTGCCAATATAATAATTGAGACTGAGACATGTATTTTGTCTCAGTCTCACCTAGGGCACGCTTGTTATTTACAAGTGTGCTTTTTGCTGGCGCTAATGATTGCTCACTAGATTAAATGTTAGTTTAACCTTTACCACCCATAAATGCAGGATAATTTGTCATACCACCATCGACATATATTGTTGTGCCATGAATATAATCCGCTAAGTCAGAAGCTAAAAATCTTGCGACGTTAGCAACTTGACTAGCTTCGCCAATGATTTTAGATGGGATCATTTCTAATGTTTCTTCACGTGTTGTTGGATCAGAGAATTTTTCTTTCGTGTGTTCAGTAACGATAGCTCCCGGTGAAATATTATTAATACGAATACCATATTGTGCATATTCCATCGACATTGTTTCCATCATTAATTTTAATCCGCCTTTACTTGCTGCGTAGTTTACATAGTTTGGCCATGGAATTTTATCATGAACACTTGACGTGTTGATAATTACACCTTTTTTATCTTCTTTTAAAAATTGGTTTATAGCTGTTTTTGAGCCTATAAATGCACCAGTCAAATTGACGTCAATTACTTTTTGCCATTCTTCTAAAGGCATTTCATGTGTAGGAATCGGTTTTTCAAATCCAGCGTTATTAATTAAGATATCGAGTGTACCAAATTGATCTACAGCAGATTGAATTAAACGTTCTACATCATCTTCTTTTGATATGTCAGCTTGTACCTTGATTGCCTTGCCGCCTGCATCTTCAATTAATCTAATAGTTTGAGATACAACTTCTAAATGGCGTTCTGAGCGATAATTTATAACGACGTTGGCTTTTTCATCACCAAACTGTTCTGCCATAGCTTTTCCAATACCGCTACCAGCACCTGTAATCACTACAACTTTACCTTCTAAGTCTTTAAACATAATGTATGACGCCTCCTTGATAGTAATAGTATAAAACAAAAAGTTTAAGACAAATATTAAATGATTAGAGGTGAAAGTCACTAATCATTTAATATGCAATGAAAAATTGTCGTTGCCTTAAACTTAATGTTGTTTATCTATTTGTAATACATGATATTTGATTGTTAATGTTAACCTTTAATATTTCCGAGTACAAAGGCAGCAATGACAATGAGAACAATACCAGCCCATATGCCAGTCATTTGACGTTTGTCTTTACGCTCACCTAATAGGAAAATACCGCCAAGTGTAGATACGATGACTAATAATTGGGATAATGAAAAACTTGTTGCTACACCGACTTTGGGTTGTGAATAGAACATAAATAAATTACCTATCCCCCAAATAACACCTGGAATTAAATTCCATACAGTACTTTTTATTGATGTTTCGTGTTTAGCTGATAGAATTAAGCCACCAATCGCCATACCTATAGATTGGAAGAAAAGGGCATTCATTCCATCTACACCGAAGATTTGAGCTATAACTACATACACGACGTAACCTACAGTAGAAATTAATAAGATAGGCATTGCTTTACCAAAGTTTTTCGTGCTTTCTGATGCTTCATTTTTGCCTTTAATAGACGTCATAGCAATACCAATAACGAGTAATACCATAGCGAGTAGGCCTAGTGTAACTTGAGTACCAGTACTCCATTCACCTAAAAATACAGCACTAAATAATGTTGTACCTACTAATTGTAAACCAGTAGAGATAGGCATTGTTTTAGACACACCAATTAAACTAATTGATTTCAATTGGTAGCCTTGACCAAGTGCCCAAAAAGCACCTGAAATTAAACCGACAATAATAATAGTGGGGTCACCAAATTCAGCATTGCCAGTTAATAATAAAATAATACCAATGATTAATGCACCAAATGTAGTACCTCTAATTTGGTTATAAGGGCCACCACCAACGAGCACATTAATTAAAACAACACTTCCCCAAAATAACGCGGGTAAAAGGGCAATTAATATATCCATACTTTATCTTCACTCACTCTCTATTTAAATAATACTTTCCTTTCAAAATAACTATCTTAGATTGCCCTTGTATGATATTTTAAAGCAAAATATTAATATAGTAAAAAATATTAGATTATATACAAAATTATTTTACATCATTGTGAAATATGATGGGTAACTGTTTTGAGTATTTTTAATAAGAATAATTAAAATAAGCTTAAAATTTGGTTGGATTCCAAATTTTAAGCTTATAAAGGTATAACGAATTAAATATGAGCAGCGACGTATTTAAATTTTTTATATTCATAATTGATATTAAAACCTAGCTCATTAAAACGTTCAACGAGTGTCGTGTTTTTACTACGTATTTTGAAAAAAACTTTTTCTATATCGTGATTAGTAAACGCGATGTGTATAGCGTGTGATAGTAAATCAAATGCTATGCCTTTAAGTCTATAATCAGAGTGTGAAGAAAAATATTTAATTTCTGCCTTATGACTATTTTCGAAAATTTGAAGGTAGAGATAACCTTTCAGTAGTCCCTCAGACATAAAGATAAATAGGCGATGATGCTCATCTAGTGATTCAACAATTTCATCTGCAGTCATTACATCATGTTTAAATGTGTGTTCGTGCAATTTACTAAATAAACGATAGTAAGCTGGCTGATATTCAGTGATGTTTTGTGCATGCTCAATTTCACCAATATCTTGTGATGCTACTAAATAATAATCTGTAAAACTATAAGAAGATTGGATAGTTTTCATAAAATCTAAATAATTTTGTTCTGTTTCTTCAAAAGAAAAGTTGAAACTTGTAGACTCAGATTTGCTTTGTGCTAAGGTTTCAAATAAGTCTTGAAAAGCTGAAACTGATGGTGAAACTGATTTATTCACGAAAGGACCAAGAACTTTATATTTATTTTGTTCATATTGAAAGGCTGAAATTAGCATAATGATTTGGTCTTGATCATTTATTTGTGCATAGACGCCTGGATCTTCAATCAGTTGTTTTATGTTAGTTGTAATGTTTTTATGTGCTGGTGGTAATTTGTATAAATAAGAAGCTGAGCGATAATCTGCGTTAATTATAAATTGCTCTATCTGGTCATAGTCGTTTAATTTGATAGTTTTCATAAAATACCTCCGTCTGTAAACTATTTAAGTTAATTATAGGAACTTTTTGAAATAAATGGAAGTTTCGATGTGCTATATACATGTTACAATAAATATTATATTGAAATTGAAAGGGCGAAATTATGAAATCACTAATTATAGCTGAAAAACCTTCAGTAGGTAGAGACATTGCAAATACTTTGAATGTTAATGAAAAGCGCAATGGCTACTTTGAAAATAATAAATATATTGTCACTTGGGCGTTAGGACATTTAGTAACGAATGCTACGCCAGAACAGTATGATAATAATTATAAAGAATGGAAACTTGATGTTTTACCTATTATACCAAATAAAATGAAAACTGTTGTTATAAGTAAGACAAGAAAACAATTTTCAACAGTTCAATCTTTAATTAAGAACAATAATGTTAAAGACATCATCATTGCCACAGATGCTGGTAGAGAGGGAGAACTAGTAGCGCGATTAATATTAGATAAAGCACATAATCATAAACCAATTAAACGATTATGGATTAGTTCTGTAACAAATAAAGCAATTAAAGATGGTTTTAATAAATTACAAGATGGTCGTAAATATGACAATTTATATCACGCTGCATTAGCACGTAGTGAAGCAGATTGGATTGTTGGTATCAATGCTACACGTGCGTTGACAACTAAATATGACGCTCAATTGTCACTTGGCCGTGTGCAAACTCCTACAATACAATTAGTACAAATGAGACAAAATGAGATTAATCAATTCAAACCACAAACTTATTTCACGATGAAATTGAATGCAGGTGGTCTTAATTTTCAGTGTATTAAACCTCAATCACATCCAGATAAAACAATTTTTGAAGATATCAAGAAGGAAATTGAAGGACAAGTGGCAACGATTGAAACAATAACTAAAAGTCATAAAAAATCATACCCACAGCAATTGTTTAGTTTAACTGACTTACAACAAGAAGCTTATAAACGTTATCACTTAGGACCTAAAGAGACATTAAATACACTACAAGCATTATATGAAAGACATAAACTTGTGACGTATCCTCGTACAGATTCAAATTATTTAACTGATGACATGGTAGATACGCTTAAAGACCGTTTGCAAGCAATTATGGCTACCACTTTAAAAGACATTGCAAAAGGACAAATGTCACAATCATTTTCTGCTAAACAAAGATTTGTAAATAATAGTAAAGTATCAGATCATCACGCTATTATACCAACAGAAGTACGTCCTGATATGAATCAATTAAGCCAACGAGAATCAAAAATATACATGATGATTGCTCAAAGATACTTAGAAAATCTAATGCCACCTCATGAATACGAAGCAGTTTCTATAGAATTAAGTGTTGGTAGATATAAATTTACTTTTAAAGATAAAATCACTACAAAATTAGGATTTAAAGCAGCCTATGATACACAAGAAAAAACAAATGAACAAATTACTCAAATGCAAAAAGGCGCAACACTTAAAATCACTCGCGTGAACATAGACCAACATGAAACAACACCTCCAGCGTATTTTAATGAAGGAACTTTACTCAAAGCGATGGAAAGCCCTCAGAAATTCTTTGCGTTAGATGATAAAAAACATAATGACACATTAAAAGAAACGGGTGGTATAGGTACTGTAGCAACTAGAGCAGATATCATAGAAAAATTATTTAATATGAATGCGATTGAAGCACGTGATGGCAAAATAAAAGTAACTTCTAAAGGAAAACAAATTTTAGAATTAGCACCAAAAAAACTTACTTCTCCATTATTGACAGCAGAATGGGAAGAAAAACTTTCACTCATTGAACAAGGCAAATATGATGTGAAACAGTTTATATCAGAGATGAAACAATTTACTAACGACGTTGTATCTGAAATTAAGGAAAGTGAACAAAGGTATAAGCATGACAATTTAACTACTACTGAGTGTCCAACTTGCGGCAAATTTATGATTAAAGTTAAAACGAAAAATGGACAAATGTTAGTTTGTCAGGATCCAACGTGTAAAACGAAAAAGAATGTTCAAAGAAAAACTAACGCACGCTGTCCTAATTGTCATAAAAAAATGACATTATTTGGAAGAGGGAAGGATGCCGTTTATCGCTGTGTTTGTGGTCATACTGAAAGTCAGGCTCAAATGGATAAACGACATAAAAATAAAAAGTCAGATAAAATAAATAAAAAAGATATGAAAAAATACATGAATAAAGATGAAGGTATAGAGAATAACCCATTCCAAGACGCGCTAAAAGACCTTAAATTCTAAAATAATCGAACAAACGAAATATATAATTTAACAAAGTTCGTGTTTGCTATTGTAAAATAGTTAATTTGATATTAAAATATGAAGGTATTTTAAAAAAAGGAGAACTAACTGTGAAAAAGTATTTCAAGTTTGATAAACATGGAACAAGCTATAAGAAAGAGATACTTGGTGGGCTAACGACTTTCTTATCTATGGCATACATTTTAGCTGTTAACCCTCAAGTACTTAGTTTAGCAGGCGTTGATGGCGTGTCTGACGATATGAAAATGGATCAAGGTGCTATTTTCGTTGCCACAGCACTTGCAGCTTTTGTTGGCTCACTATTTATGGGGCTAATCGCACGATATCCGATTGCTTTAGCACCTGGTATGGGCTTAAATGCATTCTTTGCATTTACTGTTGTATTAACTATGGGCATTCCTTGGGAAGTCGGTTTAACTGGAGTACTATTTTCTGGTTTAGTATTTGCAGTCCTCACTATGACGGGGCTACGGGAAATAATCATAAACGCAATTCCTTTCCAGATGAAAATGGCAGTTTCTGCTGGGATCGGGTTATTTATCACCTTTGTAGGGTTACAAAGTTCTGGTATTATTGTTTCCAATGATTCTACGTTAGTTACATTGGGGCAAATTACTGAGGGTCCTGTACTCTTAACTATATTTGGTATTATTATCACTGTTATACTCTATGCGGTTAGAGTGCCAGGAGCAATATTTATTGGTATGATGCTTACGTCTATTCTTGGTATGATTACTGGTCTTATACATACGCCGAGTGGCATTGTAGGTCAAATTCCAAGTATTGAACCAACTTTCGGTGCAGCTTTTGAAGCCTTTAAAGATCCATCACAATTATTTACTGTTCAATTTCTAATTGTTATCCTAACATTCTTATTCATAGATTTCTTTGACACAGCAGGAACTTTAGTAGCAGTAGCTAGTCAAGCTGGTATGATGAAAGATAACAAACTTCCAAGAGCTGGACGTGCACTTTTCTCAGATTCATTAGCAACAATCGTAGGTTCAATTTTTGGTACCACAACAACGACTACATATATTGAATCAACATCAGGTGTTGCTGTCGGAGCTAGGACAGGATTTGCAAGTGTAGTAACAGGTTTTTGTTTCTTATTAGCGATATTCTTTAGTCCACTTATGGAAGTAGTGACGAGTGCAGTTACTACACCTGCATTAGTTGTAGTTGGTGTCTTAATGGCTTCAAACTTTGCAGAAATAGATTGGAAGAAATTTGAAGTTGCAGTACCGGCTTTTGTTACAATTATTATGATGCCGTTATCATATTCAATTGCGACAGGTATTGCTTGCGGGTTTATATTCTATCCAATTACAATGTTAATCTCTAAAAGACATAAAGAAATACATCCTATTATGTATGGCTTAATGGTATTATTTATTCTCTATTTCGTGTTTGTTCACGGATAAATTAAAAGCACATTGTTGAACGTCAAAGTGACACAACAATGTGCTTTTATATTTTATAAATAATCAATTTGGAATTGTTTAGAATTCGTAGGTAGTATTATACATCAAATCTATATTATACAAGAAGTAAAAACAAGTTTCTTCATTATAATAGCAATTTTAGAAAAGGTAATAAAATTCATGCTTTACATAAAGAAGGAATTTACCTGATTGGTATGATTTAACCAAACAAAGACTCATACAATATACGCTCGATGAAAAATAGTTAATCCTAACTAACAGAACTTATAAAACAAATTTAAAAAGAAAGACTAATTACTTATGAGTTTCTCTATATTCTGTATATACTACTTTTGCATTTTTGTTAGCTACATACAGAGGAGTTGAAAAGAGTACGAATATAAAGAAAAGCATTAAAAAGAATAAAATCCAATGCACAACCATACCTATGAAAGGTAAAAATGCAATGAATGAACCGATAAGACCTAATAATGGAATAACCATCATTGGTTTAATTGAGTTTTGTTTATCTACAATAAGTATTATCATAGTTACAAGGTATAATAGGGCGTTAATGAGCAATGGTTGCCAACCAAAACTAAGAATAATGCTACCACCAAGAAACGGAATACCATAAACAAACTCTCCTATAAGGAGTATAAAACTCAAAATTATAAGCGTAGTACGAATACCGCTTTTCATATCAAATCACCACCTAATATCTACTATTATAAAACAAACCAATGGATTTAAATAATAATAAGTAATAATCAATTGTAGAGATTTAAAAAGATTTTCAAAAAGATTTCAAAAAAGGTTGAAGTGATTAGCGTATTCAAGTACAATAACAAAGTATGTGTTAGACAAAAAGTATAAAAACTTTTGCAGAAAAGCTTGATTAATCACTGCTTTTCATGTAACATATCTAATGTTGGACTTTAAGAACACGCGATGAAGCGAAAGGTTACTGACACACCCGGCCGCTTTGCCATGGCGCTGTGTGAGATAGTTTTCGTGGAGAAGTCTATCACTTAAATGTAGACGAATAAGGAGGGAAAATTATGGCAAAACAAAAAATCAGAATCAGATTAAAAGCTTATGATCACCGCGTAATCGATCAATCAGCAGAAAAAATTGTTGAAACAGCAAAACGTTCTGGTGCAGATGTATCTGGACCAATTCCGTTACCGACTGAAAGATCAGTTTATACTGTAATTCGTGCCGTGCATAAGTACAAAGATTCACGTGAACAGTTCGAACAACGTACACATAAACGTTTAATCGATATTGTTAACCCTACACCAAAAACAGTTGATGCTCTTATGGGCTTAAACTTACCATCTGGCGTAGACATCGAAATCAAATTATAATAGAAAAATTTAGGAGGTGGACTTTCGATGACCAAAGGAATCTTAGGAAGAAAAATCGGGATGACACAAGTTTTCGGAGAAAACGGTGATTTAATCCCAGTAACAGTAGTAGAAGCAAGCCAAAACGTTGTATTACAAAAGAAATCTGAAGAGATTGATGGTTACAACGCAATACAAGTAGGCTACGAAGATAAACGAGCTTATAAAAAAGGTAGCAAAACGAGCAAATATGCTAACAAACCAGCTGAAGGCCATGCTAAAAAAGCAGGCACAGCACCTAAGCGCTTCATTCGTGAATTCAAAAACGTTAATGTTGATGAATACGAAGTAGGTCAAGAAGTCTCAGTTAATACATTTGAAGCTGGAGACGTAATTGATGTAACAGGCGTATCTAAAGGTAAAGGTTTCCAAGGTGCCATTAAACGTCATAATCAAGCACGTGGTCCAATGTCACATGGTTCTCATTTCCATAGATCACCTGGTTCAATAGGTATGGCATCAGATGCTTCAAAAGTCTTTAAAGGACAAAAAATGCCTGGACGTATGGGTGGAGACACAGTAACAGTTCAAAACTTAGAAGTAGTTCAAGTTGATACTGAAAACAATGTAATTTTAGTTAAAGGTAATGTACCTGGACCTAAAAAAGGTTTCTTAGAAATCACTTCATCAATCAAAGGTAATAAATAATATAGAATGAAAGGAGGATATGCATAATGGCAAATTATGATGTATTAAAAGTAGATGGAACTAAATCAGGTTCAGTTGAATTAAACGATGCAGTATTTGCAATCGAACCAAACAATAGTGTTCTTTTTGAAGCAATTAATTTACAACGTGCTTCATTACGCCAAGGTACACACGCTGTTAAGAACCGTTCAGCAGTACGAGGCGGCGGGGCTAAACCATGGAGACAAAAAGGTACAGGACGTGCGCGTCAAGGTACAATCCGTGCTCCACAATGGCGTGGTGGTGGTATCGTATTCGGACCAACACCAAGAAGCTACTCATACAAAATGCCTAAGAAAATGCGTCGTTTAGCATTACGCTCAGCATTATCTTATAAAGTACAAGAAAAAGGTTTAACTGTTGTTGATACATTAAACTTAGAAGCTCCAAAAACTAAAGAGTTCAAAGCTGTACTTTCAAATTTAGAACAACCTAAAAAAGTATTAGTAGTTACTGAATCAGAAGATGTAAACGTAGCATTATCTGCTCGTAACATTCCTGGTGTACAAGTTACTACAGCTCAAGGTTTAAATGTTCTAGATATCACAAGCGCTGACAGTGTAGTAATTACAGAATCAGCTGCTAAAAAAGTTGAGGAGGTGCTAGGATAATGGAAGCAAGAGACGTTCTTAAGCGCCCCGTAATCACTGAAAAATCATCTGTCGCTATGGCAGAAGACAAATACACATTCGACGTTGATACTCGTGCTAATAAAACACAAGTTAAAATCGCTGTTGAAGAAATCTTTGACGTAAAAGTTGCAAATGTAAACATCATCAACTACAAACCAAAGAAAAAACGTATGGGCCGTTACCAAGGCTATACAAACAAAAGACGCGTAGCAATTGTAAAATTAAAAGAAGGATCAATCGATCTATTCAACTAAAACATTACCAATAAGGAGGTAAACGACAATGGCTCTAAAAAAATATAAGCCAATTACTAATGGTCGTCGTAATATGACTGGTTATGATTTCTCAGAAATCACTGAAACAACTCCAGAAAAATCATTATTACAACCGCTACCGAAAAGAGCGGGACGAAATAACCAAGGTAAATTGACAGTTCGCCATCGCGGTGGAGGACATAAACGTCAATACCGTGTTATTGATTTCAAACGTAATAAAGACGGCATCAACGCTAAAGTTGATTCAATACAATATGATCCAAACCGTTCAGCAAACATTGCATTATTAGTTTATGCTGATGGTGAAAAACGCTATATCATCGCTCCAAAAAACCTTAAAGTAGGTCAAGTATTGGAAAACGGTGAAAATGCAGATATCAAATTAGGTAATGCATTACCATTAATTAACATCCCAGTAGGTACAGTAGTACACAACATCGAGTTGAAACCTGGTAAAGGTGGGCAAATCGCTCGTTCAGCTGGTGCTAGTGCACAAGTACTTGGTAAAGAAGGTAAATATGTTTTAATCAGATTAAGATCTGGTGAAGTACGTATGATTCTTTCAACTTGCCGTGCTACTATTGGTCAAGTTGGTAACATCCAACATGAACTTGTTAACGTTGGTAAAGCAGGACGTTCTAGATGGAAAGGCAAACGCCCAACAGTTCGTGGTTCTGTAATGAACCCTAACGATCACCCACACGGTGGTGGTGAAGGACGTGCACCTATCGGTATGCCATCTCCAATGTCACCTTGGGGTAAACCTACGCTTGGTAAGAAAACTCGTCGTGGTAAAAAATCTTCAGACAAACTTATCGTTCGTGGACGTAAGAAGAAAAAATAAAAATGACTTATTTGCGTGTGCGGCATGATTGCTGCACGCTCACAATAAGAAGGGAGGCGCCACTATGGCTCGTAGTATTAAAAAAGGACCTTTTGCTGACGATCATCTAAAGAAAAAAGTTGAGGCTCAAAGCGGAAGCGAGAAAAAACAAGTAATCAAAACTTGGTCACGTCGTTCAACTATTTTCCCTGATTTTATCGGACATACATTCGCAGTATATGATGGACGTAAACACGTACCTGTATTCGTAACTGAAGATATGGTTGGTCATAAATTAGGAGAATTCGCACCAACACGTACTTTTAAAGGTCATGCAGCAGATGACAAAAAAACTAGAAGATAACTTCTAACAAGTAGAGGAGGAAATTCGAATGGAAGCAAAAGCGGTTGCTAAAACAATAAGAATCGCACCTCGTAAAGTTAGATTAGTATTAGATCTAATTAGAGGCAAGAGCGCTGGTGAAGCTATAGCGATTTTAAAATTAAAAAACAAAGCTTCATCACCAGTAGTTGAAAAATTATTAATGTCCGCTTTAGCAAATGCTGAACATAACTATGACATGAACACTGATGAGTTAATAGTTAAAGAAGCTTATGCTAATGAAGGACCAACATTAAAACGTTTCCGTCCACGTGCACAAGGCCGTGCAAGTGCGATCAACAAACGTACAAGCCACATTACAATCGTCGTAAGTGACGGTAAAGAAGAAGCTAAAGAAGCTTAATAATCTTTTAAGGAGGGAACACTGTGGGTCAAAAAATTAATCCAATCGGACTTCGTGTTGGTATCATCCGTGATTGGGAAGCTAAATGGTATGCAGAAAAAGACTTCGCATCATTATTACACGAAGATTTAAAAATCCGTAAGTATATTGATAACGCATTAAAAGAAGCATCAGTTTCTCAAGTTGAAATTGAGCGTGCTGCTAACCGTATCAACATCGCTATTCATACTGGTAAACCAGGTATGGTAATCGGTAAAGGCGGTTCAGAAATTGAAAAATTACGTAATAAATTGAACTCATTAACAAGCAAAAAAGTTCATATCAATGTTATTGAAATCAAGAAAATTGATTTAGATGCTAAACTTGTTGCTGAAAATATTGCAGTACAATTAGAAAATCGTGCATCGTTCCGTCGTGTACAAAAACAAGCTATTACTAGAGCTATGAAAAATGGCGCTAAAGGTATCAAAACACAAGTTTCAGGTCGTTTAGGCGGAGCTGACATCGCTCGTATTGAGCAATATTCAGAAGGAACTGTTCCACTTCATACACTACGTGCCGACATTAGTTACGCACATGCAGAAGCTGACACTACTTACGGTAAATTAGGTGTCAAAGTATGGATTTATCGTGGAGAAGTTCTTCCTGCTACTAAGAACACTAGTGAAGGAGGAAAATAATAATGTTACTACCAAAACGTGTAAAATATCGTCGCCAACATCGTCCTAAAACAACTGGTCGTTCTAAAGGCGGTAACTATGTAACATTTGGTGAGTATGGTTTACAAGCAACTACAACTTCTTGGATAACATCTCGTCAAATCGAATCAGCTCGTATTGCAATGACACGTTTCATGAAGCGTGGCGGGAAAGTTTGGATTAAAATCTTCCCACATACACCTTACACTAAAAAACCTTTAGAAGTACGTATGGGTGCTGGTAAAGGTGCGGTTGAAGGCTGGATTGCAGTAGCAAAACCAGGTAGAATTTTATTTGAAATCGCAGGCGTTGACGAAGAAGTTGCGCGCGAAGCATTACGTTTAGCTAGTCACAAACTTCCAGTGAAAACTAAGTTTGTAAAACGTGAAGAATTGGGTGGTGAAACAAATGAAAGCTAAGGAAATTAGAGACTTAACCACTTCAGAAATCGAAGAACAAATTAAATCTTCAAAAGAAGAGCTTTTTAACCTACGCTTTCAGTTAGCAACAGGTCAATTAGAAGAAACTGCACGTATTCGCACGGTAAGAAAAACGATTGCACGTCTAAAAACTGTTGTTCGTGAAAGAGAAATTGAACAAGGTAAAGCTAATCAATAATTTAATTTAAAGAGGAGGTTACTATAGTGAGCGAAAGAAATGATCGTAAGGTTTATGTAGGTAGAGTCGTTTCCGATAAAATGGATAAAACTGTAACTGTACTTGTTGAAACATACAAAATGCACAAATTATATGGTAAACGAGTAAAATACTCTAAAAAATACAAAACTCATGATGAAAACAACTCAGCTAAATTAGGGGACACAGTTAAAATACAAGAAACACGTCCTTTATCAGCAACTAAACGTTTCCGTTTGGTAGAAATTGTTGAAGAATCAGTTATTATTTAATAAATAGTGAAGATAAAGGAGGTTTAACTCATGATCCAACAAGAAACACGATTAAAAGTAGCAGATAACTCTGGTGCACGTGAAGTTCTTACAATTAAAGTATTAGGTGGATCTGGTCGTAAAACAGCGAATATTGGTGACGTTATCGTAGTAAGTGTTAAAAATGCTACACCAGGTGGCGTTGTCAAAAAAGGTGAAGTAGTTAAAGCTGTTATCGTACGTACTAAATCAGGCGTACGTCGTAACGATGGTTCATACATCAAATTTGATGAAAATGCATGTGTCATTATTCGCGACGATAAAGGCCCACGCGGTACTCGTATCTTTGGACCTGTTGCACGTGAATTACGTGAAGGCAACTTCATGAAAATTGTATCATTAGCTCCAGAAGTACTTTAATAATACATTTATAAATATATAAATTTAAGGAGGTGCCACACATGCATATCAAAAAAGGTGACAACGTAAAAGTTATCGCAGGTAAAGACAAAGGTAAAGAAGGTAAAGTTGTTGCAACTGAACCTAAAAAAGACCGTGTCGTTGTGGAAGGTGTCAATACAATCAAAAAGCACCAAAAACCAACTCAATTTAATCCTGAAGGTGGAATCTTAGAAACAGAGGCAGCAATCCATGTTTCTAACGTACAATTATTAGATCCTAAAACGAATGAACCAACACGCGTAGGTTATAAATTCGAAGATGGCAAAAAAGTTCGTATCGCTAAAAAATCAGGCGAAGAAATCAAAACTAATAATTAATAACTAATTGAAAGGAGGATCCACTGTGAACCGTTTAAAAGAAAAATTCAACTCTGAAGTTACTCAAAACTTAGTGAAACATTTTAACTATAGTTCAGTAATGGAAGTGCCGCAAATTGATAAAATCGTAGTAAATATGGGTGTCGGTGACGCTGTACAAAATACTAAAGTATTAGATGATGCTGTAGAGGAATTACAAGCTATCACTGGTCAAAAACCATTAATCACAAAAGCTAAAAAATCTGTTGCAACATTCCGTTTACGTGAAGGTATGCCAATTGGTGCTAAAACAACTTTACGTGGCGAAAGAATGTATGACTTTTTAGATAAATTAATTTCTGTATCACTACCTCGTGTACGTGACTTCCGTGGTGTATCTAAATCTGCATTTGATGGCAGAGGTAACTACACTTTAGGTATTAAAGAACAATTAATTTTCCCTGAAATCGACTATGACCGAGTAAGTAAAATACGAGGAATGGATATCGTTATCGTAACAACTGCTAACACTGACGAGGAAGCTCGTGAATTGTTAACACAATTCGGTATGCCATTTCAAAAATAATCTCTAAAGGAGGCTAATTAAGTGGCTAAAACTTCAATGGTTGCTAAGCAACAAAAAAAACAAAAGTTCCAAGTACGTGAATATACTCGTTGTGAACGCTGTGGTCGTCCACATTCCGTATATCGTAAATTCAAATTATGCCGTATTTGTTTCCGTGAATTAGCTTATAAAGGCCAAATCCCTGGCGTTCGTAAAGCTAGCTGGTAATATAAAAAGTCTGAAAGGAGGCAACAATCAATGACAATCAACGATCCAATTGCAGATATGCTAACTCGTGTAAGAAACGCCAACATGGTGCGTCACGATAAATTAGAATTACCTGCTTCAAACATTAAAAAAGAAATTGCTGAAATTTTAAAAAGTGAAGGTTTCATTAAAAACGTAGAATTTGTTGAAGACGATAAACAAGGGGTTATCCGTTTATTCCTTAAATATGGTCAAAACAATGAACGTGTTATCACTGGATTAAAACGTATTTCTAAACCAGGTTTACGTGTTTATGCTAAAGCTAACGAAGTACCTAAAGTACTTAACGGTCTTGGCATTGCATTAGTTTCTACTTCAGAAGGTGTTATCACTGATAAAGAAGCAAGAAAACGTAATATCGGCGGAGAAATCCTAGGTTACGTTTGGTAATAATAAATAACAAGGAGGTGCGATAACATGAGTCGTGTTGGTAAAAAATTATTGACATCCCTAGTGACGTAACAGTAACTATTGAAGGCAATACAGTAACTGTTAAAGGTCCTAAAGGTGAATTGTTTAAAACTATGGATGAAAGAATGACATATAAACAAGATGAAAGTACTTTAGAAGTTGTGAGACCATCTGATTCTAAAGATGATAAAACAGTACATGGTACAACTCGTACTTTAATTAATAATATGATCATCGGTGTTAAAGAAGGATACCAAAAAACATTAGAACTAGTAGGTGTAGGTTACCGTGCTCAAATGCAAGGTGAAGACTTAATCCTTAATGTTGGCTATTCACACCCAGTTGAAATTAAAGCTGATAATGGTGTTAGTTTCGCTGTTGAAAAAAATACTAAAGTTACAGTAACTGGTATTTCTAAAGAAGCAGTTGGCGCTATCGCTTCAAACATTCGTGCAACAAGACCACCAGAACCGTATAAAGGTAAAGGAATTCGCTATCAAGGAGAATTCGTTCGCCGTAAAGAAGGTAAAACTGGTAAATAATAAATAACTTTCAGAAGAAAGGAGTAATAAAATGATCAGCAAAATTGATAAAAACCAAGTGCGTTTGAAAAGACATGCTCGTGTCCGTAATAAATTGTCAGGCACAGCTGAAAAACCACGTTTAAACATCTATCGTTCAAACAAGCATATTTACGCACAAGTTATCGATGATGTTAATGGCAAAACATTAGCACAAGCATCAACACAAGAAAAAGACTTAGCAAATGAAACAGGTTCAAAAGTTGAACTTTCAGCTAAAGTCGGCGAAACTGTAGCTAAAAGAGCTAGCGATAAAGGTATTAAAACAATTGTTTTTGACCGTGGAGGATATTTATACCATGGCCGTGTTAAAGCCTTAGCAGATGCAGCTCGTGAAAATGGATTAGAATTTTAATTTGAAGGAGGGACATTTACATGGCTCGTAGAGAAGAAGTGAAAGAATTTGAAGAACGCGTTGTTACAATTAACCGTGTTGCTAAAGTTGTAAAAGGTGGTCGTCGTTTCCGTTTCACTGCTTTAGTAGTGGTTGGAGATAAAAACGGTCGCGTTGGATTCGGTACTGGTAAAGCACAAGAAGTGCCAGAAGCAATCAAAAAAGCAGTAGAAGCAGCTAAGAAAGACTTAGTAGTTGTTCCACGTGTTGAAGGTACAACACCTCACATTATTAATGGTCGTTTCAGTTCAGGTAATGTTTTAATGAAACCAGCAGCACCAGGTACTGGTGTTATTGCAGGTGGCCCTGTTCGTGCGGTATTAGAATTAGCTGGTATCACTGATATCTTAAGTAAATCTTTAGGATCAAATACACCAATCAACATGGTTCGTGCAACAATTAATGGATTAAAAAACCTTAAAAATGCTGAAGAAGTTGCGAAATTACGCGGTAAATCAGTAGAAGAATTATACAATTAAGGAGGGAAAATAAGTTATGGCTAAAGTACAAATTACCCTCACTCGTAGTGTTATAGGTCGTCCAGAAACACAACGTAAAACTGTTGAAGCTCTAGGTTTAAAAAAAACGAACTCTTCAGTAGTTGTTGAAGATAACCCTGCTATTCGTGGGCAAATCAACAAAATCAGTCACTTAGTGACAGTAGAAGAAAAATAATTAAGGAGGTGCCGAAATGAAATTACATGAGCTAAAACCGTCAGAAGGTTCTCGTAAAGTACGTAACCGTGTTGGACGTGGTGCAGCTACTGGTAACGGTAAAACTAGTGGTCGTGGACAAAAAGGTCAAAAAGCACGTTCAGGTGGTAGTGTAAGACCAGGTTTCGAAGGTGGTCAATTACCATTATTCCGTCGTTTACCAAAACGAGGTTTTACTAACATTAACCGTAAGGAATATGCTATTGTTAACTTAGACCAACTTAATAAATTTGAGGATGGTACTGAAGTAACTCCTGCTTTATTAGTAGAATCTGGTGTAGTTAAGAACGAAAAATCTGGTATTAAAGTACTAGGTAAAGGTTCACTAGACAAAAAGTTAACTGTGAAAGCTAACAAATTCTCTGCGTCTGCAGTAGATGCTATTGATGCAAAAGGCGGAGCACACGAGGTGATCTAATGTTTCAAACGCTTGTGAGCTTCTTTAAAACTAAAGAAGTTCGTAACAAGATCTTTTTTACTCTCGCAATGTTAGTTATTTTTAAAATAGGTACTTATATTCCAGCACCTGGCGTAAATCCAGCTGCTTTTGACAGTAGACAAGGATCTCAAGGTGTCACTGATTTGTTAAATACATTTGGTGGCGGAGCCTTGCAGAATTTCTCAATCTTTGCCATGGGTATAATGCCTTACATTACTGCATCAATTGTGATGCAGCTATTACAAATGGATATTGTTCCGAAGTTTTCTGAGTGGGCAAAACAAGGTGATGCAGGTAGAAAAAAACTTACTAACATCACACGTTATTTTGCTATTGTTCTTGCCTTTATCCAGTCAATTGGGATGGCGTTCCAATTTAATAATTATCTAAAGGGTCAATTGATCATTGATCAATCAATCCTTAGTTATTTATTAATAGCTGTTGTATTAACAGCAGGTACAGCATTCTTAATTTGGATGGGTGATCAAATCACTCAATTCGGTGTTGGTAATGGTATTTCGATTATCATCTTTGGTGGTATTTTATCATCACTACCTTCATCATTAATTCAGTTCTATCAACAGTCTTTCGTAGGTCAAGATGATACTACAATGGCATGGTTGAAAGTACTAGGGTTAATCATCGGAATGGTATTATTAACAGTTGGTGCAATATTTGTATTACAAGCTATTCGTAAAATTCCAATTCAATATGCGAAAAAGCAATCAACACAACGATTAGGTTCACAAGCAACATATTTACCTTTGAAAGTTAACGCTGCTGGGGTTATCCCCGTTATCTTTGCAATGGCATTCTTCTTGTTACCTAGAACATTAACATTGTTCTTCCCTGACGCTAGTTGGGCGCAGAAGATTTCAGACGTGGCAAATCCATCGAGTAATATCGGTATGATTGTTTATGTGGTGCTTATCATTGCATTCACATACTTCTATGCATTTGTTCAAGTCAATCCTGGAAAGATGTCAGATAATCTCAAGAAACAAGGAAGTTATGTTCCAGGTATTAGACCTGGTGAACAAACAAAAAAATATATTACTGGAGTTCTCTATCGTTTAACATTTGTAGGGTCAATATTCTTAGCTGTAATTGCGATTCTGCCAATCATTGCTACTAAAGTAATGAGCTTACCTCAATCTATTCAGCTTGGTGGTACCAGCTTACTTATCGTAATTGGTGTAGCAATAGAAACAATGAAGAGTCTTGAAGCTCAAGTGACTCAGAAAGATTATAGAGGCTTTGGTGGTAGATAAATTGTAGGAGGGCACTTATGAATATCATTTTAATGGGTTTACCTGGTGCAGGTAAAGGAACTCAAGCGAGTGAAATTGTAAAGAAATTCCCAATTCCACACATATCTACTGGAGACATGTTCAGAAAAGCGATTAAAGATGGAACAGATTTAGGCAAAGAAGCTAAATCATTCATGGATCGTGGAGAATTAGTCCCTGATGAAGTAACTGTGGGCATCGTTAAAGATAGAATTTCTGAAGACGATGCAAAAAAAGGATTCTTACTAGATGGCTTTCCTCGTACTATTGAACAAGCTGAAGCATTAAATGAAATTATGCAAGAATTAGATAGAAAAATTGATGCTGTTATCAATATAGAGGTAGCTGAAGAAGAATTAATGAACCGCCTAACTGGTCGTAGAATTTGCGAAAAATGCGGAACAACTTATCATCTTGTATTCAATCCTCCTAAAGTTGAAGGTATTTGTGATCTTGATGGTGGTAAATTATACCAACGTGAAGATGACAACCCAGAAACAGTTGCAAATCGTTTAAATGTCAATGTTAAACAGTCTAAACCTATCTTAGAATTCTATGATAATAAAAAAGTATTAAAAAACATTGATGGTTCAAGAGATATTAAAGTCGTAACTGAAGACGTTATCGATATCTTAGAAAACTTAAAATAATATCAACTTGTACGGTCTATGGAATGTCGAAAGTATAATTGAATAAGAGTGACAATGCGATATAGTAATTCATTTTAATTTTGTTAAACTTATTAACAACACTTATAGACTCGTATGGTTAGAGTTGATTGTTGACGATAACCAACTATTGCAAAAAGGGGAAGTTAATAAATGGCTAAACAAGATGTTATTGAATTAGAAGGTACTGTGTTAGATACTTTACCAAATGCAATGTTTAAAGTAGAATTAGAAAATGGTCATGAGATTTTAGCTCACGTAAGTGGTAAAATCAGAATGAATTATATTCGTATTCTGCCTGGCGACAAAGTAACTGTAGAAATGTCTCCGTACGATTTAACGCGCGGAAGAATTACGTATCGTTATAAATAATCGTCACTCCATAATATAGGGAGGTATTAAAATGAAAGTAAGACCATCAGTAAAACCAATTTGCGAAAAATGTAAAGTCATTAAACGTAAAGGTAAAGTAATGGTAATTTGTAGCAACCCAAAACATAAACAAAGACAAGGCTAATAAAGAGAGGTGTAAATAATTATGGCACGTATTGCAGGAGTAGATATTCCACGTGAAAAACGTATTGTTATTTCATTAACTTATGTATATGGTATCGGTACTACTACAGCTAATAAAATTGCTGAAGAAGCTAACGTTTCACCAGACACACGCGTTAACGAATTAACTGATGATGAATTAGGTCGTATCCGTGAAGTAGTAGATAGCTATAAAGTAGAAGGTGACTTACGTCGTGAGCAAAACTTAAACATTAAACGTTTAATGGAAATCTCATCATACCGTGGTATCCGTCACCGTCGTGGCTTACCAGTACGCGGACAAAAGACTAAGAACAATGCTCGTACTCGTAAAGGCCCAGTTAAAACTGTAGCTAACAAGAAAAAATAATAGGTAAAGGAGGCAAAATTTAAATGGCACGTAAACAAGTATCTCGTAAACGTAGAGTGAAAAAGAATATTGAAAATGGTGTGGCTCACATCCGTTCAACATTCAATAATACAATCGTAACAATTACTGATGAATTTGGTAATGCGTTATCATGGTCATCAGCAGGTGCACTTGGATTCAAAGGATCAAAAAAATCAACTCCATTCGCAGCTCAAATGGCATCAGAAACTGCTGCTAAATCAGCTATGGAACATGGTTTGAAATCTGTTGAAGTCACTGTAAAAGGCCCAGGTCCTGGTCGTGAATCAGCTATCCGTGCATTACAATCAGCTGGATTAGATGTAACTGCAATCCGTGACGTTACTCCAGTTCCACATAATGGTTGTCGTCCACCAAAACGTCGTCGCGTATAATTTTATTGTTATTGTCGCAGGTCACTGAGAAATTACAGTACAAATCAAGTCGACGTAATCAAGGAGGATATTTGTAAATGATTGAAATCGAAAAACCTAGAATTGAAACAATTGAAATTAGTGATGATGCTAAATTCGGTAAGTTCGTTGTTGAACCACTAGAACGTGGCTACGGTACTACACTAGGAAACTCCTTACGTCGTATCCTACTATCTTCATTACCAGGTGCTGCCGTTAAATACATTGAAATCGAAGGCGTATTACATGAATTCTCAGCTATAGATAATGTTGTTGAAGATGTTTCTGCAATTATTATGAACATCAAAAAGCTAGCATTAAAAATCTATTCTGAAGAAGAAAAAACTTTGGAAATCGATGTTAAAGATGAAGGCGAAGTAACTGCAAGTGACATTACTCATGATAGTGATGTAGAGATACTGAATCCTGAGATTAAAATTGCAACAGTTTCTAAAGGTGGACATTTAAAAATCCGTCTAGTTGCTAATAAAGGTAGAGGCTACGCATTAGCAGAACAAAATAACACTAGTGATTTACCAATTGGTGTAATTCCAGTTGATTCATTATATTCACCTGTAGAACGTGTTAACTATACTGTAGAAAACACGCGCGTAGGTCAAAGTAGTGATTTTGATAAATTAACGTTAGATGTTTGGACTAATGGTTCTATAACGCCACAAGAGTCTGTTTCATTAGCTGCAAAAATCTTAACTGAACATTTGAATATCTTTGTTGGATTAACTGATGAAGCACAAAATGCTGAAATCATGATTGAAAAAGAAGAAGATCAAAAAGAAAAAGTTCTTGAAATGTCAATTGAAGAATTAGATTTATCTGTACGTTCTTACAACTGTTTAAAACGCGCAGGTATCAACTCTGTCCAAGAGTTAGCTGATAAATCAGAAGCTGACATGATGAAAGTCCGTAATTTAGGTCGTAAATCTTTAGAAGAAGTTAAATACAAACTTGAAGATTTAGGTTTAGGATTAAGAAAAGAAGATTAATATAAAGGAGGTTAACTCATGGGTTACAGAAAATTAGGTCGTACTTCTGATCAACGTAAAGCTATGTTACGCGATTTAGCTACATCACTTATCGTTAGTGAACGTGTTGAAACTACAGAAGCACGTGCAAAAGAACTACGTAGTGTTGTTGAAAAATTAATCACTTTAGGTAAAAAAGGAGATTTAGCTTCTCGTCGTCAAGCTGCTAAAACTTTACGCAATGTAGAAATCTTAAATGATGATGAATCAATTCAAACTGCACTACAAAAATTATTCGGTGAAGTTGCTGAACGTTATACAGAACGTCAAGGCGGTTACACTCGTATTCTTAAAGTAGGCCCTCGTCGCGGTGACGGAGCTGAATCAGTAATTATCGAATTAGTTTAATTTAAATATACGTACTACTATGTATAAAGCAAATGAGTGCAACGATAATGTTTGCCACATACAAATATTGTCTAGCTCAGAGTACCCCATCAAACTTAATAAACTTTAAAGCGTGAACTCAAAAATATGATGGGGTGCGCGCTTTTTTTATTTATAAGGCCTCCACAATTCATACAGAATTGAGGGGCCTTATGCATTTGAAAATCAAGAGGTTGGGACAAAATACATGTCTCATCCTCAATTATTATATTGGCAGTGCCTGACTGGACTGAAAATGTGATTATATTAAACTTTTAAAGAACTACTTCATTTATGAAGAGCAGTAGTTCTTATTCAAGAGCTTCAACGCTTGTATGCCATTTTCTAGTCCGCTTTAGCGGGACTTGGCTCATGCGACGAAATCTTGTTAGAAAAATTAGATTTCTGTCCCACTCCCATTAGCAAGGTATGAACACTTACACTAATGCGCAAATGTCAAAAGAGTTATTTTATAAAAGTTTTAAAGTACTTATTTATAGCAGTGTTTCTTTAGACTTTACTAGTGCTTCTTTAGAAAGTTTCATGTAAAATAGGATAAGTATACAACAATGATGATTATAAATTTTGGGAGGCAATTGATGTGGACACGCGAGATAATATTATTACATTTAATCATGTTTCATTTAAATATAATAGTGATGAACGATTTGCGTTAAATGACGTATCTTTTGAGATTCCAAAAGGACAATGGACATCAATTGTAGGACATAATGGTTCAGGTAAATCTACTATTGCTAAACTAATGATAGGCATAGAATCACCATTTGATGGTGATATTTATTTGCTTAATAGATTAGTTCAAGAAGATAATTTGAGTTATTTAAGACAGCACATTGGCATTGTGTTCCAAAATCCTGAAAATCAATTTGTAGGGTCTACAGTGGAGTATGATGTTGCATTTGGTTTAGAAAATAATGGCGTAACATATGAAAGCATGCAGAGTATTGTGCCTGAAGCATTAGCTGACGTAGAAATGTTAGATAGAGCTAAATACGAACCCCAGTCTCTCTCAGGAGGCCAAAAGCAACGTGTTGCAATTGCAGGAGTCCTTGCTTTGGATACAGATATCATTATATTAGACGAAGCTACTTCTATGTTAGACCCTGCTGGTAGAAATGAGTTACTTTCATTGATTCATCGTTTAAAAGACGATAAAGATGTTACGATTATTTCTATTACACATGATTTGTCAGAAGCAGTAGAGGCCGACCATGTAGTGGTGTTAAATGAAGGTACTGTACATCAATCGGGCTTACCAGAAGAAATTTTTAGTGATGGTAATGAACTCACAAAGATTGGTTTAGATCTTCCATTTTCAATGCGGATGCATCAGCAGTTATTAGGCGTTACTGATTACGTAACTCATGAAGGGTTGGTAAGAAAATTATGACGGTTCATTTTAACCAAGTTAGTTATGTATATCAAAATGGCACACCCTTTGAGTATCTTGCGTTGGAAGACATTGTCACGTCATTTGAACAAGGAAAATACTATGCTGTAATAGGACAAACTGGTTCTGGCAAATCAACATTGATTCAACATTTCAATGGCCTTTTAAAGCCAACTAGTGGTGCGTTAGAAGTAGATGATATAACAATCACCCATAAGACTAAAGATAAGTTTTTAAAGCAAGTACGTAAACGCGTAGGTGTTGTATTTCAATTTCCGGAGTCACAGCTATTCGAAGATTCTGTTGAAAGAGAGATTCTTTTTGGTCCTCAAAACTTTAACATGCCACTTAACGAAGTAAAAGAACGTGCGTTTCGTTTACTATTAGAATTTGGTTTTAACAGGGATATATTGCAGCAGTCTCCTTTTCAAATGTCAGGTGGGCAAATGAGAAAAATCGCAATTACATCAATACTGGCAATGGATCCAGACATTGTTATTTTAGATGAACCTACTGCAGGCCTTGATCCAAAGAGTAGAAAACAAATCATGGAATTAATAAAAAAACTTCAAGTAGAACAACAAAAAACAATCATCCTTGTAACGCATGAAATGAATGACGTAGCAAAATATGTAGATGAAGTTAAAATTATGAGCAATGGCAAACTTATTGATTCATGTACACCACGTAAATTATTTAGTGATACGAACTATGTGAATCAAATGCACTTAGATGTACCAAATATTGTGAAACTGCAAAGGGATATTGAAGATAAACATCAATATTATTTTAATAAAATCGCATTAACTGAAGCAGAATTTATTGAAATGTATAAGGAGTGGCAACAACATGAGAGATAAGTTTATCATAGGCCGCTATCTGCCGTTAGATACAATAATCCATCGTTTGGACCCACGTTCAAAATTGATATTTGCCTTTTTCTTTATTGTATTAATCTTTTTTGCACATTCGTTTGCTACTTATTTTTGGTTGTTTCTATTAATATTAACTTTCATGAAGTTAGCCCATATTAAATTATGGTTTTTAGTAAAAGGATTAACGCCAATATGGATATTTCTCATATTTACCTTTCTAATGCATTTGTTTCTAACCAAGGGCGGCACAAGAATATTTGAGATGTCATTTATCTCTATCGATACACAGGGGATTTTAGAAGGTATTTATATTGTATTGAGACTCATGTTCATCATTATGATTTCAACGATATTAACGTTAACGACAAGTCCAATTGACTTAACAGATGCATTTGAAAGACTATTATCACCGCTTAAACTTGTTAAGATACCTGTGCATCTATTGAGCATGATGATGTCGATAGCGTTGAGATTTATACCAACACTGATGAACGAGTTAGATAAAATTATTTTAGCTCAAAAATCTCGTGGCTCAGAAATAAGCTCTGGAGGATTGATTAATCGAATTAAAGCATTTATACCATTATTAATACCATTGTTTATTTCAGCATTTCAAAGGGCAGAAGACTTAGCTATTGCAATGGAAGTAAGAGGTTACGATACTAAAAAACAGCGTACGAGTTATCGTAAGTTGCAATGGCGATGGACAGATGTATTAGTGCTCATATTACTAATACCAATAGCAGTGATATTGTTTGTTTTAAAATATATAGGAGTGTAATGCATGATGCGTGTTTTAGTAAATATTTCATACCAAGGAAGTCAGTTTCTTGGTTTTCAAATACAACAAAATGGTAGAACAGTACAACAACAGTTTGAAAAAATACTTAAAAGAATGCACAAACGTCATGTGCGAATTCACCCAAGTAGTAGAACCGATAAAGGCGTACACGCGTTAGAACAATATTTTCATTTTGATACAGAATTGAACATTGCTCCGCCACAATGGAAGTACGTAATGAATCGTGCTTTGCCTGATGATGTTTATGTGAATGATGTAATGATTGTCGATGATGACTTTCATTGTAGATATGATTGTGTCGGAAAGTCTTACCGTTATAAAATTTATCAATCAGAGCACAAGGATCCTTTCCAATGCGGTTTAAAAACATATATTACTGATTCATTAGATACTGAAAAAATGAATAGGGCAGCCCAATTATTCGTAGGAACGCATGATTTTACTGGTTTTTGTTCACAAAAAACAGAAGTAGAGAGTAAAGTGCGCACGATATATGAAAGTCGTATTAAAATTACAGAAAATGGTCTGGATTATATTGTCACAGGCTCAGGATTCCTATATAATATGGTACGTGTGCTTATGGCGTTTCTATTAGAAGTTGGCAAAGGAAAGCGTAATCCTGAAGAGGTACCTGAGTTATTAATGATGAAAGATCGTAATCAGGTTCCGTATACTGCACCATCTGAAGGATTATATTTAGAGCGGATTTATTTGACATCTTCAGCGTTAATCAATGACTTTGGTAGTGATATAAAAATACATCAAAAAAAATCATCACAAAATGATTAAATAAGATTGACAAAACGGCTTAAAAATTATACGATTACTAACGGTATTGTTTTATATCACCCACGATAAGCCCCGGAATCTTATTGTGTAACAAGATATAGAAGCACGTAGAACAAGAACAAAAAATTAACAAAATAAATGACATCTAAACTTAAAAGTAATAACTATTAAACAAGAAACATTTATTTATTCTAGGAGGACAATTATATGCGTCAAACATTTATGGCTAATGAATCAAACATTGAGCGCAAATGGTATGTTATTGATGCTGAAGATAAAACACTTGGTCGTTTATCATCAGAGGTAGCAACTATTTTACGCGGTAAAAATAAAGCAACTTATACACCACACGTTGATACAGGTGATTATGTGATTATCATCAACGCTTCAAAAATACATTTTACAGGTAACAAAGAACAAGATAAAATGTATTATCGTCACTCAAACCACCCAGGCGGAATTAAATCAATTTCTGCTGGTGAGTTAAAAGCTAAGAACCCAGAACGTTTACTTGAAAATTCAATTAAAGGTATGCTTCCAAGCACGCGTTTAGGCGAAAAACAAGGTAAAAAATTATTTGTATATGGTGGCGCTGAACATCCACACGCTGCACAACAACCAGAAAACTACGAGTTACGTGGTTAATTAAAAGGAGGAAATTACATTGGCACAAGTTGAATATAAAGGCACAGGCCGTCGTAAAAACTCAGTAGCACGTGTACGTTTAGTACCAGGTGAAGGTAATATTACTGTTAACGGCAGCGATGTACGTAGCTACTTACCATTTGAATCATTAATTTTAGATATAAACCAACCGTTTGATGTTACAGAAACTAAAGGTAACTATGATGTTTTAGTTAACGTTCACGGCGGTGGATTTACTGGACAAGCTCAAGCAATCCGTCACGGTATTGCTCGTGCATTATTAGAAGCAGATCCTGAATACAGAGGTTCTTTAAAACGCGCTGGATTACTTACTCGTGATCCTCGTATGAAAGAACGTAAAAAACCAGGTCTTAAAAAAGCTCGTCGTTCACCACAGTTCTCAAAACGTTAATCGATTTGTTATTAATTCAACATCAAAGGTCATTTTATGGTGTCAGTTGGTGTTAAAGAGACAATTCATTTAATAGATTTAAAGCATCGGCATCTTGCTGATGCTTTTTTTCTGGCATTAATTCAAGATAATAATTTTGAGTAGTTAGTACTGAATTATGTCCAAGACGCCTTGATATATAGTCTATACTGATATCTTTAGAGAATAAAAATGAAGCATGTGTATCTCGTAGGCCATGAAAAGTTGTTTTCTGAATATCCAACTTATTAAGTAAATCATGCAATTGTTTGGCTTGATGAAAACCATCAGTTTTGAATATATAATCAGCTTTCTTAGAAGACAATTTTAGCAAAGCGTTATAAACATCTTTATTAATAGTAATATCACGTTTAGAATGTTTTGTCTTTAAGCTAATGTCAGAGTTAGTAGGGCTTATTGAACGTTGTATTTTAATACCATACTTAAAAATATCATCTTTTGTAATACCCAATAATTCCCCTCTACGAGCTCCAGTTTCAAGTGCTAATAATACTAAAACATTAAATTCGTCTTCTTGATTTGATAGGCAATAATGTCTGAGTTTTTTAAATTCAGTGATTGAAAGAGGGATGTTCTTTTTTTCAGTATCTTTTCCTTTTGCCTTAAGTAGATGACCAAAATCATTTGGTATTAAACCACGGGCATATGCATATTTCAACGACCCTTTAATTTTTAACATTAATTCTTTAGTGGTTTTTTAGAATGAGTCTGGGAATATATATCAAGTTTTCGCTGTATCACAATATCATTTAAGTTTTTTAGCTGTATATCATTAAAGAATTTTTCAATAATTGTTGTTGTTCGCATGTAATTGATATATGTTGCTTCTCTTACCTCATCTTTTTTAATTATCTCCACCCAATTTCTATAGAAATCGGAAAACTTGGTAGTACGATCAGCAATATTTTTTCCACGACCTTTTTCTAATTCCATCTCAAGAGCCCATAATTCAGCATCTTTTTTATCTTTAAATGTTTTGGTTTCTCTTTTATACACTCCCTTTTTATATAGTGAGATTGTTACACGATATGAGTTTCCTCGTTTTTTTATAGTTGCCATTTTATCAACCTTTCTGTTTGAATGATAAAATAGACTAGTCTATATAAAGATATATAAATTTTTCATTTACTTCAACTAATTGACTAATCTAAACAGTGACTTTCAATAAATTCTATAATTTTTGATTTTACAAATCTTTCTTGTTTACCAAGTATAAATGATTTGAATTCAGGATGATTTCGGATGTATTTATCAAACGATTTAGGATCAATTCCAAGCAATTCCGATGCTTGTTGTCTAGTTAATAAGATTGGTGAGTCGTTCATTTTAATTTTCCTCCTTATTTTTAACTGGATGATGTCGTCTTGAATCTAAGTATCGTGCGAAAAAATATGTTCTATCAACTATTAGATCTAGTAAAAGGTAGTTATTATCTCTAGCGAATTTTACGAGATCTTGAAATTCAGTGAAATCATTTATTTCAATAATATCTATTACCTCATTCATGAAAGTCTTTGAGTTCTGTTCCAACAGGAATTTATCAATATCAAATCCTGCTCCATACTCTATATCATCGATACTATATGGTGTTTTATCAGGATTTTGAGCGTGTGTAAAATAGTCAAACATTCCTTTTGGAGACATAACTATTTCAACATGAGTGGGACCATTTAAGCTTTCGCTAATTAATTCAGATACTTGTGAATAACTTTTTAATGATTCAAAAAATAATGCTCCATGTTTGTGAGATTTCTTAATTTCACCTGTACTTAAATTGGTGTCTATGTTATGCCATGGACTTAAAACAAACGGGACATGGATACTTTCTAAGATTTCTAAGTAATTTTCAGGTACACTTTCTTCGTAAATAAGGAACGCCCATTTAGTTGATCGTTTTTCTTTTTTCAAAATTATTCCTGCTTTCTAATTTGATTATTGATTATTGATAGAATGGGGGTCGTAGTGACTCCATTCAATTTAAATACATTGGCGCTTGTGGTTTTCACTTTGTGAACCACAGCGCCAATTAATTTCGTTTTTGACCTTCATACCATATATGCCTTCCGATACGCTGTGGTGATGAAAAATAGTATTCTGGATGTCTACTTGAAATTTCTTCTTTGATATCTGACTCCATTGTTTTTAATAGTTTTTGTGCTTGTTGCATACGAGGTACTTTAATAAAAATCCTTACTTTATCTTTGTGAACATCGAGCACACATTTTTTAATTGCTTTATTAAAATTCTGGGTGATTGGATTATGTTTTGTGTTATGGCTCTTATCCCAATATGATGTATCTTCAGTCATATCACTTTGAGCTAAAAAATGACGGAAGGATATTGTGTAATATACAGATTTGAAATGATTCCATATGGAGTCTTTAATCATACGTTTAATTATGTCAATCACAATAAGTAAACACGCAATAATTACTAAACTGATACTGAGTTTAAGTAATATATTTGTAGATAAATTGATATAATAAATAATTCGAGTAAGAATTAATATATCAATCATTGATAGTAACGTACTTAGTAACCGAAATAGCCCACCAAAAAGTAAAATAAATAGTGCATATATGAATAGATAGATGATTAAATTATAAATATGCATGAAGTAGGTTTTAGTCATTATAAAACACCTGCTTTCGTATAATAAGTTGGACACAAGAGTGGCAGAACTTGAAACGGCGATTCATTATCAATTATTTGAATTAGACCAGTACCCTTACCAATAGGAATAACAATCCCTTCAGGGTCAAGGTCGGGGAATAAAAATTGGGTTGTTTTTTTATTGATATTACCAATTTGGATTAATACATTGAGTTGTTCCCTTACAGATATAGGAATTGTATTATGATCGAAACGTTGTGATACGAGTAATAAATGAACTTTTGTCGCACGCCCGAGTAGCGCAATTTGTGAAAGTAACGAGAAGAAGGCATCTTTAATTGTTTTATTGATACCTTCTGATAAAGCTAGTACTTCATCTATTACAACTGTAATATGTTTAAATTGATGGTCAGGATTATCATAAAGAACGGTTTGTCTTTGTTGAATAGTTGTTAAACATTGGCTTAAATTTTCGTTAACTTCAGATACAAAGTCAGACTTAGAGCGATTTTGACTTGGATGAATGACAGGAACATCATTTTCTCTTGCCCAACGGCTTGGTGTATCAAACTTGGGGTCTACGATGATTAAATCAGACATCAGTTTTAAAATACTTAACAAGTATGTCAATGTATATGATTTGCCACTACCTGAATTTCCAGCAATAGCTATAGATGTAATTTTATTATAGTTAATAGTTAAGTTTTTCATGATAGGTATTTGATCGTCTCTCAGTGATGATGTGAATTTATCTAAATCAGCAATAACAAGACGCTCTGAAACACCTCTTTTCCAAGGGAAAAATAGGGCACGTTGTATATGCATGTCATCAGTATCAATCGGTATAAAGTATGCAGAATTTTGCTTAAGTAGCGTATATCTTGGATATAGCGCTGCACTAGCAATCAAGAAAATTTTCTCATATAAATCATTATCGATTATATATCCAGAAGGTAAGTGAGGAAGAAAGATAAATCCATCTTCCTTCACTTGACAAGTAAAACTATTTGTGTAACTTGTCTCACCTTGCATGATTGAACCTAAAGCCATGTTCAAACTTTGTAAGAGGTATTGTTCTAGATCTTTCTGTTTCATTATTTTACCTCCTTGATATTTGAAGCTTTGAAGTATACGTTATTACGTATTTCACAAGCTTCTAAATCATCAAATTGAATCATTGAAATATATTTAGGAAGGCTGATTTCTGTTTCAAATTTAACTGTGAAAGGCGGTAGTCCTTCCTGAGAAAACCATGCTTTGTATGCAATAATTTCACCTGTTGGTTGATTATCTTCAAAACGTTGTTGGGGGAAAAGATCAGTACTTAAGCTATAAATTGGTTTGTTATTGCTAATGTACTCAAGTGCTGTGTTACTAGAATATCCATTTTTTCTAAATTTCGGTTGAATTTTCATAATTAAAAACTCCTTTATTAATTAATATATAACCTTCTATTGATAGGGAGAAAATTATGGAAAATCTCGGATGTATATTTACATAAAATGAATTTTTAATGATTTTTTCAAAGCAATAGTGACCTTAGTTAAGCGTTTTTTGATTGTTTTATCACTTAGACCTGTCTCTCTACTAAGTTGTGAATAGCTTTTTTTTTCTAAGTAAAAGCCAACGATAATCGCATAGTCAGTTTTATTTAGTAAAGCTAACTTTTTGTTAACGGTGATTTGAGTTTCTTTCAGTAGAAGTGATTCTAAAGGAGAATATATAGAACTAGCGATATTATCTCCAAATTCATAAGTATTTCCTTCTAGAGAATTATTAATATGATTTAAATAAAGAACATGATTGGCTCTATCTTTACGTTTTGAATTTTCATAAGGTTGATTGAGTAATTTAGATATCGTATCCCAATCTTGATTATCCAAAGCTTTTTGTATCTTAATCTCTCTTCTTTTTGTAACTTGATTCATTGATTATTTCTCTCCTTATTAGTCCGTGTTAAGATAGAAAGAAACGATAGTTATGGGTAAAAAAAGCACACCAAATAAACGGTGAAACCACTTAATACAAAGACATTATTTGTAAATGAGTCTTCGCTTCGTTTCAATCCGTCCATTTGATGCGCATCATATTGGACTGTTTAAATGTAATTAACCAAAGTTAACTTTGATTAATTATATTTTCTCAAATAATCCAGATAAAATTGTTAGTAAAATATTTGTCTCATAACTAAAAAAATCTACCAACTTTCAATATTAATAACGTAATCAAAAATACTTATATTTGAGGTGTAATGATGGACTTAGAAAAAATGATGGATGTAATTGTAGGAGATAAGATTAAAAGGTATAGAAAGTCACAGAATTTAACACAAGAGGCGTTTTGTGAACAATATATAAATGAGGTGAGTATTGATAAATATAGATTATCTGCATTGGAAAATGGTAGAAGAAATGAAAATAAAAATCCTAACTTTTTGACTTCAGAACATGAGGAGTTTTTTTCAAAGTTAATGAACATAGAAGTTACAGAATTTTGTTATGGCAGTATTGAAGAAAAACACCGAATAATTAAATTAATACTATTAAATATTTTTATGAATGGAACAACTCAAACTGGCAATTCAAATGATCCAAAAACTGAGCAATCTCCTATTTTTGATTTGAATATGACAGATGATAAAATATTTTTTAGATTGGCGTTTCATAATTTGGAATAAATGAGATTAAAAGATTTAGCTTTTGATACATATAATGATGTGTTAAATGATAAGAAACTTGGTGAGACGGTACTACAGGATAGGAAACAAATTTTTATTCATGAATTACAATCATATGATAGTTTTTTTTACAGTTACAATAACGCAAGATATTATGATTTTTTAATGGATGGAAGTCAATGTTTCTCAAAACCAGCATCTATAATATTAAAATCTTTATTTGGCGATTTTGAATTTGCTAATGAATTTTTAACAACTACAGAAAATTTAGAATCATTTCATTTTGAAAATTTGATTCTGAGGGCAAATAAAAAGAGTTATTACATCGATAATTATCTTAGAGGAATAGGTAATTTTGGAGCACAAGCTATAGATTGGAAAGAAATAGGTTATAAGTGTTTTATCCATAGTTTCAACGAATTCTATAATAATCATGCAGAAATTTTTCTTGAGTTTTTTGAGCAAAATTTATTTCAATACCCGTATCGTGGAATATCAAATAAACAAATAAACTTATTATTTCAAAGCGAATATTTTTTAAATATATTGAATGAAATTTACGAAAGTGATCAATATTTGCTTAACAGAATGTTAGGACATAATTTTACGCGTGCAATGATTCAAAAATTTTCATTAATTGAACATCGCTCAAAAAAATTAGCAAAACTTAACCCTAATTTTAAAAATAGTGAAATAATTAGCCCATCAGAATATTACGATGTAAAAAAATTTATATAGAACGAAGAAAAGATGTCTATGATTTAGACAAATATTTATATGATTTTGAGAATATGACAACATTATTTGCAGATGAAAGAGAAAATGATAAAAGGGCAGGTATGTTTTTACCAGAGTACTTTGATATTACACCTTTAAAATAAATGAACTTTTATTAGAAAGAGTTGTTGCTTTGATTCAAACAGGTAATAATGAAATTTTGTTAGAAAAATTATAATTATGAAGCTAATTTTACAAATTAAATACCATCAATTAGAAAACTAAAGTATGCAACTAAGCTATTTGAGACAATCTATTGAGTCATTTTATTAGTTTATATCATTCAAAATTTGATATTCATCGTTTATTAGATATGAGATAATAATAAAAAGAATACATATAGGAGGTTAATATGAAAACGAAATCAGAAGATAATATCTCTAGTTTTGATAATTTACTTAAACAAATAGAGGAAACATCTAATAATATACAACGTGAAAAAGGCACTCTTTTTGAAAAATTAGTTTTAGCATATTTAAAGAATGAACCTACATATAAAGCACTATATAAAAATGTATGGGAACTAAGAGATGTACCAAATGAATTTGGGTTACCAGATAAAAAAGATAAGGGCGTAGACTTAGTAGCTGAACAATTTAATGGAGATATTATTGCCATACAGGCAAAATTTTATAGAAATACTATTGGAAAATCTGAAATTAACTCTTTTGTCGCTGAAACTGGTGCTAATTATTATCAAGGAGGATTAATTATTTCTACTGTAGATGATTGGAATAAAAATGCAAAATCTACTATAGAAAATAACCAAAAAAATATAGAAATACTTGGTTTATCGGATTTAAGAAACTCTCAAATAAATTGGTCAGATTTTAATTTTGAAAGACCAGAAGAATTGACTATTAAAGAGCCAAAAGAACTTCGCTTCTATCAAAAAATAGCATTAGAAAATGCTATTAATCACTTTAAGAAATATGATCGTGGTCAATTAATAATGGCACCAGGAACGGGTAAAACATTTACTAGCTTGAAAATTTCTGAAGCATTATCCAAAAAAACGAATAAACAATTTAAAGTATTATATCTTGTGCCTAGTATTCAATTGTTAACTCAAACACTTAAAGGATGGAACAATGATACAGAATTAAAAATTGCAAGCATGGCTGTTACATCTGACAGAGATGCGTCTAGAGGGAGAGATGGTACAGTGGATATTAAAGCAACTGATATTGGCTATCCTGCTACAACTTCTAAAGAGCAATTACTCAATAACTGGAAAGATGTAAAGGAAACTCAATCTGATCGAGATATGCTGGTAATATTTAGTACATATCAAAGTATAGATGTAATAGGTAATGCTCAAAAGGAAGGATTCCCTGAATTCGATTTGATTATTTCAGATGAAGCACATAGAACAACTGGTGCCCATGAAATGAATAAAGATGCTAGTGCATTTACTAAAGTTCATAATAATGAGAATGTTAAAGGTGAATTGAGAATGTACCAAACGGCAACACCTAAGATTTATGGTGATAATGCTAAGAAAAATGCTAAAGATAAAAGTATATTGTTATCTTCTATGGATGATGAATCAAAATACGGTGAAGTTATTTATCGTATGGGCTTTGGACAAGCTGTTTCTCATGGAATTTTAACTGATTATAAAGTAATGGTTTTAGCTGTTGATGAAACCGCTATTAAAAAAGATATGCAGAAAACTTTAGCAGACCTAGAAAATGGTCTTGATATCGATGATGTTGGTAGAATCGTTGGTATTTGGAATGGGATGATGCGTCGTAATGGATATAAAAATCCAATAAAGAATAGTCCATATGATGGTGCACCACTAAAACGAGCTATTGCCTTTACAAAAACTATTGAAGACTCAAAAAAAGTGTCTAAACAATTTGAAGAAGTTGTGAATGAATATATTGGAGCTTCGACTGACCAACAAACAACAAAATTATCTATGAAACACGCAGATGGGACAATGAATGCATTGCAAAAAGGTGAAATATTAGATTGGTTGGCAGATCCAAATAAACCTTCTGATGAAGCTAGAATTGTTTCCAACGTGCGATTTTTAACAGAAGGAATTGATGTACCTTCGTTAGATGCAGTTATTTTTCTAGCACCTAAAAAGTCACAAGTTGATATTGTACAAGCTGTTGGTCGTATTATGCGTAAATCTGAGAATAAAGACTATGGTTATATTATTCTTCCAGTGGTTATACCTGCTGGAGAGACTCCAGAAACTGTTTTAGATAATAATAAGCATTATGAAGCTGTTTGGCAGATTATAAATGCTTTGCGTTCTGTAGATGAGCGTTTTGAAGCGATGGTAGATAAAATAAACATTGCAAAGCCTAAACAATTAGAAGTTATTGGTATTGATGGACCACCTAGCAAAGGAAATGATATAGAGAATACCGGTAATGGGGAGCCACCAACAAATGAATTTCAACCAACACAGCTAGAATTTGATTGGGATCAATTTGAGAGTGCCATATTTGGTAAGATTGTTCAAAAAGTCGGAGATAGAAAGTATTTAGAGAATTGGTCAGCTGACGTAGCAAAAATTGCTCAAAGGCAAATTAGTTGGATAAAAACAAAGTTAGAAGATAAAAATGATCCTATTTTTATAGAATTTAAAAAATTTGTTTCCTCATTAAAATATAATATAAATAATAGTATCGATGAAAATCAAGCAGCTGAGATGTTATCACAACATTTAATAACTAAACCGATATTTGAGGCATTATTTAGTGAATATAGTTTTGTTAATAATAATCCAGTATCAACTTCTATGGAGAATATAGTTAAAGAATTAGAAAAGGCTGGGTTTGCTAAAGAACAAGAAAATCTTGCACCTTTATATGAGTCTGTAAAAATGAGAGCCGAAGGTGTGGAGAAAGCTGAAGATAAACAAAAAATTATTATCACTTTATATGATAAATTCTTTAGTACGGCGTTTAAATCGACTACTGAGAGGTTAGGTATTGTCTTTACACCAATAGAAGTTGTAGATTTTATAGTTAAATCTGTAGATGATGTATTGACTAAACATTTTGGTAAGTCACTAGCAAGTGATGGTGTACATATACTAGATCCATTTACAGGAACAGGCACATTTATCGTTAGAATATTAGAATATTTAAAAGAGCAAATGGAATCGGGTGAAATTTCATTAGCGGATATTACTCGTAAATTTACTCAAGAACTTCATGCTAATGAGATTATTCTATTAAGTTACTATATTGCTGCTATTAATATCGAATCAACATTTGATGAGATTAATGGAGAGGAACAAGGATATATTCCTTTTGAAGGTATTGTTTTTACTGATACGTTTGAAGGTATAGAAACTGAAAATCCACTTGATGATGCTTACTTTGGTATTAATGATGAACGACTAAAAAGACAGCAAGAAGAACCAATTACAGCTATTATTGGGAATCCACCTTATTCTGCTGGTCAGAAAAATGAAAATGATAATAATAAAAATAGAGAGTACTCTTTGCTGGACCAAGCCATAACAAATAGTTATGCTAAAAATGCAAGTTCAAAAATGATTAAAAGTTTGTATGATTCTTATTTTAAAGCTTTTAGGTGGGCAACTGATAGGATTGGTGAAAAGGGTGTTATAGCTTTTGTTACTAATAATTCTTTTATTGATAAATTAAGTACTGATGGTTTCAGAAAGACAATTAAGAACGAGTTCAACACAATTTATGTCTTGAATTTACGTGGTGGAATACGTGGAAAAACAGGTGAGGAGGCAAGGCGAGAAGGAGAAAATATATTTGATATAATGACGGGCGTTGCGATAACAATACTTATAAAAGATGACTCAGAACATAGTGGGATTTTTTACTACGACATAGGAGAATTTCTTTCAAGGGCCGATAAACTTAGTAAAGTTAATGATTATAGAGATATATCTAATATCGATTGGGTTAAAATTATTCCTGATGAAAATGACGATTGGATAAATCAACGAGATAAAAATTATAAAAAGTATATTTCAATGTATGAAGATACTTGCAAATCAATATTTAAGTATAGAACAATGGGGATTGTTACTAATAGAGACTCATGGGTTTATAATTTTAGTAAGTTAGATGTTATAAACAATTCGAATAGAATGGTTAAAAATTACAACAATGAAATTGTTAAATTTGGAGAGGTTTCTGGAAAAGAAAAGTTTGATTATACTAATAAAGCAGAAAGTTATATCAAATGGACAAGAGCTTTAAAAAATAAATTTCTTAAAGGTAATAAAATTGAAATATCAACCCAAAATGTTACTAGTGCCATATATCGACCATTCACTAAAAAATGGCTAATGTATGAGAAAGATATAATTGAAAGTCCAAGGGATTTTTCAGATGTTTTTAGTGGCAAGGAGAATATTGCAATAATGGTAACAGGAGCAGGATCAAGAAAAGGATTTTCTTGCGTAGTTGTAGATTGTATACCCAACATGGATATGTTAGAAAAAGGACAAGTGTTTTTACACTACACTAAAAAAGGAAGCAAGAAAAATGATGTCATAAGCAAAACAAGTAATATAAGCGAGGATTTTTTAATAAAGTCTGATCTGAACGAAGATGATGTGATGAGTTATATATATGGGGTACTGCATTCTACTGAATATCGTGAGAGATATACTAATGATTTAATTAAAGAAACACCTAGAATACCAATTCTAAGTAGTAAGGAGACTTATATTGCAATTGGAAGGAATTTAATTGAATTACATCTTGAATATGAAAATGTTGAACCATACCATAATGTTAAGATCAATGGAATGAATTATCAAAAATTTGTAGATAGTTATTCTGGTTCTTATAAAGTGAAAAAAATGAAGCATCCCCGAAAAGGAGAATTAGGGACTATTATATTTAATGACAGTATTATTATTTCAGATATTCCTGAAATAGCATATAAATATGAAGTTAATGGGAGACCTGCTATAGAATGGATAATTGATCAATATTGTATTAAAAATAATGAAAAAGCAGAGATCACAGATGATCCAAATGAATACAGTAAAGATCCAAAGTACATTTTTAATTTATTACTATCAATTATTACGGTAAGTATGAAAACTTTAGAATTGATAGAAGATTTACCAGATTTCAAAGTGATTGACTAGTCTATTTTATGGTGTTAATTGGTGTCAGATTTATCCGAAATAATGAACTTTTATCATTGAATAAGTATTTTGATACTCCATAAATATTGATACAAAAGGATTAGTAGGTTCTGAGTATTCTTCAGTTTCATCTATAGAATTCTCAAAACGTTAATATTACTACTGCAACTTTTGCGAATTTATTCGCTTCCAGATACAGTACGCAAATTAGTGTAGACAGTTTGTGTTCGATATTAAAAAGCACTTTCCAATTATATTGGAAAGTGCTTTTTTTGTATTACAAAATAAAAATTTATTTTAAAACGTTAAGTATGATAAGATGTTGGGTAATTAAGGAAAATAACTCTATAATATAAGGCGTGATTACATGGAAGATAAAAAGAACTCTCATAATTTCTACACAGTACTACTTATCATTTTGCTCGTTGCCTTATTAAGTGTAGTTATTTTAGTAATTAAATATTATGGAAATAACGAATATCCTGTCAGAAGTGATTCCGAGGAAGCAATACCTACATTTTATCTTCATGGATATAAAGGCTCAGCTGACTCAGGAAATTTTCTAGTAAATTCAGCTATTAAGTCAGGTGCATCAAAAGAGGTTATTCAAGCATATGTTTCATCTGATGGAAAGGTGACATTCGATGGAAATTTAACAAGTAAATCTAAATATCCAATTATTAAAATTAAGTTAGAAGATAATAATAATGAAAATGTAGAAAAAAATGCAAAATGGATAAGAAATGCCATCATTGCCACGAACTATCAATATAACTTTGAAAAATTTAATTTTGTCGCACATTCTATGAGTAATAAATCATTTAGTTACTATATGTTAAATTATGGAGACGATGAACAACTACCTACTTTAAATAAAGTAGTAAATTTGGCCGGGAACTTTAATGGTGAGGTAGATGTAGATGGCAAAAAATTAAATATTGAATTAGATAAAAAAGGCAAACCTAATAAAATGATGGATGATTATAAAGAATTACGAGCTATGAAACATAAATTTCCTGATGACGTCAATGTGCTAAATATATATGGAGACATTGAAGATGGTACAGACTCAGACGGTAGGGTGACTAATGTATCTTCAAGATCATTAAAATATTTATTAGGTAACAACGTAAAATCATATGATGAATTTAAAGTGCATGGGCCTAATGCAGAGCATGGAAAACTAGCAAATAATAAAAAAGTGCAAGATAAAATAAATGAATTCTTATGGGATAAAGATCTGTAAATTAAAATATCATGCAAAAAGCAATATATCAGCCGATAGTTAAATGTGGGCGATATATTGCTTTTATTATTATTATGTCATATTTTCCTTGGCAATTAACTCTAGCAGTGTTTTTCGGTGTGTTTCACCAAAAACGTGTGGTTGAATCATAATTTCGTCAGCATTAAATCTTAAAGCAACATCATTCAGTGCTTTTATAACATCATTAGGTAAACCTGAAATCACTCTATTTTGGTTAGAAATCTTTTTATCTTGTTCACGTGTTGAGAGTTGTCGATGCATTGCAAATTCAATTGAAGGATAAAACTCAGGCTGATCCAAATAACCAATGCGCACTAACCATAAATGAAATGCATGTTCTAATTGAGCTATTTGTGATTGCTGTTGTGCAGTAATTACAAACGTAGAAATAATAACATAAGATTCACTTTCAGGATGAAATTGTTTAAATAAGTCACGATAATGATTAATTACATTTTCAGTAATGTGGTTAGCTTGACCCATAAGTGCAACTACGAAAGGTAATCCTTTTTCTGCAGCGATTGCAGCACTTTGTTTACTCATGCCTAATATAAACATACTCGGCTTCGTATCGATTAATGGCGTTGCTTGTAACCCTTTAAAACGGTGATTATAAGTATTGTCATCATTAAAATAATGCATTAAATCATTAATTTGTGTTTTATAACTTATATCTTTTGTTTTAGCTTCATTTAAAGCATGATTCACATTTTTGAAGCTAGGCGAGTGTCCTGTGCCTAAATCGACGCGTCCAGGGTGACGTGCTTCCATTAATTTAAATTGTTCTGCAATTTTATATGCACTATAATGAGGCAGCATAATACCGCCACTTCCAATATGAATGGAGGATGTTTGTTCTAAGAGTGACATCATAACCATTTCAGGCGCACTAGAGGCTACAGAATGCACTTGATGATGCTCTGCCACCCAATAGCGATAAAAGCCTAATGACTCAGCTAATTGAGCTAATTCAACGGTATGATTTAAAGCCTGTGTCGCGTTGCGGCCTTCAAAAATTGGAACATAATCTAAAATACTTAGTTTCACTTCAATATCTCCTTATTACTATATATCAATCAGTATATGAATTTAACGTAAGCATAACATGACCACATAGAGCTCAATAAGCGATTTGATTGATTGCACTGTTATATCACTATAAAATGAAAGAAAATAGCGAATGGAGGCAATATAATGAATACAGAACAAATCGTATTAGCTAAGAGACCTGAAGGCATTCCTTCAGATGAGATATTTAAATATGAAACTGTTGAAATAGATATGCCGAAAAAAGATGAAATTCAAGTAGAAGCGTTATATATATCAGTAGATCCATATATGCGCGGACGTATGGATGATAGTGATTCTTATATCACACCATTCCAAATTGATGAACCTTTATCAGGGCATGTTGTTGGTAAAGTCATTGCATCAGAAGCAGATGGTTTTGATAAAGGTGACATTGTTACTGGACAATTCCCTTGGCAAAAACTAAGCAATGTCCCAGCAAAGCATGTTATTAAGGTATCTAACACAGATGTTCCACTACATTTATATTTAAGCGTGTTAGGCATGCCTGGTCAAACAGCATATCATGGGCTATTAAAAATTGGACAACCGAAAGAAGGCGAAACAGTTGTTGTATCTGCAGCATCTGGCGCGGTTGGTTCAGTGGTAGGACAAATTGCTAAATTGAAAGGTGCTTATGTTGTAGGTATTGCAGGTGGCCCTGAAAAAACAACATACTTAACAGAAACATTAGGTTTTGATGCGAGTGTGGATTATAAAGCAGATGATTTTTCAGAACAACTTGCTAAAGCAGTACCAAATGGTGTAGATGTGTATTTCGAAAACGTCGGTGGATTGATTGCTGATGAAGTAATGAAACACTTAAATCAATTTGCTCGAATTCCTGTTTGTGGAGCAATTTCTGGTTACAATGATACAACGATTGAACATGGTCCACGTATTCAACCCATCCTCATAAAATCACAAGCATTAATGAAAGGCTTTATTGTGGCAAATTATGCAGATGATTTCGCAAATGCGAGTAAACAACTTGCCCAATGGGTCCAAGAAGATAAAATAAAAACAAAAACGTCAGTCATGAATGGATTTGAACACATACCAGAGGCATTTAGAAACTTATTTACAGGCGATAACTTTGGCAAACAAGTTGTACAGGTGTCAGACAATATCTAAACATTAAAGGAGATATGTAATATGAAAGCAATAGGTGCAGATACTCGTTTTGATCTAGATGAAGGAAATCAGTTCTATGAATTTGAAGATGAACGACCTGAACCAACGCAATACGAACTTTTAGTACGTGTAAAAGCGATTAGTGTTAATCCTGTAGATACTAAAATAAGACAGTCTCCTGTTAACGAGCCACCACGAGTTCTAGGATTTGATGCTGTTGGTGTGGTAGAAGCGGTAGGTGAAGAAATTAATCATTTTAAAGTTGGCGACGAAGTATTTTATTCTGGCTCTCCTGCATATCAAGGTTCTAATCAAGAATACCAACTTGTTGATGAGCGTCTTGTCGCTAAAAAACCTAAAAATATAAGTGTTGCTGAAGCTGCAAGTTTACCTTTAACAGGACTCACTGCATCAGAAACATTATTTGATGTATTTAAAATTTCGCATAATCCAGAAGATAATAAAGGTAAGTCTATTTTAATTATCAATGGTGCAGGTGGTGTAGGAAGTATTGCAACGCAAATAGCTAAACATCATGGACTCCATGTTATTACAACCGCTTCACGAGAAGAAACGTATCTTTGGTCTAAGGATATGGGTGCAGATATTGTATTAAATCATAAAAATGATTTAGTTAAAGAGTTTGAAAAATATGAAATAAGCGAAGTTGATTATATTTTCTGTACATTTGATACAGATCAATACTATGAAAAAATGATCGAACTCGTAAAACCAAGAGGGATCATTGCAACCATTGTCGCTTTTAAAAATAAACAAGATTTAAACTTACTCAAACCTAAAAGTATTACATTTACACATGAATATATGTATTCAAGACCGCTACATGAAACTGAAGACATGACTTTACATCGTGACTATTTAACGGACATTTCTGAAAAAATAGAAGCGAATGTATATCAACCAACTTTAAATGAAGTGATAGATGGTTTAACAGCAAATAGTCTGTTCGAAGCACATACGAAACTTGAAAATCAAAACATGATTGGTAAATTAGTAATTCAACTCAATCAAGAATCATAAGTTATAAATATTAAAATCTGTCATGTTAATGTGTTATGAAATTAATATACTAGATAAGCCTTCCAAGCAATTACCTTATGGGTGAATAATTGGAAGGCTTTTAAATATGTAAATTTATTATAATTACACATTTAATAAATCTATTTATAGTGTTTAAATAAGATTATAATAATCCTTAAAAGTGGTTACAAATATGGAATATATTAAGTATGATAGGGTATGTATCTTACATAAAGCAAAGGGAGAGTGTAATTTTGTTATGCATTTTAAAAAAATGACAGCAGTATTTTGGGTGGCATTAGCTATTTGTACGGTATTTGTACTCTATGGTGCAATATTACCGAAACAATTAGAATCAGTCACTCAATCTATCACGAATTTTATAGCAGTTAATTTTGGTTGGTATTATTTATTACTTGTATTAGTCATATTAATTGTATGTGTTTATCTATTATTTTCTAGATATTCATCTATTACATTGGGTGAAGAAGGCGAAGACCCTGAATTTTCATTAAAATCATGGTTCGCAATGTTATTTAGTGCAGGTATGGGTATTGGTTTAGTCTTTTGGACAACTTCTGAACCAATTAGTCATGCATTTACTTTAACCCCATTACATAAAGCAGGCACGCAAACTGCAATTAATGATGCGATGCAATTTTCATTCTTTCATTGGGGTGTGCACGCATGGGCTGTATATGGTATCGTGGGACTCGTTTTTGCGTACTTTAATTTCCATAAAGGTTATCCGGGACTAGTCAGTGCTACGTTAATACCTATTTTAGGCAGTAAAATGATGAAAGGTCCTATCGGTGGGGCGATAGATGTCCTTGCAATTATTGCTACTGTAACAGGTGTTGCTGCAACACTTGGTTTTGGTGCGTTGCAAATCAATGAAGGATTGAATTTCTTATTTGAAATACCTTCTAATTTTGGGAGTCAAGTTATTATCATTATTATAGCAACCTTATTATTTAGTTGGTCAGCTTGGTCAGGTATTGATAAAGGTATTAAGAGCTTAAGTAATATTAATATGGCGTTAGCTTTCCTCGTGTTACTCTTATTGTTCTGTGTAGGACCTACACTAACGATATTAAATACGTTTACCAATTCATTAGGGGATTATATTGCTAATTTCTTTAACATGAGTTTACGTATACCGCAATCGGGTGGCGAAAAATTCCAGTGGTTAAAACAATGGACAATCTTCTATTGGGCTTGGTGGATTTCATGGGCGCCGTTTGTTGGAATCTTTATCGCCCGTGTCTCTCGAGGTAGAACGATTAAAGAATTTATATTAGGTGTATTATTTGTACCAGCGCTTGTATGTTTCATATTTTTTGCAGTATTTGGCGCCTCAGCAATTTACTTACAACAAAACGGTATTGCGAATATCGCGAAAGAAGCAACGGAAACAGCGACCTTTGCTACGTTGGAACAATTTCCATTAGGATTTGTATTGAGTATTATTACGCTGATAGTCATTATGATTTTCTTTGTAACATCAGCCGACTCAGCTACGTATGTATTAGGTATGTTGAGTTCTAAAGGTAGTATTAATCCTTCTGGTTTAGTCAAAGTCAGTTGGGGCATTATTTTAGCGTTATTTGCGATGATTATGATTTATACGGGTGGAACGCAATCGATTCAAAACCTTTTAATTATTGCAGCTTTACCATTCTCCATTGTCATTATATTAATGATATGGTCACTCTTTAAATCATTAGCAATAGAAAAGCCGAGACCTAGCAATAAGCTACTTGTCACGGATAGTCAGCTTTTACAATATCGTAAAGCAAATCAAGATGATTCAGAAACAGAAGACGATAAACAAATAGAATCAACTGAAGATCGGAAGAATAATAACTAGAGCAAACTTATTTTGCCATAGAAAATATTTAACAAATACAATAAAAATGTTTCTAAGATTTTTTTAAAGGGTATTATTCATATATAACAAGTACATAATCTAGAAACATAGGAGGTGGCATACGAGGTGAAGCGACTTAAAAATTTCATATTAGGACTTTTAATTGTAGTAATCGTTGGTGTTTTACTGTTTATGTATATCAAAGACTCTAGAATTACTCAATATCAAGATTACTTAACACAGTTTAATTGGTTTCAACCAACCTTAATAACTTTAGCAGCGTTACTCATTTTAATTGGCCTGATACTAGTATTCAGCTTGTTTAAACCTACGTATAGAAAACCCGGACTTTACAAAGATTTCAATGATGGTCATATTTATGTATCGAGAAAAGCAATTGAAAAATCAGCATACGATACACTTGTACAATATGATCAAATTCGTCAACCGAACGTGATTGCAAAATTGTATAACAAGAAGAAGAAATCACATATTGCTTTGAAAGCGGATTTCTTTGTACCAGGTGATGTTCAAGTTAAATCATTAACGGAAGAAATTAGAAATGACATTAAGCAGAACGTAGAACACTTTACTGAATTACCAGTATCAAAACTAGAGGTCAACGTTAGAGATCAAAAAACCTCAGGCAAACGTGTGTTGTAAGGGAGGGTTATCATGACTAATAATAATCACCAAAATGGACAAGATTCTACACAAGAAGTTGTTGATTTCTTAAAAGTATTTAAATGGAGAATCATTGGATTCTTAGCATTCTTGATTATCGCAATATTATTCTTAACACTAGGTTTCTGGAGTACAATATTAATCTTAGTATTATGTTTGATCGGAATTGCAATCGGGTATACTAAAGACCGTAAGCAAGACTTTTTAAATTTCTTAAATCGATGGAGTTAGTATTTCCAAAGTTTGAAAATAACTTAAAATTAAATTTTAAAAATTGAGAAGACAAAGGAGATTTTAATATGGCAGTAGATAATAACAAAGCAAAACAAGCATATAATAATCAAACTGGAGTTAATGAACAAGAAGCACAAAAGCAACAAGAACAAGAACAACAAAAACAAGAACCGCAATTTTCAAATAAATTAACATTTTCTGATGAAGTAATTGAGAAAATTGCAGGCATCGCAGCGCGTGAAGTAAGTGGAATTTTAGAAATGAAAGGCGGATTCGTCGATAGTATTTCTAACTCATTCGGAAGCAACGAGAACGTTTCAAGAGGCGTAAGCGTTGAGGTTGGAGAAAAACAAGCAGCTGTTGATTTAAAAGTAATATTAGAATACGGTGAATCAGCACCTAAAATCTTCCGTAAAGTAACAGATTTAGTTAAAGAACAAGTTAAATATATTACTGGTCTTGACGTAGTTGAAGTTAACATGCGCGTTGAAGATGTAATGACTAAAAAAGAATGGTCTCAAAAAAATGAAAAAAGCCAAAACTCAAATAATGAGGAAAAAGGCTTACAATAATTAATTGAGTATCAAACTAAAAACCGCTAAAGTTAATTTGCTTTAGCGGTTTTAAAATGTCGAAAAACCAATTGCTATAAAAGCATTTGGTTTTTTAATATTTATATAGACTTAATATCATACTTTAATGAGATTCATGATTTCGGTGAAGTGGATTATTCACTTTTATATATGTATAAACATCTGCTTCATCTTCTAGTCTCATCGTGGTTACACATTTATAGTCAATTTCAGACGCGAATAATAATGCTCTAATTTCATCGATTCTTTTAGAATCATCCATAGTATTGGCGATAACATTTAACTTGTTAGCTAATAGATCACTCACGTTTGACCATATGCTTTGTTCTAAATCATCAATAGCACTAGATTTTGCTAAAGTACAGATTAATTCTCCAAGATGGTTTTGAATACTAGAATAAAATACTTTATTAAAAACAGTTTGTGGTTGATTCGTTAAAATTAAGGATTTCTCATGAAAATTTTGGGTTCTATATCCCATGTGATTCAAGTAAACTTCATCAATGCGTAAACCTTCAAAATCACGGACATATAATTTGTTTAACGAGCCATCACTATTAAATGTAGCGATAGTATTTTGTAAATGTGCTTCAAGAGCGATGCCATATTTAATGTATAAAGGTAGCGTAATATCAATTAGTGCTTGACTATACTGTTCTATCCAAGTGATACATGCTTCTTTATAAGAAACAAAAGCATGTGTTTGTGCATACTTTTTGATAAGTGTATTGATAGGTGTTTCATAGTTATAAACATAGTTGGCAACTAAACTTGATGGAATCATAGGTGTTGTATTATTATCAATAACATCATAAATATTAGTTCTAAATAACGAACCTAATTGTTCACTTCTTATAGTTTGTATATCATGTGGATCTTCTGTTTTAAAAAAGTGGATGCCAGCAACTTCATCAATCGTATCTCCAGCAATATTATGAAATAGGGTATCGCTATGTTTAATGTCATTCAAAATTTTTGTGACTTGAGGGCCATTAATTGTTGTTTGTTCAGATAAAGTTCTAATTTCACCTGTGATATGCACATTAGTTGATAGTTTAATGTGGGGTAAAGCTATAGGCAGCTTTGGCATTAGTGTTCTAAACGATAGACCAGCGTGATAATCAAGTTGATAGTGAATTGGAATAATTCGTTTTTCTTTAAGCTCATTGTCATACTGATTTATTAATACTTCATTATATTGCCATGGATGTATGACCATGACATAGTACGTATCAATATGTTCAGAACCAACCTCTCTTAAAACTTCGGAATATAAGCCTTCGAATAAATCATATAGAGTTTCATTGTAATTTTTGGATAATGTTTCAACTTTTGCAATATCTTTATGTATTAAGATAAACTTTAAGCCTATAACATTATTGAACTCAGAAGAATAATTAATTGTAGTTTCAGGTGTCATACCTTTACGTAATTTTGCACCTGGATGTAAGGGATGCCCTTCAACAACTGCTTGTTCGGATCTTAAATAACTATCTTCCGCTTCAATAATTAGTTGACCAAGAGGCAAAGTTTCATCAGCTAATGTAATCATTTGAAAGCTAAGCGAAATAGCCATATTAGCTACGCTATTATTTATATCTTCTCTAAATTGATAACTTGCGTCATTATTAAGTGTTGGTGCTTCGGTTAAAATACAACTTAATATCTCATTAGGATGTAAAATTCTTTCAAGATTATGCTTACTTTCAAAATAAAAGGGGCCTTCAACATCAATTCTATCGAATGCATGTAATCCAGTAATAGGTGCATATAAAGTTTTTTGAGCGTGTGGGAAATTTATTTTTAATGTTTGTAATTGGTTAGTAGCTAAGTTTATTGGTGCATCGTGTGTTGTAATGACCTGACTATAATCGCGGCTATTAACTAAATTCTCTCTATGTAAAGAAGTGATGAGCCGCTGTGATATTTTATCTCTACTGATTAATAACGCTTTCATAAATGCATCACGCCATTCATAATTGATAGATTCTAAATAGGTTAATGCATATTGTTCATCTTTAGTGAGTTTATTAATTGAATTGTTAAAGTCTATGTTTGTATTCATAAGGCACCTCTTAAAATTATTTTACAAAAGTATAAGGTATTTATATAATCTATATTAAGTACATTGATAATAATTATCAATTATAAAAAATAAGTATGGGTTCTATCATAATAGTGTTAATTTGATTGTATGACATATGAAATATAACAGTTTCATCATTTATATTTACCACTTTTCTATGTATTTTAACATCCCAAAGTGAATGGACACCGAATAATTTATTTTTAGTACTGTGTTGATTTGAAAAATAGAGGGAACATAGTGAGTATTAAAATGGAAAAGTAGAACTAAATTACTTTAAATACAGTAATCATATGCTTTGTAATAAAATTGAATACATTTGTGATTACAGCATTATTCAATATATAATAAATAGATTGAGCAAAATGGAGGCATTGTTGTATGACGGATCGGACATGGCAATCTGCAGATAAAAACGTACAGTATCGTATTTATAATGCGATTATTAAGGAACATATTTTTCCTGATCAAATGATAGTTAATGAGTTTGAAGATTATATTGAATTACAATATCATGGACAACTTTTACAAGTGGATAAAGTACATAAAAGTGATATGGAAAGATATGTATTTAGAGGAAAGATACGTTACATCAAGGGTAACACTATGATGGAAATCGAAACTGTAGAACACTTGCTCGATGTATTGGATAAGCAATTTGATATACCAATGAGTAACAGATTGAGAGAAGAACTCATTTCTAGTAGAGATGGTTTTGCATTGACGTATGACCATTTTTCTCATAGACAAGCGTTGATTCATGCAACATTGAAATTTTCGAGAATGCCTGAAACTATTAATTTCTTCATCTGGTTAAAGCATTTTAAAGATTCAGAAGAAATTAATGATTTAACTTATTCGGAGAGTATCGTTGTAGAAGGGCATCCAACGCATCCCTTGTCTAAAACAAAATTGCCATTAACAAGAAAAGAAGTAAAATTATATGCGCCAGAGTTTGAAAAGATTATTCCATTAAAAGTAATGCTTATTCATAAAGCAGATTGTACTACAACGTCAATGGAAGATGATGAACAATATATTTTAAATCATATTATTCCTGAATATCGTTATAAACTCAAAGCATTTTTAGAACCGTACCAGTTTGAACTGGAGGATTATAGAATAATACTTGTACATCCTTGGCAATATGACAATGTGATTGTGCATCAATTTTCGGAATGGATAAAAGAAGGTCGATTATTACCCACACCATTTGATGTAGCATCTAAAGCAACGTTATCATTTAGAACAATGGCGTTAATCAATAAGCCGTATCATATTAAATTACCAGTAAATATTCAAGCTACGAGTGCCATCCGAACCGTTGCAGCTGTGACGACAGTAGATGGACCTAAACTCAGTTATGAATTACAAGAGATGTTAGAGCTACACCCACAATTACAAGTCGCTTTGGAACCTTATGGTATTCATGTAAATATAGATGACGATACCGCACGTCAATTGGCTTGCATAGTGAGACACAAACCTTATACCGCAGATAACGGAACGACGTTGGTAACAGCTAGTCTAATTAATAAAAATCCAGTTGATAACAAAGTCGTTGTAGATAGTTACTTGGAGTGGATTGGAGAAGGACCTACATCAATCGCCATCAAACAATTTTTGTGTAGTTATGCGAAAACTTTAATTGAACCATTAATTGCATATATACAAGATTACGGTATCGCCTTAGAAGCGCATATGCAAAATACGATTATTAATCTTGGACCGGATTATCAAATGAAATTTATTATTAGAGATCTAGGTGGTTCAAGAATAGATTTAGACACTTTAAAGCTTAAATTACCTCATGTTGATATAACGAATTCAAGTCTGATTGCTGAAAATATTGAAGCGGTTATCGGAAAGTTTCAACATTCAGTAATTCAAAATCAAATTGCAGAACTGATTCATTATTTTTCAAAATATGAAGAAGTAGATGAGCGAGCGTTATTTAAATTAGTTGGGAACATAGTAGATGAAGCGATAGATTCACAAAAAGCTCATGCACAAGTGTTGAAAGCAGTTTTGTTTGGACCTACGATTTCAGTCAAAGCATTGTTGCGCATGAGAATGGAAAGTAAAGTGAAACAGTACGTAACGATAAAATTAAAGAACCCATTATATAAAGAGGTGTAAACATGGCACAATTACAGATTAATTTATCTAAAATTAAATATAACGGTCATGTATTAAACGCCTTGTGCAGTCAAAATAATATTTGTTTTACACCTGTAACCAAATGTGTGGCTGGTGATAGCAAAATTATAGAAGTGTTAAAAGACATTGGTATGACACACTTTGCAGATGCCAGAATTGATAATATTACGAAGAGTAAAGATACGAATCTATCTTTTGCAATGATAGGAACTACAAATCAATATGAACTTGAAGATGTAGTGCGTTATACGAATATAAGCATTCAAACTGAGATAGAGACGATTCGACAATTAAATAATCTTGCAGGTAAACAACAAGTGAAGCACCAAATTTTACTCATGGTGGATTGGAAAGATGCTAGGGAAGGTATCTTAACTTATGATGTGATTGACTATATTAAAGAAATAATTCAGATGCATCACCTTAATATTGCAGGGTTAGCATTTAACTTTATGTGTTTTCAGTCGAACGCACCTACAGATGAAGATGTGAAAATGATTAATCAATTTGTAAAGTCTATTGAAGAAGTGACCAATATAAGATTTAAAATTATATCAGGTGGAAATTCAAGTTTGTTAACTCAAATGGCTTATAGTGATTTAGGTAAAATTAACGAACTGAGAATAGGCGAAACGCTCTTCAGAGGAATTGAGACCACAACAAATCATCCAATTGCAATGTTATATCAAGATACAATTATTTTAGAAGCAGAAATAGTAGAGATTAAGCCACGTATGAACTATGATACAGGCAAACAATATTTACAAGCCATTATTGATATTGGTAGTTTGGATACGCATGTCGAAGCGATTACACCTATACATCATCAAGTGAAAATATTAGGTGCTACAAGTGATCATGTCATGATTGATTTATTAAATCAGGATTTTTATCAATTAGGAGACAAAATACAATTTAGTCTAGGGTATAAAGCTTTAGCACAAGGCATGTATATGCCTAATTTAACAAAAGCATATACACGTGATGAAGGTGTTGAGCAAGCATGCACTAACATTAAAAATCAAGTGTTTAATTCATTGTAGAAAATTAAAAGTTAATTAAAAATATGTTGACAACGATAATCATTCTCAATAAAATTAGATATGTAAATATACACATCTAAGGAGTGAGAACGATGAAGCATAGTTTTAAATTTATGAGTGTGCTTATATTAGCTTTGACAGTAGTATTATTGACCGCTTGTGGAAGTGGTAATGATAAAGACACTGGGGAATCTAAAAGGGATAACGCTAATAAAGTTGACGTGATGATTAAACATGATGGCGGTACAACAAAGCTTGATAAAAATCCTGAGCGAGTCGTAGCGTTAGAATTTTCATATGTAGACGCACTTGCAGCTTTAGATATAAAACCAGTGGGTATAGCAGATGATGGTAAAAAGGATAGAATATTAAAACCAATTCGTGAAAAAATTGGTGATTATAAATCAGTTGGTTTACGTAAACAGCCTAACTTAGAAGAAATTAGTAATCAAAAACCAGATTTAATTATAGCTGATACTAATAGACATAAAGGCATACAAAAAGATTTAGAAAAAATTGCGCCGACAATTCTACTGCCAAGTTTTGATAGTGACTATAAAGATAATTTAGATGCGTTTAAAACAATTGCGAAAGCAGTAGGCGAAGAAGATAAAGGAAAAGAAAGATTAAAAGAACATCAGGATTTAATGTCAGAATACAGTAAAGAAATTACTATGGATAAATCTGAGCCAGTGTTAGCTACTGTCATTGCAAAATCAGGATTATTATCTCATCCTGAAAATACTTATGTTGGTGAACTGCTAAAAGAGCTAGGTTTTAAGAACGCATTAAATAAAACAGAAACAGATAATTTGGCTAAATACTTAAAAGGTCCTTATTTACAATTAAATTCTGAGGTACTTTCAGATATTAATCCAGGACGAATGTTTATCATGGTTGATGAAGGAAAAGAAGACCCGAATTTGAAAAAACAAGAACAGGATCCAGTGTGGAAAAATCTAGACGCAGTGAAAAATAATAAAGTATCTATTTTTGATCGAAATACATGGGCACGAGCACGTGGTATTATTTCTTCTGAAGAAATAGCAAAACAACTCGTAGAAGTTTCTAAAACCAAAAATAATGATAAACAACAACAATAGGGTGATGGTAAATGGCTAAAGTAAAGCGTATTAGTCAAACCAATAGGTCTGAAAGCAAAATACAAAAACGCACAGCACTCATATTCATTGTGAGTGTGTGTGCGCTTTTTGTTATGATGTATTTTAATTTAACGGTTGGTGCTTCACACATTACAACGAAGGATTTTATAGATTATCTATGGACACACGATCAAACGAAACAAACATTTTTAATTCATAATGTGCGTATGCCTAGAATGATTGCAGCACTATTCATTGGTGCAGCACTTAGCGTGGCTGGATTACTCATGCAAGCTATGACGAGAAACCCTTTGGCATCGCCTCAAATATTTGGCGTTAACTCGGGCGCTTCTTTTGTTATCGTATTTATCACGATGCTTATACCTGGCTTAACACCATTTGCTACAATACTAGCATTTTTTGGCGCGTTTGTAGGTGGTTTAACAGTTTATCTGCTGTCAGGATCTACAAAAGGAATAACACCAATTAAGTTAGCACTAGCAGGTATGGCCATTCATTTATTTTTTACAAGTATGACTCAAGGAATTATTCTACTAAACGAACATGCAACTTCCACAGTTATGTTTTGGCTTGTAGGTTCATTATCTACTATCAACTGGACACAAATTTTAGGCATCTTACCTTGGCTTATTATTGCTTTTATTGGGACTATTATGATAGCAAAACAATTAACAATTATGGAGCTAGGTGAACAGTTAGCTACATCTTTAGGGCAAAATGTAAAAGTAGTGAGAATTATTATAGCTATACTTGTTATTTTATTAGCAGGAACTTCTGTTTCAGTAGCGGGTCCTATTGGCTTCGTAGGATTAATCGTCCCACATATTGTTAAATATTATGTACATACAAATTATAGGGTGATGATTCCTTTAGCGATAATTATTGGTGCAGACTTATTATTGCTATCTGATGTACTCAGTAGATTAATTGCATTTCCATTTGAATCGCCTGTAGGTATTGTTACTTCATTTGTAGGTGCATTATACTTCCTTGCAATTACTGCTAAAGGAGTGGATCGCATATGAATATTAGACTTATATTAAAATATACGATTGTGACGATATTACTTATTATTTTTGCAATTGGATTATTGTCCATAGGTTCAGTATTTATACATCCTGCTGAAGTGGTTAAAAGTTTACTTTCACAAGATAACTTTATTTTAAATGAGTATCGAGTGCCACGAATGTGCTTGGCTTTGATTGTTGGTAGTAGCTTAGCGATTTCTGGTGCTCTGATACAAGGTGTTGTAAGAAATTCACTTGCATCACCAGATGTTATTGGTATTACAAAAGGTGCGAGTTTATCCGCTGTTACGGTTATAATGCTATTTCCTACAGCGCCTTTATATATTTTGCCATTTAGTTCTTTCTTTGGTGCATTTTGTATTAGTTTGATTTTGACTTTGTTAATATCTAAATTTAATATGAAAGGTTCCAAAATCGCATTAATTGGTTTAGCAATAGGTGCAATTTGTACGGCGATTGTTCAATATATGTTAATACGTAATCCGCTAGATGCAAATACTGCATTAGTTTGGCTTACTGGAAGTTTATATGGTCACAACATGTCGAACATAACAGTGATATTACCATGGTTTATCATTACCTTACCGCTCATTTTTTATTACTGTCATCAGTTAGATATTTTAATTCTTGGTGACGATGTAGCGCTGGGACTAGGGACAAAAATTAAAAAGATTAAAATGATTTTATTATTTTTAGCAGTAGCTTTAGCAGGCGCTTCAATTTCACTCGTCGGGGGATTAAGTTTTCTTGGACTGATTGCACCGCATATAGCACGACGAATAGTTGGCCATAAACATATCCACATCATAATTATGTCAGGTTTGATTGGTGCACTTATACTGTCAATTAGTGATGGACTTGCAAGAGGTATTCATCCACCTATCGATATTCCTGTCGGTGTAATCGTTGCTATTGTCGGCGTTCCATACTTTTTATTTTTAATAAGAAAAATATAATTCAAAAATAAATTGCAAAAGTAAGCGTTTTCGTATAAAGTGTAATTGACCCTAAATAATATTAGAGTCAATTATTTTATTTATACATATACAAGAAGGCAATAAAAACCTAAAATTATTGATTTACATATTTATACATAATAGGTTATAATTATTGCTGTTGCTTTTTTAAGTGTATATAAAAATATAAACACCTAAGGGGTGAATGAAATGAATAAATATAGTAAATCACAATTAGTACGAGGTAGATTAAAATTCATTGTCATGTCATTAATTGGTATTATCTTGTTTTTAGTACCTATTACTGTGACTGAAGATGGTGTTAAACAAACCACATTACCCGTTGCGTTTTTAGCAGGACTATTACAAGATGTGCTAGGGAATGCCATGCCATTAATTATTGTTTTGATTGTCACAATATCAGGCATATTATCGATTTTATGCTCTACAATACTGAAAAATAAATTAAAACCAGACGGTCTTTTATATAATGCATTTAATGTGAACATCGTCTGGTTGCTATTAAGAATATTAGCAGTTGTCTTTGTATGGATGACTTATTTGAAAGTTGGTACTGAAGTAATATATTCTGCAGACACTGGCGGGCTTGTATTTGAAAGTTTATTGCCAACATTAGTTGCTGTATTCTTATTTGCAGCATTATTTTACCATTACTTATGGAATATGGATTGTTAGAATTTTTAGGTCCAATCTTTAGACCTATTATGAGACCTTTATTCACATTACCAGGGCGTTCTACAGTGGATAACTTAGCATCGTTTATTGGAGATGGCACAGTAGGGGTATTAATAACAAGTAAGCAATATGAAAGTGGTTTTTATTCTAGACGTGAGGCAACAGTTATTGCTACTACCTTTAGTGTAGTATCTATAACATTTGCTATCGTCATTGCGGAAACAGTACATATGCAAAACCATTTCTTCTATTTCTACTTTTCAGTTATTGTTTCGTGTATTGTTTGTGCATTGATTTTGCCAAGAGTCTGGCCATTAAAATCTATCAAAGACGAATACTCAAAAGAAGTATCTGAAGAAATGAGAACGGAAAAATTACCAGAAAATAAAACAGCATTAAGTCACGGTTTTGATATGGCAACAGAAACAGGTATTAATGCACCAGGATTCAAATCATTTTTCAAATCGGGACTTAAAACAGTTGTAGATATGTGGTTTGTTATTTTACCAGTTGTTATGAGTATAGGTACACTAGCGACAATCGTTGCGACCTACACACCAATATTTGCAATTATAGGTAAACCATTTGTACCATATTTAGAATTGCTGCAAATTCCTGAAGCTGCTCAAGCATCAGAAACAATATTAATAGGCTTTGCCGATATGTTTTTACCTTCTATATTAATTGAGGGCGTAGGCAATGATATTACATTATTCGTTATCGGTGCATTAAGTATTAGTCAGTTAATCTACTTATCAGAAGTAGGTGGGGTGATATTAGGCTCGAAAATTCCAGTCAGTATCTTTAAACTATTTGTTATTTTCTTAATCAGAACAATTATTGCATTACCGATTATAGCGTTGATGGCGCATCTATATTTTAATTAGTTTAAAAACATTATGAATATGAATACAATTAAAACACCCCGAAAGTTAGATTGAAAAACTAATCTTCGGGGTGTTTTGCAATATTTACTGTTTTGTTGTATTTAAACTTACAAACGTATCTGATTAATTAAGTGTTGATAAAACATTTGCTTTAACAACTTTATTCCCTATGACTGGTGAATCTTCACTTTTAGATTTTGACTTACCTGCGTGTGCTTCTTTAAACGCATCACTTTCAAGCCATGCTTTGAAATTTTCTTCAGAATCCCACCAAGTATTCACATACATTTGATCGTAATCTGTTTCGTCTTCGATTAGCCAAACTTCAACTTTACGGAATCCTTCTAATTCATTTATTTTGCCTTTTTTTGTAAAATTAGGCGCCATTTTTTCTGCAAAACCTTTTTTAACATCAATTCTATTCGTAACAACGTACATGATATGCACCCACTTTCTAAGATTTAGCTATAGTATATCATCATTGTGAATTAGAGGTTAATTGATATCCCTTATATGTTTAAGTCGTGATTAATATAAAAAAGACGCAATTCTAACGTGGGGTTAGAATTGCGTCTTTTTATTGTTAATTGTTTAATATTATTTTGTTACTTCATTATATACTTTTTGATCATTTTGCGTATAAATAATGTATTCATGGTCATTAGTGTCGATGATAACACGGTTCGTTTTTCCGAAAGTAGAACCAATTCTCGAAACTTTGTTTCTATCTAATTTTGGAATTTCATGGATATTTTGATCTTGTGAAATGTTCTTAATATCACTTGTTGGAATCTTAATATCTGCAACTCTCCATTGAATTCTTACTTCATTGTTATCTTTTTTAACTGTCATTGCCATATCTAGAACACATCCTTTAATTAATTTATAGCTATATCATACAATAACATGCAACCGTTTTCAAGTAAATGTGTGATACTTTTATTTAATATGTTATACTCAGTGTTTTTTCCGAAAGTACGTTCGCATTGATATAAAAGATATGATAAAATATATTGCGATAAGGAGAAGTGAAAATGACAGGTAAAACCCACGCATCATGCGGTTTATTAGTAGGCGCATTAACTATAGAATATTTTCATACAGATTTGTTTACATCAATTACGGTTATAACGCTTGCAGTTATATCAAGTTTATTACCTGATATTTGTCATGCACAAAGTAAAATTGGTAGACGATTTAAAGTTTTGAGCTTTTTTATTAGATTATTATTTGGTCACAGGACATTTACACACTCGCTATTATTTATTTCAATTATAATTTGTTTATTATATGCTATTCAAACGCCAATTTATTATTTAATTACGATTATATTAGGAATGCTGTCTCATGTTATACTAGATATGTTAACACCTAGGGGAGTTAAATTTTTATATCCTATCCCAATCAGTGTGAAATTCCCTTTAGTTTTTAAAACAGGTGGTCTCGTTGATTTATCACTTGCGAGCGCGTTAACTATAGGCGCAACTTATGTGTTTTTTCAACCATTTATTAAGCAGCTGTTTTTTTAAATGGTTATGATTAAGGTTGTGCATATAATCATAATAATATAAAGTACAAATAGTGAAATTATATATTCAAGTCAGTAATAAGATACTATTTTTATCTAATATTTGAATATTAAGGAGAGAGAACATGCTAGATAAGAAAGGTTTAGAAAAGTTTAATCAAGACCATTTAATTGAATTTGAAAAACTAATGAGTACAAATGAGAAAGAACAATTGGCTAATAAAGTAGACTCTTTAAACTTATCTGATATTCAAGATTTATACGAAGATTTGTATGTAAATAAAAAAGTAATCGATGACGTTTCCTCTATTAATGAGGTGAAATATGATGTTAAAAATGATTTTTCAGAAGAAGAAATCAAAAAATATGAAGAAGTTGGTTTAGACGCAATTCAAAAAGGTAAATTTGCAGTGTTATTAATGGCAGGTGGACAAGGGACGCGTTTAGGTTATAAAGGACCTAAAGGTTCGTTTGAAATTGAAGGCGTTAGTTTATTTGAAATTCAAGCACAACAATTAATATCATTAAAAGAGCAAACAGGTGTAGCTGTCGATTGGTATATCATGACTAGCAAAGTAAATGACAAAGAAACACAACTATTTTTCGAAGCTAAAGATTATTTTGGATATGATAAAACACATGTGCACTTTTTCAAGCAAGAGAACATTGTTGCCTTATCTGAAGAAGGCAAGTTAGTTTTAGACGTAGATGGTAATATCCTAGAAACGCCTAACGGTAATGGTGGCGTGTTTAAATCACTTAAAAATTCAGGCTATTTAGATGAAATGACAGACAATGGAGTGGAATATATTTTCTTGAATAATATTGATAACGTTCTTGTGAAAGTATTGGATCCATTATTTGCAGGTTATACATTCCAAAAAAGTATGGATATCACTACAAAGTCAATTCAACCTAAAGAGGGAGAAAGTGTTGGTAGATTAGTGACAGCTAATCAAAAAGATACTGTACTTGAATATTCAGAATTAGACCCTGAAGTTGCTAATGAATTTAATAACGCTAATATAGGAATACATACATTTAAACTTTTATTTATTAACAATGTGGTTGATCATGCATTGCCATATCATTTAGCGATTAAAAAACTAAAACAGTTAGATGATGATTTTGGCGTAATTGAGCAACCGACACTTAAGTTTGAATTATTCTATTTTGATATTTTCCAATATGCTAATAGCTTTATTACATTACAAGTACCGAGAGAAGAAGAGTTTTCTCCTTTAAAAAATAAAGAAGGTAAAGATAGTGTTGAAACAGCTACAGCTGATTTGAAACGTATGAATTTGATATAAAAAAGGTGGTTACACTTATGTCTCATACAGTAGATGTAGATAATAGCAAAGTGGCTAAAACATTTAAAAATATTGTACCTTTAACATTTGGTGAGGAAATTGGAAATGCAGTTTCACATGGGGCAGCTGCATTCATTGCTTTATGTGTATTGCCTTATGCAGCAATACAAAGTTTTTTGGATCATGGCATATTAGGTTCATTTAGCGTTTCGCTATATGTGATAAGTATTTTCCTAATGCTTATATCTTCAACGATTTATCATGCGATGCCTAATAATTCTTCGCATAAATATATACTCAGAATTATTGATCACAGTATGATATATGTTGCAATTGCTGGAACATATACGCCAATATGTTTAGTGTTAATTGGTGGATGGTTAGGATGGACTGCAATGGCAGTACTTTGGGGTATTACACTCTGGGGTATTCTATACAAATCTTTAGCTAAAAATGTTAGTCATAAATTGAGCTTAACTATGTATTTAGTTATGGGATGGATTGGCGTTTTATTTTTACCGACAATTATTTTCGATTCATCGGTAACATTTATGCTATTTATACTATTTGGTGGGATTGCTTATACCGTTGGAGCATGGTTCTATGCACAAAAAGATCGTCCATATTTTCATATGATTTGGCACTTCTTTATAGTAATTGCATCCGTATTTCATTTTATAGCTATTTTATATTTTATGTAATTCTAAAAAAACATAGATTTAGTAGTCTCTAGGACATAAATCTATGTTTTAAAAGCAATTATTATATGGGCACTAGCTGTCTGATATATATCGGCTTGTTTTAAGTACTTATGCAAGAGTTTCGGCTCTTGTATTATTTTTTAGTAGGCTTTGTGGGGGCGGGAATATGAAATCAGATTTTGATTTCTATCCCGCTCTTTTTTTAAAAAAAGAAAGATTTAGACTGTAACATGTATTTCTGCCCTAGCCTCAAAAAGTCGATTTGAAACTTATTACTACATAGTAATTGCTCTGATTATGCTAAAAGAATTTTAATTTGTTATGCAAGGAGGTAGATTATGAATATTAAGTCTTTAGGTGTCGTAGTTGCATTAATATTAATTATGTTTATGTCTGCCATCGAAACATCAATTGTTTCTTTAGCAATTCCTACTATAAGAGATGACTTAAATGTTACTTCATCCATTTCATTGATTTTCGCAGTTTATTTTATTGCAATTGTCATAGCTAATCCGATTGTAGGAGAACTACTAGATCGAACGAAAATTATTTATATCACACTTTTAGGATTATTGCTTTTTACTATAGGAAGTTTCTTATCCGGAATAAGTGGCACTTTCGAGATACTTATCATGTCTCGTTTTATACAAGGTTTAGGTGCTGGTGTAATGATGGCATTGAGTCAAATAGTACCTAAACTTGCCTTTGAAATCCCATTACGTTATAAAATTATGGGAATTGTTGGTAGTGTGTGGGGGATTTCTAGCATTATTGGCCCGGTTTTGGGAGGAACTGTTTTAGAATTTGCAACGTGGCACTGGTTATTCTTCGTGAATATTCCGATTGCAATTGCTGCTATGGTATTGGTGATAATCACATTCCATTTTGAAAATGAAAATACAACTGCAAAAAATAAATTAGACGTGAAGGGCTTAACGTACTTCTATGTATTAATCTTCTTTTTAATATTTACAGTTATGAATAAAGCGAATTTATATTTAAACATCATTTCACTTATCTTAGCTTGTATAATGGCAGTGGTTCTATACAAAAATGAAAAAAACATAAAAACACCATTTGTACCAGTTACAGAATTTAATAAGACAATTATTTTAATATTCTTTACTGATTTTGCTTATGCAATTATTTTGATGGGTTACAACTTATATATGCCTATTTATTTACAAGAAGAAATGGGCCTCTCACCATTACAAAGTGGCTTTGTAATATTTCCAATTTCATTTGCTTGGTTAGCGCTTAATTTTTCATTAGATAAATTAGAGGTTAGAATGAGTAGAAAAGGATTATATATTTTTGCTTTCACACTATTAATGCTATGTGGCATTTTAATATTTATAGGCACCGAATCGCCATTATTTATAGCATTTAGTTTATTACTTGCAGGGGTTAGCTTTGGCACAGTTTATACAAAAGATAGTGTTATAACTCAAGAAGAGACTTCATTAAATAATATGAAGCGGATGATGTCACTCTATACATTAACTAAGAGTTTAGGTAATTCAATAGGTTCTACTGTAATGGGTTACGTTTATGCTTTATCGTTCACTTTTATCAGTCTGCAAATACACAATGTTATCTTACTTAGTTTAATTATATTGATTATACTAATAGTTTTATGGATTATGTTTTATAAAGAACAGAAACAAGAATCTAATTAGTAAACTGTATCTATATAACTAAAACATGATTTACTTCATCAATAAACGATATAATTTGAAGAGTAGAGCTTCGTGTTAATTTGTATTTGGTAGTGAGTTGTTATAATGGTAATATAGTTTATGCGATTATAGTTTTAATAATAAATACTAGCGAGGTTGTAATAAAAGTTAGGTGATTATTAAACGGAATATCGAAATAGAGTGAAAAGGGAGGACAGTAAGCAATGAAATATATAAAATATTTATTTACAACGCTTATTGTACTTTCGGTATTTATTATTTCTGGGGCTATATTTTTAACATTTTTAGGATTTGGATTATATGGTTTGAGTAGAATCCTAATTTATTTCCATCTTGCGTATTTTGGATATAACAAAAACTTTTACGATAACTTAATTTATTATGGTAGTTATATTGTATTAGGTTATTTCAATTTGTTTATAATAGAGAATTTAATGGATTACTTTAGAAAAAAATTACCAGATAACCCATATTTTAAAGGGTTAACTTATCACTTAATTACTTTCACTGTAACAACTTTGCTATTTTACTTCATAGTGCATATCCATTACACTTATATAAATATTGATTTTTGGGTGATTGTATTTATCATTGGACTCTTATTTATATGTAAGGAAATATTTTATCCAGATAGTGAAAACTTAAATGGAAAATAAGCATCTTATTTTAGAAAATCACAACAGTTAATTGAAGCACTTTAACTGTTGTGATTATGAAGAATGAATATAATGTTAATATATAGTAGAAACTGTAATACTTTAACTTTATCTCCGATAGTTAAAGTAACCATTTAAGAAAGACATATAGCAATTACTTTAAGAAGTTAGTTTATTTATTCTTTAATAGAGAGTGAAGTGAGCTAACTTCTTTTTTAATAAGCTGATTATATTTATACTGAATATAAACTATTTAAAGCAAACTTAAGTTTTGTTTGTTAGAATATAAATAATGATTATTTTATAAAGAGGGGGACGCATTGTGTTAACGACTGAGCAAGTTAAAGAACTTGTTGGAGAATTAAAAGATCCAATAATAAATGTACCTTTAAAAGAAACTGATGGAATAATAGAGGTTACTATTAAAGAAGAAATAGAGCATGTAAGTGTCAAAATAGCTATGGCTCAATTAGGGGGACAACCTCAATTAGATTTACAAATGGCCGTAGTGGAAGTATTAAAAGAAAATGGGGCTAATACAGTTGGCATCAGATTTGAAGAATTACCATCTGATGTAGTAGAACAATATAGAGGTACGAGTGATGACGAGCAACAAACAATAGAAGGCTTATTATCTAAAGACAATCCTGTAGAGTTTATAGCTATCGCTTCTGGTAAAGGTGGCGTTGGAAAATCAACAGTAGCAGTCAATTTAGCAGTATCATTAGCTAGAGAAGGTAAAAAAGTTGGTCTAGTTGATGCTGATATTTATGGCTTTAGCGTTCCAGACATGATGGGAATTGATGAAAAACCAGGGGTACAAGGTAAAGAAATCATACCAGTTGAACGTCATGGTGTGAAAGTAATTTCAATGGCTTTCTTTGTTGAAGAGAACGCACCAGTTATATGGAGAGGCCCAATGTTAGGGAAAATGCTTACGAATTTCTTTGTTGAAGTACGATGGGGAGATTTAGATTATTTAATTTTAGATTTACCTCCAGGTACAGGGGATATTGCTTTAGATGTACATACGATGTTGCCATCAAGTAAAGAAATTATTGTAACAACACCTCATCCTACTGCAGCATTTGTTGCAGCAAGAGCTGGAGCAATGGCAAAACACACTGAACACACGATTTTAGGTGTAATAGAAAACATGTCTTACTTCCAAAGCGAAGAAACTGGAAATAAAGAATATGTATTTGGAACAGGTGGCGGTGAAAAGCTTGCTGAAGAATTACAAACAGACTTATTAGGTCACCTACCATTAGAACAACCATCATGGAATCCAAAAGATTTCGCGCCTTCCATTTATCAACCAGATGATAGATTAGGAGAAATATACCAATCAATGGCACAACAAATCATTGAAAAGACTAGTAAATAGTAGTATTTAAGGAGTGGGTAGAAATTAATTTAATTTTTACCCACTTTTCTCTTGCAATTTTTTTGAATGGTGGTAGAATTATTTCTTGTGACCAACGAAAGCACGATACAGTGTAAACGTAACAAATCACAATAAACAAAAAAGTATTGACTTTCTCTTGTGGAATTGATATTATATAAAAGTCGTCAAAAACGACAAAAACATTATTTAATTCAATTTCGAAAAAGTGTAAAAAATATACTTGAAACTTTATAAAAAATACTTTAATATTATTAGAGTAATGTTAAATGATTGTTAAAGAATATTAATTTTTTATTGACACAACGTCAATTGAAATGGTATAGTAATAAAGGAATTATCCAAATGAACATTGAAAACTGAATTGCAATATGTCAACGTTAATTCCGAACACAACATTAAATTGTTGGTTCAAACGTGTTAGAGATAACACACAAATTAGTATTTTATGAGCTAATCAAACATCATAATTCATTTATGGAGAGTTTGATCCTGGCTCAGGATGAACGCTGGCGGCGTGCCTAATACATGCAAGTCGAGCGAACGGATAAGGAGCTTGCTCCTTTGAAGTTAGCGGCGGACGGGTGAGTAACACGTGGGTAACCTACCTATAAGACTGGAATAACTTCGGGAAACCGGAGCTAATGCCGGATAACATTTGGAACCGCATGGTTCTAAAGTAAAAGATGGTTTTGCTATCACTTATAGATGGACCCGCGCCGTATTAGCTAGTTGGTAAGGTAACGGCTTACCAAGGCAACGATACGTAGCCGACCTGAGAGGGTGATCGGCCACACTGGAACTGAGACACGGTCCAGACTCCTACGGGAGGCAGCAGTAGGGAATCTTCCGCAATGGACGAAAGTCTGACGGAGCAACGCCGCGTGAGTGATGAAGGTTTTCGGATCGTAAAACTCTGTTATTAGGGAAGAACAAATGTGTAAGTAACTGTGCACATCTTGACGGTACCTAATCAGAAAGCCACGGCTAACTACGTGCCAGCAGCCGCGGTAATACGTAGGTGGCAAGCGTTATCCGGAATTATTGGGCGTAAAGCGCGCGTAGGCGGTTTCTTAAGTCTGATGTGAAAGCCCACGGCTCAACCGTGGAGGGTCATTGGAAACTGGGAAACTTGAGTACAGAAGAGGAAAGTGGAATTCCATGTGTAGCGGTGAAATGCGCAGAGATATGGAGGAACACCAGTGGCGAAGGCGACTTTCTGGTCTGTAACTGACGCTGATGTGCGAAAGCGTGGGGATCAAACAGGATTAGATACCCTGGTAGTCCACGCCGTAAACGATGAGTGCTAAGTGTTAGGGGGTTTCCGCCCCTTAGTGCTGCAGCTAACGCATTAAGCACTCCGCCTGGGGAGTACGACCGCAAGGTTGAAACTCAAAGGAATTGACGGGGACCCGCACAAGCGGTGGAGCATGTGGTTTAATTCGAAGCAACGCGAAGAACCTTACCAAATCTTGACATCCTTTGAAAACTCTAGAGATAGAGCCTTCCCCTTCGGGGGACAAAGTGACAGGTGGTGCATGGTTGTCGTCAGCTCGTGTCGTGAGATGTTGGGTTAAGTCCCGCAACGAGCGCAACCCTTAAACTTAGTTGCCAGCATTTAGTTGGGCACTCTAGGTTGACTGCCGGTGACAAACCGGAGGAAGGTGGGGATGACGTCAAATCATCATGCCCCTTATGATTTGGGCTACACACGTGCTACAATGGACAATACAAAGGGCAGCTAAACCGCGAGGTCATGCAAATCCCATAAAGTTGTTCTCAGTTCGGATTGTAGTCTGCAACTCGACTACATGAAGCTGGAATCGCTAGTAATCGTAGATCAGCATGCTACGGTGAATACGTTCCCGGGTCTTGTACACACCGCCCGTCACACCACGAGAGTTTGTAACACCCGAAGCCGGTGGAGTAACCATTTATGGAGCTAGCCGTCGAAGGTGGGACAAATGATTGGGGTGAAGTCGTAACAAGGTAGCCGTATCGGAAGGTGCGGCTGGATCACCTCCTTTCTAAGGATATATTCGGAACATCTTCCTTGAGAAGATGAAGAGGAATGACATTGACATATTGCATTCAGTTTTGAATGCTCATTACGAGTATTCATTGCGTTATTTTGTACATTGAAAACTAGATATGTAAGTAAAATTTATGATTTTACCAAGCAAAACCGAGTGAATTAGAGTTTTAAAAAGCTTGAATTCAAAAAAATAGAAATAATCGCTAGTGTTCGAAAGAACACTCACAGATTAATAACATTTTAGGTTTTCAACCGATTTATCGTGTTGAAGGTCGAAAAGATTAAGTTATTAAGGGCGCACGGTGGATGCCTTGGCACTAGAAGCCTACGAAGGACGTTACTAACGACGATATGCTTTGGGGAGCTGTAAGTAAGCTTTGATCCAGAGATTTCCGAATGGGGAAACCCAACACGAGTTATGTCGTGTTATCGATATGTGAATACATAGCATATCTGAAGGCAGACGCGGGGAACTGAAACATCTTAGTACCCGCAGGAAGAGAAAGAAAAATCGATTCCCTGAGTAGCGGCGAGCGAAACGGGAAGAGCCCAAACCAACGAGCTTGCTTGTTGGGGTTGTAGGACACTCTATACGGAGTTACAAAAGAACAAATTAGACGAATCATCTGGAAAGATGAATCAAAGAAGGTAATAATCCTGTAGTCGAAAGTTTGTTCACTCTTGAGTGGATCCTGAGTACGACGGAACACGAGAAATTCCGTCGGAATCCGGGAGGACCATCTCCCAAGGCTAAATACTCTCTAGTGACCGATAGTGAACCAGTACCGTGAGGGAAAGGTGAAAAGTACCCCGGAAGGGGAGTGAAATAGAACTTGAAACCGTGTGCTTACAAGTAGTCAGAGCCCGTTAATGGGTGATGGCGTGCCTTTTGTAGAATGAACCGGCGAGTTACGATTTGATGCAAGGTTAAGCAGTTAATGTGGAGCCGTAGCGAAAGCGAGTCTGAATAGGGCGTTGAGTATTTGGTCGTAGACCCGAAACCAGGTGATCTACCCATGACCAGGCTGAAGTTCAGGTAACACTGAATGGAGGGCCGAACCGACTTACGTTGAAAAGTGAGCGGATGAGTTGTGGGTAGCGGAGAAATTCCAATCGAACCTGGAGATAGCTGGTTCTCTCCGAAATAGCTTTAGGGCTAGCCTTAAGTAATGATTATTGGAGGTAGAGCACTGTTTGGACGAGGGGCCCTTATCGGGTTACCGAATTCAGACAAACTCCGAATGCCAATCAATTTTATCTTAGGAGTTAGAACGCGGGTGATAAGGTCCGTGTTCGAAAGGGAAACAGCCCAGACCACCAGCTAAGGTCCCAAAATATATGTTAAGTGGAAAAGGATGTGGCGTTGCCCAGACAACTAGTATGTTGGCTTAGAAGCAGCCATCATTTAAAGAGTGCGTAATAGCTCACTAGTCGAGTGACACTGCGCCGAAAATGTACCGGGGCTAAACATATTACCGAAGCTGTGGATTGTCCGTAAGGACAGTGGTAGGAGAGCGTTCTAAGGGCGTTGAAGCATGATCGCAAGGACATGTGGAGCGCTTAGAAGTGAGAATGCCGGTGTGAGTAGCGAAAGACGGGTGAGAATCCCGTCCACCGATTGACTAAGGTTTCCAGAGGAAGGCTCGTCCGCTCTGGGTTAGTCGGGTCCTAAGCTGAGGCCGATAGGCGTAGGCGATGGATAACAGGTTGATATTCCTGTACCCCAAATTTCGTTTTAAGCGATGGGGGGACGCAGTAGGATAGGCGAAGCGTACTATTGGATTGTACGTCCAAGCAATGAGACTGAGTGTTAGGCAAATCCGGCACTCTTAAGGTCAAGTTGTGATGGGGAGAGGAAATTGTTTCCTCGAGTCGTTGATTTCACACTGCCAAGAAAAGCCTCTAGCTAGAATTTTGGTGCCCGTACCGCAAACCGACACAGGTAGTCAAGATGAGAATTCTAAGGTGAGCGAGCGAACTCTCGTTAAGGAACTCGGCAAAATGACCCCGTAACTTCGGGAGAAGGGGTGCTCTTTAGGGTTAACGCCCAGGAGAGCCGCAGTGAATAGGCCCAAGCGACTGTTTATCAAAAACACAGGTCTCTGCTAAACCGTAAGGTGATGTATAGGGGCTGACGCCTGCCCGGTGCTGGAAGGTTAAGAGGAGTGGTTAGCTTCGGCGAAGCTACGAATCGAAGCCCCAGTAAACGGCGGCCGTAACTATAACGGTCCTAAGGTAGCGAAATTCCTTGTCGGGTAAGTTCCGACCCGCACGAAAGGCGTAACGATTTGGGCACTGTCTCAACGAGAGACTCGGTGAAATCATAGTACCTGTGAAGATGCAGGTTACCCGCGACAGGACGGAAAGACCCCGTGGAGCTTTACTGTAGTCTGATATTGAAATTCGGTACAACTTGTACAGGATAGGTAGGAGCCTTTGAAACGTGAGCGCCAGCTTACGTCGAGGCGTTGGTGGGATACTACCCTTGCTGTGTTGGATTTCTAACCCGCACCATTTATCATGGTGGGAGACAGTGTCAGATGGACAGTTTGACTGGGGCGGTCGCCTCCTAAAGAGTAACGGAGGCGCTCAAAGGTTTCCTCAGAATGGTTGGAAATCATTCATAGAGTGTAAAGGCATAAGGAAGCTTGACTGCGAGACTTACAAGTCGAGCAGGGTCGAAAGACGGACTTAGTGATCCGGTGGTTCCGCATGGAAGGGCCATCGCTCAACGGATAAAAGCTACCCCGGGGATAACAGGCTTATCTCCCCCAAGAGTTCACATCGACGGGGAGGTTTGGCACCTCGATGTCGGCTCATCGCATCCTGGGGCTGTAGTCGGTCCCAAGGGTTGGGCTGTTCGCCCATTAAAGCGGTACGCGAGCTGGGTTCAGAACGTCGTGAGACAGTTCGGTCCCTATCCGTCGTGGGCGCAGGAAATTTGAGAGGAGCTGTCCTTAGTACGAGAGGACCGGGATGGACATACCTCTGGTGTACCAGTTGTCGTGCCAACGGCATCGCTGGGTAGCTATGTATGGACGGGATAAGTGCTGAAAGCATCTAAGCATGAAGCCCCCTCAAGATGAGATTTCCCAACTTCGGTTATAAGATCCCTCAAAGATGATGAGGTTAATAGGTTCGAGGTGGAAGCATAGCGATATGTGGAGCTGACGAATACTAATCGATCGAAGACTTAATCAAATTTAAAAGTGTTTTGTTTGGCATTATCAAATTTTACTTACTATCTAGTTTTGAATGTATAATTTTTTATACAGTTCATTGTCTGGTGACAATGGCAAGGAGGTCACACCTGTTCCCATGCCGAACACAGTAGTTAAGCTCCTTAGCGCCGATGGTAGTCGGACTTACGTTCCGCAAGAGTAGGACGTTGCCAGGCAATTTCATTATTCCACAGTAGCTCAGTGGTAGAGCTATCGGCTGTTAACCGATCGGTCGTAGGTTCGAGTCCTACCTGTGGAGCCATATGGCCCCGTGGTCAAGCGGTTAAGACACCGCCCTTTCACGGCGGTAACACGGGTTCGAGTCCCGTCGGGGTCATACATATTGGAGGATTAGCTCAGCTGGGAGAGCATCTGCCTTACAAGCAGAGGGTCGGCGGTTCGAACCCGTCATCCTCCACCATTTTTAATTTAATAGCGGAGGGGTAGCGAAGTGGCTAAACGCGGCGGACTGTAAATCCGCTCCTTCGGGTTCGGCAGTTCGAATCTGCCCCCTCCACCATTAATGGGCTATAGCCAAGCGGTAAGGCAACGGACTTTGACTCCGTCACTCGTTGGTTCGAATCCAGCTAGCCCAGCCATTTAGAGCCATTAGCTCAGTTGGTAGAGCATCTGACTTTTAATCAGAGGGTCAGTGGTTCGAGCCCACTATGGCTCACTCTATAGCATTTCTCTTATGAGAAATGCTTTTTTTGTGTTGAAAATTAAAATTACTAAAAATTTTAAATGATAATATAATAAAGAAAATTCAAAATAATTTATATACATTTTTATGATTAGAATAGTATGTAAAAGCTAATATAAGGCCTTTTTATGAATTATAAATCATTATACTGGTTTTATATGTAAAATGTCGATTTTATAAAAAAATTATGATATTACATTAACTTGAAACATAAAGCGCTTTCGATTATTCTAGTAACAGATGAAAGCAAAGGGGTTTTTAACATGAATAAAAAAATAGAAATAATTGGAGCACCATCAACATATGGTCAAAGGAAATTAGGGGTTAACTTTGGTCCAGATGCTATACGATATGCAGGTATTGTTGATCGTATTAGAGCGATAGGTTTATCCATTGAAGATTCTGGTAATATTGAAGTACCAGCAATCGATTTAGATAAGTTTAATTCAGAGCAAGAGGGCTTACGAAATTTAGATGAAATTATTACTGTTTCTAACAACTTAAGTGAAGCTGTATCGAATAGTATTGAGAAAAATAACTTCCCATTAATTCTTGGAGGAGATCATTCCATTGCTATAGGTTCAATATCTGGCGTAAGTAAACACTATAATAATTTAGGCGTTATTTGGTATGATGCACATGGGGATTTGAATGTACCTGAAGAATCACCATCAGGGAATATACATGGGATGCCATTACGTGTGCTTGCTGGAGACGGGGATGATCGTTTAGTTAACATTTCAAATTATACACCTAAAGTAAAGCCAGAAAATATCGTTCTTATAGGAATGAGAGACTTAGACGATGGCGAGCGCCGTTACATAAAAGAAAATAATATTAAAACTTATACTATGGCGGAAGTTGATCGATATGGTATTAAACAAGTAATGGATGAAACTATAGAGTATCTAGAAGCTAAAACAGACGGTATACACTTATCATTAGATGTCGATGCGTTGGATCCTGTTGAAACACCAGGAACAGGCACTAGAGTCTTAGGTGGTTTGACATATAGAGAAAGTCATTTTGCGTTAGAGTTATTACATAACTCGAAGTGTGTAACTTCTATGGATATAGTTGAAGTTAATCCATTAATAGATCACACCAATGATACAGCTAAACAAGCTGTTGGTTTAGTAGGTAGTTTCTTTGGAGAAACGCTTCTATAATTAGTAATGAAACTGATGTGGATTAAATCCATATCAGTTTTTTTTAATTTTTACAATAAAATTAAATACTAAATATGACAGTTGGCTTTATGATTGGTATAATATATATCATGGGAACAGATAACCGGAGGAGATGTTATGGATTTATCCAACTTTTTTGATGACTGGAGTACAGTGAAAATAATTGCAAGTGTACTCGATTTGCTCATAGTATGGTATGTACTTTATCTTCTCATTACAGTTTTTAAAGGTACCAAAGCCATTCAACTATTAAAGGGAATTGTCGTAATAGTTATTGGTCAACAAGTGAGTAAAATGTTAAATTTAACAGCCACAGCCAAATTGTTTGATTTAGTTATTCAATGGGGTGTGTTAGCTTTAATCGTAATATTCCAACCAGAAATTAGACGCGCATTAGAACAACTTGGTCGTGGAAGTCTATTTAAACGCTATTCAACTAATTTAAATAGTGATGAAGGAAAACTTATATCCTCTGTATCCAAAGCAGTGCAGTATATGGCAAAACGACGTATTGGCGCATTGATTGTTTTTGAAAATGAAACAGGATTACAAGATTATATCGAAACTGGTATTGCCATGAACTCGGAAATATCACAAGAACTTTTAACAAACGTGTTCGTGCCTAACACACCTTTACATGACGGTGCGATGATCATACAGGAAAACAAAATTGCAAGTGCTGCAAGTTATTTACCATTATCAGATAGTGCCAAGATTGCTAAAAGCTTAGGTACAAGACATAGAGCAGCAGTTGGTATTTCTGAAGTGTCTGATGCTTTTACAGTTATTGTCTCTGAAGAAACAGGGTCAATTTCCGTTACATTTGATGGTAAATTAAGAAAAGATATTTCTAACGAAGCTTTTGAAGAATTATTGGCTGAACATTGGTTTGGCACACACTTTAACAAGAAAGGTGTGAAATAATATGCTAGAAAGTAAGTGGGGATTAAGGTTAATAGCACTTGTATTAGCGTTAATATTTTTCTTATCAGTTAATAATATGTTTGGCAATATTTTTAATGCTGATAACTTAGGACAGAAATCTTCAGAAACAATTGAAGATGTACCAGTTCAAGTGAAGTATGACAACACATCATTGTATGCCAGTGAAGTTCCAAATAAAGTAGATGTAGAAATATCCGGACCACAATCACAAGTACTAAAGGCTGAAAATGGTGAAAGTATTAAAGCCGTATTAGACTTGAGTGAAGAAAAAGCAGGTAAGCATACTACACAATTCCAAGTGAATGGGTTAAATAAAGATATTGATTATAATGTGAAACCGAAAGAAACAACCATAAATCTGGAAGAGAAAGTAAGCAAAACATTAAAAGTAGAACCAGATGTAAGTAATAATGATTTGGATCCGGAATATAAAGTGAGTGAACAGAGCGTGTCACCAGAAACTGTTAAAGTGACTGGCGGTAAAAATCAAATTGATAAAATTGCTTATTTAAAAGCAACATATAAAAATAAAAGTAAAATTTCTAAAGACACAACAGATGTTGCACAAATTACTGCATTTGATAGAAACTTAAATAAAATTGATGTGATGGTTCAACCAAATGAAGTCAATCTAAGTGTGAAAGTAGAAGACTATAGTAAAAAAGTGAAAGTAAAAACTAAAACAGTAGGCTCATTATCAAACGGTCGTGAAGTAGATAATATCGAATTAAATAATGAGGAAGTTGAAATTTATGGTAATAAAGAAGATCTAGAAGATATTGATGAAATTACAGCCAATATTGATTTGGATGATGTGGCAGGTTCTACTGAAAAAGATATTACGTTTGAAGTACCTGATAAGGTTACTAAAGTAAGTCCTAAAGATACAACTGCAACAATTACAGTCAAATAGATTTTTTTAAAATAAAGGAGATATATATAATGGCAAAATATTTTGGAACAGACGGCGTAAGGGGCGTAGCTAATAAAGAACTTACCCCTGAACTTGCATTTAAATTAGGACGCTACGGTGGTTACGTATTAGCACATAATGAAGGGGAAAAGCACCCTAAAGTACTCGTTGGTAGAGATACGCGTGTTTCTGGAGAAATGTTAGAATCAGCTTTAATTGCTGGACTTATTTCAATTGGTGCAGAGGTAATGCGTTTAGGTGTTATATCAACGCCCGGAGTTGCTTATTTAACTCGTGCAATGGAAGCTGATTTAGGCGTCATGATTTCTGCTTCTCATAATCCAGTTCCAGATAATGGTATCAAATTCTTTGGTTCAGACGGTTTTAAATTGTCAGATGACCAAGAACAAGAAATAGAAACTCTTTTAGATCAAGATAATCCTGACTTACCTAGACCAATTGGAGAAGATATCGTTCATTACTCTGACTATTTTGAAGGTAGTCAAAAATATATCAGTTATTTAAAATCAACAGTAGATGTAAATCTAGACGGCATGAAAATTGGCTTAGATGGAGCGAATGGTTCTACTTCATCATTAGCGCCATTTTTATTCGGAGATTTAGAAGCAGATACTGTGACAGTTGGATGTAATCCAGATGGTTATAATATAAATAAAGAAGTTGGTTCAACACATCCTGAAACATTAGCTAAGGAAGTTGTAGAATCTGAATGTGACTTTGGACTTGCTTTTGATGGTGATGGAGATAGACTTATCGCTATTGATGAAAATGGAGAAATCGTTGATGGTGATCAGATTATGTTTATTATCGGGCAAGCGATGTCTAAGAATCGTGAGCTTAATAACAATATGATTGTTTCAACAGTGATGAGTAATTTAGGATTTTATAAAGCTTTAGAAAATGAAGGTATTCAATCAAACAAAACTAAAGTTGGAGATCGTTATGTTGTTGAAGAAATGAGAAGAGGCAATTATAATTTAGGTGGCGAACAGTCGGGTCATATCGTTCTTATGGATTATAATACGACAGGTGACGGTTTATTAACAGGTGTACAATTAGCAAGTATTATTAAAATGACTGGTAAAAGTCTAAGTCAACTTGCAGGCCAAATGAAAAAATATCCTCAATCACTAGTCAATGTACGAGTTACAGATAAATATCGTGTAGAAGAAAATATTGATGTTCAAGAAGTAATGACAAAAGTAGAAGTAGAAATGAACGGGGAAGGTCGTATATTAGTAAGACCTTCAGGTACAGAACCACTTGTTCGTGTAATGGTTGAAGCTTCAACTGATGAAGATGCACAACGTTTCGCGCAAACAATTGCAGACGTGGTACAAGATAAAATGGGATTAGACGAATAAACAAATTCCATTTTTGATAAAATAAAAAAACTGGGAACAAGGTTAAAACACTTGTTCCCAGTTTTTTATTACTATTTGACAGCAATTTTAAAATATTATAGTACGTTATATGCTTGAACAATTTCTGTAGTTAATTGTTCATCGATTTTAGCATAATTTTTTAAGAATGCTTCAACGCTGTTGGATTTAATATAATCATTTTTCTCTACTGTTTCGGGATCGTTAGAGTCATCATATTTTAACAACAATGCAGCTGCTTTAACTAAACCGTCATGCGCTAAATTATTTTGATATAAATAATTTAATGGCTTAATGATACGATCTTGAGGTCCTATTTTACGAATTGTGCCACGACCGACACGTGTAACTTCGTCCGATAAGTTAGGATTTTTAAAACGACCTATAATTTTTTCAACATACTGTGCTTGTTCATTTTCTGTAAAATCAAATTGACTTGTAATATACTGGCTAGTTTCTTTAAGCACTTTATCTAAATCATGTTTAATATTCTCATCATTAATAGCATCTAATACTGTAGGTTGATTAAAGTATCGACCTGCATAAGCTAGGTAAGCATGACCAGTATTCACAGTTAGTAGTTTTCTTTCAATATATGGTGTTAAGTTATCTACATATTTAATGTGATTTAATTCTGGACCGAACCAATTATCTTTTTCTATAACCCACTCATAAAATGGTTCAACCACGACATCTAAAATATTTTCATTCTTTTGCATTGGCACGATTCTATCGACTGCTGAATTAGCAAAATGGATATGGTCATCTAAAGGACCAGTTATATCTAGAATCGCTTTTTTTAAAGTGTTCGTGGCCATAATAGCATTTTCACATGCCACAATATTTACAGGTGTTTCTTTTTCTTTTAAATAGGGCGCAAATGATTTAGCAATAATTGGTAAGATATTAACACCAACTGCAGTGGTAATTAAGTCTGCTTCTAATACTGCTTCTTTCAAACTTTCAGAAAGAGAACCTGAATCAATTGCATCAACGTTATGCACGCGTGTTGTTGTTTGAGCTTCATCAGCTAAAATGACATCATATTCTTGTTTTTCATCTAAAGCATTAATAATATCAGCGTTCACATCTGCAAATGTTACTTTAACGTCATTATCAGCTAAGATGTAACCGATAAAACCTCTGCCTATGTTACCTGCACCAAAGTGTAATGCTTTCATTATGCGTCAGCCTCCTCAAAGACTTGTTTAATTTCTTCTGCAGATGAAGCTTTAACAATACGCTCAACATTTTTTTCTTCACTAAACGTAATTGCAATTTTAGAAAGTAAATCTAAATGTTCACCGTCTTTACCTGCAATTCCGACAACGACTTTAACTTCTTCACCGTCCCAATCGACACCTTCAGGGATTTGAATTAATGTTAATCCTGATTTTAAGACACTTGTTTTAGCTTCGTCAGTACCATGTGGAATTGCTAAGCCGTTACCCATGAAAGTCGTAACGACTTGTTCACGGTCTTTCATTGCTTGAATATATGCTTCTGTCACGGCACCACTTGAAACTAAGGCTTGTCCCGCTTTTTCAATTGCTTCGTTTTGGTCTTTCATTGATTGGTTAATAAAAATGTTTTCATTACTGAATAATTCGCTCATTTTCTTCACTCCAAGTTTAATAGATTTTGTAATTGTATAAGATAACTCTGTTTTAAAATATCTAACAATTGTTCTGGATGTTGCATAAATTCATCAATATTGTCTAAATGTTCAACCATTTTTCCTGATATGTCACTGACAAGTTGTGACATCGTATCATCATGCGGTACAAACATATTTAATAAATAATTTACTGATAAATCGTCATTTTGATTACTTTTAAGCATGATAGGCTCATTTAAAATCGTAATTAAAATAAAAGGCTTTTGAATTATTTGATTCTTTAAATGAGGTATGGCTATCGGATATGGTTCCAAGACAAATCCTTGAGTGTCCATATGATGCTTAATGAGTTCAGCGAATGACTGACCATCTGTAATAATTTGGTGAGATAATAATGTTTCAGTTAAATAGTTAGTCCAATTAGAAACGCTTATATAATCAATATATACTGAATCAATAAGTTCTAAACCTTTTCTGATATAAGATAGTTTAGCTTCAGGATCTGGTATATTTTGATGTGTATAATCTAATGTGTCGCTTGGTTGTACGTCTTTTTGCATGTTTAGAAATGCAGCAACATGATTAATATCTGAATCAGGCAGTAATGGATTTACAGTGATATAAGGTGTTGTAATATCTAAATCTACGGTCGTGATAATCGCATCAAATTGTGTTGAATCTAATTCATTTAAATCTCCAACAGAAGCTTGTGTCGTTTTTTGAATCTCACTGAATGTTTGCTGTAATCGTGTAGCTAGTAAGCGACTTGTGCCAATACCGCTACTACAAACAACTAAGACGCTATAAAATGGACTTCCTTGATTTTGAATAGCGCCACCAAAATGCAACACAATAAATGCAATTTCACTATCTGGAAAATTAAAATCTGGCCAAATATGTGATAAACCTCGATGTACACTTTCAAAAAGTCTAGGGTATTTATGTTTAATCATTTCTGTTAATGGATTATATGTCTCAATATTTGCGTTCAATCGATTAATTGCAGGAATAAGGTGCAATTTCAAACCTTCACTCAGTGTATCCCAATCTTTAAAGTCTTGTTGTGAATATTTAGCAACAGAGTGAATAAGTTGATCGATACGAGCTTCATCCTTATTATCTTTAAACACTTCAACGGATTCCTTACGTTTCGCACCACGCAAATGAATTGTAATAAAGGTTACTTCTGCTTGATTGAACTGCACGCCATAAATATGTTCTAAATGTAAGGCGAGTGCAGCAGCTACTTTGTGTTCAAATGAATCTTTAACATTATTATAGATATCATTATTTAGCGCAACGTATTCACCATTAAGCATGCGATCGATACTTAATACAATATGCACAGTCAATGTAAGGTAACTAGATTCAGTCAATGAATAGGGGAGTTGATCTAAATGATCCATAAGTATGCGTTCTACTTGGAAAATTTTATCCATATCTACCATCGCCAGTTGAGATTGGTTAATGGATTGATAGACAAAATGATTTTCAATCACTGAATAGACACTTGTACTATTTAAATTATTGACCATAAGTTGACTTAATAATTCACGTTTTTTTGATTCAGCGCCACTTAAATGAATACCTTCGCCGCGTTTTTTCTGTAATTTTAATTGATATTGATCAAGTTCAATGTCTAATTCATCCAAAAGTTTGGTTAACGTCTGTGTAGATACACCAATTTCATGTGCTAAGCCATATTGCTTGATAGGTTCTTTAGCTTGAATCAAAGCATATAAAATAATAACTTTTTGTTCTTCTTGAGATAAATCGATTGTATTTTGTTGTGACAGTACATTTTTCAGTGAGGTCACTGCATGCTCATCTGCATCGAGTTGTATTCCTTTTTTAGTCACACGTTCTAATTTAATATTAAACGTATTTATGAATGACTCAATGGATTTTAACTCTCTATGAATAGTACGAGAGGATACAGCTAGATGTTGAGCAATGTCATAAATCGTGACATATTGACCGTGATACTTAATTAACATTTCGATAATTTCTTTTTCACGTGTACTCAAAAACATAGTCATACCCTCCAGTATTATTCTATATAATTTTTAATTAATTTTCGTCTTGCTTAAGATTTTCAAGTAATTCATCATATCTAGGTGAATTTAAGAAATTGTCTACTGAAATATGAATTGCATTAGGTGCTTGTTTAATTGCTCTATCGGTAAGTTTTTTCTGTGTAATAACAAGTTGTGCATCCTCAGTTAATTGATTGATTGCGGTATTTGAAACATCCACATCTTGGATACCTGCTTTTTTAAATTTATTACGTAACATACTTGCTCCCATAGCACTTGAGCCCATACCAGCATCACAAGCGAATATAGCATGGTTTACTTTACTATAATCATGCGCATGTACATTTTCTGTATCATAATTATCTAATAAGTCTTCTTCAGATTGTGCTTCACTACTTTCAGTATCTGAAGATGTAGCTGCAGCACCAGTCGTTCCAACAGTATTATTATCTTTATTCCCTGTTAGTTTAGAAGATACACTTGATTTTTTACCTTTAGTAGATTCCATTTTATCTGTTGCAGCTTCTAAATCTTCATCAGGTTCTTTTGTGAACTTCAAGATGATGGCAGCAACGATGAATGAAACTAAGGCTGCGAGTACTACACCGATAAGCATGTGTAAAAATTCACCTTTAGGCGCGTTCAGAACATAAACGATAAAGGAACCAGGTGAAGCTGGGCTCTTGAATCCAAAGTCAAATAGTGAATAAGTAGCAACGCCTGTCATACCTCCTAAAATTACAGCTACGAATAGTAACGGACGCATTAATACGTAAGGGAAGTAAATTTCATGAATACCACCTAAGAAGTGGATAATACCAGCACCGTAAGATGTAGCTCTTGCAGTTCCAGTACCAAAAATCATATAAGCAACTAAAATACCTAAACCAGGTCCAGGATTAGATTCAATTGTATATAAAATGGATTGACCAGCAGAAGCTGCCTGATCGGCACCAAGAGGCGTAAACACGCCATGGTTGATTGCATTATTTAAGAATACGATTTTTGCAGGTTCTACTATAATACTTACTAATGGAAGTAAATGAGCATGTACTAACGTTTCAACTGCTAATGAAAGGATGTACATAATGAATTCCATAATTGGTGCTAAAAGTTTGAAACCTAGGATAGTCATTATAAAACCTAAAATACCAGCAGAGAAGTTATTGAATAACATTTCAAAGCCTTGTGGTGTTCTCGGTTGAATAAATTCGTCAGTTTTTTTCATTAACCAACCAACGAGAGGTCCCATAATCATTGCACCAAGTAACATTGGTGTATCTGGTAAAGCAACGATAACCCCATTGTTGCTACAGCAGCAATAATACCGCCACGCATTTCATGAATTAAACGTCCACCACTATAAGCAATAAGTAATGGAATCAAGTATGAAATCATTGGTCCAGATAATTCACTTAACTCTTTATTTGGCCACCAACCACCATCAATGAAAATAGCAGCGATAAAACCCCATGCGATAAATGCACCAATGTTTGGCATGATCATACTACTAAGAAACGAGCCAAATGCCTGGACTTTGCGCCCAATACCTTTGTTTTCTTTAGTCTCAGTTTGTGACATAAATTGCACCTCTTTTTCTCTTTTTATTTATAAGTTCATTGTATGGCTGTTTACATTAATAAACAACTTAAAGTAATTTCAAGTTTGTCATAGAGTTTTTGACAACTTTACGACAGTTATCTAATATAAAAAAGAAAGAAAATTACGTAGTGTGACAACATATAAATAAAATTTTAAGTGGTTGTAAAAATAATGTTAATAAATGATTTGCAAAAAACATTGTTTACATTGTACAATAAGAATTATTGAGGGAAAGGAGGACAGTTAAATCGTTTAGTTCAATTATAGCGCCTGTGCAAGTGAAGTGATAAATGTTAAATATTTAAGGTTTATAACAGAAATCTTAATAGACATGATATCAGTACTTGTAGACGAGGAGGATAGTTATCGAACCATCGGCGGATGCTATCCCGGATGTGGCTCATTCGTGAACTTATTAAGGAAAACATTAGGGCAACCTAGTGCACAAAGTTAATAAGATAGCCAAAAATAAAATAAAAATAATATTATAAGGTGTATGGGACTAATATGCCTATCTTAGACATGGATTCGCTTTTAAATAAACAAAGGCACCAGTCCGTCTATGATGGCTTATAAGCAATTGAACAGGTTCGTACACGCTGAACGTTCGTTGCCCATCGCCATTACATTGGAGGAAAATTAAATGTGTGGAATTGTTGGATATATTGGGCATGATAATGCCAAAGAATTGTTATTAAAAGGTTTAGAAAAATTAGAATACAGAGGTTATGACTCTGCCGGTGTTGCAGTAGTGAATGACAAAGGTAACTCAGTATTTAAATCTAAAGGACGCATTGCTGAGCTTAGAAAAGTTGCAGATAGTGATGATACTGATGGTAATGTAGGTATCGGACATACACGTTGGGCGACACATGGTGTGCCGAATCATGAAAACTCACATCCGCATCAATCAACATCAGAACGATTTACACTTGTGCATAACGGTGTAATTGAAAATTATGAAGAACTTAAAAACGCATACTTAAAAGATGTTTCATTTATCTCAGAAACAGATACAGAAGTGATTGTACAATTAGTAGAATATTTCTCAAATACAGGCCTTGCTACTGAAGCTGCATTTACAAAAGTAGTTTCTTTATTAGAGGGTTCTTACGCACTTGGTTTAATCGATAGTGAAGATAAAGATAAAATTTATGTAGCTAAAAATAAATCACCATTATTAATTGGCGTAGGCGATGATTTCAATGTGATTGCATCTGATGCAATGGCTATGTTACAAGTTACGAACCAATATAAAGAAATTCACGATCATGAAATTGTTATCGTTAAACGTGACGAAGTTATTATTAAAGATCAAGATGGCACTGTTCAAGAAAGAGAAGCTTATACAGCACAAATTGATGCAGCTGATACTGAAAAAGGTGTTTATGACCACTACATGCTAAAAGAAATTCATGAACAACCAGCAGTAATGCGTCGTATTATTCAAGAATACCAAGATGAAGAAGGTAACTTGAAAATGGATGAAGACATTATCAAAGATGTTGCAGCAGCGGATCGTATTTATATTATTGCTGCAGGTACAAGTTATCATGCAGGTTTAGTAGGTAAAGAATTTATCGAAAAATGGGCTGGTATTCCTACTGAAGTTCATGTTTCTTCAGAATTTGTGTATAACACGCCATTACTTTCTGAAAAACCATTATTTATTTATATTTCACAATCGGGTGAAACAGCAGACAGTCGTGCGGTATTAGTTGAAATGAACAGATTAGGTCACAAATCGTTAACGGTTACGAATGTTGCAGGATCAACGTTATCACGTGAATCTAACCATACATTACTATTACATGCAGGCCCGGAAATAGCTGTTGCTTCAACAAAAGCATACACAGCGCAAATTGCCGTACTTTCTATTTTTGCAAAAATCGTAGCGAGAGAACGTGGTAAAAAAGTAGATGTAAGTTTATTACGTGAATTAGCTAAGGTAACAACTGCAATCGAAGCGATTGTAGATGACGCTGATGTTATGGAACAAATTGCAACAGATTTCTTAAGAACTACTCGTAATGCATTCTTTATCGGTCGTACAGTAGACTATAATGTGAGTCTAGAAGGTGCTTTAAAACTTAAAGAAATTTCATATATCCAAGCAGAAGGATTTGCTGGTGGAGAGTTAAAACATGGTACGATTGCGTTAATTGAAGAAGGCACACCTGTGATTGCATTAGCAACACAAGAAAAAGTTAACTTATCAATCCGCGGTAATGTGAAAGAAGTTGCAGCGCGTGGTGCAAACCCATGTATCATTTCAATGGACGGTCTAAACAAAGAAGGCGATACTTACGTAATTCCAAAAGTACATGAACTATTAACACCATTAGTTTCTGTAGTAACGATGCAACTCATTTCTTATTACGCATCACTACACAGAGATTTAGACGTAGACAAACCACGTAACTTAGCAAAATCAGTTACAGTAGAATAAATAAAGATTAAATTATAACTTATTGTTTATATAAAAAAGGCTGAATTCATTGGTGATTCAGCCTTTTTATTATGTATTAAATTTAGTGAAATACATTGATTTTACTCAAAAAAATTAGGCATAAAATAATTATAAACAATTGTTGCATAACTAAAACAAAAGTAATGTTATTCCTGTATAATAGGAAATAAATAATATCATACAAAAATACATAAAAAGTTGTAAGTACTATAATGTCCGAGATTATAATTTTGAGGGTTTTGAATGATTAACAAGTAACATAATAGGAGCGTACTAAAATGAAGAAAATAAAATATTTAGTTTTACTTTTAATGACTGTTTTTATTGTTGGTTGTGCCAACGGAGAAGATACATCTTCTGCCGATAAAGATACGGATGCAAAGGTAGTCACAGATTTAAAAAATGAAAAAGAAGAAACAGCTACCAAGGTAAAGAATGAAAACAAATCAGAGGAACCTCAAGTAGAAGGTGAAACGACAACTGAAGCTAGTGATGATACGTTTCCAGGCTATGAAAAAATTGAAGTCGATGGTGGTGATATGTCTGGGAACCGTGACGCGAACGTCGTTGTAGATATCGGTTATGGTGATCGAAAATATTGGGCGTTCACTAACGAACACGGGCAATTGACACGAGTTATTGCGGATGAAATTAAAATACAAGATGATGAGACAGAGGATGTGTTATCGTCAGGTAGATATTATGCTGATGAGGCAAAGGTACCTGGTGTTGAAAGTGATGACTTAGACGAAGGACACATTATTGCTGACTCACTTGGTGGCGTGTCGAATGCTTATAATATTACTCCACAAGATAGTACGCTAAACCGACATGGTGATCAAGCTTATCTCGAAAAGACTATCCGAGAAGCGGGCGGAGCTACTAATTTTGAAGCTAATATAACTTATCCCGATACCGAAACACAAATTCCTTCTAGCTATCAATATACTTATACTATAAATGGAAATGAAGTAACAGATTCATTTGATAATGTGAACCCTGATGAACTAAATGAGTCACTTGGGTTAACTGGTAATAAGGAACCAGAGTCTGAGCCAGCAACTTCAACGGGGGATGATGAAACAGTTGCGGATGTTGATTCTGATGGTAATGGACAAGTGACAATTGCAGAAGCTGAAGCTGCAGGGTTCAGCATGCCAATAAATAGTGATCATTGGTTATATGCACATATGGACGATCGAGATAATGATGGGGTCGTAGGTGAATAATATTTCACTGTTTTAATGAAACATTAAATAAATGATATAAGTTTAATTCTATACTGACATACTGTTGATAATTAAAGAAAAGTTTATTGCTGTATATGTATTACTTTCATAAAAGGCTGGTTGCTTTTGTAAACCTGCCTTTTATTTTTGATTTTGAAAGGTATATAGTATTCATATTATTTTCAAATTATAAATTGTTCTATTATGCTAAGATTATTATAAAAATTGTTAAGAGAAACTAAGAGAGGATTTTTAAAATGACGAAACCGAAAATATATACGATGGCTTTCGGCTCTGTATACCCGCATCTGATTAAAAAAGTTGAAAAGAAAGCAAGAACTAAAGCTGAAGCAGATGAAGTTATTTGTTGGATGACAGGATATACGCAAACACAAATAGATAAACTTATTGATGACGGAACGGATTATGAAACATTTATTTTACAAGCACCAGAGTTAAATCCTAATAGAACTAAAATTACAGGTGTCATATGTGGTATTCGAGTTGAAAATATGGAGCCGTCAGTTATGAAAGAAATTAGATACTTAGATAAAATGATTGATGAACTAGCTAAAGGCAAAACTTTGGAAAAAATATTTAGAGACGCTCAATCATAAAATAATTTAAGTAAGTGTTTAAAATCAGTTGAAGTGTAAAGAATAGGGGTGATTTCATGCTTGTTGAGTTGAAAAATGTTGCAAGAAGAAAACAAGGAAAAGAAATAATTGAAAATGTGAGTTGGCAAATAAGCGAAGGCGAAAAATGGATGTTATACGGCTTAAATGGTGCAGGTAAAACAACATTACTCAACATCTTAAATGCTTATGAACCACATACATCAGGGACGCTATCATTGTTTGGTATGCAGCCTGGGAACAAAGGTTATTCTGCAGATAATGTACGTGATAAAATAGGGTTTGTTTCAAGCAGTTTAATGAATCGATTTCAAGATGGCGAAATTGTATTAGATGTAGTCATCAGTGGTATTTTTAAATCAATAGGCGTTTATAAAGAAGTGAAAGCGAGTCATATTGAAATGGCTAAACGATATTTAGAGCAAATGGGTATGCGTCAATTTGAAAATCAATATTATGGTTATTTATCAACGGGTGAAAGACAAAAAGTATTGATTGCTAGAGCATTAATGGGTGATCCTAAATTAATGATTTTAGATGAACCTGCTTCAGGATTAGACTTTATAGCACGCGAAGATTTACTCAGTGCACTTGATAAATTATATAAACAAAATCCAAAACTTGCGGTGATTTATGTAACACATTTTGTTGAAGAAATTACACAAAATATTCAACTCGGCTTTTTATTGAAGGATGGTACATGTTATAAGCAAGGAGAACTACAGTCTGTATTAAATAGTGACACTTTAAGTGATTTTTTCAATAGAGATGTGAGTGTGGTTTATCAAAATCAACGCTACTCACTATTTTTAAGACGATAACGCGTTGCGGAAAAGGAAATATAATGCCATAATTTAATACGATAACATGTGATGGAGGATTACTTAAATGGATAATGTGAGAGCAATATTTTTAGATATGGATGGTACGATTTTACATAAAGATAACAGGGTAGATACGGAAACAACTGAAGTGATTCAACAATTAAGAAACCTTGGTTATAAAGTGTTCTTAGCAACTGGTAGAGCACATGACGAAATTCATTATTTGGTGCCTGAAACTTTTGAAGTAGATGGCATTATAAGTTCGAATGGAACGTTAGGTGTAGTGGAAAAAGAGACTATTTTTAAACATGGTCTTTCATATAATACAGTAAGTGAAGTTATTAAACGTGCAAAACAAGAAGCAATATATTATGAAATCTTCCCATTTGGCAGTGACCGTGTCGTACTTAAAGAAGATGAAGCATGGGCGAAGGCTTTATTTGAACCAGCAACACCACCAGGCAAAGTAGGAGAAAGTGAATGGACTTCTAGAAGAGAGTCTTTAAAAGGCAAAGTAGATTGGGAAGATACTATTCCTGATACGTCATTTTCAAAAATTTATTTATTCTCACCTGAATATGAGAAAATCACTAATTTCCGTAATCAATTAATCGAAGATAGTGCAGTATTACAAATCAGTGTATCAAATTCATCACGCTTTAATGCAGAGACTATGGCGTTTAATACAGACAAAGGCACAGGTATTAAAGAGATGATTGAACACTTTGGTATTAATCAGGAAGAAACTTTAGTCATTGGTGATAGTGATAATGATAGAGCAATGTTTGAATTTGGACATTATACTGTTGCTATGAGAAATGCGAGACCTGAAATTCAGGCTTTAGCAAAAGATGTAACATCTTTAACGAATGAAGAAAATGGTGCGGCAGCATATCTAAAAGAACATTTCATAAAATAATAAACATAAAACTGATAGGTTTTCTTGAAAAAGATTATCTATCAGTTTTTTAATATGTTCAAGAACTTTATAATACACGATATAGATAGAATGCACATAATAGGGGTTTAAAACTCGACGGATAAATAAGCGGTATAAATGTATCGAAATATAAAAATTGCCAATGTAGACATTTAAAATGCTACATTGGCAATTCGTGTTTCTGATATATATTATTTATCTGTTTTGTTAATTTGATCTTTTAAATCTGAAGCTTTATCTTTTGTAGTATCTTGAATATTATTACTTTTATCGTTTAAGTTATCTTTTGCATTTTCTTGTATATTGTCACTTTTATCACTTAGATTAGACTTCGTTTTTTCAGTAGTATTATTTATCTGTTTTGTTAATTTGATCTTTTAAATCTGAAGCTTTATCTTTTGTAGTATCTTGAATATTATTACTTTTATCGTTTAAGTTATCTTTTGCATTTTCTTGTATATTGTCACTTTTATCACTTAGATTAGACTTCGTTTTTTCAGTAGTATTATTTACACTGTTTTCTATTTTTGAATCATTGTTTGATTGTTTTTTAGAGTTCTTTTTATCTTTTTTAATTTCAGCTTTATCTATACTTTCACCATTACGGTTATAATATTGAATAATCGCTAATATATTCATATAGTAAATGGCTAATCTTACAATAATAACGATAATAGATATAATGTAAATTAAAATCATTGCGACAGTTTGTGAAATACCGCCTGTTGAAATTGAAATTAATTGACTAACAGGATTTGCAAGGATAATTACGATTAAGTTTAATAGTAATATACCAAGGTAGAATTTAAACCAAGTTTTCTTACCATTTTTAACGCCCTTGAATCCACGTTTAACAGCTGCCCAAGCACCAACACTAGGATCTTTAACAAATGCTACAGTAAAGTTAATAATTACAATAGCAAAGAACCAATAAATAAATGATTGAATAAAGACGGTAATTGTTGCTGCAATAATTTGGAAAGTTAGTGAAAGACCAAGTGCATGATCAGAACTACTTAATGGACCTTGTAGTGCAGTGAATAATTGCATGATACCTAAATTAAGTACTTTAGATACGAGTAAATTGAGCGCGAATAAAATTAGAATGAACAATAAAGTGAATAAAGCTAATTTTAAACTTTTAAGATATTTACCTTTTTTAAAAACTGAGAATAAATCTTTTAATTTAACCTTGTCTTTATTTAATGCTTTGTCTATAGTGTATATAGTTCCAGCTATTAATGGGTAACCGATTAATACAAAAATCAATAGTGGAATCAGAATTGTTAGTATCAACATAAATATTGAACCACCGATTGGTTGTTGCATTGCCATCGACATTGCGAATTTATAAATTGCAGGTTGAACTGGTATAAACGATAAAATTGTTAAAGCAAATAATATGATAAAACTTACAATTGAAAACAGTATTGTTTTAGCATTTTGGGGTTTTACATTTTGCAAAGCTAGTTTATGATATTTAAACAAATTTTAAGCACTCCTTTTTAGTGATAACAATACGATATCAAAAAATTGAAGATTTTAAAATTAATAGGTAACAAATTGGCTATAAAATGTTAGAATATCCTAATGAGAAAAAGTTGAAAGGAGATATCATCATGAAATTTGCAATTATTACTGATGTACATGGAAACTTTGATGCATTGGAAACCGTTTTGGATGATATTGATAGAAGAGAAGGAATCAATAAAATATTTAATCTAGGCGATAATATCGGAGTAGGGCATGAAACAAATAAAGTGCTTGATGAAATTTTCGATAGAGATGATATGGAAATCATTGCAGGTAATCATGATGAAGCGGTTATGTCGATCGTAAATGATACTCCTTATCCAGAAGACTTAAAGGATAAATTCTATGAACATCATCAATGGATTGAAAGTCATTTAGATGAAGACTATTATGACAAATTAGATGAATTACCACGTGTAATTGAGAAGACTTTTAATAATAAAAAAGTATTGTTTATTCATTATGAAATTGCCAATGAGAAATTAAGTACACCTATTGATGGACAACCTTATAGTCCAATTGTTGAGCCAAGTGAAGAAAACGTTAAAGCATTATTTGAAGACAAGAATGCTGATTTAATCGTTTTTGGACATAATCATACAGTGCATTTTTATGATGACAAATCTACTGTATATTTTAACCCTGGTTCTGTAGGACTTAATAATGGTGCTTATGCAGTATATGGCATTATAACAATTGATGAAAATGAATTCTCATGTGAACGTATTAAAGTTCCGTATGATAATGAAGAATTTATAAGAGGATTTACTGAAAAACAAGTACCAGCAAAAGATCTAATCTTTGATAAGTTTATTTAAATTATCAACGGTCTATTAAAAATATAAGGTTTCATAAATGAAAAGTGATTTTCCAATTTTGTTTGGAAAATCACTTTTTTAATGTGAGTGTGAATGATGTGTTGTTTGTTTTGAATAAATTGCAGAACATAAAATATTATTATCATGTAGATGATCAGTTGTTTCTAGTTGTATGGTCATATGTTGAATATTTAAGTGTTCTAATTTATGTTCTAATCTGTTTAAGAGCACTTCACCTTCTTCAATAGTCATCGTATTTGGCACTACAGCATGACAACTTAAAGCATTCATTTCGTTGGAAATTGTCCAAACATGACAATCATGTATATTTTTAATTTTTTCTTCTTCCGTAATCATAGAAAAGACTTGATTCATATTAACATCACTTGGCGTACCTTCCATCAAGATATTGAGAGAAGATTTTGTTATGCCCCAGCTACTTTTAATAATAAGTACAGATACAATGATACTGGCAATTGGATCGGCGATTGTTAAGTTGAAATTCCAGATAAGCACAGCAGCTATAATTGCACCTACTGAACCTAATAAGTCTCCGATTACATGAAGAAATGCGCCACGCATATTAATATTGTGTGATGTGTCTCCGCCCTTAAACATTAAATAAGCAACTATAATATTAACTATTAGTCCGGTAACACTAATTATAAACATTTCTGTGGATTGAACTTCTTGAGGATCAAAGAAACGACCAATAGCTTCAACAATAATAATAATGCCTATAACGAATAATGTGACTCCGTTAAATAATGCAGCCAATATTTCAAATCTTTTATAACCAAATGTTTTATGTTTATTAGCATGTCTTTCAGCATAAATAAAAGCAAGTAGCGCTACACCTAAAGAAATTGTATCACTAAACATGTGTAGACCATCAGAAAGTAATGCCAAACTATTAGAAACAAAGCCGCCAATAATCTCAACAATCATAAAGATTCCAATAATTAGAAAACTAATAAGTAATATTTTTTTGTTATTTGTGTGCACATGACCATGTGCATGATTGTGTCCATGGTGTTCAGATTCAGACATGTCAAACGCCACCTTCCTTATGATTGATGTGTTGCGTGATGTATCGCTTGTTTTAATAGGGTAGTAACATGCGTATCATCTATGGCATATATCATAGATTGACCATCACGTTTAGCTTTCACTAAATGAGCTTGTTTCAGTACACGCAATTGATGAGAAACATTTGATTGGCTCATCTCTAATTTGTGAGCAATATGACCGACACTATTTTCGCCATGCGATAATAAGTGCATAATACGTAAACGATTGCCTTCACTTAATGCTTTGAAAATTTCAGTCACGTTATCAATTGTTTGTGAATCTAAAGATTCATTCATTACGTAAAGCCTCCTTATATTAATACATGAACATTTATTCATATATTAATATAAGGAGGCTTTATTGTCAAAGTATAATTCACTTTAGTTTTAAAATCCTACATAAGTGGTAGACTTTTAAGTAGCAACTACCTTTAAGGAGGCAATAATTTATGAGTATATTAGTAATTGGAGCAAATGGTGGCGTTGGCCAACATCTAGTAAATCAATTAAAAGAACGTGGTGAAAGCTTTACAGCTGCTGTAAGAAAGCAAGAACAAGTAGACGCGTTAAAAGATAAAGGCATAGATGCAACTTTAATAGATGTAGAAACGGATGATATCAAAACATTGACTGAAAAGGTTAAAGGATTCGACAAAGTTGTCTTTTCTGTTGGATCTGGTGGTAACACAGGTGCAGATAAAACAATCAGTGTGGATTTAGATGGCGCAATTAAATCAATTAAAGCAAGTGAAGCCAATAACGTAAAACAATATGTGATGGTTTCAACTTATGATTCTAGAAGAGAGTCATTCGAAGCAAGTGGAGGTTTAAAACCATATACAATTGCGAAACACTATGCTGATGAATATCTTAAACAAGCAGATGTAGGTTATACAATTGTACATCCGGGCGGTTTATTAGATGATGCAGGTACGAATAAAATTGAAGTAGGTGCATTTTTTGAAGGTCGAGGATCAATCCCTCGTGAAGATGTAGCATCTGTATTAACAAAAGTATTGACTGAAGATGACTACTTAAATACTGAGTTCCAAATTGTTAGTGGCGATGAAGAAATTTCAACCGCTTTATCAAATTTTAATAAGTAATTATCGATTTTAGAGCGGACTTTAGAGGGCCAATTTACATAGAAGTGTAAATTGGTTCTTTTTTTATTTGAAATATATAGCTTATAATATAAATAAATAGCAAAAATTTGATACAATAATAGATATCGTTTGGAGGTAATTATGAAAATTTCAAACACGAAAATCTATGAACAAATCGCTGACATTCTGTTAGAAAGTATAAAATCAGGGGAGTATCAAGTGGGTGATAAGTTACCTTCTATACAAAAACTTGGTCAACAGTATGGTGTAAGTGTTGCATCAGTGAGAGAAGCATTAAATGCTTTAAGAACAATTGGCATTATAGAAATGAAACAAGGGTATGGCACATTTATTAAGCAAATAGAACCAACCTTTTTTGAATTAGGTGATAAGTTCACGTCGTTAGATCAAATTACAGAACTTTTAGAGTTAAGAGAAATCGTAGAAAGTGCTACGGTAGAAAAGGCTGCCATACATCGTAATGAAGCAGATTTAGTGAGTTTAAAGAAAGCATTAGATGAAATGGGTGAAGCGGTAACCGATGGCACATCTGGGGAAAAAGCAGATTTACAATTTCATCTTTCAATTGCAAGAGCAGCCAAAAATTCATTGCTAGTTGAGCTATTAAATAACATTTCTGAATTAATGCAAGATTCAATGGAAGAAACAAGAAAGATATTTATTTATAGCAAACAAAAAACAATGAATAAACTACATGAAGAACATGTGATTATTTATAATGCAATCGTAGAACAAAATGCTACCAACGCAGTTAAAGCCATGGAGTCACATTTATTAGAAGTTAAAGAAACAATTTTAGCTAATTTTAAAGAGCAATAATATTTGGAAAGCATCTGGGAGTGTGTCAGCAATCTAATTTTTAAAACAGCTTTTGTAGTGTGAAGTTAGGTCGGCAAAGAGGACTTAAAAATAGGAATAAAAGCATTAATATAAGCGTAATTTCAATTTAGACAGCTACTGCCAATGTAACAGTATGGTTGCGACAGGTATTTATGTTTCAGTCTTATTGAAAAAAGCACCTATTTCAATTTTAAAAAATGAAATAAGTGCTTTTATTTTTTTGATTTTATTAAGTTTAAGCCAGAAATTTTTTACTTTAGGTTGTTGAGCAATAATAAAAGCCCAAACTAAGGAAGTTTGGGCTTTATCGCAAATTTTATATTTTTGAAAAAGTAATCAGCTTTTTCAAGTACATCATAATAAACTTTTAATTACCTTATATGTAAAACAGATAGAGTCTGTTTTTGTGACTCTATAGTAATTATAATATTTTTAAGTATATAATGGCAAGTATTTTTGTAAAAAATTTACGACAATAATATAATTGTTCATTAAAATGTCGAAAAATGTAATTGAGTCAAATAAAACAAACTATTATGCTTTATAAATAATTGATATAATAACAAGTGATTTTAGTATCATTGAACGTTGAACTAGTCGTTTATAACGCGCAGCGTTATATGATACAATCTTTATAGCTCAAATAAAAAATACAAAACTATACATAAAAATTTCCGTTAAAAGTATTTTATATAGAAAGACTTAAAATTTGAATGAAGCAACTTAAGAATTTGGAGGTGTGATTAATGCCATTATTTTTAAAACCAATTTTCCATGAAAAAATATGGGGTGGCAATAGATTAAAAGAATTAGGATATGATTTACCAAGCGATTGTATTGGAGAAGCATGGGGGATATCAGCGCACCCAAATGGCAAATGTGAGATATTAAATGGACCATACCAAGGTCAAACTTTAGATCAAGTTTGGAATGAGCACAGAGAATTGTTTGGTGATTTTCCAAGCAAAGAATTCCCGTTAATGACTAAAATTGTTGATGCTAAGGAAGCATTGTCAGTACATGTTCATCCAGATGATGCGTATGCTTATGAAAAAGAGAACGGGCAATATGGAAAGTCTGAATGTTGGTACATAATCGACGCTAAAGAAGATTCAGAAATTATCTATGGGCTTTCTGCAGAAACAAAAGAGTTAGCCATAGATAAATTAAATGACGGGGAGTATAATGGTTTATTTAATAAAGTTAAAGTTAAACCAGGAGAATTTTATTTTATCCCTGCAGGTACAATCCATTCCATAGGTGCAGGTATTCTAGTGTATGAAACGATGCAATCTTCAGATGTAACGTATCGCGTGTATGATTTCGATCGTGAACATGAGTCAGGACATAAACGTGAACTTGACCAAGGAAAAGCTAAAGACGTCATTGAAATAGCCAATGAAAATATCAATATTGCTACAGATACTGAAATCATTGAAAATCACAAACGTACACAACTCGTATCTAATGATTTTTTCACAATTGTGAAATGGCAAATTTCAGGTACACTAAATTATATGAAACCAAGAGAGTTTGTTCTCGTATCAGTACTTAAAGGTGAGGGACAAGTGATTATTGATGGCGAAGTTTATGATTTAAATCATGGACAAAACTTTATTCTAACTTCAGACGACTTAGATACAATATTTGAAGGAGACTACGAACTAATAGTTAGTTACTTATAGAAAAAATGGAGTGTTTTGAAATGTATAAATTTTTGTATATCTCATTAGTTTGTGGAATGTTAGCAGGTGCAGGCATATTTTTAAAATTACCAATTTTTCCTTCTATGGCATTTCCAGTAATGATAGGGGTAATTGGGATAATTTCATCATTGATTACAATTCCTAATAAAGAGATAAGCGGTTTATTAAAGCTTGGCGGGGTTATGATTAACATCATGCCGATTATGGCTGCGTTTGCCGTAGCGTAATAGCCAATAAGTTTAGTATCTTTACATTATTGTAGAAGATACTTTTTTTGTGATTTTATAAAAAAAACAGAACAAAAACAATTTGAAATATACTTTACGAAGTATCTTATGATTAATTATTTGTGTGCTGTGAGAATTTAGCTGAAAATATTTAAATAAATATTGCAAAATATAATATTTATTTTTACAGTTTTATGTCAAAAGAAATATGCTAAAATGAAACTAAATTGGGAGGTGGCAAGTGTGCAAAAAGTACGGGGTATCATGATGACCTTGGTAATTGCAATGGTTGCAACAATATTAGGAAGTGAATTTCCAGTCATTGGCGGTGCAATTTTTGCTATTATTATAGGAATTATTATCAATAATATAATTTTAATTCCTAAAAAATATGAAGCTGGTATCAAGTATAGTAGCAAAAAGATTTTGCATTACAGCATTATCGTGCTTGGGTTTACATTGAGCTTTCAATCTATTGGTGCAATTGGATGGAAATCGTTACCAATCATTATCATTACTTTACTTGCTGCCTTTATCACTGTGTTTTTGTTAATGAAGATATTTAAAATTAATGAACATCTAAGTATTTTAATAGGGGTTGGAACAGCAATATGTGGTGGATCGGCAATTGCTGCAACAAGTCCAGTAATTAAAGCGAAAGAAAGTGAAGTAGCATTCGCTATTTCTACGATATTTTTATTTAATTTAATAGCAGTATTTGTATTTCCACCATTAGGCCACGTATTAAATATGGGGCAAACTGCATTTGGATATTTTGGAGGAACCGCTATTAATGATACTTCAAGTGTGATTGCTGCAACTTCAAACTATGGCAATACAGCCTTAGAAACAGGGGCAGTTGTAAAATTAACGCGTACTTTAATGATTATACCGGTGGTACTCTTTTTTACATATAGAACGATACGTAAAGAAAAAGCGAAACAAACTGATACATCTATTGCTAAAATATTTCCATGGTTTATTGTATGGTTTATCGTAGCATCTTTAATAAGCACTGTTTTTAATTTTTCACCAACAGTGATACATGTATTCCAACAAATTTCATTGTTTTTAATTACAATGGCAATGGCTGGCATTGGATTAAGTGTTGATTTTAAACAATTTAAACAAGCAGGTATGAAACCGGTAATGCTTGGGTTAGTAACATGGATTGTCGTCATTATTTCAAGTTTAATTACGATGAAGTTGATAAACTTATTGTAATGTTTGTTCAGAAAGAAATTTTGCATATAATAGGTTAGATAGAATTTTTATATGAGATAAGGAGTATCTAAATGGCAGAGGAAACAAGTTATTTTTGGTTGAACTGCGGATATAATCGCTGGAACCATAATGAACTATTAGTAGGTCAGACGACATTATTTGAATCAGGTGCACAATTTAATCCTTCACAAGGTTTCCGATCATTTAAACAAGCTAAAGTAGGAGACCGTGTTATCTTTTATCAAGTACAAATGGATACTGGTTTATTAGGTTTGGGTGAAATCACAAGTGTACAAACAGGTGCTCAAAATAAAATTCGTGTTCATTTTCAATTACAAGAACAGCTTAAACCATTAACTGCGGATTATTTGAAAAGAAGCGAACAATTAGAATTTAGAATGAGAAATATGAAAGAAACTTTATTTAATCAAATAACACAAGAAGAATTTGAGTTAATTGTTAGTTTAGGTAAAGGAGAAACAAAAATTCCTCGATACTTTTTTATAGCGGAAGAACAAGAGTTCGAACCTAAATCATACAATACAATATATACGCACACATATAACGGTATTAAACGAAATGGTTATCATTTTTACACGCAACTTGAAATAGGTGATCAACTTATTTTTTATAATAAAAATAGAGATCAGTCCGTCATTGGTGTAGGAGAAGTAAGTAAGCATATACATGAAAAAGCACCTATACCTGGGAGAACAAACAGTACTGCAATTGAGGTTTATTTTGAAAAGGAAATTGACCCTGTTTCATTGGGTACATTAAACAAACATCCTAAATTGAAAAATTTATATTATCTTCAAGAAAACGCAAAACAAGCTATTGCTAGCATGTCAAAAACACAATTCGATGCGATTCGTGAAATAAGTAAAAATGATGGTATGAAATCACAGTTTGAAGCTATTAAAAGTGGTCAGATGATTGATGAACATACTGAAGATTTAAAACCGTTTATTTTACTCGTAGTTGATAAAGGAGAAGGCTTAAAGGCAGCTGAAGATTTATTACAAAAAACGAATGCGAAACCAGTGATAACTTCTGGTCATCCTGACTTTTCTGAAGATATGTTGTACGGGAAGTATTTACCAAATGAAACAGGTGCACTGTACTACAGAGAAGGGTTTATAACGAATCTTATGCCTCGTACAGATAAAAGCTACCTTGTTATAGATAACTTTAATCGTATTGATCCTGATATATTCCAAACATATATCAATGTGCTTGAAGGTTATGAAATAACATTACCACGCTATAATAGAGATGGTAGTATGGTTAAATGGTCTAGAAAAAAAGATTCATTTTATCATTTTAATCCAAATTGGCATATTGTGGGTATCACATATGATGACTTAAATGAAATTAAGCAAAAATATACTGAACAATTTTTGAAATATACAAGAATCGTGAAAGTAAATCAAGACTAATTTTTAAGTCATAACTTATTTAAAGTTAATAATATAAGATAAGCTATGGATATATCCATACTTAAAATAGAAGCATCAATTCATTGCATTTTATCAATGGATTGGTGCTCTTTTAAATTTTCGGAGTTTAAAGTGTTAGTCCGATTTAGTTTAAAACGTCCCATCGGTTATAATTAGAGGATAAATGACAATAAAATAAGATAACGAGTGATATAATGATTTAATTTTATAATTTTAGGATATAATAATAGTGTGGAGAAATCACATTCTCTTATGAAGTGACAATATAATATTTTACTGTTAGGGGTGAAGTATATGCCAATAATATATTATGATGCCAATTGTGTATATTGCTATAACTATGCAATTTGGCTAATACAAAATGGTTTGTCAAGACGTTATCAATTTGCTGAATTACAAGGAGAAACAGCACAAAATTTATTTGAAAATTATCCTGAAACAAAACAATATGACAGTGTTATATTGCAAGAAGGGGATCATTTCGAATATAAATCTGATGCAATCACTACACTAATCACAACACTGACAAATTATAAATGGATCGGTATATTGCTACATTTGACGCCTAAACCACTTAGAGATTTAGGATATCAATTGTTTGCTGATAATAGGGATAAAATGTGGAAAACGCATTGGCATCAGCCTAATGCTTATGAGCAATCATTTTTTATTGATTGAATAGACGGAGGAAGCAAATATGGAGAACATTGTTGTAATAGGTAGTTCATCAATTGATTTAGTAGTGAAAACAGACGTTTTACCACAAGCAAGTGAAACAGTTATGGGTAATTCATTTTTTACAACTACTGGTGGCAAAGGTGCTAATCAGGCTGTTGCAGCAGCTCGTTTGAGTAATAAGGTCTATATGATAGGCGCTGTAGGCGATGATGAAAATGGTAAACAGATTATTGAGAACTTAGAACAAAACAATGTAGATACAACTTTTATGGATAAAATTGAAAATGAAACATCTGGAACAGCGCATATTACACTGTTTGAAGATGATAATCGAATCATCGTTGTGCCTGCTGCTAATAATCATGTAACGCCTGAAAAAGTGTTACCAAAACTCGAGCGCTTTGGTGCAGGAGATATTATTTTGATGCAACATGAAATACCAGAACATACAATTAAAGAAGTGACAGATTATGCTGTGAAACATGATATGAAAGTAATATTAAACCCAGCACCATATCGTAACATTGACAAAGAAATTATAGATAAAGTGACTTGGATTACACCAAATGAATCAGAAAGTGAACTACTATTTGAAAGCGGAGTAGATGAAGCACTGAAAGCTTATCCTCGTAAGCTTATTGTAACTAAAGGAGCAGCAGGAGCTATGTTTTACAATGATTCTCAACAACTTGTCAAAGGATATAAAAAGAAAGTCGTTGATACTACAGGTGCTGGTGACACATTCAATGGTGCTTTAGCTGTTGCACTAATTGAAAATAAACCTTTAGAAGAAGCCGTTGATTTTGCTAATTTAGCGGGTAGTTTTTCTGTAACTGGATTAGGTGCTCAAGGTGCGATGCCATACAGAAAAGAACTAGATTAAACCCCTTAATTTGGGTATAATATAGTAAGATTATTAAATGACAACACAGATTAAAATAATTCTAATTTAGGTAAGTTAAAAAACTTTACAGATTATAATGATTATTATATAATAATAAATGTAATCAAGAACTTGAGTTGTCATTTTGTAATGATAATTAAACTTAAAGGAGAGATTTTAGCATGGCAAACAGTAATAAAGACGTAGTAAAAGTATTAAATGAACAAGTAGCAAACTGGACAGTAGCATTTACTAAATTACACAATTTTCATTGGTATGTAAAAGGACCTAATTTCTTCTCATTACACACTAAATTTGAAGAATTGTATGATGAAGCAAGTCAATATATCGATGATTTAGCTGAACGTATTTTAGCAGCAGGTGGAAACCCAGTTGCAACATTAAAAGAAAGTTTAGACCTTGCAATCATTGATGAAGCTGGTAAAGGCTATAAAGCTGAAGAAATGGTAGAAGAACTATCTAAAGACTTTGAAAATATTACAAAACAATTAGAAGAAGCAATTGAAGTTGCTTCAGCTGCTGAAGATGATGTAACAGAAGACATGTTCATCGGTATGAAAACAAATATAGATAAACATAACTGGATGTTAAAATCTTATTTAGGTAAATAAGAGACTTCAGTCACATATATGAATGAATATTATATTTTGATTGAGTGATAAGCTAGTGCGAAAATAATCTAATTTTAGATTATAAGCATCAATCTGTTATCTTTGAAGGATTGCATAGTAGCTGTCTGATAACCAGTCAACGTTGTAGGAGCGAGGAAAAATCAAATTTTGATTTTTCTTCGCTCTTTTTCTATTTAAAAATCGCAACAATTATACAAAAGGCCATGAATATAATCACTATCGCAGTGAAACCATTTATTCGGAATTTCTATATCTTATCCATTTTTCATTAAAAAACAGGTCTTTCAAAACATGCGTTGTTTTGAAGGACCTGTTTTATTTAAATAATGATTTGAAACATCAATTACTCAGCCATTTCGAGTGCGACTTCCATCATTTGTGTAAATGAATTTTGACGTTCTTCAGCTGTAGTTGCTTCATCGCGTAAAATATGATCACTCACTGTGAATATACCTAACGCTTTTTTACCAGCGTAAGTTGCATTTAAGTATAATGCAGCAGATTCCATTTCTATACCTAAGATGCCCATACGTTGCCATCTTTCATTAAACGTTGGATCAGCATTATAGAATGTATCAGATGATAATATGTTTCCTACATGTGTAGTTGCCCCAATTTCATCCGCTTTTTGTTTTGCTTTTAAAACTAAATCAAAATCAGCTAAAGGTGCGTAATGACCTGGAATATTATATTGCTCTACATAACTAGAGTTTGTAGAAGCGCCTTGAGCAATAATTATATCGTAAAGGTTAACGTTTTCTTGTAATGCACCACAAGATCCAATACGGATAATTGTCTCAACATCAAAGAAATTATAAAGCTCATAAGAATAAATTCCAATACTAGGTACGCCCATGCCTGATCCCATTACTGATACTTCTTTCCCGTTATAAGTACCAGTATATCCAAACATATTTCTAACTTCGTTGAATTGTTCAACATGTTCTAAATAGTTGTCAGCTATGTATTTTGCTCGAAGCGGATCTCCCGGCATTAATACTGTTTTTGCAATTTTAGTTCCATTGGGTTGAATATGAGGTGTAGATTTTGTCATAATCATCTTCTCCTTTATGTTCTTTTATCAATTTAAAGATAACATTTGTTTATTATTATTGCGAATTTTTGTAATATAGATAATAAGAGAGTGTTTATAAAGATATCTATTTAATTTTGCTTTATAATAATAAGTGAAATGAATGTTTATTGTAAACAAAAATTAGGAGGATTTAATATGAATTATGCAAAATATATAGATCATACATTACTTAAACCGGAGTCGACTAGAGCTCAAATCGACAAAATTATCGAGGAAGCTAGAGAATTTAATTTTAAATCAGTGTGTCTTAATCCTACACATGTAAAATATGCAGCAGAAAAACTTAAAGATACAGAAGTATTAGTTTGCACTGTAATTGGATTCCCTTTAGGCGCGTCTACTACAGAAACGAAAATGTTTGAAGTTGAAGATGCTGTGAAAAATGGTGCTTCTGAACTTGATATGGTTATCAATGTTGGTGCATTAAAAGACGGACGTTATGAAGACGTACAAAAAGACATTGAAAGTGTTGTTGGTGCTGCGAACGGTAAAACAGTTAAAGTAATTATTGAAACATGTCTATTAACAGACGAAGAAATAGTTAAAGCAAGTGAACTAAGTAAAGCAGCAGGTGCTAACTTTGTTAAAACATCAACAGGTTTTGCTGGTGGCGGTGCAACTCCAGAAGACGTGAAATTAATGAAAGATACTGTTGGAGATGACTTAGAAGTGAAAGCTTCTGGTGGCGTGAGAAATCTTGAAGATTTCAACAAGATGCTTGAAGCTGGTGCAACGCGTATCGGTGCGAGTGCAGGCGTTCAAATAATTCAAGGCTTAGAAAGCGATTCTGACTACTAGAATAGTTAAAAAAGGGATATATTATTAAGTTTGTATGATAGACAAACAGGGGAGGCCAACTCATATGAGAATGGTAGATATTATTGAAAAAAAGCGTGACGGACAAGTACTTACGAAAGAGGAAATTGAATTTTTTATAACTGGTTATACAAATGGTGACATACCGGATTATCAAGCTTCTGGTTTAGCGATGGCTGTATTCTTTCAAGATATGAATGATGAAGAAAGAGCTGCGTTAACTATGGCAATGGTTAATTCAGGTGACGTTATTGACTTATCAGATATTCACGGTACTAAAGTTGATAAGCATTCTACTGGTGGAGTTGGAGATACAACTACATTAGTACTTGCACCTTTAGTTGCAGCTGTAGGTGTACCTGTAGCTAAAATGAGCGGAAGAGGACTAGGACATACAGGCGGAACGATTGATAAATTAGAATCAGTTGAAGGTTTCCATGTTGAAATCAGTGAAGAAAAATTCGTTAAGTTAGTTAATGAAGCTAAAGTTGCTGTCATTGGACAAACTGGTAATTTAACACCCGCAGATAAAAAATTGTACGGTCTTCGTGATGTTACTGGTACAGTAAATTCTATTCCACTTATCGCTTCATCAATTATGAGTAAAAAAATTGCAGCAGGTGCTGATGCAATTGTGCTTGATGTTAAGACAGGTAATGGCGCATTTATGAAGACACTTGAAGATGCTGAAGCTTTAGCACATGCTATGGTAAGCATCGGTAATAATGTAGGTAGAAATACAATGGCTATCATTTCAGATATGGGTCAACCTTTAGGACACGCTATAGGTAATGCCTTAGAAGTAAAAGAAGCGATTGAAACACTACAAGGTAAAGGTCCTGAAGACTTAACTGAACTTGTAATGACCTTAGGTTCACAAATGGTTGTAGTGGGCGGCAAAGCAAAAGATTTAGAAGAAGCACGTGCATTGTTAGAAAAAGCAATACAAGATGGTTCTGCTTTAGAAAGTTTTAGAACATTTTTAGAGAATCAAGATGGAGATGGCTCAGTGGTAGACGACGTATCAAAATTACCACAAGCCAAATATCAAGTAGCATTACCAGCGGAATCATCTGGTTTCGTAACTGAAATTGTTGCGAATGAAATGGGCGTTGCCTCGATGATGTTAGGCGCAGGTAGACAAACAAAAGACGATGATATCGATTTAAGTGTTGGTCTTGTACTGCATAAAAAAGTAGGCGACAGAGTCGATGAAGGTGAACCTCTATTAACAATACACAGTAATCGCGAAAACGTTGATGATGTAATAGAGAAATTGAACCAAAGTATCACAGTAAGTGAACAAGGTGCAGAACCAACATTGATTCATAAAATTATTACTGAATAGGAGTTGAGATAATGACTACACCATTTAAACGAGTCCACTTAATTGTGATGGACTCAGTAGGCATAGGGGAAGGCCCTGATGCAAAAGCTTTTAACGATGAAGGCAGTCATACATTAAAACACACGTTAGAAGATTTTAATCAGTCATTACCTAATCTTCAAAAATTAGGTTTAGGTAATATTGAACCACTACCTGTAATTGAAAAAGAAGTAAAACCACAAGCTTTTTACACTAAAATGAGTGAAGCCTCTGTTGGTAAAGATACAATGACAGGGCATTGGGAAATTATGGGCTTAAATATCATGCAACCTTTTAAAGTATATCCTGAAGGGTTCCCTAAAGAGTTGATAGATGAAATTGAGTCAATAACTGGTCGTAAAGTAGTAGCTAATCGCCCTGCTTCTGGAACGCAAATTATAGATGAATGGGGCGAACATCAAATGAAGACTGGAGACTTAATAGTCTACACTTCAGCTGATCCAGTTCTCCAAATTGCTGCCCATGAAGATATTATTCCGTTAGAAGAACTCTATGATATCTGTGAAAAAGTAAGAGAATTGACCAAAGATCCAAAATATTTAATTGGTAGAATTATTGCCAGACCTTATCTTGGTGAACCAGGTTCCTTTAAAAGGACATCTAATAGACACGACTATGCTTTAAAACCTTTTGGCAGAACAGTTATGAATGAATTACAAGATGGTGGCTATGATGTCATTGCCTTAGGAAAAATAAATGACATTTTCGATGGCGAAGGTGTGACTGAAGCGGTTCGTACAAAAGATAATATGGACGGTATGGACAAATTAATAGAAACAGTACAACGTGATTTTAATGGACTAAGTTTTTTAAATCTTGTGGATTTTGATGCCTTATACGGACATCGTCGTGATAAAGCAGGTTATGCACAAGCGATTAAAGATTTTGATGAGCGTTTACCTGAACTTATCGAGCATTTACAAGAAGATGATTTAGTAATTATCACTGCTGACCATGGTAATGATCCAACTGCTGAAGGTACAGATCATACAAGAGAGTATATTCCAGTTTTAATGTTTAGTCCGAAAATTGCTGAGTATCATGAATTATCGGTAGATGCTACATTTAGTTCGCTAGGTGCAACGATTGCTGATAATTTTAATGTGAAATTACCAGAGTACGGAAGAAGCTATTTAAAAGAAATGGGCATTGAGTAATGAAGAAAATAATTAGAATTTTATTTGGCATTGGTTTTAGCGTAGCTGGCGTGCTTCATTTTAAAGATGAAGAAAATTTCAGAAATATTGTACCTGAATATTTACCATTTAGAAAAGCCGCAGTTTTAATCACAGGTGTGTTTGAAATCGTGTTTGGTTTATTATTATTAATCAAGCAGCCTTCAACATGTTTGAAAAAAACGATAAATGCTTTTCTATGGGCTGTATTCCCAGCTAATATTTATATGGCACGTAAAAATTTACCACTAGCTGGTAAGCAATTACCTAAATGGGCTTTGTATGGCCGTTTACCATTACAATTTATCATGATAAAAATGATTAGTAAGCTATAATCGGTTAAATAAAGAAAGTGGCTGTTAGTATCCTTATTGGGAATCTAACAGCCACTTTTTTATGCAATATAATTAAGTTAGGAATAAATGAACTCACAGTTATCTTAAGATAATTATTGGTTAGTATGATTATTTGTTTTCTCCGTATACATCTTGCCATACTGATTTTTGATCTAAGAAAGTTTGTGCAATTTCTTTAGCGCCTTCAAGAGAATGACTTGCTGCCCAGCCACATTGTACTTCGTTACAAGCAGGTACTTCTGTAGCGTTTAATACATCATTGATTGTTTGTTCGATGATGTTTAAGACATCTTCATAATCATCATGGTTAATGAATGAAACATAGAAGCCAGTTTGACAACCCATTGGGCTAATATCAACTACTTTATCTGAATGATTTCTAATATTCTCGGCCATTAAATGTTCTAAAGAGTGTAAACCAGGCATTTCCATATGCTCTTTGTTTGGCTGTTTGAAACGGATATCATATTTATGGATAACATCACCGTTAGCGCCCTCCATTTTACCAGCATGTCTAACAAATGGTGCAGATACTATCGTATGATCTAAATTGAAGCTTTCAACGTTCATTTTTGGCATGTCATATCCTCCTAATATTATAAGTAAGTTAATTGTAACAAGACCGCAATGTATTTACAATTTCTGAAACGGGTATAAATATAAAGTGGTAAAATACTAATTTATTTAAAATTCAGAAAAGGAATGACAGAAGACGAGAAACCCGATAGAATAAATAATAATTAAACACGATATAAATATTTAGCATGATATGTGGTGTTATCTATAAAATTACTTAATGCATAGTGTATGGAAGTTGAAAGTGTTTTGGTAATTTAGGAGGTAGAGTGCAAACGATGGAGAAAAAACAAATTATTTTAGATTATATAGAAAATGAAAATCATAAATACTTAGAAATAAGTCATCAGATACACCAAAGACCAGAATTAGGAAATGAAGAGATTTTTGCTTCGAGAACTTTGATTGAAGATCTAATAGCACATAATTTTGATGTGGAAACTGATATAGCAGGACATGCAACAGGATTTATTGCACGATATGACTCAGGTATAGAAGGGCCTACAATTGGATTTTTAGCAGAATACGATGCTTTGCCAGGTTTAGGACATGCTTGTGGTCATAATATTATAGGTACTGCGAGTGTATTAGCGGGTACTGCATTGAAATAAGTGATTGATAAGATTGGTGGTAAAATTATTGTCTTAGGATGTCCTGCAGAAGAAGGCGGTGAAAATGGCAGTGCTAAAGCGACTTATGTTAAAGCAGGTGTTATAGATGAGTTGGATATTGCACTCATGGTCCACCCTGGAAATGAAACATATCGAACGATTGATACATTGGCTGTCGATGTTTTAGATATAAAATTTTATGGTAAAAGTACGCATGCATCTGAAAACGCAGATGAAGCGAGAAATGCTTTAGATGCGATGATTTCTTATTTTAATGGGATAGCGCAATTAAGACAACACATTAAAAGACGCCAACGTGTGCATGGTGTGATACTTGATGGTGGTAAAGCAGCGAATATTATACCTGATTTTACACATGCGCGTTTTTATACGAGGGCTACGTCTCGAAAAGAGCTAGATGTTTTGACTGAGCGGGTTGGACAGATAGCAAAAGGTGCAGCACTACAAACAGATTGTGACTTTGAATTTGGACCAATACAAAATGGGGTTAATGAATTTATTAAAACGTCTAAATTAGATGACTTATTTGCGAAATATGCCACTGAAATGGGTGAAGCAGTTATAGATGATGATTTTGGATATGGTTCTACAGATACTGGGAATGTCAGTCATTGTATACCAACGATTCATCCTCATATCAAAATTGGTTCACGAAATTTAGTTGGTCATACACATCGTTTCCGTGAAGCAGCAGGTAGTACCCATGGTGATCAGGCATTAATTAGAGGTGCGAAAATTCTCGCTTTAATGGGGCAAGAACTCATAGAAAATAAACCATTGTTTGAAGAAATCATCGAACAATATCAATATACAAAGGGGCACAAAAAATGACTAATCAAAGCTTTCTAAGACCTACATTAACACTTAGTGATCTTTACGATTCACATATTGTTTATACTTCTAGACCGTCTTATATATCGAATCCTTGGTTGGAACCCGAAGTACATCAATCTAATTTTTTGACTGGTAGAGAGCTGATTATTGCTAATGAGATGCCTGTAATCGTACACGCAGCAAGTGTAACTGATAAATTAAAAATGCTATTTGAAGCAATTGGTAAAGATATGCCAACCAATACGCTTAAATTTCAAGATCAAAGTAGCTATGAACAATTGATACAAGATTTGGCACATGATTATAAAAAAGTTTACTTTCAATACATTCATGGTGAAGATATTTTGAATAAAAAGTATTACGCGTTGGATAAGGATATTTTTGTAGCTTTAAATAATAAAGCACGTATACCAGAATGGACAAACCATAAATATCTACCTATAAGAGAAGTTGTTGATATAGATAATTTTGTAGAAGCTGTAGCAAAATGGGAGTATCCATTTGTATTGAAACCTGGAGACGACCTACCAACAGCAGGTGGATATGGTGTGATGATTTGTTATAATGATGCTGATTTAAAACAAGCAAAATTGCGTATTGAAAATGCTAAAAACGAAACAGATACGATGATTATCGAACAAAAAGTAGAAGCAGTTGCAAATTATTGTGTTCAATATGCATATTCGAAGTATACTGGTGTGCGTTATATTGGGACTTCTGAACAGTTAACCAATAAATATGGGTATTATAATGGAAACGAAAATGTACAAGATGTGCCTGATGCTGTAATTCAAGCGGGTAAAGAGATTATGGAAGTCGGCGTTTCGAAAGGATATTTTGGAATAGCTGGTTTTGACCTTTTGGTAGATAGCAACGATGACATTTTTGCGATAGATTTGAACTTTAGACAGAATGGCTCAACAAGTATGTTATTGCTAGAACCGTTTCTTCAAGAAGGGTACCATAAATTTTATAGTTATTTGTCACATGTAGATAATTCAAAATTTTTCAACACAATTATGAAGTATGTAAATAAGGGTGTATTATTTCCGTTATCTTATTATGATGGGGATTGGTTTGATAATGAAGTTGTTAAATCAAGGTTTGGTTGCATATGGCATGGGGAAAACAAATCATATGTGGAAAAAATGGAGCAACAATTTTTAAATGATTTAGAAGAAAAATAGAACAATTACTCACAAATATAATGAAACTCTCTAGTAAATTACATTAGACGTTAATTGACTAGAGTATAAGAGTCATTTATATTTTAAGTATGGGTAAATATTATAAATGAATTGAAGGTGCTATGATGTCTTATAAACAAAATTCATTTTTCCAAGAAATTTTAGTCAATGAAGTCTTTTACGTAGCTACAAAATCAAAAGAATTAATTAGACATGAAGTATTGGGAAAAAATGTAGTATGTGCGTGGTCGGAAAAATCTAAAGCGGAAACATTTTTGAAGAAGCTTAATATTGACTACAGCAATATAAAGAAAATTGATATAGACCGTTTTGTAACATACGAAATGGATAACTTATTTGAAGAAGGCGAAGAAGTACTCATTGATGCTACTGGTACTACAGATGGCGAATTGATTAATATTGTAGAAATTACAAATGAGTTAATGTCTGATTTAGACAATATTCGTTTGAAAGAATTTGTAAACGATGTTGCTAAAGAGGATGCAGTCTTTGGTTTATCTAATCAAAAAGAAAAGCATTTTATATTGATTAGTGATGATGAACATCAAAGACCACAAATTATGCCTGTTTGGAGCATTAAAAGTAGAGCTGAAAAGGTAAGGAACGAAGACTTTGAAGAATGTGAAATTATCGAAATCGAAGGTGAAGTATTCGCTGAATGGTTAGATAATTTACGAGATGATGATAAAGCTGTAGCAATAGACTTGAAATCTGGTGTTGTAGGCACAGTTGTATCTGCTCAAAAAGTGATTGACCAACTTACATTTTAATTATTTCTAAATGCGTTTCAATGCGCTAGTATTTTGTTTTTATATTATTTGAATAATGATTAATTATGATGAGTTGTTTTGAAACTATAAATAGAAATTTGGGACATTTGTATTTTGAATTACTAGTAAAAGCAGTTTTCTACTGAAAAACGTAGAAAGCTGCTTTTTTCATGTTGATATTTATAAATGAATTGCACCTAATGCACCAGAGAATGCACCATGTTCAATATAATAAGGTTTAAACCCGCGAAGTATTGTATAATCTGTAACAACTTTTTTTAATAAATCATTATTATGAAAAGATGAACCAATATAAGCGACATTTTCAGTATTATTTTCTCTAGCAACAGTAATAGACATTGTGGTAATAACTTCCCCAACAACACCTATAACAGATGCTAATTTATCAGCATCTGTAAAATTGGCATCCAAATTATGTAGGACATGGCCAAAGTTTGCTGCTGTAAGGTCACCTGAGATAGGTGGTTCACTGTCCTTATAAATATGTTTAACTTTCAAGTCAATAATCTCTCTATTTCCATTTTGAGCTGTATCAGTTAATTGTTTATAATCTTTAATACCAGTTAATAAATATCCAAGCCCTTGAATCATTCCACCACCTGCGCCAACGCCACCTACACGTTGTTGATGATTACCGTCTGAAAAGTGTAATGAAGTGCCGGTACCGACGTTAGTAAAGATGTAATCATCTAATAAATGCTCTTGTTCTACTAAAAGTATTTCTAAACCTTTTGCAGCTGCATCAAATTCGACAAAAATACGCGAAGGACAAGTTAAGTGTTCTTGTATTAATGCAGCTTGTCCACCAGTTAAACTAATGCTTTCACAATCTTGTTGATTTAACCATGAGATAACTTCATCAATTTCAGTAGTTGATTTTGTTGTATATACACGTTCCCCGTTATTGTCTTGAACTATCTTAATTAGAGTTCCACCAGCATCAATGCCAATCTTCATTTCTATTCCCCCCAAATAAATTTACATTATAACTAATATTATAATAAAATGGGGGAAAATCAAATATGAAATTAAAAGGAGCGTTCTTTTATGATGCAATTAAGTCCGTTTATTAAAGTAGACGACGTTGATGAAGCTGTGAATTTTTATAAAAATGCGTTTGGTGGAGAAGAAAAATATTAAACGAAACAAATGGACTACGACTGCATACAGAATTGCATGTGAATGCAACAGTGATATTACATATATCAAGTACATACGGAAAAGAATGGCATAATGATAATACTAATATTATTTTGACCTTTGACGATTTAGAAGTGCAACAACAAGTATATAACGCTTTGAGTAAATTAGGTGATCCACATATGCCGCTTGAAAAAACATTTTTCAATGCTATGCATGGTCAAGTTAAAGATCAATTTGGTGTGAATTGGCTCATGAATTGCTTTTTAAACTAAACCGTTTAGTATAGGTTATAATTAGTTAGAAAGTGGTATTAATAAATAATTACTAAGTTTTAAATAGGGGATAGGATATGTTTATTAAAAAACAATTTGAAGGAATTACAGTTCAAGTGTATGAAGATAAATATAAAGATGCACTTTATAATTTTAAATTGAATGAACGCCAACAAATTTATTCATCTTTGCCGAGTGATGTTTTAGAAGATGCGTTGCACGATAAAGATAGAATTGCAAACATCGCATTGAATAAAAAAGGGGAAGTTGTAGGATTTTTCGTTTTGCATCAGTATTATCAACATGAAGGCTACGATACACCAAAACAAGTGATTTATGTTAGATCACTATCTGTTAACCAAAATTTTCAAGGTTATGGTTATGGTACTAAAATGATGATGTATCTTCCACAATATGTTCAATCTTTATTTCCAGATTTCAACCACTTATATTTAGTCGTTGATGCGGAAAATGAGAGTGCTTGGAATGTTTATGAACGTGCAGGTTTCATGCACACTGCAACTAAAGAAGAAGGACCACTAGGAAAAGAAAGATTATATTATTTAGACTTAGATTCAAACCATGTATCATCATTGAAATTAAAGCCAAATACGGAAGATGTGCCGTTCAACATTCATATTATTGATTTATTTAAAGATGGAAACAAAGTAGGATTTATTGCAGTAGAAAAACATGAACAACGTATGAATATTTCTTCTGTAGAGGTTAATAAATCAGAAAGACACAATGGTATTGCGGAAAGTGCTTTGAGACAACTTTCTACATATATCAGAAAGTATTTTGATGATGTCAGTCTGTTGACAATTACACTATATGGTGAGAATAATGAATTAAAACCGTTATGTATCAATAGTAACTTTGTTGAAATCGAGTCTGCGGATGATTTTAAAGTATTTGAAAAGCATATAAATTATTAATAGAGATTGCGAAATCACAAATTGTCATTTATAATTTACATTTGTTATTATTACTTAAGATGAACTTAGTACGAATTTGGATAAATGCCTTTGAAAGGAAGAATAAATAATGAGAATTCAAGATTATACAAAAGAAATGGTTGATGAGAAATCATTTATCGATATGGCCTATACGCTATTAAATGAAAAAAATAGTACTATGAATTTATACGATATCATCGATGAATTTAAAGCGCTTGGACATTATGAAGACCATGAAGTAGAACATAGAATTGTACAATTCTATACAGACTTAAATACTGACGGTCGTTTTTTAAACGTTGGAGAAAATATCTGGGGATTACGTGATTGGTATTCAGTAGATGATATTGAAGAAAAAATTGCGCCAACAATTCAAAAATTCGATATATTGGATGATGACCCAGAAGAAGATAAAAATTTAAAATTACTTGGTGAAGATGAAACTGATGACGATGATGACATCCCAGCTGTAACTGATGACCAAGAAACTTTGAATGATCCTGAAGAACCAAAAGAAGACGAAGTTGAAGAAGAAGGCATTGTTATTGATGAAGATGATGAAGACTTTGATGACGAAGAAGAAGATGAAGACGAAGAAGCCGAGGAAGAAACTGAAAAATAATTATTTGAGATTTAATTGACTTTTCTCGTGAAAATGATAAAATTTTATTCGGGCTCCTTTAATTAGGACGACGTGTATAAATATTATACGCTCCCCCTTACAACGATGTGAGAGGGAGCGATTTTTTTATTTAAATGACTATAAAAAATTTATGAATTCTTTGAAATTAGGTAATTGCTTAGAGCAATAATTTATACATATGAAAATAATAAATGATAATTATAATATGTAAAACACGCTATTACACAAAAAATTAAGCAATTGATTTTAAAAATTCGATGTCAATATCGGTATTGATTGAAAAAACTGTTTTAATAACTAGGAGGCAGAACATGACAAAATTTATTTTTGTAACTGGTGGAGTTGTTTCTTCATTAGGAAAAGGTATCACAGCAGCATCTTTAGGAAGACTATTAAAAGATAGAGGGCTAAAAGTAACAATCCAAAAATTCGATCCATATTTAAACGTAGATCCTGGAACGATGAGTCCATATCAACATGGTGAAGTTTTTGTTACTGATGATGGTGCAGAGACAGACTTAGATTTAGGACACTATGAACGATTTATAGATATTAACTTAAATAAATATTCTAATGTTACAGCTGGTAAAGTGTATTCTCACGTATTGAAGAAAGAACGTCGTGGTGATTATTTAGGAGGAACAGTACAAGTTATCCCGCATATCACAAATGAAATTAAAGAACGTTTACTTTTAGCAGGAGAAAGCACAAATGCTGATGTTGTTATTACTGAAATCGGTGGAACAACAGGGGATATAGAATCATTACCATTTATTGAAGCTATTAGACAAATTCGCAGTGACTTAGGTCGCGAAAATGTAATGTATGTACACTGTACATTATTACCGTATATTAAAGCTGCTGGAGAAATGAAAACGAAACCAACACAACATAGCGTAAAAGAATTACGCGGTTTAGGTATTCAGCCTGATTTGATTGTGGTTCGTACAGAATATGAATTAACACAAGATTTAAAAGATAAAATCGCTTTATTCTGTGATATCGACAAAGCAAGTGTAATCGAATGTCGTGATGCAGAATCACTATATGAAATTCCTTTACAGTTAAGCAAACAAGATATGGAGAACATAGTGATTGATCGTTTAGAACTTAATCCAAAATACGAAACACAGTTAGATGAATGGCAATATTTACTAGACACAGTGAATAATTTAGATGGCAAAGTGACAATTGGTTTAGTTGGTAAATATGTAAGTCTTCAAGATGCTTATTTATCGGTTGTTGAATCATTAAAACATGCAGGTTATCCATTTAAAAAAGATATTGAAGTAAGATGGATTGATTCTAGTGAAGTGACAGATGATAATGTGTCAAAAATATTATCAGATGTAGATGGTATTTTAGTCCCAGGTGGATTTGGATTCCGTGCAAGTGAAGGAAAAATTTCTGCGATTAAATATGCACGTGAAAATAACGTACCGTACTTTGGTATCTGTCTAGGTATGCAATTAGCAACAGTTGAATTTGCTAGAAATGTACTTAACCTTGAAGGTGCGCATTCAGCAGAATTAGATCCAAACACGCCGTATCCAATTATTGATTTACTACCTGAACAAAAAGATATTGAAGATTTAGGCGGTACGTTACGTTTAGGACTTTATCCTTGCCATATTAAAGAGGGTACATTAGCACACTCAATTTACAATGAAACTGATATTGAAGAAAGACATCGTCATCGTTATGAATTTAACAATGAATATAGAGAACAATTAGAAGCAAACGGTATGGTATTCTCAGGTACGAGCCCTGATGGTCGCTTAATTGAAATGGTGGAAATTCCCGAAAATGACTTTTTCGTAGCTTGTCAATTCCATCCTGAATTTTTATCAAGACCTAACCGTCCACAACCAATTTTCAAAGCGTTTATTGAAGCTTCTTTAAAAAATAAACAATCTAAATAAAATAAAAATGACGCATGTTAGCTAAGTAATTAAAGGTTACAGTTAGCAATGCGTCTTTTTTTATATCCTTAATTGTTAAATGTCATTATACATTAACGATAATTGAATTTTTTATAAAGGTCTCAAAATTCGTGTTATTTGATTCAAACGATTTCATAATTATATTTTTACAATTACTGTAAAATAAGATGTATAGTATAACAAATTTACAAAAATTAGAAGAAAAATGTCTATTTTTAAGGTTTTAAAAAGAAAAAAACGATTAAAAGCGCTTACAATTGTTTAGAAGAATGCAAAAGGTTTCTAATTTTGATATAATTAGATTGTAAAAATATGTGCTTAAAGCACCAAGGAGGAACTTTCATGCCTTTAGTTTCAATGAAAGAAATGTTAATAGACGCAAAAGAAAATGGTTACGCAGTTGGTCAATACAACTTAAATAACTTAGAATTTACACAAGCTATCTTAGAAGCTTCACAAGAAGAGAATGCTCCAGTTATTTTAGGTGTATCTGAAGGTGCTGCTCGCTATATGGGTGGTTTCTACACGGTAGTTAAAATGGTTGAAGGGTTAATGCACGACAAAGAAATCACTGTCCCTGTTGCAATCCACTTAGACCACGGTTCAAGCTTTGAAAAATGTAAAGAAGCAATTGATGCTGGATTTACATCAGTAATGATCGATGCTTCTCATGGTTCATTTGAAGACAACGTTGAAATCACTTCAAAAGTGGTTGAATATGCGCATGAACATGGCGTATCAGTTGAAGCTGAATTAGGTACTGTAGGCGGACAAGAAGACGATATTATCGCTGAAGGTGTTATCTATGCAGATCCTAAAGAGTGTCAAGAACTTGTTGAAAGAACAGGCATCGATACATTAGCACCAGCATTAGGTTCAGTACACGGACCATATAAAGGTGAACCTAAATTAGGATTTAAAGAAATGGAAGAAATTGGTGCTTCTACAGGATTGCCGTTAGTATTACACGGTGGTACTGGTATCCCAACTACAGATATCCAAAAAGCTATTCCTTTCGGCACAGCAAAAATTAACGTTAATACAGAAAACCAAATCACTTCTGCTAAAGCAGTACGTGAAGCTTTAGACAAAGATAAAGAAGTATATGATCCTCGTAAATATTTAGGACCAGCACGTGAAGCAATCAAAGCAACAGTTATTGGTAAAATTAAAGAGTTTGGTACATCTAACCGAGCAAAATAATTTAATCTATATTACAAATGAGACTGAGACATGTAATTATGTCCCAGTCTTATTTTTTTATGTTATAATTGCTATCGTTTGGTAAAGAGGTTATTATTAAATCCAAACTATTTACATAAATCTCAAACAAAATATATATAATTATGATTTAAAACATAAAATAATGGGAAATAAAAACTATAGTAAATAATTTATATGTAACTTGCATCACTTAATTTTAATTTTAAAAAGTTTTAGTAGACTGATGTACTTTGCAAACTGGAAAAAGTAATTTATAATGCAAATAATGATTGAAAGTCAAAGGAGAACAAGCGAATGGCTCAAGAAGTGATAAAAATTAGAGGTGGACAAACACTTAAAGGTGAAGTGGATATCCACGGTGCTAAAAACAGTGCAGTAGCAATTATACCTGCAGCAATCCTGGCTGAAGATAAAGTAACAATTGAAGGTCTTCCAGAAATTTCTGATGTAGAAACATTGGTTAGTCTATTAGGGGATTTAAATATTAAAACAGAATTAGATGGTATGACATTAAAGGTCGACCCTACTGACATTGAAAATGCACCATTACCTAATAATAAAGTCGAGTCTTTACGTGCCTCTTATTATATGATGGGTGCAATGTTAGGTAGATTTAAAAAATGTGTCATTGGTTTACCTGGAGGTTGTCCATTAGGACCAAGACCTATTGATCAACATATCAAAGGTTTTAAAGCTTTAGGCGCGAAGATTGATGAATCAAGTGAGACTTCTATGAAAATTGAAGCTGACAAATTAACTGGTGCAAATATATTTTTAGATATTGTGAGCGTTGGTGCAACAATTAATATTATGCTTGCAGCTGTACGAGCTGAAGGGCATACTGTCATTGAAAACGCAGCTAAAGAACCAGAAGTTGTAGACGTAGCAACGTATTTAATTGGTCTAGGTGCAGATATAAAAGGTGCAGGTACAAGTACGATTAAGATTAATGGTGTGGATCGTCTTCACGGTTCTCATCATCAAGTTATTCCAGATAGAATAGAAGCTGGTACGTATATGTGTATAGCTGCAGCTTGTGGTGAGGATATTCAAATTAATAATATTATCCCAACACATGTTGAACCATTAACTGTAAAGTTAAAAGAATTAGGCGTGGATATTCAAGTTGGCGATGATAGTGCTAAAATTAAACGTAGTGCGCCTTATTCAAGCGTCGACATTAAAACTTTAGTTTATCCTGGATTTGCTACAGACTTACAACAACCTATTACACCGCTATTATTTATGGCAGATGGTGTATCCTTTGTGACTGAAACAATATACCCAGCGCGTTTTAGACACGTTGATGAATTAAAAAACATGGGTGCCAATATCAATGCAGATGATGGTACGGCAACTATTAAGCCATCTAAATTAACAGGGGCAGAAGTATATGCGAGTGACCTACGAGCAGGCGCATGTCTTATTGTTGCAGGACTTTTAGCAGAAGGTGTTACTACAATTTACAACGTAAAACATATTTATCGTGGCTACACTAATATTGTGAGTACTTTAGAATCATTAGGTGCAGATATTTGGACTGAAGAAATTTAGAAAATGTGGTATACTAAATATACTAAGCACTTGAAATATATTTTAGTAACTCAGATTATAGAATAAAAACGATATGAGGTGATGACCATGGAGGTTTGCCCTTATCTTGAAGAGACCTTTAAAATAGTAGGTAGAAGTTGGAATGGTCTAATTATTAATTATTTGTCTAGGTGTCCAGAAAAATCTGCTCATTTTTCGGATATGAAACGTGATTTGAAAACAATTACACCACGTGCACTTAGTATAAAATTAACAGACCTAAGTGAATGGGGTCTTGTAGAGAAAAAAATAGTATCTACAAGCCCGATGAACATATTATACCAACTTACGGATAAAGGTGATGCACTAGCGGCAGCATTAGTACCAATGGAAAAGTGGGCGCAAGATTTTATTGAACTTGAAAATCAATAATATCAATGTCTATGAACGAAGATTTAAAGCGTTATAATAAGAGAAGAAGTCTATGACATGTCATAGACTTCTTTTTTTGTTTTTAAAAAAAGAAAATATATATATTTTCTTTTAGCTTATAAATTGTGAGGTTCAAGGTTTTTGTTGGGACTAATTATTAATGTGAAATGATTAGAAAACGCTTAATAACAACGTTTGTCGTCATATAACGTGAGCATTAATGTTTAAAAATACAGAATCTCGGTTAAAATATAATTATCAACACAAATTAAGGAGTGAATTATTGATGAGAAATTTCACTAAACAATATATTAACGGAGAATGGATTGAAAGCACTAGTGGAGAAACACTAGAAGTTATTAATCCAGCGACAGAAGAAGTAGCAGGTACAATTGCGAAAGGTAATAAAGAAGATGTTGATAAGGCAGTAGACGCTGCAGAAAATGTGTATCTAGAATTTAGACACAGCTCAATAGAAGAAAGAAGAACATTATTAGATAAAATAGTACAAGAATATAAAAATAGAAAAGATGATCTTATAGAGGCAATTACAGACGAATTAGGTGCGCCTTTATCAGTATCAGAAAAAGTACATTATCAAATGGGACTAGATCACTTTGAAGCAGCACGTGATGCATTAGATAATTTTGAATTTGAAGAACGTCGTGGTGATGATTTAGTTGTGAAGGAAGCTATTGGTGTTTCTGGCTTAATCACACCTTGGAATTTCCCAACGAATCAAACTTCATTGAAATTATCTGCCGCTTTTGCAGCAGGAAGTCCAGTCGTATTAAAACCATCTGAAGAGACACCATTCGCCGCAATTATTTTGGCTGAAATTTTTGATAAAGTAGGAGTGCCAAAAGGTGTGTTTAACTTAGTGAATGGTGATGGACAAGGTGTAGGTAATCCATTAAGTGAACATCCAAAAGTAAGAATGATGTCGTTCACTGGCTCTGGTCCAACTGGTTCAAGCATTATGAAAAAAGCAGCTGAAGATTTCAAAAAAGTGTCACTTGAATTGGGCGGTAAATCACCATATATTATTTTAGATGATTCAGATATTGATGGTGCAGCAAGTGCAGCAACTGGTAAAGTTGTTAGCAATACTGGTCAAGTTTGTACAGCAGGTACTAGAACATTAGTACCAGCAAGTCTAAAAGAAGAATTCTTAACAGCTGTAAAAGAAAAATTCAGTCAAGTTAAAGTCGGTGATCCACGCGAAGAAGGCACTCAAGTTGGTCCAATCATTAGTAAAAAACAATTTGACCAAGTACAATCATATATCGATAAAGGTATTGAAGAAGGTGCAGAATTATTCTATGGTGGACCTGGCAAACCTGAAGGCTTAGAAAAAGGTTACTTTGCTCGCCCAACAATATTTAATAATGTTGATAATAGTATGACAATCGCGCAAGAAGAAATTTTTGGCCCAGTGATGTCAATTATCACTTACAATGATTTAGATGAAGCAATTAAAATTGCAAATGATACTAAATATGGCTTAGCTGGATATGTATACGGTAATGATAAAGACACATTACACAAAGTAGCACGTTCAATTGAAGCTGGTACAGTAGAAATTAATGAAGCTGGCCGTAAATCGGACTTACCATTTGGTGGTTATAAACAATCTGGTATTGGACGCGAATGGGGCGACTACGGTATCGAAGAATTCCTAGAAGTTAAGTCCATTGCTGGCTATTATAAATAATAAAGTTTAGCAGTAATTAAATAATTTAAATGAAGCAAGGCAGTTTAACTGTCTTGCTTTTATAATTTATAAAAACTGAAATACATTTTGTAATTAAATAAGAAATTTGCTATAGTTATAAAAGTAAGTAGCGTAGTACGTTGCGTTATTTAAAAACTTATTTATGAAATGGGTGCAAGATAATGCCTGATAAAGTACGAACATCACCTCAGTATGAATCGTTCCACGAATTATACAAAAATTACACTACAAAAGATCTCACTCAAAAAGCAAAATCTCTAAAACTAACAAATTATAGTAAACTTAATAAAAAAGAACTTGTTCTTGCAATTATGGAAGCGCAAATGGAAAAAGACGGTAACTATTATATGGAGGGTGTATTAGATGACATCCAACAAGATGGCTATGGTTTCCTTAGAACAGTTAATTATTCAAAAGGTGAAAAAGATATTTATATCTCTGCCAGTCAAATACGTCGTTTTGAAATCAAACGCGGCGATAAAGTTACTGGTAAAGTAAGAAAACCAAAGGATAATGAAAAGTATTATGGTTTGCTACAAGTTGATTTTGTTAACGACGAGAATGCAGAAGAAGTTAAAAAAAGACCTCACTTTCAAGCGTTAACGCCATTATATCCTGAAGAACGAATCGTTTTAGAAACAACGAAGCAAAATTTTTCGACTCGTATTATGGATTTAATTACGCCAATTGGTTTGGGCCAACGTGGACTTATTGTTGCACCACCAAAAGCAGGTAAAACATCTCTATTAAAAGAGATTGCTAACGCTATTGCTATCAACAAACCAGATGCAGAATTATTTGTATTATTAGTCGGAGAACGTCCAGAAGAAGTAACAGATATTGAACGTTCTGTTGAATCTGCTGAAGTTGTGCACTCTACATTTGATGAGCCACCACAACACCATGTTAAAGTTGCAGAACTTTTATTAGAACGTGCAAAAAGACTTGTTGAAGTAGGAAAAGATGTCATTATTTTAATGGATTCAATTACAAGGTTAGCTCGCGCATACAACCTTGTTATACCACCAAGTGGACGCACATTGTCTGGTGGTTTAGACCCTGCGTCATTACACAAGCCAAAAGCATTTTTCGGAGCTGCAAGAAATATTGAAGCTGGTGGCAGTATGACGATATTAGCTACAGCGTTAGTTGATACAGGATCACGTATGGACGATATGATTTACGAAGAATTTAAAGGAACGGGTAACATGGAATTACATCTAGATCGTAAATTGGCAGAGCGCCGAGTATTTCCAGCTATTGATATCGGTCGTAGTTCAACGCGTAAAGAAGAACTACTTATTTCTCCAAAAGATTTAGAATCATTATGGCAATTACGTAATATGTTTACAGATTCAATTGATTTTACAGAAAGATTTGTACGCAAATTAAAACGTACAGAAAATAACCAAGAATTTTTTGAACAATTACAAAAGGCTGCTAAAGAAAGCACTAAAACAGGTAAACCAATTATTTAAGTTGAAATTAGCAAAGTGTTATCAAGCTAATATATGATTTAGGGTTGCGTTTTGGTTTTAAAGCAATTATAATTATCAAGTATTGGGTAAAAACTCACAAACAACTCTGTTCCAGATGGTTCAGGGCAAAGGAGCTGAAAATAATGAGAAAAAATATTCATCCTGAATATCACAGTGTAATCTTTTTAGATACAACTACGAATTTTAAATTCCTAAGTGGTTCAACAAAATCTTCAAAAGAGACTATGGAATGGGAAGATGGCAACGAATACCCAGTTATTCGTTTAGACGTTTCATCTGATTCACATCCATTCTACACAGGACGCCAAAAATTCGCTGCTGCGGATGGCCGTGTGGAACGTTTCAACAAAAAATTCGGAATCAAATCAAGCGACGAGTAATCGTTGTTATAAGGCATTCTCATTATATGAGAATGCCTTTTTGTTTTTAGAAATATAAGTCTCTAATTGAGAATATTACAGTTTTAATAGTTTTTATACATAAAAATAACTCAATATCTTGAAGAAATAGCATATTTCAATTAAAAAAATATGCTATAATGAATCGATTATGTTTTGAAAAAGGTGGAACGCATAATGTATGAAACTTATCATTCCGGGTGGATTGAATGTATTACTGGAAGCATGTTTAGTGGTAAATCTGAAGAGTTAATTCGTCGATTAAGACGAGGCCTTTATGCTAAGCAAAAAGTAGTTGTATTTAAACCGGCTATAGATGACCGCTATCATAAAGATAAGATTGTTTCTCATAATGGCAACGCTATTGAAGCAATTAATATTTCAACAGCGGCTGAAATACTTAAGCACGATTTGTCAGATACAGATGTTATAGGTATCGATGAAGTGCAGTTTTTTGAAGAAGGTGTAGTTAATATTGTTGAACAATTAGCTAAAAAAGGCCATAGAGTCATTACAGCGGGACTAGATATGGATTTCCGAGGGGAACCGTTTGAACCTATACCACACCTACTAGCAGTAAGTGAAGAAGTGACTAAACTACAAGCTGTTTGTGCTGTTTGTGGTGCATCTTCAAGCCGCACACAAAGGTTGATTGATGGTAACCCAGCAAAAATAGATGATCCAGTTATATTAGTTGGTGCAAATGAAAGTTATGAACCAAGATGCAGAGCGCATCATATTGTTGCACCAAGTAATAATATGAAGGAGGAAATGTAGTGTTTGATCAATTAGATATCGTAGAAGAAAGATATGAACAATTAAATGAATTATTAAGTGATCCAGATGTAGTAAGTGATCCAGATAACTTAAGAAAATATTCAAAAGAACAATCAGATCTACAAAAAACTGTAGAAGTATACCGTAATTATAAACAAGTCAAAGAAGACATTGTTGAAATAGAAGAAATGTTAAAAGAAACAAAAGACAGTGATGAAATTGAAATGTTAAAAGAAGAACACCAATCACTTAACAATCAAGTTCCGAAACTAGAAGAAAATCTTAAATTTTTACTTATTCCGAAAGATCCTAACGATGAGAAAGACGTTATCGTGGAAATACGTGCTGCTGCTGGTGGAGATGAAGCTGCAATTTTTGCTGGGAACTTATTTAGAATGTATTCTAAATACGCTGAAGCACAACGTTATAAAACAGAAATTGTAGAAGCCGCTGAAAGTGACCATGGTGGTTATAAAGAAATCAGTTTTTCAATTTCAGGATCAGGTGCTTACAGTAAGTTGAAATATGAAAATGGCGCCCATCGTGTACAACGTGTACCTGAGACCGAGTCAGGTGGACGTATTCATACATCGACTGCTACAGTTGCAGTACTACCAGAAGTTGAAGATGTAGAAATTGAAGTGCGTAATGAAGATATTAAAGTAGATACTTACCGCTCTAGTGGTGCGGGTGGACAACATGTCAATACTACGGATTCAGCTGTACGTATCACACATGTGCCGACCGGAATCATTGCTACGTCTTCAGAAAAATCACAAATTCAAAACCGTGAAAAAGCTATGAAAGTTTTGAAAGCACGTTTATTTGATATGAAATTACAAGAAGAGCAACAAAAATATGCTGCCCAACGTAAATCAGCAGTAGGTTCTGGTGATCGTTCAGAACGTATTAGAACGTATAATTATCCTCAAAGTCGAGTGACTGACCACCGTATTGGTTTAACGATTCAGAAGTTAGATCAAGTTATGGAAGGAAAATTAGACGAAGTGATAGATGCATTAACTTTAGCTGAACAAACTGATAAATTGAAAGAACTTAACAATGGTGAATTATAAAACACGACTTTCTAATGCAAAAATGAAATGCTTTGAACTAGATATTGAAACAACTCGAGCAGAATGGTTAATGTTAGATTTATTGCAATGGAGTAAAGCGGATTATTTGATGCATAAGGATGAGGTAATGTCGGACATACATTTAGAATTATATAACGACGCTGAAGTTAGAATGTTAAAAGGTGAACCGATTCAGTATATTGTTGGAAGCCAATCATTTTACGGTGAGACATTCAAGGTGACTGAAGATTGTTTAATACCTAGACCTGAAACTGAGGAAGTCATGTTACACTTTTATAACGAGATTCATTCTGATGATACAATTGTTGATATTGGTACAGGTAGTGGTAATATTCCAATTATACTAAAAAAGATGAATCAATCATTAACTGTCTATGCTACAGATTTATATGCTACAGTATTAGCAGTAGCACAAGAAAATGCCCTTAGCCATCAAGTAGATATTAACTTTTTGCAGGGTGATGCATTAGCACCTTTAATAGAAAGAGGTATAAAAGTGAATGGTCTAATTTCTAACCCGCCTTATATTGATGATAATGAGGCTGTACTGATGGATGACACAGTATTGAAATATGAACCACATTCTGCATTATTTGCAGAAGATAATGGGTATAAGGTTTATGATGCAATATTAAACCAATTGCCAAAAGTACTTCTGCCGAATGCAAAGGTCGTTTTTGAAATTGGTTATAAACAAGGTCAAACATTGAAGCAAAAAATACAATCTAAATATCCTTCATTAGATGTTCAAATTATAAAAGATATTAATAATAACGATAGAATTATTTCTTTCGAGTGGTAATAAGAAGTTATGTACTGAACATGATAAATCATGAGAGTGCATAACTTTTTATTTTATTCTAAAATAAAATCATGAGAAGAAAGGGCGGGGCTAAATGGAAACGAAGATTTGGGATTTACGACAGTATAAAAATGAAATCAATCAATTTCCGGATATAAATGAAATCAAGCACATCTTTGAACAAGGAGGCTTGATTGCAATACCAACAGAAACAGTATATGGTCTTGGTGCAGATGCGAGAAATGCAGAAGCAATCAAAAAGATATATGAAGCGAAAGGTAGACCTTCAGATAACCCTTTGATTGTGCATATACATGATTTAAAACAAATAGAGCATTTTACACATGATATAACAAACGAAATTAAATTATTGATGAAGCATTTTTGGCCTGGACCAATTTCTTTTATATTACCGCTTAAAAAAGGATATTTGTGTGAAAGTGTAAGTGGTGGTTTATCATCAATTGCTGTTAGAATGCCAAGTCATTCAATCGGCAGACAAATTTTGCAATTCGTAGATATACCCATAGCAGCACCGAGCGCAAATTTAAGTGGTAGACCGTCACCTACAACATTTGAACATGTTTATTCAGATTTAAATGGTCGTATTAATGGTATGGTAAATGGTGATCAAAGTGAAGAAGGATTGGAAAGCACTGTATTAGATTGCACACAGTTTCCATTTAGAATCGCTAGACCTGGTTCAATTACGAAACCGATGATTGAAGCGGTGTTACCTCATAGTGTATCTACAAGAAAGACTTTGGATAGCGATAAGCCAATTGCACCAGGGATGAAATATAAACATTATGCGCCAGATACACCGTTACAAATTGTTCAAGCATTCAATATAAAGCCTTCAGAAGAAAAAGATTGGAGCCAAACAGCATTTATCGTTCCAAGTGATAAGCGAGATTTCGTGCCTGACGGGTCTATTTTTATAGAATTATGTAAAAATGAAAATGATATTAAAGGGGCAAATCATAACCTTTATAAAATATTGCATCATATTGATCAAGATGAACAAATTAAAACAGCATATATTTATGGTTTTGATATTACTGACCATACCATAGCGATTATGAATAGAATGATGAAAGCTGCAAGTCAAACTATTGTTAAAGGAGACCAACTATGAGAATAATATTTGTTTGTACTGGTAATACGTGTAGAAGTCCGATGGCTGAAAGTATTGCCAAAGCGAAAATGCCTGAATATATCATAGAATCACGAGGTGTTTTTGCTCAAGATGGCCAGCCTACGTCTCAGAATACACTAAGTATTATAAATGAACATCATTTACCATCACCTAGTAATGCTAAACGTTTTACAGCAGAGGATTTAAATGCAGATTTAATATTAACAATGTCACAATCTCACAAAGAAACGATACAACAAGTATATGGAGAGACAGAGAAAATTTTTACTATCAATGAATATGTTCAACGAGAAGGAGAAATCACTGATCCATATGGTGGATCGTTATATGATTATAATAAAATATATAATGAATTAAATTTGTTGATAGATACTTTGAAAAATAAAATATTAAAGTAATAATTTGGTTAAATTAGTATGAGTGAGTAGCTAAATACGTTATAATAAAATACGTATAGCAAAATTGCTATCGTCTAATCTTGTATGTCTCATAGCATCGCGGTGTTTAAATACTTTTTTTAATCATTATTTTAAAAGGGGTGGGAGAATGGAAGATCTAAAGTTATTGTTAAATGAATTAAAGACTAAATCTTTCTTTAAAGCAAATGAATTATGTGTGATTGGTTGTTCTACATCCGAAGTAATTGGTGAGCGTATAGGTAGTGTAGGTTCTATGGATGTAGCACAAGAAATATTTGAAGCATTAAAGCAAATTGAGAATGATACAAATGTTTCTTTTGTATTTCAAGGCTGTGAACATATTAACAGAGCAATAACAATTGAAAGGTCTAAGTTCAACCCCCTTACGATGGAAGAAGTGTCTGTAATACCAGATGTTCATGCAGGTGGTAGCTTAGCAACTTATGCTTACCAACATATGCAAGATCCAATGGTTGTTGAACGAATAATAGTGCCAAAAGGTATTGATATTGGTCAAACATTAATTGGCATGCATATTGCGCATGTAGCCATTCCAGAACGTACAAGTGTTAAACAAATTGGTGAGGCAGTTGTTACAATCGCTTCTTCAAGACCTAAGAAAATTGGTGGCGAAAGAGCAAAATATAACTAATACAGAACGAGGGGGATTTACCTATGTCATTTATTCAAGAGCAAGATAAAGAAATATATGAAGTGATTCAAAATGAATTTAACCGTCAAAATAACAATATCGAGCTGATTGCTTCAGAGAACTTTGTTTCGGAAGCAGTTATGGAAGCGCAAGGTTCAGTATTAACGAACAAATATGCTGAGGGCTATCCGAACAGAAGATACTATGGTGGATGTGAATACGTGGATGTGTCTGAAACATTAGCTATCGAACGTGCCAAACAACTTTTTGGTGCTGAACACGTTAACGTACAGCCACACTCTGGGTCACAAGCAAATATGGCAGTTTATCTAGTAGCATTAGAACATGGTGATACTGTATTAGGTATGAATTTAAGCCATGGTGGTCATTTAACACATGGTTCGCCTGTTAACTTTAGTGGACAATTTTATAACTTTGTTGAGTATGGCGTAAACAAAGAAAATGAACAAATTGATTATGATGAAGTGTTAAGATTAGCTAAAGAAAATAAACCTAAATTAATTGTCGCAGGTGCATCCGCTTATTCTCGAGCTATTGATTTCAAACGATTCAAAGAGATTGCAGATGAAGTAGGGGCAAAATTAATGGTAGATATGGCGCATATTGCAGGTTTAGTTGCAGTTGGTTTACATCAAAACCCTGTTGAATATGCAGATTTTGTAACTACTACAACACATAAAACATTACGCGGCCCTCGTGGTGGAATGATTTTATGTAAAGAAGAGTACAAAAAGCAAATTGATAAAAAAATATTCCCTGGTATTCAAGGCGGACCGTTAGAACACGTTATTGCTGGGAAAGCAGTTGCTTTTGGTGAAGCATTACAAGACGACTTCAAAACATATCAACAACAAGTAGTTAATAATGCTAAAACATTAGCAGATACATTAACTAAAGAAGGCTATAGAGTCGTTTCAGGCGGTACAGATAATCATTTAGTATCATTAGATGTTAAAGGTTCAGTAGGTATCACAGGTAAAGTAGCTGAAGAAACATTAGATGCTGTAGGTATTACTTGTAACAAAAATACAATTCCGTTTGATCAAGAAAAACCATTTGTAACAAGTGGTGTTCGTTTAGGTACACCTGCTGCAACAACACGTGGATTTGACGAAGCTGCTTTTGAAGAAGTTGCAAAAATTATCAGTTTAGTTTTAAGAAATCCAGAAGATAAAAAAGCTTTAGACGAAGGAAAAGAAAGAGTTAAAGCATTAACTACAAAACATCCTTTATACAATTAAAATTGGAGGAAGTAAATTATGGGCAAAGTACATGTTTTTGATCACCCACTTATTCAACACAAATTAAGTTACATTCGAGACGTACATACAGGGACTAAAGAATTTAGAGAATTAGTAGATGAAGTTGGTATGTTAATGGCATACGAAGTGACAAGAGATTTAGAATTACAAGATGTAGAAATAGACACACCAGTAACTAAAATGGTAGCTAAAAGATTAACGGGTAAAAAATTAGCATTTGTACCAATTTTAAGAGCTGGCTTAGGTATGACACAAGGTATTTTAAACTTAGTACCAGCAGCGAGAATAGGTCATGTGGGTCTATATAGAGATCCTGAAACACTTGATGCAGTTGAGTACTTTGTGAAATTACCACAAGATATCGAAGAAAGAGAAATTGTAGTCGTAGACCCAATGTTAGCTACAGGTGCTTCAGCAATTGAAGCAATCAATTCTCTTAAAAAACGTGGCGCGAAAAACGTTCGTTTTATGTGCTTAGTTGCTGCGCCTGAAGGTGTAGAAAAATTACAAGAAGCACATGAGGATGTAGATATTTTCATAGCTGCATTAGATGAAAAATTAGATGACCATGCATATATTACACCTGGTTTAGGTGATGCTGGAGACCGTTTATTCGGAACAAAATAGTTTTACCCAGGAGTGGAGTAGAATGAAGAAGATAATGACTGTGTTCGGGACACGTCCTGAGGCAGTGAAAATGGCGCCGCTTGTATTAGCATTGCGAGATGATGCTGAGTTGGAACCGATAGTAGTAGTTACTGCGCAGCATAGAGAAATGTTAGATTCTGTACTGGAAAGCTTTCATATTACACCAGATTACGATTTGGATATTATGAAGCAAGGCCAATCATTATCTGAAATTACTTCTCGTATATTGACTAGACTAGAGGACGTTATTAAGGAAGAACAACCAGATATGATACTTGTGCATGGTGACACCATGTCAACTTTCGCTGGAAGTTTGGCAGCATTATATAATCAAATTCCTATAGGCCACGTGGAAGCAGGGTTAAGAACTTGGGATAAATATGCTCCATTTCCTGAAGAAATGAATAGGCAAATGGTAGGGGTAATGGCAGATTTGAACTTTGCCCCTACTAATAATGCTGCAGAAAATCTTATTGCGGAAAATAAACCGTCAGATACTGTAGTGGTTACTGGAAATACTGCAATTGATGCTATGAAGACTACCATACATGAACATTATCAATCTGATATTATCGACAGACATAAAGATAAACGCATTATTTTACTAACTGCTCATAGGCGTGAAAATATTGGAGAGCCTATGGAACATATTTTTAAAGCAGTAAGAGATATTGTCGATAAATATGAAGATGTAGTAGTCGTTTACCCTGTACATAAAAATCCAAAAGTAAGAAGTATTGCAGATTTATACTTATCTAATCATGATCGAATTGAATTGATCGAACCATTAGAAGTAGTAGACTTTCATAATTTTGCGCATCAGTCTTATTTGATATTAACGGATTCAGGTGGAGTTCAAGAAGAAGCGCCATCTCTAGGTAAACCGGTATTAGTTTTAAGAGAAGCAACTGAAAGACCAGAAGGTGTAGAAGCAGGCACACTGAAAATTGTTGGTACAAATGCACAAATGATTTTTGATGCTACGCAAGCATTATTGGAAGACGAGCAATTGTACAAAGCAATGAGTGAAGCGCGCAACCCTTATGGCGATGGAAATGCATCAAATAGAATTTGTGAAAATATAAAGTATTATTTTCATCTAATTCCCCAAAAACCTAGTTTTTTTAAATATTAATAGTGGTAAATGTGTCATTTTTGTGACAAGTGTGCAAAAAATTAAACTACATTTTGAATAGAATTGACACCTTTACCGCCCTATATTATTATTAAAACTGTATGATTGAAATGGTTTTCATCATTGAATGAAAAAATGAAGTGAGGCACAGTAATGAAACGTTTCAACATCATTTTTCAACAGTATATACAATTTTATTTATATGGTATAGTTGTACTGTTATTTGTGTTTATTTTCACAAGTTCGCCATTTATTTTAGGACTTATCATAGGCATGATTGGATCACTTATTAATACTTTTACTTTCGAGTTTTACTTAGCGAAAGCTAAACAAAAAGATAATATACATATTTCAACGGGCAACGTTTGGAGATATTTGATTGTGATTCTTGCATGTTGTACTTGGTATTTTTATAAGGACTATATAAATATAATTGGTGTGGTTGTTGGTTTAATGATTTCTTATGTGTTAATGGTTTTGAAACCGTTTTTGCACAAGGAATAAAATCTTAATATGAAAGAGGTGAGAAAGCATGGATCATAAAGACCCTCTAGTCAGTTGGAATGTGTTCGGTCTAGACATCGTGTTTAATCTATCATCAATTATGATGTTGGTTATTACAGCGCTTATTGTTTTTGTCATAGCTATTATTTGTACACGCAACCTCAAGAAACGTCCATCTGGTAAGCAAAACTTTATAGAGTGGGTTTTTGACTTTGTAAGAGGAGTTATTGAAAGTAACATGGCATGGTCTAAAGGTGGTCAATTCCATTTCCTTGCTGTTACATTAATATTCTTCATATTTGTCAGTAATATGATTGGATTACCTTTTCAATTAATTTCAGGTCATACACTGTGGTGGAAATCACCAACAGCTGATGCAACTGTTACTTTGACATTGTCAACTTTAGTTATCCTTTTAACACACTATTACGGTGTTAAAATCAAGGGTCCAAAAGGATACTTCCAGAACTATACTAAACCTATATTCTTATTACCTATTAATATCTTTGAAGAATTCACTTCAACATTGACATTAGGTTTACGACTATACGGTAATATCTTTGCAGGTGAGTTACTACTTGGATTACTAGCAGGTTTAGTTATCGGTTTCCCAGCATGGGGATGGTTGATTGGTATCCCAGGTTTAATTGTTTGGCAAGGGTTCTCAATATTTATTGGTACGATTCAGGCTTATATTTTTGTAATGCTTTCAATGGTATACATGTCCCATAAAGTTCAGGACAGTCATTAATTTAAAATTTAAAAAAGAAAAATTAGGAGGATTTATAAATGAATTTAATCGCAGCAGCAATCGCAATCGGCTTATCAGCACTAGGTGCAGGTATTGGTAACGGTCTTATCGTTTCAAGAACAGTAGAGGGTGTAGCACGTCAACCAGAAGCACGTGGTCAATTAATGGGTATTATGTTCATTGGTGTTGGCTTAGTTGAAGCATTACCAATCATCGGTGTAGTTATCGCTTTCATGTCACTATAATTAAACCAGTTTTATGGCGAAGTCTTGTAGACTTTCGCCGTTCGTTTTTATCAATATGACTTATAATTATAATGAATGAAAGGAGTGTCTATGTAAGTGACTGCTACGACAAATATGTTCGTACTTGGTGCGGCTGACACTAGTGGTGTTCAGTGGGGAACAATTCTTGTTACCCTTGTAACTTTTCTTATATTAGTAGCTTTATTGAAAAAATTCGCTTGGGGTCCATTAAAAGGTGTAATGGATCAACGTGAACATGATATTAATAAAGATATAGATGATGCTGAACAAGCTAAATTAAATGCACAGAAGTTAGAAGAACAAAACAAACAAACGCTAAAAGAAACACAAGATGAGGTTCAAAAGATTTTAGAAGATTCTAAAGTCCAAGCTCGCAAACAGCATGAAGAAATTATTCATGAAGCAAATATTAGAGCAAATGGTATGATTGAAACAGCACAGAATGAAATCAACAGTGAAAAAGAACGTGCAATTGCTGATATTAATAATCAAGTTTCTGAACTTTCAGTATTGATTGCATCGAAAGTACTGCAAAAAGAAATATCAGGCAAAGATCAAAAAGAATTAGTTGAAAAGTACATTAAAGAGGCAGGCGATAAATAATGGCTATCATAGCAAAAAAATATGCCAAGGCTTTATTTGATACTGCTAAAGACACAAACAATCTTGAAATGATGTACGAAGAATTTTCAACAATCAACACAGCAGTACAACCTGAAACAAAAAAATTACAAGCATTGGATGCAGATCCACAAAAAGATGTACAACAGCGTCGTAGTTTTGCAAAAGTAGTGTTTGGTCATGCCAATCAATACTTGCAAAACATGTTAACGATTCTTGCAAGTAACCGTCATCTTTCTTACATTCATGAAATCTATATAGAATTTGAAGCTTTATTTAATCAACATCACAATCAAGAATATGCTGTAGTTGAATCAGTGTATGAATTGTCAGATGAAGATTTAGAACGCATTGATACGATAATTAAATCACGTACAAATTACTCTAAAATCATGATTACAAATAAAATCAATCCAGAGCTTATCGGCGGGGTTCGAGTTAAAGTTGGAACGAAAGTCATGGACGCAAGTATTAAAAATGACCTTGCACAATTAGAGAAACAATTTATTAGAGTGAAATAAAAACTTAAGGAGTGACATAGATGGCCATTAAAGCTGAAGAAATCAGTGCATTACTTCGCTCACAAATAGAAAATTATGAGTCAGAAATGGCTGTTACTGATGTAGGTACAGTACTACAAATAGGTGATGGTATAGCATTAATCCACGGATTAAATGATGTTATGGCTGGTGAGCTAGTAGAATTTAATAGCGGCGTTCTAGGTTTAGCACAAAACTTAGAAGAGTCAAATGTAGGTGTCGTAATTTTAGGCCCTTACGATGACATAAAAGAAGGGGACGAAGTAAAACGTACTGGACGTATTATGGAAGTTCCTGTTGGTGAAGAATTACTTGGCCGTGTTGTTAACCCATTAGGACAACCAATAGATGGACAAGGTCCTGCTAACACAACAAAGACACGCCCAGTTGAGAAAAAAGCAACTGGTGTAATGGATCGTAAATCAGTTGATGAACCATTACAAACGGGTATTAAAGCGATTGACGCATTAGTACCAATTGGCCGTGGACAACGTGAATTAATAATAGGTGACCGTCAAACTGGTAAAACAACAGTTGCAATTGATACGATTTTAAACCAAAAAGATCAAGATACGATTTGTATTTATGTTGCAATCGGTCAAAAAGATTCAACTGTACGTACGAACGTTGAAAAATTACGCCAGGAAGGCGCGTTGGATTATACAATTATTGTTTCTGCTTCTGCAGCTGATCCGGCACCAATGCTTTATATTGCACCGTATTCTGGTGTAGCTATGGCTGAAGAATTCATGTTCGATGGTAAGGATGTATTAATAGTTTATGATGATTTAACAAAACAAGCTGCGGCTTATCGTGAATTATCATTACTATTACGTAGACCTCCAGGCCGTGAAGCTTACCCTGGTGACGTGTTCTACTTACATAGTAGATTGTTAGAAAGAGCAGCAAAATTAAACGATGAATTAGGTGGCGGTTCAATTACTGCATTACCAATTATCGAAACACAAGCTGGCGATATCGCAGCATATGTACCAACAAACGTTATTTCAATCACTGATGGACAAATTTTCTTACAATCAGATTTATTCTTCTCTGGTGTAAGACCTGCAATCAATGCTGGTCAGTCAGTATCACGTGTTGGTGGTTCTGCACAGATTAAAGCAATGAAAAAAGTTGCCGGTACTTTACGTTTGGACTTAGCGTCGTTCCGTGAATTAGAATCATTTGCTCAATTTGGTTCTGATTTAGATGAATTTACTGCACAAAAATTAGAACGTGGTAAACGTACTGTAGAAATTTTAAAACAAGATAAAAACCAACCACTACCTGTAGAGAATCAAGTATTAATTATTTATGCTCTAACTAAAGGTTATTTAGATGATATTCCAGTTGAAGACATCACTCGTTTTGAATCAGAATTAAATCAATGGGCGAAATCAAATGCCTCTGAATTATTAGACGAAATCAAAACTTCTGGTGCTTTACCTAACGAAGATGCATTTGAATCAGCTATTACTGAATTTAAAAAAAGTTTCAGTAAAACAGAAGCATAGTAGTTATAGTAAATAAAAGGTGGTGAGATAATGGGATCTCTTAAAGAGATTGATACACGTATAAAATCAACTAAAAAAATGAAACAAATTACGAAAGCAATGAACATGGTTTCAAGTTCAAAATTGCGTCGTGCTGAAAGAAATACAAATCAATTCAGACCTTATATGGAAAAAATGCAAGATGCAATTACTGCGGTTGCTGGTGCAGATAAAAATTCAAATCACCCAATGTTACAACAACGTGAAGTGAAGAAAAGTGGCTATATTGTCATTACAAGTGATCAAGGATTGGCAGGCGCATATAATGCAAATGTATTGAAGCATTTAGTTAACGATATTGAGAATAAGCATGCTAGTAAAGATGAATATTCAATTTTAGTCTTAGGACAAACTGGTGTGGATTTCCTTAAAAATAAAGGTTATGAAGTTCATGATTCACTTGTTGAAGTACCTGATCAACCTTCATTTAAAGAAATACAAGCTATCGCTAAAAAAGCGGTAGATTTATATAGCGATGAAGCAGTAGATGAGGTTAAAATCTACTATAGTCATTTCGTCAGTGTATTAGAAAATACACCTTCCATGAAAACTGTACTTCCATTGTCTCCAGAAGATTCTAGTTTAGGACATGGTCAAATGTCTTCATATGAATTTGAGCCAGACAAAGAAGCAATCTTAAGCGTTATTCTACCTCAATATGTAGAGAGTTTAATATATGGAACGATTTTAGATGCGAAAGCAAGTGAGCATGCGACTCGTATGACTGCTATGAAAAATGCATCTGATAATGCGACAGAGATTATTGATGATTTATCAATTGAATATAACAGAGCTAGACAAGCAGAAATCACTCAACAAATTACTGAAATTGTTGGTGGATCAGTTGCGCTTGAATAATTATTAAAGGAGGCAAAAAAGCATGGGATTAGGCCGTGTAACACAAATTATGGGTCCAGTAATTGATGTTCGCTTTGAGCACAATGAAGTTCCAGAAATTAACAATGCTTTAACAGTCGACGTTGAAAGAGATGAAGGTACTGTCACGCTTACATTAGAAGTTGCATTACAACTTGGCGATAATGTAGTACGTACGATTGCAATGGATTCAACTGATGGTGTTAAACGTGGTACAGAAGTTCGAGATAGTGGTGAAAGTATCAGCGTACCAGTTGGAGATATTACATTAGGTCGAGTATTCAACGTACTTGGCGATACAATTGATTTAGATGAAAAAATCGAAAATTCAGTTCGACGTGATCCAATTCATAGAGAAGCACCTGCATTCGATGAATTATCTACTAAAGTTGAAATTTTAGAAACAGGAATTAAAGTTATCGATTTATTAGCACCATATATTAAAGGTGGTAAAATCGGTTTATTCGGTGGAGCCGGTGTTGGTAAAACTGTATTAATTCAAGAATTAATTAATAACATTGCTCAAGAACATGGTGGTATTTCTGTATTTGCCGGTGTTGGTGAACGTACACGTGAAGGTAATGACTTATACTTCGAGATGAGTGATAGTGGTGTTATTAAGAAAACTGCAATGGTATTCGGTCAAATGAACGAACCGCCTGGTGCACGTATGCGTGTAGCATTATCTGGTTTAACAATGGCAGAATATTTCCGTGACGAACAAGGACAAGATGTATTACTATTCGTTGATAACATTTTCAGATTTACACAAGCTGGTTCAGAAGTATCAGCATTGTTAGGTCGTATGCCTTCAGCTGTTGGGTATCAACCAACATTAGGTACGGAAATGGGACAATTACAAGAACGTATTACATCAACAAACAAAGGTTCGGTTACTTCAATCCAAGCGGTATTCGTACCTGCCGATGACTATACTGACCCTGCGCCAGCAGCAGTATTTGCTCACTTAGATGCAACTACAAACTTAGAACGTAAATTAACTGAAATGGGTATTTATCCAGCGGTTGATCCGTTAGCATCTACTTCAAGAGCACTTGACCCAACGATTGTTGGACAAGATCATTATGAAATAGCACGTGATGTACAATCTACTTTACAAAAGTATAGAGAGTTACAAGACATCATTGCTATTTTAGGTATGGATGAATTATCGGAAGAAGATAAACTAACTGTAGAACGCGCACGTCGTATTCAGTTCTTCTTATCACAAAACTTCCACGTAGCAGAACAATTCACTGGTCAAAAAGGTTCTTACGTTCCAGTTCAAAAAACTGTAGAAGGTTTCAAAGCAATTTTAGATGGCGATTATGACCATATCCCTGAAGATGCATTCCGTCTTGTTGGTAGTATGGAAGAAGTAATTGCTAAAGCTAAAGACATGGGTGTTGAAGTTTAAAAATTAGGAGGTATGGATAATGAACACATTAAGCCTAAATATTGTCACTCCTAATGGTTCTGTTAACAACCGAGAAGATGTTAATCTTGCAGTGTTCCAAACTACTGCAGGTGAGATCGGTGTCATGTATGGACATATTCCAACAGTTGCAGCACTTGAAATTGGCTATGTCAAAATTAACTTTGATAATGGTTCAGAATATATTGCAGTGAGTGAAGGTTTTGTTGAGGTTAGACAAGATAAATTATCGGTTATTGTACAAACTGCAGAACCTGCTAACGAAATAGATGTAGCTAGAGCAGAGTTAGCTAAATCTAGAGCAGAATCTCATATAAATAATGAAGAAGATAATAGTGATATTAGTAGAGCTAAGCGTGCGTTAGAACGTGCTAACAACCGTATTCGTGTCGCTAACTTACAATAAATATTATTTGAAATTTGAAGTTCCTAATAGAAGGAACTTCATTTTTTTTTGATTATAAAACGCATTAATATCCTCGCAGTTCATTATTTTATTGAAGGATGTCCTATAAATAAACGATTTTAATTCCTATATAGAATATTTTATTACGAGATATACATAAAATATTTTTATCTTTATATTTAATATGAATATCTTTTATGCTATTAGGGAATAGCAAAATATAACATTTAGTTATATTAGGGGATTTACCGTTGTTCTTAAGTATCTTTTAGAGCCAATTTCGTGTAAAATAGTTGAATAGTATGAAGTGAGGAGCATGGCTTATGGAGTATTTAGGACAGTTCTCAGTTGTACATCTTATCTTACATGTGCTTTGTATTAGTGTTGCTTATTGGGCACTTAACTCAATAAGGTTAGATCAATTTTTTAAAAAAGGGTATCCAGTTCAAGTTCAGATATGTATGATATTTTTAGCAATATTATTAGGTACAGCAGTAAGTAATTTTATTGTAGATTTACTACAATTTTCAACTCAAATAAAATATTTAGCACAATAATTCAAATATCTGTATATTTGTTTGGTTTACAGATATAATAATTTAAGAGTACATAAAAAAGATGAATTTTAATGAAATATAAAAGTAGTTAAGTGGAGGATTTAAGATGGATATGATAGAGATTAATGGTGGAAATAGATTAACTGGTGAAGTGAAAGTATCAGGTGCAAAAAATGCTGTATTACCAGTATTAACTGCTTCACTATTAGCATCAAAAGGTGTTAGTAAACTTATGAATGTACCAGCACTTAGTGATGTGGAGACGATTAATAATGTAATTTCAACATTAAATGCAGATGTTTCATACAATAAAGAAGAAGAATCTGTCACTGTTGATGCCACAAAGGAATTAAATGAAGAGGCACCATATGAGTATGTGAGCAAAATGAGAGCAAGTATACTTGTAATGGGTCCATTATTAGCTCGTCTAGGTCATGCAAAAGTTGCGTTGCCAGGTGGTTGTGCAATTGGTTCAAGACCTATCGAACAACATATCAAAGGCTTTGAAGAGTTGGGTGCTGATATCCATATGGATGGTGGTTTTATTTATGCCAGCACTGAAAATGGATTGAAAGGTACATCAATTCACTTAGATTTTCCAAGTGTAGGAGCGACTCAGAATATCATTATGGCTGCATCATTAGCTGAAGGTAAAACAGTGTTAGAAAACGTAGCACGTGAACCAGAGATTGTTGATTTAGCAAACTATATCAATGAAATGGGCGGTAATGTAGTAGGCGCAGGTACAGATACGATAACTATTCACGGGGTTGAAGCATTACATGGAGTAGAACATTCAATTATCCCTGACAGAATTGAAGCAGGAACGCTACTTATTGCAGGAGCAATTACACGTGGTGATATAATTGTAAACGGAGCTATCAAAGAACACATGACAAGTTTAGTTTATAAATTAGAAGAAATGGGCGTAAACTTAGATTATCAAGGTGACACGATACGTGTTACAGCAGAAGGCCCATTAAATCCTGTAGATATTAAAACACTACCTCACCCAGGTTTTCCAACTGATATGCAGTCACAAATGATGGCATTGTTACTTACAGCAGACGGTCATAAAGTAGTGACTGAAACAGTTTTTGAAAATAGATTTATGCATGTTGGAGAATTCAAACGCATGAACGCTAAAATACAAGTTGAAGGTAGAAGCGCAAAAATTGAAGGTAAAAGTGAACTTCAAGGTGCTCAAGTAAAAGCAACAGATTTACGTGCAGCAGCGGCCCTTATTTTAGCAGGACTTGTAGCTGATGGAACAACCCAAGTTACTGAGTTAATACACTTAGATAGAGGTTATGTTGATTTACATGGTAAATTAAAATCTTTAGGTGCCGATATCAAACGTACACAAAAATAATACTTCAATGTATTAATATAAAACTCGCAACGAAAGAAGATTTGGAGGAAGCAAATAATGGAGACAATTTTCGATTATAATCAGATTAAAGATATTATTCCACACAGACAACCATTTTTATTAATTGATCGCGTGATTGAATACGAAGAAGGCGAACGATGTGTAGCTATTAAACAAGTTTCTGGAAATGAGCCGTTTTTCCAAGGGCATTTTCCTGAATTTGCAGTTATGCCAGGCGTATTAATTACCGAAGCCTTAGCACAAACAGGTGCGGTAGCTATTTTAAATAGTGATGCAAATAAAGGCAAACTTGCATTATTTGCAGGAATCGATAAATGTCGATTTAAGAAACAAGTCACACCAGGTGATACTTTACAATTAGAAGTTGAAATTACGAAGATGCGTGGACCAATTGGAAAAGGGACTGCGAAAGCAACTGTTGATGGTCAACTTGCATGTAGTTGTGAATTAACATTTGCAATACAAGATAAAGAATAAATAAAAATGCCTTAAGGATTTGTGAATTCCACTAAATCCTTAAGGCATTTTTGTGTTTAATATTTACTTTACTTTTCGAATTTTTCATCTTTAAGTCTTGGTTTAGATTGCATCATACGATTAAATGATTTTTTCAGTTCTTCACCAGTTAAGCCTTCATCAATCAACTGTTCTAATAAGCTTTCTGCATAAACTTGTCTCAAAGTATAGATGTGACATTCAAATACTACAGAAATAGTGTCATCTAATTGGCTAATATTTTTTATTGTTGCGTCAAATAGCGCAGGGTCATTAGCTGGACGTGTAATGACAACACGAATATCTAAGAGATCTTCATTATTCATATATTGTTTCATGGTTTCATAATGGAAGTCTGAAATGACGATTTCAAGCAACCAGCCAGTACCACTATTTTCTTTATTTATAATGACTCCATCTTCTAATTCATATTCAGTAACTCCGCCATTTTCTGATACGATTTGAAATCGAACGGCTTTAAATGTTTTCATCGTCTTCACATCCAATTGATTAATTTAAAATCTACTATAATTGCATTTATATAATCATTATAACGTAATTTCAAAAGAGAAAGGTGAAATTTGTAGAAATTAGTAGTAATTTACTTTTTGGTTTATGAAAATATGAGTTTTGACTCAATTTATAAATTTAATTATGATTAAAACACAAAGGAGGTGACCTATGATAAATAACATCGTCATTGTAGGACGATTAACAAAAGATCCCAAAATTTATGAAAAGGAGGGGAAGAAGTTAGCTACCTTTTGTGTAGCAGTAAATAGAAATTATAAAGATAAAGATCAAAATACAGTCTGTGATTATTTGTATTGTAAAGCATTTGATAAAATTGCTGACAATATTGAAAAGTATATCAATCAAGGATCACTTGTAGGTATTACTGGACAAATGCAATCACGTAAATTTGAAAAAGAAGGACAGATGCATTTTGTATCAGAACTTTATATCGAAACAATTAAATTCATGTCTCCACGAACTAAAAATGAAACGGATGAACTTTTTGAACCATTCCCATTAGAGCAAGATCATGAATCATTCAACGAAATTAATATTCAAGAAAATGATATATACGAAATTGTATAAAACTCCCACTTAAAACTTATCCCACATTAAACTATTCCAATTAATATACATTAAATCCTACTATCAATTATACTTCTTTCAGGCTATTCCTCTTAATAATGCCCAATCTAGAGGAATAGCTTTACATATTATATCTATCCATATATACATCTAAAAAATAAGTGAACGTAAAAGTACTGTAAAATTCAATTCACAAAACTTCTTGAAAATGCGATTTATAGCATTTACATAATACAGAATAATCAGTTTAATTACGAAAATATTACAAGGATATAAAGTCAATTATAGTACAAAAGGTTATCATGGTAGTACTTATATGCTTAAATATACATAAAAATGAGTATTGGTGATGTAATTAGGTTGTAAAAAAAAGGTTTGTTTTTTTATTTCACTGTAACCTACAAAGAACTTTTGAATGATATAGTTGTAGTTGCAAATTAATCATAAAATAAATTAATCACCTTATAGGAGGACTTTTTAACAATGAAAAAAACAGTAATCGCATCAACTTTAGCACTAGGATTAGGCGTAACAGGAGCAGCAAATTCAGCTGACGCTTCAGAACAAGGCGTAGACAAAGCAGAATTAGCTCAATTAGCTCAATCAAACTCAGAACAATTAAATGAAGCACCTGTACAAGAAGGCGCTTATGACATAGATTTCAATTATAATGGTACAGACTATAGCTTTGAATCAGATGGTACAAACTTTAGCTGGAGCTTTGGCGGAGGCTCAACTGAAGCACCTGCTCAACAAGAAGCACCAGCTGAACAAGCAGCAGAGCCAGCACAACAATCAGCACCAGCTGAACAAGCTGCAGAACCAGCTCAACAAGAAGCACCAAAAACTGAAGCAACTCAACAACCACAACAAGAATCTACTTCAAAAGAATCAAGCTCAAGTGAAGCTTCAAGTGGTTCATCAGTAAATGTTAACTCTCATTTACAAGCAATCGCTCAACGTGAATCAGGCGGCGATCTTAAAGCTGTTAACCCATCATCAGGTGCAGCAGGTAAATATCAATTCTTACAAAGCACTTGGGATTCAGTAGCTCCAGCAGCTTACCAAGGTGTATCTCCAACAGAAGCACCTGAATCAGTACAAGATGCTGCAGCAGTTAAACTTTATAATGAAGTTGGCGCTTCACAATGGGTTACTGCATAATTTAGTCAGTAATTAACTATAAATACTATAAACGTATGCCAATAAAGTCACCGACTTTGTTGGCATTTTTTTGTCCACGATTTCCACTAATACAACTACAGCTTGTAGTTACTGTGTCATCGCTATAATATTTACAACATAGACGCTTCATTGAAGTACGTTCTTTTGCAATGTCACACTACATTTGTTATGTTTAAAGAAATAATAATATATGAAAATCTACTAGGGGAGCCTTTATGGCTGAGATGATTTAGTTCAGACCCTTACGACCTGATTTGGTTAATGCCAACGTAGGAAAGTAGTTTAATTTATAATTGAATTGCTTAGCCTTTCTATTAATTAACTACATTCTTACTTGGAATGTAGTTTTTTTATATTTAGGAGGACTTAACGTGTTATTTTCAAAAGAATTAAAAATAGATGCCAAGCCAATTATTGATGACATTTATAATGACCCATTTATACAAGAAATGTTACAAGGTCATTTATCTAAGGATGCTACTAAATTTTATTTAAGAGCAGATGCATCTTATTTAAAAGAGTTTGCTAATATTTACGCATTACTCATACCTAAAATGGAGCAAATGGAAGATGTAAAATTTTTAGTTGAACAGATACAATTTATTGTTGATGGAGAAGTGGCGGCACACGAAATATTAGCTGAATATGTAAATGAACCTTACAATGAAATTGTACGAGAGAAAGTTTGGCCACCGAGCGGCGATCATTATATTAAACACATGTATTTTAATGCTTTTGCTAAAGAAAATGCAGCATACACAATTGCTGCCATGGCGCCTTGTCCATACGTATATCAAGTTATTGCACAACAAGCGTTACAAGACCATACTTTAAATACCGATTCTATTTTGGCAAAATGGTTTGAATTTTATAGTACCGAAATGGATGAACTTGTGCATATTTTTGATAATTTAATGGATAAATTGACACAAAATTGCACAAAACAAGAGAAAGCTGACATCAAAGATTGTTTCTTACAGAGTACAGTTCATGAACGCAAATTTTTTAATATGTCATTCATTGAAGAAGAATGGCTTTATGGAGGGGTTAATAATGAATAAACCTAAAATTGCTTTAACTATAGCAGGCACTGACCCAACGGGTGGCGCAGGTGTCATGGCAGATTTAAAATCATTTCATGCTTGTGGCGTATACGGTATGGCTGCGATAACGAGTATCGTAGCGCAAAACACAAAAGGCGTTCAACATATTCATAACATAGAAACAAGTTGGTTATCCGAGCAATTAGAAAGTATCTTTGATGATGAGTTACCTCATGCGCTGAAAACAGGCATGATAGCTTCAAAAGAAATGATGGAATTAATACAATATTATTTAAAGCAATATCCAGAGATTCCTTATGTAATAGATCCTGTAATGTTAGCTAAAAGTGGTGACTCGTTGATGGATGAGGATGCTAAAGCTGACTTGCAAAATATTCTATTGCCTTATGCTACTGTGGCAACACCAAACTTGCCCGAAGCAGAGGAAATAACAGGATTAACGATACAAGACGAATCATCAATTTATAAAGCAGGCGACATTTTCATTAATGAAATTGGCAGTAAAGGTGTTGTTATCAAAGGTGGACATTCAGAGGATTTAGACTTCGCTAAAGATTATTTATTCACTAATGAAAATGTATATACTTTTGAAGAACCTCGATTTGATACAAAACATACGCATGGTACAGGGTGTACTTTTTCGGCAGTGATTACTGCAGAATTAGCAAAAGGTAAAACAATATATGAAGCAGTGAAAAAAGCAAAACAGTTCATTTCTTTAAGCATTAAACACACACCTGAAATTGGTCAAGGTAGAGGACCAGTTAATCATTTTGCATATATGAAAGAGGTAGGATTAGATGATGAATAATTTAGAAGTACTCAGAAATAGTAACCCGTTAGTTATTTGTTATACAAACGATGTTGTTAAAAATTTTACAGCAAATGGCTTATTAAGTTTAGGAGCAAGTCCAGCAATGAGTGAAGCACCAGAGGAAGCGTCAGATATGTTAACTCACGCGAATGCTTTACTGATTAATATTGGCACGCTGACTAAAGATAAAGAGTCATATATTTTAAAAATTGCGAAGGTAGCTAATCAAATTGGAGCACCAATCGTCTTTGATCCTGTTGCTGTAGGTGCATCACAATACCGCAAAGATTTCTGTGAGACATTTTTAAGTGAGGTTAAGGTAGCAGTTATCAAAGGTAACGCCTCAGAAATTTTAACGCTAATTGATAATGATACACAAATGAAAGGTACAGATAGTGATATAAATCTGGATGCTGTGACTATTGCTAAAAAAGCTCATACACAATTCGGGACAGCGATAGTTATCACAGGTAAAGAAGATATTGTAATGCATGAAGATAAAATTCTAAAACTTGCTAATGGTTCGCCTATGCTTGCAAAAGTCACAGGTGCAGGTTGTTTATTAGGCGCTGTGATAGCGAGCTTTTTAGAATCCAAGCAGCAGCCACAATTAAATCAATTGGTAGAAGCAGTTACTATATATAATATTGCTGCTGAACAAGCTGAAAAAAATTCGGTTAACCGAGGGCCTGGCACATTTATGGTTGAATTAATAAATGCCCTATATCAAGTCACATATGATGATTATTTGAATTTAATACGCAGTCAAGAGGTGCAATAATGTTTGATAAAAGTAAGCTAAAACTTTATTTTATTTGTGGCACGCAAGATGTTGCAGAAGGTGAATCGATTATTGATGTTGTAACTGAAGCTTTAGAAGCAGGTATAACACTATTTCAGTATAGAGAGAAAGGAAAAACTGCATTAGTAGGTGATGATAAAGTGAGGATGGCAAAACAATTACTTTCGTTGTGCCATCAATACGATGTACCTTTTATAGTAAATGATGATGTGAGTTTAGCTAAAGATATTGATGCAGATGGTATTCATGTAGGGCAAAATGATTTAGAAGTAAATGAATTTGCACAACAATTTGAAAATAAAATCATTGGTCTGAGTGTAGGTGATGTAGATGAATACTTAAATTCTGATTTGAAATATGTCGATTATATGGGTGTTGGTCCAATGTTTGCTACGACATCTAAAGATGATGCAAGTTTGCCAGTTGGTCCAGAAATGATTACACAATTAAGACATTACGTTAATGATTTTCCGATTGTTGCGATTGGTGGCATCAATTTAGATAATACACCATCTATAATTCATGCTGGGGCAGATGGTATATCAATTATTTCGGCTATTGCTAAAAGTCAAAATATAAGTGAATCAGTAAGACAATTTTTAAAAACTGTTGAATAATGTATAAAAATTTCTTTTTTTGTTTTCTACTTCCCTATGAGTATGATAAAATAAATTCTATGTGAATAAATCATTAGAGGTGGAAAAATGAAGAAGAAAGCGCTACTCCCTTTATTATTAGGTGTAATGGTCTTTTTAGCAGGTTGTGACTATTCTAAACCTGAAAATAGAGATGGGTTTTTCTATAATACGTTCGTAAATCCAATGGACAGTCTTATACATTGGTTAGGAACTAGTTTTAATAACGACTATGGACTAGCAATTATTGTCATTGTATTGGCGATGCGTATCATATTATTACCATTCATGTTATCGAATTATAAAAACAGTCACATGATGCGTGAAAAAATGAAAGTTGCTAAACCGGATATTGATGCAATTCAAGAAAAGGTTAAGCGTTCACGTACGCAAGAAGAAAAAATGGCAGCTAACCAAGAAATGATGGAAGTTTACAAGAAATATGATATGAATCCGATGAAGAGCATGTTAGGTTGTTTACCAATCTTGCTTCAAATGCCAATCATCATGGGTCTTTTCTTCGTATTGAAATATCCTTCAAGTGGTGGTTTCACTGAACACCCTGATTTCTTATGGTTTAACTTAGCTCAACCAGATATTTGGATTACGATTATAGCAGGTGTCTTATACTTCTTACAAGCTTATGTTTCAAGTAAGAGTATGCCAAACGAACAGCGTCAAATGGGTTATATGATGATGATTATTTCGCCAATTATGATTGTGTGGATTTCATTAAGTTCTGCATCAGCATTAGGTCTATACTGGTCAGTCAGTGCGGCATTCTTGATTGTACAAACACAAGTAGCGAATATGCATTATTCTAAACTTGCTAAAAAAGAAGTAGCACCAATGATTGAAGCTATGGAGAAAAACAAAGCTGAAACAGCGAGCAAAGGTAAAAACACACAAGTTGTTTCTAAGAAAAATAAGAAAAAATAAATTATTTAAATTCTAAATAAATTTGTAATGAAAAGTCATCGTAGTTTTAAACTACGATGACTTTTTTGTATTATTTGAAATACCATTCATTAAAAAATTGAGTTACAAATACTTCCATATATTCGTGTCTCTGTTGTGCAAGTCGTTTAGCGGTTGGTGTATGCATTAAAGCTTTAAGTTTAAACAGTTTTTCATAAAAATGTTTAATAGCTGATGCTGGAAAATTTTTATTATCGATTTCTTTGTTAGACAAAGTATCGTTGTATGCTCCTTCAATCCACATGGGTTCTCCAAAATGACCAGCATATTGGAAAGTACGAGCAATTCCAATTGCTCCGATAGCATCGAGGCGATCAGCATCACGTACAATTTGGCCCTCTATTGATAATGAAATATCATTATTTTCTCCATTTTTATAACTCATATGTTCAATAATATGTAGAATAGCTTCTTGCTGTTGTATTGGCAGCTGAAGTTGTGTCAAAAATTGTGTTAATCTATGTTTTGCTTGACTAGTGTCGGTAAGTTTAGCGTCAACCGTATCATGTAATAAACTAGCTAGTTGAATGGTTAATAAATTTCCAACTTGCTCTTGTTGCGCAATGTAGTTTGCCATTTTAACGACGCGCAATACGTGAGCGACATCGTGGCCAGTTGCATCCTCTTTATGAAATGACTCCATATATATATGCGCTGAATTGACTATTTCTTGCGGATTCATCTAAACGCCTCTTTTCATAGAAATAAAGTTATATAAGCTAGTGATTTAGTATAATCATTTACTTTATAATAAAGAAAGTCCAAAGTAATATTGATGTTCATCGATTACTTTGGACAGAGTTAAATTATTACAAAATAGGTGATATAAGTCTTGCAATACCTTCTTTAAATTTAATCCACAAACTTCGCTTCTCATACTCCTCTTTTGTTAGTCGATAGGATAAGGCTAAATCTTTTTCAAAAGTGGCTTTAAGTTCTTTCGTTATGAATGTGTCATAAATAAAAGCATTAATTTCAAAATTTAAAGTAAAGCTTCGGTGATCCATATTTGTAGTACCCACACTCGCAACTTCGTCATCTATAAGCAGTATTTTTGAATGTAAAAATCCATTATCGTAATGGAAAATATTGGCACCTGCATCTAACAGTGATGCTACGTTATTATAGGTAGCCCAATATACAAATGGATGGTCAGGTTTATTAGGGATCATGATATTCACATCGACGCCACCTAATGCTGCGATTTTTATCGCGTCTAAGAATGATTGGTCAGGAATAAAGTAAGGAGATTGAATATGAATAGATTGTTTAGCAGAAGTAATCATTTTCAAATAACCATATTTGATTTGCTCCCATTCTTCGTCTGGCCCGCTAGATGCGATTTGGACACCAATCGTACCTCCAGAATCCACATCAGGAAAATAACGTTCAGCGTATTTCAAATTATCGCGTGTTGATTGAACATTCCAATCAAGCATAAAACGTAATTGAAGTGCATTGACAGCATCGCCAACAATTCGTAAATGTGTATCTCTCCAGTAACCAAATTTTTTCTTTAATCCTAAATATTCATCACCAACATTAAAACCACCAATGTAACCAATATGTCCATCGATAATCACTAATTTCCGGTGATTTCGATTGTTCACTCTTAAATTGATTAATGGCAATTTAGAAGGGAAAAAGGCTTCTACTTTACCACCTTTGTTTCGAAATGATTTAAAATCTTTAAGTGATAAACTACGTGAGCCCATGTCATCATAAAGCATCTTCACTTCTAACCCTTGCTCAAGTTTTTGCTCGAGCGCTATTAAAATACGTTTACCTAAGTCGTCATTTCTAAAGATATAGTATTGGATATGGATATAATCCTTTGCCTCGTTTATATCTTTAATAAGTGCATCAAACTTTTCTCTACCATCTGTAAAGATATCAATATCATTATCTGTTGTTAAAAAGGCAGCATTATTGTATAACAACATTTGAACCATATCTTTAAATTTAACAATTTGATGATTACCTTTTGAAAATTCATCGTTCTTTAAGGCTTCTAATTGTTCATTAACAATCATTTCAATACCTATTTTATCTTCTTCATCTAAGGTGAAAATACGGTCTCGCTGAATTTGTCGTCCAAACAATAGATAGATGATAAAGCCTAATATAGGTATGAAGACTAACACTAACAGCCACGCCCACACGGCACCAGCCGAACGTCGTTCCATAAAAATAATTGTGAAGGCAAAGATAAGGTTTAATATAAATGCGCCAAGAAAAATGATGTTAAGAATAACGTTTGTGTTGTTAAACGTTAAAGAAAATATATCTATCATATTAAACCTCCAAAATGCATTTCAGTTAATTAAAGTACTATAAAAGTCTTAATTATTGTAACATGAATATAAGGTTTTATCATTTGACTAATACCGCCTAGGGGTATATCATATAATTGAAATTATTAGGAGGCGTGTAATATATGGCGGAAATACAAAAAGCGCATCACTCAGAACAAATTAAATCTAATTTAAAATCAAGATTAAATCGTATAGAAGGCCAAGTGAGAGCAATTAATCGCATGGTAGATGAAGATGTTTATTGTGATGACGTGCTCACACAAATTAGAGCCACTCGATCGGCTTTAAATGGTGTTGCTACTAAATTATTAGACCATCATATGAAAAGTTGTATTATGGAAAAAGTAGAGCAGGGTCAACAAGAAGAAGCTATGGAAGAACTATTGGTTACATTTCAAAAATTAATGAAGGATTAGGCAAGGCGAACGTAGTGGTAACAAAAGTTATTTATATTTCCGGTATAGAAAATGAAACACAACAAAAACATATTGAACAGCAGCTTAAGCAATTACACGGTGTACACCAAGTCAACATAGAAATAGAAAGCAATAATGGCAAAATTTTCATTGATTTTGAAACCCCTGCAAGTTTAAATAATTTAGAAAAAGAAGTTTATGATTTAGGATATGAAATTTTATATTAAATTGAAATATTAAAAAAGAGTACAGTTTCACTTTAACTGGTTTTTGTTACTTTTGAAAACTTATTTTACAAAGGAAAATTATTTTTACGATGTAATTATACAATAAAATTGACTAAATATTTGACTATAATAAAAAAATTTTGAATATAATGTAGTATTTAGTAATTAAATAGGGTAAGATATAGTAGAAGCAAGTAATTTAGGGGTGATGATATGAGTAAAGATAACGAAAAGATTCAAAATGTAGTTAAACTATTATCATCATTAGGGGTAAACATAAAGAAAACCAAATCAAGATTAGAAGTTATGCAGACTTTGCCGACAACTGTGAAAGCCGCTAACGAACTGAAATAGTAAAGTTACCTAACTAAGCGATTGGAGCAGTGTGCTCCAGTCGTTTTTTTGTTATACAGAAACCTGTTTTATTTAATAATTGGTAAAAAAATAACTGTTACGATCATTGAGATGATTGTAACAGTTATTTTTTAGAAGTAAAAATTAAAATGATTTTATTTTTGAGCTTGTTTTTGAACGTCAGGTGAGTACTGTTTTGGTTGATGATAAGAAATAGATAATAATACACCAATACCACACATTAAACTCCATAAGGAACTACCACCATAGCTTATAAATGGTAATGGAATACCAGTGATAGGTAATAATTGTATTGTCATACCTATATTTTGTAACACGTGGAATAGAATTAGTGCTGTGTAACCAATAATAAATAATTTGCTGAATGGTGATTCAATTTTAGTTGCAAGTCTAACTAGGTGAAACATTAGTCCTAAAAACACTAGAATTAAAATAACTGAGCCAATGAATCCAAACTCTTCTCCAATAACGGAGAAAATAAAATCAGTATGATTTTCAGGGATATATACTTCACCTTGATTGAATCCCTTACCAAATAGTTGACCAGATCCAATGGCTTTAAGTGATTCTGTTAAATGATAGCCGTCGCCACTACTATAAGTATAAGGATCTAACCATGAACTAATGCGTCCGAGTTGGTAAGTTTTAATACCCAAACTATTCTCTATAAGTGATGGCTTGAAAATAATAGATAAGATGATACTTGATGCTAAGAGAAATACTGTAATAAATAATGGTGCAATTATTTTCCATGTGATACCACTCACTATAATTACACCAACAATAATGGCGCAAATAACAAGCGTTGTGCCCAAGTCGTTTTGCAGTAGGATAAGGCCCATAGGAATAATGGAAATACCAAAAATTTTCAGCAGTAATTTAAAATCTGTCTCCAATGATTTATTGAAAGTAAATTGATTATGCTTTGAGATTAGTTTAGCAAGCGCCAATATCAATACTATTTTCATAAATTCTGAAGGCTGTACGCTGATTGGACCTAGTTTATACCAACTCTTTGCACCATTTATAACAGGTGTGAACGGTGTTTCTGGAATAATGATTAATATAAATAAGGCTGCGCAAAAAAGAAAGTACAGTAAATATGTATATTTCATTAGTTTCTTAGGTGAAACTAACATGATTAAAAATGCTATGAATCCGCCAAGGACATAATACAGAACTTGCCTAATGCCAAAGTTGGCGCTATATTGACCGCCACCCATAGCTGAGTTGATTATTGTTACACTAATAATTGCTAACAATACGAGGAAGCCTACTAAAGTCCAGTCGACTCGCCGTATCCAATGGTTGTTTTTTAATTGACGTGAAGTACTCATTTCTTACTCCTTTGAAAAGCTTAGTTTTCTTTAACTTTGTAATATATATAGATTTTACCGAACTTTAATGTATATTGCTAGAAGTAGGGTGCCAAATTGAAAAATTATAATAAGATAACTATATATTGATGAGTTAAAGTTATTACTTTTAATCCATTGTAAAGTGCCATATACTAAATTGAAAAATAAAAAGTTTTTATACTACTTAACAAATGCAAAAAAATATTAAATCGTGATATGATGTAGTTTAAGAATTGTATATGGAGGCTAAAGTATGGCTAAAGAAAATGTATGTATCGTATACGGAGGAAAAAGTGCGGAACACGATGTTTCAATATTAACAGCACAAAATGTCTTAAACGCAATAGATAAAGATCAATATCAAATAGACATCATTTACATAACAAATGAAGGTGACTGGAAAAAGAAAGAAAATATCGTAGACACTATAAATGAAATAGACACTTTACGTTTAACAGATGTTGCTGCAGGTGAAATCTCTCAACTACTTAGTATAGGTAGCACAGGGAACGCCTATAGTGCAGTTTTCCCAGTATTACATGGACCGAATGGTGAAGATGGTACAATTCAAGGTTTGTTTGAAGTATTAGATATACCATATGTAGGAAACGGTGTTTTAGCTGCCTCAAGTTCGATGGATAAACTTGTTATGAAACAATTATTCGCGCATAGAGGATTACCTCAACTACCTTATGTGAGCTTTTTAAGAAGTGAATATCATAAATATGAAAGTAACATTTTGAAACTTGTACATGACAAGTTAGAATATCCAGTATTTGTAAAACCAGCAAACTTAGGTTCTAGTGTTGGTATTAGTAAATGTAATAATGAAGAAGAATTGAAAGTTGGTATTGAAGAAGCATTCCAATTTGACCGTAAATTAGTAATTGAACAAGGTATTGATGCGAGAGAAATAGAAGTAGCTGTACTTGGTAATGACTATCCTGAAACGACTGCGCCAGGTGAAGTGATTAAAGAAGTAGCATTCTATGATTACAAAGCTAAGTACAAAGATGGAAAAATAAAATTAGATATTCCTGCTGATTTAGATGAAGAAGTACAAACAACATTAAGAAATATGGCAGTCGAAGCATTTAAAGCGACAGATTGTTCTGGTTTGTTACGAGCTGATTTCTTTGTCACTGAAGACAATCAAATTTTTATTAACGAAACAAATGCAATGCCAGGTTTTACTGCTTTTAGTATGTATCCAAGACTTTGGGAAAACATGGGTGTAACATATGCTGAATTAATTGAAAGATTAATTGAATTAGCGAAAGAAAAGCATGAAGATAAGAAACAAAATAAATACAAAATTGACTGAGGCGAATGAATAATGATTGAAGTAACTTTAGAACAAATCAAAGAATGGATTCCATGTGACATTGATAATGAATATTTAGATCATACGATTAAAGGTGTTTCTATTGATTCACGTGTAATTAACAATCAAAATTTATTCATTCCTTTTAAAGGTGAAAATGTAGATGGACATAAATACGTCGCACAAGCACTGAAAGATGGGGCAGGTGCAGTATTTTATCAAAAAGATGTAACTTTAGATAAAAACATAGACGGTCCAGTGATATGGGTTGAGAATACACTTAAAGCGTTACAACAATTAGCTAAAGCTTATTTAGAATTTGTTGGGCCTCAAGTCATTGCAGTAACAGGCTCAAATGGTAAAACGACTACCAAAGACATGATTGAAAGTGTTTTAAAACCACAATTTAAAGTTAAAAAAACACAAGGCAATTACAATAATGAAATCGGATTACCATTAACAATATTAGAATTGGATCAAGATACTGAGATTTCAATTTTAGAAATGGGAATGTCTGGATTCAATGAAATTGAGTTATTGTCAAATTTAGCCGAACCCAATATAGCAATAATTACTAATATTGGTGAATCACATATGCAAGATTTAGGTTCTAGAGAAGGTATTGCCCAAGCAAAAGCTGAAATTATCACAGGCTTAAGATCAAATGGCGTCTTTATTTATGATGGTGATGAGCCATTATTAGAATCTCACGTTACGAAAATACTAGATGCAGATATAGTAAGTATTGGTAAAGACAAAGACAACACACTTGTTTGTCAGATTGAAGATATTGAAAATGCAGGTATCGTATTTAATATTAACGGGGAAGAAAGATTCGATTTACCTATTTTAGGTGAACATAATATGAAGAATGCAACAATTGCTATCGCTGTTGGTAAAAGGTTAGGCTTGAGCCATGACATAATTTTTAATAACTTACGTAAAGTAGAACTTACAGGTATGAGAATGGAACAACATTATACCAGTGACAATAAATTAGTCATTAATGATGCATATAACGCGAGTCCTACAAGTATGAAAGCAGCAATTGATACGCTTTCAATTATGAAAGGTAGAAAAATTATTGTACTTGGAGATGTTTTAGAGTTAGGTCCAGATAGTCAGATGATGCATGAAAATGTAGGTCGATACTTAGAAGGTAAAAATATTGATGCATTATTTACTTTTGGGGCAGCTTCAAAATTTATTAGTAACACGGGCAAAGCGCATGTAACACAAGCAGAACATTACGAAGATAAGCAAGCATTGATAACAACTTTACAAAATTATGTTCAATCTGAGGATAAAATTTTAGTCAAAGGTTCTAGAGGAATGAAACTAGAAGAGGTTGTCGAAGCTTTAATTTAAACATTAACAAAATAACGAGTTGTTAGAATTTGATTAGAAATCTAACAGCTCGTTTTTATTTTGCTAAAACGGGAAAACTTATAAAAGGCAACAAGTATTTATAAAGTTATCACACTTAAATGTAATTGACATACTCATATTGAAAAAATAACGACGTTTCATAATTTCATTAAAGAAACATACAGTTAAGCTTAATGTCGGTACCAATGTAATTTCAGTTAAAGAATTTCTTGAATTTAATTTAAATAAGGAGTGAATAAGCCATATCTTACAAGTAAAATATTCTGACAATTAACAGAATAAATAAATTAATAAATTTTTTTAAGAGGGTATAAAGTAAGTTTACAGAATAAAGTTAAACGCTTACAACCTATATATTTCGGTATTTTTGGTGTTTTAAAACATTTTAAAACAAGCAAAGTTATTGCATTTAATCAAATTTGGTTTATTGCGATTATATACTTGAGGTGGTACTATTAAGAAGTTGAAGAAACTTAAGTGAACATATATGTATAGAAATAAAGATAAATAAAGGAGAATTATATTGCAAAAATTTAAAGAATTAGGGCTCTCAGATAAGATGGCAGAAACCCTAGCATCAATGGGGTTCGATGACGCCACTCCTATACAAAAAGAGAGTATCCCTCTTGCCTTAGAAGGCAAAGACGTTCTTGGTCAAGCTCAAACAGGCACAGGTAAAACTGGTGCGTTTGGTATTCCACTTGTTGAAAAAGTGGCAGACAAAGAAGGCGTACAATCATTAATCCTTGCACCAACAAGAGAATTAGCTATGCAAGTAGCTGAATCAATCAGAGAATTTGCTAAAGGTCAAAACGTACAAGTTGTTACTGTATTTGGTGGTATGCCGATTGACCGTCAAATCAAGTCACTTAAAAAAGGACCGCAAATCGTTGTAGGTACACCAGGTCGTGTGATTGATCACCTTAACCGTCGTACATTAAAAACTAATGATGTTCATACGCTTATATTAGATGAAGCGGATGAAATGATGAACATGGGCTTCATCGATGATATGAAATTTATCATGGATAAAATTCCAGCTTCACAACGCCAAACAATGTTGTTTTCAGCTACAATGCCAAAAGCTATTCAAACATTAGTTCAACAATTCATGAAAACACCAGTAATTGTTAAAACAATGAATAACGAAATGTCTAATCCACAAATCGAAGAATACTATACAATCGTAAAAGAATTGGAAAAATTCGATACATTTACGAATTTATTAGATGTGCACCAACCAGAATTAGCTATTGTATTCGGCCGTACTAAACGTCGTGTAGATGAATTAACAAGTGCGTTAATCTCTAAAGGCTACAAAGCTGAAGGTTTACATGGTGACATTACTCAAGCGAAACGTTTGGAAGTATTGAAAAAATTCAAAAATGATCAATTAGATATCTTAGTTGCAACAGATGTTGCAGCACGAGGACTTGATATTTCAAACGTAAGTCATGTTTATAACTTTGATATTCCTCAAGATACTGAAAGTTATACACACAGAATCGGCCGTACTGGTCGTGCTGGTAAAAAAGGTGTAGCAATCACATTTGTGAACCCAATTGAAATGGATTACATCCGTCAGATTGAACAAGCAAACAAGAGACAAATGACTGCAATGAGACCACCTCATCGTAAAGAAGTGCTTAAAGCGCGTGAAAACGATATTAAAGGTAAAGTTGAAAAGTGGATGTCTAGAGAAAATGAACCAAGATTACAACGTATTGCTTCAGAATTAATTGAAGAATATAGTGATGTTGATTTAGTTGCTTCATTATTACAAGAATTGGTTGAATCAAATGATGAAGTTGATGTTCAATTAACATTTGAAAAACCATTATCTCGTGGTAAAGGTGGTCGTCAAGGCCGCGGACCAAAACGTGGCGGTCAAGGCAACAATAAACGTGGTAATAAATTTGATAACAAAAATCGTCGTTCAAAAGGCGGATTCAACAATAATAAGAAGAACGAAAAGTCTTCTGATAGAAACAATAGCAATAAGAAATCAATGAAAGGTCGCACATTCGCTGACCACAAAAAATAAAAATAATTTATCATATATGAAATTTAGGTTTAATCATTCCACTCATGTGGGATGATTTTTTTGTTTTTTAAGAAAAGCTATTCTAACAATAAATATTAAGTGCAATATATTTAATATTAGAATAGATGTTTATAAATTTTAAATGAGGAATGAAATGACTATAAAAGCTATGTTATAATAAATTGAAATCTTAATTAAGGAGTGTATATATGACTAACGACCAACTATTTAACAGAAGTCCTAAACAAGCTATGAAGTATTACTACATAATCGAAGGACTGGAATTTATTGTTAGTTTGATCGTTTCGGTTATTTTAATATTTTTATGGAGTCACTTTAATTGGTGGCATTTCATTGTATATTTAATCGTTGCTTTTATAGTGTTTGATTTTATGTATTTATTGGTTAGACCCTGGATTAAATTTAAATACACATATTATAGAATTAAGGAAAATTATATAGAAGTAAAATATGATTTCTTCTTTAAATCTAAAAAAATAGTGAAATTGGAACGCACACAGTTTATTGAAAGGCAGAATAACCCGATTTTGAAGAAAATGGGACTGTCTAAAACTACATTAATTACTGCTGGTCATAAAGTTAGTTTTCCTCTGATGTCTACGGATGATGCGAAGTCATTCGAATTACTAACACTCAATTACTTGAGAGGAGCTGATTTTGATGTATAATCCTCAAAAGTTACATCCTATTTCTTATTTAACTGGTGTTATTGAAGCTATTAAGCAAAATATCTTTTTGATTATTATTTTTCTAGTATTTAATATTCAGGATTTTGATTTTACAAATATAACTTCGTACATATTTCCAGCTATCGTTTTTGCTTTCTTTTTATTTTCATTTGTAGCTCAAGTATTAAAAGTTTATAACACGACATATTGGATTGAAAATGATCATTTTGTTTTAGCAACGGGTATCTTTACTAAAGAAAGAAAAGAACTTAATATCCGTCGTATACAAACATTAGATACATCACAAGGCATTATAAATCAAATCGTAGGTGGTATGAAATTACAAATCAAAACACCGAGTGATGGTATTGATTTAGACACTGTTTCTAAAAAACAAAGTGAGTTAATACAACGTACGATTAAAGAAAAACAACGAGAATTAACTAGTCAAAATGAAGAACCAAATTTAACTAGCATACCTGAACCAGAGGATAATGGAGATAATCCGGAACAACTATCAGAACCTGTGCGCTTATATAAGCTTAATTTTAAAGAATTACTGTTTATGGCATTAACGAGTGGAGCTATAGGCGTGGCGTTTGCAGCCATTTCGCCGATAATTGGTGCCTTTTCAGAAGTGATACCATGGGAATGGCTCACTGGTGAATTTGCTCGGATTTCTCAAGCGATTTTTGTGATTGTGTTAATAATGGTTGCGACTATCATTATCGCAAGTTATATATTGGGTACATTGATTGTAATTATAAAAAACTATAACTACACAGTGACACAAAATGATAATCAATTGAATATCCGATATGGTTTATTTAATGTTAAAAGTATCACGGTGCCAACTGATAGAGTTCAAGCTGTAGTTGAAAGACAATCTTTCTTAAGAAAACTATTCGGTTTTGCGTCTATACATTTTGTGATTACGAGCGATATGAATGGTAATGATAAAGAGGATATTTCATTAGATGGAAATGTTATGATTTTACCTTTTATTAAACGAAAAAAAGCATTCGAAATCATTAAATCACTTATCCCTAGTATGGCATTTGAAAATGCGGAAAAGGGTATGCCTTGGAGAGGTTTCCATAGGCACTTTTGGCAAGAAACAGTCATACTGCTAGTGCTTGCAACTATTGTTAATTATTTCTGGTTACCTTGGTCATTTCTTATCGCAGCGATTATGATTTTACTACTAATTATTCATAGCCTTATAGTTATTAAATCATCTGGATTAAAAGTACAAAATGATGAACTTGTAGTACGTAATGTAACTATGTTTGGATTCAAAAATACGTATTTCAAGCATGATAAAATACTAGGTATGGAAATTAAACGAAATCCATTTTTAATAAATAGTGATTTAGGTAATTTCAATTTTATCATTGCAAAAGCTGCGGGTAGTGAAGCAATCGGTTTGAAATTCAATAATTATAAAGAAGTTGAAACACTTCAAAATTGGTATTTGAGAGGTGAGCATTATGAATGAATATAATTATATGGATAAATCTGGAAAAACAGTCATGCGCCTCTCGGCATATATTGTAACTGTAATATTTGTATTAATTTTAGCAGTTGTTTATATAGTTAATAGACTGTGGTTGCAATGGCTTAACTCCAATACGATGATGTGGGTTTTAATTATTGGTATAATTATTATTGTAATTCAATTGCTACTAGGTGCTATTTTAATTCCTGCGTACCGGTACCAAATCTTTAGATACAAACTAGGTGAAAATGAAATCACTGTAAGAAATGGTTTATGGTTTGTTTCAGTAATCAATATCCCATTATTCAGAATTCAAAATGTCGATACACACGAAGGTATTTTAATGCGCAAATATAAATTAGCAAGTTTAACGTTATCGACAGCAGGCGGAAATACTGAGATTAAACTTATCGACAAAGATATAGCGGCTACATTAAAGTACATAATAAAAAATGTTAATAAAGCAATTGATGTAACAGAAAATGAAGCTTCAGAAATTGAACATTATAAAGATAGTGATTTAAAATAGATCAATATCTTTATATGAGCGAGGGGAGACTTATGATACACGGTATAGGTGTAGATTTAATAGAGATAACAAGAATAAAAAAACTTTATAGCAGACAAGAGAAATTGCTAGAACGTATATTAACTACCAATGAACAACAAAAATTTAATTGTTTCAAAAATGAACAACGTAAAATGGAATTTCTTGCAGGTAGATTTGCTTGTAAAGAGGCTTTTAGTAAAGCGCTAGGTACGGGGCTAGGAAAAACAGTAGCATTTAATGACATTGATTGTTTTAACGATGAAAATGGTAAGCCTTGTATTACCTATGAAGGCTTTAAAGTGCATGTAAGTATAACACATACGGAACATTATGCTATGGGTCAAGTCATTTTAGAAGTTTAATTTATTAAAAATTTTCTAAATTCCAGTATGTTTAATTTGGTTATCCTATCATCATTGTTATAAAATTGATTTATTATAAAAAATTAGTGAAAGTTATTTAATGAAATAGGAGGTACATGCTTAATGTCTGATAAGTATTATAGATCGACGTACTTGAATGTAGATTTAAATGCTATTGTTTCGAATTTTCAAGTGTTTCAAACATTACATCCAAACAAAACAGTTATGCCAGTAGTTAAGGCGAATGGTTATGGACTTGGTAGCATTAAAATTGCACGTCAATTAATGGAAAATGGAGCTGAGTTTTTCGCTGTTGCAACATTAGATGAAGCAATTGAACTTCGTATGCATGGAATTAATGCAAAAATACTTGTACTTGGAGTTATTCCAACATATAACATAAACAAAGCAATACAACATCGAGTAGCAATTACGGTGCCATCTAAAGTATGGCTCGCTGAGGCTATTGAAGAAATTCCAACCGATAATAAAAAAGATTTGTGGCTTCACGCTAAATTAGATACTGGCATGGGTAGGTTAGGAATAAAAGATGTGGATGAGTACAAAGAAGTTATTGATTTGATTCAATCACATGACCATTTAGTTTTTGAGGGCGTGTTTACACATTTCGCATGTGCTGATGAACCGGGTGATTCGATGAATAAACAACAAGCCTATTTTGAAGGAATTGTTGAGCAGGTAGAAAAGCCCAATTATATACATTCTCAGAATTCTGCAGGCGCATTAATGAAAGACAGTCAGTTTTGTAATACGGTTAGAATAGGCATATCATTATATGGCTACTATCCTTCAGAGTACGTTAAATCAAAAGTGAAGATACATTTAAAACCAAGTGCACAATGGATTAGTGAAGTCGTTCAAACTAAAGTATTGCAAATTGGAGAATCTGTGAGTTATGGAAGTATATATACAGCAAAAGAACCTACAAAAATTGGAATCATTCCAGTAGGATATGCAGATGGTTATCCAAGAATGATGACAGGATTTAGTGTGAATGTGAATGGGTACCAATGTGAAGTAATTGGAAAAGTGTGCATGGATCAAACAATAATTAAAATTCCTGAAGAAGTTAATACAGGTGATAAAGTCATTTTAATGGATCACCATAGTGATAGTCGACAATCAGCAGAAGCTCTGGGACGACAGCAACAGACCATTAATTATGAAGTGTTATGTAGACTAAATAGAAGGCTTCCTAGAATTTATCATGGGACGCAAGACTTAGAAATTCGCAATGAATTACTAAAATAGTATAGTCACTTAATGTAAAATTTGTTATTATAAGTCTAACAACGAATCTCAATATATTCTATTTTAGTAACATGGAGGTCTTTATTCATGGCAAGTTTTAATCAAAGCAGAAACCATAGTATTGAACAACTATTAAAAGAAGGCTATTCACAAATGGCCGATTTAAATCTCTCCCTTGCAGCAGAAGCATTTCCATTTGAATGTGAAGCTTGTGATTGCAATGAAGTTTACCTCAGCTCTAAGAATAACAATGAATGATGAGAAGAGGAGACGTTTATTTAGCTGATTTATCACCAGTTCAAGGGTCTGAACAAGGGGAATAAGACCTGTCGTTATCATACAGAATGATACTGGAAATAAATATAGTCCTACCGTAATTGTAGCTGCAATTACTGGTAGGATAAATAAAGCTAAAATACCTACACATGTAGAAATAGAAAAAAGTAAATATAAGCTTGATAAAGATTCTGTAATACTGCTTGAGCAGATTAGAACTTTAGATAAAAATAGGCTGAAAGAAAAATTAACATACCTTTCTGAAAGTAAAATGAAAGAAGTTAATGTTGCCATAGATATAAGCTTAGGATTACATAATGTTAGAAATAGTAAATCATGATTTTCAAAGGTTTAAGAAACAGTTAATAAAATAGTGAATTATATATCGATTCCCTATAACATGTAATTACCACTTAATTAGTAATTTAATTGTGATTGGAAAATTAAGAATTTTAGTTTTGTGGTTTAATACCTTTGAGTGGGATGTTTTAATTTGAAAAGCTTTAGGTTATCCTAAAGCTTTTTAGGTATTTGGAGCGTGTTTATCATATATAGCGAGTAGCCAATACAAGCAAGTACAAAGCTAGGATAGGCTCGTTCATTTTAAAAGATATTTTTACTTACATACATAGTACGTTTAAATCTGTTATAACCGATGTATGCGGTTTATATTTGTATTTTTAGGAGGAATTACTACATGGAAGAATTCAAAAATCAATATAAAGCGCTAATTGACGAAAGTTTACACACTTTAGATGCTACGGATCTAAAGAAAAAGTGTGAAAGCTTTACCGATGAAGTGATAAAAAGAGATTTATTACCAGAAGATATAGTTGGAATTCATAGAGATTATGTCAGAGTTTTAAATTTAAATGAAACTCAAATTTTAGAAACTTTTAATGTGCTTAAAGAAGTAGTAAGAGGGTTTGGGTATAGTTATAGAGATTATCAACAATTAGTAAATCGTCTACAATATCATGATAAAGAGATTGATTTAGCCTCTCGTTTACAGCAAACAATGCTTAAAACGGATATTCCTCAATTTGATAGCATACAAATCGGTGTTATATCAGTAGCAGCGCAAAAAGTAAGTGGTGACTATTTTAACTTAATAGATCATAAAGATGGCACGATGAGTTTTGCAGTGGCAGACGTTATAGGTAAAGGTATACCAGCTGCGCTTGCAATGAGTATGATAAAATTTGGTATGGACTCTTATGGTCATTCTCAACTTCCGAGTGACGGTTTAAAGCGTCTCAATCGAGTAGTAGAAAAAAACGTCAATCAGAATATGTTTGTAACAATGTTTTACGGACTATATGAAGAGTTAAACCATTTGTTATATTGTAGCTCTGCTGGACACGAACCAGGATATGTATATAGAGCAGAGACTGAAGAATTTGAAGAAATCAGCGTTAGAGGCAGAGTGTTAGGTGTCAGCGAGCAAACGAGATATAAACAACAAGAAATCCCTGTATATTTAGATGACTTAGTTATTATATTTACAGATGGCGTTACAGAAGTTAGAAATGAAGCAGGAGATTTCTTAGACAAAAAGCATCTTTTAACGATGATTCACAAGTATAAGCACATGCATCCACAAGATATCGTTCAACTTCTATATGAAGCGATTTTGAAAATACAAAATCCTGACAAAAGAGATGATTTAACAATTCTAATTATAAAAAGAGTTAATTAGTTTTAGCATAATTAAGGTTAAGTTATTTAATATAAGGGTATGGAAGTTATTATGAGACTATAATTAGGAGTGTAATGTTATGAATCTTAATATCGAAACAGTAACACATGATACTCATTACGAGGTTAAAGTTGGCGGAGAACTGGACGTTTATACTGTTCCAGAATTAGAAGAAGTTTTAGTGCCGATGAGACAAGAAGGAACTCATGATTTACATGTAAATTTAGAAAATGTGAGTTATATGGATTCAACAGGATTAGGCGTATTCGTAGGTACATTAAAAGCGTTAAACCAACATGATAAAGAATTATATATATTAGGTGTTTCAGATCGAATAAGTCGACTATTTGATATAACAGGATTAAAAGATTTGATGCATGTTAATGAAGGAACGGAGGTCGAATAACATGCAACTTAAACAAGATTATATAGAAATGCGTTTGCCAGCATCTGCAGAGTATGTGAGTTTGATACGTTTAACACTGTCAGGCGTTTTTTCACGTGCAGGTGCTTCATATGACGACATTGAAGATGCGAAGATTGCAGTGAGCGAAGCAGTAACGAATGCAGTAAAACATGCATATAAAGATGACCCAGAAGATGTGGGAATGATTAATCTATGCTTTGAAATTTTCGATGATAAAATCAAGATTGTAATTTCAGATCAAGGTGAAAGTTTCGATTATGAAGAGACAAAAGCACAATTAGGGCCATATAAAGAAAACGAAAACATAGATTTCCTAAGAGAAGGCGGTCTTGGTCTGTTTTTAATTGAATCTTTAATGGATGAAGTTACAGTTGATAAACAATCAGGCGTAACAATCAGTATGATAAAGTATATTAAAAAAGAGCAGGTGCGAAATAATGGTGAAAGAGTCGAAATCAGTTAATGATGTATCACCTGAACAAATTAACCAATGGATAACGCAGCATCAAAATGACGAAAATAAAGATGCTCAAGATAAACTCGTAAGACATTATAGAAAGTTAATCGAATCATTGGCATATAAATATTCAAAAGGTCAATCTCATCACGAAGACCTCGTTCAGGTTGGTATGGTTGGTTTGATTGGTGCAATAAACCGATTTGACTTATCCTTTGATAGAAAGTTCGAAGCCTTTTTAGTACCAACGGTCATTGGTGAGATTAAACGTTATTTACGTGATAAAACATGGAGTGTCCATGTACCAAGAAGAATCAAAGAGATTGGACCTCGCATCAAAAAAGTGACTGATGAATTAACGAATGAGTTAGAACGTTCTCCTTCGATTGCAGAAATAGCGGATCGTCTTGAAGTAAACGAAGAAGATGTGTTAGAAGCAATGGAAATGGGTCAAAGTTATAATGCGTTAAGCGTTGACCATTCGATTGAAGCAGACAAAGATGGTTCTACAGTTACTTTATTAGATATTATGGGTCAACAAGATGACAATTATGATTTAACTGAAAAACGTATGATATTAGAAAGAATTTTACCAATATTAAATGAAAGAGAAAGACAGATTATTCAATGTACATTTATTGAAGGTTTAAGCCAAAAAGAAACTGGAGAAAGAATTGGGTTAAGCCAAATGCATGTTTCAAGATTGCAAAGAACAGCAATCAAGAAATTACAAGAAGCCGCTAATCAATGATTGAATAAAATATAAGGCAGCATTCCTATAAATTAGGGAGCTGCCTTATTTTAATTTTTATACTAGTTGCATCACTTTAATTAAAGCATGATGTTTTGAACAGTGGTTACTATTAAATATGTTAAAATGTTAAAGGAAGTAAAATAAAAAAGAAATAAATGAGCGGAGGATTCTATGGATAGTAATCTAATACAATCTATAAGAGAGAAATACAATTTCACAACAAAACAAATTAATTCAGTGTTATCACTCCTAGAGGATAAAAATACAGTACCTTTTATAGCGCGCTATAGAAAAGAGCAAACAGGTGGATTAGATGAAGTAGAAATTAAACAAATAGATGATGAATATCAATATATGGTTAACCTTCAAAAAAGAAAAGAAGAAGTTATACATAATATAGAAGAACAAGGTTTATTAACAACAGACTTAAAAAGTGATATTTTAAAACAAACAAAACTCCAACGTGTTGAAGATTTATATAGACCATTTAAACAAAAAAGAAAACGAGAGCAACGGAAGCAAAGAGAAAAGGCTTAGAACCATTTGCAAAATGGCTAAAGCAATCTAACTTAGACACAACAATCGAAAACAAAGCGCAACAATTTTTAAACGAAGAAATAGAAACTATTGAAGCTGCTATAAAAGGAGCACAAGATATCATTGCAGAATTAGTTTCGGATGCACCTAAATATAGAACTAAAATCCTTAAAGATACTTTTCAACATGGCAATATCATTACACAAAAGAAAAAGAATGCTGAAGACGAAAAAGAAATATTTTCAATGTATTATGATTACAGCGAACCAGTGAAAAAAATTGCTAACCATAGAGTCTTAGCTGTGAACCGTGGAGAAAAAGAAAAAGTATTATCAGTAAAATTAGAAAT